>NZ_CP071321.1:0-2400000 GCF_017309585.1 Nitrogeniibacter aestuarii | reverse complement strand
TCGTTCGGCCGTCGAGCCCTGGTGTTTTTCGATTCTCGATTCGCGCAATGTGCGGTCGAATTTCATGCTCGCGCAACTGCGAAACGAAGTCCTTCACGTGATAGCCCTTGTCCGCCGCTAGGCTCTTGGGGTGAATCCGGCGACGCCGGGCGCGAGTGAGCATTTGACTGGCTGCACGGTGCTCCGCTTGCGTCGATTCGGTCACCAGAATGTCCACGCACAAGCCGTTGCGGTTCTCCATGAGCACATGGCCGCCGTAGCTGAGCTTGGCCGGCTGTCCGTTGCCTTTGCGCATGAGCCGGGACTCTGGATCGGTCGTGCTCTGGTGCGTCGCGTTCGAGCGCTTCTCGCCCTTGAAATCGACCATGCCCGTGCCGTCGCCGCCATCCTTGGGCGGCTCGCCGTCCTTGCGCTTGAAACTCTTGAACGAGGCCCACGCATCGATCAGCGTGCCATCAACGGTGAAATGATCGGAAGACAACAGGCGCTCACGGCGCGCAAGGCAGACGACTTCATCGAAGAATCGGCGCGCGATGTCGGTGACGACCAGGCGCTCGCGCAAACGGCTGAAATTGGATTGATCCAGGCTGGCGCTCTCAAGGTTCATGTCGAGAAACCAGCGGAACAGGATGTTGTAATCGAGCTGCTCGCAAAACTGACGGTCGGAGCGAATCGAATACAGCGCAATGAGCAACTGTCCCTTGAGCAAACGTTCCGGCGGAATCGACGGGCGACCGACGCTCGAGTACAGCGCGTTCAATTCCCCGGAAATGGCGTCAAGCGCCCGATCCGCCAATTGCTTGACCGCTCGCAGCGGATGATCCGCAGGTACGCGCGACTCGGCAGAGAAGTAGTGGAACATCGAGGACTGGGGATCGAGTTGGCCGCGCATCGTAGTCAGGACAAGGGTTTCGGGAGTACTACTATGACAATCGCCAACTCTGGGCGTTCACTTGGTTTTGCATCAACCTGCTAGCCATAGATCAACGACACTAGGCGTTCTATAACACGCGAGCATCGCTCCGCAAAGTACTAACGTTCCAACGAACACTTCACGCATTCCCGTGTAGTAGTGTGCGCTAATAGTGCTTAGATCTGTAATTCCTTCAAAACGCCAAGCACCTATTCTTACTAAAATTGGCATTAACAAACCTGTAATACCAACTGCAATTCGAAGAGAGTAATAAGATACATAATATTTCTCCTCTTCAAAATTTGTCGATTCCATATAGGCAGCCCTTATGTTAGTCCCTCAAAACCCTGGTATCTTTTTTATCGATACAAACTGAATAATCGAAGTGAGCGCCTCGGACGCCAAATCGGAATAGTCCGACTGTAATTAATCCAGTGGCCACGCCAGACGCCCAAAGATAATATTTAGCGAAGCCTTCCCAATCATTCCACGCGCCGCTAATCCCATAAAACGCCAATAGGAGACATGCGCCACCATTACTCACAATTCCGGACCATATGGCACCAATGGCACGCTGGCCAGATAGTGCGGATTGAAGGCCAACGATATATCCGACGCATAGGGCAACATATGCCAAACCAAGCAAACGGATGAACATGTAAGTCGGTTGTTGCGGTAAGCCTATCGAAGTTAGAAGTGATGGCGGGAAAAGAATTAAGGGCGTGCACCAGAAGAAAATGGTGAAAGTTATCTTGAACAAAAAAACTCTAGACAGATAAGTTAGCGCCATGTTGACAACATCAAGATTGATATAATTTACAAAATTGAAATATACTACACTGCTGTTTAACCAACCTAGCTCCCAAAAGCTCCTGTCACGGTGACTAAGAATGGACCCCTTCATTCAATTTAATATGGTTTGTGACGAAATGGAGAAACCT
Organism: Nitrogeniibacter aestuarii; assembly: GCF_017309585.1. Classification (NCBI taxonomy): domain Bacteria; kingdom Pseudomonadati; phylum Pseudomonadota; class Betaproteobacteria; order Rhodocyclales; family Zoogloeaceae; genus Nitrogeniibacter; species Nitrogeniibacter aestuarii. Next base: position 2,398,146 of record NZ_CP071321.1, on the reverse strand, counting down.
GCTCTCGTTACTATGATCATCGCAACTCGATTAGCAATTTTAGAATACGCATTGTCATTTTTTTATGGTTAGAGGGTGTTCTCTCGGGCGTCAAGCAAATGTCAGTTCCAGTTTCAAAGTTGCCGTAGCTTGGACGACAGTCGTAGACCGCTCCTAGCCGAACGCTGCCCCACGGAAGCGGTTCCGCCAATGAAATGGGCACCTGTCGGTGCCCATTTTCGTTCTGCTCGATCATCACCAGTCGAACCTGCCACAGGACTCATTGCGACAAGGTTTAGTCCGTAGCTGCAAGCGGTGGTGCGCAAAGTGACAACAATTAGTCCTAACCTTCCACGCAACGCGTCTTCCAAGGACCGATCAGTTCACTGAATCTTGCTGCATCAGAAGTGCAGCATAATAAAAACAGGGGGTTAGCAACTTCGAAACGGAGAGGAATCAGTAAGGCGCACTAAATATCCGGCTCCAGCGCCCTGAGCTTGGCGCTGTATGGATGTGCTGATGCCAAGGCCGTTCGCAGCGACATCCATTCGATGCCCCGTGCTTCTGGTGCTGTCTGCTACATCGGAGAAAAGGACTCAGCACGACTTAGGCTTTCGTGACCGAGCCGGATTGCAGATGCTCGAGTTTCGCCTTGATGGCCGCAGCAGCGGCCTGCATGGCGTAGTCAAGCGTCTGAAGGTGTGACGCGAGCACAGTTTCGTCTGCTTCTTCGTTGACGGCGGCTTCGAAGATGCGTGCCGCCTCCTGCAGCTGGACTGCGCCGACCTGACCCGCCGCGCCCTTGAGGCTGTGGGACGCCAGGCTCATGGCGTTCATGTCGCCGGCGTTGAATTCGCCCTGAATCTTGTCGATGCTGCCCTCAAAATGCTTGAGGAAGCTGGTCAGCGTTCGGGCGTAAAGCGCTTCGCGCCCCATACAACGTTTCAGACCCGCTTCGACGTCCAGGACGGCACCGTCAGCCGAGGCTGTGGTGACGTTGGTGGAGGCGTCCTGCTCCGATGGGGTTTCGCTCGCCTTGGTCCATTTCATGATCTTTCCCAATAGTTCTTCCGGGTCAATCGGCTTGCCCAGATGGTCGTTCATACCCGCATCGAGGCATTTCTGTCTGTCGGAGGCCATGGCATTGGCCGTCATGGCGATAATGGGCAGCCGCCTCAGGGTCGGTAGCTCGCGAATGGCCCGTGTGGCCGCCAGTCCGTCCATGATCGGCATCTGCATGTCCATGAGAACGACATCGAAGGGCCGCTGTTGTGCCATCTGCAGCGCAGTGGCGCCATTGGTCGCCAGGGTCGTCTTGACGCCGAAGTGCGCAAGCATGGCCAGCGCGACCTCCTGATTGAGTGGATTGTCTTCAACAAGTAGCACAGATACGTCCGTCATGCCGGCCGGTGCTGTCAAACGACTCGACGCACGGCCTTTGCGTTTGGTGGCCTCCTTGTTGCCGACTTTGACCTGTACGGTGAACCAGAACTCGGCGCCCTCACCTTCAATGCTGTTGACGCCGACTTCTCCGCCCATGTGTTCGGCGAGCTGCTTCGAGATCGCGAGGCCGAGTCCCGTGCCGCCGTGCTTGCGGGTGATGGAGGTATCGGCCTGTTCGAAACTCTGGAACAAGCGCACTTGGTGGGATTCGCTCAGGCCCGGCCCGGTGTCCCTGACACTGAAACGCAGCATGAGCCCGTCCGCGCTCGACCCGGCTGTGGCGACCCTGATATCGACGCGGCCCGCTTCGGTGAATTTCACCGCATTGTTGGCGTAGTTGGTCAGCACCTGGGCAATGCGCATCGGGTCACCGCGCAGACAGGCCGGTACATCCGGCTCCACAGCCAGCGAAAACGCCAGGCCTTTGGCGCTGGCGGCACTGCCGACCATGGCGGCAACATCGTCGAGGACGTCACCGAGCATGAAATCGACCTTGTCGATGATCATCTTGCCGGCTTCGATCTTCGAAAAATCGAGCACATCGTTGAGGATGGCCAGCAGGTGCTGCCCTGCCCCCTGAATCTTTTCGAGCTGACCACGCTGACCATCGGTGAGCGACGCATCATTAAGCAAGAGGTGGGTCATGCCAAGGATGCCGGTCATGGGCGTGCGGATTTCATGGCTCATGTTGGCCATGAAGTCGGTTTTTGCCGCCGCCGCCTGTTCCGCCATGGTCTTGGCACGCTGAATGGCTCGAATGGTTTCGTGTGACTGCGTCATGTCCTCAAGGATGGCGACGACGCCTTCATCGATGCTGCCTTCCGAGACGCGTTGAACCGTGACCCGCCCCGGGAAGATGCTCCCGTCCTTGCGACGCAGGTCCACTTCCTGACGTAGCGCGCCGGTGCTGTTGACCGTCTCCTCGATGAGTTCGCCAACGGCCTCGAACACCTCGTCACAGGCGTAGAACAGCCGTGTCGATTTGCCCAGCATTTCGTCAATGCTGTAGCCCAGCAAGCTTTCCATCGCGCGATTGCAGCGACGCACCTTGCGTTCCACGACGAATACGACGCCCACCTGTGTCGCGTCGAAAATGGCCTGTTGTTCGTTGTTCGCCTGCCGCAGCTCTTCGGTCATTTCCGCCAGCTCCGCGGTACGCGTCGCCACACGGGCTTCCAGCTCCTTGCGCAGCATGCGCTCTTCAGCCTGCGCCTTCTTTTCGGCCGTGATATCGATCCATGAGGCATGCCGGATCGTACGCCCGCCCATCTGCATCGTGGTGACCAGAATGCGCAGCTCCACGGGTGTGCCGTCCTTCTTCAGATGCGTCCACTCGAAGGTAGCCGCTCCGTTCAAGTCCGACATCTCCCCGATCCGTACCAATCGTTCCGTTGCCAATTCGCCATCTGGAAACACAGCGGGGGTGAAATCCAGCACATCGTGACCAATCATCTCTTCCGGGGACGCCATTCCAAGAAGATCGGAAGCCGCCCGATTGACATCCACATAGCGAAGGCTCTCGTTCTCAAGCACTGCAAGCACTGATGGGAGCATGGAGTCGGCGAACAATCGACGAAACCGCTCCTCGCTGGCCACGAGTTTCTTCAGTGCAGACTTCTCTTCGGTGATATCCGTCCAGACGATGTGGTAGTACTCGTGGCCCGCGATACGGATCGGGGTCAGCCCCACACGAACCTGTATCTCACGGCCCGAGCGGTGCAGATGGACCCATTCGAATTCGCAGGCGCGCTTGCCTTGGGCCTCGCGAATGAGTTCTTCGATCCGCTCCTGGCACGGTACACCGTTGATGGTCGGCGGAGAAATGTCCGAAGCGCCCAGGCCGACGAGCTCGTCTTCACGTTCGAAGCCGATCAATTCAAGCGCCGCCTTGTTCGCCTCGGTAAAGCGCCAGTTCTCCATCAGCAGTGTGGGTTGGCGTGTGTCCTGGAACAGACGACGAAAGCGCTCTTCACTCTCGGAAAGACTGGTCTTTTCGTGCTCCAGTGCGCGCATCGCCCTCTTCTCGGCACTGATATCGGTCCAGACGACGTGGAACAGCACGCGTTCGTCGAACGTGAATTCGGTCATCATCACGCGGGTGTCGATCAGATGACCGTCGACATGTTGATGTTGCCACTCGAATTCACACGCGCCGTCGCGGGTGGCCGAGGTGATGATCTGCTCGATTTCAACATCGATATTCCGACCGTCGGGCAATTGCGCAGGTGAGATGTCACGAGGCCGCAAGCCCACCAGGTCGTTGGCTTCTTTCATACCCAGAAAGGCAACCGCCGCCGCATTGGCGTCCACAAAATAGCCATCGGCCAGCAGCAAGGTGGCTTGATGCGTCTCGGTGAAAAGACGTCTGAATCGACTCTCACTGGCCGCCAGGCTGGCTCTTTCCCGCTCCAGTTCGGCTTCTGCGGCTTTCTGCCCGGTAATGTCGTTCCAGATCACATGCAGGACGGCCCGCTCACCGATAAGTATGTGGGTGAGTAGCACGCGGGTATTGATCGGGCGCCCGTCGGGGCGCACATAGGCCCATTCGAACGCTTGTGACCCCTGCTCGTTGAGGCGTGCCTGAATCTCCTCGATTGCATCCCGGGAAATGCACCCATCAGGTTGAACGTCGGGTGATATGTCCAGTGGTGTCAATCCGATGAACCGGGCCTCGTTGTCGACGCCGAACATGTCGAGGGCGGCCCGGTTGGCTGCGATGTAACGCCCATTTTCAAGCAGCGCGGCTGGCTGGCGTGAATCTTCAAAGAGGCACCGGAACCGCTCTTCGCTTTCCTGCAGGCTGGCGCGTTCGCGCTGAAGCTCGCTCGTCTTCGTCACCACGGCGCGACGCAGCGTGAAAATCCACACTGCCATGAGCGCGGCGACCACGGCAGCCGCTGCCACAGCCCAACCCGCCGTTCGTAACAGCGAGGACCAATCCCGCTGGGTACCGAACCAGTGCTCCTTGAGTTCGGCGATTTCGGCTTCCGGGATCATGTCCATGCCCGCCTGAACCTGTTCGAGCAGGCCTGAGTTGCCTTTCAGGACGGCAAAGCGCATCTGACCGGCGTACAGGTCGAAGGCTTTGACGAAGTCCTGTCGGGCGTCGCGCGCATAGAGGTAGTAGTCGACCGAGGATTCATCCATGCAGAATGCGGCCACTTCCTGGCGGATTGCCGCATCGATGACCGTGCTGTAGTTACGATACTCGGCGAACAGGTCGAAACCATGTTGGCGAAGATGGTCGATACAGGCGTCGCCACTTTGCACACCGATCTTGAAGGCACGAAGCGCGCCGAGCTCACCCAGGGTGCCCAGATGCCTGTCGGTGAACAGGGACACGTTGATGTCAGCGTAGGGCTCGCCGAATTCATAGGTGCCACGCCGTGAGTCCATCACAAAGATGGTGTCGATGACATCGGCGCGACCGCCCTGGATATGCGCTTGAGCCTCGGCCCACGGCAAGGGGCGAAGATCCACCTTGATGCCGGTCTTTTCGGACCACAGCGCCCACAACTCAACCAGATACCCATCGGCGACGCCCTTCTCATTCAGATAGAGGTAGGGCGGGTAGTTCTGGTCTGCCACCACAACGAGGGCGCGCCCGTTCGGCGCGGGAACGGTATCTTGCGCAAGCACCGTACCTGCCACGCTCAGCTGACACAGACATGCGACGCCAAGCACGAGCAACGTGCGTGCGGCCTGCAGCAAGGTGGCAGAGAAGAATCCGGTCACTGGGCCAATCGGGGGGGCAATTGATCAAACCAACCGGGTCCGAACGTTCGCCGGCAGGTGCCAACTTTGTGCCGTTCTTGCGAGTAAGTGAGCGCTCGTCGAAACATCATTCCTGACCCGATAACATGTCTCCACTGGTTACGGCCCTGCGCGGAAACACTTAAGTCGAATCGGGCAAAAAGACGTCAATTTTCTGCACTGATTTGATTGTCATTTCATGGGGTTGTCGCGGAAGTGATCGATGAACGCCCTGACCCGCAGTGGCATGTGCGTTCGACTCGGGAAATACAGATACATCCGCCCCAGCACAACCTCGTAGTCGGCAAGAATGCGCACCAGCTCACCCCGGGCAATCTCCTCGCGCACCACCGATGCCACCGTCTGCACAACCGCCAACCCTGCTTTGGCCAATGCAATTTCGCCCGACAGGTCGTTGATGATGAGCTTGCCCGACACAGACACCTCAAGCGGCTGGCCATCGCGCTGAAACATCCACGGTGACAGGCGTCCGCTGGTTGCAAATCGATAGCGTGAGCACTCGTGATTCTGAAGGTCTTCGGGAGATGCAGGGGTGCCGTGTCGGGCCAGGTAGGCCGACGATGCCACGGTGACGAGCGTCACTGGTTCGCCCATCGGTACGGCAACCATGTCGGCATCGAGCTGCTCGCCGATCCGGACGCCGAGATCGAAGCCTTCGGCCACCAGATCGACCAGATGGTCATCAAGCCCGAACTCCACTTCAACGTCCGGATACGTTTCCCTGAAGCTGGCCAGTTTGGGCAGAAACCAGTTGAAATAGGCCAGACGCGGCAAGGTGATACGAATGCTCCCGGAGGGGCGTCCGGTGCTCGCCTCGGCCCGATCGAGCGCGGCCGAGAGGCTTGCCAGCCCTTCCCTGACCCCCACGAGCAGTGCTGCGCCTTCTTCGGTCAGATTGACCCGACGCGTGGTACGGGCGAGCAACCGCATGGCCAGCCGGGTTTCGAGGCCGCGAATCGTCTGGGAGAGCGCCGAGGTTGAGATACCAAGCTCTTCAGCGGCGCGGCTGAAGCTTTGATGTCGAGCCACACACTCGAAGGAAGCCAGAGCCGGCAGCAACGAAGGGTCTATTGTGAAGCTCATCTAAACAGGCCTGTATTGATTGTTTCTTCAATCTTAATACGCTTTGCCCTTAAATTCGTTGAACCCTTGTCGGCAACACAGCGTCAACCCACCCACATTGGCTGGCAATCCTGACGCCCCGGAGAAACACACATGATTGAATTCACCCTTAACGGGAAGCCGGTGAAAACCGATCTCCCCGAAGACACCCCCTTGCTGTGGGCCGTTCGAGATGGCTTCCAGATGACCGGCAGCAAGTTCGGCTGCGGCATGGGCCTGTGCGGCGCATGTACGATGCATATGGATGGGCAGCCGATCCGCTCCTGTTCAACGCCGCTGTCCGCCGTGGCGGGCACGCGGATCACCACGATCGAAACCGTGGGTGAAGACAAGGTCGGCGCCGCCGTCCAGGCGGCCTGGGAAAAGCTGGACGTGGTTCAGTGTGGCTACTGCCAGTCCGGCCAGATCATGTCGGCCACGGCCCTTCTGGCGGGCAATCCGAAGCCGACGGACGAAGACATCGATGCGGCCATGGCCGGAAACATCTGCCGCTGCGCCACCTACGTTCGCATTCGCGCCGCCATTCACGAAGCTGCCAGCACGCTGGCTTGAGGGAATTGACATGACAACCATCAACCATCGCGTTGCCAACGTCTCCCGCCGGGACTTTCTCAAGCAGGGCGCGGGCCTCACCGTCGGCGTCATGCTGCCGGGTGCCATGAACAAAGCACTCGCCGCCGCCATGTCGGGCCCGGGCAAAGCCGGCGACGGCGTGCCCGTGGAAGGCCTGTTCAGCCCCAACGCCTTTGTCCGCATCGGTACGGACAACACCATCACGGTGATCTCGAAGCACCTGGAAATGGGCCAGGGCGCCTACACCGGGATTGCCACCCTGGTGGCCGAGGAACTCGACGCCGACTGGAGTACGGTCGTTGTCGAGGGCGCACCGGCTGACGCAAAGCGCTACGCAAACACCCTTTGGGGCCCGAACCAGGGGACGGGTGGCAGTACGGCGATTGCCAATTCCTTCATGCAGATGCGTCAGGCCGGTGCCACCGCTCGCGCCATGCTGGTGGCGGCGGCTGCCGAGCAATGGAAAGTGCCCGCGGGCGAGATCGTAGTGTCCAAGGGCATTGTGTCGCATGGGTCCGGGAAGTCGGCCACGTTCGGAGAACTGGCGGACGCCGCCGCCTCGCAACCCGTGCCGGAAAACCCCAAGCTCAAGGATCCGAAGGACTTCACGCTGATCGGCAAGTCCGCACCGCGCAAGGACAGTCATGCCAAGAGCACCGGGCAAGCCAAGTTTACCCAGGACGTCCAACTGCCGGGCATGTTGGTCGCCGTGGTCGCGCATCCGCCGCGCGTCGGCGCCAAGGTGAAATCTTTCGATGCCACCGAGGCGAAGAAGATCGCCGGCGTCGACGATGTGGTCGAAATCCCCACCGGTGTGGCGGTGCTCGCCAAGGACACCTGGACAGCCAAACGCGGACGCGATGCACTCAAGGTCGAATGGGACGAAACCGGTGCGTGGCGTGGCAGCAGCGAGCAGTTGATTGCCGACTACACGAAGCAGCTCGACACAGCGGGCGCCGTTGCACGTAACGATGGCGACGCACTGGGCGCGCTCGGGAAGGCGGACAATTTGATTGAGGCGGACTTTGTCTTTCCCTACCTTGCCCATGCCGCCATGGAGCCGCTCAACTGTGTCGTCCAGCTTCGCGATGGTGAATGCGAGGTCTGGAATGGCGAACAACTGCATACAGGCGATCAGGCTGCGCTGGGCAAACTGCTGGGGATCGACCCGTCCAGGGTCAAACTCAACATGTTGTTCGCCGGCGGCAGTTTCGGGCGTCGCGCATCTCCGACGTCGGACTATCTGCTCGAAGCGGCGTCGATCGCCCAGGCGATCGGTGGCCGCGCACCGGTGAAAATGGTCTGGCTGCGCGAAGATGACATGCAGGGCGGCTACTATCGTCCGCTGTACGTCCACCGCCTGCGCGCCACCCTGGGTGATGACGGCATGCCGGCGGCCTGGATGCAGCGGATCGTCGGGCAGTCGATCGTGGTCGGCTCGCCTTTCGAACCCATGCTGCTCAAGGATGGCGTGGATGTCACCTCGGTTGAAGGTGCCGCCACCCTCCCCTATGCCATTCCGGATCTCTACGTCGATCTGATCACCACCAATGATTCGGTGCCGCTGCCGGTGCAGTGGTGGCGCTCGGTGGGTTCGACTCACACCGCCTATTCGACCGAGGTCTTCATCGACATGCTCGCCCGTGCGGCCAAGCAGGATCCGGTGGCCTACCGGATGGCCATGCTCAAGAAGCATCCGCGCCATGCCGGGGTCCTCAAGCTCGCCACCGAGAAAGCCGGGTGGGACGCGCCGCTGAGCAAGACAGAGGGCGTCAAGCGTGGCCGTGGGGTCGCGGTGCACGAGTCCTTCAACACCTATGTCGGTCAGGTCGCCGAAGTCAGCATCAAGGATGACGGCACCCTCACGGTGGACCGCGTCGTGGTGGCCGTCGATTGCGGCATCGCGGTCAATCCGGACGTGATCAAGGCACAGATGGAAGGCTCGGTCGGCTTTGCGCTGGCGGCTGCATTGTCTGGCGAAATCACGATTGACGACGGCCTGATCCAGCAGAGCAATTTCCACAACTACACGGTGCTGCGTATCGACCAGATGCCGAAGATCGAAGTGCACATCGTGCCCTCTGCGGAGAAACCCACCGGGGTGGGCGAGCCGGGGGTGCCGCCGCTGGCACCGGCCGTCGCCAATGCCATTGTGAACGCCATGGGCAAGACGATTACACGTTTGCCGATCGGCGAGCAGCTCAAGGCCTGAGGCATGGACAGCCTCGACCTCGACGTCCTTCAGCGTGCCCGCCAGTGGCTCGCTGAAGGTCATGAAGTGATGCTGGTGACGGTGGTGCGCACCTGGGGCTCGTCACCCCGACCCCCGGGTGCGCTGCTGGCCATGCGTGAAGACGGTCGTGCGGTGGGTTCGGTCAGTGGCGGCTGCATTGAAGATGACCTGATGGATCGTCTGCGCAAGGAAGGCATGCCCGCGACGCCTCGTGAAGTCAGCTACGGCGTGGGGGCTGAAGAGGCGCGACGCTTCGGCCTGCCCTGCGGCGGCACCATGGTGCTCACGCTCGAACCACTACGCGACGCGACCACCCTCGACCCCTTGCTCGGCGCGATCGGCGAAGGACAGCTGATCGAGCGTGTGCTCGACATGCGCACCGGTCAGGCACGCTTGCAGCGTGGCCACCCTGAGCAAGGGTTGCGCTTCGACGGCGAGACCCTGGTCTCGGTGTTCGGGCCGCGTTACCGGCTGCTGATCATCGGCGCCGGGCAACTGTCTTCGGTGCTGGCCCGCATGGCCCTGGCGCTGGACTTTGCCGTCACGGTGTGTGACCCACGCGCGGAATGGGCGGACGAATGGGCGGTGCCGGGCACCACCCTGTCGCGGCAGATGCCGGACGATCTGGTCATCGACATGAAACCCGATGCCCGCATGGCGGTGATTGCCCTGACCCACGACCCCAAGCTTGACGATCTGGCGTTGATGGAAGCCCTGCGCACGGAGGCCTTCTACGTGGCGGCGCTTGGCTCCCGGCATAACAATGCCGCCCGGCGTGAGCGCCTGCGCGAGTTCGATCTCGACGAGCAGCAGGTGGCCAACCTTCGGGGGCCGGCAGGCCTGTTCATCGACAGCAGAACGCCGGCGGAAATCGCGGTGTCCATTGCTGCGGAACTCGTCGCGGTGAAGAACGGCGTCGCGCCGGAGCGGGTGCTGCCGGTCGGTGAAGCCAAGGCCGCGCTGGAGCGGGCGCAGGACACCCTGTCGGCCTGCCGCATCGATCCATGAACGTGGCCGCCGTGCTGTTGGCCGCGGGGCTGGGCCGTCGCTTCGATCCTGCCGGTCGATCCGACAAGCTGCTTGCCCCGTGGCACGACGGCAAGCCCGTGTTGTGGCATAGCGCGTCGAACGTGCTGGCGGCGGTCAGGCAGGTCGTGGCCGTGGTGCGACCCGAGCACGAACTGCGACAGGCGTGGCTTGAGCGTCTGGGTATCCGCGTCGTGGTGTCGGAATCCGCCCATCTGGGCATGGGGGCCGCCCTTAGCGCAGGCGTGGCAGCGCTGAGGGGTGTTGACGGCTGTCTGGTGTGTCTCGGTGACATGCCGGCTGTGCGCGTCGAGACCATCGCGCGGATGCGTGATGGTCTCGATACGGCCGATGCCATCGTGGCGCCACGCTTTGATGGGGCTCAGGGTCACCCGGTGGGTTTCGGCGCTCGCTGGTTCGATGAACTGCGTGCGCTCGAGGCAGATCGTGGCCCTCGTCACCTGCTCTCACGTGATGAGGTACGCTGGATCGAGGTGAACGATCCGGGGTGCAGGTTCGATATCGACCAACCGTCCGATCTGGCCTTGAGGCCCGGGGACGTCAGCCGCCCACCCGCTTCACCTTGAAGCCTTCCTTTTCGAGCAGGCCGATGATCTTGTCCACGTGATCGCCCTGAATCTCGATGCCCTGTCCGCGGGTTGTCCCGCCGCTACCGCATCCGTTCTTGAGTGTCTGGCACAGCTTGGCAATCGATAGCGGGTCGAGCGGAATATCCTGAACCACCGTCACCGTCTTGCCCGCGCGACCCTTGCGATCGCGGGAGACTTTCACCACGGCATTCGCCGCCGGGGGCACCGATCGGGTCGAGCAAGTGCAAGCGTCGATGGGCTGCCGGCAATCGGGACACATCCGTCCGGCCTCGGTTGAATAGACCAGACCGCCCTGCCCTCTGTTTTTCTTCATCGTTCAAGATCCAAACCCTACGTCCGTCAAGTTTACCGTGATCAGGCTTGTGCTGCGGGTCACACTTGGCTAACGTACAGACAGTGCCGTTAGAGCACACCAACCCCATAAAATTTATCCCCGGGAATAAACGGTATGACAAAAGAAACCGTAATGACCCGTGGCCAAAAGAAGAAATCTGGCGCCTTCCCCAAAGGGCACCAGGTGGACCCGCGCGCATTGGCCCGGGTGAGTGATCTTGTCGGAGACCGATCACTCAAGCGCGATGAACTGATTGAGTACCTTCATGTGCTCCAGGATGCGGAAGGCTGTCTGCAAGGCCCGCATCTCGTGGCCTTGGCACACCTCATGCGGCTGTCTCCGGTCGAAGTCTTCGAGGTGGCCAGCTTCTATCACCACTTCGACCTCGTCACCGGGGACGATGCCCCCCCTGCGCCACTGACCGTCCGCGTCTGCGATTCCCTGTCCTGCGCCATGGCCGGTGGCGAACAACTGGCCGGTGCGCTCGAAGCGGCCATGCCCAAGGGTGCGGTCCGCGTGCAACGTGTTCCCTGTGTGGGACGATGCGCCGAAGCGCCGGTCGCCGTCGTGGGGCAGAATGCCATCGGCGCGGCAACGCCCGAAGCCGTGGCGCAACTGGTGGAGAAACGATCCACCCAGGCCCCCATCCCCGACGCGGTCGATTATCAGGCCTATTGCGCCGGCGGGGGGTATCAGCTGCTCAAGCGGGTCATGACCGACCCGGCGCTCGGTGACAGCATCATCGATACGCTCGACGAAGCCGGCCTGCGCGGCCTGGGCGGCGCCGGATTTCCGTCCGCGCGCAAGTGGCGCATCCTGCGCGAGCAAGCCGCCCCACGGCTGATGACGATCAACCTCGATGAGGGTGAGCCCGGCACCTTCAAGGACCGCGTGGTGCTTGAGGCCGATCCGCATCGCATGTTCGAAGGCATGCTGATTGCCGCACAAGTGGTTGGCTGCGACGCCATCTACATCTATCTGCGTGACGAATACGCGGGCATCCGGGCCCTGCTCGAACGCGAACTGGCAGCGCTCGAGGCGAACCCGCCTGCCCCGCTGCCCGAGATTCATCTGCGCCGTGGTGCAGGTGCCTATGTGTGCGGAGAAGAATCCGCCCTCATCGAATCGCTCGAAGGCAAGCGTGGCATGCCACGCTTGCGCCCGCCCTACGTGGCGCAGCTCGGTCTGTTCGGACGCCCGACCCTGGCCCACAACGGTGAAACCCTGTGGTGGGTGCGCGATCTGGTCGAACAAGGCGCCGCCTCGTTTGCCCAGCATGGCGAAAACGGCCGCAAAGGCTTGCGTCGCTTCTCGGTCAGTGGCCGCGTGGCCAAGCCGGGCGTGGTGCTGGCGCCGGCCGGCATCACCTTGCGCAAGCTGGTCGATGAATACTGCGGCGGCATGGCGCCGGGGCATGATCTGTACGGTTACTTCCCCGGAGGGGCGTCCGGCGGCATCCTGCCCGAACGACTGGCGGACGTTCCCCTCGACTTCGACACCCTGCACGAGCACGGCTGCTTCATCGGCTCGGCGGCGGTGGTTGTGTTCTCGAACCGGGATCGCGCACGCGACCTGGCACTCAACGCCATGCGCTTCTTTGCGCATGAATCCTGCGGAAAATGTACGCCCTGCCGTGTCGGCACCTCCAAGGCCGCGATGCTGATGGCCCAGCCCGTCTGGGACCAGCCGCTGCTCAAGGAGTTGTCCGATGCCATGAAGGACGCGTCCATCTGTGGCCTGGGGCAAGCCGCCTCCAACCCGATGGAGTGCGCCATGCGATATTTCCCCGAGGAGTTCAGCAATGAGTGACATGAGTGATGCAAAGACCGTTCGCTTCACGCTGGACGGCAAAGAAGTCGAAGCCCTGCCGGGCGAATCCATTTTTCAGGCCGCCCGACGTGCCGGGACCGACATCCCCCACCTGTGCTACAGCGACCATCTGCGTCCAGACGGCAACTGCCGCGCCTGCGTGGTCGAAGTGGACGGCGAGCGCACGCTGACCGCCTCGTGCTGCCGCATGCCCACCGAGGGCATGAAGGTGGCCAGCCAGTCCGAGCGGGCAAGGCGCTCGCAAAAGATGGTGCTTGAGCTGCTCATGTCGGACGCGCCGGCCGAGGTGCAAAGCCGCGACTCCCAGCTCAAGCAGTGGGCAGATGCGCTTGAGGTCACCGCGCCGCGCTTTCCCATGCGCCATCAACCGGCCCAAGATCTGAGCCACCCGGCCATGCGCGTGGCACTCGATGCCTGCATCCAGTGCACCCGCTGCCTGCGAGCCTGTCGTGAAGAACAGGTCAATGACGTGATCGGCTACGCGCGGCGTGGCTCGCACGCCCACATCATCTTCGACATGGACGACCCCATGGGCAACAGCAGTTGCGTTGCCTGCGGCGAGTGCGTGCAGGCCTGCCCGACCGGGGCCCTGCTCCCGGCCAAGGGGCTGGATGTCGAAGCCGATCGCAAGGTCGATTCCGTATGCCCTTACTGTGGTGTCGGTTGTCAGCTGACCTACCACGTCAAGGACGAGCAGATCATCCGGGTCGAAGGCCGCGACGGCCCTGCCAACCTCAGCCGGCTGTGCGTCAAGGGCCGATTCGGGTACGACTACATCACCCACGACAATCGCATCACCTACCCGATGATCCGCAAGCCGGGTGTTGCGAAGGGGCTTGATGGATTCGATCCGTCGAATCCGGACGCCACCTTCCGCCGCGCCACCTGGGAAGAAGCACTCGATGTCGCTGCGGGTGGCCTGGCCGACATCCGTGATCGCCTGGGGGGTAATGCGCTGGCCGGCTTTGGCTCGGCCAAAGGCTCGAACGAAGAAGCCTACCTGTTCCAGAAACTGGTGCGTACCGGCTTCCGGACCAACAACGTGGATCATTGCACCCGGCTGTGCCATGCCTCATCGGTGATGGCGCTGCTCGAAGGTGTCGGCTCCGGCGCCGTGTCGAACCCGGTGGCCGATGTGGCCGATGCCGAGGTGATCGTCATCGTCGGTGCCAATCCGCCCGCCAATCATCCGGTGGCGGCCAGCTTCATCAAGAATGCCGTCAAGGAAGGCAAGAAGCTGGTGCTGATCGATCCGCGCCGCACCGAGCTTGCGCGTCACGCGACCCACTTCCTTCAGTTCAAGCCAGGCTCGGATGTGGCGCTGTTCAACAGCCTGATTCACACGGTCATTGAAAACGGCTGGGTCGATGAAGCCTTCATCAACGAGCGAACGACCGAATACGAAGCGCTCAAGGCCCAGGTGCAACACGCCAGCCCCGAGGCCATGTCCGAGATCTGCGGCATCGATCCGGCCACGCTGCGCGAAGTGGCCCGACTGTATGCCACCTCGAAGGGGGCCATGATTCTCTGGGGCATGGGGGTGTCGCAGCATGTGCACGGCACCGACAACGTGCGTTGCCTGATCGCGCTGTCGCTCATTACCGGCCAGATCGGCCGGCCGGGCACCGGGCTCCACCCGCTGCGCGGACAGAACAATGTGCAGGGCGCCTCGGACGCAGGGCTCATCCCCATGGTGTTTCCGGACTATCAGCGGGTCGACAGCGATGAGGCCCGTGCTCGCTTTGAAACCTTGTGGAACACCACGCTCGATGGCAAGCCCGGACTGACCGTGGTCGAGATCATGGATGCAGTGCTCGCCGGTGCCATCCGGGGCATGTACATCATGGGTGAAAACCCGGCCATGTCCGACCCCAACCTCGAGCATGCCCGCGCCGCCATGGCGTCGCTGGATCACCTCGTGGTTCAGGATATTTTCCTTACCGAGACCGCGGCATTTGCCGACGTGGTGCTCCCCGCTTCGGCCTTCCCCGAGAAGACGGGCAGCTTCACCAACACCGACCGACGGGTGCAGATTGGCCGGGCGGCGGTGCCGCTCCCCGGTGAGGCACGCCAGGATCTGTGGATCATCGAACAGATGGCGTCGCGACTGGGGCTGGACTGGAAGTACGCGGATGTTGGCGAGGTGTATGAAGAGATGCGAACGGCAATGCCCTCGATTCAGGGCATCACCTGGGCACGCCTGAACCGTGAAGACTCTGTCATCTATCCGTGCGCGACGGAAGACGATCCGGGCCAACCGGTGATCTTCCAAGACCGCTTCCCGACCGAATCGGGCAAGGCAAGACTGGTACCGACCTCGGTGATACCGCCGGCGGAAACCCCCGACGCCGACTACCCGATGGTGCTCATGACCGGCCGCGTGCTCGAACACTGGCACACCGGCTCGATGACCCGACGGGCCTCGGTGCTCAATGCCATCGAACCGGAACCGATCGTGATGCTTCACCCGCAAGTGCTGGACGCACTGGGCATCCAGCCGGGTGACTGGGTGGCGATGAATTCCCGCCGCGGGCAGCTCATGGCGCGCACACGGGCCGACCGGGGCATGCGCCCGACGGAAGCCTTCATGCCTTTCTGTTTCCGGGAGGCTGCCGCCAACCTGCTCACGAACGACGCGCTGGACCCGGTCGGGAAGATTCCCGAGTTCAAGTTCTGTGCGATCCGTATCGAGGCAGGCGAGCCGGCCGAAGCAGTCAGTCCTTTGCCGGCCTGAGTTTCGGCAATGCCGCACAGGCGTCGGCCAGCACATCGGCCGGCGCCTCCTGCAGCAGCATCAGCCCGAGTCGCAACACGTCGCTCTTGCTTGCGGTGACGCCACTCGATTTGAGCTGGTCTCGCACCTGCTTGATCAGGGCGAGTTCGGCTTTGCTCAGCGGCACCTCCAGCGGTTTGCCCGATGCCACCGGCTCGACATCTATCCCTGCCGCCTTGCGCGCGGCCTTGATACCTGACTTGATCGCTGCCTTGCGGCGGGTCAGCGTTGGCGGTTTGCGCTGTTTGAGGGCGTCGTCTTCGGTTTCGATGCTGGCGCGTAGCGCATCCTTCAGCTGGTTTCGGGTCACGCTCACAGTTCAAGTTCTCCAAGACGCTTTGCCACGGCACTGACCAGACGCAGGATCTCCAGCTGCGCAGGCTTTGCCGCACTCCCCAGATCAAACACCGAGCCTCCAATGGCGGCACTTTGGGCGTACGCATTACGCTGGGCGATGGCCGCCGCCAACACAGGCAGTTCGAAATCATGCATGACTTCAATCACGTCGGCTGCCAGCGCCGTGCGCGACACCCGGTTCGGCAGCAGGACGGCCTTGAGCTGCGGCCGGTGTTTTTGCAGATCGACAATGATTCGCTCGATGGCGCGCGTCGACCACAGGTCGGTGGGGCTCGGCACCACCGGGATAATCGCCAGATCGGTGTGATTCAACGCAGCCAGCGTGCGAGGATGATCCAGGGCCGGCGGGCAATCGACCAGTACGGCGTCGGCCCGATTCGACCATTTGGTCAGCTTGGCCGGCAGTTCGATGGGCTCACCGGTGAATCGGTGCATCCTTGCCGGAAAGGGATTGGCTTCGCTGGCCGCTTCCGCCCAGCGCGTTGCAGACGCTTGGGCATCGAGGTCCACGACTTCGATCTTGCGTCCGCGTCGGGCAAGCCCCGCAGCCAGTTGCATGGTGATGGTTGATTTGCCTGCGCCGCCTTTTTGCGACACCAGGGTGATGATGGGGCCACGGGCCATCCGGCGTCCTTGTTACCTTGGGTCTAAACTGGTCGATTGTATCCCACGCGGTACGCTGTCTTGATGACAGGGTCACACCGTTTTCATGGAGCGAATGCGATGAATGCGAAAGGCTTGAGCGTCTGGGTCGGCGACATCACCACGCTGGACGTCGACGCGATCGTCAATGCGGCAAACAACAGCCTTCTTGGTGGGGGTGGTGTCGATGGAGCCATCCATCGCGCTGCCGGGCCGGCACTGCTCGAGTACTGCCGCACGCTGGGCGGATGCGATACGGGCGATGCCAAAATGAGCCCCGGCTTCGACCTGCCCGCCAGGTGGATCATCCACACCGTGGGGCCGGTGTGGCATGGCGGCCTGTCAGGTGAGCCCGAACTGCTCCACGCCTGCTACGCGCGTAGCTGCCAGCTTGGCGTTGATGCCGGCGCGCGATCAATCGCCTTTCCTGCCATCAGTTGCGGTGTGTACGGCTACCCGCCCGCGGCGTCGGCGCGCATTGCGGTCGACGAATGTCTGCGGGCCCTGCGAAATTTCGGCACGCTTGAGACCGTTCGCCTGGTCGCCTTCGACGAGACGATGGGTGATGTCCTGAAAAAGGCGTTGGCCGAATCGTGCTGATCCGGCCAACGTGTCAGGTCAGAAGTACTCAGTGAAACGACCTTGCGGAGTCAGTGCGTCTCACTGCAGGTGGCTTCGCAGGGAGCAAGGCCTTGCCGCTCCCGGAAGCTGATGCAATGGGTGTGGCAGTCACACCCGGGTGCGAGCTCCGCGTCTTCCCCCTCCTCAAAGGTTTCGACGTGAGCCAGCTCGAGGAAATGCTCTGCAGAACGGCGCGTCTCGAACACGCTGAGACTACCGTCCGTGGAGCAGATCCAGCGACCATCAAGTGATATGGCGTGGCAAGTGCTGTTGTGAACGCACATCGCGTGGATGCAGATGCGAGGACGCGTGGTTTTCCAGATAGGTGCGGCAGCAATATCGAGCCAGCTGGCTCGTCGCTCAATCGAGGCGATCATGTCGTCTCCTCCGTCTCTGAGCGCCGTGGAGATGCCGATGGCGTCGGCATACGCGGCGCAACAAACATTTATTTTTATTGAACTATTTTTCTAGTCGTGAAATACGTCACAGTCAACATCACCCATCGTGCATGCGCCGGTCAAGGTGTAACGACTTGTACGCGAAACCACGCCAGACCGCGGTTTGACAGGCCTTGGCAGCAGATTGCCGCTTGTCGGCCCGAAGTTTTCCAGGGCCGCGGGCTATACTGCCCCCCTTGCCTGATCAAACGTCACGATGAGCGAGGAGACCCATACAATGAAACTTGAAACGCTGGCCGTTCACGGTGGCTACACCCCCGACCCGACCACCAAGGCGGTCGCAGTACCGATTTACCAGACGACTTCATACGCGTTCGACGATACGCAGCACGGCGCCGATCTTTTCGATCTGAAGGTCGAAGGCAATATCTACACGCGCATCATGAACCCGACCTCGGCCGTGCTCGAAGCTCGCATTGCCGAGATGGAAGGTGGCATCGCCGGTCTTGCGCTGGCTTCGGGCATGGCCGCCATCAGCTATTCGATCCAGACCATTGCCGAGGCGGGCGACAACATTGTTTCGTCGGCAACGCTGTACGGTGGCACCTACAACCTGTTTGCGCACACCATGCCGCAGCTCGGTATCCAGGTACGCTTTGCCGATCCGCATGACATCGACGCGTTCGAACGCCAGATCGACGACCGCACCAAGGCGATCTTCTGCGAGTCCATCGGTAACCCGCTGGGCAACATCACCGACTTTGCACGACTGGCCGAGGTGGCGCATCGCCACGGCGTTCCGCTGATCGTCGACAACACCGTACCGACCCCTTACCTGTGCCGTCCGATTGAACACGGCGCCGACATCGTGGTGCATTCGCTCACCAAGTATCTGGGCGGGCACGGCAACTCGATCGGCGGCGTCATCGTCGACTCCGGCAAATTCCCCTGGGCGGAACACAAGGCGCGCTTCCGTCGGCTGAACGAGCCGGACCCGTCCTACCACGGCGTGGTCTACACCGAAGCACTGGGCGCCGCTGCCTACATTGCGCGCGCTCGGGTTGTTCCGCTACGCAACATGGGGGCCGCCATCAGCCCCTTCAATTCATTCCTGATCCTTCAGGGCATCGAGACCGTTGCGCTGCGCATGGATCGCATCTGCGAGAACTCCAATCGCGTGGCCGAGTATCTCTCCGGGCATGACAAGGTCGAGTGGGTGAAATACGCCGGGCTGAGTTCCCACCCTGACCATGCGCTGGCCCAGAAATACATGGGGGGGCGCGCATCCGGCATTCTGACCTTCGGTGTGAAGGGGGGCCTTGAAGCCGGCGCACGTTTCCAGGACGCGCTCAAGCTCGTCACGCGCCTGGTGAACATCGGCGATGCAAAGTCACTGGCGTGCCACCCCGCCAGCACGACCCATCGCCAGCTTTCGGGGCCCGAACTCGAAAAAGCGGGCGTCTCCGAAGACATGGTTCGCCTGTCGATCGGGATCGAGCACATCGACGATATCCTCGCCGACCTCGAGCAGGCGCTCGCCGCGGTCTGAGACTAACGGACGTGCAATGAAAAAGCCGGCATCACGCCGGCTTTTTCATGTCCGGTGAATGTTCAGGAAAAATTGAGCGCCAGGCGGGCCCTTTCAACATCCAGCCGCGCCAGTGCGTCGCACGGGTGGCAGCTCGCCGCGCGTTTCATGATCTTTTCGGCTGCCGGGACGTCACGACCACGCCCGAGGCCAAGCGCCCGCGCATACTCCATGCGGGTGATCGGGCTGTCCGGATCAATGCTCAGGGCTTGCTCGAAACAACGCACACCCTCCTCCCGCGTCGCCGAATGCGTCATCTTGCCGACCACCGCACCCACCTTGTCTATCACTTCGAAGTGATAGACACCGAAGGTCGCCAGCGCCGCGGCATGCTCGGGCTCTAGCGCGAGCACGGTGAGCAGACTCTGCCGGATCTTGCTGCCAAGACCGCGCGCGAGTGCCTTGACCACCGAGATCCGCTGACTGTAACGCCCCAGTGCCATGGCATGCAGTAACCAGGCATTGGTACAGGCCGGATCGATGCGTGCGAGCGATTCACTTCGGCGCGCAGCGTCGCACAGCATGGTCAGCGCACCTCGATCATCCTTCTCGAGGTAAGTGGCATAGGCCACCTCGGCCCGCGCAACCACCACGTCGCCAATGGGACCGAGCGCCGCGGCCGTTCGGATCGCCGCCCCGAAATCGCCTGCGTGATAGTCGCGCCATGCCGATTGAAGCGCATCAGCCAGCCGCGCCGGGTCATGCGCAGTGGCCAGCGCAGGCCCGCAACGGTCAATCTGGTCTGCAATGCGGTCGGCGGTCGGGTACGGCTCCAGATCTCCCCGGTGGAGCCGCTGCCACTGATCGGACAATGCCATGCCCGTGTAGCGATACGCCCGGTCTCCGTAGGGAAACGGGCGCCAATCCATCTGCTTCATTGGTTCTCCTGCCAGGCCCTGTATTTTTTATGTCGGGTACTGAAGTGATGGTGTGACTTGTGGGGTCACTCTATCACCCGGCAGAGGGGAAAACATGGCGCAGCGCAATATCTCCGCGCCATGCTGTACGGGTGTCTCAGCCTGCGAGCGCGGAGACGAACCGGGCCATCACGATGTCCTTATCACTGAGGCCACCCACGTCATGGGTGCTCAGCGTGATATCAACGGTGTTGTAGACGTTGTGCCAGTCGGGATGGTGATCGAGCTGTTCGGCCTTGAGCGCGATCCGGGTCATAAAACCGAAGGCCGCGTTGAAGTCGGCGAACTTGAAACTTCGCGAGATGGCGGTCTTGTCGTCGTTGAGTTTCCAGCCCTCGAGACCGGAAAGGTTCTGCATCAGTACGCCATCAGTCAGCTTCTTGCTCATTTGCTCGCACCTCGCATGTTGGGTCATGAATTCACTTGAGTGAAAATTCGACTTTCGGTTCCGCCTTGGCCTCGCCAATGGCATCGGGCGCCACCAGGAAGATTCTCGATGCACTGACCTTGCTCTCTCCCACCAGCCAGTCACGTACCACCTGCGCACGCCGTTTGCCCAGCGCTGCCACGGCCTCTGGCCCGGCAGGCGCTGCCGCCTTGAGTAGCGCGGTCATTTCTTCAGGGGGCAGGCTCTTGGCGAATCCGATGGCGTTGCGCGGCTTCTTGATCTCGGCCTCATCGTAGACGGCCTCAAGCAGTTCGGCACGGCGATCGGGCGGTATGTTGATCGATTCGAGCGCGGGCGGCGCCTTCCCCTCGTCGATCAGCTCCTGACGCAGAAGTTCGCGCATGCGGTCTTCGATCCAGCGTGTGCGCAGGCCTTCGCCATCAGACACAGGGTCGGTCCAACCGGTCATCGACAGCTTGAGCGCGGGACGCTCGGAGAGTGCTTTGGCCAGGGTTTCGAGTTTTTCACGCTCGGCCGACGAAAGCTGCGCAGTGCCCGGGGCGAACTCGACATAGGCGAGTTCTTCGCCACCGCCAAATGCCGAGCCCAGCAAAGCGAACGGCGATGTCACCGCCTTGACGATGAGGTTGAAAAACGCCTTCCAGACCAGACCGCCAATGCTGAACTGCGGATCGTCGAGCGTCCCGCTGACGGGCACCGACAGATCGATCTCGCCCTTGCTGTTCTTGAGCAAGGCGACCGCCAACTGCACCGGCAGGTTGACCGCGTCTTTACTCTCGACTTTTTGTCCGAAGGTGAGCTGGTCGAGCAGCACATCGTTCTTGGCGGTGAGGACACGGTCCTCGATCTTGTACGAAAGATCGGCCGAGAGTTTGCCCTTGGCGATGCCGTAGCCCACGTACTTGCCCGAATAGCTGGAAATGGTGGGGAGCTGGAAATCACGGACGGTGGCCAGAATGTCCAGATACCGATCCTGTCGGAGCGGGTTGAGCTGGCCGGTAATTTCCACCGGCGCTCCATGGTCGAGCGCGGCGGTCAGCGACAGGGTGGCGACGCTGTCGGGCTCGGACCGAAGATCGGTCAGCGAGCCTGACACCGATTGAAGATCGGCATCGTAATTGGGTTTGATGAACCGGTCGCTGTACTGCACATTGCCCTGATCCACCTGAATCTTGCCGATCCGGATTGGCGGAAGCGCCGCCGGTGGTGCGTCCACCACCGCCTGCGATTCTCCTTTCGCGTTTTCCGTCGCCTCGCCTTCAACCGCGGTCAGCTCGCGGAAGTTGAGGCGCCCCTTGGCGTCGAGAATGAGCCGCGAGTAGAAATTGCTGAGGCTGATGGTGTCTATGCCGACTGACAGCGGCTCGGTGTTGACGTCAATGCCGTCGATCGACAGTTTTTTCCATCGGAGAAAGTCGGTGTCGTTGAGGGTGTCGCGCGCAACGAGGTCGTCAAGACCGACACGACCGCGATAAACAATCCGTGGCGTGGCACTGCTCAGGGCGCTCAGGCTGAGCTGTCCGCCCGCCCCCAGCCGTGCTGAGCGAATGTCAATGGCCGCCGCCTGGGGGACGTAGGCGGAAAAGCGACGCAGGTCGAGCCCACTGAGGTCAAGCCGCAGATTGCTATCGAAACTGGCCAGGTTCACCTTGCCCTTGAGCGCAATGCCGCCACTGCCGTTGAGGCGCGACTTCAGCTGAACACTGGTGTCGCCGAGTGCATCCAGTTTGATGGCACCCGTCGTCAGCACCAGCTGATCCAGTGTGGTACTGACTGCGGGTCTGACCCCTTCATCCCGAACAGCAATCGACCAATCTGACAGCTTGATGGCACCCAGCGAGATGGACATGGGCTTGCCTTCCTCGGAGGGCGCCGCCGTGTCGGAAGATGTCGCTGCGATACCCGCCAGATCGATCTCACCTCGACGGCTGCGCACCAGTCTAAGCACGCCGCCGCTGGCATCGATGACGCCCACTGCCGCGCTTGGCGCTGCGCTGTCGAAAGTCACCTGAGTCAGCGCGAGTTGCTTGAGACTCACTGCAGGCTCTTTGGCGTCAGCCAGCTTCAATGCAAAATCCGACAGGTCGAGTCGCGCATCACTCACCTTGACTCCGTCGGCGTCGATTGCGATGGGTACGTTGGCACTGGCGACCCCTGCCGTGATGGCGGCGTCCTTGAGCTGATTGGCAAAATACGGGGCATAACGCGTGAGCGGGAGCTTGTCAGCCGCCACCGTGAGCGTCGCCGAAAACGGCGCCAGCACCAGCGCACCTTCGGCAGTCACGGATTCACCGGCATCGGAGACAAACGTCAATTTGACCGGCGCTGATTCACCCGCGTTACCCAGTCCATCGATGGAGGCTTCCACCGGGCTGAATACGGTGGCGAATTTGCCTGCCGGCGCTGCTGCATCGGAGAACGCGACGCGGCCACGCTCCAGACGAATGCGATCGACAGAAAACGCAAATCCCCCCTGCCCCGCATCTTCAGCGTCTGCCGTTGCCGGTGGAACGTCATCGCTTGGGGCGGGCGCCGCCTTCGATACGGTGGTCGGTGGGGAGAACGCATCGAGATTGAGGCTGCCATTGGCAAGACGTGCCAAGGTCACGTCGGGCGCGGTCAGGCGCGCTTCGACCACGTGGAGATGGTTTGCGAAGACGTCGAATTCGCCGATGTCGAGCTTGAGCTGTTCGAGCGAGGCCAGCGGTTTGTCGTCCAGATCCGTCGTGGCCAGGTCGATCAGACGCGCTGTACCGACCAGTGTCAGGCGAGGCGTACCGTCGGCGGGTTGCTCGAAGGCCAGTTCCAGTGCCGTAGCCAGTTGCCCGCGCACGATACGGAACTGCGGCTCATACGGCAGATAGGCCAGGAACGGCGCGATATCGAACGGTGCCAGCTGAAGGTCGAAAACGGTCGTCTGCTGCTCATCGAACGGACGGGTGCGACCGTTGAGTTCGAAAGGCGCATCGTTGATGAGTGCCGACAGTTCCGGCTGAACGTAATGCTCGACCTCGGCCGGAAAAGCCGAAATGAAGGGAATGCCGATCGTGAGTTGGCGGACCGTATGAATGAGGCCGGCGACGCGGTCGTCGATATCGACCTCGCCGTCTGCGACGTGGATATTGTTGATGGAAAAGCGCAGGGGCCCGTCATCCTGTGGCTCCGGCGGAGGATCGCTTGAAGCAAAGCGCGCAATGACGTCTGACCAGTTGGTGGTCTTCTCGTCGAGGCGAATCAACGAGAAACGCGGCGCTTCGATCTCCAGGCGCGAGAACACCAGCCCCCAGTGAATGATCGAACGCCACTGCAGATCGGTTTCTGCCGCACCAATGGCCAAGGCATTGGTACTCGAGTCCGCTTCCTTGACCGTCAGCCCTTCGAGACGAAGCGTCAGAGAGAAAGGATTGAAGCGGGCCTTGTCGAGGGTCACCTGGCGGCCGAGTTGCTCACTGGCCCGCTTGGGCAACTGCCACTCAATCAAGGCCGGCAGCAACACGAACCCGAACAGGGCATACAGGGCGGTGGCGAGCGCCAGACGCCTCAGCCAGACCCACCGGCGAAGCGGTTTTGCTTCAGGTGGCGTGTGGTATTCCTTCATCGAGCCCTCTCCTTTGCCGTCGAGCTTATCAGCCGGCTCGTTTCGTGTGAACGTGACGCGCCTTGCGCGGACGCCCGCAGGAGCGGAAAATCCGGCGTCCTTGTCCAGCCGGCGTAACCCGACATGCCCCACTCCACCCGTTATGACGTGATCGTGCTCGGCGCGGGCGCGGCAGGCATGATGTGCGCCGCGCAGGCCGGCCAGCGCGGACGCAGCGTCCTGCTGATCGATCATGCGCAGAAGCGGGCCGAGAAGATTCGCATCTCGGGCGGCGGACGTTGCAACTTCACCAACCTCGATGTGACGGCCGGGCACTATCTGTCGCGCAACCCCCATTTCTGTCGCTCGGCGCTGGCGCGTTACACCCCCCACGATTTCATCGCCATGGTCCAGCGCCACGGCATCCGTTTTCATGAAAAGACGCTCGGTCAGTTGTTCTGCGACGAGAGCAGCGCGCAGATCATCGACATGCTGGAGGCCGAGTGCGAGGACGGAAAGGTCGACTGGCTTCAGCCCGCCTCGGTGGCGCATGTCGAGCGCAGTGCCGACAGTCGATGGTTGGTGAGTACAGACAGGGGCGAGTTTGATACGGCGGCACTGGTGGTTGCCACGGGCGGGCTCTCGATCCCGAAGATTGGCGCCAGCGATATCGGCTACCGCCTGGCAAGACAGTTCGGACTTGGCATCATCGAGCCCCGCCCTGCCCTCGTACCGCTGACGCTGGATCGGGAAACGCTGGACGGGCTCGCGCCGCTGGCCGGCGCCTCGTTTGCGGTGGAGGCGCGAAGCGCGGGCGGCACCTTTCGTGAGCAGGCACTGGTCACGCACAAGGGCTTGAGCGGGCCGGCCATTCTTCAGATATCCAGTTACTGGCAGGCGGCGTGTTCTCTGGGCGCGCCGGAGCCGATCGTGCTTGATCTGCTGCCGGGCGAAGATACGCTTGAATGGCTCCAGTCACATCGGCACAGCAACAGCCTGCCGGGCAATCTGCTCGCCGAGCGTCTGCCCAAGCGCTTTGCCCGTGCCTGGGCCGAATTGCATGGTTTCGAGGTGCCGCTGGCCCAACTCGGCGACAAGGCCATCACGCACATGGCCCATGCCCTCGCCAACTGGACACTCAGCCCCTCGGGGACGCAGGGCTTTGCAAAGGCAGAGGTCACTCTCGGTGGCGTCGACACCAACGCCCTGTCGTCCAAGACCATGGAAGCACGCCAGCAACCGGGCCTGTATTTCATTGGCGAGGTCGTGGACGTGACCGGGCATCTGGGGGGGTACAACTTCCAGTGGGCCTGGTCGTCCGGTTTTGCAGCGGGCCAGTCGGTTTAAGGACATGTGACAACGTCACGGGCCTGTCACAGACAGGGTCTAGCCTTGGCAGCGTTTTCGCCTCGCGGTTCAAGAACGCATGCAAAAGGTTCGCGCCATTTTCGTTTCCGACATTCACCTCGGAACACGTGGCTGTCAGGCAGACCAGTTGTTGGAATTCCTGCGCCACTACGAATCCGACTACCTCTATCTGGTCGGAGACATCGTCGACTTCTGGGCCATGAAGCGCAGCATTCACTGGTCTGCGGCGCAAAATACCGTGATTCAGAAGGTCCTGCGCCGCGCGCGCAAAGGGTGTCGGGTCATCTTTGTTCCCGGTAACCACGATGAGGCGCTGCGCGAATACGCGGGCATCGAGTTCGGCGAAATCCAGCTTGAGAACGAGACCTTACATGTGACCGCCGACGGGCGCCGGTTCGTGATCCTGCATGGCGATGAGTTCGATCAGGTCACCCGTTACCACAAGTGGGTCGCCGTGCTGGGCGACATCGCCTACAACACGCTGGTCTGGATCAACACCTATCTGTCGAAGATCCGCCGCCGTCTCGGGCGACCGGGTTACTGGTCACTGGCCGGCTACGCCAAACGCAAGGTCAAGACCGCAGTGAGCTTCATCTTCGACTTTGAGGATTCGGTGATTCACGCGGTGAAAGAGCGTGGTGTCGATGGCGTGATCTGCGGTCACATCCATTGGGCGAGCATCAAGCAGATCGACGGCCTCACCTACGTCAATTGCGGGGACTGGGTCGACAGCTGCACCGGTATCGTCGAGCACATGGACGGGCGGCTTGAATTGATCGAGTGGATGGGCCACCCGGCTACCCAGGGCGCGCCACTGGCGCTCCCCTCACCCGTCGACGAAGACGAGGCGGTCGAAGCCGCGGTGGCACGCACCTCAATGGAGTCTTGAACGCTCCGGATCCTTGCCCTCGTCCGGCGCGTTGGTGATCACCAGTTCCAGCATGCGGGCCATCTGTACCGCTTCGACAGATCGCCCCATCATGATCACGGCGCCTCGATGGCGATTGTCGCCCGTGTCGGAATATTCGAATCGATAGACACGCCGCAGACAGACCTGCCCCTGTTCGTTTCGCACCGGACGCGTCATGTCGGTGGCGACGGTTTCGTCAAGAAACTGGAACCCCCCGCGCGCGCAGGCCTGACGCGCCGTGCTCAACGCAATCTCGCGTGTCTTGAGTGAGTCCATCCAGTACCACACCACGAGCGCAATGAGCAGCAGTGGCAACAGGTCCCAAGGCGTGATCACGACACATCTCCGGCGCAGCGGTCACGGACGGCTTGCCCTACAATGCCCGGGACGGCCTTCGTGTTACCGCGCATCGACACCCTTCGAGAGGAGAAAATCAGCATGCAAAGCCTCGTTCTGACTGCGATTGGCAGTGATCGACCCGGTCTGGTCGAAGCCCTGGCCACCCTCATCAGCAGCAAGGGCGGCAACTGGCTCGAGTCGTCCATGGCTCAACTGGCCGGGCAATTCGCAGGCATTCTACGCGTAGATGTCGCGGATGCTGATGCCGACGCGTTGATGGCGGCCCTTGAAGCGTTCGAAGCCTTGAAGATTACCGTCACCCATGCCACCGAAACTTCGGGAGACAGTGGCTATACCCGCAAGTTGCATCTGTCTCTCGTGGGGCAGGATCGGGTGGGCATCGTGCGCGAAGTGTCACAGGTGCTGGCGCGACATGAAGTCAATGTCGAGGAACTCAACACCATTACCTCATCCGCTCCCATGTCCGGTGAAACGCTCTTTCACGCCAAGGCCAGTCTGCAGGCGGGGGGCGGGCTGGATGCCGGTGCGCTCAAACAGGATCTTGAGGCGCTCTCGAACGATCTGATCGTGGACATCACCCTCGACGAACTGGTGTCGATCTAGGCCTTTTTCGCGAGAAATTCGGCCACCGCACGTGTGTGGTCGTCGCTGTTGTGCGTAATGGCCTGGAAAGCGGCCGCCAGCTGGAGCACGTCATCGAGCCGCTGGGTCTGCGCCTGGCGCAACAGACGCTTCGTCATTCTCACGGCACCTGCGGGATTCGCGGCAATCCGTGCGGCCAGTTCCTGCGCAGTCGAGAGCAAGACGTCATCGTCGACCACCTCGACCACCAGCCCCCAGTCAAGCGCTGTCTGCGCGTCGATCATCTCGCCGGTCAGGCTCATGAGCGCCGCACGCTGATAACCCACCGCCTGCTGCAACCACCAGGCGCCCCCGTCACCGGGAATCAGGCCGAGTTTCACGAAACTTTCGGCGAAGCGCGCGGATCGACCGGCAACACGCAGATCGCACATGCAGGCCAGATCGCAGCCGGCGCCCACCGCCGGGCCGTTGACTGCGGCAATGGTGGGCACATCCAGCTGCCACAATGCCAGGGGGATTTGCTGAATGCCGCGACGATAGTTTTCGCGCACCTGCATCGGGTCGCCCTCGGCCAGCCCTGTGCGATCGCGAAAATCCTTGATGTTGCCACCGGCGCAAAATGCGCTCCCCGCCCCGGTCACGACCACGGCTCTCACCGAATCGTCATGCTCGATGCACCTGCACGCGTCCACAAGTGCCTGCCATTGCTCGGGCGTGCTCAGTGCGTTCCGGGTGTCGGGGGCATTCAGGGTGAGGGTCATGACACCCTCCTGACGCTCGATCTGCACGAAATCACTCATTCTTGCCGCCCTCCAGACGTGTGTATTTATCGGCACGTCCATACGCTTGCTCGGCCGGATACTTCCGTGCATTGATCGCCAGCTTCTCCAGCGCCGCTTCGCCCAGATCGATGTCGAGCCGGTCGGCGAGGCGCACCAGATAGAGCAGCACGTCAGCCAGTTCGTGACTGACTTCGACACGTGTTGCCTCAGGCAGCGCGGCCGAGGCTTCAGGCGTCAACCACTGGAAATGCTCGACCACCTCCGCCGCCTCACCCACCAGCGCCATGGCCAGATTCTTGGGGGTATGGAACTGAGCCCAGTCACGCTCGTCCGCAAAGGCCCTGAGGCGATCACGCAGATCGATGAGCGTATCCGTCCCGGCGTTGTCATTCGTCATCGCTGGTGCCCCTCAAGCACGTAGGTGGCACCCTCGTCGGTGCCGAGCCGCTCGACCAGCGCGGGCAGAACCTCGGCCATGGTGTCACGCAGCAAGTACGGGGGATTGATCACGAACATGCCGCTACCGGACATGCCGCCATTGGGCTGCATGTCCCGCACGTCGAGCCGCGCGTGAAGCCAGCTATGCGAATCGGCACATGCCGATTGGAGTCTTGAGGCCATCTTGCGTGACTCCACGCGCGGCAAGACCGGATACCAGACCATGAAACAGCCCGTGGCGAAACGCTTCAAGGCATCGTCAACGGCCTTGATCACCGTGTCGTAGTCATCCTTGATCTCGTAAGACGGGTCAATGAGCACGATGCCGCGCCGCGTCGGTGGCGGCAGCACGGCTTTGAGACCGGAAAAACCATCCTGCGCCTTGACCTGGACACGCTTGCCTTCGCGTTCGAAATGCCTTTCAAGCCGTTGGGAGTCGGCTGGGTGCAGTTCAAACAGCCGCAGACAGTCCTGAGGGCGCATCTCGTTTGACGCAATTTCCGGCGACCCCGGATAAAACCGCCCGATGCCGGCCTCGGCATTGACCCGTTTCAGGTATCGCGCAATCGCGGCCGGCGCGTCCTGCCATCCGGCCAATCGGCCCAGCCCCTCGTGGATTTCGCCCACCTTGTTGGCTTCATCGCTGTCCGTGGCGTACTTTCCGGCACCCGCGTGAGTATCCACATACCAGTACGGAGCGTCTTTGCGATTGAAATAATCAATCACTTCTCCAAGCATCAAATGCTTGAGGACATCGGCATGATTGCCGGCATGATAGGCATGACGATAACTGAGCATTGACGCGGTCTGGAGCGGATTGGAGGATACTGATCGTATCACCCGGCCGCACTCGAACGCCCGTTTGGCTTCAAACCTCAAGGGACGCGCCATTGAAAATAGAGTTTGCGGCGCAACATATGATTGATATGATTGCGCTTTTTTTCGCGGCCAACAGGGCCATCATGGGCACGGAGATGCCCAGCGATCGATGAGGGTATAGGGATGGCAGTCTTTGCGCTCGACAGCCGGGTACCGGTTCTGGGACAAGGAAGCTGGGTCGCCGACAACGCGACCGTGATCGGCAATGTGGTTTTGGGTAAGCAGGTCAGTATCTGGTATGGCGTGGTGCTGCGCGGCGACAACGACCCGATCACGATTGGCGACAACAGCAATATTCAGGAAGGCTCGATCCTGCACACCGACGAAGGCGTCCCGCTCACGGTGGGCGCGGATGTCACGGTCGGGCACATGGCCATGCTCCATGGCTGCGAGGTGGGCGATGGGACGCTGATCGGTATCAACGCCATCGTCCTCAATGGCGCAAAGATCGGCCGGCACTGTCTGATCGGTGCAAATGCCCTGATTCCGGAAGGCCGGGAGATTCCCGATGGATCGCTTGTGGTGGGCTCGCCGGGTCGCATCATTCGCCAGCTCACCGAAGAAGAAATCGCATCGCTCAAGGACAATGCCATCAATTACGTGCGCCATCTGCATGAGCATCGCGACGGGCTTCGTCGGATCGACCCCCCGTCCGATAACGGTTTTCTGGCTGACTGACCCTGCAGGCTTGCGCCAAATCAATTTTTCGAACGAGCGTTTGGCCTAGACTGCGTCTCGTGGGTTGCCTCTTCGTTTTCCCACACTCCTCCAGACATTGTCTCTTTCGGCGCGCACAACCTGCGCGCCGCTTTATTCTCCGCTTGCGCTGACCTCTGTCGGCCGTGGTGCCCCATGACGGACCAGCCTGATCACAGCCGTCACGACCAGTCCGATCCCGATCCACTGAAAGGCACTGAGGGACTCACCCAGCAGCCAGAACCCCAGGAAAGCCGTCACAACCGGTTCCAGCATGGAAATGGTCGCGGCATCAGTAGCGCCCAGCACACGCATGCCGGCAAACAACAACAAGATGGCGAACACCGTCGACACGATGGCAATGGCTACTGCGGCCCCCCAGCTCTCGGGCGTGGTTGGCCACTGTGGCGCTGTCGCCAGGCAAAGCACCCCGAAAACGCCGGCCGCCGACACAATGACTGTCGTTGCTGCAGCCAACGGTGCGACCCGCACGAGGACGGACTGCCCGGTCATGAGGTAGATCGAGTACAGCACCGCCGCAAGGACCCCCAAGGCGTAACCCTGCCATTGGGCGCTATGACTGAACCCGAGCACGAACGCGGTGCCGATCAGGGCCACGGCAATGGAGGCGGCGCGGTGAAATCCCATCGCTTCGCCCTTCAGGTAGCGCCCGGCCAAAGCAATCAGCACCGGGTGCAGGTAAAGCAACAGGGCCACCAGTGCCGCCGGCGCATACTGCAACGCCGAGAAGAAACTCAGCGACTGACTCACGTAGCCCAGCCCCCCCATGAGGACCAGCGCGCCAAGCGCGCGCCCCTGAGGCCATGGTGTGCGGTATGCCGCCATGACAGGCACCAGAACGGCCGCCGCGAGTGCAAACCGGATGAACAGCAATGCCAGGGGATCGACGCCGACGCGATACGCATGGCGTGCAAATACGGCCATGGCGCCGAAGCAAGCGGCGGCGAGCGCGACCAGAATTGCGGCTCGAATCCGCGGTGTCATGAGTGAAACGTGCCGGATGGCGGTTCGCAGTTCTGTGCGCTCATTGAACGATTTGCCGGTGAGTTCGCATGAAGTTACAGCAGGGGCTCGCGTACTGGAAGCGCTTCGGGTATAAGGGGCTGTCTTCTTTTCACGGTTGTCGCATGTCTCGTTTCGAATCGTTGTCAAAAACCGCCTTGATCCTGGTATTTGCTGCGGCGGGGCTGGGTGCCAGCCAAGCCGCCCTCGCCGAGGCGGACGATCTCCCAACGGTGAGTTTCTCGGCCTCCGGCGCTGCATCAGCGGCCAACGATCTTGCCCAGGCGACGGCTTATGCCGAAATCACCGGCGGAAAGCCACGCGATGTTGCAGCCCAGGTCAACGAACAGATCGCAGGCGCGCTGGCCCTGGCCAAATCCTACCCGAGTGTCCGTACCCGAACCGGTGCGACGAATACCTGGCCCGTCTACGCCAAGGATTCACGAACGATATCCGCCTGGCGTATGCGCAGTTCCATCACCCTGGAAAGCAACGACATCCCGGCTTTGTCCGAGCTGGTGGGCAAGCTGCAAGACCGTCTCGCAGTCGAAAGCCTCGTGCTCATGCCCTCGCCGGATACGCGTGCAGCAGCAGAAGACGCCGCCACCAAGGATGCGCTTGCCGCGTTCGAAGCCCGTGCCCGACTGGTGTCCGAGACGCTGAAGAAACATTACCGAATCAAAGAATTGAACATTGGCGGCCATAACGTCGGCTTTCCGGTGGCCGCCGCCATGCGTGGCGCGGCCATGGAGATGAAACCTGCGCCCATCCAGGCAGGAAACAGCGATGTCTCCATCGAAGTCAATGGCACCATCGAATTGATTGACTGAACACATGCCTCAAACCCGTATTCTGTTTGGCCTGACTGCGATCGTCGCAGTCGCCGGCCTGAGCCTTGGTATCGTCAAATCCAGCCAGGATGATCTAGATGCCGAATTTCTGTGCCCTAACGGCGAACGCGTATTCCTCGCGCCAAGCGGTGACAGCGTGCGTGCCCGGACGAGCACGGGCGTATTCACGCTGACGCCGGCGGGTGCCTCGGGGCGCTATGCCGACCAGTTTCTGAGTGTCGACCTTGCTGCTGACATCGTTGAAGTCAACGCATCGGGTGAAGAACCTCCCCTTCGCTGCGCGGCTGTCCGCCAGCGCACATGATCGGTCTCATTCAACGTGTCACACATGCCTCGGTTCATGTCGAGGGTGAATCGGTCGGTCATATCGAACGTGGTCTGCTGACCCTCGTCGGTGTTCAGCCTGACGACGATGAGAAACGCGCTGAGCGGCTGCTCGAACGCATCCTGACCTACCGCGTGTTCCCCGACGAGAACGCTAAGATGAACCTCTCGCTCAAGGACATTCAGGGTGGTTTGTTGCTGGTACCGCAGTTCACGCTGGCAGCCGATACCCGGAAAGGGACGCGCCCCGGATTCAGCACGGCCGCGGCACCCGAACGCGCCAGCGCCCTCTTCGACTACCTGGCGAATCGTGCGCGTCAGGTGCATCCAGACGTTGCGACGGGCCGGTTCGGAGCAGACATGGATGTGAGTCTGACCAACCAGGGGCCTGTGACATTCTGGTTGGAAGCCTGACGGCACTGCGCTAAGCTTGACCGAATTTCGCACCGCGACCAATTCATGCGAATCAGATTCTCTCTCGCTGCTCTCGGTATCCTTGTCGGAATCGGCATTGCCGGCTGTGGTACGACACCGGTCTCAACGCCACGCGTTGGTGGAATCGAGGATGTATCTCCGGCGTACGGCGGCGGATACGTCACGCTGAATCACCCGACCGAGGCAGAGCAGCTCGTCATGTACGCCTACGGATTGATCGGTACGGGTTACCAGTTCGGTGGCCGCAATCCAGAGGCGGGGCTCGATTGCAGCGGCATGGTGTCGTACATCGTCGAACAGGTCAGCGGAAAACGCCTGCCCCACAACGCCGCGAAAATCGCACAGACCACTCGCCCGATCAAGCGAGGAGCGCTTCAGCCAGGCGACCTTGTGTTCTTCAATACACTCAAGCGGCCGCATTCCCACATGGGTGTCTATCTTGGCGACGACCGCTTCCTGCACGCGCCAAACAGCCGCGGTTCAGTACGTATCGACAGCCTGGCCAACCGTTACTGGTCACGCGCATTCGACGGGGCACGGACGCTTCAGCCCGAAGGCTGAATGCCGACCGCCGGCGGCTCCGTCATTTCAGCGCTTCTGGGGAACCTGGACAAACACCTCGTCCGGTTTGGTTAAACCGAGTTCGTAGCGTGCACGCTCCTCGATGGCTTCGTTACCCGTCTTGAGGTCGCGAATCTCGGCTTCCAGGCCGGCATTGCGCTGCTCAAGTTTCTGATTGAGTACTTTCTGTTCGCCAAGGTCGCGGTCCGCCTCCCAGACGCGAAACCACCCTCCCTTGCCGAACCAGAGCGGGAATTGGAGCGCTACCACCAGCAGGAGCAGAATGAGTATGGGCCAGCGCATGGGTCTTGGTGTGAAAACGGGCCGACTTCAAGCCGGCCCGCAGGGTCAGGGCTGCTGAGCGGCATACTGCATCAGCATGCCCGGCTCACGCAAGCCGCCGATCAACGGCGGCGCAGGTTGTAGAACGCGTCCAGACCCGGGTAAGTGACGGTATCGCCCAGATCTTCTTCGATGCGAAGCAGCTGGTTGTACTTGGAGATACGGTCGGAACGAGACAGCGAACCGGTCTTGATCTGCATGGCATTCAGACCCACGGCGATGTCGGCGATGGTGGAGTCTTCCGTTTCGCCCGAGCGGTGAGAGATCACGGCGGTGTAGCCGGCCCGCTTGGCCATTTCAACGGCGGCGAAGGTCTCGGACAGGGTACCGATCTGGTTGATCTTGATGAGGATCGAGTTGGCGATGTCCTGGTCGATGCCTTGCTTGAGGATCTTGGTGTTGGTCACGAACAGGTCGTCACCCACCAGCTGGACCTTCTTGCCCAGACGTTCGGTCAGCAGCTTCCAGCCTGCCCAGTCGTCTTCAGCCATACCGTCTTCAATCGAAACGATCGGGAAGCGGTCAGCCAGGGTCGCCAGGTAGTCGGCAAAGCCGGAGGCATCCAAAGTCAGGCCTTCACCGGAGAGCACATACTGGCCATCCTTGTAGAACTCGGATGAAGCGCAGTCGAGGGCCAGCACCACGTCGGTTCCCGGCTCGTAGCCAGCGTTGGAAATGGCCTCCTGAATCATGTTCAGGGCTTCGTCTGTGCCGCCCACGTTCGGGGCAAAGCCGCCTTCGTCACCGACAGTCGTCGGGTAGCCCTTGGCATCGGTGAGCTTCTTGAGGTGGTGGAAGATCTCGGCACCGCAACGCAGGGCTTCGCGGAAGCTGGTCATGGACACCGGCATGATCATGCATTCCTGGATATCCAGCGAGTTGTTGGCGTGCGCACCGCCGTTGATGACGTTCATCATCGGCACCGGCATGGCCATGGGGCCGGAACCGCCAAAATAACGATACAGCGGCAGGCCGGCCTCTTCAGCGGCAGCCTTGGCCACGGCCATGGAGACCGCCAGGGTGGCATTGGCGCCCAGGCGGGACTTGTTCTCGGTGCCGTCCAGGTCGATCAGGGTGTGATCGATAAAGGACTGCTCTTCGGCGTCCAGCCCGATCAGAGCCTCGGAAATCTCGGTATTGACGTTCTCGACCGCCTTTTCGACGCCCTTGCCCAGATAACGGGCGGCATCGCCGTCACGCAGCTCGATGGCTTCACGTGCGCCGGTGGAGGCGCCGGACGGAACTGCTGCACGGCCCATGACGCCGGATTCGAGCAGCACATCGGCTTCAACGGTCGGATTGCCACGCGAGTCGAGGACTTCGCGGGCGATGACGTCAATGATTGCACTCATAGGATTTCCTGTTTGTATCGATTGGTTGGATTCGTTGAATGGAAGTCGGATCAGTTCATTTCGAGAAAGCCGGAGCGCTTGGCCAGCGCGTCCATGTCTCTGAGCGTTTCGAGCAAGGCTTTCATTCTGGGGAGCGGCCAGGCATTGGGGCCGTCCGACAGGGCCGTTTCCGGCGTCGGATGGGTTTCCATGAAGATGCCTGCCACACCGGCGGCCACGGCCGCACGTGCCAGCACCGGCACGAACTCACGCTGGCCACCCGAGGCCGTCCCCTGCCCGCCCGGCAACTGCACCGAGTGGGTGGCGTCGTAAACCACCGGACAACCGGTCTCGCGCATGATCGCAAGCGAGCGCATGTCGGAGACAAGATTGTTGTAACCGAATGAAGCGCCACGCTCGCAGACCATGATGTTGTCTGCGCCGCCATTGGCCGCCTTGGCCTTGTCGACCACGTTCTTCATGTCGCCCGGGGCAAGAAACTGCCCTTTCTTGATGTTCACCGGCTTGCCGCACTGGGCGACGGCCTCGATGAAATCCGTCTGGCGGCAGAGAAAGGCTGGAGTCTGAAGCACGTCGACGACGCTGGCGACAGGGGTGATTTCGTCGATGCTGTGGATGTCGGTGAGCACCGGCACCTGGAGTTGCGTGCGCACATCGGCAAGGATTTCGAGCCCCTTCTCCATGCCGAGCCCGCGGTAGGACTTTCCGCTGCTGCGGTTGGCCTTGTCGTAGGACGACTTGAAGATGAAGGGGATGCCGACCTCGGCACAGATTTCCTTGAGTGCGCCAGCGGTGTCGAGCGCCATCTGATGGGACTCGATCACGCACGGGCCGGCGATCAGGAACAGCGGCTGGTCGAGGCCAACCTCGAAATCACACAGTTTCACGCTTGACTCCCCTTGCCTTCACGCGCCTTGAGCGCCGCATTCACGTATGCCGTGAAGAGCGGATGGCCATGACGCGGGTTGGAGGTGAATTCGGGATGGAACTGACAGGCCACGAACCAGGGGTGGTCCGGTAGCTCGATCATCTCGCACAGGTTGGTCCCGGGTGCGCGACCACCCACACGCAGGCCAGCCTCTTCAAGCTTGCCCAGCAGGGTGTTGTTCACTTCATAACGGTGACGGTGACGTTCGATGATGTTCGCCTGACCGTAGATGTCACGCGCAAGCGTTCCTTCGCCCAGTTCGCAGCTCTGACCGCCGAGACGCATCGTGCCGCCCAGGTCGGAGCTGTCGTCACGACGTTCCACCTGACCGGTACGGTCGAGCCATTCGGTGATCAGACCGATCACCGGAAACTGGGTCTTGTCATCGAATTCGGTGCTGTGGGCGCCATTCATGCCTGCCACATTGCGGGCGTATTCGACCACGGCCAGTTGCATGCCCAGGCAGATGCCCAGGTAAGGCACCTTGTTCTCGCGGGCATACTGGATGGCCATGATCTTGCCTTCCGTGCCGCGTTTGCCGAAACCGCCGGGCACCAGAATGGCATCCATCTTGGCGAGCACGCCACAGCCCTTCTGCTCGATTTCTTCCGAATCGAGGTAGTGGATGTTCACCTTGCTGCGGGTGTTCAGACCCGCGTGGTTGAGCGCTTCGATGAGCGATTTGTAGGATTCGGTCAGATCGACGTATTTACCGACAAACGCGACATCGACTTCGCGCTCGGGATTTTCAAGCGCGTTGATGATGCGATCCCACACCGACAGGTCGGCCGCCTTGGCCAGAATCCCCAGCTTGTGGCAGACGATTTCATCAAGCATCTGCTCATGGAGCATGCCCGGAATCTTGTAGATGGAGCTGGCGTCGAGCGCCTCGATGACCGCCTCGGGCATCACGTTGCAGAACAGGGCGATCTTGCGACGCTCGTCGGCCGGAATCGAACGGTCTGCGCGGCACAGCAGGATGTCTGGCTGGATACCGATCTCGCGCAGTTCCTTGACCGAGTGCTGGGTCGGCTTGGTCTTGAGTTCGCCGGCAGTCGGAATGTAGGGCAGCAGCGTCAGGTGAATGAAGCAGGTCGAGTTGCGCCCCTCTTCGATACCCATCTGACGGATGGCCTCGAGAAACGGCAGTGACTCGATATCGCCCACGGTGCCGCCCACTTCAACCAGCGCGACATCGGCGCCTTCGGCACCACGCTTGATGAAGGTCTTGATCTCGTCGGTGATGTGAGGGATGACCTGGACCGTCTTGCCCAGGTATTCGCCGCGGCGCTCTTTCTTCAGCACGGATTCATAGATCTGCCCCGTGGTGAAGTTATTGCGCTTGGACATCTTGGCGCTGGTGAAGCGCTCGTAGTGACCCAGGTCCAGATCGGTTTCAGCGCCGTCTTCGGTCACGAAGACTTCACCGTGCTGGAACGGGCTCATGGTGCCCGGATCGACGTTGATGTAGGGGTCGAGTTTGAGGTGGGTGACGCGAATACCGCGCGACTCCAGGATGGCCCCCAACGAGGCCGCCGCGATGCCTTTGCCCAGAGAGGACACGACACCGCCGGTCACGAATACGTACTTAGTCATGAGAAATGCGGAGCGGGAAAGCGCAATGATACCCGAACTCCCGCCCCGGCCTCAACGCGCCGACACGCTTTTGGGCGAATGATGCCGGATCGGCGTCGGTTTACCGACAAGGCCGTGCCGGACAAGACTGTTGGCGAAGAGGAACTCTTAAAAAACAATCACTTGGCAATCGTCCCGAGCTGGCATTCAATCTGCTCACTTCAAGACATACCCATACACAACCTCAATGGAGAGACCTCATGAATGCAGCTGTGGATGCCCCCCCGATCACGCGTGAAGCCGCCCTTCGTGTCGCGCTGGCAGCGCGAGCGATGCCGACGGTGACACTGCCGCGGCTTCTTGAACTGCTCCAGCAACGCCTCGGCGACGAGATTGACGAAGACAAGCTCAAGCAGGTGACCGTCACCATGCTCAAGACCGATTTCCAGAGTGCTGACGGCGAAGAGGACGGAGAGGATATCGGGATCGGTCTTGAGGCAATGAAACTGGCCGTGCGCATCCTCTGGGGCGATAGCCAGGGTGACGATGATCTGCCGCGCATCCATCCGTACACCGACGGCGAAATGCCCGGATCCGTGCGCGTGGCGGTGGCCTCTGACCAGGGCGACACCCTCTCAGGCCACTTCGGCTCCTGTCTGCGCTTTCTTGTGTATCAGGTCAGTCCGGAAGAGATCCGGCTGGTCGATATTCGCGACACCATGGACGCGGAGTTTTCCGACGACAAGAACCTGTGGCGGGCGCGATTGATCGGCGACTGTCATGTCGCCTATTTCGTCTCCATTGGCGGTCCGGCCGCCGCCAAGGTGATTCGCCAGGACATCTACCCCATCAAACTGCCAGAAGGCGGGCCGGCACTTGAGGTGCTGGCGCGGTTCCAACAGGCGATGACCAGTTCTCCGCCCCCATGGTTGCTGAAGATCCTCGGGGTCGCGGCCGAAAAACGTTTGCGAAACTACGACGCTTCGGATCTCGATGACTGAAAGACCCGGACAGCGAGCCCGGACGGCCCGGGCGTTGCTGTCGTTCAGTCCGTACGGGTGAATTGGCTGGAATCGAGCCCGACCGTGGTGGTCATCGACCCCTCCCCGGTGTTCCACCACACCGTCACCCAGGCAAGGCCGTCATGGTCGATGGCGTCAATCGCACAGGTTGAGCCGACCATACCCATGAACATGTCCAGGTCGTCTTCGTCCATGTCCGGGTCCGGCGTGACATCGAGAATACGGATCTCATCGCCGGCCATGACCGGGCGGCCTTTGTGATCTTTCGTGCTGAGCAGTGAAGCAGCGGGCATGGCAAATCTCCATCGGTCTGGGGGGGCTGCTTGTCGTATTGGTCACACAACAAGCGCTTCGGCTCATCCGGTGCAATCTGCATGCCAAGCGCTGCGGGTTAACGGAGAAAGGCTTTATGCACCTGCCGGAACCGGTCGGTTCCGGCAACGTGAAGCCATTCGAAGATCACCATCTCCACACTCACGATCTGCGCCCCAGCCTGCTGCATGCGCGTGAGCGCAAGCTGCCTGTTCGCCTCGACGCGCGAGCCGACCGCATCGGCAACGACAAAGACCTGCTTACCGGCAACAATCAGATCAAGCACCGTCTGCAGCACGCAGACATGGGCCTCGGTGCCGCAAACGACAACCTGGTCGGCGCTGTCGATTGCCGTCCCCTCGAGGCATCCGTCGGCCACACACGAAAAGTGCATCTTGCCGACGACGCGCGGATGGCGAGCGGCCTCGATCACCTTCGGTTCCGTATGCCCCAGGCCATCCGGATACTGTTCCGAAAACACGCACGGTATGTCGAGTTCCCCGGCTGCGCCAAGCAGCTTGCGTGCTGCGGCGACAACCGATTCAGCGCCTTCGATCACGGGGAGCAGCCCGGCCTGAAGATCGACCATCAACAGCGCACTTCGCTGCGCATCCACAAGCAATGTCGAGTGTTTCATCAGCCGTCAAGCTCCGTTCGGGCGCGGTATTGGTCAAGGGCCTCTGGATTTGCGAGCGCCTCGACGTTCTTGACGGGCCGACCATGAACGACGTTGCGAACCGCCAATTCAACAATCTTGCCGCTGCGCGTGCGCGGAATGTCCTGCACTTCGACCACTTTCGCCGGGACGTGGCGCGGCGTGGTGTTGGCGCGGATCGTCTTCTTGATCTTGTCGACGAGTGCATCGTCAAGGCTCAAGCCTTCACGCAGTTTCACGAAAAGCACCACGCGCACGTCGTGGTCCCAATCCTGGCCGATCACAAGCGATTCGAGCACTTCATCGAGCTTTTCCACCTGGCGATAGATCTCTGCCGTGCCGATGCGCACGCCGCCCGGGTTGAGCGTTGCGTCGGAACGTCCGTGAATGATGAATCCGCCGTGGTCCGTCTCTTCACAGAAATCACCGTGACACCACACGTTGTCGAAGCGATCGAAGTAGGCCGCGTGATACTTCTCGCCGTCGGGATCATTCCAGAAACCGATGGGCATCACAGGGAAGGGTTTCGTACACACCAGTTCGCCCTTCTCACCCCGAATCGGCTTGCCGTCGTCGTCGTAGATCTCGACCGCCATCCCGAGGCCCTTGCACTGGATTTCTCCACGCCAGACAGGAAGCACCGGGTTGCCGAGCACGAAACACGACAGAATGTCTGTCCCACCGGAGATGGACGAGAGACACAGGTCCTTCTTGATGGCGTCGTACACGTATTCGAAGCCCTCGATGACCAGCGGGCTGCCGGTGGACATCATGGCCCGCACCGTGGACAGATTGTGCGTATCCATCGGCCGCCGGCCGAGCTTGCCGAGGTGATCGATGAATTTGGCCGAGGTGCCGAAATGCGTCATTTTCTCGGCATCGGCGAAATCGAAGAGGATGTCGCCTTCGCCCACGAACGGCGAGCCATCGTAAAGGAGCAGGGTCGCGTCAGCGGCGAGGCCGGAAACCAGCCAGTTCCACATCATCCAGCCGCAGGTGGTGAAGTAGAACACCCGGTCGCCCGGCCTGACATCACTGTGGAGCTTGTGTTCTTTCAGATGCTGCAACAAGGCGCCACCGGCGCAGTGAACAATGCATTTGGGCACGCCCGTGGTGCCGGACGAGTACATCACATACAGCGGATGATCGAAGGGCAGACGCTCGAACGTGATCTCGGTGACATGCGCGAACGGCGAAACGACATCACCCCAGACGCGGGCATGCTGGATGGTCGAGATATCGGGATGCGCGGTCAGGTATGGCGCGACCACGACACGCTTGAGCGAGGGCAAGCCGGCTGCCACTTCGGCGACCTTGTCGCGGATGTCCACGTGCTTGCCCGCATAGTAGTAGCCGTCGACGGTGATCAGGACTTTCGGTTCCGTCTGGCCAAAGCGGTCCAGCACCCCTTGAGTGCCGAAGTCCGGCGAGGCCGATGTGAAGATCGCGCCGATGCTCGTGGTCGCAAGCATGGCGATGATGGTCTGTGGCATGTTGGGCATGTAGGCCGCCACCCGATCCCCCTGGACGACCCCCATATCCCGCAGTGCTGCCGCCAGGTGGGCGACCTCCCGATAGAGTTCGGCATGAGTCATGCGCTGTTTCACATGGTCTTCGCCCCAGAACACCAACGCATCTTCCGCGTCACGCCGACGAAGCAGATTTTCGGCAAAATTCAGCCGGGCCTCCGGAAACCAGCGGGCACCGGGCATCTTCTCCCGCTCTTCGAGCACCACATTGCCCGGCGTGCCGATAACCCCGCCGTAGTCCCACAGCGAACGCCAGAAGTGTTCAGGCTGTGCGACGCTCCATTCGTGAAGCTGAGCGAAATCCTGCAGTTCAAGACCCAGTTGCGCATTGATCTGCTCACGAAAGGTCGTGATATTGGCTGCTGCCACCTGCTCGGCCGAAGGGCTCCACAGGGGTTGATCGAGGTTTCTTGCTTCCGCCATGTTCAGCTCCGAAATTACACAGTTCCAATCTCAGGCAACGAGTGTGTGCCGCAGTTCATCCGGAATGGGCACCGAGCGGCCCGTCTCATGGTCCATCCAGACCACCTTTGCACTGCCCTCGGCGAATATCCGGTCATCGCCTTCGACCAGAATCTCATACCAGGTCATCACGCTGCTGCGACCGGGATCGCCAGCATACAGCTTGACGATCACCGTCGCAGGGTATGTGATCGGCACAAGAAAGGTGCACGCCGCGTTGATGATAACGGGGCCTTGCCCGGCTTCACTGTGGACAGGAAAACCGAGGGCCTCGACCCATTCGACACGCGCCTGCTCGCAATACCTGAAGTACACCGTGTTGTTAACATGGGCATAGGCGTCCATGTCGCCCCACCGAACGGGGAATGAGGTGGTGTGCAACAGGGTACGAGGCGTGTCCGACATGGCGTGCTCCGGAGAAACTATTCTCTTTTTTGAACGGGTTGGGTAACATACGCTACCGTATGTTGGGCATTACCCCCAAATTCTGCTTTCGATAACAGGGTACGCCCCAACTTCTGCAACACGCAAAAGGGCGTCACACAACACCAAGCGGTGAAGGAGATCTCGAATGGAACGCGAGTCCATGGAATTTGACGTGCTGATTG
This sequence comes from Nitrogeniibacter aestuarii, assembly GCF_017309585.1. Taxonomy (NCBI): domain Bacteria; kingdom Pseudomonadati; phylum Pseudomonadota; class Betaproteobacteria; order Rhodocyclales; family Zoogloeaceae; genus Nitrogeniibacter; species Nitrogeniibacter aestuarii. The sequence continues at coordinate 2,355,945 of NZ_CP071321.1, read as the reverse complement.
TCGGCGGTGGGCCAGCGGGCCTTGCTGCCGCGATCCGGCTCAAACAGATGGCAGACGCCGCCGGCACCGAGCTCGCTATCTGTCTGATCGAAAAGGCCGCCGAAATCGGTGCTCACATCCTGTCCGGTGCCGTGATGGATCCGCGCGCGCTGACCGAGCTGATTCCCGACTGGAAGGAAAAAGGCGCACCGCTCAATACCGAAGTTTCCGAAGATAAGGTGCTGTTCCTGACCGAAACCGGCGGCCGCGCGACACCCAACGCCTTGCTGCCCGACTGCTTCGTCAACCACGGCAACTACATCGTGCGCCTGGGCAACGTCGTCAAATGGCTTGGCGAGCAAGCTGAAGCCATGGGGATTGAGGTCTATCCCGGCTTTGCCGGCGCCGAAATCCTGTTTGATGAGAACGGTGCGGTCAAAGGCGTTGCCACCGGTGACATGGGCCTGACCCGCGAGGGGGAACAAGGCCCTAACTTCCAGCCGGGCATGGAGTTGCACGCGAAGTACACGCTCTTTGCTGAGGGCTGTCGTGGGCATCTGGGCAAACAGCTGGAGGCGAAATTCGAGCTGCGCAAGGAGTCCGACCCGCAGACCTACGGCATCGGCATCAAGGAACTGTGGGAGGTTTCCCCGGAGCAGCACCAGCCCGGACTGGTCGTCCATACCGCAGGCTGGCCGATGGACAACGCCACCTACGGCGGCGGCTTCGTCTATCACCTGGAAGAAAACCTGGTCGCCATTGGCTATGTGGTGGGTCTGAACTACAGCAATCCGTACCTCTCGCCGTTTGAAGAGTTCCAGCGTTACAAGACGCACCCGATGATTCGCGGCTACATCGAAGGTGGCAAGCGCCTCGCCTACGGTGCGCGCGCCATTACGGCGGGCGGCCTGCAAAGCCTGCCCAAGCTCACCTTCCCCGGTGGTGGTCTGATTGGCGATGACGCCGGTTTCCTGAATGCGGCACGCATCAAGGGGAGCCACGCCGCCATCAAGAGCGGCATGCTTGCGGCCGAAGCAGCGTTTGCGGCCCTGGCCGAGGCGCGTGAGCGAGATGAACTGACGGCATATCCGGAAGCTTTCGAAAACAGCTGGCTGCACGAAGAGCTCCACAAGACGCGAAATTTCAAGCCGTACATGAAAAAAGGCCTGGTGCTGGGGTCATTGCTGTTCGGCATCGATCAAAAGCTCTTTGGCGGAAAAGTCCCCTGGACGCTGAGCAACTCGGCTGATCACACGACGCTCAAACTCGCCTCCGAATGCACGCCGATCGACTACCCGAAACCTGACGGCAAGCTGACCTTTGACCGGCTCTCGTCGGTGTTTCTGTCGAACACCAACCACGAAGAAGAGCAGCCGTGTCACCTGCAACTCAAGGACGACGACGTGCCGATCGAGATCAACCTCGCCCGGTTCGACGCCCCAGAGCAGCGTTACTGCCCTGCAGGGGTGTATGAAATCGTGAAGGACGAATCGGGCAGCAATCCGCGCCTGCAGATCAATGCGCAGAACTGTGTGCATTGCAAAACCTGCGACATCAAGGACCCGACCCAGAACATCAATTGGGTTGTCCCCCAAGGTGGCGAAGGACCGATCTACCAAGGCATGTAGAATAGGACGGCAGGCATGGCCTGCCGTTTTCATTCGATCTAAGGAGATTTCAGGGTGGTCAGTAACCGTAGCTTCATTGCACGCGCCTCACTCGTTGCCGGCATCGCTGCCGCAACGCTGTTCACTTCCGGCGCCTTCGCCGCCAAGAGCGGCGATACGTTCGACGACTGGAAGATCGAGTGCGAAAAACAGGAAGGCGCTCCGGCCGAGCTGTGTCATGCCTTTCAACTGGTCACCATGAAGGACTCGGACAAGCGGGTGCTGCATGTGGCCATCGGCTATCCGCCTGACCAGCCGGATCCGATCGCCATTTTCACCACGCCGCTGGGCGTCGCCCTTCAGGCGGGTGTTCAGATCAAGATCGACGACAAGGAGCCCAAGGGCATCGCCTTCAACGTCTGCAACAACAACGGCTGTCAGGCTGCCGTCAAACTCGACGCGGCTTCACTTGAAGAGCTCAAGATGGGTAACGCCATGACGGTGACCTTCGGCAATCTCAAGCGTCAGGGCCTGAATGTGCCCGTTTCGCTCAAAGGCCTGACGGCAGCACTCAAGTCGGTCGAAAAGTAAGTCATCGACCAGCTCGGTACTCAGTAAAAAGGGGCGCCAGTCTGGCGCCCCTTTTTTTTTACCCCACCTGACGGCGGGCATTCCGGAACATTCGCATCCAGGGGGAATCCTCACCCAGCGTGTTCGGAGACCAGGACATCTGGGTGGTCCGGAAGGTGCGCTCCGGATGCGGCATCATGATGGTGAAGCGACCATCCTGAGTCGTTACACCGGTAATGCCCTCAGGCGAGCCGTTGGGGTTCCGCGGATAGGCTTCAGTCGCGTTGCCGTGATGGTCGATATAGCGGACGGCACGCCGGACCGCTTCCATGGTGCCTTCACGGAAGACGGCACGCCCCTCGCCGTGCGACACCACGATCGGCATGTGGCTGCCCGCCATGTCCTGGAAGAAGATCGACGGACTCTCAAGCACCTCGACCAGACTGAAACGTGCCTCGAACTGCTCGCTGCGGTTGCGCTGGAACGTTGGCCAGGCATCAGCACCGGGGATGATCGGCGCCAGGTGCGACATCATCTGGCAACCGTTACAAACACCCAGCGCAAACGTGTCGTCACGCTGGAAGAAGGCGCTGAACATGTCGTACAGCCGCGGATTGAACAGAATCGATTTCGCCCAGCCCTGACCGGCACCGAGCACGTCTCCGTACGAGAAGCCCCCGCAGGCGGCCAGACCGATGAACTCTTCAAGTTTGCGCCGTCCATTCTGCAGGTCGGACATATGCACATCGAACGGTTCGAAGCCGGCCCGTTCGAAGGCAGCCGCCATCTCCACATGGGAGTTGACGCCCTGCTCTCGCAAAATGGCCACTCGTGGCCGCGCGCCAGTGGCGATCATGGGCGCCGCGACGTCTTCCGACGGATCAAAACTCAGACGCACTGACAGGCCCGGGTCGTCAGTCTCTGCCAGCGCGGCGAATTCTTCGTCCGCACAGCTCGCGTCGTCACGCAGGAGTGCGATCTGATAGCTGGTTTCAGACCACAGCTGGAGCAACTCCGACACCGGCGCGCCGAAGAGCAGCTTGGCATTGCGCCACGCGCGCACTTCGTTCTTGTCGTTGGGTTCTCCAATGAAGTGATACACGAGACCGGCCTCGCGCAACTGCTCGGTGACATGCTCGCGATCCTTGCGACGAATCTGCACGACGGCGCCAAGTTCTTCCGCGAACAGCCCGGCGAACGCCATGTCGTTGAAGCGCCCCTTGAGCGTATCCGGCTTCTTCTCGAGCCCGTCCACATCATTCGCCCACGGGTCGTAGCAGACGGTATCGAGCGTCAGCGAAATGCCGCAGCGCGAGGCAAAGGCCATCTCGCATACCGTGGCCCACAGACCACCGTCGCCACGATCGTGATACGCCAGCAGAAGTTCGCTGCTGCGCAGACGCTGGATCGTGTTGAAGTAGACCGCCAGCTGTCGCGCATCCACGTCAGGCGCGTGCTCGCCAACCGAGTTGTAGGCCTGCGTGAGAGCCGATCCACCCAGGCGGTTCTGGTTGTTGCCCAGATCGATGAGGACCAGCTCGGTATCCTCGTGGCCCAATTGCAGTTGAGGCGTCAGCGTGCGACGAACATCCTGGACCGGCGCAAAGGCGGTCACGATGAGCGACAGTGGCGAGACCACCTGTTTCTGCTCGCCATCGACCTCCCAGGCCGTCTTCATGGAGAGCGAGTCCTTGCCGACGGGAATCGACAGCCCGGACGCCTGGCAGAATTCGGACACGGCACTGACGGTGTCGAACAGGTTGGCGTCTTCCCCGCGATGACCCGCCGCTGCCATCCAGTTGGCCGAGAGCTTGACCTGCTTGATGTCGGCGACGTCTGCCGCGGCCAGGTTCGTGATTGCTTCGCCAACGGCCATACGGCCACTGGCGGGGGCGTTGAGGCAGGCGACCGGTGTGCGCTCCCCCATGGCGAAGGCTTCACCCTTTTCGCCGTGAAAACTCATCGAGGTCACTGCCACATCGGCCACCGGCACCTGCCATGGCCCGACCATCTGGTCGCGTGCGGTCAGGCCGCCGACACTGCGGTCGCCGATGGTGATGAGGAAGTTCTTGGAGGCCACCGAGGGCATCCTGAGCACCCGACGGCAGGCGTCTTCGATGTCGATGTCGGTGACCGCAAACGGCGGCAGGTGAACCGCACGGCGTGACACGTTGCGGGTCATCTTGGGCGGTTTGCCCAGAAGGACCTGCATTTCCATATCCACCGGCTTGTTGTCGAACTGACGGTCCGTCACCGTGAGCTGGCCATCGTCCGTCGCGTGACCGACGACCGCGAACGGGCAGCGCTCGCGCTCGCAGATGGCGCGGAAGGAGTCGAGGCTCTCGGGTGCAATGGCAAGCACGTAGCGCTCTTGCGACTCGTTGCACCAGATCTCGCGCGGGCTCATGCCCGGCTCTTCGATGTGGATCTCCCGCAGTTCGAACAACGCGCCGAGGTCGGCCGATTCCGCCAGCTCAGGCATGGCGTTGGACAGACCGCCGGCGCCCACGTCGTGGATCGACAGGATCGGGTTTGCCTCACCCTGCTGCCAGCAACGATCGATGACTTCCTGGCAGCGGCGCTGAATCTCGGGGTTGCCGCGCTGAACGGAGGCGAAATCGAGATCGGCCGTATTGGTTCCGGTGGTCATGCTCGAGGCCGCACCGCCACCCAGGCCGATGAGCATTCCCGGGCCGCCAAGCTGGATCAGCAGGGTGCCGGGCGCGAACTTGATCTTGTGCGATTGCTGCGCCTGGATATTGCCCAGACCACCAGCAATCATGATGGGCTTGTGATAGCCCCGCACATCGCCCTGCACTTCCTGCTCGAAGGTTCGGAAATAGCCGGCCAGGTTCGGGCGGCCGAATTCATTGTTGAACGCGGCAGCACCGATGGGGCCTTCGATCATGATGTCGAGCGCCGAGGCGATACGCTCGGGCTTGCCGTAGCCCCGCTCCCACGGCTGCGAAAACCCGGGAATTTCAAGATTGGAAACCGAGAAGCCGGCAAGACCGGCCTTGGGACGTGACCCGCGCCCGGTGGCGCCTTCATCACGGATCTCACCGCCCGAACCGGTCGCTGCGCCCGGGAAGGGCGAAATGGCCGTGGGGTGGTTATGGGTTTCCACCTTGGCGAGAATGTGGGTCAGCTCGTTCCGGTAGGCCCAGCGACCATCCGCTTCCGGGTAGAGGGTATCGACGGCTGCGCCTTCAATCACGGAGGCATTGTCCGAGTAGGCAACGATCGTGCCCTCGGGCTGAGCCTTGTGCGTCTCGCGAATCATCCCGAACAGGCTCTTGTCCATGGTTCGGTGATCGATGACCCAGTCCGCGTTGAAAATCTTGTGTCGGCAATGCTCGGAGTTCGCCTGCGCGAACATCATCAACTCGACATCGGTCGGATTGCGCTCGATACGGGTGAAGTTGTCGACAAGGTAGTCAATCTCGTCGTCTGACAGCGCCAGGCCGAGTTCCGCATTGGCTTTGACCAGCGCTTCGCGCCCCGAGGCCAGGACGTCAACAGTCGTCAGCGGTTGTGGCGCGTAGTGCTTGAACAGATCGGCAGCCCTGGCGTGCGAATCGAGCACTGACTCGGTCATGCGGTCGTGCAGCGCAGCGCTCAGCGCGTCGTAGCGCGATGCCGGGTCGCCCTTCGCGGCAACGTAATACGCGATGCCCCGCTCGACCCTGACGACATCTTCAAAGCCGCACTGATGTGCAATATCGGTCGCCTTGGAGGACCAGGGCGAAATGGTCCCCAGACGCGGCGTGACCAGGACCAGCAATCCGTCGGGCACGTTTTCCGATTGCGGGTGGGCACCGAGCAGGTCCACAAGCCGGCTGCGCGCGGCACCATCGAGCGGTGCCTTGAGTTCGACGAAATACTGGAATTCAGCATGCACGCCCTGAAAACGCGGCACGATATCCGCGATGGTCTTGCCCAGGCGAGCCAGACGGGGTGCCGTGAGTGCGGACGCGCCGCGCAACATAAGAATTTCGGACATGTAATCGACAGCCAAGCAGTGGGAGTCCGTTCCTCCCGAGCGGGGGAAGAGACGAAAAAACGAAGGCGGAATTATACCCGAGCAGCGGGGTCGGGGGCGCCCCGGTCGGCGCCGTAAAACAGGTGCATGAGATAGAATCCGGGCTTTGCACCATGCTCAGGTTCATGCCAACGCACAGAGAGGAAGTCGCCCTGCCCCAACGCCCCGGTCCGGGTGCGCTGGTGTTGCCGCTGGTCTGCGGAATATCCGCCGTGCTGGTGTGGTTGAGCGATCTGAGTCAGCCGCTGTTTCTCGCCGTCCAGCCGCTCACCCGCGCTGTGCCGGATGCGTTCTGGGCGTTCGTCACCGACCAGGCAGGGCTCCTCTCCCTGGCCGCATGGGCCACGATTCTGCTGATGTTTCGCCCGGCCATCTCGACCGCCGTCTTGCTGGCCTGCCCGGCGGGCCTGGTCTTCGTCCGTGGGCTGAAGCACCTGATTGCCGCCGATCGCCCTCAGCAATTGCTCTCCTCAGACACGATTCACGTGATTGGCCGCGAACTGAGCTCGCTGAGTTTTCCGTCCGGGCACACGGCTGCAGCCTTTACCGCCGCCAGCGCGGCGCTGTACATGCTTCCGGCCGTCCTGCGAAAACGCTGGGCCGCACCCATCATTGCCCTGGCAGCCCTGGTCGGACTCTCACGTCTTGCGGTGGGGGCTCACTGGCCGGTGGATGTGCTTGCTGGCGCGGCCATCGGGTGGTGCGTGGGCCTGACCGGCGTGTTCGCGGCCCGTCGCTGGCCGCTGTGGCAAAGGCCGAACGGCATGCTCACTCTGGCCGTGATCGGCATGACTGCGGGCATTGCAAGAACCCTGCTCGACAGCGGCTACCCGAGTGTCGAGATCTTCGGGCGCGCGCTGGGAATCTGCGCCGTTGCCGTGGCGGCCCTCATCGTCGCGGATGGGCTGAGAGGCACAAGATGATCAAGCGCATCCTTGCCGTTGCAGTGACGCTCGCCCTCTTGCTGTGGCTGCTCTCTAGTGATCAAGGCATGGCGTTCGTGTCGGTGCTCGGTCGCCTCGATCCAGGCGTGATCGCCATCGCCGCAGCGGCGTTTGCAAAAAGCTATCTGCTCCGCGCCCTGCGCGTGTGGGACGAATTCCGCCATGAACAGCCAGGTCGGTTCGGTGCCTGCCTGCGTATCGTTCTGATTCACAACGCCATGGTCAATATCATTCCGTTTCGCGGCGGCGAGGCGGCCTTTCCGATTTTGCTCGGACGCCTCTTCGGCACGCCATTGGGGCGCGCGGTGGCCTCGCTGTTCTGGTTCCGGCTTCAGGATGCGTTTGTCGTGTTCGCACTGGCCATCGGTGTGTGGCCGGGGCTGCCACTCTGGGTCAGGGTCGTCGGCCTCGCCTGCCTGCTGATCACGGCATTTACCCTGCCACGCTGGGCGCGTCGTCCTCACGATTGGCTGACCCGAAGCGGCCCCTTGTCCAAACTGGCCAAAGTACGCGATGCGTTTGCCGCGTCCACCCAGCATGCCCGCTACGGCTGGCTCTGGACCATCGCCAACTGGTCGGTCAAGCTGGCTGCACAGGCGTGGTTGCTCGCCACCGTGCTGCCTGCCGATATCGCCGTGGGGGCCGCCGGCGCTCTTGGGGCCGAGCTGGCCGCCATACTCCCCATACAGGGGGTTGCGGGTTTCGGCACCTACGAGGCGGGCGCGGCCGCCGCAATGACGCCCCACGGTGTTACGCTTCAAGCCGGGCTGCAAGCCGCACTCGCACTCCACCTGTTTGTCATCGCCTGTGCCTGTACCGCAGGTTTTCTCGCCTGGCTTGCCGGGCATTTGAGCGACAATAGCGCCAACGCCACCCATTCATCCGGTCAAGAATACAAATGACGAAGAATCCGCTGCCCCCTGCTCAACCCGACATCCCGGCTGATCTGCCCGAGCACTCGCTGTCTGTCGTGGTGCCCATGTACAACGAGGCGGAAAATGTCGAACCCTTGCTCGAGCGCATCCATCTGGCCCTGGGCCCCTACCCGTGGCCGTGGGAAGTCGTGCTCGTCGATGACGGCAGCTCGGACGCGACGCCGGCCGAACTCAAGCGCTGCGCCGAAGCCTATGGCCCGCATGTGCGCGTGGTCGAGTTGATGCGCAACTTCAAGCAGACCGCCGCCATGCAGGCCGGACTGGATGCAGCCCGTGGCAGCGTGATCGCCACCATGGACGGCGACCTCCAGAACGACCCGATCGATATTCCACGCATGGTTTCGCGCTTGCTGAAGGAGGAGCTCGACCTGGTGGCCGGCTGGCGCAAGAATCGGCAGGATGGCTTGTGGCTGCGCAAGATTCCGTCACGTATCGCCAACCGGCTGATTGCTCGCCTGACGGGCGTCCATCTGCGCGACTATGGTTGCAGCCTGAAGATCTTCCGCGGAAGCGCCATCAAGAACGTCCGGCTGTATGGCGAAATGCATCGCTTCATTCCTGCCTGGCTTGCCACGGTGACCACACCGAAGCGCATCGCACAGGAGGTCGTGACCCATCACGCCCGGGTGTTCGGCGAATCGAAGTACGGTATTTCGCGCACCTTCCGCGTCGTGCTGGACCTGGTGTTCGTCTACTTCTTCATGCGCTATCGCACGCGGCCGGGGCATTTCTTCGGGGGCATCGGCATCGGGCTTGGCGCTCTGGGCGGGGTGATACTCGCCTATCTGGCCGCGCTCAAGCTGTTTCTTGGTGAAAGCATCGGCACGCGCCCCTTGTTGTTCGGCGGATTCTTCCTGGTGATTGCGGGTATCCAGATGGTCACCTCGGGTGTGTTGGCGGAGCTGTTGGCGCGCGTCTATTTCGAATCCGGCGACACCCGGCCCTATCTCGCGCAACCCATGAAAGCCCTCGCGGATAACGAGGGCTGGGCACAAGCCGAGGTTGCGCATGACCACTGAGCATGGGCGCAACGTGCCGAGAGCGCTGAGCGCCCTCGCCTTTCTGTTGCCGCTTGTCTCGTTTTTCCTGTGTCTGGGCTCGGCGCCCCTGTTCGATGTGGATGAAGGCGCCTTTTCGGAGGCCACGCGCGAGATGTTCGCCCGCGGCGACTTCCTGTCCACCTACATGGATGGCGAACATCGTTTCGACAAACCGATTCTCGTCTACTGGCTGCAGGCGATCGGTTATCTGATGTTCGGGCCGACCGAATGGGCCTTTCGGCTGCCCTCGGCCGTCGCCGCTGCCATCTGGAGCTATGCCACCTGGCAATTTGCCCGCGAGCGTTTCGGCCCGCAGGTCGCGACGGCGGCGCTAGTGATCGCCAGTACCGCGCTGGGCCCATTCATCATCGGTCGCGCGGCAACCGCGGATGCCTTGCTCAACCTGCTGCTCGCCCTGACGCTGTTCGACGCCTGGCGCCATCTCGAAACCGGAAAAAGAGCGCCTCTGTTGCGCAGCTACTTGTGGATGGGTCTTGGGGTGCTCACCAAGGGGCCGATCGCCATCATTGTTCCAGCCGCGGTGACATTGCTTTACTGCCTCAGTCGCGGCCAGTGGCGTCGCTGGCTCAAATCGGTATTCAACCCCGTCGGCTGGGTGCTTTTGCTTGTCCTGGTCGTCCCCTGGTACGCCTATACCCTGGGCGTCCATGGCCAGCTCTTCATTGACGGCTTTTTCCTCAAGCACAACGTCAAACGCTTTACCGGAACGCTGGAAGGACATGCAGGCAGCATGTTCTATTACGTGCTGATCGTGCCGGTGTTGCTGCTTCCCTGGAGCGGGCCGCTGTTCGCGGCCATGCGCCGGGTGTTCAGCGACCGTGACACGGGCGTGAGGCGTTTTCTCTGGATCTGGGCCGCTTTCGTCGTCATATTCTTCAGCCTCTCCGGCACCAAACTGCCGCACTACGCACTGTATGGCGCAACGCCCCTGTTCCTGCTGATCGCCGCGCACCGCGACGAACTCAAACGCGGCTGGCCGCACCTTGTCCCGGCCGGTCTGTTTCTGGCCATGTTGCCGCTGATCCCCAGCGTGCTGGGATATCTGTCCACAACGGATGCGGGTGACGCTTACCAACGTGCTCAGTTCGCCCGGGCTCTGGATGTCGTTTCTCCCACCTACTACCTTGTCACGCTGCTCGGGCTGGCGCTGTGGATTGCCTTTGCCGTTTTCTCGGTCCAGAAAATCTGGGTCAGGCTTGCCGGCGCTGCTCTGGTCCAGATTGTGGTGCTATCGACGGTTGTTACTCCGTATCTTGGTGAAGTCGCGCAGGGGCCCGTGAAGGCGGCTGGGTTGTTCGTGAATGCCCTGGGTGAAAGTGCCACGCGTATCCGTTTCGACACCCCCAGTTTCAGCGTCTATGCACAACACGAGACCCCCCGGCGTGAACCTGAACCCGGGCATCTGGCGGTGACGCGCATTGATCGAGTGCCTCCCGCCGGTTACGAGACAGTCTTCGAGGACGGTGGCGTGGTGGTGATTCGTCGCCTCGAACCTTGATCACGATGGCGTCAGATCGTCAGTATTTCGCCGGGCTGGTCGCTGTCTGTATCGGCCTGACCGCCTACAGGATCTGGGTGATCCATCTGCTGGGCATCGACACATACGTTGATGAAGCCTATTACTGGGGCTGGTCGCAGCACCTCGACTGGGGCTATTACTCCAAGCCGCCCATGATCGCGGCCCTGATTGCCCTCAGTGAATCGGTCTTCGGCCACACGCTCGTTGCCCTCAAGCTTCCCGCACTACTCAGTTACCCTGGCACCGCACTCGTGCTCTTCGCCATTGGCAGACGCTATTTTTCGGCACGGGCCGGCTTCTGGTCGGGCGTGACATTCATGACCATGCCGCTCGTGGCGGCACTGGGGCTGTTCGTGTCGACCGACGCGCCCTTGCTGTTCCTGTGGTCACTCGGGCTGTACGCGTTGCTCAGAGCCCTCGACACAGCGTCCTGGCGATACTGGTTGTTGGTGGGATTCTGCTTCGGTCTGGGGATGATGACGAAGTACACCATGGCCGCATTCGCCGGATCGGCGTTTCTGGTGATGATCTTCAGTCCTGCCGGCCGCCGCCAGCTGGCCAGTCTGAAGCCATGGACAGGTTTTCTCGTGGGGGTGGCGCTGTTCATCCCGAACATCGTCTGGAACGCAGACCACGGGTTTCCGACCTTTGTGCATACCGCTGAAATTACGCGCCTTGAGTCTCGCGCGTTTGCGCCGGGGGAATTCCTCGAGTTCATGGGCGCTCAATGGGCCTCCATCGGACCATTTCTCGGTATTGCACTCGTCATGGTCCTGATCAGAAGCTCGCGGCTCTGGGAGCATGAACAGTCGCGAGCACTTGTCCTGATGACCTTGCCCCTGATCATCCTGGTCAGTGTCCAGGCCCTCACCGGGCGGGCCAACGGAAACTGGGCTGCTCCGAGTTTTGTGGGGGCCTGCCTGCTGGTGCCCGCCTATTTTCTGATGAACGATCTCAAGCGTATGCTGGCCTGGGCCGTGGGCATCAACGTCCTGCTTTCAGTGGCGATCTACCACTGGCCACAGATCTACGCGCTGTCTGGTCATACCCTCACCGCCAAGAAGGATCCGTACAAGCGTGCCAGGGGCTGGGCCGCGCTGGCGGAACAGGTGCGACCCTATACCAACCAGTATCCGGACGCTGCCATTCTTGCCACAGAACGCGAATCACTTGCCCAGCTTATCTACTATCTTCAGCCCAAACGCTGGGCGGCCTGGCACCCGAGCGATCACGTCATGGATCAGTACGAACTGACTGCGCCGTTGACCGACGACACACCAGGCCCTTTCCTGTTCGTCTCGGAGGCCCCCGATGTCACTCGGATTGCCGAGCACTTCGACCGCTCAACCTATCTGGGCGTTGCGGAGGTGCCGGTATATCCCGATCTGACCCGAACCCGTCATCTCTTCCTGCTCGAAGGCTTCAAGGGCTACAAATAAAAAGGGCGTCCGATCGGACGCCCTTTTTCTGAATGCGACTGGTGGCTACTTCTTGCTGAAGAAACCACGAATCGCTTCGTTGAGATCGGCCGGCAAGACAACGATCTTGCTGTTGTCGGACGCGCTCAGATGCTGCAAGGCGGACACGTATTTTTCACCAAGCACGTACTGAACCGGGGCCGTATTGTCGCCGATGGCCGTGGCGACACGGCGAATGGCTTCGGCCGATGCCTCGGCCAGCATCACCTGGGCACTGGCGTCGCGCTTGGCCGCTTCTAGGCGGGCTTCAGCCTCGAGCACCGCGGCCTGCTTCTCACCTTCCGCCTTAGTCACCATGGCCTTGCGAGAGCGTTCTGCGGCAGCCTGCATTTCCATTGCCTGCTGCATCGACGGTGACGGATTGATATCCTGGATTTCAACGGATTTGACGCTCAGCCCCCAATCGACAGCCTCGTCGGCAATGCTCTCACGCAGGCGGGCCTTGATCTTGTCGCGAGAGGACAGGGCTTCATCCAGATCCATCTCGCCGATGATCGAACGCAGCGTGGTCATGATGAGATTGCGAATGGCCTCGGCAAAATCCGTGACGCCGTACGCCGCCTTGACCGGATCGGTCACCTTGATGAAGGCCACCGCATTGGCACGAATCACCGCATTGTCACGGGTAATCACCTCCTGTTCCTGAACGTCGAGGATGATGTCCTTCGTGATCAGTTTGTAGGCGATCTGGTCGAAATACGGAATGACGATATTGAGGCCGGGCAACAAGGTGCTGTGGTATTTACCCAGTCGCTCGACCACCCATTCCTGGCCCTGCGGGACCAGGCGCACGCCCTTCGCGATGGTAACGGCCACAAAAATGAAAACGGCGATCATGACGATCAGCGCATCAGTCATCAGTTTGATTCCTTGAAATGAGTTTTTTGGAAGAGATCAGTGAAGCGGCGCAACGCGCACGTAGCTACCTTCCACCGAGAGCACCTTCACGCGCTCACCGGCGGCGATTTCCGCCTCGGTCCGGCATTCCCACAGTTCAGCACCGAGCACCGGTTTCTGAAAACGGACCTGCCCGGGCTGATAAGGGGCCACAGCCGTCACCAGCATGCCGACTTCACCGACGACCGACGCCGCCTGGCCAGAGGTCGTCGTGTGTTTGTCACTGCGGAAGACCTTGAACCAAAGCACGGTCATGCCGACCGATGTCAGTGTCCAGATCACGATCTGGGTGGTGAATGACAGTGATGGCGCGATCATGAGCAGCCCGCCCACCAGCAAGGCGCCCAGTCCGAACCAGATAACGAAAAAGGCGGGCACGGCCAGCTCGAGCAAGACGAGCGCAATACCACCGACGACCCAGTGCCACCAGAGCGGTTCGATCATCTAGTCAGCCCTTGGTACCCGAAGACACGTCGCCGAACTCCACGACGTTGCGCTTTTCTTCCACGTCGGTACCGGTCTTTTCCAGCTTGCCATCCACCGACGCACCGCAATCCATCTGCAGCTGACGATAGGTAATGTTGCCGGTGACGCGAGCGTTTGCCTGTAGCTCCAGAAAGTGATTGACGGTCAGGTCACCGACGATGGTGCCATTGACCACGGCATCATGGGTCTTCACACTCCCCTCGATCCGGCCCTGCTCACTGAGCACGAGCAGCGCGCGCTCCTCGTCCTTGTTGATCACGTTGCCCTTGACGCATCCGTCCACGCGCAAGCCGCCGGAAAAGATGACGTCACCAACGATCTCTACGTTATCTGCAATCAGGCTCGACAGCTTGTTGATCTCGATCGATGCGCCCGGCACCTTGGCTTTCTTTCGACCAAACATCTTCAATCCTCCAATCAGGCGAACGCGGTGACCATACCATCATCATGATGACGGCTTGGGCTTCGTTTTCTTGAAAAAATTAAGCTCTTCGCGCAGTTTGGACAACTCCGCGTCGAGGGACTTGATCTGGTTCTGCAGTTCGGTCTGTGTCGCCCGCTCCATGTCGCCGTTGAGCCTGAGCTTCTCGAGCTCGTTCTGCGTGCTTTCGAGCTGGGTCGAGAGACGAGCGTTTTCCTGTTCGAGCTCTTCAACCCGGGCGGCAGGTGAATACATGCGCTCCAGGTAGCTCAGCCCCATGTAGCCAAGGGCAGCCAGGGATCCAATCATGAAAATGGCGATGAGCCATTGGCGACCCTTTCGGGCATCGGACAGGACGATGGCCTGGGTCGACAACTCGGTCGTATCGGGGCGTTTGCCGAACATGCAGGCAGTCCGGTCAGGAGCCGATCAGGTAATGCGCCGGATTGACGAACTGACCGTTTTCGAGGATTTCGAAATGCAGATGAGGGCCGGTCGAACGGCCCGTGGTGCCCACGAGTGCGATTTTCTGGCCCGGGCTGACCACATCACCCTCTTTGACCAGGAGCTTGTATGCGTGCGCATAGCGGCTCACAAGACCATTGCCGTGATCGATTTCGATCTTGTTGCCATACTCGCGATGCCAACCGGCCACGACCACCTTGCCGCCTGCACTGGCGTAAATGGGGGTGCCCTGTGGTGCCGGGAAATCCATGCCGCTGTGGAACGCGCGACGCCCCGTGAATGGATCGTAGCGATTGCCGAAGTTGGAACTGCGACGGGCCTCGCGAACCGGCTCGCGGCTGGGAAACAGCATGTGGGAGAGTTTTCTGCGCGAGGCCGCGGCGTCAATTGACTCAAGGGCAGCGTCCAGAGCCTCGAGCTGTTTTTCGATGGAAGCGATGGTGATCTCAGGCGCGTCGGTCTCAGCGTCGGGGTCGGTGCGTGAGAGTCGCGCGCCGACCGGCGGCATCATCGGACCGCCCACGGAGCCATCCTTGGCATTGACCGGTTTGATCACCGGAACGCTTTTCTTGAGTCGTTGCTCGAAGGTATTGATGACACCGATGCGTTCGGCGAGGGTTTCCGCCTCGGACTCCAGGCGAAACAGACGACCGGAAAGCTCACCCAGTCGATCGATCAGGAAGCGTTCTTCTGGCGCAGACGTCTCTCCTTCACTGGCCACCACCACGGGCAGCACGGAAGTCGACACCTCCGGGTTCGCGGGAGCCAGACCGTAACCGATCCAGATACCTCCGCCCAACGTCAGCAACAGCGTAGCCGAAACACCGGCAATCAGCGTGCGAAAATCAATCGCACGCACCTTCGATTGTGTCAGTGCCTTGGCGGAGTGAATGACAAAGGCCATCCGTTCGCTCCGTCTCGTCTCTTGTTATATGGCTCGGCGCGCGCCACAGGGCGCAGCAATCCAAACCGCGAGTATGTCTCAGTACGCCGGAAATACCTTGCGCTAGCGCAAGCCCGACGAAAAAAATCCGTTGGAGTGTATCACTTGCGGACTAAAAGTAAAAAACGGCAGGGCACCACTCACCTTGAGTGCGCCCTGCCGTTTCTTACATTTCAGAAACAATAGCTTATTGCTTCTCGTGCGCTGCCAGCTTGAGCCAGGTATCAACCACGGTATCCGGGTTCAGCGAGATGGTCTGGATGCCCTCGTCCATGAGCCACTCGGCGAAATCGGCGTGATCCGAGGGCCCCTGCCCGCAGATGCCAACGTATTTGCCCTTCGCGTTGGCCGACTGAATGGCCATGGAAAGCAGCTTCTTGACCGCCGGGTCCCGCTCATCGAAGGCATGAGCCACCAGACCGGAATCGCGATCCAGTCCGAGCGTCAGCTGGGTCAGATCGTTCGAGCCGATGGAGAATCCGTCGAAGATATCCAGGAAGTCGTCGGCCAGCAGTGCGTTTGACGGCAACTCGCACATCATGATCAGCTTGAGATCGTTCTCGCCGCGGCGCAGGCCGTGGTGCGCGAGAAGATCGACCACTTCCTGACCCTCTTCCACGTTGCGAACGAACGGGACCATCAACTGAACGTTGGTCAGGCCGAGCACGTCGCGTACCTTGCGCATGGCGGCACATTCGAGCTCGAAGCAGTCACGGAAGCTGTGAGCGATGTAGCGCGACGCGCCACGGAAGCCCAGCATCGGGTTTTCTTCTTCCGGCTCGTAGATGTCGCCGCCCAGCAGTTTGCGATACTCGTTGGACTTGAAGTCCGACAGACGCACGATGACCGGTTGCGGATAGAACGCGCATGCAATGGTGGCCACGCCCTCGACCAGCTTCTCGATGAAGAACTCGCGCGGTGACTCATAACCCCGGGAGCGACGCAGAATCTCGTTGCGCAGGCTGGCAGGCACCTGCTCGAGCTCAAGGATGGCCTTCGGATGAATGCCGATCATGTTGTTGATCACGAACTCGAGACGGGCCAGGCCGACACCGCCGTTCGGAATCTGCGCGAACTCGAAGGCCAGCTCGGGGTTGCCCACGTTCATCATCACCTTGACCGGGATTTCCGGCAGATTGCCGGTATCGGTCGTGATGACTTCAAATTCCAGCTTGCCGCGGTACACATAACCGGTGTCGCCCTCGGCGCACGAAACGGTCACCGAATCGCCCTCTTCGAGCACCTCGGTCGCATTGCCGCAGCCAACGATGGCGGGAATGCCCAGTTCGCGCGCGATGATGGCCGCGTGGCAGGTACGGCCACCGCGGTTGGTGACGATGGCGCTGGCGCGCTTCATGACCGGCTCCCAGTTCGGGTCGGTCATGTCGGTGACGAGCACATCACCGGGCAGAACGCGGTTCATTTCCGATGCATCGGAAATGACACGCACCGGACCCTGGCCGATCTTCTGGCCGATGGCACGGCCGTGGGCCAGCGACTTGCCGTATTGTTTGAGGCGGTATTTCTCCATCACATGGCCGGACTGCTGGCTCTTCACCGTCTCGGGACGAGCCTGGAGGATGTACAGCTTGCCATCCACGCCATCCTTGCCCCACTCGATGTCCATCGGGCGACCATAGTGTTTCTCGATGATGACTGCGTAACGAGCCAGCTCGAGCACGTCTTCATCAGCGAGGGAGAACCTGTTGCGATCCGCTTCGGCCACATCCACCGTGCGCACCGATTTGCCAGCGCTCTTGTCGGTGGTGAATTCCATCTTGATCATCTTGGAGCCGAGGTTACGGCGCACCACAGCCGGGCGGCCGTCGGCGAGCATCGGCTTGTGAACGTAGAACTCGTCCGGGTTCACGGCACCCTGCACCACGGTCTCACCCAGGCCGTAGGAGGCGGTGATGAACACCACATCCTTGAAGCCCGATTCGGTATCGAGGGAGAACATCACGCCGGAGGCGCCGGTATCGGAACGCACCATGCGCTGCACGCCGGCAGACAAAGCCACGTCGGCATGGGCGAAGCCCTTGTGCACGCGGTACGCAATGGCGCGGTCGTTGTACAGGGAGGCAAACACCTCTTTCATGGCGTGCAGAATGTTCTCGTAGCCATGGATGTTCAGGAAGGTTTCCTGCTGGCCGGCAAACGAGGCATCCGGAAGATCCTCTGCGGTCGCCGACGAACGCACGGCGAAGCTGCCCTCGCCTTCTGCGGTGATCGCCTCGTAGGCGGACTTGATTTCTTCTTCGAGCTTGGCCGGGAAAGGCAGGTCGATGATCCATTGACGAATCTCGGCACCGGTCCTGGCCAGGGCGTCCACATCATCCACATCCAGCGCGTCGAGCGCAGCGTTGATCTTGTCGGCAAGGCCCTGATGTGCGAGGAATTCGCGATAGGCGTCCGCAGTCGTGGCAAAACCGCCGGGGACGCGTACACTGGAGGGCAACTGACTGATCATTTCGCCCAGCGAGGCGTTTTTACCGCCCACGCTCTCGACGTCGGACATTCTCAGTTCTTGAAACGGGATGACATAACGAGTCATATGCTGTTCTTCCGGAATGTTATAAAAACTAAAACTCAGCTTTATAGCCAAAATGCTGCTATGCCGCAAAGCAGGGTTAACCCAATGATCGCACAACGCACTTCACGATGAACGACAACAATACACGGACGGTCTTTTTTATCTCGGACAGCACCGGCATCACCGCCGAGACCATGGGCCACAGCCTGCTTGCCCACTTTCCGGAAATGCGCTTCAAGCAGGTGCGCATGCCGTTTGTCGATACGGTCGACAAGGCGCACGACTGCGCCAGACGTATCCGCGATGCGGCGCGCAACGATGGCGCCCGCCCCATCGTGTTCGCCTCGCTGGTCGGAGACGACGTCCTGGCGACGGTCCGACAGGCGGATGCACTCTTTCTCGATTTGCTCGAACGATTCATCGATCCGCTCGAGAAGGAACTCGGCATCCAGTCCACCCATACTGTCGGCCGCTTTCACGGCATTGCCGAAAGCCTGGACTACAAGGATCGCATCGAGGCCATCAATTTTACGCTGGCGCATGACGACGGCGTATCGCATGCCGAGCTCGATGCTGCCGATGTAATTCTGGTGGGCGTATCCCGCTCCGGCAAGACGCCGACCAGCCTCTACCTTGCGATGCAATTCGGGGTCAAAGCCGCCAATTACCCGCTCATTCCAGAAGACTTCGAGCGCAACAAGCTGCCCACCGAGTTGCACAAACACCGTCGCAAGCTCTTTGGCCTGACCATCAGCCCGGAACGCTTGTCGAAAATCCGTCAGGAGCGACGCCCCGACAGCCATTACGCCTCACTGGACAACTGTCGTTTCGAAATCGAGGCGGCAACGCGCCTGATGAAGCGCGAACACATCGCGTGGCTCGATTCCACCGCGCGCTCGATCGAAGAAATATCCACCAAGATCATCCAGGACATCCATCTGGACAAGCGCTACTACTGATTCCGATCCGTTGTAGAATCCGCGGCCCAACGCAATATCACGACCATAGACCATGAAGCGATCCAGACCCAGCCGCCGTGAGGGGCTCAGCGCCGAAGCCGAACGACTCGTCTGGCTTGCCAACGGCCTGGCCGAGTCCGGCAACCGGGCCGAAGACCGCTTCTGGGACCAGCACCTGACAGTCATCGTCGATGAGCTGCTCGATGAAGGCAACGAAGCGGCCATCAACGACGCCCTCGATTTCCTCTTCAACGGCAACACGACGGCTTACGACGAGCTGGCCGACTTTGTCGAGTCCAGGGCCGAATGTGCAAGCCGGCGCAGCAAGGACGAAGATGTCATTCTCATCGCGGCGCCCTTGCTGGCCTGGTCCCGCTACCGGATTCCCGCAACAAAGATTCCGCCTGCCGTGCTGGCGAATCTGCGTGTGCACCTCCAGGCGCACGTGCTGGCGGCCAACGTGAAGCTGTCGATGGCGGACTTTCTTTTCAGCCCGGATCATTTGCCGGTCGGTTATTGCAACACGGCACGATTCGCCGATGCCATCGGCGCAGCCGCGAGACGCGACCGCGACATGGACATCGAAACGACCGACCTTCCAGAGACGGCACACTTTCTCTCCGACACGCGCTACCTGCTGTTCGCCGTGGCCGTGTCGCGTGGCGCGCCCATGTTCCGCTGGCAGGAGCCGGGCGGTGATCGGGAAACCGCCCTGACCCAGTGGCGCACGCAGGGCGGCGCCTGCCTCATGCCATTGCTCCCCGGCTGTGCGACCGAGGTTGTTCTGCCGGATGCCTACTTTGCCGCATCGCGTCGCGCCGACCGTGCCAGCCGCGCCTATTCAGTGCGAGCCTCCGTGGCCTTCCTCGGCACGACCCTGGCCGTGCCCGCGAGCCAGCTGCGGGCCGTGGTGGCGCCCTTTCATGACCGCAAGCTCGAGGAATACCGCATTGGCCTGACCTTGCGGGACGACGACACGGTCGTCCACGGGATCGTCTGGCCGATTCTGGGCATTGAAGACGAAAACGGCGATGTCCCCGGACAGATTGAGGCCAGCCTGCGCGAATGCGGTGTGAGCGACATCATGATGCTCGATCATCATTTCCCGCTCGAATTCTGCGACGACTGCGGATCGCCACTCTACCCCTCACCCGAGGGTGAAGCTGTCCACGCGGAACTGCCTGAAGAAGACGCAGTGCAGATTCCGCGCCACCTGCACTGACATCCCGCATGGCTCGCCTCTGCCCCACCGTCCTCGTCGCTCGTTGACGACGGCATACGTGGTTTCACGTATTGCAGCCTGATGGCAGTAACGCGTTTAGTGACAGCCAGCTCAGACGAACGTCACAACAACGACAAGGCGCCCAGAGCGCCGAAAAGGTGGAGAGTCCAATGAAATACCGCACCATCGTTCACGCCGCTGCGGCGTGTGTCGCCGCATTCGGTTT
Source organism: Nitrogeniibacter aestuarii (assembly GCF_017309585.1). Classification (NCBI taxonomy): domain Bacteria; kingdom Pseudomonadati; phylum Pseudomonadota; class Betaproteobacteria; order Rhodocyclales; family Zoogloeaceae; genus Nitrogeniibacter; species Nitrogeniibacter aestuarii. The sequence continues at coordinate 2,335,658 of NZ_CP071321.1, read as the reverse complement.
AAGCCTGATCAGCCCGGCAGTCCATGCCGGCAATATCGTGATTGGTCAGGTCGCCCCCTTCTCGGGCACGCTCGCCCCGACCGGGAAAGGGGTCAACCTGGGGCTTAGAGCCTACTTCGAAAGAGTTAATCGTGCCGGCGGGATCCGGGGCGACATGCTGAAACTCGTGACACGCGACGATGCGTACAAGGTTGAACAGACACTGGCCATGACCCGTGAACTGCTGGCGCAGGAGAAACCTGCTGCCCTGGCAGGCTTCGTCGGCACGGGCAACGCCGTAGCCCTGAACAAGGAAGGCCTGCTCGACCAGGCCGGCATCGCGCTGGTCGGCGTTCGGTCCGGCGCCATGGCATTACGTCAGCCCGTCCCGGCCCACATCTTCCATACGCGCGCCAGTTACGCGGCAGAGGTGCTGCGCATCATCGCGCAAATGAAAAGCATGGGCCTCAAGCGCATCGCCGTCTTTCACCAGGATGACCCCTTCGGAGAGGATGGACTGAGCGCAGCCCGAAAGGGCCTCGAAGAAGCCGGCATGGAGCTGGTCGCGGTTGGTAAGTACAAGAAGGGAACGACCGAAGTGTCCGGGGCAGTGAAGACGATTCACGCGGCGGATCCGAACGGCATCATCATGGTATCGAACACGGCCGCCAGCTCCGAATTCGTGAAGGAAAGTCGTGCCGCCGGCAGCTTTGCCCTGATGATCACCGTCTCCGTGACCGCAGGACCGCAGGTGGCGTCACGCATCGGCAATGAGCTTGCCCACGGGCTGGGCATTGTCCAGGTCGTGCCCAAGCCGGAGAGCCAGGCCATCAAGATAAGTCGAGAGCTTCAGGAAGATCTCGCCCAGATCGACCCCAAGGCCACCCCCGACCACACGATTCTCGAAGGCTACCTCATGGCCCGGGTGCTGGTTGCGGGGATTCGCAAGGCGGAGACCTCGGATCGAGCCTCGATCCTGAAAGCACTCAACGAACTGGGTAGCTTTGATGCTGGCGGCCTGACCGTGACCTACACGCCGCAAAACCATGATGGCTCGACCTACACCGACATTTCGATCCTGAACAAGAACGGCGAACTGCTCAGATAATCCGGCGTCAGCGAGGCGGGCACCCGCAGATCAGGTATCGGCGAGAAGAAACTGGCGCACGATACCGATCTGCGCGTCATCGAGCAGCATGGGCGCGTGCCCGACGCCCGGAATCTCCGCCAGCTTGGCTTTCGGCCCTCGCGACGCCATTTCGAGCGCCGTCTCGTGGAGCAACAGATCGGAGTCGGCCCCACGAATGACCATGGTCGGGCACTGGATCGCGTCGTAGGTGGCCCATAGATCGACGTTCGCGACCAATGGCGTGGTCCTGAACGGCACGGCAATGTCCGGATCGTAGATCATCGAAAAGCCCCCATCGGTGGGCTTGATGGCGTATTCGGTCAAGTGCCCCCACTGGGCATCGGTCAGCGGTCCAAACGGTGCGCTTACCTCGCGGATGTAGGCAATGGCGGCCGCCTTGTCGACGAAGACAGGGGCATTGCCCACGTATTCGGCGATGCGTCGAATCGACTCGACCGTGATCATCGGCCCCACGTCATTGAGCACCAGACGCTTGATCGGGTTGCCGGGCATGGAAGCGACCAGCATACCGATCAGACCGCCCATGGAGGTGCCCACCCAATGCACCTCTTCGACGTCGAGCCGTGCAAGCAAGGTCACCATGTCGGCCACATAGAGCGGAAAGCCGTAGTCAGCCTTGTTGGCCAGCCAGTCGCTCTTGCCGCGGCCCACGATATCCGGACACACCACCCGATACTCGTCCGCGAGCGCACGCGCCAGAAAATCGAAGTCACGTCCATTGCGCGTCAGCCCGTGGACGCACACCAGCACCTTTGAATTGCGCGGGTCGCCCCACTCGGTGTACGCCATATGGTGCAAGCCGTGCGCACTCACGCATTGCACACGACGCTGGCGCATTTCATAAGACGGCTTTTCGGTGAGCCAACTCCCGAGGCGGGCAAGAAATGACATGAACGTAAATCCGGAAGTCACTGACAGCACAGAGCATACACTGCCGTGCATCAATGCCGGTGCCAGTAGCGTCGCCCGTTTGTGACTCGCCCCTCGATATGCGGACCGCCTTGACCCAGCGCTGCGGTCACCGCGCCGACTGTCGCGGTATTCCAAGACCGGGTGCCGTGCGCTTCCCAGCGCTCGACAACAACACGGGCAGGATGGTGATACGGGTTCTTGTACCCGGCCGAGAAGATCACATGCTCGGCGTTGACCGCGTTGACGAATGCAGGGCTGGATGACGACTTGCTGCCATGATGAGGCGCCACCACCGCCCAGACGTCCGACAGATCGGTGCCACTGATCAATCGGGCTTCCCCATCCCGCGTAATGTCACCAGTGAGCAGCAAGGCATGTCCCGACGCACGAATGCGAAGTACGCATGAGCGGTCGTTGTCCGCTGCTGCGGCAGGCCCGTGGTCTGGATAGAGCCAGTCAAACGCCACCCCATCCCAGCGCCATGACACCCCGGCCACACAGGGATCGACCGTTCTGTCCTTCAGTTCAACGCCGACACCGCCAACAACCTGCTGGACACGAACACCGCTCATGACACTTTCGGCACCACCGACATGGTCGTTATCGTCGTGCGAGAGCACCAGCATGTCGAGCTGGTGGACGCCCGCTTTCGACAGAGCAGGCAGCACCACGGACCGGCCGGCGTCGCCCCCGCGATAGTAGGCGCGACCGGTGTCATAGAGCAGGCTGTGGCTCGCAGTCCTGACCAGCACCGACAGGCCTTGCCCGACATCGATGACCGTGGCCCACACCGCACCAGTCGACGGCCCCTCAGGCCGCCAGAGCATGAGGGGCAACACACACAGGGCCGCCACGCGACGCGTCGGCGTGCCACGAGGCAGGAGTGAAACCACAAGCGCGGCACACGTGATCATGACCAGCCATGGCGGCGGACTTGTCCAGCTCAATTCGATCGACCACCCGGCCATCGCACTGAGCGCAGTCATCAGATGCTCGAGCACCCAGGCCGCCAGGCTGAGCAGTGAGGACGAGCCGCTGACCACGGCCAGCAGCAGTACGGGTACGAGGACAATACTCACCACCGGGATGGCCAACGCATTGGCAAGGGGCGAGATCAGCGACGGGGCGCCGAACACGCCCAGCACAATCGGCAGGCTCATCCATGATATGGCCGCTTGAGCGAGCAGGAACTGACGCCATCGAGGCTGCCGGGCCAGGCGCCCCGACAGCACCAGCATCAGGGCCGCGACGGCCGAAAACGAGAGCCAGAAGCCCGCGGAAAGAACCGCCCACGGATCGAACACGAGCACCGCCACCATGGCAAGCAGCAAGACCCTGAATGGCGCCGACTGACGACCACCGATCAGGGCGATTGCCGCCACACTCAGCATGATCACCGCCCGAACGACCGGAATGCCGAACCCTGCCAGCGCGGCGTAGGCCAGTGCGGCAACAACGGCACAACACAAGGCCGTGTGCCGTGCCGGGATGCGACAGACCAACCATGGTACGCGCCGCCAGATGGCGCCCACGCACGCCGCAACGAGGCCCGCCACGATGCCCACGTGCAAGCCGGATATCGCGACCAGATGTGCGGTGCCGGTCACCCGGAAGGTGTCCCACTGGGTGTCACTGATGCGGCTCTGGTCGCCAAGCGCCATCGCCAGCAAGGGACCCGCCACGGGCGGGGATATTTCGCCTTCGATCCAGGTTCTCAGGCGATCTCGCGTGGCGTCAACCGAAGGGCCTGAGGTCGCAATAAGCACGCCATTCTTGACGTATCCGAGGCCCCCAATCCCTTTTGCGAGGTACCAGCCGGCGTGATCGAAACCCCCCGGGTTGAACAGGCTGCTGGCCTGGCGCAAGCGGATCGTGAGACTGAATCGGGCGCCGGGGCGAACGCGTGTCATCGATTCGTCGAAACCGTCGTCCGAATACCAGCTCAGTGCGAGTGGGCCGATTGATCCTGCGCCGTCAGTTGTCGCATCGGGTTTGAAGACGAAGCGCACCCCGCCGTCGGCGCGTTCCGGCAAGCCTGTGACGGTGCCTTGCCAGGTGACCGTTGTCCGGTCCAGCGCATCGAGCACGCGTGCCTCGAGCCGGATGTGCGCGCGACCGGTAGCGTAGCCTGCGCCAATCAAGAGCCCTGCCAGCAGACAGAGGCCAACGTGCCATCGCGATACCCGCATCATGATGAGGCCGACAAGCAACAGGGCCCCGGCGTACATCGGCAGCGGCAGCAGCGAGGTCGACTGCTGCACGCACAAGACGCCCAACACGAATCCCAGGCCGACGCTTACCATCGCGAGCCATCATATCCATTGCCCCGATAAACGTATTCGTCATATTTCACTCGCGCACGCTGTTTCTGCGCCTTTGGATAGAATCGCCAGAACCATGCGCAAGTTACTCAAACATCGCCTGCCCAACCCCGAATCCATCCAGAACAATCGATGGCTACGCCCCTTGTCGCGTACCCTGCTCCACCCCCGCCTTTGGCACCTCAACCGCCACTCCGCGGCCGGGGCGATCGCCGTGGGGCTTTTCTGCGGCCTGATTCCCGGCCCCTTCCAGATGATCGGCGCAGCACTGGCGTGTGTGCTTTTCCGGGTCAATCTCCCGTTGGCGCTGGTTGCCACGCTCTACACCAATCCACTGACCATCGTCCCGCTGTATCTGCTGGCGTTTTCCATCGGGCATGTGTTTGTGGGTAACGGCGAAGTGTTCACACCGCCACCCGCGCTGGGGGACGCCGGATTCATGGCGTGGCTCGACGCCATCACCCAATGGATGATCGGGCTCGGTGCGCCCCTGGCCCTCGGCCTGCTGCTTCTGGCCACCGCCTTGGCCATCACCGGCTACTTTCTGGTGCGCGCCGTGTGGCGCTGGCATCTCGTTCGCTCGTGGCGAGCCCGATCCGAAGCGCGCGCCCAAAACAAATCGGCGTAGCCTGAGCCACGCCGACCGTGCAAACACCGGATGTGATCCGGCTTACACCCTGAAGCGGGAGACCTCGTCTCGCAGGGTTGCCGACATGCGTTCGAGTTCGGCTGCCGTTCGTGCCGCGCCGCGCACCGCATGGCTGTTGCTCTCGGCCATCTGGGCAATGGCTTCCACGTTCCGGGCAATGTCCGTACTCGCTGAGCTTTGCTCACGCAAAGCATGGGAGATATCTGACACGAAATCCACCACGCTGCGGGCACCGTTGTTGATTTCGTCCATGGACTGTCCGGCACGCTTGGTCAGATCCACCCCTTCACGCACCTGCTCGACCCCGCTCTCCATCGTGACCACGGCCTTTTCGGTGCCGGTCTGGATGGCTTCGACCATGTCGGTGATTTCATGGGTTGCCGTGGCCGTGCGCTCGGCCAGTTTGCGCACTTCGTCCGCCACCACGGCGAAGCCGCGGCCGCTCTCGCCCGCCCTGGCTGCCTCGATAGCGGCATTGAGGGCGAGCAGATTGGTCTGCTCGGCAATCTCGCTGATGGCGTTAACGATGGTCGAAATCCTGCCCGACTGTTCGCCCAGGGCACGAATCACGCTCGCCGTCTGATTGACCGAATCGGCGATCCGCTCCATCTCCTGGACCGATTGACGCACCACGTTGCCGCCCTCGGAGGCCAGCGTGCCGGATCGCTCGCTGTGCTCGGCCGCGGCACTGGCGTTACGGGAAATCTCATCGATGCCCACCGTCATCTCTTCAACAGCTGCTGCCATACCCGAGGCGGAATCACTTTGCCGCTCCGATGCCGTTGCCACCTCGTCTGCCGATTTGGACATCTGGGCCGCGGCTTTGCTCAGATCGGTCGAGGTGTGCTTGACCTGCGCAATGATGTTGCGAAGGCTCCCGGCCATGTCGTTGAATTGATTGGCCACTTCGGCCAGCTCATCCTGCGCGGAAAACTCGACTCGGCTGGTGTAGTCGCCACTGGCCAGGCGCTGAGCCCCCGCAGACAGTTCCTGCACCGAACCGACGATCGAATAGTACATACCCACCATCAGATAAATCACAGCCATCGCGGAAATCGCGGAGACGGTCATCAGGATCATGAGGTTGATCTGCTCGGCACGCTGACGCTCACTGATCAGGTCGACCAGCCCGGGCCGAACCGTATCGTCCAGATGTTTGACAAGACCCGAGATGGCCTCTGTCCCGACCGCAAAGAAAGCTGACGGCTCGACCGAGAACCGACGCTGGAGAATCTGTTCGTCTGCCATCGTGCGCAGCTTCACGTAGCCGTCTTCCACATCTTCGACGGCCTTCGTCAAGGACACCGAGAGCCCGGGCGCGGCATTGGCGGCGTGCTTCAGACGGGCCAGCAGCGTGTCTTTGGTCAGTTCAAGCTTTGACAGCTGGTCGTGAAGTCGGTCGTAATCGCCATCGTCGAGCACGCCCTTTGCAACCAGCCCGGTGCCATAGCCCCGCAAGCGGCCAAGTCGTTCGGTCATCTGCGGGGCCTGAACGGCAAGTACGTCGATCATGTTGGACGAACTCACGTTGCTGTCCGCCGATAGATAGGACGCGTCGCTGATATCGACCATCAGCTTGATGACCTTGGTGATCATGCTGCTGTGCGCGTCGAAGTTTGCCTTGAGCGCGTCGGGCTGGCCGGCCTTCAACGGCGTCCATTCCCGCTTGATCTGTGCCCAGCTTTCATCCAGGCCAAATTGAGCCGCATCGCCGGCAAGCGTTGCGTCGATCTTCGCAATCGCAGCATCGACCGCTTCAGCCTTGGCGGCCACCTTGGGTGCAAGCGCCGCATCACCACCTTTCATGCCGGAGGTCATGCCCCGGTGTTGCTGCATCAGGCCCAGCACGCCCATGACGTCCTTCAAAGCGGCGACGCCGACGATTTCATTCTTGCCGCGCGAGATCTCGGCACTACCCTGGATATAGATCTGAGCCAGCAAGACCGAACACACCAGCGTGGTGATGACGCAGATAAGCATGAACTTGGTGGTGTACCTGAGGCGATTGAGCATCGCGACTGCAGGCATGAACAGCATTTTCATCAATTTTCTCCCGAAAACCGCCGGGCGCCCGTTGCGGTGCCCCTGATTCGGGAGAATCAACGACCCGATCCGGCTAGGACTTGAGCGCGTTTTACGCTGCATCCTTCATCAGATCTGGTTGTCATAGACGTTCGGCGTATAACGTTTGAATTATTCCCGGAGCGACAGACGACCATCGTCCAGGCTGAGGGTGCGCCCAGTTCTACCCGCCAGTTCTGCGTCATGGGTGACGATGACGAAACTGGTCGATTGCGATGCATTGAGTTCGAGCATGAGGTCGAAAATGGCCGCCGCCGTCTTGCTGTCGAGATTGCCGGTCGGTTCGTCCGCCAGCACGCAGGCAGGTGAAGTCACCAGCGCCCGGGCAATTGCTGCGCGTTGGCGCTCCCCCCCGGACAGCTCGCCGGGCGTGTGATCGAGCCGGTGCCCCAGCCCGACCCGTTCGAGCATCGCCTGCGCACTCGTTTCGGCTTCGGCCCGGCTCTGCCGCCGGATCATCAAGGGCATGGCGACGTTCTCGAGCGCGGTGAATTCGGGAAGCAGGTGGTGGAACTGGTAGACGAAACCCAGGTGCTCGTTGCGCAATCGTCCGCGCGCCGCCTCGGACAGACTCGAAAAGTCCCGCCCGGCCAGGGACACCGTGCCGGATGACGGCACGTCGAGCCCGCCGAGCAAATGCAGCAAGGTGCTTTTGCCCGAACCCGAGGCGCCCACGATGGCCAGCCGCTCACCGTGTTTGACCTCCAGCGTGATGTCCTGCAGCACGGGTACGGCGTCCTCGCCTTCACGAAAACGTTTGCTCAGGCCCTTGCAGGCAAGTACGACCGAATTCCTGTCACTCATAACGCAGTGCCTCCGCCGGATTGACGCGCGACGCGCGCCAGCTCGGATACAGGGTGGCCACAAGCGTCAGCACGAAGGACACCGTGGTGATGGTGATGACATCGGAAGAAAGCACTTTGGAGGGCATCTCGTTGATGTAGTAGATCTCTTTGTTCCACAAGGTGGTGCCGAGCACGGATTCGAGCGCGGGAATGACCACGTCCAGATTGGATGCCAGTGCAATCCCGCCGATCACGCCGGCAAGCAAGCCCACGAGTCCGATGATGGCGCCCTGAAGGATGAAGATCGACATGATCGAGCCCGGGCTGGCGCCCAGCGTCCGGAGAATGGCGATATCGGCATACTTTTCCTGCACCGCCATCACCAGGGTCGACACGATGTTGAAAGCCGCCACCGCCACGATCAGGAACAGGATGATCGCCATCATCTTCTTTTCCAGCGCCACGGCACGGAAGAAGTTGGCGTGCGTTCGAGTCCAGTCGTTGAGCAGCGTATCGGGACCGTAATCGACGGCCAACTGACGGATCACCCGCGGTGCGTTGAACAGATCGTCGAGCTTGAGACGCACGCCGGTGACATCGTCTCCAGTACGGAACATTACCTGGGCATCGCGCATGTGAATGAGCGCCAGGCCCGAGTCGAACTCGAACATGCCAGCTTCAAAGATACCGCTGACGGTGAACTGCTTAACCCGCGGCAAGACCGCCGCCGGCGTCACCAGCCCCTGAGGCGCAATCAGGGTCACCTTGTCGCCCACGCCGACCCTCAGTGCCTGTGCAAGCTCCTGACCGAGAATGATGTTGAAACTGCCCGGCACCAGGTCGTCGAGCGAACCGTACTTCATGTTCCGCGCAAAATCGGCCACCTTCTCTTCTTCGGTGGGCAGAATGCCGCGAATCAGCGCACCTCGCACATTCTGGTCGAAACTGAGCATGCTCTGCGCCTGAACAAAAGGCGCAGTGGCGATCACGTGCTCGTTGCGCTGCGCCACTTCGGCCGCCTGCTGCCAGTTGGGAAGCTGACCGCTGACGCCGGTAATCTGGGCGTGCGAGGCCACACCTAGAATGCGTGTGCGCAACTCCTCCTGAAAGCCGTTCATGACCGACAAGACGGTAATGAGTGCAGCCACACCGAGTGCGATGCCCAGCATGGAGACCAGCGAGATGAAGGAAATGAAACGGTTGCGCCCCTGCGCCCGTTTTCTGGACCGCGTGTATCGCAATCCGATGAGTGTTTCGTATGGCATTGAGCCTTGCCCGAAGAGCAAAAGCGCCATTGTGCCCAAAGTCGGCTGTGCACGCGACGCGATGCATGGAAGAACGCCCCACCGGCCAACCCACGACCGAGTTTCACGACACGGACGCTTACGTTCGGCGAAACAGGCCCGTGCTAAACTCGGCGATCCACCAGATACCCGAACATCATGCAAGTTCAGCTTGTCATTCCCGGTTTGATGTGGCCCAGCGAGCAAGCACGTGGCTACGCCGATGCCCTGCATCTGCCGGCACTCACGACGCTTCTTGGCCGCGCCAGCGTCACGCGAAACGCGCCGGCAAGTCCCGAGCGGTGTCTTTCGAGTGTGTTCGGACTGGACAGCAGCACCTTCGCAGACGCCCCCCTGCGACGGCTTGGCGAAGAAGACGGCTTACGCACCACCGAGCCCCTGCTGTGTGCCGACCCCACCCACCTGCACTTTTCACGTGATCACCTCCTGCTTGCCGACGCCAGCGAACTGGAGATCCACCCGGACGAGGCCGCGGCACTGGTCGCTGCGCTGAACGACACCTTTGCCGACGTCGGCCACTTCGAGGGCGTCACGCCAACTCATTGGTACCTGGCCCCAAAAGGCAACCCTCAGGTCCGCTTTGCCAGCCTTGGCGATGCCACCAGCCGTCCGGTGGCCTTTTTCATGCCCGAAGGCGATGACGCCAGGCTCTGGGAGCGCACCGCCAACGAAATTCAGGTGTTCCTGCACAATCACGCCATCAATGCCGAGCGCGAGCGCCGGGGGCTGCGTGCCATCAACAGTGTGTGGTTCTGGGGGCTTGGCTGTTTGCCCGGCATGCTCGAGGCGCCGGCTCAGCTGCTGGTCATGAGTTCCACTCATGGCCGAGGTCTGGCCCGTGCCGCCGGCCTCGAGCCCGTCGAAGCGGCCCGCTGGTCCGACCTGCCCCCCGCCGACAGTGTATTGCTCGAACTCGACATGCTGCTGGGACCCAGCCGCTATATGGATATCAGCCGCTGGCACGATGCGCTGCACCGACTGGAGACCGACTGGTGCGCCCCCGTGCTCGACGCACTGAGGTCACGCCGGATCAGTCGCCTGGTCATCACCTTGCCCGATGAGCGCGGCAGCCGGGAACTGAACCTCACACCCACCCGTTTGCTCCAGTTCTGGCGTAAAGTCGAGTCCCTCGAAGCTTTCACCATCCTGCAGTACCTATGATCCGTATCGAGCCACGTGCGGTCGACGCCCAATGTGCGCGCCGTCTCGCCAACGAGGGCATCCACCCAGCGCTTGCCCGCATCTATGCCGCCCGGGGCATCCGCCAGTCACAAGAACTTGATGACGCGGTCACCGGCCTGATCCCGCCCGACCGACTGCTCGGCACCGACGAGGCTGCCATCATGCTGGCCGATGCCATCGAGGCCGGTTCGCGCATGCTGATCGTGGCCGACTACGATTGCGATGGCGCCACCGCGTGCGCTGTCGGTGTGCGGGGCCTGCGCGCCATGGGCGCCACCGTCGATTACCTCGTGCCGAATCGTTTCGAATACGGCTATGGCCTGACCCCGGCTATCGTCGAACTGGCGGCCGCCCGCCAGCCGGAGCTCATCATCACCGTCGACAACGGGATCGCCAGCGTCGACGGTGTTGCCGCAGCGCAGATGCTCGGCATCGGTGTGCTGGTCACCGACCACCACCTGCCCGGTGACGAGTTGCCCGAAGCAGACGTGATCGTCAATCCCAACCAGCCAGGCTGCACCTTCCCGAGCAAGGCACTCGCGGGCGTCGGCGTCATGTTCTACACGCTGCTCGCCCTGCGCGCCGAACTGCGCGAACGTGGCGCCTTCGCCGATGGCAAGGGCCCGAATCTGGCGGATCTGCTGGATCTGGTCGCACTGGGCACGGTCGCCGACGTGGTGCCCCTCGATCGCAACAACCGCATCCTCGTCTCCCAGGGGCTTGCGCGCATGCGGGCCGGACGCATGTGTGCCGGCGTCAAGGCGCTGTTCGCCGCTGCCGGTCGCGAGCCGTCGCGTGCCAGCACCTTCGATATGGGTTTCGGGTTGGGGCCACGTCTCAATGCCGCCGGCCGACTGGCCGACATGCATCTGGGCATCGAATGCCTGGTGTCGGACGACATGGCCCATGCGCTCAATATTGCCCAGGAGCTCGATCGCCTCAACCGGGAACGGCGCTCGATCGAAGGCGAGATGCAGGAAGATGCCCTGCTCAGCCTCGAGTCGTTCACCCCCGGCGAACACGCCAGCATCTGCCTGTTCGAAAGCGACTGGCACCAGGGGGTGATCGGTATCGTCGCCGGTCGCATCAAGGAGCGCTTCCACCGCCCCACCATCGCATTCGCGCCCGGTGACGATGGCCAGATCAAGGGTTCGGGACGGTCGATCCCCGGCCTGCATCTGCGCGACGCACTCGATCTGGTCAGCAAGCAGATGCCCGATCTGATTCTCAAGTTCGGTGGCCATGCCATGGCCGCCGGCCTGACCATTCGCGAAGAAGACTTCGAGCGTTTCAAGGCGACCTTCGACGCGGTGGTCACCGCGCTGATCGATCCGGCAGATCTGACGCGCCGGATCGAAACCGACGGCGCGCTTGAGTCCGGCTACATGACGCTCGAGATGGCCCGCCAGCTGGAGCAGTCCATCTGGGGACAGGGTTTCCCGGCGCCCGTCTTTGACGATGTCTTCACCGTTGAAAACCAGCGTCTGCTCAAGGACAAGCACCTCAAGCTGGCACTGCGCAAAGGCAACGCCCGCTTCGATGCCATCTTCTTCAACCATGCCGAGCCCGCGCCCGCGACCGTACGCGCTGCGTATCGCCTGTCGATCAACGAATACAACGGCGTGTCGTCCGTCCAGCTGATGCTCGAACATCTGGAGCCTGCATGACCCAGACGCTCAAACTCTCGGTCCGCGTATTCGTCGACGACACGATCGCCCTGGGGCCGGGCAAGCTCTCGCTGCTCGAATCCATTGCAGACAACGGTTCCATTTCCGCTGCCGCCCGTGCCATGGGCATGTCCTATGCACGCGCCTGGCGTCTGGTCGACGACATGAACCGCTGCTTCAAGACCCCGTTGGTGATCACCGCCAGCGGTGGCAAGCACGGGGGCGGTGCACGGGTCACCGACGAGGGCCGGCAGATGCTCTCGGTGTATCGGGAGATGCAGGCCCGGGTCAGGGAAGCTGCTGCGGACGGTTACGCCCGGATTCAACCCCTGTTGCGCGAACACACCGAAGACTGACCCGGGCATGCATCTGCATGCGGTCAATGAGATCGACCGGCCCATTCGGTGTTCCGCCATGCCCTGCAAGTCAGAACCTGACCGTCATCGGACGCGATGCGATGCCTGGCCGGGTGATGCGCCATATCCTTAAAAAACAGCCAGGCGCGCCCGGCCGCTCGCGTCACTCACGAGCGAATGCGCGCCAGGTGGTGATGCCGGCGGCTACGTTCGCTGCCTTCCCCATGGCGGGTTGCCGACATGCGTGCCAATGCGGTCGCCACACGGTGATTGATCGTCTGTACCGGGATGACCCCCTTGATGTCGGGCACCCCGGCCGGCATGCCGGTCAGAATGCTCAGGGCTTCGTCAGCCGTCTCGGCCGCATACACCGAGAACCGACCTTCGCGCGCGGCCTCGACCACATCGGGGCGTAACATCAGATGGCGCATGTTCGCCTTCGGGATCACCACGCCTTGCTCGCCAGTCAGGCCGCGGGCAACGCAAAGATCGAAGAAGCCCTCGATCTTTTCATTGACGCCGCCAATGGCCTGCACCGTGCCGAACTGATTGACCGAACCGGTCACCCCCAAGGCCTGGGAAATGGGCACATCGGCCAGGGCTGACATGAGCGCGCACAGCTCGGCCAGCGAAGCGGAGTCGCCCTCGACCGGTGCGTAGGACTGCTCGAAAACAAGGCTGGCGTTCAGTGACAGGGGCTGGTGGCGTGAGAACCGGGAGGCCAGAAACGCCGACAGAATGAACACGCCTTTCGAGTGGATTGCCCCGCCCAGTTCGGTTTCGCGCTCGATATCGACCACATCACCCTCGCCGACCCGGGCCGTTGCGGTGATGCGGGCAGGCTGCCCGAAGCGCTCGCCGGCCAGCTCGATGACGACCAGGGCATTGATCTGCCCCACGCGCCGCCCCTCGGTGGCAATGAGCACCGTGCCATCCAGCATGGACTCGAGCACGTTCCCCGGATAGCGGTCGAAACGTCGGCGGCGTGCCGCCAGTGCCGCGGTCACATGCTCAGCATCGATCATGTCGGCACCGGCGCGACGCGCGTGGTAGTCAGCCTCGCGCAGCAGATCGGCCAGCACACGGGTCTGAAGCGACAGCCTGTGCGCATCTTCCGCCAGCCGTGCGCCCTCTTCCACCATCCGGGCCAGTGCATCGGCCGTCAGCGGCATCAGAACGGCAGCCTGCGCCAGGGCCGTGAGCAGGCGGACGTAGTGGTGCTCGTTCTCGGGGCTGCGCGGCATGTCGTCATCGAAGTCGGCGACGACCTTGAACAGATCCGGGAAGTCCCCATCGAACTCATGGAGCATGTGAAAGCTGTCCCGATCGCCCACCAGCACCACCTTGAGCTCGCAGGGAATCGGTTCCGGGCTGAGCGTGACCGCGCCGCTCCAGCTTTGCGATTCGGCCGGTGGCTCGATCCGGATTTCGCGACTGCGCAAGGCGCGCTTGAGCCCTTCCCATGCGTAGGGCTGGGCAAACAGGCGGTTGGCATCGAGCACCAGATATCCCCCATTGGCCTGATGCAGTGCCCCGGCTCGGATCAGGTTGAAATTGCTGACCGACCCGCCGAGGCGTGAAACGTGCTCGATACGACCGATCAGATGGCCAAATCCCGGATTGTCCTCGAAGACCACGGGTGCCCCGGTTTGGCCCGAGTGATCGACCAGCACGTTCACCTGATAGCGGTGATAGCGCAGTGCCACCTCATCCTCTTCGCCATCGTCGGCACCCGGCACGCCGTCGACCCATTCGTCACCACGCACGACCAGGTCATCGCGCACGGCGCGCAGGAAAGCGAGGACGTTCTCCAAGCCGGCGTAGGCCGCCATCAGGGGCTTGAGAAGGTTATCCACCGCCGGACTCAGGGCGTCGCGCGTGGATCGGTCGATCCCGGCCTGCAACTCGGCGCGCCATTGCGGAAATGTCTCGAGCAAGGTCTGCAACTGGGCGGTGAATTCGGCCACCTTGCGTTCGATCTGCGCTTTTTCAGCGTCATCCAGTGCGTCATAGGCTTCCGGCTCCAGCGGACGCCCCTGCTGAACCGGCGCAAAAACGAACCCCTCCGCGGTGCGCAGCAGCGACAGCCCCTCGCTCTCGCTGGCGTGGCCCAGGTCGCGCAAGGCAGCGTCTTCGCGCGTTTTGTTCGCCGCCTCCAGGGCCTCGACACGGCCCGTGTAGTTCTCCGCGCCCAGCGCGGCATCCACGGCCGGGCCGATGGCCCGCAGCAAGGCGGCCATATCACTACGCAAGCGGGACGCCACACCCGCCGGCACGCTCAGCAACCTGGGCGAGAACACATCATCAAAGTTGTGCACGTAGCACAGATCGGGGGGTACCGGCTGGGTCGCAGCGACCCGGTTCAGCATCTGGGAGACGGTCACATGACGCCCGGTGCCCGGCTCTCCCATCACGAACACGTTGTAGCCGGGCTGGCGCATAGAAAGACCGAAATCCAGCGCTTCTGTCGCGCGCCCCTGCCCCGGGACCAGATGGACGGGCGTCAGCGCGCCGGAAGACGTCACCCCGAGCGCTGCCGGATCGCAACGCAGGCGCAGGTTATCGGGGTCGACAGCGGTTACCGTCTGGGCTGCAGGTTCAGTCACTTGATGCACTTGTAAAGTCATTGTTGCCGCGATCATCGCTTGCCGGCCCGTGCAGCACAAGTCGCGCCCATGTCAGCACTTCGGGCTTGTAAGACTTTCGTTGTAATAAATGATATGTAAGCTTCGCGCCCCGATTCATGTGACTCAAACAGCGCGTATGCCCAGATCTCTCCGTTTCCTGCTTTGTCTGACCTGTCTGATTTCAGTCCCTGCGATCGTGTTCGCCTCGGACGCGCCGATCCGGGGCGCCGGATCTTCTGCAGCGAAATACGTTTATCAGGCCTGGGGCCAGCGCTTTCTGGCGCAGACCGGCATCGCCCTTGAATACGAGGCCGTGGGCTCCTCGGAAGGCATCCGTCGGATCATCGACCGCAAGGTGCAATTCGGTGCCAGCGATGTCGCGCCGGATCAGACCGTCCTCGATCAACAGTCGCTCGTGCTCGTGCCCACTGTGGTGACCGGCGCAGTGCCGGTGGTGAATCTTCCCGATCTGACCGGCGTGCGCCTGAAGCTCGATGGCCCGACGCTCGCCGCCATCTTCAGTGGGGACATCGTTCGTTGGGATGCGCCGGGCATCGCAGCCCTGAATACGGACATCCAGCTGCCAGCCTTGCCGATTCACCCCGTCGCACGCGCCGATGGCTCCGGCACAACACATAACTTCACCGACTACCTGTCCAAGGTCAGTCCTCAGTGGCGCGACGCTTTCGGCACGGGGAAACAGATCCTCTGGGCCGAGGGCGTCGCCACTGCCAAGGGGAGCGGTGGCGTGGTGTCTGCGCTCCAGCGCACACCGGGTGGCATCACCTACGTGGACCACAGTTACGTGCTCAAGCATGATCTGACGCCCGTCACCATGCGCAACAAGGACGGTCGTTTCGTCGCCCCGGCAACCGAGACGTTTCGCAGTGCGCTGATGAACAGCCCCTGGCAGACCGCCGGCGATTTCAGCCAGACCCTCACCGACATGCCGGGCGCCGAGAGCTGGCCGATCACCATGGGTACCTTTGTGCTGTTGCCGCGCACGATCGGCGAGCATGAAGCCGGGCGCGACATCGTGCGTTTCTTCCTGTGGGCGTTCATGAACGGGGATGCGCTGGCAGCCGAAGCCGACTTTGTGCGTCTGCCCGATCCAGTACAGGCCAAGGCGTACAAGGCCTTGGCTTCGATCCGTGACGGGGCAGGTAACGTGCTCGCCTACGACGCCCTCGCCAAATAGGGACCGCGGCGTCGACGAGGCGCCTGCCGGGGCATTGCTTCGGGTACAATCCAAGGCTTTTGCCGATTTCACGGAGCCCAAATCATGGACGCAGAACGCATCAACGATATCGCCGACACGCTGCGCGACCTCAAGCGTCGCGGGCAGGAACTACGGAGGTATCTTTGACTACGATGAAAAGTCATCGAAGCTCGAAGAAGTCAACGTCGCGCTAGAAGACCCTGAGGTCTGGAACGACGCCCAACGCGCCCAGGATCTGGGCAAGGAAAAGAAAATGCTCGAAGGCGTCGTGCTGACGCTGGATGAAGTCGAGCAACAGTCGAACGATCTGCTCGAACTGTTCGAGATGGCCGAGGCCGAAGACGACGACGACACCCTCGAGTCGATCGAGGGCGACATGGCCAAGTTGCAGGAACTGGTCGGCGAACTCGAATTCCGCCGCATGTTCTCCAACCCCATGGACGAAAACGCCTGCTTCATCGAGATCCAGGCGGGCGCCGGTGGTACCGAGGCGCAGGACTGGGCCGGCATGCTCGAGCGCATGTACCTGCGCTACTGCGAGCGCAAGGGCTTCACGACCGAACTGCTCGAAGAATCCGAGGGCGAAGTGGCCGGCATCAAGGGCGCGACCATCAAGGTGACGGGCGAGTACGCCTACGGCTTCCTGCGCACGGAGACGGGCATTCACCGCCTCGTGCGCAAATCGCCGTTCGACTCAAACGCCCGTCGTCACACCAGCTTCTGCTCTGTGGTGATCTATCCGGAAGTGGATGACTCGATCGAGATCGACATCAACCCGTCCGACGTGCGCACCGACACCTACCGTGCCTCCGGTGCGGGTGGTCAGCACATCAACAAGACCGACTCCGCCGTGCGTCTGACGCACGAGCCGACCGGCATTGTCGTGCAGTGTCAGAACGACCGCTCCCAGCACCGCAACCGCGACGAAGCCTGGAAGATGCTCAAGGCACGCCTGTATGAACTCGAACTGCGCAAGCGCCAGACCGAGCAGCAGGCAGTGGAAGACGCCAAGAGTGACATCGGCTGGGGTCACCAGATCCGCTCCTATGTGCTGGACCAATCCCGCATCAAGGATCTGCGCACCAGTCATGAGGTCGGCAACACCCAGAGCGTGCTCGACGGCGATCTGGACGGCTTCATCGAAGCCAGCCTGAAGCAAGGCGTCTGATCGTCCGCTCGGCAATGACCGATCAGGATTTCGCCGACTATCTGGCCCCGGGTTATGTGGCTGACGACGTGCCGGAACTGTCGGCACTCGCCGCCGCGCGCCCGGTGGTCGGCACCTTCATTTCCCTCTTCCGCGGCACCGAGGCGGAGGTGCTGTTGCGCCTGCTGGTGTTGCGGGAAATCGGCCATGACACCGACAGCCCGCGCTGGTCGCCCGACGCCCTGCGCCGGCGCTTCGCCTACCTGGATGCGGTCAAGCTCGAGACCGTGCTCAAGCGACTGCGCGAGCACAACCTGCTGAGCTTCGGCGACGACGGTCACTACCACCTCTCCGACCCGGGCCGGAATGCGGTGGCGGCGCTGGGCATGCTGCTGCGCTTCGACGATACCGAAGACGCCGAGCTGGGCTTCCTCACCGCACAGCTCGCGGGCCTGCAGGCCACCGGCTCGGTCAATGCCGAAGCGCTCGGACACCTGCTCTCCAAGCTCAATGACCTGACCCTGCATTTCGAAGACGCCATCGCCTCCGGCTCGGAGTTTCGCATTGTCGAATCGCGCCAGCGCCTGTCGGCCAACGGCAAGTGGCTCGATCGCGGTACCGAGATCCTGCGCCAGTTGCTGGCCGATCCGGAGGCCCCGTTCGATGTGGCCCGTATCGCCCAGCGCATTGGTCTGGCGCAATCGCGGCTGGCCCGGGTTGATGCTGCGTTTCAACGCGCCCTCAACAAGATCGAAACCCAGCGGGTCACGCTCGGAAGTTCGGGCATTTCGTCCAGTGACGTCGGCCTGTGGCTGCGCCGGCAGAATGCCGACACGCTGCTCGCCATGGCGCAGGACGCCATCACCGACACGGCCGATCTTCGTCTGCTGGCCGGTGGTCACGAATTGCTCGACCGCGCCGAGGTCGCCCTGTGCGATATCGAACGCAGCCAGGCGCAGTCCGTCGAAATGCCGCCGCCCGATGCCGCGCCCGCGGCTGATCGCCCCGAGGAGGAAGACCTGCGACTGCTCACCCACTTCACCGGCCGTCTGAACACCTTGCGGGAAGACGCCCCGCTGCACGACCTGATCGGCGGCGGCGGTTTTCACCATGCGGCCTATCGCATGTCGCTGCTGGCCATGCTGGCCGATGCCTCGGGCACGTCCGAAGAAGGCCCGGTGGGCGAGTTCCTCAAGATCCCGATGGACGTGATCTTCGAGGACACGCTGGTCGATGTGGGCGCCGACGAGATTGCCCGCATGACCCGTGGCATCGTGCGCCCACGCACCTCCAACATTAACGATTGACTGCGAGTCGAGTCCGATCCATGGAACACGAAATCCGCGCCCTCACCGCCCGCCTCATCGCCCAGCGCTGGTTGCCGCGCAAAGACCCGATGGTGCGCCGCGCACTGGTGGACGAAACCTTCCGTGCCGAGCTCGAAAGCCGCCTGGCGAGCGTCGGCCTGCATCTGCTCGACAACCCGTATGCCGCGCATGTGGCCGTCGGCCTGACACCGGAAGCGCTCGAACCCACCTTCGGCGCCGGCCGCGAGTACCAGGCCAGCAACATGGGGCTGACACGAGACGAAGTGGCCCTGCTCGTGGTGCTGTGGGCGCTGATCATCCTGCCCAAGCGGGAGCGTCAGGTCACCCGGCAGAACCTGGCCAACGAAGGTCAGGAGGAACTGTTCGCCACCGAGCAACCGGTTGCACATGGCGCGGAAGTCTCTGCCGCAGTGTCGGAGGCGTCGATCATTGCTGATTTCGGCCCACGCCTGGGCGGCAAGACCAAGGTGCGCAACTTCATGCTCGGCAAGCTCGCGCGCCTGGGCTTCATCGAGCGGCGCAACAACATGATTCTTGAAGGCCCCTTGCTCGATGTGGCGCTGGACTATCGCCTCATGGCGGACCGCATCATTCACGGCACCCTGGCCGAAGTGCTGGCCGATGCCGGCCATCCGGTGCCCGAAGATGACGCCTTCAGCAAGGTGCAGGCAGAAGAACTCGAAGACGAAGAACTGGCCGACGACGAGGGCGCGTACTGAACGCCCCTCATTGGCATCCGAGCTGAGACAGAGACACGATGTTTCACATCAAACAGATTGAACTGGTCCACTGGGACTACTGGCGCCGTTTCACCCTGCCGCTGGACGCCCAGATCATCACGATCGTGGGCCCCAACGGTTCGGGCAAGACCACCCTGCTCGATGCGCTGCGAACGCTCTTTGCCCTGCGCTGTTCCGGCAAGCGCGATTTCCGCCGCTATGTGCGCCGCGCCGACCGCAGCTTTGCCTGGATTCGTGCCACTGTCGACAACCAGCCCGGCGCCACCGGCCGACGACCGTTCTTTCCGTGCATGGACGACGTGGTCACCCTCGCCTGCCGCATTCGCAAGGGCAGCGGGGAATGGACCCGTGACTACACCATCGTCGATGGCGACATGCCCATCGAAGCGCTTGAGCAGGACAATGACTGGATCGGCCTGCGCGACTATCAGAGCCGGCTGGCCGCTGGCGGACTCACGCCCGCGATCTCCAAAGTGCTGGCGCTGGAGCAAGGCGACACCGACAAGCTGTGCGAGTACTCCCCAAAGGCGCTGCTCGAACTGGTCTTCGATGTGTTCGGCGACAAGGAAGTGCTGGACAACTACGACATCGCCCGCGAAGAGCAGCAGAACGCCGAGCGCGAACTCGAAAGCCTCGGGGTCGATCTCGACCGCCTGCGCGCCCAGGCCGAGGCCAAACGGCTTGAGGCCGATCGTTTTCTGGAGTGGAAACAGCTCAACGACGAAGTCTCTGCACTCGATAGCGAGATCATTCCGCGCCTTGAAGCGCACGAGCTACGTCGCGACATCAGCGCCGAGCGCACACAACTTCGCAGCATGGACGGCGAACGCCGCGACCGCCAGCGCGGTTTGGCCGAGGCCAGAAGCCGGATCACCCAGGTCGAAGCGGAACGCGCCCATGAAGAATCCGCGCGCAACCGCGCCCGGAGTCGGTTTCTCGATGTCGAAAAGGCGCATCTGGAAGCCCACGACCGGGTCCGCGACATCGAGCGCGTGCTTGCCGAGCGCGATCGCCTGCGCGAGTTGCTGGCCCGTGAAGACGGCGCCGACGCTGTCAAGCTCGAGGCCGAGCACGAGCAGGCCGAAGCGGCACTGTCCGCCCTGCGCGCTCAGGAACGCGAGCTGATCGCCCGGTTCGAAACGGCCAAGGATGCCCTGGTCACCGCGCGCGAGCGTCGCGGCGCACCCACGGACCCGGAAGTGCGCGCGTTTCGCGAGCTGCTGACGCGTGAGGGCATTGCCCACCGCGCCCTGTCGGAAATCATCGAAGTGACCGACGTGAAATGGCAGGCCGCCATCGAGGCGGTCCTGCGCCCCTATCGTTTCGTGATCCTGCTCGAAAACCCGGGCGACCGGCATCAGGCCTGGGCCCTGGGCGAGCGCGAGCGCTTCCGCCACTTCGTTGTGGCCGACTGCGAACCGCCACCGCCGGCAGAGCGTGGCTCGCTGGCTGAAGTGGTGCGCTTTGCCGATGATGCACCACGCTGGTTGCCCGATGTCCTCAACCGCATCCAGCGGGTCGAAGACGCCGCCGAAGGCAGCGCCCTCTCTCGTGACGCCGAATGGATCACCCGCGACGGCTATCATCGGGAGCGTCGCGGTGCCCGTCACCTGGGCCGACCGCGCGAATTCCATTTCGGCGAGCTGGCCCGACAGGTGCGCATCGAGCAACTCGAAGCCGAAGTGGCCGAACTGGACAAGGCGCTCTCGCCCATCCGCCCGCAGATGGATGCCCTGCGCGAACAGCTCAACGGCTTGCGCAGTCAGTTGCTCGGCCTGAGTGCCGCACCACAGCTCGCGGCGCGGGCTGAAGCTTTCGCCGATGCCGAGAATGCCCTGCCCGGCGCCAAACGCGCGTTGACCGAGGCCATCGAGGCGCGCACGAATCTTCAGGGCGAACTCGATGCCGTCGGCGAGCGCCTGAGCGGCATCCAGATCGAACTGGAGCGCCGTCAGCGCGAACTGACCACCCATGAACAGCGCATCAACGAGTTGTCCGCCGACCACGCACCCCGCCGTCAGGCCCAGGCCAATCGCATCGTCCGTTACCGTCGTCTGCGACGTGGCATGCCGCTGGCCTGGAAGCGAGGTGAAGGCATCGAAGCGCTCAGCGAACGGTACGGTGACGCCCGTGGCGCTCGTGCCGAGGCCGAGCGACTGCGCCAGCGGCTGGAGCACGGAGAATGGGTCGTCGATGCGACGGTGCTGACCCTGCGCGACCGCCTGCTCGACGATCTCGATCAGCGCGAACGCGACTACCTGACGCGTCAGGGCTACTGCGCCACCGCGCGCCGCCATTCTGACGAAGCCCGCGCTGCCTACATCGCCAAGCTGCGCGCCACCGTCCGTCAGTACGGCAAGAACCTCAAGGCCCTCGGCGAGCTGGCCCATGTCGGTGTCGATTGTCCGGCCCCCATTCTGGACAACGACGACGCCTCGCTATCACGCGCCGGTCTTGAGGTGCGCTTCGATTTCGACCGCAAGGGGGCCGTCGGCCTGAACGATGGAGAAGCCTCGGGCGGGCAGCAGGTGATGAAATCGCTCATCCTGCTCATTGCCCTGCTCATGGACGAAGCCCGTCCGGGGGGCTTCGTCTTCATCGACGAACCGTTCGCCCATCTGGATGTGGCCAACATCGACCGGGTCGGCACCTTCCTGCGCGCCACGCGTGCCCAGTACCTGATCACCACCCCGGTGACGCACAACGCCAACGTGTTCGCACCGGCGCAGCTCACGCTGGTGACGCGCAAGAAGCCGCCAGCCACCGACTGGGCACCGCCCATCGGGGTCTTGCAGCGTCAGATCGATTGATTGATTGAGCGCCGGGCTCAGAAGAAAATGTCGGCGTCCTGCTGCGCAGTGGTCTTGGGCAGTATTTTCAGTGCGCCTTCCATCACCAGCTGGTCAAAGCTGCACACCTGATTGCGGCCGTGGTCTTTGGCGTAATAGAGCGCTTCGTCTGCGCGCCCGAGCAGTTCAGCGGGCGTGAGACGGTCGTCCACGAAGGCCAAGCCGATCGAACAGGTCACGCGACCGACCTGCGGAAACTCGTAATTCTCGACTGAAGCGCGGAAACGCTCGAAGATCGACTCGGCCGCGTCCTCGGGCGCATGCCGGAGCATCACCACGAACTCCTCCCCACCGAAGCGGAACAGCGTGTCTTCGGTGCGAAAGGCCTTGCGCATGCAATCGGCGAGGCGAATGAGCACCTCATCGCCGAACAGGTGACCGAAGTTGTCGTTGATCTGCTTGAAATGGTCGATGTCGACAATGGCAAGCCAGCATGGATTCTTGGTTTCCCGGCGCCGACGGTCCTGATTGGTGTTCCGCTGACTTTCGGCCAGCATCAGCAGGCGCTCGAACTGGTCATCGAAGGTCTTGCGATTGAGCAGCCCGGTGAGCGTGTCGAGGTTCGCGTATTCCCACAGGGCGATCAGATGTTCGAAGGTTCTGACCAGCGTCACCAGGGCTTGCAGAACGCGGGTGCTGGGGGAGACCAGTGTGCGGATTTCGAGCAGCCAGCTGACCCGCTCACCGTTGGACACGGGCAGCACGACCCGGTCCGCATGGACGCCCGTACCGCGATACCAGGGGGCTTTCGAATCGATGGCACAGGCCAGAAACGGATCGGCAGGCAATGCGCCTTCAGCCACATTGTCGCGCCACATTCCGCCCTGATCCTCGTGGATCGACCAACCCACCGGCACCAGACTGTGCGCGTCGACCGATGGCCGAACCGAATACAGCAGCGTGGCGCTGGCACCCAGCGCCGCCCTCACCCAGATACAGAGTTCGCGAAAAAGATCACTCCGGTCCCGGCGGGCCGACATCTGTTCGGCGGCGCTGAGCAAATCAAGAATGACACGCGTCTGGTTGAGATTCATGGGCTCGTATACTGAGTATGACTTCTGAGTTATCGGCGTTTGTGCCAATAAATAGAGGCTTTTTCACCCTTGGCGCCACGATATGCGAAAATTACGCGTTTCTCGCGGCCAACGGGCTGCGTATCAATTTTCGACGTACAAGAGCACTTCATGTCCGAGACCAATTCAACCCCCGCCCAGAATGAAAACCACCTGATCGCCGAACGCCGCGAAAAGCTGCGCGCCTGGCGTGAGAGCGGCAAGGCCTATCCCAACGATTTCTCCCGCGAAAACATCGCACGCAAGCTCGATGAACTCTACGCTGACAAGAGCCGTGAGGAGCTCGAAGGCACGCCGGTGGAAGTCCGCGTGGCCGGTCGCATCATGCTCAAGCGCGTCATGGGCAAGGCCAGCTTTGCCACCATCCAGGATCTGTCCGGCCGCATCCAGCTCTATGTGAGCAACCAGGGCGTCGGTGAAGACGTGCATGGCGACTTCAAGCATTGGGACATCGGTGACATCGTCGGCGCCGTCGGTACGCTCTTCAAGACCAAGACCGGCGAGCTGACCATCAACTGTTCGGAAATCCGTCTGCTCTCGAAGAACCTGCGCCCGCTGCCGGAGAAGTTCCACGGCCTGACCGATCAGGAAACCAAGTACCGCCAACGCTACCTCGATCTGATCATGAACGAGGAGTCACGCTTCACCTTCGTGGCCCGTTCGCGCATGGTGCAATCGATCCGCAACTACATGGTGCACGCCGGCTTCCTGGAAGTCGAAACACCGATGATGCACCCGATTCCCGGCGGTGCGGCAGCCAAGCCGTTCACAACCCACCACAACGCACTCGACATGGAACTGTTCCTGCGCATTGCGCCGGAGCTCTATCTCAAGCGTCTGGTGGTGGGCGGTTTCGAGAAGGTCTTCGAGGTCAACCGCAACTTCCGCAACGAAGGCCTCTCGCCGCGCCACAATCCCGAATTCACCATGATGGAGTTCTACGAGGCGTATGCGAACTACCACACCCTCATGGACTTCACCGAAGGCCTGATCCGTCACTCTGCCCGCGAGGCCCTCGGCACCGAAGTGTTCGAATACCAGGGACGCGTGCTCGACCTGTCGAAGCCCTTCCATCGTCTGACGATCGTCGAGGCCATCCGCAAGCATCACCCCGGCTTTACCGAAGAGCAGCTCAAGGACACCGACTTCCTCAAGCAGAAGATCAAGGACTTCGGCGAGAGCATCAAGCCGGGTGGCCTGGGCAGCCTGCAACTGCAACTGTTCGAAGCATGCGCAGAGGCTGAGACCTGGGAGCCGACCTTCATCATCGACTATCCGGTTGAAGTCAGCCCCTTGGCACGTGCCTCGGACACCAACCCGGAAATCACCGAGCGCTTCGAGCTGTTCATCGTCGGGCGCGAAATCGCCAACGGTTTCTCGGAGCTGAACGACCCGGAAGATCAGGCCGCACGTTTCCGTGCCCAGGTCGAAGCCAAGGATGCGGGCGACGAAGAAGCCATGTTCTACGACGCCGACTATATCCGCGCGCTGGAGTACGGTATGCCCCCGACCGGCGGTTGCGGCATCGGTATCGACCGTCTGGTCATGTTGTTGACCGACAGCCCTGCCATTCGGGACGTGATCCTGTTCCCGCAGATGCGTCCGGAGTAAGCCGCAACGCAATGCAGATTCAACAGCTGCAGGTCTCG
The DNA here is from genome assembly GCF_017309585.1 of Nitrogeniibacter aestuarii. Taxonomy (NCBI): domain Bacteria; kingdom Pseudomonadati; phylum Pseudomonadota; class Betaproteobacteria; order Rhodocyclales; family Zoogloeaceae; genus Nitrogeniibacter; species Nitrogeniibacter aestuarii. The sequence continues at coordinate 2,310,639 of NZ_CP071321.1, read as the reverse complement.
TTCGACGCGCGGGAGGACCGGCTCCTCCTACGCATCTCGACAGCCGAACGGGAAGAGATTCTTGTCGCACTCACGCGACGCCTGATCAAGGCCCTCTGGCCCTATCTCCAGAAAATGCTCAATGGGCATCTGGGTGGTGCCGACGCGCCGAAACCGATCGTGGCCTCCCCGGCCCCATCGAATGCCGCGCCGCCTCAGGATCTGGGCGCCGGCAGCTTCACCGAGCCCTATCAGGGTGACGATCTGTCTCATCCGCTGGGGCTGGCACCCGTGTTGGCCATGGAAAGTCGTCTCCAGCCCATCGATGGTCCTGCCTGTCGTATCTCGCTGGGTGAAATCAAGGCTCGCAAGGTCAGCTTCGATTGCGACAAGGACCTGATGCAGGCCTTCTGCGCCATGATCCGCGCCACGGTGGACAAAGCGGGATGGGACCTCGACCTCGACGCCCTCGCGGTGAACGAGAGCACCGAGGGCGCACCGGACGCCACGCCGACCCTGCACTGAGGCGCCAACATGTTCGAGCGTATCGAACCTGCGGTTCTCGAATTCGCCGAAGACGGCACCCCCTGGTCGTCACGGTTCGGCGATGTCTACCACACCGATCAGGGCGCACTCGGACAGGCCGCCCACGTATTTCTGGCGGGCAATGGCCTGCCGGGGCGCTGGCAAGGCCGCGACCGCTTCGTCATCGTGGAAACGGGCTTCGGGCTCGGACTCAACTTTCTCGCCACCTGGCAGACGTGGCGCCACGATCCGGCGCGCCCCCACAGGCTGCACTTCGTCTCGTTTGAAAAGCACCCCTTCAGTGCGGCAGATCTGGCACGCGCGCACCAGGCGTTTCCTGCGCTGAAGCCTTTGTCGGATCAACTGTGCAGCCAATGGCCGTTGGCGACACCGGGCCTGCACCGTCTCTCCCTTGATGCTGACCGCGTCATCCTGAGTCTCTACCTTGGCGATGCAGTCGATGGCCTTGGGCGCGTACATGCACGCGCAGACGCCTTCTACCTCGACGGCTTTTCGCCTGCGAAGAACCCGGACCTGTGGTCCGAGCGGGTCTGCCACCAACTCGCAGCACTTGCCGCGCCCGACGCAACGCTCGCTACCTGGTCCGTGTCCGGTCAGGTACGCCGACACCTGGCCTACGCGCATTTCGATCTCGAAAAAGCCCCCGGCTACGCGGGCAAGCGTGAAATGCTCGTGGGACGATTCGTTGGTCAGGCCACACCGGCGCCTGCGCCGGCCGAGCGAAGTGCGATTGTTGTGGGCGCAGGTATTGCCGGAACGAGCATTGCCAACCGGCTGGCACGGCTCGACTGGAAGGTCACCGTCGTGGACCAGGCCGAAGGCCCCGGGCACGGCGCATCGGGCAATCACGCCGGCGTCTTGCGCCCGCTGCCCAGTCTGGACGACAACCGCATCTCCCGCTTGACCCGGGCCGGCAGTCTGGCGGGCCGCCGTCATCTGGAGTGGCTCGATGCGCAGGCCGTATCGGCCCACTGGGGCGCAACGGGCGTCCTGCATCTGGCCGTCGACGCAGCGCACGCCGAACGGCAGAAAGCGGTCGTCGAGGCACACCAGGCCCCGGTGGCGTATCAGCAATTCATCAGTGCATCCCGGGCCAGCGACATTGCCGGCTGGCCACTGCCGGCCGGCGGTTGGTGGTTTCCGTCCGGGGCTTGGGTCAATCCGCCCAGCGTATGCCGGGCCAACCTGCACCAGGCCAACATACAGTGCCGTTTTGACATGCACATCCACGACATTGTCCGCGAGCACGACCAATGGGTGCTCATGGCTGAGGATGGCGTGCGCATCGCCCATGCCCCGGTCTTGATCCTCGCCAACGGCGTCGGTATCCGAAGCTTTCCGGACTCAGCCTCCTTGCCGGTGCGTGCCGCGCGCGGCCAGGTCAGCCACCTGCCCGCCGCCGCATCCAGCCCGCCCCACGTGGTGGTCTGTCGGCAGGGTTATGTCACACCCGCCTTCAACGGCATGCGGTGCGCTGGCGCCACCTTCATCGTCGACGACGACGGCACCGAGCTGCGGGCAGATGAACATGCCGAAAACATGGAGAAGCTTGAGTACATGCTCCCGGGTTTTGGCGATACGCTGCCACCGACCGATGGCGCCGGGCGCGTCGGGTTCAGGCCGGTTTCGCCCGATCGTCTGCCCATCGCAGGCGGCGTACCGGTGCCCGGCGACTATGCATCAGACGCCACGCTCGATGTGATCGAGCGAATGCCCGGGCTGTATGCACTCTCCGGCTTTGGCGCGCGCGGCATTGTCTGGTCCGCCATCGTGGCCGACCAGCTGGCAAGCGAATTGAATGGTGATCCCTGGGCGCTGGAAACCGACCTGCGGGACAGCATCGACCCGGGGCGCTTTGTGCTACGCAAGGCACGCAAGGCAGCCACGGACCGCAGCTGAGGCACTCTGGCCGAGGTCATGAAAAAGGGGCGCGTTGCGCCCCTTTCTGTCACGCCAGGTAAGGCGTCAGCCTGGCGAGCACCCGGTCGCGCCCCATGGCCTCGAGCACCGCATCGATCGATGGGGTCTGCGGCTGCCCCACCAGCAACACACGCAAGGGGATGGCCACTTGCGGCATCTTGAGCCCGTGGCTCTTCATGGCCTCCTTGATGGCGGCGCTCAGACTTTCCTTGACCCATTCGATCGACCTGAAGGCCTCGCACAGGTCACGCAACGCTGCCCGGGCTTCGTCGGTGACGTGCTTGTCGAGTAGATCCTGCGCGGGATGCACATCGACGTAGAACGCCTCAACCGCATCGGCCAGTTCGTTGAGCGTGGCCACGCGATCCTTGTACAGCCCCATCAATGCGTCGAGCGACGGGCCGTCTTCCGGATTGACCTGTCGCCGCGCCAGACGGCTCGATACGTCCGCCGCCAGCGCCGCATCGCTGGACTGCTTGATGTACAGGCCATTGAGCCAGTTGAGTTTCTCGGTATTGAACTGGGCCGCCGACGGCGTGATGTTGGTCAGATCGAACCAGTCGATGAACTGCTCACGGGAGAAGACTTCGTCGTCGCCGTGGCTCCAGCCCAGACGGGCCAGATAGTTGATCACCGCTTCGGGCAGATATCCGTCGTCGTGATACTGGGTGACGCTGACGGCACCATGGCGCTTGGAGAGCTTCTGACCATCATCTCCCAGGATCATCGACAGATGCGCGTACTGCGGCACCTCGGCACCCAGCGCTCTGAGGATGTTGATCTGGCGCGGGGTGTTGTTCACATGATCGTCACCTCGGATCACGTGCGTGATGCCCATGTCCCAATCGTCCACCACCACACAGAAGTTGTAGGTCGGAGTACCGTCCGGGCGCGCAATGATCAGGTCGTCCATTTCTGCGTTCGAAATCTCGATCCGCCCCTTGACCAGGTCGTCCCACGCCACGCTGCCCTCGGTCGGGTTGCAGAAACGGATGACCGGATCCACACCCGCGGGGACGTCCGGCAAGGTCTTGCCGGGTGCCGGACGCCAGCGACCGTCGTAGCGCGGCTTCTCGCCACGTGCCCGCTGCTCTTCACGCATGGCGTCAAGTTCCTCCGGCGAGGCGTAGCACTTGTATGCCAGGCCTTTGTCGAGCAGCTCGCCAATCACTTCGCGATAGCGATCCATGCGCTGCATCTGATAGAAGGGACCCTCATCATGGTCCAGATCGAGCCAGGCCATGCCGTCGAGAATGGCCTGCACCGCTTCCGGCGTTGACCGTTCCAGGTCGGTATCCTCGATACGCAGTACGAACTGTCCCCCGTGGTGGCGGGCGAAGGCCCAGGAGAACAGCGCAGTGCGTGCGCCACCGATATGGAGGTATCCCGTCGGGCTCGGGGCAAACCGGGTGCGAATGGTCGAGGGCTTGGCGGAAGTCATGGTGCTTGGAATCCGGACTCAGAAAATCGAGCGCGTATTCTACGCCAAAAGATCCCCAATCCCCCTTGACGCGCCCCACGATGCCACCTACAATGCGCGCTCTTCTCGAGTGGGCGGTTAGCTCAGCGGTAGAGCACTGCCTTCACACGGCAGGGGTCACTGGTTCGATCCCAGTACCGCCCACCACTTTCGAGAAGCATGAAAACCCGCATGGCTACTGGCTCTGCGGGTTTTTTGTTGGTCGAACCCGGGTCTCAAGAACCCGGGCAACCCACGCGCATTCAGGCCCGCTGGGCCTGCTCTACGCCGACGACTTCCGAGATCAGGGCGATCGCTCGCTGGATCTGTTCCGACCCGCCCACCTCGACGGTAAAGCGCATCTTCGCTTTTCCTTTTTTCGTCAGTGTGTTCACCGCGATGACGTTCAGATGTTCTCTGGAGAGGACATCGGTGATATCGCGCAGCAGACCCTGACGGTCGGTTGCGTGGACCACGAGATCAATCGGATAGCGGTGAGACGGCGCAGATGCCTGCCCGCCCCAGGCCGCGGGAATGACCCGTTCCGGGTGTCGCCGGGACATGATCTTGAAGTCGTGGCAATCGACCCGGTGGACCGAGATGCCGCGCCCGCGCGTGACGAAGCCCTCGATGCAGTCCGGGGGTGCCGGCTTGCAACAGCGCGCCAGCGAGGTCATGAGCTTGCCCACCCCGACCACGAGAATGTCTTCATCTCCCTTGCCGCTGCGTGCGCGCCCGATGACCACCTCGTCATCCGATGGCGCTTCAACCGTCTCGGGCCCCTGCAAGGCGACCTGGACCGCGCGCGGGCCGACATCACCACGCGCGGCGGCCATGTACATGGCGTCGACGGTCTTGAAACCCATACGCGTGGCAAGGCCTTCGATATTAGTCTGCGTCTGCCCTTCGCGCTGCAGCTCTTTATGGATGACATGGCGACCGCGTTCGAGCAGCTCGCCCTGCTCCATCTGGCTGAAGTACTGCTTGATCTTGCGTCGCGCACGGCCGGTGGCGACGTAGTTCTGATTGGGATTGAGCCAGTCTCGTGACGGCCCGCCCTCTTTGGCCACCGTGATTTCCACGGTCTGGCCGCTTTCGAGTGGCTTGTTCAGTTGTACGAGGTGACCGTCCGCCTTGGCCCCCCGGCAGCGATGCCCCAGTTCGGTGTGCAGCGTGTAGGCAAAATCGATGGGGGTCGCGCCACGCGGCAGATCCACCACGCGCCCCTGCGGGGTGATCACGTAGATGGTGTCGTCCATGGACGCGCTGCGGTACTTCTCTTCCCACTGATCGGCGTCGGTCACTTCGTCGCGCCACGACAGCAGCGAGCGCAGCAGCGCAATCTTCTCGTCGTAGGCGCTGCCGCCTGCACCGGAGCCTTCCTTGTAGCGCCAGTGAGCGGCGATGCCGTATTCGGCATGCCGGTGCATGTCATGCGTGCGGATCTGCACCTCGAGTGCGCGGCCGTCGCCGGCCATGACCGCCGTGTGCAGGGACTGGTAATTGTTGCCCTTGGGCTTGAGGATGTAGTCGTCGTATTCGTTGGCGATCGGCGTCCACATCTGATGCACGATACCAAGAACCGTATAGCAATCCTTGACCTCCGGCACCAGTACGCGCAGGGCACGAACATCGTAGAGCTGCGAGAAGTCGAGCTTCTTCGAGCGCATCTTGTTGTAGATGCTGTAGATGTGCTTCGGGCGACCGTACACCTCGGCCACGATACCGGCCTTGCGGGTCTCTTCACCCAGCGTGCGGATGGCGTCGGAGATGAACTGTTCGCGCTCCACCCGACGCTCGTCGAGCATCTTTGCCACGCGCTTGTACGTGTCGGGCTCCAGGAAGCGGAATGACAGGTCCTCCAGCTCCCATTTGAGCTGCCACACCCCGAGCCGGTTGGCCAGCGGTGCGTAGATATCCAGGCTCTCGCGCGCAACATCGCGGCGGGCATCGCAGTCGTTGTTGGCGTAGAAGCGCAGCGTCTGGGTACGCGAGGCCAGGCGGAGCAGCACCACACGAATGTCTTCGACCATGGCAAGCAGCATCTTGCGCAGCGTCTCTGCCTGGGAGCGCATTTCGGGTGCCATGGCCGTTGCCGTGCGGCGGGTGATCACCCGCAGGCCGTTGAGCCGATGCATGCCATTGACCAGCCGTGCCACCCGGGAACCGAAGTGTTTTTCGAGGTATTCGGTGGCGTTGTCCATCTCGGCGTGCAGCGCAAAGGCCAATGCAGCGATCCGCGCCTCGGCGTCCATCTTGAGCGACACGGTGATCAGGGCCACGCCCAAGGCGTGCTGAAACGTCTCTTCCCCCGTGCCCAGTGTCGAGTCGCCATAGTGCGTGCGCATCGCCTCAACGGCTCGAGCGACACGAACCGCGTCGTCCGAGCCGAGCCCCTCGCAGAGGCGGTCAATCACCAACTGGGCGTCTTCGTCGCTGGCAAGCGCGTGTGTCACCGAGACCATGCTGGGGGTTTTCCTACTGTTCCACTCTCACCAGACACATGATAATCGCGCTTCGTCAAAGCTGCGCCGTGACACATTGTGCGCCGCGCAGAAAAATCCACGTTTTCCAGTGAGCCCCAATGCGCCGCCTCTTCGATCGACCATACCTGCTTCTCACCCTAACGGCATTATTCTGGGCGGGCAACATGGTCATTGGCCGCAGTGTCAGGGAGGGGGTTCCGCCCATCGGCCTGGCCTTCTGGCGATGGTCGCTGGCGTTTCTCCTGATTCTCCCGTTCGCGCTGCCGCACTGGCGCACCCAGTGGCGAGCACTTCGGGCCGGCTGGAAGCCGGTGGTCTTTCTCGGCGCGCTAGGGGTGGGCGGGTACAACACCTTCGCGTATCTGGCGCTCCAGTACACCACGGCCATCAACGCCACCATGCTCAACTCGCTGATTCCGGTCGCCACCATTTTGCTGGCCCGGTTCATGATCGGGCGACGCATGCATCGGCTCGAAGGCCTTGGCGTGGTCGTATCGCTTCTGGGCGTGAGTGTGATCGTCTCCCGCGGGCACCTCGAAACCCTGCTGGGTCTTCAGCTCAATCCGGGCGACTTCTGGATGTTGCTGGCCGTGCTCGACTGGGGGCTGTACACGGTGGCGCTCCACTGGCGCCCCAAAGGTGTCGATCCCATGTTGATGCTGTGCGCCATGACCGTGGTCGGCGTGATGATTCTCGGGCCCCTCTGGGCGTGGGAGATGAGCCAGGGCAAGTTCATCCAGCCGGGCGCGACCAACTTTGCCGCCATTGCCTACACCGCGATATTTCCCGGCTTTCTCGGCTACGTGTTCTACAACCGCGGCGTGGTCATGGTGGGCCCCAACCGTGGCTCACTGTTCATCCATCTGATGCCGGCCTTTGGTACCGTGTTGTCCATGATCTTCCTGAGCGAAAACCCCAAGGCCTTCCACGCGGTGGGCATCGGCCTGATCATGTGCGGCATCTGGATGACCACCCGGGTGAAGCACACCGCCTGAGAAAACACATGCTCGACACCTTCCAACGCTGGTTTGGCGGGCACGACGACACGGACTCGGCTGCGCTGACACCCGCGCTGTTCGAGCGCGTGGAGTCGTCCTTGCCATGGCTGTCTTACCTGCCCGGTCCGGCGCGTGCGCGCCTGCGCGAACTGGCACGCGAATTCCTGCATGAGAAACAGTTCCATGGCGCCCATGACATGGCGCTCAGCGACGAGATCATGCTCTCCATTGCGCTTCAGGCGTCCCTGCCGATTCTGCGTCTGGGCCTGGACGGCTATCGACACTGGGTCGGGATCGTCGTCTATCCGGGCGATTTCGTGGTTGAACGTGAGGTCATGGACGAGGATGGCATCGTGCACGACCAGGCAACCCCCCTGCTGGGCGAAGCCTGGCACGGTGGCCCGGTCGTGGTCAGCTGGAATGGCGATGGCGCCGCTGACGGCGTGAACGTGCTCATCCATGAATTCGCCCATACCCTCGACATGCTCAACGGCCAGGCGGACGGTTACCCACCGCTGCCCGGCGACATGTCGCGCGAAGCATGGGCCAGCGCTTTCAGCGCCGCCTATGACGATCTATGCCATCGGGTGGATCACGATCACCCCACCGCACTCGACCCCTATGCGAGTGAGCATCCGGCAGAGTTCTTCGCGGTGGCCAGTGAAGTCTTCTTCGAACGGCCGCAGCAACTGCTCGACGCGTATCCCGAGGTCTATCGGCAACTCGCTGCGTTCTATGGTGTTGATCCTGCGCGGGGCACAAGCGTGTTCTCATGAGTGAGCGACGCACGCTGCTCATCGTGTTCCATTCGCAAAGCGGCAACACGGCGCGCCTGGCGGATGCCGTGGTCGCGGGCGCAAGCGAAGTCGACGCAATCGACCTGCGGTGTCTGCGTGCCTTTGACGCTGGCGTAGATGATCTGGCCGGTTGTGACGCGCTGCTGCTGGGTACCCCCGAGAACTTCGGCTACATGTCCGGCGCGCTCAAGGATTTTTTCGACCGGACCTACTACCCGCTTGAAAACAAGCTCAATGGCCTGCCCTACGCGGTCTTTGTGAGCGCCGGAAACGACGGGACCAACGCCGTGCGCGAAATCGGCCGCATCGCCAACGGCTACGGCTGGAAGGAAATCAGCCCCGCTTTCATCTCGCGTGGCACGCTCACGGAAGACGATCTCGATGCCTGTCGCCAGTTGGGCCAGGCAATGGCCGAAGGTCTCGCGCTCGGGATCTTCTGAGTGCCGTGGAGATCGAGCAACATGACAGGGTCGTTACATTTCATCTGACGAACGGCGTGCGCCGTCGCAGCTTGCGTCAGGACTGAACTTGCTGCAACGCAGCAGCACCATAGACCCGGTCGGGCCGACCGAAATCCCCTTCGTCGATTTGGCACCTCGAGCAGGGGCATCCTACGCTGGAAAGGCTGTCGCTCGTCCCCCGGGTCCGGGAGGCGTGTGTCGACGGCATCCCACTCCAATCCGTATCGGAGGAACAAGAATGGCTATTACCTGGATCCTTGTTGCAAATGCCAGCCTGGCAAAGCTCTACGCGAACTACGGCCCCAACAAGGGGCTGAAGCTGGTCAAAGAGCTGATTCACCCCGAAAGTCGTCAGATGAACCGGGACCTGGTCACCGACCGTCCCGGCGCCATCCAGTCGTCTCCAGGTGGAGGATACGAGTCTCACCGGCTGCCCAAGGAACAGGCTGCTCGCGCATTCGCCCAGGAACTCGCTCAAGAGTTCTACAAGGGCCGCACGAAGCAAAAATTCGGTCGCGCGATTCTGGTGGCACCGCCTAACTTCATGGGCATGCTGAACGCGCAAATGGACGGAGGCACAGAGAAGCTCGTCAGCGCACGAGTGGAAAAAGACTATACGAAGGCAGCAGAACCGCTCCTGGCAGAACGCCTGGGCAACTGCATCTGCCTTTGATTCCCCCGCAACCCAGCACTCGGGCGCCTTCGGGCGCCCTTTTTTTCGCCAGGCTCAGCCGGCAGATCCCCATTGCTTGAGCACCCGATAGCAGGCTCCCGAGGCGGTACGCATCGAACGCACCAGCACGCCGCGGTCGACATGCCAGTCAATCGGCTCGATCGCGCCCGATCCCGACAGCGAATCGGCTTTGCGCGCCAGCGTCACATGGGGCATGAAGGGACGATCCGGCAGGGCAATACCATGTGCGCTCAGGGCATGTCCGAGCGCGCTGGAAAGATCAACCAGGGCATCGGGAACGTGCGAGAGCCCCGCCCAGAAAATGTGGTTGTGTGCCCACAGGGCCAGGCGATCGACGGTCATGTCGAAGGCCGGCCAGGCGACGGCATCCCCCGCTGACAGTACCGCTGGCAGTCGCGTCGCCTCGATGTCGCCCACGAAGGCGAGTGTCATGTGGAGCGTATCGGGCCGCATGCGACGCGCCGAAGGCGGTGCCGCCAGCTCGGTCAGCGCGGCCAGCGCATCAGCCGTAGCTGCGTCGGGCCACAGCGCAAAGAAAACCCGAACCCGCTCAGGCGCCTCGCTCATCGGCGATGTCGTCGCGCACCAACAGCGCCACAGCCTGCGCGGCAATGCCCTCTCCGCGTCCGGTAAAGCCGAGGCGCTCGGTCGTTTTTCCCTTGATGTTGACGCACTCCTCGGTCACGTCGAGATCGGCGGCGATGTTCGCGACCATGGCCGGCACATGCGGCAACAGCTTGGGCGCCTGGGCGATCACGGTCGCGTCGACATTGCCCACTCTGAAACCCGCCTGCCGCACACTGACCATGGCTTCGCGCAAGAGCTTGCGACTGTCGGCCCCGGCATGGGCAGGATCGGTATCCGGAAAATGCCGACCGATATCACCCAACCCGGCCGCGCCGAGCAAGGCGTCGGTGATGGCGTGGAGCAGCACATCGGCGTCCGAGTGCCCGAGCAGACCCTTCTCGTAAGGAATGGTCACACCGCCGATGATGAGCGGCCTGCCGCTGACCAGGGCGTGCACGTCAAACCCCTGCCCGATTCGAAATCCCGATGACACGGCCTATGCCTCCCGATTCTTCAAGATCCACTCAGCCAGATGGAGGTCAAGCGGATAGGTGACTTTCAAGTTGGTGGTATCGCCCTGAACGAGCCTTGGATGCAATCCGGCAGCTTCGATGGCGCTGGCCTCGTCAGTGACTTCTCGCGCGGTTTCGAGGGCGCGGCGTAGCATGATGTACCGGAACATCTGCGGCGTCTGTGCCTGCCAGAGGCTGTCTCGTGGCACCGTCTTTTCAACACGGCCATGACCATTGCTGCGCTTGAGCGTGTCGGCGACCGGCACGGCGAGAATGCCCCCCACTTCATCGTCATCGAGCGTCGAAATCAGCGCGTCGATATGCCACTGCGCCAGGCACGGACGCGCTGCGTCGTGCACCAGAATCCAGTCGCCGTCACCTGCATCGCCACGAATCGCACGCAAACCATTGAGCACACTGTCGGCGCGAGTCGCCCCGCCCACGTAGAGCGGGTGAAGCTTCTCGCCCAGATCGCTCCAGTCGCGCTCGTTCCAGATCGGGTCGCCCACCGAGAGCACGACATAGACCCGGTCGATCATCGGGGCCTGACACAGGGTGCGCAAGGTGTGGCGCAACAGGGGCTCGCCGAGCAGATCGAGATACTGCTTGGGTATCTCCTTGCCCATGCGGCTGCCGGCTCCTGCCGCCGGAACCAGCGCGTAGTGACGGTGACGTTTGCTTTGCATGATGGAGTGCGATTCTACCTGCTTGGCGCGCCTCGCATGGCGGAGATCTCGGCGGCGTAGAATACAGGCATGAATCCCGAGCTTTCCATCGACCCGGCTCAGATCAAGGCCATCGCCGTGGCCGTCGGTATCGGCCTGCTCATGGGCCTTGAGCGCGAACAACGCCCGTCGGCACGCGCCGGCCTGCGCACCTTTGCCCTGGTCGGCCTGTATGGTGCCCTCAACGGGCTGCTCGCCAGTGTGACGGACTCTGTCTGGCCGCTGCTGGTCGGCACACTGCTGGTCGGGGTCATGATCATCGCGGCCTACATGCGACGCCCCGATCCGCTCGACCCCGGTACCACCACCGTGGTGGCCCTGCTTCTGTGTCACCTGCTCGGTTTCATGGTGTGGTCCGGCTATCAGCAATTGGCGATCATGATCGCGGTGGGCACCACCGTACTGCTGTACTTCAAGACCACCTTGCGCGGATGGGCCGCGAAGCTCACCCCCCGGGACTGGACCTCCATCCTCCAGTTCTGCGTGCTCTCGCTGGTGATCCTGCCCGTGCTGCCCAATGAGGATTTCGGCCCCTACGGCGCACTCAATCCCTATCAGGTCTGGTTGATGGTCGTGCTCATTGCCGGTGTGAGCCTGGCTGGCTATGCGGCACTCAAACTCGTGGGCAATCGTTACGGCGCCCCGATCGTGGGCATCTTTGGCGGCCTCGTGTCGAGCACGGCCACCACGCTGGTCTTTGCCCGGGATGCGAAAGAACGGCCGGAGTTCAGTCCGACCGCTGCGCTGGTGATCCTTCAGGCAAACCTGGTCATGGTGATCCGGGTCGCCATCGTAGCGGCGGTACTGGCGCCGGAACTCTTGCCGCTGATCGTCCGCGTGGTGGCACCCGGGCTCGCGCTTGGCGTCATCCCGCTGGCACTGAACTGGCGCGACCTGCGCCAGAAGAGCGACAGCCCGGTCCCGGACACCAAGAACCCGATGGAGCTGCGCGCCGCCCTCACCTTCGGTGGCCTTTACGGTGTCGTGCTTTTCATATCCGCCTGGCTCTCCGAAGCCGTCGGCAACAAGGGGCTCTATCTGGTGGCACTCGCGTCCGGCCTGACCGATGTCGATGCGATCACGCTCTCGAGCCTGCGGCTCTTTTCGCTAGAGCGCCTGGCAGCCCACCCCACGGTGACCGCCGCCGGACTGGCCATGATCTCGAATCTGGCGTTCAAGGCCGGCATGGCCAGCTTCATTGGCGGGCGCCCGCTGACCAAGCGGGTGATGCTCGGAATGGCACCGGTCGGACTCGGCATCGCGGGCGGTCTCGCCTGGGTCGGGCTTGGCCCATAGGCGTATACTTCAATCATCATTTCCCGCAGTCGCTCAGGGGGATTCATGGCGAACGCATCCATCCGCCGCCCGGCCGTCGCCGGCGCCTTCTATCCCGCCGATCCGCGTGCGCTCAACACCATGATCGGCGATCTGCTCAATGCAGCCATGCCGCTGGAAAAGGTCCACTGGCCCAAGGCGGTGATCGTGCCACATGCGGGCTACATCTACTCCGGCCCCATCGCCGCCAGTGCCTACGCGTCCTTGCGCGGCGCCGCGCCGTTCTATCGTCGCGTCGTGCTGCTCGGTCCTGCGCACCGCCAGCCGGTCGACGGTTTTGCCCTGCCCGCCTCCCAGACCTTTGCAACGCCGCTGGGCGAAATCAGCCTCGACAGAACGGCCTGGGAGCAACTTCAACTCGCGCCTGACATCCACGTGGATGAAGCGGCCCACGCCCTCGAACATTCACTGGAGGTGCAGCTGCCGTTCCTTCAGACCGTGCTCGAACACATCACTGTGGTGCCGCTGCTGGTGGGGCGGACCACGGCCGGTCGCGTTGCCGATGTGCTCGAGACGCTTTGGGGGCAGGAAGAAACGCTGATCGTCATCTCGTCGGACCTGTCGCACTACCTGCCCTATCACCAGGCCAACTGGCGCGATCAGGCCACGGTGGAGGAAATCCTCCGGCTCCAGCCGCAGCTGAATTTCGAACAGGCCTGTGGCGCGCTGCCGGTCAACGGCCTGCTGCTCGCGGCCCAGCGACATCATCTGGTCCCGACGCTGCTCGATCATCGCAATTCGGGCGATACCTCGGGTGACCGCAATCGCGTGGTCGGATACACCAGTATTGCCTTCTGCCAGGAGCGCCCGCATGTCTCACACTGAGGACGCCCTGGGTGATCGCCTGCTCGCACGCGCACGCCGGGCCATTGAACACGAGCTCCGGCTTGCCTCGGCACCGTGTGCGGATGAAGACATGAGCGAACGCGGCGCGACCTTTGTGACACTGACCGAGCACGGGCAGTTGCGGGGGTGCATCGGCAGCCTGAAGCCCACCCGTTCCCTGGCCGATGACGTCGCGATCAATGCCTGCAACGCCGCCTTTCGCGATCCGCGCTTCCCGCCGGTGAGTGCCGCTGAGTGGCCGGACATCCGCATCGAAGTCTCGCTCATCGGTGCGTCGACTTTTCTTGAGGCCACGAGCGAATCGGACGTCATTGCCCGGCTGCGCCCCGGCGAAGACGGCGTGATCCTTTTCAACGGTTGCCGTGGCCAGGCCACCTTCCTGCCTCAGGTCTGGGAACAGATACCGGCACCGGGCGACTTTCTCGCGGCACTCAAGCAGAAGGCCGGGCTCCCGCCCGACTTCTGGTCCAGCAGCATCATGATCGCCACCTATCCAGTGCGCAAATGGAAGGAGAGCGAGCGTTCAGCGGCACGCCCTCAGGCTTGATTTGGGCTGGCCCGCCGCCATCTGTGGTTTAGGAGGTGTCGTATGACTGCGCCTGAAACCCGTCACCCGGCCCGCTACTGGCATCGACTCGACGACGGCCGGATCGAGTGCGATCTGTGTCCGCGCACCTGTCGCCTGCATGAAGGTCAGCGCGCCGCCTGTTTCGTCCGTCAGATGGACCGGGGCGAAATGGTGCTGACGACCTGGGGCCGCAGTTCCGGTTTCTGCATCGACCCCATCGAAAAGAAGCCGCTCAACCATTTCCATCCGGGCAGCAAGGTGCTGTCCTTCGGCACGGCGGGGTGCAATCTTGCCTGCAAGTTCTGTCAGAACTGGGATATCAGCAAATCGCGCGACATGGACCGCCTCATGGACACCGCCACCCCGGACGCCATTGCGAGCGCCGCTGCCCACCACGACTGTCGCAGTGTTGCCTTTACGTATAACGACCCGGTGATCTTTGCCGAATACGCCATCGACACGGCCGACGCGTGTCACCAACGCGGCATCAAGACGGTTGCAGTCACGGCAGGCTACATCCATGGTCAGGGACGAGACGACTTCTTTCGCCATGTCGACGCTGCGAACGTCGACCTCAAGGCCTTCTCGGAAGCGTTCTATTTCAAGCTGACCGGGGCGCATCTGGCGCCCGTGCTCGACACGCTGTACTGGCTCAGACATGAGACGAAGGTCTGGCTCGAGATCACGACGCTGCTCATCCCCGGTGAAAACGACAGCGATGATGAACTGCGCGCCCTGTCCGACTGGGTGGTTCGGGAACTGGGGCCGGATGTACCGCTCCATTTCACTGCGTTTCATCCGGATTACAAACTCGATCGCCATCCGGCCACGCCATTGGCCACGGTCCGGCGTGCCCGCCAGATCGCGATGGATGCGGGCGCCCACTACGTCTACACAGGCAACGTTCGCGACACCGAAGGCAGCACGACCCTTTGCCCTGCCTGCCACACCGCGCTCATCGTGCGCGACGGCTACCAGATCATGCACTACGCCTTAACACCCGAGGGCCATTGCAGCAACTGCGGGCATGCCATTGCCGGCCATTTCGATCGACACGCGGGGGACTTCGGCAATCGGCGCATCCCCGTTCGAATCTCGGCTCATGCACCATGAATCGATAAGGTGTAACGTATCCGCTCATGAGCATGAAGTTGCGCAATATCGAACTGAGCCTGCCCGCTGGCCCCGTCTGGTTGGGCGCCCTCCTTGCCCACGCACCCGACGTGCGTGGTCTCATCATCGTCACCCAGACCTCGGCGGGCCGTCATGAGACATCGCGCGAGGCCTATGTGACCCACCAGATGCAGGCGGCGGGTTTCGCCACACTCCTCGTCGATCTGCTCACCGTGCACGAAGAAGCGCGCGACCCGGACATTCGATTCAATACGCCACTGCTTGCCACACGCCTCGAATCGGCACTGGACTGGGTCGACCATCAACCGCCGCTCGACGGTCTCGCGCGCGGACTGTTCTGCAGCGGCACCGGTAGCGGCGCTGCCGTGCGCGCGGCCGCTCGACTCGAAGAAGGTTTTGATGCCCTGTTTTGCCGCGGCGGTCGACTTGATCTGGCCGGTGCGGGCCCACTCGGCAACGTGACCGTGCCGGTTCATGTGGTCGTCGGTCGCAACGACCCGGGGCGCGACATGGTGCGTCGCGCCTTTGACCTCATCAGGGCGAGCAAGCACTGGCAGGACGTGGGCGGCGCCGACGAGAGCTTCAGCCAGCCCGGCACCCTGGAGACCGTCACGACCCTGGCCGCCAAATGGTTCTGCGAGGTTCTGCCTCCACCCCGTCCTGCCAAGGCAGCGGATAGCAATCCGACTGAAGCTTCTCCCGCATCGAAGCCTCTCTGACCCTATTTTTGGTGAAAATCAGTCACTAGACTCACTACAAGTGCCGTTGCGCCACGTGGGTGTGTGATGATTTCGAGCCTCACTGCTTCTGCTGCGAGTTTTCAGGTTGCCGCCAGCCGCCCCGACCTTGATCGGGCGGCGGCACCCGCGCGCAGTGCCCGCCAGGCGGACGAGGACGCAGACAAGGCGATGTCGAGCGGGCCCTCAGTCGAAGAACTGGCCGCCACCGACACCCGGGTGCGTGCCCACGAGGCGGCCCATCTGGCAGCATCCGGCGGTCTGGCCCAGAGCGGCGCCAACTTCGATATGGTGAAAGGCCCCGATGGCAAGATGTATGCCGTTGGTGGCGAAGTGCAGATCGATGTCTCGCCCGGTCGGACGCCTGAGGAGACGATTCGAAAAGCCGACCAGATTCGACGTGCCGCCATGGCACCGGTCGACCCATCAGCCCAGGACTACCGGGTTGCAGCCCAGGCGGCACAGATGCAGGCACAGGCGCAGCAGGAGCTGGCTCGACAAGGCAATGCGGCCAACGGTGCAGACGGCGCCACCAGTCAGCTGAGCGCAGCCATCAACGCTTACACCAAGATCAACGAAAGCGCGCCGAGCGTCAATCTGTTCGCCTGAGCACGGCCTCGCACTTACCCGCGCGGATCGAAGGCATCCCGGACCACATCAGCCAGCAGGTTTGCGGCCAGCACCAGCACGAACATGAAGACAAAGGCGGCGGCCAGCGACCACCACACCATGGGGTCTCTCGCCAGCTCCATGCGGGCGGCGTTGATCATGGTGCCAAAACTGGCCATGTTCGGATCGACGCCAATACCCACGTACGAGAGCACGGCTTCGGCCAGCACCAGCCCGGAAAAATCCATCACCATCGCAATCAGGACGATGTGCATGAGGTTGGGCAGGATGTGCCGCATCAACACCTTGACTGTCGGCACGCCGAAGGCCCGGGCCGCCTGCACATACTCGAGTTCCCGGAGCTTGAGTGTTTCACCGCGCAGCAATCGACAAAGACCCGTCCAGCTGGTCATGCCCAGAATGATGCACAAGGCCAGCAGGCGAGCGTCGGAACGCTCGGCCGCCGTAGAAAACCACTCCGGATGCAGTTCGATGAACACCTGCATCATGAGCACCGCTGCGGCAATGAGCAACACGCCCGGAATGGAATTGAGCACCGTGTAGATGTACTGAATGACATCATCCACCCAGCCACCGAAATAGCCGGCCAGAATGCCCAGCGCAATGGCCAGTGGCATGGTGACCAGGGTGGTCAGGGTGCCGATCATGATGGCGGTACGCACACTCTTGAGGGTGAGCATGAGTACATCCTGACCCACCTTGTCGGTGCCGAACACGTGGTAACCCTGGGCCAGCGAGAACAGAACGCCGCCGGCAAAGGCCAGGACTGACAAGGTGACCCACGCCGCACGCCAGGCATTGCGTGTCTGACCGCGCAACAACTTCCCCGGCCCCCCGACGCCCCAGCCGACGATCACCAGGGCGGCAGCCGAAATCATGGCCCCGTAGCCAATGCCATCGAGCAGTTTGGCCAGGATGTCGCCCGTGTGGTGGGCATCCGTATCATCAAGATATTCACCACCGTATTTGAGCCGCGGGTATGAGCGCGTCTGAGTGCCATCGGGCAGCTCGACCGTTTCCTTGACGTAGGCGTGGGTGGCGAGCGGCGCCGAATAGGTGCGTTCGGCTTCGGCTCTCTGGCGTGCGAGCACCAGATCGAGCACGCTGCTCACTTCGGTGGAGTACACGACGTCGGTCGCGCCCTCAGCAGGCGGTAAAGCGGCCCGGAAATGCAGGCTGTCGAGCACCGCGATCAGCAAAAATGCACTCAAAATGACGATCGACGACATGCCTGTGGCCCGTCGCGTCACCTTTTGCCACTGCACGCGCAGCGGCGGACTGCGCCAGGCATGCGTCAATCCGGCCGCAAAGGCCAGCAGCAGCATGAAGAACAGTGCGTCGGTCCACAACAGGACGGGGTCGAAGCCGTGCTCGATCATTGCAGCCGCACCCGAGGATCGACGAAGGTATAGGAAACATCCGTCGCCATGAGACCGATGATGTACAGCACCGACCCGATGAACACCATGGCGCGCACGACGGCGAAATCCTGGGACTGAATCGCATCGATGGTATAGCTGCCCAGACCGGGAATGCCGAAAAAGGACTCGATGATCAGACTCCCCATGAACAGCATGGGAATGACCACCACCACCCCAGTGAGAATCGGAATCATGGCGTTCTTGAGCACATGACGGAACAGCACCACGCGCTCCGACAGCCCCTTGGCCCGCGCGGTGCGCACGTAATCGCGGGAGATTTCTTCAAGGAAAATCGTGCGGTACCAGCGCGTACTGCTCCCGATGCCCGAAATCACACCGAGCAGCACCGGCAGAATCAGGAAACGAGGGGCATCGAGCCCGCCGTCGTAGCCGCTGATCGGCACCAGATGCCACACCTTGGAGATCAGCCACTGGCCGCCAATGATGTAGAACAGACTGGATATGGACATCATGGCGACGCAGATCACCACGCCCCAGAAATCGAGCGGTGTGGCACGAAAGAAAACCAGCATCAGCGCGAAACTGACAGATGCCACCAGCCCGAGAATGAATGTCGGGATGGCGATCGCCAGGGATGGCCCCATGCGCATCCTGATTTCACGCGCAATGTCTCGCCCGTCTTCCGCACGTCCGAAATCGAATGCAAACATCCGAATCGACTTGTCGAAGAAAACCGTGTCGGTCAGCGCCTGGGCCCCGGAAGCGCTCTCGTTGAAGAACAAGGGTTTGTCGTAGCCGCGGTCCGCTTTCCAGCGCTCGATGGCTTCGGGCGTGACGCGTTTGGTACCAAGCTGCATGCGCGCCATGTCATCGGGCGTGTTGACCACGAAGAACAGCGCAAAGGTGATGATGTTGACGCCCAGCAGAATAGGCAGCGCGTAGAGCAAACGACGAAACAGATAGGCAAACATCAGCGCAGGCCTCCCGGGGTGTGGGCAGTCGCCGTTTCATGCGCGCGGTAGCGTCGCCACGCGGGCCAGGCGAACAGCAGCACCAGAGCCCCCAGAAGCACCAGCGGCCACATCGCGGGCTGATTCCATTGGGCCCGCATACGGGCGCGCTCTTCGACATCGATTCGCTGGTATTTCAGGGTATTACGGATAATCTGACCCGGCTTCCGGTTCTCGACCCAGGCGTGCTGCAGCACGTAAGACTTGGGATGAAAGGCATACACCCAGGGCGCGTCATGTTGAATGATCCGGTTCATTTCCCGCAGGATGGCCAACCGCTCAGGCCCGTCGCGCATGGCCTTCATCTGCTCGAACAAGGCGTCGAAACGGTCGTTCTTGTAGTTTGCCGCGTTCTCGCCCTGCGTCTCGACACGGCTTTGGGGCCCATGGAGCAGGAACATGAAGTTCTCCGGGTCCGGATAGTCGGCGTTCCAACCCAGGAAGAACAGCTGTGCGCTGCCTTTGCGCAACTTGTCCTGAAACCGGTTCCAGTCAGTCGACCGCACCACCAGCTGGACATCGATCTTTCGGAACTGCTTTAGGAGCCAGTCGGAGTACGCCTTTTCCCCAAACCCACCGGTGGTGGTGTCGAGATAGACCACAAGGGGCTCGCCGGTCTTGGCGTCACGGCCGTTCGGGTAGCCCGCTTCGCGCAGCAGTTGCTTGGCTTCGGAGACCGGCTTGCGCACCGCCTGGCCGTCCTTCCAGTCATACACATACGGATTGATCCCGGCCTCACCCGTTTCGGCACCGAAGATGCCCGGCGGAATCGGATTCATCCCCGCAGTACCGCGCCCATTGAGGAACACCGAGATGAACTCTTCCTGGTCGATGGCAATGGAAATGGCAAGACGCAGCTTGCGCGCAGCCTCGCTCGAGCCCCCCACCACCGGGTCCAGCATGTTGAAACCCATGTACATGGTCGAGGGCGCAACCGAGGTCATGAGCTCGATGCCCTTGTCTTTCATGTCGTCCGACAGCCCGATTTCGCCCTCGGCCCCCATTTGAACCGCCTGATCAAAATTGTCGGACGAGACACCCGATGCGTCGTAGTAACCCTGCAGAAATTTCGTCCAGTAGGGGATGCTCTCTTTCTCGCGGGTGAATACCGCGCGATCAATGAAGGGAATCGCCTTGCCGCAGTCCTTGACCAACCCGGCGGCGACATCTTCGGGGTCGCCTTCACAGGGATACGTCTCGCCACGGAAATTCGGATTACGCGCCAGCACCATGCGCGCGTTCGGGTCGTTCTCCACCAGCATGAAGGGGCCTGTGCCGACCGGCCACCAGTCCAGCGTGAAGTTCTTCTCCGCCATGCCAGACTGGGCGAAGAAGCGATCCACTTCCCAGGGGATCGGCGCAAAGAACGGCATACTCATCCAGTACAGCAACTGTGGATACGCGCCCTCGACCCGGATGCGATAGGTATACCGATCGACCCGCTCGACCCCGGGTAACTCATACTCGCGAAGATCCAGCCAGCCATCCGGGTTCGCCTTGGCCACTTCGGCCAGGCTTTCGTGCAAGCGCTTGAGCCCCGGAATGTATCCGCTCATCAACTCGAGGATCGGTGAATGGAGCCCGGGGTGCGCCAGGCGCTTGAGCTGGTAGATGTAATCGTCCGCGACGAGCTCACGCGTTCCGGTGTGCTGAAAATCGCCCAGACTGTCCGCCGAAGCCAGTGTCGTCTCATCGATCGGAAAATAGGCTGGAGCACCCGACGGTGTCGTGGCGAACGCCGGATGCGGTTGAAACAGAATCCCCGGCTTGATCGACACTTCGTAAATCGAATAATCGACCGCCGAATTCGGCGCGGACGCGGCTAGCGGCTGTCCATCAGCACCGAAACGCAGCACCTTGGGCATGCTGCTTGCCGTCCCCGGAATCAGCGCGTAGGGTCTTTTGAGATAGTGGTACTGGAGCGGCGGCTCGTAGATCTGGTACAGGAAGGTGGCTTCATCCGACGAATAGGACTGCACCGGGTCAAGGTGTTTAGGCCTGTTGGTGAAGGCCGAATAGAGGATGTTTTCCGCCGACTCGTCCGACGGATAGGGGTCATTCCACACCTGAACGCAGCCGACCACCAGGGCTGGAATCAGGACAAGCGCAGGCAGCCGGATGAGCAGGTCGTGCAGTCGAAGCATGCACATGAGTGTATCTGAAGCGTGCCAATTGAGGCATCAAGGCGTTTCGGGTCTGCCGTCACGGGTTGGGTATCAGCTATAATCCGCCGATCTGCTCAATGGAGACGAAGAAAAATGGGGTTTCTATCCGGCAAACGGATCCTGATCACCGGCTTGCTCAGCAACCGCTCGATCGCCTATGGCATTGCGAAAGCCATGCACCGCGAGGGCGCTGAACTGGCTTTCACCTATCAGAATGACCGTTTCCGTGATCGCGTCAGCAAGATGGCCGCGGATTTTGGAAGCGAACTCATCCTGCCGCTGGACGTTCAGGAAGACAAACAGATCGACGACCTGTTCTCGCAGCTGGGCGATACCTGGGGCGGCGTTGACAGCGTGGTCCACTCGATCGCTTTTGCGCCGACCGACGCCCTTGAGGGGGACTTCCTCAACGGCCTGTCTCGCGACGCTTTCCGCATTTCCCAGGAAATCAGCGCCTACAGCTTCCCCGCGCTGGCCAAGGCGGCGCGCCCGCTGATGCAAGGCCGCAACGGTTCCCTGCTCACCCTGTCCTATCTGGGCGCGGTGCGCACCATGCCCAACTACAACATCATGGGTCTGGCCAAGGCGAGTCTGGAAGCCTCCGTGCGCTACATGGCGGTCTGTCTCGGCCCCGAAGGGACGCGGGTTAACGGCATTTCCGCCGGTCCGATCAAGACCCTGGCGGCGTCAGGCATCGGCAGCTTTGGCAAATTGCTGGCCTTCAACGAACGCAATGCGCCGCTGCGCCGGAACGTCACCATTGATGAAGTCGGTAATGCTGCCGCCTTCATGTGTTCCGATCTGGCCAGCGGTATCACCGGCGAGATCATGTACGTGGATGCCGGGTTCAACACCACCGCCCTGGGTAACGCCGAACAGTCCTGATTCGGCGGACGGTGTGCAACAAAAAGCCCGGCCAATTCGCCGGGCTTTTTGTTGGCACGAACCACGCGATCAACTTTCGCCTTCCGCCAGCGCGGCAGCGTTGATCTTCACGTCGTATTTGGAACGCAGTGCGTTCAGGAAAGCCCGCAGGTCCTGGTTGCCCAGCATCTGGCCGTACTGTTCCTGAATGGCTTTGATACGTTCATCGTCCTTCGTGACTTCAGCCGCTTTGACGGCATCCACTCGGAACAAGGCATATCCGGCCCCGGACATCGCCACCCCGGTATACGCCGGCAGTTTTTGCGCATCGGCGGCAAAGATCGGCTGCATCAGAATCGGGGGAAGACTGGGCACGCCACGCTGAATCGTGAAATCGGCACCCCAATCGAGTTCAACCGCATCACCCGCCTGGAGTTTGGCCAACTTCTCTTCACCTTCCTGTACGGCAAGCGCGGCGGCTTTACGCGTGCGGACGAGCTTTTCGATTTCGGTCTTGGCCTCGTCGAAGCTGCGCTGATGCGCCGGCTCTTCTTCTGCCACACGGGCAGCGATCAGACGGTTGTCGCCCAGGTCGATGGCGTCGGTATTGTGCTTGTCATTGAAGACATCGTCCGAAAACAATGCCTTGACCAATGCCGCGCTCTCGAAGTCGCCGACCTTGGTATCGTCGGCCACAATCCACTCCGAGGTGGTCTTGATCTCGAGCCCAAAGCTCTCGGCGACCGGCGCGAGGCTGTCAGGCTGCTCATAGACCATGTTTGCAAATTGCTCGGCCACCTCGGCAAAGCGCCGGCCGGCTGCCTCTTCGACCAGTTCATCACGGATCCGGTCCTTCGAATCCGCGAACCCGGGTGTAGATGCAGCGCGAATCTCATCCAGCTGAATTACGTGAAATCCGAACTCGGTTTTCACGATCTCGGGGATCAGACCCGGCGCTTTGGCCGAAAAGACCGCGTCTTCGAACTCGGGCAGCATGGCGCCCCGCCCAAAAAAGCCGAGGTTGCCGCCGTCGCTCTTCGAACCCGGGTCATCAGATTCAGCCTTGGCCAGTGCAGCAAATGAAGCGGGGTCGGCCTTGAGTTTATCCAGCAGACCTTGCGCGCGGGCTTTCGCCGCTGCCACCTGCTCATCGCTGGCACCGGCCGGCACCTCGATCAGAATGTGACTGGCTTTGCGTTCCTCGGGAACTTCGAGTGCCGCCTTGCGCGCGTCGTAAGCCGCTTGAAGCTCTTCGTCCGAAATGGAGATCTGTGCCTTGATTGCCTCGGGCGTCAATACCACGTAGGCCGCCTTGAGTCGCGCGGGGACTGAAAATTCGCTGATATTTTCGTCGTAGTACGCCTTCAGTTCCGCCTCATCCACTGACACCTTCTGCTTGTAGTCTTCAGCGTTGAACTGAACCATGTGGACAGTGCGTTCTTCCAACTGTGTCTCAAGAAAGCGGGAAGCCACCGACGTTGGCACGATCACGCCACCACTAACCGCGTCAATGACTTGTTGGTTGGCGAGATCCGCTCTCAAACGCTCCTGGAAACCCTGTACGGTCATCCCCTGGGAACGAACAGCACGCTCATACCGCTCCATGGAGAACTGACCGTCCTCCTGGAATGCGGGAATGCCCGCAATCGTCTGACGCAACAATTCGTCCGGGACAGCAAGACCGCTTTCCGCGGCGTAGAGGGCGAGAACACGCTGGTTGATCGTATTGTCGAGCACGGCGCGCTTGAACAACGGCGACTGGAA
The DNA here is from genome assembly GCF_017309585.1 of Nitrogeniibacter aestuarii. Lineage (NCBI taxonomy): Bacteria > Pseudomonadati > Pseudomonadota > Betaproteobacteria > Rhodocyclales > Zoogloeaceae > Nitrogeniibacter > Nitrogeniibacter aestuarii. The sequence goes on along the minus strand of NZ_CP071321.1, from coordinate 2,287,060 downwards.
CGTACTGGAATCGATCGGCTGGTCACTTTGGGCACGCATGCGATCCTGCTGCTCGCGCAAGGCGCGCTGGAACTCACCCATGGTGATCTTGGTGCCACCGACCGAGGCGACTTCGCCTGCCGTCGCGCGGTCATTCAAGTAAGACTCGACGCCCCAGAAGGCAAAGGTGATCGAGATGAGCGCAAGAACCACTTGCGCGACACGTTTGTTGTTGCGAACTGCGTCGAACATGGAATCGGCCAGATTGCTTGGGAATGAAAGAAAGACGGGAGTTTAACCCGGAAGGCGCTAGATCAAAAAAAAGGCGAACTTTCTAGCTCGCCTTTTCTTTCTGTTGGCGGAGTGGACGGGGCTCGAACCCGCGACCCCCGGCGTGACAGGCCGGTATTCTGACCAACTGAACTACCACTCCTGCGCGTTTTGACTGAGTCGCGCTGGTGGGTGCTGACGGGTTCGAACCGCCGACATTCGCCTTGTAAGGGCGACGCTCTACCAACTGAGCTAAGCACCCGCGCATCGGGCCTCAGGCCCGAAAGCGCGCTAGTTTACTGCATCTTTGAGCGCTTTGCCAGCGCGAAACTTGGGAACTTTAGCCGACTTGATCTTGATGGCTGCGCCGGTCTGCGGATTACGGCCGGTGCGTGCAGCGCGCTTGCCGACATAGAAGGTACCAAAGCCGACGAGGGTGACGGTGCCACCTTTTTTCAACGCTTTTGTAACGGCCCCCATGGCAGCGTCCAGCGCACGTCCGGCCGCCGCCTTGGAGATATCGGCGTCTTCGGCAATTTGGTCGATCAACTCGGATTTGTTCACAGAATGTCCCCTTTTCTATTTGGTGTGGTTACACATCAAGGTAGGCTCTGACAAAGATGACAGAGAAGTTTCAGCCTCAGGTGCATGACGGTTATAGCCCGCGCTTTTTATTGGTGTCAAGGCGCGGTGCAGCGTGATCAAGGCACAAAAAAACGGCCGCAAATGCGGCCGTTCTTTTCTGTTTCAGTGTGCAGTCACACTGTGGTCGGGATCACCCTTGTCGTTGCTGGCGACCGGGGCGCCCTCATCCGCTTTTGGCGGCAAGGGCTCCGGCTCACGCTCAAGCGCATGACTCAACACCTGATCGATCCAGCGAACCGGTACGATCTCGAGTGCGTTCTTGATGTTTTCCGGGATATCCACCAGATCCTTGACGTTTTCTTCAGGGATCAGGGCCTTGGTGATGCCACCACGAACCGCTGCGAGCAGCTTCTCTTTCAGGCCGCCGATGGCAAGGACCTCGCCACGAAGCGTGATTTCACCCGTCATCGCCACATCGCAACGCACCGGAATACCCGTGAGAATCGAAACAAGTGATGTCGTGATCGCACTGCCTGCCGACGGGCCATCTTTGGGGATGGCGCCTTCCGGCAAGTGGATGTGAATATCCTTCTTCTGATAGAAGTCTTCTTCAATCCCGAGTGAAGCGGCACGACGGCGCACGACCGACAGTGCGGCCTGGATGGACTCCTGCATCACCTCACCGAGCTTGCCGGTGTTGATGATCTTGCCCTTGCCCGGCAACGCGACCGCCTCGACAGTGAGCAACTCGCCACCGACTTCGGTCCAGGCCAGCCCAGTCACCTGCCCCACCTGGTTTTCCTTTTCCGCCACACCGAAGGTGTAACGACGGACACCCAGGTATTTGTCCAGGTTCTTGGCGTTGACCACGACCTTGCTCTTGCGGGACCGCAGCAGCAGGTTACGCACGACCTTGCGGCACACCTTCGAGATTTCCCGCTCGAGACTACGCACACCGGCTTCGCGGGTGTAGTAGCGCACGATGTCGCGCATGGCGTCGTCAGTGATGGTCATCTCGGTCTTCTTGAGACCGTTGTTCTTCATCTGCTTGGGCACCAGATAGCGCTCGGCAATGCTGACTTTTTCGTCTTCCGTGTAACCGGACAGGCGAATGACTTCCATGCGGTCGAGCAGCGGAGCCGGGATGTTCAGTGTGTTGGCGGTGGCCACGAACATCACATCCGACAGATCGAACTCCACTTCGACGTAATGATCGACAAACGTGGTGTTTTGCTCGGGATCGAGCACTTCAAGCAAGGCTGAGGACGGATCTCCGCGGAAATCCTGCCCCATCTTGTCGACCTCATCGAGGAGGAACAACGGGTTCTTGACCGCGACCTTGGTCATGTTTTGCAGGATCTTGCCCGGCATCGAACCAATGTAGGTACGGCGGTGGCCACGGATCTCGGCTTCGTCACGCACGCCACCCAGAGACATGCGGACAAACTTGCGGTTTGTGGCACGCGCGATGGACTGTCCAAGCGAAGTCTTGCCGACACCCGGAGGGCCAACAAGGCACAGAATCGGACCCTTGAGCTTGTCGACACGCTGCTGCACGGCAAGATACTCGAGGATCCTTTCCTTGACTCGATCAAGACCGTAGTGCTCGGTATCGAGCACCTTCTGAGCTTCTTTCAGATCCTTGTGGATACGCGAGCGCTTTTTCCAGGGCAGGCCAACCAGGGTCTCGATGAAATTCCGGACCACGGTGGCTTCCGCTGACATCGGCGACATGAGACGCAGCTTCTTGAGCTCGGCATTCGCCTTGCCCAGTGCCTCCTTGCTCATGCCCGACGCCTTGACCTTGCGTTCGAGCTCTTCAAGATCGGCACCGTCTTCGCCCTCACCCAGTTCTTTCTGGATGGCTTTGACCTGCTCGTTGAGGTAGTACTCGCGCTGGCTCTTCTCCATCTGGCGCTTGACGCGACCGCGGATACGCTTTTCCACCTGCAGGATATCGAGTTCGGATTCGAGCTGGGAGAGCAGCTTTTCAAGGCGCTCGACCGCATCGGTCATTTCCAGCACGTCCTGCTTCTGCTCGAGCTTGAGCGGCAGGTGCGCGGCGATGGTATCGGCGAGACGACCCGGCTCTTCGATGCCACCCAGGGAGGTGAGGATCTCGGGCGGAATCTTCTTGTTGAGTTTCACGTACTGATCGAACTGCGCGATGATCGCGCGACGCATGGCTTCGACTTCATGCGTGCCGCCATCTTCAACCGGTACTGGCGTCGCCTTGGCGGAAAAAACCGCGCCGTGATCGATCACCTCATCGATCTGGGCACGCTGAACGCCCTCAACCAGCACCTTGATGGTGCCATCAGGCAGTTTCAGCATTTGAAGAATGTTGGCGATACAGCCGGTCGTATAGAGATCTTCGGCAGTCGGCTCATCCTGAGCGGCAGACTTTTGCGCCACCAGCAGGATGCTCTTTCCATCGTCCATGGCGTTTTCGAGCGCCTTGATGGATTTGGGACGACCCACGAACAGTGGGATCACCATATGGGGGAATACCACCACATCGCGCAACGGCAGCAGCGGGAGCTCCGTCTGCCCTTGCGGCAATTCCTGGATGCCAGACATGTTTTGTTCCTTTGATTGGGGTCATGAGCCCATATATGGGCTCATGATTGGTTTTCAAGGCCGCCTTGTACCGACGGCGCACCCCGATCAGTTCGATCCAGCGACCTTTTGCTGATCGGCAAAGACGATCACGGGTTGCGAGGAGCCATCGATCGCGCCATCGTCGATCACGACTTTCTCCACGTTTTCCATACCCGGCAAATCGTACATGACGTCCAGCAGCGTGCCCTCCAGGATCGAGCGCAGGCCACGTGCGCCAGTACGGCGCTTGAGCGCTTTGCGCGCAATTGCACGCAAGGCAGCTTCACGGAATTCGAGTTCAACCCCTTCCATCGAGAACAGCTTGCCGTACTGCTTGACCAGCGCGTTCTTCGGTTCAGTCAGGATTGTGACGAGCGCTTCCTCGTCAAGTTCCTGCAAGGTGGCAACGACCGGCAGACGACCGACGAATTCGGGGATCAGGCCGAACTTGACCAGATCCTCGGGCTCCACCTGTCGGAACGTCTCGGAAACGGACTTTTCCTTCTTGCTGCGCACTTCGGCGCCGAAACCGATACCGGACTGTTCGGTCCGGTCACGAATGACCTTCTCAAGCCCGTCGAACGCACCACCGCAGATGAACAGAATGTTCGTGGTGTCGATCTGGACGAAGTCCTGGTTGGGATGCTTGCGCCCACCTTGCGGCGGCACCGAGGCTACGGTGCCTTCGATCAGCTTGAGCAGCGCCTGCTGAACGCCCTCACCCGATACGTCACGCGTGATCGACGGGTTGTCGGACTTGCGCGAGATCTTGTCAATCTCGTCAATGTAAACGATGCCCTGCTGGGCCTTCTCTACATCGTAGTCGCACTTTTGCAGCAACTTCTGGATGATGTTCTCGACATCCTCACCCACATAACCGGCTTCGGTCAGCGTGGTCGCGTCCGCCATCACGAACGGGACATTGAGCAAACGCGCAAGCGTCTGGGCGAGCAAGGTCTTGCCGGAGCCGGTCGGACCTACGAGCAGAATGTTGCTCTTCGCCAGTTCGACTTCGTCCTTGGTGCCATCAATGTGTCGCAGGCGTTTGTAGTGGTTGTAAACCGCCACCGCCAGGATCCGCTTGGCCTGGGCCTGGCCGATCACGTACTGATTCAGGATGTCGAAGATTTCCTTCGGCGTCGGCAGATCGCCTCCGCTTTCACCACCTGCCTGCTCCACCGCGAGTTCATCACGGATGATGTCGTTGCACAGCTCGATGCACTCATCACAAATGAAGACAGACGGGCCTGCAATCAGCTTGCGCACTTCATGCTGGCTCTTGCCGCAAAACGAGCAGTACAGCAGCTTTTCGCCACCCGTTTTCTTCTCTGTCATGACTTCCTCTCGTTCAGTCTTCAGGCCACATCAGCACGCGAGCTGAGTACCTTGTCAACAATACCGTAGTTCATTGCCTGCTCGGAGGACATGAAATTGTCCCTATCCGTGTCCTTTTCGATCTGCTCGATCGGCTGACCGGTGTGGTGAGCAAGCATGCCGTTGAGCTTCTCGCGCAAGGTCAGGATTTCCTTGGCGTGGATCTCGATGTCAGAAGCCTGGCCCTGGAAACCGCCCAGTGGCTGGTGAATCATCACACGCGAGTTCGGCAGGCAGAAACGCTTGCCCTTGGCGCCTGCAGCCAGCAGGAACGCGCCCATGCTGGCCGCCTGGCCGATGCACAGGGTGCTCACATCGTTCTTGATGAACTGCATGGTGTCGTAGATCGCCATGCCTGCCGTAACGGAACCACCCGGCGAGTTGACGTAGAAGTAGATGTCCTTGTCCGGATTTTCGGACTCAAGGAACAGCATCTGGGCGACGATCAGGTTGGCGGTCGCGTCATTGACGGGGCCCACGAGAAAGATGACGTTTTCGCGCAGAAGACGCGAGTAAATGTCATATGAGCGCTCACCACGACCGCTCTGTTCAACCACGATAGGGACGAGGCCAAGTGCCTCGGGGTTCCATTCACTCATCATCTTCCACGCTCTTTGGATCAAATGTTACTGGTGTGTTTCGATCATGCCGCAGAGCCCATGAGCTCGTCAAAGTCCACGGCCTTGTCTTCGGTCTTGGCGTTGGCGAGCACCCACTCAACGGCGTTGTCTTCGATCACCAGGGCTTCAGCTTGCTGCAGGCGATCCGGCTGGGTGTAGTACCAGTCGATGACTTCCTGCGGGTCTTCGTAGCTCTGGGCAAAATCTTCGACCAGGGCGCGCACCTGTTCGGGCTTGGCGAAGAGTTCCTTGGTCTTGACCAGTTCGGCCAGCACCAGACCCAGCTTCACGCGACGAACTGCCTGGTCCATGAACCAATCGGCAGAGATCGGCAGGTCCTTGACCTGCATGCCACGCTGAGCCATGTCCTGACGGGCATTCTGCGCCATGGCTTCGGCCTCGCGACCAACCAGCGCCTGGGGCACGTCGATGGGATTGGCTTCGAGCAGTGCGTCCATGGCCTGTTCTTTGACGCGGGCCTTGATCCGACGGGAGACTTCACGCTCGAGATTGGCTTTGACTTCCTCGCGCATCTTGGCGACATCACCGTTTTCAACGCCAAGGCTCTTGGCGAACTCTTCGTCAACCTCAGGCAGCTTGGCCTCGCCGACTTCCTTGATGGTGATCTCGAACTCGACTTCCTGGCCCGCCAGTTCCTTGGCGTGATAGTCCTCCGGGAAGGTCATGTTGAATTTCTTGGTGTCGCCGGTCTTCATGCCGATGGCGGCTTCTTCGAATTCCTTGAGCATGCTGCCCGCGCCGATCACGAAGGGGAAATCGGTGGCTTCGCCGCCCTGGAACACTTCGCCGTCCTTGCGACCGGTGAAGTCGACGGTCACGCGGTCGTCAGCCTTGGCTTCGCGTTCAACGGCGTCATAGGTGGTGCGTTGCTTGCGCAGCACGTCGATCGTCTTGTCGACTTCGGCATCACTCACTTCCAGAGTCGGACGCTCGATCTGCTTGTCGCCCATCTCGCCAATGGTCACTTCCGGATACACCTCGAAAACGGCGGTGAATTCCATGGCGCCTTCGGGGCTGCCCTCTTTCGGCTCGATACGCGGCTGGCCCGCCACGCGAAGCTTTTCTTCCTGGATCTTTTCGCCGAAGGCCTGCTCGATGGCTGCGCCAAGGGCTTCGGAACGAGCCTGACCGCCGTGGGTCTGCTCAACCATCTTGAGGGGCACCTTGCCCGGACGGAAGCCCGGCATCTTCACGGTGCGTGCCAGGTGCTTCAGACGAGCCTGCACTTGCGCCTCGATGGTCTCGACAGAGATGGACAGATCGATACGGCGCTCAAGTGCGTTGGTGGTTTCCTGATTGGTTTCCATGAAAGTTCCCGAAATAAATGACTGCCGACCTCGCTGGCACAGGCCCAAGGTTGGCTCTACGTTAAGTAAAGGCAAACGAGAATCTTAACACAGCACACCCTTCCATTCTGTTCTCCGTCGATCGGTGCCGGACCTGCGATAGGAGCTTGCACAGTTCTTGCAAAAGATCGGTGTGGAGCGGGAACCAGTAACGACCTTCCTGCCTCCTACGGTTGAGCACAATGAACATCTCGGGGACGAAAATGACTTCAAGCAAATCGTTAGCACACCGTTGTATGGTTGACCCGTCCGCAATGACGGTATCAAGCAGTCAGGCCGACACGCTTTCGTCGACGAGCCCGCTTTCAAAGCAATTTCCAGGAGACGAGTCATGAGCATCTTTAACGCCTATCAAGCCCGCTTCGAAGCGACACGCGAAGAGGAGATGTCGCTCCAGGAATATCTCGATCTGTGCAAGACCGATCAGAGCGCTTATGCCACGGCAGCTGAACGCATGCTGATGGCCATCGGCGAACCGGAACTGATCGACACCCGCGAAGACCCGAGACTCTCCCGCATCTTTTCCAACAAGATCCTCAAACGCTATCCCGCCTTCCGCGAGTTCTACGGTATGGAGGAAGCCATCGAGAACATCGTGTCGTACTTCAGACACGCATCCCAGGGTCTGGAAGAGAAGAAGCAGGTTCTGTACCTGCTTGGCCCGGTGGGCGGTGGCAAGAGCTCGCTAGCGGAGAAACTGAAGAAGCTCATCGAGCATGTTCCTTTCTACGCCATCAAGGATTCTCCCATCAACGAGTCGCCTCTCGGGCTGTTCAACCCGGAGGAAGACGGCCAGTTGCTCGAGGACGACTACGGTATCCCGCGCCGGTACCTCAACACCATCATGAGCCCGTGGGCAGTCAAACGCCTGCATGAATTTGGTGGCGATATCACCAAATTCCGAGTGGTGAAGCTGCGCCCGTCGGTTTTGCGACAAGTCGGCGTCGCAAAGACGGAACCGGGTGACGAGAACAACCAGGACATCTCGTCACTGGTGGGCAAGGTCGATATCCGCAAGCTCGAGTCCTTCTCTCAGGACGATCCGGATGCCTACAGCTACTCGGGCGGCTTGTGCCTGGCGAACCGGGGGATGCTCGAGTTCGTGGAGATGTTCAAGGCGCCGATCAAGGTGCTCCACCCCCTGCTGACCGCCACTCAGGAAGGTAACTACAAGGGCACCGAAGGCTTCGGCGCGATTCCGTTCGATGGCGTCATCATGGCGCACTCGAACGAGTCCGAATGGGCTGCTTTCAAGAACAACAAGAACAATGAAGCCTTCCTGGACCGGATCTACACCGTCAAGGTCCCGTACTGCCTGCGTGTCTCGGACGAGATTCGCATCTACGACAAACTGCTGCGCGAGAGTTCGCTCAACGAAGCACCGTGCGCGCCGGACACGCTCAGCATGATGGCTCAGTTTGCCGTGCTCTCGCGTCTCAAGGATCCGGAGAACTCCAGCATCTTCTCCAAGATGCGCATCTATGACGGCGAGAGCCTGAAAGACACGGATCCCAAGGCCAAGTCATACCAGGAGTACCGTGACTACGCGGGCGTCGATGAGGGTATGGACGGCCTCTCGACCCGTTTCGCCTTCAAGGTGCTCTCCCGCGTGTTCAACTTCGACCACCGAGAGGTCGCCGCCAACCCGGTGCACCTGATGTACGTGCTTGAGCAGCAGATCGAGCAGGAGCAGTTCCCGCCGGAGACGGAAGGCCGCTACCGTGCCTTCATCAAGGAGTATCTGTCCCCGCACTACGCCGAATTCATCGGCAAGGAGATCCAGACCGCGTATCTGGAAAGCTACTCCGAGTACGGCCAGAATATCTTCGATCGCTACGTCACCTACGCTGACTTCTGGATTCAGGATCAGGAATATCGCGACACAAACACGGGCGAAATTCTCGATCGCAATGCGCTCAACGATGAACTGGAGAAAATCGAGAAGCCGGCCGGCATCAGCAACCCGAAGGACTTCCGGAACGAGGTGGTCAACTTCGTCTTGCGCGCACGAGCTCAGAACAGCGGCAAGAACCCGAGCTGGACGAGCTACGAGAAGCTGCGCGCCGTGATCGAGAAGAAGATGTTCTCCAACACGGAAGACCTGTTGCCGGTGATCAGCTTCAACACCAAGTCCAGTGCCGACGAGCAGCGAAAGCATCAGGACTTCGTGAATCGAATGATCGAAAAAGGCTATACCGAGAAGCAGGTCCGCCTGCTGTGCGAGTGGTATCTGCGCGTGCGCAAGTCGTCGTAAGCATCGCGCGACGGTAGCAACATGGCGGGCAGGCCCTTGCGGCCCTGCCCGACCGGCCCATACGCCAGGGAGCTCCAATGGTTCGAATCATCGACCGACGTTTCGACAGCAAGAAAAAGAGCACTGTTAACCGGCAGCGCTTCATGCGCCGCTTCAAGCATCAGATTCGCAGAGCCGTCTCCGACGCGATTGAAGGGCGTTCGATCAAGGATCTGGACAGCGGAGAGCAGATCTCGATCCCGGCCAAGGACCTGTCCGAACCTTCGTTTCGCCAGGGGCGCGAGGGGGTCTGGGAACAGGTGTTTTCCGGCAACGACCGTTTCACGGCCGGAGACGCCATCGAGCGGCCACCCGGTGGTGAAGGCGGCGGCGGTGGCAGCAAGGCGAGCAACGAGGGCGAAGGCGAGGACGATTTCGTTTTCCAGCTATCGCGCGAGGAGTTCCTCGACCTGTTCTTCGAGGACCTTGCCCTGCCCAACCTGGTTCGCACCCAGCTGGCCAAGATCACCGAGTTCAAATCCCGGAGAGCAGGTTTTACCTCCACCGGCGTGCCGAGCAACATCAATGTGGTTCGCTCACTGCGCGGTGCCCTCGGGCGTCGCATGGCCCTGGGCGGCCCGATGGCGCGACGCATCCGCGAGATCAACGAAGAGCTTGAAGAACTCGAAAAGGACGAAGGCACCAATCTGGAGCGCATCCAGGCGCTGAAGGAAGAAAGAAGCACCCTCAGGGTGCGCCAGGAGGCCATTCCCTTCATCGATCAGTTCGATCTGCGGTACAACAATCGAGTGAAGGAACCGCAGCCGGTCACCCAGGCCGTGATGTTCTGCCTCATGGATGTGTCCGGCTCGATGGACGAATACAAGAAGTCCACGGCCAAACGCTTCTTCATGCTGCTCTACCTCTTTCTCAAGCGCAATTACGAGCACATCGAGGTGGTGTTCATACGCCACCACACCATCGCCAAAGAAGTGGATGAGCAGGATTTCTTCTACTCGCGCGAATCGGGTGGCACGGTGGTCTCCAGTGCGCTGCGGATGATGACCGACATCGTCAAGGAGCGTTACAGCCCGAGCCAGTGGAACATCTACGGCGCACAAGCCTCCGACGGCGACAACTGGGACAATGATTCGCCCATATGCCATCAGATCCTGGATACCGAATTGCTGCAGCTGGTGCGGTATTTCGCCTATATCGAAATCACCACCGGCGAGCCGCAAAACCTCTGGCGCACGTACCTGAACCTCGACGCGACGCATAAGAACTTCGCCATGCAACGCATCGAAACACTCGAAGACATCTACCCTGTCTTCCGTGAATTGTTCAAGAAGGAGCCGGCATGAGCGACATCATTCTCGAACGCAAGAAACTGCCCACGGGCGCCGAGTGGAGCTTCGAGGCCATCGACGCGTACCACGATGAAATCTCGCGGGTGGCGAGCGAGTATGGCCTCGACACCTACCCGGTCCAGATCGAGATGATCACCTCAGAGCAGATGATGGACGCGTACGCCTCCGTCGGCATGCCGGTCAATTATCACCACTGGACCTTCGGCAAGCAGTTCCTCGCCACCGAGCGGCAGTACAAGCGCGGGCAGATGGGCCTGGCCTACGAGATCGTGATCAATTCCGATCCGTGCATCGCCTATCTGATGGAGGAAAACACCCTCACCATGCAGGCGCTGGTGATCGCCCATGCTGCCTACGGACACAACTCCTTCTTCAAGGGCAACTATCTGTTCCGCACCTGGACCAGCCCGGACGCGATCGTCGACTACCTGCTGTTCGCGAGAAACTATATCGGCCAGTGCGAGCAGCGCTACGGAGAGGAAGCCGTCGAAGACCTGCTCGACTCGTGCCATGCCTTGATGAACCTCGGCGTGGATCGATACAAGCGCCCGCCCAAACTCTCGCTCGCCAAGGAACGCGAGCGCCAGGAAGAGCGCGAGGCCTACCTCCAGAGCCAGGTCAATGAATTGTGGCGCACTCTGCCCAGTCACGACGCGACCGGCACCCCCAACGAACGGCCGCGCTTTCCGTCGGAGCCGCAGGAAAACCTGCTCTACTTCATTGAAAAGCACGCCCCGCTGCTCGAACCGTGGCAACGCGAGGTTGTCCGGATCGTTCGCAAGATCGCGCAGTACTTCTTCCCGCAGCGCCAGACCCAGGTCATGAACGAGGGCTGGGCAAGTTTCTGGCACTACACCCTGCTCAACACGCTGTACGACGAAGGTCTGCTTTCGGACAGTTTCATGATGGAGTTTCTGCACAGTCACTCCAGCGTGCTCTATCAGCCGAACTACAACGACCCCTGGTACAACGGCATCAATCCCTACGCTCTGGGTTTTGCCATGTGGCAGGACATCAAGCGGATCTGCGAGCACCCGACCGACGAGGACCGGGACTGGTTCCCCGAAATTGCGGGCTCTGACTGGAAAGAAACCTTCGATTTCGCCATGCGCAACTTCAAGGACGAAAGCTTTATCGCCCAGTTCCTCTCGCCCAAGCTCATGCGCGACTTCAAGCTGTTCGCCATTGAAGATGACGACAACAAGGACAACCTGGAAGTCACTGCCATTCACGAAGAGCGTGGTTTCCGTGCGCTGCGTGAGCGAATGTCGAACCAGTACAACCTGGGCTGTCGCGAACCCAATATCCAGGTGTGGGATGTCGATGTGCGTGGCGACCGGTCGCTGACCCTTCGATACCAGCCCTACAACCGTCGTCCCTTGGCCGATTCGGGCAGCGAGGTCATGAAGCACATCGCACGTCTCTGGGGTTTCACCGTCAGGCTCGAAACCGTTCAGCCCGACGGGTCCACCCAACTCACTTACGAGTGCAGACGCGAGAAACGGCATCAACACGAGCCCGCAGCCCAAGCGTGATTCTCGGCAAAAACAACAGGAACGCCACGCCCCGGTTGCGTGGCGTTCCTGTCTTTCCCTGATCAGCTCGACGGGCTTTTCACGTACGTCTGTTGTGTCTCAAGGCATATTGATTCAGTCTGCGCGCTTGACCTAAAGCGCGCCGCGCCGTTGCCGTTATATCCAGTGATAAGGACCCCTGTTGCCCGCATTCATGACCGGGCACGAGTGATCGCTTGGAGGCGGTATGTCAACTTCACCCCTGGAAATTCACAACGAAGACCCGTTTGAAGAAGCCCTTGAGGCGTTTTCCAGAACCGTCGAGCATGACCTGGCCACGCGCCAGCTCACCTTCCCGACCTTTCTGGATCTCACGGTCCGGATCAAGCGGGTGTGCGACGACCCCAACAGTTCCACGGATGAAGTGGTCAACGTCATCCGCCCGGATGCACTGTTGAGTGCCCGCATCATTCGCCTCGCCAACTCCACCGCGCTCAATCCGTACGGAAAGGAAATCACGTCCATCGGTGACGCCGTCTCGCGCGTCGGGCTGGTCAACGTGCGATCGCTCGCCTTTGCCGTCGCCACTGAACAGCTCGCAGCAGAAACACGCAGTGCCGACGCACGGCTGATCGCATCCGGGTTGTGGATGCACACCATTGATGTCGCCTCCTGGTCATGGGGTATCTCCAAGCACCTTCGTAGCGGCAATGCCGACACGGCCATGTTCGCCGGCATGCTCAGCACCATCGGTCAGTTCTACCTGCTCGCCCGTGCCACGAAACATGAAGCGCTCGAACATGACATGAACCGCTTCGGGGAATTCGTGGCCCTGTGGCACGAACCGGTGGCCCGCGCCATCATCAACGCGCTTGATGTACCCGACATCGTCAGCAGCGTCTTCGATGATCGCGACCCCTACGGCGGCGCCTGGCCACCGAAACAGCTGCGCGACATCTATTTCGTCGCCTGTCTGTGTGCCGACACCCCCAACCCCTTCCTGCAGTTCAGCCCCGAGATGCGTTCCACGCTGCTTCAGGCTGCCACGCGCGACATCGAGCCCGATCAGCTCGAAGAGCTGCGTGAGTCCGCGCGCGAAACCCGTGACAGCCTGCTGTCGGTGCTCAGAGGCTGATTCTGCTCGCACGGGGTGATCCCACGACCGGCGCCCCGTGTATAATCCGCCACTTCTTCGAAGGCGAGCCTGCGGAGAAACCACCTTGCGAGGGTGGCGGAATTGGTAGACGCACTGGATTTAGGTTCCAGCGCCTTACGGCGTGAGGGTTCGAGTCCCTCCTCTCGCACCACCCGAATTTTCCCAGCGCCCCCGCGCCCATGCCGGTCGATCACTACGAGAATTTTCCCGTCGCATCGCTCCTGCTGCCCGCGAGACTGCGCCAGCCCATCGAGCACATATACGCGTTTGCCCGCAGCGCGGACGATATCGCTGACGAAGGCGATGCCAGCCCCGTCGAGCGCCTCGCCGGGCTGAATGACTACCGCCGCGAACTGCATCTCATCGAGCAGGGCAAGCCAACCACCATCGGCCTGTTCGCACCACTGGCGGACACCATCGCCCGCCACCGGCTCCCCATTCAGTATTTTCGCGATCTGCTCGACGCCTTCAGTCAGGACGTGGGCAAAACCCGCTATGCGACCTACACCGAACTCAAGGACTACAGCCGCCGTTCGGCAGACCCGGTCGGTCGCCTGTTGCTGTGCCTGTTCAACGCTCATCGCGAACCGCTCCTGACGCAGTCCGACGCGATCTGCTCGGCGCTGCAATACATCAACTTCTGGCAGGACGTGGGCATTGACTGGGCCAAGGGTCGCGTCTATCTGCCGCAGGAAGACCTCGACCGGTTCGGCGTGAGCGAATCGCACATCGCTGAACAGCGGGTCGACGACGCCTGGCGCTCGATGATGGCGTTTCAGGTGGACCGGGCGCGTGCACTCATGCTCAGCGGCGCCGATCTGCCCCCGTCCTTGCCCGGTCGCGTGGGGTGGGAATTACGGTTGATCGTACTCGGCGGGCTGCGTATTCTCGGACGCATCGAGTCGGTCGGCTACGACGTCTTCCGACATCGCCCCAAGCTGGGCAAGACGGATGCATTGCGCATGGCACTGCAGGCCGCGAACTACAGACACTCGACACGATGAACCCCCACGATTATTGCCAGCAAAAGGCAGCCGCCAGCGGCTCGAGCTTCTACTACAGCTTTCTGTTCCTGCCACCCGAGCGCAAACAGGCCATCATGGCCCTCTACGCCTTTTGCCGGGAAGTCGACGACGTGGTCGATGAATGCCAGGACCCGACCATCGCCGCCAACAAGCTGGACTGGTGGCGTGCCGAGATCGGGCGCGTTGCGGCCGATGAAGCCACCCATCCGGTCGGGCACGCCCTGATCGATGTCCGAAAGCGCTTCAATCTCGCGCCAGAGCAGCTACTCGAGATCATCGACGGCATGCAGATGGATCTCACCCAGACGCGCTATCTCGACTTCAAGGGCCTGCGGCTTTACTGCTATCGCGTCGCTTCGGTGGTGGGCCTGCTTGCCGCCGAGATCTTCGGCTACGAAGATCGTCAGACCCTCAAGTACGCGCACGACCTGGGCCTCGCCTTCCAGATGACCAACATCATCCGGGACGTGGGTGAAGACGCCCGCCGGGGGCGCATCTATCTGCCCGTCGAAGACCTGCAGCGGTTCAACGTGCCGGCCAAGGACATTCTCGACGCGAAACACTCGGACGCCTTCGTGTCACTCATGCGTTTCCAGTACGAGCGGGCGGTCGGTTTCTACGAGTCAGCCATGGCACATCTCCCCGCGCAGGATCGCAAGGCGCAGCGCCCCGGGCTGATCATGGCGGCCATCTACCGCACATTGCTCGAAGAGATTGCCCAGGACAACTTTCTGGTGCTGGACCGACGCACATCCCTCACCCCGGTCCGCAAACTGTGGATCGCGACACGTACCTGGTTCAAGGGCTGATCCATGGCTTTCGCCTCCCCGGACGCTCCGCGCGTTGGCGTGATCGGTGGCGGCTACGCGGGCCTGGCCTGCGCCGTTGAGCTGGTCAAGCGCGGAGCACAGGTCGCCGTATTTGAAAGCTCCCGCGTCATGGGTGGCCGGGCCCGCGTTGTCGAAAAAGGCGAGCTGCGTGTCGATAACGGCCAGCACATGCTGCTGGGCGCCTATTCGGAAACACTGCGCCTGCTGCGCCTGGTCGGGGTCAGACCCGGCGTCTTCAACACGCGTCCACTCGACCTCAACTTCCCCGGCCAGCTGCGCTTGCGCGCCGCACGTCTCCCGGCGCCGCTGCATCTTGCTGTCGGATTGTTGCGCGCGGAGGGTATGAACTGGGGCGAGCGTCGTGCCTGCCTGCGCTTCATCCAGCACCTCAAGAAACATCGTTTTCGCCTGCCGGCGCAGATGACGGTCGCTGAGTTGCTCGATCGAGCAGCCCAGCCCGAGCGTCTGAATCGCTATCTCTGGCAACCGCTCTGCGTCGCTGCACTCAACACCCCGGCGCAGGAGGCCTCGGCGCGCGTGTTTGCCAACGTGCTGCGCGACTCGCTGGCTTCGGGTGCGGCGGCCAGCGAAATGCTGCTATCGCGCGTGGACCTCTCCGAGCTGTTCCCGGTGCCCGCAGCACGCTGGATCGCGATGA
This sequence comes from Nitrogeniibacter aestuarii, assembly GCF_017309585.1. Lineage (NCBI taxonomy): Bacteria > Pseudomonadati > Pseudomonadota > Betaproteobacteria > Rhodocyclales > Zoogloeaceae > Nitrogeniibacter > Nitrogeniibacter aestuarii. The sequence continues at coordinate 2,271,478 of NZ_CP071321.1, read as the reverse complement.
ATGGCGGTCAGGTCTATGTCACCGAGCCGATTGCGCGGATCGTGCGCGATGGCGATCAATTTGCACTCGAAGGCGATCCTTCCACCTCACGTGGTTTCGATCATGTGGTCGTTGCGACAGCGCCGTATCACGCCACCGACCTGATCGACAACTTTCCGGCATTGAGCGATCTGCAACAGACCCTCGACGCCTTCGAATACGAACCCATCCTGACCACTTACCTGCAGTACGATCACAGCGTCCGCTTGTCGAGCGCCATGATCGGTGACGTTGAAGGCCCGGCAGAATGGTTCTTCGATCGCGGGCAGTTTGGCGGCAATGAGGGGCTCATCGCCGGCGTCGTCAGCGCCCGCGGGCCGCATCTTGCATTGCCGAAGCATGAAATCGAACTGGCCATGCACAACCAGCTTGAACGCATCGTCGGGCACCAGCTGCCCAAGCCCGACGAGATTCTGACCATCGTGGAAAAACGTGCCACCTTTGCCTGCCGTCCGGGAGTCAAGCGCCCCGGGGTAAGAACTGCTGAACGCGGTCTCTGGCTTGCCGGCGACTATGTGGACAGCCCGTATCCGGCCACTATCGAGTCAGCCGTGCGTTCCGGTGTGGCCTGCGCGCGCGCCATCATGCCCGCACGCTGATCACGCCGTCACCTGCTCCTCAAGCCGGCCACCCTGCATGTGAAAGACCCGGTCACATCGATCGGCCAGTGCATTGTCGTGAGTGACCAGAATCAGGGTGGTGCCCCGCTCCCGGTTCAGTTCGAACATCAGCTCGATCACGGCGGCGCCGGTCTCGGCATCGAGATTCCCCGTCGGTTCATCGGCAAGCAGTACCGCGGGGTCCGGCGCAAAGGCACGTGCGAGCGCCACCCGCTGTTGCTCTCCCCCCGACAGATGCTTCGGATAATGTTTGACTCGCTGTGCCAGCCCGACGCGTTCAAGCCACTTGCGTGCGCGTGCCTCGGCGTCGGCCGCACCGGCCAGTTCAAGGGGAAGCATCACGTTATCCAGCGCGGTAAGTGCCGGCAACAACTGGAAGGACTGGAAGACGAACCCCATCTGTTCCCCACGGAGCCGGGCACGACCGTCCTCGTCCAGATCGAAAAGTGAATGACCGCACAATTGAACCGAGCCCGCGGTGGGCGCGTCCAACCCTGCGATCAGACCGAGCAAGGTCGATTTACCTGAACCGGAGGCACCGACAATGGCGACGGTCTCCCCGGCGCTGACGGCAAAATCGACCTCATGCAGAATCTGCAGCGGCACACCGCTATCGTCCCGAGTGGCCACGGATTTGCTCAGCCCGGAGACCAGAATGACTGTTTCGGAGTTAGGAATGACGCCTCGATCCATGGTTCGATCCATTGTTGTCCTGTTATTCATCCTCGCCAGCCCGCTGGTGGGCGCAGCCACGATTCTTGTGCTGGGCGACAGCCTGTCTGCCGGCTATGGCTTGCGCGCCGAGCAGTCCTGGCCAGCACATCTGGCCCGCCGCCTCGAAGGCATTGAGGGCACACACACCGTCGTCAATGCCAGCGTCAGTGGCGAGACCACCGCCGGCGGGCGCGCCCGTCTGCCCCACGCCCTCGAGACGCACCAGCCAGACGTGGTGGTCATCGAACTGGGGGCCAACGATGGACTGCGTGGATTACCGCTCGAACGCATGAAATCGAATCTGGAAGCCATGATCGACCACAGCCGTCGAGCCGGTGCCCAAGTGGTGCTGGTGGGCATGCAGTTGCCACCGAACTATGGCCCCGCGTATGCCAACAAGTTCCGTCAAACCTTCGAAACCGTGGCCTCAGAACGGAACACGGCCTTTGTGCCCTTCTTGCTGGCGGGCTTTGCCGACCGGCGTGAATGGTTTCAGCCCGACGGCCTGCATCCGACCGCGGAGGCCCAGCCCGCAATTCTGGACAATGTGTGGCCGGCCATCGAACCCATGGTCCGCGCCGGCGTCAAGCTCAGCGAACGCTGACGCGCGCCTCGCCCTGAGCCATTTCACCGATCACGCAAGCACCGTCAAACCCCGCGTCGTGGAAACAGGCAAGCACTGCGTCCACGGCCTGCGGCGCACAGCTGACCAGCAAACCGCCACTGGTCTGGGGGTCCGTCAGCAAGGTTTGCTGCCAGGGCGCAATCGACGGATCCAGTTCGACAGATGCGCCGTAGCCATTCCAGTTTCGATTCGAAGCGCCGGTGGCCACGCCCTGTCTGGCGAAGTGCACCGCTTCGTCGATGAGCGGCAAGGTGTCGAAGCCCACCTCGGCCCGTAGCCCGGCGCCACGACACATTTCCAGCAAATGGCCGGCCAGCCCGAAGCCGGTCACGTCGGTGACCGCATTCACACCGTCGATCATGGCCAGGCGTGGTCCCGGGGTGTTGAGCTGCGTGGTGCTGGCGATCATCTGCGCGTAACCCTGACTGGACAGCTGCCCCTTCTTGAGCGCAGCCGACAGCACACCAACCCCCAGCCGTTTGCCCAGAACGAGCACATCGCCGACCCGTGCCCTGTCGTTGCGCAGCAAGCGCGCCGGATCAACCACCCCCAGAGCCACAAGACCGTAGATGGGTTCGAGCACGTCGATGGAATGCCCGCCAGCGACCGGAATACCCGCCTCGGCGCAGACGCTCGCACCGCCTTCCAGGATCTGCCCAATCACCTCGACCGGCAGCTTGTCGAGCGGCATGCCGACGATGGCCAGCGCCATGATGGGCGTCGCGCCCATGGCATAGACGTCGCTGATGGCATTGGTCGCAGCGATGCGCCCGAAGTCGGTCGGATCATCGACGATCGGCGTGAAGAAGTCGGTCGTCGCGACGATGGCCTGGGACTCGTTGAGCTGATAGACCGCGGCATCGTCTGCCGAGGCATTCCCCACCAGCAGTTCCTTGGGCATGACCCCCAGCGGCGAGCGCGCAAGGATATCGGAGAGCACGGCCGGTGCGATTTTGCAGCCGCAGCCGCCGCCGTGGGAGAATTCGGTCAATCGAATAGAAGACATGTGACGTTTCTGGCGCCGGATCGGCGCGACTGGACAGGTGATGACAAAAGGCAGCGCGACCGTAGCACAGCTCCCGGAATTTGACGAGATTATCGATGTTCGCTCACCCGCGGAGTTCGCTGACGATCACTTGCCCGGTGCCGTCAGCATGCCGGTGCTCGACAACGAGCAGCGAGCCCAGGTGGGCACCATGTACAAGCAGGTCTCTCCGTTCGACGCCCGACGGCTTGGCGGTGCGCTGGTCGCACAGAATCTTGCCAACCACCTGCTCACCCACTTTCAGGACAAGCCCCGCCACTGGCGTCCGCTGATCTACTGTTGGCGTGGTGGCCAGCGAAGCGGTGCGTTTACCACCTGGCTGCGCATGATCGGTTGGGACGCCTGCCAGCTCGTGGGTGGATACAAACAGTACCGCCGTGAGGTGGTCAGCGCGCTCGAAACCCTGCCCCGAACCTTCGAATTCCAGGTGGTCAGCGGTCCGACCGGCAGCGCCAAGACACGCGTGCTCGAAGCACTGGAGCGCAAGGGTGCCCAGGTACTTGATCTGGAAGGCCTGGCGGCGCACAAGGGTTCGGTGCTCGGCGCCCTGCCCGGCACCGCACAACCGAGCCAGAAGTTCTTTGAAACCCTGCTGTATCAGCAACTGAGCCGATTCACGCCAGAACAGCCGGTCTTTGTCGAAGCGGAAAGCCGCAAGATCGGCCGCATCCATTTACCTGGCGCGTTGATCGAGCGCATGCGCGAGAGCGAGTGCGTCATGATCGACGCCAGTCGTGAGGCACGTATCGAGTTTCTGCTCCGGGACTACGCGTACCTGGGCGACGATGCGGAAGACCTCAAGTTCAAGCTCGGCTGCCTGCGCCGCATCCTGCCCAACGAGACACTCGACCGCTGGAACGACTATGCGGACGCGCATGATCTGCCCCGGCTGTTTACCGAGTTGATTGATCAGCATTACGATCCGCTCTATCGGCGCTCCCAGAACAGCAACTATCAGGGTTATGCGAATGCCCGACGCGTCGAAAGCAGCGATCTGTCGGAGGGCGGCATTGATGCTGTCGCCGCCGCCATCCTCAAGCAGTGAGTGTGTACCGCTTCAGGCTGGCGTGGTTTCGGGTAATTGATAAGGCTGTGTGTCCTTGACGGCACAGACACGCTGAACCACCGCGCGCGGAGGGTCGCCGACGATGCCTTGCTCGAAGGCCACCGGACAGAACTCGTCCCTCAACCGCAGCAATAGCTCGCCGGCCTCCAGCAGAAACTCCGGGCTGCGTGGCCGCCCGAAGGCTTCGTTCCCGACCATGAAGGTTTCGTAGATCAGAACACCGCCCGGTTTCAGGCAGTCGAGCATGGCCTGGAAAGCCGGCCGGTAGAGATAGTTGGCGACGACAATCGCGTCGAAAGCCTCGGCCTCCCACGGCCACGGCGATCCGTCTTCGAGATCAAGGTGGCAGGTCACCACCCCCGGCACTTCAGACACGACTTCAAGCGCGGCTTCGTCTCGATCGGCGGCAATGACATGCAAGCCTCGGTCGGCCAGGTGACGCGCGTGACGCCCCCGACCACACGCCAGATCAAGAACGCGACCGCCGTCGAGAATCAGGGGAGCAAATCGCACCACCCATGGCGACGGAGAGAGGTCGCCATGGCCGCTCATTGATCCACACCCGCCAGGCACAGGTACTTCATCTCAAGATACTCATCAATGCCGTACCGAGAGCCCTCGCGCCCAAGCCCCGACTGCTTCACGCCACCAAAGGGCGCCACCTCGTTCGACATCACGCCCGTATTGATCCCGACCATGCCGTACTCCAGTGCTTCCGAGACCCTTACGATACGCCCGACATCACGGGAATAGAAGTACGCCGCCAACCCGAAGATGGTGTCATTGGCCATGCGGATGCCCTGGGCCTCGTCATCGAATCGGAACAGCGGCGCCACCGGGCCGAACGTTTCCTCCCGGCACACCTTCATCTCGGTCGTCACATCGGCCAATACGGTGGGCTGGAAATAGGTGCCGCCCTTCTCATGCCGCTTTCCGCCGGTCAGCACGCGGGCGCCCTTCTCGAGTGCATCGCTAATGTGGGATTCGACCTTCTCGACGGCACTCTCATCGATCAGCGGGCCCTGGGTCACGCCCTCGTCCAGCCCGAAACCGACTTTCAGCTCGCCGACCCGGGCGGCCAGTTTCTCGGCGAATGCGTCATAGACGGATGACTGAACCAGAATGCGGTTGGCGCACACGCAGGTCTGGCCGGTATTCCGGTATTTGGACGCCATGGCGCCTTCGACCGCGGCGTCAAGGTCGGCATCGTCGAACACGATGAACGGCGCGTTGCCACCCAGTTCCAGCGACAGTTTCTTGATGGTCGGCGCACACTGCTCCATCAACACACGCCCGACCTCGGTCGACCCGGTGAATGACAGCTTTCGCACCGTGGGGTTGCCCGTCAGCTCGCCACCGATGGCCTTCGTGTCGCCGGTCACCACGTTGAACACGCCCGGCGGAAAACCCGCACGGTCGGCCAGTTCGGCGAGCGCCAGCGCGGTGAACGGCGTCTGTGTGGCGGGTTTGACAACGGCGGTGCACCCGGCCGCGAGGGCCGGCGCCACTTTGCGCGTGATCATGGCCGCGGGGAAGTTCCAGGGTGTGATCGCCGCGCAGACGCCGACCGGCTGGCGAATCACCATCAGGCGGCGGTCCTTGCCAAGTGTGGGTATGGTGTCTCCATAGACCCGCTTGGCCTCCTCGGCGAACCATTCAACGAACGAGGCGGCGTACGCCACTTCACCCCTGGATTCACTCAGCGGTTTGCCCTGCTCCAGCGTCATCATTCGCGCCAGATCGTCCGCGTGCTCGTTGATGAGGTCGAACCACTTGCGAAGGATCTGCGAGCGCTCCTTGGCGAGCCGGTCCCGCCAGGCCGGGAACGCCTTCTCGGCCGCCGCGATGGCCTCTCTTGTTTCGTCTGCCCCGAGTCTCGGTACGCCACCGAGTCGCTCACCATTGGCCGGATTGAACACATCCACCGTGTCGGCGCTGTCACACCAGCGCCCATCGATATAAGCCGCCTGTTTGAACAGGCCCGGTACTTGTAGCTTGTCTTGCATGCTTGACGGGTCTCCTGAAATTCTTCGGAATATTCTTGTGCCAGCGCAAAAAGTCACGTCGTCTTTTCAGCCGAGGCCATAGGATCAATGCTCTGGCATTCTCACGTTATGATGCGCAGACGCGGGATAAATTCCATTGAATCATGCGCCCGTCCGCTGGTGCTCCGCACGCGGCGCGACAGGCAGTAGAAGAACCTTGCCTTCCAGTCGACACCCGGAACCGGGCCAATCTCAGAGTGATCACGCCTTTCGCCCCGTGCTGACGGTGTCGATTCTGCTCGCCGCTGTCGGTGCCACCGGTGTTGCGGCCTTGCTGGTTCGCTGGTGGCAACATCACGGCGTAGGCATCTCGGGCCCGGTGGCAGCGGTCGCCAGTAGCGATCCGTCTGCCTCTGCCACCTTGACAGCCATTCCCTGGCTGACGGCTGCCATTTTTGGTGCAGCCGTGCTCGCGGCGCTGGTTCTGCTCGGATTTCGCTACCTGCGTACGTATCACTTTGCCTCCGAGTTCGCCAAGCGTGCCACCAAGGTGGCCGAGTTCAACCAGACCCGGCTTCTCGATTTCGTCGAACAATCCAGCGACTGGCTCTGGGAGACCGACCGCGAGCACCATTTCACGCTCATCAGCAGCGGCATCCGCAGCGTTGCCAACATGGACCCGGACACACTGGTCGGTCAGGCGCCGTGGGAGCTCCCCGGCGATGAAACCGACGCCAACACCTGGCGCAATCTGAAGCTGCGCATGGCAGGCCACCAGAACATCAGTGTGCTTGTCAGCCGTCGCGACCTGAGCGATGAAGTGCGCCATCTCGAGTTCATCGGCAAGCCGCTCTTCGATGGCGAACTGTTCATCGGCTACCGCGGCATCGGGCGGGACATCACCCAGCGAATCGACGCCGAGCGCGACCTGCGTACCAGCGAAAGCCGTTTCCGCACCCTGATCGAAACCTTCTTTGACTGGTATTGGGAACAGGACGCGCAGTTTCGCTTCACCCGTGTCCTCACCAGCCCGAACAACCCGATCCAGCTGGGTGAATCGGAGACTCTCGGGCAGACCCGATGGCAACTGGTCGGCGCGAGCGAAACGGCACCGGAATGGGCAGAGCACATCGCCACACTGCACGCGCATGAACCGTTCGACAACTTCATTTATCAACGCACGCTCCCCAATGGACGTCGTGTGTGGTTCTCGATCACGGGCCGCCCGACCTTCGATTCATCCGGGCGGTTCTCAGGGTATCGGGGCGTCACCCGGGATGTGACGCAGGAGCACGAGACCCGGCATGCGCTGATCGAGAGCGAAGCGCGCTACCGCACCACCTTCGAACAGGCGCCGGTCGGCATCACCAACGCCAATCCCGAGGGCTGCATCGAGAGCGCCAACCACGCCTTTGCCCAGATGCTCGGCGGGGATCCGGCCTCACTCATCGGTCGGACGTTGAAGGAGCTGACGCATCCGGCCGATCGGGATGAGGACATCAAGTTCTTCAGCGCGCTCAAGGATGGCCGGATCAACGCCTACACCCGGGAAAAGCGCTTCGTCCATCTATCGGGGCAGGATGTCTGGGCCACGGTCGCCGTGAGTGCGCTGCGTGATGAGGCCGGCGACCTGCGCACCTGTATCGGCATCACCCAGGACATCACGGCCCGGGTACACGCAGAACGCCAGCGCCATGCGGTTGAAGAACGCTACCGCCGGCTGGTTGACGTCTCGCCCGACGGCATCATCGTGCATCGCGATGCCCGCATCATCTTTGGCAACCGAGCCGCCTTGACGATTTTCGGTATCGACGACGTCAATGAGCTGGTGGGCGAGCCGCTCGATCGTTTCTATGTGGACACCACCAACCCGCTGACCGTGCCAACCGAGGCGATCCACGGCGCCCAGCTGCCGATTCGTCACCGCCAGATCGTGCAGCCCGGCGGCGATTGCAGAGACGTGGAGATCACGAGCGTCGTCACCCAGTTCGACGACGGCCCGGCCATCCTCTCGCTGGTGCGCGACGTCAGTGATCGCAAGGCCGCCCAGCTTGCGCTCCAGCAAAGCCGGACGCGCTACAAGGAAGTGGTCGATTCGATCAACGAGGTGATCTTCCAGACGGATCTGAACGGGTGCTTCATCTTCCTGAACCCGGCATGGACGCGAACCACCGGCTTTCCGGTCGAAGAGAGCATCGGCCAGCCGCTCACCGACTACGTGCATCCCGACGATCGCGATTTTGGCCGCGTCAAGCTCGAAGCGGTGCTGGCCTCGCTCGACAAGGAATGCGAATGCGAATTGCGTATCCGCAACATGGCGGGCGAACTGCGATGGCTCGAAGTCCACGCCCGGCCGGTCTATGACGAGGTGGGCACCGTAACCGGCGCCACCGGCTCTCTCGACGACATCACGGAACGCAAGGTCGCCGAATTGACCCTGCGCAACGTGAATATGGAACTCGAGGCCCGCGTGCGTGCAAGAACGGCGGAACTCGAAACATCGAACCGCGAGCTTGAGGCCTTCTCCTACTCGGTGTCGCACGACCTGCGCGCACCACTGCGTGCCATCGATGGTTTTTCGGTGATTCTTCAGGAAGACCTCGACCCGCAGCTCGACAACACCGCCCGAACCTATCTGCAACGTATTCGCACGGCCACCGGGCGCATGGCCCAACTGATCGATGACCTGATCGAACTGGCTCGCCTCACGCGCCAGCCGCTGCGCAGAAACAACATTGACCTGAGCCAGATGGTCACCGACGTCATCAATGAAATCCGCATCACGGACCCCGACCGCACGCTGGTGACCGACATCGTTCCCGGGCTCACGGCCAATGCAGACCCCACACTCATGCGCGTTGTCGTTGAAAATCTGGTTCGCAATGCCTGGAAGTTCAGCAAAGGCAAGCCGGTGTCGCGCATTTCCTTCTTTGCCACCCGCACGGATGACGAGGTGCAGTTCTGTGTGGAGGACAATGGCGTCGGCTTCGATATGGAGTACGCCAGCAAGCTATTCGTCCCCTTCCATCGGCTGCACCCGAACAGCCAGTTTGAAGGGTCGGGCATCGGGCTGGCGACCGTTCAGCGCATCATCGCGCGTCATGGTGGCAGGATTTCAGCCCATTCGGTCCCCGGTGAAGGCGCTCGCTTCAGCTTCAGTATCGGGCACTGATGTCGATAGCGGTGTGTGCGAACTGCCACACCTTTCGACATTTGCTACAACAAATCTGATCTGTGTCATCCCTCGAAATGATGCATTGCACTATGCTCTTGTTTGCTGCAATGCAATATCCATCGATCGCTCGGTGCTGTGACCGAGCCAAAACGGCAGTCCTGAAAAGGGACGAGACATGAAAGAAAAGCACTATCTAACCCCGCTGTTCGAGCCCAAATCCGTCGCCATCGTCGGTGCCAGCGAGCGTGAAGACGCCATCGGCACTGTCGTTCTGCGCAACATGAAAGACGGTGGGTTCAAGGGCCGCCTGTTCGCCATCAATCCCAAGCACCAAGAAGTCCAGGGTGTCCCTTGCTATGCCTCGGTTGAAGACGTGCCACAGCGCCTGGATCTGGTCGTCATCGCCATTGCCGCGCAGAAGATCCCTTCGGTCATCGATGCCTGTGGCCGTGCCGGCGCCAAGGCCGCCATCATCATGTCGGCCGGCTTTTCGGAAACCGGCCGTCGCGGCGCAGCGCTTGAGCGATCCATGCTGGAGACGGCGCGTCGTCACCGTATTCGCATCCTCGGCCCCAACTGCCTGGGCATCATGCGCCCCGAGCTGGGCCTGAACGCCACTTTTGCCCATGGCCGTGCGCTACCCGGCTCCATCGGTTTCATCTCCCAGTCCGGTGCGCTGTGTACCGCGATTCTCGACTGGGCACGCCCGAACAACGTGGGATTCTCCTCCGTCATCTCCTTGGGCTCGTCGAGCGACATCGACTTCGGCGAAGCCCTGGAGTTCATGATTTCTGACCCGCGCACCGAGAGCATCTTTCTTTACGTCGAAGGGGTTCGCGATGCGCGCCGCTTCATGAGTGCGCTGCGCAGCGCCGCCCGTGTCAAACCGGTGCTGCTCATCAAGGTGGGTCGCCACCCCGAAGCCTCGCGCGCCGTGCTCAGTCACACGGGCGCCGAAGTGGGCGAAGACTCGGTTTTCGACGCCGCAGTGCGCCGTGCCGGCGTCATCCGCCTCTACAACCTGGGCCAGCTCTTCGCCGCCGCCAACGCCCTGTTCTCGCACTTCCGCCCCCGTGGCAACCGCCTTGCCATCATCACCAACGGTGGTGGCCCCGGCATCATGGCGGCCGACCGGGCCGCGGACCTTGGCATCCCGCTTGCAGATTTCGCCGAAAGTACGCTGGAAAAACTCAACGCGGCCCTGCCCGCTACCTGGTCGCACGGCAACCCGGTGGATGTGCTCGGCGACGCCAATGTCGAGCGGTATCGCGCAGCCATCAAGGCGGTGCTTGAGGGGCCGAATGTAGACGGTGTCATGGTCATGCTGACGCCGCAGGCCATGGCCAATCCGACCGAAGTGGCCAAGGCACTGATCGAGGAAGAGCGCAACGCCGACAAGCCGGTCGTCACCTGCTTCATGGGCGAAGAGATCGTCACCGAAGCCCGCAAGCTCTTCGATGGCGCCGGTATCCCGACCTTCCGCACCCCTGAGCCTGCGGTCGAGTTGTTCAGTCACATCTCGGCCTACTACCGCAACCAGAAGCTGCTCGCTCAGACGCCGGCATCGCTGACCGAACTCAACCCGCCTTCGATCGAAAGCGCACGCCTGGTCATAGAGACGGCACTCAACGAGCGCCGCAAGGTGCTGAACGAAATGGAATCCAAGGCCATTCTGGCCGCCTTCCGGATTCCCATTGCGCAAACCGTTGTCGCCCGCTCCGCCACTGAAGCCATGGTGCTGGCCGAGGAGATCGGTCTGCCGGTGGCCATGAAGATTGATTCGCCCGACGTCAAACACAAGTCGGACGTGGGTGGCGTTCGCCTCAATCTGACCAGTCTGGCCGCCGTCCGCACGGCCTATCAGGAGATCCTGGAAGGCGTTCGCAAGGCACACCCCGAAGCCCATATCAACGGCCTGGCCATCGAGCCCATGATTCGCAAGCCCAACGGCCGCGAGCTCATGGTCGGCGTGCGACGCGACCCGGTCTTCGGGCCGATCATCACCTTCGGCGAAGGCGGCACCCGTGTCGAAGCTGACAAGGACCGCGCCATTGCCCTGCCACCGCTCAACACCTATCTCGCCCGCGACCTGATTCGCTCCTCACGCGTCAGCAGCTACCTGGACGAGTTCCGCAACATGCCGCCGGTGAACATGGAGGCGCTCGAACTCGTTCTCCTGCGTGTCTCGGAGATGGTGTGCGAATTGCCTTGGATGAAGGAGCTGGATATCAATCCGCTCATCATCGACGAGGACGGCGCAGTGGTTGTCGACGCGCGTATCCACGCCGACAACGTCTCGCCAACGGCCGATCGCTACGACCACATGGCGATTCACCCGTATCCGCAGCACCTCATCTCGCACTGGACGGTGCCCGACGGCACGAAGATCACGATCCGTCCGATTCGACCGGAAGACGCGGAAATCGAGGCCGAGTTCGTCCGCAATCTGTCGGCCGAGTCGAAATACTTCCGTTTCATGAACACCATGCGCGAGCTGCCACCGGCCATGGTGGTGCGCCTCACACAGATCGACTACGACCGTGAGATGGCTTTCGTCGCCACCGTGGAGGTGGAAGGCAAGGAAACCGAGATTGGCGTCGCTCGCTATGCGGTCAATCCGGACGGCGAGTCCTGCGAATTCGCCATTGTCGTCTCGGACGACTGGCAGCATCGCGGGCTGGCCCGACGGCTCATGGGCGTGTTGATCGAGACCGCCCGCGATCGCGGCCTGGCCTATATGAACGGGGTTTTCCTCTCGAACAACGACCGTATGCTGCGCTTCGTGCAAAGCCTCGGTTTCGTGCTCTCGAACGATCCGGAAGACAATTCCATCAAGCTCGGCGTCCTGTCCCTGCAGGACTGACCTCCCCGACAGGCGAGCCTCGGGATAGAATGCCGTTTTGGCACTGCCCGAGGCCGCCTTTTCATGACATCCGGTTTACATCGATGCCCGTGGTGCGGCGACGATCCGCTGTACGTGGCCTATCACGACACGGAATGGGGTGTCCCCGAGCGCGACCCCGTCAAGTTGTTCGAAATGCTCACGCTTGAAGGCGCCCAGGCCGGCCTGTCGTGGATCACCATTCTCCGGAGACGAGAAGGCTATCGCACCGCGTTTGCGGGGTTTGACCCTGTCAAGATCGCCGCCTTCGATGAAGCCGACGTGAGCCGACTCCTTAACGATACCGGCATTGTTCGGCACCAGGGCAAGATCCGGGCGACCATCGGTAATGCACGCGCCTGGCTCAAACTGATGGAGCTCGACGGCGGCTTTTCCGAATGGATCTGGCAGTTCGTCGGCGGAGAACCGCGCATCAACCGTTTCGACACCCTGTCCGCAGTGCCGGGCAATACGCCGGAGTCGGATGCCATGAGCCGCGCGCTGAAAAAACAGGGCTTCAAGTTCGTCGGCAGCACCATTTGCTACGCCTTCATGCAGGCGACCGGCATGGTCAACGACCACATCATCAGCTGTCACTGCCACCCGTCACAGGCCAGCTGACACCAAAGGCGCATCACCTATGTACGCAAGCATCACCGAAACCGAACTCAAGGGCACACCCGTGCTCGCCGTCACCACCAAAGACGGCGCACAGGCGACCATCAGCCTGCTGGGTGGCCAGGTGCTTCACTGGAAGCCGGCCGGTGGCCGCCCGTGGCTCTATCTGAGCGACAACGCCGTGCTGGACGGAAGTGTCTCCATCCGCGGCGGCATCCCCGTGTGCTTCCCGCAGTTCGCCAATCAGGGCAGTCTGCCGAAACACGGCCTTGTGCGCACACGCATGTGGACCTTCATCGAACAGCGTGACGACAAGGATCACGTCATGCTCACCTTCGGTATCGCCAACAACCCCGAGACTGAAGCATTGTGGCCACACAGCTTCGACCTGGAACTCACCATCAGCGTGGGCGGTAGCCGGCTTGACGTGGAGCTTGCCATCACCAACAACGGCTACAGCAGCTTTGCATTCACCACGGCCCTGCACACCTATCTGCACGTGGATGAAGTAGAGCTGGCACGGCTCGAAGGGCTCAAGGGCAAGAAGTACAAGGACAAGCTCGATGGCGACGCCATCAAGACCGAGGCGCATGAAGCACTTGTTGTTGAAGACGCTGTTGACCGCATCTATGCCGATGCCACTAAACCCCTGCGTCTGATCGACGGCGACCGAAGCCTTCAGATCGTACACGAGCAGTTTCCGGACGTGGTGGTGTGGAACCCGTGGGAAGAGGCCACCAAGGCCCTGGCTGACATGCCTGACCGGGATTTTCGCCGCATGCTGTGTGTCGAAGCGGCGGTGGCCAGTCAGCGCATCGAGCTCGAGGCGGAAAACACATGGTGGGGTCGCCAGAGTCTCATCGACGAGTGAGCCCCCAGCGGGCGTCCACGTTCGTGGAGGCTTGAGTTTCCCCCGAGCGCCCTCAGTTAACCGGAACAGAATTCTTCAGAGTACGCCATGTCTGCATTCAGCTTCGACGTTTCGGCCATCGATTTCGACGAGAAAGTCGTTGCCGCCTCCCATCAGCAACCCGTGCTGGTCGATTTCTGGGCATCGTGGTGCGGCCCCTGCCGAAATCTGAAACCAATTCTTGAAAAACTGGCCGATGAAATGGGGGGTGCGTTCCTTCTCGCCAAAGTCGACACCGAAGCGGAACCGGAGCTGGCTGCCCAGTACGGCGTCCGCGGCATTCCGGATGTCCGAGCTTTCGTCGGCGGCCAGATGGTCGATGGCTTCACCGGTGCGCTGCCCGAAGGCCAGGTGCGGGCCTTCATCGATCGCTTGGCACCCTCCCCGGCGGCACAGCAACTCCAGGCGGCTGTCGAATGCCTGAACGCCAACGACGGCGCCAGAGCACTCGACTACCTCAAGGAAGCCGTCAAGGTCGCGCCCGACGATGTCAATGCCTGGCTCATGCTCATTGAGGTCCTCATTGGCGAAGGCCACCTGGAAGATGCCGAACAACTCATTCCGGCGATCGAGCCCAAGGTGGACGACAAGGCGCAGATTGCTGCCTTGCGCGCCCGGCTGGACATGGCCCGGGGCAGTGCCACCTCCGAGGAAGACCTGGCAGCACTGGCCACGAAGCTCGAAGCCAACCCGGACGATCTGGACGCGCGACTGGAACTGGCCGATGCCTGCATTGCACGTCACCGCTGGGAGCAAGCCCTGGGGCAGTTACTGTGGGTGGTTCAGAAGGATCGACAGTTCAAGGACGAAGCCGCCCGCAAGAAGATGATTCAGATCTTCGCGCTACCCGAGGTCGATCCGTCGCTGGTACGCCGCTTCCGCAGCGCGCTGTCTTCAACCCTCAATTGTTGAGAGCCTGCCCGTCGATGCTCACACGAGCACGAACGACACCTCCGTTCGGCTCGCCAATCGGCGCGTAGGTGATTTCACCCGAATCGAGCCTGCGTTGCAGGCGCTGCTTGGCCAATTCACTATCCGGGCGTGGCAACACCAGACCCTCAATGATGATTTTCGTCCCTTCGTAGTAGAAGCTCTCACCATTGATCGCATACGGTCGCTTCGGCGGCGGCGGTGCCGCCCGTTCCTGCTGGGGCGCAAGCCTGACGACCCCAAGGGCGGCGCTATCCGCCGCGTGAGCGGGTGTTGAACACACGGCCCCGATCACCACGCCGTTCAGCAACAATGTGTAAAGCGCCCTGCCCGCCAGCATCCAGCCTCTCCGTATGTAAGTGAATATATCCCACCAGTCTAAACGGTTTATCGGCGCAAGACTTGCGGGTCACCCGCCCCTGTAGCAAACTGCGCCGCTTCTTGGGCAGTCCAACCCCGTAGCAAAACACCATGCCAGCCAGCCTTGAACACCGCATTGCCACCGAACTGAATGTGGCCGAACGCCAGGTCGCCGCAGCGATCCGCCTGATTGACGAAGGCGCGACGGTCCCCTTCATTGCCCGTTATCGGAAGGAAGTCACCGGCGGACTCGACGACACCCAGTTGCGTCATCTCGACGATCGCCTGGGCTACATGCGCGAACTTGACGATCGACGCGCAAGCATCCTCGAATCCATCGACAGCCAGGGAAAGCTCGATCCCGCGCTCAGAGCCCAGATCGAGGCCGCTGACACCAAGCAACGCCTTGAAGACCTCTATCTGCCCTACAAACCCAAGCGCCGCACCAAGGCTCAGATCGCCCGGGAAGCAGGCCTGGCCCCGCTCGCCGATGCCTTGTTGAGCGACCCAGGCCTCGATCCCGAGGCCGTGGCCAAGGACTACCTCAACCCGGACGCCGGGATCGAGGACACCAAGGCGGCCCTCGACGGTGCCCGCCAGATTCTGGTCGAACAGTTCAGCGAAGACGCACAGTTGCTCGACACCCTTCGCGCCTACCTGTCCGATCATGGTCGCGTTGTCTCCAAGGTCGTCGACGGGCAGGAAACGGCCGGCGCGAAATTCCGCGACTGGTTCGACTTTGCCGAAGCGCTCAATGCCATCCCCTCACATCGCTTTCTCGCACTGCTTCGAGGGCGCAACGAAGGCGTGCTGAGACTGTCGATCGAACTTCCCGAGGTGCCCGAACCCGGTCAGCTGGGGCCGTGCGAGGGGCGCATCGCCCGTCATTTCGGCATCCGCAACGAAGGGCGGCCGGCGGATCGATGGCTGCTCGACACGGCCCGATGGGCGTGGACCGTGAAGCTCTCCGTCCATCTTGAGCTTGAATTGATGAACGCCGCCCGCGAGCGGGCAGAAGAAGAGGCCATCGCCGTCTTTGCCCGCAACCTCAAGGACCTGTTGCTCGCTGCACCTGCCGGCCCCCGGGCAACGCTCGGTCTCGATCCCGGGCTGCGCACAGGGGTGAAAGTTGCCGTCGTCGACAACACCGGCAAGTTGCTCGAGACCGCCACCATCTATCCGCATGAACCCCGTCGCGACTGGGACGGTAGCCTCGCGACCCTCGCCAGACTCGTCAAGACGCATGGTGTCGACCTGATTGCGATCGGCAATGGCACCGCGTCTCGCGAAACAGACAAACTCGCCGCCGAACTGGTCGGCCATATGGCCGACGCACGGCTGACCAAGGTCATGGTCTCTGAGGCGGGGGCGTCGGTGTATTCCGCCTCGCAACTGGCAGCCGACGAATTTCCGGACCTGGACGTGAGCCTTCGTGGCGCCGTTTCCATTGCCCGCCGACTTCAGGACCCGTTGGCGGAGCTGGTCAAGATCGACCCCAAATCCATCGGCGTTGGTCAGTACCAGCACGACGTCAATCAAAGTCGCCTGGCGCGCATGCTCGACGCCGTCGTCGAAGATTGCGTCAATGCTGTCGGTGTCGACGTCAATACGGCCTCCGCCGCCCTGCTCACCCGGATTTCCGGTCTGAACCGCACGCTGGCCGAGAACATCGTTGCCCATCGGGATGCCCATGGCGCGTTCGCCGACCGGAAAGCGCTCAAGGCCGTTCCCCGTCTGGGTGACAAGACATTCGAACAGGCAGCGGGCTTTTTGCGGGTCATGAACGGCAGCAACCCGCTGGACGCCTCGGCGGTTCACCCCGAGGCCTACCCGGTTGTCGAACGCATTCTTGCCGACCTCAAACGTAACGTGCGTGAGATCATGGGCGACTCGAAGGCCATCAAGGCCCTCGACCCGCGTCGTTATGCGGACGAAACCTTCGGCGAGCCGACGGTGAGGGACATTCTCCAGGAACTCGACAAGCCCGGCCGCGATCCGCGCCCGGCCTTCAAGACCGCCAGTTTCAAGGACGGCGTCGACAAACTGACCGACCTGGCCGAAGGCATGATGCTCGAAGGTGTGGTGACCAACGTCACCAACTTCGGTGCCTTCGTGGACGTGGGCGTCCACCAGGACGGTCTGGTCCATGTATCCATGCTGGCTGACCGCTTTGTGAAAGACCCGCACACTGTCGTCAAGGCAGGCGACGTGGTGAAAGTGAAAGTGCTTGAAGTCGACGTGCAACGCAAGCGCATTTCACTCACCATGCGTATGGATGCCACGCCCGAGCGCAAACGCAACGAAGCGCGCCGCGACAACGGTGCTCCAGCCGCACGACAGAAACGTGGCGATGATCGTAGCAAGGGCCGCGAGCCCGCAGGCAGCATGGCCGCCGCACTGTCCAGAGCCCTCAGGAAGTAACGCCATGTCTGGAGAAACCATGGTCAAGATCTACGGCATCCGCAATTGCGACACCATGAAAAAAGCGCTCGGCTGGCTGGACACCCACGGCGTCGACTACGTGTTTCATGACTACAAGAAACAAGGCATCGACGCGGATACGATTCATCGCTGGCTCGATCAGACCGAGCGCACCGTACTGGTCAACACCCGTGGCACAACCTGGCGAAAGCTGCCACCAGCCGAGCAGAACATCGATACTGATGAAGCTGCCATTGCGCTGATGGTCGCAAATCCCAGCCTGATCAAGCGTCCGGTGCTTGCCACCGCCAAAGGGCTGCTCGTTGGTTTCAAGGCCGACGCGTATGCCGAACATTTCGGAGTCTGAGCGATGCTCAAGGAAGACAGCTTCGTACAACGTTTCCTGTTCGATGACCTCGACATCCGCGGCGCTTTCGTTCAGCTCAACGACGCCTGGCGCAAGATGGTCGAAGGCCGTCAGTACGCGCGACCGGTGCGTACGGTGCTGGGTGAAATGGCCGCCGTCGCGAGCATCATGACCGGCAATCTCAAACAACCAGGGCGATTGACCTTCCAGATGCAGGGCCATGGGCCGCTGAGCCTGCTGGTTGTCGATTGCACGGAGACGCTCAACATCCGCGGCTACGCCAAGGGTGAGGACGTCCCCAGCGATGGCGCGCTGCCCGCCATGGTCGGCGACGGTCGCTTGCTGCTCACCTACGAGGTCAATGACCAGCAGCAGCCGTATCAGAGTTATGTGCCGGTCGAGGGCGAAACCATTGCCGCCGTCTTCGAGCACTATCTGGCCCTGTCGGAACAGCAGCCGGCCGTGCTCGCCCTCGCCTGCAATGGCGACGCTGCCGCCGGGCTCTTTCTGCAAAAGCTTCCTGACGCCGACAAACGCGACGAAGACGGCTGGGCACGCATCACTCAGCTTGCCGGTACGGTCAAGCCGGACGAACTGCTTTCCCTCGACACCGAAACCCTGCTGACCCGGCTCTTTCATGAAGAACAGGTTCGTGTTTTCGAGCCGCGCCCGGTCATTCACCACTGGCCGATGGACCCTGAAAAGATCGAAAGCATGCTGTTGAGCCTCGGACGCGATGAAGTGCAGTCCATCCTCGACGAACAGGGCATGATCGAGATACATGACGACCTGTCGAACCACACCTACCGCTACGACGCCGACGACATCGAGGCGCTCTTTCAAGGTCACATCCCGCCGACCCGGCACTAGTCGTCGGGCGCACCAACGCACAAATTCGAAACGAATTTCCAACGAGTATTGCCCCGGGTAGCCGGGCACATTAGACTCGAAGGATTTGACAGGGCCCAGAGCTGAATGAAGGACGCCGCGAACACCAGACCCATAGAATTCAAGGGTGCGACCCTGGGGGTCATGACCGCGCGACTGCGCGATATCGACCCGATGCGTCTGGCCGATGCCATGCACACCATGCTCGGTGGCATGCCCGACTTCTTCAATCTCGAAGCCACCATACTCGACTTTTCCGGCCTGACCACCCCGCCGGACAGCGTGGACTGGGCCTCGCTCGCCAGCCTGCTGCGACGCTATCGTCTGCAGCCAGTGGCCGCAACCCATGTGCCCGACCATCTCGTCGACGGCGCCAAGCGCATTGGGCTGGCCGTCCTCGATGACGACGCCCTCGCAGCCGCACCGCGCCAGACGCCACCGGCTGCACCTGTCCCGGCGCCCGAGCCCGCCCCCGTCGCCGCACCACCGACTACACCGATCCAGGCGGGCACGATGATCGTCGACCGCCCGTTGCGCTCCGGCCAGCAGGTCTATGCCAAAGGCGGCGACCTGATCCTGCTCGGCGGTGTCAGCCATGGCGCTGAAGTGATTGCAGACGGCAATGTGCATTGCTACGGCCCGCTGCGTGGCCGTGCCATCGCCGGTGCTCAAGGCAACACGCAAGCCCGCATCATCTCGACCGATTTCGGCCCGGAACTGATCGCCATCGCGGGGGTGTTCCGCACCTTCGAAAAAGGCATTCCTGAATCGGTCGCCGGCAAGGCGGCGCAGGCCCGCCTGAGCGGTGAAGGCGACAATCAATCATTGACCATGAATGCGCTGCAAACAGCGTAACGAACATTTAGGAAGGGATTTCACGTGACCCGAGTCATCGTTGTAACGTCCGGCAAGGGCGGCGTCGGCAAGACCACCACCAGCGCAGCATTTGCCTCCGGCCTTGCGCTGCGCGGCTTCAAGACGGCCGTGATCGACTTTGACGTCGGTCTTCGCAATCTGGACCTCATCATGGGCTGTGAGCGCCGCGTGGTGTACGACCTGATCAACGTGATCCAGGGCGACGCCAAGCTGACCCAGGCGCTGATCAAGGACAAGCACTGCGAAAACCTCTACGTGCTGCCGGCCTCCCAGACCCGTGACAAGGACGCACTGACCGAAGAAGGCGTTGAAACCGTGCTCAAGGAGCTCGAACACCAGGGTTTCGACTACATCGTCTGCGACTCCCCCGCCGGTATCGAACGTGGCGCCGTCATGGCCCTTACCTTCGCCGACGAAGCCATTGTCACGACCAACCCGGAAGTGTCTTCGGTGCGTGACTCGGACCGCATTCTCGGTATTCTGCAATCGAAATCAAAACGCGCCCGTGAGGGCGGTGAGCCGGTGAAAGAGCATCTACTCATTACCCGCTACTCCGCCAAGCGTGTCGAGGAAGGCGAAATGCTGTCGTACAAAGACGTTCAGGAGCTGCTTCGCGTCAACCTGCTGGGCGTCATTCCTGAATCCGAATCCGTGCTTCATGCATCCAACCAGGGCATGCCGGCCATTCATATCAAGGGCTCCGACGTCTCCGACGCCTACCAGGATGTGGTTGCCCGCTTCCTCGGTGAAGACCGGCCGCTTCGCTTCGTCTCTTACGAGAAGCCTGGCATCCTGAAGCGTCTGTTTGGAGGAAATTGAGATGTCGCTGCTCAGCATGCTGTTCGGCAGCAAACCCAAGACAGCCTCCATGGCCAAGGAGCGCCTGCAGCTCATCATTGCCCGTGAGCACGGCGATGACAGCGGCCCTGATTTCCTGCCCGCGCTCCAGCAGGAGCTGATTCAGGTCATCTCCAAGTACGTGAAGGTCAATCCCGAGGACATCAAGGTCCAGCTCGAGAAGCAGGACAACTACGAAGTGCTCGAAGTCAATATCGTGCTCGCGGACCAGGACAAGTAAGCCATCTGCGCTACTGGCCCGGGTGATGAAATTGGTAACCATAGCGGACTTAAAATCCGCCGGCTTCGGCCTTACGGGTTCGAGTCCCGTCCCGGGCACCACAGAACAAGAGCCGGCACCGCCGGCTCTTTTCATTGTGCATCGCGACCCGCGATATCCACCGTACCCCGGAACGCATAGAATCGCGCCGTGTCGAAGCAACTGCCATCCTTGATCTGAACTAAACGGAGCCTGACGCGTGATCGTGCTGAATCTCCAATGCGAAGCATCACATCCTTTCGAGGGCTGGTTTGCCTCATCGGACGCGTTCGCTTCGCAACAGGAACGCGGACTCGTTGAATGCCCGGTGTGCGGCAGCACGCTGATTCATCGAACGCCGAGCGCGCCCTATGTGGCGCGCAGCAAACCGGGCCCGGCCCAGCCTCAGCACGACCCGCGAGCCTTGGTCGCGCAGTTCGTATCCCATCTGCGCGAAGCAGCGAGCAAGGCGGAGGATGTGGGCGCCTCGTTCGCCCAGGAAGCGCGCAAGATTCATTACGGCGACGCGCCTGACCGCAGTATCCGCGGGCAGGCATCCGGTGACGAAATAGGCGACTTGATTGACGAGGGCATCAACGTTCTGCCCGTGCTTCCAGACAAGGAAGATCTGCATTAGAGCCGTCTAGCAGTACGCCACGACTCTCGGGATCAGCATTTCATCAGCGGACACGCCCGCGTGCATGCCGATCATGGCATGGCTTCGTTCGTTCTCGACACGATCATGAATCGACCAGTCGCCCTTACCCAAAATGGTGAAATCCCCAACGCGCTCACGCAGGCGTGGATTTGGCTTGCTGGCTGGTCCGAAAAGCCCAGCATCCACGATGTCGTTTGAATGCAGCAGAAAGAATCGATCCCCCAGTGCTTGCGCGAAATCTTGAGCAAACGACGCTTCACGCCCCGCTCTGACAAGCGCATACGCAACGCGCCGTTCGCCCCACAAGGGACCATCGAGGTGCATCATCAATTGGGGATAGTCGTTGAGACAAACCTGCTGCTCAGGTGGTGAATCAATGAATCCGTGATCTGCCGTCACCACCAAGGCTGTATCGCTCCCCGCCAACGCCCTGGAGATTCGATTCAGCGCCTCGTTCAGGCGCTCGAAGTGTTCAGTGCACTGGAGCGACCCGATGCCATGCGTGTGAGCCAGCGCATCGTAGTCGGCATGATACGCATGCACAAAGCCGCCTCTGCTTCCGAGATCTCGGACCGCCGTCACGATAGTCGCTACCATTTCATCGACCGAGCGATAACCGTAGCGACGAGCCACACCCCGCGAGTGACGCATATTGAACGGCGAACCAAGAATATGTTCGTGACTGACCATCACGGAGCGGCACTTCATCAGCTGGAAGATGCTCGGATAGGCGAACAGCCGTTGCATTTTCCACCAGCCCGACAGGGGCAGGCCGTCACGCCGCTGCATGGGCAGTGGCGCCAGAATGCCCCCGAAACGATCATCGCGCACATACCAGCCAGTCAGGCCGTGAGCCGCTGGCGCAAGCCCGCACAGTGAAGTGGTGACGGCGCAGGCCGTGGTGGAAGGAAAGACCGATGTGAGCCGCCCTTTGCCATGATCAGCCATGAAACTGCCCGAACCACGTCTTGCAACATCCATGGCCCCCATGCCATCGATGATGAGAAAAACAGTGTTCCTGGCCTGCTTCAGATCACCGAGATCTTCACACGATGGCGCCGCGAACAAACTGTTCCTTGCTCTGCCAACCGTGGTGGCCAGCGAAATGACCAGATTCAACAGGCTGTTGCCTTGGTAATCGGGCGCTACCGTGCCGGGTAGATTCAGGAAAGAGTCGGTCATGAGCTCGGGGGAAAACATCCTTGGAGGCAAATGATAAGCGCAAGCGGATGCGCATGCCGTCCGGCGAACTCAACACCTGATGAATTTTGCAAAGAAAAAAGGGAAGCCGACTGGCTTCCCTTCGAGTTTGGAGCGGGAGACGAGTCTCGAACTCGCGACCTCAACCTTGGCAAGGTTGCGCTCTACCAACTGAGCTACTCCCGCGTATTCTTCTGGAGGCGCGACCCGGAATCGAACCGAGGTACAAGGATTTGCAGTCCTCTGCATCACCACTCTGCCATCGCGCCGCTGATCAGATGATCAGTGTTCATTCCCGACGCCTCGGGAATGAAAAAGGGAAAGCCTTATCTGCTTTCCCCAGGAATTCTGGAGCGGGAGACGAGTCTCGAACTCGCGACCTCAACCTTGGCAAGGTTGCGCTCTACCAACTGAGCTACTCCCGCTGAACAGACCGCCATTATAGACGGCATTTTCTTCCTGTCAAGCCAGTTTTTACCGTGTTTCTCGTTCCTGAAGAAGTGGCAATGCTTTCCTCAAATAGTAGCCCATGGACCACAGAGTCAAGGCAGCTGCCACATAGATCAGCACAAGTCCCGCCGGCCGGGTATCGACCGAAAGAAGGGGCGCATTATACAGAAGGAGCGGAATGGCTGTCATCTGAGCTGCGGTTTTCAGTTTTCCAATGAACGCCACGGCCACGCTGGCCGACGCGCCGACGCGTGCCATCCATTCCCGCAGCGCCGAGATGGTGATTTCGCGACCGATGATGATGACGGCAACGATGGCATCGACCCGCCCCAACTGCACCAGCATGATCAGCGCCGCTGCCACCATCAGCTTGTCAGCGACCGGATCGAGAAAAGCGCCAAAGGCAGACGTTTGACCGAGCCTGCGCGCGAGATACCCGTCAAACCAGTCGGTGACCGCCGCCACAATGAAAACCGATGTCGCCAACAGGTTCTTGTCAACGACCGGCAGGATCGAATCGGGCATGTAGTAGGCGCCAACGATCACCGGAATGAGGAGGATGCGCGCCCACGTGAGGGTGTTGGGGATGTTCAGTGACATTTAGATCGGTTCGAGTTCGGAAAAGCGCTCTGAAACTGGGGGACTTCAAGCCGGCAAGTGTAGCGGTTTGGACTCATTCATGTCATGGCGCGCCAAACGAGACGCGCCTCAGCCGCGTGACAGTTCTGCGTGAATCAGTTCGGCCAGGGTTCGACTGATGCCATCGACACGACACAAGTCTTCGATCGTTGCAGCCTTGACGCCATCCAGCCCGCCAAACGAGGCCAGCAGCTTGCGGCGCCGGGCCGGACCGACACCGGGAATATGCTCGAGTTTGGACCCGATTCGCGCCTTGCCCCGCTTTGCGCGATGCCCGGTAATCGCGAAGCGGTGCGCTTCGTCGCGAATCTCCTGCACGAGGTGCAATGCTGCAGACGTGGGGTCGAGATGCAGCGGCGGACGACCGTCGGCGAAAATCAGGGATTCCAGACCCGGCTTGCGCCCTTCCCCTTTCGCCACACCCACACTGGGAAGATCTTCCAGGCCCAGTTCGGCAAACACGTCAACGCCCATGGCCAACTGCCCGCGTCCACCGTCGATAAGCACCAGATCAGGCCTTACCCCTTCGCCGCTGGCGACCTTTTCGTAACGCCGTGTCAGCACCTGGCGCATTGCGGCGTAGTCGTCGCCCGGAGTGATGTCCTTGATGTTGTAGCGTCGATACTCGCTACGTTTCATGACCCCGTTTTCGCACACAACACATGAGGCCACGGTGGCCTCACCCATGGTGTGGCTGATGTCGAAACACTCGATTCGCGCCGGTGGCTCGGGCAGCTCAAGGGCCAGCTGCAACGCATCGAGGCGATTCTGGCTGCGATCCGAAGCCGCGAGACGTGCGCGAATCGTCACCTCGGCGTTGCGCTCCGCCATTTCAACCCAGCCCTTCTCTATCTCGACGCGCGGTGCGACGACCGTGGCATGCTTGCCCAGCTCTTCCAGCACAGCCCGCACCTTGGCCGGCGAGATGGTGGTGACAATCCGCGACGGCATTGGCAAATTGGCATAGTGCTGTTCGACGAAGGCGAGCAAAGCATCTTCAACGGGGCAATCGTTCGCCCCCGAAGGTAGTTGAGGACGATCCCCCAGATGCCGACCGCCACGCACCATGGCGAGATTGACACACACCTGCCCTGCCTCGGCCACAGCGATGAGAATATCGACATCCTCTTCCTTGCCGCTGTCGACGTACTGCCGATGCAAGACTTGCTGCACAGCCCGTATCTGATCCCTGAACGCCCCCGCTGCTTCGAATGCAAGCGCATCGGAGGCGGCATGCATCTTTCGGGTCAGATCATTGACAACTTCGGACGTCCGCCCCTGCAGAAAAAGCGTAGCCAAACGCACGTCGGCGTCGTAGTCCGATTTGGATATTTCATCCACACAGGGCGCAGTACAGCGGTTGATCTGATGGAGCAGACACGGACGAGAGCGGTTGTTGAAGACAGCGTTTTCGCACGTGCGCAGCTTGAAGACTTTTTGAAGCAGATGAATGCTTTCGCGCACCGCGACACTGCCAGGAAAAGGCCCAAAATACTTGGCCCCTTTCGCAAAGCCGCCGCGGTGAAACGCCAGACGCGGAAACTCGTGGGCGGTCAGCGTAATGTACGGATAGCTCTTGTCGTCGCGAAAAAGAATGTTGTAACGCGGCGCGAGTGACTTGATCAGGTTGTTTTCAAGAATCAGTGCCTCAGCTTCGGAGCGCGTGGTGGTGATCTCGACACGCACAATCTGGGACACCATCATCGCGATTCGAGGGCTCGATACCTTGTCTCGAAAATACGAAGAAACGCGTTTTTTCAGGTTCTTCGCCTTACCCACGTAAAGGACAACATCGTCCGGGCCGATCATGCGATAAACGCCGGGATCGTCCGGTACGCCTTTCAGAAAGGCTTTGGCGTCGAATTCACTCATCTACGCGTGCGCCGTTCAGGCTCGTTGATTGTCCGCGGAAGACAAAGCCGCCACCCGGGATCGGGCCAGTGCCAGATCCGGGGGCGAGCCGGTGACGCGACGAGCTCGCAGGGCATCGAGGCGTGCATGAAGACCCGCATCGGGCTGCACCACCCAGTTAGCCAATAACTCTTCATTGAGATCAGGCCGGTTACAGACCAGCACAACGTCACAGCCGGCATCACGCGCCGCCGATGCCCTGGCGACAATGCCGCCGGCCTCGGTCGCTGCTTCCATGGTCAGATCGTCACTGAAGATGATGCCCGTGAATCCCAGCCGGGCACGCAGAATTTCCTGCAGCCAGAACCGCGAAAAACCGGCCGGCCGACTGTCATTGGCCTCATAGATGACATGGGCCGGCATGACGCCCGATAGCCGGTTGGCAAGTTCCCGGAACGGAAGCATGTCCGCCTGCCATATGGCATCGAAAGCACGTCGGTCACGGGGCATGTCGACATGCGAGTCAGCCTCGACAAATCCGTGCCCGGGAAAGTGTTTCCCGACGCAGCCCATTCCACCGTTCGCGAGCCCATCGATCAGCGCGCCGGCAAGTTGAGTGACGACTGCAGGGTCGGAATGAAAAGCGCGATCTCCAACGACACGGCTGACGCCATAGTCCAGATCGAGTACAGGGGTATAGCTCAGATCAACCCCCGCGTCAGCAAGTTCAGCCGCCAGCACGTAACCCGTTTCACGCGCCAGCCGGCATGCATCTTCTGGCTGCTCGTCCCATAGACGCCCGAGCGCTCGCATACATGGCAAGCGGCAAAATCCGTCACGAAAGCGCTGAACCCGGCCACCCTCATGATCGACACTGATCAGCAAGGCGGGGCTGCGCTGAGCCTTGATGTCGGCCGTCAAGGCGGCGAGCTGCGCCGGCGATTCGAAATTGCGTGCGAACAGGATGACACCACCGACAAGCGGATGACGCAATTGGCGGCGCTCGTGCTCCGTGAGTTCGAGCCCGACGACATCGAGCATGACCGGGCCGAGCGGAAGTTGGGTAGGTGCATTCATGGCAGTTGCTCTATGACGGCAAAAGCGATCACGTGTTCAAGCTCGTCGCTGATGCTCAGGTGCGCGCGCAGCCTGTCTTCCATCATGATGCGCGCCAGCTCGCCATGATATTGAAAATGTGGCTTGCCCCGCTCATCGCGCACGATCTCGATGGAGTGGAGCGTCGCAGGCACGGCGATACCCGTGCCGAATGCCTTGGCGAAGGCCTCTTTGGCCGCAAAGCGCTTGGCAAGCAAGCGCGCCGGCTGTGTTGCCGCGGTGAACGCCTCGCGCTCACCTGGCGCCAGAATCCGGTCGGCAAAACCCGGACCGCTACGCGCGAGCGCCTTTTCGACCCGCGCCACCGTGACGATATCGGTACCGACGCCGTAGATCATCCGCCCTGCCCGGCGCCAGCGGCCGCTTCGCGCATGAGCCGCTTCATTTCACTGACGGCCTCGCGTATTCCGCTGAATATCGCGCGCGAGATAATGGAATGACCAATATGAAGCTCGCGAATACCGGGCAGACGGGCAATGGGCTGGACGTTGTAATAGTTTAGCGCATGACCGGCATTGAAGCGCATGCCGAGTGACTGAATCTGCTCCCCGGCCGCGCGGATCCTGGCAATCTCGGCCAACACCGCCGGACTCTCCGCGTCCCGTCCTGCGTGATGGAACATGTGCGCGTACGGCCCGGTGTGGACCTCGCACACCTTGGCACCGATTCGCGCAGCCGCGTCGATCTGTTCAGGAATTGCATCAATGAAGACACTGACCATGATGCCGGCGTCGGCCAGCCGCGCAACGGCACTCTTCAGTTCAGCCTCGTTGGCCAGAACATCAAGACCACCTTCGGTGGTGATCTCCTGGCGTCCCTCAGGGACAAACATGGCCATTTCAGGACGAATGCGAGTCGCAATGCCAAGCATCTCGTCGGTCGCAGCCATCTCGAGATTGAGCTTGATCTGCGTAAGTTCCCGAAGCTTACGGACATCCTCATCATTGATGTGCCGACGATCTTCCCGCAGATGCACGGTGATGCCATCCGCACCACCAAGATGCGCCTCAACGGCTGCCCAGACGGGATCGGGCTCCCAGGTGCGACGTGCCTGACGCAAGGTGGCTACATGGTCGATATTCACGCCCAATTCGATCACAGTGATTGCAACTCCTTGAACATGCGACGGGACTGAAGAGGCTGCCCGCCCAGATGGTGACTGATGAGGTGTCTGAGTAACTGTTTGCTTTGGAGCAGTGTGTTCGCCGATTCGAAGCGACCCTCAGCCATGTCGATCAAGGTCTGCCCCATGACCTGAGGAGCGCCGATCTCGTCGTCATTGTCGACGACCGGACCACGCTCGATTATATAGCGGTAATTGACATCCGCTTGGACGGCCTCCGGGAGATCGGCCCTTTCAGTGAGTGGCACGCCATAACCCATCTGCTCGAGCAGGGTCAGCTCGAAGCGTCGCAACAGGGGCTCGAAATGACGCCCACCCGGCAAGGCAGCAATCACCTGCGCGTAACATTCGTAGAGTTCAGGATGCGGGTCCTCTCTGGGCAAAAAGCGCATCAGGAGTTCGTTGAGATAGTAGCCACACATCAGTGCCTTGCCCGTCAGCATCGGCTGGCCACCCTGCCATTCTGCCCGGACGAGCGTCTTGACTTCGCCGCCACCAGACCAGTCGATCAGTAGCGGTTGATAGGCAAGCAAGACACCACGGAGCGCGGACATGGGGCGGCGCGCACCTTTGGCCACCAGGCCGATTCGCCCGTGGTCACGAGAGAAGGCCTCAACGATGAGACTGGTCTCCCGGTAAGGATGGGTGTGAAGAATAAACCCGGGTTGTTGATCGACGCGCTGCTTCTGAGCCACGGCATTATGTGATCAATCGTAGCCGAGACTCTTGAGCGCACGCTCGTCGTCCGCCCAACCCGACTTCACTTTCACCCAGACCTCGAGATAGACACGAGACTCGAACAGATCTTCCATGGCCTTGCGTGCCTCGGTCGAAATACGCTTGAGTCGCTCGCCCTTCTTGCCGATCACGATGCCCTTATGGCCCGCCTTGTCGACGATCACGGCAGCAAAGATTCGCCGGAGATTTCCTTCGGTTTCGTATTTCTCGATTTCGACGGTCATCCCGTACGGCAACTCATCGCCAAGCAGGCGAAACAGCTTTTCCCGCAGGAATTCAGCCGCGAGAAATCGCTCGCTTCGATCGGTGATGTCGTCGGCCGAATACATGGGCTCGCCCTCAGGCAGATAGCCTCGCGCCGTCTCGAGCAGTCGATCGACGTTGTGGCCCTTTTCTGCCGACAGGGGAACGATTTCTGCAAAATTGAATTTTGCGCTTAGGGTCTCGATAAACGGCAGCAACTGATTTTTGTCCGCCATTGCATCGACCTTGTTGATCACAAGAATGACCTTGGCGTCCCTAGGCAAGAGTTTGATGACCTGCTCGTCCTCCTCCGAGAAGCGCCCTGCCTCCACGACAAAGAACACCAGATCCACTTCCGCCAGAGACTGCGTCACAGTCCGGTTCATGGTCCGGTTCAGTGCGTTCAGATGTTTTGTCTGAAACCCAGGCGTATCAACAAAGACGAACTGGGCTGTCTCGTCCGTATAGATACCGGAGACGCGATGGCGCGTGGTCTGAGCCTTGTTTGAAACAATACTGACTTTTACGCCTACCATCCGGTTCATGAGGGTCGATTTGCCGACATTCGGGCGACCCACAATGGCGATGAAACCGGTTCGGAAGGGGCTATTGGCGTCCGTCACTTGGCGGGTCCTGATTCAAGGATGTCGAGCGCGGCCGCCGCTGAGGCTTGTTCGGCATTTCGACGGCTCGTGCCGCTACCGCGCGTCTTGAGATTTGAATTGATGACGCAATCCACCTGAAAGGCCTGTGCGTGGGCCTCTCCCTGTACGTCCACCATTTCGTACTTCGGCAGCGGACGCTTGCGGGCTTGCAGCCATTCCTGCAGTCGCGTCTTGGGATCTTTGAGACTCGTTTCCGGGTCCAGACGGTCCAGGCGGGTAGCAAACATCTGATCCACAAAAGTCTTTGCTGCGGCGTAACCGCCATCGAGAAAAATGGCTGCAATCAACGCCTCAAACGCGTCGGAGAGAATTGAAGGCCGTCGATGACCACCACTCTTTCGCTCGCCCTCTCCAAGCAACAAGTGCTCGCCTAACCCAACCTCCTGCGCAAGTTCAAACAAGGTTCCCTGGCAAACCAGATGCGCGCGAAGCCGCGAGAGCTCGCCTTCGTTCAAGCCAGGGAATCGCTCAAACAACGACAGTGCGACGACGTGATTCACCACACTATCCCCCAGAAACTCCAGGCGCTCGTTATTCGGCTGGCCGTAGCTCCGGTGAGTCAATGCTTGGGAAAGGAGCTTCGAATCGGAGAACCGATAATCGATTGACCTCAAGAGACTGTCACAAACCAACGTTCAGATACCGCCCGTGCTGGATGCCTGCGCGTTGAATTCAATCAACAAGCTCACGTTGCCGGCAATGGGCACCACTCGTTCGTATTGGACAGAAAGATCGAAATTATTCCCCTGTTTGATGATGGTAAGGTCCTTCCCGCTGATTGTGTCGATGTAGTCCGCCTTCGCCCTTTTATCAAAATCCCGACGAATATCAGCAGGCGTTACGTCAACGCCAGGCTTACCATCAACGATCAGGTTCAAGAGCTTCTTGACCGAAAAGTATTCGCTGTACACAGGAATCGTACGCATTCCCAGGATTAGAACGAAACCCAACAACGCAGCAACAAGCAACATTGAAATCAACGACAAACCAGTCTGGTGCTTGGTCATAAAAACGTCCTCACTTGAACGAGCCAACCCGGCTCAGATCGTTGAAATTGAACCAGATGAAAAACGCCTTGCCGACAATGTTTTCTTCAGGCACGAATCCCCAGACCCGACTGTCGCTACTGTCGTCCCGGTTGTCTCCCATCATGAAATAGTGCCCATCAGGGACAGTGCAGCGCACGCCGCTATTAGTATAGGTACAGTGATCACGCATGGGGAACGCCTTCACCTGAGGCACGAATACCGGCTTGTCTTCGTCATTGAGGATTGAATGCGTTACCCGCCCCAATTCTTCCTTGAGGCGCTCGCTACTGTAGAGCCGATCAGCATGCACGTACTTTCCGTCTGGCGTGGTCGGAACTTCCTGGCCATTGATTTTCAGCCGTTTCCCGAAATATTCAATGGTATCGCCGGGTAGTCCCACGACGCGCTTGATGTAGTCGAGATCAGGGTTCTCTGGATATCTGAAGACCATGACATCGCCACGCTGCGGTTCGTTCATGTCGACGATCTTCTTGTTGATGACGGGAAGACGAATTCCGTAGGTGAATTTATTCACCAGAATGTAATCGCCCACCAGCAAGGTCGGAATCATCGAGCCAGAAGGAATCTTGAAGGGCTCGACCAGGAAGGATCGCAGGAAGAATACGGCGAGAATGACGGGGAAAAAACTCGCCCCGTACTCCACCCACCACGGATCCGGCGCATCGGGCTGGCGATGTTTCTTCGCATATAACTTGTCCGCCAGCCAGAGAATACCCGTAGCCACGAGCAGCAAAAAAAGGATCAGGGCGAAATTCACGCAGACTCCATATTATTAAGCATGACGCATCTCAACTCTCGTCGGTTCGAAGGACGGCAAGAAAGGCTTCCTGCGGAATTTCCACATTGCCGACCTGCTTCATGCGGCGCTTGCCTTCTTTTTGCTTCTCGAGCAGTTTGCGCTTTCGCGTGATGTCACCGCCGTAACACTTCGCCAGCACGTTCTTACGCAAGGCCTTGATCGTTTCACGCGCAACGATATGTGAACCGATCGCTGCCTGCACCGCCACATCAAACATCTGGCGAGGGATGATTCCGCGAAGTTTTGAAGCCAGTTCGCGCCCACGGTACTGAGAGGTCGCACGATGCACGATGATCGACAGTGCATCTACTTTCTCGCCATTGACGAGCATGTCGAGCTTGACGAGATCGGCCGGCTGATATTCCTTGAACTCGTAGTCGAGCGATGCATAACCACGTGTCGCCGACTTGAGCCGATCGAAGAAATCCATGACCACCTCGTTCATTGGCATGTCATAGATCAGTTGGACCTGGCGGCCATGATAATTCATATCCACCTGCACGCCCCGTTTCTGCGTGCACAACGTGATCACCGAACCGACATACTCCTGCGGCACATAGATCGTTGCGCGGATGATGGGCTCGCGAATCTCGTCAATCTTCGACAGATCGGGAAGTTTGGCCGGGTTTTCCACCTTGACGGTCGCACCATCCTTCATGAGCACCTCATACACCACCGTGGGTGCCGTGGTGATCAGATTGATGTCGAACTCGCGCTCAAGCCGCTCCTGGACAACATCCATGTGAAGCAAGCCAAGAAAGCCACAACGGAAACCGAAGCCGAGCGCCTCTGACACCTCGGGTTCAAAGCGCAGCGCGGCATCGTTCAACTGAAGCTTTTCGAGCGACTCGCGCAGTTGCTCATACTCGTTCGATTCGACAGGATAGAGACCGGCAAACACCTGGGACTTGATCTCTTTGAATCCGGGAAGCGGCTTATCGGCAGGACGCGACGCCAAGGTCACCGTATCGCCCACCTTCGCGTCAGCGAGCACCTTGATGCCGCTGATGATGAAACCGACGTCACCCGCCGACAACTGATCGCGAACGAGGGATTTGGGCGTAAATACACCCACCTGATCAACAGGATATTCCGCGTTTGTTGCCATCAGTCGCATGCGATCCTTGGCCTTGATCGTCCCGTCCACGATCCGAACCAGAATCACGACACCCACGTAGGTGTCGAACCACGAATCGATGATCAATGCCTTGAGCGGTGCATCCGGATCGCCTTTCGGCGCCGGAATACGCGCGACCACAGCCTCAAGGACATCATCGACCCCGAGTCCCGACTTGGCCGAACACAGAATGGCCTGCGAAGCATCGACGCCGATCACGTCTTCGATCTCTTCGCGGGCCTGTTCGGGATTCGCGGCAGGAAGGTCGATCTTGTTCAGAACAGGCACGACCTCCACATCCTGTTCGATGGCTGTGTAGCAGTTGGCCACGGTTTGTGCCTCAACCCCCTGCGAGGCATCGACCACGAGCAAGGCACCTTCACACGCAGACAGAGAACGCGACACCTCATAGCTGAAGTCCACGTGCCCCGGCGTGTCGATCAGGTTTAACTGATACTCCTGCCCATCCTTCGCCTTGTAGAGCAGGCTTGCCGTTTGCGCCTTGATGGTAATACCGCGCTCACGCTCAAGATCCATCGAATCGAGGACCTGTTTATCCATTTCCCGCTCGTCAAGGCCGCCGCAACGCTGGATCAAGCGATCTGCGAGCGTCGACTTGCCATGGTCAATGTGGGCGATGATGGAAAAATTACGAATCTGGCGCATAGATCACAACAAAAAAAGGTGCCACTCGGCACCCCTGATGTCCGGCAAAGTTAATCTGTGGATTTTATCGGAAATCGGGCGAGATAGGCATATACCGCCGGGACATCCAGATGGTAATGGCAGAGCGCTTGGCCCTCGTCATCGAGCAGCACGGGAACAAGTTCATCCCACGATGCCAGGAGCGCCTCGTCATCATCGACATCTTCAATGTCGATCAGCACGTCGGCAGTGACAGCCACGGCCATGAGCAAATCCACCATGTCGTCGCACAGGTGGCACCAGCGCCGACTCAGGACGGTGAGACGAGCTGTCAACGCGGCTCGACGCTGACGTAGCTTCGACCCGCGCCGCGCTGAACCAGCAGCACAAGCGCCTCGCCGTCATCCAGCACGGCAATCGCTTCATCAAGGGCGTCCACGCTCTTCAACGGCAACCGCTGCGCATTGCGCACGACTGCAACAAGCAGATCACCCGCCGCAAGTTTGGCACGTGCTGCGGGCCCGATGGCTCGTGCGACGA
This sequence comes from Nitrogeniibacter aestuarii, assembly GCF_017309585.1. NCBI lineage: Bacteria > Pseudomonadati > Pseudomonadota > Betaproteobacteria > Rhodocyclales > Zoogloeaceae > Nitrogeniibacter > Nitrogeniibacter aestuarii. Next base: position 2,238,029 of record NZ_CP071321.1, on the reverse strand, counting down.
GCAAACCGGACCTGGCACCCAGACCAACCAGCTCGCCACGACCCGGCTCGGTCACATCGAGACCAAGCCTCGGTGGAACGGCCTTGGGCATCGTCTGCGGTTGATCCAGGGTCGTATTCTGTACCCAGGCACCCACCGTGACGGGTAACTCAAGCCGCTCACCTGTGCGCCATACATCCATGACAACCGTTTTTCCGGGTTCGACAGCACCGACGATTCTGGGCAGATCATCCGACCCGCGCACCAGCACGCCATCGAATCGTGAAATGACATCTCCGGAAATCACGCCAGCCCTCGCGGCAGGACTATCCGGCTCAACGACACCGACGAGAGCACCTTCGAGCCGATCAAGCGAGAAAGCCCGCGCGATGGGAGGGGTCACCTCCTGAATGGAGACCCCAATACGCCCGCGCCGGACCTGCCCTGACGATTTGAGCTGGTCGGCAATCCGCATGGCCAGATCGATCGGGATCGCAAAGGACACGCCCATGAAACCGCCCGTACGACTGTATATCTGGGAGTTGATTCCAACCACTTCACCCCTCAGATTGAATAGCGGTCCGCCGGAGTTCCCGGGATTGATCGCAACATCCGTCTGGATGAACGGCACATAACTTTCCTGGGCGAACACACGACCACGCGCACTCACGATACCGGCAGTCACGCTCTGCTCAAAACCGAACGGGGAGCCAATGGCAACAACCCATTCGCCGACTTCAAGCGCATCCGGATCACCCAGCCGAGCAGCAGGCAAGTCATTGACGGGAATCTTGATGAGCGCAACGTCCGAATCGACATCAGCACCAATGAGCTGTGCGCTGAAATCACGCTTATCGTTCAGGCGCACCCTGATTGCACTGGCGCCGTCGATCACATGCGCGTTCGTAAGAATGTAGCCGTCGCTGGACAGAATGAAGCCGGAACCCACCGCTGGCGAATCGTCCGATGGAAAATCCGGAACGCCAGGGTGATCAGGCTGAAGACGCTTGAGCCAATCCGGAAGCTCTGCCCCCTCCCCAGCGCCGACGGGCAATGAGGCTCGCTCGGCCTGAATATTGACCACGGTTGCGCCTTCATTGCGAACGAGTCCCCGAAAGTCCGGCAATGACGCAGGCTGCGTAAATCCAGCAGCCGAAAACAGGCCAGCAAACCAGATGACAACCAGTAAGAAACGGCGATGGATCAACTTCATTTCACTTGTGTGACGTCGCATGAAACAAGTGGACGCATGCTCACGTCAAGCCGCCGTGTCCAGCCTCGGTGCCGAGAGATTCGGCGGACCACAACAGCAGAAGCAATCAAAGAGGACACAAGCCCGACCAGAGCACCCGCTTCACCCGCGACCCATGTACCCACGCCAACACAGGCGAGAACAGCCATGGTCGGCACTCCGTAGCTTAATACGGCAGCACTGAGCGCTGCACCCTCGTCTGCGACCAGAAGGACGGACTGCCCAACATTGACCGATGACGCTGTACGCACTTCGAACACATCGTTCGGGGATCCGAAGGCATGCGCTATTCGCGCACCGCCACAACCACCCGGCTCATGACACCGTCCACACCCGCCCTGAATCTCGGTGAGGCGAACCCATGCCGAATCGCCATCGATACGCTCAACGACCCCCGGGGCCTCAATCACCGTTCAACACCATCCCGTCACCAACCCGGCGCAGTGCCTCACGTGGCGCTTCACCCAGAACGGTCAGGCGATAACCATCGTGGTTGCGCGCATAGACACCGATGCTGCCAGCAGCGACAAAGCCCGCTGCGTCGTCCTCGTCTGCCGCCTGGGGCTCGATAAACACCGAGATATGTGCAAGACCGTCCGAATAGACCATATGGAGCACGTCGGCGCCGCCTTTCGCGACAGTACGCTTGACCGTCGAAATCAACTGGTAACCCGGCAATACATCGCTCAGGCTCCAATGAACATCTGCCTGAACCGCATCGCTGCCATGGGCATTGACGACGTGCCAGTCGTCCCCCGTCTGGTAGCGAGCCTTCAGCGCTTCCGGACCCACCTCTGCGCCGATGTGAATATCGTTGAACACAAACTGCTCCACCACCTTGTCCTGCTCATCGACCATACGCGCCTTGAGCAACAGTCCAGTTTCGACATCAGCCCACAAATGGTGACCAAAGCGAAGCTTGTCCAGCGGTTCTAGACGAATGATCTGAGCCGGACGGTCAGCGACGCGCCCCATGTCGCCGCTGACGATCCGGTAGTGCTCGGACAACTGGCTGACCGCAGTCGGAAGACGCCCCGGAAAAGCGCGCCGACGCTCCTCACGATCGATGATCACGGTTTTCAGGCCCGGCAAAATGCATCGCACCTCGCCGTCTCTACGTATCACTTCTCGAGGACTGCCATCGAGTGTTTCCAGACGCTCGACTTCGCCATCGGCACGCAATGCATGTGCAATTCGCATCGTCTCGAAACGCTGATCACTCAGGTAGGTAAACGTCCCGGTGTAATTCAGCGACTTGGCCGCGGTAGCCATCTTCTGGAGCCAGGCCAGGGCGTCTGAATCATGATCTGCGGCAAACGCAAAGGCACTGAAAATCAGCGCCAGAACGGCGACAAACCCCCGACGCATCATCGACGCGCCTGAGGCATTTCAGCGACCGTTCGGACATAAGGCGCAACGCCAGGGAAGGCGCCGCCCGCAGTTCCTTGATGAGCCATCACATAGGCGCGCAAGGCGGTATCACGACTCAGCGGCTCAGGCACCGCCGCATTGACAGCAACCGGCTGTACGACTGCCGCCTGAGGTGCCGACGCGGCAAGCATCGGTACCGTCTCCTGCTGGTTCATCTGCATGGCAACCCAGCCCACTGCGGCCACACCCATCACTGAAGCCGCAATCGGAAGAACGCGTTGCCAGGACATTGGCGCCGATGGCTCTTCCTCGAACGCACGAATCGGTGCAAGCACTGTCGGCTCTTCTTCAAGTTGCGCCATGACAGCGCTGGTCAGATCCACGCCAAGCGAGCCCTCACGACGCAGAGCATCGCCAATCAAGTGGTACTCAGCCCACATCCGACGCGCGCTCTCTGATCCGGCGACCGACGCTATCGCATCGCCCATGGATCCGGCTGAGTCATCGTGACCATCAATCAGTGAAGAAATATGTTCTTTCATGCCTACCACCGTTTGTCAGGGGTCGTATCCAGCAACGGACGAAGTCGCTCGGCAATGGCTTCCCGTGCGCGAAAGATTCGCGAACGCACCGTGCCAATCGGACAATCCATGATCGAGGCAATTTCCTCATAGCTCAGCCCTTCGATCTCGCGCAGCACAATGGCTGTTTTAAGCTCTTCGGGCAGCGCCTGCATGGCTGTCTCGACCGTGTCACCAATCTGCCGGGTCATCATCAGACGTTCCGGCGTATTGATGTCACGCAATTGCTCACCGTCGTCGAAGGTTTCCGCCTCCTCCGAGTTAAATCCAGTGGTCGTCGGGGCTCTGCGACCCTGGGCGACCAAATAATTTTTTGCCGTGTTTACACCAATGCGATAAAGCCAAGTGTAAAACGCACTATCTCCCCGAAACGAAGGCAATGCCCGGTACGCCTTGATGAACGTCTCCTGGGCAACGTCCTCGACCTCGGCCGGATCGCGAATCAGACGCGATAACAAGCGCAGCAATTTTCGCTGGTACTTGGAGACGAGCAAGGCAAACGCCTGCTTGTCGCCCCGCTGTACGCGTTCGACCAGTTGTTGATCCAGTTCTCGGTCACTCATTGGATGTCGGAGTTTGCCTAGTGATGCTTGAGCGGTTAAACCGAGCAAGTATAACCACGCAGGACGCCGCCACCCAAATTCGTTTCATGAGGCAAGACCGCCAGCAAAAAAAATAGTTCAGGTAGCAGGAGGGTTTTTTAACGCGCGTTTGAGATAACGCAAGAATTTCGTCACGGATCACGCGGTTTTCGATCCGGGCCGCGAGAGTCTTTCACGCGTTTGATTGCCCGGTGATATAGTTTCGCATCAATCACCTCCCCTCTCCCGATAGTGGATTCCTTCGACGTCATCATCATCGGCAGTGGCCTTGCCGGCCAATCGCTTGCGCTGCGCCTGGCCGATCATAAAAAAGTCGCGCTGATCACAAAGCGGAGACTCACCGACAGTGCCAGCGCCTGGGCACAGGGCGGCATAGCAGCCGTCCTGGACCCTTCGGACAGTGTGACATCCCACGTCGCCGACACCTTTGACGCTGGTGCAGGCCTGTGCGATCCCAAGGCAACGCGTTTCGTCATCGAGAACAGCGCTCGTGCCATTCAGTGGCTCATCGATCGTGGCGTGCCGTTCACCCGGGATCCGGGATCCCCGACCGGCTACCATCTCACACGTGAGGGCGGCCATAGTCATCGACGCATCATTCATGCTGCCGACGCCACTGGCGCAGCGGTTCAAGAGACACTGACCGAGCAGGTCAAGGCTCATTCGAACATCACGATTCTCGAAGAACACATTGGCATCGATCTGATTGTCGGGACAAAACTCAACCGTCCCGAGCTGGGCTGCCTTGGTGCCTACGTACTTGACAAGCAATCCGGCCGGGTTCGAACCATCAGTGCCGGGCATACCGTGCTGGCGACAGGCGGCGCGGGAAAGGTGTATGTCTACACCACCAATCCGGACACAGCGACAGGTGACGGCATTGCCATGGCGTGGCGCGCCGGCTGCCGTGTCGGCAACATGGAATTCATCCAGTTCCACCCCACTTGTCTGTATCACCCGCAGGCGAAATCTTTCCTGATTTCGGAAGCCGTGCGTGGTGAAGGCGGACTGCTCAGACTCCCCAATGGCGAACGGTTCATGCCCAGGCATGACAAACGCGCCGAGCTTGCACCCCGTGACATCGTGGCGCGCGCGATTGACTTCGAAATGAAAAAACGGGGTCTCGATTGCGTATTCCTGGACATCAGCCACAAGCCCGCCAACTTTCTCGCGGAGCACTTTCCGACCATTCAGGCTCGCTGCCTCGAGCTTGGCATCGACATTGCGCAACAGCCGATCCCAGTGGTGCCCGCAGCACACTACACCTGCGGTGGTGTCGTGACCGATCTTCGCGGTCGAACGAACGTGCCAGGACTGTTCGCCGTGGGTGAAAGCACATGCACCGGCCTGCACGGCGCAAATCGGCTTGCAAGCAATTCGCTACTCGAGTGTGTTGTCTTCAGCGAAGCCATCGCTGATGAAATCAAGGCAAACGCACGGCAGTCTACGATGCCCCTGCCCGACTGGGACGAAAGTCGGGTCACCAACGCGGACGAGGAAATCGTGATCTCCCATAACTGGGAAGAGCTACGCCGTGCCATGTGGGACTATGTCGGCATCGTTCGAACAACCAAGCGCCTGCAGCGCGCCCAGCACCGCATTCGGCTACTGAGTCGCGAAATCGATGAGTACTACTCCAACTTCCGGGTAACCAACGATCTGATCGAACTGCGAAACCTGGTTGTCACCGCTGACCTGATCGTTCGTAGCGCCCTGAGAAGAAAAGAAAGTCGCGGCCTTCACTTCAGCCAGGATTACCCCGACACCCTCCCTCAGGCACGCAATACGCTCCTGAAACCCAGAGGCTAGCCTGGGGACGGCTCGCCAGAGACCACACTCAGTCAGGACACAGTCCCGTCATCGTCGCCCTGCCCAGCGGCTTCGGAATACCAGACGCACAGACGTCGATAGTCCGGCTCAGAGAGCATCGAGGGCAGCACCATCAGATAGTTTTTCGAGCTATGATCGCTCTGCCCATGCAACCAGAAGACCCCGGACAGACGCGCACTTGAGCCCGACATGCGCAATGCCTCGTCCGGCTTGAGCGGGTGGTACCAGACACCGTCCTCCGCCAGCACCAACGGAGCGGGCAACCCGCGCCAGTGCCGGATGAGCGCTGCTGCCATGGCCACCGCTAAAAGCGCAAGGACCTGACTTGCCGCTTCGGATCGAGAGATCAAAAGAAAAACCGCCCCGGCAACCAATAGACTCACAGGGAGCCACAGGTGCGAGGGCGGGTTCAGCTTGAGCTCACCGGACACGATTAGCTCGTGTGATGAGCGCAGGCTCAGATGCGGGCGATCGCCAATGTGCCGTTGGTTCCGCCAAATCCGAACGAATTCGACAGCGCAGCATGGATTTCCATCTTGCGCGCCTGATTGGGCACGAAATCAAGATCGCAAGCAGGGTCCTGCTCGACCATATTGATGGTCGGCGGCGCGATCTGATGATGAACGGCCAGCGTCGTAAAGACGGCTTCAACACCGCCCGCGGCACCGAGCAAATGCCCCGTCATCGACTTGGTCGAACTGACCGCCAGCGCTTTGGCATGATCACCAAAACAGCGTTTGACGGCCACGGTCTCGGCAACGTCGCCCAGCGGCGTCGATGTCCCGTGAGCATTGATATAGTCGAAGTCCGTCAGCGCGAGACCCGAATCCTTGATGGCGTTCGTCATGCTGCGTGCAGCACCATCGCCATCTTCGCAGGGGGCGGTCATATGGTAGGCATCGGCACTCATGCCGTAACCGATGATCTCGGCGTAGATCTTCGCCCCACGAGCCTTGGCGTGCTCATACTCTTCGAGCACGACAACGCCAGCGCCTTCACCCAGCACGAACCCGTCGCGCCCGGTATCCCAGGGACGGCTCGCCGTCGCCGGGTCATCATTGCGTGTGGAGAGCGCTTTTGCAGAGGCAAAACCGCCAATCGCCAAAGGCGTGATCGTGGACTCTGCGCCACCAGCCACCATGACGTCGGCATCACCATACTGGATCATGCGAGCCGACTCGCCAATGCAGTGTGTCGCCGTCGTACATGCCGTGACCATGGCAATGCACGGGCCCTTGAAGCCATACATGATCGACAAATGGCCGGAGATCATGTTGATGATCGTGCCCGGAATGAAGAACGGAGAGATCTTGCGCGGACCACCCCGTTTGAAATCGTCATGCGTCGCTTCGATCATCGGCAGACCGCCGATGCCCGAACCGATATTGACACCGAAACGCTCGGCGTTTTCGCCAGGCACTTCGATGCCAGCATCCTTCACGGCCTGAATGCCAGCGGCAAGACCGTAATGAATGAAGGTATCCATGCGACGCGCTTCCTTCGGTGACAGATAGTCACCGACGTTGAAGCCCTTGACCTCCCCGGCAATCTTGACGGGAAAGTCAGTGGTGTCGAAGCGCGTAACTTCAGTGATACCGGAGCGGCCATTGACAATACTGTCCCAAGCCTCCGGGATGGAATTGCCGACCGGGGATACGATACCCAGACCGGTAATAACAACTCTGCGACGGGTCAATGCTCGCTCCGGTAGTCTGATTACTTGTTCAGGTGGGCGTTGACGTAGTCAATTGCCTGCTGAACGGTGGTGATCTTCTCGGCTTCTTCATCCGGAATCTCGCACTCGAACTCTTCCTCGAGTGCCATCACGAGTTCCACGGTGTCCAGCGAATCTGCGCCCAGATCGTCCACGAACGAAGATTCGTTCTTGATTTCCGACTCGTTAACACCGAGTTGTTCCGCGACGATCTTCTTGACGCGCTGTTCGATGTTCTCCATGAAGTAACTCCTTCCCTGAAATGTGCGGGTATGTGATTAAAGCCGCCGTATTCTACCAAAAAGGCGGCGGACAGGCGGGTGTTGTTTACGCCATGTACATTCCACCGTTCACATGCAGTGTCGTGCCACTGACATACGATGCGGCGGGTGATGCCAAAAAGGCCACTGCAGCTGCAATTTCTTCAGGCTGACCAAGTCTGCCGACGGCGATCTGCCCCAGCAGGGTTTCCTTCGCAGCATCCGGCAGCGCACGGGTCATGTCGGTATCGATAAACCCGGGCGCCACACAGTTAACCGTGATATTCCGACTGCCGAGTTCGCGCGCAAGCGCACGCGTCATGCCACCGACGCCCGCCTTGGCTGCAGCGTAGTTTGCCTGCCCGGGGTTGCCGGAACTGGCGACAACCGAAGTGATATTGATGATGCGGCCGGTGCGCGCTTTCATCATCCCGCGCATGACCAGACGGGACATGCGGAACACAGCCTTCAGGTTCGTGTCGATGACCGCATCCCACTCTTCGTCCTTCATGCGCATGGCGAGGTTGTCTCGGGTAATGCCGGCGTTGTTGACCAGAATGCCAACGGCACCGTGGGCCTTTTCGATGGCAGAGACCGTCGCTTCGCATGCTTCCGGGCTGGTCACGTCAAGCGCAACACCTTCGCCTTTCAGACCGGCCTCTTTGATCCCGTCACCAATCGACGTTGCACCACTTTCCGAAGTCGCCGTGCCAACAACGAAAGCCCCCATGCTCGCAAGCTCCATTGCCACCGCGCGACCAATGCCACGCGACGCACCGGTCACCAATGCGATCTGACCTTCGAGCACTCCGCTCATACCTTGCCTCCTGCCAGTTCAATTGCCTGGGCCATCGAGTCGGCATCCGTCACCGCTGCGCCCTGCATGGTTTTCACGATTCGCTTGGTCAGACCGGAGAGAATTTTTCCAGGACCACATTCGATCACCGCCTCGACCCCCATTTCGTCCAGGGACTCGATGGTTTCGATCCAGCGCACCGGGGAGTACGCCTGTCGTACCAGCGCTTCCCGAATCAGCGCCGGATCATCACAGACCGACACATCTACGTTGTTGATGACAGGCAGTGACGGCGTCGTGATATCGATATCAGCGAGTCGCCCAGCCAGTTTTTCGGCCGCAGGCTTCATGAGCGCACAATGGAACGGGGCGCTGACTGGCAGTTTGACGGCGCGTTTCGCGCCTTGTGCCTTGGCCTCTTCCATCGCCCGCTCCACCGCGGCACTTGAACCGGCAATCACGATCTGGCCGTTCGCATTCATGTTTGCTGCGGAAACCACCTCACCCTGAGCCACTTTGGCGCATACGGCTTCGACGACTTCCACATCCAGACCAAGCAAAGCGGCCATGGCGCCCTGCCCTTCGGGCACGGCATCCTGCATGGCGGCGGCACGGAACCGAACGAGCGGTACCGCGTCTGCAAAGGCAATCGCGCCGGCCGCCACGAGCGCGGAATATTCGCCAAGACTGTGCCCAGCCACGAACGAGGGCGTCGCACCGCCCGCCTGCTGCCAGGCACGCCAGACGGCGACACCCGCGGTCAGCATCAGCGGCTGCGTATTGACGGTCAAGGCCAGGCGCTCGGCAGGCCCCTCATTGACCATCGCCCAAAGGTCTTCACCAAGAGCATCCGACGCTTCGGCAAAGGTATCGCGAATTACCGGATTGTCGCCGTAGGCGGTCATCATCCCGACGGACTGGGAGCCCTGCCCCGGGAATACCAACGCAAACTTCATGATTTCTCCTGCTATTTCGATCAGTACTCGATGAGCACCGCACCCCAGGTGAAGCCGCCACCGACGCCTTCGAGAATCACTTTCTGCCCCCGCTTGATACGTCCATCACGCACCGCAAGGTCGAGTGCGAGCGGTATCGAAGCCGCCGACGTGTTGCCATGCATTGACACAGTGGCAATGACCTTATCGGCATCAATACCGAGCTTCTTGCCCGTGGAATTGATGATGCGGATGTTGGCCTGATGGGGGATCAGCCAATCGATCTCATCCATGGAAAGGCCCGCACGATCAACCACCTCGTTGGCCACGTCCGCGAGCACCTTCACGGCAAACTTGAATACCGCCTGACCATCCATGCGCAGGAACGGATCACCCAGCACCTGGCCCGCAGCGACGGTTCCCGGAACACAGAGAATGGGCGAATGAGAGCCGTCGGCGTGAAGCGCCGATGCGAGGACACCGGGCCGATCCGAGGCTTCAAGCACGATTGCGCCTGCGCCATCACCAAACAGCACACAGGTACCCCGGTCATTCCAGTCCAGAATTCGCGAGAATGTCTCCGCACCGACCACCAGCGCGCGCTTGTGGCTCCCCGAAGCGATGAACTTTTCGGCGACCGTCAAGGCATAAGCGAATCCACTGCATACGGCCTGGACATCAAACGCTGCGCCTTCGTTACGAATGCCGAGTCGGGACTGCAACAAGGCGGCAGTGCTCGGGAAAATGAAGTCCGGCGTTGAGGTGGCGACGATGATCAAATCGATGTCGCCCGCTTCGCAGCCAGCGGCTTCAATGGCGCGCAGGGAGGCCTGCTCGGCCAGATCGCTGGCGGACACCCCTTCGGGAGCAAGGTGGCGGGCGCGAATGCCAGTGCGGGAGGAAATCCATTCGTCCGATGTTTCAATGCCGCGCGCCACCAGATCGTCGTTGGTGACCGGCTCTCCCGGCAGATAACTTCCCGTGCCTGCGATTCGCGCGTAAATCAAGCCACCTCCCCATGGACCGACATTCGGTCACTGATACGTTCAATGAGTTGATTGCCGGCGGCCTCGACTGCGCGCTCGATCGCCTTTTCGAAAGCGAAAGCGTCGGCAGAGCCATGACTTTTGACAACCACGCCGCGCAACCCGAGCAGCGCGGCGCCATTGTACTGTCGATGATCGACCCTGCGCTTGAAATGTGACAGCGCCGGCATGGCCACGAGGGCCATTAGTTTCGTCAGGAGATTACGCTTGAACTCTTCACGCAGAAAGGTCGCCAGCATCTGCGCGAGCCCCTCGGAGGTTTTCAGCGCGACATTGCCGACAAAGCCGTCACACACCACCACATCGGTCGTGCCCTTGTAAATGTCGTCACCTTCCACGTTTCCGTGGAAGTTCAGCCCACTGGTCTTGAGCAACTCGCCGGCCTGCTTGACGACATCATTCCCCTTGATGTCCTCTTCGCCGATGTTGAGCAGACCCACTGTCGGGCGCTCCTTGTGCTCGACGGCGGACACCAGCATGGCCCCCATGATGCCGAACTGCAGCAGATGCTCCGCAGAGCAATCAACATTGGCCCCAAGGTCGAGCATGTAGGTGCGCCCACGCTTGGACGGCAAGATCGTGGCGATCGCGGGGCGATCGATACCTGGCAGCGTTTTCAGCACAAAACGTGAAATGGCCATCAGCGCCCCGGTATTGCCCGCCGAGATGGCCGCTTTCGCTTCGCCGGATTTGACCAGGTTGATTGCCACACGCATGGATGAATCTTTCTTGCCGCGCAGTGCATTGGCGGGCGGTTCGTCCATCCCCACAACCTGACTGGCCATCTGGACGCGGATACGCTGCCGAACCGATGGTTCGACCTTGTCCAGCATGGGCTCGATCACGGCAGGATCGCCGACGAGAATCACGTGCGCGACGGGATCACGCTTGAGGAATGCACAAGCAGCGGGGACCGTCACGGACGGTCCATGATCGCCACCCATGCAGTCGATTGCAACGCTGAGATCCATCGACGTGGGGCCTGATTCAGAAATTAAGGACGAAAAAACGGCGCGAACGCATGACGCGCCGCGCCGTCTTGATGAGCGGAATTACTCGCCCTTGGTCTTGACGACCTTCTTGCCGCGGTAGAAACCGTTCGGGCTGATGTGGTGACGCAGGTGAACTTCACCGGTGGTCGCCTCAACCGCGATCGGAGCCGACTTCAGACCGTCGTGCGCACGGCGCATGCCACGCTTGGACGGCGATTTTTTGTTCTGCTGAACAGCCATTGTAAAAACTCCTTGGAGCAGTCAATTCTCGTTGCCTTCACCGCCTTTCAATTGCTTGAGCACGGCAAATGGCGATTCTTTCTCCGACCCAACCAACGGCCGGGGCGGCTCACATTGTTCGTGTCGCGGCGCAAACGGCAGCGCGAGCAGCACTTCGTCCTCAATCAGCGGCAACACCTCTAGGGTGCGACTCGCATGAATGGGATCGAAGTCCTCCTCATCCAGCTCCTCGTCAGGCAGCGCTTGCCCTGGCGGCACCAGAAGGAGCCGGCCATTGGCCTCGAAAGGCCAAGGCATCGCTTCCAGACAACGCTCACACCGAAGCATGAGTGTTCCGCTGGCCACGATATCGATAAAGAACTCGTCCTGATCCAGATTGCGGTCGTGAAAACCGGTGACTTCGAATTTCAAGTCACCCGAGTCTGCCACAACCTCTTTTGCCAGTCGTTCGAACCGGGCAACCGGCATTTCTCCGGTAAGCACCCTGCCCTCACGAGCAAAAGCCATGGAATCAATCGTATAGCTCTCTCGCGACATAAGCCGGGCATAATAGTATTTTCGGCATTCGGTGTCAAAACGTTCTGAGGATTCATGCAGCTGATACTTGCCTCCACCTCACCCTATCGGGCCATGTTGCTCGAGCGACTCCAGCTCCCGTTCGATACTGCCGCACCCAATATCGACGAAGCCCCCCTTGCCGGGGAGCATCCAGCCCAGACAGCCGAGCGGCTCTCTGCCGACAAGGCGCGTGTCATTGCCGCCCGTCACTCCAGCGCCCTGATCATTGGCAGCGATCAGGTGGCGTATATGGGCGCTCGGCAGTTCGGCAAACCTGGCACCGTCGAGCGCGCGATCGAGCAGCTCCGCCAGATGAGCGGACAGACGGTGACCTTCCACACAGGTCTGGCCGTCATCAATGCGCGCACCGGACACACCCAGATCCGTGGCGTTCCGACGCACGTGCGCTTCCGGTCGCTGAGCGACCAGGAAATCAGTCGCTACGTTGAACGAGAAATGCCGCTCGACTGCGCGGGCGCCGCCAAGGTCGAAAGCCTGGGCATCAGCCTGCTCGAAGCACTCTCGGGGGATGATCCGACCGCGTTGATCGGACTTCCCTTGATCGCCTTATGCGACATGCTGCGCGCCGAAGGACTCGACCTGCCATGAACAAACCGCCGAAGGGAACGCTCTACCTTGTGCCGGTTAGCCTGGGCGAAAGCCCACTTTCATACACCCTGCCCACCGGCGCCTCCGAAAAAGTCCGCGGCATCCGGCATTTCGTGGTGGAAAACGCAAAAGCGGCGCGCGCCGAACTCAAGCGCATCGAACACCCCGACCCCATCCGCGAACTCTTCCTGGAAGCGCTACCCAAACAGGCGCAAGCCACGGTGTTGCGTCAGCTACTGAAACCCGCGCTGGACGGCTTTGACATGGGCCTCATGTCTGACGCGGGGGTGCCGGCAGTCGCAGACCCGGGCGCCCTGCTTGTCCGCGAGGCGCATCAACTCGGGATTCGTGTCGTGCCGCTGGTGGGTCCTTCGTCCCTGCTGCTCAGCCTGATGGCCTCTGGACTAGATGGGCAGCACTTTGCTTTCCACGGCTATCTGCCAGTCAAGGAGCACGAGCGCAGTGGCGCCATTCGGGCACTGGAAAAAGAGTCCAGACAGAAACACCAGACGCAGCTATTCATCGAGACACCGTATCGCAACGAACAAATGCTGCAGGCGCTGATGGGCACGGTGTCGCCGGGTACGCGTCTGTGCGTCGCACGCGGCGTCACCACCTCGGATGAATGGATTCAAACCCGAACCGCCGCGGAATGGAAGAAGATGGCGTTACCGAGCCTCGACCGGATCCCGACCGTGTTCCTGATGCTGGCCGACTAAGCCTCAGCGCTCAACCGGTTCAACCAGAAAAACCTGACCATCGCGTTCCAGGACCTTGAGCGGGCGCAGTCGAGCGCCCGCGCAAGGGCCCGCGACGCAATACCCCGTGTCGGGTTCATATCGGGCACCGTGCGTCGCACACACCAGATAGCGCTGATCTGCGTCGAAGAAATCACCCTCCATCCAGTCAAGCTCGACCGGAACGTGAGCACAGGCATTGATATAGCCGAAAACTCGCCCGTCAAAGCGAATCACGAAGGCGGGCAAGGTTTCGCCATATCGCTGAATCTCGAAGCGAACACCGTTGCCGCCATCTGCCAGTACCGACGATTCGCAAATCACGCGTTCCGCTTCAACCATACGCCAAGCGCCTCCACTGAATCGACACGCGCGAGCGACGCGACGGTCTCGAGTTGAGCCACCGGATGCGCGCCGTAGGTCACACCCACCGCATGCACGCCGGCATTGGCCGCCATCTGAAGATCGTGCGTGGTATCGCCGATCATCAGCGTCCGATCGGGTTCGACCATCAATTCGTCCATTAGCTCTTCGAGCATGGCCGGGTGCGGCTTCGAAAAACACTCGTCAGCACAACGTGTCGCCTCGAAATGGGCACCCAGGCCAGAATGCGCGAGCGCGCGATCCAGCCCCTTGCGGCTTTTCCCGGTGGCCACCGCCAGCGTCCAGCCAGCGGCCGCCAGCCACTGCACGAGCGTCTCGGCGCCATCGAACAGCGACAACTCATGATCGCGCGACAGATAGTGGTGGCGATATCGCTCGACCATCTTCGGATAGTCATCAATCGCCAGTTCCGGCACCGCATGCGACAAGGCATCCTGCAAGCCGAGGCCGATCACGTGCCGGGCGCGCTCGTCTGCCGGCACTGGCAAACCCAGATCTACGCACGACGCCTGAATCGAACGAACAATGGCCCCTGCAGAATCGAGCAAGGTGCCATCCCAATCAAAAACAATCAGATCAAAGCGTTTCGCCAAAATCCTGCACCTCTTGTTCACCAACCCATTGCCTGAAGGCCACCAGTTCCGGCGGCAACGGTGCCTCGACCGAGATCAACTCGCCACTGAGCGGATGATTGAATGACAGCCGTGCCGCATGCAGAAACATCCGCTGTAGATTGGCGTCGCGCGCAAGTGCCTTGTTCAGGGAAAAATCACCGTACTTGTCGTCGCCGAGCAGCGGAAAACCGGCATGCGTGAGATGCACACGAATCTGATGGGTTCGACCGGTCTTCAGTTCAACGCCAAGTTCGCTGAACGAGGGCCATCGCCGTCTCAGCGTGACGATACTGTGCGCGACCTTACCGTCAGGCTGCACACGCACGCGCCGCTCACCCTCGGACGTCAGATATTTGAACAGGGGCTGGCGAATGTGCTGTCGCTCGTTGCGCCAGTGACCGGACACCATCGTGATGTAGTGCTTGTCGACTCGGCCTTCGCGCATCATGTCGTGCAAGGCAGCAAGGGCCGACCGTTTTTTGGCCACGATCAACAGACCCGAGGTCTCCCGGTCGAGCCGGTGCGCCAACTCGAGCAAGCGAACATCCGGGCGCTGGACCCTCAATTGTTCGATCACACCGTAACTCACACCACTGCCGCCGTGAACAGCCTGGCCGGCCGGCTTGTCAATGATGAGCAGCGCATCGTCTTCGAAGACCACAGGCAGCGGTTTACCGACGGGCACGTGCTTTTCCTCACTGGCTCGCTGACTCGTCCGGACCGGCGGAATGCGCACTGTATCCCCGGCCAGTAGGCGGTATGTTTGAGCGACACGCTTCCCGTTGACACGCACTTGACCACTTCGCAGCAGTCGGTAGATGTGGCTTTTGGGAACGCCCTTGAGCTCGCGCACGAGAAAATTGTCGATGCGCTGCCCCTCGGCTTCCGAATCGATTTCGACGTGTCTGACTTCAACGGCTTTGCTTTGCGACATGGTCCTGCCATATACTTGCGCACTGACCCGTGTCGGTACGGCGCAACGCGGCCTTGTGCGGAAAAGCCAAGTGTCGTCCAAGCGTTCAGAGCCTAAGGTTCGGCTCCCGCCAGGTCACAAGTCGCCGCTCGCAGCCAGTCAAAAAATTAAGGCTGCGATGGTAACGCAAGCAAACCCTATTTTGTTTATTTGCTATTCGCGTCCTCACGCGCAGGAATCAAAGGCTCCGGCCAGTTGGCGGGAGCTCAAGACATCGACAGCCGAACCTCGTACTAGAACCAACCGGATGAGACCCATTCTCCAAAGAATAAAACTCCTCTGACTCCGTCTCGCACGTAGGTGCGCGCGATCGTCCTGCCCGTGTGTAGAGCGCGGGAGAACGAATACATGAAGCGCATGCTTTTCAATGCGACGCAGGCCGAGGAACTCCGCGTCGCGATCGTTGATGGTCAAAAACTCATTGACCTCGACATCGAATCGGCCGCCAAAGAACAGCGCAAGAGCAACATCTACAAGGCCGTCATCACCCGCCTCGAGCCCAGCCTCGAAGCCGCCTTTGTGGATTACGGTGCTGACCGCCACGGTTTCCTGCCATTCAAGGAAATCGGCAAGACCTATCTTCAGAAAGATGGCGATGGCAGCCGCGTGCGTCCGCAAGACGTACTCAAGGAAGGTGACGAGCTCATCGTCCAGGTCGAGAAGGACGAGCGCGGCAACAAAGGCGCCGCACTGACGACCTACGTATCGCTGGCAGGCCGCTATCTGGTCCTGATGCCGAACAATCCCCGCGGCGGTGGCGTTTCCCGCCGTGTGGAAGGCGACGAACGCGCCGAGTTGCGTGAAGTCATGGATCAACTGGAAGTGCCCAAGGGCATGAGCCTGATCGCGCGCACCGCCGCCATTGGCCGTAGCGCGGAAGAACTCCAGTGGGATCTGAACTATCTGCTTCAGCTGTGGGCCGCCATTGATGGCGCCGCTCATGCCCAGGCCGGTGCGTTCCTGATCTATCAGGAGGGCAGCCTGGTCATTCGCGCAATCCGCGACTATTTCCAGCCGGACATTGGCGAGATCCTCATCGACACCGATGACATCTTCGAGCAGGCACGCCAGTTCATGGCCCACGTCATGCCGCAGAACGTCAATCGCGTGAAGCGCTATCACGACGATGTGCCGCTGTTTTCCCGCTTCCAGATCGAACATCAGATCGATGCAGCCTACTCACGTGAAGTGAGTCTGCCGTCGGGAGGCGCCATCGTGATCGACCACACCGAAGCACTGGTGTCGGTTGACGTGAACTCGGGCCGTGCCACCAAGGGCCAGGACATCGAGGACACTGCTCTGCGCACCAACGTGGAAGCTGCCGACGAAGTGGCTCGCCAGCTGCGCCTGCGCGACCTCGGTGGTCTGCTGGTGATCGACTTCATCGACATGGAGTCCAGCAAGAACCAGCGCGAGGTGGAAAACCGTCTGCGCGACGCCCTGCGCCACGACCGCGCGCGCGTCCAGATGGGCAAGATCAGTCGTTTCGGCCTGCTCGAGCTTTCCCGCCAACGCCTGCGTCCGGCCCTGGCCGAGACCAGCTACATTCCCTGCCCGCGCTGTAGCGGAACCGGCCACATTCGCAGCACCGAGTCTTCAGCGCTTCAGATCCTTCGCATCGTCGAAGAAGAGGCAATGAAAGAGAACACCGGCGCCGTGCATTGTCAGGTTCCGGTCGATGTGGCCACCTTCCTGCTCAACGAAAAGCGGGTGGACATTGCGCACATCGAACTGCGCCACAAGGTCAATATCGTCATCATCCCGAACCGCCACCTCGAGACGCCTGCCAGCGAAATCATTCGCCTGCGCCACGACCAGCTCAATCAGGATGAAACCGCGGTCCCCAGCTACCAGATGGCTGAGCAGCCGCAGCAGCCCTCATACACCGAGACGCTGCTCGAAGAGACCAAGAAGCCGGCACGCGCTGAAGCGGCCGTTCGTTCCATCGCTCCGCCGCCGATGCCGCCTCAGCCCGAGCCGCCACCCGCAGCAGCCGTTCCGACGCCGACTGTCCAGAGCGGCGGTTTCCTCGGCTGGGTCCGCCGGATCTTCGGTGCCGCACCGGTGGCTGAAGAAGAGAACAAGACGGAAGAAAAGTCCAAACCCAAGTCCGACAATCGCCGCGAGCGCAGTGATCGCAACGACAACAACCGCCGTGGCGGGCGTGGTCGCGGACGGAATAACGGCGAGCGTCGCGCGCGTGACGAGCGTCCGGAAGAAGACAAGGACGCACAGAACCCCAACCGCCGCAGTCGCGGCCGACGCGGTGCCAAAAAGGATGACGTGACAAAAGAAGCGGAAGTCGTCACCGAGACCAGCGCCATTGTCGCCGCTGCAGCCGCGGACGCAGTCGCCGACGATGAAGCAAACAAGAGCGGCAAGACCAATGGTCGTCGCCGTGGCCGTCGCGGACGTGGACGTCAGAACGCGGATGAAAACGGCAATCCGGAAGAGAAGGAAGTCGATCAGTCACTCGCCGCCGACACCGGTGAGAATGCTGAAACGAAGGCTGACGACACCGATGCCAACGATGATGGCGAGAACAACGGTGAAACCCGCAACTCGCGCTCACGCCGCCGTCGCCGTTCGCGCCAGAATCGCGATCGCGACAATGCACAGCAGCAGGACAACGACGACACCTCTGACAATGACGCAACTGATGCCTCTCCGGAGACGGCAGACCAGAACGCTGTTGCCGTGGCAGCAGCCAGTGTGGCGGCCGTCGCAAGTGTAAGCACTGACGCTGAACCGGAAGAGGCCGCATCGGAAGTGACGGAACAGGTCACCGAGACCGTTGCTCTTGCACCTGAAATGCAAGCTGACGAGCCTCCGGTTTCCGAAGGCAACACGACCGAGGTCACCGAGCCCGCAACTGCTGACAGCCCGGTTGATACCATCGTTGAGGTATCACAGCCCGAAACGATCAGCGCTGAAGCCTCGAACGCTGAGGAGAAGGCACCTGAAGCCGCTCAGGCCCAGTCTGACCTTTTCGCTGCGGCATCAAGCGATGTACCCGGTAATGAAGCCACGCCTGTCGCCGAAGCGACCGAGAGCGCTGAAGTGACTCCTGTGGTTGAAGAAAGCCCGGAAGTGGCTGCACAACCGATCGCTGAAGCACCTGTCGAAGCGGAGGTGCTTGCAGCAGCCCCGACGCCAGCCGCAGCCGAAGAACCGATCGATCTGAGCGAAGCCCTGGCGGACAGCGGACTGGTCATGATCGAAACCGATGCCGACAAAGCGGCGCCTGTTGCCGAAGTTGCTGAGCCGGTACAACTCGGGCGCCCGCGCCCGCAACGCGCGGAAACGGCCGCGGAGGGTGAACTCCAGCAGGTCGAAACACGCAAGTAAGCATGTTCCGCATACAGAAAAGCCCGCTTGATGCGGGCTTTTCTGTTCATTGCGTCAAGAATCGGATCAAACCAATTCTTCCCTCAGGCTGTCGATGATGCCGTGCACCCCCGCCTCGCACAGATCGAGCACGTGATCAAAACCTGACAGCCCGCCGTAATACGGGTCGGGCACTTCACGTCCATCCACATTGGTAGCGTACTCAAGAAACATCTTGAGCTTGTGGCTGAGATGATCAGGACACTTGCGCTTCATGTGCTGGTAGTGCCCCTGGTCCATCGCCAGAATCAGATCGAACTTCGCATAATCGTCTGCCGTGATCTTGCGAGCACGCAGCTTGCTCATGTCGTAGCCGCGTTTGCTGGCGAATTGCTGACTCCTGGCATCTGGCGCTTCACCGACGTGGTAGCCGCCAATACCGGCAGAATCCACCTGCACCTCGCCATCGAGCCCGACCATGCGCAACCAGTGTCGCGCAACGGCCTCGGCTGTGGGGGACCGGCAGATGTTTCCGGTGCACACAAAAAGAATGCGTCGTTTCACCTTGTCTCCTGCTCATCGGGTCCGTGCTGATCAGCGCCAAATGCCTGGGCGCGCAGACGGAACAGTTCGTCACGCAGTGAGGCAGCTTCTTCAAACTCAAGATTGCGCGCCGCTTCCTGCATTTTCTTTTCGAGCTGACGAATGGCCTTGGATAGCGCCTTCTCGTCCATTGCAGTGTAGTCCGCACGGGGCGCAGTTGCGCGGGCAACATCGTCATTTTCTTGCGTACCGTAGACGCCGTCGATGATGTCCTTGACCCTCTTTGTGACCGACTTGGGTGTGATGCCGTGTTCTTCATTGAAAGCGATCTGCTTCGTCCGGCGACGATCGGTTTCGTCCATCGCTCGCCGCATGGAGTCGGTAATCCGGTCCGCGTAGAGAATGGCGGTACCTTTGACATTCCGAGCCGCGCGCCCGATCGTCTGAATCAGCGAACGTTCCGAACGCAAAAACCCTTCCTTGTCTGCGTCAAGAATGGCGACCAGAGAAACCTCCGGAATATCGAGCCCCTCTCTGAGCAGGTTGATGCCAACCAGCACGTCAAAGAGCCCCAGACGAAGGTCACGAATGATTTCCACACGTTCAACCGTATCGATGTCCGAGTGGAGGTAGCGGACACGAACGCCGTTTTCGGTCATATAGTCCGTAAGGTCTTCGGACATGCGCTTGGTCAGCGTCGTTACCAGAATGCGCTCTTCGAGCGCGACCCGCCTGTGTATCTCGGATAGCAGATCGTCAACCTGCGTAATCGCCGGACGCACCTGCACCTCAGGATCAATCAGCCCCGTCGGGCGCACGACCTGCTCAACCACCTGCCCCTGATGCCTCGCCTCATAATCAGATGGCGTCGCCGAGATGAAGACGGTCTGCGGCATCAGGCGTTCGAACTCCTCGAATTTCAAGGGGCGGTTGTCGACAGCAGACGGCAGACGGAACCCGTACTCGACCAGATTTTCTTTCCGCGAGCGGTCACCCTTGTACATGGCACCCACCTGCGGAATGCTCACGTGTGACTCATCCACGAACAGAAGCCCGTCGTTGGGCAGGTAATCGATGAGCGTGGGCGGCGGCTCGCCTGGTGCGCGTCCGGACAGGTGTCGTGAATAATTTTCGATGCCCTTGCAGAAACCAAGTTCGTTGAGCATCTCCAGATCAAACCGGGTCCGTTGCTCGATGCGCTGCGCCTCGACCAGTTTGCCGGACTGCTGGAACTGGGCAACCCGATCACGCAACTCGTCCTTGATGCCATCGATGGCACGCAAGACGGTGGCACGCGGCGTCACATAGTGGCTGGAGGGGTATACGGTAAAGCGAGCCAGCTTGTGTTTGAGATGGCCGGTCAAAGGATCAAACAGGGTCAGGTGTTCGATCTCGTCGTCGAACATTTCAACTCTCACGGCAAGTTCCGCGTTTTCCGCAGGAAAGATATCGACGACATCCCCCCTGACACGGAAGGTTCCCCGACGGAAATCGATATCGGCGCGGGTGTATTGCATCGTGACCAAGCGACGCACCAGATCGCGATGGGCCACCTTCTCGCCCTCCCGCAGGTGAAGCACCATGCTGTGATAGTCGACCGGGTCACCGATACCGTAGATGCACGAGACGGTGGCAACAATGACCACGTCCCGTCGCTCCATCAGACTCTTGGTGGCGCTCAGACGCATCTGTTCGATGTGTTCATTGATGCTCGAGTCCTTTTCAATGAAAAGGTCTCGCGAGGGCACGTAGGCTTCAGGCTGGTAATAGTCGTAGTAGGAGACGAAGTACTCCACTGCGTTCTCGGGCAAGAACTCCCGGAACTCCGAATACAACTGGGCGGCCAGCGTCTTGTTATGCGCCAGTACCAGTGCCGGGCGCCCACAGCGGGCGATCACATTAGCCATGGTGTACGTCTTGCCCGACCCGGTGACGCCGAGCAGGGTCTGATACATCAACCCATCATTGATGCCCTCGACCAGACTGTCGATTGCCGCAGGCTGATCACCTGCAGGCGGAAATGGCTGATGCAAACGAAACGGACTGCCTTCATACGTCACAACCCGTGCAGATTCTGCTGCGTCCGACATGCTAGAATTTTCACTTTTGCGGTGCAGCCATGTACATGGGCCCGCGAAAAACACAATTTTTGATTATTCCGCGTCGCAGACAGCGACGCAACCGGATGGAGTGAACATGACTTCGATCTTTGCCGCGGTGGAGATGGCACCACGCGACCCGATCCTCGGCCTTAACGAAGCCTTTCAGGCAGACACCCGAGCCGAGAAAGTGAATCTGGGCGTCGGCGTCTACTACAACGATGCAGGCAAGATCCCCTTGCTTGGAGCCGTTCGGTCCGCAGAAGAGGCTCGCCTCAAGGAAGCGCCGGCCCGGGGCTATCAGCCGATTGAAGGTGCTGCGGCCTACAACAAGGCAGTCCAGGGCCTCCTGTTCGGCGCCAACGCCGAGCTGGTCGCAGCTGGTCGCGCGATTACGTTCGAAGCCCTCGGCGGAACCGGGGCCCTGAAGATCGGCGCCGACTTCCTCAAGCGCGTCAATCCCGAAGCTCAGGTGCTGATTTCCAATCCGAGCTGGGAAAACCACCGCGCCCTGTTCGAAGCCGCCGGCTTTGAGGTTGGCACCTACGCCTATTACGACGCGTCCACTCGCGGTGTCAATTTCGACGGCATGCTCACCAGCCTGCGTGGTGCTGCCGCTGGCACGATTGTCGTTCTCCACGCCTGCTGCCATAACCCCACGGGTGCGGACCTGAGCGCCGACCAATGGGCTCAAGTTGTCGAGGTGGTTCGTAGCCAGAATCTCGTCGCGTTCATCGACATGGCCTATCAAGGCTTTGCTGATGGCATTGAGCCCGACGCCGTCGCCCTGCGTCTGTTTGCCGAGTCCGGCCTCGAATTTTTTGTTGCCAGCTCGTTCTCGAAGTCCTTTTCTCTGTACGGTGAGCGCGTCGGCGCACTGACCATCGTCACCGACAACAAGGAAACCTCCACCCGGGTGCTCTCCCAGGTCAAGCGGGTCGTGCGCACGAACTACTCCAACCCGCCAACACACGGCGGCGCGGTTGTCGCAGCGGTGTTGTCCAGCCCTGCGCTGCGCCAGCAATGGGAAGATGAACTGGCAGGCATGCGTGATCGCATTCGCGAAATGCGCGTTGCCCTCGTTGAAAAGATCAAGGCAGCCGGCGCAGAACAGGATTTCTCGTTCGTGGTTCGTCAACGAGGCATGTTCTCGTTCACTGGACTCACCGCCGATCAGGTCGAGAAACTCAAGCAGGATTTCGGTATCTACGCCGTCTCTTCGGGCCGCATCTGCCTGGCTGCATTGAACTCAGGCAATATCGACTACGTTGCCAAGGCGATCGCCACGGTCATCAAAGCCTGACGAGCGTTTCAGCCCCCAAGTAAAAACGGCGCCCAAGGGCGCCGTTTTTTATTGCCGGAGTTCTCCGGGTGCAACCGGCACCTCATCTCCAGGCACACTCGACTCAAGGGCGGGAGACGACGTAGATGGCGCGGGCACAACGGGTTCAGCCTTTATCACGGGCACAACGGGTTTGGGCGTCTCCAGCACCGGCGCTGTGACCGTACCCGACACCGTAATGGGCGTGCGCACCTGACGCCCGGCGGACGCAACGACGGCACTCATACGCCCGGAGAGCTCCCCGTCCACCGCCATCAACAACCGGCCACTGGCATCCAGCGCCCCGGCATCCAGCGACTTGATGGTGACATTGATGGCACCATCCTGATACGACAAATCGCCGGCCAGACGTTCAAACCGCGTTTCGCCCCCCTGAATCTTGCCGCGGCCTCGCTCTCTGAGCGCCGCTCCAAAATCCATACGCCCAAGCGCACCCGAATCAACGCTGAAGCTACCGTTCAGCGAATCGGTTCGGTTGATCAGCGATGGGGTTTCGGCACTTGCCTTGATGGCCAGGCTGGCATCCGCACTGCCACTCAGGGCAATCGGCCACCCCAAAACAGCAATGAAGCGCTCGATATCGACCTTGCTGAACCCAACGGAGCCATCAAGTTGCGCAATCGGGGCAGACAGCAGCGTGCCCTCCCCCGTGACCTTCCCGCCGAAACCCGCTGCGCCGAACGCCGAAACCGTCAATCGCTCAGCCTCAAGTTCAGCCTGCATCTCGTAGCTGTCAAACTTCAATGCAGGAAATACCGCCAAGGGGCGTTGTATCCCCACGACATTCAGCGCCAGGCCATGTGCTCCCGGACGGACCTTGATCGTCAGGCTGCGGTCCTCGTTGTACAACTCGGCTTCGTGCTCACCGTTCGACCCTATCACCGCCATGCTGCCTGACAGCCCGCCCCAGCGTTCAACACCGACAGTCACACCAGCATCGACAAGCTGAATCCCGGTCAGCCGCCCGTAATCGAGCGGTGCCTGCATCACCTGACCCAGCTCTTCTGCCTGGCCATTGAGGCCGACAATGACAGCCACAAAGCGCCATTCGAAGCTCGACAAGGTGGCGCTCCAGTCGGGCTTGAGCAGGACAGCCTTCGCATTGACTGACGGCAAGGCAGGAATCGCGACGCGTTCGAGCGCAAGACTCCCACCGCCAGCCTCGGTCAAACGCAACTCCGACATGGTGACCGGTCGGCCTAGATGATCCACGATAGCCGCTTCAATATCGTCGCGGTGCCGCTCAGGCAGTAGGAATGCGCCCGCGACCAGGGCGATCACAGCCGCAACGGCAGCGAGCGGAAGAATCAACCGCCCCAGGCGTTCAATGAAGAAACGTGCGGCGATCATGGAACCACGCGTTCGGTCCGCTATGGTGGGGCCTCGATCGCCGCCGGGTCGTTCGCTTTCGGCGGCTGAGGCGTCGACCTTCGCACTCTGGCTCTCGACCGGCTCTGGACGCGCGTCGTCCAGTTCGTCGGCAGGGGGCTCACGCTCAGCCGTCGGCTCGATCCGCGTATCACTCGCAGCGCGGGAAGGTTCATCGTCGAGTTGGAGCACGGGCGGCTCGGACGATTTCAGCGCATTGACCTCAGCCTCAGCATTGTCAACGCGCTCATCGGACGGCATTCGAGTCGGCTCGTCGACCCGATGCTCTTCCATCGTTTCACTCTGCTCGTACGCGGTCTGATCGTACTCCTCAACCGGCTCAACAGACTCGACCGCGTCGATGGTGTACGTGTTGATCTCGGTCGCCTCCGGATCCCAGTCCGGGGATTCATCCGCGTCGTCCTGTGCCTTGCCGGCCCCATCCATCGACGCGTTCTTTCGGTCATCAAAATCAGGATCGACGGTGAGGGGAAGATCAACAGACTGCCCTTCAGGATTTCGATGAGCCGCACGCGCCTGAGCCTCACGGCTGACTTCGGCCAACGCCGTATCGGGAGACTCTTCGATGGCATCGGCTTCGTCCTCCGGCGCTTCCTTTCGTGCCACGAGATCGAGTTCCGCTGCATCATGCTCTGCATCGCGCACCACCCAGCCCAACCTGGTGAGTTCAGCGATCGATTTATCGATGGCGAGGGATTTACCGAATCGACGGCGCAGCTCTCTGACCGAGAGGCGCCCATCAATCAAAAGCAGCATCGCACGCAACTCGTGCGAACTGATCGACCGAGGCTGTTTAGCCTTGGCCTCACCCTCTTCGGTGCGCACGTAAACGACTTCTTCTTCGATCATTCAGAACCCCAGCGCCCTAGCGCGATCCTCGAACTAAGCGAATAGCATTTTCGCACAAATAATGTTGACACACCCCAAATCGATTCCTATAATTCGCGCTTCTTCAGTTCCCCGATAGCTCAGTCGGTAGAGCGACGGACTGTTAATCCGCAGGTCCCTGGTTCGAGCCCAGGTCGGGGAGCCAACTGAATTTGAAAGGGGTTGTCGGCAACGGCAACCCCTTTCTCTTTGGCAGATTCCTTTGTATATCGCCATTTTCGGCGCCATCTTGAACCATCTGACATCCTAGTCGAGCCCGGTTCGCGTGTCACGACTCCCGACACCTTTTGACAAGCTGCTATAAGATGGTGTTTTGCCCCGTGACTACACGACAAAACTCAGACCCCATGGCAGCGAACAACGAATCTCCCCTCGTCGACACCCTCGGGCGTCCGATTCGCGATTTGCGCATTTCCGTGACCGATCGCTGCAATTTTCGCTGTGAATATTGCATGCCCCGCTCGGTCTTCGATAAGGACTACCAGTTTCTTTCACGTGCCGAGCTGCTGAGCTTTGAGGAGCTGGTTCGTGTTGCTCGCATATTCAACGAACTGGGCGTTCAGAAAGTACGTATTACCGGCGGCGAACCGTTGCTGCGTCGAAACGTGGACAAGCTGGTTGGCGCTTTGGCCAAGATCGAGGGTCTGGAACTCACGCTGACCAGCAATGGTGTTTTGATGACCCGCATGGCGCCGAAGCTCGCAGCGGCCGGACTTCACCGGGTCACAGTGAGTCTCGACGCGCTGGACGACGCCACCTTCAAGAAAATCGCCGACGTCGATCTCTCTGTCGAAGACGTGATCAAAGGCATCGATGCGGCTCGCGACGCCGGTCTGGCGCCGGTCAAGGTCAACATGGTCGTCAAGCGTGGCGTCAACGATGATCAGATTGTCGCCATGGCGGAGCGATTCCGTGGCACCGGGCACATACTCCGGTTCATCGAATTCATGGATGTGGGCAGCAGCAACGGATGGCGCATGGACGACGTGGTGCCGTCTCAGGAAGTGATCGATCGCATCAACGTGAAGTTCCCGCTCGAACCGGTCGAACGCAACTACACCGGTGAAGTCGCCGAGCGCTGGCAATACGTGGATGGCCATGGCGAGATCGGGGTCATCTCTTCGGTGACTCAGGCCTTCTGTCGAGACTGTAGCCGGATCCGCCTGTCGACCGAAGGCAAACTCTTCACCTGCCTGTTCGCCACCGAGGGGTTCGATCTGCGCTCGCCATTGCGCGCCGGTGCAAGTGACGCTGAACTCATCGACATGATTCGCACGCTGTGGCGGAAGCGCTCTGATCGCTACTCAGAGATTCGCACATCGAACACACGCCCGATGAAGCGCATCGAAATGTCCTACATCGGCGGCTGAGCGAGAAGAGCCTCAGTCCTCATCGATGTCCACGCCCTCGTCCAGCTCCGGCAACTCGTCAACTTTGGCCGACTCGATCTTGCGGAAGTGAGACGTGATCTTGCGCGAGCTGATCTGCACGTCCTTGACGTCTTTTCCGGCTTGTTCGATGTGCTTGGCCAAGGCCTGCATGCGGTCGTCAAACCGGTTGAAATCCTTCGCGAGCTTGGACAGTGCGTCCTTGATGACGTGAATCTGTTTGCGCGTCTCCACATCCTTAAGCACAGCCCGGGCCGTATTGAGCACCGCCATCAAGGTCGTTGGCGAGACCACCCAGACTTTCTTTTCCTGGGCATAACTCACCAGTTCGGGATGGTAGGCATGAATTTCGGCAAAAACGGCTTCCGCCGGCACGAACATGACCGCGCCGTCTGACGTTTCGTTAGGGATGATGTACTTGCCGGCAATGGCATCGACGTGACGCTTGACGTCCGCTCGAAACGCGCTGGTCGCAAGACGGCGATCAGTCTCGCCCGCATCCGGGACGAACATGCGGTGATAGTTTTCGAGCGGAAACTTTGAATCCACCGCGACCAACCCGGTGGGCTCCGGCAGCTTCAGCACGCAGTCGGCGCGAACGTTTCCGGTAAGTGTGGCCTGAAACTCGTACGCGTCGGGCGGCAGGATGTTGCGTACCAGCGCCTCGAGCTGAACTTCACCAAAGGCACCTCGCGCCCGTTTATCCCCGAGCAGCTCCTGCAGGCTGACAACGTTGGTGGTCAGGCCGTCGATCTTCTTCTGTGCTTCGTCAATGGTGGCCAGACGGGCCATGACATTGGTGAAGGTTTCGTTGGTTTTCTTGAAGCCCTCATCGAGCCGCTCATGAACCTGCCCGGTGATCTTCTCGAGCCGTTCGTTTACCGTTTTCGTGAGCGCCTCGTTACTGCGCGCCATCTGCTCGGATGCGGCACGCAAGCCGACTTCCAGAAGCTCTCGGTCCTTGCGAGCATGCTCGGTGAGCTTTGCCAGGGTCTGCTCAACCATCTCGCTGCGCAGTTTTGCCTGGGTGCTCTGAAAGGTGTTGTTGAGTTCGGACAGCTTGAGGGTGGTTTCGCTACGTTGCTCACCGAGCTGAACCTGCATGGCGAGCGTGAGTTGATGCATGGCCTCTCGCGTCGCCGTCAGGTCCGTCTCAACCTTCTCGCGCAGGCGACCGGTCTGCGCTTCGGTATTCGACGCGAGCCGTTCGCTCTGGGCTGCGAGACCACCGTGCAGATCATTGAGCAATCCCCGGTGCTGCGCTTCCATCAACCCCTTGACGTGCTCGTTCATTGCGGACGGCAGGTCGGCCTGTATTGCACGCAAGCGCGTGACCAGCCACAGCACCGCAAGCAGGAGAACAACCAGCCCGGCGGCCAGTCCGTAAAGAATTTCAGTGTCGGTCAAGACAGATACCCTGCAGCACAAATCCGGCCGAGTATATCAGCGCTGGCGTACCTCAAACGGCATCGCGCAACAAAGCCAATGGTGCCTGACGCATGAGCCGTCGAGCCCCGCCCCAGCCGGCCAGTACAACACCGAAAGCGCCTACCACCGCACCGATGACCACAGGCGACATTGCGGGCATGTAGCTCATGTCGAACACCTTGACCGCCAGCAACCAGCCCACCAGACTGGCACCGATTCCGGCCAGCGCGCCCGCGATCAGCCCCATCAGGGCAAATTCAACCACCAGCGTCTGTCGCAGCTGCTGTTGCCGGGCGCCGAGCGCACGCATGATCGCGAACTCACGGGCACGCTCGTCCTGCGTCGACTGCAAGGCGGCCAGCAGCACGACCACACCCGCTGCCACGGCAAAGCCGAAGACCAGTTGCACGACAGTGATCAGACGCTCGATCATGCTTTCCACCTGCCCCATGACCGCACCGACGTCGATCAACGAGATATTCGGAAATGCCTTGGCCAGACCGAGACCGAAATCGTGCTGCGCATCCGGCAGATGGAAACTGGTGATGAGACTGGCCGGATAGTCGTTGAGCACACCCGGCGACGCAATA
Organism: Nitrogeniibacter aestuarii; assembly: GCF_017309585.1. Lineage (NCBI taxonomy): Bacteria > Pseudomonadati > Pseudomonadota > Betaproteobacteria > Rhodocyclales > Zoogloeaceae > Nitrogeniibacter > Nitrogeniibacter aestuarii. The sequence goes on along the minus strand of NZ_CP071321.1, from coordinate 2,209,562 downwards.
AAGAAGAAATTGACCTGCATCGAGTCCCAGCGCAGATCGCGCGAACTGGTGACCGGTGCACTGATCTGCTGACCCGCGACATCGAAGGTCACCTCGTCGCCGACCGAGATACCCAACGTATCGGCCACGCCACTTTCGATGGAAAACTCCGGCGTATCGGTCTGACCGTGCCAGCGCCCGCCGGCAATCTCATTCCCGTTGGGCAATCGGGCCCCATAGGACAGATTGAATTCGCGTTCCGCCAGGCGCTGCGCCCGACCTGGCTCAAACTGTTCGGGGCGAACGCGCTCACCATTGATCGCGACCAGGCGACCACGGATCATGGGCGAGACATCGGGCGCCGGCAGGCCGGCATCACGGAAATAGGCGAGAAAATCATCGCGTTGCTCTGCCTGAAGGTTGATCACGAACCGGTTCGGCGCGTCGGCCGGCACGGTATCGCGCCAGGCCGCCAGCAAATCGGCACGCACCAGCGTCAGAACCAGGAGCGCCATCAGGCCGAGCCCGAGCGCCGTTGCCTGGATCACATGACTGCCGAGACGTCGGCGCAACGCCTGAAAGCCGTAGCGCCAACCTCCCCTCGCACCGGCCCCTGCATGGGCCGCGGCACTGAAACCCAGCGCACTGACCGCGGCAAAGGCACCGAGCGAGAGCACAAAGCCCAGACTGACCCAGATGCCGAGGGTCATGTCATTGGCAACCCAGGTGACAATACCGACCAGGGTCGCAAGGCCGGTCGCCCATGCCAGCATGGCGAGGCCACGGCTCGATTCAAGCTCACGTCGAATCACACGCAAGGTCGGCACGCGGGACAACCCGATCAGATGCGGGAGGACAAACCCCAGAAGCAAGGCGAGTCCGACCAGCAGACCATGCAGAACCGGGGTCAGGCTCGGCGCTGGCAAGGCCGTACGCATCATGTCGGAGAGCCCCGCCGCCAAAGTACCCTGAACCGCAAATGCCAGCGCGACGCCAATCCCCGAAGCGACCAGCCCGAAGGCAACGAACTGGATCAGATGAATTCGAATCAGCTGGGCCTGCTGTGCCCCCAGGCAGCGCATGACGGCACAACCGTCGATATGCCGGTTCATGAACCGGCGCGCACTCAAGCCGATCGCAACGGCGGCGAGGACAACCGCAAGCGTGGCCGCGAGTCGCAAGAAACGCTCCGCGCGATCCAGCGCAATACGCACTTCAGGCCGGGCGTTGTCGATGGACTCGATCTCCTGTCCACGCGTCAGGGTCGGTTCGACCTCCGAACGAAACCGTTCGACATCCAGGCGGTCTCCCGCCAGGTGGAGCCGGTAGCGAACACGAGAGCCTGTCTGGATGAGTCCGGTCGCCGCCAGGTCAGAGGTATTGACCATGACCCGCGGCAGCATGCTGAAGAAATTCACCCCGCGATCGGACTCGAAAGTGAGTACGCTACCAACGGTAAACGTCTTCATGCCCAGTTGAACCGAATCACCCACGCCGACGCCCAACTCCGCCATCACGCGCTCATCGGGCCAGATCTGCCCCGCTGGCGGGCCGCCGGGCATGACACGATCGGGCGCATTCCGCTCGGGAGCGGTCTTGACCTGACCGCGCAAGGGGTACTCATCAGAAACCGCTTTGACTGCAACGAGCTGAAACGCCTCGTCGGCGCTGACCATGCTGGAAAAGGTCAGCGTATCGGCCACCTTCAACCCCGTGTCGCGCGCGCGCTGACGCACCGAATCGTCCCACGCTTTGTCGGCGCTCAGCAGAAGATCGCCCCCCAGCAACTGGGTGGCCTCGCGGTTGAGGCTGCGCGAGACCCGATCCGTGAGGAAGCCGACGCTGACCAGACTGGCAACGGCGACGATCAAGGCAAGCGCGAGCAGGTGCAATTCGCCGGCGCGCAGGTCGCGGACCAGCATCCTCAGGGCAAGGCGGATTGAAATCATCCCTGATGGACTACCGAAGCGGGTGACGGGTTCCGTGTCCGGATCACGTTGAACCGTTGAGCAGCTTTTCCACCAGCCGCACCCAGTACGTTACGCCCGTCGGGATGACTGCATCGTTGAAATCGTAGCGGGGGTTGTGGAGCATGCAGCCGCCCTCGCCTGGCCCGTTGCCGATCCACACGTAGGCGCCCGGGCGCTCCTGCAGAAAGTAGGCAAAATCCTCCGCGCCCATGCTTGACTTCTGATCCGTGAGCACAGCCGCATCACCCACTACCGAGCGCGCCACATCAGCACAGATCGCGGCTTCGGCCGCCGTATTGATCGTTGCCGGATAGCCGCGACGGAACTGGAAGTTCACATTGACACCATGAGCAGCCCCGATCCCCTGGCAGATACGCTGCATGGTGGTCTCGACGCGGGCCTGGACATCGGGGCTGAACGCGCGCACGGTGCCCGTGAGCCGCGCCCGATCGGGAATGACATTGTAGGCTTCACCTGCCTGCATCTTGGTGACGGAAACAACGGCGGCATCGAGCGGATCCACCACCCGGCTGACCACTGTCTGCAGCGCCTGAATCATGGCGGCTGCGGCCGGCACGGGATCGACACCGAGATGTGGCATGGCGGCGTGAGCACCATGGCCACTGATGTCGACATCGAATCGATCTGCAGACGCCATCACGGGCCCGGCGTGCACGGCAAATGTCCCCGCGGGCAATCCCGGCCAGTTGTGCATGCCGAAGACCTGCTGCATCGGAAAGCGGTCGAAGATGCCGTCTTCGATCATTTCCCGGCCGCCGCCGTCGCCCTCTTCCGCTGGCTGAAAAATGAACACCACGGTGCCATCAAAGTCGCGATGTCTGGCCAGATACTCGGCCGCACCGAGCAGCATGGTGGTGTGGCCGTCATGGCCGCACGCATGCATGCGACCTTCGTGCCGGGAGTGGTGTGCGAATTCGTTGCGTTCCTGCATGGGCAACGCATCCATGTCGGCCCTCAGGCCGATGCTGCGCTTTGAATTGCCATTGCGGATCACGCCCACCACGCCGGTCCGGCCGATACCGCGGTGGGTCTCGATGCCAGCGGCCTCGAGTCGCTTGGCGACGAGTTCGGCGGTACGGTGTTCTTCAAACGCCAGCTCAGGGTGCTGGTGAATGTCTCGGCGAACCGCTGTGAGGTCCGCGTGCTGATCCATGACGGCGTCGATGAGCTTCATGCGCCTTCCTGTTGTCGTTGGGTTTGTCAGTCGGACAGTTTAGCGCCGCGCTCAATCGGCCGGCGTCGATTCTTTTTCGGTGGCCTGACGGGTTGGTGGCAGGGTCTTCAGAAAGGCGACAACCTCATCCGAAACCCGTGTGCGGGCCATGGGCGGCAGGCTGCGCCAGACGCGGCGGCCATAGGGTTTGTCCACCATTCGCGGGTCGCACACCACCAGCACGCCCTTGTCCTGCTCCGTGCGGATGAGACGGCCGGCGCCCTGCTTCATGTTGATGACGGTGCGTGGCAACTGGTAAGTCATGAATGGATTGACACCGGCCTTGCGCAAATGTTCGATCCGCGCAGAGAGGACCGGATCATCGGGCGGAGCGAAGGGCAGCTTGTCGATCACCACCACCGACAAGGCATCGCCAGGCACATCAACCCCTTCCCAGAAGCTCTGGCTGGCCACCAGTACCGCATTGCCGAGTGCCCGGAAGCGCGCCAGCAGGTTGCTGCGCGAATCCTCACCCTGGACAAGCAGCGGCAGGTCGAGGCCGGCGCGGGTCATCTTGTCTTCAAGGCGTTCATGGATACGGCGCATGGCGCGCAACGAGGTACACAACACGAAGGTGCGCCCCTGGGCCGCCTCGATCAGCGGATAGGCCACATCGGCGACCGCGTCCGGGTATGCCGGATCATTCGGATCCGGCATGGGCGATGGTGCATACAGAAGTGCCCGCGATTCATAGTCGAAGGGGCTGCCCCAAACAGCGCATTCGGGCGGATTCTCAAGGAAATTAAGGCCAAGCTCGCGCATGTAGTGATCGAATTCCGGGCCGACCGCGAGCGTCGCCGAAGTAAAGATCCAGGCACGGGGGTGGCCTTGCAGCTGGCGAACGAACAGGGACCCGACTTGCAGTGGCGTCGCATGGATGAGGATCGCCTGGGTGAACACCTCGACCCATCGTACGATCTGGGCGTCCCCCGGAGCCGACCAGGCCTCGAGACGCAGCACCAACTCGTCCATGCGCTTCAGGCAGTTGGCCAGACCTTCGGAGCGCTCGGCCTGGGTAGCGAGAATCTTTCCGAAGCGGCGCAGCTCATTGCCGAGCTCTTCCAGCGCTTTCGGGAACTCGGGATAGCGCTCCAGTTGCTCCATGCCGATACGCAGGTTCTCGCCCGGAATGGACAGGCGCCAGTCGCGAGCGACTTTCTCCAGCTTGCGGGTGGCCTCCACCAAGTCCCGGCAGTCGGCGGCACCCGCGAGCGTTTCCGTTCGTGTGTCGCGTGCAAGCTCGATGACCTGTGCACTCGAGACGGACTCCCCGAAGAACATGGTCGCCGTTTCCGGCAACTGGTGTGCCTCATCGAAAATCACGGTGTTGCATGACGGCAGAAGTTCGCCCATCCCCTCATCGCGCAGCACGACGTCGGCAAAAAACAGATGGTGATTGACCACCACCACGTCAGCCTCCATGGCGTTGCGACGCGCTTGCAGGATGAAGCATTCCTTCACGTTGGGGCATTCCTGCCCCAGGCAGTTATCCCGATTCGAGGTCGCCGACATCCAGGCTGTACTGTCCTCCGGTACATCCGTGCAATCGGCCTTGTCACCCGTGCCGGTGGTTTCGGCGAAGCGCACGATCTTGCGTAGATGGTCCACTTCCTGAGGTGAACGGAAGCGCCCCTCGCTTGCGTTACGCGCCAGGTGGTAATGACAGACGTAGTTGGAACGGCCCTTGAGCAATGCCGTGGTCAACGGCAGCTTCAGCGCCTTGCGCACCGTGGGCAGATCACGCCGGTAGAGCTGGTCCTGCAGGGTTTTGGTCCCGGTGGAAATGAGCACCTTGCCACCGGACATGAGCGCGGGCACCAGGTAGGCAAAGGTTTTGCCCGTACCGGTACCGGCTTCGGCGATGAGCACGCCATTGCTTTTGATGGCCGCTTCGATCCGTTCAGCCATCTCCCTTTGCTGAATGCGGGGAGAGAAACCGTTGACCGTCTCGGCCAGAGCGCCGTCTGGCGCGAAAACGTCATCAAGCGTCATGATCAGTCCAGCAGATCGACACGCAGCCAAAACTGGGCGCTGCTCGAAGAGGTCTCGGTGGATCGCCGGCCAATGACCCCTCCCCGGCTGCCACTGTCTTCGGTGGCACCGCCCACAGGCATCCACTCGCCCAGGCGCCCTTCAACCGTCGTCTCAAGCCTGAAGACGTCGGCATGACCACGCTCGTTCATCTGACTGCGCTCCGGACTGAGCGCGACGGTGACGCGTTGACCACGCACTTGCGGTGTCGCCACCAGCCCGGCGCCGATATCACGCCATGTGGTGCCGCGAACGACACGAGCGCCGTCCGGTTCGATGAACACCTGATGAAACCGCATGGGAATCGACTGACCCAGAAACACGCTGGCGCGCCCACCATCAATGGTGTCGACGAACTGTTCTGCGCCTTGACGCAGCTGCCCGGCACTGTCGCTGCCATCGATTCGTACCGTGCCGATGTCGATACGGGTGTTGCGTTGATTGGGCGAATCCGGCAACCGGATGCGTACATCGTCGTTGCCAATATCACCGCTGACACCCAGTTCCCGCCGGCGGCTGTCCGCGTCGAGCGAAGAGCGAACGCGAATTCGAAGTCGCTTGGCCGCCTGATCAATCTCGGCCAGCACTGCCTGAAGTTCCCGCAGGTTCTCCGGATCGGTGCGAATGAGCAAGGTGTTGTTGATGCCACTGACCCGCCCGCCCGGGCTCACCATCTCCGCCAGTTTTGGGGCGAGCAATTCGGCACTCTGATGACGGGTCTTGAGTATGGTCAGCGGAAAATCGGCACGCGCCAACCCGCTGCCCAGCAAGGCAAGCAGGAAAACACACAGCAGGACGAACTCACGCGGAAATCGAAGCATTCGCCTTATTCGGTTCGGTGCGCCTCGGCCAGATAGTCCGATGAGCGCATTTCAAGCAAACGGCTGACCGTACGGACAAATTCGTTGGCAAAGCTGCCATCGGTGTACAACTCGGCGGCCTCCACCTGCGCACTCATGATCAGTTTGACGCGATGATCATAGAGCACGTCGATGAGCCAGGTGAAGCGGCGTGCTTCATTCGACATGCCGGCGTTCATTTTGGGCACCCCGGAGAGCAGCAAGGTATGGTGCTCACGTGCCAGCTCGAGGTAGTCGTTCTGCGAGCGCGGCCCGCCGCACAGCTCCTTGAAATCGAACCAGATCACGCCGGGTGCAGAGCGCACGGTTTTGAGCTTTCGACCCAGCACCTCGATCTCTTCGGGCTTGCCTTCGAAACCGGCCACCGTGAAGAAATCGTCCGACAGATGCTTGAGCGCGATCTCATCGTCCGGCACCAGATACTTTTCCAGCTGCTCCATGGTGCGCAGTCGGTAATCGGTGCCGTAATCAACCTCGATAACGTCACAGCGTTCCTTGAGCATCTTGATGGTCGGCAGGAAGTTGATGCGCTGCAAGCCGTTCGGATACAGGCCGTCGGGCGGATAGTTGGAGGTCATCACGAAAATGACCCCGCGCGCGAACAGCGCTTCGAGCAGCCGACCGAGGATCATGGCATCGGCAATGTCGGAAACGTGAAACTCGTCGAAGCACAGCAGGCGCGTCTGCTCCGAGATGCGTTCCGCCACGGTCTGCAGCGGGTCGGGCAGATGATTGAGTGACTTGAGGTCGTTCTGGACTTCCTGCATGAATGCGTGGAAGTGGACGCGACGCTTGCGCTTGTAGGGGACGGATTCAAAGAAACAGTCCATCAAAAAGCTCTTGCCGCGACCCACACCGCCCCAGAAATACACGCTTTTGGGCTGATCGGGCTTGAAGACGTATTTCTTCAGGAAACTCTGACGGGCAACCTTGAAACCGAGCAGATCGGTGTACAGCACCTGAAGGCGCTTGACGGCCGCCTCCTGCGCCGGATCCGGCTTGTAGCCACGTTCGGCCAAAAGCGCCTTGTAGGCGTCGACCATGCCGTGCTCAGGAACGTTGAGGACTCGATGGGGCATCTTGATTCATAACCTTCAACAAACGACAAAGGCAGGTGCCGGGCGGCATTGCCGCCCGAGACCCACCTCCTTTTTTGACAGCGCGCCTTCTTAGAAGTGCAGCGGGCGCTTGTCGACCGCCAGGGCGGCTTCGTGCACGGCTTCCGACAGGGTCGGGTGCGCGTGGCAGATGCGCGCCAGATCCTCGGCAGCACCATGGAACTCCATGGTCACCACGGCTTCGGCGATCAGCTCGGAGGCGTTTGCACCAATGATGTGGACACCGAGCACCCGATCGGTTTCCTCGCAAGCGAGCATCTTCACGAAACCGGTGGTGTCGCCCATGCCCAGCGCGCGGCCATTGGCCATGAACGGGATCTTGCCAACGCTATACTTGGTACCTTCTTCCTTGAGCTGCTGCTCGGTCTTGCCGACCCAGGCAATTTCAGGCGAGGTGTAGATCACCCAGGGGATGGTGTCGAAGTTGCAATGACCCGCCTGGCCCGCCATCAGTTCGGCGACCATCACGGCTTCTTCCATCGCCTTGTGCGCCAGCATCGGGCCTCGCACCACATCGCCGACCGCCCAGACACCGTCCAGGTTGGTCTTGCAGTGATCGTCGACCTCGACAAACCCACGTTCGTCGATCTTCAGACCCACGGCGTCGGCGTTGAGACCGTCCGTGTTCGGCACACGACCCACCGAGACGATGAGACGATCAAAGGTGTCCTTCTGTGCGCCGTCCTTGTCTTCGTACTCGACAGTGACCGACTTGCCGTTCTTGGCTGGGGTGACTTTACCCACCTTGACGCCAAGCTTGATGTCCAGGCCTTGCTTGGTGAAGACTTTCTGGGCTTCCTTGGCGACATCCTTGTCAGCAGCGGCCAGGAAACTGTCCATCGCTTCGAGGATGGTGACTTCAGCACCGAGACGACGCCAGACCGAGCCCATCTCCAGGCCGATCACCCCCGAGCCGATCAAACCGAGTTTCTTCGGCACGGCGTCGATCTCAAGCGCACCGATGTTGTCGCAGATGAGTTTGTTGTCGACGGGCATACCGTCCAGGTGACGGGCCTTGGAACCCGTCGCCACGATCACCTGCTTGGCCAGGACTTCCTCGTCACCGACCTTGAGTTTCCACCCGCCGTCAGCCTTGGCCACGAAGCTGCCATGGCCCGGGAGCATGGTGACCTTGTTCTTCTTGAACAGACCCTTGATCCCACCGGTCAGTTGATCGACAACCTTGGCCTTGCGACCGATCATGGTCGGTACGTCGATGCTCGGCTTGCCTACCTTGATGCCCTGATCGGCAAAACTGTGGCCCGCTTCCTCAAACAGGTGCGAGGTGTGCAGCAGCGCCTTGGACGGGATGCAGCCCACGTTCAGGCAGGTACCGCCCAGGCGAGGCTCGCCCTTTGGATCGGCATACGGATTGGATTCGGCGCATGCCGCCTTGAAACCCAGTTGAGCCGCGCGAATCGCCGCCACGTAGCCGCCAGGGCCACCGCCGATGACCACGACGTCAAATTCTTTGTTCGCCATTCATCTCTCCCTCGTGAGATCGGGCGGACCGTCAGGCCCGCCCGCCAGCATGGTTTAAACGTCCAGCAGCAGGCGTGCCGGATCTTCGAGTGCTTCCTTCATGGTCACCAGACCCAGCACGGCTTCGCGGCCGTCGATGATGCGGTGATCATAGGACATGGCCAGGTAGTTGATCGGGCGGATCACGATCTGGCCGTTCTCGACCACCGGACGGTCCTTGGTGGCGTGAATGCCCAGGATCGCGGACTGCGGCGGGTTGATGATCGGGGTGGACAGCATGGAACCGAACACGCCACCGTTGGAGATGGAGAACGTACCGCCGGTGAGCTCTTCGAGAGAGATCTTGCCTTCCTTTGCCTTCTGACCGTACTCGGCAATCTTCTTCTCGATGTCGGCGATCGACATCTGGTCTGCGTCACGAATGATCGGCACCACCAGACCCCGCGGGCTACCCACGGCGATACCGATGTCGAAGTAGCCGTGATAGACGATGTCATTGCCATCGACAGAGGCATTCAGGATCGGGAATTTCTTCAGGGCGGCCACAGCGGCCTTGACGAAGAAACCCATGAAGCCCAGACGCACACCGTGAGCCTTCTCAAACTTGTCCTTGTACTCGGCACGCAGCGCCATGACCGGACCCATGTTGACTTCGTTGAAGGTGGTCAGGATGGCGTTTTCATTCTTGGACTGGAGCAGACGCTCGGCAATACGGGCGCGCAGGCGGGTCATCGGCACGCGCTCTTCCGGGCGCTCGCCATCAGCCACCTGAACCGGAGCAGCAGCGGCACTGCTTCCCTTGCCTGCGCCCATGGCGTCCGCCTTGGTCACGCGACCGCCGCGGCCGGAACCCTTGACGTCGCCTTCTGCAATGCCCTTCTCGTCGAGGATCTTGCGTGCGGACGGGCTGGCAGAGCCACCCGAGGAGGCCTTGGCGGCCGGCGGCGGCGTCACTTCCGGTGCCGGCTCGTGCTTCTTCTCCTCGCCGGCACTGGCCTTTGCTTCGGTGTCGATCTTGGCGATCAGGTCACCACTGGTCACGGTCTCACCATCGCCCATGATGATTTCGACCAGAACACCATCCGCCGGTGCCGGCGTCTCGAGAACGACCTTGTCGGTCTCGATGTCGATCAGGTTTTCGTCGCGTGAAACGGCTTCACCTGCTTTTTTATGCCAGCTCACCAGAGTCGCTTCGGACACGGACTCGGACAGCTGCGGAACTTTCACTTCGATCAGCATGGATTTAGCTCCCTCTTATGCTTAGTGCATGCATTTGTTCGGTTATTCGGAGATGGGCCCGAAGGCGTTCTCGATGACTTCTTTCTGCTGCTGGTTGTGTTTGGCGTAGTAGCCGACGGCCGGCGATGCAGATGCCGGACGACTCACCAGATACAGTTGTTGCTTGCCGCCCATCACCTTGGCCAGATGCTGGCGCGACGCGAACCAGTACCAGGCACCCTGGTTACGCGGCTCTTCCTGGCACCAAACCACTTCCTTCAGATTCGGGTAGCGGCTCAGTTCCTCGGTGAACTTCTCTGCCGGGAACGGATAGAGTTGTTCGATACGGACAACAGCAATGTCCTTGATCTTCTGCTCGCGCCGGTAGGCCATCAGCTCGTAATACAGCTTGCCGGAGCACAGCACGACACGCTTGACCTTCTTGTCGTCGAGCTTGTCGATCTCGCCGATGACGGTCTTGAACTGGCCCTTGGCAAGCTCGTCGAGTTCGGACACGGCTTCCTTGTGGCGCAGCAGCGACTTGGGCGTGATGACCACGAGCGGTTTGCGCAACTGACGCACCATCTGACGGCGCAGCAGGTGGAAGATCTGTGCCGGCGTGCTCGGCACGCACACCTGCATGTTGTTCTCGGCGCACAACTGCATGTAACGCTCGAGACGCGCAGACGAGTGCTCCGGGCCCTGGCCTTCATAACCATGTGGCAGCAGCAGCGTCAGACCCGCAAGACGGCCCCACTTGGCTTCACCGGAACTGATGAACTGATCGATCACCACCTGAGCGCCGTTGGCGAAGTCACCGAACTGGGCCTCCCAGACGGGCAGATGATCCGGCTCGGCAGTGGCATAGCCGTACTCGAAAGCAAGCACGGCTTCTTCAGACAGCACCGAGTCAAAGACCTGCATGTTGCCCTGGCCCTCCTGGATGTGCTTGAGCGGCACATAAGCGCCCTCGTCCCAGCGCTCACGTTTCTGGTCGTGAAGCACCGCGTGACGGTGGAAGAAGGTGCCACGGCCGATGTCTTCACCTGACAGGCGCACACCAAAACCCTGAACCAGCAGCGAAGCGTAGGCGAGGTTTTCACCCATGCCCCAATCGATCGGCTGCTCGCCCTTACCCATGGCGGCGCGATCGTTGATGATCTTTTTGACCCGTGAATGCAGGGTAAAGCCTTCGGGCAGAGTCGTCAGGCGCTCAGCAAGACGTTTCAGTTCGCTCGCCGGCACGCCGGTATCGCAATCGTCGGTGTAGGCCTTGCCCAGGTAGGGACCCCAGTCCACCGCGAACTTTCGGTTGTGACCCGACAGCGACGGATTTGCCAGCAACTCACCCTTGTCGAGGTGATCACGGTAGTCCTGAATCATCTGTTCGGGCTCGTCTGCAGCGCAGACACCCTCGGCCACAAGCCGGTCCGCATAAAGCTTGCGAGTGCCCGGATGCTGGGAGACCTTTCGGTACATGAGCGGCTGGGTGACCATCGGCTCGTCCTGCTCGTTGTGGCCGAGCTTGCGGTAGCAGATCAGGTCGATCACCACGTCTTTCTTGAATTCGTTGCGGAATTCGACGGCAAGCGCGGTCACCAGTGCAACCGCCTCGGGATCATCACCATTCACGTGGAAGATCGGCGCTTCGACCATCTTGAAGATGTCCGTGCAATACAGCGACGAACGATAATCACGTGGGTCGGAGGTGGTGAAACCGATCTGGTTGTTGATGACGATGTGCACCGTGCCACCCGTGCCATAGCCACGGGTCTGGGAGAAGTTGAGCATCTCCTGGTTCACACCCTGGCCAGCCACGGCGGAATCACCATGGATGAGCACAGGCAGCACTTGGGTCTTGTCGGTGTCGTTGCGTCGAACCTGACGGGCGTATACGGAACCTTCAACCACCGGGTTGATGATTTCCAGGTGAGACGGGTTGAACGCCAGGGTGAGGTGAACCGGGCCACCCGGGGTCATCACATCGCTCGAGAAGCCTTTGTGGTACTTGACGTCACCTGCGGTCAGATCCACTTCGGCCTTGCCTTCGAACTCGGCAAAGAGTTCGGACGGCGACTTGCCCAAGGTATTGACCAGCACGTTCAAACGGCCACGGTGGGCCATGCCGATCACGATTTCTTGCGCGCCGAGACTACCGGCCACGTTGACCAGCTCGTCCATCGCGACAATGGTGGAATCGCCACCCTCAAGCGAAAAGCGCTTCTGGCCGACGTACCGGGTGTGCAGGTACTTCTCGAGCGTCTCGGCTGCGGTGACGCGTCCGAGGATGTGCTTTTTCTGTTCGGCAGAATATGTCGGGGTTCCCTTGATGCTCTCGAGGCGGGCCTGGATCCAGCGCTTCTGACCGATGTCCGAGATGTACATGTACTCGGAGCCGATCGAACCGCAGTAGGTCTGGCGCACGGCTTCGAGAATCTCGCGCAGGCTCGCCTGCTCGGTCGAAAACGCGTGAAAGGAGCCGACGTTGAACTGCTCGTTCAGGTCGCCTTCGGTGAAGCCGTAGTAGGACGGCTCGAGCTCGGCAACATGCGGGCGCTCGTTGCGCTTGAGCGGATCGAGATTCGCCCAGCGGTTACCGAGAAAGCGATAAGCGTTGATCAGCTGCAACGTGCTGACCTGACGCTTGTTCCCCTCGCCGCCCTTGACGACACGAACCGGGCCGCGCTTGGCCATCTGTTCGAAGGCATTGATGATCGGGGTGTGAGCGACGTCGCGGACAGCTGCCGCGGCACCGACTTTCAGCCCGTCGAAATAGGTTCGCCATTCGTCCGCCACGCTGTCGGGGTCGGCGAGATAGGCTTCATACAGCTCTTCAACGAACGGTGCGTTGGCACCGAAAAGCATCGAATTGCCGCGCAGTTGTTTCATCATGGTTGGTTCACCCGAATTACTTTGCTCCGCCTGCCCGGAGCGACACCTTGGGGCAAATAGCAAAAACGGGATGGTCACGCGCGAGCCTGACCATCCCGAGTTGCTTTATTTATTGTGTTTTGCCCCCTCCCTCATTGCTCTTTAACCGCGCTTGTCGAGGGGCACGACGTCGCGTCGTGCCGCACCGACGTAGAGCTGGCGCGGACGGCCGATCTTGTACTCCGGATCGGTCATCATTTCTTCCCACTGAGTCATCCAGCCCACCGTACGCGCAAGCGCGAAGATGCAGGTGAACATGGAGGTCGGGATACCGAGCGCCTTCTGGACGATGCCAGAGTAGAAATCGACGTTCGGGTACAGCTTCTTCTCGACGAAGTACTCGTCTTCCAGAGCGATCTTCTCGAGTTCCATGGCGAGCTTGAAGAGGCGGTCGTTTTCCAGACCCAGCTCGCCCAGCACGTCGTAGCACACCTTGCGCATCAGCTTGGCACGCGGATCGAAGTTCTTGTAGACCCGGTGACCGAAACCCATCAGCTTGAACGAATCGCTCTTGTCTTTTGCGCGATTGATGTACTCACCGACCTTGGAGACATCGCCGATCTCTTCGAGCATCTGCAGGCAGGCTTCGTTCGCACCGCCGTGGGCGGGGCCCCACAGGCAAGCGATGCCGGCGGAGATACACGCAAACGGGTTGGCCCCGGAGGAACCTGCGAGACGCACGGTCGAGGTCGACGCGTTCTGCTCGTGATCGGCGTGCAGGGTGAAGATGGTGTCAAGGGCGTGCACCAGCGTCGGGTTCGGCTTGTACTCCTCGCACGGGGTGCCGAACATCATGTGCATGAAGTTGGCGGTGTAGCTCAGGTCGTTGCGCGGGTACATGAACGGTTGCCCGGTGTTGTACTTGTACGCCATGGCAACGATGGTCGGCAGCTTGGCGACCAGGCGGTTGAACGACACATTGCGGTGCTCGGCGTCCTGCAGATCCAGCGCATCGTGGTAGAAGGCCGACAGGGCACCCACGACACCGACCATGACAGCCATGGGGTGCGCATCACGACGGAAACCAGAGTAGAACTTGGTCATCTGGTCGTGCAGCATGGTGTGGTTCTTGATGGTGGTCTCGAATGCTTCCTTTTCGGCGGCATTCGGCAGCTCACCATTCTTCAGCAGGTAGGCGACTTCCAGGAAGTTGCAGTTGTCTGCCAGTTGCTCGATCGGGTAACCGCGGTAGAGCAGCTCGCCCTTGTCGCCATCAATGAAGGTGACAGTGGATTTGCAGCTTGCGGTGGAAAGGAAACCGGAATCGTAAGTGAAAAGACCCGTCTGGCCACCCAGCTTGCGAATGTCGATGACATCGTTGCCGTGGGTGCCGGACATGATCGGAAAGTCGTAGGAATTCCCGTCGATCGTAAGAGTTGCGTTACGTTCAGTGCTCATGACTCGTCCTCTGTGTTACCCGTAGTTATTACGCGTCGCCCGAGCGGGCTGCGTCACTGGAGTGGCGCAGCATCTCGATGAACAGCGACCAGCGCTTTTCGGTGCATTCCTTGCTCCCGTTGACCATGGCCCAAAGGTCGTGATCTTCGAGGTTCAGCAGTTCCTGCAAATCTTCCACCTGAGCATCGCTCAAGTGGTCAAACTGGTCATCGAGGAAGCGCGAAAACACCAGGTCAAGCTCCAGAAGAGCCCGACGACAGTGCCACCGAACGCGCCCCCGATTGATTGTCATACCGCGCGGCTGACCATCATGTCCTTGATCTTCCCGATCGCTTTGGTCGGGTTCAGACTCTTCGGACAGACGTCAACACAGTTCATGATGGAGTGACAACGGAACAGGCGATACGGATCCTCGAGGTTATCGAGGCGGGCCGTGGTGTCCTGATCGCGCGTATCCGCCAGGAAGCGGTAGGCAGCCAGCAGGCCAGCCGGGCCAACGAACTTGTCCGGGTTCCACCAGAACGACGGGCAAGAGGTCGAGCAGCAGGCACACAGGATGCACTCGTACAGGCCGTTGAGTTCCTCGCGTTCCTCCGGCGTCTGCAGGCGCTCACGCTCCGGCGTCGGCTCGTTGTTCACGAGGTAGGGCTTGATCGAGTGGTACTGCTTGAAGAACTGGGTCATGTCCACGATCAGGTCGCGAATGACCGGCAGACCCGGCAGCGGGCGCAGCGTGATCGGCTGCGGCAGACTGTCCACGTCGGTCAGACAGGCCAGGCCGTTTTTGCCGTTGATGTTCATGGCGTCGGAGCCACACACACCTTCACGGCATGAACGTCGGAACGACAGGGTGTCGTCCTTGGCCTTCAGGCGAACCAGCGCGTCCAGCAGTTTCTTGTCAGAAGCTTCGAGCTCGACAGAGATGTCCTGCATGTAGGGCTTGTCGTCGCGATCCGGATCGTAACGGTAGATCTTGAATTGAACGGTACGTTTGCTCATTGTTTCGACTCCCGGGCGCTCAGTAGGTACGCTTGGCGAGCGCGATTGCCTTGGTGCCTTCGTTCATCGGCTCCAGGTTAACCGGCTTGTATTCCAGACGGTTGTCTTCGCTGAACCACAGCGTGTGCTTCAGCCACTCACCGTCGTTACGGCCGTTGGGGAATTCCTCGGTGTCCGGCGCGTCATCACGCACATGGGCACCACGGGATTCCTTGCGGTTCTCGGCAGAGATCATGGTCGCCTTGGCCACTTCGATCAGGTTGTCGAGTTCCAGCGCTTCGAGGCGCGCGGTGTTCCAGACCTTGGACTTGTCCTTGATCTCGGTGCTCTTGGCTTTTTCGGCTACGTCGAGGATCTGTCTGACACCTTCTTCGAGCAGGTCCTTGAAGCGGAACACGCCGGCGTGCTTCTGCATGACGCGCTGCATTTCGAGGCGCACTTCATGGACATCGGTGCCATTGGTCTGGTTTTCCAGACGGGCCATGCGTGCCAGCGCGAAGTCGGCCGCATCTTCCGGCAGCGGCTTCAGACGCAGATTGCCGGACTGGATGTCATCAACCACGGTTTCGCCCGCTGACTTGCCAAACACCAGCAGATCGAGCAGCGAGTTGGTACCGAGACGGTTCGCGCCGTGCACCGATGCGCAGGCACATTCGCCTGCTGCGTAGAAGCCGGTCACCGGGGTGTTCGGGTTGCCGTCTTTCGGCACCACGACCTGACCCTTGTAGTTGGTCGGGATACCACCCATCTGGTAGTGACAGGTCGGCACGACCGGAATCGGCGCCTTGATCGGATCAACACCCGCGAACTGGATGGAGATCTCGCGGATACCCGGCAGGCGCTTCATGATGGTGTCCGGCGACAGGTGGGTGATGTCCAGCATCACGTGATCCTTGTCAGGACCGCAACCGCGACCTTCGTTGATCTCGGTCACCATTGAGCGCGACACCACGTCACGCGACGCCAGATCCTTCAGGGTCGGGGCATAGCGTTCCATGAAGCGCTCGCCATCGGAGTTACGCAGGATACCGCCCTCGCCGCGAACACCCTCGGTGATCAGCACGCCAGCACCGGCCACGCCGGTCGGGTGGAACTGCCAGAACTCCATGTCTTCGAGCGGAATGCCGGCACGCGCCGCCATACCGACACCGTCACCGGTGTTGATGAAGGCATTCGTGGAGCTGTAATAGATACGCCCTGCACCACCCGTGGCAAACACGGTGGCCTTGGCGTGGAAGATGGTGACCTCGCCGGTTTCCATTTCCATGGCCGTCACGCCCACCACGTCGCCGTCGGCATCGCGGATCAGATCGAGCGCCATCCACTCGACGAAGAACTGTGTGTTTGCCCGCACGTTGCGCTGATACAGCGCGTGCAGCATGGCGTGACCGGTACGGTCAGCGGCAGCACAGGAACGCATCACCGGCGACTGACCATAGTTCTGGGAATGACCGCCGAACGGCCGCTGGTAGATCTTGCCGTTGTCGGTACGGTCGAACGGCATACCGAAGTGCTCAAGTTCGATGACCACTTCATTGGCCTTGCGACACATGAACTCGATGGCATCCTGGTCGCCCAGCCAGTCCGACCCCTTGACGGTGTCGTACATGTGCCAGTGCCAGTTGTCTTCGGTCGAGTTTCCGAGCGAAGCAGCCACGCCACCCTGGGCGGCAACGGTATGCGAACGGGTCGGGAACACTTTGGAAAGCACGGCCGTCTTCAGGCCGGCTTCAGAAAGTTGCAGTGCAGCGCGCAGACCGGCACCACCGGCCCCGACGATGACTGCATCAAAAGTACGTTTTGCGATACTCACGCTTACAGCCTCCACAGAATCTGGGCCGCCCAACCGGCGTAACCAACGAGCAGGAACAGCACGATCACGTGCAGCGCAAGGCGCACACCAACCGGCTTGATGTAGTCCATGAAGATGTCACGGACGCCCACCCAGGCGTGGTAGAACAGGGACATGAAGAACAGGAAAGTGGCAAAACGCATGAAGCCACCGGCGAACATGCCGCTCCAGTTTTCGTAATTCATTTCGGGCAGCGCAATCGCCTTGAAGGCGAACAAGACGGTGTACAACGCCATCACAGTGGCGGTGACACGCTGCGCCAGCCAATCGCGCAGGCCGTAGTGAGCCCCGACAACAATACGCTTTACCATAGCCACACCCCGATAATCACAGTCAGCGTCAGGCTCACGCCCAGCACGATCTTGGAGGTCAGACGCGCGGTCTGAAGATCCAGCCCCTTGTGCATATCCAGCAACAGGAAGCGGATACCGGCACAGAAGTGATGCAGGTAGGCCCACAGCAGACCGAAGAGGATCAGCTTAAGGAACCAGTTGGACACCGTTTCCTTGTAGGCGGCGAACGATTCAGGCGAACCGACACTGTCACCAAACAAGGAAAGGAGCAGCGGCAACATCAGGAACAAACCTGCGCCACTGACCCGGTGGAGAATGGATACGATGCCAGGCAATGGCAAACGGATCTCGTTCAGCGCCAAGTGTTTTGGCCGCTGTTTTCTGACTGTCACTTCGGACATCACTTCCCCCTCATTGCAAGACAGCTATCGCTGCCGTACTCCCAAAACAAGCGAACACCAATTTCGCTCGGTTTCCCAAGACCGGCTCATGCGACCCGATCTAATTCAATTCATTCAGATAAAAATGCTCGGCGGTTGAATACAGGCCGCGACGCCATTCAACCGGCCTGTCTCCATAGGTATAGGTGACGCGCTCGACGGATAGCAGCGGAACACCTTCCTTCACATTCAGCGTGTCGGCGGTGCCGCGATCGGCAGCCACTGCGCGGATGCGCTCTTCGGCGCGTATCATCCGCAACCCGAATCGGGATTCGAAAAGACTGTAGAGCGAACCGTTCCACCCTTGCAGCACTTCGATTGTCAGCCCCTGAAAAATTTCTCCAGGCAGATAAATTTCGTCGACAACCACGGGTTTTGAACTAAATTTGAGAAGTCGACGAACGATGATGATCGGCTCGCCCGGCTCGATCTGCAAGACACGAGACGCCTCGTGCCCCGCCTTGGCGCGCCAGCATTCGAGCGGAACACTGGTCGGGTGCGCAAGATCACCATTCTCGGGCACCAGCCGGAGAAAGCGGAACAAAGCACGAGGATCGTTATGGGACGCCACAAAGGTGCCCTTGCCCTGCTTGCGAATGAGCAGGTTTTCGGCAGCCATTTCGTCAATCGCCTTGCGGACGGTACCTTGACTCACGCCGAAGCGCTGGGCAAGTTCCTGCTCACTTGGAATTGCCTGGCCCGGCTGCCACTCGGCAGATTCGAGCGCATGCATCATCAGACTCTTGATCTGACGATAGAGCGGACTGAAGGTTGGGGACGCAGGTGCCATCCGCGTATTTCAGCACAAAACTCAGGTCAGGTAAATACCAGTCTTATGTCTTATATAAGATATTAGACATGAATTGATTTTTTGTTTGAACTACCTTAGTATGCAGCGCGTTTTGTGCGGTCGCAATATGATACCGCAAAGCACCGTTTTTCAAGGCTGCGAATTGCATTGGCATCAAACAGCCGTTTAATCACCTGGAGAGGGAGTCGTCATGAGCAAAGCCCCAGTTCGCGTCGCCGTTACCGGCGCTGCCGGTCAAATCGGTTACAGCCTTTTGTTCCGTATCGCCAGCGGCGAAATGCTTGGCAAGGACCAGCCGGTCATTCTGCAACTGCTGGATCTTCCGCAGGCGCAAAAAGCCGTCAAGGGCGTGATGATGGAGCTGGAAGACTGCGCATTCCCGCTGCTCGCCGGCATGATCGCCACTGACGATCCGAACGTTGCCTTCAAGGATGCCCAGGTCGCCCTGCTGGTCGGTGCCCGTCCGCGCGGCCCCGGCATGGAGCGCAAGGACCTGCTGACCGAAAACGCCAAGATCTTCACTGTGCAAGGCGCCGCCATTGGCCAGTATGCCGACCCGGACTGCAAGATCCTGGTTGTTGGCAATCCCTGCAACACCAACGCCTACATTGCCATGAAGACCGCCGAAAAATTCGGCCGCGTCAATCCGAAGAACTTCACCGGCATGCTGCGTCTGGACCACAACCGCGCCCTGTCCCAGCTCGCTTCCAAGACCGGCCGTGACGTTGCCAGCCTCAAGAGCCTGGTCGTCTGGGGCAACCACTCCCCGACCATGTACGCCGACTATCGCTTCTGCGAGTCCAACGGCGACAACGTCAAGGGTCTGGTGAACGACGAAGCCTGGAACCGCGACGTGTTCCTGCCGACCGTGGGCAAGCGCGGCGCCGCCATCATCGAAGCACGCGGCCTGTCCTCCGCTGCCTCCGCTGCCAACGCGGCGATCGATCACATCCGTGACTGGGTGCTGGGCTCCAATGGCGAATGGGTCACCATGGGCGTGCCGTCTGACGGCTCCTATGGCATCCCGGAAGGCATCATCTACGGCTTCCCCTGCACCACCGAAAACGGTGAGTACAAAATCGTTCAGGGCCTGGAGATCGACGAATTCTCCAAGGACCGCATGGACAACACGCTGAACGAACTGCTCGAAGAGCGTGATGGCGTGAAAGATCTGCTGTAATTCGCAGATCGGCAGCAGCCAGAAAAACGGGAGCGGAAACGCTCCCGTTTTTTTGTACCCGCCTTCCGTTTTGTTATGCTCCCTGACTCGTTCTCACCAGCTCCAAACCTTAACAATGCATCCCGATCAGGTTCTTTTCCAGGGTGAGCGCACCCTCACCCAGATGCCCGCCGTCGACCACTACGCTGGTAGCGAGAAGCTCATCGGCAAGGCCTTGCTCCTGCAAAACGACAAGGGGCCGGTGTTCGACATCACCTGCGATTGCGAAGATGGCGCCCGTGCCGGCGAAGAGGAAGCCCATGCCCACATGGTCGTCGACATGATCCATTCGGAAACGAACCGATTCAGTCGTGTCGGGGCGCGCATTCACGACATCACACATCCATCCTGGCAACGAGATGTGGAAATCCTGATCAAAGGCGCCGGAGAGAAGCTCGCCTTTCTGACGCTGCCCAAGCCGCGCACGGCCGACGACGTGGCTATCCAGATCGCTTTTATCCGCGATCAGCAGCGCTTCAACGGGCAACACCGGAAACTGCCGATCCACGTTCTGATCGAGACCCACGGTGCCTTGCGTGAGGCGTGGCAGATTGCGGCGCTCGACGGCGTCGAAAGCCTCGACTTCGGCCTGATGGATTTCGTCAGCGCCCACCATGGCGCCATACCGGGGGACGCGATGCGCAGCCCTGGCCAGTTCGATCATCCACTGATTGCGCGTGCCAAAACCGATATTGCCGCGGCCGCGCTGGCCAACGGCGTAGTCCCATCGCACAACGTGACCACTGAGTTGAATGACGTCGACTACATCCGCAACGATGCCATGCGGGCGCGAAAGGAGTTCGGTTACCTGCGGATGTGGAGCATTCACCCGAATCAGATCGACCCGATACTGGCAGCGATGCAACCCGACTTTTCCGAAGTCGCCGAAGCGGATGCCATTCTCAACGCGGCAGCGGACAATCACTGGGGTCCGATCCGTCATGAAGGCAAGTTGCACGATCGCGCATCGTACCGGTACTACTGGACCTTGCTGAAACGAGCGGCATCCACTGGGGGCGCCATTCCGGAACAGAGCACGGCACGATTTTTCAAGGCATGAGAAAGGCCCAGAACACCCGGGCCTTCTTTCTGAACAGCTCAATCAATTGTATTCGAAGAAGCCTTTGCCACTCTTGCGTCCAAGGTAGCCCGCTTCGACCATCTCCACGAGCAGGGGCGCCGGACGATATTTGGGGTCCTTGAAGCCGTCGAACAGCACCTGCATGATTGCCAGCTGCACATCGAGGCCGATCAGATCGCAAAGCGCGAGCGGTCCGATCGGATGATTGGCACCGAGTTTCATCGCTTCATCGATCTGCTCTGCAGTCGCAAGCCCCTCGCTCAAGGCGAAAATGGCCTCATTGATCATCGGGCAAAGAATACGATTGACCACAAACCCCGGGTTGTTCCTTACCTGAACCGCTGTCTTGCCAATCTTTTCCGCCGCAGCCAGCGACTTTTCATAGATCGCATCCGAGGTCTGGAGGCCCCGGATCAGTTCGACCAGCGCCATCATCGGCACCGGGTTGAAAAAGTGCATGCCGATCACGCGATCCGGGTGTGCCGTCGCAGCCGCCAGCTTGGTAATCGAGATCGATGAGGTGTTGCTTGCCAGAACAGCTTCGGGAGCCAGAATGCCATCGAGTTGCGCAAACAGCTTGAGCTTGATGTCCAGATTCTCGGTCGCGGCCTCGATCACCAGATCGCACTGGGCGAGAGCATCGAGGGAAGTGCTTGTCGAGATACGACTGAGCGCCGCTGCCTTGTCGGCCTCGGTCGCCTTTTCCTTCTTGATGAGCCGATCCAGGCTGCCTGCAATGGTTTTCACGGCACGCTCAAGCGCATCTTCAGCGATGTCCGTCATCACCACGTTGATCCCGGCAACGGCAAACGCCTGGGCAATGCCATTGCCCATGGTGCCGGAACCCACCACACCGATGGTCTGAATAGTCACTACTGATTCTCCTGGGAATAATTTTTGTCAAAACCCGATCATGCGCGAACGCATCCATACTTAGGCGTATGGAGAATTTAGCCTATCGGCTTGTGCACTGCAACTCAATCACCATCGCCCGACAACACGATTTGTTGTGCAGATGCCACGCCCGATAGACAAAACGAATGGCATTTGAGGCCTTCGCTCGAAAACACGGCCCAAAACCGGCAGAATCCGTGAAAGCCCTGATGAATCAAGGGCGCGACGCGTGTTACGCTGCGCGTCAGACACATCCCCAACCACAGAGACCGTCGAGCACCGCCCATGCCGCCATCCGGCACATCGCGAGAGAACATCTCCGCCCACACCCGTGCGCTCAAACAGATTGCGCGCGGAGGACGACGATACGCGATGCCATGGTTGTCTCTCGGTCGCTGGCGAAAACGCCTGCTGCTTGTGGGTGTCACACTTCTCGCTGGCCTTGCGGCCATCGTATTCGCCATTGGTGCGGATCTGGCCATCGAGATCCATCGCCTCATTTATGACGAATTCTGGTGGTCCACCCTTTTCATTGCCCCAGCCGGTTTCGCGCTTGTCGTGTGGCTGACCAAACGCTTCTTCCCGGGCTCGGAAGGCAGCGGCATTCCTCAGGCTATTGCGGCCTCGCTCACCGAAGACAGCCGGATCCGAAACAGACTGCTCTCGTTCAAGATCGCGGTCGCGAAGATCTTTCTGACGATCGTCGGCTTGCTATCGGGCGCATCAATCGGCCGTGAGGGCCCCACGGTGCAGGTGGGCGCGTCGATCCTCAATCTGGTCAGCGGCAAGAAGAACGGACGGATAGCGCCGACACGCGACCTCATTGTCGCGGGCGGGGGCGCCGGCGTGGCAGCGGCCTTCAACACCCCGCTGGGCGGCATCATGTTCGCCATTGAAGAACTGTCGCGCTATCGCGCTTTCAAGGCCTCCAGCACCACGCTCATCGCCGTGATTTTTGCCGGTCTCATGTCGCTGGCGACGTTGGGTAACTACACCTATTTCGGTCGCACGCCAGCCGCCGTCAGTTGGCCCTCGGGCCTGTGGCCAGTGCTCATGTGTGGTGCCGCAGGTGGCCTCGCGGGCGGCCTGATGACCCGGCTGCTCATTGCCTCCTCCCGAGGCCTGCCGGGCCGCGTCGGTGATTTCGCCAAGACAAGGCCTGTCCTGTTTGCTGCCATCTGCGGCCTGCTGACCGCGCTGATCGGTGTCGCCACCGGCGGCACGACCTGGGGCACGGGTTACGCGGAATCCAAGGCGGCCCTCGAAGGCACGGAAGCCCTGCCGATCTATTTCATGTTCGCCAAGGCCTTCGTGATCTGGCTCGCGTTCATCAGTGGCATTCCCGGGGGCGTGTTCGCACCCGCACTTGCCGTGGGAGCCGGACTGGGTGCCAATATCGCCCTGCTCCTTCCGGGCGAGAGCAGTTCGGCAATCCTTGTGCTGGGGATGGTGGCGTTTCTCGCCGGCATTACGCAGTCGCCCATCACCTCGCTGGTCATCGTGATGGAGATGACCGCGAACCACCAGATGCTCTTGCCGCTCATGGGGGCTGCCGTCGTCGCACAGGGCTTCTCACGATCCGTTGCACCGGTGCCTCTTTACGATGCGCTCGCGATCGGCATGCTGCGTGACATCACACGCAAGATGAAGGCGTCCAATCAGCCACCCGAGGCACCTGAAACCGAAATGCCCGATCCGCACGAGCTCATGTTGAAAGAGATCATGGGGCCGCCCAAGCCGGAACAGAGTGCCGAAGGCAGCACGACCGAGGAAGCCCCCAAGGGCTCAACCGACGAGACGCCTCAAGACAAGAGTCCTTGAACGCACACAAAAAAACCGCGGCTTGTAGAGCCGCGGTTTTTTTGTTGCTGAACGCTGGTCGCGTCAGCCTTCGGACTGCATGGCCAGCATGAGTGCGTTGATCTGCTTCACGAAGGTTGCCGGATCGTCCAGCGTGCCACCTTCGGCCAACAGTGCTTGATCAAACAGGACGGTCGCCCAGTCGTCAAAGCGTGTCTGCTCGTTTTCCAGTCGCTTGACAACCGGGTGCTCA
This sequence comes from Nitrogeniibacter aestuarii, assembly GCF_017309585.1. Taxonomy (NCBI): domain Bacteria; kingdom Pseudomonadati; phylum Pseudomonadota; class Betaproteobacteria; order Rhodocyclales; family Zoogloeaceae; genus Nitrogeniibacter; species Nitrogeniibacter aestuarii. The sequence goes on along the minus strand of NZ_CP071321.1, from coordinate 2,185,699 downwards.
GGATTGATTTCGAGAATCGGCTTGCTCATGGGGGCTTCCTGGCCCGCCGCCTTGAGGATGCGCGCCAGATTCATGCCCATATCGTGTTCATCCGCCACCAGGCAAGCGGGCGAATCCGTCAGACGCGTCGTGATGCGCACTTCCTTCACGCGCTCACCCAGACTGGATTTCATCCGCTCGACGAGATCCTTGAACTCGTCCGCCTTGGCTTCGGCGGCCTTCTTCTCTTCTTCGTCCTCAAGCTCGCCGAGATCCAGACCACCTTTGGCCACCGACTGAAGTGCCTTGCCGTCGAACTCGGTCAGATAACCGATCACCCATTCGTCGACCCGGTCGGACAACAGGAGCACCTCGATGCCCTTCTTGCGGAACACCTCGAGATGCGGGCTGTTCTTGGCGGCGTTGAAGCTTTCGGCAGTCACGAAGTAGATCTTGTCCTGAGCGTCCTTCATCCGCCCGATGTAATCGGCGAGAGAGACGATCTGTTCTGGCGTGTCGTTGTGCGTCGAAGCAAAGCGCAGCAGGCCGGCGATCTTGTCCTTGTTGGACATGTCTTCGCCAATGCCTTCCTTGAGCACGTTACCGAAGGCTGACCAGAACTTGGCGTACTTCTCAGCCTCGTTCTTCGCCAGATCTTCGAGCATGCCCAGGACTTTCTTCGTGCAACCGGCACGAATGGTGTCGATATCTTTCGACTCCTGAAGAATCTCGCGCGACACATTGAGCGGCAGATCGGCCGAATCGACCACCCCGCGCACGAAACGCAGGTAGGACGGCATCAGCTTTTCGGCATCGTCCATTATGAAGACGCGTCGCACGTACAGCTTGATACCGTGGCGGGCGTTACGGTCCCATAGGTCGAACGGGGCATTCTCCGGCACGTAGAGCAGCTGCGTGTACTCGTGACGGCCTTCAACGCGGGCATGCACCCATGACAGCGGTTCGCCGAAATCATGGCCCACGTGCTTGTAAAAGGCCTTGTACTCTTCATCGGTGATGTCATTGCGGGAACGGGTCCACAGGGCATTGGCCTGGTTGACCGTTTCATCCTCATCCTTTTTCACCTGCCCCTTGGCTTCTTCGTCCCACTCCTCCTTCTTCATCACGATGGGCTGAAGGATGTGATCGGAATACTTGCGCACCAACTGACGCAGTTGCCAGCCATTGGCCAGATCCTTGGCGTCGTCGCGCAGGTGCAGGGTGATTTCGGTGCCACGATCGGTCTTGTCGGTTGCGTCGATGGTGTATTCACCGGCAGCTTCGGCGCCCATGCTGCATTCCCACAGCACCGCGTCGCTGGCTGCGGCACCCGCACGGCGAGTGCGCACGCTGACCTTGTCGGCCACGATGAAGGCAGAGTAAAAACCGACGCCGAACTGGCCAATCAGGTTGGCATCCTTCTTCTGGTCGCCGCTGAGCTGGCTGAAGAACTCCTTGGTGCCAGATTTGGCAATCGTGCCCAGGTTGGTGATCACTTCTTCACGACTCATGCCGATACCGTTATCCGACACAGTAATGGTGCCGGCGTCCGCATCGTAGTCGAGGCGAATCTTCAGTTCGCCATCGCCTTCGTAGAGATCTGACTTGTCCAGGGCTTCGAAACGCAGCTTGTCGCATGCATCAGAGGCGTTGGAAATCAGTTCTCTCAGGAAGATCTCGCGGTTGGAGTACAGCGAGTGGATCATGAGGTGAAGCATCTGCTTCACCTCGGTCTGGAAATTCATTTTTTCAGCAGTGGCTTGGGTCGCCTCGGACATTCCTGTCTCCATCATTCAAGCTATGTGACGTTGCTAGTGGATGGGGGCGGCGTGCGCGATTTCAAGCCCTGGAAATGAAAAACGCCCTTTTGCAGGGCGTTTCGACACTGACTCGAGTCACTGCGATCTACTCGTAGCGGACTTCGAGTATCTCGATATCCTTCAGTCCGGAGGGTGTCTGAAAGCGGACTTCATCGCCCTCTCGCGCCTTGAGCAGGGCTTTGGCCAGCGGGGAAATCCAGCTGATCAGACCCGACGTCGCATTGGCCTCGTCAACGCCGACGATCTGGTAGGTCTTTTCGGTCTCGCCGCCATCGTCGGTAATCACGACAGTCGCGCCGAAGAACACCTGATCGAGTTCCTGCTGATCGGCGGGATCAACCACCTTGGCGTTTTCGAGACGCTTGATGAGAAAACGAATGCGCCGATCGATCTCGCGCAATCGCTTCTTGCCGTAAATGTAGTCGCCATTCTCGGAGCGGTCGCCATTGCTGGCCGCCCAGGCCACGGTTTCGACCATCTTGGGGCGCTCGTCACGCACGAGCTGGTCCAGCTCGACTTTCAGCGCGTTCCAGCCACGTCGAGTCATGTAGATGGCACCACCGGCTGCGGGCCCGGCAGGTATTTCTGGGGAGTCGTCCTCATCTTCGGACGCTTTGACAAACGCCTTGCTCATTGCATGTCACGTTTCAGTCATGAATGGGCGTTCGATGGTAGAACAGAAAGCGGCCCGTCGCCAGCGAAGCGACGGGCCGTCACAAGGGAGACAATGGGTTAGTGATAGACCGCTGGCTGATTGAGCAGGGTCAGGTAGTGATCGATCAACTCGTCGAAATCAGAGGTTTCTTCAGACATGGAGAGTTCCGCCAGCTCGGCCCTGAATCGGCGAGCAGCAGCATCACGGAACACCGTGCCGCGACCAATGCGCTTGTCGATGACCTCGATCACGTCGAAGCCGGGAAAGTCCACCACGTACAGGACCGGGTTGTTGCAAACCACTTCCATGATGCGACTCCTTATTCGGTTACGAATCGTCAGGTGACGATCCTGTTCATGGCACAGGTGGGGTGCAACCGGAAAAGATCAAGTCACGACGGTTGTCATGGACCGGGTCACCGCATACCATAGCTGCCTGTTGAGTCACATAACGGCATCATTTTCACCAGCTTGAGACCCCGGAGAGGTAAAAAATGCAAGACGACTTTACCGTCGAGGCCAACTGGTCCGAAGAACTGATGACGCTCAAGGCCGAGCACCGCGACCTGGACATGGCCATTGACCAGCTCGCCACCAACCCCGTGGGCGACCAACTGATGATCCGCCGGCTCAAGAAGCGCAAGCTGGTACTCAAGGATCGCATCACCTTCATCGAGCGGCTGCTCGAGCCGCCAGAACCAGCCTGACACGCTCCGCGTAACACCCGATTAGTCAATATGCATGAAGAATGCGATTGATCCGCTCAATCGCGTCGATAGTTTGCGCCCAAAGAATTTTTGCAATGCCGCATGGTCGGAATTTCAAACGCATGCCTTTCTGGATGCGAAATACAGGAATTTCACATGCGACCACTTATTGCACAGCATCAATGCCAGCGGGAACCATTCCCCTCGCCGTACAAAAAATTACTCGACATTTCAGAGCGTTGCCCTTGCCAAAGCCGTGCTGATTACGCTTATTATTGGCAGATCAGCGATATCGCCTTCCCCCCAAAGGCTGCGCTGACGGCATCAAAACACGCACTGCAGGAGCCACTCGCACCCAACACGATCAGAAGCAAAAAAAGGCCTGCCGGACTCGCACACCGAGCCGAGCACGCCAGCGCTCCGAGTGTGCTGCATACAATCAAACCAACAGGAGACAAGAATGCAGCAGCCGCATGAGGTATTGGAGGATTCGGGACACTTGCCGTTTCCGGCAATCAGGGACATCAAGGCCACTTCTCCGCTGAAGTGGTTCGCACGCGGATGGCAGGACATGAAGTCATGCCCCATCCCCAGCCTGTTCTACGGGTTCTGCTTTGCCGGTATGGGTCTGCTCATCACCTTCGTGTTCGAGCACGCCTATGAATACACGTCGGGCCTCACGTCCGGCTTCCTCTTGCTTGGGCCCTTCCTGTCCATGGGGCTCTACGAAATCAGTCGCCGCCGGGAAAAGGGGCAGAACTGCTCGCTCGCGCCAACGCTCGTGGTGTGGAAGCGCAATGCCGGCAATATCGGCGTGTTCGCCGTGGTGCTCGGGGTCATCTTTCTGGTCTGGGCGCGCGCCTCTCTGGTGGTGTTCGCGCTCTTCTACACCAACGAGATGCCCAACCTGTCCGGATTTCTCGAGCAGGTGTTACGGTTTGAGAACTTCGAATTCCTGAGTGTGTATTTCATGGTCGGATTGCTCTTCGCCACCATCGTGTTCGCAGTCAGCGTGGTGTCCATTCCGCTGATGCTCGACCGCAACCAGGACGCCATCACGGCCATGCTGGCCAGCGTGGGGGCGCTTGCTCGCAACCCGGCCACCATGATGGCGTGGGCGGTTGGCATCGTCGGCCTGACCATCATCGGGTTCATGACCTTCCACATCGGTCTCGTGGTCCTCATGCCGATCATCGGCCATGCCACCTGGCATGCTTACCGCGATCTGGTTGAACCACTCGAAGAGTAACGGCTCTATCGTGCCTGTGTATCAGAGAGGCGGCTGCAAGGCCGCCTCTTCCATTTCCAGCATCACCGGCTGATGGTCCGACGCGGCTGAACTCGCATCGTAGCGAACGGCCTTCACGGCCGGCACCGCCTCGGCCGAGGCGAAGAAGAAGTCACAGCAATACGGGTGATCGGGCCACTCGGCGCCGTGCAACCCCACACTGTGCGGATGATCCTGAGCGCCGTGGCAGACGCGCCACGCGTCCTGCCACACGCCTGACTGGCCCGCGTTTCCGGACTGCATCCGGCGCCAATCGGCTGACTCGGGCTTGAAGTTGAAGTCACCGCACAGAAGCGCGGCTGCCGGCCAGGGCGGACGCGCGAACGGCCCCGTCGCCTCTTTAGGATGCATCGGCACCTTCAACCCGTCGATCGCCTCCTGCTGCAGCTCGCACAGGCGTTCAACCTGCGCCGAGCGTTGCAGTGCAGAGTAGTATTCCAGATGCGTGGTGAGCACGCGCAAGGGCGCCCCCATCGGCAGACTGAGCGCCACTTCGACGACCGATCTCGCCATGCTCGGATATCGATCATCCGGGGGGCATGGCAGCCGGTGGCGCGCCGCGGCCAGCACGGGCAGACGCGAGAGCAGAACGTTACCGAAACGACTGCGCCCGCTCACCGGGTGCAGTCGGTCGACGGGAAACGCTTCAATCAACTCGAAATCGGGAAACGCGGCCTGCAGACAGCGGACACCGTCCTCCTCGACACCGCCTTTCAGTCCGGGAAAACGACTGGCGACCTCTTGCAGGCAAATCACGTCGAAATCGCCCAAACGTCGTATTTCGTCGATGAGCCGTGACATTTTCACCAGGCCGTCGGCGCCACGCCCCCATTGAATGTTCCAGCTGATGAAACGGATCACGATTATTCCTTGCAATCACATGACACAATCGTCGCACAACAGTGTCAGTAGAATTCACTCGAAAGACCACACCAACCTCAGATGCCGCCGCCCCCCCTCACCTCACAGAACCCGTCGTCACCGCGCTTGATCGCGGCGTCCGGCGGCCTCGGCACGGGCGACCCCATTGCCGAACTTGAGGTGTGGCTGGGCAGGCTGCCGCCCCGAGGCACCCTGACCCGGGCGCGCATGCTCGCGGCGCGGCTCGATGCCATGTCGAAAGTCTCATACAACGTGCGCATGCATCTGAAGCTGCTCGAGATGATCGACGACGCGGTGGACGAGCTGGGTAAGGATCTGGAAGCCAAACTCGATCTGACCACCCTGCCGCTGCCTGGCCGGATCCAGAATCCTCTGGCCGCCACTTTCGGGGCACTCAAGCTGCTCACCACCGCCTACCTGGACATTGCACAGCGAATCGCTCGCAAGTGGGTCAGTTTCGGCTTTTCCCGCCCGATGCGCCAGGCCATCGAACGCGGGGTGCGCGTCGCCACCCGCCGGCTCGCGCTCGCGCACCGTGCCTACACCACGGGCGGCAGTTCGTCCTGGAAGCAACTCTACAGCCTTTACGAACTGGCGCGACAGAACGGGCTGGCGACCGAGCCCCCGCTCACCCCGGGACAGCTCACCATCGAGCAAAGCTACGCACACGCACTGCTGCTCGCTGCCGCTGACCCCACCTGTATCGCCCCTGGCGATCTGGACCGGGTGCGCTTCTATCTGCAGCGCCATGTGTCGCTAACCCGAATGGTTCAGGCCGGGGACGATGCGCCGCGCCTTCAGCAAGAGGCTGCAGGCCTGTTCGTGATCGCGCTGAGTGGTCATCCGCCCACCGCCTTGCCGCGACTGCGCACCCGACTCGAACCCGGTCAATGGCTCCTCGATGCCAGAGACCTGCTCGAAAAGCTGCAAACACAGATCGACGGCCTGCGTCTTGGCGTCATGCCGGCCCGACTTGGCTTGCCCATGGCGGCTCGTCAGAGCCGCTACACCGCGTTGCTCGAGACCCTTCATGAGCACTGGTCCAACCCGCGTTCGCGCGGCCATGCCCGTACGCGCTTTCTGCCCCGCACCGATCTCGTTGTCGGCTTCGGCGCGATTCGCCTGTTCCTGAGCGGACGGGTCTTGCGGCGACGCGACGACCCCAATCCAGACGCCCTGCCGGAACCGGTGCATGAGCGCACCAGCGAATGGGGCATCCTCGACGAAAGTCCCGGCGGTTTCGGCCTGCGCTACCTGAGTGGGCAGGCGCAGCACGTGCGCGTGGGAGAACTGGTGGCCGTCCGCCCGCGCGAGCGGGCCGCCGTCCTGCTGGGCGTTGCGCGACGCGCGGTGAACCGCGGCAGCAGCGACTTCGATCTTGGACTGGAAGTGATTGCGGCATCGGGCATTCCCACCGAGGTGAGCCTGCCGGACGCTTTCGGCCTCGGCAAACGACAGGTGCCGGTGTTGCTGATCCCGCGCCTGCCCATGCTGGATGGACGCCCCGGGCTGATTGCCAGCATCGACGACGTCCCCCCTGGCACGCTTATCACTCTTGCCCAGTTCGGCCAGCGCATCACGCTCAAGACGGGGGCTGCCGTCGAAAAACTACGCGAACTCGAAATCCTGCCCCTGCGCAAATCCTGAGTGGCGCAGTAGCCGTTGCGCACTGCCACGCGCTACGATGGCAGCTACGCAACACATTCGCATTCTCGATGGCTCACCACGCTCACTCTCACGGCGGTCATGCGCATGGCGCCCACGCCCACGGCGCCAATGCCCGCGGCCGCGTCCTCCTGCTTGCCCTCACCCTCACTCTCGGTTTTGCTTTCGTCGAGGCCATTGCGGGCTGGTTCGCCGGCTCGCTCGCGCTGCTGGGCGATGCCGGTCACATGCTCACCGACAGCTTCGCGCTTGGTCTGGCGGCCGTCGCTGCGTGGTTGTCCAAGCGCCCGCCGAGTGCGCGACTCAGTTACGGCCTCGGGCGTATCGAAGCGTTGGCCGCGCTCGCCAATGGCGTGCTGATGCTGGTGGTGATCGTCGCGATCTGCTGGCACGCGGTGGAGCGATTGATCGAGCCCCAGGCGGTTGCGGGCGAGACGGTCACCGTGGTGGCGATCATCGGTCTGGTGATCAACCTGGGGGCTGCCTGGCTGCTGAGCCGTGGTGGTGAAGATCTCAACACCCGCGCCGCGCTGATTCATGTCATCGGTGATCTGCTCGGTTCGGTGGCTGCACTGGCCTCCGGCCTGGTGGTTCAATGGACCGGCTGGATGCCCATCGACCCCCTGCTCTCCATGCTGATCTGCGGGCTCATTCTGGCCTCAACGAGCAATCTGCTGCGTCAGGTGTTCACCACCTTGCTCGACGGTGTGCCCGACTCCCACTCGCTTGAGACTGTCGGCGCCGCCATGGCCGGGGTCGATGGCGTGGCGTCGGTTCATGACCTGCATATCTGGAGCCTTGGCAACAACCGCATCGCCCTGTCCGCACATCTGGTCATTCGCCCCGATGCCGACTGGACACAGGTCCTGCCGAAGGTCAGGCACATGCTCGACGCACAGTTCGACATCGACCACAGCACCCTGCAACCGGAGACCCCGGAAACCATGCCACTGGTATTTCAACGAAAGTGGTGAGCAGGCTGCGCGAGGGCCCCTCGGGCAAAAGTCTGTGACACCCCTAAAGTCCAGTGTCGCCCGGGTCGATAGAACGGTATTGCCCGAACACGAAATCGCACCCATGCACAGTGCTCAAGAAATCGTTGCCTCCCACGACCATCTGAACACGCTGCCCGCGATCTACCTCAAGATTCGCGACCAGCTCGAATCAGAAGACGGTTCCTTGCCGGAAGTGACCCGCCTTGTCTCGCACGATGCGGCCATCAGCGGTCGCGTCCTCAAGGTGGTGAACAGTCCGCTGTACGGCTTTGGCGGGCGGATCGACAACGTCATGCGCGCGGTGCAGCTTCTGGGCATGCAGCAACTGCACGACCTGGTGCTGGCCATGTCGGTGAGCGAGATCTTCGACGAGGTCGACAGCAAGTACATGAACATGCGCATGTTCTGGCGCCTTGGCGTGTTGCGCGGGCTCTCTGCCCGCGTGATCGCCCGTCGCTGCGGCCTGCTCGATGCCGAGCGCATGTTCGTGATCGGCCTGCTCGCATCGCTGGGCCACATGATCATGTATCTCACCGTGCCTAAACTGGCCGTGGCTGCGCAGAAGATTGCCGACGACACCGGGGAGCCACTCCATGAGGTGGAGAAACGGACTGTGGGCGCCGACGATGCCGAAGTGTGCTGCGCCCTGCTCGAACGCTGGCGCCTGCCCGCGAATTTCGCTTCAGTCACGGGCGGTCAACATCACCCGCCGCTGGCAGGGGAATACAGTTTCGAAGCGGCCATCCTGTTTCTGGCCAACCGCATCGCAGAGGTCGAGCGCCTGGGCGAACCAAGCGACGCCATTCTGCCCCGCGTGCCCTCCGGCATCTGGGCGCAGCTGGAGATTGAACCCGAGAGCATTGTCCAGATCCGGGAAGAGGCCGAACTCAACCTGGCCGCTGTCGCCGCCATGTTCTTTCCTAAATACGCCAGCTGAGCCCTTCAGGCGGTCTTAAACCGACTGAATCAAAAAGACAAATGGCCGCTTGAGCGGCCTTTTTCGTTGTTGCTGCGGCAGACTACTTGGCGAGTGACTCGGGCGTCACCTGACCTTCGGTCGCCACCCTGTTGCGTCCGCCACGCTTAGCCTCGTAAAGCGCAGCGTCGGCGCGCTGGATCATGTCGCCCTCATCGAGGCTGCCGGCCGCCAATTGCGACACCCCGAAGCTGGACGTCACCTTCAACCTTCCCGTCGTGCGAAGACTCGAGCCCGCCATCTCCTCGATCGACTTGCGCAACCGCTCCGCCACTGCCGCCGTGCCGTCGAGATCAAGCCCCGGCATGATCAGGCAGAACTCCTCGCCGCCATAACGACACAGCAAGTCCTGTTCGCGGATGCCGTGTTTGAGCGCGTTCGAAACCCCGACCAGCACCTGATCGCCCACCGCGTGCCCATAGGTATCGTTGAAGTTCTTGAAGTGGTCGATATCGGTCATGATGCAACCGACCGGCGCGCCCGTAGCGTTCGCCTTGGTCATGACGCTCGACAGATGCTCATAGAAGGCGCGACGGTTCATGCATCCGGTCAGTGGATCGCTGGTCGCCAGGCGCTTGAGTTCATCGTTCTGCTGGCGGATTTTTTCGCTCGACTCATCCAGCGCCTGAATGGTTTGCAGCAATTGCTCATTGGCCTGGTGAAGCATCGACACATCGGCAAGCGACACCATGCACGCCCGGTAGCGGCCGTCACCGTCGAGTATGGGCGACGCATTGAGCACCACGCGCCGGGGTGGCTCGTCGTCCGGCATGGGAATTTCGAACAGTGTCTCGTCCATCTTTTCGCGTGTTCGTGCCACCAGGCGCCAGGGCCAGTCCTCGGTTTTCGGCCCCAGGTTCTTGGTGAGCCAGGCAAGCGATTTGACTGGCGTCCCGATGTCCACCTTCTGTGCCGCCGGATGGATCTGGCTGAATGCCCGGTTGGTCAGCACCACACGGTCCTCGGCATCAAGTAGCATCACCCCTTCGCGGAGGGTATCGAACGCGGCACGAACCCGTGGCGGCACCGCGGAACCCGGGTCGAGATACTGAAGTGCGCGACGCAGATAGAGATACATCAGCGTCACCCCGGTGATACCCACGATACCCAGCGCGCGCACCAGTGGATCCTGCAGCCAGCCGGCGACGGTGGTCGGGTGTATGGGTGAGAACGTCAGTTCCACATCCCCCCACGGCAGACGGTTGGCGTTCAGCGGTACGCGCACATCGGTGATGGTCGACGGCGCGTCCGGGGCGAGATTCCACAGTTCGTCGTGAGGGCCTGCCTGGGCCAACAGTTTGCCGTCGGCACGCCGCAAGGCGAGCGACTGCAGCTCATCATCCCGTTCGAGCAGCTCACGCAGCATGGAGGTCATGGCCTGCGGACTTTCGTTCTGCATGAGGGCCGTGAGCTGAATAGCCAGTGATTCGGCAATACGCGTCCGGATTCTCACCGCCTCGTCATAACGATCCGGCATCAGACCGACAAGCAGATCCAGCGCCATGAGCAGACACAGCAACAGGGTGACGACACCCAATGCCAGGCGAAAGACCGGCCCCGGGAGAAAACGGCGGAAATTCAAAGGTCCGTCTCCGGCGTTTTCTCGCCCTGCCCGGTCTCGGCGGCGGGCTCATCGTCATCTTCTGCAGCCGCAACGCTCTCCTTAGTATCACGCACGATCGGCATCGGGTCGATGCTGCGCCACGCCGGCACGGTCGCCACCATGGCCCCCACCAGACTGCCCACACGTGTCGCCCACCAGATCACCCCGACGGTCAACACCGAACCTGACACACCCACTTCAACCAGCGACAGGCGCGCATCCTCGCCCGACGCCTCAATCTGTGCCTGCACTTCTGGGGCAAGGGTCACCTGTTGATCAGGCAAGCTCAGCACGCCTGCAGGCGTCATCAGAGGCGCCACCGACACGTTGAGCAAACGCACGTCGTACTGAGAAACGCTCTGGTCCGGGAGATTCACTTCGGCCACGTCGATCCGCAGTACCGGCCTCGGTGCCGACACTTCGACACGAATCGCCTGCTCTTCGGAGAGATCGTCCCCCCTTGGCGTCATCGACTCGGCAACGCCGCCATCGCTCGATTCGGCGTCACCGCCTTCGCGCGCAGTCTCGTCATCGTCGGTCTGGTCGGACGCAGCGTCTTCAAGAGATTCCGGCACGGTCACCGTGGGTGGCGCCACTGGCGGCGGGAGGGCCGTCGGTGGTGCGACAGGCGGCTCGGGCGCAAGCACGACGTCAAGCCGGATACTCAGTGTTTGCGTATCCGTGTTGCCGACCGTGTCACGCACGCCGACCACTACATCGAAGACGTTATCGCCATTGGCATCGCTCCCCGGCTGAATACTGGCGCCACCGGTAAAACGCAGCGCGCCTGAACTGGGATCGAGCACGAACAGGCGGGCATCGGCACCGCCCAGAATCTCGAAGCTCAAGACGTCGCCAGCATCCGCATCCGTGGCGGTCACGGTGGTGATCGACTGGCTCGGATCACCAATGCGGACAATGGCGGCATCACCACCCCCATTGGAGGTAATGACGGGGGCATCGTTGGTGTTGGAGACCGTGATCGTGTAGCTCTGGCTGTCGGCCAGTGATCCGTCCGAAACCTGTAGCACCACGTTGTGGTTGCCCACTTCGCTATTCGTGGGCGTACCGCTCAGCGTGGCGGTGCCATCCCCGTTGTCGGTGAACGTCAGCCAGCTTGGCAGCGTGGTGGCCGTGATCGTCAACGTTGCGCCGCTGTCAGGATCGGTGGTGGTGATGCTGTAGCTGTACGCGGCGTCTTCTGTGGCACCGGTCACTGGGCTGCTGGTGAAGCTCGGCGCTTCGTTCAGGTCGGTGACCGTGACGGTGAAGGTTTCGTCAAGCGTGAGGCCGCCGGCATCGGTGCTGCGCACAATCACGCTGTAGCTCGACTGGGTTTCGAAGTCGAGTGTGCCGTCGGTGAGGATCAGTTCGTTCGAACCCGCACCGCCGATGCTGAACACCGCCTGATCGGCGCCACCCACTACAGTATAGGTGAAGCTGTCGCTCGCGTCCGGGTCGGTCGTGCTCAGAGTGCCGACGCTGTAACCGGCACTGGTGTCGGTGTTCTCCGCCACAGTGGCATTCGACAGGCTCACCAGGGTCGGCGTCTCGTTCACGTTGGTGACCGTCACGCTGATCGCCTGGGTGTCGGTGCCGCCGTTGCCGTCTGAGACCTGGACGGTCACTTCATAGACGTTGTTGGTGTCGGCGTCGGCCGGGGCTTCGAAATCAGGCGCGCTCTGGAAGGTGAGCACACCCGTGCTGCTGTTGATCGAGAACAACGCCTGATCGGCCCCGCCGATGATCGAGTAGGTGAGCGTGTCGCCCACATCCACATCGGACGCGGTGACCGTCGTGGCCCCCGTCTGATTCTCGGCCGCGTTGGCCGTGGCACCGCTGGTGATGGTCGGAGCGTCGTTGGTGTTGGATACCGTGATGGTGTAGCTCTGGCTGTCGGTCAGTGATCCGTCCGAAACCTGCAGCACCACGTTGTGGTCGCCCACTTCACTGTTCGTGGGCGTGCCACTGAGGGTGGCGGTGCCGTCGCCGTTATCGGTGAGCGTGAGCCAGCCCGGCAACGTGGTGGCCGTGATCGTCAGCGATGCGCCGCTGTCCGGATCGGTGGTGGTGATGCTGTAGCTGTACGCGGCGTCTTCCGTCGCAGCCGTCACCGGACTGCTGGTGAAGCTCGGTGCTTCGTTCAGGTCGGTGACCGTGATCGTGAAGGTCTCGTCACGCGTGAGGCCACCGGCATCGGTGCTGCGGACGATCACGCTGTAACTGGACTGGGTTTCGAAGTCGAGCGTGCCGTCGGTGAGGATCAGTTCGTTCGAACCGACGCCGCCGATGCTGAACACGGCCTGATCGGCACCGCCAACGATGGTGTAGGTGAAGCTGTCGCCGGCATCCGGGTCGGTCGTGCTGAGGCTGCCGACGCTGTAGCCACCGCTGGTGTCGGTGTTCTCCGCCACGGTGCTGTTCGACAAGCTCACCAGCGTCGGCGTCTCGTTCACGTTGGTGACCGTGACGCTGATCGCCTGGGTGTCCGTGCCGCCGTTGCCGTCGGAGACCCGGACCGTCACTTCATAGACGTTGTTGGTGTCGGCGTCGGCCGGAGATTCGTAATTCGGGGCACTGTTGAAGGTGAGCACACCCGTGCTGCTGTTGATCGAGAACAACGCCTGATCGGCTCCGCCGACAATACTGTAGCCCACGGTATCGCCAAGATCCTCGTCGAGTGCGCTGATCGTCGTGACGGCGGTCTGGTTCTCTGCCGCCATCGCATACGCATCGGGCGCCGAGGTCTTGGCGAGCACGACATTGTCCAGATAGCCCCTCACCCCGGCATGTGTGCTCGATGTATCGGTAAAGCTCAGTGTGGTGCTCGTACTGTCGGCGACGAACTTGAAGACATACGTCTGCATTGTGTTGTCTGCCACGCCAGAGACGTACTCGGCATCAAAGAGCGCCCCGCTACCGTCAACCTGCACGCGAATGGATTGCGACTCGGTCAGGCTGCGGTCGCCAAAATCGAAAGCCACGTAATAGGTCTGCCCGACCTGGGTGCTGAAACTCTGGGAGACCACGCCTGGCGCACCGCCCAGTTGGCCGAAGCGCGCTTCGCCCGCATTGCTGTCCACATCCCCGGTCGCTGTCCAGCCAATCAGACCGGCGGTAAAGCTGCCATTGACGGGACCGGTAACAGACACAATCTGCGGCGCGTCGTTCGTGTTGGCCACGGTGATGGCAAAACTCTGAGTGTCGGTCAGGCTGCCATCGGACACCACCACGACCACATCGTGGATGCCCACATCTTCGTTTTGCGGCGTGCCTGACAACGTGGCGGTTCCGTCACCGTGATCTGTCAGGGACAACCAGTCCGGCAGTGTCGTGGCGCTGTAGCTCAGACTGGCTCCGGCGTCCGGGTCCGATGCGGTCAAGGTGTGACTGTAAATGACCTCTTCCGTCGCGCCGGTTACCGGGCTACTGGTGAAGCTTGGTGCTTCGTTCAGGTCGCTGACCGTGACGGTGAAGGTTTCGTCGTGCGTGAGGCCGCCGGCATCGGTGCTGCGTACGATCACCTGGTAACTCGACTGGGTTTCGAAGTCGAGTGTGCCGTCGGTGAGGATCAGTTCGTTCGCACCGGGCCCTCCGATGCTGAACACGGCCTGATCGGCGCCGCCGACCACGGTGTAGGTGAAGCTGTCGCCTGCGTCCGGATCAGTGGTGTTGGGGCTGCCAACGCTGTAGCCAGCACTGGTGTCGGTGTTCTCAACCACGGAGCTGTTAGACAGGCTCACCAGGGTCGGCGTCTCGTTCACATTCGTAACCGTCACGCTGATCGCCTGGGTGTCCGTGCCGCCGTTGCCGTCAGAGACCTGGACGGTCACTTCATAGACGTTGTTGGTGTCGGCGTCGGAGGGAGATTCGTAATTCGGGGCACTGTTGAAGGTGAGCACACCCGCGCTGCTGTTGATCGAGAACAGCGCCTGATCGGCTCCGCCGATGATCGAGTATGAGAGCGTGTCGCCCACGTCCACATCGGACGCGGTGACTGTCGTGGCGCCCGTCTGATTCTCGGCCGCGTTGGTCGTGGCACCGCTGGTGATCGTCGGGGCATCGTTGGTGTTGGATACCGTGACGGTGTAGCTCTGGCTGTCGGTCAGCGAGCCGTCCGAAACCTGCAGCACCACGTTGTGGTTACCCACTTCGCTGTTCGTCGGCGTGCCGCTCAGGGTGGCAGTGCCGTCCCCGTTGTCGGTGAGCGTCAGCCAGCTCGGCAGCGTGGTGGCCGTGATCGTCAGCGATGCGCCGCTGTCCGGATCGGTGGTGGTGATGCTGTAGCTGTACGCGGCGTCTTCTGTGGCACCGGTCACCGGGCTGCTGGTGAAGCCCGGGGCTTCGTTCAGGTCAGTCACCGTGACGGTGAAGGTCTCGTCACGCGTGAGGCCTCCGGCATCGGTGCTGCGTACGATCACGCTGTAGCTCGACTGGGTTTCGAAGTCGAGCGTGCCGTCGGTGAGGATCAGTTCGTTCGAACCGGCGCCGCCGATGCTGAACACGGCCTGATCGGCACCGCCAACGATCGTGTAGGTGAAGCTGTCGCCGGCATCCGGGTCGGTCGTGCTCAGGCTGCCAACGCTGTAGCCGGCACTGGTGTCGGTGTTCTCCGCCACGGTGCTGTTGGACAGGCTCACCAGGGTCGGCGTCTCGTTCACATTCGTAACCGTCACGCTGATCGCCTGGGTGTCCGTGCCGCCGTTGCCGTCAGAGACCTGGACGGTCACTTCATAGACGTTGTTGGTGTCGGCGTCGGCCGGAGATTCGTAATTCGGCGCACTGTTGAAAGTGAGCACACCCGTGCTGCTGTTGATCGAGAACAGTGACTGATCGGCGCCACCTGCCAGGGTGTAGGTCAGCACATCCGCGGCCTCTGGATCGGTGGCGGTGACGGTGGTGACAGCACTCTGGTTTTCGGTCACGTTCACAGCCGCCGACGCCCCACCTCCATTGGACGAGATCGTGGGTGCATCGTTCACCGGAATCACGTTGATATCGATGGTCGTGGGTGTGCTGGTGCCGCCGTCACCATCGGTCAAGGTCATGGAGAGCTGGCGCACGCCGGCTGCCGGGTCATCAATGGTGTTCTGAAAGGTCAGCGCGCGTGCAGTCGCCTGCACCGCAGCGACGCCGGCACTGGCATTGAACGTGACCGTCACCGGCGTACTACCGTCACCGTTGCCACTCCAGGTGCCAATCACAATGCCACCATAGGTGACATTGCTGCCGCTGATGCCGATCTGGCCTGCACCGGTGCCCACGTTTCGCAGTGACAGCACATCGCCCGCGCCACCACCCGATGCGACTGTCAATGTCAGCACACCACCGTCGAAGTTGGTCGAATCGGCGTCGGTGACGATGAATTCGGTGTCGTAGAGGGCCGGATCGCCCTCGTAGAAATTGGCGGAACTGCCCGAGAAACCGACCACGGGGGCGTCATTGCTGGTCGCAATCGACACCGTGGTATAGGCCGTATCGCTGCCCCCGTCGCTGTCGGTCAACGTCCAGTCCACCTGCAGGCTGCTCGGCGGGCCATCGCTGCTGTTGGCATAGGTGATCTGCGAGGCCATTTCATCCACCAGCGCGGTGGTTGCGCCCGCAGAGAATGTCAGTGTCAGCACACCGCCGCTGTTGGTGGTCACGGTACCGATGGTGGTGCCATTGACCACCAGCGCGGCGCCCTCGGTAAGCGCGCTGAGCGTACCCGTGGCACCAAACAGGTCGTCCGGGCTGGGGCTGCTGTTACGCGCAAGGCTCAACGTCGCGCCGCTGAAGTCGTCGCTGCTCTGGTGTTCGAGGTCGAACAGGCTGGCTGTGGGGGACAGCACCACGGCTGCCCCGTTCTCGGTGTAGCTGGCGGCATTGTTGGCCGCCACCACACGCACGTCGTCGACCAACAGTCCCACCGAGTCACCCGAGGCGGCGTAAGTGGAGTCGAGATCGGAGCCCAGCGACGTGATCCGTATCGTGCTGGAGGTACTCGTGGCGGTGAAGCTCACGGCATATTCGTGCCACGTGCTACTGGTTGTGAAGCGATCGAGCTCGACCCCATTGACACTCAGCATGCCCATATCCTGGACATTGTGCTGATTGCGCGTGACCGCCCACAGGCTGAGCACGTAGGTCTTACCGACTTCGGTGGTGATGGTCTGTTCGATATAGCTAGGATCGGGTGAGGTTACGCTGCCTTCAACTTCCACAAGGTAACTGCCATCCGGTGCGGCCGACACCATGAACTCGGCTTCCTTCCCGGTGACGGCCTCGACCCCGCCATTGCCTGTCCAGCCGGTCGCGCCGGATTCGAACGAGCCGTTGCTCACCAGGTTCGTGGCATCAAGTGCCACCAGCGGCGCATCATTGACCGCATTGACCTGCAGGGTGATGGTGTTTGCGACCGCGTCGGTATCGATGCCGCCACCGACAGTGCCGCCGTCATCCTGCACGCGGAAGGTGAAGGTCGCCAGTGGCGTGCCATTGGCGTCAGGGGGTGGACGATAGCTCAGCTGGCCGGCGTCGATGTCGCCGGCATCCACCCAGTTGCCCGCGGCAAAAGTGGCGCCGTTCCAGAGCAGGAAGCCCTGATCCGGCAGGGTATCGATCCAGACGCGAAGAAGGTTGTCGCCATCCACATCCGAAAAGCCGAAATCGGCCAGACTGAAGGTGTAGGTGTCGTCCTCGGCAATCACGATGGTCTTGTCGGTGCCGTCGGGCGCGCTGTTGGCCCCGGTCATGCTCAGCGTGGCGACCGCCGTGTTGCTGTCGCCTGCCCCGTCGTTGGCAACGAAGTTGATGGTCCGGGCGGTGGTGTCGGGCGTGCCGGCCAGATTGTCGTAAGTAATCGTCCGCAAGACCTGCTGGTAATTCGCCACCGAATCCGTGCCGGAGAGGGTCAGTTTGTTCAGGTTTGCATCGTAGCTCGCCACGATGGACGTCCCTGTCGTGTCCGCGGCCAGCACTTCGTTCGTGCCATCAATGGCGTTGCTGATGGTGACCGTCAATGACGTCAGGTTGGACGAATCGCTGTCCACGATCGTTGCATCCGCGTCCGCGATGGCCACCGGACCACCGCCGTCCGTCCAGGCGCCGAAATAGTCGCCGTCTGTCGCGCCACTGCTGTTGTCACCGTCCAGATCGAGTGACGGCGCCACCGGATCGGTGTAGGTCACCTCGAGAATCGGGCGCGTGCCAACGGTGGCGTTCTCCGAGGAATTGAACGCATAGTTGTCGGCCTGGATACTCATGAACGCCCAGCCGTAATTGCTGTTGGGGTCGTTGGCCCAGGCCTGGACCGTCGCAATCAGGGCGGCACTGCTCATCGACACGGTGCCGCTGGTGCCGGCATCGATCTGGTAATCGTAGCCGGACAAGGTATCGACGCCGACATCGATGCCACCCAGGTTGTTCCAGGTCGTGGTTTCGTTCCAGGCAGTGGTCATGCGATGCACATTGACCTTGTCGGCCGGGTCCGTACCCACCACGTAGATTTTCAGGGTCACGCCGGTGATGGTTGCGCCGAC
The DNA here is from genome assembly GCF_017309585.1 of Nitrogeniibacter aestuarii. Lineage (NCBI taxonomy): Bacteria > Pseudomonadati > Pseudomonadota > Betaproteobacteria > Rhodocyclales > Zoogloeaceae > Nitrogeniibacter > Nitrogeniibacter aestuarii. Next base: position 2,167,610 of record NZ_CP071321.1, on the reverse strand, counting down.
CGGAATCTTTCCGGCATCGCTGCCGAAGATATTGTCGAAACGCACCAGGCCCTGCTGTTCGGTGGCCCCGCTATCGATCAGGATGGTCGTCGTGCTGCCAAAGCTCGAGTTCGGCGAACTATCGTCAAGGTAGGTGTCCTGCGTCCCGGTATAACCTGCCGTGCCTTCCTGAAAGCTGACGCTGCCGAGCGTACCGTTCCATTCGATGGGGCCAAAACTGTAAAGCGTCGTGGTCTCGATCTGGCCCGTGCGGTATTCCAGTTGCCAGTCGCCCCCCAGCAGAGCGTCACCGGTCAGATCATCGGAGGCCGCCACATCGGCGCCGGTCAGGAACGCCAGATCGCGCACCAGCGCTTCGCCGGTGTCCGTTCCCGCCACTTCACAGCCATAGAACAGCAGGTCGGCATCGCGGGTGAGCGCGGAGGACCAGGCGGCAATGTCTTCACTGCGCGCCAGCACACTGTCGCCGTCCAGTCGCGTACTGCCCAGTTCGATGACACCCGCCTGACCGTGCGTGATCACATGAACGGCAGTAATGTCGGTACGCCCTGCCAAGGCATCGGAAATCTGGTCGACCCCGTCCCGGTCCGGATCGAGAAAAATGATCTCGAGCTGCCGCCCCTGATCGATATCCTCCTGCAAGCTGGCGACAAGGCTGTCCACGTCCTGCAGCGAGGCGTCAATGAAGACCAGCTCATTGGCGGCATGCGTCTGCTCGTCTTCCTGCGCCTTGACGACGGTCGCGTCGGTCACTGGCGCCAGGTCAGCCGAATACAGGATGCGCGCTTCGAGCGCCTCGAAACTCAGGGCAGGCAGCGGTCTAGCCATGGGTTACTCCGCGACCTTGAGCGAGGGCAGACGCATATCCATCGTCAGCCCACGCCGGGCGGGGTGGGGTAATTCAGGCAGATCATTGTCTGCCCTCTCCTGCGCCATCGTGCCGCGGACAACAGGGCGATCCTCTCCGGCCAGCTCGCCTGAGGCGGTCCACGCGGATCGGGTCGAGGCCGGAACGATCCCGCCAAAATCAATCCGGCAGCGCACCCCGGCGGGCACCTGTCCTTCACGGTTGTCCACCGCAAGCCGCACCCGGAAGGTGTTGCTTGCCGCATCGACCATGGGGTCGACCACATTCACCCGGGCCTGAACCGGGGCGACGCCGGGCACATCCGGGCGCACCGTGGCGACTTCGCCGGATCGGATGGTCCCGAACTGCGCGGCAGGTACGACCACTTCCACCTGCAGTTCATCAATTGCGGCGACCTGAAGCAGCGGGCGGTCTTCGACCCGCTCGCCCGGTTGCACCATGCGATCGACCACCACACCGTCGAACGGCGCGCGGAGCGTCCGCTGGCCCAGCTGAGCCTTGGCCAGATTGGCTTCGCTCCCCAGCACCTGGAGCTGCTCGCGGGCCTGGGCAACGCGCTGCCGCGCCACTTCGAATTCGGACTCGGCCTGATCGAGCGCCTGCTTCGAGATGAAATTCCTGCCATGCAGGTCAACCGAGCGTTTGTAGCGACTGTCCGCCAGGACCAGGTTGGCATTGGCGGCTCGCAACTCGGCGGCCACGCGAGCGCGCTGGCTGGCCACTTCCACGTTGGCCGCTTCGACGCGCGATTGCAGCACAACCAGCACCTGGCCCTGCCGCACCCGGTCACCCCGATCGACCGCCACCGACTCGACCACGCCGACCACCGGCGTGCCGATATCGGCCTCCTGCCTGGGCGTGATCAAACAGCCCAGCGGAGCCGCCGAGGCCGAAGCGCACGCGCCCGTCAGGGCCAGCAGAATCAATCGAATACTTCTCTTCATCATTTTTCGTTTGCTCGATATGCCGTTGCCAGCGACTGGTCCCAATACCGGGCGCTGGCATGCAGACGTGCACGGTGCCGGCGTGCCTTCTGGGCACGCTGACGTTGAAACAGGCGCAGGCTGGCCGGCATCACGGATGCAGCCAGACGCTCGCCGAAGGCTTCAAACACCCGCGTCGTCATTTTCGTTAACGGCATTTTTTCCAGTTTCATAAGTTCCAGACTCACCCAGTGTTCATGACTGCCCGGGTCGCCCTGTCGAGCACACCGCCCGATCAACTGCCGGTCGAGCCGGCCGGTGACGTTCAGCTGCAGGCTCAGCACGTGCAGCCCGCCGTGGGCGAGCACCTCCGGGGCAACGGCAATGTCGGTGCCCCGCCCAGCCATGTGTGTCGCCACGGTCACTGCGCCGGGCGCGCCCGCCGAGCCCACAATGGACGCCTCTTCAGCGCCCTGGTCGGCATTGAGCACACGGTGCGCCACACCTGCATCGCTGAGCGCCCGCGAGACACGTTCGGAGCAAGCCACCGTATCGGTGCCCACCAGCACGGCACGATTCGCCTTGGTCAGCCCCCCGATCCGGTCGACGAGCGAGGCATGCAGACTGGATTCATCGTCGAACACGCGAAACCCCATGTTCAAGCGACGACTGGGGCGACGCAGCGGAATGGCCACGAGATCAAGCGAATAGATGCTGCGCAGCTCTGAGCGCAGTTCGCGCAAGGTGCCGCTCATCCCGGCCATGTCGCGGTAACGCGGGAAAAAGCAGGAATACGTCGTCTGAGCCACGGTCACCAGCTCCGGCGGCGGAACGAGTTTCTCCTTGAGCGCGACCATGCCGTGAAGGCCACGGCCCCACTGCCGACCTTCAGCGACACGCCCTGTGATCGGGTCGACGATGCACACGAGACCATCGCGGACCACGTAGTCCCGGCCCTTGAGGTGAAAATGACGCGCTCGCAGCGCCGTCTCGATCCATTCGTCCCGATGCGCCTCACTGATCCAGACCCGTTCCAGCGCAGGCAGCCGCGGCGACTTCAGGTGAATCTGACGACGCCCTTCGTCAAGCGTGTAATCGCGCCCGGCCACGAGCGCGGTGGCGTGCTTCCAGGCGGTCCAGGTACGTACCCGGGTTGCCGGATCCTTTTGCGGCGCCGAGACGATCAGCGGCATGGAGGCCTCATCCACCAGAATGCTGTCCGCTTCGTCGATCAGGACCATGTCCAGCGCCGGCAGGACCGGCACCGCGGCGTCGCCTTCAACCAGCACCCGCGCCCCCATCATGAGTTCGCCGGTTTCGCCCCGGGCGACCACCTCGTCCCGCAGGGCATCGAACACCACGGTCTTGGCAGTGGCGTACACGATGTCGGCACGGTAAGCCTGCCGCCGGCCGTCCAGATCATTCCCTTCAGCCACACTGCGCACCCGGAGGCCAAGTGCCAGGTAGAGCGGCGCGAGGAGCAAGGCATCGCGCTCGACCAGGTAGGGGTTGGCCGTGAGCACGTGCACCCGCCGTCCCGAGAGCGCAGCCACCGCCGCCGCCAGGCCCAGCGCCAGGGTCTTGCCCTCGCCGGTGGCCATCTCGGCCAGGCGGCCATCGAGCATGGCCAGTGCGGCCAGCCATTGGGTGTCATAGGGCACCTTGCCCAGCGCGCGACGGCACACATGATCGACCAGCGCACAGGCCTCGAACCACATATCGGAGCCGACACCGGCCCGCTGCAGCATGGCCCGCCACTGGGTCGATGGTTCGACGATCAATTGCGGCGGCACATGGCGAATACGTTCGAGCTGGCGGCGATAGCGGGCGATCGGCCGCCATGGCATTTGAGCCAGAAGACTGCGATGGAAGGAGCGTTGCGTCCAGCTTGAGGCGGTCAGTGCCTGGATCATGGCAGTGCGGCGCCATCCGTGTCGAAGTGGCCGAGGAATAACTGGCGTGCGCTGCGCAGCAACTGGGCTGCAACCGAGCGCTCGCCGTGCTCGAAACGGGCAGATACACGGCCGCCACTGAGCGTTTGAGGCACTTCGGGCAGCACCAGGTCCACCCACACCACGGGCTGGAGGCTGGCCGTGCCCTGCTCGTCCATTGGATCGACGTCGAAGTTGCCACCGGCCGGCCGGCCCAGCGCAGGTGACGGCAGACGTCGCTTCGACTCGGGCAGCCCACCATCAACACGGGCGGCATGCGCCAATGCGGCGTCTTCGGACAAGCGCACCGACACGCCCGACAGCGTGTTCAGACGGATGCCCTCGTTGTCAGGCACCGCGACGCGTACGCGCGTCGGGCTCCCGTCAAGCACCACCCCGATCGACTCCCCCTGAGGCAGGAACCGCCCGGGCAGATCCGTGCCTGCCGGCAAGTGCAGAATGCCATCCTGGCTGGCACGGACCAACAGCCCGTCGATGCGTTCGTCCATGCGCGCCAGTTCGCGCTGAACCCGCTCAACGCGCTTGGCCATCTGCCCTGCGGTCACCGGGTCCCGACGCAGATTGTCGAACAAGGCCGCCTGAAGCCCCTCCAGCTCACGCTCGAGGCGTTCGTGCTCGGCACGCAGTTCGTCGTCTTCCAGACGCAGAATCACCTCGCCGGCGGCAACCCGCTCTCCGTCAAAACGCAGCACGCTGGAGACAAAGCCCGCCGTCTCATTGCGCACCTGGGCCTCATCCGGCAACCACACCACTCCTCGCGCCACGGTCACATCGGGAACCGGCACGGCAAACAGGGCCAGGGGCACGCCCATCACAAGGCCCGCGGCAACGGTTCGGGCGCGCAGGCGGGCCGATTCGGCCACCTGCTCATGAGTCAGCGCCCGCAGCACCTGCCACAGCGGGCGCAACAGCAGCAGCCAGGCAAACCACAGACCCACCGCATAACCCAGCCAGGCAAACTTGCCGCCGAGCCACACCGCGATACCGAAACACAGCACCACCCGATACAACCAGGACAAGGGCTGATAGATCACCAGCCAGAACGTCTCTCCGCGCGACACCAGCAGGCGTTCGTCCGACTGCGCGTCGAGCACCCGCCGCGCCAGACGGCTCTGCCACCATTGAGCCGAACGCGTGGCCAGATTGGGGAGTCCGGCCACGTCGGTAAACACGAAGTAACCGTCGAAACGCAGCAAGGGGTTGCCATTGACCAACAGGGTCGACACCGAACAGACCACCATCACGATCATGGCAATATCGCGCACCACGCCCGGTTGCACCGCCAGCCAGACCACCAATGCGATGGCGGCCATGAACAACTCAACCATGATGCCGGCGGCAGACACCACGGCGCGCCGGCGCCAGTGACGAAAGCCCGACGCGGCCGAGGCGTCCACGTAGGGCACGGGCATCAGCACCAGCATGGCCACGCCCCATTCACGCACGTCGCCGTGCCAGCGTCGCACGGCCAGCCCGTGAGCCAGTTCGTGGACCAGTTTGATCGGCGGGTAGATCCACCACAGCAGCCACAGGTTACCCGCCCCGCCCATCAGTCGCCCCGCATGGGCCGACAGGCGATCGAACGCCATGAGGCTGACCACGGCAGCAGCCAGCACAATGGCGCCCCAGAGCCAGAGCGTCGCCGGGTGGAAGAGCCATCTGCCCAGCGGTTCGAGGCGGCGCAGCACCCCCGTCGGATCGCCCAGACGCACCTTGAAAGACAGCGGGTTGAAATTGTTGGCAGACTTGCCCGGCGCGTTGCCACCGGCGAACAGGCTACCGATATCGGCCTGGCGATCGAAGCTCAGCAGCCCGGCGCCCTGCAAGCGCACCATCAGGCGCAGCAACATGCCTTGCGTGGGCGCATTGTCACCCAGCGCATGGGTCACCGCATCCCAGATATGTTGCGTGGTCAGCGCGCCGTTGCACCGCCCGATGAAGGCATAGGCTGCAGCATCGATACGGAAGGTCCGGTCCGTGGCGTCATCGACCAGCAGATACCAGATCTGCCCGCGCAGCGGCTGACGACGAACGCGCACGTTGGACCGAAGCCGCGGCTTTCGCTGCGCCACCCGGTACCACTGGTCGCTGAAGAGGGATTCGCGCGCGTTCTCAGCCACCCCAGCGCCACCACAACATTCGCGCCTGATCGCTCAGCCAGCGCCAGGCGGCCTTCAGGGTGGGTTCGCGCCCGGTCTCGATCTCGGCCACGCCATTGAGACCCGGCCGAAGGACCGGTGCGGCCCCCTCCAGGGTGGCTTCGACGCGATAGACGTTCGATCCATCAATGACCTGGGCCATGGGCGTCACGCGCGTGATCTGGATCGGCAGGGCCCGGTCGGGCATCGCGCCGAGCAACAGTTCGCCCATCTGGCCGGAGCGAATGCGGCCGATCCGGGATTCATCGACACTCAACACCACCCGATAGCCATTGGCCGGAGCCAGCGTCAGCAGTACATCGCCGCGCGCCACCGGTGCGCCCTGCAATCGGGTCACATCACCATCGATGACCACACCGTCGATACCCGCCTTGATCTGCATGCGTTCGAGACTGCGACGGGCCAGATCGAGCCGCGTGCGGGCCTCTTCAGCCTTTGACAGGCTCACCATCATGTCGCCGCGCTCCGAGCGCGCCAGGGCGGCCATGTAGGCGCTTTCATGCTGTGACAGCTCCGCCTCCCAGCGCCGCGCTTCGAGTTCAAGATCCTGTGCCGCCAGCTCGATCACCACCTGACCGTACTTGACCGGATCTCCCGGGCGGACCTTCACCAACCCGATGAAGCCGTCGATGGGCGCCACCACGGCACGCTCGACAGCCCCCTCGAGGGCGGCACGAGCGCTCACGCTCTGCTGAACCGGCACCATGAGCCCGGCCATCACCAGCATCAGTAAAGCCAGCAGACCTCGGCGCCACCAGCGCCCCTCCTCCTGGCCGAGCCGTTTGAGGCCCCGCCAGAGCGTCTCGCGCAGCTGAACGCTGCCAGGACGGGCATCGCGGTACAGCAGGTAGAGCACCGGTCCGGCCAGATCGATGATGTGTGTCAGCGGCTCCTGGGCAATCGGGGTGATGGTGGTCTTGCCATCCCACTCGCAGCAGATGGCGCCGATCCATTCGCCCTTGACCCGAATGGGCACGATCTGCACGACACCGCCCAGCCGCGAGCGCAGGCGCTGGGTGGCCAACACGATCGCCGGCGCGCCCACACCGGTTTCGGGCACCTGCAAGGCGCGCCGCTGATCGATCGCCTCTTCCATGGCATCACCGATGTCGCGATACAGTTCGACCCGAAAGTCGCCGACATCCTGAGAAGCCGCCTTGACCCGTATGGCACCGTCTTCAAAGAATCCGAGTGACACGCGCGCGCAACCGAGCCCACCGGCAACCTCGGCCAGAAACGCCCGGGCACTCTGATCAAACTGGCGGTAGCCGAGCGCGGCGGCCAGCGAGCGCAAGGCCACAGACGCGAACTCGGGCACCGACTCGGTCCTGGCAGACTGAGTCGGATCGTTCGCACCCGGCAATGAACTGAGTTTTGCGGTCATTCGTGGCTTCTGAGGTCGCCCATTTCGGGCTTTTCGACGCCGGTTTTAACGACCGCCCACCAAGACAACTAAAACCCGAAACGTGTCTTTGTGTGAACTACCACACATTCAGCATCAGGCTTCGAGCGCTCCTGATTCAAGGACATGCGCTTGCCAGGCACCGACCGTCGGTGATGCCAGCAAGGCTGCCAGCAGAGCTTCGGCCTGACGGCAGGCCTGTCGCGTAGCGGCCGACATGTCCGCCCCCAGTTCGAATGTCGATCCGGCCACCGAGAGCACGAACACGGGGGGTGCTGCCAGCCCCAGCTGGCGGGCCACCCCGAGCACCTCAGCCGGCGACAGGGCGTGGGTGCCGGGCAACGGCGTCGCGCACGCATCCAGCGACGAAAATACGACAGGCCTTGGCTGACTGACATGGGCGTCGACGAACAGCGCCAGGTCGGTCGCGGCGACGTCCACCGCATGCTCCACCTGAAACTGAAAGTCGAACACGGTGCGCACACCCGGCACGGCCAATCGCTCGACATACGACGCCAGCGCGGGTCCGGCTGCATCGTCGCCGCGCATCTCGTTGCCCGCGGCCAGCACCAGCACCCGTGTCATGCCTGGCGCACGCGCCGGTCGAGCAGCGCGCCGTGGGTATCGCACAGTTCGAGCACCAGCGGCATCTTGCCCAGCGCATGGGTCGCGCAGGACAGGCACGGGTCGAAGGCGCGGATGGCAACCTCGATGTGATTGAGCAAGCCTTCGGTGAGTGTCTTGCCATCCAGGTAGCGCCGGGCCACTTCACGCACGGCGGTGTTCATCGCCTGATTGTTGCTCGTGGTCGAGACGATCAGATTGCACCAGCTCACCAGATCGTCCTCATTGACCGCATAGTGGTGGAACAAGGTACCCCGAGGCGCTTCGATGACACCAATGCCGTTCTGGCCGCGTACGCCTTGCGTCATCCGTTCCCCGGACAGCAGATCCGGGTCGTCGAGCAGATCGCGGATCACTTCCATGGCGTGCAGCATCTCGATCATGCGGGCCCAGTGAAAGGCCAGCGGCGCGTGCTGGATCTTTCCGTCCGAATAGGCCAGGAAGGCCGCCCGCTCGGCCTCCGCCAGCGGCGAGGGAATGAAGTCGCAGGTCTGGACGCGCGCCAGCGGACCGACTTTGTACCAGCCCTGCTCCGGCCCCATCTCGGTGACATAGGGAAACTTCATGTAGCTCCATGGCTTCACCGCTTCGGTGATGAAGTCCATGTAGCGATCAACGGGCACCTGGTCATGCAGGATGGCCCCATCGGCACCGCGCAGGCGCAGATTGCCATCGTAAAGGTCCATGGCGCCGTCCGCCCGCACCAGGCTGAGCATGGGTGACTCGAAGCGACCGAACACGTCGTACAGGCCGGGGGCGGCCTCATGCAGGCGGCGCACCAGATGCACCGCCTCCTGAGCCCAGGCCACCATGGTGTCGGCCTCGGCGCGCAGGCGGTCGCGATCATCACGGGCCAGATGTTTGTGAATGCCACCGGGCACCGCCGAGGTGCCATGAATGCGCTTGCCGGCCGTGGCCTCGATGACCTGCTGGCCGTAGCGCCTCAGCCCGATGCCCTGCCGCGCCACTTCCGGATAGGCTTCTGCCACCCCGACGATGTTCCGGCGCCCCACCTCGGACTCGAAACCGAACAGTAGATCGGGCGACGACAGATGGAAGAAATGCAGCGCATGCGACTGCATAATCTGGCCGTAGTGCATCAGCCGACGCATTTTCTCGGCGGTGGCGGTAATCGGGCGCGCGCCCACCACGGCATCGAGCGCCTTGGCCGCCGCCAGGTGGTGACTCACCGGGCAGATGCCGCACAGCCGCTGGACGATGACCGGCACCTCCCAGTAGGGGCGCCCTTCGATGAAGGCCTCGAAACCACGAAATTCGACAATATGCAGACGCGCTTCGTGAACGTGACCATCGTCATCGATCAGCAAGGTGACCTTGCCATGCCCTTCGACCCGCGAGACCGGGTCGATGGCGACACGTTTGAGGGTATCGCGCTGGGCGGCAGTTTCCAGATCCCGGGTCATGTGCTCTCCTCAGTCAAAGCGCAGCGCCGGATGCTCGATGCGCGGCGTGCGCCCGGCGAGCAGGTCCGAGAGAAAGGCCCAGATGACCTCCCCCGAGGGCGGGCAGCCCGGCAGAAAGTAGTCGACCCGCACCACTTCATGAATGGGATGCACCTTGTCGAGCGGCAAGGGCAACTCCGGATCGTCGGGAATGCCGCCGGCGTCCATGCCCGGCCGGGACCCGTACACTGCCCGCATGCACTGCCCCAGGTCGAGGTGATTGCGCTGCGCCGGCAGCCCGCCATTGATGGCGCAGGCGCCCAGCGCGACGAGGGTGCGACAGTGCGTGCGGAACTCGCGCAACACGTGCACGTTCTCGGCATTGCACACGCCCCCCTCGATGAGACCGATGTCGCACGGGCCGCAGTGCTTGATGTCGGTGAGCGGCGAGCGATCGAACTCCACCTTGCCAGCCAGCTCGATCAGATGCTCATCGATATCCATCAGGGACATGTGGCAACCGAAGCACCCGCCCAGCGACACCGTGGCCAGCCTCAGCTTGCGCGCTTCATTCATGGTCCGGCTCCTGTTTCATGGCCACCACGTGAATGGGTTGGCTGTCATAGGTGCGCTCGCCAATGGGCACCTTGAACCCTACGCCCTTGTGCAGGATCACCCCCACCGGACAGATGTTGGCGGCCCGGTCGCTGGCGGCAAAATCCGTATCGCCCAGGCGCCCGGATTCGGCATTGACCGTAAGCTTCTTGCTCACGCCGCGATGGGTCAGCGCAAACACGCTCTTGCCATCCAGGTCCCTTGAAGCCCGCACGCACAACTCGCAGTAGATGCACCGATTGAAGTCGAGCAGCACGTCCGGATGCGAGGCATCCACCGGCCGGTCCGGAAACAGGTGTGCAAATCGTGGCGTGGTCATTTCCAGATCGTAGGCCAGTGCCTGCAACTGGCAGTCGCCACTCTTTTCACAGGCCGGGCAGAAGTGATTGCCCTCCACGAACAGCATCTGCAGCAGGGCGCGACGTTCGTTGTTGATTTCCGGCGTATTGCTCTCGACCTCCCACCCGGCCTTGGCCGGCATGGCACAGGACGACACATGCCGGCCGGCCACCTTCACCACGCACAGCTTGCAGCTACCATGAGGCGGAAAGTCCGGATGCCAGCACAGGTGCGGAATGTAATGGCCCGCCGCACGCGCTGCCTCGAGAATGGTCTGGCCGTCCTCGAAAGGCACCGGCTGACCGTCGAGGAGGAAGGTCTGCTCGCTCATGCTTCGTCCTCCATGGCGTTGTCCAGGTGCGCCCCCGGGTCGTCACGACCGGTCATCAGACGCGCACGCGCCAGCGCACCGTCGAGGTCGAACCCGGGCGTGAAATCCGCATGGGCGATACGCCGCTCATAGACCGGCCGGAACTTGTTGAGCCCGTCGAGGACCGGATTGGGTGCAGCACTGCCCAGACCGCAGTGACTGGCATTCTTGAGCAGACGGTCGAGATCATCGATCTCGGTAAGGTCGGCCGCACTCCCGTAGCCATTGGCCAGCTTGTCGAGGGCCTTGCACAGCAGGGTCGTCCCCACCCGGCACGGCGTGCAGAATCCGCAGGATTCATGGGCAAAGAAATGCACGAAGTTGCGTGCAACCTCGAACATGTCGCGGGTGGAGTCGAAAATCATGAACGCCCCGGCCGTGGGCACATCTTCAAAGGCAATGCGGCGCCGGAACTCGTAGGGCGCGACTGTGATGCCTGCGGCGCCGCCGACCTGAACGGCCTGCGCGTCTGACGCGCCAGCGTCTTCGAGCACCTGCTCGATGGTGACACCGAACGGATATTCATACACACCGGGGCGTGCGCAATCGCCCGACACGGAAAGCAGCTTGGTGCCCGTGGATTGAGCCGTGCCGGTGTGCGCAAATGCGGCGCCCCCCTGTTGGGCAATCAGACAGCACTTGGCCAGCGTCTCCACGTTGTTGACCACCGTCGGCCGCCGCAGATACCCCTCGACCACCGGGAATGGCGGACGGATGCGTGGCGTGCCCCGCTTGCCCTCCAGCGACTCGATCAGTGCGGTTTCCTCACCGCACACGTAGGCACCGGCCCCCAGATGGATGAGCACATCAAAATCGAAACCGGGCACCCCACCAATATCGGAACCCAGGAGTCCCTGATGACGGCGGCGGTCGATCACCGCACGCAGATGGTCGAGCAAATGACGATATTCGCCACGCAGGTAGATGAAGCCCTCCTGCGCGCCAACGGCGTAGGCCGCGAGTGTCATGCCCTCGATGACCTGATCCGCGTAGCTGGCGAGCAGGACGCGGTCCTTGAACGTGCCGGGTTCGCCTTCGTCGGCATTGCAGACGATGACCTTTCGCGCGCCCGGCGCGTCGCGACAGGCCTGCCACTTCACGCCCGTGGTGAAACCGGCGCCGCCATGCCCCCTCAGGTTGGCCGCCTTGACCTCACCGAGCCAGGCCTCGCGGCCCAGCGCAATGGCGCGTGCAAGGGCTTCCCCCGGGGTGAATGCGCCGTGCAGCAGATCGTCCCGCCGCTGGATGTTGTCCTTGATCTCGAAGTAATGCCGCGGCCAGGCGTCGAGCGGGCGTTGCTGGCGCACCAGTTCGCAGACTTCGTTCACGCGTTGGTGATCGAGCCGCGTAATGGCACGGCCATTGATCAGAACCGCCGGCCCCTGGTCGCCCATGCCGGTGCATGACGTTGTATCGATGCTCACCAGAGCGTCTTCCGACAGGCGTCCGGGCTCGACGATGAGTTTGCTGCACATCAGCGCCATCAACTCACGGGCGCCAAGCATCTGGTCGATGATGTTGTCCGAGAACAGAATGCGGTAGCGCCCTACGGGCCGGGTGTGCAGAAAACTATAGAAACCGGCCACCCCTTCCACCCGTGAGCGCGGCACACCGAGGCGGGCCGCAATCAGGGTGAGCATGTCGGGCGGAATCCAGTTTTCGTTCGCCTGGACCTCGACGAGGATCTGCAGCAAGGCCTCGGGGCGCATGCCATGGCGCAAGATCACGCTTTCGACGCGCGCTGCGCAGGCAGAATCGGACATAGGCTGTCTCCTGTGATGCCATCATTCTAGACAGGCAACACCGGAGCACATGTTGACCAAGCGCAAGCCTGCTAGCGACCTCGATCCCGATCGCTGCCGCCCGCCTCGGCCAGACTGGTGCGCCAGCGTTCGATCGCGCCGACCAGCGCCGGCAATGAAATGGGCTTGCTCAGGTAGTCATCCATGCCGGCACGAATGGCGGCTGTGCGGTCTTCATCCAGCACATCGGCACTGACGCCGATAATGCGCGAAACGACACCGGCAGTGCGCAGTTTGCGCGTGGTCTCCAGGCCATCCATCCCGGGCATGTGGGTGTCCATGAAGATGAGATCGAAGGTCTCCTCGCAGCACGCGGCGATGGCGGCGATGCCATCTTCCACCGCGACCGCATCATTGACGCCGAGACGATCGAGAAATTTGCCCAGCACCTTGCGGTTGACCGCATTGTCCTCGACCAGCAGCACACGCGTGCCCCGTCGCAAGACCGGCCGCGCATGGCCTTCACCAGCGACCAGCTCGGGCGTCACGCCACCCGACTTGCGCAAACGCACGTTGAACCAGAAGTCGGAGCCCTGCCCGGGCGCGCTTTCCACCCCGATCTGACCCTGCATCAGGTCAGTGAGCATGCGACAGATTGACAGTCCCAGCCCGGTGCCGCCATAGCGACGCGTGGTGGACATGTCGGCTTGTTCGAACGGCGCAAAGATCCGCGCGCGCTGTTCTTCGCCAATGCCGATGCCGGTGTCGCGCACCGACACATGAACGCGCAGATCGTTGCCTTCGTCTCCCGGCTGCGGTGCAGCCAGACGCACGGTCACGGAGACCTGGCCGGCATGCGTGAACTTGAAGGCATTGCCCACCAGGTTGATGAGAATCTGACGCAGGCGCCCCTCGTCTCCGAGCAGGGTCTTGGGAATCGCCGGGTCCAGATTGCAGACCAGTGCCACACCCGTTTCCTTGACCCGGGCGGAAAACAGCCTGGCCAGACTATCGACCATCACGCCGAGGTCGAAGGGCATGATCTCAAGGGAAAGCTTCTTGGCTTCGATCTTGGAATAGTCGAGGATGTCGTTGATGATCGAGAGCAGCGCTTCGCCACTGCTGCGAATCGTTTCGCAGTAGCTGCGCTGCTCGTCATCGAGCTCTGAGGCTTCGAGCAGCGCAGCCATGCCGATGACCCCGTTCATCGGGGTCCGGATCTCGTGGGACATCATGGCCAGAAAGTCGCCCTTCGCCCGGTTGGCCGCATCGGCGGCGTCCTTGGCGGCAATGAGCTCCTGCTCGGCACGCAAACGCTCGGTCACATCGGTAAAGCAGTACACGCGGCCGATGATCTGTTCCGCATGCCGTGCCGGGCGCGACTTGCACTCGAAACTGCGTCCGTCGATCAGCAAAAAGGTGTCGAAGGTTTCGGTGTCATCGGTGGGATCGCCCAGCAGTTCGGCAAAACGGCCGGCACCGACCGGCGCCACCTGACGCTGTATCCAGCCCAGGACCGCAGCATCGTCGGAGGTGATGAGCGTCTCTTCCGGGCAGGCCCACATATGGGCAAAGCGCCGGTTCATGCCCGCGATCTTGCCGCTGTGGTCGAGCATGAGAATCCCGTCCGCGGTGGCCTCGAGCGTTGCCCGAAGGCGTGAGGTGAGATGGGCCAGGGCCTCTTCGGCCCCTTTGCGCTCGCTGTCGTCCTCGGCGCGAATCACGAGTGCATCGCCCACGCGGCGCACCCACTTTCGCACCGGGATGAGACCGCCATCCGCGCGCTGATAGAGCCCTTCGGCATCGCGCAGGTCACCTGCGGCGCCCGCGCGCACCTCTTCCCAATAGAAAACATCGGTGAGCGCACACTCCAGATCGGTGATCGGCTTGCCGATAAGTTCGTCCCGAGTGAGCCCCAGTGCAGACATGGCCGCCCGGTTGGCGTCACGAATGCTCAGGTCAGCCGCCTCCACCACCATGAGCAACTCATGGGAACCGTCGAGCATGAGGGCGAGATCAGAAAGCGAACTCATGAGCGTGCCGGGTCAGACTGTTCTGCGTCGAAGAAATAGGTCACCCGCTTGCGCGGGCTCAGATAGTCGTAGACATCCGCCGGCAGTTGAACCGGTCGCAAGGACTTGCTGATGTTGATCCCCGACTCCTGCTCCAGGTCGAGAATCATAGCCTCGTCCTTGGGGATGTCCGGATCGTGCAGAATGACGCAAGGCCGAAGCGGTGAGCGCGAGTTGACCGAGGACACCATGGCAATCACGTCATTCGACAGCACGACGATCGTGCCCGGCGGATAAACCCCGAGGCGGCGCACCAGCAGCTGCAAGACCTTGGCGTCGAACTTCTGGCGCCGCTGCGCAAACATCATCGACAGGGCCTCATGGGGTGTGAGTGCCTTGGTGAGGTCAACCGGGTTGCACAGGTTGTCGTAGTGATTGACCAGCGCCACGATGCGCGCGAGCGGATCGATCTGCTCACCTTTGAGTCGTGCGGGGAAACCGGTTCCGTCCGCATATTCGTGGTGCTGGGCAATGATTTTCAGCACCGGCTTCGAGAGCCCGATCTGAGCGCCGCGCTTGACGCCGTATTCGCAGTGCATGTTGCGCAAGTCCTGCTCGGCTCGTGTGAGGGCGTCGCGCTTCTTGAGCACCTTGTCGGGGATGTCCACATGCCCCAGATCATGCAGCAGGGCACCGACGCCGAGAATGTGGCCTGCCTCGTTGCTGAGGCCGAGGTCCTTGGCCAGCATCATGCACAGCACCGAAGTGTTCAGGCCGTGATAGTACGAATCCTCACCACCGGCCTTCTCGCTCATGACATGCAGGGTGCTCTCCGGCGAATCGAGCAACGCTGCCACCATCTCGCCCACGAGCCCCCCCACCTCTTCGAGGCACACCTGCGGCTGTGCGAACAGGTTCTGGTTGATGTTGCGCATTACATTGGCGGCCTTCATGAAGGCGCGCTCGACTTCCGAAACCCGCCTGCGCCGCTCGGTCAGGCGCGCCATGCGTTCAGCCACTTCCGGTGCCACCTCGGGCACCGGCTCGTCGGCTCCAGCCTCAGCGACTGCCGGCTCGTCGGCTGCCTCGGTGGCATCCAGGGCCTGGAGTGCAGCATCGTCGGACTGCGTCAGATCGATCCGCACTCGACTCAGCCCGAGGCCACGAATTTCCGTGATCTGGCTCTGGCTGACAATGCGGAAGCTCGAGAACGTGAATGGATGCTTGAACCAGGGCAGGTCAAGATGAACGAAGAGACCGGATCTCAGTTGATCCGGCGTGACGTAACGGGAATCGGCGGTGGTCATTGCCTCGCGCAGGCTCACAAGTCAGGGAACTCGAAGGAATTACGGCACGGGCAACGACCGCCTTGAGTGCATGCGTCGTGTGATTGCCAAAAACCATGTCAATTGCATGGATTAGACGCGCACAGTTTTGGTGATAAGAAAAACTTTATGTCATCGACGAACGGTCGGCAGTAGGTCCGAAAGCTGCACTTCCAGCTCAGAAGTCATCGCCAAGCGACTGATTATCTTGCGTTTTGCAGCGCAAAACGGCAAAAAACGCACTACTATATCTAGTAGCACCAAAAAAATGCACACTACAACAAATAACGATAAGTGATTGTTTTTTTGATGTTTTATATTTTTTGCTTTTCCCAGATCATGGGGTTATCCTTGTCGCCGTTCCAATGAAGTCGCCTATTCGTATCGAGGGATGAGACACAGACAATGAGCAAAGCCGCCCAAGACCAGAAAAAGATTGCCGATGCCAGCACGCTGGAAGCCCAGGAGATTTCCGGCGAGGTGCTGCTCGAGAAGTACGCCAAGGGAGACGAACAGAGCATCGAAGCCGTGCGCCGTCGCGTGGCCCATGCCCTGGCTGCCGTCGAAACTGAAGACAAACGTGCCCACTGGGAAGCCAAGTTCTACGAAGCCCAGGAAAAGGGTTTCGTTCCCGCAGGCCGTATCAACTCTGCTGCCGGCACCAAACTGGCGGCCACGCTGATCAACTGCTTCGTGCAGCCGGTCGGCGATTCCGTGACCGAATCCATCGACGGCCGTCCGGGCATCTACACCGCGCTGGCTCAAGCGGCCGAGACCATGCGCCGCGGTGGTGGTGTTGGCTACGATTTCTCCTCCATTCGCCCGAAGGGCGCGCTGGTCAAGGGCACCCAGTCCAACGCGTCCGGTCCGGTCTCCTACATGCGCGTGTTCGACCGCTCCTGCGAGACCGTCGAGTCCGCAGGCGCCCGTCGTGGCGCCCAGATGGGTGTGCTGCGCTGTGACCACCCGGACATCGAGGAATTCATCCACGCCAAGGATGAAGGCGACCTGACCAACTTCAACATTTCTCTCGGGGTCACCGACGCTTTCATGCAAGCCGTCGAAGACGATACCGAGATCGAGCTGGCCCACGTGGCCGAGCCGACGGACGAAGTCAAGGAAGCCGGCGCATTCCAGCGCGACGACGGTCAGTGGGTGTATCGCAAGGTCCGTGCTCGCGAACTGTGGGATCAGGTGATGAAGTCCACCTACGACCACGCCGAGCCGGGCATCCTGTTCCTGGATCGCATCAACCGCGACAACAACCTCTACTACTGCGAAACCATCGAGGCCACCAACCCGTGCGCCGAACAACCGCTGCCGCCGTATGGCTGCTGCTGCCTGGGTTCGATCAACCTGACGCCGTTCGTGCGCGAACCGTTCAGTGACAAGGCCAAGTTCGACTTCGACGGTTTTGCCAAGGTGGTGGCAACGTCCACCCGCATGCTCGACAACGTGCTCGAAGCCACGCACTGGCCGCTCGAACAGCAGCACGAAGAAGCCCAGTCCAAGCGTCGCGTGGGTCTGGGTTTCACTGGCCTGGGCAATGCCCTGGCCATGCTCGGCCTGCGTTATGACACCCAGCGTGCCCGCGAGATGGCCACCAAGATTTCCGAGTTCATGCGTGATCAGTCCTACCTCGCCTCCGTCGAGTTGGCCAAGGAGCGCGGCGCCTTCAAGCTTTTCAACGCCGATATGTACCTGTCCGGCGGCAACTTTGCCTCGCGCCTGCCCAACAAGGTCAAGGACGAGATCCGCAAGCACGGCATCCGCAACTCGCACCTGCTGTCCATCGCCCCGACCGGCACCATCTCGCTGGCCTTCGCGGATAACGCCTCCAACGGCATCGAACCGCCCTTCTCCTATACCTACACCCGCCGCAAGCGTATGGCGGACGGTACCTTCAAGGAGTACGCGGTCGAGGATTACGCGTGGCGTCTGTTCCGCCATATGGGCGGCAACGTCGACAAGCTGCCCGAGTCCTTCGTGACTGCGCTGGAAATTTCCGCGCAAGCTCACAAGGATATGGTCGCTGCCGTGGCTCCGTACATCGACACGTCCATCTCCAAGACGGTGAATGTGCCGGCCGACTACCCGTATGCCGACTTTGAAGACCTCTACCTGACGGCCTGGAAAGCCGGCCTGAAGGGTCTGGCCACCTATCGGCCGAACTCGGTGCTCGGTTCCGTGCTGTCTGTCTCGTCCAGCACTACCAGCGAAGAGAACAAGTCCCCGCAGGACGTCGAGATCACCGATGCCAACAAGCGTCTGGCGATCAAGAATCTGCCGGCGCCGGTGCTCTCATCCCTGCGCTGGCCGGGCCGCCCCGAATGCCCGGACGGCAATTCCGCCTGGACCTACATGCTCTCCACCCCGCAAGGGGAGTTCGCCCTGTTCGTGGGCCACATGGAGAACAACGGCCAGGGTGCCTTCCCGTTCGAAGTCTGGGTCAACGGTGCCGATCAGCCACGTGGCCTCGGTGCGGTCGCCAAGACCCTGTCCATGGACATGCGTGCCAACGACCGTGGCTGGCTCAAGCTCAAGCTCGAGACCCTGTCCCGTACCATCG
This sequence comes from Nitrogeniibacter aestuarii, assembly GCF_017309585.1. Classification (NCBI taxonomy): domain Bacteria; kingdom Pseudomonadati; phylum Pseudomonadota; class Betaproteobacteria; order Rhodocyclales; family Zoogloeaceae; genus Nitrogeniibacter; species Nitrogeniibacter aestuarii. The sequence goes on along the minus strand of NZ_CP071321.1, from coordinate 2,149,307 downwards.
GCGAAAAGTCCTTCGAAATGGCCTTCCCGCCGCATGGCGAGAAGAAGCTGGTACCCGGCGCGGTGGCCGCGTTCGCACAGGTGGTGAACTACCGTGCGGAGAAACTCGGTGCACTGGAAGTCGAGGGCCCCACGCCGGTGCTCGACTCCCTGTTCAGCCTGCAGGAGCCGAAGACCGGTACCGACGGCACCCTGTCCTGGACCGTGGATATCAACAACCCGGCTACTGGCGAAGACTTCGTGCTCGGCATCAAGGAAATCACCCTACCGGACGGCGTCACCCGCCCCTACTCCATGTGGCTGTCGGGCAACTACCCGCGCGCCCTGGATGGTCTGGCCCGTATCCTGTCGCTCGACATGCGTGTCATGGATCCGGCCTGGATCGGCATGAAGCTGCGCAAGCTGGTGGATTATCCGGAACCGCTGGGTGACTTCATGGCCTTCGTGCCGGGCTCGCGCAAGCAGCAGAACTACCCCTCGACCGTGGCCTACCTGGCGCAGCTGATCATCCACCGTTACGCCATGCTGGGCGTGCTGGACGAGAAAGGCTATCCGGTGCAGGAAATGGGCATTCTCGAAGCGCCGCGCGACGACAACGAGCCCAAGCTCATGCAAGGCTCCCTGTGTCCTGAGTGTGGCAACTATTCCATGATCCGCAAGGATGGCTGCGACTTCTGCACGGCCTGCGGCGCGGTCGGCACCTGCGGTTGAAGACCGCAACATAGCAACGCCGAAGTAAAAAACCCGTGGCCAAGGCCACGGGTTTTTTCCTTGATGCGCCCCACTCACCTGCCGTCCTGCTGAGTGGGCCGCGGACCGTCACGGCCCGCCTGAACGCATTTTCAGACCAGTCGATCCAGCGCCATGAATAGCGCGGTCATGGTCTTGCCGTCGGTGATTTCGCCCGCCGAGACCGCCGCACGGACTTCATCAAGACTCAAGGACAACAGTTCCAGAAATTCACCTTCATCCCAGGCGTGACCCACATGGGTCAGATCGCGCGCGATGAAAACCTCGATGCGCTCATTTGAATAGCCAATGCACGGATGCATGACCCCCACATGCTCCCAGGATGCCGCCTCGTAGCCCGTCTCTTCGCGCAGCTCGCGCCGTGCGCACGCTTCAATGGCCTCACCCGCGTCGATCTTGCCGGCGGGAATTTCCAGAAAGGCGCGATGCAGCGGATAGCGGTACTGTCGTTCAAAGATCAGTCGCCCATCCGGCAAGATGGCGATGATCGCTACGGCCCCCGGGTGCGTAATGTATTCTCGGATCCCGGTCTTGCCGTCCGGCAGGCGGACTTTGTCACGATGCACGTTCAACAGGACCCCGTCAAAGACCTGCTCGGTCTCAAGCTGGGTTTCGGTCAGGGCATCTTCATTGGTCTTGAGCACGACCACAGTCTCCTCTGAGGCAATCAAACAAAAACGCCGTGAAGCCTCTCGGCTCCACGGCGTCGATTCTAACCCTGGATGCTTACAGCGGCAGGCTGAGCACCAGCGCCTGCTGACACAGGGCAATCAGCTGCTGCGGCAGCAAACCGAGCACGGCAATTGCCAGACAGTTGACCGACAGCAGCACGCGGACATCCGGCGCAGAATGAATCGGCATCGTATCGACCGGATCGTCAAAGTACATGACCTTGACCACGCGCAGGTAGTAGAAGGCACCGATCAACGACATGAGCACTGCAAACACTGCGAGCCAGACCATGTCGGCGGCCACAAGTGATTGAAGAATCGACATCTTGGCAAAGAAGCCCACGAAGAACGGAATACCCGCCATCGAGAACATGATGATCATCATCATGGCGGCAAACCACGAACTGCGCTTGTTCAGGCCTTTGAGATCGACGATCTCTTCAGCCTCGAACCCGGACCGCGACAACAGGATCAGAATTCCGAATGACGCCAGGCTCATGACCACATAAGCCACAGCGTAGAACATCGCAGAGCTGTATGCGGACAGGATGAGATCCTGATTACCGTCGACCACGCCGGAAAGCAGGCCAAGGAAGACGAAACCCATGTGAGAGATGCCCGAATAGGCCAGCATCCGCTTCAGGTTGCTCTGCGCGATCGCCGCAATGTTTCCGAGCACTAGGGAGGCGACCGCCATGATCATGAGCATCGTCTGCCAGTGCTCCGCCAGATCCAGCATGCCACCGACCAGCAAACGAATCGCCATGGCAAAGGCAGCCAGTTTGGGTGCGGAGCCGATCAGCAGCGTCACCGACGTCGGCGCCCCGTGATAGACGTCAGGAACCCACATGTGGAACGGCACAACACCGAACTTGAAGGCCAGACCTGCGACCACGAATACCAGACCAAGCGTCAGCACCGTCATGCTCGAGACACCATCGAGTGCTGCCGACTGGTTGTAGATGGCCTGGCTGATGCCACCCAGTGACAGATTGCCGGTCGCGCCGTAGATCATCGACATCCCGTAGAGCAGCAGACCCGATGCCAACGCGCCGAGGATGAAATACTTCATCGCTGCTTCGGTACTGCGTGCCGAATCGCGGTCAAGGGCCACCATGGCGTAAAGGGAAAGGGACAGCATCTCGAGACCGATGTAGATGGTCAGGAAGTGATTCGCAGACGTCATCACCATCATGCCCAGCGTTGAGAACAGCGCCAGCAGGTGATACTCGGGCTTGTCGAACCCACGGTCGGCCGCATAGCCTCGACCGTAGATGAGTGCAGTCACGACGGCAAAGCAGATCAGCACTTTGACCACGTCACCGAAGAGATCATCGACGTACATGTCGCTGAGCGTCGTCTTGATCTGACCATCCATGGTGAAGATGGTGATCAATGCAGCCACGATCAGGGTGAGCTGGGTCAGCATGTAACCCAGGTTACGCGCCGACTGGCGAGCAAAGACGGTCAGCAGCAAGATGACCAGCGACATTCCTGCCACGAACAGTTCGGTGGCGGCAGGCGCAAAATCGGGGACTACAAAGTTCATCGTCAGACCAATCCCAGTATCTTATTCAGCTGGACGCTCAGAGCTTGCTCGTCGCGACGTGTTGCAGCAGGTTATTGACCGAGGCATGCATGACTTCGGTAACCGGCAACGGATAAATACCCATGATCAAGGTGCAGGCTGCGAGCACGGCAAGGAACGCGAACTCGCGATTGTTGATGTCCTCGAGCTTGGCCACGTTTTCGTTGGCCACCGCACCGAACACCACCCGCTTGTACATCCACAGCGTGTAGGCAGCGCCCACGATCAGCGTGGTGGCGGCGACAAAGGCCACCCAGAAGTTGTACTGCACGGCGCCAAGGGCAACCATGAATTCACCCACGAAGCCGCTGGTGCCTGGCAGGCCTGCATTGGCCATGGCGAAGAGCATGAAGAAGGCCGCGAACTTCGGCATGGTATTGACCACGCCACCATAGTCCGCAATCTTGCGTGAGTGCATGCGGTCGTAAAGCACACCGATGCAAAGGAACATGGCGCCCGACACGAAGCCGTGGGAGATCATCTGCACGAGCGCGCCTTCGACTCCCAGCGGATTGAAAATGAAGAAGCCCAGCGTCACGAAACCCATGTGGGCGATCGAGGAGTACGCCACCAGCTTTTTCATGTCCGTCTGGATCAGGGCCACGAAACCGATATAGACGACAGCGATCAGGGACAGGGTAATGATCAGCGGCGCCATTGCCTGGGAGGCGTCCGGAAGGATCGGCAGCGTAAAGCGCAGGAAACCGTAGGCACCCAGCTTCAGACCGATCGCGGCCAGCACCACGGAACCGCCGGTGGGCGCTTCCACGTGGGCATCCGGCAGCCATGTGTGCACCGGCCACATCGGCACCTTCACCGCGAATGCGATCAGGAATGCCCAGAACATCAGGCTCTGCGCCTCCATACCAATGCGCAGGTCGTGCCATTCGAGGATGTTGAAGCTACCGCTCTGCATGAACAGATAGATCAGTGCCACCAGCATCAGCAACGAACCCGCCAGGGTATAGAGGAAGAACTTGAAAGCCGCATACACGCGGTTCGGCCCACCCCAGACACCGATGATGAGGTACAGCGGGATCAGCGACGCTTCGAAGAAGACATAGAAAAGCACGCCGTCGAGTGCGGAGAAAATACCGTTGAGCAGACCCGACATGATCAGGAAGGCCGCCATGTACTGACCCACCTTGCTCTGGATCACTTGCCAGCCGGCAACGACCACAAGGACGGTGATGAAGCTGTTGAGCAGGACGAACAGCACGGACAACCCGTCAACACCAAGGTAGTAACTGATGTTGAAGGCGGGTATCCAGCTGGCCTGTTCCACGAACTGCATGTTCGAGGTGGCGGTATCGAAACCGGTATAGAGCGGGATCGTGACAAGGAATCCGACCACCGAGACCAGCAGGGCCAGTGAGCGCGCCATGGGCGCGTTGCGATCGGAACCAGTGGCAAGCACCAGCAGGCCACCGATGATCGGCACCCAAATCGCGAGGCTAAGGAAAGGCATACCCGTCATCGCTACTATCCGTTCATGGCGCCAGCCTGGCGCGTTTGATTCTTGTTAAAAACCGTTCGCATGACGCACTCAGATGACGCTGAACCACAGCGACAGGAGAATGCACACACCGATGATCATCGAGAAGGCGTACTGGTAAATATGGCCGGACTGGAACAGTCGGCTCAGCTGTGCGATCAGGCTGACCGACCGGGCCGTGCCGTTGATGACCAGACCATCGATGAGGCCCTGGTCGCCGCCCTTGAAGAGCCCCTTGCCCAGCAAGCGGGCACCACCAGCGAAGAAAGTCTCGTTGAACTTGTCGAAGTAGTACTTGTTGTCGAGCAAGACGTAGATCGGCTTGAAGGTACGCATGATGGCAGCCGGAATCTGCGGCGCGATCATGTAGAAGAAATAGGACAGTGCTACGCCACCCATTGCCAGCCAGAAGGGCAGCGTTTGCAGGCCATGGACCGCCATGGCGACCGGGCCATGAAACTCGTTGGCCAGCTCACCGATGGTGTCATGCGCCGGAGCGATATAGATCGCATTCTTGAACCATTCACCGAAGAGCATCGGTTCGATGGTAAAGAAGCCCACCAAAACGGACGGAATCGCGAGCAGGACCAGCGGAAGCCAGACCACCATCGGGCTTTCATGGGGCTTCTGGCCCGGCGCCAAGCCATGATGATGATCGTCGCCATGGTCGTCATGCGCATCCTCGTGGGCATGGTGATCGTCATGCGCCTTGCCGAATCGCTCCTCACCGTGGAACACGAGGAAATACATCCGGAAAGAGTAGAAAGCGGTCACAAACACGCCCGCAATGACACAGAAGTAGGCATAGCCGGCACCCGGGATGCTGGAGAAATGCACTGCTTCGATGATCGAGTCTTTCGAGTAGAAACCGGACAGGAAGGGGAAGCCGATCAGGGCAAGGGAGCCGAGCAAGGACGTGATCCAGGTGATCGGCATGTACTTGCGAAGGCCACCCATATTGCGCATGTCCTGATCATGATGCATGCCAATGATCACGGAGCCGGCGCCCAGGAACAGCAGCGCTTTGAAGAAGGCGTGCGTCATCAGATGGAACACCGCAGCCGAATAGGCCGACACACCGAGTGCAACCGTCATGTAGCCGAGCTGTGAGAGCGTGGAATAGGCCACCACACGTTTGATGTCGTTCTGGATGATGCCCAGGAAACCCATGAACAGAGCTGTCGTCGCGCCGATCACAAGGACGAAGGACAGTGCGGTCTCGGACAGTTCGAACAGCGGCGACATGCGCGCGACCATGAAGATACCGGCCGTCACCATGGTGGCTGCGTGAATCAGTGCCGAAATCGGGGTCGGACCTTCCATGGAATCCGGCAGCCAGACGTGCAGCGGTACCTGGGCGGATTTACCCATGGCACCGATGAACAGGCAGATGCAGATCACGCTGATCAGCAGCCACGGCGAACCCGGAAACAGCTCAATGGTCTTGGCAGACAGAGCGTCCGCCTGAGCGAATACCTCGGCGTAATTCAGGCTGCCGGTGTAGGCGGCGATCAGGCCGATCCCGAGGAGGAAACCGAAGTCACCCACACGGTTCACCAGGAAGGCCTTCATGTTGGCGAAGATGGCAGTCGGCTTGGTATACCAGAAGCCAATCAGCAGGTAGGACACCAGACCCACGGCTTCCCAGCCGAAGAACAACTGCAGGAAGTTGTTCGACATCACCAGCATCAGCATGGAGAAAGTGAAGAGCGAGATGTAGCTGAAGAAGCGCTGGTAGCCCGGATCTTCATGCATGTAGCCAATGGTATAGATATGCACCATGAGCGACACGAAGGTCACCACGAGCATCATCATCACGGTGAGCTCGTCGATCAGGAAACCGACTTCGAAAGTCAGACTGCCGCTGGTCGCCCAAGTGTAGACCGTGCCATTGAAGGTGTTACCCGCCTGCACATCCTGGAAGATCAGGAACGAAGCGACGAAGGCAATCGCCACCCCCAGGATCGTCACGATATGTGCACCGGTACGGCCGATGGCTTTGCCAAACAGACCGGCCAGAATCGCACCGACCAGAGGGGCCAACGGTACGACCAGATAGAGACTCTGCATTTCCGACATCGAGACGCTTCCTTAACCCTTGAGGCTATCCAGATCATCCACATGAATGGTGCGCAGATTGCGGAACAGCACCACCAGGATGGCGAGGCCGATGGCAGCTTCCGCTGCGGCCACGGTGAGGATGAAGAACACGAAAATCTGACCGGCCAGATCACCCAGGTAATGGGAGAAGGCCACGAAGTTCATATTGACCGATAGCAGCATCAGCTCGATCGCCATCAGCAGCACGATGAGGTTCTTCCGGTTCAGGAAGATACCCACCACACTGATCGCGAACAGCACCGCGCCCAGAATGAGAAAGTGGGAAAGCGAAAGCATCTGAAATGACTCCCTAAGCGGTCGGCCGCTTCGTTATTCTTTTTCCGCCGGCATCGAGATCACCTCGATCCGGTCGGCCCGCTTGACGGCAATCTGCTCGGACGGCTGCACGTACTTGCTGTCCTTGCGCTGGCGCAAAGTGAGCGCAACAGCGGCGATCATTGCAACGAGCAGCACCAGCGATGCCAGTTCGAACGGATAAACGTACTCGGTGTACAGAATTCGCCCCAGTGCGCGCGTGTTGCTGTAGTCACCTGCCGCAGCCGGCGGCTCCGGCATGTTGTCGAGCCCGAAATAGGGACCTGAAAGCACGAGCACCATCTCGGCCAGCATGATGACACCGACCACGGCGCCCACCGGCAGATAGCTCCAGAATCCTTCACGCAATCGGTCAACGTTGATGTCGAGCATCATCACCACGAAAAGGAACAGCACCATGACAGCGCCGACATACACCATCACCAGCATGATGGCCAGAAACTCGGCCTGCAGAATCAGCCAGATACCACCTGCATTAAAGAAGGTCAGCACCAGAAACAATGCTGCGTGCACCGGGTTTCGGGCGGTGATGACGCGCAGCGCGGCAAGCACCATTACCGTAGCCAGCACGAAAAAAACGACAGTCTTGAATTCCATGTTCGGATGTCTCCGGAGGCGTTACTGCCCCCTTGTACTTACCTGAATTTCGCCTCGACGGCGCGATCCTTGGCGATCTGATCTTCATAGCGATCACCCACTGCCAGCAGCATCTGCTTGGTGTAATAGAGATCGCCCCGCTTCTCGCCGTGGTATTCGAAGACACGCGTTTCCACGATGGCATCGACCGGACAGGCTTCTTCGCAGAAACCACAGAAAATGCACTTGGTCAGGTCGATGTCATAACGTGTCGTTCGACGCGAGCCATCGTCCCGCTGATCGGATTCGATCGTGATCGCCATGGCCGGGCAGACGGCCTCGCACAATTTGCACGCGATGCAACGTTCTTCACCATTGGGATAGCGACGCAGCGCGTGGAGACCACGAAAACGCGGGCTCTGCGGTGTTTTCTCTTCCGGAAACTGAACCGTGATCTTGCGGGCAAACAGATGACGACCGGTCACTGCCATACCCTTGAACAATTCCTTCAGAAGAAGGCTGCCGAGAAAATCCTTTGCACCCATCTCGAGCCTCTCTTATTTCCAGATCGACAGCGGGGACATGATCCACACTGCGGTTACAAGGACCCACGCCAGCGTCACCGGAATGAACACTTTCCAGCCCAGTCGCATGATGTGGTCGTAGCGGAAGCGCGGAAAGGTCGCACGCGCCCACAGGAAAATGAAGATGATCGCCGATGCCTTGATGGCCAGCCACCAGAAACCGTCGGGGAGAAAGCCCACCGGGGAGAGCCAGCCACCCAGGAACAGAAGCGAGGTGAGCACGGCCACGAGCCACATGTTGGCGTATTCCGCCAGGAAGAAGAGTGCGAAGCTCATGCCTGAGTATTCGACCATGTGTCCGGCAACGATTTCGGATTCGCCTTCGATCACGTCAAACGGTGCGCGTCCTGTCTCGGCGATACCTGAAATGATGTAGACGATGAACATCGGCAGCAGCGGCAACCAGTTCCAGCTCAGGAAGCCCAGCCCCATGTCCGCGAACTGGCCAGTGCCCTGCGACCGAACGATGTCGGAAAGATTGAGCGATGAGGAGATCATCAACACGCACACCAGTGCGAAACCCATCGACACTTCGTAGGACACCATCTGAGCGGCTGCACGCAGCGATCCCAGGAACGGATATTTCGAGTTGGACGCCCATCCAGCGATGATCACACCGTACACTTCAAGCGAGGTGATCGCGAGCAGGAAAAGCAAACCGGCATCAACGTCTGCGAGCACACCGCCGTCCCAGAACGGCACCACCGCCCAGGCGGCCAGAGAAGGTGCGATGGCCAGGATCGGACCGATGATGAACAGGCCCTTGCTACTCGTGGAGGGGAAGAGGATCTCCTTGAGCAACAGCTTGACGCCATCGGCGATCGGTTGCAGCAGACCCAGCGGCCCCACACGGTTCGGACCGATACGCACCTGCATCCAGCCGATCACCTTACGCTCTGCGAGCGTCAGGTACGCAACCGCAATCATGAGCGGCGCAATGATCGCGACGATCTTGATCAGCGTGTAGACCGCGGTCCAGGTCTGGGGATAGTTATCGGGGAATGAAGTCAGAAATTCCATCAGGCGCGCTCCACCGTCACAGCACCAGTCGGCACTCCAAGGGCCGCCGTGGATTCAGATGCCGTCGCCACACGGACACACCCGCCCGCGACGGTCTCGTCGAGTTCAGCCTTTAGGCTGGTCTGTCCGTTCGCACTCTTGACAACGACCATGTCACCGGATGAAAGACCAAGCATTGAAAGGGTCTCAGCGTTGGCACGAACGCTCGGTGCCTTGGCATCCGCCGTCTTCTGCAAGGCCGGTGCGCGACGGACTAGAGCATCGCCGGCGTAGATCGGTACTTCGGCTACCCGTTCGATACCTTCAAGCGGTGCTACATCACTGAAATTCACGCCATCGATGTCGTTGCCCAGACGTCCGGCCACATCACTCGCTTCACCGATGGCCTCTCGGCGAACGGCCTCGGAATCGTTGTACGCAAAACCATCGAGTCCGAGCAGGTTGCCGAGGACGCGCAGTACCTTCCACGCCGGACGCGTGTCACCAAGCGGCTTGGCCACAGCGACGAAACTCTGGGCGCGTCCTTCCGTGCTCACGAACGTGCCGGAGGTTTCCGAGAACGGGGAAACCGGGAGCATGACGTGACTGATCGCGCGCAATTCGGGGGTATCGAACGAGGTCATGGAGACCACGAAGTCAGCTGAGCTGATCGCCTGCGTCGCTGCACTGCCCTGAGCGCAATCGAGTGAAGGCTCCATACCGAGCAACACGTACGCTTTCAGTGGCGAGGCGATCATGGCAGCGGCGTTCTTGCCTGCTCCGGACGGAATCGCGTTAGCCAGGTAGCCACCCACACTGTTGGCGGCCTCACCGATCACACCATGAGCGGCACCCGTCAGGTTTGCAATCTCTTGTGCAAGGCGGCGCAGCGCCGCAGCTTGCGGATGCTGCGAACCGTAGTTACCAATCCAGACCGCTGCCTTTTGGCCTGACATGAAGAGCTCTGCAATGGCCTTCGACTGATCACCGATCTGCGCCGGCATCAAACCGGCGATATCGCTGGACACTGCCTGGCCTTTGGCATCAGCAAGCGCCTTCACCACGGAAGCCAGCGCTGCCACCATCTCCGAGGGCTTGGGCTGCAGACGGGCGGCGACCGGCAAGAGCCATTCGTCAGCCGTGGGATGAAGACTCATGACCTTCAGACCGCGTTTGGCCGCCTGGCGAACACGCTGGGCCAGCAAGGGATGATCCTTGCGCAGATTGGAGCCCACCACCAGCAAGCGATTTAGATCTGACACACCGGCAATCGGCATGCCGAGCCATGGCGCACCCTGAGTGCTGCCATCGGCAGAGAAGTCGGTTTGACGGAGACGGAAGTCGACGTTGTCGGAGCCCTGGGCCCGCATGAATTTTTGCAGAAGGAACAGTTCCTCCACCGTCGAGGCCGCAGACGCCAAGGCGCCGATCTGGTCCGCACCCGCACCGGCAACAACACTCTTCAATTTGTTTCCAACAAATTCAAGGGCAGCCTGCCAGTCCGTTTCGCGCCATTCGTCACCCTGACGAATCATCGGTCGCTTCAGCCGGGTCGAGACATTCAGCCCTTCATAGCTGAAACGGTCACGATCCGAGAGCCAGCACTCGTTGATCTCTTCGTTTTCGAAGGGCAGAACACGCTTGACCTGATCATGCTTGACCTGAACGATCAGGTTGCTTCCAAGGGAATCATGCGGACTGACCGATTTGCGGCGGGAGAGCTCCCAAGTACGCGCCGCGAAGCGGAACGGCTTGGACGTGAGCGCGCCGACGGGACACAGATCGATGATGTTGCCGGAAAGCTCCGAATCGACGGTCTTCTCGATGAACGGCATGATTTCGGCATGCTCGCCCCGGAAGGCCTGCCCCAGTTCCATCTCGCCAGCGATTTCACTCGTGAAGCGGACACAGCGAGTGCAGTTGATGCACCGGGTCATATCGGTCGACACCAGCGGGCCGAGATTCTTGTTGAACACGACGCGCTTTTCTTCTTCGTAGCGCGAGCCGCTCGAACCGTAGCCCACCGCCAGATCCTGAAGCTGACACTCACCGCCCTGATCGCAGATCGGGCAATCCAGCGGGTGGTTGATCAGCAGGAACTCCATCACCCCTTTCTGCGCCTTGACGGCCATATCGGAGTGCGTGGACACCTTCATGCCGGCCGTGACCGGAGTGGCACAGGCGGGCAGCGGCTTGGGCGCTTTTTCGACCTGAACCAGACACATGCGGCAGTTGGCGGCAATTGAAAGCTTCTTGTGGTAGCAGAAGTGCGGGATGTAGGCCCCCACCTTCGCGGCCGCATCCATCACGGTGCTGCCGTCTTCTACCTCAATCAGCTTGCCGTCGATCTCGATTTCTAGCATGTCGGACCTACGTAGATTTTGCTGCCTTCGTACTGGACGTCTTCAGGCACGAGACATTTCTTGTGTTCGATGTGATAGGCGAATTCGTCGCCGAAGTGCTTCACGAAACTCTGAACCGGCATGGACGCGGCATCACCCAGCGCGCAGATCGTACGGCCCATGATGTTGGTCGTTACGCTGTTGAGCAGATCCAGGTCGTCCGGACGGCCAAGGCCGTGTTCGATCCGGTGCACCACGCGATAGAGCCAGCCGGTACCTTCCCGGCACGGCGTGCATTGACCGCAGGATTCTTCGAAATAGAAGTAGGACAGACGCTCAAGCGCCTTGACCATGCACGTGGTCTCGTCCATGACGATGACGGCACCTGAACCGAGCATCGATCCCGCCTTGGAGATCGAGTCGTAATCCATGGTGCAGTCCATCATGATGTCGGCAGGAACCACGGGCGCAGAGGACCCCCCCGGAATCACCGCCTTGAGCTTGCGACCGCCGCGCATGCCGCCGGCCATCTCGAGCAACTCCGAGAACGGTGTTCCCATCTCGATTTCATAGTTGCCCGGCTTGTTCACGTGACCGGAGATCGAGAAGATCTTGGTACCGCCGTTGTTGGGCTTGCCGTAGTTCAGGAAGGTCTCGCCACCATCCTTCATGATGAAGGGCACGGACGCAAAGGTCTCGGTGTTGTTGATGGTGGTGGGCTTGCCATACAGACCATAGCTCGCCGGGAACGGCGGCTTGAATCGAGGCTGCCCTTTCTTGCCCTCGATGGATTCGAGCAGCGCAGTCTCTTCACCGCAGATGTAGGCACCGTAGCCGTGATGCGCGAAGAGATCGAAGCTGAAATCAGAACCGAGAATGTTCTTGCCCAGCAGCCCGGCTTCACGCGCCTCTGCAAGGGCCTCTTCGAAGCGCTCATAGACTTCGAAGATCTCGCCGTGGATGTAGTTGTAACCGCGGCTACAGCCCATCGCGTAAGCGGCAATCGTCATGCCTTCGATCACGGTGTGCGGGTTGTAACGCAGGATGTCGCGATCCTTGAAGGTACCCGGTTCGCCTTCATCCGAGTTACAGGCCAGATACTTGTCGCCCGGGAAGGAGTTGGGCATGAAGCTCCACTTCAGCCCCGTCGGGAAGCCCGCACCGCCGCGACCGCGCAGCACGGAGGTCTTCACCTCGGCAATCACGTCGGCCGGGGACATCTTGTCGGCGATGATGCGCTTGAGCGCTTCGTATCCGCCGCGCTTGATGTAGTCCTGAAGTCGCCAGGTACGATCGCCGTCGAGGTCGGCGAGAATGAGGTTTCTTGCGCTCATTGTTCAGCCAGCTCCGCCAGCATCTGGTCGATCTTTTCAGTCGTCATCCAGCTGCACATCTTGTGGTTGTTCAACAGCAACACCGGAGCGTCGCCACAGGCGCCCATGCACTCACCCTCTTTGAGCGTGAATTTGCCGTCAGGTGTCGTCTCGTTGAAATCGATGCCCAGCTTCTGCTTGACGTATTCAGCGGCGTGGACGCCACCGGACAACGCACAGGGCAGATTGGTGCACACGGTGATCTTGTGCGCACCGACCGGCTCGAGGTCGTACATGTTGTAGAAGCTCGCCACCTCATAGGCTGCAATGGCGGGCATCTCCAGGTAGTCGGCCACGAAAGCAATCGTCTCCTTCGCCAGCCAGCCTTTCTCCATCTGGGCGATGCGCAAGGCACCCATGACGGCAGACTGCTTCTGGTCCGGAGGATACTTCGCGACCTCCTGGTCGATTTTCTTCAAGGATTCCTGGCTCAGCATCTTATGGCCACACCCGATTGATTCGAAATTCCGTTGGCATTCAGCGATCAATCTCGCCAAACACGACATCCATGGTGCCGATAATGGCAACCACATCGGCGATCAGATGACCGCGCGACATTTCGTCCATGGCGGCAAGGTGGGCAAAACCCGGTGCGCGCAACTTGAGACGATAGGGCTTGTTGGCTCCGTCGGACACGGCGTACACGCCGAACTCGCCCTTCGGATGCTCGACCGCGGCGTAAACTTCGCCGGCGGGAACATGCATGCCTTCAGTGAAGAGCTTGAAGTGGTGGATCAGCTCTTCCATGTTCGCTTTCATGGACTCGCGGGACGGCGGCGCCACTTTGTGGTTATCGGTAATGACCGGGCCCGGGTTCTTGCGCAGCCAGTCAATACACTGCTTGATGATCCGGTTTGACTGACGCATCTCTTCCATGCGGACCAGATAGCGATCGTAGCAATCGCCCGTCTTACCCACCGGCACATCAAAGTCCATGCGGTCGTAGACTTCGTAGGGCTGCTTCTTGCGCAGATCCCAGGCGATGCCCGAACCGCGCAACATGGCCCCGGTGAAGCCCCAGGCCTTGGCCTGCTCGGGGGTCACCACTCCGATGCCGACCGTCCGCTGCTTCCAGATCCGGTTGTCGGTCAGCAGGGTTTCGTATTCATCGCAGTATTTCGGGAAGCGATTGGTGAAGTCTTCGAGGAAGTCGAGCAGAGAACCCTGACGGTTCTCGTTGAGCTCCTGAACAGTCTTGGCATTCTTCCACTTGGATACTTCGTACTGCGGCATCTGGTCCGGAAGGTCGCGATACACACCACCCGGCCGGTAGTACGCCGCGTGCATTCGCGCACCGGACACGGCCTCATACACGTCCATCAGGTCTTCGCGTTCGCGGAACGTGTATAGCACCATTGTCATGGCACCGATATCGAGGGCGTGCGTACCGATATTCAGGAGGTGGTTCAGGATCCGGGTGATTTCATCGAACATCACGCGGATGTACTGGGCCCGCTCCGGGACCTGCACGCCGAGCAGTTTCTCGATCGCCATGCAGTAGGCGTGCTCGTTGCACATCATCGACACGTAGTCGAGCCGGTCCATGTAAGGCACGGATTGCACCCAGGTTCGGGTTTCCGCGAGCTTCTCGGTCCCGCGATGCAACAGACCGATATGAGGATCGGCGCGCTCGACCACCTCACCGTCGAGCTCGAGCACGAGGCGAAGAACGCCGTGCGCCGACGGATGCTGGGGGCCGAAGTTGATCGTGTAGTTCTTGATTTCAGCCATGGCCGACATCTCCGTAGTTCTCTTCACGCACCACACGAGGCGCGTTTTCGCGCGGCTCGATGGTGACCGGCTGATAGATCACGCGACCCTGCTCCGGGTCATAACGCATCTCGACGAAACCGGAAACCGGGAAGTCCTTGCGGAACGGATGACCAACAAAACCATAGTCGGTCAGAATGCGGCGCAAATCCGGATGGTTGTTGAACATGATGCCGTAAAGATCGAAGACTTCACGCTCGTACCAGTTGGCACTGGGCCAGACATCACAGAGGGAATCGAGCACCGGGAAACCGTCATCCGGCGCAAAAGCCCGCAGACGCACGCGCCAGTTATGCGTGATGGACAGCAGGTGGTTCGAGACGGCAAAACGCTCAGATGCCCACTCGCTGTTTTCCCATGTGGAGTAATCGAGGCCGGAGGCGTCGATCAACTGCTCAAACGAGAACTCCGGGCGGTCACGCAGTTCGACAGCCACGTTGTGATAATCGTCTGCCGCCACCACAAGGGTGACTTCGTCGCGATCTTCAACGACGGACAGGGCGCGCTCACCGAAGCATTCGGTCAGCAGCGCGGCGAGACGTTCTGATTTTGCACTCATCTCGTCAGCTCCCGGTCAGCGCGCGATCGTGTTGGTACGACGGATCTTGCGTTGCAGCTGGATGATGCCGTACAGCAGCGCCTCCGCAGTCGGCGGACACCCCGGCACATAGACATCAACCGGCACCACGCGATCACAGCCACGCACCACCGAGTAGGAATAGTGATAGTAGCCCCCACCGTTGGCACAGGAGCCCATGGAAATGACCCAGCGCGGCTCGGTCATCTGGTCATAAACCTTGCGCAGCGCGGGCGCCATCTTGTTGCACAACGTACCCGCCACGATCATCACGTCCGACTGACGCGGACTTGGACGGAACACCACACCAAAGCGATCGAGGTCATATCGCGAACAACCGGCGTGAATCATTTCAACCGCGCAACAGGCCAAGCCAAAGGTCATCGGCCACATCGAGCCGGTACGCGTCCAGTTGATCAGCGTATCCAGCGACGTGGTGACAAATCCTTCCTTGAAGACGCCTTCGATACTCATGTCACCCCTTACCGCAAGTTTTGTTCATTGGGCCGAATCGCACGACCGCTCATTCCCACTCCAGGGCGCCCTTCTTCCAGACCCAGATGTAACCCACCAGAAGAATGCCGAGGAAAACGAACATCTCGAAAAAGCCGAACAGCCGGAGCGCCTCGTCACCCGCGATCTCACGGAGAATTGTGGCCCACGGAAACAGAAAGGCAATTTCGAGGTCAAAGAGAATGAAGAGAATGGCCAGCAGGTAATAGCGAACATCGAACTTCATGCGCGCGTCTTCGAAGGGTTCGAAACCGCATTCGTACGGCGACTGTTTCTCGCTATCGGGACGGTACGGTGCAACGAGGCGACCAAGGACGATCGGAGCTACACCAAACGCCAGACCCACCAGGATGAAGACAAGAACGGGGAAGTAATTTTCAAGCATATGATGCCCGCTGTTTACCTGGGTTCTACTGCAAGGAAACGCCCGCTTTCGCGGGCGCTGGAATTCTGGTGCCGACGGTGAGACTCGAACTCACACGACCGATGGTCACTACCCCCTCAAGATAGCGTGTCTACCAATTCCACCACGTCGGCTTTTTGCTGCTCTTAACTGCTTTTTATTGCGCTGCACGCCTTGCGTTACAGCGGTGCGAATTATACGCGTTCTGACGCGCCGCGCAAACTCTTTTGCACCTTATTTGGGAATGTTATCCGCTTTGGATTCACCCTGCTGAGCCGGCACTTGAGCCGGCGTCGGAATTGCATCCTGAGCCGCCGGAACGCCCTGCTCCATGATGTTGACGGGCGCGGAAACTTCGCGGCTACCAAGGTAAGCAAGGCTCAGGCTGGTGATGAAGAAAACCGTCGCAAGCACCCCCGTGGTGCGGCTCATGAAGTTCGACGAACCCGATGCACCAAAGAGGCTACCCGATGCACCACTGCCGAACGCAGCGCCTGCATCGGCCCCTTTGCCGTGTTGCAACAAGACGAGCCCGATCACACCAAGACCCACCAGCACGTGCACTGTCAACACGATGGAAAAAAGATAACCGCCCATGTTTTGTGATATTCCCGAATCAAGTATTCAAATAAATCAAACAGCCGCCTGGCAAATGGCCAGGAAGTCTTCCGCTTTCAGAGAGGCGCCACCGATCAACCCACCGTCGATATCCGGCGCCGAGAACAGCTCTGCAGCGGTTTCAGGCTTGACGCTTCCCCCATAGAGAATGCGAACATCACCTGCCCGATCTCCGATCAAACCTGCCACCGCGGCACGAATTGCCTGGTGAACTTCAACCGCTTGCTCAACACTGGCCGACAGTCCGGTACCGATCGCCCAGACCGGCTCATAGGCAATCACCATCGAACCGACAGCCTCGCCACCAAGTGCCAGCACCGGTGCCAACTGAGCTTCAATCACGGACAGCGTCTGGCCGCTTTCCCGCTCGTCGCGCGTTTCGCCAACGCATACGATCGGCGTCAGGCCTGCCGCACGCGCCCTGGCCGCCTTTTCGGCCACCAGCACACTGGTTTCCGCCTGACGGGCACGCCGTTCGGAGTGCCCCACGATGACGAATCGACAACCAAATTCGGAGAGCATTCCGGCACTGACTTCGCCGGTAAATGCGCCCTCTTCCTGGTCAGAAACGTCCTGTGCACCGAGCGCCAGCGCACTGGCAGCCACAGCCTCGCCGACGAGACCAAGAAACGGAAACGGGACACAAACCGCAGCTTCCATCCCGGAAGGCAATTGGCCGGCGACGGCGGATGACAGGGCCACAGCCATGTCACGACGACCGTTCATCTTCCAGTTACCAACGACGAGTTTATCCGGCTTGCTCATGAATTTGCCCGCGAAAAATCGGTCGATTCTAACGCCGACTGACGCGAGCAGCAAACAGACATCGCCGTCCGGCGCGGACCAAGGCCGAACAGCAAACGCGACCGGCGCCAGCCACCGAGCCGGCGCAGGACGTTCGCTTTACCGGTTCAGTGAATCTCTCCGACCGCAGCACGCACAGCGTCTGCGAGTCCATTGGCGTGCCGCTCGACCTCGTCGCCGTCCTGCCCCTCGACCATGACACGCAGCAGTGGCTCGGTGCCTGAAGGGCGCAACAGCACCCGGCCCCGCTCACCCAATTCCGCCTCGACACGACGACAGGCGTCAGAGATCGAGCGATCAGCCGCCCAGTCGAAACCGCGCTCAATGCGAACATTGATCAGTCGCTGGGGATAGAACGTCAGATCTTCACACGCTTGGGCCAGGGTCACATTGCGCCGCCTCAAGGAAGCGAGAACCTGCAATGCAGAAACAATGCCGTCGCCCGTCGTGTGCCAGTCGAGGCAGATGATGTGGCCGGAATTTTCACCACCGACGCGCCAGCCCTTCTCGTGCATGAGTTCTAGCACGTAGCGATCACCCACCTTGGCACGGGCGAACGGCACTCCGAGACGTCCGATCGCGTGTTCGAAACCCAGATTGCTCATGAGCGTCCCGACCACACCATCCAGACAGCCCTGAATCTGCATGGCGGTCGCGATGACATAGATGAGCTTGTCGCCATCGTAGATTTCGCCGGCGGCATCCGCCATCATCAGTCGGTCGCCATCGCCATCGAGAGCAATACCGATATCCGCCTGCTCGGCGAGCACTGCCGCACGAAGATTCTCCGGGTGCGTCGCGCCCACACCCTCATTGATGTTCAAACCATTGGGCTTGGCACCCACCGCCACGACCTCGGCACCAAGTTCATGAAAAACGGCCGGGGCAATGTGATAGGCCGCACCGTGCGAGCAATCGACGACGATCTTGAGACCACGCAGGTCGAGTTCGTTCGGAAAGCTGCTTTTGCAGAACTCGATATAGCGCCCTGCCGCATCTTCAACCCGTCGTGCTTTGCCCAGTTTGTCGGACGGCGCACAGCCCATGGGCTCATCCAGGTGTTTTTCGATCTCGAGCTCGACCGCGTCGGGCAGCTTGGTGCCACGGGCCGAAAAGAACTTGATCCCGTTATCGTAGTACGGGTTGTGCGAGGCCGAGAGCACCACACCCGCCTGCAGACGCAGCGCGCGAGTCAGGTAGGCCACCGCGGGCGTCGGCACAGGCCCGGCAAGCATGACATCCACCCCGGCTGCAGCAAATCCGGCTTCGAGCGCCGCCTCAAGCATGTAACCGGAAATGCGCGTGTCCTTGCCAATCAACACGGCAGGCCTTTCACCCGCGGGCATCTTTTCCCGTCCGACCAGTGTCACGCCTGCCGCATAACCCAGGCGCATGACGAATTCCGGCGTGATGGGCGCGTCACCGACCTTGCCTCGAACACCGTCGGTGCCGAAATACTTTCTACTCATTTCCGTTATCTCATTCTTGATTGTCTGGAAAAATCACGACGGAATTATCGCCGCCCTCCCCGTATCACGGTGTGCCGAGGCGCACACTTCATGCGCTTTTGACTGCCGCCAGCATGGCAAGCGCATCTCGCGTTTCCTCAACATCGTGCACCCGCACCCAGCTGGCGCCGAGCTGAACTGCCAGTGCGGCCGCCACGGCACTTGCGACCACCCTGCGATCGACGGGTTGCCCGGTAATCGCCCCGATCATGCTCTTGCGAGAAACGCCCACCAGCACGGGGTACTTGGCACATAACATCGGCAGCGAACGGAACAAGGACAGATTCTGCTCAAGTGTCTTGCCAAACCCGAAGCCGGGGTCGAGCAAAATGCGCTCCGGCACAACACCCGAACGCTCGACCTCGGCCACCCGGCCATCGAGCATGCTCAGCACGTCCCGGGTGACGTCGTCGTACTGCGGCGCATGCTGCATGGTGCGCGGCTCGCCCTGCATGTGCATCAGGCACAGCCCCGCGTCCGACGCCGCGACCGCCTCGACCGCCCCGTCGGCGCGCAACGCGTTGATATCGTTGATCATGGATGCGCCAGCGCGCAGGGCCTCACGCATGACCACCGGCTTCACGGTATCGACCGAGACGGGCACGCGTCCGCCAGCGAGCGCCTCGACGACCGGGATGACCCGATCGAGTTCTTCGGCCTCGGAGACAGGCTCTGCACCCGGGCGGGAAGATTCTCCACCCACATCGAGCATGGCCGCGCCGGCGGCCACTGCACGTTCAGCACTTCGCCGGATCTCATCGCGCGCCTTGAGCATGCCATCGCCGGAAAAGGAATCCGGGGTCACATTCAGAATTGCCATGATGCGCGGGGTGGCGTTGTCAAAACGGAAGCGGCCACAGCTCAGGGTTTCAAGCATCGTCCTGCTCCAGCCCTGCCAGTCTTGCGGCCGCCTCGACGCGACGGGCCTCATCCGCAGCGGCGATCATGGCCGCGCGCGTGTCCGGCGTTTCCAGGCTGACCTGGCCAAGCGCGCCGCTGCGATACTCCCCCAGCAGAATCAGCGCTGCCTTTTCGACGTCCAGAACACCCCCTTTACCGACACAGCCGCGCTTGCGCCCGATGGTCTCTACCAGTTCCACCCCGTCCACCTCCGTTGTGGCGAGCTTGTAGCGCACTTTGAGGCGATCCGGGTACCGGGCCAGGAGCAGGTCACCGAGCTCGTATGCGACCTCCTCTTCCGAGACGGCATTGACACCCACGGCATGACTCGCCGCCAGCATGAATCCATCCAGGTCGTATTCGATCTTCGGCCACAACAGTCCCGGCGTATCGGTCAGCGTCATGGTCGGACTCAGGTCCAGCCGCTGCTGCTGTTTCGTCACGGCAGGTTCGTCGCCTACCTTGGCGACTTTGCGCTTGCCCAGCGCATTCATGAGCGTGGATTTGCCGACGTTGGGAATGCCCATGATCAACATGCGCAGCGGCTTGGTACCGTCGTTACGATGTGGCGCCAGCTGCTGACACAGTCGCGGGATGCGGGCCACCTCATTCGGCTTCTTGCAACAATTGGCAACAGCCTTGAGGCCGGGCTGTGCATTGAAGTGGTCAAGCCATGCCTGGGTGGCGTCGGGGTCCGCCAGATCCGATTTGTTCAACACCTTGAGGCACGGCCGCTGGCGGGCCTTGCGCAACTCCTCGATCATGGGATTGCTGCTCGCAGCTGGCAGACGCGCGTCGACGACCTCGATGACCACATCGATCTTGGCCATGGTTTCGGCCGCCTTGCGGCGCGCCGAATTCATGTGCCCCGGAAACCACTGGATCGTCATTGCAAATGTTCCATCAGAGAGTTACAGCGGGCGATTATCCCACCACATGCGTTTGAGGCGAAAATGTGACATTCGCATACTGGAAAAAGCGGTGGACAGGCGCCGAAAAAGGTGTATCTTTTCGGGGCAGTCGCATCAAGCATTGGTCTTGTGGTGTCTTCCTTGCGGTGTCAGCAATAGCCGCCCCGTTTGAAAACTCCCTGTCACGATTCTTCATGCTACTCGCAGGCGGGCAATCGCCCAGTACTTTGTAATTGAATGGAACACCATAGATGAGCACTCAAACTGGCACCGTGAAATGGTTCAACGACTCCAAAGGCTTCGGCTTTATTACGCCTGACGAGGGTGGCGACGATCTGTTCGCCCATTTCAGTGAGATCCAGGGCAAGGGATTCCGCTCCCTCGCCGAAAACCAGCGCGTGGAATTTGAAGTCCGCAACGGCCCCAAGGGTCTGCAGGCTGCTGCGATCCGCCCGCTGTAAAAAGCACCGGATTCAATTTAAAACGCGGCGCAAGCCGCGTTTTTTCGTTTACCCTGCGTGTGAGAACACCATACGCTACCGAACGGAACCAGAACCCGGCGGTCACAGGTAACGACGCCAGAAGATGGTGGCTCCCGTACAGGGCACTGTATCAGGTCCTGCCCAGCAACACCCCACGGAGAAACACCTCATGATGTACGACATCCATGAAATGAAGAAAGCCATGATGGCTCCGATCGGTGCCATGGCCAACCTCAGCCAGAACCTCTTTGCCAACCCGTTCAGCCCCCTGTCCTACGCGCCCGGTAGCGAACGTATTGCGGCAGGCTCCGAGCTTCTCGCCCGGGCGATTCGCACCTATGAAAAACCGGCCTGGGGCATCGATGCGGTCACGGTCGATGGTACGTCCCATACGCTGTCTGAGGTCAAGGCCTACGAGACGCCTTTCTGTCATCTGGTGCGCTTCCGCCGCGATCGATTGCCGGAGCAGGCGCAGAAAGTATTGCTGGTGGCCCCGATGTCGGGGCATCACGCCACCTTGCTGCGAGACACGGTGCGCAAGCTGGTGGAAGATTTCGAAGTCTATGTGACCGACTGGATCGACCCGCGCCTGGTGTCCATGGCACAAGGCGCTTTTCATTTCGACGACTACGTCACCCACGTTCAGGACTTCATCCGATACCTGGGCCGCGGCATCAACGTGGTGGCAGTGTGTCAACCAACGGTACCGGTGCTGGCAGCCATCTCCCTCATGGCGCAGAACGAGGAGAACGTCGCCCCCGCATCCATGGTGCTCATGGGCGGCCCGATCGACACGCGCGTGAGTCCAACGGCAGTCAACGACTTCGCCAAGGCACACACCCTGCGCTGGTTCGAGACCCGCATGATCACGCGCGTGCCCTCGAAGTACCCGGGCTTCATGCGCCGAGTGTATCCGGGCTTTCTGCAGCATTCCGGCTTCGTGGCCATGAATCCTGACCGCCATCTTCAGGCCCACCGTGATTTCTACAACCACCTGATCGAAGGTGACGACGACTCGGCTGAGGCGCATCGCAAGTTCTACGACGAATACAACGCCGTGATGGACCTGGACGCCGCCTTCTATCTCGAAACGCTCGACAACGTGTTCCTGCATCACAAGTTGCCCGACGGCGAACTCATGGTCCATTGCGAACGAGTCAGGCCCGCTGCCATCACCGGAACAGCGCTGATGAGTATCGAAGGCGAACTCGACGACATCTGCTCACCGGGCCAGACCACCGCGGTGCATGAGCTCTGCAGCGGCATTCCTGCCGAGCGCCACCACAACCTGCTGGTCCCGAAGGTCGGCCACTATGGCATCTTCAGCGGACGCCGCTGGCGCGAGCAGATCTACCCGCAGTTGCGCACCTTTCTCGAAAAACACCGCGCCGACTGAACGTGTTCATTGATGCGGGCGGCGCCTTGGGTTAACTTGGCGACTGCCCGTTTTTCGTCCACTCCAGTGAATCATCGCGACGTCGCCAATCTAGGTCAGGTCTTCACCCCACCGGACATCGTCCGCCTCATGTTGTCGCTGAGACAGAAGACGGGGCGCGTGCTCGAACCTTCGGCAGGTGACGGCGCCTTCAGCGAACGCATCGCTGGCTGCGTAGCCATCGAGTTCGACCCCCGAGTGGCGCGCCAGAGCATGAACGTGGGTGACTTCTTCGCCTACCCGGACACCGAACGGTTTTCGACCGTGATCGGCAATCCGCCCTATGTCCGGTTTCAGGACATTCCGCCCGAAACTCGCCAGCACATCGACATGCGCCACTTTGACGGGCGCAGCAACCTGTTTCTGTTCTTCATCGAGAAGGCCATCCGGCATCTGGACGACGAAGGCGAACTGATCTTCATCGTGCCGCGCGAGTTCATCAAGCTGACGGCAGCGCGCAAACTCAATCGCTGGATCTACGACCAGGGCACCATCACCCACTGGATCGAAACCGGTGACACCCGCATTTTCGCCGGTGCCGTTCCCAATTGCGCCATCTTCCGCTTCGAGCGGGGCAATTACTCCCGCATCACGCGGTTGCGCAACCTCGACGACGAGCAATGGTGCGAGCGACGCTTCGTGGAAATGGATGGACAACTCGTCTTTGCTCCCGACACGCTCACCATCCCGCTCGCATCACTCTTCGATGTCAAGGTGGGGGCCGTCTCGGGCGCCGATCGACTTTTCGAACACCCCGAGGGCAACGTCGAATTCGTCTACTCCAAAACGATCGACAACCGTTCAACCCGACGCATGCTCTACAACGTGCCCCATCAAGCACTCGAGCCCAGCAAACGCGCGCTGCTTGGCCGACGCATCAAACGCTTCGATGAACGCAATTGGTGGACCTGGG
Organism: Nitrogeniibacter aestuarii; assembly: GCF_017309585.1. NCBI lineage: Bacteria > Pseudomonadati > Pseudomonadota > Betaproteobacteria > Rhodocyclales > Zoogloeaceae > Nitrogeniibacter > Nitrogeniibacter aestuarii. Next base: position 2,125,660 of record NZ_CP071321.1, on the reverse strand, counting down.
GGCGCAACTACCCGCAAACCGACGCGCCACGCATCTACGTGAATGCGCGCACCCGCCGGGCACAGCCCTTCTTCACGCATCCGGCCACCGCGTACGACGGTTCCATCCTCGCCCTGTTTCCACGCACCGAGCGGATGAATCTTGATGAGGCTGTCCGCCTGCTGAATGAAACGGTTCCATGGGAGGCGCTCGGCTTTCGTGTGGATGGGCGCTACCTGTTTACACAACGCAGTCTCCATACACTCATGCTGCCGGCGTCGTTTCAGAAATTACTGGAATGATCGGGGCATTCCGGAACCTCGAACGCGATCCGCCATCGAAACCTCATCGCCCCGCAACCGAGGACACCGACATGATTGACCTTTACTACTGGACCACCCCGAACGGTCACAAGATCACCCTCTTTCTTGAAGAAACGGGGCTGCCCTACGAGATTCACCCCATCAACATCGGCAAGGGTGACCAGTTCGATCCGGCATTTCTCAAGATTGCCCCCAACAATCGAATTCCGGCCATCGTGGATCAGGCCCCGGCCGATGGGGGCACTCCGATCCCGGTGTTCGAATCGGGCGCCATCCTCATGTATCTGGCCGAGAAGACCGGTCAGTTCCTGCCCAGCGATGTGCGCGGGCGCACCGAAACCTCCCAGTGGCTGTTCTGGCAGATGGGCGGGCTCGGCCCGATGGCCGGCCAGAACCATCATTTCGTTCAGTACGCGCCCGAACGAATCCCGTATGCCATGGAGCGCTACGTCAAAGAGACCGCCCGCCTCTATGCGGTCATGAACAAGCGCCTCGCGGACCGCGCATTTCTTGCTGGCGACGCCTACACCATTGCCGACATGGCCTGCTACCCCTGGGTCGTGCCTCACGAGCGACAGCAGCAGGACATGACCCGCTTCCCGCACCTGCAGCGGTGGTTCGACAGCATTGCGGACCGACCGGCAACCCGGCGGGCCTACGCACTGGCAGACAAAATCAATCAGAAGCCGGTCATGGACGAAGACGCCAAGAAGGTCATGTTCGGTCAGGACGCCAGTGCCGTTGACCGGCAGTGAGCGCTCCATGACTCCACCGCGTGCTGAATGATGATCTTTGTCACACCCGGAGGCAGAGAACGGCAATCAAACGCAGTCATCTCACTAAAGGCTTAGGTCAAACGGACGTTACAAAAGTCTGACGTGCCGAATGGCGCCCACTTTTGACCGCCTGCCCTGATGGACCTTAGCCGCAACTCCGTTCGTTCTTTTCTTGTTGCCCTGATACTCACCGCCACGACCCTGTGCCTCGCGACTGGGGCCGTGGCGCGTTCGCGCATCGACACCGAACTCAATGATCAGGAACAGCAGTTTCTGGCCGAGGGCGGCCCCGTGGTCTTCATCAGCCAGACCTCTTACCCCCCTTTCGAATTCATCGACCCGGTCACCGGCGCCCGGAGCGGGATGATGGTCGAACTGGCCAGCTGGATCAGCACCGAATTCGGCTTTCACGCTGAGTTTCGCGACACCAATTTCATGGATGCGCAAAAGGCCATCCAGGCCGGCTCGGCCCACGTCCTGACCAGCTTCTTCTTCAGTGAAGCCCGCGACAGGACCTTTGATTTCACACAAACCGTGTATGAAATCCCCGCGACCCTGTTCGTTGCTGCCGATCGACCGGACATTACCGGGCTGGACGATCTGGCCGGGAAGCGAATCGCCATCCAGCGTGGCGATTACGCCGAACATTTCCTCAAGGAAAAGGGCGTCGGTTTTGTGCTCGTGCCCACGAGCAGTTTCGAGGAGGCCAGCCAGGCCGTGCTGGAAGGCAGGGCCGACGCGCTGATCGGCGACGAGCAGATCGTCCTCCACTTTCTGTACCGCAACAATCTCAACAGTCTGATGAAGCGGGTCGGCGAGCCGCTCTACGTCGGCCAGAATTCGATGGCAGTGATCGAAGGCAACCACCTGCTGCAGTCGATCATCGACAAGGGCATTGCGCGCGCGCGCGCCAGCGGCGCCCTTGAACGCATCAGTGCCAAGTGGCTGGGTGCGCCGTTGCAGACCCAGCGAATCCATTGGCTCAGCCTGTGGCCCTATGTGCTCGGTGCCCTGGCACTGACGGTCCTGATCCTGCTCTCCAACATGCGCTTGCGGTATGTGGTTCGACGCAAGACGGACGAACTCACCCGGCATCAGGCGCGCCTGGAAGGCATCATCGAGGGCACCCGGGCCGGCACCTGGCAGTGGGACTTTGTCACCGGCCGCCTGACCACGAACGCGACCTTCAGTGCCATGCTCGGCTATGGCCCCGACGAGTTGGCCCCCATCGATCTCAAACGCTGCCGGGCCCTGAGTCATTCAAGCGACTTCCGTCGTGCCCGGGCGCTCATGAAGGCGCATCTGGACGGCGCTGTCGACCACTACACCTGTGAAATCCGCATGCGCCACAAGGCCGGTCACTGGGTCTGGTTACTCCAGCGCGGCAAGATCATCGAACGGGCGGCCGACGGCACGCCGCGACAGATCTCCGGCATCCAGATCGACATCAGCGCCACCAAGGAAAGCCAGTTCGAACTCCAATTGACGGCCAGCGTATTTGCCAACGCGCGCGAGGCGATCATCATCACCAACGCCGATGGCGAGATTGTCAATGTGAACACAGCGTTCTCACGCATCACCGGCTATTCCCGGGCCGAAGCGATCGGCAAGAAGGCACAACTGCTCGAGACCGAACATAACCCGGACCTGAACCTGACCACGTTCTGGCAGGCTTTGCATGAAAAAGGCGTCTGGGAAGGCGAGATGTACAACCGCCGCAAGAATGGCGACATCTTTCCGCAGCTGCTGACTGCCGCTGGCGTTCAGGACGAGGATGGTCACACCTCGCACTTCGTGGCGGTGTTCACCGACATCAGCCGTCAAAAGGAATACGAACGCAAGCTTGAGCACCTGGCCTACTACGACGATCTCACCGGCCTGCCCAACCGGGTCATGCTGGTGGACCGGCTTGGCCAGGCCATGGCCCGGGCGCGCCGCGGCAACCTGCAGATCGGCCTCGCCTACCTCGACCTGGATGGCTTCAAGCAGATCAACGACACTCACGGTCACGACGAGGGAGACCGCGTACTGATCGAGATTGCCAACCGTCTCAAGCGGGTTCTGCGCGAAGAAGATACGGTCGCCCGTGTCGGCGGTGACGAGTTCGTCATCGTGTTGTTCGACCCGCCTGGAGGCGACCGGCAACAGGTGCTGGTGCGGCGTGTGCTCGATGTGATCAGCGAATCGATCCACTTCGAGGAAAGCACCTATCAGGTCTCCGGCAGCATCGGGCTGGTGCATTTCGTGGGCGAGACCGATCTGGACTCGGATCAGCTGATCCGCCAGGCCGACCAGGCCATGTATCAGGCCAAGCAGTCGGGCAAGAACCGTTTCCACGTGTTCGATGCCGAGCAGGACCGCGCGGTGCGTGGTCGCCATGAAAACATCGAACGCATTCGCCGGGCCATCAGGCATGGGGAACTCGTTCTGTACTATCAACCCAAGGTCAATTTACGCGATGGCACCCTGGTGGGCGCCGAGGCGCTGATCCGCTGGGTACATCCGGAACTCGGTCTGCTCGGTCCGAGCACCTTCTTGCCTGATGTGGAGAATCATCGTGCCGGCAGCGAACTGGGGGACTGGGTCATCGATACGGCCCTGAACCAGATCGCCCAGTGGCGAACCCACGGCCTGGATCTGCCTGTGAGCGTGAACATCAGTGCCAACCATCTTCAGCAGGCTGATTTTGTCGACCGTCTGGACGCGCTGCTCAAGGCACACCCGGACGTACCGCCGAAGCGACTCGAACTGGAAGTGCTCGAAACCAGCGCGCTCGAAGACATCGAACGCGTGTCCTCAGTGCTCTCGGCCTGCGCGAATCTGGGCGTTCGATTCGCGCTCGACGACTTCGGCACCGGTTATTCGAGTCTCACCTACCTGAAACGCCTCCCGGTCAACGTGCTGAAAATCGACCAGAGTTTCGTGCGCGACATGCTGCACGACCCGGGCGATCTATCGATCCTCGAGGGCGTACTGGGTCTGGCGCGGGCGTTCCATCGCGAAGTGATTGCAGAAGGCGTCGAGAGTGTCGAACACGGCAAGCTGCTGCTCCAGCTCGGTTGCGACTGCGCCCAGGGCTATGCCATTGCCCGCCCGATGCCGGCACACGGGCTCATGGCCTGGTCGCGTCAGTGGCGGGCGCCGGAGGCCTGGATGAACACCGGCCGCTTGCGCCGGGAGGACATCGAAATGCTCTATGCGGCCGCCGAGCACCGTGCATGGCTTCAGCGTCTTGAGCATTACGCCCTGCGCGCAACGAACGAGCGCCCCGAGATCAACGCTCAGGGATGCCGCTTTGGCCAGTGGCTGTCGCACATGCAGGAGAATGCCACCACGGTGCCTGATCTGGACAGGATCCAGTCGCTCCATGAAGACATTCATGCATTGAGCCATGACATCGTGGATCAGGTCGGTCGACACGATGACGACACCATGGACGCGTTGCTCGAGCGGATCAACCAACGCAGCGAAGACATGCTCAACCACCTGCATGCGCTCATCGATGACCGATCCCGCTATCGCGGAAGAGCGGCCCTGCCCAGCCCCTGAGCCGCATGCAAATGCGGCGTCAATCGACGCCTGCCAAGGCAAATGCGCCACGCACACCATCGATCAGCATCTGGGCGCCGATGACCGCGAGAATCAATCCCATCAGCCGGGTGACGATCTGCAAGGCGCTGGTCCCGATCCGCTCCAGCAGACGCTCGCCATAGACGAAGCACACCCAGGTCAGGAGACACATCAGAGCGAAGACTGCGACAGTGACACTGACATTCATCCAGCCACCTTCCGCAGCAAAGCTCATGGTCGTGGCAATCGTCCCCGGCCCCGCGAGCAAGGGTACGGCCAGTGGAGACACGGCCAGGTTATCGTCCGCGTCGTTGTCGACATCACCACTTGAATGCATCTTGGAGCCTTCACCATGCAGCATCTGGTAGCCGATGATGAAAACCAGTACGCCACCGGTCAGGCGCAAAGCGGGCAGCCCGACCCCGAAGAAGTGAAAAATCGTCTTCCCGAGCGCTGCGAACACGAACACGATGCCGAACGTGAGTGCCAGTGCCCGGGTCGCAATGTGACGACGTGCCGTATTGCCGAGTCCATCGGTCAGACCGACAAACACGGCCGTGTTCGCCAGTGGATTCATGATGGCGAAATAACCGAAGAAAACCGAAATCAGCTGGTGCCCCAGATCTGCCATGGAATCAGTCCTTTCGACCCAGGGGCATCAGCAGACGCATGGGCAGCATGGATGAGGCACGGAAACCGAAACGGGCATACAGCGCTTGTGCTCTGCGGTTGTCGCCATCGGTCAGCAGCGTCACGCGCAGGCACCCGCGTGCCACCGCAGTGTCCACAACGGCTTCGATCAGGGCACTACCGACGCCACGCCCTCGGGCCTGTGGTTGAACGATCAGATCCTCGAGTGTCGCCACCTGCCCACCAAGCGCGGTCGACACCGAAAACAGCACGACGACCATACCCACAACGCGACTGTCGTGCGTTGCCACCAGGATGGCCCCCATCTCCGGATGCGCCTGAATGTGTTCCAGTCCCGCCAGCTGACGTGCGTTATCGGCCTCGAACTCGCGCTCCTGCCCGAACAGGCATCCAAGCAAGGCCGCCAGTTCGGGAAGTTGTTCCTTGGTGGCCTGGGTAATCTGAATTACGGGTGAGGTCACAAGCGCGGATGGGTGGCTGAAGAGCCCTCATCATCCAGCATGCGCGGGGTCAGGGGCAACCGAAGTTGAGGTATCGAAAAGAAAAACGCCACTTCCTGAGAAGTGGCGTTTGTCCGCGATGGATCGTTCCTGACGGAATCAGGACGGCTGCGGCCAGACGAAATCCGGACGCAGTGCCTCATAGACCGGACGACCGTCCGACGGCTTCGGCACACCTGTCGTCGGATCATAGAAGGCGTGATAGGTTGCCGGCATGCTGGCCGGATCGTAACCCATGAGGTTCGGCACGATGACGCGAATACGATGCTGTTTGTCGTCGAGCATGATCGGCGCACCGCAGGTACCGCAGGTGCACAGCTCCAGCGGACCATCAGGGTTGTTCGCATTGAAGGGCTGGCGCTTGAGCAACGACGGGTTGTCGACTTCGACGTCCGCGTGCCGGAAGAACACCACGTGCGTCGTGTCCTGACCCGTGACGCCCTTGCACACGGAGCAGTGGCAGGTGTGATTATCGATCGGTCCAGCTTTGAGGTGCGTGTGCACGTGGTCGCAGCCACCTGTTTGGTTGGTCGACATTCTTTTGTCTCCTGATTGTCAATGGGGTTGGTCCTGCCCAGCGCGGCCGGCTTCGTAAGCGCGTCCTGTCACTGAACAAGTCCTATCAAGATAGGAGAGCTGCATGTTCAGAGCAACTGTTTTATCTGCTGCACCGCAGCGCAAATCAGCCCTATCCGGGGGATGTGAGACGCCCTGATCACTCAACGTCCAGACCAAACCGGGCAAAGTGCCCGCTGGTGGCCGGGCACGCGACCATTGCGGGCACTTTTGGCGCGGGCGACCATCTGACCCAGTGACCAACCCGGTTACGCGAGGAGACAGAAACAATGAAGTACCTGATCGCCAGCCTTCTGGCCGCCCTGACCCTGAGTGGCACCGCCCAGGCCCGCTCACTGGAAGACGTTCAGAGTTCCGGCACACTCACGGTGGCCGTCTATAAAGATTTCGCCCCGTTCTCGGACGAACAGAAAGGCATTGACGTGGATATAGCCAAGGCGCTCGCCGAGCGTCTCGGTGTGAAAGTCTCGTTTCTCCCCTTCGATGCCGACGAGAGCATGGACGACGATCTGCGCAACATGGTGTGGCGCGGCACCCTCCTGGGCTACGGCCCGGCCGATGTGATGCTGCATGTGCCGACCGAACCCATGTTCGCCAACCGCAACAAGGAAGTGAAGATTTTCGGCGCCTACTTCCGCGATACCCTGCAGATCGCCCGCAATCTCGAGCGCGTCCCCGAGCTGCGAGACATGGGCGTGCTCGACAACGAACCGGTCGGCGTCGAGATCGACTCGATGGGCTCGTCGTTGCTGGCCACGCCGTTTGGCGGACATCGCGCCAACGACATTCACCACTACGAGGACATGAACGAAGCATTCAGCGATCTGAAGGCCGGCAAGATCAGTGCGGTGCTTTCACTGGGCAGCCAGGCCCAGGCGGCCATGAGCAAGATCGAGGGCTTCCGCGTCGAGATCGCGCCTTTACCCGGGCGCGTTCCGCCCGCGGGCTGGGAGTTCGGTCTGGCCGTCAAATCCGAATTTGAAGACCTGGCCGGCGCACTCGACAAGGCAATCGCCGAAATGGCTGCCGATGGAACGCTCGATCGCATCTTTGCCGAGCACGGCGTCAAGCGCCTTGCGCCTTGACCGAAGCCGTACATCAAGGCAAAGGGGCGCACGTCGCCCCTTTTTTCATGCAGCGTGCACATCCCGCGTGAGTAGAAATCCGGCAGGCAGCTTCGTCCGTAGTGCCAACAATGTGTCGAATCGTCTCGATTACTTCAACGACGATCGCTCAGGTTTTGTACAATCGGTGCGCTGTGCAGGCCCTATAGTCATACAATCGTTCGACAAAATAATGCGCGGTCTGACTGCGCCAATCAATGAAAAAACATTTGCAGCGCCTCGCCAGAGTTGCGCTCCGACCGCTGTTCGAAAGACTTCCGGCCCGATGGCGCTTTGCTGCCTACAGCCGAGCGATCCGCTGCGATGACAACCCCTCCCCCAAAATCGTTCTGAAGCTGGCCGAAACCCGCGAGGAACTCGAAGCGTGTTTCAGGCTCTTGCACGACGCCTATGTCGATGCCGGATTCATGAAGCCGGATCCGTCGGAGATGCGCGCGACGGTTTACCACGCATTGCCGACCACTTCGACCTTGCTGTGCCGCTATGGCGGTCGCGTTGTCGGCACGATTTCGCTGGTGCGTGAAAGTGCCATGGGCTTTCCCATGCAGCGGGTCTTCGACCTGGCGGACATCCGTGAATCGGGTGGCCAGATCGCCGAAGTCTCGGCGCTGGCGATCGACCGGAAGTTTCGCTCGGCCAGCGGCCGCATTCTCATGCCGATGCTCAAGTTCATGTACGAATATGCGACCAAGCAGTTCGATACGCGACACCTGGTCATTGCGGTGAATCCGCGTCACATCGGCTTTTACGAAGCCATTCTCTGCTTCAAGCGCCTTAAACAGAAACCGGTGGCGCACTACGATTTCGTCAATGGAGCACCGGCCGTTGGCGCTCATCTGGATCTGGACGCTGCCCTGACGCGTTTCGAGCGTCGCTACAGCGGCCTGCCACCGCAAAAAAACCTGTTCCGGTATTTCACCGAAATCACCCTCAAGAACATCATCTGGCCGTCCAAGCGCTTCTACACCACCACCGATCCGGTCATGGTGCCCGCGTTGATCGACTACTTCTTCAATCAGAAGACCCAGGCGTTCGCAAATCTGAAGCTGCGCGAACTGATGCTGCTGCATTCGATTTACGATCTGCCCGAATACAAGAGCGTGCTCCCTCCGGTGCCGGACGATGCGCCCCGCTCTGAAATGCGCCGCCGCACACACCGCCGCTTCTCGGTGGTCTGTCCCGGCGAGTTCTCGACCCGCCTGTTCGGCATCCGACGGACTTTCCCGTTTACGGTTTTCGAAGCATCAGCGTCCGGTTTTCGCGCACGCGCCCAAACGCCGCTACCCGTTGGTGCAACGGGCACGGTCATTATCGAAATGGGCGCCAACGACTGGTCGGTTATGATGGTGACCGTGCTGCGACTGGGCTCGCAGGACAAGCACATCGTGCTGATGCGTATCGACGAAGACGATCTGGGTTGGCGCAAGTTTGTGGCCGCGCTGGGCAAGGCGAGAACCTTCGGTGAGATGGACGACGCCACCCGCTTCGTCTGATTTTCGGCGGCCATAAAAAACGGGACCCACGCGGGGTCCCGTTTTCGTTGACATGCCGGTCAGGCCGGTTCGCCCTTGGCGAAGACGATCTTCCCGCCTTCGACATCGACCTTGATCACATCCTTGGCTGCGAACTCGCCTTCCAGAATGGCCTTGGCCATCGGGTTTTCAATGCGCTCCTGAATCGCTCGCTTGAGCGGGCGCGCACCGAACACCGGGTCGAAGCCCGCCTCCGCCACGTTGGCTACCGCCGCGTCGGTCATCTCCAGCCCCATTTCCAGACGGGCCAGACGTTTCTCCAGATACTTGAGCTGGATACGCGCGATGTTGGCGATGTTCTTCTCGTCCAGGCTGTGGAACACTACCACCTCGTCGATCCGGTTGATGAACTCGGGGCGGAAGTAGGTCTTCACCTCGGCCATCACGGCCAGCTTGATCACGCCATAGTCGTCGCCCTGCATCTGCTGGATCATCTGGCTACCCAGGTTGGAGGTCATCACGATCACGGTGTTCTTGAAGTCCACCGTGCGCCCCTGACCGTCGGTCATGCGGCCATCGTCGAGCACCTGCAGCAAGACGTTGAACACGTCCGGATGCGCCTTCTCGACCTCGTCGAGCAGGATCACCGAGTAGGGCTTGCGGCGCACCTGCTCGGTCAGGTAACCGCCCTCCTCATACCCCACATACCCCGGGGGCGCACCGATCAGGCGGGCCACCGAGTGCTTCTCCATGAACTCGCTCATGTCGATACGGATGAGGTGCTCTTCCGAGTCGAACAGGAACTCCGCCAGGGTCTTGCACAGTTCGGTCTTGCCCACGCCCGTGGGGCCGAGGAACAGGAAGGAGCCGTACGGGCGGTTCTCGTCCGACAGACCCGCCCGCGAGCGGCGGATGGCATCGGACACCAGGCGCACCGCCTCGTCCTGACCGATCACGCGCTCGTGCAGCTTGTCTTCCATCTTGAGCAGCTTGTCGCGCTCGCCCTGCATCATCTTGGAGACCGGGATGCCGGTCGCCCGCGAGACCACCTCGGCGATCTCCTCGGTGCCCACCTGGGTCCGCAACAGCTTGTTGGGCGTGTTGGCATCGCCCGCGGCGGCCTGCTCCGCATCCTTCAGCTGGGCTTCGAGCTGCGGCAACTTGCCATACTGCAGTTCAGCCAGTTGCTCGAACTTGCCCTGACGTTGCAGCTCGGCCATCTGCGCACGAATGGCATCGATCTCTTCCTTGATGTGCGCCGAGCCATGGGCGCGCGCCTTCTCGGCTTTCCAGATCTCTTCCAGATCGTTGTACTCGCGCTGCAGCTTGTCGAGTTCATCCTCGATCAGGCCGAGACGCTTCTGCGAGGCCTCATCCTTTTCCTTCTTGACGGCTTCGCGCTCGATCTTCAGCTGGATCATTCGTCGGTCGAGCTTGTCCATCACTTCCGGCTTAGAGTCGATCTCCATCTTGATGCGCGAGGCCGCCTCGTCGATCAGGTCGATGGCCTTGTCTGGCAGGAACCGATCCGTGATGTAGCGATGGCTCAGCTCGGCCGCGGCCACGATGGCCGGGTCGGTGATATCCACGCCGTGGTGGATCTCGTACTTTTCCTGAAGACCGCGCAGGATGGCGATGGTGCTCTCCACGCTCGGCTCGTCGACCAGCACTTTCTGGAAGCGGCGCTCCAGCGCAGCATCCTTCTCGATGTACTTGCGGTACTCGTCCAGCGTGGTCGCGCCGATGCAGTGCAACTCGCCGCGGGCCAGTGCCGGCTTGAGCATGTTGCCTGCGTCCATCGCACCTTCGGCCTTGCCGGCCCCGACCATGGTGTGGATCTCGTCGATGAACAGAATGATCCGACCCTCGTCCTGAGCCACTTCCTTGAGCACCGCCTTCAGGCGCTCTTCGAACTCACCCCGGTATTTCGCGCCGGCCAGCAGCGCGGCCATGTCGAGCGACAACACCTTCTTGTCCTTGAGCGTCTCGGGCACCTCGCCATTGACGATGCGCTGGGCCAGCCCTTCGACAATCGCGGTCTTGCCCACGCCCGGCTCACCGATGAGCACCGGGTTGTTCTTGGTGCGGCGCTGCAGGATCTGGATGGCGCGACGGATCTCGTCATCCCGACCAATCACCGGATCGAGCTTGCCCTGACGGGCTCGGTCGGTCAGGTCGAGCGTGTACTTGCCCAAGGCCTCGCGCTGACCTTCGGCGTCCTGCGAGCCGACGTTCTGCCCGCCTCGCACTGCGGCAATCGCTTGCTCAAGCGCGCCCTTGGTCAGGCCATGCTCCTTGAGCAGGCGACCACTCTCACCTTTGTCATCCGCGAGAGCGAGCAGGAACATCTCGCTGGCAATGAATGCGTCGCCTGCCTTCTGTGCAGCCTTGTCGGTGAGGTTGAGCAGGTTGCCCAGGTCGCGCCCCACCTGCACTTCGCCACCATGGCCTTCCACTTTCGGCAATCGGTCGATGGCCTGCTGCAGCGACGCCTTCAGTGGCCCTGTATTGACACCGGCACGCTGCAACAATGAAACGGTACTGCCGTCATCCTGTCCAAGCATGGCAAGGAGCAGATGTTGCGGCTCGATGAATTGTTGATCGTTGCCCACCGCGATGCTCTGCGCATCGGACAGGGCTTGTTGAAACTTGGTTGTCAGTTTGTCGAAACGCATGTCGAGCATCCTTCAAGAAATCCGGTTGCGTCATACATGAGGTCGTCGGAGCACATTTCAAGCACGCAGCAGCAGACGGCCCGGCAAAGTGTTGCTGCATTGCAACAAACAGTTGTTTAAATCACTGGGAATATGATCTGTCTCAATATTTCGAGTTTTTCCAATGTGTTACTGTGTCGCCGTAACACAAAACTCTGGCAATCGAGCGTTTCATCTGCTACACCGCACAAAACGACTTGAATTAGCCAGCAACCTTGAGCGAGTGGAGGAATCACTATGAGCAAACAGACCGAGCAATTCAACGAGCTGCAACGCAAGAACATTGAAGCCGCAATGCGCCTGGCAGAAATGTCCATCGAAAACTCCCAGCGCATCATGGAGCTTCAGATTGCGACGGCCAAGGCCCTGTTCGAAGACGGCGTGGCCAATGCCAAGGCCATGACCACGACGCAGGACCCGCAGGACATGCTCCGCCTCCGCACCGAATATGCTCAGAACACCACCGAGCGCATGCTCGCGTGCGCCCGCGAAATCGCTGAAGTCGCTGCGCAGTCGCAGTCCGAAGTCGGCAAGATGGTGAGCGAGTCCCTGACCTCGGGTGGTCAGGACGTCTTCGAGACCTTCAACAAGATGTTCGCCGGTATGCCGATCACCGACCAGAACGCCATGGGCGCGATCCAGACCGCCATGGACACCGCTCGCAGCGCATTCGAACAGATGACCAAGGCCTCCACCGACGCCATGCAAGCCTTCACCGGCATGAGCGCCGCTGCGACCAAGCGCACCACCACGCGCCGCAAGTAAGCCCGACGCGCTCTACCCCGCGCAAATGGCAAGGCGCCCCTCGGGGCGCCTTTTTCATGCCTGGCATTTCATGCGTGCTCAGCGCCGCGCTTCGACATCATTCCAGCGCTCGGCAGCCGAGTCGTCGGCATCACGGGCATCGACCCAACGCGCCCCATCGGGCGTCTTTTCCTTCTTCCAGAAAGGCGCGCGCGTTTTCAGGTAATCCATGATGAACTCGCAGGCGGCAAATGCCTCACCCCGATGCCCGGAGGCGACGCCCACATAGACGATCTGCTCGCCCGGTTGCAGCGCACCGACGCGGTGAATGACGATCGTGCTCATGAGCTGCCAGCGCGTTTGGGCCTCGTCGACAATGTCGAGCAGCGACTTCTCGGTCATGCCCGGGTAGTGTTCGAGCGTCATTTCCTCGACGCCGTCACTGGCCCCGCGCACCAGACCGACGAAGGTGGCGATTGCGCCAATGTCCGTCCGCCCTGCCGACAGCTCGCGCGCCAGCACGCCCACATCGAAGTCTTCTTCCTGAACCTTGACCATGCGCATGATCAACCTCCGGTCACCGGCGGGAAGAAGGCCACTTCATCACCCGCCTTGATGCTCGCGTCGTCACCCGCCATGGCCTGATTGACGGCCGCGCGCACATTGTGACCCGGCGCGAGTCGCCCCCAGGTTTCGCTGCGGCCCGACAGGTGCGCGCGCAATGCACCCACCGTGTCGACACCCTCGGGCAGATCCAGCGATTCATCGGCCAGACCCAGGGATTCACGCAGACTCGCGAAATAAAGCAGCTTGATACTCATCGTCACAACTCAATCGATCAGTTCGGAGAAAGGATAGTAACCGACGCTCTCGCCACGGCGGATCGGTACTTCCGGCGCCACCTCGGCAAGTCCGTCCGCCCAGCTGGTGGACGTGAGCACGCCCGAGCCCTGGTTGGGGAACAGGTCGAGCCCGCCTTCGCCATTGACCTTGACGCGCAAGAACTCGCGCCGGCGAATCGGCTTGAGCCAGTCGAAATCGGCACGCAGCTCGATGGGCCGCGGCAGCACGTCGGCCACCCCCTGACACCGCAGCAGGAAGGGGCGCACCAGCAGCAGGAAGGTCACGAAGGTTGATACCGGGTTCCCCGGCAGACCGATGAAGGACGCCTCGCCCACCGTGCCGTACGCCAGCGGCTTGCCCGGCTTGATGGCGATATTCCACAGATCGAGCGAGCCTTCGGCCTCGACCGCCGGCTTCACGTGATCTTCCTCACCCACCGAGACGCCCCCCGAGGTGATGATCACATCGTGGCCTTGTGCGGCCGTGCGCAAGGCGGCGCGGGTTTCGTCCAGGGTGTCGCGCACGATCCCCAGGTCAGTCACCTCGCAGCCCATGCGCGAGAGCAAGGCATTTAGCACAAAGCGGTTGGAGTTGTAGATGGCGCCTTCGTGCAGCGGCTCACCGGGCATCACCAGTTCGTCACCGGTGAAAAAGATGGCCACCCTGAGGCGGCGATGCACCGATACGGCCGGCACGCCAACCGACGCAGCGAGGCCGACCTCCTGCGCGCGAAGACGCGTTCCGGGCGAGAGGATCTCGGCGCCGTCCATGATGTCTTCACCCAGCCGGCGGATCCATTCTCCCTCGTGCGGCACGTGATTGATGATCGCGTCGTCACCGTCGCGCTCGACCAGTTCCTGCATCACGATGGCGTCGCAGCCTTCGGGCACCGGGGCCCCGGTGAAGATCCGCGCCGCCGTGCCCGGTTCCAGCCTGCGCCCGACCGAGCCGGCCGGAATTCGCTGTGCCACCCGAAGCCGGGCACCCACGGCAGTGACGTCGGCCCTGCGCACCGCGTAACCATCCATGGACGAGTTGTCCATCGGCGGCACGTTGACGCCGGAGCTGACGCCCTCGGCAAGCACCCGGCCCGCCGCGGTCAGGGTACTGACCAGTTCGGTGCCGGTCACCGGCTTTGCATGATTGAGCAGCGCTTCACGCGCTTCGGTAAAGCTCAGAAGACTCATGATGTGAATGCCTTCATGTCGTAATCGAGAATGAACTGCGCAACGGCCTGCGGATCGTTCAGGTCGAGCACAGGCAGTGGCGCTTCAATGTTGCCGTCGGTGGCCACGGCCACCACATGCGGGTTGTCCGGCCAGAGCGGTGTCTTGCCGTTTGACGGGCGATGCACCTCCACCTTGGGCACCGGCGCTGCCTTGAAGCCCTCGATGAGTACCAGGTCCACGTCTGACATGATCGCCAGCTGCTCGTTCAGGCTCGGCTCGGGGGCGCCGCGCAACTCATGCATCAGCACCCAGCGGTCGCCGGAGAGCACGAGCACTTCTTCGGCACCGGCTTCGCGATGACGCCAGGAGTCCTTCCCCGGCTTGTCGAGATCGAAGCGATGGTGGGTGTGCTTGATGACCGAGACGCGCAGGCCCCGAGCATTGAATTCGGGAATGAGCTTCTCGAGAAGCGTGGTTTTGCCGGAGCCCGAAAAGCCGGCGATGCCGAAAACCTTCAACTGATATATCCAGAACCAAGCTTGCAGGGGCCTTAGGATACCGCGAAGCGACGGGAGGTTCCGTTGAGCGCGGACAAAAAAACGGCGCCACAGGGGCGCCGCTAA
This sequence comes from Nitrogeniibacter aestuarii, assembly GCF_017309585.1. Taxonomy (NCBI): domain Bacteria; kingdom Pseudomonadati; phylum Pseudomonadota; class Betaproteobacteria; order Rhodocyclales; family Zoogloeaceae; genus Nitrogeniibacter; species Nitrogeniibacter aestuarii. Next base: position 2,110,596 of record NZ_CP071321.1, on the reverse strand, counting down.
ACCTCTTTAGCGAGGGGAGGTAATCATTTGTCAGTTGGCGCGCGCCCCGGCGGCACTGCGTCCATGGGTGTCCCCCGCTTCAAGATCTGCGGTGGAATCCGCCAGAATGGAAAGGTCTTCCTTCTCACGCTTGCCGATGTGATGGCCGCGTTCGATGAGGAAGTACAGCACCACGCCGATCACCACCGCATAGACGGTGGACTTCGGATCGGGCATGGCCAGGGTCACGGCCACGATGCCGGCCACGCCGCGCTCGGTAGAGTTCTTCAGCTCTTCCATGCCGACCATGATGCAGATGTACGCAGTCAGCACGAGGGTCAGCGACAGGGCGATGGGCAGCACCGGCTTGAAGATGCTCACCAGCGGCAGCAGGAACAGGGCGAAGAAGCCCACGATCCAGAACGTGCCGCCACCGCTGTAGATGGAGTCCATCGCCTTGCGGCCCAGGGCATAGCGCTCGGCAACAGTGGCATGCGCGGCGGTCCAGAGCGGACCGGCCAGCCCCGGCCACGGCGCGAAGAAGGCGTGGATCGCGTTGCGGATGGCGGTGACCAGGTGCACCCGGGTGACACTGTCGTCGATCTTCTCGTCCTTGCGCAGATGATCCACCCGCTTGACCAGGGTGAAACCCACCACGATGTCACCAAAGGCAATCACGTAGGCGATGAGCGCGGTCGGGATGGCCAGCATGAAAGTGCTGGCATCGGGCATGCCGGTGCTGAACACCAGGTATTGCCACATGAGCGCGAAATCCGGCTGGGTGATTCCCCACTGGATGTCCGGCAGCGGATACTCGCCCACGGCCCAGCCCACCAGCATTGCCAGCACCATACCCGGCACCATGCCGAAATTGGAGATGCGCTTGGCCCAGACGTTCTTCTCCAGAATGCTCTTGAAGGACATGGAGAACAGCACGTAGGCACACACGATCGAACCGATGATCAGCGAGATCGGCGTGTTGTCGATACGGCCGCCCGCCTTGAGCTCACCCATCATGGCGGCGATACCGGCGCCGATGATGATGCCCGATTTGAGCGAGTTCGGAATCACCGTGACCAGCTTGTTCCCCAGGCCGGTAATGCCCAGGAACAGGAAGATGATGGTCACCTCGATCTGCAGGGCGAACATGGCCTTGATGGCTTCGGGCCCCGGCTCGAAACCTTGCAGGAACAGAATCACCACCGGGATGGCGGGCGTGATCCAGCCCGGCACCAGCGGCACCCCCAGCAGTGCCGGCAGCATGTAGCCGATGCCGGCGATCACGCAGAATGCCAGTGCCGCTTCGTAGGGCATGCCGAGATATTTCTGAAGCAACGGGATCATGGCCAGACCGACCACGAACATGATCAGGCCCTGCACCATCTCCGGGTACTCCCAGCGATAGTGAATGAAGGGCAATCGAATCTTGAACGGGCCGGCTGGCCAGTAGGGCTGTTCGGCCCCTTCCTTACGTGTGATAGCCACAAGTCTCTCCTCTTTTTAACACCGCTCCGCCACACCGGTGACGTTATGAAAAACGGAACACCTCAGGCGCCGCGAGCAGCAGCGCGATCGCACAGAACCCGGTCACCCGGAGCAATGCGCCGGCCAGCAAGCCAAGCGATGCCCTGGCACCGGGGGGTGCCAACTGCGTGTTCGTCATGTCTGGATTCCTGTTGCGCGGCCGGGCCGAAACGGCGACCCGGCGTCGCGCTCGGGGGTCAATCGATCGCTGATGCGCTCCGTGCCTGTTCGCGCAGCACGAACTTCTGGATCTTGCCGGTCGATGTCTTGGGCAAGACGCAGAATTCGATGTGCTTGGGCACCTTGTAGCGCGCCAGATGCGCGCGGCAGTGTTCGATGATGTCGGCAGCGGTCACGTCGGCGCCCTCCTTCACCTCGATGTAGGCCGCAGGCACTTCACCCCACTTCTCGTCCGGCCTGGCGACCACGGCTGCCGTCATCACGGCCGGATGCCGGTAGAGCGCCTCTTCCACCTCGAGCGAGGAGATGTTCTCGCCGCCGGAGATGATCACGTCCTTGGAGCGGTCCTTGATCTTCACGTAGCCGTCCGGATGCAGCACGGCCAGATCGCCGGTATGGAACCAGCCCCCGGCAAAGGCTTCGTTCGAGGCCTTCTCGTTCTTGAGGTAACCCTTCATCACGATGTTGCCGCGGAACATGATCTCGCCCATGGTCTCGCCATCGGCCGGCACTTCAGTCATGGTCAGCGGGTCCATCACGGTGATGGCGTCCTGCATGTGGTAGCGCACGCCCTGGCGACCATTGCGCTCAGCGCGCTGATCGATGGGCAGGCTGTCCCACTCCGGGTGCTTGGCACACACCGAAGCCGGGCCGTAGGTTTCGGTCAGGCCATACACGTGGGTAATATCGAAGCCCATGCACTCGGCGCCTTCGATGATGGCGGCGGGAGGTGCAGCGCCCGCAATGAGACCGCTCACGGTGTGCTCGATCCCCTCGCGCAGTTGCTCGGGTGCGTTGATGAGCATGCCGTACACGATCGGTGCGCCGCACATGTGACTCACCTTGTACCGGCGGATCTGCTCGAAGATGAGCGCCGGGTCCACCTTGCGCAGACAGACGTTCAGACCGGCGTTGGCCGCCATGGTCCAGGGGAAGCACCACCCGTTACAGTGGAACATCGGCAGCGTCCACAGATAGACCGCGTGCGCCGGCATGCCCCAGCTGATGATGTTCGAGGCCGCATTGAGATACGCGCCACGATGGTGATAGACCACGCCTTTCGGGTTGCCGGTGGTGCCCGAGGTGTAGTTGAGCGCGATGGCATCCCACTCGTCTTCGGGCGGCTGCCAGACAAAGTCGGCCTTGCCGTCGGCAATGAACTCTTCGTATTCGATTTCGCCCAGACGGTCGGTGCCCGGATATTCCGGGTCGAGCACGTCGATCACCAGTGGCTTCGGGCCCTCGAGCATGTCGAGCGCCTGACCGATCACGCCGGCAAATTCCGGGTCGGTCAGCACCACCCTGGCTTCGCCGTGCGCAAGCATGAAGGCAATGGCTTCAGCGTCCAGACGGGTATTGAGCGTGTTGAGCACGGCGCCGACCATGGGCACGCCAAAGTGGGCCTCGAACATGGCCGGCACGTTGGGCAGCATCACGGCCACCGTGTCGCCTTTGCCGATGCCGCGTTGCGACAGGGCACTGGCCAGACGGCGACAGCGGGCGTAAGTTTCCGCCCAGGTGAAGTGACGGGTGCCGTGCACCACGCTCGGACGCGTCGGATAGACGCTGGCGGATCGTTCAATGAAACTCAGCGGCGAGAGCGCCGCGAAATTGGCGGAGTTTTTCTCCAGCCCTTGGGCATAGGGATTGCCTGACACCGTATTCCCCCTCCTGTTTTCGGCTGTTCTGGTTGTCGTGATGTTGCGCCTTGGAGTCGGTCGCATCCGCTCTTTCGGCGAATCGCTGAGCAGGATGCCCAAACACCTTGTCGTGAATTTGCGCGAAATGTACTGAATCTTGTCGGGCAGCCCAGAGGGGCAAAAACACCGGCTAGAATTCGCCAAAAGACAACCGAGTCGAATCAAGATCACTCATGGCCCACGCCCTGCCCGATTCAATGTCGCGCCCCCAGGTGACCGACTCGCGCTATCGCGAGATGGTCTCGGCAGCGCTCGACCACATCTCGGAAGGCATCACGGTCTTCGATGCCGACCTGCGACTGGTCACCTGCAACCGGGCCTTTCTCGACCTGCTCGCCTTTCCCGACACGCTGGCCGTGCCGGGCACGCCCTTCGAAGCCTTCATCCGCCACAATGCCGAACGCGGGGAATACGGCCCGGGCGATATCGATGAACTGGTCGCCCGCCGGGTCGCCGACGCCGAAACCTTTCGCGCTCACGAGACCCGGCGTCGCCGGCCGGATGGCACCGTGCTGCTGATCCGCGGCTATCCGCTGCCCCACGCCGGCTTCATCACCCTGTATTCGGACATCACCGAACTGGAACAACAGCAAGCGGAATTCACCCAGCACCAGGCCACGCTCGAAGCGCATATTGCCGAACGCACCGAGGCCCTGACGCGCAGCAACCGCGAGCTGCGCGAAGCACTCGCCTACAAGCAGGAAATGTCCGTCGCCCTGCGCCATAGCGAATCACGCCTGCGCCAGATCACCGATACGATCCCGGCGCACATCGCGTACTTCGATCACAAGCGCGTCTATCGATACGCCAACAAGCGCTACGCCGAGTGGTTCGACCGCACGGTCGAAGCCATGGTGGATGCGCCGATCCCCGAGGTCATTGGACAGGCTCTGGCCGATGCGCTTGAAGCCCACATCAGCGCCTCGCTCGCCGGCGCCGAAGTCACCTACGAATACAGCAAGCTCGGCCCCGACGGCGCCCGGCTCTATGCCCGCAGCACCCTGCTGCCGGAGTTCGACGCCGACGGCAAGGTGCTCGGCTGCTTCGTTCATTCGGTGGACATCACCGACCAGCGCCGCACGCAGAACGCCCTCGCGCATGCACAGAAGATGGAAGCCATCGGCCAGCTCACCGGCGGCCTGGCACACGACTTCAACAACATGCTCACGGTGGTCATGGGCAATCTCACCGGCCTGCGCGATGCCATGCCCGAGGCCGAGGAGATCGAGGAATACGTGGTGCCTGCCATGTCGGCGGCCGAGGGCGGTGCTGCCCTCATCCAACGCCTGCTGACGTTCTCGCGCCAGCAAGCCAGCGAGCCGATGGAAGTCGAGGTCAATGCACTGGTCCTCGACATCGCCCGACTGATCCGCCGTTCGGTGCCCAGGTCGATTCAGGTGAGTACCCGCTCGCTCGACGACGACCTCATGACCCGCGCCGAACCGCACCAGCTGCAGAGCGCCATCCTCAACCTGGCCCTCAACGCCCGTGACGCCATGCCCAACGGCGGGCAGATCGACATCGAGTGCTCGCTGGAAACCCTCGACGGCCCGGCCGCCAACGATCTGGAAATCGCACCGGGCGAATACGTCCAGATCGCCGTCACCGACAACGGCACCGGTATCGACGGCAGCATCCTCGATCGTGTTTTCGAACCCTTCTTCACCACCAAGCGTTTCGGCATGGGCAGCGGCCTGGGCCTGTCGATGGTCTATGGCTTCGTCAAGCAGTCCGCGGGCGGGGTGCGCATCCGCAGCCGGCAGGCCGTGGGCACCACCGTGGCCCTGCTGTTGCCCAAGGTCGAGACATCACTGGCTGCCGCCCCGGCCTCATCGGCCAGTCAGCCGCAAACCGACATCGAGAACCTGCTGGTCCTGCTGGTCGAAGACCAGGCCAACGTGCGCAAGGTGGTGCGCCAGCATCTGGCGGTACTGGGCTGTCACGTTCTCGAAGCCGAGAACGGCAACGAAGCGGCCGACATCATCGAACGAGTCCCGGCCATCGGCCTGGTGCTGAGCGACGTGGTCATGCCCGGCGGCATGAACGGGCTTGATCTGGTGCGATTCACCCGGCGGCTGAGACCCAGCCTGCCCCTGTTGCTCATGAGCGGCTATGCTGAACACCAGCACACCGAAGACGACGACCGCCTGACCCGCGTGCTGCCCAAACCATTCAGCCGTCTGCAGCTGCGCGATGCCTTGCAGGCGGTGCTCGGCGCCGACGCCCCCACCTGGCAACGGGAGACCCAATGAGCCAGTGCCCGATGCCGCTGGTGTTCGTGGTCGACGACGATCCCGGCGTCTCTCAGCTCATTGAACGCGCGCTGCACAAGTACGATTTCCGCTGCCGCTGCTTCGACACCGGGGGCGCCTTTCTCCGGCAGCTGCGCAGCGAATCGCCGGATCTGGTCATCCTCGATCTGCAATTGCCGGACATGGACGCCCTGCAGATCGTCGGCCCCCTGCGCGCCGAGCACCGCTTCGGCCTGATGATCGTCACCGGTCGCGACGACTCGCACGACCGGGTGCTGGGTCTCGAGATGGGCGCGGACGACTATGTGACCAAACCCTTCGAGCCGCGCGAACTGATTGCCCGTGTGCGCAGCGTGATCCGCCGCTACCAGGGCGCCCCCAGCCCTGAACTCAAGCCAGAACAGTGCGCCGAATTCGCCGGCTGGCGCTTCGACCTCTCCACCTACCTGTTGGTGAGCCCCTCGGGCGAAGAAACGAACCTCAGTCAGGCCGAGGCGCAATTGTTGCGGGTGATGCTCGAACACCCCAACCAGATCCTGTCGCGCGACCAGTTGCTCGACGGGCGCAACGTCACCGCGCTCGATCGCAGCATCGACCTGCGCGTCTCGCGCCTCCGGCGCCGCTTCGAAGAAGACCCGCAGCACGCAAAGATCATCAAGACCGTGTACGGCGCCGGCTACCTGTTCTCGGCCAACGTCACCTGGAGCTGAGCACGCCGGGCGGTATTCAGCGCACCGCGAGACGCCACAGGCTCGTCACCTCTTTCGCACGCGCTGCATGCAAGGGGTCGTTCGCATCACTCGCTTTGCCATGCCCGGGTCGGGTGTCGACCCGATCAATGACGCGCAAGCCCGCCGCGTCGATCCAGCCCATCAAGGTCTCGCGTGTGCGCAGGCCCAGATGCTCGCCCAGGTCGGACAGAATCAACCAGCCCTCCCCACCCGGCGCAAGGTGCATCCCCAGCCCTTCAAGAAAACCCCTGAGCATCCGGCTGTCGGGGTCATAGACCGCCGCCTCCACGGCCGAGGTGGGCTTGGCCGGCACCCATGGCGGATTGCACACGACGAGAGAGGCCTGCCCCTCGGGAAACAGGTCAGCCCGCTCCAGCCGCACCTGCTCCGCCAGCCCCAGCCGGGAAAGATTATCGGCAGCACAGGCGAGCGCGCGATCACTCGTATCGGTGGCCACCACCTGTCTGACCCCGCGCCGCGCCAGCACGGCCGCGAGCACGCCGGTCCCGGTGCCGACATCGAACGCCAGGTCCGTGGCCGGCAGCGGCGCCTCGGCCACCAACGTTACATACTCGCCGCGCACGGGTGAGAACACACCGTGCACCGGGTGGATCCGGGCGCCCAGCGCCGGCACCTCAACGCCCTTGAGCTGCCACTGATGCGCGCCGACCGCACCCAGCAATTCACGCAGCGACACCACCAGCGGTTGGTCGGACACACCCCACGCGGCAAGACAGGCATCGGCCACCTCGGGCGCGCGCCTGAGCTCGATGCGGTAGTCCGCCGTCATGGGCACGAGCAGTTGCCCCAGTGTGCGTGCCCGTTGGGCCTGGGCCTGCCGATACAGATGGAAGGCATGCGGGAAGAGCGGGGCCTCGCCGTCGGCCGGCTTGCGCTTCTTTCGATCCACGCGCCGCCCCATCGCACTGAGCAACTGGCGGGCATTCTGAAAATCGCCCTGCCAGAGCAGTGCCGTGCCCTCGCAGGCCAGCCGCCAGGCCTCATCAGCGCGCATTTCGTCGCCGACCACCTGCACGCGTTTGGGCGGAGGCAAGCCGGCCGCCGATTGCCAGCGGGCATGATGCTCGCCGGCCCCGTCGGTCCAGTTCAACTCGGAAAATTCGCTCACGATCCATGCCCCGCACAATGCAAACGCGCATTCTACAGGGCCGGCATCCAGGCGCCGCAAGACCGCTCTCGACCCGGGAACGCCGGGGAACCAGCATCGTGTCAGCGCGGCGAGCCCAAATCCCTCCGTCGTGCCGAGTCGTCCGGATGTCCTGCAGAAAAAGCGGTTTCGCTGTCTGGGCCCCAACGGGGCGAGTTGGCGAAGCCGCCTGCCGGGCGTTCGGGCAGCGAGGGGAGCCCGCAGGGCCACGACAGCGGGACGCGCTTCTTTGCCTACTTTCTTGCGCGCCAAGAAAGTAGGTCGCCCCTCAGGGCGAAAGCCGCAGCCAAACAAGAATGAAATGGTGTTTCGACTCAGCATTGAACTGATGGGTGAGGTCGTTCAGGTATGAACAGCCATTGGCCGGGTTTCGCCCCGGCGGGCGCCGTACTTTCTTGCTTGTGCAAGAAAGTAAGCAAAGAAGCACAGCCCATGATCGCGTCGCCTGGCGGCGATGCCCAATCGCCAAACCCCGGTGGCGGCGTGCTTCGCCAACTCGCCCTTCGGGCTCAGACAGCGAAGCCCGTGTTTCCGCCCCCGGGGCTTGTCGATTGGCGCTCTCGAGGGCGGAGCGGGCGTGCCATTCTGGTGGGACTGTAGCCCGGCCGAGCGCAGCGACGACGGGATCATCCTTCCAGATCGGAAATGCGTTTCAGGTTGGCACGTCCCCAATCCCTCTGTCGTGCCGAGTCGTCCGAATGATCAGCAGAAAAAGTGACTTCGCTGTCTGAGCCCGCAGGGCGAGTTGGCGAAGTCACCTGCTGAGCGTTCGGGCAGCGAGGGCAGCCCGAAGGGCCACGAAAAGCGGGATGCGTCTCTTTGCCTACTTTCTTGCGCGCCAAGAAAGTAGGTCGCCCCTCAGGGCGAAACCAGCGGCATAACGAGATTGGAATGATGTTCCGATTCAACACTGAACTCATGCGTGACGTAGTGCAGAGATGAATCGCCATCGGCCGGGTTTCGCCCCGGCGGGCGCCGCACCTTCTTGCTTGTGCAAGAAAGTGCGCAAAGAAGCACAGCCCACGGTCGCGTCGCCTTCGGCGATGCCCAACCGCCAACCCCCGGTGGCGGCGTGCTTCGCCAACTCGCCCTCTCGGGCTCAAACAGCGAAGCCCGTTGATCCGCCCCCGGCACTTGACGATTGGCGCGATCGAGGGCGCAGCGGACCGTGCCATTGTGGTGGGGGCGTAGCCCGGCCGAGCGCAGCGACGACGGGATCATCCTTCCAGATCGGAAATGCGTTTCAGGTTGGCACGTCCCCAATCCCTCTGTCGTGCCGAGTCGTCCGAATGATCAGCAGAAAAAGTGACTTCGCTGTCTGAGCCCGCAGGGCGAGTTGGCGAAGTCACCTGCTGAGCGTTCGGGCAGCGAGGGGAGCCCGAAGGGCCACGAAAAGCGGGATGCGTCTCTTTGCCTACTTTCTTGCGCGCCAAGAAAGTAGGTCGCCCCTCAGGGCGAAACCAGCGGCATAACGAGATTGAAATGGTGTTCCGATTCAACACTGAACTCATGCGTGACGTAGTGCAGAGATGAATCGCCATCGGCCGGGGTGAGACCAGCACCGCAACGGTACCGGCCACGCCTTCGCGAGCGAGCAAAAAAAAGCCCGCGGGCAGCGGGCTTGAAACGAGAGCGAGGAAAATCTCCGAAACGAATCAGGCGCTCTTCTTGATGCCAGCCTGCGCAGCCTGCTCGTCCTCGATCAGGCGCTTCAGATGCCGACGCACCTTCACCGGCGCCACATCGTTGCTCATGAGCACCGGGCTCAGACCGAACAGGTCATCCGTCCCCATTTCCTCATGCACGGCATCCAGGATCGGGCCGTCTTCGGTCATGAAGGCATCGTGCATGGCCTGGATCTTCATGGTGTTGTACTCGCCGTCTTCCTCGATATGGTTGCGGCGTGTCGCAAAGAAGTAGTGGGTGGTGTCGGCGGTTTCCGGTGTGCAGGTGTGCAGGTCGTACTGGCCGACACAGTGTTCCAGATCAAGCGCGCCCGGCCCCTGGATGGCGCCGACGGAGAGCTGGATGTTGGCCGGCGCGGCCCAGGTGATGTCGAAGAAGTGGCGTGCCTCAGCGTCCGGGTCGGGCAGGAACTGGTTGAAGATGAGCATGGCCGGTTGCTGCGCCCACTCCCAGCGCGCCTCGACCGTCGCGGCCGTTTCACGCAGTTGCGGCACCAGCGGCGAGAGTTTGCCGCGGGTGGTGATGATCTCGCCGTGCACATGGTCGATGTGGGACAGGTCCATCACGTTGTCGAGAATGAGCTGGTAGTTGGCCTTGGGGTACATGTAGGTGTAGGCCACACCGTTTTCATGACCCTCGTCCAGCGGACTGTAGTCGGGGATGGTCGCCGGGTCGGCCGCTTCGTTGCCCATCCAGATCCACAGGAACCCATAGCGCTCGACGAGCGGGAAACTGCGGGTGCGCGCGGCCTCGGGGATCTTCTGGTTGCCGTGCGGGTTGTGGGTGCACTTGCCGGTACAGTCGAACTTCAGACCATGGTAGGGACACACCACCGTGTCCCCTTCGCGCCGGCCCATCGACAGGGGCACAAAACGGTGCGGGCACCGGTCATGCAGCGCAACGGCAGTGCCGTCTTCCGTGCGATAGATGAGCACCGAGGTATTGAGGATCTTGCGTTTGAACAGGGCCTCGCCATCGACCTCGCTCGACAGCGCGGCCACATACCAGGTGTTCATCAGAAAGGGTTGCGGGTTTTCCATGGGTGTCTCCTCTTTGGTTTATTTGTGAATGCAATGGGGTGTGCGGCATGTCAGCGCGGCACATCGACCACCAGCCGGGGGCTGAGTGATCGCGAGCAACACGGGGTGAATTGATCGTTGGCGGCCTTCTCGGCCTCGGTGAAATACATGTCGTGGTGATCGGGCGTGCCATCGAGCACACGCATAGCGCAAGTCCCGCAGATACCTTGCTCGCACGAAAGCGGCACATCGACACCCGCTGCGATCAGCGCCTGGGCAACCGACTGATCCGGTTGGACCGCAACCAGCGGGCCGTCAATACCGAGCTGGATTTCGAACGCGGCGCCATCGACCACGGGCGCCGGGGCGGAAAAGCTCTCGAAATGGATGTTGTCGTCGCGCCACCCCTTGGCGCGCAGCGTGCCGACCACATGGTCGATGAAGCCCGCCGGCCCACACACATAGGCATGCACCCCGGGGTCGGCTGTGGGCAGTACGCCCTCGGCGTCGAAACGCTCCAGCGGCGGCGCGTCGTCGGTGTAGAAACGCGATCTGACGGCATAAGGAGCATCGGTAATGCGGTCGCGGAAGGCCATCCGGTCGGCACTGCGCCCGCAGTAGTGCAACTCGAAGGAGCGGTCTTCACGATTGAGGGTTTCGGCCATGGCCAGGATCGGCGTCACGCCGATACCGCCGGCCAGCAAGATGGCGTGGCGCCCTTCGACCAGCGGGAACAGGTTTCGCGGCCGGCCGATGCGCAGCACATCGCCTTCGCACACCTGCTCGTGCACGGCGCGAGATCCCCCCCGGCCCGAGGCCTCCAGGAGCACCCCCAGGGCGTATCGATCGCGCTGCGCCGGATCGTTGCACAGGGAGTATTGCCGGACGATATCGCCGGGCAAGGCAAGGTCGATATGGGCACCCGCCTCGAAGGGGGGCAGCTCACCCCCGTCGGGCCGGCGCAACTCGAGATAGGCAATGTTCTGGGCGGCGGGATGCTTGCGGTGAACAGTCACCTCGATCCAGTCGTCCGCCAATACCGTATCGGTGGCTTGCGTCATGTTTGTCTCCGTTGGGCCTGGGCTTTTCGCTCAGTGCCGGTTTTTGTATTGAGTAAATAGCAACCGATGTGCCAGAAATCTCGACATTTATAACCATCTGTTTTTTCGGTTACTTTTCCTCCTCCAAGAAACGAAAAACCCGGAACGCCCGGGAACTTTCTTCATTTGACAAACCCTTCACCAGAGCACATCCTCCATTTCACGAAACACGAACGGGAAGGATGATGAGCGCACGGCCACGACGCACCGGCGAACCGCTGGGCATGAGCGAAGATGTCCACAGTCGGGGCCTGATCGACCAACTGCATTTTTCGCCCGACACCGGCCACATCCGGCTGCTCGAGCAGCGCATGCTGCTCATGCACGCGGAGTCCTTCGCCGCCCTGCGTCACGAACTCATCACCCTCCTGGGCATCGACAAGGCGCGCGAGCTCATCACCCGGCTGGGCTACCAACAGGGTTTCGAGGACGGACACCGGGTGCGCGACGCCGGCATCGGCCAGGGCATCGAGGGGCTGAATCTGGGGCCACGCCTGCGGGAAATCGAGGGCTTCGTGCGCAACCAGCCCAACGAAACCATGCGCTATGACATCGAACAGGGCGAGTTCTTCGGCGACTACCATTGGCGCGCCTCCTGGGAGGCCGAAGCGCATCTTCGTCACCATGGCGTCAGTGGCAGCCCGGCGTGCTGGATGATGGTCGGCTACGCCGACGGCTTCTGTACCGCCTATACCGGCATGCCCATCCACTGGCAGGAAACCGAGTGCGTTGCCATGGGCCATGCCCAGTGCCGCGTGATCGGCAAGCCCCTGGCCGAGTGGCCCAGAGAGGAAGCCGGTCATGCTCACTTCCTGCAGATCGACACCTTCGTCGATTCGCTGGCGGGCGCACGACACCGGCACGGCGACCGGGTTCAGGACCTCGAAGGCTTCGTGGGCGCTTCGGCCGGCTTCAACAATGTCGCCCGACTGGTGCGCAAGGTTGCCCCGACCGATTCGACGGTGCTGTTCAAGGGCGAAAGCGGCGTGGGCAAGGAGTGTTTCGCGCGCGCCCTGCACTCCATCAGCCCGCGGTCGGGCGGACCGATGATCTCCATCAACTGCGCAGCGATTCCCAAAGAGCTGGTCGAGGCCGAACTGTTCGGCGTCGAGCGCGGCGCCTTCACCGGGGCGGATGTCACCCGGCCCGGCCGCTTCGAACGCGCCGCTGGCGGCACGCTCTTTCTCGACGAAGTCGCCAGCCTGTCCCTGTCCGCCCAGGGCAAGGTGCTCAGAGCGATTCAGGAGCGGGAATTCGAACGGGTCGGCGGCACGGAGGTGCGAAAGGCCGACGTGCGCATTGTCGCGGCGGCCAACCAGGACCTGTGGGCGGAGGTGGAAGCCGGCCGCTTCCGGCGCGATCTGTTCTTCCGCCTCAATGTGTTTCCGATCGAAATCCCCCCGCTCAAGGAGCGCCGGGAAGACATTCCCCTGCTCACTGCCCTCTTCCTGGAACGCAGCATGGCCCGATGCCGCAAACAGGTACGCGGGCTATCGACCAGCGCCTACAACGCCTTGTGGAACTACGACTGGCCGGGCAACGTCCGCGAGCTTGAGAACATGATCGAGCGCGGCGTCATTCTGGCCGAGGACGACGGCGTGATCGATGTCCAGCATCTGTTTGCCGGCGGCGAGAAGCTGCAGGACGGCGCCTTCAACCTCGGCCCGGGCGGCCGTCTCGTGCCCGAACAGAGTGAACATCAGCCGAGTTCTGCCGAGGAAGCCATCGTTGATCAGCTCCTCGACGAGGGCGTCTCGTTCGAACAGATCGAAAGCCTCGTCCTGTCACGCGCGCTCCAGCGCAGCGGTGGCAACGTCTCAGCCACGGCACGTCTGCTCGATCTGAAGCGCGGGCAGGTCGAATACCGCTTGCGGCGGACCCAACGCTAACGCCCATCATCAAGGGCAGATTCCCGCAGTTCGACCGGCGCCTCCAACCCCGGGCCAGTCCAACACCCATCTTTTCGGATGGCGCCCTCCCGGCGCGTCTCCTCGATAGTCAATCTGCGAAGACAAAGAGCTTCGCGACACGACATAAAACCAACAGGAGACTCCCATGAATCACAACGCTCGCATTCCAGCATCCCGCTATCCAGAGCGCCACCGCGTCCCCCATCACCGTCCGCTTCCCACTTGACCGCCTCCGCGCAGTCAACGCCCCGCTAACCACGTCCGGGCGCCCCTCCGGACAGCAGACCGCCTTCCACCCAAACCCTTGTGGAGAGACAGATGAAAGGGACTCTTCAGCGTGCGCTCACGCTTTCGCTCATGACCGGCATTTCCGGCGCCGTGCTCGCGGAGCCGATCAGCGATGCCGTTATCGACCAAGCCTTCCATACCTACCGCGATAGCGTACCCAGCTCGCCCAACGTGAAACCGGGCATGACCATTTCGAGCTCGAACGTCGATCAGGTCAAACAGGCACTCAACCCGGCCATGTTCGACCTGGTCAAGGCCGGCGATCTGGAAATCGCCGTCGGCAAGACCTTCGACTTCACCTTGCACGACAAGTACATCGCGGCGACCCGTAATAACGCCGGACAGGTCACCCTGACACAGGGGCAAATGCCTGAAAACTACATCTCCGGCCGACCGTTCCCCCAGGCCCCCGACATCAACGACCCACTCGCTGGCGAAAAGCTGGCGTGGAACTTTCAATACGGTCGCGTCTGGGGTGATCTGGGCTGTCTGGAACCGTTCATCTGGGACTTCCGCAACTACGACTCCGGCAACGTGGAACGCACCATCACCTTTGATCGGTTCTGTTTCAAGCGCTACGCCTTCAGAACGGTAGATGAACCCACGCCGGACTTCGAACCCAATCCATCGCAGTTGTACCGGGGCGCCTACATTCGCGTCAGCGAGCCGGAAGACATCAAGGACACCCAGCTCCTGATCCAGAAGTACAAGGACGACGCAAAGCTGACCGACGCCTACCTCTATCTGGGTTTCCAGCGTCGCGTGCGGCGCCTTGCCACGGGCCAGACCACGGACTCATTCCTGGGCTCTGATCTGATGATCGAAGACTTCGAGGGGTACAACGGGCGCATTTCCGATTACAACTGGACCTACAAAGGCACCACCGCCATGCTCCAGCCTTTCTGGGACCGGAACGAGGTTGCCAACAAGGGCAAGGAGCATAAGTTCCGGGAACCGGACGGCAGCACGTGGGAATACACCTCCTTTGCAGGCCGTGGCAGCTGTCATGTCGATGCGCCATTCCAGCTTCGCACCACCTACATCGTTGAGGCCACTCCCAAAGACCCCAACCACCCGATCGGCAAACGCGTCATGTACATCGACGCGCAGACCAACGAGATCCCGATCACCGAGATCTATGATCGGAAAGGCAACTTGTGGAAGCTGTGGGTGATCGGCTGGGTCCATCCCGATCGGGGCGCTCACCCCGGCGCTGCGGGCACCGGCTCTGACATCGGTGATTCGTTCTCGATGATCGATCTGCAGTCCCGACATTGCACCACGGGCTCGTTCCGCGGTCGGGTTGGCCCGGATCTGGCACCCGAACAACTGTTCAGTGTTCAGAACCTGCGCGGAAACGACTGATTCTCCCCCGCCGCCGCGCGCCCGATCCACTCGGGTGCGTGGCGTTTTTTGTGCGTGCAAACGAAAGAAAACCTCACACCCCCCGAGCACTAGCTATTGACCAATCAGCACACGACTTGGAATATATCCAAAGACATAAAGCGTGGCCCATGAGCCGAGCAGACAAGGGAGACACCTGGGATGAACCGTACAGAGGGCTTCACACAGACGGCAGAACCCCCCACCCGGAGCGCGGCGGACCGCCCCCTGCGGCATGCGGCAGACGCGCCCGATGCCCAGCGCCCGCCTTTACTCCAGACCAAACTCTCGCCGCCGAGCAACACGCGCAAGCTACTGCCTCGCGCCCAGCTGCAGGCACGCATCGCCGGCGCACTCACACGCCAATTGTTACTGGTCAGCGCCCCCGCCGGATACGGCAAGACCAGCACGCTGGTGCAAGTACACGAATGCCTTGGTGATCAGGGCCTGAAGCCGGCCTGGCTCAGCCTGGACCAGGAAGACAACGATTTCACCCATTTTCTTGCCTACGTCGTTTTTACCATTCGACGCCAGCATCCCGACTTCGGGCACGGCTGCAACGCCTTGCTCAATTCCGGCGTGTATGTCCCACCGCATGTGTTGCGCAACACGTTCATCAACGATCTGCACGCGTATCGGCAGGACATCTATCTGTTTCTCGATGACTATCATCTGGTCACCGCGCCCGAGGTGCTCGACGCGATCAATGCGGCACTGACCGCACCGCTTGAGCATCTGCACCTGCTGGTCTCATCTCGGCACATGGACAACCTGCCGGTGAGTCGTCTGCGGACAACCGATGCTGTCGAGGTCATCGAAGCCACCGACCTGAGTTTTTCGGTGGCCGAAGCCCGCGATTTCATCGCCCAGCTCAGCATCTCGGGGCTCTCGGAGGATCAGGCCCGCCGGCTGTGCGAACGCACCGAAGGCTGGGCCACCGGATTGCAGATGGCCGCGATCGCCATGCGCGGCAAAGCCAACCTCGAAGAGTTTCTGAATGATTTCTCCGGTAAGCATCGCAACATTGCCGACTTTCTGATCGATGAGGTTTTTGCCTCCCAGCGGCCGGAAATTCAGGATTTCCTGCTGCAGACATCGATCCTGAACCGCTTCAACGTCTCACTGTGCAACGCCGTCACCGAGCGCGAAGACAGTCGCGCCATGCTCGATGAACTCGAGCGGGTGAACCTGTTCGTCTTTGCGCTGGACGCAGATCAACACTGGTACCGATACCACCACCTTTTTGCGCAACTGTTGCGCAAACGCCTCCAGGAGCAGGACCCGAACCTGGTCAGCATTCTGCATCTTCGCGCCAGCGAATGGGCCGCGCTCCATGATCTCGGTTTCGAAGCGGTCGAGCACGCGTTTGCCGGTGGCGACGCGGACCGGGCGGCCAGCCTGCTCGATCGTTTCAGCGCGCGACTGTTTGCCCGTGGCCAGACCGCAGCGCTGACCGGCTTCACCTCGCGCCTTTCGCGTGACGTTCTGGCCCGCCTGCCCCGACTGCAGCTCGATCTGGCCTGGTATTTCGAACTGTGCTGGCGCTTTCCCGAAGCGCAGGAAGCGCTCAACCTCGTGCGCACCGAGCTGGAACGCCGCTACGCCGAAGAATCGGAACACGACGCGAGCGAACACAGATATCTGCAATCCGAGCTGGCCCACCGCGAGATGATGCTAGCCCTGTTCTCGGACGACATGCTGACCACTCGAGTGAAGGCACGCGAATGGCTTGAAACGGACCAGACCAAGGAACCGTTCATGCGCGGTTCGACTGGTACCGCCATGTTGTTCGCCAATCGGGAGCAATACAAATGCGAGGGTACGGCGGCCGCGGCAAAGACGCTGTCGGATGTCTTCCGGGACAGCGGTGCGCTCTTCGGCATCACCTTTCACGAGTCGGTGGTCGGTAGCACATTCTTCTTGCGCGGCGATCTGGATGACGCCGCCGCGGCCTTCGCGAGCGGCCGGGACACAGCGCGAAAACTCCACGGTGAGGGCTCCCCCCTGTTCTCGATGCCGACCATGTTGCTCGCCGAGGTCAGGTACGAACAGAACCGATGCGATGAAGCCCGCCAACTGATCGAGGGCCAGGACATTGCCTCGGAACTGGGATTCATCGACAAGCTGGTGGCGGGCTTCGTCACCCGCTCCCGCCTCGCGGTGCTGGGTGGCGATTTTCACGATGCTGCGCGTTTACTTGAGGACGGGACCTACATTGCCGACAAGTACGGGTTCGATCGACTTCACGCCCATTTGCTCAACGAACGCATTCGGCAGTTGCTCACGCTGGGGCATATTCGCGAAGCCATCGACGTATCACGTGAGCCACGTTATCGGGCTTTGCTCGAAGAACGACTGACACCGGGTGATCGCACGACAACCAAGCACGAGTTGCTGGCCCTGGCGATGGCACGCCTGTATCTGGAGACGGGCCGTGAGACCGAAGCGGCCAATCTGCTCAAGCAATGGCACGCCTTCATCAGCTCGCGGCGATGCGGTCGGCCCCTCATTCGCGTATCGCTCCTGCTTGCAAAGGCACGGCTGGCGCTCAACGACAAACTGGCCGCACAGCGGCTGGCCGTCGACGCGCTGCAGGCGGGCGAGCGTGGCGGCTTTGTTCGCAGCTTCGTGGACGAAGGGCTGGCCATCATGGAACTGCTGCGCAGCATCGCGAGCATGGACCCTTCCGTGCAGCCCTTCTCCCAATCCTATCTTCAGCGCCTGATCGAAGCGGGTACCGGATCGAAGGCCCCGTCGGACATCCCGGTGACCCCCGAAACAACACTGGAACGGATCGACGTGGCCAATATCGGCAACCGGGAAATTCAGATTCTCAGTCTTGGTTCGCGTGGCATGGCGAACCGGGATATCGCTGAAACGCTGTTTCTGGCCGAAAGTACGGTCAAGTGGTACTGGCAACGGATCTTCGACCGATTCGAGGTTCGGCGCCGATCCGATGCCATCAAGCGGGCACGTGGTCTGGGATGGATTCAATAATCAAAGGTCGAGCACGATCCGGTCGGACAGCGCCCGCGATACGCAGATGAGCATCTGATCGTTGGCGTCCCGCTCCGCTTGGGTGAGCACGCAATCTCGGTGTTCCGGCGTGCCCTCCAGCACCCCGGTACGGCAGGTCGCGCACAGCCCCTCCCGACACGCCGCGGGCACCAGCGCGCCATGTGCCTCCAGCACCTGGAGAATCGACTTGCCCGGCGGCACCGGATAGCACGCGCCCGTGCTGGCCACGACAACATCGAAGGCCTTCTCGGGTGCCGACGGCAGATCCGGGGCTGAAAACCATTCGAAATGCACACTCTCCGGCGTCCGGTCGACAGCAGCCTCCTTGACTGCCTCCATCAACGGCGTCGGGCCGCAGCAGTAGATGTGGGCCTCCTGCGGCGTTTGCGCCACGATGCCGGCTGCTGCCATTGGCGCCCCACCGGCTTCGTCGTCGAAATGGAAGTGACATCGATCCGCAAAGTTGTTGCTGAGCACTTCATAGAATGCGGCACGCTGACGACTGCGCACGGCGTAGTGCAACGTCCACGGGCGACCACGGCCCTCGCACGCCTGAATCATCGACAGGATCGGCGTGATGCCGATACCACCGGCGATGAAGACACATGGCGCATTGCTCTGGTCGAGCGGAAAGTTGTTGCGTGGGGACGAGGTGACGAGTTCCATGCCCACCCGTACGTGCTGATGGATATGGGTTGACCCACCCCGGCCCTCGCGCATCCGGCCCACCGCAATACAGTAGCGATCCCGGTCGGCGGGGTCGTTGCATAGTGAGTAATGCCGCGCCATTGCGCCGGGTAACTGCAGCTCGAGATGCGCACCCGCCTCAAAGGCAGGCAAGGCGCCCTGATCACGGGCGCGCAGTTCGATCCGCAGAATGTCGTACGCCTCGCAGGTCACCTCGGTCACCACCAGCCGCAACTGATCCCTGGACATTTGATTTTGCATATTCAATTCCATTGAGGATATAGATCGGTCGGTCATGCCCCGCTGCCTGTCTGATCGTGGCAGCGGGGTCATGGCTTACACCAACGCGCCCCTCCGGGTCATGGCAGCGCCGCTCATGGCCTCGGCGGCCTGTTCTTCTGAAATGAGTTTGTCGAGCAACCAGAGCAGTTTCCCCGGCCCGGCATCATGGATGTAGTCGACCACGGGATGGTCGGGCTTCTCCTTGACTCGCTCCCATTGCGCTTCGAGCGTGACCTTGTCTTCAAGGAAGGCTTCGTGAATCCATGCCATCAGCGATTGGGTCAGACCCGGGATATCGGTGTCCACGCTCGGCCCCCACGAGAAGTAGTAATCCATCTCGTCCTCGTCGCGCGGCGTCACCGCCTGACATGTCCAGGTATCGAAGAGCAACTGGCCATCCGACGCGCCTTCAGTCGCCTCGCCGGCAATGAAGGTACGGAAGCGCATGACGAAATTGCAGGGAAGCGACATCTGCACATCAAAGTGGAAATCGAAACGGGCCTCTGGGGGAAACAGGTGTGCAAACACGTTGAAGGCCGGTGAGTTGCGCAGCCAGAAGTCGTAGTCGAGCCCACGCTCGGTCAGCTTGTAGTTGATACGCGCATTGGCGTACGCACGCGTTCCGCCAAAGGTCTTGTCGTGCGTCCAGGCGATGTGGGTCAGATCCGCGAGGTTGGCAATCTCCAGTCGATAATTGCTCTTCATGTCCATCTGGCCGGTGTTGATGCGCCAGCCCGGCTCGTCAGGCCCGACGGCAAAACAGATCAACGACGGATCCGCCTTGTCCGCCTCTCCCATCCAGACCCAGATCCAGCCGTCACGCTCCACGACCGGGTACGAACGCACGCGGGCACGCTCGGGAATGGTATCCATGCCCGGGATTTCGATGCACTTGCCGCTCGGCTCGAACAGCCAGCCGTGATACATGCATCGAATACCGCCGTTTTCACGCCGGCCACACGACAGGGCCGCCTGGCGATGGCAGCAGCGGTCTTCCATGACCACGGCACGCCCGTCGGCATCCCGATAGAGCAGAAGTGCTTCACCAGCGATCCGTCGCGTCTGAAGCTCATCGCGAGCCAGCGTCAGGTCTTTGCCCCAGCCAGCGCAGTACCATGCGTTCTTCAAAAACATTGTGTGTCTCCTTGGGTCCATTGAATGGGCTGATCAGCCCTTCTCGGTCTTGGGTATCGCCTCGACAGGTTTCGTCTGGACAGCGGCCCGTTACGATGCGAAGGCGTGTTGTCATAGTGCGTTCTGGAAACGCCCTCGGCACTGGTCAAAAAGGTGGGAATCCCCGAGCGCACGCGCGATGCAGCCCGAAACGGACAGACCCCGCCTAATTGACGGGGTCTGTCCGGGGTGTCAGAGCCCGGCACGGAGGGCCGGACGACGCGGTGGGCGCAAGCTCAGAACTTGTAGCGCATCTGGAAATACACTTCGTCTTCATACAGCGCCGTCCCGATGGGACCGGCGCGGAAGCGACCCAGCGGCTCGGCACTGGCCATGCCCATCGAGTAGCCCATATCGGCCACCGAACCGGTGAACGGAGCGTACGGGTTACATGAACGGCAGTCATCGAAGCGGTTACGCCGGTTCGAACCGCCCTTGAAATTTGCCCCGATCGTGAGTTTGAGTTTGTCGGTCACGCTCCAGTCCACCTTCGGCGCGATGGCATGCGTTCTCGAACGGAAGTCGCGCGCGATGACCAGTTCGGGACTCAAGCGATCGTTCATGAGAAATCCCTTGATCAGCAAGGTGCCGATGAAGTTGTCCTCCCAGTCCGGCATGCCTACTGGTCCGAGGGTGTTCCGGGCGCCACTGGGTGCGACATAGTCGCCCTTCTTGTAGTACTCGTGATCGAAGATGTGCTGCCAGAACAACTGGGCCGAGATGAGTGTGGTGCGACGCGGGTTGATCCAGGGGATGAAGGTGGGCCGATCGATCCCGATCACTGAACGCCACACCTTGTTCTCCGAGTAAAGACGGTCGCGTGCCGTGTTGGCAAATTCCTCACCTTTGGTGAGCGCCCCTTCCAGCCTCACCGCTGCCCCCAGCGACTCCAGCTCGAAGTCCATCGAACCGCCGATCAGATTCACCCGCGGATACACCACATCAAAGGCGATCAAGTGCGTGTTCGCCGTGCTCTGCGGATCGCCGGTGAACGGATTGACCGCGCCGGTTCGCATGGCCCGCAGCGAGGGCAGTTGAGAGCGAAAGGTCAATGCGTTCAGCGAGAACGAGATACCACCCTGCGTCACGCCTTCGAACTTCGCACCGAACTGCGTATTGGAGAGCGACCAGTCAGGCCGATCCACATTGCGGATGCCCACCTGATGGGGGCCGAAATCCGTCGAAATGACGCCCCCCGCACCGAAATTGGCGACCGTGCCACCGTTATCCCACAAATTGGCCATCCCCCTGAACAGACAGCCGGCATCGAGAATCACGTTTGGCTGACCGCACTGCCCAAGGTTGTGCGGCCTGAACTTGTCGAAGTTCCACACGAGCTGGATATTCCGGTCCTGCATGGACTCGGACGGCCCCATGCGATATTCCGCCTGGGCGATCCACATTGGAATACGGATATCCTCGAGTTCGTCGTAGATGTTGTTGCGTGAGTAATCCACCGGATTGATCACGTCCAGCACGCGGAACAGGTCGGTTCGACCCCACACCACCTGCTGCTTGCCCACCTTCACGTAGATCGCGTTACCGTTGTCCAGATAGAAGCTGCGCCGGATGTGAGCCTCCCGGATGAAGTCCAGGCGGTCGTTGAACTCGGGCATTTCGAGTTCGCTCTGATCCAGATCGCCGTATCCACCGAAGTCCTTGCAACCACGACTGTCCTTGTCGCAGGGGCGTACCGGAACCCCGAACGCCACATCGCCATGCGGATAACCGTGCCAGCGGTCGCCAAGTACACGCAGACCATCATTCGGATTGGACGCCAGGTCAAAACCGAACTTGTTGTTCGGACCGAACAACCCGGTGCCCGTGGTGTAGTTGAGCACGCCCCCGCCGTGCGGCACCATGGCCCCCAACGAGGTATCCTCCAGCATGATCGGGCCGCCGGCATCATCGCCGTATTGCCCTTTGTTCATGCGATAGACGCCGTCGAAGGTGCCGCGCAGAATGCTGCCGAACTGCCAACCGCCGGCCAGCCGCTTTCTGGATTCGATGGTCAGGGTATTGCGGAATTTGGACAGCCCGACGACATGCCCGGTCGCGTCCTTGCCCCGATACGCCGTATGGTTGTCATAAAGCACATCGATATCCCAGGGATCCGAGCCACTGCCCAGCAATGGAAGCTGGGCCGCGGATGGGAATGAAGCCGTTGCCAGCACAGCGGCAAGAGCCAACGGTGTCAGTTGCCGCTCGCAGTCGAACCACGTCATTTGATGTCTCCTCTGTCTTGGGGGTGGGCTCGCCTCTGCGGGCGGGCCCCTGGAGCGCATGCTTCACGCCGCCCGCAATCCGGCCAAGTCACCTCGCAGACGCTTTGCACCTCGCGGTCACGCTCCGGACAGGGACGGTTCAATGATCGGTGCACGTGTTTTGTGCAACGCCGACCGAAAAGACGGGAAAACTGCGCAGGAGCCAGCCGACGAAGTCGGACGCTGATCGGTCGTTTGGGATGCCCCAGGCGGGGCCGGACGCACAGGGCCGGGGCCGACTGGGCAAACGCCGGGCCCGCGAAAACTCCCCCGAGACAGCTCAAGAGATACGGCTCGTCGATTTGATGGGTCGCTCCGGGTCGGCCCCGGATTCGACCAGGCAACAATCCCGCCTTTCCGGCGGGTGTGCCCATCGTTGCAGACAAGCACAATGTAAACAGACAAAAAAAACGCCCTTCCGCAGAAGGGCGTGAGTAGGAGGACTGTCCGATGTCAGTCTGAACCGCGCATGTACTGCACCTGGAACTTCTGCGGCGGAGTCTGGGCCTTGTCGATCTCGCCGCGGAAGTGACCGGTCGTGCAATGGTTGGACTGCACGTCGACCATCTGGAAGCCGTCATCGATACCGATGCCGGTGCCCTTGTTGATCGGCAGGTGGTAATCCGGATGGCTCTTGCCCACGGACCACACTTTCCACAACTTGCCGTTGCGGTCATAGATCTCGATCGCGCCGTTCAGGTTCTGCAGCTGAGCGTCCATGTAGAACACGCGCTTGCTGATCGGGTGGTTCGGATTGACCGGCGTGGCCTCAAGCACATAGGCCTTGCGCAGCTGCCACGGGGCCTGCAGGAAGCAGCCGCCCTTGCCGCCGAACTTGATGTACTTGTAGCCATCGTCGTCCGCCGGGATCTCGTCGCTCAGGGGCGCTTCATTGTGCTTCCACATGGGCAGCAGCACGTTCTTGGTGCCCTTGTAGGTCCACTTCATGTCGGACACGCGACCGTTGTAGCCCTCGAAATCCTCGATCATGAGATCGGAACCGAGGAAGGCATCGGTCACCTGACCGGCGGCCAGACGGCGCACACGTCGCTGGAAGCCCAGGTACAGGTAGGCGTCATCCAGTTTTGAGTCGTCGTCGTAGCGCTGGATCAGCAGTTTGGTGTCCTTCAGATCCTCGGGGCCGACCACTTCCAGGTAGATGGCACGGAAGAGGTCCGACGGGTTCGGGGTCACTTCGGGGACCGGATCATCCTTGATTCGGTGCTTGAAGTTCAGGAAGCTGAAGTGATTGGTCAGCGTCCGCTCGACTTCGCCGGACTCCATGTTGCGATACTTGAAGATCAGCGGTCGGATGACGGCGTTGTCACCCCAGTTCAGACCGTACTTATAGTTCCAGGCCAGCTTCTCGCCGGCGCGCGGATCGTTGATGTCCGGCTCTTCCGGGAACGGACGGCCAGCCACGAAACCGGAAATGTTGTCGCCCGGATTGGCGCCCAGCTTGGTCTTGTTCAGGTTGTCGCGCGTGGCCTTGATGTATTCCTTGGGCAGTTCGAAATCGATGGATTCACCGACCGTGACGGTGGTGTTGCCATTCTTGATCATCATGTAGGTGCCGTCGGCCAGGGCGTCCTTGAACTGGTCCACATTGTCCTTGTTGATCACCGTGCCAACGCTCAGCCCCGGGAAGGACGGAAAGCCCTTCTTGTAGGGGAAGAAGGTGTTATCAACATCAGCCTCGGTGGCCGCATACGCGCCTCCGACCAGGCCAGCCATGACGAGCGCGAGGCTCATTTTCTTCAGCATGGGTGTCTCCTAATGAAACTTGGGTGGTTCTTGTGCGACAAGTCCTGACACCGGCCCGGTCAGCCCGGGCCGGTTCGCTGGATCAGAACTTGTAGCGCATCTGGAAGAAGACTTCGTCTTCGTACATTGCAGTGCCGATCGGGCCGGCGCGGAAGCGACCGAGCGGCTCGGCACTGGCCAGACCGAGGGAGTAGCCACCGTCAACGACCGGACCGGTAAAGGCCGGGTACGGATTGCAGGTACGGCAATCGTCGAATCGGCTGCGGGAGTTGGAACCGCCCTTGAAGTTGCCACCGACGGTCAGCTTCAGGTTGTCGGTCACGCTCCATTCGACCTTCGGCGCGATGACATGCGCACGGGCACGGAAGTCACGCGCCAGGATCAACTCGGGGCTCAGGCGGTCGCCCATCAGGAAGGCCTTGATCAGCAAGGTGCCGATGAAGTTGTCCTCATAGTCGACCATACCCACCGGGCCCAGGCTGTTGGTGGCGCCACTCGGGGCAACACGCTCGCCGGTCTTGTAGTACTCGTGGTCGAAGATGTGCTGCCAGAACAACTGGCCCGAGATCAGCGTAGTGCGACGCTCGTTGATCCACGGGATGAAGGTCGGACGATCCACACCGATCACCGAACGCCACACCTTGTGCTTGGAGTACAGCTGCTCACGCGCGCTGTTGGCGAACTCTTCACCATCGGTCAATGCGCCTTCCAGTCGGATGGCGGCACCGATCGATTCGGCCTCCAGGTCCATGGAACCACCGATCATGTTGATGCGCGGGTAGTACACATCAAACGCAATCAGGTTGTTGTTGGTGTCGTTCTGGGGGGCGCTGGTGAAGGGATTGGTCGCCCCGGTGCGCAATGCCCGCAGGGACGGCAGCTGAGACCGGTAGGTCAAGGCGTTCAGCGAGAAGGAAACCCCGCCCTGGGTCACGCCCTCGAACTTCACCCCCAGCTGGGTGTTGGACAGCTTCCAGTCAGGCAGATGCACATCGCGAATACCGATCTGGTTGGGTCCGAAATCGGTGGACATAAGACCACCAAGCACCGGATTAGGTGCAAAGTTGGCCACTGTCCCGCCGTTGTCCCACAGATTCACCATGCCGCGGAAGAAGCAGCTGGCGTCCAGGATCACGTTTGGCTGCCCGCACTGACCCAGATTGTTCGGGCGGAACTTGTCGAAGTTCCACACGACCTGCACGTTGCGATCCTGCATGGACTCGGACGGGCCCATGCGGTACTCGGCCGTGGCAATCCACATCGGAATGCGGATGTCTTCGAGCTCGTCGTAGATGTTGTTTCGCGAGTAATCGACCGGGTTGATCACGTCGAGCACGCGGAACAGGTCGGTACGACCCCACACCACCTGCTGCTTGCCCACCTTCACGAACACGGAGTTGCCGTTGTCCAGGTAGATATTCTTGCGAACGTGCATCTCGCGGATGAAGTCCAGACGGTCGTTGAACTCGGGCATTTCGAGCTCGTTTTGGTCCAGATCGCCGTAGCCGCCGAAGTCTTTACAACCGCGGCTGTCCTTGTCACACGGACGCACCGGAACGCCAAAGGTGACATCGCCGCTGACATGGTCGTGCCAGCGATCGCCCAGCAGACGCATGCCATCGTTCGGATTGCGCGTGATATCGAAACCGAACGCGTTCCCCGGAGGCCCGGATGCGTTGTTCACGATACCGCCGCCGTGCGGCTGAGTATTCCCAAACGTCGTACTCTCCAACTCAACCGCCCCCCCCGCCTCGTCACCGAACTCACTCTTGTTCATGCGGTACACCGCATCGAACGTCCCCCGCAGGGTGGTATCGAAGCGCCACCCGTTCGAGAGCTTCTTGTCGGCCTCGATGGTCAGGGTATTGCGGAACTTGGATAGCCCCACGTTATGACCCGTTGCGTCCTTGCCACGAACGGCAAGATGGTTGTCATAGAGCACGTCGACGTTCCACGGCTCACTCCCCTCGCCGAACAGCGGCAGATCTCCGACCGCCATCGCTGGGGCCGAGAATGCTGCAGCGACCATCAGGGCGCACAGCTTCTGGGGTGGTTTCTTTTTCTGGTACCACTTCATAGGATTGTCTCCTCCTGTGAATTTCACCGGACCTCCCAGGACCGGCGCTTGCAAGACTTCTGTTTTTTTATGCCTCCAGGACGCCGTCCTCGTCGTAGTGGGCCGCCGTCACGAATTTGGGTTTGAACACCACGCACCAGGCCGGCACGATGAGCACGGCGGCAATGGCATTCACGATGAGCATGAAAGAGAGCAGGATTGCGGCGTCGGACTGGAAGCGCAGGTCGGACATGAAGATCCACATCACCACCCCGGCGATCAGCGTGATGGCGGTGAAAGACACGGCGTAGCCGGTAGTGGCCACCGCGCGGATCACGGCCTGCTTGATGTCGTGCAGGTCGGCAAACTCTTCACGGATGCGGTCCATGAAATACACCGCGTAATCGATGCCAACCCCGACCCCCACCGCGATCACCGGCACGGTGTTCACGTTGATGCCGATGCCCATGGCGCCCATGTAGGCGTAGGTCATGAGCGTGGCGAACAGCATCGGCAGCACCATCAGCCAGCCGGCGTGCAGCGAGCTGTAATAGACCATCACCAGCACGAAGGCGAGGATCATGACCGCCGGGATGATGATCATGTGGTCGGTGTGCAGCGACTGATTGACCGCCGCATTGACGCCGATGATGCCGCCGCCCAGGGCGATCTCCACATCGGGCAACTGCTTGCGTAGCTGGGCGATGCCTTCCTCGGCCAGCGCCACCACACGGTTGATGGTATCGGCCTGGTGGTCCTTGTAGTAGAAGACGATGTCCGCCTCGCTCTCGTCCGGCGTCACGAACTCTTTCAGGGCACCCGGGATCGGGCTGGAGGCCATGTAGGCAAACATCAGGCCGCCCACTTCGCGGGAGGTATCCGGAATCTGCATCCAGCGTGGATCATCGTTGTGGGTGAGCTTGTTCACCACACGTACCACCCCCGGAATGGCCTTGGTGCCACCCACGGTCGGGTCGTTGAGCATGTGCGCCTGGAACTGCTCGATGGCGCGCATCACTTCCGGCTGCTTGATGCCGCCCTTCTCCTTGGTACGCACCGACACGTGCAGTTCTTCGGAGCCCGGGAAGCGCTCGTTGATCGCAGCTGTCGAGATGTTGTAGTCGTGGTCGTGGTGCAGCAACGGCGAGCCCGGCTCGGATTCACCCAGCTTCACCATGGACACGAAATAGGTCGCGCCAATGGCACCGATCAGGGTCAACACGAGGATCGAACGCGCGCCGCCATCGGTACCGCCGGTCAGGGCCATGGCCTTGCCGAGGAAGTCGCGCACGCCCTGGTTGGCGTTTTCGGTCTTCTTCGGCTGCGGCAGCACGGTCAGGGCCAGCGGCACCATGAAGTGCACCGTGAAGATCACCGAGAAACCCCAGAAGCCGGCCGCCAGACCCAGTTTGTGGTTGAACGGCGCCGCACCGAGCATGAGCACCGCAATGCCCACCGCATCCACGATGATCGCCAGCGATCCCGGGCGGAACAACGCATCGAGCGCATTGCGTGCTGCCTTCTTGCCATCCTTGACGACATCCAGCTCTTCGTAATACCGCGCCACAAGCTGCACGCCGTGTGAAGTCGCCCGGGCCGCGATCAGGAACGGAATCGGCAAGGACAGCGGCTCGAGGTTGATCCCCACCATGGCCATGAAGCCCAGACCCCAGATCGTCGATAGCGCAATGCCGAGCAGCGGCAAGGCGATACCGTAGAACCGGCGGAAATAGACAATCAGCAGCGTGGCCAGCAAGGCCAGCGTCCAGGCCAGAATCTCGATGATCTGGTTCAGGTAGGTGTAGACCCAGCCCGTGAGCACCGGGTTACCGGTCACGTAGATCTTGTGCCCCGGGGCCTCCAGATCCGCTCGGACCTTCTGCAGGGCGGCAAAGGTCTTCTCGTAATCCAGATCCGATTCATTCAGCTGCGCCTTGATCAGTGCGGCTTTCAGATCGGGCGAGACCAGCAGGCCGAAGATCGTCGGGTTGGCGATCACGTCCTTCTTGAGTTGCTCGAGCTGAGCGACCGACAGATCCCCCTTGAGCGGATCGTAGTAGGAGTCGGACTGGAACCCCCCGTACTGGTCCACGTAGATCTTGCGCGAGGTCCGGTGGGTCAGGCTGTTGACCAGGTTGTGGTTGACGCTGGGCAGACCATCGACCCCTTGGGTCGCTTCATGGACCAGCTTGAGGGTTTCGTTGTTGAAGATCGTGCCCTGCTCCACCTCGATGGACATGACGATCATGTTGGCGCCGCCGAAGTTCTCCTTCAGACGGTTGTAGACCTGGATGTACGGATGGTTCTGCGGCAGCAGGTCGGCAAAGTCGGAATACACACGCAGCTTGGGCAGTGCCAGGCCGAACACGACCGTCATGGCGAGAATCAGCGCGAGCACGATCTTCGGATTGGCAAAGAGCCACTCTTCACCCTTGTGCAGCTTGTGCGTAATGGAATGCTTGAATTGACTGACCATGATGTTCCCCTCAGTTGCCAGCCGCTGCGATCACGCGCAGCAGACCGCCGGGACCACCGGCAATGACAGCCGCTTCAGTCGCCGCGGGCGCACCGGCGGCAAAGAAGACAGGCAAGGGGTCGGGATAGGCGACGGCGCGCCAGGTATCCCCTTCGAGCCGTGCGACAACCCCGCTCGCGCCCACCCCGTGCGGCACACCGCCGAGCATGAACAGGCGGTACATCGGGGCACCGGTAGCGTTGTCCATGGGCAACCAGCTCTGGCCACCGTCTTCGGTCTTGAGCATCTGGCCGGCCAGACCGCTCACGTAGCCCACCTCCCGCGACACATACATGGCGTCATACGGATAGAACTCGTTGGGCATGTCGGTGCGGCGGTTCCAGCTGGCGCCACCGTCCTCGGTCACATAGACCATGCCGAACTCGGCGGTGGCCACCCCGTAATCCCGGTCCAGGAACTGAATGGCGGTGATCTGGGCATCTTCACCCAGGTCGATGCTGTGCCAGTTCGCCCCCTTGTCCGCGCTGTAGGCAATTCCGGAACGCGTTCCGGCCACCCACCAGCGACCGACCAGATCGCAACTGACGGCCAGCGGGATCTTCGGCTTGTCCACCGAAACGCTCGTCCACTGCTGCCCCTTGGCATCGGCATGCCAGACCTTGCCGTGGAAATCGATGCCGAGCACCGTGCCGTCCGGACACGTGGCGAGGCCGATCATCGACGCGCCATCAGTGGCTTCGCGCCGCCAGGTCTTGCCCTTGTCGTCGGACACCGCCACGGCGCCGTTCTGCAAACCGGCCACGATCACGTCCTTGTTCGACGTCAGCGACTGCACCACGTCGTAACGCTTGACCGGCTTTTGCGCCGTCTCGCGGACTGCCGACAGGTCGGCACTTCCGCTGCAGGCAGCGAGCAGCACCATGCTCGCCGCAGTTGTCATCAGTCGCGCTGTGCGACCCGAAATCTTGCTCACAGCTCCTCCTTGGTGAGGTCTCTGGACCTCTCGCCGCACGTCAGGCAACGCGGCTGTCTTTTTTGTTTGCGATGGTTCTGGGGCGGCTTCCCGGCCGCTCGATTCTGTGTTTATTCAGCGGCCGAGATCTTTCGCCGACTGCCCGGCGATACCCCAGTTCGTTTTTGGAACCTCCTGGATGAGGACCCGAACACTCTGCTGGGGAGCATCCAGTGCCTCCACCAACGCGGCCGTGACCTTCTCGATCACGGCTCGCTTCTGGTCCTCGGTCCGTCCCTCCAGGATGTGGATATGTGCCAGTGGCATGGGTACCTCCCGGGCCTTACTCGACGAAGCGCAGCGAGGTGCTGCCCATGCCCTGCACGCGCAGCGTGATGTGATCGCCCGGCGCCACCGCCACGGCTTCGGTCACGCCACCCGAGAGGATCAAGGTGCCGGCGGGAATCTCCATGCCGCGTCGGCCCAGGTTGTTGGCCAGCGCCGCGATGGCCGCCGCCGGGTGACCCAGCACCGCGGCACCGGCGCCCAGGGCGACCGGCTCACCGTTCTTCTCGAGCACCACACCGACGGTGCGCAGATCCACATCAGACGGGCGCGCCGGCTGACCACCGACCACGAAGCGCGCGGCGGAGGTGTTGTCGGCCACCACGCTCTTGAGATCGAACTTGAAGTCGCGGTAGCGGCTGTCGATCACCTCGATGCCCGGCATCAGGAAATCGGTGGCGGCCAGCACGGCGCCGATGTGGCACCCCGGGCCCTTGAGCGCACGCTTGGTCACGAAGGCGATCTCCGGCTCCACCTTGGGGTGGATGAGCTCGGAGACCTTCACCTCGCCGCCCTCGGGCACGCTGTAGTAGTCGGCCATGAACCCGAACACCGGCTCGGTCACGCCCATCTGCTTCATCTTGGCGTGCGAGGTCAGGCCGGCCTTCAGGCCGGCAATGCTGTGGCCCCGGGCGATCTTGCGGGCGCGGATTTCGTCCTGGATCGCATAGGCGTCCTCGAAATCCATGTCCGGATAGTCTTCGGTGATCTTGAGGGTGTCCTGCGCTTCGAGTTCACAGTTCTCAAGGTGCTCGGCGAGCTTCTTGATGATGGCTTGGTCGAGTTTCATGCGGCCTCCTGCTTGCGTTGCTTGGCCAGGGAAAGGGCCGTGTCTTCAATCATGTCTTCCTGTCCGCCGACCATGCCGCGACGCCCCATCTCCACCAGAATTTCCCGTGCGGGAATGCCGTACTTCTCCCCGGCCCGCTTGGCGAACAGCAGGAAGGAGCCATACACCCCGGCGTAACCGAGCGTGAGGGCATCACGGTCGATGCGGATCGGGAAGTCCATGATCGGCACCACCAGGTCTTCGGCCACGTCCTGGATCTTGAACACGTCCACCCCGGTCTCGATGCCCATCATGTCGCACACGGCGATGAGCACTTCCATGGGGGTGTTGCCGGCTCCTGCCCCCAGGCCGGCGGCGGCTGCGTCGATGCGGTTGGCGCCGGCTTCGATGGCGGCGATGGAGTTGGCCACGCCCATGGCCAGGTTGTGATGGCCGTGGAAACCCAGTTCGGTCTCGGGTTTGAGCGCCTCACGCACGGCGGCCACGCGGGCCTTGACCGTCTCGGGCAGCAGGTGGCCGGCGGAGTCGGTCACGTAGATGCAGTTGGCGCCGTAGCTCTCCATGAGCTTGGCCTGGCTGACCAGGCCTTCGGGGCTGTTCATGTGGGCCATCATCAGGAAACCGACGGTGTCCATCTCGAGCTTGCGGGCCATGCCGATATGCTGCTCTGAGACATCGGCCTCGGTGCAGTGAGTGGCCACGCGGATGGTGTTCACTCCCAGCTCATGGGCCATCTTCAGGTGATCGACGGTGCCGATGCCCGGCAGCAGCAGCGCCGAGACCTTGGCCTGCTTCATGAGCGGGATGACGGTGGAGAGGTATTCCTCATCCGTGTGCGCCGGGAAGCCGTAGTTCACCGAGCTGCCGCCCAGGCCGTCGCCGTGGGTCACTTCGATGAGCGGGATGCCCGCCTCGTCCAGCCCGGTGGCGATGGACTTCATGTCGTCCAGCGTCATCAGGTGGCGCTTGGGGTGCATGCCGTCGCGGAGCGTCATGTCATGCACGGTGATTTTCTTGCCTTTCAGATCCATGATTCGCTCCTTTAGGCAGTGGGCGCGAGCGTCAGCTCGCCCTTGAGGATTTCTTCGGCGAACATCTCGGCGGTGCGCGCAGCGGCGGCGGTCATGATGTCCAGATTGCCGGCGTATTTCGGCAGGAAGTCACCCAGGCCTTCGACCTCCATGAACACGGAGACACGGTTGCCGTCGAAGACCGGGCCATTGACCAGCTTGTAGCCGGGCACGTACTTCTGCACCTCGGCGATCATGGCGTGGATGGACTCGGTGATCTTCTGCTGATCGGGTTCGGTTTCGGTCAGACAGTGCACCGTGTCGCGCATGATCAGCGGCGGCTCAGCCGGGTTGATGATGATGATGGCCTTGCCCTGCCTGGCGCCGCCCACCTTCTCCACCGCGCCCGCAGTGGTGCGGGTGAATTCATCGATGTTCTTGCGCGTGCCCGGGCCGACCGACTTGGAGCCGACGGTGGCGACGATCTCGCCGTACTTCACCGGCTGCACGCGGGAGACGGCAGCGACCATGGGAATCGTGGCCTGGCCACCGCAGGTGACCATGTTCACGTTCATCTCTTTCTTGCCCACGTGCTCCTTGAGATTCACCGGGGGCACGCAGTACGGACCGATGGCCGCCGGGGTGAGATCGATCATCATCACGCCCAGCTCGTTGAGCTTGCGGCTGTTCTCGGCGTGCACATAGGCGCTGGTGGCATCGAAGGCGATCTGCACGCCGTCGGCCTTCACATGCGCCAGCAGGCCATCCACGCCGTCGGCAGTGGTCTTCAGCCCCATCTCGGCGGCGCGCTTGAGGCCTTCGGATTCGGGGTCGATCCCGACCATCCACACCGGCTCGAGCACCGGGCTTCTTTGCAACTTGTAGAGCAGATCGGTGCCGATGTTGCCGGGACCGATCAGCGCACATTTGATCTTGTTCATCCGTTACGTCCTGTCAAATGGCTTGAATAGAAAAAAAGCTGCGCGCGCAGGTCGGAGAGGGAGACCGGGGTGAGCCGCGCGCTGCCTGAAAAAGTGAAATCGAAAGTGTTCATGTCAGTGCCCGCCCCCGTGCTTGCCCACAGACCACCCGGTTGCGCTCAACGTCGCTTCCGCGGTCTCCTGAGGCTCAGCCTCCAGGGCGGTGGCCAGCGAATCGTTCCAGCGATTGAAGAAGCCGAAGAGCCCGATCACGCCGAGCATCTCGACGATCTGCCCTTCGCTCCAATGCGCACGCAGCTGGTCCATCTGCGCGTCGGTGACGTCGTTGGGCTGACTGGCTGCGGCCAGTGCGAAGTCCAGGGCGATACGCTCGGCCTCTGAAAACAGGGGGCTGGCGCGGTATTCGTGAATGGCCGCCAGCTTGTCGCCTTCGACGCCATGACGCATGGCGCTGGTGGCGGTGTGCGCGCGGCAGTACATGCAACCGGCTGCCATGCTCGCCACGTGACCGATCAGCCGCTTGAGGCCCAGATCCACTTCCCCACTCGGGTCGTAGACACCCTTGCTCAGGGCAATCAACCCGCGCGTCAGCGCCGGCCGGCGCGCCATCGTCAGCAGACTGTTGGGCACGAAGCCCAGCGTCCGCTCGAAGAAAGCGAACTCGTCGGCCAGTTCGGGCGCCGCGTCTTTCGGGAGGGGATCGAGTCTGGCCATGATCGTTGCCCTCAGACGAAGCGCACCGAGCAGCCGCCCACGCCACCGATGGTCACGCGCAGGCTGTCGCCCGCGGTCACCGGCACCATGGCGCCCAGCGCGCCGGAGAGCACAACTTCGCCCGCCTTGAGACCGATTCCGAGGCTGCCGAGCATGTTGATGAGCCACACCACGGCATTGACCGGAGAGCTCAGGGTAGCGGCGCCAGCGCCGGTCACCGCGATCTCGCCGTTCTTCTCCAGCACCATGCCGCAGGTGACCAGATCGACTTCACGCGGATCGACCAGCGCGGAGCCGAGCACGAACACGCCGCAGGAGGCGTTGTCGGCTACGGTGTCCTGAATCTTGATCTTCCAGTCGCGGATGCGCGAATCGACAATCTCGAAGCAGGCCATCACGCCTTCGGTGGCGCGCAGCACGTCGGCCGCCGTCACCCCCGGCCCCTGGATGTCCTCCTTGAGCACGAAGGCGATCTCGCCTTCCGCCTTCGGCTGGATCAGGGTGCTCATGGGGATGGCTTCGCCCTCGTTGTACACCATGCCGTCGGTGAGCCAGCCGAAGTCCGGCTGATGCACGCCGAGCATGTTCTGAACGGCCTTGGAGGTGACGCCGATCTTCTTGCCGATCACCGCTTCACCCGCCTCGATGCGGCGCGACAGCATGCGCTGCTGGATCTGGTAGGCGTCTTCGATGGCGATGTCGGCGTGACGGTTGGTCAGCGGCTCCAGCACTTCGCCCTTGACCAGGGCGTTGTAGAGCTCGTCGCCGAGTTGATTGATGAGGTTCTGTTCCATGGTTCTCTCTCAGTTCCGGGCTTCGGCGAGGAAATCCCCCACCAGCCGGGCAAAACGTGCGGCATGCTCGATCTGGGTCCAGTGACCACAGCGGCCGAACACATGCAGTTGCGAACGGGAAATCAGTTGATGCAGTGCGAGCGAGGTCTGCAGCGGAATCACTTGGTCGTCGCGACCGTGGATGATCAGCGTCTCGTGCTCGATGGCGCGGATGTCGGCCTCCGGGCTGGCCATGGCATCGACCCAGCGCTGGCGCGGTGCCGGGAACATGGCCGAGAAGCTCTCCTGAAAGCCCGGGCGGATGCTGGCCTCGTAGCGCAGTTGCGCCAGCTCGTCATTGACCAGCGAGCGGTCCCAGGCGAAGTAGTCCATGATCCGGCGCATGTTCTCGAAGCTGGGGGTATAGCCCCACACCGCGTCGAGGCCCTCAGTGATCTCGAAAGGCACACCCACGCTGCCCATCAGCACCAGGCGGCGCACGCGCTCCGGATGGCGAATGGTCAGCGCCAGTGCCAGCGCACCACCGAACGAGTTGCCGACCAGATCGGTTTTCTGGATATCCAGCGCATCGAGCAGACCCACGGCCTGATCGACCCAGTTGTCCATCGAGTAGCTGTAGTTGTCCGGCCGTGCCGAAAAACCGAATCCGGCCATGTCCGGCGCAATCACCCGCGCCTGCTCGGCCAGGGACGGCATCACCAGACGCCAGTTGGCCCAGGCCGACACGCCCGGACCGGAGCCGTGAATCAGCATCACCGGATCCCCGGCGCCGACATCGTGATAATTCGTCTCGATGCCGGCGGCGGCGATGGTGTTGGCGATCTCGGGGCTGGCGTTCGTCATGACCGTGCTTACAGCTTCACGCAGATGTTCTTGAGCTCGGTGTAGAACTCAAGCGAATGCACACCGCCTTCGCGGCCGATGCCGGACTGCTTGGCACCGCCAAACGGTGTGCGCAGGTCGCGAAGGAACCAGCTGTTCACCCACACCAGACCGACTTCGAGCTGACCGGCAACCCGGTGCGCCTTGGCCAGATCCCGGGTCCACACGGAGGCGGCCAGGCCGTATTTGGTGTCGTTGGCACGACGCACGATCTCTTCTTCAGAATCGAAGGGCTGGATCAGCGTGCAGGGGCCGAAGATTTCTTCGCGGGCGATGGCGGAGTTGTCGTCCAGCCCGGTCCAGATGGTCGGCTGAACCCAGGCACCATCGTTCATGCTGCCGCCCATGTCGGGCTTGCCACCACCGGTCACGACCGTGGCGCCCAGCGCCTTGGCCTTCTCGTAGTAACCCAGCACCTTCTGCTGGTGTTCCTTGGAGATCAGCGGGCCAAGGTTGGTGTCGGCATCTTCCGGACGGCCCAGCTTCAGGCCCTCCGCCCCCTTCTTGAGGGCGTCGACGAACTTGTCGAAGATCGGGCGCTCGACATAGACGCGTTCGGTGCCCAGGCAGACCTGGCCACAGTTGGCGAACACGGAGCGCATGGTGCCCTCGATGGCCGCGTCGAAGTCGGCATCGGCGAACACCACCGCCGGGTTCTTGCCGCCCATCTCCAGCGACACCGGACGCGCGCCGGTGGACGCTGCTTTCATGATGGCTTCGCCGGTGCGGGTTTCACCGGTGAAGGTGATGGCATTCACATCCGGATGGGTGGTGACGAATTCGCCGGCCGAACCCGGGCCGAAACCGTGCACCACGTTATAGACGCCCTTGGGCACCCCGGCCGCGTTCATCACCTCGCCGAGCAGCGCAGCGGTCATCGGCGTTTCTTCAGAGGGCTTGACCACCACGGTGTTACCGCAGGCCAGCGCCGGGCCGACCTTCCAGGTCATGAGCAGCAGCGGCAGGTTCCACGGGCAGATCACACCGACCACACCCACCGGGCGACGCACGGCGTAGTTCAGGGCACCACGGCCGTCCGGCGTCGCCATTTCGAAGAACTCGGTCGGCACGTTCTTGATCACGTCCGCGAAGATCTTGAAGTTGGCCGCACCACGCGGGATATCGATATGGCGAGCCAGGCTCATCGGCTTGCCGGTATCGGCGCACTCGGCGGCCAGAAACTCGTCGAAACGGGCGTTGATGCCGTCGGCCACCTTGTAGAGGATCTCGACGCGCTCGGCGATGCTCATCTGCCCCCACGGGCCGGTGAGTGCAGCCTTGGCCGCGGCAACCGCCGAGTCCACTTCCGACTTGCCGGCTTCGTGAACACGGCCGATGACGCTGTTGTCGATCGGCGTGCGGTTGTCGAACTGTTTGTTCGTGGCGACGAACTCGCCATTGATGAAATTGAGGATGTCCTTCATTCCGTAACCTTTGTGTTCCCGCGTCAGTTGTTGTCTTGAGCGCCGATCGCAGCCAGGCCGGCACGGGCGCATGCCTCGTCCTGCGCCTCGGAGGCACCGGACACGCCGATACCGCCAACCAGCTGATCGTCGATTCGAATGGGGAGCCCGCCGCCAAAGACCACCAGGCGGGGACGTACAGGGAAACCGAGCTTCATGCCCTCGTTGCCATCGAAGACTTTGGTCCAGTCTCCGGTCGAAAATCCGAAGCCGGCCGCCGTGTGGGCCTTGTCGATGGCGATATCGATGGACTGATTGAATGCGCCGGGCATGCGCAGGAACGCCGCCAGATTGCCGCCGCTGTCGCAGACAGCCACATTGATCTTGACGCCCAGTTCCCGCGCTTTCGCAACGGCAGCCCGGGTGGCTCGGGCAGCGGCATCGCAGCCGATCACGGCTTGCGTCACCACATCAGGTTCTGACCTGTTTTCGTTCATGGTGGTGTTCTCATGTCTCCATGGGAAAACACAATAATTTCGCTTTTTCTCGACGTCAACACTTTTTCTCGAGATTTTTTACTTTCCTCAAAGCTTCACCTTTGTTTAGAATCACGCACTACCCGTACGCAAAATGCGTCGCCATAAGAAAGGATCGCCATGAGCGAAGCGGCCACACGGAGAACCACGGCGTCTGAGGAGAGCGCCGATGCGCCCAAGACCCTGGTCGAAGGGGCGTATCACCGACTGCGCAGAGACATCATCGACGGCAAGCTCAAGCCGGGTGAGAAGCTGCGCGTCGAGCACCTGAAGACTCATTACGACGTCGGTGCCGGCACGCTGCGTGAAGCCCTGCAGCTGCTGATGACCGACGCGCTGGTCGTGGCGCAGGGACAACGCGGTTTCAATGTCGCCCCGATCTCCTTGTCGGATTTCGAAGACATCACGCGCACCCGCGTGCTGATCGAGACCGAAGCACTACGACAGTCCATCACCCGCGGCACCGACGAGTGGGAAGCCAACGTGCTGGGCGCCTTCCACCGCCTTTCCCGCGCAGAGGAACGGCTCGACTGGCAACAGACCGCCTCGCGCGAAGACTGGGAAGTACGCAACCAGTCCTTCCACGAAGCGCTCATCTCCGCATGCCCGTCGCGCTGGATCCGACACTTCCAGTTGCTGTTGTATCGGCAGTCCGAGCGTTACCGGCGGCTGTCCATGCACAACAACCCGATCCCGCGCGACGTACACGCCGAACACCAGAAGCTGTGTGACGCGGCCGTGGCCCGCGATGTGGATCGCGCCTGTGCCGTGCTCACCGAACACATCATCCGCACGCTCGACGGCATTCGTCAGTTGCCCTCGAACATCATCGAGCCGGCCAAGTCCGTCGAACAGGTCACCAAACCCAGACGCTCTGCTTCAGGGAAATGAGCCCACCCGTCGTCCGAGTGGCCCATCGTCGCGCCCTGCCGGGCAGCGAAGAAGCGTACGAGGCCGTGCTCAGAGGCATGTGCCAGGCGGTCAGCCAGTTCCCCGGTTTTCTCGGCGCCGAGATCACTCCGCCGCTTTCCCCCACGGACGAATACCGGGTCACCATCAAGTTCGAGACCGATGACAACCTGGCCACCTGGGATGCCTCGGACGAACGCCAGCGCTGGCACGAGGCCATGGCCCCGCTCACTGAAGGCCCGCCCGAATACCACCTGCTCTCGGGCCTGGATGCCTGGTTCATCCCCCCCAGAACCCCGGTTGCCCACCCGCCCTCGCGGGCACGCATGGCGCTGGTCACCTGGCTGGGCATCTTCCCGACCGTGTCGGTCTTTCTGTGGTTCGTCGCGCCCTACCTGGCAGACCTGCCGTTTCTGCCACGTACGGCAGTGCTCACGGCACTGATCGTGGTGACCATGACGTGGGTGGTGATGCCGCGACTGGTGAAATGGCTGAAGCCGTTTTTGCATCCGGCGAGGGATTGAAGTCCCTCGGGGTCAGGTAAGACCTGTTCCGGATACATCGAGCCCGTAAAGAAAAAGAAAGTCCGCACGAAGCTGCGAGATGTTGCTCTTGGCCAGTCTGAGGATGGTGCACCAGACCAGTGGTGACCGACGGCCAATATCGGACCTCCCAATCGCTCCGGGGCCTGGGGCAAAATGGATGTCCCTCATTAACGTCGCGAGCATCCATCATGGAGCTTTCCGCGCTCAAGACTGTTGTTCATAAGTTCTATGCTGACATATGGAACAAGCACGACAAATCGGCAATTCCTTCGCTGCTTCGGTCGGACTTCACGTTCAGAGGCTCTCTCGGGCAGCATAAAACCGGGCATTCCGAGTTTGCTGACTACGTCGATTTCGTTCATCAGGCCCTTGGTGCTTACCAATGCGACATTCTCGACCTGGTCGCGGAGGGTAACCAGTGTTTCGCCCGAATGCGCTTTTCAGGAATCCACCGTGGCGAATTTTTTGGTTTCAAGCCAACAGGGAAAACAGTCGAGTGGGCTGGCACCGCACTCTTCACGTTCAGGGACGGGCTGGTCGCTGACCTGTGGGTCCTCGGCGACGTGCATGGACTATTACAACTGCTAGATCGCAGTAGCGAGTAGTCCCGCGAAGTACCACTTCGCGTCGGCTGCAGACGATCACCTATTTCTTGCGAGCTTCGTTTCTCTGCGATTTGAATCGCCTGGTCCGAAGTCTATTGAGTCCGCCTACCGACTTCGCCGACCTGGGACCGTGCGCAAACAAGCGACGTAGCGGATATCAAAATTACGGACTTCATTTGTCGGTAGCAAAACCCTATACAGGTATCGAAACGCTGCTGGTTTCGCCCTGAAGGGCGACCTACTTTCTTGACGCGCAAGAAAGTAGGCAAAGAAACGCGTCCCGCTTTTCGTGGCCCTTCGGGCTTCCCTCGCTGCCCGAATGTCCGGCAGGCGGTTTCGCCAACTCGCCCCTGCGGGGCTCAGACAGCGAAACCGCTTTTACTGCCGGTCATTCGGGCGACTCGGCACGACAGAGGGATTGGGGGCGTGCCGGGCTGAAACCTTTTTCTCATGACAAGACGTTGTTCCCGGCGTCGCTGCGCTCGGCCGGGCTACGGACTCCACCAGAGTGGCACGCCCGCTTCGCCCTCGATCGCGCCAATCGACAAGCGCCGGGGGCGGATCAACGGCCTTCGCTGTCTGAGCCCGAAGGGCGAGTTGGCGAAGCACGCCGCCGCCGGGGTTTGGCGGTTGGGCATCGCCGCAGGCGACGCGACCGTGGGATGTGCTTCTTTGCTTACTTTCTTGCACAAGCAAGAAAGTGAGGCGCCCGCCGGGGCGAAACCCGGCCAATGGCGGTTCGTGCCTGAACGACCTCACGCATGAGTTCAGTGTTGAGTCGGGACACCATTCCATTCTTGTTTCGCTGCTGGTTTCGCCCTGAGGGGCGACCTACTTTCTTGACGCGCAAGAAAGTAGGCAAAGAGACGCATCCCGCTTTTCGTGGCCCTCCGGGCTCCCCTCGCTGCCCGAACGCTCAGCAGGTGACTTCGCCAACTCGCCCTGCGGGCTCAAACAGCGAAGTCACTTTTTCTGCTGATCATTCGGGCGACTCGGCACGACAGAGGGATTGAGGGCGTTCCTATCTGGCACCCCTTTCTGATTTCGACAGATGATCCCGGCGCCGCTGCGCTCGGCCGGGCTACGGATCTCACCGGAATTGCACGTCTGTAGTGCCCTCGATCGCGCCAATCGACAAGCGCCGGGGGCGGATCAACGGGCTTCGCTGTCTGAGCCCATAGGGCGAGTTGGCGAAGCACGCCGCCCACGGTGGTTGACGATTGGGCATCGCCGAAGGCGACGCGAGCGTGGGCTGTGCTTCTTTGCTTACTTTCTTGCACAAGCAAGAAAGTGAGGCGCCCGCCGGGGCGAAACCCGGCCGATGGCGGTTCGTGACTGAACGACCTCAGCCATCAGTTCAGTGCTGAGTCGAAGCACCATTCCATTTCTGTTTCGCCGATGGTTTCGCCCGCCGGGGCGAGACCCGGCCAGTGACGCCACCAGACGGAAGCCAGACCTGACGAATCACGACCAGCCTTCCCGGCAGGACCTGAAAGCCCGTCACCGCCGCACCCGGCATCGCTACGCTCAGCCGGGCGACACGGCACCCCCCTTCAGCTCACAACCGACAGGAACCGCTCATTGAGCTTCCGATCATGATAGAAAATCCCCGCCCCCACGTTATCAAACGTCCAGGTAATCGGATGATGATCCGGGTAGGTCTGATACCCGCCGCAGAAGGTTTCGAAGCGATTGCCTGACGGATCGAACGCATAGATGGTGGTGCCACGGGTGATGCCGTGACGCGTCGGGCCGATGTCGATGGACACCCGGTTCATGGACATGATGTCGGCCGCCTTGAGCACCCCTTCCCAACTCTCCAGGAAGAAAGCAATGTGGTGCAGCTTACCCGGCTCGGAGTGGCGCACGAAGGCGATGTCATGGGCCTTGTTGGAACACGACAGCCAGATGGCCAGGTCGGACTGGCCGTCTTCCATGAGCACCCGCTCGACCAGATAGAAACCCAGCACCTCTTCGAAGATCTTCTGCGCCTCTTCGATATTCGGGCCGTAGAGCAGGCAATGGTCCATGCGCACCGGGTTGATGCCTGGCACGTCGGGCACCCAGACTTCCGGGTTGGTATAGGGCATGCCGTTGCCCACGTCCGTCTTCTCGGCGTACAGCTCGATATCGTGACCGGTCGGCAAGGTGAAGCGGATGCGCTCACCCGTCTCCAGCATTTCACCGGCGGCGATACGCTCGGTGTGCAGGCCGTAGGCGCGCAGGTCGGCGTCGAGCCTGGCCAGGGTGGCCTTGTCGAGCACCTTGAAGCCGAAGAAATCCACGCCCGCCTCGACGGCCTCGCGGATGATGAAACTGTTGTGGTCGCGCTCGTCCTGGGTCTTGAAATAGACGCGGCCCTGCGTGTCGCGACCGGTCTCCTTGAGGCCCATGACCTCGGTGTAGAACTTGACGCTCTCGTCCAGATTGAGCACGCGCATCTGAAAATGGCCAGGGCGCAATACGCCGTTGACTGCC
This sequence comes from Nitrogeniibacter aestuarii, assembly GCF_017309585.1. Taxonomy (NCBI): domain Bacteria; kingdom Pseudomonadati; phylum Pseudomonadota; class Betaproteobacteria; order Rhodocyclales; family Zoogloeaceae; genus Nitrogeniibacter; species Nitrogeniibacter aestuarii. The sequence goes on along the minus strand of NZ_CP071321.1, from coordinate 2,069,052 downwards.
ATGGTGTTCTCCTTCCTCAACACCCCTCCGGTCAGGGGCACCCCCGGGTTCGTTATGTGGGCGCCGCCCGGTTGCGGCACCTGTATCCGGGATGGTTTTCCGCGCCGAACAGCCGGTGCGGACGTCTCTCTCTGCTGGAAGAAAAACCCGACGGGGCCTCCTTGCGAAGGCCCCGTGTCCTGCTTAGCTCACCACCGACAGGAAGCGCTCATTGAGCTGGCGGTCGTGATAGAAGATCGCCGGACCGACCTGATCGAAGGTCCAGGTGATCGGGTGCTGATCGGGGTAGGCGTGATAGCCGCCCGAGAAGGTCTCGAAGCGGTTGCCGCTCGGATCGAAGGCGTAGATCGTGGTGCCGCGGGTGATGCCGTGGCGCGTCGGGCCGATGTCGATGGACACCCGGTTCATGGACATGATGTCGGCCGCCTTGAGCACCCCTTCCCAGCTCTCGAGCAGGAAGGACACGTGGTGCAGCTTGTCGGGCTCGCCATGCATCACGAAGGCGATGTCGTGCGCCTTGTTGGAGCAGGACATGAACACCGCCAGATTGCTGTTGCCGTCTTCCATCAACACGTTTTCGGTGGTGTAGAAACCCAGCACTTCGGTGAACAGCTTTTCCACCTCGGTGATGTTCGGGCCGTACAGCAGGCAGTGGTCGAAGCGCACCGGATTGATGCCCGGCTGGTTCGGCACGAAGACTTCCGGATTGGTGTAGGGCATGCCGTTGCCCACGTCGGTCTTCTCGGCATACAGCTCGAAGTGGTGCCCGGTGGGCGCCTGGAAGATCACGCGCTCGCCGGTCTCCAGCATTTCGCCGGCGGGAATGCGCTCGGTGGTGATGCCGAATGCGCGGATGTCGGCTTCGAGCCTGTCGAGCGTGGCCTTGTCCGCCACCTTGAATGCCATGGCGTCCATGCCGGCCTCGTCGGCCTCGCGCAGCACCAGGGAGTTGTGATCGTGTTCGTCGACGGTCTTGAAATACACGCGGCCCTGAGCGTCGCGGCCCATTTCCATCAGGCCCAGCACGTCGCGGTAGTGTTTGACGGCCTCGTCGAGGTCGAGCACGCGCAGGCGCACGTGGCCCGGGCGCAGAATTCCGTTTACTGCCATGTTGAGTCTCCTCCAGCCGGTCACCGTCTCGGATTCATGACATGCGCCAGCGGTTTATGTGTCGTGAGATTAAAGATATTGGCGTCTTTTCTCGACGTCAACGTTTTTTCTCGAGATTTTAAATCCGCTTGAACAAGGGACTTCTCACCTGCTGGGCGTCGGCGGCGGAAATGAAGCGCTCGGTGAAGATGTCGTTCTCGAACAGGCGGCCCTGCATGAGCGCACCGATGCAGGCGTCGATCATCAACGGCGGGCCACACAGGTACGCCTTGTGCCCGCGGAAGTCGTTGTCGAAATGCGCCACCGCCGCGTCATGGACGAAACCACGGAAGCCCGCCCAGTCGGTGCCCTCCGGCTCGTCGGAAAGCGCCGGCACGTAGGTGAAGTTGCCGTGCTGCTCGGCAAGCGCAAGGAACTCGTCGTGGTAATAGAGTTCTTCGCGGGTGCGCTGGCCGTAGACCAGCGTGATCGGTTGGCTACAGCCCTCCCCCAGCAGATCGAGAATCATGCTGCGCGGGCTCGACAGCCCCGAGCCACCCGCCATGAAGATCAGGGGCGACTCGGCCGACTTGCGCACGAAGAATCGGCCGTAGGGACCGGACAGGCTGATACGCTCCCCCACCTTGAGGTCTTCGTGAATCCAGGTGGTGCCTGCGCCCCCGGGCACGATGCGGATGTTCAGCTCCACCTCGTTGCCCTGCCCCGGCGCATTCGCCAGCGAAAAGGCACGCGAGCCGATGTGTGAAGGCAGCTCCAGGTTCACGTACTGGCCGGCCTGGAAATGAATGGGCTCGTCGAGTTCGATGAAGATGCCCTTGATGGTGGGCGTGAGCTGCTCGATGCGCGAGACCGTACCCGGAAAATCCTTCACCGGAATCGACTCGGCATCCGGCTCTTCGTCGATATCGGCCTCGATGGTCACGTCGGACTCGAGCCGCGCGCAACAGGCCAGGGTCTTGCCCTCGTCACGTTCGAAGTCCATCAGCGCAAAACTGGATGCCTCGCCGTGATCCACCTCGCCGTCGATCACATCGATCTTGCAGGTGGCGCACAGACCGTGGCAACAGGCGTGCGGCAGCCAGATGCCGGCACGCAAGGCGGCATCCAGAATGGTCTGATCCTCTTCGACCTCGATCGTCGTGCCCAGCGGCTCGATGGTCAGTTCATAACTCATGCAGTGTCTCCGTGGGGTGATGCACGCCAGCCGGCGTCCGGACTTCTGTGGCCCGGACGCCGGTGACGCGTGTTAGCTGCAGGAGCCCTTGATGCCGGTGAGGCCGGGCGTACGGAAGCGGATCACCGCCTTGTGACCGAGACCGTTCTCGGCGAGCGACTTGTCCGGCTGCGGTGTCCAGGGCTCACCGGACTTGAACCACTCGGTCTTGCTCCAGTCGATCTGGGCAAAGTCCGGGTGGTAACCGAAGGCACCGGGCAGCATGTTGTCGACCACCGCCTGGAAAGGCGTATCGGGCGGCAACATGAAGCAGAACGGCGCGCAAAACATGAGGTGGTCTTCCCAGCCCACGTACAGCAACTGGTTGCCGTGAAAGTTCTCGAGCCGGTCAGCGGATTCGAACTTGTATTCCTTGATGGCAGCAACGTCCATGAAAGTCTCCGTGTCAGTTCAAGGCCGGGGGGATGCGCGCGCACCCCCTCGCGCCTTTTATTCGTTGGTGGTTGCCATGCCGCGCCAGGCGGCAAAATTCTTCTGGTCTTCGGAGCCTTCGAAGTCCAGGTTGTCGCGCCCGAAATTCACGTGGTAGTACTCGAGCACCTTGGCCAGCGGCTCGAAGCCCTCCACTGTGGGATCGGTCCCCTCGGGGAAGCAGTTGCCCTGATAGATCTGATGCACCGGCAGCCAGGACTGCTTGTACTTCTCGGGCTCGTGCTCGAAGATGTCCTTGCAGCCATCCGAGCAGAAATGGAACTTCTCGCCCTGATAATCGACCTCGCGATAGCAGGTCTTGGTCGGGTCGCCTGGTTCGGTGAACACCATCGGGATCTGGCACACCTGGCACAGCTGGGGCAGCGTGGTGTTGTAGAAGCGGTTGCCCTTTTCAGCCTGCTCGCGCCAGAACTCCAGCCGGGGCCGGTAGTACTTGTCGAAGCTGTTCGGGTACTTCTTGGACAGCCAGTCCAGTTCGTCGTCGGTGGGCGACCAGGTATGGAAGTCGGCCGCCGCGCCGTACTGGTAGAAGGTCGACCAGGCCTGGTGGGAGATGTGGTCCTTGTCGAAGCTGATCTGGTCGAGCCACTTCGGCGGGCGGATGCCGTAGCGGGCCAGATCCTTGAACAGCGCACCGCCGTTCTGCTCGAAGTAGACCTCCCAGGCCTCCTTCCAGCTCATGATCCGCTTGGGCAGCATGTAATCCATCATCATGCCGACCAGGGTCAGCACGCGGTAACCCCGCCAGGTCCACTTGTCGATCCAGCGCTGGACGATGGGGATGTTGTCCGGGTCCTGCTCAAGAATGAACTTGATGATCTCCAGACCCAGGGTCATGTGGCGCGCTTCGTCCGACTGGGCGGAGAAGCCGAAGGTCATGGTGCCCATGTCGCCGTTGTAGGCCGCACCGGACACAAACGGCACGAACAGCAGGTTGGTGAGCACGTATTCGAACGAGAAGCCGATGGCGACCATGAACTCGAACGGGCCGGCCGTGACCGCATCGTCAAAGAAGGAACGCGGCACCGACAGGTACCACACGCGCTGCAGCATGTGCGCCGGGTCGTGGAAACCGTTGTAGTACTTGTTGTAATTCGACAGTGAGTGAATCTGCGTCTGGGCGTGACGCAACTCATCGAGCGACTGCATCAGGCAGGCCACACGCGGACCTGCGCCGGGGAAGGCCCGGCCGGCCATGGCAAAGCCACGGTGGGCCATGTACTCGAGCGGGCTGATGCCGGTCAGGAACAGCTTGATGGCATTGAGGTAGCGCGCGTCGGTCACGTTCAGGTGACCGTTGTTCTGCGCATAGGCCTCGATGATGGCGTAGAGCTTGCGCTCCTTTTCCGACTGGTATTTCCAGTAAGCGTCCATGGTCAGGCGGAACGGGTCTTCCCACTTGTCCCAGTCATGGATCTTGATGCCCTCGTATTCCACGAGCGGGTGGACGTCCTGGCGCGTCTGGTAGGTGGTTTCCCAATCCAGCTCGCGGGTCATGTGGCGGTATTTTTCTTTCAGTCCGAGCTTCTTGCCGGAGCCTGCTTTCATATCCATTGCATTTGTCTCCTGTTGGGTTCGCTCAGGCGTTCCAGTAGAGCGTCATTTCGTCGTCGGTCTCGTCCAGATGGCCCGAGAGCGAAATCAGGTTCACCTGGATTTCCTGAAGGTCGAAGTCGCGGCCGATGAGTTCCTCGATGGTTTCGCGGCGCACGACGATGCGGTCCTCGCAGTCGATCTTCACCATGGCGGGCTGGTGATTGACCACCGCATTCGGGTTGTCCTGCTCGATGGCCTCGATGATCGGCCGGGTTTCTTCGTTCGCCTGCAAGGCGATGAAAACGGTGGACATGGGTTGTCTCTCCTCAGACCGACAGGCCGGTTTTGGTCATGCGTGTGTTGAACTGCTCGACTTGCTCGGCGAGCAGTTCATCGGCCCCTTCGGCCACGGCAATCTGGGCCAGCGGGCGCAGGGCAGCCGCCGCGCGATCACGCCAGTGGGTCACCCAGGCTTCGATCTGCGCCTTGTTGGCCTCCGATTCCTTGAGCGCCGTCTTGAGCGTGGCATCGGCCCAGCGCTTGTTTTCGGCAAACCACTCGCTCATGAACTGGGTTGCCAGCGCCACCGGCGTGCCGCCCTGGCTGGCGAACACGCCATTGACGATTGCCTCATACACCATCGGGAACAGCAGGCCATCGAGGGCGACGGTCTGGGCCACGAACAGCTCGTACGGGTCCGTCACCACGAAGGTGTCTTCCACGTAACGGCGCAGGCCCTGCCACTCGTCGGCGTTCAGCCAGGCGTCTTTCGCCTCGTCCAGCGCAGCCTCGTCGCCCAGCAGCAGTCCGACGCGCGTCAGATACTGGGCGATGGCCAGCTGGTCCATCGACTGGAAGATGAAGGGCTGGGTGAAGGACGTGCCGTAGCCGTAGGCGCAGACCGAGGCGTTGTTCAGGTTGCCGCCCCAGGCCACATGACGCAGCGGGATGAGCAATCGGCGTGCACGCAGCAACAGGTCTTCGCTCATGGTGCCGACCAGGTTGTGCGACTCGACAAAGTTCAGGTTGGCCTCGGCGGCGTCCTGCTGCTTGGCACGGGCCAGGGTGTAGGCGCCGTAGTAGAACTGGCGCGGGTCCTTGAAGTCGTACCAGTCCTTCATCACGATCTTCGTCCGTGCGGTATCGAAGATCTCGTGATCCGGGTCCCAGGTCGGGCGGTACTGGAAGTTGGCCGTCGACTGCAGGTCGTACGAGCCTTCCTGGTAGCGGGACGCCGGCTTGTCGCCGAAACGACGTGCCACGTTGCTGTAGGTATGACGCAACGGTGTGATTGATACCGTTCGCAGGTCCATCTGCATGGGTGTCTCCTCCTCGTGTGTGCTTGTCTCGCCGGGTTCGATCCGGCTCAGTCGTTGTGTTTGAATCGTTCGGTGGTCGCGTCACGCAAGCGCCATTGCCAATCGGCACCGGTGTCCTCGATGGGGCGTTCGCCTTCGATGAACTCGACGGCGTTGGTTTCGCAGAACGCGTCGAAGGCGTCTGCGGGCAGCAGCATCTCGACGTAGAGTTCCGGCAGGCCGATGGAGAACTCGAACTCCACCAGACCATCATCGCGACGCTCGACCAGGCGGACGAACTTGCGATTCACATCGACGTGCGGTGTTTGGCTCGCCATTGGGTGTCTCCATTTCGTGAGCCTCTCCGGGCTCGATACACCCTATGTCTCAATTGCCGTGCCACTTTCGGAAAACCCAGCCGCCACGCCCGCTGCAAGCGAATTCTCGAGAATTTCGAAATTGAAGATTTATCTTATGGCTTGATCAAATGATCAAATAGCGTCATTTCGTTGATCATTTGATCAAGCCGATTTTTCGCGCTGCAACAATGACTTGCAACGCTTCCCCCGTCTCACGCCAGCTCAATCCCCATGAAAAAACCCGGCCAGCGCCGGGTTGTCGGGGTCGTTGTGTCGCACCTCAGGTCAGTGGCGGCGCCGAGCCTGCTGCGGCGGTGGCTTGTGCCAGAAAAGGCGATTTGGCCATTTTCTTGTCGAGACACTTCTTCAGGCCACCCACCACCTCCAGTTTCAGGTCGCTTCGCGCGTACAGTCGGCAGGCCAGCACGGTCCCGGCCTGCTCCTCTTCTTCACTGACGTAGGCGCGGCTCATCTTCTTCGTCTCGTAGTCGCCGCTCAACACAGTCACCTTGCACACGCCGCAACCCCCACCACGGCAGCCGACGGGAATGCCCCTGTAGTTCAGCCGCTCCATGCCACGCAGGACGTCCACGTCGTCACGACAGGTGAAACTGTCTTTCGTGTTAACCAGTTCGATTCGGTATTGCGCGCCTGTGCTTGACATGATCCGGCGACCTGACATTAATCTCGAGATTTCGTACCATAGCGAGAAACCGGTCGTGAAACATCTTGCACTGCACACAAGCAAGGACACGCCCGGGCTCACGAAACCCGTCTGCGGCCGGTGTCGCAAAGGGTGATATAAGAGCGGAAGCGGTCCGCAAAGCGTTCATAAAGACAGGCCGCAGCCCGGAGGAGACAAGGTGGCGGGACTTCAATACCCGGAGAACAATGACCTGCGTTCGCTGGTCCGGTTTGCATCGGAAGACGGGCTGATTCTGCTCGGGCAGAATCGCATGGTGCTGATGCATGCAACGGCGCTGAGCGAGCTACGCAAGGAACTCATCACCTCGGTCGGCAAGGAGCAGGCGCGCCGCATTCTCACGCGCATGGGCTACGCCGCCGGTGCCAGTGACGCCGAGGTCGCACGCAAGATCCGCCCGGACAGCAGCGTGTTCGACGCCTTCTCTGTCGGCCCCCAGCTCCACATGCTCGAAGGCAGCGTGAAGGTCGAGACGGTGCGTGTGGATGTCGACATGGAAAAGGGCCATCTCGACGGCGAGTTCGTCTGGCACAACTCCTGGGAGGCCGAGGCCCATCTGCACGAATTCGGTCATGCGGACGAATCCATCTGCTGGATGCTGGTGGGCTACGCCTCCGGTTATACGACCGCGTTCATGGGCAAGTTCGTTCTGGTGAAGGAAGTGGAATGCGCGGCCCATGGCGACAACCAGTGTCGCATCATCGCCCGCCCGGTCGAGGACTGGCCGGACGCCGAAGAATACCTCCCCTACTTCCAGGAAGACTCGATCGTCGGCCGGCTGCTCGAACTGCGCGAAGAGATCGACCAGATGCGGTCGAGTTTCGTCCAGCGCCATCGTGCCCAGAATCTGATCGGTGAATCGACCGGCTTTCGCAACGCCTACGACCTGATCCAGAAGGCGGCCGCCACGCACGTGACCGTGCTGCTGCTGGGCGAAACCGGCGTCGGCAAGGAGCGCTTTGCGCGCACGCTGCATGAATCGGGCTCGCGCCGGGACGGCCCCTTCGTGGCGGTCAACTGCGCCGCCCTGCCCCACGACCTGATCGAGTCGGAGTTGTTCGGTGTCGAGAAAGGCGCCTTCACCGGTGCCACCACCTCGCGCAGCGGCAAGTTCGAACGCGCCGACAACGGCACCCTGTTCCTTGACGAGGTGGGCGAACTGCCCCTGCCGGCGCAAGCCAAGCTGCTGCGCGTCCTGCAGGAAGGCGAAGTCGAGCGACTGGGCGACGAGAAGGTCCGCAAGGTCAATGTACGTCTGGTGGCGGCCACCAATGTGGATCTGCAAAAAGCGGTGCGCGAAGGCCGCTTCCGCAGCGACCTGTTCTACCGGCTCAATGTCTATCCGGTCACCATCCCGCCGCTGCGCGAGCGCATCTCGGATCTGCCCTTGCTCGTCGATGCCATGATCAAGCGCTTTTGCGCCGTGCACGAGAAAAAGCTCCTGGGCATCACCGACAAGGCCATGCGCAGCCTGAAACAGCATCCCTGGCCGGGCAACATCCGTGAGCTGGAAAACACCATCGAACGCGGCGTGATTCTCGCCACGCAGCACGACTGGATCGAGTCACAACACCTCTTCTTCGGGCAGGCGGGAGACGATGCCGGTCAGGAGTGCATCAGCCGCGACGGTGAACTGGAAAAGACCAGCACTACGAACCCGACGCAGCTTGCGGAGCGTCTGCTCGAAAGCGCCGGCTCGCTGGATGAAGTCGAAGCCACCCTGATCCGTCACGCCGTCGAGCAGGCCGATGGCAATCTGTCGGCCGCGGCGCGCGCGCTCGGCATTACCCGCCCCCAACTGTCGTACCGGCTGAAGAAGGTCAATAACGCGTGAGCACGCGCGACCATCGACACGGTCGCGTGCGCCGCTTCTGACAGCGCGTCGGACGAATACGCCCTTCCGTTTGCTCGATCAATCAAATCCGCCCCTCGCCCCGCAGCGGGCCAGCGGCGGCACGCCAAACCACGGCGAGCACACGCGGTAAATATTTTGTTGCAAAACGGAGGGGGCGCAAGGCGCCATGACAAGCGCACCAATCGCCTGTCGCTGCAGGTGCGATATTTCGCGATTTCATCCCGCCCAAGCCCGCGAAGCGTCCGCGTTCCTGCCTCGCTGCGCTGCGAGCGCAAGTCACCCGTACAGGTTTTCAGCGAACTAGCGCACAAGCCTGTCGCGCACTATTTACCCCGTTTCACGGTTGCATCCAGATGGCATTGTTCCTAGGCTGAAAAAGCCCTGCAAGTGCTGACCGCCACAATGGCGCATGAAAGCCGCTGTCGCACCTCTGCCTTGTCTGGCCTTCCGCTGCCCTGCAGCCTGTCGTACCCATATCTAGTGGCCGATCCAGAGCACCGGCACGATTCGGACTCGGGACATCCACGGTCTGTTGGAACGAGGAGCCTATGCCATGCCGTCAGCCCTGACTTATCCCGGCGTCTATATCGAGGAAGTGCCCAGCGGGGTGCGCACCATCACCGGGGTTGCAACCTCAATCACCGCGTTTATCGGACGCGCCCTGCGCGGGCCGGTGAACGAGCCGGTACGCGTCCAGAGTTTTGCCGAATTCACGCGCATCTTCGGCGGTCTCTGGCAACCGGCCCCGATGAGCTATTCGGTCAACCAGTTTTTCCAGCACGGCGGCAGCGACGCCCTGATCGTGCGCGTCTTCAATGGCGACATTGCCGGCAGTACTGCAACCATCACCCTGGCCACCGACGGCACGGCGCTCGTGCTCGAAGCGGCCAGCCCTGGTCTGTGGGGCAGCAACCTGCGCGCCACGGTGGACCACGACACGGCCGACTCGTCGGACCTGACGCTATTCAATCTGCTGGTGGAAGAACTCGACGTGCCCGGTGGCACTGCCATTGCCAGCGAGCTGTTTCGCAACGTCTCGACCAACGTCACGCATCCGCGCCATGTCGATACGGTCGTCAACGCCCAATCGGCACTCGTGAATGTGCGCACCAGCACCGGCGATGGCGCACATCCGACCGACGCGGCCGACGTGGCCGCTGCCGGCAATGCCACGGACGACGGCAGCGCCATCACAAACGCTGAAGTCGAAGGCGACCAGAACGCCCGTGAGGGCATCTACGCGCTGGAAGATGCCAACCTGTTCAACCTCATGGTCATTCCGCCGCTCGATCGCAACACCGATGTGCCGGACTCCACCTGGGGCATTGCCGCCGGTTATTGCCAGGATCGGCGCGCCATGCTCATCGTCGACTCGCCTGCCAGCTGGTCGGAGGGCGCCTTGAACGCCGCGAACATCACCGGCGACCTGGACACCTTGCGCGGCATCATCGGCAACGCCCAGGCCATCAATGCCATGGCCTACTTCCCACGCCTGCGCATGCCGGACCCGCTGGCCGAAAACCGGCTCGCGACCTTCGCCCCGTCCGGGGCCATCGCCGGCATCATCGCCCGCACGGATGTCCAGCGCGGGGTGTGGAAGGCCCCCGCCGGACAGGAGGCTTCACTCTCCGGCACCCGTGGCCTCACCTACACCCTGACCGATGCCCAGAACGGCATCTTCAATCCCCTGGGTCTCAACTGCCTGCGTACCTTCCCGGTCACCGGTCATCTGGTGTGGGGCGCACGCACGCTTGCCGGCGCTGATGTACTCGCTTCGGAATGGAAATACATCCCCGTGCGCCGACTGGCCCTGTACATCGAAGAGAGCCTCTTCCGTGGCACCCAGTGGGTGGTGTTCGAGCCCAACGATGCCCCCCTGTGGGCACAGATCCGGCTCAACATCGGGGCCTTCATGCAGACCCTGTTCCGTCAGGGCGCCTTCCAGGGCAGCAGCCCCAAGGATGCCTACTTCGTCAAATGCGATTCGGAAACGACCACCCAGAACGACATCGACCGCGGCGTCGTAAACATCGTGGTCGGTTTCGCCCCGCTCAAGCCCGCGGAATTCGTGGTGCTCAAGATCCAGCAGATGGCTGGTCAGATCGACGTATGACCACCCCTACGTTCGCTTCGCTCTCTGCCCCCCGAGGGGGCTGCGCCCATCTTTGGGGCGGCCCGGCGGATGAGCGTCCCTTCGAAGACCGCAGTGAGTTCTAGGAGAAACACCAATGGCACAGTTCAGCGTCAACGCACAGCGCTTCGACCCGTACAAGAACTTCAAATTCCGCGTCAAATGGGACGGCCGCTACGTGGCCGGCATCAGCAAGGTGGGCGCACTCAAGCGCAGCACCGAACTGGTCGAACACCGCGAAGGCGGCGACCCGTCGATGACGCGCAAGTCGCCCGGCCGGACCAAGTTCGAGGCCATCACTCTGGAGCGCGGGGTCACGCACGATGTGGAATTCGAGCAGTGGGCCAACAAGGTGTGGAATTTCGGCGCCGGTCTGGGTTCGGAGACCTCGCTCAAGGACTTCCGCAAGGACCTGATCATCGAGGTCTATAACGAGGCCGGCCAGCTGGCGATCGCCTACAAGGTGTTCCGCTGCTGGGTGTCCGAATACCAGGCCCTGCCCGAACTCGATGCCAATGCCAATGCGGTGGCCATCCAGACCATCAAGCTCGAGAACGAGGGCTGGGAACGTGACTACGACGTAACAGAGCCGTCCGAACCGAGCTACACCGAGCCGGCGTAATCGTCATGAGCATCATCGACCCGGCGCGCTTGCTCGCGGTCTGGGAGACCGGCGCTCGCCGGCACCCGATCGACCGGGCCTTGCTGCTGTTCGCCCTGGCCCGCCCCGAGGCGGCGCCCGACGCCCTCGCCGACGAGCCCCTCGGCATGCGCAACGCGGCCATCATGCGCTTGCGCCAGCAGTGCTTCGGCGACGCCCTGCCGGCCTGGCTCGATTGCCCCGAATGTGGCGAGCGCATGGAGTTCGAACTCGACCCGGCGATGCTGCCCCCCGCCCCCACCACCCGGCCGGCGCCCTTCGACGTCGCGGGCTTGCGCTTTCGGGTTCCCTCAAGCCGGGACCTGCTCGGCACACTGCACACGTCCGATCCGGAACAGGCCGCCATCGCGCTGCTGCGCGCCTGCCTCGACCCGGACGGCGGTGCTGAGGGTGAGGCAACCGAACTCGCCGCGCTCATCGATCCGGTGGGCGACGCCATGGATGCCATCGACCCGTGGGCCGATCTCTCCTTGACGATGCCCTGCCCGGCCTGCGGCACGGGCGTCACCGCCAGTCTGGACGTCGCTGCCTACTTCTGGGACGAACTGGATCGACACGCGGGCAGATTGCTCGACGACATCCATCGACTTGCCAGCGCCTATGGCTGGTCGGAAGCGGCCATTCTTGACCTCAGCCACACCCGCCGCGCGGCCTATCTGGCGAGGATCAATCCATGAACACCTTGCTCAGACGTCTCGCAAGCACAGCATCAGAGCGCCCTCGCGTGAGAGCGGCGGCCGCGTTGCCCTACCAGGCGCCGCCGGCGTTCTCGGAAAATCCCGCCCAGTCGCCCCCGCCGGCCGAGCCGTTTGCGGAGACGGACGGCATCCCCCATGCTCACCCGGCGGACGCTACCGTCGAAGCGGCATCGCGATCAGGATTGAGCACGCCGGAAACCCGCCTGGTCGATCCGCAGCTTCCCGCCCGGCGCGGAGCGACGCCGTCACGAGTCCAGGCGCCAGCGCCAAGCGATCTCCGAGTTCAGGAAGACATCAGGACGGTGGCAGCCCCCGCGCCCATCGCGACCGACGCCGCTTCTCGGCTCCGCACCGAACTGGAAGACGCTCAACAGGTCCATGCGCCGGATCTGTCGCCGCACCTGGACGCCGATCCCTCTCGCGAGCAGACACGCACCCGCGAGACATTGCGCCCACAGCCCCGCGCAACGCACGCCGGCACGCCCATGCCGATGCCCGCCCCACTGGTCCGCCCCGACGAACATACGCCCACGCAACAACAGGCGTTCTCACTGGCCGCGGCACCATTGAGCGATGCGGGATCAAATGTTCATGAGCCCACCGAGGTGCACGTGCACATCGGCCGGATCGAGGTCACGGCCGCCGCGCCCTCGACGCCGCCCGCCAAACAGAGGCGCAACATGGGCAAAACCCCCATGTCGCTTGAAGACTATCTCGCACGCAAACGCGGAGGTGGCGCATGAGTTCGGCACTGGCGATTGCGGGCGTCACCCAGGTGCTGCGCGACCGGCTCAACGACGGCGTCGTTGACCATGACGTGGCCGCGGTCACCGGCAGTACCGTCTCGGTGACCACACTGGCACCGGACCGGGTGCTCGGCGGCGAGGGCAGCGAGTCGTCGCAGCTCAACGTGTTTCTCTATCAGGTGACCCCGAACACCGGCTGGCGCAACAGCGATCTGCCCTCGCGCGACGGTAGCGGACGTCACCGGCTCACCAACGCGCCCCTGGCGCTCGATCTGCACTATCTCATCAGCGCCTACGGCAGCGAACCGCTGCACCGCGAGATCCTGCTCGGCTACGCCATGCAGCTCATGCACGAGTTCCCGGTCATCACCCGTGACATGATCCGGCGCTCGCTCGCCCCCTCGCCCGATCTGGGCACCGAGTTGCCCTCGAGTCTGAGGGCGCTGGCCGAATGCGGACTGGCTGATCAGGTCGAGAGTCTGAAGATCACGCCGCACTTTCTCGACACCGAAGAAATGTCGCGATTGTGGACGGCTACCCAGTCGCATTTCCGCCCCAGTGCGGCCTACCAGATCTCGGTCGTGCTCATCGAGGCACAGCAAAGCACCCGACCGAGCCTGCCCGTGCTCAGTCGCGGCGAAGTCGATCCTGTCTCCGGCCGCGAGCGCGGCGTCGTCGTGTCGCCGTCGATGGTGCCGCCCTTGCCGACCATCGAGGCCGTGATGCCCGACGGCGCGCAGACGGTCATCCAGCTCGATGCCGGGGTTCGACTCACCGGGCACCACCTCGACGGCACGGCCCGTGAGGTGCGGCTGAGCAATGAGCGCTTTTCCATCACGCAGAACGTGGCCGCCAGCGGCACCAGTACCGGCGGGCATATGGATTTCACCATTCCCGCCAGCGCGGCCGCCGATTTTCCAGTGGGGGTGTACGACGTCTCCGCACAACTCGTGATGCCCGATGAAACCAGCCCCCGCACCAGCAACCGCCTGGGCGCGGTGATCGCCCCGAACATCACCAATCTGCCCACATCGGTTGCACGCGACGGCAGCGGCGACGCGCAGATCACCATCGACTTCACCCCGCAATTGCGCCCCGGCCAGACCGTCTCCCTGTTGCTCGGTCAGCAGGAGTTGTATCCGGAGAGCTTCGTCGCGCCCACCGCCAGCCTGGACTTCATTGCCCGGGACGCCACGCCGGGCGCCTACCTCGCCCGCCTGCGCATCGACGGCGTCGACAGCCCCATTGTCGATCGCAGCACCACGCCGCCCACCTTCTTCGACCTGCGGGTGACGATCACATGAACGCGCCGCTTGAACTGGACTGGACGAACGCGAACCAGCAGTACCTGGCCGCCGAGTTCGCGCGCTTGCGCGCGCTGCTGGGTGATGGCGATCTCGATGAAGCCAACTACGCGCTGGCGGCATGCCGCGACCACCTTCCGGCGCCGGCCGCCATTGACGCGCTGGCCACGAGTTTTTCGCTCTCCCCTTTCGAACGGGATATCGTCCTGCTTGCCGCCGGGATCGAGATGGACGCGGGCATCGCCAAGGTCTGCCAGCAGCGCACTGGCGAGGCCTTCGTCACCTTCAGTCTGGCCCTGTCCACGCTGATCGAGCCGCACTGGAGTGCCATCGTGCCGACCGCGCCATTGCGACGCTGGCGCCTGATCGAAGTGGACGACAGCCACGGGCTGACAAACGGGCGCATTCGTCTCGCGGAACGCGTGCTGCATTTTCTGGCCGGGATCAATACGCTCGATGCCGGGCTTCAGGCGCTGATGCAACCCGCAACCCCGGTCGGCTTGCTGGCCGACGAGCACCGCGAGCATGTCCATTCCATCGTCGGGCACCTGGAACGGCAAGGCGCCCCCCGCACCATCGTGCAGCTATGCGGCAGCGACCGGGCTGCCCAGCGGGATGTGGCCCGCAGCGTCACCGATGCGCTGGCGATCCGCCTGCTCTGCCTGGACGCAGCCCACATTCCCGCCGAGCCCGGGGATTGTGCAGCACTGGCCACGCTCTGGCAGCGCGAGGCCATGCTCCTGGGTTCGGCCCTGCTCGTCACCGAGGCGGAAGACCATGCCAGCGCACTTGCGGGCCTGCTTCGGCAGATGCAGGGGCTGGTCTTCATATCAACCCGTGATCCGCTCAATCTCGACATGCCCGCTCATGTCGAACGCATCGACAAACCGGATTTCGCCAGCGAGCGTGCGCTGTGGCGTCGTGCGCTGGCAGACGCCGCGCCCGCGCTGAACGAAACCATCGAGGCCCTGTCCGGGCGATACAGGCTGGGTGCACGTCGCATCGACCAGATTGCGGCACTGACGCGCACGCTGCCGCACGAACAACTGCCCGAAGCACTCGACCGGCACTGCGGCGGTGACGATGCCGCCCTGCTCGAGCTTGCCCAACGCATCACGCCGCGCGCCGGCTGGGCGGATCTGGTGCTGCCGCCCAGCCAGCGGCGGACGCTTGAACAGATCGTCGTGCACTATCGGCAGCGCATCCGCGTGCTTCACGACTGGGGCTTCGCGCGCAGCAGCGAACGCGGGCTCGGGCTTGCCACCCTGTTCGCCGGCGAATCGGGCACCGGAAAAACCCTGGCCGCCGAGGTGCTCGCCCATGAACTGCGGCTGCCGCTCTATCGCATCGACCTCTCATCGGTCATCAGCAAATACATCGGCGAGACGGAAAAGAACCTGCGCAAGGTCTTCGACGCTGCCGAAGACGTGGGCGCCATCCTGCTGTTCGACGAGGCGGACGCCCTGTTCGGCAAGCGGAGCGAGGTCAAGGACAGTCACGATCGCTACGCCAATATCGAGGTCAGCTACCTGCTCCAGCGCATGGAGTGCTATCGCGGTCTGGCCGTGCTCACGACGAATCACCGCGCAGCCCTCGACGCCGCCTTCAGCCGACGCCTGCGTTTCGTGGTTCAGTTTCCCTTCCCGGACGCCAGTCAGCGTGAAGCGATCTGGCGCGGCATCTTCCCGAAGGAAACGCCCACCCAGGGGCTCAATTACGCCAGGCTCGCCCGTCTGAACGCGGCGGGCGGCACCATACGCAATATCGCGCTGGGTGCGGCCTTCCTGGCGGCAGAAGCGGGCTCTCCGGTCACCATGGCATTGCTCCAGCAGGCCGCCCGCGCTGAGGCCGGCAAGCGTGACGTGCCCTTCTCCGAGGCGGAAACGCGGGGGTGGACATGACCCGCATCGTTGTCCACATCGACCGCATTGTCCTCACGGGGCTGGATGCCGACTTCGGTGACGCCTTCCGGGCGGCGCTCGAGCACGCCCTGGTGGAGCAATTGAATCAGCCAGGCGTTACATCTGCCCTGAGCGAACAGCCCCGTCGCGCGCGCCTGAGCGCCCCGGCCACACCCGCTCGGGATGCACGCGCCACGGCGGATGCGGTGACCCGGGTGCTGGTCACGGGAGCGGGTCATGAGTGAATTCATGCACGCCCCTCAGCGATCCGGCAAGGCCGTCGCCAGCGACGTCCGCCAACGCCCGAGTCAGGCGACACGTCGCCGGCCCGCCCGCCACCGACATGATGCCCTGGAGCGCGAAGCCGACCGGACGGCCACACAGGTCATGGGGGGCACGGATGCGACCTGCATGGAAGCGCCGCCGCTTGGTCGTGTCCGTGGCAACACATCGGCGTCCATCGACCACGCCCCTGCCATCGTGACGCACGCGCTCAACAGCGCGGGGGCCACCCTGCCGGGTGCTGAGCGCGCGTTCTACGAGGACAGGTTCGGGCATGACTTTCATCAGGTGCGGATTCACCACGACGCCCAGGCTGACCGGTCGGCCCGCGCCGTCAATGCGCAGGCATACACCGTCGGTGAGCATGTGGTATTCCGCCAGGGCCACTTCGCGCCCGGCTCATCCCGCGGGCGTGAATTGATCGCCCATGAGCTGGCTCATGTGGTTCAGCAACGTACCGGGGGGGTGAGCATCATCCAGCGCGCGGTGGTGGACGATGTGCGGGACAAGCTCTCGTATGGCTTCCTCGACTGGGCCATCACCGACGAGGAAGCCAATGACGCGCTGGCCCTGCTGGGGACGATTCCCGAGGCCGACCTGCCGGCGCAACTGGCGTTGCTGGGCACCAAGTACGTCACCCGATTGGTCGACAATCTGCCCGATGCTGCCAAGAGCGGCGAGGTCTACAACCGCATCGTCAAGAGCCTTGGCGTCGCCGGCACCGGCGACTATGTGGACGAGCAACTGAGTTTCGGCCTGTTCGACTGGGGCATCTCCAATGACGAGGTGGCCCGTGTGTTCAACGTGATGGCCAACCTCCCCGACGGCGAGCGTGAGGCTTTCCTGACGGATCTGGCGGCATCGAAAAATCTGGACCGCCTCCTGCGCAACGCCTCCTACGGGCAGTTCCAGATGTACATGCTCCCGTGGATGAACGGCCTGACCGCCGGCGCGCTCGATGACGACCAGCGCCGCGTGATGCGCACCGTGGCCAAAAGAGCGCCGGACGCACCGATCGACATCCTCACGCGTGCAGCCGAAATTCGGTACGACGTCACCGTCGGGCCATCCACAATGACCAAAGGCACCCCGGTCGCCCCGGACGCCGACAAGCTGCGCCAGACCTACATGGCACTCGACAACCTGCCCGATGCCCATGTGGCGGGCAACCAGTTCATCCAGCGCATCGGTCAGTTCGAAGAGGCGGAGAAAGACAACGGTTCGATCACCCGTGGACGCTTCAGCGCGACCCAACGGGAACTGGCCTCGAACACGCGGGCGGACGATGTCATCAACACCATGATCCATGAGACCGGACACGCGGTCGATGAACAGCTTGGCTGGAGCAACGGCCCCGAACCGGCCAAGCCCGAACGGGGTGGCTGGAAGGAATACGCCAGCCACCGCGACTGCGCCGTCGACATGGTTCAGGACGCCGATGGCGGCATCAAGAACGTGCTCAAACCGACCCAGCGCGGCAACGTCATCAATGACATGACTGCCGCCATGGGCGCGCAGTCAGCCGAACATCTCAAGCGCGACGTCAAGGCGCATCCCTGGTTCTCCGCCCTGCCGCGTGCCGACCGTGGCGAGGTGCTCGACGATCCGGCGCTCGAAGCCATTCCGGTAGGTCTGGACACGCCGTGGTTCGAAACGACCAACGGCGGGGAGCACCTGGGCGACCACATCTACCAGCAAAGCTACGGCAAGACCTGGGTGCGCTACATGCATGCCGCGCGCGACCGCATGATCCGGCGCTATCAGTTCCGCGACGCCGGCGAATGGTTTGCCGTGTGCTACCGCGCCTATTACGACCCCGACAACAAGACCAAGGGCGAGCTTCTGCAGGAGAAAGACCCGAACACCAAGCTGTACTTCGACACCGTGGTCGACAAACTCGCGGCGAGCCGATGACATGACCCGGCCACCCCAGGAGATGAAGATGAGCTCAGGAATCGCAGGCCGTGAAGTACAGGCCATCGTCTGGCGCACCGGAGACGCATCGTGGGCATGAGCTCCTCCCCCCGCATCATCAAGGCCGGCATCGTGCTCATCGAACCGGACACGGGCAAGACGCTGCGCGTCATTGCCTTGCAGTACAACCCGGAAAAACTCACCCGCTCGCTGCAGATGCAGGGCATGGACGATGGCTCGGACAAGTCCGAAGCCCTGCGCCTGAAAGGTCCGGCCATCGAAACCTTCAAGCTCGAGGCCGACATCGACGCTGCCGACCAGCTGGAGTTTCCGGGCCAGCACGCCACGGTGGTCGAAGCCGGCATCGGCCCGCAACTGGCCCTGCTCGAATCGCTGGTCAATCCGAGTTCAAGCGAGCTGCGCGCGCGCAACGAACTGGCCTCATCGGGGGTGCTTGAAATCGCGCCGGTCGAGGCCGCATTGCCGATTTTCGTGTGGGGTCCCAACCGCATCGTCCCGGTCAAGGTCACCGAGTTTTCGATCACCGAAGAAGCCTTCGACACCAATCTCAATCCGATCAACGCCAAGGTCAATCTGGGGCTGCGCAGCCTCACCATCGACGACCTGGGCTTCGATCACAAGGGCGGTAGCCTGTTCATGGCGTATCTGCAGTCGCGCGAAAAACTGGCCGGCAAGGCGGCCACCTTCGGGTTCGACTCGCTCGGCATCGGGGGCCTGCCATGAACCCATGTGCACTCACCCAAGCCCCGTGTGGCGAGGAGGCGGACTCATGACCAGCATGGCGGACTATATCGTTCTGCGGGATTCGCCCTTCACGCTCGAACCGGGCGAAAGCAAGGAACTGTCCTGCTTTCTACCCGACGACATCGCCAACGCGAAGCTGATCATCGCATACAAGGCCCGGGCGTTGTCGAGTCCGCCGCTGGGACCGGGCACGACGTTGTCGATCCGCCCGGGACACATGCCCGGCAACATCGAGACCATCGAACTCAACGACGGCAGCGTGCACGGATTGTGGGAGACCTTTCCGGTCTCCCTGACCAGCACCCTGCTCAAGAACATCTTCGTGTTCACGTCCGAGGGCGGCCGCATGCGCATCTCGGACGTGATCCTGTGGTTCCAGCGCAATCCCGACACGCCCGTGCGCACCTCCGGAGGCTGACAAATGACCGATCCCATCAAGGCGTTCATGCAGGCCCATGCGCTCACCACCCCGGCGTTCGCGCCGGACAGCCGCTATCACGGTCTCGACACCGCGCAGTGGACGCGACCCGACGGCACCCCGGTGAGCTTCGTGCGCCGCCGTTTCGTGCCCCCGCCCGAAGCCCACGCGCTGCTGCGCGAGCATGTGGTAGCCGCCGGGGACCGCATCGACAATCTCGCGGCCCGCTATCTGGACGACCCGCAACAGTACTGGCGCCTGTGCGACGCCAATGCGGCCATGCGGCCGGAAGACCTCACCGACACGGTGGGCACCACCGTGCGAGTGACCCTGCCGGCCGGCGTGCCCGGAGGCATCGATGAGTAGTGCCCTGCACCTGAGCCTGCTGATCGGCCCGGTCATCCCCGTGGCGGCCCCCGCCTTCATGATCGACGCCCTCGATCATGTGGAGGTCACCTCGGCGGCCGGTCAGGTCAGTGGGTTCCAGCTGCGCTTCAAGGTCACCAGCAAGTCGGAACTGAACACCATCTTCCTGATCGCCGGCGCCCAGAACTCGGGGCCCTACACACCGCCCTTGCGGGTGGTGCTCATCGTCACCCTGGGCGGTCGTCCCGAGCCGCTGTTCGACGGCGTCATGACCAACATCGAGGTGCAGGCCGGCCAGCAGGGCCAGCCCGGTTCGATCACCATCACCGGCGAAGACCTGACCCGGGTGATGGATCTCATCGACTACTCGGGCACCCCGCTGCCCATGCCCATTCCCGCCCGAGTGGCCCTGCTGTGCAGCAAGTACGCCGCCTTCGGCCTGCTGCCCCTGGCGATCCCCGAGCTGTTTCCGGACGCCCCGATCCCGGTCGAACGCATCCCCTCGCAACAGGGGTCCGACCTGGCCTACATCCGTCGCCTGGCCGAACAGGTGGGCTACGTGTTCTACATCGAACCGGGGCCCGAGCCGCTGACCAACGTCGCCTACTTCGGGCCCGAGATCAAGGTCGGCCCGCCGCAGCCGGCGCTCAACATCGACATGGACAGCTTCACCAACGTGGAGTCGCTCAACTTCAGCTTCGACCCCACCAAGGGCGTGCTGCCCATCGTCTTCATCCAGAACCAGATCACCCGGGTGCCGATCCCCATCCCCATCCCGGATCTGAACCCCCTGCAGCCGCCGCTGGGCGTGATCTCCACCCCCCTGGCCAACATCAAGATGATGAAAGACACCGCCAGCATGAACCCCATGCAGGCCATCTCCGCCGGCCTCAACGAGTCGAAGAAGTCCCAGGACGCCGTCACCGCCAGCGGTTCTCTCAGCGTGATGCGCTACGGCCGCATGCTCAAGGCGCGGCGGCTGGTGGGCGTGCGCGGCGCGGGCATCGCCTACGACGGGCTGTACTACGTGAGCAAGGTCACCAGCACCATCGAGCGGGGCAAGTTCGAGCAGCAATTCGACCTCACCCGCAACGGGCTGGTGTCGATCACCCCGAGGGTGCCGGTATGAGCCAACAACAGTTCTTCGGCAAGTACCGGGGCACGGTGCTGAGCAATCTCGATCCGCTGCAGCAAGGCCGCCTGCAGGTTCAGGTCCTTGATGTGGCCGGCATTGGCGCCGTGAACTGGGCCATGCCCTGCGTGCCGGTGGCGGGTCTTCAGAACGGCATGTTCGCCCTGCCCGAGATCGGCTCCGGTGTGTGGGTGGAGTTCGAACAGGGCGACCCGGACAAACCCATCTGGGTCGGCTGCTTCTACGGCAGCGCGGGCGATGTGCCGGCTCTGGCCCGTGCCACGCCGCCGGGCGTCCAGGCCATGACCTTCCAGACCATTCTGCAGAACGGCGTCACCATCTCCGACCTGCCCGGCCCGACCGGGGGCATCATGATCAAGAGCGCCACGGGCGCCTCGATCATCGTGAACGACACCGGCATCTACATGCAGAACGGCAAGGGGGCCATGATCACCCTGGTCGGCCCGGCCGTTGACATCAACAACGGCGCCTTCACGGTGATCTAGGAGCGCGCAGATGCCCGGACCTCTCCTCCATGTTGGCGCCACCGTGCTGTGCAGCCATGGCGGCACCGCCACACCGACCACGCCCAATCCACGCGTACTGGTCAGCGGTCAGCCCACGGTGACCATGACCGCCCCCTACGTGATTGCCGGTTGCCCCCTGAATGTCGGTGGCGCGCCGGTGCCCTGCGTGACCGGGCAATGGGTGGTGGCCGCCACACGGGTCTTTTCCAACGGCCAGCCGCTGGTCCTGATGGACAGCCAGTCGGTATGCACGCCCAACGGGACGCCGATGATGCCGGTGCAGGCACAGATGCGCGCGATCGGGAGCTGAGCATGAACAGACGAATGCACTTCCCTTACCAGATCGACGGACGCGGCCGCACCCGCGAGGCCGACCAGGCCACCTGGGTGCGGGGCCTCATCGAACAGGTGCTGTTCACGGCGCCCGGCGAGCGCGTGATGCGCCCGACCTTCGGCAGCGGACTCAACGAGCTGGTGTTCGCCCCCAACAGCCCCGAGCTGGCCGCGACCACGCAATTTCTCATTCAGGGCGCCCTGCAACAATGGCTGGCCGACCTCATCACCGTCGAGCGTGTGGCGGTCTCGGCGGTTGAATCGACCCTCACGGTGGAAGTGAGCTACCGCCTGCGGCGCACCGACGAGTTGCACACCGACACCTTCACCCAGGGAGCCGGCGCATGATCACCCGCTACACCTGCTGTGAAGAACACCGCCGCGCTGCCGTCGATGCCCATGCCACACTCAACGGCATCGACTGGCTCGAAGTGCTCGATGTGGACGCCCCGCCGGGCAGCCCGCGTCAGCAAACCCTGATGGTGCGCTTGCTCAAGGCACCGGCCATCCCCATCAATGCCTCGAACGTCACCATCGGCGGCGGCGAACGTATCCGTCAGATCGAGGTGGACTGGGTGGCCACGGCCGACGCGCCGCCCCCCTCGGCCACACCGGCTGAAACGGCCTTCTTCACCGGCCTGCCCGAGGCCGATCATGTGCTGCTGGTGCGCACGAACGTCAGTGGCGATTTTTCCACCTACACGCTCAGCCTCGCGCAAAGCGGACATCCGGCAACGCCACTGCAGGATTTCGACCCGCGCCTGTCCTCGGTCGCCTTCTCGTTCAAGGTGGAATGCCCGAGCGAATTCGATTGCAAACCCGTCCATGACTGCCCACCGACCCCACCGCCCGACCCCGATTTGAACTATCTGGCGCGGGACTTCGGCAGCCTGCGGCGCCTGCTCATCGACCGCATGACGCAGCAGATGCCCGGCTGGCAGGACCGCAGCCCCGCCGATCTGGCCACGACACTGGCCGAACTCATCGCCTACGTGGGCGACCTCAAGCATTACCAGCTCGACGCCATCACCACCGAGGCCTACCTGCACACCGCCCGCAAGCGCACCAGCCTGCGCCGCCATGCCTTGCTGGTCGACTACCGGGTGCACGAGGGCTGCAATGCGCGCACCTGGCTGCATGCGGATGTGACCGACAACGGCTTCGATCTGCCGGCCGGCGTGCGCTTCTATACCCGTGTCCCGGGCCTGCCCACCGTCATCACCCCCGACTCACGCGATGAACGCGCGGCACGCCAGGCCGGAGTGAAGGTGTTCGAGCCCATGGTGCCCATCACCCTGTACGCGGACCACAACCGCTTCGACTTCTACACCTGGGGCGACCAGCGCTGCTGCCTGCCCAAGGGCGCCACGCGGGCGACGCTGGTGGGCCACTGGCCCGATCTGGCCGTCGGCGACGTGCTCATCTTCGAAGAGGTGATCGGCCCGGTCACGGGCGACGCAGCGGATGCCGACCCGGCCCGGCGTCATGCAGTGCGCCTCACGAACGTGCGCGTCTTCGGGTCGGACACCGATGGCGATGGCAATGCGCTGCCGCTGGTCGACCCGCTGCCCAATCCGGCATCGGGGGAACACACCCGGATCACCGAGATCGAATGGCATGCCGACGACGCCTTGCCCTTCCCCCTGTGCATCTCGGCCATCACCGACGACGCGCATGGCAGCACATTGATCGAAAACGTCTCCATTGCCATGGGCAACAACCTGCTGGTCGATCACGGTGAATCGCTCAGCGATGTCGCGCTGGGCGCGGTACCCGACGCACTGCTGCATTACCCCGCCACCGGCACCGACAGTTGCGACCGCAGCGCGCCGATCGCCCTGCCGCCGCGCTTCAGCCCCGCGCTGCCCGACGGCCCACTGACCTGGCAGGGCACCATCCTGCGCCAGCTTGACGAGGACGGCATCGCCATCACCTCACGCGCCCCCTTCGACCCGCAGGCCAGTGCCGGTGCCGCGATGACCTGGCGCACCGCCGACGCGCTGCCGCAAATCCAGCTCGACGACGACAGCGGCGACGGCACCCCGTGGACGCCCGCGCATGATCTGCTGGCCAGCCACGCCACCGATCAGCACTTTGTCGTCGAGACCGAAGACAACGCCTTGCCGAGCTTGCGCTTCGGCGACGATGTGCACGGTCGCCGGCCTGACAGCGGTCTTGCCTTCACGGCCCGTTATCGTATCGGCAACGGCCCGGAGGGCAACGTGGGGGCCGACAGCATTCGTCACGTGGTGGCCACCGACAACCGCTTCGAACAGCTGCGCAACCCGCTGCCCGCCATGGGCGGGACCGCGCCCGAAACCAAGGCGCAGATCCGTCGCCGCGCGCCGCACGCCTTCCGCACGCAGGAACGCGCAGTCACCCCGGCCGACTACGCCGAAGTCACCGAGCGCCTGCCCGGCATCCAGCGTGCCGCCGCCACCCTGCGCTGGACGGGCAGCTGGCATACCGTGTTCACCACCGTGGATCGCGACGACGGCGCCCCCGTGACGCCCGACTATGCCGACACCGTGGTGGCCCACCTCGAACGCTATCGCATGGCCGGCCACGATGTCCGGGTGGACGAGCCCAGACATGTGTCGCTCGAGATCGAGCTGGAGATCTGTGTCGAACCCAGCTACTTCCGCAGTCATGTGCGTCAGGGCCTGCTCGACGTGCTGAGCAACCGCACCCGCAGCGACGGCACGCTCGGCCTGTTCCACCCGGACAACTTCAGCTTCGGGCAGACCGTCTATCTGAGCACGATCTACGCGGCGGCCCGCTCGGTGGCCGGCGTCGGCTCGCTGCAGGTCACGCGTTTCACGCGACAGGGCGACGAGGACCCGATGCCGCTCTCGCAAGGCATCCTCACCCTGGATCGACTCGAAATCGCCCGTCTGGACAACGATCCGAACTTCCCCGAGCACGGCGTCCTGCGCCTGAACCTGCACGGAGGCAAATGAGATGACCCGCCCCGAGGACACGCAAGATTGCCAATGCTGCGCCGGCACCGACGCCAGCACGCCGGCACGGGTGAGCAATCCGCCCGGGCTGAGCGAGATCCGCTATCGCGTGGGTCGCCATGGCGAATTTCTCGAGAGCATGAAGGCGCGCCTGTCGAGCACCGACTACCCGGCGCTGGCCGCGCTGGGCACGCGCGACGGCAGCGACTTCACCCTCGCCATCGCCGACGCCATGGCCAGCATGCTCGACGGCCTGAGCTTCTACACCGAGCGCTATGCGCAGGAACATTTCCTGCGCACCGCCACCGAGCGCCGGTCGGTGGTCGACATGGCCCGGCTCATCGGCTACCGCCCGGCCCCGGGTGTCGCCGCCAGCACCCACCTGGCCTTCACGCTCACCAGCGTACCGGGCGTCGCCCTCGACCCGATCACCATCCCGGTGGGCACCCGGGTGCAGAGCGTGCCGGGCCAGGATGAAACGGCACAGACCTTCGAGACCGTCGAAGCGGTCCCGGCACGCGCCGAGTGGAACGCCATCCCGGTGCAACAGACTCGCGCTCTCAAGCCGGCCTTCGGCGATCGCAGCCTGTGGCTGCGGGGAACGGACACGGGGCTTTCGGTGGGCGACACCCTCCTCATCGTCGGCGCGGAGCAGAACAAGGACCCGCAGGCCGAGCGCTGGGATGTGCGCACGATTCAGCGCATCACCGTCGATCAGACCCGCCAGCTCACCCGGGTGGACTGGCAGGTGGGCCTGGGCCACACCAAACCCTTCGTCCTGCCGGCGGAACAGGCGGTGCGTATCTACACCTTCCGCAAGCGCACCAACGTGTTCGGTGCCAACGCGCCGGACTGGAAGGTGCTGGGCGAAGAGGCCAAGCTCGGCTATCTGGGCATCGGTCAGCCCAGTGATGCACAGGCCGCCTTCGATGCCGCCGAGTGGCCCGATTTCAGCGCCCTGGCCCCTGAATACCCGGAGCGACGCAGCACCGGTGGCAGCATCACGCAACACGCACCGGCCACCATCGAAGCGGTCATGGCCGCGGCCACCAGTGCGGCGCATACCACGGCCGTGAGCGCCATGCATCGCGCCGCCACCTCCGGCATCGGCGTCCTCAGCGCAGGCTCGCAGATTGCCGACAGCGCCCTGGGCATGAGCCGCCAGATGGCCGAAGGCATGACCGAAATCGCCGGACTGGCCGCCAACGACGTGGCCGAGCGGGCCATGCAACTGATGCAAACCCAGGCACAGGCATTTTCCGGGCTGTTCAACTCCGCCAACTTCGTGCTCGAACAATCGGTGTTCGGCAACGCGATCCAGACCGTTCGACAGCATGTGCTCTCCCTGCCCAACCAGATCGAGTCCTTCGCCCAGCAGGGGGTCACCGATGTCGAGGCCGTCTGCCGCGCCGTGCTCGACACACTGGCCAACGCCCTGTCGGTGCAGATGCCTGCCAGCATCCCGCCCGACCTGAGCGAGGCCTGGCAGGCTGGCGTGAATGCGGTCGGCGACGTGGTTGAATCCACGGATGAATGGCTCGACCAGATCGACTTCACCAATCCGGCCGAATGGGCGGACGCCTTCGGGCTGGCGCTCGACGCCGTGCTCAATGCGGTGTCCCCGCAACTGCTGGCTGCCAAGCAGACCCTGAATCGGGTACAGGAGAAGATCGGCGAGCTGAGCCCGCAATTGCCGTCCGACCTGCCCGGCGACGTGGTCACTGCCGTCATCGACAACCTCAAGGATGGCATGGGCGAGCTGGATCTGTCCGAACTCGCCTCTCGCCTGGCCAGCGGCGATTTCGGCGGCACACTGACCAATCTTGAAAGCTGGGCATCCAACCAGTTCGCCAATGGTGCCGCCATTCCGCAGGAGATCATTCGGCTGCACGAGCGCATGGCAGGCTCGGTGAGTGCCGTTTTCAACGCCCTGGGTGGCCAGGTCAGCGGATTTGCCCAGGATGCCCACAGCGCGGTGAGTCAGGCCGCCGGCCTGCTCAACCCCACCGCCGCGCTCAACATGCTGGGCGACCATGCGCAGCGCCTGCGGGAACACGCCGCCGACGCTGGCGCAGCCACGCTGAGCGCGGCGGCCAGCGCCGAAGTGGCTGCGCTGGTCACCGCCGCCATGAGCATTGCCCGACAACTGCCGGGACCCCTCGCGATTCAAACCCCTGAACAGGCCGCCGCCATCGCCTTGCACTTTGCCGCGCTGGGCGTGCGCCGGGCCGGCGGCGAGGCGCCCGTGCCGGATCTGCCCGCCGTGGCCGGTCAGACCATTTCCGCCATCGAAGCGGCCTTGCCCGCCGAGATGCTCGCCCCGGTCGATCTGCTGGCCCAACCCCTGCAGGACATCGTGGCCGACATGGATCAACTGCTGTCGGCGCCGCGGCAGGCCACACAAACGGCCTACCTGCAGATCGCCGCCGGTGTCGAAAAAGCCCTGGTGGGCAGTTTCACCACGCTCAACGGTCCGAGGGGCGCGCTCGTTCGGCAGCCCGACACCATCGATATCACGCCGGTGGATGACAAGGTCGTCACCCAGGGCTGGGCCTTGCTATCCGTACCGCACTCGGTCGAGTTGTACCGCATCACGCAAGCAGGCGTGGCCAGCCGTGCCGAGTACCTGCTGTCAGGCCAGACCACCCGCCTGACACTCAGCGGTGAGCTGCCCGATGGCCGGCTGCCGGCTGAATTCGAACACGCCCCGCGCACCCTGGCGGTCCACGTCCAGAGCGAAGAATTGCCACTGGCCGCCACACCGGTGGCGGCCCCCGTGTATGGCCAGACCCTGGCGCTGGAGCGCCGGGAGACGGATCTGTCGCCGGGACAACCGCTGGCCCTCAGCGGCACCCGGCAGCGCATCCGCATCGTGGCGACGGACAAGGACATCCTGTTCCAGCCCGACGATGGCGACGAACGTCCGCTGGCCGAAGGCGACAGCCTGCAACTCATGGCCGCGCCGGTACGGCTCGTGCCCGCCACGCTCACACTCAGCTATTTCGCCGTGTCGCCGTCCCTGAGCAAGCAGTTCAAGACCAGGGCTCTGGGCATGTCCCTGAACCGTTTCAGACTCAAGACTCCGTCCCCAACCGCAATTACGTTCTACACGCCGATCACGCTCGCGCCCGACACCTTTGCCGCGTTTCTCGGCAGTACCTCGATCCGCCTGCGCCTGCGGGTGCTCGACCGCGATGGCTCGATCGGCACCGTGAGCCTGCGCGCCGCCGACATCGCGCTCGACCCGGCCCGCAAGGATGACGAGCTCGTCCGCGAGATCGTCTTTGTCGGCGAGCCGGTCGACAGCGTCGAGCACGACCGCGATCGCACCACCTTGTCTCTGACCGAGGCCACCACCCACGTGTATGTGCGTCTTGGCACCGCGGTCAATGCCAACGTGGCACCCGCCACCCATGGTGAGCGTGTGGAGGCGCTGCTGGGCGATGGCGACGGCGCCCAGGCGAACCAGCGCTTCATGCTCAACCAGGCGCCGCTGACCTACGTCAGCGCAGCCACCCCGAGCGGGCGCGCCTCGACGCTCGAAGTGCGCGTCAACGACATCCTCTGGGAAGAAGCGGACACCCTCTACAACGCCGACGCCAAGGCCCACCGGTTCGAAACGGCCCAGGACGACGGCGGCGTGACCACCATCCGTTTTGGCGATGGCATCGAGGGCGCCCGACTGCCTGGCGGCAGCAGCAACGTGCGCGCCAGCTACCGCAAAGGTATCGGCGTGGCCGGCAATGTCGGTGACGGCAAGCTGACCACCCTGCTCAGCCGCCCACCGGGTGTCAGCGACGTGGTCAACCCGAGCCCGGCCACCGGCGGCGAAGACCCCGAGACCCTCGATCAGGCCCGCGACAACGCGCCACTGACCGTGCTGACCCTCGACCGTGCCGTGTCGATCGTCGACTACACCAACTTCGCCCGCGCCTTCGCCGGCATCGACAAGGCGCACGCCCTGTGGATTCCATCGGGCCCGGCGCGGGGCGTGTTCGTCACGGTGGCGGGCATCGAAGGGGCCAGCGTGCCGAGCACCAGTGCCACCTATGGCAGCCTGCTCGACGCGCTGGGGACCTATGGCGACCCGCTCATGCCGATCCGGTTGGCCGACTATCGCGACGCGCGCTTTCAGACCCGGGTGGCCGTGCTGGTCGACGCGGCTTTCGAACAGCAAAGCGTGCTCGACTCGGTGACCGAGACTCTGAGTACCCATTTCGCCTTCGCCCGTCGCGAGTTCGGACAGACCGTGTCCATCGACGAGGTCGCCGCGGTAGCACAAGGCGTCAGCGGTGTCGTGGCGGTGCATGTGGTCACCCTGCACAGCACCGGACAGCCGGCCAAGGCCAACGCACGTCTCTTCGCCCAGTTGCCCGTGGCCACCCTCGACGGTTTGCCGCTGGCGGCCGAGCTGCTCACACCTGCGGACGACGGCATTGTGGTGGAGGTGATGCAATGAAAGACAACGCACGCGAGCTGTTCGAGCTGCTCCCGGCCATCCACCGCATCCGCGACGCACAGCTGGCCCAGACGCAGGGACTCGAGCGCGGGCCACTTGAAGAGCTGATGGCCGTGCTCTCCGAACAGCTCGATATCGCCGAAGAGAGCCTGGCGCAGTGCTACGACGACCTGTTCATCGAAACCTGCGCCCCCTGGGTCATTCCCTATATCGGCGATCTCATCGGGTATCAGCCCCTGCTCAACACCCGGGCCGAGGCCGACGGCAGCCGCGCCGACATGGCCAATGCGCGTGCCGAGGTGGCCCATGAAATCGCCCTGCGCCGCCGCAAGGGCACCGCGCTTGTGCTGGAGCAGCTGGCGCGCGACGTCACCCACTGGGACGCCCGGGCGGTGGAATATTTCCAGCGCCTGTGTACCCACCAGTACATGAACCACGTCAGGCCGGGCAACCTGCAAAGCCCCGACCTGCGCAAGGGCGCCGCGCTCGAATGGATCGGCACCGCGTTCGAGCCTGTCAGCCGCAATATCGACGTGCGCCACATCGAGAGCCGCCGTGGCCGCCACAACATTCCCAACGTCGGCCTCCACCTGTGGCGCCTCCGGGGTTATCCGCGGCGGTTTGCGCCCGCCACGCGCGAGGCACCGCGGCTGTACCGCTTCAGCCCCCTGGGGCACGACACCGCGCTGTTCAATCACCCGGTGGCGGAAACCGACATCGCCCATCTGGCCGAGCCCGACAACGTGCCCATGCCCCTGAGCCGTCGCCGGCTCGCCGAGCACAAGGACCGGCATGTGGGCATTCGCGCCCAGGCGGACGCGCCTGTCGACAACCCGTCACCGGCCATCCGCCTGTGGGTGGATGGCGTCGAGATCGAACGCCATGCCATCCATGTCTGCCATCTTGGCGAACACGGCGGCGCCTGGGCGCATGTCCCCCCGCCCGACGACAGCTATGCCATCGACCCGGTATCGGGCCGCATCGCCCTGCCCGACAATGCCGACGATCCGGCCGAGGTGCGGGTGACCTGGCATGAGGGCTTCAGTGCCGACATCGGCGGCGGTGAATACGAGCGTGGCGAAAGCCTGCCGGCCGTGTCGGAGGACGTCACGGTCATTCGCGTCAATGCCAGCGACCCGATCGACGGCGACGTGACCGACCTGCCCTCGGCGATTGCGCTGATCGACGGCGACACCCTCATCGAAATCAGGGACAACAGCCGCTACACCGGCCCTCTGGACATTCAGCTTGCCGCCAACGCCAGCCTGGAGATCCGCGCACGCAACGGCTACCGTCCCATTCTGGCGCCGGACGCGCTGACCATTGGCGGCGACGAGAACAGCAGTTGCCGCCTCAATGGCCTGCTCATCATCGACAGCCCGCTGAGCGTGCCGGCGGGCCGGCTGCTGACCAAACTCGAGCTGCAACACTGCACGCTGGTGCCCGGACGGGCACTGGACACCGATGGCACGGCGCTGCATCCGGACGAAGCGAGTCTGGAGGTGCTGGCGCCCGGCGTGGCGGTGGAGATTTCGGCCTCCATCGTCGGCGCCATCCGGGCGCACGAGCACGCCAGCGTGCGGCTCACCGACAGCATCGTCGATGCCAACAGCAGCCAATCCATGGCGTACTGCGCGCCGGCAGACGAGGCGCCCGGTGGCATGTTCTCCGCCATCGGCAGCACCGTGATCGGGCGCATCCACGCCACTCGGTTCGAGCTCGTGTCCAACAGCATCCTCTTTGCCGCGGCACCGGAAACGAGCCCGGACGCCGCTCCCGTGCGCACCGAGCGCAAACAGGTCGGCTGCGTGCGCTTTTCATGGTTGCCGCTGGCCTCGATCGTGCCGGCGCGTCATCAGTGCCAACCCACGGCCGCCGACCCCGACGTTCGCCCCCGCTTCACCTCAACCGCCTTCGGCACACCGCCGTATTGCCAGCTGACCGGCAACACCCCGGCGTCGATCCGCATGGGTGCTGACGACGAGAGCGAAATGGGCGCTTTTCATCACCTTTACGGCCCGCAGCGCGAGACCAATCTGGGCATTCGCCTGGCGGAATATCTCCGCGTCGGTCTGCGTGCCGGCCTCTTTCACGAATCTTAAGGGAGTCCTCACATGAGTTTCGATCTGAGCCGTATCCGCTTTGACGCCCGCCGGGACTTTCTCGGGGTCGTCATGCAGCAGGGCCGGGTCCAGCTTGACGCGGACTGGAACGAATGGGTGTCCCAACTGGCGCGTCGCATCCAGGCCGGTACCCTCGACACCTTCAATGGCAGCGTCGTGCCACGGACGACACCCGACGCGTTCCATATCGACGCCAGCGGCGGCGCGCTGAGCATCGGTGTCGGTCGCATGTACGTGGATGGCCTGCTGGCCGAAAACCACGGTGCTGCGCCACTGGCCTGGGAGCCCCGCCTGGCCGGGCTGCAGGGCACCGAAGCGGTCGACTACGCGGCCCAGCCCTATCTCCCCAATCCACCCGAGCTGCCGCAGAGCGGACGGCATCTGGTCTATCTCGACGTGTGGCAGCGCGCCGTCACCGCCGTGGAAGCGCCGGACCTGATCGAACCCGCCGTGGGCATCGACACCACGGGGCGGCTGCAGACGGTGTGGCAGGTCAAGCTGCTCGAAAACGTGGGCGACATCAATTGCGCCACCCCGGACGAGGACATCCCCGGCTGGGCTGCGCTGACGGCCCCCTCCGCCGGGCGTCTGAGCACCGGGACGGCCGTGCCGGATTTCGAGCCGGATCCGTGCCGGATCGCGCCCTCAGCAGGCTACCGCGGCCTTGAAAACCAGACCTACCGGGTGCAGGTCCACACCGGCGGCCCCCTGGGCACGGCCACCTTCAAGTGGTCGCGCGATAACGCCAGCGTCAGCACGCGCGTGACGCACATCGACTCGGCCCGAACGACGATCACGGTCGAGAGCACCGGCCGGGACGAGACCCTGGGTTTCAATGACGGCGACTGGATCGAGATCACCGATGACTGGCGCGAGCTGCATGGGCTTCCCGGCGAGTTGCGACGCGTGACGCTCGTGGATATCAATGCGCGGACCTTGCGTTTCGAGCCGGCCCTCACCAATGGCCTCTTCCCCACCGGCGGCGATGACGAGACCGACCCGCTGCGCAATACGCGCATCACCCGGTGGGATCAGGGCGGCGAAGTGCATGCGGCCGACGGCAGCGTATTTACCGACCTCAATGCGCTCGGTGCCGTGGGCGACATCGATATCCCGCCCGCCGGCACACAGCTCTTTCTGGAACACGGCATCGTCGTCGAGTTCGACCTCGACCCGGCGGGCGGCGAATTCAGAAGCGGTGATTACTGGGTCTTCGTGGCGCGCAGCAGCACCGGGGACATCGAAGAGCTCGACAGCGCACCGCCACTGGGCATCCATCACCACTATGCGCGGCTGGCCGTTGTCGACCTGCCCGAGGACGAAACCGACTGTCGCACGCTGTGGCCGCCCATCAGCGACGGCGGTGGCTGCGACTGCACCGTGTGCGTCAGCGCCGAAGACCACAACAGCGGCACCCACACCCTCCAGCAGGCCATCGACAGCATCAAGGATACCGGCGGTACGGTGTGCCTCGGCATCGGGAGCTATGCCATCAGTGCGCCGATCAACATCCATGACGGCCGCTCACTGCGCGTGCGTGGTCAGGGCTGGGGCACCATCCTTCAGGGCGGACAAACCGGGGGTCTGATCGACATCGATGACACCAGCGGCATCGCGCTTGAGAACCTCACCCTCATGGGCTCGGGGGGCAACGCCGACACGACGGCCATGATCGCCGTACGCGACAGCATCGATTTTCGCGCCGAGCACATCAATGTGTTGGGCTTTGCCGTCGGAGACGGCACCAGCGTGGGAATCGCCCTGACCGGCAATGTGCTGGGCGCGCGCATCAGCGACTGCGCCATCGTGGCCGAGCGCGGCATTTCGGCCCTTGCGCGGGAAGGCGCCAATTACGCGCTCACCGGCGAACTGCGCGCCGAACGCAACCTGTTCTTCTGCAGCCAGCATGCCGTGCATCTGGCCGGCGCCAGCCTGCATGCAGGCAATACCCGCATCGACGACAACCTCATCTTCAATGGCAACCGGAGCGCCCTGCTCGCCACCGGCGCCGTGCTGCCCGGCTCGACCCTGGCAGTCACGCGCAACAGCATCTTCACCAACGGCGACGGCATCATCGCTGGCGTCGATGCCCTGAGCATTTCGGATAATGAGATCAGCGGCTGGGACGACAACGGCCAACACGGCATCGTTATCGAAGAAGGCCTCGATCCGGTCGCCATTGACGCCTTGCGCATCAGCGACAACCGCATCCGCCATCTGCAGGGCAACGCCATCAGCCTGAATGCGCCCATCGGCACGGCCATGATCACCCACAACCAGATCGACGATATTGGCCTCAGTGCGCTGCTGATGGCCGACGCAGCCGAGGCGGCCCATCTGGTCTTTTCAGCCAATCAGTGCTCGCGCGTCGGCCAGACAGTCACCGGCGACGATCTGGCCTACGCAGCCATTCAGCTGGTGCACATCACACGTGGCGACATCACAGACAATGCCCTCGGCTATGTGGCATTGAACAGCACCGCCGCACCCGCCGTGGATGGCATCCGGATTCTCGGCTGCGAAAAGATCGCCATCGATGGTAATCGCCTGTTCGGCATCGGGCCGGTACGAAGCGCTGGCGAGGTCACCGGCATCCGCATCCTGCCCCCGTTCGACCGCATCAGCATCGTGTCCAACGAGGTGGAGCGTCGAGGCGACGAGGCACAGCAACTGAACACGACGGACTGGCAAGCGATCCGCATTCACGCCGGCGTCCGCGCACCCAGCCCCGCCATTGGCTCGGTCACCGCCTTTGTCGCCGCCGAAACGCACTATGTGCTGACCGCTTCGCGATTGCGCGCCCTGCCGGGCTGGCGTCCCGATGTGAGCATCCGTGGCAACCAACTGAGGGGCGAGCAGCTTGCAGAGCGAGTTGCCGAATGCCGCGGGTTGTTCAACATCCAGTTCTCGGAGAACACCTGCGAGACAGACTCCCCGGGCGCCACACCCAATGTCGCCCTGCTCGCCGCCCGCACCGTGACCGCCAATCACAACCTACTGCTCGGCGTGGGCGACCAGCACACCCTGCACGCCATCCCGGGCGGCAAGCAAGCCATTGTCATGGGCAACACCAGCACCGGCATGATCGCCACACCGGGCGCCGGGGCCGTACCGAACGATCTGAGCCTGACCAACATCATCGGAATCTGAGGAGCAGTAACATGCCAATTGCCACTTTCCGGGGCGAGAAATCGGTCGCCGACATTGCGGACAAGATGTATTCCCGACTGACACCCAATCAGCGTGAAAAGGCCACGGCGGAACTGCTCAGGGCCAATCCGCAACTCAAGGATCTTAAAGCCGTCGCACCGGGCGCCGTGTTGCGTATTCCCACCTTGAAGGACATCCGCCCGAAAACCACCCGAAACCTTGAAAACCCCGATGTCCAGCTGGCCAACAGCCTGGCCGAGGCCGTCTCGTCGTTTGCCGATCGGATCGACAGCCATGTCACCAACGCACTCGGGGCGGTCAAGACACAGCAGGCCGAACTCAAGAAAGCGCCGGTCAAACGCGTTCTCGACGCCGAGCCGACCGTCCGCAAGCAAGTGGAGGTGATGTCGAAATCACTGACTGCTCGCACCAAGGGCCTCGAAGCGCGCCAGTCCGATCTCAAGGCCGCGCTCGGGCAGGCCATTGCGCGTCTGGAAGGCAAACCGCGGAAGTAAGGCAGACCCACGCATACCGCGTCTTACCCTGCTAAGCTGAATCAGTCTGTCTGTCCAACGGAGGTCAGCATGAGCGTATCTGTCGACTATTACTTTGCCCTCAACTCGCCATGGAGCTACATGGCCAACGTGCAGTTGCCCGATCTGCTCCATCGGTACAACGCTGAACTGAAGCTCAAACCAGTCCGCATGGGGCCTCTCCTGGAAGCCACGGGCGGTCTGCCATTGGCGAAACGCTCGGCGCAGCGACAGGCCTACCGTCTCCAGGAGCTTGGACGCTGGGCCCGACGACTCAACATTCCACTCAATCTGGAACCCGCCCACTTTCCGGTCGACGAGCGTCTGGCCGCAGGTGTGGTCATCGCGGCAATGGAAGATGGGCACGACGGCCTCGAACTGGCGGAAGCCTTTGGTGCCGCCATCTGGGTTCAGAATCACGATCTGTCCGACGAAGCCGTGATCGGGGAGATCCTGGCCAGTGAGGGACTGCCTTCCCTGCTGATCAATGAAAGCCGGGCTCAGGCCATCGACAAAGCACTGGACAAGAACACCGAAGAAGCCATTGCCGCGGGGGTCTTCGGCGTACCGACTTTCATTGTCGCGGAGCACATTTTCTGGGGACAGGACCGAATCGACTTTCTCGAGGAAGCGATCCGCCAGGCAAGCTGAACCGGCTGCACCTGACAAAATAAAAAAGCCCCGAAGCATTTCGCTTCGAGGCTTTCTGTTTTGGGGCGACATACCGGTTTCGAACCGGTGACCCTTGGAATCACAATCCAATGCTCTACCAACTGAGCTAATGCCGCCGCCGTTCTTGGAACGGCGCCATTGCGCCGTTCATCAATCTTGGCCTGCCCGGCAGGGATCGAACCTGCAACCCCCGGCTTAGAAGGCCGGTGCTCTATCCAATTGAGCTACGGGCAGATTCCGCGCGGGCATCCGGGGTGAGCTGGTCGGGGTGAGAGGATTCGAACCTCCGACATCTTGCTCCCAAAGCAAGCGCGCTACCGGACTGCGCTACACCCCGAGAAGGCGAGATAATACACATCCGTCCCGGGGGCGTCAAACCTGTTTTTCGTACCGCACAATTTCCTTCAAAAACCCGATTGACTTGCGGGTTATGACACTTTCTGCTATTAAATCGCCTTCACCTCATCGGAATCAAAGCATGCCTGACGATACTCTGCACAAGCAGTTTCCGCCGTATGAGCCCGCCAAGGGCGAGGAGTATATGAGCGAGAAACAACTCGAGCACTTCCGTGAGATCCTCTCCTCGGTGAAAGTCGAGCTGATGGAAGATATCGAGCGCACGGTGCATACCATGCAGGACGAGGCAACCAACTTCGCCGATCCCAACGATCGCGCCAGCCAGGAGTCCGACATTGCACTGGAACTTCGCAACCGCGACCGCGAGCGCAAGCTGATCAAAAAGATCGATGAAGCCCTCGGCCGCATCTCCTCGGGCGAATATGGCTACTGCGACAGCTGCGGCGTCGAGATCGGCCTCAAGCGCCTTGAGGCGCGCCCGACCGCCACCCTGTGCATCGACTGCAAGACCCTTGAGGAAATGCGCGAGCGTCAGGTCGCCAAATAATCAGGCTGCAGGCCCCTGCCACGGTGTGACCGACACGGGGCAACAAAAAAGGCACCCGTAGGTGCCTTTTTTGTTGCTTGCCGGTCGGGGATCAGCCTTCGGTGCTTTCCTCGGTCAGCAGGGCCTTGCGGCTGAGCTTGATGCGACCACGGTCGTCGGTCTCGAGCACCTTGACGGGGAACTCGTCACCTTCGTTCACATAGTCGGTCACTTTCTCGACACGCTCCTTGGCAATCTGGGACACATGCAGCAGACCGTCGCGGCCCGGCATGATGTTCACGATCGCACCGAAGTCGAGAATCTTGACGACCTTGCCCGGATACACCTTGCCCACTTCCACTTCAGCGGTGATCTCTTCGATCTTGGCTTGAGCGGCCTTGGCACCTTCTGTGGACACGGACGAGATGGTCACGGAACCGTCGTCTTCGATTTCGATCACGGTACCCGTCTCTTCCTGCAGGGCACGGATCACTGCACCACCCTTGCCGATCACGTCGCGGATCTTCTCGGGATTGATCTTCAACTGAATCATGCGCGGCGCGAATTCGGAGACTTCACCGCGATGGGAGTCGAGCGCGCTCTTCATCAGACCCAGAATGTGCATGCGGCCTTCCTTGGCCTGGGCCAGCGCGACCTGCATGATTTCCTTCGTGATGCCCTGGATCTTGATGTCCATCTGCAGCGCGGTAACACCGCTGTCGGTACCGGCCACCTTGAAATCCATATCACCCAGGTGATCTTCATCACCGAGGATGTCGGTCAGCACGGCGAAACGGTTGCCATCCTTGATCAGGCCCATGGCGATACCGGCGACGTGATTCTTCATCGGCACACCGGCATCCATCATGGCCAGCGAACCGCCGCAGACGGAAGCCATCGAGCTTGAGCCGTTGGATTCGGTGATTTCGGACACCACACGCACGGTGTAGGCGAAATCCTCGGCGTTGGGCAGCATGTTGACCAGCGCTCGCTTGGCCAGACGGCCGTGACCGATCTCGCGACGCTTAGGCGAACCCACACGGCCGGTTTCACCGGTGGAGAACGGCGGAAAGTTGTAGTGCAGCAGGAAACGGTCACGGTACTCGCCGGCGAGCGCGTCGATGATCTGCTCATCACGGCCGGTGCCGAGGGTCGCCACCACCAGCGCCTGGGTCTCACCACGGGTGAACAGGGCCGAACCGTGGGTACGCGGGAGCACGCCAGTGCGGATCTCGATCGGGCGGACAGTGCGGGTGTCACGACCGTCGATACGCGGCGCGCCGCTCAGGATGCGGCCGCGAACCACGGCAGCTTCCATCTCGTGCAGCAGGTCTTTGACTTCGTTTTCCGAAGGCGCGCCTTCGGCACCATCACACACCAGCTCGATGGCCTTCTTGCGGATCTCGCTCAGCTTTGCCGTGCGTTCCTGCTTGCTGGTCACGTTGAAGGCGGCCTCGATATCGGCGGCAACGGCTTCGTTCAGACGGGCGATGAGCGCATCGTTGGCGGGCGGCGCTTGCCAATCCCACGCCGGCTTGCCGGCCTGCTCGACCAGATCATTGATGGCGTCGATCGCAGCCTGCATCTGCTCGTGACCGAACACCACGGAACCGAGCATCACGTCTTCAGACAGTTCGTGGGCTTCGGATTCGACCATCAGCACGGCAGACTGGGTACCCGCAACCACCAGATTCAGCTGGCTCTCTTCGAGCTGGGTCAAGGTCGGGTTGAGCACGTACTCACCATTGATGTAACCAACGCGGCACGCGCCGATCGGACCATCAAACGGAACGCCGGCCACGGCCAGTGCGGCAGAGGCACCGATCATGGCGGGAATGTCCGGATCGATTTCCGGGTTCAGGGACAACACCGTCGCGATGACCTGGACTTCGTTGTAGAAACCTTCCGGGAACAGCGGACGGATCGGACGATCAATCAGGCGGCAGGTCAGGATCTCTTTTTCAGAGGGACGACCTTCACGCTTGAAGAAACCGCCGGGGATCTTGCCGGCAGAGTAGGTTTTTTCCTGGTAGTCGACCGTCAGCGGGAAAAAGTCCTGGCCGGCACGGGCTTCCTTGGCGGCCACGACGGTCACCAACACAACGGTATCGTCCATATTGACGATGACGGCACCACTGGCTTGACGAGCGACTTCGCCCGTCTCGAGCGTCACGGTATGAGCACCGTACGCGAATGTCTTCTTAAATGCGGTAGGCAAGGGAATATCCTTTCTATCTATGGCGGGTCACAAAACCGCCGGAATTTTCAGTCGTCGAGAAAGAAATCGGAAAACCGCGCATGAGAAAGCGCGGACATACGAAAAGCCGGCGTGGCCAAAGGGCACACGCCGGCTTCCGCGAGATGGTTGGCAGACGCTGCAGGTGCAGTCGTCGAGACAGCCATCCGTATTACTTACGCAGACCGAGGCGTTCGATCAGAGCGCGGTAGCTGTCGGCATTCTTGCGCTTGAGGTAGTCAAGCAGCTTGCGACGCTGGCTAACCATCTTCAGCAGACCACGACGGGAATGGTGATCTTTGGCGTTGGCCTTGAAGTGGTCGGTCAGACCGTTGATGCGGGCGGTCAGCAGGGCTACCTGAACTTCAGGGGAGCCGGTATCGCCCTGCGCACGCTGGTAATCACCAACGATCTGCGCTTTTTGTGCGTTATCGAGAGCCATGTAGGTTTACTCTTTCGTTGTTCGGTATTTCGGAAAACGCGAAAGTATACTCGCGTCAAGTTTCAAACTCAAGCTTGTGAGCTGTTTTTTCAGTGTCGAATCAAGCACCTTGAGTGCCGGCGATCAGGCGACGAGAGCGGAGCGTACCATCTTCAGAGAGCTCGCCAAGGCCCACAAAACGTTCCACATGATACAGGCGATAGTCGCCGGGTGCGACGCCGGTGAGCATTGCAGCCTGTCCGTGTTCGATTCGAGCAGCCGCATCGTCCTCA
Organism: Nitrogeniibacter aestuarii; assembly: GCF_017309585.1. NCBI lineage: Bacteria > Pseudomonadati > Pseudomonadota > Betaproteobacteria > Rhodocyclales > Zoogloeaceae > Nitrogeniibacter > Nitrogeniibacter aestuarii. The sequence goes on along the minus strand of NZ_CP071321.1, from coordinate 2,029,617 downwards.
AGCAACAACACAGGCAGATCGCCGATCAGGCTATCGACCGGTAACAACAGGCGCCGAGCCGACAGGCCCTGGGCCTCCACTGACTCAAGCGAGACGGCATCTGCAATGCAAAACCGACCGATCTGTGTGCGCCTGAGGGCGGTCAGATGGGCACCACAGCCCAGCGCCTCGCCAATATCTTCCGCCAGGGTACGCACATAGGTTCCTTTACTGCACCGGACTATCATGCGAAACGACTCACGATCGATCGGCACACACGTCAGTTCGCGGATGGTGATGACGCGTCGCTTGCGTTCGATGTCCTTGCCTTCACGAGCGTACTCGTAGAGCGGCCGCCCCTTGTGCTTGAGCGCAGAGAACATGGGCGGCATCTGTTCGATGTCACCCACAAAGTGCTCGGCCATGGCGACGATGTCTGCTGCGGTGCAAGTGACCGCTCGTTGCTGGAGGACGTCCCCCTCACTGTCGCCCGTGGTCGTCATGACCCCTAGACGCACAACGGCCTCGTACGCTTTGTCCGCATCAAGCAGACTCTGGGAAAACTTGGTCGACTCACCAAATGCGAGCGGCAACAGCCCGGTCGCAAGGGGATCCAGCGTGCCGGTATGGCCGGCCTTTGCTGCTCCGAGCGTTCGACGGGCACGCTGAAGCGCCGTGTTTGAGCTCAGCCCTGAGGGCTTGTCCAGCAAGAGCACGCCATCGACCCGTTCTTTCAGCGGCTTGGGTCGATCAGCTCTCTGATTCATCCTCGTCGCCGTGACGGGCTCGATCCTCTCCCACCGCCTTGTCGATCAAGGCCGACAGCGCAGCGCCCCGCTCCACCGACGGATCATAATGCCAGTGCAGTTCCGGCGTCTGGTGAATCCGGACCCTGCGCCCGAGTTCGCGGCGCAGAAATCCGGAGGCACGACGCAGTCCTGTGAGAATCTCGTCGAGGTTCTCGTCGCCAGTCATCGAGGTGAAAAACACCTTGGCGTGCGCAAAATCGGCACTGACCTCGACGTCGGTCAAGGTGATGAAGCCGACCCGCGGGTCTTTGACTTCAAGACGGAGCAGTTCGGCGAGTTCTCGCCGAATCTGCTCACCGACACGCTGCGCGCGTGAAAAGTCGCGGGCCATGCGCCGTCCTTAGAGCGATCGTGCGACTTCTCGCACTTCGAAGATCTCGAGCTGATCGCCTTCCTGGATGTCGTTGTAATTCTTGAGCATCAAGCCACATTCAAATCCGGCCTTCACCTCTTTCACGTCATCCTTGTAGCGCTTGAGCGAATCGAGATCGCCCGTATGGAGCACGACATTGTCGCGCAACAGGCGAATCTTGGAGTCCCGCTTGACGATACCTTCGAGGACATAACACCCGGCAATCGAGCCCACCTTGGAAACCGTGAAGACCTGACGGATTTCCACCAGACCAATGATCTCTTCACGCTTCTCGGGCGCCAGCATGCCGGACAGCGCGTTCTTCACCTCATCCACAGCGTCGTAGATGATGTTGTAGTAGCGAATGTCGATCCCGAAGGTGTCGGACAGTCGGCGGGCGCCCGCGTCGGCACGGGTGTTGAAGCCGATCACGACAGCACCCGACGCCTGCGCCAGGTTGATATCCGATTCGGTGATACCACCGACGGCAGCGTGAATGACATTGACGCGCACTTCGTCGGTCGACAACTTCTGCAGTGCATGCACCAGCGCTTCCTGCGAACCCTGAACGTCTGCCTTGATGATGAGCGGCAGAGTCTTGGTTTCGCCTTCGGCCATCTGCTCGAACATATTCTCGAGCTTGGCGGCCTGCTGTTTGGCCAGCTTGACGTCGCGGAACTTGCCCTGACGGAACAGCGCGATCTCGCGCGCCTTGCGTTCGTCAGCCAGCACAATGGCTTCGTCACCGGCAGCCGGCACGTCGGACAGACCGAGAATCTCGACCGGAATCGAGGGGCCGGCTTCGTCGATCGGCTTGCCGTTTTCATCGAGCATGGCACGAACACGACCGTAGGTCGCACCGACCAGCAGCACGTCGCCCTTGCGCAGGGTGCCGGACTGAACCAGCAGGGTTGCCACGGCACCCCGCCCCTTGTCGAGACGCGCTTCCACGATCAGGCCCTTGGCCGGTGTGTCGTGCTGAGCCTTGAGTTCGAGCACTTCGGCCTGCAGCAGGATACCGTCGAGCAGATCGTCAATGCCCTGACCGGTCTTGGCAGACACGGGCACGAACATGGCGTCACCACCATACTCTTCGGGCACCACGCCCTCGGCGACCAGTTCCTGCTTGACGCGCTCGGGGTTGGCCGCTTCCTTGTCGATCTTGTTGACCGCAACCACCAGCGGCACGCCGGCGGCTTGCGCATGGTGGATGGCTTCTTTCGTCTGCGGCATCACGCCATCGTCGGCAGCCACCACCAGAATCACGATATCGGTCGCTTTCGCACCACGTGCACGCATGGCCGTGAAGGCCTCGTGACCCGGGGTGTCGAGGAAGGTCACCATGCCTTTCTCGGTTTCGACGTGGTACGCACCGATGTGCTGGGTAATGCCGCCCGCTTCACCCGAGGCCACCTTGGCAGCCCGAATGTAGTCCAGCAGCGAGGTCTTGCCGTGATCGACGTGACCCATCACGGTCACCACCGGCGCACGCGGGGTTTCCGGCACATCCGAGGTATCTTCCTGTTCTTCCAGGAAAGCATCCGGATCATCCAGCTTGGCCGCCAGTGCCTTGTGCCCCATCTCTTCCACGATGATCATCGCAGTTTCCTGGTCCAGCACCTGGTTGATGGTCACCATCGAGCCCATCTTCATGAGCGCCTTGATCACCTCGGTGGCCTTGATGGCCATCTTGTGAGCCAGATCGGCCACGGTGATGGTCTCGGGCACGTGAACTTCATGGACGATCGGATCAACCGGCGCCTTGAAGTTACTCTGACCCTGGTCGCCGCCACGCTGGTGACGCTGATTCTTGCCACCACGCTTGCCGCCACCACTGCGCCAGTCGCCGGTATCACCACCGCGCGTCTTCAAGGTGCGACGCTTGCTGCCGTCGTCGGTGCGACGATCGTCCTTGCGCACCTCATCTTTCTTCGGCTTGTGCAGCGTTCCGGCGCCCTTGCCTGCCTTGCCGGCATCGGCACCCTCAGCCTTGGCTTTCTCTGCTTCCGCCTTGGCCCGCTCTGCAGCAGCCTTCGCTGCCGCTTCGCGCTCTTCGCGTGCCTTGCGGTCAGCAGCCTGTCGAGCCACAAGCTCGGCATGACGGCGAGATTCGTTCTCGCGCGCCTGAATTTCTTCTTCGTTCAGCAGTTCCTTGATCTGAACGCGACGCACACGCTTCTTGGTCGGCGCGGCAACAGCCGCATCGGTTGCATCGCCTTCCTGCTGGACGGCCTCAGCCGAATCACCTTCGTCGCTGGCAGCTGCGTCGTCCTCGGTCTGCGGCGCTTCGGCAACGACCGGCTCCGGTACGGGTTCAGGCTCCGGCTCGACAACAGCTTCAACTTCAGGCTCGGGTTGCGGCTCAGGCTCGGCCGCTGCTTCCATGACCGGCTCGGGCGCGGCCTCAACCACAGCCGGCGCCTCGACTTCAGGCGCATCGACCACGGCGAGTTCTTCGACCTGAGACTCTTCGAGCTGTTCGTTTTCCCTGGCAGCTTCCGCGTCCGCGATCAGTTCATCGCGCTTGACGAAGACACGCTTTTTCTTGACCTGAACTTGCACAGTGCGTGCACGACCGGACGAGTCCGTCGCCTTGATTTCGCTGTTTTGCTTGCGCGTCAGCGTGATCTTGGACTTGGGCTTTTCATCACCGTGCGCGCGGCGCAGGTACTCGAGAAGTTTGGCCTTGTCCTGTTCGGTCAGCGTGTCATCCGTACCGCTGATATCCACACCGGCCTTCTTCAACTGATCGAGCAGGGCGGCTGCCGGCATCTTCAGCTCGCCGGCAAATTGGGTAACGCTCATTTGTTCCATTAAATCCCCCCTGTTACTCGAACCAGTGCGCGCGAGCCTCGGTGATCAGTTCGACCGCCTTGGCTTCGTCGAGACCGGTCATTTCGACCAGTTCGTCGGTGGCGAGGTCAGCCAGATCGTCCCGGGTATGGATGCCGTGGGTCGCCAGCGTAGCCGCCAGTTCCTTCTCCATCCCTTCCAGGTTGATCAGATCGTCAGACACCTTCTCAAGCTGCTCTTCCGTCACGATGGCTTCGGTCAGCAGCACGTTGCGCGCACGATTACGCAATTCTTCAACCGTCTCTTCGTCGAACGCTTCGATCTCAAGCATTTCAGACAACGGGACGTATGCAATTTCTTCCATTGAGGTGAAACCTTCGTCGATCAGGATGTCAGCGACTTCCTCATCCACGTCCAGCCTCGCCATGAACAGGTTGCGCAGCTCACCGCGCTCCTGCTCGGCCTGTTCGGCCGACTCCTGCTCGCTCATCAGGTTGATCGACCAGCCGGTCAATTCCGATGCGAGCTTCACGTTCTGACCACTACGCCCGATGGCGATGGCCAGATTGTTTTCGTCCACCACCACATCCATGGCGTGGGTTTCTTCATCGACGACGATCGAGGTCACCTCGGCCGGCTGCAGCGCAGCGACCACAAACTCCGCCGGATCCGGCGACCAGACGATGATGTCGATCTGCTCACCACTGATCTCGTTCCGCACTGCGGTGACGCGAGAGCCGCGCAGGCCCACGCAGGTACCGATCGGGTCGATCCGCTGGTCATGCGCCTGCACGGCGATCTTGGCGCGCAGGCCAGGGTCGCGGGCGCATGCCTTGATCTCCAGCAGACCGTCTTCGATCTCCGGCACTTCAAGCTCGAACAGCTTGGTGAGAAACTCGGGCGCCGTGCGCGACAGGATCAGCTGCGGACCGCGCGCGTTGCGATCGATGCGCAGCAGGTAGGCCTTCACGCGGTCACCCACGCGCAGGTTTTCCTTCTGGATCATCTGATCACGCGGCAGCACGGCTTCGAGACGACCCACTTCGATGATCGCGTTGCCACGCTCCATGCGTTTGATGCTGCCGGAAACGAGGAATTCCTTACGTTCGAGGAAGTCGTTCAAGACCTGCTCGCGCTCGGCATCACGAATCTTCTGCAGGATCACCTGCTTGGCGGCCTGAGCACCGATACGGCCAAAGTCGATCGGCTCGAGTGCCTCTTCAATGTATTCGCCCAGTTCGATGTCGGGCACTTCTTCGCGAGCGTCGATGATGCCCATTTCGGCCTCATCGTTTTCGACCTCGGCATCTTCCATCACCACCCAGCGACGGAAGGATTCGTAGTCGCCGGTTTCGCGGTCGATGGACACGCGGACGTCAGCATCGTCGTGGATACGCTTCTTGGTCGCCGAGGCGAGCGCGGATTCGAGCGCGGCAAAAACGATATCCTTTTCAACGTTTTTCTCACGCGCCAACGCGTCGACAAGCAGCAGAATTTCGCGGCTCATGTGTTTCAGACCTCCAGACCGAAGCTCAAAATTGGGGGACGAGACGTGCTTTTTCAACTTCCTCGAGCGGAATCTCAATGTCACCGTCGGACTGCGACAGCACCACCTTTCCATCCACGAAGCCTTTCAGCACCCCTGAAAAATTCCGTTGATTTCCTTCGTTCATGGGCAGATGGGTGCGCAACTGGATCATCTCGCCGGCAAATCGCTCAAAATCGGCCGCTTTCTTGAGTGGACGATCAAGCCCTGGCGAAGAGACCTCGAGGCGGTCGTAATCGACATTCTCGACCTCGAAGACACGGGTAAGCTGGTTGCTGACAGCGGCACAGTCGTCAACGGTGATACCGCGTTCAATATCGATGAACACGCGCATCAGACGCGTTCTCGGAGAAGTCTCGAAGTCCACCAACTCAAACCCGAGACCACTCACCACTTGCTCAACCAGACCGTGAAGATCCATTTTTTACGCCCAAAAATAAAAAAATGGGCATAAGCCCATCCCCATAATTTCGACTGGAAATCGGTGTTTGGCACCCCGCCCATTCGGCAGGGCCACCAAAAACCGTTCAATTATAACTATTTCGACCACGCCAATCAATTCATCGACGTGATTTCCTCACTTTGGTGCGCGGCTGCTTGCGGCGCTGCGGCGTTGCGGCATTCGCCGTTGGCTCAATACCCGCCAGCTGACATACAAGTACCTCGTCCAGGTCTTCGTATTGTCCGCGCTTGAGGCGGCTGGGCATCAGCACCGGTCCGTAGCGGACCCGCATCAGCCGGCTCACGGTCAGCTCCATGGCCTCGAACATACGGCGCACCTCCCGGTTTCGCCCTTCGGCCAGAACCACGTGATACCAATGGTTGGCACCCTCGCCACCACGATCTTCAAGGCTCATGAACTTGGCGACACCATCCGAGAGTTCGACACCGCTTGTCAGCAGCTTGATCTGCTCGTCGGTCAGCTCACCCAGGATACGCACCGCATACTCACGCTCCATTTCGTAGCGTGGATGCATCAAACGGTTGGCCAGCGCGCCATCATCGGTAAAGAGCAGCAGCCCCGAGGTGTTGTAGTCAAGGCGACCCACTGAAATCCAGCGACCATGACGCAACTTGGGCAAACCGTCAAAGACCGAGTCCCGCCCTTCGGGGTCGTCACGTGAGACGATTTCGCCCTCGGGCTTGTGATAAATGATCACGCGCGGCACTTTCTTTTCGAAGCGCAACTGAACCAGCTTGCCGTTGACCCGAACCCGGTCATTCGGCGTCACTTTCTGTCCAATACCGGCCGGCATCTCGTTGACCGAGATACGCCCGGCGATAATCATGTCTTCGATATCGCGGCGCGATGCCACACCGATGGCCGACAGTGCCTTGTTAAGGCGCTCGGGCACGGCGAATGCATCCGGCACATTACGCTGACCACCACCTTTCTGGCTGCCATTGCGTGTCGCGCCATCCTTGCGCCCGCCCTCTTTACGGGCACCTCTCGGCTTGCCATTGCCGGACTGGGCGTCCTGACCGCCATTCGGCGCACCGTTGCGCTGGCCACGGCGCCCCTTCTGCCCGCCACGGCCGTCGCCCGGCATGGCATTTCCATTGTCCCTCGGCTGTCGGTCACCGCGCTGACGCCCCTGCCCTTGGGACTGATCCTGCCCCCGGCCTTTGGCCTTGCGCTGGTTGCGGCCACGACGCCCCTTGCCCTCACCGGCAGATTCACCGCCCTGAGCCGGCGCCGGGGCTGCCTCCTGCTCTCCACTCGGGCCGGCACCCGGCTCGGCGGCTTTGCCGTTCTTTCGGCGCGGGCTGCTGCGACGCCGCTTGGGCGCCTCACCCTCCGTCGCCGCCGGGCTTTCGGATTTCGCAGATGCAGCGGCCTCCGGCGCGGAGGCGCCTTCAGTCGCTTTCGGCTTGGTTCGTCTCGGTCGACGCGGCTTCGGCGTCGCTTCCGTCGTCTCGGTCGGATTCTGGGAGTTCGACAAGGTCCATGATCCTTTCAATTTCGGTCAGTGGCGGCAGCTCGGTGAGACTGCGCAACCCCAGGTCTTCGAGAAAACCCCGGGTCGTCGCCAACAAAGCCGGTCTTCCCGGCGTGTCGCGGTGGCCGACAACATCGACCCAGCCACGACTCTCCAGCGTCTTGATGACATTGGTCGAGACCGTGACCCCACGGATCTCTTCAATGTCACCACGCGTTACGGGCTGGCGATACGCAATGATCGCCAGCGTTTCCAATACGGCACGTGAATATTTCGGGGGTTTCTCGTCCTTCAGGCGGTCGAGAAATACCTGCATGTCCGGACGGGTCTGAAACCGCCAGCCACCGGCCGTCTGCACCAGTTCAACACTTCGCCCCTGCCAGGCCTCACGCAGTTCGTCGAGCAGCTTGCGAACCATATCCGGTCCGGGATCCTCGATAAAGAGGCGCCTCAGGACAGACACGGGACGCGGGACGCTTGCGCTGAGCAAGGCGGCCTCCAGTATCTGCTTGTACGCCTCAGGCGTGCTCGGTTCCTGCATCGTTCAGCTTGACGTAAATGGGCGCAAATGCCGTGTTCTGGGTCACGTGCACCAGCTTTTCCTTCACCAGTTCAAGCACGGCCAGAAAACTGACCACAAGATGCGGCGCCCCTTCAGAGGCGTCGAACAGGGTGTCGAACACCACATAAGAGCCGCCCTGCAGACTGCGCAGAATGCGGCTCATGTGCTCGCGCACCGAGAGTGCTTCTTTCTTGATCTGATGATGCTGAGTCAATCTTGCCTGGCGAACAAGCCTCAACCAGGCCAACTGAAGGTCATGCAGACTCACCTCGGGCTGTCGCTCAATGACCTTCTCTGCCACAAACACCCCGACCCATTCGAAATCACGATCGACGCGGGGGATGGCGTCAAGCTTGGCCGCAGCCAGCTTCATTTGCTCGTAGTCTAACAGGCGGCGCACCAGTTCTGCACGCGGATCTTCCTCGATCTCGATTTCCCGCGGCGGACGGGGCAGCAGCATGCGCGACTTGATCTCGATGAGCATGGCGGCCATGAGCAGATATTCTGCCGCCAGCTCGAGATTGTGCTCGCGCATCGCTTCGACATATTCCAGGTACTGCGCCGTGAGCGGCCCCATGGGGATGTCGAGGATATTCACGTTGGCCTTGCGGATCAGGTACAGCAACAGATCCAGTGGCCCCTCGAACGCGTCGAGGATCACCTCGAGCGCGTCGGGCGGAATATACAGGTCGGTCGGAAAAGCGAGCATGGGCTCGCCATACAGGCGCGCCACCGCCGCCAGTTGCTCCGGTGTTTCCACCGGGGCGAGCGGCAAATCCTGATTGGGCGACTCGGCTGCCGTCTCGCTCATCCGGGTCAGAGGTCGAGCAGGGTCAGGTGTAGTCCAGACCCATGGCGTCGCGAACGTCGCGCATGGTTTCCTGCGCCAGTTTGCGCGCCCGCTCGCAGCCATCGGCCACGATGCTGCGCACGAGGCTCGGGTCGTCCAGGTAGGGCTGAGCACGCTCGCGCATGCGATCCTGTTCTTTCTGGATCGCGTCCAGCACCGGCTGTTTGCACTCCAGACACCCGATGCCCGCGCTACGGCAGCCCTTGTCGGCCCACTGGCGGGTCTCTTCGGTCGAGTAGATGGCGTGGAATTGCCATACCGGGCACTTGTCCGGATCACCCGGATCGGTCAGGCGGACGCGCGCAGGATCGGTCTGCATCGTGCGAATCTTCTTGGCGACCGACTCGCTGTCCTCGCGCAGGAAGATGGTGTTGCCATAACTCTTGGACATCTTCTGCCCATCGAGCCCGGGCATACGCGATGCCTCGGTCAGCAATGCACCCGGCTCGGCCAGAATCACCTTGCCACTGCCTTCCAAGAAGCCGAACAGGCGCTCGCGATCGCCATGCGACAGGCTCTGCGAGTCGTCAATCAGGGCCTTGCCCTGCTCCAGCGCGGCCTCTTCACCGTTCTGCTGGTAGCGGGTGCGCAGCTCTTCATACAACTTGGCGCGCTTGCGGCCGAGCTTCTTGACAGCGTCGACGGCCTTTTCCTCGAAGCCAACTTCGCGCCCATAAAGGTGATTGAAGCGCCGCGCCACTTCACGGGTCAGTTCCACGTGCGGCACCTGGTCTTCACCCACCGGCACCTTGTCGGCACGGTAGATGAGAATGTCGGCCGACTGCAGCAGCGGATAGCCCAGGAAGCCGTAGGTCGACAGATCCTTGTCGGTGAGCTTTTCCTGTTGATCCTTGTAGGTGGGCACACGCTCCAGCCAGCCCAGCGGGCACATCATCGACAACAGCAGGTGCAGCTCTGCATGCTCGGGCACACGCGACTGAATGAAAATGGTCGCCTGTGTGGGATCGACGCCGGCGGCGAGCCAGTCGATCACCATGTCCCACACACTCTCTTCGATCACCAGCGGGCTGTCGTAATTGGTGGTCAGGGCGTGCCAGTCGGCCACAAAGAACAGACAGGGATATTCCGCCTGCAGCTTGACCCAGTTTTTCAATACGCCATGGTAGTGGCCCAGATGGAGGCGACCGGTGGGTCGCATGCCGGAGAGAACGCGTTCTGCGTACATTTTGACGACTCAGAATCCAAAAATAAGTGCAAGAAAGTAACTTAAATTGCTGATCAGCGGGACAAGAATGTGGTCGAGCACATGCGTGACCAGCAATGCTACGAGGATCAGCAACCCGTACCGTTCGATTTTTGCAAACCGCCCCGCCAGCGGATCGGGCAGCACGCTCACCAGCATGCGCCCGCCATCGAGAGGCGGCACTGGCAGCAGATTAAGCACCAGCAACAGCAAGTTGATCGTGATTCCCGCAAACGCCATTGCGGTCAGCGCTTCGCTGTACCCATTGGGCGGCATCATGAACACGACCTTCGTAAGCGCCGCCCAGCCCACGGCCATGACGAGATTGGCCATCGGGCCAGCAGCAGCCACCCATAGCATGTCCCGCTTCGGATCGCGTAGATTGCCGAAAGCCACCGGAACCGGCTTGGCCCACCCGAAGGTGAAACTGCCCGAGGAGCCCACCCACAAAACCGCCGGCACCAGCAAGGTGCCGATCGGGTCGATGTGCTTGATGGGATTTAGACTGATCCGCCCCAAGCGCTCTGCAGTTCGATCGCCAAACATGCGGGCCACATAGCCGTGCGCCGCCTCATGCAGCGTAATGGCTAACAGCACGGGCAGCACCCAGATTGCCACCTTGGAGATCAGATCTTCCATGAAACCTCGGCTTGAGAAGCCGGCATTCTAGCAGAGCAGGCGCTGGCGCCCCGGGTCATTCCTCCAGCCCGAACAACGCCAGATCGCCCTTCCCCGCACGCACCAGTTCCGGCGAGCCCCCGGTCAGGTCGATCACCGTGGTGGCCTCGCCCGGACAGGCGCCCCCTTCAATGACCAGATCCAACTGCTTCCCCAACACATCGCGAATGTCCTCGGCGTCGATCATGGGCAAGTCCTCATCAGGCAGGATCAGAGTCGAGGTCAGGATGGGCTCGTTCAGCTCCTCGAGCAGCAGCGCCACCACCGGATGCTCCGGCACGCGCAGGCCAATGGTCTTGCGCTTGGGGTGCAGCAATCGGCGTGGCAGCTCGCGCGTGCCTTCAAGAATGAAGGTGTAGGGACCGGGCGTGGCCGCCTTGAGCAATCGAAACTGCGTATTGTCCACTCGCGCGTAGGCGGAAATCTCGGACAGATCGCGCACCATCAGCGTGAAGTGGTGACGATCACCCACGCCGCGAATGCGACGGATGCGCTCAAGCAACTTGGCGTCACCCAGATGCCCACCCAACGCGTACGCCGAATCGGTTGGAAACGCCACAAGCCCCCCGTCACGCATGATTTCCGCCGCCTGGCGCATGAGGCGCGGCTGCGGATGCTCGGGGTGGACGGAGAAAAACTGGGCCATGGCAGTGTGTGGATCGTCTCAGTAGTAATCGGTCAGGCGGGACCAGATCGGGGTCAGCCCATCGGGCAGCGGCTCGCAGCCTCCAAGGTCTACCCGCTTGCCCGCGTCGCCATGAAAATCAGACGCGCGCGAGGCCAGCAGGCCGTACCGCCGTGCATAGCGGGCGAATTTACCCGTTTTGGAGGGTGATTGGGAACCCGAAACCACTTCAACGCCCACGCCCCCCAGATCCCTGAAGCTCGAAAACAGCGTGTCGTATTGCGCATCGGAGATCTTGTAGCGCCCCGGATGCGCCACCACCGGCAGCCCGCCCGAGGCACGAATCCACTCGATCGCCTCGGCCAGATGCGCCCACTGCGTCTCGATGTAACCGGGCTTGCCCTTGGCCAGATAGTGCTTGAACACCGCATCCGTATGCGGCGCAATGCCGATCTCGACCAGATAGCGCGCAAAGTGCGACCGGCTCACCAGCGCCGGATTGCCCACGTACTTGAGCGCCCCGTCGAGCACGCCATGAATGCCGATGTCGGCCAGCGCATCGCTCATCTTCTGCGCCCGCGCATCGCGGCCACTGCGCACCTTTGCAAGCCCTGCCTTGAGCGCATCGCTGCCGGCATCCACGCCAAGACCGACAATATGCAAGGTCTCGCCCTGCCAGGTGACCGACACTTCCACCCCCGGCACGAAGCCGATGCCTGCCGCCTGCGAGGCCGCGGCCGCTTCGGCCAGACCCTTGATTTCGTCGTGGTCAGTCAGCGCGAGCAGATCCACCCCGTTGCGCGCCGCGCGTTCAACCACTTCGGCGGGCGAAAGCAAACCGTCCGAACAGGTGGAGTGGGCATGCAGATCGGGGTTACGCGGCCCCATTGAGCGCCTCCCCTGCAATGGCGAAATCGTCAATGGCCCTGGCCACTTCCGCCGGCGCGTCGTGATGCATGTTGTGCCCGGTATTGGGCACAAAGACCTCGCGCAGATGGGCGAAACATGCCTTGTTGCGCTCGATCACTTCGGGGGTCAGCCCCAGTTGCTCGCGAAGCCGCAAGTCCTCCGGTTCGATCCACAGCACCGGCGCCTTGATGCGCCGCCAGCAGGCCTCCGCCTCGGCACGGCGATACAGCACCGGATTGACCCGGCGATGGCGCGGGTCGGCGGCCAGTTCCACGCGGCCGTCTTCATTCTCGCGCCCCAGCACGGTCGCCAGGTAAGCCGCCTTCTCGTCGCTCAGGCGCGGGTTCTGCTTTTGCAGGCGCAGCGCCAGTGCGTCGAAACTCTCGTAGTCGCGCACGTATTGCGGATGCTCCAGCTCCTGCAGCCACTTCTGGTAGCGCCCCGGGGCTTCTTCCGGCGCGCGATCGGCCAGCCCGAAACTGTCGATCCCCACGACCGAGGTGATGCGCCCCGGCCGAATGCCCGCGTACATGAGCGCGATGTTGCCGCCCAGGCTGTGCCCCACCAGCGGCACGCTCCGCCCCGGCGCGAGCTGATCGATGATCCACTCAAGATCGGCGAAATAGTCGGGAAACCAGTACCCCCCGGGCGCCCGCTCGGTCTTGCCGAAGCCGCGCCAGTCGGGTGCCACCACATACCAGTCACGCCTCAGGTGCTCGGCCACCCACTGGAAGCTGCCGCCCGCGTCGCCCCAGCCATGCAGAAGCAACAGCAAGGGGGCGTCTTCACGGCCCCAGCAGGTGCAGTGGTAACGCAGGCCACGAACGTCTAGGGTCTGGGTGTGGGGTGTCTTCATGGCTCGATCATAGCAAGGGCAACTACCAGTTAGTGTGCGTCGCAGCAAAAGGGTTTCACTTGCGCTTGCCTCGCCTGCGGGCCGGTGGTAGGGTTGCGCCGTCGCGCGGGAGAGAACGCACTCGTGAGTCGCCGAAGGCGTAACCCCCGGAACCGCTCAGGCAAAAGGACCGCCGACGAAGTGCAAATCTGGAGAGCGATGCAGGCGCGGGAGCGCACTGGCGTCCACCGAAGGGGCACCCGTGCCATGCATGGAATCTCTCAGGTACAAGGGACAGATGGGGACGAGCTTTGACCGGTCAGGTTGAGCGTCGTCCCTTTTTTGTTGTCACAACCTTTGCCTAAACTGAATTTCAGTCGTCGAGAGGACTCCTCATGCCCCATCAGACCCCCTTGCACGCCGCCCACGTCGAAGCCGGCGCCCGCATGGTCGATTTCGCCGGCTGGGACATGCCGGTCAACTACGGCTCCCAGATTGAAGAGCACCACGCCGTGCGCACCGATGCCGGCATGTTCGACGTCTCGCACATGCTTGCGCTCGACCTCACCGGCGCCGGCGCCACCGACTACCTGCGCAAACTGCTGGCCAACGACGTGGCCAAGATCAAGACCCCGGGCAAGGCGTTGTACAGCTGCATGCTCAACGAAAAAGGCGGCGTGATCGACGATCTCATCGTCTATTACTTTGCCGACGACAAGTACCGCATCGTGGTCAATGCCGGTACGGCCGACAAGGACGTGGCCTGGATGCGCAAGCAGATCGCAGCCCAGGGCGCCAACGTCACCCTCGAGCCGCGCCGCGACATGGCCATGATTGCCGTGCAGGGCCCCAACGCCCGCGCCCGCACTTGGGCCGCCATTCCGGGCAGCGAGTCCGCCAGCGCCACGCTCAAGCCCTTCAATGCGATCGAAATCGGGCCGATGATGATCGCCCGTACCGGCTATACCGGCGAAGACGGCTTCGAGATCACCCTGCCCGCCCAGGACGCCGCCGCCCTGTGGACCGACCTCATGGCCGCCGGTGTGCGCCCCTGTGGCCTTGGCGCCCGCGACACCCTTCGCCTGGAAGCCGGCATGAACCTCTACGGCCAGGACATGGACGACAACGTCTCGCCGCTCAATGCCGGCCTGAGCTGGACGGTGGACATGAAGGACGAGACCCGCAACTTCGTCGGCCGCGACGCGCTGGAAGCCAATCCGCCCACTGCCCGCCTCATCGGCCTCATCCTGCAGGACAAAGGCGTGCTGCGCGCTCACCAGCAGGTGTTCACCGAACACGGCGAAGGCGAGACCACCAGCGGCACCTTTTCCCCCACCCTGCAAAAATCCATTGCCTTTGCCCGCGTGCCCCTCGACGTGGCCCCCGGCGACGCGGTGGAAGTGGACATCCGCGGCAAGCGCCTCAAGGCGGTGGCCGTCAAACTGCCTTTCGCCCGCAACGGCCAGGCGCTTGTCTGATTCACTGATTCGATCATCCACACCCAAATCCCTTCTGGAGAAACCGGCATGACCACCCCCGCAGATCTCAAGTACACCAAGTCTCACGAATGGGTCCGCGTCGAGAGCGACGGCACCCTGACCATCGGCATTACCGACCACGCACAGGAAGCGCTGGGCGACATCGTCTTCCTGGAGCTGCCCGAAGCAGGCCGTGCCGTGAATGCCGGTGAAGAGTGCGCCGTGGTCGAGTCGGTGAAAGCCGCCTCCGACATCTACGCCCCGGTGGCCGGCGAGATCATTGCCAACAACGAAGCGGCCAGTGACGCCCCCGAATCGGTCAACGAAGACGCCTACGGCAACTGGCTCTTCAAGATCAAGCCGAACGACATCGGCGACGTGGACGGCCTGCTCGACGCCGCCGGCTACGAAGCGGTTGCGGCTGCCGACTGATCCGGAACGCCCCGGCGGCATAGCACCCTCCCCTTCAAGGGGAGGGCTGGGGTGGGGATGGGGTTGAACAGATGCCGCCACACGAGCACCCAAAACCCATCCCCCTCCTGACCTCCCCCTTGAAGGGGGAGGGACCTGCAGCACCGGCCTGACGCAGGACGGATTCATCCCCCGGAAGCCCGACCAACGCACGACGCCCAACACGCTACGAACACACCCAGAGAAGCCCATGTCCAGCACCCCGTTCTCAGCTCCGCTTTCAGATCTCGAACAACGCGACGCCTTCATCGGCCGCCACATCGGCCCCGACGCCGATGACATGGCCGCCATGCTGAGCGCGCTCGGCGTCAGCAGCCTCGATGTGCTCATCGAGCAGACCGTGCCGCCGGCCATCCGTCTGAGCGAACCGCTGCCGCTGGACGAGCCCATGCCCGAGCACGAAGCCCTGGCCAGGCTCAAGGCCATTGCGGACAAGAACGTGATCAAGTCGTCCATGATCGGCATGGGCTACTACGGCACCCACGTGCCCAGCGTCATCCTGCGCAACGTGCTGGAAAACCCGGGCTGGTACACCGCCTACACGCCCTACCAGGCGGAGATCGCCCAGGGACGTCTGGAGGCGCTGCTCAACTACCAGCAGATGGTCATCGATCTCACCGGCATGGAGCTGGCCAACGCCTCTTTGCTGGACGAAGCCACCGCCGCCGCCGAGGCCATGACCATGGCCCGCCGGGTAAGCAAGGCCAAGAGCAACACCTTCTTCATGGATGAAGGCTGCTGGCCGCAGACCATCGACGTGGTGCGCACCCGTGCCGCCCTGTTCGGTTTCGAGCTGGTGTTCGGCGCCGCCGAAGAGGCTGCCCAGCATGAGGTGTTCGGCGCCCTGCTGCAGAACCCGACGCAGGACGGCACCGTGCGCGACCTCACCGACGCCATCACCGCGCTGAAGAACACCGGCGCGGTCGTCGCCGTGGCCTGCGACCTGATGGCCCAGGTGCTGGTCAAGAGCCCCGGCGCCATGGGCGCAGACATCGCCCTCGGCTCGGCCCAGCGCTTTGGCGTGCCCATGGGCTTCGGCGGACCGCATGCCGCCTTCTTCGCCACGAAAGACGCCCACAAGCGCGCCGTGCCGGGCCGCATCATCGGCGTGTCCATCGACGCCCGTGGCAAGACCGCCCTGCGCATGGCCCTGCAGACCCGCGAACAGCACATCCGCCGCGAGAAGGCCAACTCCAACATCTGCACCTCGCAGGTGCTGCTGGCCAACATGGCAGGCATGTACGCGGTGTATCACGGCCCCGAAGGGCTCAAGACCATTGCCGGGCGCATCCACCGGCTCACGGCCATCACCGCCGCCGGGCTGGAAGCCGCCGGCATGTCGGTGGTCAATGCCACCGCCTTCGACACCCTGGTGCTCGACACCGGCGACCAGACCGACGACCTCATGGCCGGCGCGCTGGCCGCGGGCTACAACCTGCGCCGCTGCGGCAACACCGGCATCGGTATCGCCTTTGACGAGACCCACACCCGCGACGATGTGCTCGCCCTGCTCGGCATTCTCACCGGCCAGTTGCCGGACATCGACGCGCTGGACGCCGACGCGGCCGCCCGCAACGAGATGCTGCCGGCCGCCCTGCAACGCACCGACGCCATCCTCACCCACCCAGTGTTCAACCAGCATCACACCGAACACGAGATGCTGCGCTACCTCAAGCGCCTGCAGAACAAGGACCTGGCGCTCGACCACTCGATGATCTCGCTCGGCTCGTGCACCATGAAGCTCAACGCCACCGCCGAGATGATTCCGGTCACCTGGGCGCAGTTCGGCAACATGCACCCCTTCTGCCCCATCGACCAGGCGCAAGGCTATGTGGAGATGATCGAAGGGCTGGAAGACTACCTGCGCGCGGTTACCGGCTTCCCGGCCATCAGCATGCAGCCCAACTCGGGCGCTCAGGGCGAATACGCCGGCCTGCTGGCCATCCGCCGCTACCACGACAGCCGCGGCGATCAGGCGCGCAACATCTGCCTCATCCCCAAGAGTGCCCACGGCACCAACCCCGCCACCGCGCAGATGTGCAACATGAAGGTGGTGGTGGTCGATTGCGACGAGAACGGCAACGTGGACGTGGCCGATCTGAAAGCCAAGGCCGAGCAGCACGCCGCCAGCCTCGCCTGCCTGATGATCACCTACCCGAGCACCCACGGCGTGTTCGAATCCGCCATCCGCGAGATCTGCGACACCATCCACGCCCACGGCGGCCAGGTGTACATGGACGGCGCCAACCTCAACGCTCAGGTGGGCCTCACCTCACCGGCCGCCATCGGCGCCGACGTGAGCCACATGAACCTGCACAAGACCTTCTGCATCCCGCACGGCGGCGGCGGCCCGGGCATGGGCCCCATCGGTCTGGCTGCCCACCTGGCCCCGTTCATGGCCAACCACGTGGTGCAACCCATGCAAGGCCCCCACGCCGGCCAGGGCGCCGTCTCCGCCGCCCCTTGGGGTTCGGCCAGCATCCTGCCCATCAGCTGGATGTACATCACCATGATGGGCGCCCGCGGCCTCAAGACCGCCACCGAAGTGGCCATCCTCAACGCCAACTACATCGCCAAGCGCCTCGAAGGCCACTACCCGGTGCTCTACACCGGCGAGCACGGCCGCGTGGCCCACGAGTGCATCATCGACATCCGCCCCATCAAGGCCGCCTGCGGCATCACCGAGGTCGACATCGCCAAGCGCCTGATGGACTACGGCTTCCACGCCCCCACCATGAGCTTCCCCGTGGCCGGCACCATCATGATCGAGCCCACCGAGAGTGAGCCACGCGGCGAGCTGGACCGCTTTGTGGACGCCCTCATCAGCATCCGCCAGGAAATCGCCCGAATCGAATCCGGCGACTGGGACGCCGAAAACAACCCCCTCAAACACGCCCCGCACAGCCAGGCCGACATCATCGGCGACTGGGACCGCCCCTACACCCGCCAGGAAGGCGTCTTCCCCCTGCCCTGGGTGGCGGACAACAAATTCTGGCCGAGCGTCAATCGCATTGACGACGTGTATGGCGACCGGAATCTGTTCTGCGCTTGTGTGCCGATGGAGGCTTACGAGGACTGATCATAACTTCGTCTCAGAAGCAAACACGCCCCGGGTACGGGGCGTGATTTATTCTTCTGGCGCTGTATGACAGGCTGCGAAGCCCTCTTTTTCTGCAAACCGCTACGCCCTATCCACCTGCGAACTTCCCGTTTTTCCGAGCACGAAAATGCAGCCCGATCAGGCCGAGCCCGGAAAGAAACATGAGAACCATGCTGGGCTCCGGTACCGGCGCCAACACAGAGTCGCCGAATGCAAGCATATAGCTGAACGCGGCACCCTGCTGGCGGTCCGCGGTCAAATCGAAGGACACCGTCAGATCCACGTCGTTCTGGAACATTCCGAGATTCAACGCGTTGTTCGAAAAAAACATCTGGGCCTCGGCAAACGAGGCAAAGCTTGCCGAATATAAAGTGCCATTCCCGCTGGTCACCTGAAAGTCCAGCGCCATCGCACTTGTGTCGTCATAGCCCGTGAAATCCAGTAGGCCTATGACGATATCTGTCGGCTGAATAAATGAATAGTGAAACTGCGCGTCCTGACTATATCGGCGGCCGCCAATAGCAAATTCGCTGTAATTCGCACCCAAAATCCCGAATCCCATCAGGCTGACGGCTGAGTTTGCTTCAAACGCGCTTTCAACCGCACTATGGCCCCGGATCAGATCGTCTGTCGCACTGGCGCCCAGCGAGCCGTAGGCATACGAAAATGATTCGATTCCGTTGCTACCACCCGCCAGATCGGGCAGTCCCTTATAACTCACATTAGAGAACGCCGCGATTGTTTCACTGCCGACTCGCTGGGTCCGTACTTGTGCGTCGGCCGTGTTCTTGCCGAGAACGGACGTGGCATTCGCGGTGACCACAGTATCAACCCGTTGCGACGGCAAGAGTGCGACGGAGTGCGACGCCGTGCTGGTAGCACGCGCATAGCCACTCGCACCGCCGGCGTATGCAGAGGCCTGGGCAGACCCGATACCCCGCGACCTTGCATACGCGTTCGATTCGGCCACGCCGGCATCCGCCGTGCGCAATCGGGGAGAAATTGCGTCAGCGATCGCATTTGCGCTCGAGCCGTTCGCCTGACTCTCGGCATGGACGGTCGCGAAAGCGCCGCCAGCGCGCCCCGCCACCCCGGAGTCGGTCGTCCCTCCACCGCCAGCGAATGCTGTACCAGTGCCAGAAACCTGCGTCTCTCCGTATGAGGCTCCCACAATGGAGAGACTCGAAACGGCGTTTCCACCATTCCCCGCTACACCGCTTTCGGAATAACCACCATGGCCGGCCATGGCGAACTGAGAAAGACTTAATGTCCTTCCAGATGCTCCGGTCGCCGCATTCACAAGTTCGGCATCTGCGCCTCGACCGCCGCCGGCACCGTAGTACCCGCTCCCCCCAGTCCCGCCGACAATCGATGCACTAACCCTCAGTTCGCCATTGCCGATCACTCCCCGGGTCACTCCGAGGCTTGCAACGCCACCGTTGGCGCCACGTTGCCCCGCCCCGTAAGCAGAGCCTCCAATTCCACCGATAGCCTCACTCGTGACGGTACCAACATTGAACCCAATGAAGTTACCTACGGCCGACGCAGTTGCATTTCCGCCATCGCCGGCAATGCCCAACATGGAAGTACCACCGTAGCCTCCCTTGGCACGAGCACCGATTCCAAAGAATTGGCCATTACCACCCGCGGCACCTTTAATCAGCGCCGTAGCGTCACCACCGCTACCAGCGACATGTCCGGTACCGGCGGCAACGCCACCGGAACCACCGTTAGCCAGAGCGGACGATGTGGCGGTACCCGACAGCACAACCGAATCGGCTGACACGTAGGCGGAACCTCCCCTTCCGCTATCGCCCACCACGTTGGTCACGCCGTTGCTGTAGCTGATACCGCCATTTCGATCCCCCGCCCAACCGCCACTGCCTCCAGTAGCTTTCACGAAATTAGTGTTGTCGTTGTTCAGGGGCATGTCCGCATTCGCATCGCCGCCCGCCGTACCGCCCGATCCATTGACGCCATCGACACCATCGACACCAGTCACCTCGAGCGTCGCCGCTTGTACAGGCTGCGACAGACTGACACCACCGAAAACCTCAATAGTGCAGACCAGTAGGCAAATCACCTTTATGCGCGATGGCATTCATTTCTCCCAAATGGAATCGATCAGAATCCGGAGCCAACAAGCATTAATTATGCCAATACAATTCATCAGCAAAGACAACGACTTACCCCATTAAGATATTCCACGTCCTTCAAAGATGTAAAAAATTTCGTCACCAAGCCCACGCATCTGCCCCGCTTGCAACGAGCGCAGCGAACTTTTAAGCGCTTGAACAAGCAGCGGGCACAAGATCGGAACGCGACTGACAGCCAACCCGACAGAATCACTCATTCCAGCGCGGCTCGGCCCAGTTCAGGGAGATCGAGCATCTCCGCGGTTGCCGACAACGCTTGGATCATGGAACACAGAAACACGCGAGTTCGCCCTGAGCATCGGTAGCGTATGTCGACCGGGTTCAGGCGTGTCGCGTTCAGGTCGAATCCGCACCTCGATCCAGTCATTGCACAAGCACATTTCGCACGCGATTGATTGATCTATATTCGAAACGCATTTATCCGGAGCCCCTATGATCCCCGCGTTCCCGGGCGCCGGGAGGCAAAAACCCGCGTCACAGACACCGGCGCTGCGCCCTCGAACACAACAACGTCATATGTCACACACAATTCGAGGGAGAGCAGCATGCAAGAACAGAAACAGGGCAACCCGGCCGTCGTCGGCCTGGCCGGTTTCGGTCTCACGACTCTGGTCCTGCAGTTCCACAACGTGGGCTGGATGGGCATCGGCCCGGTGATCTGGCTGGGCCTGATCTTCGGCGGTCTGGCGCAGATGATCGCCGGCCTTCAGGAGAAATCCACCGGCAACAACTTCGGCTATTGCGCCTTCACGGCCTACGGCGCGTTCTGGATCTCGCTCGCGCTGCTGCTGATGGGCAACCATTTCAACATCTATGTCTCCAGCAAGACCGACATCGGCTGGTTCCTGGTGGCGTGGACGCTGTTCACGGCGATTCTGTGGATTGGCTCGATGCGCATCCACGGCGCGCTGGCAACCACCTTCACCCTGCTGCTGATCGGTTTCGTTCTGCTCGACCTGGCGCACTTCGGCTACCCGGAGCTGACCGTGGTGGCCGGCTACGAGCTGATGGTGACCGCGCTGGCGGCCTGGTACATCATGGCCCACCTGATTTTCGCCGACGTGTTCGGCCGCGACGTGCTGCCCGTGGGGCGCCCCTGGATCAAGGCCTGAGGGTCGAAAGAGGAGATCATCATGAATACGATTCGCAAGGTTTCAATGCTGCCGCTGGCAGCGCTTACCGCCACCGTCACCCACACAGTGGCACTGGCGGACGACGGCACCGCCACCCCCGAAGAAGTGATCACCAAGGTCTGGGGGGCGGCGAAGTTCCTGCAGACCAAGGGCGTGTCGGGCATCGCGGCGCTGAACAACGCCGACGGCCCGTGGGTTTGGAAGGACAGCTATGTGTTCGCCTTCGACTGCCGGCTGGACCGGATGGTGGCCCACCCCATGCGCCCGGACCTGGTCGGCCGGCCGATCCTGCAGATCACCGACAACAACGGCAAATACCTGTTCAAGGCACTGTGCGAGGCCGCCGAGAACAAGCACGGCGGCTGGGTCGACTACATGTGGACCAAACCCGGGGCCGGCAAGGTGTCGCGCAAGATCAGCTACGCCGCAACGGCTGATCTGGCCTTCTCCACCGGCATCCAGATCGCCGCCGGGGTGTATGACGACGCGCTGACGGTCGAGGCCCTCGACAAGATGACGGCGAAGATGGCCGACCCGGGTAACTACACGCCCTGAGCGCCGCCGGGCCCATCGATACGCAAACCCAGGGGGTCAGAGGCCGCCTTTCACGTCAAAGGCGGACGGCAGGACTCTGCCCCTGCCTGGGCACACAACGCGCCCCGGGCGCAAACCGCATTGGCAACGCGGACGGGAATCGGAACCTGTCTTGTGCCTGTGTGCCTCTGGACGATTGCGCCGGGTCGCCATGCTCGCCCCGCGGCAAAGACGCCACCGGCCTCAAGTGTCGTCGGCGCCCAGCGGGAGGTGTTCCCGCAACAGCGCAATGAACGCCTTTGCCGCCGGAGAAGGCGCCTTCGGCCACGCGGCATACAGGACGCGCTTGGGTGCGTCCCGCACGGGCACCGGGACAACACCACGCAGATTCGCTGCCACGGATTCGGGCACCAGTGCGGCCGCCAATCCACGTGCCACAAACTGGGCGATCAGCTCCAGGTGATTGACCTCGAAGCGGACTTGGCGCGCCACGCCCACGGCCGCAAACGCCTTGTCCGTCTGACGCCGGGCGCTGCTGTCGCGCGGAAAATCCACCAATGACATGTTGGACAGACTCTCAAGGGTCAGTCGCTTGCGTTCGCTCAGCGGGTGCCCCGGCGGCAGCAGCGCAAGCAAGCTCTCCTGAGCAAGTCGCAGGTGCGTCACGCCATCGAGCCGCTCGCCCTGCCACAAGCCGACAAAGGCAAGGTCCAGACGCTCCAGGTGCAACTGCTCCAGAAGCTCTTCGCTCCCGCGCTGAACCAAGCGAATCTCCACCTCGGGGTAACGGGCATGGAAAGCCGCGATCAACGCCACGATGTCGAGGTGACCGAGCGCACTGATCGCACCGATCGACAGGTGCCCGCGCACCTGCCCGGTCGCGGCTGCGACCTCCTCCGTAATGCGGCGGGCCGCTTCGAGCGTGGTGTAGGCCTGTCGTACAAAGGCCTCGCCTGCCGGCGTCAGGCGGACACGACGCGACGTGCGCTCGAACAAGGCAGCCCCCAGCTCTTCCTCAAGGCGCGCCACCTGATGACTCAAAGCAGACTGCACCGTGTGGCACCGGCGCGCGGCGCGCGTAAAGCTGGATTCTTCCGCCACGGCCAGCGCGAACTCGATCTGCCTCAGATTCATGATCAATCTCATATCGCGATGTATTTGATGACAACAATACATTGGAGTCATTGATCGGATTGCGCAAGACTGCGAGCTCTTCACCCCAACGCCCAACCCATGAACACCAATCGTCCATCTGACTCGGCCACCGCGCTCCCCAGAGGCCTGCTATGGCTCATGGCCGTGGCCACCGGCCTGTCCGTCGCGAGCAACTACTACGCCCAGCCGCTGCTACCCACCATCGCAACAAGCTTCGAAGCCGCCGATACGGCCGTAGCGGGCATCGTGACCACCGCACAACTGAGCTACGGCGCCGGCTTGCTGTTGCTGGTCCCGCTGGCGGATCTGCGTGAAAGACGAAGCCTGATCGTCGGTCTCATGCTGCTGGCCAGCGCAGGATTGCTCTTGAGTGCGACCGCCACACAGCTGCCGATGCTGCTGGTCGGAACTGCCATCACCGGATTCTGCTCGGTGGTGGCACAAGTCCTCGTCCCCTTTGCCGCCACGCTTTCGGCGCCCGAACACCGCGGGCGTGCGGTCGGCACGGTCATGAGCGGCCTGCTGATCGGCATCTTGCTCGCACGCACCGTAGCGGGTGGGTTTTCGTCCCTCCTTCACTGGCGCGCGGTGTACGTGGTGGCCGCGGTATTGATGATGTTGTGTGCGGTGGCCTTGCGACGCGCCCTCCCCCGATATCGCGCCGACGCAGGTATCGGTTACACCGGCTTGCTGCGCTCGGTCATCCAGTTGTTCTTTCAGGAGCGGGTGCTCCGCGTGCGTGCGCTGCTCGGCATGATTTCGTTCGCCCTGTTCAGTCTGTTCTGGACACCCCTGGCCTTTGTGCTCACAGCCCCCCCATATGGCTACTCCGACGCCGTCATTGGTCTGTTCGGTCTGGCGGGTGCTGCAGGCGCCCTTGCGGCCTCGTGGGCGGGACGACTGGCCGATCAGGGCAAAGGCGCCACCGGTGTCTGGCTTGGGTTGCTGGGCTTGCTCCTGGCGTGGCTGCCGCTGGGCTACGCTCAAAGCTCGCTCGTCGCACTGCTGATTGGCGTACTCATGCTTGATCTGGCAGTACAACTGGTGCACGTCAGCAATCAGAACGCCATCTACGCGCTGGATCCCAACGCCCGCAACCGCCTCAATGCCGGCTACATGACCTGCTATTTCATCGGCGGGGCTACCGGCTCATGGCTGGCCGGTTATCTCTATGCGCACGCCGGCTGGCCGGGCATTGTCGCCACCGCAGTGGGGATCGCCACGCTGGGTATCGTTGTCGGCCTGACGGGCTTGAAGCGCCCCGCCCCGGTTGAAGTCCCCACTGGCCATCACTGACACGTGCCGTTGAAACCTGGCTTGAATTCACGACCCGATGCCATTAGCATTCCAGCCAAATTAACCAAGGCAGAGCGCACCATGGGAAGCATCCTTGTGAACGTACCGGACATCCCGGACACCGATCTCATTTTCGATGAGATGGAAACCCGCCGAATTCTCAAGTTCTTCTGGCCCGATCTGGCCTCGAGAATCGACACCCTCAGCATCGACAACAACGCACGCCGCCTCGCGCAGACCGCACTCATTGCGGCCGTAGACGGTTCCTATGCCATGGGCTTCGTCGAGGCGCTCCTCAAGAGCCTGTCGCGACCCAGCAAGTCCCTGTCGACTTTCGGGAAAAAGCTCGCACGCAACTTTGCCCGCCACCAGTTCAAACACGCTACTCAGACAGACCTTGAAGACGTCCGCATCTACGAGAACGTTCGCGCCGACATTGCCAATGCACTCAAGACCCGATTCCATCTCGTTCTGGATGGTGTCGCCCTGAACCGCGTGCCCTTCCCCTTCGCGCTGCTACAACAGACGTCCGGCTTCGTCTGGAGTTGAATTGATGAAGCGATTCCTTGCCTGGGGCCTTGGCCTCATTCTTGTCGCGGCACTGGGTGTCGGGTTCCTGCTCGTTCGCGCAACGCGTCAGCACGACCCGGCGTACCTCATGTCCTGCATGGAGGTCGAAAAGCCCCTCATGGCCTGGGTGTGCGAGCAGGTGTTTTATCGCGACGAATTCAGCAAAGAAGACATCGCCGAGCTCAATCAAAGCGCCGGCGCACGACTGGTGACCGTGCTCACCGGGCCTGAACGCGCGGATCATGCGCTGGACCGCCTGATTGCTGCAGGGCTCGAGATCGACGCACGCGACACCCGCCTCAATCACATGACGGCCCTGCACGCCGCCGCCATCGAAGGCAACACCGACCAGATCAAACGCCTGCTGGCCCACGGTGCAGATCGCAGCATCAAAGACGACACCGGTCGAACACCGGTCGACTACGCCCGCGAGATTCAGGCGAAAGCCTCCGACCAGAGCGCCTGGCACGAAGTCATCAGCCTGCTGGCCGTGCAGTAACCGCACAAGCGAGATCTGGCCAGCGGGTAGCGACGCCGGACACCCCGCACAGCCAGGCCGTCATCACCGGCGACGCATATCGCAACGGGAATCCGCTCTGTACGTGTGTGCCATTTGAGGCGCACGAGCGCTGACCAATCTGCCATCGCAGCAATCCAGACGCAGCAAATGAAAACGCCCCGAAATCGGGGCGTGTTTGCTTAACGCTCAGACACCGTCCGGCACTTACTCCACCAGATCCCCCGGCGTTGCCGGCAGGCGCGGCATTGTCTGGTCGGGGAATTCACCGTTCAGCGCATCCAGAAACGCCACGATGTCGGCCACGGTCGATGGGTCGAGATCGACGTTCAGTTGCGTTTTTGCCATCACCTTCACCGCATCGTCCAGGCGCTTGACCGCGCCATTGTGGAAGTACGGCGCGGTGTAGGCGAGATTGCGCAGGGTGGGCACGCGCCACATGTGCTTGTCTTCCTCCTTGCCGGTCGATGCAAAACGCCCCGGGTCCTCATCGAGCTTGAAGCGCGCCACATACGGATTGTCGGCAAAGGCGGGAAAGCGCATGAGGTTGGCCTGGCCCATCGGCAGCGTTGGCCCATTGAAGGCCGCGCCAGCATGGCATGCCCCGCAGCCCGTCTCGGCAAAGGCGGTCATGCCGCGCACTTGCTGGGGGCTGAGTGCGCGTTTGTCGCCCCGCACGTAGCGGTCGTAGGGGCTGTTGGGTGTGATGAGCGTGCGCTCGTAGGCCGCAATCGCCTTGCCCAGATTCTCGACCGTGATGCTGTCACCGGCACCAAACGCCTTGGCGAACAGGGGCGCATACCCGGGAATGGCCTTGAGACGGCCCACCGCCGCCCCCAGATCGGCCATGCCCATTTCGACCGGATTCGTCACCGGCCCCACCGCCTGCGCTTCGAGTGTCGCGGCGCGACCATCCCAGAACTGGGCCGAGTGATAGGCCGCATTCCATACCGTTGGCGCATTTCGCCCCCCGGTCTGACCATGCACCCCGATGGAGACCGGCCGGTGATCGTCCCCGCCTTCCATCACGCTGTGACAGGACGCGCAAGAAACGGTACCGGTCGACGACAGGCGCGGGTCGTGGAAGAGCGTTTTGCCCAGCTCGATCTTTGCTGGCGTTTGCGGATTGTCTGCCGGAATCGGCGGCTGCGCGGGCAGCGCCTGCCAGGCCGAGGCAGCATGCGCCCCCGCGCTCACGGTGGCAGCGAGGATGAGCGTAGTGAATCCAAAGTGTCGCATTGCGGACTCCATTCGGGTGAATTGATCAGGAACAGCGCACACGGGCTGCAGCGCGGACAAGTCCGTCGCAGCTCGACACGGCTTGCAGATCGATAGTCGAATGGAATTCTTAAGGAATGCTTAAGCACATCGGGTATGCAATATGCAGAAACAAAAGCGCAGATCGATCCGCCAGCGAGAAATCGACCCAACCGAATCCGGCAACTGGGGCGGCCCCTACACACGCCAGGAAGGCGTCCCCCATGACCTGGGCGGCGGACAACACGTTCTGGCCGAGCGTGAATCTCATCGATGATGTGTATGGGGACCGGAATCTGTTCTGTGCTTGTGTGCCGATGGAGGCTTATGAGGACTGACCGGTCTTCAATAAGAAAACAGAAACGCCCCGACATCGGGACTTTTTTCATTTAATACTTAATAGCGCTGAATAGCACCAAGAGCAACCTCCCAGTCCGGCGAATATCACAATTCTAAATAACCTCAATCAGACACTTGTACTCCGTGAGATGCGTGCTATCTTAGAAAATGCCAATCGTATATCGGAATCGTCATGTCTCAGACCCGTGAAGAAATAATTCTATTGCGAAATCAAAGGCTATCATTCCTAAAATGGAAAATTGCGAGTGTAGGCGCTATATTCGCACTTTGTTTTAGCACCCATTTTGATTTCGGCCCCTCAAACATGCGCGAATACGCCATGTCATCAATCCCACTATTATGTCTGTGCATTGATGCGTTATGCACAGACATATCGCTTCGCATTCATTTTCTAGGACGATTTCTAGAAAGCTTAAAATTCAAAAACATCAAAACTTACTCAACCATAGAGGAAGCCAAAGACTTTGAATTGTACCTTGTAGATAACATACTCAAGCCACAACAAAAATTCATCGACTGGAAAAAAGCCAAAGAAAATGTTCTCACCGCCACAAAAAAACTGCTGACAAGAGACGGGCTTATTTTCTTTGAACTAGTATCCATTTACTACAGCTCCCTTGGGCTCGGGGCGATGGCCCTACTTTCTTCGTTTGCAGCAAAAAACAACGACGACTCTTGTTATACACCTCAGCTCGTTGTTCTTACCACACTACTTTTTTGCATGTATGCAACCTGTCTATTAATAAGCCAGCTCGATCTCCGACGCCACAAAATGAACGAAAGAGCGAGAATGATAGAGGCAGCGGAAACCATAACCCCGATCTACTACCGACCATAGAGAAACAACATAAACTATCGTCTTAGAATTCTTAGACCGACACAGCCAGGCGGACGTATTCGCCGACTGGGATCGCCCCTGCAACAACCAGGAAGGCGTCTTCCCCTGCCCTAGGTGGCGGACAACACGTTCTGGCCAAGCGCGAATCGCCTAGATGATGTGTATGGGGACCGGAATCTGTTCCGTACTTGTGTGCCAATGTAGGCTTATGAAGACTGAGCAAACCTCGAACTCAGCAGATAAAAACGCCTCAAACTCGGGCCGTTTTTATTTTCATATTTATTGTTGTTAAAAACACATTCAAGCAGTATTTTGAACAAAAACATGAAATTACGTAAAACATAAAAAACAACTCACGAGGAACTAAAAGATAAGATTGTTTATGTCGCTCGCAATATTCTTTCCCGCCCTGTGATCACTACTCGTTTTGGGCAGAGTAACCGTGTATCGCCCATCACCTTGAAAAACCAATTTATAGTGCTTCCCTTCTTCAGACAATGAGAACCCCAGTCGATTCAAAGCTGTACGCGTTGACGAATCCATATCTCGATAGGCCCGAAATAAATTCTTTATCTCTTCCTGATTTTTTTCACTACCATTCAAAGTCTTGTTCTTCGCCAAGAGATCCGCAAGAACATGCTGCCGACGGCTACCTTCTCGGGACAACCTATATGCTTCCCGTAGCGCAGCGATGACAATTTCACGAATCTCGTTCGTATAGAGATCTTGCTCTTCGCCCGCTGAAATAAATCCTGCACTACAAGAATCAACCGATGCCGAGAGCCGTCGAATTTCAGAATGCAATCGAGATATTTCTTGCTCCGCTTCAATTAGCTTTTCATCCTTGGCTGCCTGCTCCGCCTCAAACACATCGACGTATTCTTGAAGTTCCGTTGATCCCTGAGACTTCAGCAACTCGTATCGATTCCGGGATATAGTTTCTTGGAGATGACCCCAAGTACATGTTGATCTCAGTCGGCGATTAGCGAGAGCAAGCCTGATGTCTTTTGCAATTTCAAGCTGCATTGTTCTTTTATCAACCTTACCATCGTCAACGAAATATGACTTCTTGGCATCACTTTCAGGCCAATAAACTCCAACGGTGCCGCCAAAAGCGTTTTTTGATGTCGTAAGGTTTTTTACTTGATATGAAAACTCTCTGCTAGGCTCGACTATTACATGTGCCATTCCAGAAACGTATCGAGCGAGCTCACTAGGATCAACAAGAAGCATGCCGTCAAAACCGCAACTTACATACACTATCGGAAGTTTGTTTTTTGCTAGGCCTTTTATAAGAGCTGCCGCGACTCCCGCCTCGCCTTCTGCAAGTCGAATTGGCTTATCAGACACGGGAATCTCGCCATCCATGCCCCCTCCGAGATTATCGAGAGCCTGACGAATAAAATATGGTTTTTTAGGTGGAGGAAGCTGAACCGCAGTACTCATCGCCTCGCATGAAACCTGAATGCTAAGAAGATGTTTATCACTTGTCTTGTGCGCAACAATTGTGGTCGTCCACTCCAAGCCATCCTCTGTTCTAACGTAACGCATACCTCCCACTTCGTAACCTTGAGGCCGCACAATTGCGACGGTCACTTCTTCACCTGGCGCATTCACTTTTCTCTCAGAGTCAATTGGGAGATCAACCAACTCACTATCAAGGATCGCCGTATGAGGGCTACCAGAGATCCATTGACAGGCGAGGCGAACAACGTCGGAGACACTGCGTTCAGCATTAATTGGAAATTCAGTCGAAAAGTTCGTTGTCATGGCTATTATCTAGTTTTAACAATCGGTTTGCGGCAAAGAAATCAATCAGGAATATGTCTTGAATTCCAAGTTCTTCGCATCACTAAAGTGATACAGCTAAGGTGCTTCGGCGCCTTCATCGCGACGGCCCGTTACATCCCGATGCAATTGTGAACAACTCTACACACACCACCTCACTCCCGAAAAGTGACCCACTTCACAGACACTACCCAACCGCGTATGTCATGAAGCCCCAACATACGGTGCTTTCCGCCGCACACGCTCAAGAACGTCATACCCTTTCCGTATGCCCTTCATCCTTCCCCACGCACATTTTTAAGCGCGAACGCTTACTTACTTACTTATGAGGGTCAGGTCTTGCGTTCCAACATCACCCATTCTGAGAAAAATCTCATCCGCCTTGGCCGTGAGCCCACTATCGCTATGGAAAATCGCCATTAATCAATGACAGTGAACAGTCCCGGTACGGCTATCCTTGTGGCAGCACTGCCCCGGCGGCGAATTCTTGCGGCAACCACCCCCATGGGCGAGCACGGTGTTTCCTATGAAGACAAGAGTGATTCCCAGCAGAAGCCGCCTGATATTTTTCATCTGTTCATCTCTCAACAACACGGGCGCGGTCGTTGGCAGCCCTCTGGTTCATTTGCACTCAAGCGCTATTCGTTACAGAAGTACAACACGCTTGAGCCACACGCTTCACACTCACGATAGAACCGGGCGCCGGCCTTTCTGAGTCGCTCTTTGTGGCCTTCCACCCCACAGCCAAGTTTGATTGGTGTATTGCCGCCACAGGCCTTGCACTTGAAGTAGTAGCCATAGCGGCCGTATTCGATTGCCAGCATGTCGCTGCTGCAATGGCGGCAGATAAATGCAGCCTTCGGTGGACGCTCATCATCGATGGCGGCGCCGGCTGGTAAAACGGCTTCCACCGTTTCCACAAGGGCGTGTTCTGCCGCTTCTGCTTGGACAGCGGCTGGTCGCTTGGCATTAGCCAGGCCGAACTTGGCGACGTAGTTGATTTTGGTTGGGCGATGGTAGCGAGCAATTTTTTTGCCGATCTCTTCGACCGAACCAATGAATTTGGCTTTGGCGAATCCACCGAGCACGTTGAATACCCCGGCGTTTTCGAGGTCTTTTTCCAGCGCGGTCAAAAACTGGTCGGCTTTCACTACCATGGACGAATCGAAAACCTTGGAGCGGATCACGCGCGCATGGGGCGCGACGAGTATCAGCGATTTGATTTCAGCTTTCGGCAGACCGATTTCTTCCATCTTCCGGGCCAGCACCAGCGCGTGACGCTGGTTCTGCTCAATGGGTGATGGAAAGCCTTCGTAGGTTTTGTTCCAGTCGTTCCAGCGCAGGAATTCACCTTCGTCGGTGATTTTCAGCCCGTGGTTGAAGTGCTTGGTCTCAAGGACGTAGAAGCGGTAGGTGTGGTGAATGAGCAGATGGTCAATCTGCGCCACACGGCCATCAGCCAGCTCCAGGCGCAGATCATGGATGACAGCGGTTCGTTTGCTGTCTTTCATGTAGAAGTCGATGAGGTAGGCGGCTTCAGCCTCCCCCTTGATGCCGGCCTTGATGAGGCGGACTTCTTTTTCGACGTGCTTGACCTGCTTGTCCGGCACCCGGCCGGTTTTGAGAAGCAGTTCGAGCTGCGCAATCGACGACGCCTTGTCGTCGGCATTCTTGAGAATCATGCCCGTTACATCGTGATGCAATTAGGGTGACTCTACACAGCACGTGTCACTGAGGCCAAGTGACCTAATTCACAGACGGATTCCTGCACTTAAATTTGGTGCAAGAATAACGAGTGAACGCACCAAGAACGCCCGCCTGCTCTACGTGGGCATGACGCGGGCGCGGCGCTATCTGGTAATGGCGGCGTCGGAGAAGAATGAATTCACCGAACGGATTGTTGACGCCGAGGCGGAAGCGGCCTGAGGCCGTCGGCGGCAGGCTCGCGCAGTGGCGCGCGCCAGTGGGGATGACGATGTGGGGAAACCTCGGGGTCTGCCCCCGGATCTCCCCAACGGGCGCTCAACCGTTCTGGACCCGGTAGTCCCCGTCTTGCGCCGGGGCATTGCCGTGCCGGGCGGCATGCCGGTGCGGCAGCGTCGATTTGAGCACCAGTACCGCCGCCTTGCCGAAACCGTAGCTCGTCAGCAGCAGGCTGGCGTAAAGATAGACGTTGAACACCGTATTGCCGGTGCTCGAGGGCGCGAAGCTCTCGTGCAGCGGATCGACGCTCGGGAACATCGCCATGAGGACGAACAGGCTGGAATTCGTGAATGCGCCGACCACAATCGCCCAGCGGACGTGCCACGGCAACCACACGCGGGTGGCGAAGAAGCCGAGAATCAGGGCGCTCATCAGCAGGAAGTCGATGTGCCCCTGCAGGACCCGGGCCGGCCGCCCCGGAAAGATGGACTTCAGCAATCCGACCTCGTTGTAGAGCCCGACCAGAGTCCAGGCCAGCGCGAGGGCCATCAGAATCCACAGACAGGCGCCGCGAAGCATCATGATGTTGATCGTGTGATTGGTGTCTCGAGACATGGCGTCCGCCTCCTTGGTTGTCACGATGGCATCGAGCCTATGACACGCCGCATGCGGTCGGCTATTCTCAAACGGTGGATTTTCTTGACCTGGACGGTGTGCGTGCGATGAACCGGTCGGCTTCGCAAGACATGGACGAGTGGCGACAAGACAGCCTGGCGCGGCTCGGTGGCCAGCGCTTCTGCACCGCGCAGCAAAGCGCCCCCCACCGTCTGGAATGGCTCAAGGAGGTCATCGGGCGCGAGTACGCCAACGTCGAGATTACGCCGCCGAAGGACCGCCGGCTGTACAACGACATGTGGATCTACCCGGGCCGTCACGGCATGCGGCTGTCGCCGATCCGCTCCAACCCGATCGTTCTTGAGCGCTTGCCACAAGAGCCGTCGGAAGCCGCGCAAGACTGCTATTTCGCCGTGGTGCTGACCGCAGGCCGTTACCGCCTGGCGCAGGGCGGGCGCGAGGTGTTTCTGAAGCCCGGGGAGATGAGTTTCTACGATGCCACCCAGCCCCATCGCATCGAGATTCCGTCGTGCTTCTCGAAGATCCTGATCTCGATTCCCCGCGCGCTGCTGCGGCAGCGGGTTCGAAACCCCGGTGATCTGACCGCGACGCCCATCGGTGGCGGGCACGGCATCGCCGCGGTGGCCTCGACGCTGATCCGCTCGACCGCGCAGCACCTGGGCGAATTGGGCCAGGCTCAGTTCCTCGACTTGTCGGAACAAGCGCTGGACCTGTTCGCGCTTGCAATCAATGACGCCAACCCGCAACCCGAAAACCTTTCCAGGCATCGTGGCCTCGCGCTGGCGCGGGTCAAGCAGTTCATTGCCTGCCACTTTGCCGACCCGCAGCTCGATGCCGCCGCGATCGCCCACGGCGTGGGGCTCTCTGCGCGCTACATCAACGAGTTGTTCGCCGCGGAGGGCACCTCGACGATGCGCCATCTCACCCGCCAACGCCTTGAGGCAAGCCGTCGCCAACTGGCGAGCTGCCTGCGCGCCCACGACTCGGTGACGACGATTGCCATGGGATGCGGCTTCAACAACATGGCGCATTTCAGCCGTGTGTTTCGGGCGGCCTATGGCGTTTCGCCCGGCGCCTTCCGTATGGGAAATCGCCCGAACGCAGGTGGCTGAGGGGCGGGTCCGGGGATAGAACGGGGTCTGCGGCATCAGCGGGAGTCAGCGCTTGCATGCCGGCATCGAGCCCCGCGTCAGCGCGGTTGATGGCGAATGAGGCTTCGCTCAAAGGCCTTTTCGGGCGCATCGATACGCCCGGCCAGCGGCTGGCGTCGCCCGCACACGCGCGACGGCGCGCAAACGCAATCGCCAAAGGTGACTACGCGCCTGAACAGCTCAGTGCCACCACCACCCCTGTGGCGTTGATGACGCTGCGCCCATCCCCCAGCACGAGGGATTTGAGGCCACCGGTCTTGAGCGCCACTTCCCCGCGTGGAAGCCGTTGTTTGCGCTCACCCCGCGTGGCGATGGCGTGATAGGCGGCCATAGCCGATGTGCAGCCGCATTCGCCGATGGATCGCGCGAGGGTGACGTCGGCATCGAGGACCGCCTGGCCGCGTTCGAGCCGCATGCGCTTGGGTTCGATGCTGAGGCAATCGGCCAGCGCGTTATCAATACCGGGCAAGGGAACACGCTTGCCCGCCACGGCCGTGCTCGCCGCAATGGCGAGGACAATACTGAAAAGAAGTCGAGGTTTTGCCACTGAAAAGCGCCCTCCATGGTGCAATGGGCCTGTACGCCGCACCCACGAAGCACGACGTCCCCCTACGCTAAGGAAGCACGGGCTTTCTGGCAAGCAAAAATTCCAATGGGATGGCGTGACAGGCCGGTGGACCGGGCTTTCCGGCGCGCAACCTGTAGCGCGGAGTCGCTGCAATCTCGATCCGCCCGGACGGCCCGCCTCCTGCAGCAGACATGCGCCGATCAATCGGCCTCCTTTCCATCCAGCCATTCGGCCTGACTGACACGGGTCGTTGATTTGCCCGGGCGGGGTCGCCTGGGCGTGCCGGGCCGTCTGGCGGCTGCCTGCCGGCGAGACCCGAGCGGCGCCGGGCTGTGCTCGCGGCTTGATTTGAGCCCGAATTCTGACCGATACGCCCGAATCATTTGCCGATGCTCCGGTTCTGCCCCGGGTGCAGGAACCTGCCTTATTGCAACTGCACAAAACCGCTACTCGATTCGAGTACGCGTGGCTGGCCATGACGACGTGGCTGGCACGGCGAATTTTCTGACGCAACTGCAAAGGTAGAAACCCATGAAGACTCAACACACGAAACTGCGCCCCAAGGCGCTTGGCCTCGCCCTGTCGATGGCCGCGGTTGGCACCATCGCCCTGACCAACGTGGCCAGCGCCGCGCCGGAGTCATCGCCCAAGTTCCACAAGTCGCATCTTGAGCAGATCAAGACGGCGTTCAAGAACCGCAAGGGCCGCGGTGCGCATGAGTGCGCCCGCCCCCAGGCCGGCGACACGCGCAGCGTTCGCCAGCTGCGCCGGCGCGGTGACGTTGCGCCCCTGCCGCTCGATCTGTGCGACCGCATTGTTGAACTGGAAAAGCGCCCGCACTCTCAATCGCCGCTGACGGTGTTTGCCGAGGCCGACGAGCCGAGCCTGCTGTTCCGCTACTACCTGCTCGACACGACCGAGTTCGAAGCCAACCCGTTCACCGGCCCGATTGCCGGCATCAACGACCAGGCCATCCAGACCGGCGCAAACACGGCGAACGGCGGGCTGCCCACGGTGGGCGCGGTGCGCATGGTGTTCGAGCCGAAGGAAGGCCTGCCCGGCGACCCGCAAACCGCCGCCGACCCGGCTGCCTTCGTGGACATCTTCACCGACATCTCCGGCCTGTTCGTGATCAACAATGAAGCTGGCTGGTACGAAGGCTGGCTGATTCGCGACCTGACCGTGCCGACCGTAATCGCCGAGCTGGACGCTCAGGGCGTCAATCCCTGGGGCACCATGACCCGGGCCGACTACGATGCACTGCGCGCCCGCTCCGCCGAGGGCGCCAACAAGCCTGGCGACATCTTCACGCTCGACGGTCAGGCGGTGCGCTTCCCCTCTGCCGAAGACAACTTCGCCAATGGCGATCTGGGCAATACGGTGGGCTTCCCGGTAAGTATCGGTGCCTTCAACTCGCTGCAGCAGAGCGACGTGCACGCCTACTGGGAACTGAACCCGGGCACCAACTGGACCTTCCCGCTCTATGAGCTGCCATTCACCGGCGGTCTGGACGGACGCCCGGCGGTGGAAACGCCGTCCATCGTGCCGCCCTCTGCCGATGCGCTGCTCTCTGATGACATCCCGGTGCGCATCATCGACGAACTGCGCCGAGCCGCGCTGGGCGACAATCCGCTCGACCCGCGTGACCCGGACCGCACCGAAGACGAGGTGAACTTCACCCAGGCCGAGAGCCGCAACCGCTTCATCCCGAGTAACGTGGCCAACGAGATTCTGCTCGACGTGTTCGTGCGCACCGAATCGTTCGCACCGGGTGTCGGCCTGCCGACCCGTCTGTACATGGCCTACCAGCATCAGGTGGCCAAGTTCGACGCCAATGGCGACGGCGCCATCTCGTTTGGCGAAGCAAGCATCCTGCGGGAGATCCCGAACGGCACCGAGGTGCTGACCGGGCGCGATCTGTACCTGTCGGCCAACGACTTCAACCGCTTTGCCGTGACCCGCGAGATCAACGACGGTCTGCTGGCACCGCGCTTTGCGCCCAGCCAGCGTGCCTACGTGGCCTCCGGTTTTGCCACGGCGATCGAGGGCGGTATCGAAGCCTCCGTCAATCGGGATGCCGACGACCGCTGAACGCGGCACGGATTCACTCTCATCTCTTCTTTTCAAGAGCCGCATCTGCGGCTCTTTTTTTGCCTGACGGAAAGCACGCCTGGCGCGCTGCACCCTCAAGCCGGGGCGTTTTCTGCCGACATCAGAGTCAGAACAATGCATCCAATGCAGGTGCAGCCGCGGCAGCCGCGCGAGGGAGAGTTGCTCGCTTTGGAATTAGACCAAGAGCACTCTGGAGAGAACAGATGGGCCATACCGGAATCCGGCTCACCATCGGTCAGAAAATGATCGTGGTGTGCATTGTCGCGCTCGGCGGCATGGGGATGATGCTTGCGCAGTTGGCGAGCGAGAGAATCAAGGAAGTCGAAAGACTTGACCGACAGACGACAGGCGCCGCGTATTCATCGGCCCTGCTCGACATCATTGTCCCGGCGCAGCGTTTTCGTGCGTTGCGCAGCGGTGTGAGCTTTGGCGACGACGACGCCGAAGAAGCCACCGTGGTGGCACGCGACAAGGTTGTCGCGGCACTTGAACATGCCCGGGCCATGAGCTCCGAGCACGCGACCCTGGCAGCGGTGTCGCCATCACTCGATGAGCTGGCCGAGCAATGGCCCGCGGTGAGCGAACCGCCGGGTGCATTTGGCGGGGGCTCGACGCCCGCGCAACAGAATGCCTGGCTCGACAGCGTCATGCAGCACTGGTTCAGCGCCGCCCAACTGACCGATCTGGGCAACACGACCGACACCGAAACGCGCGCGCTGGCCGATGCAAGCATCCGGATCATCCCGCCACTGATCGAGTACACCAGCCGCATGCGGGACCTTGGCTACTCGATGGCCGAGAATTTTTCAGACGATCCGGACAAGCTCGCTCAGTTGGGTGGTGCCATGGAGCTGTCGTCCGCCCAGATCAAGTCCCTGACCGAGATCGAACACCTCCTTGAAAGTAGCGCCCCGGCGCGAGCAGAACGCCTGGCACCGGTGTTTTCTGCACTGTATGAGGGGTTCGCCGAAACCACCGAGCGCATTCGCGGGCGCGTGATCGAGGGGAACTCGAACATGGTGGGCGCAGGCGAGATCGGCGAGAGCGCGAATTCGACATTGCATCAGGCAGTGGTGCTGGCCACGGAGCTGGCGAAAGAACTTCAACTCGTGCTCGACGCACACCGGGCAACCGCGCGTACCGATCTTGTGCTCAATGTCGGCCTGGCCGTCGGCGCGATCGTGCTCACCCTCCTCGTCATGTGGGCGATCGGCCGCTCGCTGCGGCGATCGATCCAGCGCATTTCCGAGAGTGGCCGCTTGATGGCCAGCGGCGATCTCACCGTGCGCATCGACGATCACAACAACGACGAGATGGGGCAGATTGCCAATGCGTTCAACGCCTTGTCCTCGTCGCTGCGCGAGCTGATCGACCAACTGCAACGCGGCGCCACCCGCGTCTCCCAGGCGACCGAAAACATGGCCACCATGTCGGCATGCGTGGGCGAATCGTCGCGCCGTCAGAGCGCGTCTGCACGTGAGGTGGCCAACGCCGCCGAGCTCTTGTCGACCGGCAATGCCGAGGTTGCCGACCATGCGGCCGACGTTCAGGTTCAGTCCTCCAACAGTCTCTCCGAGACCCGTCGGGGTCAGGAGGCCGTCAATGCGGTGGGCAATCAGATGAATGCCGTTCGCGAGGCCATCGAGCAGATCAGCGAAGCGACGTCTGCGTTCGTGGAAAGCGCGGGCAACATCACGAAGATGACCGGCCACGTACGCGAAATTGCCGAGCAAACGAACCTGCTGGCACTCAATGCGGCCATTGAAGCGGCGCGTGCCGGCGAACAGGGGCGTGGCTTTGCCGTGGTGGCCGACGAAGTGCGCAAGCTGGCCGAGAAGTCGGCCCAGGCCGCCAACGAAATCGATCAGGTCACCCGTACCCTTACCGAGCGCTCGGAAAGCGCCAAGTCCGTCACGGCCAACGGCATCAGCGCGATCCGGACCACCCAGGAGCGCATGAGCGATGTGAGTGAAGCCTTGTCGGTGGCCGGCCACGCGGTGGGTGCCACCGCAGAGGGCATGGACGCCATCACCGATGCGGTCAACCGGCAGAAAAACACCGGCGACGAGATCGTGGGTGCCGTGGACCGGATTGCGAGAGAGGTCGAGCAGAACAGCACGGCGATTCAAGCGCTGGCCGACAACGCAAGTCAATTGCGCGACCTGGCCACGGAGCTGGCGGGCACGACCAGTCGTTTCCGGATCTGACCGCCCCGATCGGGCGTTGGCGGCGTATCCTCAGGCATCGGAGTCACCGCACGCCCGACACCACGCCGCCGCATTCGCGCAGCGAAGCAACCGCCAACAGCGGGCGTGCTTGATCAGGAGCCATGTCGGACATGCGCAGTATCGAATTTCCCGACGGCGCCCGCGTCCCCGCCCTTGGCATGGGCACGTGGATGATGGGCGAGCACCCCCACAAGCGCGCCAGCGAGATCGCGGCGCTTCAACGCGGCATCGATCTGGGCATGACGCTCATCGACACCGCCGAAATGTATGGCGACGGCGCATCGGAAGCCCTGGTGGGCGAAGCGATTCGCGGTCGGCGCGACGGGCTCTTTCTGGTGAGCAAGGTCTATCCCTACAACGCCAGCGCCACCGCCATGCCCGAATCGTGCGAGGCCAGTCTGCGCCGGCTCGGGGTGGAGTGCCTGGATCTTTACCTGCTGCACTGGCCCGGGCGCGTGCCGCTGGATGAAACCGTGGCCGCCTTCGACAAGCTGCAGGCCCAGGGCAAGATCAAGCGCTGGGGCGTGAGCAATTTCGACGTACACGACATGCGCGCCCTGCTCGGCGCCCCCGGTGGCCTTCGCTGCGCCACCAACCAGGTGCTCTACAACCTTGGGCGGCGCGGCATCGAGTGGGATCTGCTGCCTTGGTGCCGGCAGCGGAACATGCCGGTGATGGCCTACTCCCCCATCGAGCAAGGCCGCATGCTCGATCACCCCGGCCTGTGTGATCTGGCCGGCTCGCTGGGCATGACGCCGGCCCGGCTCGCCCTGGCCTCGCTACTGCATCAGGAGAGCATCATTGCCATCCCGAAAGCCGGAACACCCGCCCATGTGGACGACAACTTCGCCGCCACCCGCACCGCGCTGGATGCCGACACGCTGGCTGCCCTCGATGCCCTGTTTGCGCCACCGCACGCGGCCAGCCCCCTTGACATGCTCTAGGCCGCAAAATGCTGCGCACCTGACAGGCGATGACTAAGCACGACGATGGTGCTTTTCGCGGGCAGGCTTCGTGCACTACAATTTTCGCCAGCAACAGCGAACCCCGGCTTCAGGCACGGTGTGCCAAGACAACAATCACTCGCCCGGGGGCTTTGAGGAGGGGGAAGTGACAGGTCGACATCCGGCCTGTTTCTTCTGACAAAGGGAGAGACGACACATGAAATACGTGCTGATCGGCGCGGGCCCTGCGGGCGTTCGCGCTGCAGAGACCTTGCGCCAGCAGGACCCGACCGGGGAGATCACCCTGGTGAGCGGCGAGCCGGGCGAGCCTTATGCCCGCATGGCCATTCCGTACATTCTCAACGGCGACATCCAGGAAAGCGGTGCCCACCAGCGCAAGACGGCCGGTCATTTCGACGAATTGCGCGTCAAGTACCTGAACAACAAGGCGCTGCAGGTGCATGCCGGCCCCGATGGCGGCACGGTGGATCTGGATGACGGTACGGTGCTCGACTACGACCGCCTGCTGGTCGCCACGGGCTCGTCCCCTTCCCTGCCGCCGCTGCCGGGGACCGACCTGCCCGGCGTGGTCACCTGCTGGACGCTGGACGACGCGCGCACCATCGCCGCCAAGCTCGCGCCCGGCACGCGGGTCACCATCATCGGCGCCGGCTTCGTCGCCGGCGTGTGCATGAAGTCGTTCCTGCAGCGGGGTGTCGATCTGACGGTGATCGCCGGTCGCGCGGGCCAGATCCTGCGCACCATGATGACCCCCACCGGCAGCGCCATGATCCAGCGCTGGCTCGAGAGCAAGGGCGTGAATGTCATCACCAAGGGCAAGACCGAGCGCATCGAGCCGGGCCCCAAACTGGTCATGGACAACCAGACCATTGAATCCGACCTGATCATTCTGGCCACGGGCGTGAAGCCCAATGTGAGCTTCCTGGAAGGCACCGGCGCCAATATCGACCAGGGCATCGTGGTCGACGAATACATGCAGACCAGCGTTCCGCACATCTACGCCGCAGGCGACGTGGCCCAGGGGCGCGACTTCTCCACCGGGGGCTGGGTGGTGCACGCGCTGCAGCCGACCTCGACCGAACACGGTCGCGTAGCCGCCATGAACATGGCCGGCCGCAAGCTGCCCTACCGCGGCAGCCTGTCGATGAACGTGCTCGACACGGCCGGGCTCATCTCCCACACCTTCGGTATCTGGCAAGGGGTCGAGGGCGGCGAGATGGTCGAAACGGTGGACGAAGAGCGCAACCTCTACACCCGCCTGTGTTTCAACGATGACCGCATGATCGGCGCCATCACCATCGGCAAGCCGAACCATGTCGGCGCCATCCGCGGGCTGATCCAGACGCGCCGCAAGCTGGGCGAATGGAAGGACAAACTCAGCAAGAACCCGAGCCTGGTGATGGAGGCGTTTGTCGCGCTGGGGCATTGAGGCACTGACGCACGACGCTTGCCCGTGAAAATCGGCCCTGCGGGGCAAAACCGTTCAGTCAAGCGAATCCGAGCCTCATGGACGGGTCGCTCCCTCCCCTTCAAGGGGAGGGTTGCGGTGGGGATGGGGTGAAACAGGGCTGCTCAAACCCCATCCCCCTCCTGACGTCCCCCTTGAAGGGGGAGGAACCGTGCCGTAACTGAACGGCATTAGGCCCTGCGGGGCCGATTTTCTTTGCTGGCCAGCGCCCGGATGCACGCCTCACCGGTCGGCCGCAGCCTCGTGGGGGGCTGGCAACGCCTTCTTGACCCCACTGCGCCCTGCGAGTCGAAGGCCCGACGAACCACGCCCGAGAACAAGCGATCTTCGCTGCCCGTTCGCGAGCGCGCGCGGCCCTCAACTGTCCATCATGTACCGGAGCAGAGCACCGCGTCGTGCCGGGTCGGGAATGCTCAATATTTCGCTATACAACCCGATGATGGCCTTGCAGTAAGGCGCTGGCGCTGCGATCTCTCCGTTCCCCAGTTGCTGGATCACTTCCACGCTGTGCGGGTCGCGTGCGCTCAAGCGCTCGAAAACAGCCTCCAGATCCGCCTGGACCTCAGGCGTGTAGTCGAAGCCCATCGGATGGGTGGCAGCACCTTCGATCAGTTGAGCGAGCGCGTCGAGATCGGCCTGCTTGAGTGCCATCGGCATGATGCGATCCACATCCACGGGTTCGCTCGCCATCTGCGGCATCAGGAAGTTGAAGCACAACTGGGGGTCGCGCTTGAACAGGAAATTCATCTCGTCGAGCTGTACCTGCCAGTAACGCACAAGGGGTCCGTCGGGCGCGGTACGTACATAGGCCGGCACCATCACGTCGGAGAAGTAGATCCGTGTGCGATGGGTGATTTCCAGCAATGGCAAGCCGGCTTCCAGACCTTTCGAGATCTGGTCGCGCAAGGCGGCGAAATTGTCCGGATCGAACCGCTTCATGGCGGCCATTGCAGGCAGTTTGAGCAGGTCGGCCTCCAGGCGATCGACATCCTGCCAGCTCGCCACACCGGAAATGCCGAACCGGTTGCGATCGACCACCGCATGCACCACACGCGCGCGCTTGAGTTCGTCATGGGAGGGAAACCACATGTCGTCGGGCGGGGTTTCCACCGACTGTTTGGCGAAGTAGCGCGGAATCTTTCGCGCCTCCATGGCTTTGAGCACCGGCGCATTGAGTTCGTCGGCATCGGCCTTGATATCGCCCAGGGAACTGGAGTGAAAGCCGAGCTTCGCATCTTCGCTGATGTAACGCTCTTCCCCTCCGAGAAACGCGATCGCACATGCGCTGACGCAGACGGACGAGGTGTACGTGGTCACCTTGTGCTGCTCGAACAGCCGGATGAGCTGCAGCGCCTCGCCGATGCGCCCGCCGAGGCTGTTCATGTGGACGACGCGAATCCCCGGATATGCCTCAAGCTCACGGCGCACGGCCGCCGCCGTGCCGAACGGCATGCCGCCTGTCAGTTCGAGTTCGGTGTCCTGATTGAACCGGCGCAGTTGATAGGCCGGCATGGTGTCCTCATTGGTGATCATGCGGGAGGCCATGCGCAGAATCGGAATGCCGGATCTCGACATATCGACGCCGACCTTCAGCACGCCAAAGCCGACCATGATCATTGCAATGACGGCCCACCCCCGGGACCCGCCACGCGAGGTGTGCTTTCTCGCCGACCGGAAGATGCCCACGAGTTGCCAGACCGTGATCGTCAGCACGAACAGATACGCGAAGGCGATGTAGTAGCCGGCGGCCATCGGTGTCATCACCGAGACGTTGTCGCTCGATTTCATCGAGCTTGAAATTGCGCCGATCACCAGCGTCAAAAGAACGCCGAAAACCCAGTAGGACACGCCCAGTGAGTAATCGCCCTTCCAGTGCCTGACGATCGG
Source organism: Nitrogeniibacter aestuarii (assembly GCF_017309585.1). Taxonomy (NCBI): domain Bacteria; kingdom Pseudomonadati; phylum Pseudomonadota; class Betaproteobacteria; order Rhodocyclales; family Zoogloeaceae; genus Nitrogeniibacter; species Nitrogeniibacter aestuarii. The sequence continues at coordinate 1,986,944 of NZ_CP071321.1, read as the reverse complement.
GTTGCCCGACGGCGCAGGCTCGTGAGCCGTTTCAACCGGTTCGTCCGGGTCGTGGGGGGCGTGGGTGAGCAAGGCGCCGCAGGCCTTGCAGATGTACTCTTCGGGCGGGCGTTCGGATTCACATTGGGCGCAATACAAGACGGCTTTCTCCGTATCCGCCCGGGCCGGTCACGCACGTCAGGCGCATCGGAACGCCTGAACCTGCGAGCCGGCACCATGACGCATGGGCAAGACTTCGTTACAAATCGATTCAATCCGGACGATTGTAACCACCCTTCCCCATTGCATCCGAGTGACATATTTAACTGACCGGAGCAGACGGATGCGGCCGGGCTGGATCGCGACAGGACGAAAGCCATCGGGACAATGGGCCGTGAACGCACCACCCGGCGGCTGCAGGAACCGAACTCCGGTATGCTCGGCCACTGTCTGTTCAAGCCCATCCTCTGAATGAAACGCGCGATATACCTTGTCATGGCCCTTGCTCTCGTTGCCATTGCGGTCAGCTTCGTCGTGGCCGGCTCGATTCGCTCACAAGGCATTCCGCACCTGCTGGCCTGCATGGATAACGGGCCGGTACCGGTGCGGTGGGCGTGCGAGCGTTCCTTCTTTGGCAGTTCGCTCTCGGACGACGAGCGGGTGGCATTGAACAGGCAGGCTGGCGCCCAGTGGGCCAGCATCATGCGTGACGCCGGAGAGGCGCAGGCGGTATTGAACGAACTGCTCGCCCAGGGGGTGGATATCGACGCGCGGGATCTGCAGGTCAATGGCATGACCGCCGTCCATATTGCGGTCGTCAGCCCCGACGCAGATCAGCTATCACGACTGCTGCGCCACGGCGCGAACCCGATGCTCAGGGATCTGACCGGGCGCCTGCCGATCGACTATGCCCGTCAGGCAATGGAAGTGCATCCAGACGATGCCACCCGGCTGCGGGTCGTCAAGCTGCTCGAACAGCGTCGCTGACGCGGCCAAACCCGCCCGAAATGAAAAACGGCACCGCTGCCCGAAAGCAACGGCGCCGTTCGACCGATCCGGCGTCGGCGATTACAGACGCGAAAGCAATTCGCTTTTCTTGGTGGCGAATTCCTCGGCGCTGATGACGCCCTTGCTCTGAAGGTCGGCCAGACGTTCGATGGTGGCAAAGATGTCGTCGCTATTGCCGCCCGCCGCAGGCATGGGGGCAGCGGCCGGCGCCGGGGCCGCGCTCGGTGGCGGGCTCACGGGCTGATTGACGTGCAGCCCGTTTCGCGACACCAAAGGCAGTGACGACAGAATGACCGTACCGTACTGGCTACCGAACACGATGTCGCTACCGTAGCCCTGCTGTTGCGAGAAGCCACCGATGTTGTGGTCGAGCGTGTCATACACCCACACTTCGCCACCGGTCTTGACGGCCAGTCGACGCGCGTTGGCGAAGTAGGCGTAGCGCACATTGTTCTGCGCGCCGGTGGCATTCGGGCTGCCCAGGTCCTGCGGCCACCAGTTGTCTTCCGGGTCCGGCACGAACAGGCTGGATGCGCCCATGCCCGCGCCATTGGCCTGGTGCTGATAGCCGCCGCCGCTCTGGCTCTGCGACTGAAAGCTACCGGAGCGCAGCAAGCCCGGCTGATTGGCCAGAATGTTGCTGATCTCGGAGCACAGACTGTCGACCCGTCCCTTGAGGTAGTTGTTGAACATGTCGCCGAGCATGATCATGCCACCGAGCATCCACTGGCCTGAGCCACCGAATTCGCCATGGCTGAACTGGGCCTGACTGCCGTTGCCGTTGAGCACCGCGAACATCATGTGGGTGACGGCGTCGGTGCTGAACCCGTGGCGGGCGGCCAGATCATTGACGATCGCTTGGCCTTGGGGCGTGAGTTGTTGCATGAGGGGTTCCATCCGAGTGGGCCGGGCGCGGAGCCGGCCGGGTGATTCGCTGGCAGCAGGACCGCGATGGCCGCCAGGCATCCCGTGATCGCAGGTGATTGTCGCTGCGTGATTCGCGGGAGGACTTCGTTGAGGCAAGCATGCTAACACCGGCTTGCGACAATTCCGCGACGTTGCGGGAATTAATTTTCAAACTGCACCGAATCGGTGCATCATCGCGACAATTTCAGGTGTTTTTGACGAAATTAACGTCAGGTTGATTCACATCTCACGCCGCGACACGTTTCTCAGGCGCGCAAGTTCGCCGAAAAAGCGCAGGTACTGTCGATGCCCTTCGGCAAATATGAGATCGATGGCCAGTGGATCGGCAGCATCCGAAATACCCTCAAGCGCACGACCGGGGGCGTCTGCAAGGTATTCGAGCCGAACCCCCGGTCGTCGAATCTCGCCAGCGCTGCTATCGACAAAGGCCACCACATTGCCGCTGCCAAACGCATCGCCCAGCGCCTGCACCAGGGTCAGGAAGCCACGATCACTGCCCCCCCTTACCCGCCGCGCCGCATCGTCCGGATCGGGCGCGGAGGTGAGCGTATCGCCCACGCCGAGAATGCACGGCATCAGGGCCGGATCAAAAGCCTCGCGGGCAAGCGACACAAGCGCTTCGTGCCCCTGGGGTGCGTTTCGGGCGTTGAAACCCTCGCCCAGCGGAAACTCGCCAGTGAGGCGCTGGTAATAACGATTGAGCAACACCAGGACGCCCACCTCCTTGACACCACCACGCAGCATGAACTGGAAGTCGGTCGTCCCAGCCTGCCCGTCGAGCGCAGGTTTGAGTCGCTCCCCGTGAGCATCCCGCCCGAGGTTGGGCGCGTAGTGGACGAAAAAGGCATCGCCCAGTCCGGCAGCCTCGGCCGTGGCCAACAGACCCTCGCACCACTTCGCGGCCTGATGCTGCAAGAACTCGTAGGCCCCCGGCTGGTGGTTCAACGCTTGAAACGCGGTGTTGAGATTGAGTGTCGGCGAGACCGGGTTGTCGAGCACGCACCGCGCGACCAGATCGCGACGGTCGGATTCGGATAGATCGAACGGTGGGGCCTGGAGCACCGAACTCAACCAGTCGCTCGCCATGGCGGGCACCTGTGCCAGAAACGCCAGCTCCGCCTCACTCACACCCGGATGATCGACCTGCCCTCGACAATCCTGGTACTGGACGCCACCGGCCGCGAGGCCCGGCAGGTAGAGGCCCTCTTCCGCCGCATCAAGCCCGCCACAGGCAGCCTCCACCAGACGGTTAACCCCCCGGCTGCCAATGTGCTCACCATTGGTCAGCACAAAGAATTCGCCATCAAGCTGGCGCGCGGCGTGCAGATAGGACAGTTCGATCTCTCGTGTGAGCGGATCGTGCACGAGGTCCATGCACACCCCGTCCAGATCCTGAATCACGAGCAACCGCTCGACCGTACTCAGGCGCGGCAGGAAGGCTGCATTGTCGATTGAAGGTCGGGTCCGGCGGGTCGAATCGGGGCAGAGATCGGGCATTCGGAGAAAGTCGCAGTGCTCATGGGAGCGGTCCACCATACCTGCCGCGGTCGAAAGGTTTCAAACCGTGACGGTCTCCGGGTGCCGGAAAGGGGCAAAGCCGCAATAAATGATGGATCGCGATGCTTAACGGGTCAGCGCACGAATCGGGCGAAAAATCACCATCAAAATACGCCTTTTGCATCGGGAACACTGGGCACCGGTTCCACAAAGAATAAAAGCCCCTGAAGGCTGTTTTCAGCACATGCCAAATAGATAGCAAATATCTTGAAACAACGCTTAACCTGCGCATGCCAACGTGTTACAAAGCGTGTTGGTCGTGCTTGACACTGGCAAAACGCCCAGAGGAAAGCTGCGCCGAAACACTCCTCGACAAACAAGAAAGGACTCGATCCATGAAGAAGCTGTCTCATTCATTTGTGGCGTTTGCGCTGAGCGCATCTGCTTCATTTGCGCTGGCAAACGCCGGGGCGCCAACCACGATCGCCCAGTGTCCGGCTTACTTCGAGCCCGCCAAGGTCGAACTTACAGTGCAGCTGTCTCATGTGGCCGACTGTCCGGCGCTTGAGCAACGCTCGACGCGACGCCTGATCGAGCGCCACACGGTCGGCGCCACCTACGCCTATCCGGCGGTGCCGGGCACGTGTCTGGTGGGCAGCGGCTTGACCGGGGTGATCACCATGCTCAACACGGGTCACAAGATCCTGGTGGAGGGTGAGACAGCCTCGGCCCAGCGCATCTTCCCGGAGGCTCAGGCCGTCGATAACGGTCTGTTCGTCAGCGGCGTGAACCAGAATGGCCCGTTTGCCTCGGGCGCCACCACCTCGGTGGTGACACTCTGGGGTACCAGCGAGTGGTTCTTCGTGCAGATCGTGACCGAAGACCGCTTCACCATCGACTACTCCACCTTCCCGGCACCCGATGTCGAAGAGTTCACCATTCTGGGTTCTCGCGGATACCGCTCTGTCACCGGTCGTCTGGTGGGTACCTCAGCCTTCCATACCGGCCCGGGCGAACCGATCTCGAACGAGACGGTGAACATCGGCGGTACGGTCTGCATGCGCTGATCAGCTCGATGCGCAATGAAAAAGGGCCGGCATGACCGGCCCTTTTTTTCGTCTAGAAGAACGGTACCTAAACCCGGGTACCCGACATCGTGCTCATGCCGTCCTTGTCTTTGGCTTTTGATCCTGTGCATCCATCGGCAACCGCCGATCCGGTGCCAAGCGTAAAGAACGCCGTGAGCAACGCAGCAACAAAACGCTTCATGTGTTCTCCCTTCAGACTGGGAAATTTCACTGTAGTCGGCCAAACCCGTCGGGGCAAGAAATCAATCGAAACGCAGCCGGCAGACGGTGTTGAAGCCCCTTTATGGACATGGCCTGCGGCGTTCATGCCACGGGTGCAAGGCCAGGCCGCGCTCTCCGAGGCAGATAGAATCTGAAATACAGCAGCGCTTCACAGGCGATCGCCATGGCGAGGCCGACGGCGTAGAGCGCAATGCTCAGATACACGCCGGCAAAAAGGGCAGCCGTCTGTTCATGCATGGCCTCGGTGAAAATCTGCGGCACCGATTTGTCGAGTTGGGAAAAGTCCGCCCGAGCGCCAGCGCCGGCCAGCACGCTCATGACCGACTGCGCGCCAAAGGCGGCAAGATCGCCGCTTGCCCGTGAATCGGGGCTCTTGACGACCTCGGGCAGCGCGTCGAGCGCACGACCGAATGCCTGCGTGAGCGCGAAAGCGCCCGCCTTGTAGAGCAGCCCGTTGAACAAGCGCGCCTTGAGGCGCTCGGAGAACGAGTCGTCCGCAGGCTCATAGAGCAGATCCTGAACGATGGGGCGCACCAGATCGCGGGCCGTGACGGTCATGTCGTCACTGAGCGGAGCAAGACGCTCGGCCATGGCCTGGCGAAGACCGGGCATGGCCGCAACCAGTGCGGGCTTGAGGGCATCTTCGATCAGACGGTCACAGACCCTGTGAGCACCGAACGCGGCCCCGCTTGCTGCGCCGGCAAGGGGCAAGAGACACAGAACCAGGGGGTACCACAGCTTCGCGCCGAGATTCCAACCCCGGTGGTCGCGCCGCAGCACCCCGCTGCGATAGGCCAGGACCACGAACAACACCGCGAGCACGACACCAAGGCCTGCGAACAGGACGGCAAAGGTCGTCATCGAGCCCAACAACCCGGTCAGGAAGGGTCCTGCGCCACTGGCGGCTTGCCAGGCGTCTCCCAACGAATAATCCATGCTTCGAAACCCGCGAAATATGCCATTTGAAAATGAAGGCGCGAGTATCTCCGGTTCCCGACCGCGCGTCAAAACAGGGGTCGGGAAAATCGTCAGGAGCCGTCACTCAACTCAGGTAGCGGGCCTCCAGGTGAGCTCTGAAATGCCGAGCGTCCAGCGGCTCGCCACTGGCCCGGCGAGCCAGTTCGGCGGTCTCCCACCGGCTGGCCTGCGTCCACAACTGCGCCCGGTGCCAGTCGAGAATATCGGCCAGTTCGCCCCGGGCGATGCAGGCATCCATGTCGGGCAGGGTCTGGCGGATGGTCGCCGCCCATTGCGCTGCATACATGGCACCCAGCGTGTAGCACGGGAAATAGCCGAAGGCGCCTTTGGTCCAGTGGACATCCTGAAGACAGCCATTGCGAAAGTCGCCACGGGTATCGACGCCGAGGAGTGCCGCCATTTTTTCATCCCACGCGGCGGGAATATCCTCGGCCTGCATCTCATCGGCGATGAGGGCGCGTTCGATCTCGTAGCGCAGGATCACATGCGCCGGATAGGTCACCTCGTCCGCCGCGACGCGGATCTTGCCGCGCTCGACCCGGGTCAACAGGCGCGCCAGGTTCTCTGGGGCGAACGCCGGCTGGTCACCCAGATGAGCCACGAGCAGTGGCGAAAGCACCCGGGCAAAGGCCGGATGCCGGGCGATCTGCAATTCGAAGAACAGGCTCTGGCTCTCGTGAATACCGAACGATCTGGCCCGGCCAATGGGCCGTCCCGCCCACTCGGCGGGCAGGTTCTGGCTGTAGCGGGCATGGCCGCATTCATGAATGGTCGCCATCAGCGCCTGCAGGCAGTCCGCCTCGTCGTAGCGTGTGGTGATACGGACATCTTCGCTCACACCGCCGGTGAAGGGGTGTGCGCTCACATCGAGTCGGCCCTTCTCCCAGTCGAAGCCGAACAGATCCAGCACCGCCTCGCTGAGCGCGCGTTGAGCGGCCACCGGAAACGGCCCGACCGGTTCGATCAGGGGAATGCGGGTCTGCCGCGTGCAGGCCGCTTCGATCAGGCCGGGCAGCCAGGACTTGAGTTCGCCGAAGAGCTGGTCGATGTGTGCGGCGCGAGTGCCCGGTTCGTAGCGATCGAGCAACGCGTCGTAGGGATCGAGTCCCGTCCGCTCGGCCAGCAGACGTGCCTCGGTACGCACGAGCTCAAGCAATGGACGGAAGTTGTCCAGGAACCCGGGCCAGTCGTTCGCCGGCCGTTGCGTGCGCCAACCATGCTCGCACCGGCTCGATGCCAGCGAAACGGCCTCGACATGATCACCGGGCAAGGCATTGGCGTCCATCCAGTCCCGGCGCATTTCGCGAAGGTCTGCACGCTGCACGGCATCGAGATCCGCCTGTTCGGCAGCGTCGAGCCAGGCCGGCAAGCGCGCATCGGTGCGCATGCCGTGCATCAGTGCAGACAGCTGGGCTTCAGCCTGAGCGCGCGCCGCGTGACCGCCCGGAGGCATCATGGTGTGGCGGTCCCAGCCGACAATGGCGGCGAGATGGTCAAAGTGGTAGAGGCGCCGGTAGTGATCGACCAGCGCCTCGTATGCAGACAAGGTGGACATGAGATGTCTCGACAAGAGTGATTCCCTGATGCTGACAGAACTTGCGCAGGCATGTTCCGCCAGCGCGTCCCGCTCTGCCGTCAGCCGTCGCCCGGACCGTCAATCTCGCGGAAAGCGGATTCAATGAGGCTGTAAAGCCCGAAGGCCATCAATCCGCTCCCCATGGCGCCCAGCAGCCACGCCCCGAACGGCTGCGCCGCAATCCCTTGCAACACTTCGCGCAAGCCGCCCGCTTCATCGGGTTGCTGAGTCAGGCCTGCATGGATCGCCAGCGCGCCAATGAACACAAGCGCCAGGCCACGCGCCACGAGGCCGAACTTGCAGATCGGGGCCAGCAGTGTGAGGGTGCGGCGCGAGAGCACCAGCGGATCGGCGAACCGGATGCCGAAACTGCGCACGAAGTGAGTCGTGCCCACGATCACGACGCAAACTCCTGCGCCGGCCACCAGCCACGAGCCCCCCGGCCAGCCCAGAACCATGGCCGACAGGCTGCGGACGGAGGGCCCGTCTTGCCCCGAATCGGACGCAAAGGCATGGGTCGCCAGATAGCCTGCATAGACGCCCAGCCCACCGTGGGTGCAGGCACTGATGAACAACCCGGCACGGGCCGCAAGCGCACGCGGGCCATCGCCTTTGTCGTCGGCATCGAGCAGCGACTGACATAGCCGCCACAGCGCATACCCCCCCAGACCGGCCGTGAGCACCCACAGCAAGGCAGTGCCACCCGTTGCGCCCAGCACATGACGCAGGGCGGCACGGGTATTGGCCGTATCACCGCCCCACCCTGCGGCGCGAAACAGCGCCAGGGCGCCAATCACCAGATACACGATGCCACGGGAGGCATAACCGAGCTTGGCCATGAGCACCAGCCACAGCGGCGCGTCGCTGCGCTGCACCGCGCTGGCAGCGTCGTCGATACCCCGCGAAACAATTCGTTGGACGGTCAAGCGACACTCCTGTGTGTACCATCCACGCATCGTGGTGGTTTTACTGTCAGACGCGGCGCGTGCCAGCGCGTTCGATGGGTGCGCAAAAACAGGATACGTCCTACAGTCGGCACATCGCGCCTGACGCACACTCTGGCCATCGCATCACGCAGGCTTTTCTGGAGCACTTTTTCATGGCCCGTCTTCGTATCGTTCACACCACCAAATACCTCTACAACGAACCGGTGCAGTTCAATGAGCACCGCTTCATGTGCCGCCCACGCGACAGCCACGATCTGCGCCTGCTCGACACCAGCCTGGTCATCAGCCCGCCCGCGACCACCCGCTGGGTACACGACGCCATGGGCAACTCGGTCGTGGTGGCTCATTTCGATGACATGGGCACCGAGCTGATGTTCGAATCCAGTTTCGTGGCCGAGCATTTCCCCCAGGCACCGGACACCAGCCTGATCGAACCCTTTGCCGAACAGCTTCCGTTCAGCTACGACGCCAGCGAAATGCCGGATCTGGCGCGCTATGTGGAGCGCCACTACCCCGACCCCGGTCATCAGGTCGATGCCTGGGTGCGCAATGTGCTCGCGCGCGTGGGCAACAACACCCTTGATGTACTCATCGCCATCACGCAGGACATCAAGGCCCAATTCACCTATCAGGCGCGCGACGACGAAGGCACACAGACGCCGGTCGAAACCCTCACCCTGGGCACCGGCAGTTGCCGCGACTTTGCGCTGTTCATGATGGAAGCCGTGCGCAGTCTCGGGCTCGCCGCCCGCTTCATTTCGGGCTATCTCTACGATGAGTCCCTGCTGGGGGCGGAAAGTGGCGTGGTGGGCGGCGGTGCAACCCACGCCTGGGTGAACGTCTACCTGCCCGGCGCCGGCTGGCTCCCCTTCGACCCCACCAACGCCATCGTTGGCGGGCAGAACCTGATTCGTGTGGCCACGGCACGCGATCCGTCGCAGGCCGCCCCCCTGACCGGCAGCTACGTGGGCGCCGGCAATGCCTATCAGGGCATGACCGTCAATGTCGAAGTGAGCGTCGAAGAGACACCGGCCTGATCGCACCTGCCCCGCCCTGCCCGAGTAAAAGATCAACCCTGCCCGACATCTGCCGTAGATAGTGGAATGAAACACCGGCCAGAGGCCGGGCAGGAGATCACTCATGAACATCCGCACCCGGCTCGTCGGCGCCTTTCTGGCGCTGGCGACGATCACCCTGCTGTGTGGCGCAGCCGGGTTTTTCTTCGTGCACAAGGTCGGCAATGACGGCCTGCTGGTGGGCGAACACAATGCGCCACTGGTCGATGCGGTCATGGAAGCCAAACTTCTGGCCACCGAAGCGCACCTCAAGTTCGAGGAAATCATGGGCGGTGACGACGCTGAGTCGATTGAATCCGTTCGACAACGCATGGCCGATGCGCGCTGGTATATCGTCGCCATCGCCGAAGGCGGTCAAAACGAGGAAGGTCACTTTTTCCCGATCACGCAGCCCGAGGGTCGCTTCCTTCAGGCCAAGGCGCTCGAGCAGTTCGACCGCCTGAGCGAGGCCCTCGACAAGCGTTACGCCAGCCGTGGCCAGAATCTGTCCGAAGCGTCCTTTCATGCCATCGACGCCGAGTTCGATGCCACCTTCGACAGCTTCATCACCGAAATCGACAAACTCGAAACGGCGATTCAGACCGAAGTCGCCCAGGCGCTGGACCACCTGCGGGGCGCGATTGACGAGAGCAACATCACGCTTGGCGTTCTGGTGGCCATTGCGGTCATTGCCGGCTTGATCCTGGGCCAGATCACGACCCGTGCCATCACGACGCCGCTGAGCGAATGTGTGGACCTGGCCAAACGGATCGAGCATGGCGACCTGACCGCATCCCTCGATATCCGCCGCAATGACGAGATCGGCCAGCTCATGCACTCGCTCGACGGGATGCGCTCGGGGCTGAGCACAATGATTGCGCGCCTGCGGGACAACATCAACGATCTGAACCGTTCAGCCAAAGTGCTTGAGGCTTCGGCGGGCAGCAGCGAACAGGCATCGACCGAGCAATCGGACGCCGCCACCCACATGGCGGCCTCGGTCGAACAACTGTCGGTCTCCATCGACCATCTGGGCGAGCGTGCGCACGACGCCAATGAGGTCTCAAAGGCCTCGTCGAGTCAGCTCGATGAAAGCGGCAAGATCATCCAGAACGCGGCCGACGAAATGCGCACCATCGCAGGTGCCGTCACCGAAACAGCGAAGACCATCAGCGAACTGGAAGGCTATTCGGACCAGATCTCGTCCATCGTGGGCGTGATTCGTGCCATTGCGGACCAGACCAACCTGCTGGCGCTCAATGCCGCCATCGAGGCAGCACGCGCCGGCGAGCAGGGACGCGGGTTCGCGGTGGTGGCGGACGAAGTGCGTGACCTGGCCGAACGCACCGCCAACTCCACGCGGGAGATCACCGACACCATCGAGAAGATTCAGCACGGCACCCACCGTGCCGTCGAGGACATGCGCTCCGGCGTCACCAAGGTCGATGAAGGCGTCAAACTCACTCAGGCCGCTGGCGCCTCGGTCTCGACCATCCGGCAAGGTGCCGATCAGGTGGCGAACTCGGTCGCGGACATCACATCGATCCTGGTCGAGCAATCCGGCGCCACCCGCGACATTGCCGCGAGCATCGAGCGCGTGGCGAGTTCGGCGGAACAGAGCCGGACCATGGTGGTCGAGACCGCACGCTCGGCGCGTTCACTGGCCGACATGTCGCGCACACTGGAGGAGATGGTCTCCGGATTCAGGATCGACCGCTAAACAACGGAACAGCAACAAAAAGCCGGTGCGGCCCCACGGCCAGCACCGGCTAGACAAAGTTGAATGCACGGGCGCTTCGGGCGCCCGTGTCGCCCTATCGGATCAGTAGTCCATGTCGGGCATGGCCGGCACGCCCGCCTTGTCCTCCTTGGGGGCCTCGGCGACGGTGGCATCCGTGGTGAGGATCAGCGACGCGACCGACGCCGCGTTCTGCAGGGCGGTCCGGGTGACCTTGGTGGGGTCGATCACGCCGATCTCGACCAGATCACCGTAGCTGCCATCGGCCGCGTTGTAGCCCTGGTTGCCATCGCCCTCTTCCACCTTGGCCACGACCACCGAGGGCTCATCGCCCGCGTTGGCGGCAATGGCACGCAGCGGTGCTTCGAGCGCGCGCAGCACGATCTGGATGCCGGCCTCCTGATCATGGTTGGCGCCCTTGAGCTCACCGATCGCCTTGCGCGCCCGCAGCAGGGCCACACCACCGCCGGGCACGATGCCCTCTTCCACGGCGGCGCGGGTGGCGTGCAGGGCGTCGTCGACGCGGTCCTTCTTCTCCTTCATCTCCACTTCGGTGGCGGCGCCGACCTTGATGACGGCCACACCACCCGCCAGCTTGGCGACACGCTCCTGGAGCTTTTCGCGATCGTAGTCGGAGGTGGCCTCCTCGATCTGGGCGCGGATCTGCTGCACGCGCCCCTCGATGGCCGACTGCTCGCCTGCCCCGTCGATGATGACCGTGGACTCCTTGCGCACCTCGACCCGCTTGGCCTGACCGAGTTCGGCCAGGGTCGCCTTCTCGAGCGACAGGCCCACCTCTTCGGAGATGACGGTGCCGCCAGTGAGCACCGCAACGTCTTCGATCATGGCCTTGCGACGATCGCCAAAGCCCGGCGCCTTCACAGCCGCGACCTTGAGCACGCCGCGCATGCTGTTGACCACCAGCGTCGCCAGCGCCTCGCCTTCGATGTCCTCGGCGATGATGAGCAGCGGACGCCCGGCCTTGGCCACTTCCTCAAGCACCGGCAGCAGGTCACGGATGCTGGAGATCTTCTTGTCGAAGAGCAGCACCAGCGGATCATCAAGCACGGCAATCTGCTTGTCGGGGTTGTTGACGAAATACGGTGACAGGTAGCCGCGGTCGAACTGCATGCCTTCGACCACATCCAGCTCGTTCTCGAGGGACTTGCCCTCTTCGATGGTGATCACGCCTTCCTTGCCGACCTTCTCCATGGCCTGGGCGATGATGTCGCCGATGGCCGTATCGGAATTGGCGGAGATGGCCGCCACCTGGGCGATTTCCTTGCTGGTATCACAGGGCTTGGAGAGCTTGGCCAGCTCTTCGACCACGGTGGAGACGGCGGCGTCGATGCCGCGCTTGAGATCCATCGGGTTCATGCCGGCGGCCACGTGCTTCATGCCCTCGCGCACGATGGCCTGAGCCAGCACGGTGGCCGTGGTGGTGCCGTCACCGGCCACATCCGCGGTCTTGGAGGCCACCTGCTTGACCATCTGAGCCCCCATGTTCTCGAACTTGTCCTTCAGTTCGATTTCCTTGGCCACCGACACGCCGTCCTTGGTGATGTGAGGCGCGCCGAAGCTGCGCTCGAGCACCACGTTGCGGCCCTTGGGCCCCAGGGTCACCTTGACCGCATCGGCCAGGATGTTGACGCCCTTGACCACGCGTTCGCGGGCGCTGTCGTGAAAGTGAACAATCTTTGCAGCCATGTGTTTCAACTCCTTCTGATTGACTCGTGTCGGCCTCAGGCCGCCTTGCGCTCGGCAGCGGCGTCATACTCGATGACGCCCATCACGTCGTCTTCGCGCATCACCAGCACTTCCTCGCCGTCGATCTTGACGGTCTGCCCGGCGTACTTGCCGAACAGCACCCGATCGCCGACCTGAACCTGCATGGCGACCAGCTCGCCCTTGTCGTTCAGACGGCCCGGCCCGACGGCGAGCACTTCACCCTGCTCCGGTTTCTCGGCCGCGTTGTCGGGGATGACGATGCCGGACGCGGTCGTACGCTGGGCCTCGACCCGCTTGACGATAATCCGGTCGCGTAGAGGACGAATCTGCATGGGATCACTCCTTAACGATTTCATATCACCAATAAAACAATGCACGACGCATGAGCACCGCAGGCTGCGAGCCCATGCGCGCAGGCATTCAGCGCCTGCTGGATCGTTTATTGGGGATCGTCGAAAAGGATTTCAAGCGCCCTGAAGCAGATTTTTTTCAGGGACCGAGAACGCCCCGCTGGGCGCGCCGATCAATTGCGGCGACGGCGCAACAGCGAGCCGATCAGCAACATCCCGGCACCGAGCATGAGCGCACTCGAAGGCTCGGGCACCACGCTCACGTTGAGCACCAGCCGACCGCCGGGGGTGGGATATCCGACCTCGGTCCAGTCGACGGCAATGGCGGTGCTGGTATAGGTAATCCGGTCCATGGTCATGCCGACCATGTTGGTACTTGTGTCGATGAAGACGTTGGTGATGGGGGCGTCGAAGTTGTAGAGCAGTACGCCGTTGCGAATGAACAGCCCGGCATCGTCCAGAGACACCACCGAGGGGCTCCACGGCGATGGCGCACCGAACTCGTTGAAGATGATCTGACTGTCGTTGCCGCTGACAGTGAAGTAGTTGGCCGACAAATCGGCAAAGTGGTCTTCGCTCACCCCGGCCACGAATTCGCCAGGACTGCCGCCGGTCACGTACGGGTCACCGTAAGCATAGTACTGCCAGCTGATCTGGTCGCCCGTAAGCCCGGCGTGCGCCAGCATGGGCGCGCCAAGCAGTGCGCCGAGCACAACACAATGGCGAATCGATTTCTCAACGGTGTGCACAGCAATCTCCCCATAACCGTCCCGAGCATCGATCTGACGCCAGACTGCACAAGCGCAAGACCCCTCGAAGGAGTATGGTCACGCTGCCTGAAAATGACAGCCGGGAATTGCAACCGGGTTTTGAAACCCGCGGCAGGCACGACCCGCGGGCGAGAACCTCAGGGCAGGATCAGTCGCTCGATGCGTCCGAAGCGATAGATCACCGGCGCACATTCGGGCTCGGTCAGCTCGCGTGGTGACAGCGGGCACGGGGGTTCGCGACTGCCGTCGGCAGCGAGGGTGTCATCCTCGGCCACCGATCGCCACACCCCGTCCCGAACCGGGCGAAACTGCCATTTCACATAACCCTTGCGAGCGGCCAGCGCCATCATGTCGCCGCGATCAGGGGCTTCCGAGACGAGATGATCCTCGTCACCGGGCATGAACGGGTTATCGCCAAAGGCCTGTCGGCATTCGAGGGCTTCCTGTTCCGAGGCGCCGATGGTGTTGCAGCCGCGTCGGTCACGGCGCTCGATGTCCCAGGCACCAAGTTGCCAGGCGGCATCGAGCACGCTCGCCTCGATATCGTCGAAGCGCGTCCAGCGGGTGTTGAACTGCAAGGCCGAGCCCGGTATTGACTGCTCATGCAGGGGCGCGTGCGGCTGGGCGTAGTGCCGCGCCTTGCGGAAGCCGTGCCAGTGCAGCATGAGCAAGGCCGGCGTGTCCGGCCAACGGGGCACGGTGACGGTGACGGCATACAGCGGCAGGCGCATGCCGCTGATCTGTTCCAAGATGGTCGCCAACATGTTCATGGCCATCCTCCCTGCAAACAAAACAGTCGAACCTGACGACCCGCCCGCGCGGGCCAACACCAAATTTACCCACAGCCACCGGACGCTTCAAGATCCCCGCCGGTCGATTACGCCGCCCCGCCCCCCATCGCACGTGGTTGCGACCCTGCGCCGCAGTCGATGCCGGGCCGCTTCCCACGCGTCTGCCTTAGAATGAACAGCTCCATTCATCGGCGCCGTGTGCAATGAAAGTGCTTCCCAAACTCAAAGTCTGGCAATGGTTGCTCGTCTTTCTGGTCGCGGCCTGGTTGATCGACTGGGTCATCCAGCGACCGGACTCGCGCACCCGTGAGCTCAATGCAGCCATCGCCGCCGAGGGCAGCGAGGCCCTGAAGAACTATCCCTACCCCTTTCATGTGCTGCGGGTCGAGGACGGCAAGGCCGTGATGGGCACCCCGCGCAGCCGGGAAGTGTCCGTGGGCAAGGCGATCTCGATCATCTATCCGGACGTCAATGTGCTCGACACCAACGATGCGGCCTTCATCCACGCGCAAAAGGAACTGGCCGGGCTTCAGTTCGAGGCCAAGGACATCGTGCTTCGACAAGCGGGCATCAAGACCGTGGTGTGGGAAATCGACCGCCGCTGGCTGGGCAGCCACGGCGTTGACGTCCCCAAGGATTGAGCATGAGCGTACTGCGCGGGCTCTATCCCCCGATCGACCCCTACGACACGGGCTTTGTCGATGTCGGCGATGGTCACCGGCTGCGCTATGAGCGGGTCGGCACACCCGGCGCCAAACCCGCCGTGTTTCTGCACGGCGGCCCGGGCGGCGGCATTTCGCCGGACCATCGCCGCCTGTTCGACCCGGCCCGCTACGACTTACTGCTGTTCGACCAGCGCGGTTGCGGTCAATCCACCCCCCACGCCGGCCTGGACGCCAACACGACCTGGCATCTGGTCGCGGACATCGAACGGTTGCGCGGGCTGATGGGTGTGCGCCAATGGCTGGTGTTCGGCGGTTCATGGGGCTCGACCCTGGCGCTCGCCTACGCGCAGACGCACCCGGACAAGGTCACCGAACTGGTGTTGCGCGGCATCTACTTCGCGTCACCGGCCGAATACCGGTGGTACTACCAGTTTGGCGTCTCGGAGATCTACCCGGACCGCTGGGACGACTTCGTCGCACCCATCCCGGAAAACGAGCGTCACGACATGGTCGCGGCCTATCGCAAGCGGCTGACCAGCGACGATCCGGTCGAACGCATGAAGGCCGCACGGGCCTGGAGCCTGTGGGAGGGTGGCACCATCAAGCTGGTGCCGGAGGGGGACTTCATTGCCGGTTTTGCCGAAGACGAGTTCGCGCTGGCCTTTGCGCGCATCGAAAACCACTACTTCTATCATCGCGCCTGGCTTGAAGACGACCAGTTGCTGCGCGATGTGAGCAAGATCAGGCATATTCCCGCCACCATCGTGCATGGCCGCTACGACATGCCCTGCCCCCTGCGCAACGCCTGGGCGCTGCACAAGGCCTGGCCCGAGGCCGACTTCCGGCTCATCGAAGCCGCTGGCCATGCCCATGCCGAACCCGGCATTCTCGATGCCCTGATGCGGGCGACGGACGCCTACGCCGCCACCCGCTAGTCCTGCCCGGTCGTCTTATTCCGGCACGAACAGGGTGCTGCCGTCGAAACGGATCAGGTCGCTCACCGGCACCGCATCGGCAATCGGCGGCAGGTTGGCGTCGGTGATGGCCGGGGCCCCCGTCCCGCGCGGCACCGTGCGCACCACCTGGCTGGGCGGCAGCGGCGCGCCGGTCTTGAGGTGTGCCCACATCAGATCCAGCGCCTGGAACAGGTAGTGGTGCAGCGGCACATACTGCTCCGCAAAGCCCGGGAAAGCGTTGAGGATGTCCAGGTGGTGGGCGTTGGTGACCTCGTAGTAGCGCAGCTGGCTGTGGGCCCCTTCCACCGTCTGGTTCAGACCGTAATAGCCGCGCGAAGTGTGGTTGATCGGCAGAATGGCATCATTGCGGCCGGTCACGAACACCGCCGGCTTGCCGCCCAGATCACCGCTGGCGCGAATGTCGCGAATGCCTTTCATGATGTGGCGATGCATCGCCCGATCCTTGCCACGCAAACGCTCGCCCGTGACCGGATCGACACCGGTTGCCAGCGCTCGCAGGCACAGGGCACCGTCCAGGTTCTGATCGGCACGACCACTTGAAGCACTGACGGAAAGGCGGTTCTCGGTCGCGCCGCCCACGGCGGCATTGTTCACCAGATTGACCCCTGCGCTCGGCGGAATGCCGTTGGCGGTGCCGAACAGGAGCAGCTTCGCCGTCGGCGACAACGGCACGGGTGCGCCCGTGGCGGCATCGGTGGCGGCCAGACTGTAATCGCACAGATTGGTCCGCACGTCGGCCCGGCCATAGGCGTTGGCATAGGTCACCGAAATGCTCTGCGGCACGTTGAGGAACCAGTGCGAGGGCTGCACGGCGTTCTGCTCCGGATTCCAGCCGTAGGCGTTGATGATCTGCTGCGCCTCAAGCGCCTGCGCCTCGGTCGTGCCCGCTGCGAGCAGCCCCTTTTCCGCCAGCGAGGTACAGGCATTGGCGCTGGGGGCAAAGTTGAACGGTGCCGTGGGCAGGGCCAGGCTCGCGCAGCCCTGATAGACGTTGATGAGCGTGGTGTAGTCGAACAGGCTGCGACTGTGCTCGGTGATGGGCGCATTGGCGCCCTGCACGATGGCAAAATCCGCCTTGACCGGATTGACGTTGGGCTCGGAGACCGCCACACCGTCGATGAGGCCGTAGCGGTCCTGCTCGGCCGCCCGCACCGACGCCCCCCCGCCATTGGACACGCTGGAGGCGATCACCAGGGTGTTTTCCGGGGTGAAGCGGGGTGCCTTCCGGTGCTTGCCGACGGGCGGGAATTTCTCGTTGAGCACATGAAAGGCGAACTCGATGGACTGCAGCACATTGCGGCCCCAGTCCTTTTCGGGGTTCTGCTTCGAGTGCGCGTGCTTGAAGGCAAAGCGATGCGGAAATTCGCTGGCGAAGGCGGCGCGCTGCGGCTCGCTCATGCGCGCGGTGAAGATGCTGCCCTTGCCCAGCGCGTCGGCGGGCGACCACAGACCGTCGACCGACAGCGCCTCGTCGGCATCAAGGTCGTATGCGCCGATACCCGTGCCCTTGTCGGTGTAGGCCACCGCGCATCCATGCTTGAGGCCCCATTCGCCCGCCGTGCCGATGGCACCGTAAATGCCACGGGAACCCGAGGACGGCGCGGTGATAATGCATGGCGCTGCCTCATCGAAGCTGTCCGGCACCTGAACCATCAGCGTCACATTCACTTTGCCCGAGCGCGGGCCGGCAAAGACCAGATACTCCTCGCCGGCAATCAGGCCTTCGGTCCCGGTTGGCTGGCCGTTGGCGTCCACGCCGGGTCCGAAGAACACCCCGTAGCCGTTGCCCGCATCGGTGGGCACCAGGGCGCGATAGTTGTTGTAGATCGCGAGACGGCGCATCTCGGCCCCGGTCGGGTCCGACGACACCGCGGGCGGCACCGGATTGGCCAGGCCGGAAGCCCCCAGGCCTGCCGTGAGCAGATCGTCGCTGACGCCATCGTAGGCCGTCACGACCACCTCACCGGCGAGAAAACGCGAGATCGCAGGCGGCTTCGCCCCGGCGATGGCCGCGACCGGCGTCGCGAAAGAAAGGCACACCAGCACACCCAGCAATGAACGTCGATGGTTCATGAATCGTCTCCACACCTATAGAAAATGGCGCCGACAACGGGCAGTGGCTGCATCCACGCAGTGCCCCGCGCACGAATTCGTTTGGGTCTGGCTGCCTCATTCTCCGAAGGCAGTCCGTCAGGGTCTCAACGCCGCCATCATCTGGCCGAACAGCCCGACGCAGCGGCGTTTCAGGTGACTTTATAGTTGATGGCAAACGCCCTGCCCACCTGTGGTATTCCCTTAATCCGTCCGGCATGGGGGGGACGACGCGCGCATGCCACACCGCGAGCCACGACGCGGGCGCGGCCAGCAGGCGTATCCTTGAGGGCTTGCATCACCCCCAATTCGCACGCACCCCATGTCAGGCAACTTCACCCTTCTTGATGGCCTTCTCGTCCTGCTGGCCACAGGCATTGCCTTCGTCATGCTGCGCCCCCAGGTGCGCGACGCGGCCTTCTGGCGCGCCACGGTCACGCCACTGGCCTCCATCATCGGTAGCGGATTTCTGGTGGTCGTGCCCCTGCTGGCCGGTATCGCCGGCCCGATGTCGGTGCTCGCCATCGGCGCCATCGTCGCCTTGTCGTTCTGGCTGGGTGCCGCGGTGCGCTACAACATCGTGCATGACGGCCGCGCGCCGGTGCCCGGCGCGGGCCGAATCGTGCTGACACTGGAGCGGCTCTCCGACATTGCGCTGGCGGCCGCCTATGTGATCTCGATCACCTTTTATGTGCGCCTCATGTGCAGCTTCGTCCTGGCCGGCATCCATACTCATTCGGACTTCAACGCCGATGTGCTGGCCACGCTCGTGCTGGCCTTCATCGGGCTGTATGGCTGGCGCCGGGGGCTGTTGGGGCTCGAACGCCTCGAAGAGTATTCGGTCACCATCAAGCTGGCGATCATCGCTGCCCTGCTCTTCGGTCTGGCCTGGCACGACGTGGCGAACGGGTACGATCTGTCCGGCCTGCCCATGCCCGACATGAGCGTCTGGGACACCTTGCGCCAGCTCGCTGGCATGGTGCTCATCGTGCAGGGTTTTGAGACCTCCAAATACCTGGACGCACAATACGATGCGCCGCTGCGGGCGCGCTCCATGCTGCTCGCGCAGGTCGTGGCGGGTGTGATCTACGTGGCCTTCGTGGTGCTCGCCATGCCGCTGATGGGCCCGCTGGCCCACCAGTCACCCGACGAGACGGCGATCATTCACCTGTCGGGCACCATCACCCTGGTGCTACCGGTCATGCTGGTGGTGGCGGCCGCCATGAGCCAGTTCAGTGCTGCCATTGCCGACACGATCGGCGCCGGTGGCGTGGCCGAGCGCGAGGTGAAGGGTCGGATATCGTGCCAGTTGTGCTATCCGGTCATCACGGGGCTGGCCATCGTGCTGATCTGGACCGCCAACATCTTCGAAGTGATCGCGCTGGCTTCGCGCGCGTTTGCGTTCTACTACCTGCTCCAGGCCCTGCTGGCCGCACGGCTGGCCTGGCTACGCACCGAATTGCCGCGTCGGCGCCTCGTCGTGGGCGGCTTTGTCGCGCTGTCCCTGGTCATGGCCTTCATCGTGATCTTTGCCGAGCCGGTCGCCGCATGAAATAAGCCGCCGGCCCGGTCGGGCGCGGCGGCTCATGGTCATCACCGGCATTGAGTTCAGGCCGTTTCTTTGGCGAGCACGTACTTCAATTCGTGGCGCAGGCCCATGTAGAGGGCGACACACATGGCGATGAGCACCAGAGTGAACGGCAAGCCCACGGTGATGGCGGCCGCCTGCAGCGCGCCGAGCGCGTCGGCACCTCCACCGAAGAGCAAGGCCCCGGCAATCAGGCCCTCCATCACCGCCCAGAAGATACGCTGGGGGACCGGCGCATCGAGCTTGCCGCCGGCCGTGATGCTGTCGACCACCAGTGAGCCGGAGTCGGACGAGGTCACGAAAAACACCAGCACCAGCACGATGCCGAGCACCGAAGTCACGGTCGCCATGGGCAGGTTCTCAAGCAGCTGGAACAGTGACAGGGAGACATCGGTGATGCCATTGGCCAGCTGGCCGACACCGGACTGCACCTGCTCCAGGCCCAGTTGCCCGAAGGCGGTCATCCAGACGATGGTCACCGCGGGCGGGACGAGCAACACCGCCGTCAGAAACTCGCGCACGGTCCGCCCCTTCGAGACGCGGGCGATGAACATGCCCACGAACGGTGACCACGAAATCCACCACGCCCAGTAGAACACGGTCCAGCCGTGGTAGAAGGTCTCGTCCTCCCGCCCGATCCAGTTGCTCAGTGGCAGCAGATTGGAGGCATAGGCCATGGTGGTGTCGGCCACCGAGGCGAAGATACCGAAACCATGGCCCAGTACGATCACGAACAGCAGCAGCAGGAAGGCCAGACCCATGTTGATGTTGCTGAGAATCTTCACGCCGCCGTCCAGACCGCGAACGACCGAGACGACCGCGACCGCAGTCACCCCGATGATGATGGCGATCTGGGTATTGATACCGTCCGACATCCCGAACAGGAAATGCAAGCCGCCTGCAGCCTGCTTGGCGCCGAAACCCAGCGAGGTGGCCAGGCCGAAGATGGTGGCCATGACCGCAACCACATCGATCACGTTGCCGAACCAGCCCCACGCCTTGTCCTGGATGAACGGATAGAAGGCCGAGCGGATGGTCAGTGGCAGATCCTTGTTGTAGCTGAAGAAGGCCAGCGAAAGGGCCACCACGGCGTAGATCGCCCATGGATGCAGCCCCCAATGGAACATGGTCGCCCCCATGGCCAGTTCGGCGGCTTCGGGCGTGTTCTTGACCACATCCAGCGGTGTGCCATACCAGCCGGTGTAATAGGCCACCGGTTCGGACACGCTCCAGAACATGAGGCCGATGCCCATGCCGGCGGCAAACAGCATGGCGAACCACGAGATGTTGGTGAATTCGGGTTTGGCATCCACCCCGCCCAACCGGATCCTGCCCACCGGCAGGACGATCAGCGCCAGACAGAAGATCACGAAGATGTTACCGGCCACGAGAAAGAGCCAGTCGAAGTTGCTGATCGCCCAGGCTTTGGAACCATCGAACGCGGCCTTCGCCCCCTCGGGGAACATGAGCGTTCCGAGCACGAAAACCAGCACCAGGACGGAAGAGATGAGAAAGACCGGATTATGGACGTCCATGCCCCAAGGCTGGATGTTGTCCTGACCGATTTCGTAGTCGGTGTCGTAAAGATCAGCCACTGAGTTCCCCTGGCTTGTGCGGTCGGCACGCGCTTTGGCAAATGCACCATGACCACAGCTTTGTTTTTACGTGAATTGCCTTTCAACCGGGTGGTGCTGGCCAGTATTCCAATAGAAAAAGGACCTGCACGACGGCCGGGGTATTGCCGAAATGAAACGGCAGACAATTCACTGAAATATCGATATCGGGTGAGCTCTCCGCCATTTTGAATATCAAAAAAGCGCTCAACCGGAATGCATCAACGACCAGCCAATGTGCGGCTCGGCAACGGCCGATTTGAACAGCCCGAGGGACGCGATCGTCGCATCTGGGCTGAATTGACAGGGGGGTACCCCCTCCTTATCAGTCTAACGACTCAGTCCCAGAGTGCAAGTTCGGAGGCGAATTCCAAGACGATTCCGGCGTATTGAGAAGCGCATGACGAGATCAACAAGGTGCAAAGCCCGTGACTCATGACGCGGAGTATTCGAAGCCATTTCAATGGCTGTCACGCCGCACTCGAACCCACCCGGTTCGGTTCATTCCCCGGACCCACATCACTAAAAATGCCGCTCGAATCACCAAAACAGCACTTCGATTTCGATATTCGAATACGTCGTCGGGTTCACTGACGCCTCAACCGAGGGGCGATCGGTCGTCATGCCGAGCGCTTCGACTGATGTCAAAGCGTCCGCCGCAACGCATTAAGCAGTCCGGGTGTCTCGCAGGACCATCGAGGGGAACAGAGCACAGATGGCGCACCAGAACGCCCGGCGCCGATCCAGGGGGTCTTTCGCTGTCCGGGGCTCAGCCCGCCACCAGAGAGGCCAGTTGCTCGGCAGCATCTGCCTTGGACGCGAACAGATCCAGTGCCGGACGGTTGTGTTCCGCACTGTCGCCACGGGCGATGGCATAGCACGTGTCGGCACGTGCCACGGCAAGATCAACCAGATCCCGATCGAGCCGCCCCCGTTCCGCCTGCCCGCGAAGCACGTCCAACACCTCGTCACGCATCATGCCCTTGCGATACGGTCGGTCCTGAACCAGGGCCTGAAAGACATCGGCCACCGCGATGATGCGCGCCTCCACACTGAGATCGCGCTTGGCCGGGTGAAACGGATAGCCGGCCCCATTGAGGCCTTCGTGATGATAGGCCGCCCAACGGGCCAGTTCGCCCAGACCGTTGATATGCCGCAGAATCTCGTAGGTCTCGAAGCTATGCTGGTTCATGATCGAGCGCTCGGTCTCGTTGAGCGGCCCGGGCTTGTCGAGAATGTGATCGGGCATGTGCAACTTGCCCAGATCGTGCAATAGCGCCGCAATCTCCACCTTTTCGCACTGCTCGGTGCTCAAGCCGTGCTGCTCGGCCATGTAGCGTGCCACGTCGGCCACCAAGATGGAGTGCTGCGCGGTGAAGGGGCTCTTCTGGTCCACGATGTAGGCCAGAATCATCGACAGCTGGCGGATCTCGGCCAGGCTGAGCGGGCGCGAATTCTCGCGCAGCCCCATGTCCCAGGTGTATCGCGTGATGTGTCGCGCTTCGAGGGCAATCCAGAAGGCTTCGGAACGCTCCACGGTGCGAAATGCATCGACCAGCGCCGGATCGAAGTACACGTCGCTCTGTCGCTGGATGTAGTCAACGATCTGCCGCTTCGCCAGCAGAATGTCGGCGCCATAGTGACTCGCGGCCATCACATCAACCCGGTCGGACAGGAAGATCAGGTTCGCCATGCGCCTGTCCCGCGCCGCAACCTCCAGTCCGCGCAGACGCAACCAGGGCGTGTGATGATGAAGAATCGGCATGGCAAAAGCCGCCAGCGGCTCGAAATCGCGCAGTAGCCGGTAGCCGATCTCGCAGTGGATGTGGGCGTCATTCCAGTCGAAGTGGTTCACCAGACTGCTGTGCATCTGCTCGGTCGACACACCGCAGTCGTGAAGCAGGCCCAGCTCGAAGGCGAATTGCGACTCCGCCTCTGGCATGCCTGCCTGGTGAGCGACCTGACTGGCGATGAAACCCACCCGCTTGCCGTGGTTGGTGTCATTCATCCCGACCAACGACACGGCCGTCTCGATGGCCAGAATCATCTGCCGAAGGTCGATGTTCAATGCGGCGTGGTCAGCCATGGAGCGCTCCCTTGCGGACTGGCGCGAGTCAAAAATCCCTTACAGCATGCTCAACGGCAGATTTCCGCTCAACTTCACCGGGTCGGAAAAAAACGCGCCCCTCAACCGGGGGCGCTTTTCTGTCGACTGCGGTCCCGCGGATCAGGAGGCGTGACGCAGACCTCGCCGACCCGCTTTGACTAGCACGAAACGCCGGGTCGCCTTGTCGAGTCCGTTGGCCTGTTCGCGAAGGCTGTCAGCGGCGGCGGCAGCCTCTTCGACGAGCGCCGCGTTCTGCTGGGTGACGTCGTCCATCCGTGCCACGGCCGTAGTGACCTGATTGATACCCAGCGCCTGTTCGCGGCTGGCCTCGGCGATGCCGGCGACCATCTGGTTCAGCTGCTCGAAGGCGTCCGAGGCCTCGTTGATCACGCCTTCCATCTGCCCCACTTCCTTGGAGCCACTGGCAACCCGCTGGCGGGATATCTCGATCAGGTTCTTGATCTCTTTGGCTGCATCCGAGGACTTCTGGGCGAGGTTACGAACCTCGGTCGCAACCACCGCGAAGCCCCGCCCCTGCTCGCCCGCTCGCGCGGCCTCGACGGCGGCATTGAGCGCCAGGATATTGGTCTGGAACGCAATGGATTCAATCAGGCTGACGATGTTCGAGATCTGCTTCGAGCTCCCCTCGATATCGCCCATGGTGGCCACCAGGCGCGCCATCGCCTCGCGACTTCTGGAGACGCGCTGCAGCGAGTCGTCGGCGGTGCTGCGCGCCTCCGCTGCATTCTGGGCATTGGTGGCAATCGTCGCGTTGAGTTCAGCCATGGATGAGGATGTCTCTTCCAGACTGGCGGCTTGGTCCTCGGTTCGCCGGGACAGATCCTGATTGCCGTCGGCAATCTCGCTCACGGCCAGATTGATGGATCGTGCTGCATCCTGAATGCCGCTCATGATCTCCTGCAGCGTTTGGGTGGACAGATTGGTGTCGTCCTTGAGCTGACCGAAGATGCCCTGATAGTCGGCTTCGATCCGCGCCGTGAGATCACCTTCGGCCACCGCCTTGAGCACGCCCGCCACATCCGAGAGCCCCCGCTCTGTGGTTTCCATCAGCACATTGACGTCTTCGGCGAGCTTGCGGAAGAAGCCGCGCTTGCCGTGCGTATCGATACGCTGGGTGAAGTCCCCGGCTGCGGCGGCGGCAATGAGCGCCGCAATGTCCTCTTGCGCGGCCCGCTCGATTCTTTCGGCCTCAGCCTTGGCCCTGGCGTTGGCTGCGAGCTGGTCGATGGAGGCCTGGTTTCGCTCAAGCGCCTGACAGAATTCTCCGTTCAGACCGGCCGTCTGCACCTTGCGGTCGTAACGCCCCTCGGTGGAGTTACGCAATACCGTGGTCTGCTCCCGAAAGCAGCTTTCGAGCTGGTCGAGCATGTCGTTCACGTACCAGCACAACTCGCCGATGTCGTCCCGCTCACCGATGTTGGTGATACGCCCGGTGAGCTTGCCGGCAGCGACCTCGCGAACAACCGCCTTGAGTCGAGCGATACGATCGTCGGCGCAAGACTCAGACATTGAGGACGAATTGCTCATAGCTCACTCCCTTTTCCTTCAGCAGCTTGTTCAGCATGCCCACAGACGCATCGCACGCATCGCGCGGCCCGGCGCTCTGCTCCGCCTGTTTCATTCGTCGATAGAGATCTTCAATGATGGGAATAGCGCCACGACGCGGAGCACGGCGCACCGAGAGGTAGCCCGTGATGTTTCCGGCCGCGTCGTAATCCGGCGTGACGTTTGCCAGCACCCAGTAGAACGATCCATCCAGGGCCATGTTCTTCACGTAGGCGAAGATTTCGTTGCCGCTTGCAACGGTCTGCCACAGCAGATGGAACACTCCGCGGGGCATGTCTGGATGTCGAACGATGTTGTGTTGCGAGCCAAGCAACTCGGCCTCGGGATAGCCCGAAAACTCGATGAATTTCTCGTTCCCGTAGGCAATCCGGCCTTTGGGGTCGGTCTTGGAGACAATGATTTCATCGTCCCGCATGACCCGTTCCACGTTGGTGGGCTCAATCTTCTTTTTCATTCCCGCTCCATCAGGCCCGTATCCGAACCGGCTATCCTTTTCTGATATCGGAGCTGAGTCTGAGATCCTTGAGCCGCAATCTGCGTTCGCTTGACGGGCGTCAAGCGACGCGTCGCCGGCCAGCGCTCTTGCACCGCACCGGCCGGTGCTTCACGCTTCGCTCACGCGCAGTACCTTGGCCCCTTTGATCATGCCTGCACGCAGCTCCTTGAGGGCAACGTTGGCCGCCTCAAGGGGATAGACCTGGACCTCGGAACGAATTCCGGCGCCCGCGGCAATGTCGAGAAACTCGCGCACATCGGCGGGGGTAATGTTGGCGACGCTCTTGATCTCCTTTTCCATCCACAGCTGATCGGGGTAAGAGAGCCGCAGCCACTGATCGACGTCGTGCCCCTCTTTGCGGATTGCGTTGATGACGAGACGGCCGCCCGGCAACAGGATGGAGAGCGCGTCGAGCACCGGCTTCCATACCGGTGTGGTGTCGATAATGGCGTGAAGCCTGTGCGGCGGATGTTCACCGGACACGCCGGCCCACACAGCCCCCAGGGCCAGCGCGTGCGCCCGCTCGAGCTCACTGCGCGCGAACACGAATACCTCGCTGTCCGGGTAAATGGCCTGCGCGAGCTTGAGCACCAGATGCCCCGAGGCGCCGAAACCGGTCAGGCCGAGTCGCTGGCCGTTCTTCATCTGGCAAAGCCTGAGTGAGCGGAATCCGATCGCACCAGCACATAGCAGCGGCGCGGCGGCTTCATCTTCAATCACCTCGGGGACGGGATAAACGAAGGCGGGTTCCGCCGTCATGTACTCGGCGTATCCGCCCATGCGATCCCGACCCGTGGCTTCGAATCCCGGGCACAGGTTCGGCAGATTGTTCTGGCAATACTCGCATTCACCGCACGCGGAGGCGATCCACGCTACCCCCACTCTCTGCCCAGGCAGCAAACCGCAGCCATCCGGCACCTGAACCACATCCCCGATCACCTGATGGCCGAGCGTCATGGGCAGCACCGGCGGTGGGGTGCGTCCTTCGATTTCGTCGAGCTCGGTGTGGCACACCCCGCAAACGCGGACCCGGATCAAGACCTGGTTCGGCCCCGGCGTCGGCACAGGAATGTCGTCGAGCACGAGCGGACCGTCGCTGTGTTCGGTGATGGGCCCAAGCCCGTGCAATCGCATCGCTTTCATCGTGGTGGCTCCTGAAGACACTCAAGAGTCTAGTCCCCGCCGTGCGGCCGGATCTTGATCTGCGGCAGCGCCGGACTCAGTAGATCGTGCCGGGCTTGTCGGCCTCTGCGAGCAAATGCTCCAGATAACGCAGCCGCCAGAGCGACAGATCGATTTTGGCTTTCAGGTCGTAATCCACCTCAGCCAGAATATGGAGCAGGCTTTCATGGAAAAACACACCGAAGCTGTCCATGTACTTGAGGCGATAACCGCGATCGAGGACAAGATTGTCCACCCCGTACAGGTCGATCACCTTCGGGTCATCGGTGTCCCGCCACCGGTGGGCCGCCTGGATGAAATCGCGCAATTCCTCCCGCGTGGAATGCAGCATCCGCAATAGCGGGATGGCGTCGGACTCGTTATGCGGATTAGCGATGTTGAACCAGGCAGAGACCGTATGAGAGACAGCAATCACACTGTCCTGCCCGTCGATCTGCGTGCACGCGAACACCGTATCGGGAATCATCGAGCCGAGTGCGTCGCGCAGCCGTCGGTATTCCCTGGCGTAAAGCCTTGCTTCGCCGAACATGCAGGGCTCGCGAAAGATCTTGATCACCAGATCGCCATCCACGCGCTGGCCATCCTTGACGAAAACGCCCCCCTGACGCCACACCTGACAATGGTTGCCGGCATCGGAAATCAGCGTTGCCGGTAGCCGGATCGTATCAAGACATCCGATTTCGCCCGGAATACGATCGCTTCCGTCGATCCCGATCCGGGAATTCCTCTTGCGCATGACCGTCTCCTGATCGATCGTCCGGCGCCGGCATCGCGTGGCGCCCGACATCGCCCCGGCGCCATCGAATAGACGCCAGCCCGAAATCGAAAGAATTCATTTGACCCGCGAACCATTGTGCGTTGCACAATGTCAAATATACAAGTCTGGTCGCCTCGCGACGAAAGATGTTGTGCTCCGGAGGTCAGCCACCATGAATATCAAGGGAACCATCGCATTTGCCCTGGTCGCCGCGCTGTGCGTCGGCGCCGCTTCTGTCATCTACCTGCGCTGGCAGGAGTTTGCCCCGATGGCCTCCTGGGTGCATTGAAGCATGGCGGGGCACGCTTCATGCGCTCGACTGTTCTGAACGGACCCGCCACCACACCCAGCCCATCGTCAGCACGGAGCCGATAAACGCCAGCGCGGTGTCTTTCTGTGCGTCCCATTCATCTCCCTGGGTCCCCAGATAGGCCGCCCCGAGTTCGGGGCTGACCGTCATTGCGACCATGCCCTCCAGTGCTTCATAAAATCCGCTGAACCCCAACACGGTGATCATCACCATCAGGTAGGACCAGGCAGGTCGAACGCCGACGGCGCGAATCAGCAGTTCGCGGAACGGCCAGGCCAGCACGAACCCGAAAGAGAAATGCACGATACGGTCATAGTGGTTCCGCTGAAGATCGAACAGCGTCTGCAACCAGAAACCGAATGGCGTCTCCGAATAGGTGTAATGAGCCCCCACGAGATGAAGGCTCATGAAAACGGCGAACAGCAGATACGAGACCGACGAAAAGCGGAACCGCCGATAGGTTGCGACCAGCAAGCCGCAGAAGATGAACACCAGGATGTTCTCAAGCAACCAGTCGGTGCGATCGGTCGGGTCAATGGCAAGCCAGAGCCAGAGCAGGCTCAGCCACAGGGCAACGCCCAACTCGACGCGATGACGTTCTTTCGAATGGGGTTCGTTGCTGGACGGCATGCAGGTCTCGATGATGGGGTGTACATCGAGACAACCCGAACGCCAGAGCGTTCATGAGCCTGTGCGTGCGCAAACCGGCCTTATTTCAACGTGGGAATAATAGCCCAACAAAAAAAGGCGGGGTTGCCCCCGCCTTTTTCATCACCACTGACTGCTGGTGATTACATGCGACCCATGCGGCGACGTGCCACAAAGCCGAGCATGCCGAGGCCGGCAAGCATCATGCCGTAGGTCTCGGGTTCCGGCACGGCGGACACGGTGGACTCGAAGGAGTACATGCTCCCCGTGGCGGCACTCATGGGTGCGATGGCCTTGTAGTAGTAGTCACCGGCGGCCAGAGTCACGGAAGTGACGCTGTTTTCGAAGGTGTTCGGCGCGAAAACAGTGCCGGACACCAGCGTGTCGGTGCTATCGAACAGACCAAAGGTCAGCACAGGCAGGTTGGAGTAACCGGTGAAGCTCACCAGAGAACTCATATCCAGCGAGAAGTCGAACACGCCAGAGAACATGCCGTCGGTGGTCATGATCTCCGTGCCGCTCTCAACGGCGTCATGGAGACCGCCGAACCCGTCAAAGACGAGGGAATCGGCTGCTTGAACGGACGACGCCGCGCAAGCGATCGGCAGCAGAACTGCCAGCAGTTTTCTCTTCATAAAACACTCCGGAGGTATAGGGGCCAATGACCTGAGCAACGCGTACTCTACCTGCCGGGCAATGCAGTTTTATGACACAAAACTGTTCTTGCCCGTCCTGGAGAGACCTCGACGAACGCGGTCCGACCAGTGATCTTGCAACGCACTGCAGTGATACATTGATGCCAGCATAGAGGCTTACCGCAAGCGGCTCGCAATATCTATTCGGCATTGACGGTTTATACCAGAGTGCCGCTAAAAATCAGCACTTTTTACTGAGAGAAACACTTTTATTTCAAGTCGTCGTGCCCAGACGTCATTCAAACAGGCGTATGACGCTATGCAGCAACACTTCGCCCAGCTCGGCACCTTTCTTGCATGAGGGGACCCATCTAGCAGGAGATCCCACATGCCACCCCACCTCGACTGGTCCGCATTCGAAAATACCGACCCTTTCGGCTTCTCTCCAGCCATCGGCACCCCCTCGAACCCCGACGCCGGTTACGCCGCAGCAGCCAGTCTGTGCAACGGCCAACAACGATGCCTGGCTGGGCACAACGAGGTGATGTGTCCCAGCTATCGGGTCACCGGTGAGGCGCGGCACAGTCCTTACCACCGGGCGCAGGCAATCCGCGCAGCGCTGGCCGCCAGCCCGGGCGACGGGAGCTGCTTCGAGAGCGAAGCGCTGCGTTCTGCGCTGGAACTGTGTATCGGATGCAAAGGCTGCAAGCGGGAATGCCCGAACGGCGTCGATATCGCGTTGCTGGCCACCGAGGCACGCGCCCGCGCTGCCGCCTCCGACCTCAGCCGCCGCGATCGCCTGTTTGCAGGCATACCCGATCTGGTGTTCTACGCGCGACGATTTCGCGTATTCATTCACCTGGCGAACATCATGCCCGGCATCGGGCGGCTGGCGCGACGCCTCCTGCGCATTGCACCCCGCCGCCCGCTGCCGGTGCCCGCGGCTAAAAGTTTTCACGACACACACCCCCTCGATGCCTATGGCACTGGCGAGCGCGGAGATGTTGTGTTGCTGGCAGACACGTTCAGCAATCACTTCGAACCGGCCATTGCCAAGGCCGCACTCGAGCTGCTCACCGGACTGGGATACCGCGTTCACCTGCCACGACGATCTTCGCAGGGTCAACCACTGTGTTGCGGGCGCACTTATCTGTCCCAGGGCAGGATCGAGGAAGCAAAGCATCGCGCGTCGGAACTACTGAACACACTATCGCCCTTCGCCGAGGCGGGCATCCCCATCGTCGGCCTTGAGCCGTCCTGCCTGCTGATGCTGCGGGACGAGTACCGGGCAATGGGTTTAGGCAGCAAAGTCACGACGCTCGCGCGCAACGCGTTGATGCTCGAAGAGTTTCTTGTCCGTCTGGTCGACGAGACGCCCGGTGCCTTGCCGCTCAAACCGCTGCCCGACCGTCAGATCCTCGTGCACGGCCACTGCCATCAAAAGGCCTTCGGCACACAGGCCGCGGTCGAACGCCTGC
The DNA here is from genome assembly GCF_017309585.1 of Nitrogeniibacter aestuarii. NCBI lineage: Bacteria > Pseudomonadati > Pseudomonadota > Betaproteobacteria > Rhodocyclales > Zoogloeaceae > Nitrogeniibacter > Nitrogeniibacter aestuarii. Next base: position 1,956,156 of record NZ_CP071321.1, on the reverse strand, counting down.
TGGGGATGATCCCCGGCGTCTTCGTCACCCCCATCAAGGCCGGCTGCTGCGGCATGGCAGGCGCGTTCGGCTACGAAGCCGAGCATGATGTCCTCTCAATACGCATGGCCGAAGAGCAACTCCTTCCCGCTGTGAGAAACGCGCCGACAGGCGCGCTGATTGTCGCGAACGGCACAAGCTGTCGACAGCAGATCCAGCACGGAACCGGGCGCAGTTCATTACACCTTGCGCAGATACTCCTGATGCAGCTGGAGGGCACCGCTCACGCTTGAGTCGCGCTCACGATTCGCTCGACATGGCGACCAATCGCCAGGCACGCCGTCAAACCCGGCGATTCGATACCAAGCAGATGAACCAGCCCCGGCGTGCCGTGCTGGTCGGGTCCGTCGATGCGAAAGTCAGCGTCCGCGTCACCCGGCCCCACGAGCTTGGGGCGGATACCGGCATACCCGGGGCTGAGTCGGGCGATGTCCAGATCGGGCCACCAGTGGCGTATGGCGTCGTAAAAGCGGCCCACTCGGTCCGGATCGACGGTGTAATCGATCGAATCGATCCATTCCACATCCGGCCCGAACTTGGCCTGGCCACCCAGATCGAGCGTCAGATGCACGCCCAGCCCGCCTGCTTCGGGCATGGGGTAGATCAGGTGCGAGAACGGTGCCTTGCCGCTGAGGGTGAAATACACGCCGCGGGCGAAACGGGCCACGGGTAGACGGGACTGCACAGGGGAGACGATCTTACGTGCGAGCGCGACGGCATCAAGCCCGGCGGCGTTGATGACCCAATCCGCCTTGAGCGTCATCAGCGCCTCGCCACCGACATCGAGTACGACACCATCTCCCTCGGCACGCCCCGACATGACGGGGCTTTCCAGCGCCAGCACGGCGCCGTGAGCCTCCGCATCGCCCAGCAGCGACAACATGAGGCCGTGGCTGTCGACAATCCCGGTGGACGGTGAGAGCAAGGCTGCATGAACGTCCAGTGCGGGTTCAAGCGCCGCCACATCCGCACGCTCGAGCCGATTGAGGTCGTCCACGCCGTTGGCCGCCGCGCCGGCGGTAATGGCATCGAGACGTGCGACCTGCTCGGGCCGTGTCGCCACCAGCAACTTGCCGCAACGCTTGTGCTCCACGCCCCGCGCTTCGCACCATCGGTACAGCATGTGCTTGCCCTCGACGCACAAACGGGCTTTGAGCGACCCGGCCGGGTAGTAGAGGCCGGCGTGAATCACTTCGCTGTTTCGCGAACTGATTCCCGTGCCGAAGGCTGATTCCCGTTCAAGGATGATCACTTCACGACCGGCACTGGCCAACGCCTGCGCACACGCAAGCCCCACCACGCCGGCACCAACCACCACGCAATCCACAGACTCCATTCGCGACCACGCCCCCTGAACAACCTGGGCTCCACTTTACAGCGGCTATGGCATTGACTCACGTCGTGAAAGGGAACGGCGGTGCCGAACAGCGGGTCGGGCCCTCAGGCAGCGGCTGTCAGAGCGAACGGATCACGCGCCCACCCGATTGAGCCATGACATCGCTCAGATAGTCAGCCTCACGCTCGTCGCGGGCATGTGCAACCACGGTCCATTTATGTTCAGCGGCCGCATCCGAAATACGCATGGCAGCCAGGTCCCGATCGGGCCGCAAGGCAGTCGCCCCGGCCACCAACAGTCCGCCAAAGAGGCCGTAGAGGCCGAACGCAATGAGGGTCATCTCAGGTGAAGAGGCGAAGACTGCCGCATTCGTCAATGTCAGCACCAACCCGATCGCCAAGCCCCCGATCAGGCCAAAGGCACCCAACACCTTGTGTGTGCGCTTGAAGGTCTGCCAGACACGGCTGTTTTCCGGCACGAGCTTGCGATTCATATCGATATCGCCCGGTGCCACGACATCCACCTGCCACTTGGGCCGACTCTGACCAATCATGCCGGCCACATGGCCGGCGATGGGCGCTGAGTTGTAGACGCCTGCGATGAGCGTGGCAGATCGTTCTCTGATGAGCTTGAGTGTCGACATGGGATGACCTCTTGTCTGTTCGCGTTCGACGAATGATGCGCTCAGGCAGAAGCCGCGCTCGTCGGGCGAGTGCTGATTGCCCTGTCAGCGCGCGCCGACAGCGCTCGGTGACTCCTGGCCGGCCAATGGCCCGTGGTCGCTCACCGTCACTGCTGCCCGCGGCAACGGCGCGATGCCATCAAGGTCGGGGGCCGCGCCGAACCCGCGATGCAGCGCTGCGTTCAGCGCCGGTGCATGTTCTGGAGCGTCGATGGACACATCGGACCGCCACCCACGACGCTCGAATCCCCTGGTGAGCAGCTCCAGAACTCGGCAAGACGCAAGAAAACGCCGTGTTCGACCATGATGAGCCTGCGCACGTCGCTGATGTCATCAAAGCCTGCACGAAGGAAAGGGTAATTTCTCGGGCGCATGGACAGATGGAGCCACGGAAGAACAAGCGGTGTCCGGAACGATCAGATGCGGCAGCCTAGCCAACAAAGATGCTCGGCCGCGACTGATCGGCCATAATCAAGCCCAACATCGACTCGCCATGCTGGCGACGGACTCGTCATGAACAAGCTCGACAGCGCCCTGCTCTCCATCCTCATCAAGGACGCCCGCGCTTCCTTTGCCGACATCGCCCGGCAACTGAACATCTCGCGCGCTCACGCCCGCACCCGGGTGCAGGCGCTCGTCGACGCCGGCGTGATCGAACAGTTCTCCGCGGTCATCAACCCGGAAAAGCTGGGCAAGGTCATCTCCACCTTCGTGGACCTGAAAGTCTCCCCGGTCGCCATCGAGCCGATCGCGCAGGAACTGGCCAACTGCCCCGAGGTGGTCAGCCTCTACATCATGAGCGACCTGCAAAGCCTGCACATCCACACCCTTACCGATTCCACCGAGGGCTTCGACGCCTTTGTGCGCGAGCACATCTTCAACCGCCCCGAGATCATTTCGGTTGAATGCAAAACCCTCCTGTCGCGCGTTAAGAACCGTCGGGGCGGTGCGCGCCTGTAAGCCCTGAGGCGGGCGATCTTCAGGCTCAGAGGCAACAGAACGCGGCATTTTCTGCCTGAAACTGCCCTCAATTTGCCCCAGTCTGGTGCCAGACCCGTCAATCGTCGTGCAAATCAGCCATGTGTCAGCGAACGATGGCGATTGCAGGCATTTGATTCCAGATCGTCGTCCCGATGATTACAAATGGCACCAAATCCAGACACATCTGACCATCCCGAGCATCACCAAAGTGATACGGGACCCGTTTTGGTGCGATGCGCAATACACTCCCCGACCGCAGAAATCAAAGCTATCAATCTGTTTTTTAACGACTATCAAGAGAAAAAAGAGACTGGCACACCCCTTGCAAAAGCTCAGCTGAAGCACTTTACAAATGGCACCCCGGAAAGCCGCCATTTCGAATCAACCTCCCACAGGAGTTTTCAGCATGAGCATGAACCGTCGCAAATTCCTCTCCAGTGCCGCCGTGGGTGGCACCATCCTCGGCGCCCCGGCCATCGTCCGAGCTGAAACCAAGACCTTCAACTGGAAGATGACCAATGCCTACGGTCCGGGCGCCCCCTTCTACGTGCAAGGCCCGGGCAGCCCCACTGACTTCTGCAAGAAGGTGGAGGCCATGTCCGGCGGCCGCCTGAAGATCCAGCATTTCGCTGCGGGCGAACTGATCCCCGCGCTCGAAGGCTTCGATGCCTGCTCCAAGGGGCTGGTAGAAATGAACGCCGCCAACGCCTACTTCTGGGCCGGCAAGATCCCCGCCGCCCAGTACTTCACCACCGTGCCCTTCGGCATGAACACCCAGGGCATGAACGCCTGGCTGTACCACGGCGGCGGTCTGGAACTGTGGAACGAGCTGTACGCCGACCACGGCCTCGTCGCCATGCCCATGGGCAACACCGGCACCCAGATGACCGGCTGGTTCCGCAAGCCGATCGAGAAGGTTGAAGACTTCGACGGGCTGAAGATGCGCATCCCGGGTCTGGCCGGCAAGGTGTACTCACAACTGGGCGTGGCCGTGCGCCTGCTACCGGGCGGCGAGATCTTCCCGGCGCTGGAGCGCGGCGTGATCGACGCGGCCGAGTTTGTCGGGCCCTATCAGGATCGCCGCATGGGTCTGCAGAAAGCCGCCAGCTACTACTACACCACCGGCTGGGCAGAGCCGACCAACGCCACCGAACTGATGATCAACAAGAAGGCCTGGGAAAGCCTGCCGCCGGACCTGCAAACCATCGTCAAGGCGGCAGCGGCCGCCTGCAACGTGGAGAGCCACGCCTGGTGCGAATCGGTGAACGCCGACGCGCTCGACGATCTGGTCAAGAACTTCGGCGTCAAGGCCGGCCCGCTGCCTGATCCGGTCATCGTCAAACTCAAGGAAGTCACTGACGACACGCTGGCCACCCTGGCCGCGTCCGACCCGGCCACCAAGAAGGTTCACGACGCGTTCTTTGCCTTCCGCGAGAAGCATCGTTCCTGGGCCGCCGTGAGCGAAAAAGCCTTCCTCTCGCTGTAAGGCGCCGGAGACCCTGAATGGACACGCTCCTCAAACCCCTGGAAGCCCTCATCGAGGGCCTGGGGTGGGTCGCCAAGGGTGCCCTGCTGGCACTGGTGCTGATCGTGGCGGGCAATGTGCTGTTGCGCTACGCCTTCTCGTTCAGCCCGGTGTCCATGCAGGAGTTCGAATGGCACCTGGTTTCCCCCATCGCGCTGATCGGCATGTCGTATGCGGTCTATCACCGCGCCGACGTGCGGGTGGATTTCCTGTACGACCGATTCGGTCTGCGCGCCCAAGCCACCATCGACCTCATCAGCGGCCTGCTGACGCTGGCCATCGGCATCATCATCGCCTGGCTGGCGGTGCCGTACGTGATGCAGGCCTATGACATCGGCGAGGGCTCGCCCGACCCGGGCGGCCTGCCTTACCGGTATCTGGTGAAGGCGTTCATCCCGCTGGGCTTCTCGCTGCTGGCCATTCAGGGTCTGATCGATTCGCTGCGCGCCATCGCCACCCTTGTGTGCGGCGCACCGCACACACCGCATGACTCCATGGAGGTGCGGACATGACGCCCAACGAATGGATTGCGCTGGGCATGATCGGCGGCTTCCTGGTGCTGATGATGCTCGGCATCCCGGTTGCCATCGCCCTGGCGGTGTCCGGCTTCGTCGCAGGCTACCTGGGCTTCGGCGAGTTGCTGTTCTCGCTGCTGCCGGCCCGCCTGTTCGGTGTGGTCACCAACTACACCATGCTGGCCATCCCCCTGTTCGTCTTCATGGGCGTGATGCTTGAAAAGTCCCGGGTCGCCGAGGACATGCTCGAGACCATCGGCCGCGCGATGGGCCCGGTCAATGGCGGCATGGGCATCGCCATCATCCTGGTCGGCGTGCTCATGGGCGCCTCGACCGGCATCGTGGGTGCTACGGTTGTGACCGTCGCCATGCTTACCCTGCCCACGCTCATGCGCCGTGGCTACAAGCCCTCGATCGCCTGCGGCACCATCTGCGCCTCGGGCACGCTGGGGCAGATCATCCCGCCCTCGCTGGTGCTGATTCTGCTCGCCGAGATCGTGGGCGAGTCGGTGGGCACACTGTTCGCTGCGGCCTTCGTGCCCGGCCTGGCGCTCGCCCTCATCTATGTGCTGTTCCTGCTCGTGATCGGCAAGCTCCGCCCGAGTTGGGTGCCCGCCATTCCGGCTGAGGAACGCGCCAAGGCCGAGCCGGGCACACTGGGTCGCGACCTGATCCGTTCGGTACTCCCGCCGCTGCTGCTGGTCATCGCCGTGCTCGGCTCGATCATCGGCGGCGTCGCCGCACCGACTGAAGCCGCCTCCATGGGGGCACTGGGCAGCATCGTCATCGCCCTGTTCGCCAGACGCTTCAACTGGGCGCTGCTGCGCGACACCCTGCACGGCACGCTCACCATCACGGCCATGGTGTTCTTCATCCTGCTGTGCGCCCAGCCCTTCGCGCTGGCCTTCCGTGGCCTCGGCGGCGAGCAGATGGTGCACGATGTATTCAATCTGCTCCCTGGCGGCGAAATGGGCGCCATCCTGTTCCTGATGCTGCTGCTGTTCGTGCTCGGCTTCTTCCTGGAATGGATCGAGATCTCGTACATCGCCCTGCCCATGTTCCTGCCGGTGTTCCACAGCTACGGCACCGACATGGTGTGGCTGGCGACGCTGGTGGCCATGAACCTGCAGATGTCCTTCCTGACGCCGCCCTTCGGCTGGGCGCTGTTCTTCCTCAAAGGGGTAGCCCCCAAAGGCATCACCACCCGGGACATCTATGCCGGCGCCCTGCCCTTTGTGGGCTTGCAGATGGCGGCGGTGGCGCTGGTGTTCTTCTTCCCCGGTATCGCCACCTGGCTTCCGAAGGCGATTGGCTGGTAAAAACACGGCTGACTTTCTCGCGTCGGGCCCCGGTGGGCCCGACACACGGAGACAACAATGGAAATCTTTGACGGATACAGCACCCTGTGGTTGCTGGGGCTCGCTGCAGCCCTGCTCGCCACCGGCGTGATCGCCGGCATCATGGCTGGCTTGCTGGGCGTGGGCGGCGGCATCGTGATCGTGCCGGTGCTCTACCATCTCTTCACCTTGCTGGGCATCGACGAATCAGTGCGCATGCACGTGGCCGTCGGCACCTCACTGGCCACCATCATCCCCACCTCGATCATGTCGGCCCGGGCGCACAGGAAGCGCGGCAGCATGGATAAGGGACTGCTGACCAAGCTCATGCCGGGGGTGATCATCGGGGTGATCGTGGGCACGATCCTGTCGGGCTATCTGAGCGGCAAGGTACTGTCGTCGATCTTCGCCACCGTGGCGCTGCTCGTGGCCATCAACATGGCCTTCAAGAAAGACGGTTTCGCGGTGGCTGACCAGTTGCCGGGCACAGCGGGCACCTCGTTCATGGGCCTCATCATCGGCGGCATTTCCTGCCTCATGGGCATCGGCGGCGGCACCCTGTCGGTCCCGACACTCAGCGCCTTTCGCACCCCCATGCACACGGCCGTGGGCACCGGCGCCGCGCTGGGCGTGGTGATCAGCATCCCCGGCACCATCGGCTTTCTCATCAACGGTATGGATGTGCCGCTGCGCCCCCCTGGCAGCATCGGCTACGTGAATCTGCTGGGCTGGGCCCTGATCGTGCCCATGACCATGCTCACCAGCGGCTGGGGCGCCGCACTGGCTCATGCCATCGACGCGCGCCGACTTCGACAGGTGTTCGCGGTCTTCCTGCTACTCACTTCCCTTCGCATGTTCTACGGCCTTTTGGCATGATGATCTGATTCGGATCGGAGACAACAATGATTCACACCCTCAGCGCCCTGGGCGGCATGCACGTGGCCCCTCACCATCTGGCGGCGCAAGCTGGACGCGACGTGCTGCGCGACGGCGGCAATGCGGTCGAGGCCATGGTGGCTGCCGCCTCGACCATTGCGGTGGTCTATCCCCACATGAATGCCATCGGTGGCGACGGCTTCTGGCTCATTCGCGAGCCGGGCAAGGCGCCGGTGGCGATCTCGGCCTGCGGTCCGGCCGCAGCACTGGCGAGTCGCGCGTTCTACGCCGGCGAGACGGCCATCCCCTCGCGCGGCCCCAAGGCGGCGCTCACGGTTGCCGGCACCATCGGCGGCTGGGACAAGGCCTTGCAGGTCGCCTCGCACTGGGGCAAGGCACTGCCCCTGTCGCGCCTGCTGGCCGACGCCATCCGCCATGCCACCGACGGCATTGCCGTGACGGCCAGCCAGACGGCACTGACCACAGCGAAGCTCGACGGCCTGAAAGACGCCCCGGGCTTCGCCGATACCTTCCTGGTCAATGGCGCGCCGCCCGAAGTGGGCCACATCCTGCGTCAACCCGCCCTGGCTGCAACGCTCCAAGGTCTTGCCGAACGTGGTCTTGATGACTTCTACCGCGGCCAGATCGCCGAGGCCATGGGCGCCGAGCTTGAGCGCCTGGGCAGCCCGGTGCGCACCAGCGATCTCAATGCCTACGAGGCCCGGATTGTCGATGCGCTGTCGGTGCGCCTGAATGACGCCACGGTGTACAACATGCCGCCGCCGACCCAGGGGCTGGCGCACCTGATGATCATCGGCATCTTCGAGCAACTGGGGATCAAGACAGGCGAAGGTTTCGATTACGTTCACGGGCTGGTCGAGTCCACCAAGCGCGCCTTCCGCGTGCGCGACCGGGTGGTCACCGATCCGGGCCGACTGCCGGCCGATCCGATGGGCTTTCTGTCAGAGTCCGCACTCAAGGAACGCGCCGCCACCATCGACATGCAGGTCGCCCTGCCCTGGCCCGACCCGGCCGCACCCGGCGACACCATCTGGATGGGCTGCATCGACAAGGACGGGCGCGCGGTCAGTTTCATCCAGAGCGTGTATTGGGAGTTCGGCTCCGGTGTGGTGCTCAAGGACACCGGCGTCACCTGGCAGAACCGGGGCATCAGCTTCTCGCTCGACCCCGGCGCCCTCAACACGCTGGAGCCCGGCCGTCAGCCCTTCCACACGCTCAACCCGTCCATGGCCCTGTTCGATGACGGTCGCGTCATGCCCTACGGCACCATGGGCGGCGAAGGTCAGCCCCAGACCCAGGCCATGGTGTTCACCCGTTATGCCCGCTTCGGCCACAGCCTGCAGCATGCCGTCAGCGCCCCGCGCTGGCTGCTCGGTCGCACCTGGGGGGACGAGACCACGACACTCAAACTCGAAAGCCGCTTCGACCCGGCGCTGGTCGAGTCGCTCAAAGCGGCCGGCCATGACGTCGAGCTGCTCGATGAAGCGTTCAGCGACACCATGGGCCACGCCGGCGCGCTGGTCAGGCATCCCGATGGACGGATCGAAGGCGCCGCCGACCCGCGCAGTGACGGTCTTGTGGCGGCGGTCTGAGGCCTCAGGGCGCTGACGCGCTCAGGAAGCGGGACTCGAACTCGTGCGCCGGCAAGGCCGGCGCACAGAGGTAACCCTGCATGAAATCGCAGCCGGCGGCCGCCAGCAGGTCTCGCTGGCCTTCATGTTCGACCCCCTCGGCGATCACCCGGATACCCAGGGCGTGGGCCATGGCAATGACCGCATCGGCGATGGCCCGGTCGCGCGACGAGCTGGCCAGATGCTTGACGAAGGAGCGATCGATCTTGAGGAAATCGATGTCGTAGCGCTGGAGATACGACATGGCGGAATAACCGGTACCGAAGTCATCCAGCGCCAGTTGGATGCCACGATCCCGGAAAGCGCTGAGTTTGCTGGTGACCTCTTCCCGGTCGTCCAGCAGCAGCCCTTCGGTGATTTCGACGATGAGCGCTTCGGGCGGAACCCCGTGCGCCCTGAGCGTATGAACCCATTCCTCGTGCGTCCCGGGGGTCAGAAACTCGCGCGGCGAGCGGTTGACCGAGATGCAAATTCGCGGCTGGCCGCGCTCCGGCGTCGACGAATTCCAGCGGATCAGGGTCTGCAGGGCTTCTTGCGACACCCAGTGGCCGATATCGTTGATGAGCCCCGTATCCTCGGCAATGGGGATAAACAGTCCGGGCGAGATCGGGCCGCGTTCCGGGTGGTGCCAGCGAATGAGCGCTTCGGCCTTGCTGACCTGCCCCGTGCGCAGGCACATGATGGGCTGGTAGTGCAGTTCGAACTGGTTTTCGGCCAGGGCCGTCCGGATGTCGTTGGCCAGTGAATGGCGCAACTCCGCTTCACGCCGCATCTGCGGCGTGAACCAGGAGTAACGGTTCCGGCCCGCGGCCTTGGCCGCATACATGGCCTGATCCGCCTGCTTGAAGAGCATCTCGGTCGTCTGGCCGTCTTCCGGATACAAGGTGATGCCCACGCTGGCCGAGGCATAGGCCACTTCGGCTCCGAGCTGGAAGGGTTCGGCCAGGCGTTCGGTCACCTGCTGGGCAATGCGCTCGGCCACCAGTGCCGTGTCGAGCGATGGCAGCAACACGGTGAATTCGTCTCCCCCCATCCGCGCGACCGTGTCGGACTGGCGAACACAGGCGCGAATGCGCCGGGCCGCTTCCTGCAACATGAGGTCGCCCATTTCATGGCCGAGCGTGTCGTTCACATCCTTGAAATGATCCAGATCGACAAACAGCAGGCCCACCACTTCCTGGTCGCGCTCTGCTGCGGTGAGCGCATGCTGCACGCGGTCCATGAACAGTTGCCGGTTGGGCAAGCCGGTCAAACCGTCGTAATTGGCCTTGCGCCACACCATTTCTTCGGCCGCCTTGCGATCCGAGATATCGGTGAACACCGCCACCCGCCGCTGCACCTCGCCGGCCTCGTCAAGCACGGTATTGATGCTCACCCACTCGACAAACTCTTCTCCGCTCTTGCGACGGTTCCAGATTTCACCCCGCCAGCTTCCGGTGGTCATTATCGAATGCCACATGTCCTGGTAGAAGCTCGCGTCGTGGCGTCCGGACGAGAGGATTTTCGGGTCGTGACCGAAGATGTCGTCGAGCGTGTAGCCCGTGGTGGCGGTGAATGCCGGGTTGATCGCCACGATGCGGTTCTGCGGATCAACCACCATGACCGATTCGCTGCTGGCTTCATACACGGAGGCCGCCAGGCGCAGGGCTTCGTCGGTGCGCTTGCGATGAATGGCAATCCCGATCAGGGCTGCGCTTTGCTGCATTTCCGGCAGATCGGGCGGTACGAAGCGCTGTTCCTCACGCCCGAAGGCCACCAGCACGCCATTGAGTTGCCCGGAAGCAAGCGCCACCGGCTCCGCCCAACATGCCACCAGCCCCACCGATTCGGCAAATCGTTGCAAGGATGCCCAGAAGACGTTCGCGCCCTCCGGGAGGTGGATCTCCTCACCCAGACACAGACTGTTGCCGGCCGAGACGATGTCACCCTCGTAGTCGAAGGCGCGTCCGCCCAGCAAATAACGCCCCATATCGGAGGTCATGTCCACCGAGAGGCGATGATCGTCCAACTCGCTCATCATGGCGAACAACAGACCGAAATTGTTTCGCTCGAGCCCGCGCAGCGTCATTGCCAGCACGTCTTCCATGCTTCCGCCACGGGTGAGCGACTCCATCACCCGCGTGCGTAGCGCCGCTTGCTCGCGCTTGCGCTTCTCCGCATCGATATCGGCAAAGGTGCCGACCATGCGCAACGGCGTCCCATCGGCTTCGCGGCGGATGACGGCGCCGCGCGAGAGGATCCATTTCCAGTGCCCGGAAGGAATCCGGTAACGGTACTCGCACTGATACAAGCCCGACTCGCTCGATATGGCCGTGTTGATCGCCTCACGGCGAGCACGTTCATCAAGCGGGTGGACCCGGGCCTCCCAGTCCTCGATGCGCTTCACCGGATCATCGGGCTCGATGCCGAGCAAGGCGTTGGCCGAGGCCGAGAAGCTGATCTCGCCGGTGTCCATATGCCAGTCGAAAACACCCACGCCCGAGCCATCGAGCGCAAAGCGCCAAAGCTGCTCGTTTTCCCTCGTGGCTGCCGCGAGCCGCTTGCGCTCGGTAATATCCCGCACCGAGCAGTACAACAAGACATCATCGCCGATACTGACGCGACCGGCACTGACCTCGACATCGACGAGCTGACCATCCACGCGGCGATGACGGCTCTCGAAGTCACGCCGATCACATCGGCCATCGAACAGTTCGGCCACCATCGATCTGATCTGCCCCGAGGACAGACATGCATCGATATCGCCGACTCCCATGCGCAACAGTTCATCCCGGCTGAAGCCAACCAGGTTGGCGTAGGCATTGTTGGCCTCGACGATTCGGCAATCGCCATCCACGATCAGGATGCCGTCAGTGGCCATGCGCAACAGCAATTCATTGCGCTCACTTTCGTTGGCCAGTGCCAGCTGGGCACGCTTGCGTTCGGTCACATCGAGCTTGATGCCCACGAAGTGGGTGGTCTGGCCGTTTTCGTCGCCCACCGGCGCGATCATCAACTCCTCATCGTACTGGCTGCCGTCCTTGCGCCGATTGACCAGTTCGCCGCGCCAGACGGCCCCTGACCTGAGGCGGGCCCACATGGACTCGTAAAACGGCGGCGCCTGCACGCCCGACTTCACCAGCTCGGAGGGCTTCTTTCCGATCGCCTCCTCCATCGAGTAACCGGTCAGCGCCAGAAACGCGGGATTGACCCACTGGATGCGCGCTTCGGCGTCGGTCACGATGATGCCGCTGGGCACGGATTCGAGCGCGGTCAGCAGCACCCGGTCGCGCTCGCGCGCCCGGGCAAGCCGCCTCTGCGCGCGAGCGCGATTGGCCAGACTGCTCAACAGACTCAATGCGAACGCGAGAATGGCGACGCTGGCGCCGGCACCGACGAGAATGAGGGAGTCTCTCTGATCGGCGGTCGTCGCCTCGATGGCCCGCACCGACTGACCGACCGACACGATCAGACCGAGTTCGGGCAAAGCCCGTAGTGCGTAGATGCGCAGTTCGTCGTCGATCGGCGAGCGAAACTCGGTGACAACCCCCTGCCCATTGCCGGCGGGGGGCAGCAGGTCACCCACCCGGGTTCCAATGGCCATGTCCAGAGGCGGCCAACGCGCCAGCACTTCCCCGGACCGACGGATCAGGGTCACAACCCCACCTTCGTCCAGGCCGATGCGCTGATAGAAGTTCGAGAAATACTCGGGCGCCACCGACATGACGATGACGCCTGCGAACTGATCGTCCCGATCGAGAATCGGGCGCGTGAACTGGATGCTCCAGCGCTTTGATACCCGGCCCAGTACCGGCTCGCTGATGTCCAGGCTGTCCGTGTCGCGTTCGCGATGCACCTTGAAATGCGCCCGGTCGGACAGATCGATCGGCTGTACGTCGGGATTGAGGTTGCTGTACGCCAGGCGGCCATCGCGGCCGATGACCGCGATCTGGATGTTGTAATCCTGAGCGACGGCCTGGGTATAGCGATGGACGGATGCGTCGAACCGGGCTCGATCGTCCACCCACTGCTGACGCAGACTCACCAGCGTCTGATCCAGTCCCTGAGACAGCGATCGGATATGTTCGCCAAAAGCGAGCGAGAGGTTGGACAGATCGCGGCGGGCACCGGCCTCGGCGGCGTGGCCCAGTTCGGTCAGCTGCTGCGTAATGGCGAGCCAGAGACCGGCAACGAGCACAAGAAAGAACAGCAGTATCCCGAGCACAAGCGGCCGCTGACGAGGCAACTCAGGCACTTCAACATCAGGCATCAACGAGGGGAAAACACGGGTCCCGGATCGGGCATCAACATGTTGCGGCGAATCTTCTGGCGTGGCACGAGCATCCATTGGATTGCCGTCAGTCGTTCTTTGTGTCTGTGAGTGTCATTTATCGGCCGGTCGCCAATTGCACTGAAGGTAAATAAGTGTAACAGCTGCAACCCGTTTCGCCGTGCCGTCGCAAGCGCGGTATGTCGTGTTGTAGACAACCGACACCAGCACCGCACCCAAGACACAACGGAGTTCGGCCGTTCTTTCAATCACTTGAAGACCAGTCCAACAAAATCTGCACTGGCCTGTGTCTTGCTTGATATGAGGAAAATCCACATCGGCAAGGAGTCTTCGATGTATGTGTGCGTGTGCACTGCAGTGACCGAGCGGCAGATTCAGGACGCCGTGGCCGGTGGGGTGCAATCCATGAGGGACTTGCGCGAGGCACTGGGCATCGTCGACACCTGTGGTCGCTGCGCCCAATGCGCGCTGGAATGCCTGACCGAGGGCCTTGGACGTCACCCCTGCGCCGCAGAGTGCGAATCCGCGTGTTACGACCCGGCAACGGCTGACAATCGGCTCAACGCCTGACGAGGAACACCCCGCACTCCAGGTGATGGGTGTATGGAAACTGATCGAAGGCCGCAGCCGACGCCACACGGTGTGTCCGGGTCAGCACATCGAGATTGGCGCGCAGGGTCTCGGGATTGCACGAGATGTACAGAATGTGATCGAAGCGCCCGGCCAGCGTGACAGTGGCCTCGTCAAGGCCCGCGCGCGGCGGATCGACGAACAAGGTGGTGAAGTTGTAGCTCGCCAGATCCACATCCTTCATGCGCCGGTATTCACGACCACCGGCGAGCGCATCGCTGATCTCCTCACTGGCCATCCGCACCATGGCGACGTTCTCAATACCGTTCGCCTGCAGGTTGGTCTGTGCCGAATACACCGAGGTCTTGCTCATCTCGGTGGCCAGCACCTTGTCGAACAGCGGCGCCAGTGCGATGGTGAAGTTGCCGTTCCCGCAATACAGCTCAAGCAAGTCGCCGCCGACACCGGCCACCTGCCGCCGCGCCCAGCGCAACATGTGGCGATTCACCTCGCCATTGGGCTGGGTGAAACTGCCTTCGACCTGGTGATAACTCAGCTCGCGCCCATCGAGCTCGAAGCGCTCCTGCAGCCAGTCGCGCTCAAGCACGATTTTCTGCTTGCGACTGCGCCCGATGACGACGGCCCCGAGATCGGCCGACAACGCACGCGCTTCAACCTCCCAGGCATCGTCGAGCTTGCGGTGATAGACCAGCGCGACCATCACCTCGCCGCTGAGCGTGGCCAGGAACTCGGTCTGGAACAGCCGGTGGCGCAGGGTTTCGTTCGCGTTGAGACGCGCCCGGAGCGAGCTCATCACCCGTGCAATGGGTTCAGCCGCAGGCGGAAAGACATCAATCATCACCGGCGTCTTTCGATCGGCCGGATCGAACATGGCGTAGTGAACTTCCTCGCCCACATGCCACATGCGGAATTCGGCGCGCATGCGATACGCCGAGCGCTCGGACTCGAACACCTCGGGCTCAGGCAGCCCCACTGCCGCGAAGTCGGCCTTGTAGCGGGCGACCTTGTCGGCCAGTTGTTGATCGTAATCAGCAGGATCGAATGTGGGCAGCGGCATGGGAACGGAGAGAACAAGCAGCGGCAGCGCCAGCAGCGCTTCGCGGGTGAAACAAAGGAGTGCGGACTATACCCCGCCGGGCGCCCCCCGAGAACCGCCGCGCACGCTCACGGCACGAACGGCAAGGCGATGTGGTCACTGCGATCCACGCCTTCGGTGCGTTGACGGCACAGTTCGAGAAAGCGCTGCATGCCTGGTGT
This sequence comes from Nitrogeniibacter aestuarii, assembly GCF_017309585.1. Lineage (NCBI taxonomy): Bacteria > Pseudomonadati > Pseudomonadota > Betaproteobacteria > Rhodocyclales > Zoogloeaceae > Nitrogeniibacter > Nitrogeniibacter aestuarii. The sequence goes on along the minus strand of NZ_CP071321.1, from coordinate 1,941,095 downwards.
GCGGAATTTGTGGCGGTGCCACACGAAGGAGAATTCCCGGGCCAGATCGAGTCGGGGCATCTCGATGGGTACCAGCGAGCCGCGCCGGAACGCGTCGCGCAAGGCCAGGCGCGAGATGCAACCCAGCCCCAGACCTGCCTCGACAGCACGCTTGATGGCCTCGGTGTGCTCCAGCTCCAGCCGGATCGACAACTCACCCCACACATGGCGCATGGCCTGCTCGAAGGTGATGCGCGTGCCACTGCCCCGCTCACGCAGGATCCAGTCGGCCGCCGCCAGATCGGCCACGCTCACATCGACACGCCCGGCCAGCGGGTGATCGGGCGCGGCGAAGATCACCAGTTCATCCGCCACCCACGGATCGACGATCAGGTCGGGGTGGTTGCAGGGGCCTTCGATCAGGCCGATGTCGAGTTCGTAGGCCAGCAGACCGCTGATGATGTCGGAGGTGTTGTGCACATGCAGGTCGGTGCGTGCGGCCGGGTAGCGTTGCAGATATTCGGCCACGATCAGCGTCGCCAGGTAGTTGCCAATGGTCAGCGTCGCCCCCACCCGCAGATGCCCCGGCCCCTGCTCGCCCCCGAGGTGCTGCTCCAGTTCGCGCACCCGGTCGAGCACCTCCGAGACCATCGGCAGCATCTGCTCGCCCAGCGCGTTGAGCCTCACGTTGCGGCCGATCCGGTCGAACAGGCGGATATCGAACTGGCGCTCCAGTTCCCCCAGCGCCGCGCTGGCTGCCGACTGGGACATCGCCAGGCTCTTGGCCGCCTCCGACACACTTCCGAGGCGGGCCACTTCAAAGAACACATCCAGTTGTCTCAGGGTGAGCTTCATATCGATTTATCCGATAAACCATATTCAAACAATTCGCTTTTTTGAATATAGAGCCCCGCCTACACTGTGTCCAACCCTGATCACCCCCACGGAGAACACCATGAGCACTTTGGGCACCGAACGCGTCCTCAGCGTTCACCACTGGAACGACACGCTGTTCAGCTTCCGCACCACGCGCGACCGTGGCCTGCGTTTCGAGAATGGCCAGTTCGTCATGATCGGTCTGCAGCACGAAGGCCGCCCGCTGACCCGCGCCTACAGCATCGCCAGTCCGAACTATGAAGAGCACCTGGAGTTCTTCAGCATCAAGGTGCCGAACGGTCCGCTGACCTCCAAACTGCAACACCTGCAGCCGGGCGACGAGATCGTGGTGAGCCGCAAGCCCACCGGCACCCTGGTGTTGCACGATGTGCGACCGGGCCGCAACCTCTACCTCATGGCCACCGGCACCGGCCTGGCACCCTTCATGAGCGTGATTCAGGATCCGGAAGCCTACGAGCGCTTCGACCGCATCGTGCTGATCCACGGCGTGCGCCAGGTGAACGAACTGGCCTACTCGGAGTTCATCGAAAGCACCCTGCGCGAGCACGAGTACTTCGGTGAGGCCGTTCAGGAAAAACTCCTCTACTACCCCACCGTCACCCGCGAGCCCTTCCGCAACAACGGTCGCCTGACCGACCTGATTCGCAGTGGCAAGCTCATGCGCGATCTCGACCTGCCGCCACTGGATGCGAAAGTCGACCGGGCCATGATCTGCGGCAGCCCGGCCATGCTCAAGGACTGCTGCGACCTGCTCGATGAAGCTGGCTTCGAGATTTCGCCTCGCATCGGCGAACCCGGCGACTACGTGATCGAACGCGCCTTCGTCGAAAAGTAAGTTTTCCTGCCACGCCCGACGGGCAACTCAACGTGGGCCGCGTGCCCACGTTTTTTTGCGCAGCGACACGACGGGAAGAATGAACTGGCGAAAGGCGGCACCACGCGACCGGGCTCAAGGCGAGGACGCGTGCTTGACGACCCCGCCAATGGAATGCGCGTCGGGCGCATAGTGCGCCATCGCCAGACCCGTCACGGACAGGAAGGCCGCCGTCAGCGCGAACGGCACGACTGAGCGGCGCATGGCACTGCTGAGCCAGTGGTGCGGGTCGAGCCCTCGCATGTGGCGAAAGAAGGCGTACGCAATGGCGCCATCGACCATCACCTCCGCAAGCAGCAAAGGCGCCACATAGATCACATAGAACGACGCAAACGCGAGTCCGATCAACAGGAAGATCACCACCAGCGGAATGGTCATCTCATCGGCATCGCTCACGGAACCGAGCGCCTCGCCCAGACTGTCGCCGTCGACGCCATCCAGGGCCGTCGTATCGTCCGCAATTGCGCTGTCCCAGCCGCCCGACGCACCGCCCCCCGCGAACTGCCCACCCCCGCCACTCACCGGCTGAGAAAAGAGACCACCAGAGGGCCCGGCGTCAGGCACCTGCATCAGCAGATCAGACGACAGATCGACCACATCCGCGTAGTCACCCGCATTGGACCGCAGCCACAACCAGATCAAGCCCAGAAAGCCGATGTAGGCCACGCCGGTGGCCAGCGGGTAGCGTACGGCCATGCTGTCGAGCCCGAGACGCAACAGCACGAAGGAAGCCACCCAACCGATGATGGCGGTCATCGCCACGATCAGCGCCATGTGCAGGCGCGGTGACGTTTCTTCCAGCAACCGGCGCCGCGCCCGCGCAATCCGGTCGCGGCGCGTCACACGACCCGCCTCAGGCATCCGAGGGAAAAACCGTCTGACGCTTCACCTCACAGACCTGAAGGGAGTAGGCCTCGTAGAAGTCCGCCCGCCCCTTGCGCTGCGCATTGATATGCTCCGGATGCGTCGCCCAGGCACGGTGGGTCGCCTCCGACTCGAATTCGACGATGGTGACCCGCTCGCCATCCTCCGACGTAAACACCTTGTGCGAGACGTACCCCGGCATCCCCCGGGCCAGCTCGCTCATGCGCGCGGCCATGGGCATGTACGCCGTCATTGCCTCGGGTTTGAGGCGGGAACGAAAGACAGTCACGATCATGCGGGCCTCCGGTCAGTGTTTGATCGGGGTGGTGCCGGTGGGGCCGACACCCCCTTCCTGGTATTCCACCGGCCCCTCCTTGGCGAACAGGAAATGCGGTACGCCTGCCGGCGCCTCATACACAGCGCCTTGCGGAATGGCCACCAGTCTGGATTCGTCAAACTGCTCGCCAAAGCCCACGTAGAGCGTACCGGAAAGCACCGTGGAGTAGCGGGTATCCGGATGGGTATGCGGCGGAATGCGGGCGCCCGGCTCAAGCCGAACACGCAGTGCGTACGAGGTGGCGGACTTGCCGTCACTGAGCATCCACGCGCCTTGGACGCCGGTCAGTCCCGGCGGTGAAAACCAGGCCTGTTCATCAGGGTTAACGAGCCTGGGCGCGCCGAAGTCCTCAGCCCAGACAGGGAAAATCCAGACCAGAAAGAGCAGTACGGTCCAACCAGCACGACGACTTTTCATGGGGGCATCTCCTCTGACCCGGGCTCGGCGTTCACTCAAGCGATGACACGGCCGAGATCGCCTCTTCCACCCGGTCGACCGCCACCACATGAATGCCCTTAACCCCGCCCTTGGGCGCATTGGCTTTCGGGATGACCGCGTGGGTAAAGCCCAGCTTGGCGGCTTCCTTGAGGCGCTCCTGACCGCGCGGCGCAGGGCGAATTTCTCCGGCCAGACCGACCTCGCCAAAGACGGCCAGCTGGCGCGGCAAGGCGCGGTTCTTGAGTGAAGACACAATCGCCAGCAGCACCGCCAGATCGGCGGCGGGCTCGGTGATCTTGACACCGCCAACGGCGTTCACGAAGACATCCTGATCGGCGCACTGGATGCCGGCGTGACGATGGGCGACCGCCAGCAACATGGCAAGACGGTTCTGTTCCAGCCCCACACTCAGGCGGCGCGGACTGGGAGCATGGGAGCTGTCCACCAGCGCCTGTACCTCGACCAGCAAGGGGCGTGTGCCCTCTTGCGTCACCAGCACGCAGGCGCCGGCCACCTGCTGACTGTGTTGCGAGAGGAAAATCGCTGACGGATTCGAAACCTCGCGCAGGCCGCGGTCGGTCATGGCAAATACACCGAGCTCGTTCACCGCACCGAAGCGGTTCTTGAAGGCGCGGATCAGGCGGAAGTTCGAATGGGTGTCGCCTTCGAAATACAGCACCGTATCGACCATGTGCTCAAGCACCCGCGGACCGGCCAGCGCACCGTCCTTGGTGACATGGCCGACGATGATGAGCGTGGTGCCGGTCTGCTTCGCGTAACGCGTCAGCTGCGCGGCACACTCGCGTACCTGGGTGACTGAACCGGGCGCCGAAGTGTAGGCATCCGAATACAAGGTCTGGATCGAGTCGATGACCACGATCTTCGGCTTGGCCTTGGAGAGCGTATTGAGGATGGTCTCAAGGCCGATTTCAGGCAGCAGTTGCAGCCCCTTGGTGGGCAGTTGCAGGCGCTGGGCGCGCAACGCCACCTGATCAGCCGACTCCTCACCGGTCACGTAAGCAACCGATTGCGTCGAGGCGAGCCCCGAGAGCGCCTGCAATAGCAGGGTCGATTTGCCGATGCCCGGATCACCCCCGATCAGCACGACGCCGCCGGCGACCAGGCCACCGCCGAGCACCCGATCGAATTCACTGATTCCGGTGGAGATCCGCGGGGTTTCCCTGGGGGCGATTTCGGCCAGATCCTGCAAGCCGGCCGTGGCACCCGCCAGGGCGGCGAAACGGGCCGGGCCACTGGAGACCTCGGGCGCGGTTTCGACGATGGTGTTCCACTGCCCGCAATGCGGGCACTGGCCTTGCCAGCGCGGTGTGTTTCCGCCGCATTCGGTACAGGCGTATGTGCTTTTCTGTTTTGCCTTTGTTGCCATGGACTCAGTCGCGCTTTGCGCGGTTCTGGATCACCTCGGTGGCGAACTCAGCGAAGGTGGTGATCAGGCGCGAACGGAACTTGTCCTTCGGCAGAATGACCTCGAGCGGCGTGTACAGGCGCGGAGACAAGGGCACCGAGGCCAGCCGCCCTTCGTTGATGTCGCGCTGGATCGCTGAATACGAGGCAATTGCATAGCCAAAGCCTTCGCTCACCAGCTGCTTGACGGCGGCGAGGCTCCCCAGCTCGGCCGCGATGTTCACGTCGTCCATCGGAATGCCCGCCGCTTCGAAGTACTGCTCGGCCAGATCGCGGATGGCATTGCCCGGCTCGCGCGTGATGAACGCGAAATCCTTGAGTTTTTCCGCACTCAGGGAGGCGTGCGCGGTGAGCTTGCAGCCGGGCTGACAGATCACCAGCAACTCGTCGTCCGCAGCCGCATGGCGCTCCAGCGAGGGCTCGTCGCTGACGATTTCGATGAGCCCCAGATCCAGCTCCCGCGAGGCCACCCGGTCGACGATCAGCTGCGAGTTACCGACCGAGACACGGGGAATCACGCGCGGATAGGTGCGCTTGAAGCCCTCCAGAATATGTGGCAACCAGTAGGCGGCAATCGTCGTGCTCGTACCGATGTTGAGCGTGCCTGCCAACTCGTCCGTGAGTTCGGCCACACGCGATTCGAGCTCGGCATTGAGTTCAAGAATCCTTTCCGCGTAGTCAGCCACGATCTGCCCCGCCGGTGTCGGCTTGGCGTGACCGTGTCCGCGCTCGAGCAAGCGCGTGTTGAAGTGCTCTTCGAGCTGCTTGATCTGAAAGGTGACCGCAGGCTGGGTCATGAACAGGCGCTCGGCCGCCCGTGTGAATGAGCCGTGTTTGACGACGGCGGAGAACACCTGCAAACGTCGATCTGCCATGGGGTCTGATAAATCTAGTTTATGTAGGGTGATTTGAACACAAATGACCGTCCGTTCGCACCAATTGATTCGCAGGCGGAATCATGTCGCAAGAATCAATACTGTCTTCGTGGTATAAACCGGGCTCGCCACAAAAGCTTCCGGCCCGCACGATGCCGCTCGGTTTCTACATCATCATGGCAGCGCAGTTCTTCTCCGCGCTGGCCGACAACGCTCTGCTGATCGTCTCGATCGCCTTGCTCAAGGATATGCAGGCGCCGCCGCAATACGAGCCGATGCTGAAGTTCTTCTTCACCATCTCCTATGTGGCCCTGGCGGCATTCGTTGGCGCGTACGCCGATTCGATGCCCAAATGGCGGGTGATGCTCATCAGCAACACCATCAAGATCGGCGGCTGCATGACCATGCTGTTCGGCATGCATCCCCTGTTCGCCTACGCCATCGTGGGCCTGGGTGCTGCGGCCTACTCACCGGCCAAGTACGGCATTCTCACCGAGTACCTGCCCCACCGCCTGCTGGTGGTCGCCAACGGCTGGATCGAGGGCCTGACCATCGGCGCCATCATCCTCGGGACCGGCATCGGAGGCGCACTGATCTTCCCGGGCGTATCGGACAAGTTGCTGTCTCTGAACATTCCGTTCATGGATACGTCCTTCGAAATGGCCTTGCTGGTTGTCGGCTTCATCTATCTGCTGGCGGCGATCTTCAACCTGTTCGTCCCCGACACGGGCGTCGATCACAAGCCGCTCAAGAACAATCCGCTCTACCTGCTCCATGACTTCAATCACTGCCTGAAGCTGCTGTGGCGTGACAAGCTTGGTCAGATTTCCCTCGCCGTCACGACTCTTTTCTGGGGCGCCGGCGCAACCTTGCAGTTCATCGTGCTCAAATGGGCGGACGACTCACTGGGCATCGAGTTGTCAAAGGCTTCCTTGCTTCAAGGTGTGGTGGCGATCGGCATCTCGGTCGGTGCGGTCATGGCGGCGCGCAAGATTACGCTGAGACGTTCTCCAAGCGTGATTCCACTGGGCATCGCCATGGGTTTCGCGATGTTCCTGATGGTCGCAGTGCCCTACGTGCCGCAGATACCGCTGACGAACTTCGAGCTGATGGGACACGCCATGGCCATCGATCTGCGCATGATCGCCGTGATGCTTCTGCTGGTGGCGGTCGGTGCCATGGCCGGCTTCTTCGTGGTGCCCATGAATGCCCTGCTGCAGCACCGAGGACACATTCTCATGGGTGCAGGTCACTCGATCGCCGTGCAGAACTTCAACGAGAACCTGTCGATTCTGGTGATGATCCTGCTCTACGCACTGCTCATCTGGCTCGACGTATCGATCAGCGCGGTCATCATCGCTTTCGGGCTGTTCATGGCCGTATCGATGTTCATCATCCAGCGCAAGCACTTCGCCAACCAGCGCGAGTTCGACAGCGTGGCGCTACTCGACGACTCCAAACACTGAAACCGGACCCGGTCAGAGGATGACCGGACGGTTCGGTAACTCGTCGGGGTTGTTCTCCCCCTTGGGGAAATGCGCTTCGATGAGTTCGCCAATCGCCCTGACCGCAACCTCGCAACCGGCGGCAAAGTCGCCTCGCTTGAAGTGCGTTTCAAGCGCACGGCAAATCTCGTCCCACTGCGCCTGAGAGACATGACGATTGATCCCGCGGTCCGCGACGATCTCGACGGCATGATCGGCAAACTGGATGTAGATGAGCACACCCGTGTTTTCTTCGGTATCCCAGATGCCCAGTGAGGCAAAGGCCGCCAAGGCACGCTGACGCGGCGTCACGCCCCGCCACAGGTCCGCCAGCTCCAGCCCGCCTTCGATGGCGATACCGATCTCGCCCCGATGGTCACTCTCCGAGGCACGAATCGAGCGTTCGATCCGGGTCAGCAAGTCTTCAGGAAAGTGTTTGCGAACGATCCAGCCTGGCAAGGACAGATGGCGAAGAAAACGCGTCAATGACATCACCAACCTCCCGAGGCGCCACCGCCGCTGAATCCACCGCCGCCACCGGAAAAGCCACCGCCCCCGGACCAGCCACCGCTGCCACCGAAGCCACCACCGTGACCGGAACCGGTGATCCATGGCCCACCGCCGCCCCGCCCGCCCAGCATCAGTACTGCCAGCGCGGCGACCACTGCACCCACGCCAGCCATGCCCAGTGCAGTCGTGGCCATGAACCAGTAGCCACCACCGGCGAGGGCAGCGACGCCACTGCCGCCCATGCGGCCGAACATGGAACGCAGGATCGGCCCGAGGAACATCGCCAGAATCATGGTCATCATCAAGAGCTGACCAAAGTCCGCGTCGTTCGAGCCTCTGGCGCCGAGCTTGGGTGGCGGCAGGGGCTCACCGCGAGCAAGCCCGATCAATGCGTCTACACCGGCATTGATCCCGTCCGCAAAGCGCCCCTGTCGAAAGAATGGAGAAATGGTGTCGTCGATGATGCGATTTGCCTGGGCATCGGTGATGGCGCCCTCCAGACCCCGCCCTACCTCGATACGCAACTTGCGGTCCTGCAGCGCGACCAGCAGCAGCACACCGTCGTCGACACCTTGTCGCCCGAGCTTCCACTGGTCCACGACCCGGATACTGAACTGCTCGATCGCTTCCGGTTTGGTGCTCTGCACCAGCAACACGGCAATCTGGCTCCCGGTGTCGGCTTCGAAATTCTTGAGCTTCAACTCGATCATAGAGCGCGCGCCTGCGTCGAGCACGCCCGTCAGGTCGGTGACACGCGCTTTCAGCGCCGGGATGGGCTGCAGGCCCTGCGCCAGCGCAAGCCCCGCAAACATCACGAGCCACAGGCCAAGCAGCGCGCGCAGGCTCAGCCTGCGCAGGTTCAAACGCATCGGACCTTACTGCTTCTTGAAGTCGACGGTCGGCGGCTGGCTGATGGTCGCTTCGTCTTCAACCGTGAAGCTGGCCTTGCGCTCATAGCCGAAGATCATGGCCGTGAGGTTGTTCGGGAAGGTGCGCACCGAAACGTTGTATTCCTGCACCGACTGGATGAAGCGATTGCGGGCCACGGCGATACGGTTCTCGGTACCCTCGAGCTGGGCCTGAAGATCGCGGAAATTCTGGTCTGCCTTGAGATCGGGATACCGCTCGACGGTGACCAGAAGGCGCGACAGCGCACCGGAGAGATTCGCCTGGGCCTGCTGGAACTTCGCCATGGCCGCTTCGTCGTTGATGAGTTCCGGCGTGACCTGAATGCCAGCCACCCGGGAACGCGCCTCAGTCACCTGGGTGAGCACTTCGCGCTCATGATCGGCATAACCGCGGACCACATTGACCAGATTCGGCACCAGATCGGCGCGACGCTTGTACTGATTGAGGACCTCGGCCCAGGCGGCCGTCACCTTCTCGTCGTTGACCTGAATGGTGTTGTATCCACAACCCGACAGCACCGCTGCCACCAGCATGAGCGCAAACAGACGCACGGTCTTCATCAATTCTCTCCACCAGCCAGGCGCGCCATCTCGCGGCGCGCGAAACAAAGGTCTTCCCAGGCTTTGGCCTTGTCCATGGGATTTCTCAACAAATATGCCGGGTGATAGGTCACCACCACCGGAATGCCGTCGTAATCAAAACACTTGCCCCGCGCAGACGCAATCCGGATGTCGGTATTTAACAGACTTTGTGCCGCCGGCCGGCCAAGGGCGACGATCAGTCGAGGACGGATCAACGCGATCTGGCGCGCCAGATAGGGGAAGCACGCAGCGAGTTCTTCAACCTCGGGCGTGCGGTTGGCCGGGGGGCGGCACTTGACCGTATTGGCGATATAGACGTTGTCGCCACGCTTGATGCCGATGGCCGACATCATGGCGTCGAGCAATTGCCCGGCTTTACCGACAAACGGCTCGCCTCTGGCGTCCTCTTCCGCGCCAGGGCCCTCACCCACGAACAGCCAGTCAGCCTGCCGGTCACCCACACCGGGTACGGCCTGACGGCGCTGCTCACACAGGCGACACGCTTTGCAGGCGAGGATTTCCTGGGTGAGCTCATCCCAGCCCATGCCGCCAACAGCATCCGCATTGACGGCAGGCGAGCGTTCACGTGCCGGTTGCGGCGCAGGCGCAGGCGACTCGGCACGCAAAGGTTGCTCCCGCGGGCGAACCTGAGCATCCACGACCGGCGCTACGACCGCAGGCGCCTCTTCGACCGAAGTATCGGGCGGCGCCTGCTCATTGGCCGGGTCGAACGCATCGGCCTCGTCGCCGGGCGCACCCCGCAGCCGCCAGATCGGCCCAAGCCCCATTTCCCTCAGGATGCTGTCACGACGCGCATTCATAGTGCCAGCCTCATCACCACTGCATCCTCGCGCCCTTCAGGCGCCGGATAGTAGCCACGACGCCGGCCGATCGGCGTAAATCCGAAGCGTTCGTAGAGCGACATTGCCGGCGTGTTGCTCGGCCGCACCTCGAGGAAACATTGGCACGCGCCCGCTAGATGCGCTTCGTCGCACATGCGCTGCAACAGCAGATGTCCAAAGCCCTTCCCGTGATGCTCGGCAACGACACTGATATTGAGCAGATGGGCTTCGTCGAGAATCAGCATCATGACCGCGTACCCGGCCGCCTGACCGTCCACTTCCAGGATTCGGCACAGATAGCCCGCTGACAGGGAATCGGAGAAATTGCCCGCCGACCAGGGATAGGGATACAGCTGAGGCTCGTGGAGCATCACCCAGGAAACATCTTCAGAGCACATGGGGCGCAAGCGCGCGGCCGTCACCACACTCACGCCTTCCCTCCCCGGGCGAGCCGCTCTGCAGTGGTCAAGGCGACCTTGTCACGCACATACAACGGCGCGGCATGCACGGCATCGACGGCTTCACTCAGGCTACGCGCCATGGCCAGTCGCACCAGTGCGCTGGCTTGCGGCAAGGCATTGGCATCGACCCCGTCAACACGTGCCGACTCAAGGGACAATCGATCCGGATAGGCACCAAGCGCCGATCCGGCCACCCACCAGGTGCCACTGTCGGGCAGCACGACCGATTCGGGCGGCGCGCACGCCGGTGCCACCGACGTTACCACCGTCTCGCCATCGCAGGCGTAGGCCGCATGGTAGGTCTCGCCCATGCGTGCGTCGGTGACCACAAGCACCCGCGGCCGCGCCTGATCCAGTGCAATGGCCTCAAGCGAACAGACGGGCAGTATGGGGAGATCGGCCGACAGGGAGAACCCCTGCGCGACACTGCAACCAAGACGCAAACCGGTAAATGCTCCGGGTCCGGCCCCCAGGACGATGCCGTCAAGCGCTGCAAGGCTCAGGCCCATGTCCGCCAGCAGGCGCATGATCGTCGGAATCAGGGTTTCAGACGCATTCTTGCCGCCATGAACGGGACGTTGCTCGATGTAGCCATCGAGCGAAAGCGCTACGGAGACAACTTCGCAGGAAGATTCAATGCCAAGGAGTTTCATCGAGACGGGATTGTACCCGTCGGAGGCGACCGGCGGTCAGTCCTGAGCCCGACGTCGCGGGTAGGCCTTGCGGATGGCTTCGTCGATCTGACGACGCATTTCCTGCCGCTCTTCGTCGCTGAGCGAGCGACGCGGCATCTGGGCGCCATCCACATGGGCAAAGTCACTGACACTCGCACGCACACCACCAAAGCGGTCACGAGGCGCCTCGACCACGATCGGCGGATTGGCGATCACGACCGGGCCTGATGTTGCTGCGCCCGTCGGCGAGTCATGCATCGGCCCCGCATGGGCAACCGACACGACGAGGCCGGCCAGCACGGTGGCCAGTGGCAGCAGTCGGCAGGGAGCGAATCGGACTCGGGTCATGAGATGATCTTTGAAAGTGACAATGCCTTTAGCGGCAGGTTTGATTCATACTTGGATTCTAGCGAGAGGCCAACGTGCGTGTAAGCCTTTGTTGCGCCTCAAGTGTGATCTTACGAACGGTTACGCATAAATTTCCTTGCCCACCTGTTTTCGCTAGCGCGTCGGCAAGGCACTGGATACGATGCAGCCCATGAATACACTAGCCAGCACAAAGACACGTTGCCGCGTCCTCGTTGTTGACGACGACGCACGCCTGCGCGATCTCCTCTCTCGCTATCTGTCCGAGCAAGGGTACACCGTCAAGGCCGTGGTGGACAGTACCGCCATGGACCGGGCGCTGCATCGTGAGCACTACGACCTCATCGTTCTGGACCTGATGCTGCCGGGTGAAGACGGCCTGGCGATCTGCCGCCGCCTGCGCGCGGCCGAGGACGCCACGCCCATCATCATGCTCACCGCCAAGGGCGATGATGTGGATCGTATCGTCGGCCTGGAAATGGGCGCCGACGATTACCTGCCCAAGCCGTTCAACCCCCGTGAACTGGTCGCGCGCATCCAGGCCGTCATGCGGCGTCAGCCACAGCAATTGCCAGGGGCGCCGACCATGGACGACGAGATCGTCGAGTTCGGTTCGGTGACGGTCAATCTGGGTAATCGAACCCTGGTCAAGGGCAGCGAGGAAATCACGCTGACCACCGGCGAGTTTTCGCTTCTCAAGGTGCTCGTCCAGCACCCGCGCCAGCCCCTTTCGCGCGACAAGCTGATGGAACTGGCTCGCGGTCGCGAGTATGGCGTCTTCGATCGCGCCATTGACGTGCAGATCTCCCGTCTGCGCAAAATGGTTGAAGACGACCCGAGCAAGCCCCGCTATATCCAGACGGTCTGGGGCTTCGGCTACGTCTTCGTGCCCGACGGCACCAAGGCCGACTGATCACGATCCGCGCTTCATCGCTGGGGCAGTCCGTTCCCGGACTGTCCCTGACTCGTGCCGCAGGCTCTCACTGACCCGCTGACCCGCATGCCCCCTCCGCACGGCAAACCTTCCCTGCTGCCCCGTACGCTGCTGTGGCAGACCTTTGCCATGCTCACCATGCTGCTGCTTCTGGCCTTCGGCGCGTGGTCACAGATCGTGCGTCACTTCGAGCAGGCGCCACGTGCGCGCGACCTGGCGCAAACGGTCACCAGCGTGGTGAATCTCACGCGTACCGCGCTGATCAACGCCGATGCAGACCGTCGCCTCGAACTGCTGATCGACCTGACCGCCATGGAGGGCATTCGTGTCTATCCGGCCGAAGCGGGTGATCGTATCGAATCGCTCCCGGACACCCGGGCCATGAATCTGCTGATCAGGGAAGTGCGTCAGCAACTTGGCGCACGTACCCGGTTTGCCAGCAGCTGGGAGGGCCTTGAGGGCTTCTGGGTCAGCTTTCGCCTCGATCCGAGCGATTCGGACGAATACTGGGTCATGCTGCCCGCAGAGCGCATCCAGCGGCCGCGGCCGCTCGAATGGCTGGGTTGGGGTGTCGCCACCATGGGCTTTGCCGTGGTCGGCGCCTACATCATCGTGTTCCGTATCAGTGGTCCACTTCGTCGCATGGCGCACGCGGCCCGACTCATCGGTCGAGGCAAGCACCCCCCCAAGCTCTCCGAGGATGAACCGGGCGAGATCGCCGAAGTGGCCACGGCCTTCAACCAGATGGCCGGCGACCTGGCCCAACTGGAAAATGACCGGGCGGTGATCCTCGCCGGCGTCTCTCACGATCTGCGCACCCCGCTGGCCCGCTTGCGCCTGGGGGTGGAAATGAGTGGAGCGCCGGACGACGACATCGCCGCCATGGTCAGCGACATCGAGGAGATGGACCGGGTGATCGGCCAGTTCGTGGACTATGGTCGCAGCGATGAGGCACAACCGGAGGCCATCGAACTCAAGCCACTGATCGAAGACGTGGTCTCCGGGGACCGTCTGCGTGGCCACACCATCGAGACCAATGTGCACCCGGCGGCTGCCGTGCTGGCCCGCATGCTGCCGCTGCGACGCGCCTTGCGCAACCTCATCGACAATGCGGAGCGATACGGCCATGACGACCAGATCATCCGGATCACCACCGAACCGGTGGAGAACGGATGGAAGATCTCGGTGCGCGACGAAGGCCCGGGCATTCCGGTCGATCAGATCGAACGGCTCAAACGCCCCTTCGTGCGACTTGACGAGGCACGCGGCAACACGCAGGGCGCCGGACTGGGCCTGGCGATTGTCGACCGTTTCGCGCGCGGCCACGATGGGCGCTTCGATATGGCCAACCATCCGGGCGGCGGTCTGATTGCATCCATCACCCTGCCGACAGCAGCCCCCCAGAAAAGCTGAAGAACATCGTCAAATCGAACAGGCTAGAATGCGTGTTTGCGTCGGGGCCGGCACCCGACGCGCTGTTTCCATTCATTTCGATGCGCTGCCGGTCAATGCGGCTCGAGATCATCGAGGCTCAAGGTGTCTGAATCCATCAATCAACCCACGGTATATGAACTCATCGGCGGAGAAACCCGCCTCCGTACCATCGTGGACCGCTTCTATCAGCTCATGGACGAGCTGCCCGAAGCCTGGGAGATCCGCAAGCTCCACCCGGAGGACCTGAGTGGATCGGCGGACAAGCTGTTCATGTTCCTTTCCGGCTGGCTGGGAGGGCCTTCGCTGTACATTGATCGTTACGGCCACCCGCGCCTGCGAGCACGCCACCTGCCATTCCCGATCGCCAGCCGCGAGCGCGATCAGTGGATGATGTGCATGCGCATGGCCCTCGAAGAACATGTGGATGACGAAGTCCTGCGCGAGAAGCTCATCGAAGCCCTGTTCGGCACGGCTGATTTCATGCGCAATCAGCCCGAAGCTCCGTCGCAAGACGCCTGAAAGATCAACGCCGTATAATCCCCGGCCATGAAATTCCTATTCGACCTCATGCCCGTGCTGCTGTTCTTCGGCGCCTACAAGCTCGCCGGACTGGACGAGACCGCCGCGGGTCAATTCGCGTCTCAGATGCTGGGCACCGACATTCCAGCCAAGCAGGCACCGATCCTGATCGCCACGGCGGTGACCATCATCGCCACCTTCATACAGATCGGCATCGTCTGGCTCAAGCACCGCAAGGTCGACACCATGCTCTGGGTAACCCTGGTGATCGTGACGCTGCTTGGCGGCGCCACCCTCGCCTTTCATGATCCGGTGTTCATCAAGTGGAAGCCCACGGCGGTGTACTGGTTGTTCGCCCTCGTGCTCGCGCTGGCACCCGTGCTTTTCGGCAAGAACCTCATTCGCGCCGTGCTCGAAGCGCAGATGCAACTGCCCGAGCCGGTATGGAAACAGCTCAATCTGGCCTGGGCCGGCTTCTTCGTCGTCATGGGGGTCCTCAACCTCTATGTTGCGTTCAATTTCGAAGAGTCCACCTGGGTCAACTTCAAGCTCTTTGGCGGAACGGGCCTGATGCTCGTGTTCGTCGTCGTGCAGGGCCTCTACCTGTCGCGCCATCTGGAAGAAGAAAGCAAATGATGTACTACGCAATGATCGGGGAAGACGCCCCGGACTCCCTTGAAGCCCGCATGGCCGCGCGACCCGAGCATCTGGCCCGGCTGAATGCACTCAAGGACGAGGGCCGCCTGCTGATCGCCGGCCCCTGCCCCGCCATCGATTCGCCCGATCCGGGTCCGGCCGGGTTCTCGGGCTCGCTCGTGGTGGCTGAATTCGCGTCGCTGGCCGACGCCGAGGCCTGGCTGGCCCAGGACCCCTACGTGATCGAAGGCGTGTTCGCACGCACCACCGTGAAGCCGTTCAAGAAGGTGCTACCGTGAGTTCGACGGTCGAACGTATCGACACCTTGCTGCGCGCGGCCCTGAGCCCCGAGTCGCTCACCGTTCATGACGACTCCCACCTGCACGCCGGCCACGCCGGCGCTCGAGACGGTGGCGGCCACTATCGCGTCGACATCGTCTCAACGGCGTTTGCCGGCAAGAATACCCTTGCCCGCCATCGCATGATCTACGCTGCTGTGGGCGAACTGATGCCTGCCGCAATCCACGCGTTGGCCATCAAGGCCAGCACCCCTGACGAACTGTGATCGCACAGATAGAAGGATTCCAGATGAAGCTGTTCCGCAAGACCCTCATTGCCCTGCTCGTGTCCGGTGCTGCCACCACGGGTGCCATGGCCGCAGACACCGTGGCCAAGGTCAATGGCAAGGCCATCCCCCAAGCCTACGCCGACACCATGATGGCCGAGCAGACCGCCAAGGGCGCGCCGGATTCCCAGGAACTGCGCGATGCCGTGCGAGAAGAACTTGTCCGACGCGAGATTCTCTTCCAGGCCGCCAAGAAGAAAGGCATCGACAAGCAGGCTGAAGTCCAGACCCAGATCGAACTGGCCCGACAGGCGGTTGTGCTGCGCGCTTACCTGCAGGACTTCGTGAATACCAACCAGGTCACCGATGCCGACGTGAAGAAAGCGTACGACGACATGAAGGCGCGTCTGGGTGACACCGAGTACAAGGTCAGCCACATCCTGGTCGAGGATGAAGCCAAGGCCAAGGCGCTTATCGCCAAGATCGAAGCGGGCGACAAGTTTGAAGACGTCGCCAAAGCCGAGTCTACCGACCCCGGCTCCAAGGAGCGCGGCGGCGATCTGGGCTGGAGCAGCCCGGGCATGTATGTGCCGGCCTTCTCCGAAGCCATGACGAGCCTCAAGAAGGGCGAGATGACCAAGACGCCGGTCCAGAGCAACTTCGGCTGGCACATCATCCGCGTGGAAGACACCCGCAAGCTGGATGCACCCGAGTTCGACAAGATCGCCCCGCAGATCAAGCAACGTCTGCAGAGCCAGAAACTCGAAGAGCACATCACTGCGCTCCGTCAGGCTGCAAAGGTCGAGTAACCCGGCCCGGGTTTTCTACCAACAAAAAAAGGGAGCGCAGCGCGCTCCCTTTTTTATTCCCCTACGTCGTTCAGAACGCGTCGTCCTCGAGTGCCAGAGCGCCCTCCGCACCATTGAGAATGGTGTAGGACAGGCCGGCCGCCTGGGACAGGACGTGATCGGCGAAAAACCGCGCCGTCACGATCTTGTTGGCATAGAACGCATCTGAGCTGCCACCATCGATCTGTTTCTGGCTCGCCAACGCAGCGCGCGCCATCTGCCAGCCCCCTGCAACGATACCGAGCAGCTTGAGCATCGGCACGGAACCGACAGAAGCGGCCTTGATGTCATCTGCGTAAGTGGCAAGGATGTATTCAACGGCCGCCTCGAGCGCGTTGATGCCCTCGGTCAGGCTCGTGGCCATGGCCGCGAACGCCGGTGCATCCTGGCCGCCGAGGGCCTGCACCGTGCCGCGCATATCTTCAATCACAGCCTTGATCGTGACGCCTTTTTCACGGGCGATCTTGCGGCCGATCAGGTCATTGGCCTGAATCGCAGTGGTGCCTTCGTAGATCGGCGTGATGCGCGCATCACGCAGATGCTGGGCGGCGCCGGTCTCCTCGATGAAGCCCATACCGCCATGCACCTGGACACCCATGGAGGCGATATCCACCGAGTTCTCGGTGCTCCAGCCCTTCACGACCGGGATCATCAGATCCACAAAGGCCTGCGCGCGCTGACGCTCACCCTCGTCCGGATGGCAATGTGCCACGTCGGTCGCTGCCGCCACCACATAGGCCACCGCACGCATGGCCTCGGTCTGAGAGCGCATGCTCATGAGCAGACGACGAACGTCCGCGTGACGGATGATCGGCACTTTCGGCCCCCCGCGCACGCCAGCTTCGGTCCCCTGGACGCGATCCTTGGCATACCACACGGCCTGCTGATAGGCACGTTCGGAGAGGGCGACCCCCTCCATGCCCACCGCGAAACGGGCTTCGTTCATCATGATGAACATGTACTCGAGACCCCGGTTGGCTTCACCTACCAGATAGCCGACGGCACCACCGTTATCGCCAAAGGCCAGGACGCAGGTCGGACTGGCGTGAATCCCGAGCTTGTGCTCGATGGACACGCACTTGACATCATTGCGCTCACCGAGCGAACCGTCGTCCTTGACCATGAATTTGGGCACGACGAACAGGGAGATGCCCTTCACGCCCTCGGGTGCGTCCGGCAGACGAGCCAGCACCAGATGGACGATGTTGTCCGTCATGTCGTGCTCGCCGTAGGTGATGAAGATTTTCTGGCCGAATATCTTGTAGCTGCCGTCGCCTTGCGGTTCTGCCTTGGTGCGCACGGCGGCCAGGTCGGAACCTGCAGCCGGCTCCGTGAGGTTCATCGTACCGGTCCACTCGCCGCTGACCATCTTGGTCAGGTAAGTGGCTTTCTGTTCATCGGTCCCGCGCAACATCAGCGCTTCGATGGCACCGGTGGTGAGCATCGGGCACAGGGAAAAGGCCATGTTGGCCGATTTCCACATCTCCATGACAGCCACATTGATGATTTTGGGCAGGCCCTGACCACCGTAGTCCGGATCGCACGCGAGTGAGGTCCAGCCTGACTCGGCGAACTGGGTATAGGCCTCTTTCCAGCCCGGTGCCGTGGTGACTTCACCGTCATTCCACTTGGCACCTTCCTTGTCGCCCACCCGGTTCAGGGGTGACAGCACACCGGATGCAAACTTGCCAGCCTCTTCCAGGATGGCATCCACCAGATCCTCGGAAGCCTCCTCACAACCGGGCAACTGAGCCACCTGGTCGAGCCCGGCCAGCTCCTTCATGACGAACTGCATGTCCCGGATCGGGGCGCGATACTCACTCATTCTCTCTTCTCCTCACCTTGGTGTGGCCGACCGGCCCTCACCTATTTGTTCCACAGATAGACCTGGTCATCGAAGCGGATGACCCAACCCGGGCGAAACACCACCATCATGGTGACCGCAGCCCCCGACAACCAGGCTTCGGAGAAACCCAGCAGCAGGAAGAACGGCAGGTATTGCGCCATCAGGAAATCGTAGGTGTAGGCCCCTGCCGCCCACAGTACGGTTGATGCAAACACGCCTTGAGCGAGTGCCGTGATGGCACTGCCGAAAAACGCGATCACGAAAATGAACACAAAAAAATGCTTCGGGGCGAACCGCTCGATCAATCGGAAGTACGTATTGGCAACTGCAACGGGCACCACCGCCATCACCAGCCAGTTGATCGGAAACGCCAACCATTCAGCGCCGCCGTTGAGCGTGACACCCGCCAGGGCAAGCCCCAGCGCGGCCATGCCCAGTTGCGGGCCCATCACCAGCGTGACGACCATGGCACCGAGCAGATGGATATCGAGTCCGGGATTGACTCCGGCCTTGAGGCTCCAGACCAGCGCCAGCATGACGCCACAGCCGAGAAAGAGGTTCAGGCGAACCGGCTCTCGCAACGAGGCCCAGGGCCCCGTGCGCACCATCCACACAGCCACTGCCAGCGCGATCAGGCCCGCGCTCCAGAGCCAGGCGGCCGGAAACAGCTCGGCAGCCAGATTCACCTGAACAGGCCTCTCAGCCCAGCTCGCCGGTCAGCGCCGGGACCGCCTCGAACAGGTCGGCCACAAGCCCGTAGTCGGCCACCTGGAAGATTGGCGCTTCCTCGTCTTTGTTGATCGCCACGATCACCTTGGAGTCTTTCATGCCGGCCAGGTGCTGGATGGCACCGGAGATACCGATGGCCACGTACAGCTGCGGGGCGACGATCTTGCCGGTCTGACCCACCTGATAGTCGTTCGGCACGTAGCCGGCATCCACAGCCGCACGGCTGGCACCCAGCGCAGCGCCGAGTTTGTCGGCCAGCGGCTCGAGCAGCTGGTGATAGTTTTCCCCACTGCCCAGACCGCGGCCGCCGGAGACGATGATGCCTGCAGCGCCCAGCTCGGGACGCTCCGACACCGTCAGCTCGCGGCCAACCAGCGACGACATGCCGGTATCGACGGCCGCGTCAATCGCCTCGACGCTCGCCGAGCCACCCTCGCCCACGGCCTCGAACGCGGTGGTCCGCACGGTGATCACCTTGACGGCATCCGCACTCTGCACGGTGGCAATGGCATTGCCGGCATAGATCGGGCGCTTGAACGTGTCCGCCGATTCCACTGCGATGATGTCGGAGATCTGCGCCACATCCAGCGTGGCAGCCACACGCGGCAGCACGTTCTTGCCGAAGGTGGTTGCCGGCGCCAGCACATGGCTGTACCCGGACGCCCGCGACGAGATGAGTTCGGCCACGTTCTCGGCGCCCTGATCGGCGTAGTGGGCCGCATCGGCCACCAGCACCCTGGTGACACCATCGAGCCTGGCGACGGCCTCGGCCACGGCACCGCAACCGCTACCGGCGACGAGCAGATCGATGTCGCCACCGATGGCCTTTGCGGCTGCGATGGCGTTCAGGGTGGACGCCTTGACTTCGGCGTTGTCGTGTTCTGCGATGACAAGAATACTCATGGTCAGATCACCTTCGCTTCGTTCTTGAGTTTGGCGACCAGTTCGGCCACATCCGCAACCTTCACACCAGCGCTACGCTTGGGCGGCTCTTCAACCTTCAGGGTCTTGAGGCGCGGGCTGACATCAACCCCGAGATCGACCGGGGTGAAGTTGTCCAGCGGCTTCTTCTTGGCCTTCATGATGTTCGGCAGCGTGGCGTAGCGCGGCTCGTTCAGACGCAGGTCGGTGGTCACGATGGCCGGCAACGGCATGGTCAGTGTCTCGAGTCCGCCGTCAATCTCACGCGTCACCGTGGCCTTGCCGTCGGCAATCGCCACCTTGGACGCGAAAGTTGCCTGCGGCAGCTTCATCATCGATGCGAGCATCTGACCGGTCTGGTTGGCGTCGTCGTCAATCGCCTGCTTGCCCAGCACCACCAATTCGGGATTTTCCTTCTCGCAGATGGCCTTGAGCAGCTTGGCCACCGCCAGCGGCTGCAACTCCTCGTCCGTCTGCACCAGAATGCCGCGATCAGCGCCGATGGCCATCGCCGTGCGCAGCGTTTCCTGACACTGGGCAACGCCGCACGATACCGCCACCACCTCGGTGGCAATACCGGCTTCCTTCAGACGCACTGCTTCTTCCACAGCGATTTCATCGAAGGGGTTCATGCTCATCTTCACGTTGGCCACATCCACGCCGGTGTTATCGCTCTTGACGCGCACCTTGACGTTGTAATCGACCACCCGTTTTACGGGAACCAGAATCTTCAAAACCGAGCTCCTCAAACTTGTTCGTTATCTCTTTGCAAGCACCTGGCGGCGCCGCCTGAAAGCACCCTCATTATGGCACCGCATGTCATTCCTTGATGTTGCAGGAGACGGTGCCCGGATCGGCTGTTTCCCAATCAGCGACCGTACGGTAGCGTATGGAGCCAATTTTTGTCAATACTGTTGCGTATGGAAAAAACTTCGACCAAGCCGCGTACCCAGCTCGACCGTCAGGCGTGGGTGGATTCAGCGATCGAGCTGCTGGCCAAGGAAGGCGTCACCGGCTTGCGTGTCGAGCTGCTCGCCAAGCACCTCAAAGTCACCAAGGGCAGCTTCTACTGGCACTTCAAGGACCGGCGCGATCTGCTCGACGCCGTGCTGAACCACTGGAAAGATGGCCGCATCCGCGACATCGTCAAACAGACCACGGCCGAGCCCGGCAATGAGTTGGCGCAGATTCACCACGTGATCGATGTCTACAGCACCAGTCGCAGCCGGCGGGGCATCATGATCGAGCTTGCGGTCAGGGATTGGGCCAAACGCGACGCCCTGGCGGCGGCGGTCGTTGAAGAGGTGGATACCAAGCGCCTCGATTGCGCCCGTGCGCTGTTCCTGGCCTGCGGTGTGCCAATGGCAGAAGCGTCGAGTCGCAGCATGCTGCTCTATGCGTATGTATTCGGCGTTTCGCTGATGTTTTGCGACCAGTTTTCACCCGACCTCGACACGCTCAAGCGCGACATTGCGGACCTGATCGCCCGCTCCGCTTCAACCCGCCGCGAGCACGTCGCCTAGACGCGGCAGCACGGCCAGGGCATTTCGCCCGGTGGCCGCGATCACCGTTGCGACATCGAGCCCTCTGAGCCGGGCAATCTCGCTCGCCACCCGGGCAACATTGGCGGGCTCGTTGCGCCCTCCACGATCCCAGGCGGGGGGGATGTCCGGCGCATCCGTTTCGAGCACGATGGCATCGAGGGGCAATTCAGCGGCAAGCGCCCGAATCCGGCGTGAACCTTCGAAGGTGACCGTACCGCCGAACCCCAGCTTGAAACCCAGCGCAGTGAGTTGATCCGCCTGCTGGCGCGATCCGTTGAAGGCATGGGCGATCCCGCCCGACACGCCGACCCGCTTGAGCGCTTCGATGATGGGCGCGACGGCCTTTCTGACGTGAAGAATCACCGGCAAGTCATGACGCTTCGCCAGCTGCAGCTGATCCTCGAACCAGGTCTGCTGGCGTGACATGTCGGGCTCAGGCACAAAGCCATCGAGACCGATTTCACCCACGGCCACCACATCATTTCGCTGGAGTTGCCGTTCGAGGCAGTCGAGATCGTCTGGGCACGCCGAGCCGATGAACATCGGGTGCAGGCCGAACGCTCGGGCCACGCCCGGGGTCATGTCGGCAAGCGTGTTGAGCCCATCAAAGCCTGCTGCAGTCACCGCCGGCACAACAAAGCCTTCGACACCCGCCGCTCTCGCCCGCGCGATCACCAAAGAGCGATCAAACGCAAACTCGGCGGCGTCCAGATGACAGTGGGTGTCGATCAGCATCGATCAGATTTCAGCGCCCTTTCCACTGGGGCGGGCGCTTGGCGATGAAGGCGTCGATCCCCTCGGCCGCGTCCTCGGTCATCATGTTGCAGGCCATGGTCTCGGAGGCCATCTGGTACGCCGCCTCGATGCCGGTTTCAAGTTGCTGATAGAACAACTGCTTGCCCATGCGCACTGCGACCGGTGTCTTGGCGCAGATGGAGGCCGTCAGCTTGCCGAGCTCATCATCGAGCTGATCGAGCGGAACGACCCGGTTCACCAATCCGCGACGCTGCGCCTCGGCCGCGTCGATGAAATCGCCGGTGACCAGCATCTCGAAGGCTTCCTTGCGGCCCATGTTGCGCGACAGCCCGACGGCAGGCGTGGCACAGAACAGGCCCACATTGATGCCCGAAACCGCATAGCGTGACACATCAGCCGCCACGGCCAGATCGCACATGGACACCAACTGGCAACCGGCTGCGGTGGCAATCCCGTGAATACGCGCGATCACCGGCTGTGGCAGCTTCTGGATCTTCATCATGAGCTTGCCGCATTTGCGGAACAACGCCTGCTGAAAGTCCAGGGTGTGGTTGCCACGCATTTCCTTCAGATCGTGGCCGGCACAGAAGGCCTTGCCGGCCCCGCCGATCACGACAACGCGCACGGACTCATCCGCCCCGATCACTTCAAGCTGCTCGATAAGTGCGCCGAGCATGGCATCCGACAGGGCGTTGAATTGAGCCGGGCGGTTCAGGATCAGGTGGGCAACACCGTCACGGTCGTTGCGCAACACCATCGGTTCGATCGAATCCGACATGGTTCTCTCCTCTCCTCAGCGATCTTTGTCGCATTGAATGGTTCGCCGGAGCGTTTCTGCGCCCCGGCATGAGTGGTTCTGGTGCTTACTCGATCGCGCCGGTCGATTTCATGCGCTCGCGCAACACGAACTTCTGGATCTTCCCGGTGGATGTCTTGGGCACCTCACAGAAGGTGATGATCTTGGGCTGCTTGAAGCCCGCCAGATGGGCCCGGCAATGCTCGCGGATTTCTTCCTCGGTCACAGAAGCGCCCTCACGCACTTCGATGAACGCAGCCGGGATTTCGCCCCACTTGGGATCCGGCGCAGCCACCACGGCGGCGGCCATCACGGCCGGGTGTTTGTAGAGCGCGTCCTCGACCTCGATGGACGAAATGTTCTCACCCCCCGAGATGATGACGTCCTTGGAACGGTCCTTGATCTTGACGTAGCCGTCCGGCTGCATCACGGCAAGATCGCCGGTGTGGTACCAGCCGCCGCGGAAGGCCTCTTCAGTGGCTTTTTCGTTCTTGAGATAGCCCTTCATGACGATATTGCCGCGGAACATGATCTCGCCCATGGTCTCGCCGTCCCGCGGCACTTCTTCCATGGTCTGAGGATCCATCACCGTGATGCCCTCCTGGGCGTGATAGCGCACGCCCTGGCGACCGTTGAGTGCCACCTGCTCGGCCACCGGCAGGTCGGCCCAATGGTCATGCTTGGCGCACACGGACGCCGGGCCATAGGTTTCAGTCAGGCCATAGACATGGGTGATGTCGAAACCGATCCTGGCCATGCCTTCGATCACGGCAGCCGGGGGCGGCGCGGCGGCAACCAGGCCGGAGACCTTGTGATCGATGCCCTCACGCCATTCGGCCGGTGCATTGGCGAGCATGGAGTGGACGATGGGCGCGCCGCAATAATGGGTGACCTTTTCCGTCCGGATCGCATCGAAGATGAGACGTGGGTCGACCCGTCGCAGGCACACATTGATGCCCGCGTTGGCCGCCATGGTCCACGG
This sequence comes from Nitrogeniibacter aestuarii, assembly GCF_017309585.1. Classification (NCBI taxonomy): domain Bacteria; kingdom Pseudomonadati; phylum Pseudomonadota; class Betaproteobacteria; order Rhodocyclales; family Zoogloeaceae; genus Nitrogeniibacter; species Nitrogeniibacter aestuarii. The sequence continues at coordinate 1,917,069 of NZ_CP071321.1, read as the reverse complement.
GAAACACCAGCCGTTGCAATGGAACATCGGCAAGGTCCACAGATACACGGAATGCGGCGGCATACCCCAGGAGATGATGTTGGACATCGCGTTGAGGTAAGCGCCGCGGTGGTGATAGACCACGCCTTTCGGGTTGCCGGTGGTGCCCGAGGTGTAATTGAGCGAGATCGGGTCCCACTCGTCCTTGGGCATGTCGAATGGCGTTTCCGGATTGCCTTCCGCGATGAAGGCCTCGTACTCGAGACTGCCAACGCGATCACCCGGCCCGGTATATTCCGGATCGTCGATATCGATCACCAGCATGTCGGTGCGCCCGGCCATCTCGATGGCCTTGACCATGGTGCGCGAATACTCACGGTCGGTGAGCAGCACCCTGGCTTCGCCATGATTGAGGATGAAGGCGATCGCCTCGGCGTCCAGTCGTGTGTTGATGGTGTTGAGCACAGCCCCCGTGCCCGGCACGCCGAAATGCGCTTCATACATTTCGGGCGTGTTGTTCAGCACGACAGCCACGGTGTCGCCCGCACCGACCCCGTGTGCCTTGAGCGCCCCGGCCAGTCTGCGCGCGCGCGTCTCGACCTCGCGCCACGTGTAGCGACGCTTACCGTGAACAACGGCAAGCCGGTCCGGATACACATAGGCACTGCGTTCGAGAAAGCTCAAGGGCGTCAAGGCCACATAATTGGCTGCGCACTGCGCCAGGCCACTCGCGTAAGGACTGTCACTTCGTGTCATGTCTTCTCTCCCTCAGTGATGGCGTGCGCGTCACCGCGCGCATCGCTCCATGATATTCGCTTGCGAACCCGGCGTGGTTTCGAGATGCGCCAGCCAGTCGGCCAACTGGAGACTCAGCGCCGTCGCACCTTCCCGCAGGGCAATCACCCCCCCGGCCGCGTCTGCGGACGGTGCAGGACGCTTCGCGTAGAAAGACTCGAACGCCAGGATCACATCCGTACGCGGCGCCAGCAGGCTGGCTCGCATCTCGATGAGGCCGACACTGTCACTCACCGTCTCGAAACGCTGAATGAATTCGTCCAGATCGACCCGAAGGCGACACCCCGAACCGTTTTCAGCCGGTTGTGTCTGCAAGATGCGCCCGAAGACCACATCGAGCATTTCTGCCGGCATGCCGGCCCAGCGACTCGTGCCGTAGAAACGTCGCTCAAGCGTGCTGACCGGATCGAGCCGGTACTGGATCGCCGAGGAGGACAACCACGAAGGCGCAACGACATCCACGTCGGTGATGGGCACCTCGATCCGTTTGATCGCATTCGTCTGCGGCGCAATGTCGTATATCGTCGGGGGTGATTCAGGCCTGCCGAGCGAACCGCAGCCGCTAATCGAAGTGACGGCGATCAGTGTGATCGCACTCAACCATCCAAACCGCTTCATGATCAACGCTTCTCCTGAGTGCTGCCGGGAAGTTCAAAGCCCTCCTCGCCCGGCCCCGGCGCGCGCTCGCCCCGGCCAAGCAACAACATCTGCGGCGCCGCATCCACTTCCTCGATGAGACGGGTCAGTCGCTTGGAAGTGATGGTGAGCTCCTTCATCATGCTGTTCAGGCGCGGCAGAGAACCGTTGAGCAGGTCGTTGCCAGCCGCCACCGTTGCCTGGTCGATGTGCTCACTGGTTTCACGCAGCTTTGTCAGCAGTGCGCGAAATTCCGCCACGGCAGGGCCCACCTCGCCGCTGGTCCGGTCGAGATTGTCCATCACCGACGCGAAACGGGCCTGATTCTCGGGCGTGAACAGGCGCTTGATCGCAGCGATGGCTTCCGGCGCTTCAGTGAAGGTCTCGTCCATCCCCTGGGCCGCCGACTCCAGTCGCTTAAGGGTGTCCCCCATGCGACCGAGATTTTCGTCGGCAAAGAGGTCCTGAATCTGAGTAGCCACCGTTTTGAACTGCTGCAAAGCCGTGACCGCCACGTCGGACAGCTCATCAAACAGACTCGGCGCAAGTGCAATCCGGGGGGCTTCGCCCGGTGGCGTATCGAGCGGGCGCAAGTCCTCGCCCCGGTCCTCGAGCTGAACGAAGGCCAGCCCGGTGACTCCCTGATAGCCCAGCGACGCGGTCGTGCCGCGCGTCAACGGCAAGTCTTCACGCAGACTGATGCGCACCAGGATGTCGCGGGGGTTTTCCGGGTCGATGGTGATCTCGTCCACCCGACCGGCATCGATGCCGCGAAACCGCACCGCCGCCTGCAGATTGAGCCCGGTCACGTTGCCCTGGCTGACCAGCACGACTTCGCGCATGACTTCACGCGATCCCGAAAACCACCACAAGGCCACGGCGGTTGCCAGACTGAGGAGTACAACAAAGAGGCCGGCCAGAATGGCGTGGGCACGATTTTCCATAGCTTAGATCTCTCGGCCGCGCGCGATGGCTCGGGCGCTGCGTTCGCTGAGAAAGAATTCTTCGATGAAGGGATGCGGCACCTGCATGACAGCCTCCAGCGTATCAAATGCGAGGATGCGCTTCTCGCCAAGGACCGCCACGCGTGACGAGAGTGCCGCCAGCGTATCCAGATCATGGGTCACCAGCACGACGGTGAGCCCGAGTTGTCGCTGCAGATCCTTGATGAGCGCCACGAAGGATGCACTGCGCGTCGGATCGAGTCCGGCGGTGGGTTCGTCCAGCAACAAGAGCTCTGGCTCCAGCGACAGCGCCCGGGCCAGCGCGACCCGCTTGATCATCCCGCCCGACAGTTCGGCCGGCATCAGGTCGGCGTGCTCCGGCAGCAACTCCACCATCTGCAATTTGAGCGCCACCAGTTCGCGAATCTCGGCCTCGGTCGCCACCCGGCTTTCGCGCAGGGGAAAGGCGATGTTCTCGAACACATTGAAAGCCGAGAACAGCGCGCCTTGCTGAAAACACATGGCGAACCGTCGCCGACGCAATTTCTGCTCTTCGCGCGACCCGGCGAACAAGGGCTCGCCAAACAGCCGCACCTCGCCTTCCGCCGGCTGAAGCAAACCCACCATCTGGCGCAGCAGGGTGGTCTTTCCACTGCCCGAGCCGCCCACCAGGGACACCACCTCGCCCGGCGGAATTTCCAGATCGATACCTTTATGCACCCAGTTGTCGCCAAACCGGGTCGACAGGGCACGCAGGCTGACGACGGCCTCGCTCAAATCGGCACCCCGATCGACTTCGTGGCAATGGCAAAGACGGCATCAACCAGAATCACGGTGGTGATGGAGGTGACAACCGAAGCCGTGGTATTGGCGCTCAGGCTCTCAGTGTTGGGTTTGACACGCAGACCGAAGTGACAGGCCACCAGCGCGATGAGCACGCCGAAAACCGTCCCTTTCGACAAGGCAATGTAAAGGTTCTCGGGCGGTACGGCCTTGGGCAGCGCTTCGATGAAATAGGCGTAGCCAAGCCCCAGCTGAAGTTCTGCCGAGATCATGCCCCCCAGCAGTGCCGCCCCGGCCGTCCAGAGCACCAGCAGTGGCATGGCAACACTCAAGGCCATCACCTTGGGCAGAACCAGGCGCACGTATCGCGAAATGCCCATGACCGTGAGTGCGTCGATCTCCTCGGTGACCCGCATGACGCCCAGCTGTGCGGTCATGGCAGAGCCCGAACGCCCGGCCACCAGTACCGACACCAGCACCGGCCCCAGTTCGCGAATGATGCCCAGGCCAAGAATATTGACGATGTAGATATCTGCGCCGAAGGCCTTGAGCTGCAGCGCCGACAAATAGGACAGCACAACGCCGATCAGAAAGCCCACCAGCGCGCTGACCGGCATCGCGCGCACGCCGGTCTTGAACAGATTTGCGGAAAACTCGCGGAGCGGCCAGTCCCGCGGGCGGCCGATCAGATACACCACGTCGATGACAAGCCGGCCGATCAGCGCAAGGAAATCGGTGACATGTCCAAGCAGCCCAAGCACGACGACGCCCAGCGCCGCCAGGGCATCCACCGGACCGAACGCCGCCCGCTTGCCACTTGGTGTGCGGCCGATGCGCGCCAGCCGGTCAAAATGCCCTTGATGATCCGGCGGGATGTCCAGGCCGACGGGCAGTTGATGCCCCCAGGCGCGCCACAGCAACATGGCGCCAAAACTGTCGAGCCGGGACAGCGAGGACAGATCCCATGAACCGCCGTGATTGCGGGCAAGTGCTTTTCGCAGCTCGCCCACGCGCGGCGTCAATGCCGCCAGTGTCCACTCCCCCGCCACCTGCATGCAGCCATCAACGTGTTGCAATCGGGGTTGTGCCATGGACCTTGCGCTCAGCCTGCCTGACTGCCCCGTTCAGAGACGGTCAGTTGCAATGGATGGCCGATGGCATTCCACTGTGCCACCTCGTCATTGAGCGCCGCCGCCGTGAGCGGAAGTTCGTTGAGCCAGTCCGCGTCCGCCGTCAGAGCGAACCCGTGACCGACGCGCTCGATGGCGATCGGCGGGCAGCAGCGCTCGGTCCGAGCACGGTGAAAGACCACAGCGAGACGAAGACAGGCGACCAATTGCCAGTCAGGACTTTCCGGATCGATATCGGACAAGCGCGCCAGTTTCCCCCGATGCCCCAGCACCAGCCGGGCAAGTCGCCCCTGGTCCATGCGGGAGAAGCCCGGCATATCGGCATTGGCAAGAATGTACGCACTGTGCTTGTGATAGCTCGAATGCGCGACCGAAATTCCCACTTCGTGGAGGATGGCGGCCCAATGCAGAAATCGGCGATCCAGGTTGTCAGGATCCTTTGTCGCCTCGTCGAGTTGTTCGAGCAGGTACAGCGCCGTTTCGGCGACCAAACTCGCTTGCTTGCGATCCACCCGATAGCGATCGGCAAATGCCTCGGCGGTTGCATCGCGCAGGTCATGGTGGTGATAACGCCCGAGCAGGTCGTAGAGCACGCCCAGCCGCAGGGCGCCGTCGGAAAACTGCATCTCGTCGAGCCCGAAGGCATCGAAGATGGACATCATGATGGCCAGGCCACCCGGCAGCACCGGCAAGCGGTCCGCCTTGATGCCCTTGAGACCGAGTTTGTCGAGGGAACCGTTGCGAATCAGAAACTGCTTGAGTTCCTCAAGGCCGCTGCGGGTGATGCCGCGCTCCGACATGCCGTTGGACACCAGAATGTCGCGCAGCGATTTGGCCGTACCGCTCGACCCCACGGCCAGCTCCCACCCCTGGCGACGATAGCCGTCGGCAATGGCTTCCAGCTCCCGGCGAGCTGCCAGCTGGGCGTCTTCGAAACCGCGCTTCTTGATCCGGTCGTTGGGAAAGTAGCGAAGCGTATAGCTCACGCAACCCATGTAGAGCGATTCGAGTTCCAGCGGCTGAAACGATTTGCCGATGATGAACTCGGTGGAACCACCACCGATATCGACCACCAACTGCTGACGATGGGGTTCCGGCAGCGTATGCGCCACCCCCACGTAGATCAGCCGCGCCTCTTCCCGACCGGCAATCACTTCAATCGGAAAGCCCAGCGCCACTTCGGCCTTGGCGATGAACTCCGGCGCGTTCTTGGCCACCCGCAGGGTATTGGTTGCCACCGCGCGAACGCGATGAGGCTGAAACTGAGAGAGACGTTCGCCAAACCGCGCGAGGGCCAGCAAGGCCCTGCCCTGCGAGGCGTCGTCGAGACATTTGTCTTCACCCAGCCCAGCCGCCAGCCTGACGGGCTCCTTGAGCCCGTCGAGTGGATAAATCTGGTCATTGACGATACGACCGACCTGAAGCCGGAAGCTGTTTGACCCCAGATCGACTGCTGCGACCAGTTCTTTATGCATGTTGCGATGGATCCGCTAGAGCGATGACAAGCGTGAGGCGGATGATAGCACCCGACGCCAACGATGGACGCCATCCGGGCCGATTCATGCACCCGTAAGACTCCCGTGCCAGAATGGGGGGTTAATTGCATGACAATTGGTCCGCGCTGGTCGCTGGCCCGTCGACTCAACACCGAACAAGAGCTTATGACCGACACCACGATGAGCCCCGAGAACGCACCTGCCGTCACCTTCATCAACCGGGAACTGTCCCTGCTGCAATTCCAGCGTCGCGTGCTGGCCCAGGCGGCGGACGCCGATGTCCCCTTGCTTGAGCGCCTGCGCTTCCTGTGCATCGTCTCGAGCAACCTGGATGAGTTCTTCGAGGTGCGAGTGGCGGGGGTGAAAGAGCGCATCCGCCTGGGCATCAAGACCCCCGATCCAGAAGACGGCCTGACCCCGGCACAACTGCTCGACGCCATCAGCACCAGCGTTCACGAGATCATCGAAGAGCAGTACCGACTGCTCAACGCCGAGATTCTGCCCGCCCTCGAAAATGAAAGCATCGTGGTGCTGCGCCGTGATCGCTGGTCACCCGAATTACGCCAGTGGGTCGCCCGTTATTTCCAGCAGGAAGTCGAACCGGTGCTGACGCCGATCGGCCTCGACCCAGCCCATCCCTTTCCGCGTGTGCTCAACAAGAGTCTGAACTTTGCGGTTGAACTGAGTGGCGAGGACGCCTTCGGACGCGAAACGCGTGCTGCCATCGTGCAGGCGCCGCGCGCACTGCCCCGCATCATTCCGATTCCGCGTGAAATCAGTGGTGTCGACCATGGATTCATCTTTCTGTCGTCGGTGGTTCATGCCCACGTCGGCGAACTCTTCCCCGGCATGTCGGTGCTGGGCTGCTATCAGTTTCGCGTGACCCGCAACTCCGACCTGTTCGTGGATGAAGAAGAAGTCACCGACCTGCGTTCGGCCCTCAAGGGGGAATTGCAGCAGCGCCATTATGGCGATTCGGTGCGCCTTGAAGTGGCAGACAACTGCTCCGACGCAATGGCCAGCTTCCTCATGCGCCACTTCGGGCTGACCGAAGGTGACATCTACCGCACGCCGGGCATCGTCAACCTGGTTCGGCTGATGCAGCTACCTGATCGCATCGACCGCCCTGACCTGACCTTCACGCCATACAAGGCGGGTCTGCCCGCCGAACTCGATGGTGAAAAGGAAGATCTTTTTTCGGCCATCCGCAAGCGCGACATCCTGCTGCACCACCCCTTCCAGCGCTTCACCCCGGTGATCGACCTTTTACGTGCCGCCGCCGACGACCCCGCAGTACTGGCCATCAAGATGACGGTCTACCGCACCGGTAGCCAATCCATCCTCATGGAACACCTGATCCGCGCCGCCCAGAAAGGCAAGGAAGTCACCGTTGTGCTCGAACTGATGGCGCGCTTTGATGAAGAGGCCAACATCAACTGGGCATCCAAGCTGGAGGAAGTGGGCGTACACGTGGTGTACGGCGTGTTCGGCTTCAAGACCCACGCCAAGCTGCTCATGCTGGTCCGTCGCGACGACGACAAGCTGCGTCGCTACGTCCACCTGGGCACAGGCAACTATCACCCGCGAACGACTGCGTTCTACACTGATTTTGGACTGCTGACCTGCAACGAAGCAATTGGCGAAGACATGGCCGAACTCTTCCAGCAGATTACCGGGGTCGGCAAGTCCACACGCCTCACCCATCTGTGGCAGGCGCCTTTCGCACTGCACGCGAATGTGGTTGCCCACATCAGGGCAGAAGCCGAAAACGCCCGTGCCGGGCGCAAGGCTCGCATCATGGCCAAGATGAATGCCCTGCTCGAGTCCGAGGTCATCGAAGCGCTCTACGATGCATCGCAGGCCGGTGTCGAGATCGATCTGATCGTGCGCGGCCCGTGCGCCCTGCGCCCGGGCGTCGAGGGCCTGTCGGAGAATATCCGCGTGCGATCGATTGTCGGACGCTTCCTTGAGCACCATCGCATTTTCTTCTTCCACGCCGATGGTGAAGAAAAGATGTATCTGTCCAGCGCCGACTGGATGGATCGCAATTTCTTCCGCCGCATTGAGGTGGCCTTCCCGGTGCTCGACCCCAAGCTCAAGCGCCGTGTCATGAAGGAAGGCCTTCGCGTCTATCTGAACGACAACTGCATGGCCTGGGAAATGCTGCCCGACGGCCAGTACCGCAGACGCTCACCACGCGGCGTTCGGAAAGCGGCACAACAGATGCTCATGGACGAACTGACCGGACAGACCAAGCGTTAAAGCAGCACCACCTCAAACGAAAAAGCCGCCTGCCCAGGAGAGGGAGGCGGCTTTTTCATGGGCGCGCAAAAGCGATCCGCGCCAAGCGCGACCTTGTCATCCCACGCACATGCACTGCGCGGCGCCAATGAGATAGCAGGTATATCCAGCACTGCCGTATGGCACGTCGCTGCCCGCGTGAGGGCCGGCGACCACGGGGCACATCAAGGGGCCGCGCGGAACGGAAATATTCAGCATTTCCGGGCACAGTTCGATGCCTTTGGAGGCGGCAAGTGACTTGCAACTGGCCAGATCGCCTTCACGATCCTGACATAACTGGCATCGCCCCTGAATGGCACCTTGCGCGTCAATCGTGAGCTTCTCGCCATTGTTGAGATAGGCAACCCCGCCACCGTGAGCACTGCCCCCCAATGTCGGGCCAAGCTCCGATCCACTCTGTTCCATCGTGGCGCAGCCACCCATCACAAGTGCTACGAACGAAATCAACAACACCAGTACCTTACGCACAAGACCCCCTTTTCTGATTATTACCTACCCTGAGTCACTACCTGCAGAAGCCGGTTCAATCAGAAACGAAGTCGCCCGGAAACGAAAATCGAGCGTTCGGGATACCACGCCGGAGTGCGTGGGACCCCGGTCACCAGATCCGTATCCTGAATCAGTGCGTCCTGGTCGAACAGGTTCCGTACATCCAGCCCGAATCCCCACCGGTCGTCAGGCTTTCCGTACTCTAACCTAAGGTTGGTCACCCAGAAACCCGCGTGATGACGCTCGGTGCTGGTGCCGTTCAGGTTGCTGACATCCTGGCGCACACGAACCACTTCGGCCAGAGTGCGGACCGAGTCGGACCACTGGACAAAAATCCGGGCGGGCAAGGTCTCGGTTCTGGCCGACAGTGGCAGATAAGTGCCGCCTGAGGCTTGGTCGCTGCGATCAAGCGCCAGCGAATCATAGGCCCAGCCCAGTTCAGCCCCAACTCGGGCCGTGATCGGCCAGCTAGCGAAAAGCCGATGGCGGCGTTCAGTCCAGTGGGTCAGACAATCATCGATACCGCACATCTCACCGGGTAAATCCAGCTTGCGAAGTGACCACTCCCCCCCGATCCGGACACCGCCTGAGAGCACTTTATCGGCACCCAACGCCCAGCGGCGCGAGCGCGTCCCCGGGACGTCATCGAACACAGCGTCGAAACCGGCAAACTGAGTCGGCAAGAGTGATTGATTTCCGGCTGTCGGCGTGGCAACAGTCTGGATGAAAGCGGCTCGGACATTTGTGCCGAAAAAGTCACTGGAAACCAAACCGATACTCGGCAAGATGCGATCCGTGTCGCGCCGGCCAAGTTCGGCCGAACCACTCTGATCCCATTTGATCCGATCGTTGTCAAATCGTACGAAGTCCGCCCGAGCAACCATGTCGGTTCGATGAGCCACAGGCAAGGTGACGCCCCCGGCAACCCGAACACTGGCAAAATCCTCGCGCAGCGAGAACGGCCGCTCGTCTGTTCTATCAATAGGGCCGTAGATCACAAACGGGAACACCGGGATAGGCGTCAGCCCTTCGCCCAGAGTCCGGGATATCTGGTTACCAACGCCATCGTTCTTGCCATGCCAGTACGAGACCCCGCCGAAGTACTTGAAACCGTTTGCAGCCCCGTCAAGGCGCAATTCTCCGCCGCGCCGGGAAACAACTTCATCGAAGGGCAGGAATGATTGAGTGGAACCGACAAAGATCCCCGGCAAATTGACCAACAGCGGAAATCTGGACTCTTCGTTTGACCGGTGGCCGTATTCGTTGGCGACAAGCCCAGTCAACTGGGAATCGTGACGGAGCCGTGACCGGAAACCGACGCGTACCAAATCGCCACGCCTTTCGTAGGCAGTTTCGTCGTTGATCGTGTAGAGCGCTTGCGTCACGTCCTTGACAGCCAGATTGTCGTGCAACAGATCAGCAAACAAGGTCAGATCGGAACTGGCACGCCAACGAAACTCAGCTCGGGTCGCTTCGAGGTCAACGTTGCCTCCCTCGCTGAATCCGTCACTGTTGTAGTCAAAGTGACCAATGCCAGCCTGAAACCTATCCGCCGTCATGCTGGCCGCCACACTGCTGGCAAAGGTTTCCTGAGAGCCAGTAAGCACGCCGGCAGAAAAGGCATAGGGGCGCTCGTCAAAAAGCGCTGTGGTTTCATGCAGAGATGACAGACGAGCGCCTTGCAGTGCCGGCAGACTGGGAATCAGCGCTTCTGGCATGATCATCGGATCGCCTACCTTACCGAACGCAAACCCCTGCAACTGCTCGCTCACCCGGGCGTTTTCGAGGCGCCGGTCGCGAGTCAGGGCACGCGCCATCATGCGGTGGCCGGATGCGCTCTGCGGGTCAGACTCGACCACGTCGCGCGCAAGCGACGTCAATGTCGCATCGAAACCCGCCGTCAGGTAGGACGACGCCAGCGTGACTCCCCGCGCAGCCTGGTCACTGTCGAGCATGGCCGGCGTTCGCAGAGTCAGCCGTGCTCCGTTCGCCGCGAGCGCGCTTTCACCATCGCTCATCGCACCGATGACGTCACCCTGTCTCAACTTGCGTTGCGCGCTGAGAAATTTCGGCGTAGGTGAGGCCGGGTCAAGCGTCTCGGCCAAGGCGAGCTGATTGGTGGCGCGATAATCGTCGCCTGATCTCATGTAGGCACTGGCCAGCGCTGATCGATACTCCACGTTCGATGGATCGAGCAGCACGGCAAGCTCCAGCTCACGGCGCCCTTCGACGTCATTGCCTTCACGGACATGGAGCAAGCCCAGTGCGAAGTGTGCCAGCGGATCTGCTGGATTGGCGCCGACGGCCTCAAGGAGCACTGCGCGAGCCCGCTCGCGCTCGTCGCCCAACAGCCGCGCGAAGCCCAGCAACGCTTTGGCGTGCACCGTACCCGGCGCGATAGACAAGGCTTTGCTTGCGCTCGTCTCGGCAGCGTCGGCATCCGCGAGGGTCAGTTCGAGTTCGGCCTTGCGCGCCCAGGCCAGAGGATTCCGGTCCACCAGGGCAATCGCCTGCTCGACCGAGGCGAGCGCCGCATCCAGACGCCCTTCCGACTGTTCGACGTAGCTGCGCGCCAGCAGGCTCGAGGCAGACGCCCCCCCCATCGCTTCCGCACTCTGGCGTGCCGCCCCGAATTGCCCTTGAGCAAGTTGCATGATGGCCCGGACCGCCAGGGGGTCGCGCGCCTTTTCGCCGGCCGCATCAAGTACGCCAGCAGCCTCGTCAAACCGACCGATGCCGAGCAGGAGGTTGGCGCGGTAGCTCGCAAGGCCTTCATTCAATTCAGAGGGAATATGGTCGAGCGCCTGTTCGAACTTTCCTTGCGCTGCGAAGGCGGTCGACTGTTCGATACCCTTATCCAGCGGCCACGCAACCAGCGGGTAGTAGATGGCCCAACGCGCCGAATCCAGTGGCTGTACCTGATTCGCCACGGGTGCGGCGTCCGGCGTGACCTGCGCGGCCTGGCCAGCAGTCAGACGCACACGCCCTGCCGAATTGGCGACCGCCACATGCCCTTCGGCAACGACCACTTTGCCACCATCGCGTGTGGCAACAACCGTGAATTCAGTGCCTTCGACCAGAGCGTTAACCACCGGCGTGATGACCTCCACCCTCCGTTTGAGACGACTGATGAAGTGGGCAACCCCCTCCTGAAGCCCCAGGGCGACATCACCGTCTCTCGGCGTAGCCGCGATCTCGAGCGTGGAGAACTGGTCTAGTCGCGTCAGCACGTCTCCATCGAACTGCACAGCGGCGCGGCCATATCGCCGCACCGTCACCAGCTCGCCCGGACAAAGCCCCTGTCCCACGCGCGCCGGATGCCATTCTGTGCGGCCCGCGGCGCTGTATTCGACCGAGCCCTGCATCGATACGATCGTGGCCACTGGATTGCTGCATTCAGCGAACACCAATTGACTCGTCAGGTATAAACCGAGGAATACAAAAATACGGCGGGCAGACCGCCCGGCGCATCGCGCCTGAAATTCGATAGCGATAGGGGGACGCATCAGCTCAATGTCATGACATTCAATGAGCCGCATGATAGATGACGCACCGCTTGATCACAATCGCCAGCGAATCGCAGCTAGTCCTCGTCGCGGAACAGATCATCCAGCGAGGTGTCGCCGAGCAGCATGTCAATCCATCCGTGGTGCGTTTTACCGGCTGAATCGGGCGTATCGGGGGGCAAAATACCCGAAGCTGACGTGCATCGCTCGTTGCATTTGCGTTCCTCTCGCTCGACGGGGGGAGTGGGAATGCCTCTCAATGTGAAGTGCATGGGTCCGGGCAACATCGCAACCTCCAGGTCATGATCACTGAGTACCGTTGATTACAGCCCCAGTATCGATTGCGATCGGGATTGGACCTATGTCTTATGACGCGCTCACAAAGTGAAACGCTCCACATCTGCTTCGACTTGCGGCCGGATCAAGCCCGGGTCAGCACCACCGTCCCGCCATCACGCAATGCCGGTACGACACAGGCCTTTAGAAAGAAGTGTGCTGGAACATAGCTGGGCCACTGGTCCGAAATCGCCGCAAACGCTGACTTCGCCTCCTCGATCTGCTCCGCCAGAAAAAGTGCCAGAGCGGCCTCGAAGCGATGTTTGAGCTCAGCTGGCAAATCACTCAGATCCAGCATCGATAGCGGCACGGGTTCAGATTTGCCCTTGAAACGAAATGCCCCGACCGCACAGACTCGCTCCGCATCGAGATAGCGGGTCACCAATTCAGACGCCAGCATGTTAACGCCGAGTGTTTTACACGCACTCTGCACCCGGCTCGCCGTATTGACGACATCACCCACAGGACGGATTTCAAGACGCTCACCGACCCCCAGCTCGCCGAAAAACACGTCACCCAGGTGCAGTCCGAAGCGGGTGGGCAAGGTCCCTTCGCCGCCGATCCGGTTCATTTTCTCGTTCAACTGAAGCGCAGCCTCAACGGCACTGCGACACGCGCCCGCCTCGTCGTGCCCGACCACCCAGAGACTCATCAACGAATCGCCCACGAGGTCAGTGACATCCCCCCCGTGCGACTCCACGATAGGCAAAAACTCAGCCAAGTATTGATTGAGCATGTCACGAGCATCTGAGGGCGACATTCCCTCAGCCCGCGAGGTATAAGCTGCAATATCGCTGCTCAGGCATACGGCACGCACAACCCGGCCTTCCGGACGGGTGTCCAGCATTCGTCCCAGTCTTGAGAGCGCACCACCTCGCTCGTCGTTGCCAATCAGTTGCTGAAGTCTGCGTTTGCGGCCGCGGGCAAACCGGTACTTCAGGGCCATGCCGATACCGGCAACGACAATCGGTGCAACCAGCATCGGGAAGATCAGCGGCGGCCAGACGAACAACACCGTAAATAGACCCACCGCAGCGACGCCGTAGGCAGCAACGCCAATGACGCTGCCGACGGCAGCAACGTCGGCACGGGCGACACTCCACATCACAGCCAGAAAAGCGGTCCACAGGCAAACCAGCATGAATGCGGAAGACCCGGCAAGACGAATCAGCGAGCTGCCTTCGGCCATGTTGGCAATCGCCGTCGCAGCCAGTTCGACGCCGTTGATGTCCACACCATCGGGCGTACTGTAGGGCGTGCGATAGGCATCGAACTGGAGAGACTGGTTGGGTTCGGCCAGCCCCACCAGCACCACCTTGTCTGCCACCTCGGGCAGCCGCGTTCCAGCCGAGAAACGCTTGAGGGCATCGGCGTAGGAGATGATCGGCACGGTACCGAACGGGCCATACAAGTTGAGCGCCAGCCGGTCACCTGCCCCGGCGGGATAATCGCTTTGGTGGCCATGGTGACTCGCCCAGCGCTCATAGAGCCGTACCGGCATGGACGGATTGCCACCCGCGCCGGTGGGAAACGTCCAGAATTCGAAAACGCCATCGAGCGTCTTGGGTAACAAAAACGGCGCAGTCACCCAGGCCGCCTCCGCAAGAAGGTCGAACGGACGGATGAGCCGATCCATGCCGGCCAGCAACTCGCCTTCCTCCGCATGAATCAGATGCCTGACCACTCGCTCGGCCAGCACGACATTGCCAGCGCGCCGAAGTGCGCTCGCCAACGCCTGATCGTCCTGCGGATCACCTTCCTGCTCGAACAGCAGATCAAAGCCGATTGCGACAGCCCCGCTGTCGTAAAGGCCATCAATCATGGCCGCATGTAATCGGCGGGGCCAGAGGTCAGGCCGGCGCGGCACGCCCAATTGCTGCGCAGACCGGGCATCCAAGGCTACAATGACGACTGAATCAGGAGGGGTGCGGATACCACGAAATGCATAGAGGGCTGTCAGGCCGGTACTACGTTCAAGGCCCTGCAGCGGTGTCAGCCAAAGCGCGCCGACGCCGATCACGGACAATACAACCAGTAACAGGGTACGTTTCCAAAGGCGGCTCAAACCGCTAATCTCCTGCCAATCAATACCGTAATCATACAAGGCTCAGTATGACGCTCGACAAGATTGAACTTTTCGAAGGACTGCCCGAAGACCAGCTCGAGAGTCTGGCGCAACACATGCGTCAGCGGGTTTATCCAGCTGGCGCCATTGTCGTCAATGAGGGCGACGAGGCCCACGGCATGTTCATTGTCGACACCGGCGCGCTCAAGGTCTTCGTGACAGAGGAAAACGGCAAGGAAGTCACCCTCTCGCTCCTCGGGCCCGAAGACTATTTCGGTGAACTGGCCCTGCTCGACGAGGCGCCCCGCTCGGCATCGGTCATCACGGTTGAAAAAACCACCTTGCTGCAGATTTCGCGTGCAGACTTCAATGAGGTCATCACCGCCAACCCGGCGTGCATGCAGATCATCATGCGCAATCTGGTTGGCCGCATCCGCGAACTGACTGACAACGTGCGGGCACTCGCGTTGATCGATGTTTTCGGTCGCATTTCGCGCGTCTTCGACTCAATGGCGGAACCTGAAGGTGACATGCGCATCATTCGGCGGCGCATGACCCAACAGGATCTGGCGAATCTGGTTGGCGCGTCGCGCGAGATGGTCAACCGGATCCTGCGCGAACTGGTCGCAGGGGACTACATCGAAATCCACCACCAGTACATGCTGCTCAAACGAAAACTGCCTGCCCGATGGTAACGGACAGGCAGTCAGACGGGCGCACCGGCAATCGTCAGAGGCGCCCGAGTTTCCGATAGAGCGTATTGCGACTGATCCCCAGACGACGCGCAGCCTGGGAGATGTTGCCGTTGGAAGCGGCCAGGGCCTGGTCGATTGCCTCGCGCTCGATCACTGCCAGGCGCGCCATCCCCGTCCCGGACACGCCCGGCATCGGTGCCGGACGCAAGCTTGGCTGCGTCATCGGCTCGCGCATTTCAGAGTGATCGAAAGAGAAGAGCTCCTCCGGCAGGTGCTCGACACCTATGACCGCTTCGTCATCGTCGAGCAGCGCCACTGCAAGCCGCAGCGTGTTGTGCAGTTGCCGGATGTTGCCAGGCCAGTCATACCCCCGGAAACAATCCATGGCCGCCGCGGACACTGTCAGCCCCCGCCCTTCCCCTTCGATGCGCAGCAGGGTTTCAATGAGCGATTGCAGATCGTTGCGCTCACGCAGCGCCGGCAGGGTTACCGTCAGGCCATTGACCCGGTAATACAGATCCTCGCGGAATCGTCCGGCGGCAATTTCGGATCTCAGCGTTCGGTGCGTCGCGCACACGAGCGAAATATCCACGGCAATGGGCTTGGTTCCGCCCACGGGAATCACGCTGCGCTCCTGCAGCACGCGCAGCAGGCGCGCCTGCAGATGCAGCGGCATATCTCCGATTTCGTCAAGGAACAGCGTACCGCCGTGCGCTTGCTGAATCTTGCCGATCGCCCCTTCCTTGCGCGCCCCCGTGAAAGCTCCGCCCACGTAGCCGAACAACTCCGACTCAATGAGATTCTCAGGAATGGCGGCACAGTTGAGCGCCACGAACTCGCCAGCTGCACGCGGTCCGCTGTAGTGAAACGCCTTGGCAAACACTTCTTTGCCGGCGCCGGATTCCCCCTGAATCAGGATCGGAATATCCTTGCCCGAGATTCGAATGGCGCGATCGATGGCCAGACCCATTCGCAGATCACCGGTACGCAAATCCTCAAGAGTCAAAGGCCCGGACGCCTCGCTCACCGGGGCCGGGGCCACCTTGAGGGACGCCGTCTTCTGCAGCGGGGACTCTTCGCTCGTGACCTGGGTGACGCGACTACGACGCGAAGCATTGGAAATCATTGAGTAATTGCCCCTCACTCGTGCATACATTCGTGAGCCACTCAGCGTTTCGAGTGCAATCAGTGCAGTCGGGTTGCCGTTGGCGCGGTCGATCAACTGACCTAACGGCGTTTTGAACAGCATACTGAAGTCGGCTTGGGACAAATTGCTACGCGCCACACCCAGCAGTTCAAGGCAGGCCTGACTGGCGCCCAGAACCTGGCCGTCGGTGGACACCGCGAGCACAGCCTCTTGAACACACCCGACCTGATCGGGGTTCAAGTAGAGGGAAACAAGCAGGTCAGACGCAAACTCGGCGTCAAACAGATTGCGCTCCAGCAACTGCGCGCCCATCCGTACCAGCCCCAAGGTGTGACTTTGATAGAGACGGGAGTCGCCAGAGATGTCGAGCACCCCCATCAGTGCGCCATGCGGGTCAAAAACGGGAGACGCACTGCAGGTCAGGAAGCCGTTCTGCGGCAGGAAATGCTCGCACCCGAAGATCTCGGTGGGCGTCTGGTCGACAATCGCCGTACCCACGGCGTTCGTGCCTCTCAAGGTCTCGTCCCACGAAGCGCCGGGCGTCAGGGCCACACGATCGGCCCGATTTACAAAACCAGTATCACCGACCCTGTGAAGCAACATGCCCGTCGCGTCTGCGAGCAGGACAACGCTGCCCGAGTCACGCACCTGCTGATAGAGAGACTCGACGATACCGAGCCCGTGGGAGAGAAAGCGGTGATTGCGCTCGCGCAACTCCCGCAAATGGCTGTCGCTGACCGGATCGCCGATGCTAGACTGCGCCTTTTCGCTCAGTCCGGTGCGGCGGCATCGCTCCCACGACCTGAGCACGCCCGCACCGACCAGCGTCTCAGGACGGTCATTGCGCTCAAAGAACAACCGACGCGCCTGCTCGATCTGGTCGAGGCGACGCAAATCAGATGACTGCTCCATTTCTCCTCCGTCGGGACACCGTGCCGGACCAAGCCGTGCCGGTCTCCTCCTCTTATGGGATGGTTCCCGCTGCTTTGAAACAGCACACCTGCTCCAAAGTTGAGCACCCGCTCAAGCAGCAACTGTATCAAAAAGTCTGCCAAAAAGGCAGATCATCACACCTGATCGACGAATGGGCGGTCAACCTGACCGAGCGTCGGGTCGTTATTACCCAAGGACAAACCTGATTGATCGACTGGCACGCCTGTTGCTCGTTGATACAACCCCCGGGTGTGCGAGCCCGCAGAAAATGTCTGAAATTCATAAAACAAAGGAGTAACCGAGGTGACCCTGAACTTCCGCAAAGCGATGTTTGCCCGTGCCGCGACCTGCGCGGCTGTCTTCTCTCTGGCGCTGGGCGCGACCCAGGTTGCCGCTCACGGTGACGTGACCCCGCAGGCGGTCGATGTCTCCACGCTCAAACCCATCGGCGAGGAATGGCTGACTGCCAATCCGTACCGTGGCGACAAGGAGGCCATCCGTATCGGCACCTCTGCCTACAACCAGAACTGTGCCCGGTGTCACGGCCTGGAGGCCATTTCGGGCGGTATCGCTCCGGATCTGCGTTACCTGCCGGCCGGTGACGAGGGCGACGAGATTTTCCTGAATCGCATCCGTCACGGTTCTGTCCGCGGTGGCCGCGTCTACATGCCTCCGTTCGAAGGCATCCTGCAGCAGGAAGCCATGTGGTCGATCCGCTCCTACCTGGAGACGGTGCATGAAGAGTAAGACCACCTTTCGCGCGCTCTTGCTGAGCGCGGGTCTGGTACTCGGTGCGGCCACCTCCGTGGTCGCCGCCGAGGCGCCCCAGACTCAAGAGGAGGGTCGTCTTCGCATCGCTGTCTACAACGATTACCCGCCCTACTCCAATGAGGGCAAGGGTGTCGACGTTGCCATCGGTAAGGAACTGGCCAAGCGCCTGGGACTGCAGGCCGATATCGTCAGCTTCACAGCCGACGAAGACATGAATGACGATCTGCGCAACATGGTCTGGAAGGGGCACTATCTGGGCACTCGTCCGGCCGATGTCATGCTGCATGTGCCGGTGGACAACTACCTGGCGAGCCGGAACGAACAGGTCAAGATCTTTGGCCCGTACCATCTCGAGACCATGGCCATCGCCCGCAACCCGCAGCGCGTCCCGCCCGTGGTCGGCTCCGCTGCGCGTGCCCTCGAGGTCTTCACCCGCGAAAAGATCGGCGTTGAAATTGCCAGTCTCGGCGACGACTTCATGCTCTCCATTCTCAATGGTCGCCTGCGCGAAAACGTCTCCCACTTCCCCAACGTTTCCCAAGCCGTCGAAGCCATGAAGAACGGTGAAGTCGCGGCGGTGATGGGCACACGTGCGGAACTCGAAAGCGCCTTGGGCAATCAGAGCACCTACGAGATCTCGTCAGTGGAAATGCCGGAGCTGCGAATCAAGGGCTGGCCCCTTGGCATGGCGGTCAAGGCGGAAAATGATTCGCTGGAGCAAGCCCTGTCCGTCGCAATGCAGGAAATCCAGCGAGACGGTACCCTGTCGAAGATCTTCGAGGCTCACGGTCTGACCCACCGTACGCCCTGACTGAACCAAAAAGACAAGGAGACACCACAATGAAAGCGATGCATGTCGCAGCCGCCCTGTTGCCCGCCGTTTTTTCAGGATTCGCGCTGGCAGCCCCCATGGCTTACGTGCCCAACGAAGTATCGGGAACCGTCAGCGTGGTGGACACCACAACCGACAAGGTCGTCAAAAACCTCAAGGTCAGTGAGCGGCCGCGCGGCATCGCGGTGTCGCCTGATGGCAAACGCCTCTATATCACCAACACGCCCACCGAGGCGCTCATCGTCTATAACCTTGAGACCGAGTCGGTGGAACACAGCTGGAAGGTTGGCGACTCCCCCGAAGGCGCCAGCCTGTCGACAGATGGCAAATATGCGGCCGTTGCGGTCGAAGAGGACAACAGTATTGTCCTCATCGACACCACCACGGGTGAACAGCTCAAGCACATCAAGGTCGAGGGTGAGAATCCGGAGCACGCAGTGTTCAGCCCGGACGGCAAATGGATTTACGCCAGTGCCGAAGATGCTGAGCAAGTTGACGTGATCGACGTCGAAAAGCGCGAACAGATCGGTCACATTCCAGTGGGCAAGCGCCCACGGGGTATCGCGTTTGTGCCCGACGGCAGTCGTGCCTACGTAGCGTGCGAGCTCGCCGATACCGTGTACGCAATCGACGTGGCAACGCACTCGGTCATCACGCCGATCAAGGCTGGCAAATTCTCTAACGGTCTTGTCGTCACGCCCGATGGAAAACGCGTCTTTGTCTCCAACGGCAAGGACCGCACCGTCATGGCGATCGACACCGCAACCAACACGGTCATCGGCACGATGCCCGTTGGCAAGCGCCCGTGGAACATGGCCATCACGCCAGACGGCAAGAAAGTCTATGTTGCCAACGGCCGCTCGGATTCGGTAACCGTCATGGACGCGGTCGAGTTGAAAACCCTGAGCGAGATCCCAGTAGGTGAGCGTCCCTGGGGTGTCGTAATCAAATGAGCAAGCAGCCCCGGTACGGCACGGGCGCCATTGCAATCCACTGGCTGCATGCGCTGCTTGTTTTCTTCCTGATCGGATGGGGCCTGTGGATGGCCGATCTGCCCAAGGGGCCTGACCGTGGCTGGGCGTTTGGGATTCACAAGTCGTTTGGTCTGCTGGCCATCATCTTGATCGCTGTGCGCCTCGGATGGCGAATCGGGCACCCCCCACCCCCGCCGAATCCGGCGCTCAGCCCCAAGGAGAATCGTCTGGCGAGTCTTGGCCATCTGGGCTTGTACGGGCTACTGATTCTGGTGCCGCTTGCAGGCCTGACGTCGGTCAATTTCACCAAGTACCCGCTCAAGTTTTTCGGTATCGAGATTCCGAAATTCGGATATCCGGATGAAGCGATCAACCACCTGTTCAGCACCACTCACCAGTGGCTTGCCTATGGACTGATTGCCCTGGTCGTGATTCACGTGGCAGCAGCCATTCATCACGGCATCCGGCGAGATGGCACATTACAACGGATGGCCCCACACCCAAATCGAAAATCCGCAGACGGGTGAATGATCCCTGACATTTGCCGGCACGGCACAAGAAAAACCCGCAGCCACAAACTGCGGGTTTTTCTTTTCTCAAAAAATCAAATACTTGGCATCTCTTCCGTCTCGAATTTCCGCCTGCTCCACTTGCTCCAATACGGAACACAACTGCACCGCCCGTGTGTTCAATCCCTGCACATCGGCAGAAAGAAAGCTCACATACAAAACCACAACTCATTGTTTCGTTTGATTTTTTATCTTTCTGGCACGCCCGGCATGGCAGTTGCTCTATTAATAATGCGTTAAACGACTGTGTGAAACGCAAAAAAATATAAAAACCCGCTGGAGACAAATATGCACCGCACCTCAGAGAAGTGCTCCAACGCTCACAGGGCGTATCAGAGCCGATCCGGTCGGTTGTAAAGACGAACGAACATTGTCAGTTAGCTGAGCTCCGCCCGGCTGGCTGAACCCCGAAAAAGTCCGGTTCTGCAAGTGCAGACAGAAAACAAGATTGAACCGGACAGGGTCTCCCTCCTCATCGAAAGATGAGACACCTTCCGGGCGGACATTATGTCCGCCCGTTTTTTTTCGGAGAAATGTCGTGGTCGAACGCACCGATCTGTACGCTGCGAACAGCCATGCGTACGCAATTGACACCACCGTACACCGGCCACACGCTGACGCCCGGATCATCGGTGGTGGATGTCACGCCTCGGCGCACGTCGTCGGGAAGACACGCTCATGATGCCGACACCACCCAATTGCGCACTGGGCCGCCTGGCCAGCGGCGATACGCGAGTGCGTCGGGCCATCGATCGCGCCCATTGCATTCTGGACAAGCCCATTCCGTTATTGATTCAGGGGGAGTCCGGGGTTGGCAAAGACATGTTCGCCAAAGCGTTCCATGCCAGCAGCGACCGTGCCGACGCACCGTTTGTGGCGCTCAATTGCGCTGCAATCCCGGAGCATCTGATCGAATCCGATCTGTTCGGCTACGAAGGCGGCGCATTTACCGGCGCCCGCAAGGAAGGTGCGACCGGAAAGATCGTCCAGGCCAACGGAGGCACCCTGTTTCTGGATGAAATCGGCGACATGCCGCTGAGCCTTCAGGTGCGACTCCTGCGCGTCCTTCAGGAACGTGTGGTCGTGCCCCTGGGCGGCATGCAGTCGATCCCGGTCGATGTCTCCCTCATTTGCGCGACCCATCACCAGCTGCAGGATGCCGTCGCCGAAGGTCGCTTCAGGGAAGATCTGTATTTTCGTATCAATGGCCTGACCGTCACCATGCCACCATTGCGCGAGCGGACAGACGTGCTCGAACTGGCCGATGCAATGCTGCTCGAATGCGCCCCGGGTCGCGAACTGAGACTTTCTCAGGACGTCCGCGCACTCTTCCTGCGCCATCCATGGCCTGGCAACCTGCGTCAGCTGAACAACGCCATCCGCGTAGCGGTCGCGTTGCTCGACGCCGATGAGCGTATCGTGACGCTCGACCACCTTTCCGAAGAGATTCTGGAAACAGCGGGAGACGGTCAGGTAGGCCCACGCGCGCTCTCGCGCCAGGGGGCGGATCTGCGCACCACGACGCGATCCGCCATCGATCAGGCCCTCGAGAGCACGGGCGGAAATGTATCGGCCGCCGCCCGCCTGCTGGGGATCAGTCGGAACACACTGTATCGGCGACTGCACGCATCCGACGTCGAGTAAGGCCGCCTCCCCCAACGAAAAATGCCGCTCTCAAGCGGCATTTTTCATTTCACGCGAACCTGAATCAGTTCTTGAGCGACAGGATCCAGCTCACGAGCAGACGGGCATTACCCTCGGTAATCGCCACCGCGTTGGGCGGCATGGACAGCCCGCTGACCTTGTCCTTCCAGTGGCTGGAATACGGGTTGGACCCCTCAAGAACGATGCGGGTAAGGAAGTCTTGCGCGCCGGGCTTGCCTGCATACTGGGCGGCCACGTCTTCCCATGCCGGACCGATCGGCTTTTCACCGTTCGGGCCAGGCTTGCCAGGCTCGATGGAGTGACAGGTCATGCAGCCGCTCTTGACAGCGAGCGCCTTCATTTCGTCAGCGGTGTGGTTATCAGCGAGCGCAGGCGTGGCCATGGCCAGGCAAAGTGCACCAGCAGCAGCGGCTTGAGCGAGTTTCATGGTAATCCTCCAAAAATCGATTGCGGAAACTGTGTATTCGATGCGTTTTATTGTGTGTCCGGTCTGGCTCAACCGCCGGCACATCTCCCTCTACTGCGCTTTCTTTCCTGAAATCGCCGTTAGAAGCATTGTAGGAACAGAAAGAAGGCTGTTTTCTGACCGACATCAAACTTCACTACATTGACGCTGCAATGCGAAAGAATTTATTCGGAAAACTGGTTCTCGAGGGTCACGAGGCCATGGCGCGCCGCAAGATGAAGCAGTGAGAAGTCGTTTTCCGCTTCGAGTTTCTGTCGCACCATCGACAGATAATTGATGACCGTCTTCTGGCTCAGGTGCATTCGCTCGGCAATCGTCGCCGTCGACTCGCCACTGACCGCCAGGCGCAACACCTCGAACTCCCGCGTGGTCAGCTGGCTGGTCAGATCTTTCGATTCAAGGGACGCACTGGCAAGCGCCTGGGCGACGTCCGCAGACATGACTCGACGCCCTGCTGACACACTGCGTACCGCGTCGAGCATCTGTTGCGGCTCACTGCACTTGGTCAGGTATCCGGTGGCCCCCGCTCGAAAGGCCTGGGTGACAAAGTTCGCACCGTCATGCATCGACATCACCAGAACCTTCAATGTCGGCTGGCGGGACATCATGCGGCGAATGGCTTCGATTCCGCTGGCGCCACGCAGACTCAGATCCACGACCGCCACATCCGGCGAGGCATCCCGGACGGCTGCGTACGCCTGATCGGCATCCTCGGCTTCAGCCACGACGCACATGTCAGGCTCTGCATCAATCAGACGTCGATAGCCGGAACGGACGATCGCGTGATCATCCAGTAAAAGAATGCGGGTCATAGCGTCTCCTTGCTTTGCTTGTTCTGTGTGTCATCTGCGTCATCGCCCGCGGGCAGCGTCAGCTTGACGGTACACCCATGCCCGGGACTCGAGACCATCCTGAACGATCCGCCCACCATGGCGGCGCGCTCGGCCATCCCCATCAGACCGACGCCCTGAGCGGTGCTCGATTCATCGACACCAACGCCGTCATCGCTGATCGTCATTTCGATCTGATCGGCACCCTCGACGATGGCAATCACGACATGCGACGCATTGCTGTGCCGGGCGATATTCGTGAGCGCCTCCTGCAGACCACGGTACAGGAACAATGCCTTGCCCGGGTCTGTCACCGGCAGCCGCTCGGGCGGAGCAAAGGCCACGTGCACCCCCGGTCGGCGATCCTGCCAGGACCGCACGCAGTCCCGCATGGTTTCGATCAGCCCCACACTGTCGAGGCCGTAGGGCCGCAATCGTGAGAGCAGTGCGCGCAGGTGTTGCGCCAGATAGTCAGCCTGGCCGCAGATGTCGGCAGCGGCCTGACGCTGCTGGACCATCGCCTCGCCGGGCGAGTGACGCTCGATGTAGGCCGCTGACAGACTGATCGCCGTCAGGGACTGACCGAATTCGTCGTGCAACTCGCGCGCAATGTCCTTGCGCTCGCTCTCCTGTACCGAAATGAGACATTGTGACAATGAGCGTTGTGCCGCCCGTGCAACAGCCAGCTTCCGCGCCATGTCGTCGACGGCGTCCGAGAGCATGTTGAATTCCTGCAGCGCGAAGTTGTGCGGGGCCAGGTGTTTGCCGTCGGCACTATCGAGCCGGTCGATCCGCGACTTGAGTACCCGCGCGGGTGCGAGCGCCCGTCCGACCGCGAACCACACCATCCCGCTCGTGAGCAATGAAAAGGCCAGGATGGTCGCGATCCAGCGCCCGACGTCCTGAACGATCTCACTGATTTCGCTCTCGGGATTGGGTTTGACGTAAAGCGTCAGGCCGCCCACATCGATCTGGCGTATCTGCGCGTCACGAGTGCGATCCGCCGCCAGCCATCGGGTTGCTGCTCGAACCCACCACGCTTCCTGCGGACCGGAAGCATCGAGCAACTCGTCGCGCGTGAGTCCGACGCGAATATGACGCACGCCGTCACGCGCCAGCGCTTCGACACCGCTGCCATCGCCCTTGGCGGCGGCACTCATCAGCTCGAGCATGCGCACGGAGGCATCGATTTCCTCTCCGACGTCGTGCTTGAGCGAAACAGCGCTCCCCCCGGCCACCGCAATCAGCAGTACCCCGAAGAACAGCGCGAGGTAGGAACTCAGGCGCCAGCGCAGATCCATTGTCTTTTCGTGCATACGAAACATTAAGCAGAGTCCATGCCCGGCAATCACGGCTTTGCGCATGGTCGCGGCAGAAGGGAACAAATCCCGGTTTCGGTGGGTCGGGCTCCCGGGCGAGCGGGCGCGCTAATCATGATACTGGCTGCCACCCGACCGGCACATCTCCGTGTTCGTCGGCAAATCGAGTATTGGAGACCAGGAGTCAAAATGAGAAAAAATCACCGAGGTGAGCGAACCCTGACGATCATGTCGATCGCCGTCATGGCTGCGCTGAGTGCCACAGCCCAAGCAAGCAAGCATGTCACATGGGACGAGATCCGCAACGATGCCAACAGCACCGAGGATGTGCTGTCCTACGGTCTGGGCCTGAAGGCGCAGCGGCACAGCCCGCTCAAACAGATCAACACCAAAACCGTTGCGGGGCTCGTGCCGGCGTGGAGCTTTTCGTTCGGTGGCGAGAAACAGCGTGGCCAGGAAGCACAGGCACTGGTTCATGACGGCGTGATCTACGTGACCGCATCCTATTCGCGCATTTTCGCCATTGACGCCCGCACCGGAAAACGCATCTGGGAATACGAGGCGCGACTGCCCGACGACATCCGCCCGTGCTGCGATGTGGTCAATCGCGGGCCGGCCATCTATGGCGACAAGGTCTATTTCGGCACCCTCGACGCTGCCGTCGTGGCCTTGAACAAGGACACCGGCAAGGTGGTCTGGAAAAAGAAATTCGGCGATCACAAGGTGGGCTACACCATGACGGGCGCCCCCTTCATCGTGAAGGACCAGAAGAACGATCGCGTCCTGCTGGTGCATGGCTCATCCGGTGACGAGTTCGGCGTGGTCGGGTGGCTGTTTGCGCGTGACCCGGACACCGGCGAAGAGGTGTGGGCGCGCCCGATGGTCGAAGGCCATATGGGGCGTCTCAACGGCAAGGAAAGCACACCGACGGGTGACGCGAAAGCACCCAGCTGGCCGGACGACCCGAAATCCCCCACCGGCAAGGTCGAAGCCTGGAGCCATGGTGGTGGCGCGCCCTGGCAGACCGCCAGTTTCGACATTGAGAACAACATGGTCGTGATCGGCACCGGCAACCCGGCCCCCTGGAACACCTGGAAGCGAACGGCCGAGGGCGATGACCCGCGCAACTGGCCCAGCCTGTTCACCTCTGGCCAAGCCTATGTGGATGCCTCGACCGGCGAACTCAAGGGCTTCTTCCAGCACACCCCGAACGATGCCTGGGACTTTTCGGGCAACAACTCCGTGCTGCTCTTCGAATACAAGGATCCGAAGACAGGAAAGCTCGTCAAAGCCTCGGCGCACGCCGACCGCAACGGTTTCTTCTTCGTGACCGATCGCGAAAAACTCGCCAAGGGCGCGGGCTACCCCAACAAGCCCACGTCGCTGATTGGCGCATGGCCTTTCGTTGACGGCATCACCTGGGCGTCCGGGTTCGACCTCAAGACCGGGCAACCGATCGAGAACAACAACCGTCCGCCCAAAGTCGCACCGGGCGCGGACAAGGGCGACTCCGTCTTCGTCTCTCCCCCGTTCCTGGGTGGGACGAACTGGATGCCCATGTCCTACAGCCCGGACACGGAGCTGTTCTACATTCCGGCCAACCACTGGGCCATGGACTACTGGACGGAGAAACTCACGTACAAGGCCGGTTCGGCTTACCTGGGCCAGGGCTTCCGCATCAAGAAATTGCACGACGACCATGTGGGCATCCTGCGCGCCATTGATCCCAAGACCGGCAAGATCGCCTGGGAGCACAAGGAAACCTTCCCGCTCTGGGCCGGCACCTTGACCACGGCGGGCGGGCTCGTCTTTACCGGCACGTCCGACGGCTATGTGAAGGCCTTTGACGCGAAGAACGGTGAAGAACTGTGGAAGTTCCAGACAGGCTCCGGCGTTGTCTCGGTCCCCATCACCTGGGAGATGGACGGAGAGCAATACGTTGGCATCCAGTCGGGCTACGGCGGTGCGGTGCCTCTGTGGGGCGGTGACATGGCAGAACTCACGAAGCAGGTGACGCAAGGCGGCTCGTTCTGGGTGTTCCGCTTGCCCAAACAGATCGCGCGCCACTGACGCACGCGTCTTCACCCGGCATCGGGACGCAGTTCACGCCTCCCGATGCCAGCCCCTCTGGAAGTCTCCCTATGAACAAGACCATTCAGGCGCTTGCCGTGGCGTCCGCAGCGATCATGGTGCCATCCGTTGGCGTCGCTGCAGCCCCACTTGTCGAACCGCTGGTGATCAATGGCTGTCCGATCTGGCCCTACACCCGGTGTCCCGGGGCGGATCTGCGCCATGCCGATCTGTCTGGCAAGAATCTGGTGGGCGCCGATCTGCGCGGCGCCGATCTCACCCGCGCCAACCTGCGGGCCGCCAATCTGGCCATTGCCAATCTCGACGGTGCCAACCTCACTGCGGCTGACCTGAGCAAGGCAAGCGCCCCCGCCGCCCTCTTTCGAAATGCCACGCTCACTGGCGCAAATCTCTACTCTGCCCGTCTGATGCGCGCCGACTTTACCGGCGCCGACTTCACCGGTGCCAGTCTCGAATTCGCCCGGTTGAATTTCGCCTGGCTCGATCATGCCAGGCTCATCAGCGCCGATTTGCAAGAGGCCAAGTTCGTCACGGTGAATCTGCGCGGCGCCACCATGGAGGGCTGCAAGTTGCGATTCACGATCTTCCCGGATTCTGACTTCACAGGGTGCACAGGCTGTCCTGAGGGATGGGCGCGATGACGCACACACACCATCGTCGCTGCGCGACAGTCGGGTTCGCGCTCTTGATCATATTGAGTGCCCCGCCAGCGCGGGCTGAAATTGCCACTGTCGCCCCCACCGTCGATACATCGGCACTCCCGCCCATCGCTGATCGGTCGACCGATCTCAACCCCTATCGCGGCAATGCGGTGGCGATCGCGACCGGGCGCGAGGCCTACCACCAATCGTGTGCGGTATGCCATGGTGCCAACGCCGATGGCAGCAGGATGCCCGCGCCGGATTTGCGTCGTGTGGGTCAGGGCTGCGATCGCCTGATTGCCGGTCAGTGGAAACGGCGCTGTCAATCCGATGCCGACTTCTATTTCAAGACCTCTGTCGAGGAAGGCAAGGTCAAGGTGGGGGTGCGCCACATGCCGGCCTGGAAGGCGTTGATCAGCACTGAAGTGATCTGGGCAATTCGGAGTTTCGTGGAGAACGCCCGCCAAGAGCAACGCAAAGAATGACCCCCGCCCGACGGCGGGAAAAATTCCCGAATCTGCCGGGACACACTCCCGGAAATATCCCGTGCGGATGCGAGAGACTAAGGACTGGTCACGCAAGGCATATGTCTCCGCACTGCAAGGACCTAAGCCCCTTACCACGACCGCGAAGGGCCACGCCAACGGTGCAGGCATATGGCTCGCCGCCACAGGCGGCGCGGCTCGTGGGATTTTTTCGCGCTCATCTCCCATCGGGGCGTCCCGGCTCCCGCCGGCCTCACCCGACCCAGGCACACCGACAAGACACGGATTGCCAACCGCCACGGGTCACTCAGTCAGGCCTGACACCCCATCGTGTCCAGCTTCAACTTCCCTCATTTCAGGTTGCCACTCGCTGACACGCAATAAAAAAACCCGCGCCGAGGCGCGGGTTTTCGCATCAATCGCCGACCCTGCCAGGCAGGGCCAACGAATCGATTACTTGTGCAGCTTGAAGGTCCAGACGGAACCGCCCTGCTCCAGGTAGTTCACGCGGCGAGCCACGTCACCACCCCACAGCGGGACAGCACCACCCCAACCTGCGGCGACGGAGATGTACTGCTCACCGTCCATTTCCCAGGTGATCGGGGGGGCCACGATACCGGTACCGACCTGGAAGCTCCAGACTTCCTCACCGGTCTTGGCATCCAGCGCCTTCAGGTAGCCTTCAGGCGTACCGTAGAAGGACAGGCCACCTGCGGTGGTCAGGACACCACCCCACAGCGGAGCGTAGTTCTTCTGCTCCCACACGATCTTGCCGGTGGTCGGGTCGATCGCGCGCAGGGCACCGATGTAGTCTTCATGCAGCGGCTTGATGGTGAAGCCAGCACCCAGGTAGGCAGCGCCTTTCTTGTAGGCAACCGGCTCGTTCCAGATGTCCATGCCCCACTCGTTGGCCGGCACGTAGAACAGGCCGGTATCCGGGTTGTAGGCGATCTGCATCTGGTTCTTGCCGCCGAGGAAGGACGGCACGGCGAAGACCACTTCACCCTTCTTGCCATCTGCGCCCTTGGTCGGATTGCCCGGACGGTTGTCTTCGTTGAAGATCGGACGACCGGTCTCGAGATCGATACCCTTGGCCCAGGTGATCTTGTTGACGAACGGGAAAGCGTTGAGCAGCTTGCCGTTGGTACGGTCGATCACGTAGAAGAAGCCGTTACGGTCAGCCTTACCACCGGCCTTGATGACCTTGCCGGACTTCGGATCCTTGTAGTCGAAGGAAACGAACTCGTTCACACCGTCAAAGTCCCAGCCTTCGCGCGGGGTGGTCTGGTAGTGCCAGACGATCTTGCCGTTGTCCGGGTTGATGGCCACGGTGGAAGCGGCAAACAGGTTGTCACCGCTGTTGTCGGCCTTCGGCTCGCCAGCGCCACGTGCATGGCTGTTCCACGGAGCCGGGTTACCGGTACCGACGAAGATCAGGTTGGTTTCCGGATCGTAGGTGGCGCCGTTCCAGGTCGCAGCACCACCGGTCTTCCAGAGATCACCCGGCCAGGTGGCGTTGGTGTTACCGGAAATACCGTTTTCCTTCTTGTTGCCGGAGGCGTCGAAGGTGTAACCCATGTGGCCTTCGACCACCGGGCGAACCCAGACCATCTTGCCGGTCTTGGCATCACGGGCTTCCAGGCGACCCACAACACCGAATTCGCCACCGGACACACCGGTGATGACCATACCCTTGACGATGATCGGGGCAGCGGACATGGAGTAGCCAGCCTTGTAATCGTCAACTTTCTCTTTCCACACGACCTTGCCGGTTTCGCGGTCAAGCGCAACGACCTGAGCGTCCAGGGTACCGAAGATCACCAGGTTGTCGTACAGCGCAGCGCCACGGTTGATCACGTCGCAGCACGGCATGATGCCGTCCGGCAGACGATGCTCGTACTTCCACAGCTTCTTGCCGGTCTTGGCGTCAACAGCAAAGATACGGCTGTAGGAAGCGGTCACGAACATCACACCATCGTGCACCAGCGGCTGGGATTCCTGGCCGCGCTGCTTCTCACCACCGAAAGACATGGACCACACGGGCACCAGGTCCTTGACCGTCTTGGTATTGACCATCGTCAGGGGGCTGTAACGCTGACCTTGCGTGCCCAGACCGAAGGAGACCACGTCCCCAGTCGTCTTGGCATCGTTCAGGATGTCCGCGTCGGTCACGCCGGCTTGTGCAGAACCGACGCCCAGTGTGAACGCGGTAGCAACGGCGGCCGAGAGTGCCGTCCAGTTGAACGGCTTGCGCGATTGTCTCATCGAGATTCCTCCTAGAATTGACCCAGTGTCGTATGTGTTTTTGGGCGTGGAGCAATGCGCTCCACCGCACTTCTACATGCAAAGCGTGTGCCAGCCGTGAAATGCCGCACAGCATGCTCGAAACGCCCGAATAATCAGCGATTCGCAAATCGGGAATTTTTCCCAAGAAAGCAATGTCCTTTGCCCGTAGTATTGCCGAAATTACAAATTTATTTAAAACAACACGGGCGATCTATTGCTGCAATGCGTCAATTTTTTTATCTGCTGACCGCTGCTCCATTAACAACCAAGTGCTCCAAAACGTGACACGTTTTTTCGGCTGACACAAATCCCGGAAAGCACGTATCTTCGGGCCTCGGGCTTCGTTAATTAGCGTTTTCGAAGATACTTCCGCGCGAATGTGTCACCGGGTCCGTAACCCCGGATATAAATGCGTGGCATGTGAATTGCGTCAATACAAAAACAAAAACCGATACGGAGACATCTTGTGATACGTGCACCATTCGTGCGTGCCCTTGCATGCGCAGCAACATTCTTCCTGGCCAGCGCCGGCCACACCGCCACCGATCCGCTCGATTCGGCGCGCTGGGGTGACATGCAGCAGGCCTTTTTCGCCAACCAGTCCGTCGAGTTCGACAGCCGGGTCCGTGTCCTGGCGCCGCTGTCGGCGGAAAACTCGATGGAAGTGCCCATCACGGTCGACGCCTCGACCCTGCCCGACATTGAGGAAGTCGTCGTCTTCGCGGACTTCAATCCCATCCTCAAGGTTCTGACCTTCGAGCCCCTGGCGGCCAACGCGCGCCTCTCTTTCCGGGTCAAGCTTCAGCAATCGACACCGGTACGGGCCGCGGCTCGCACCAAGGACGGCGTGTGGCATGTTGGTGGCGCCTGGGTCAATACCACGGGCGGCGGCTGTTCGGCGCCCTCCGTGGGCTCTGCGTCCCCCGAGTGGCAATCGCGCCTCAACGAGGTCAGCGGCCGTCTCTGGGAAAAAGATGACGGCAGTCGTCTGCGGCTCCGGATCATCCATCCGATGGACACGGGCCTGGCGGCGGACATTCCGGCCTTCTACATCGACTCGCTGGAGGTTCGTCAGGCCGACGGGACCGCCCTGATGCGCATTCACGCTTTCGAACCGGTCGCCGAGAACCCGCTATTCACCCTCGACCTGCCCGCACTCTACAAGGACATTGAAAAGGTCCGCGTGGTCGGGCGTGACAACAACGGCAACAAAGTTGACGCATGGGTGGAGCGATGAACATGAAAAACATTCTTGCCCGCACCCCGCTCATGGCCATGGCCCTGGTCGCCACGGTCGCTTACGCTGCAGCCAGTTTCAACTACGGCCTCAAACCGATCCAGCTGGGTCCTGACACCTGGTACGTGGAAGGCTCGACCAGCGACTTCTCCTACGAGAACGGCGGCAACATTGTGAACACGGCCTTCGTGGTCACGGATGAAGGCGTCATGGTGGTCGACTCCGGCCCCTCGCGACAGTACGGGGAACAGCTCAAGGCTGCCATCAAGGGCGTCACCGACAAGCCGATCGTGGTGGTCTTCAACACCCACCATCACCCGGACCACTTCCTTGGCAATCAGGCCTTCGACGTCAAGACGGTCGAAGCCCTGCCTGAGACCATTGCCCTAATCCGGCAGGACGGCAAAACCTTCAACGAGAACATGTATCGCCTCGCAGGCGACGCCATGGCCGGCACCGAAGTGACCCCGCCCGGGACCGAGGCCCACGCCGGTATCCTGAAACTCGGTGCCCACGAGTTCGAACTGCTTTCCCTGTCGGGCCACACCCCGAGGGATCTTGCGATCTACGACCGCACGACCGGCATCCTGTTCGGCGGGGACCTGATTTTCCATCAGCGCGCGCCGACGACGCCCAATGCCATCCTGAGTGAATGGAACGCTTCTCTGGACACCCTGGCCAAGCTCAACGCCAAGCTGGTGGTCCCCGGACACGGCCCCGCATCGACCTCCGACGCGCCCATTCGCCAAACCCGCGCCTGGTTGCAGTGGCTGGAGACCACACTGCGCCAATCCGCACAGCAAGGCCTGGACATGAACGAAGTTCTCGCCAAGCCCATTCCTGAGGACCTCGCCCAACTCTCCCTGGCCAAGTCGGAATTCACCCGTTCGGTGAGCCACCTGTACCCGGCCATGGAGCTCGAGGTCCTAAATCAATAGACCTGACTCGTAAAAGGAAACCAATGATCAAAGTCAGCTTCCCCAGACTCCCGCTTGCCATGATGATCGCCGCGATGGGGACCGCGGCCCATGGCGAGACCACGCTATCGACGGTGGAGGTCATCGATAGCACGCCGCTGCCGGGGATCGGTATCGAGCGGGATCGTGTCCCGGCCAACGTGCAGCGCAGCCGGGACATCGGGGAAGGCGGACCGGTCGTGAGCAACATGACGCGCGACCTCAATGGCGTCACCATCAACGAAGTGCAGGGCAACCCGTACCAGGGCGACATCAACTTCCGCGGTTTCACCGCGTCGCCCTTGCTGGGCACACCGCAGGGGCTGTCTGTCTTTGTGGATGGCATCCGGGTCAATGAAGGCTTTGGCGATGTGGTGAACTGGGACCTGATACCGCAGTCCGCCCTGCAGGACATCACCGTCGTGCCCGGCTCCAACCCGCTGTTCGGGCTGAACACCCTCGGTGGCGCTGTTTCCCTCCGCACCAAGGATGGCCGCAACAATCCGGGCACCGAGCTGGAGGTGTCCGGCGGCAGCTTCGGGCGCTGGACCATCGGCCTCGCTCATGGCGGGTCGGACGACACCTTCGACTGGTTCATCGCCGCCGACAGCTTCCGTGAAGAAGGCTGGCGCGATCATTCCCCCAGCGACGTTCAGCATCTGTTCACCAAACTGGGCTGGCGCAACGAATATTCCGACCTGTCACTGTCCATCAATTACGCCAACAGCGATCTGATCGGCAACGGTCTGCTCCCGGACAGCATGTACGACGACGAGCGCGAACAGGTCTTCACCCACCCGGACCAGACCCGGAACCGTCTCGGTCAGATCGCGCTGACGGGCAACCACTGGCTGAACGACAACAACCAGCTCACCGCCCGCATGTACTGGCGCAACGTGCGCACCCGCACACTGAACGGCGACGGTAATGATGATTACTCAGGCCCCGCCGACGAATCGGGCGTGCTCAACCGCACGGCAACCGATCAGTACGCGCTCGGCTTTACCGGCCAGTGGACCCACTACGCCGACGCGCATCAGCTGACGGCCGGCGTCAGTCACGATCGCACCCGTGCGGGCTTCATTCAAACGGCACAGGAAGGTGATCTGACCGAGGATCGCGGCGTCGACGCCGATGGCAATCCCGTCGAACTCGAAAACAGTCTGTATGGCCGCACGCGCACCACCAGCGTATACCTGACCGACACCTTCAACCTGTCTGAGACCGTCGCGCTGACCGGCTCCGCACGCTACAACCGCACCCGCGTCATCAATGAAGACCGGCTCGTGCCCACCTACCCCAACCTGGATGGCGACTTCACTTACCACCGGGTCAATCCGGCCGTTGGTGTCACCTGGCAAGTGGCCCCCACCATGGGCTTCTACGCCTCGTACAACGAAGGCAACCGCGCACCGACCCCGATCGAACTGGGCTGTGCCGACCCGGCCAACCCGTGCACATTGCCCAATGCGCTGGCCGCCGATCCGTTCCTGAAGCAAGTGGTTGCCAAAACCATTGAATTCGGTCTGCGGGGTGCACAAGGGGACGCTTTCAACTGGAATGCCACCCTCTTCCGCACCACCAATCACGACGACATCCTGTTCGTCGGGACATCCACCAGCGCCGGGTACTTCACCAACTTCGGCAAGACACGCCGTCAGGGTCTCGAGCTCGGGCTGTCGGGTCGTCACGGTCAGTTCGACTGGCGCGCCGGATACACCTGGCTCGATGCCACCTTCCAGAGCGAGGCCTGCCTGATGGCCGAGTCGAACAGTTCGGCGGGCAGCTACAGCCAGTGCGGCGCCGACGAAATCCGGATCAAATCTGGCGACCGCCTGCCCGCACTACCCCGCCACGCCCTCAAGCTCGGGCTGGACTGGAAGCCGACCGATTCGCTGCGTATCGGCACCAATGTGCAGGCCTTCACCAGCCAGCTGGTGCGTGGCAACGAGAACGGCAAGCATGACGAGAACGGCGAAATCGACGGTTACACCATCTTCAACCTCGACGCCGACTGGACGTTCTCCAAGGGCTGGACGGTATTCGGCCGCATCAACAACGTGTTCGACACCGAGTACGAAACCGCTGGGGCGCTGGCCGAGAACGTGTTCAATGCCAACGGCCAGTTCATCACCGACCCCAACGACTGGGAAGACGAGCGCTTTGTCGCCCCCGGCGCACCGCGTTCTGCCTGGATTGGACTGCGCTACCGCTTTGGAGGCTAAACTAGCGGCATGAGCCAACCCTCCGGATCGCTTCGCAACAAGGTAACTGCACTGGTCGCCGCCGTGGCCGCCACCGGCCTGGTGGTGGGTATGGTGCTGTGGTGCGTGATCACGCGTGCGGCGATTCATGAGGAAGTGGAAGCGGCCACCCGGGTCTCCGAGCAGTGGCTGCACTCCACCGCCCCACTGGCCTTCAGCGTGGGCGCCCGCCTGGACATGATCACCACGGTGGGCCGCCTGCGCGCCAACCATCTGGAAGTGCGTAGTGAAAGCGGCGAGCTGCTCTACAGCTCGCCCGCCCCTACCTACAAAGCCGGCCGCGACGCACCGGCCTGGTTCTCTGCGCTGGTCTCTCCCGTGGTCGAGACACGACGCTGGGAAGAAGGCCCCTTGCGACTCAAGCTCGAGCCGGACACTTCGCGTGCCGTACTCGACGCCTGGGACAATCTCTGGGTTGGCGCTGGCTGGGCCGTGGCCGCCATCATCCTGCTCAGCGTTTTCGTGCGCCACGCCACTCACCGGATCGTCGCGCCACTGTCACGTATCCGCGAAGCCCTCGGGCACTCGGCCACCGGCCAGTTCGACCGGCGCCTCGATTCGCTCGGCAATGCCGAATTCGACGAGTTGGCCAAGGCCTACAACCACATGGCGGAAAACCTTGCCCAGACCCTGGTGCGCAATGCCCGGCTGGAAGAGGATAAACGTTTCGCCCATGCGTTGAACCAGCGCATGGAAGACACCCAGAAATCACTTGCCCGCGAGCTCCACGACGAGTTCGGCCAGGGCATCACGGCCATCCGCGCCATCGCCGGCGGCATTGCCCAGCGGACCACGGCGGAGAACAACGCCCTGCACGGCAGCGCCCAGGC
The DNA here is from genome assembly GCF_017309585.1 of Nitrogeniibacter aestuarii. NCBI lineage: Bacteria > Pseudomonadati > Pseudomonadota > Betaproteobacteria > Rhodocyclales > Zoogloeaceae > Nitrogeniibacter > Nitrogeniibacter aestuarii. The sequence continues at coordinate 1,881,618 of NZ_CP071321.1, read as the reverse complement.
CTTGCTTGCCGTGAGCGGGCAACTGCAGGACAACGTGCGCGGCATTCTCGAGCGCCTGCGCTCCGAGGCGCCCCAGGCCCCCGCGCAACTGGACGAAGCGCTCGACGATTACGTAAGACGGTGGGCCAGCTGCTACCCAGCGGTCGACGTCGTTCATCATGTGGATCGCATGCCCGACGACCTGCCCGAAGCGTTTCGCAGCAACGTGTTGCGCCTGGCGCAGGAAGCGCTCACCAACGTGGCCCGGCATGCCGACGCCGAACGGGTCGAGGTCAAACTCGAACGGCGCCAGAACGACATCGAATTGACCGTCAATGACGACGGCCGAGGCTTCGACCCCATGGCGCGCACCGAGCGCTATGGTCTGGCAGGCATGCGCGAGCGCTCCGAAATCTGGCATGGCAGGCTATCGGTCAGTTCTCCCCCCGAAGGCGGCTGCACCATCTCGGTCATATTGCCCTTGCCCGAAGACACGCAGGAAAGCGAACATGGCGCCCCTGCTCCGCATACGCAACCTGATCGATGAGTTCCATTTCCCTTGCCGACACCCGCTTCGTGCTCGCCGATGATCATGCGGTGGTGCGCATGGGCTTTCGCCTGCTGCTCGAAGGCGCAGGCGCCACGGTCGTGGCCGAGGCCGACAACGGCCAGGCTGCTTTTGCCGCCTACGATGAACACGCGCCGGACGCACTCATCATGGATGTGAGCATGCCCGGCGGCAGCGGCCTGGAAGGGCTTGAACGCCTGATGTCGCACCACCCCAACGCCCGCGTGCTCATGCTCTCGGCCCATGAAGACTCGCAGATTCCGGTGCGGGCCCTGAAAGCAGGCGCCACCGGTTATCTGTCCAAATCGGCGCATCCGGACGAGTTCCTGCGCGCCGCCCAGTCGGTCAGTCGCGGCAAGAAGTACGTGGACCCCAAACTGGCGGCCAACCTGGCGCTGGCCCAACTCAATGGCGACGCCGACCCGCTGTCGAAACTCACCGACAAGGAGTTCACCGTTTTTCTCCAGCTGGCGCAGGGCAAATCGGTGAATGAAGTGGCCGAGGCCATTCACGTCGCGCCCAGTACCGTGGGCACCCACCTCTACCACATCAAACAGAAGCTCTCGGCCAGCAACGCGGCCGAACTGACGCTGATCGCCGTGCGCTGCGGCCTGATCGAGACCTGACACCCCACACCAGCACGGCGCCGGGCAGAAGCGGCCTGGTAGTCCCGGGCAAATTGCCCGAGCGTGAAAACGGTCGTTCTAGCGGCCGGACGCGTCGAATATGATGCATGGACCAGAACCATAACAATGCAGGTCACATGCACCGCACCACCACACTGAACAGCCTGATCTTCCTCTTCACCCTGCTGTTGAGCTTCCCGGCCCTGGCCGGCTCGCTCACCCGCGAAGACATCGCCCAGCGTTACGGTCCGCCGCTGCAAGTGGGCGAACAACCCGCAGACCTGCCCGCCTGGCCGATCCGCACCGAACTGCAGCCCGACGGCCCACCCATCTACTGGGCCTTCGAATCCATCGATCTGGCGCCGATCCCCGGTTTCGAAGGCACGCCGTTCAACCTGCTGATCACCCTCGATGGCGAAGGCCGCTTCATCGATGTGGAAGTGCTGCACCAGCATGAGCCGGTGTTCCTCGGCGGTCTTGGCCCCGCCCCCTTGCTCGAATTCGTCCAGCAGTACAAGGGCTTGAGCCTCAAGAAAAACATCACCGTCTCGTCGGCCTATGGCGATCTGCCGGGCGACAACAGCAAGCGCGTGGTGCTCGACGGTGTCACCAAGGCCACTGCCTCGGTGCGCATTCTCAACCAGACGGTCCTCACCGCGGGGCTCGATGTGGCCCGCGCCAAACTGGGCTTCGCCCCGCTGGTGCAAACCGGGCCGCCCGCCGTGCCCAAACCCGACATGCTCGAACGCAAGACCTTCAACGAGCTGGTCGAAGAAGGTGCGATCGGACACTTGCACCTGACCGAAGCCGAGGTGGAAAAGCTCTTTGCCGACTCTGAAGTGGCCGGCTGGGACGACTACGCCAACAAACATCCAGACGCGACGCATCTGGATCTGTACGTGGCCTACCTGAATGTGCCGACCATCGGCCGTGCCGTGCTCGGAGACGCGGGTTACGAGGAGATGCGCGATGCGCTCAACACCGACCAGCATGTGTGGTGGGTGGGAACGCACGGACGCTCGACCTTGGTCGGCCCCGAGTTTGTCCGGGGCACTTCGCCCGGCAACCTGAGTCTGGTCCAGGGCGGTGCGCCCTACGAACTGCGCGATTTCGACCTCGACCCACAACAGCCGGAAAACGCGCCGCCGATCGACACCGCGCTCGTCCTGCGCGCCGCGCCCCTGTCAGCAATCGACCCGGCAGGCAAGCAGGAATTCAGCTTTTCCATCCGCCGTGCGCGCGGCCAGTTTCACCCCATCGTCGCCTATCGCGATGCCAAGCTCGACTACGAACCCCCTGAGCGCTATTTTGACCGGCCTCCGGCCCCGCCGCCGGACTGGCTGCTCGGCTGGATGGACCGCGCAAACGAGCTCATCGTCATCGGCATCGCCTTGCTGATACTGACGGTCGCACTGGCCAAGCCCCGCTGGCCGAGCGTGTCGGGCAGACGCCTGGCGATCTTCCGGAACGCCTTCCTGCTATTCACCCTCGTGTACCTGGGCTGGTATTCACAGGGGCAGCTTTCGATCGTGCACCTCACCGGCGCCATCAAGACCCTGGCCAAGGGACAGAACCTGGCCAGCTTCCTCTACGATCCTGTGGCCCTGCTGATCATCGCCTTTACCCTGATCACCTTCTTCGTCTGGGGACGTGGCACCTTCTGTGGCTGGTTGTGCCCCTTCGGCGCGCTACAGGATCTGACCACCCAGATCGGCCGCAAGCTGGGCATCAAGCAACGGCGGTTGCACAAAGGGCTGGCGCGGGTGCTCGATCGCGGCCGGTACGTGATCCTGCTGGTCCTGGTGGCGCTGGCAGCCGTGCTACCCCAGTGGGCAGAAAAAGGCGTGGAGGTCGAGCCCTTCAAGACCGCCATTACCGTCGGTTTCGACCGCGAGCTGCCATTCGTGATCTACGCGGTGGCGCTGTTGATAGCCAGCCTGTTCGTCTACAAATTCTTCTGCCGCTATCTGTGCCCGCTCGGTGCCTTCATGGCCCTGGGCGGCAAGCTGCGCTTCCTCAACTGGCTGCCGCGGCGTTCGGCCTGCGGCACGCCCTGCCAGACCTGTCGACACCGTTGCCAGTACGACGCCATCGAGCCCACCGGCGAAATCAGATACGACGACTGTTTTCAGTGTCTGGACTGTGTGGGCATCTACCACGACGAAAAACGCTGCGCCCCCCTGCTGCTCATGCGCAAGAATCCGCAGGCTGCGCAGCGACTCGGGATGGTGGATGAACCAGCCCCCAACAACCGGTAGTCACCGGTAGTTACTGGCCGGTCCGCTGTCGACAGTCGTTCAGCAGGTTTTCCATCCGGCCCTGATGCCGGGGCGTGTCGGGGTTTTCAACGCGCGCGCGGAAGTTGGCGTAGGCCGCCTCGGCTTCGGCAATGATGGTGGCGTCATCCAGAGCGCCGACGGCCTCGGCGTAGCAGGCACATGTGCGCTCGTTTGCCGCCGTCAACGCGGGCACCGGCTCGGCATCGTCCTCGGCGGGCTTTCGACCGTGCACGGCCTCAAAGGCAGCTTCCTGTTCCGTGGCGAGGCAATTGGTGCGAGCCGAGTCGCGCAGCCCCTGCGCGCCGCAGGCCTTGGCTTGTTCGGCCATGAAAGCACGCCCGGCGCTGACGTTGCGATCCTTGAGCGCAGCGACCACCTCCGGCGTGGCACGAACGCGAATGCGCGTTGGCAGGCAACCGCAATTGACCCGGCGCTCAGCTGCCATCATCTCGCGGGCGCGATCGCCCTGCCATCCGGTCTTGTCGGCGAGTTTCGCTTCGGCCTGGTCGAAGCGCTGCGCACAGGTCGCTTCCATCTTGTCGGCAAACCCATTGATCCAGGTCGAATCCGCTTCCGACAGCGGTGCGCCCATGGCAGGCGAGATCACGACCGTGAGGCCGGTGAGCAGACAGAAGAGCGGCAAGCGCATGGCGTCTCCGGAGGTTTCTTATTGAAATGGCGTAGCAGTTTGCCCAGCTTGAGCGCCTGGCACAAGCCGGGCTTGAGGCGGCTGCGCCGCTCCGTTAGGCTTGGGCTCATCTTTCCCTGGCGATCACGATGTTCGACTTTCCACTGACCGGCGCGCTCATCCCCATCATTTTCATTGCGGGTTTTGTGGCGATCTGGATGTTCATCATCCGGCTGCTGCGTCGCGTCTCTCGCATGACGGACACGATTCCGGCGATGGCGGGCGAGCGTCTGGCAAAGACGCGCTGGGGCGATGCGCTCGTCAATGGTTCCAAAGGCAGCAATTCGATCCGCGTCGAAAAGTACGTCAGCGGCCACGCGGTGAAAATGCACCCGATCTTCGGCGGTGGCCTGATCTGGCTCCCCAGCGGCAGCATCGAACAGGTCGAGGCAGACGAACACCGGCTGCAGTTACGCAGTGGCGGGCATGACATCACCCTGTTTGGCCCGCTTGCCCGATTCATGCTCGACGATGGGGCCGATCATTCAACGGCTCATGCTGCACGCCACGCCATCGACACCAGCCGGGTGCCGCCGGTCGTCGAGCGCGATACGGGCCTGGCGGCGCCGCAACACAAGCGCAGAGGGTGGCTTCGCTGGGCGCTGGCACTGGCGCTGCTCATGCTCGGCTACGTCGTCCTTCGCCGCATGGCGCCGGAACTGACCGCCCCGGTCGACGCCCTGCTCGGCCGCTAGGCGCCGCGCATGCGCGCCACCAGGGCGTCCCACCCCGGGTAGTCGCTGGCCGTGATTGCGCTCTTGCGCGCCATCTTGCTCCAGCCTTCACCACTGAGCAGTGCATCCACGAACGCGGCACTGTCTTCGATCCAGCTACCGCCCATGAGCGTGACGCCCCGGGCAAAGAGGTCATCCGGCAGACAGCCCGCGCCGGGGCCGATCATGGCAAAGCGGCGCGCTGAGCCACACGCGGCCAGAATGGCCTCCAGCGTATCGTTGAGCAAAATGGTGCTGGTCGACAGCACCTTGTTGCATTGGGCCAATGCAGAAGCATCGGTGGTCACGACATAGCCGTCACGATTGCCAGCGAGATCCGCCTTCAGTTCGACCACGGTCAGCGTTGCCCCGGCGGCGACAATGCGATCGGCCAGGGGGCAGAAGTAGCCGATCATGCCCACCCGGTCGCCCGCTTGCGGATCGATGCCACCGATGGAGTCCTGGCTGTCGGGCGGCACATAGCCCGCGCGGTCGAACAGATGGCGCGTAATGGCGTTGGCCGCGGCAAAGCCTAGCGTCTTGAGGGTGCCCTGAGCCGTGGCATACTGCCGCGCCAGCTCCATGGCATCCATGCCGGCCAGTGATTGGCCGGGTGAGGCGTCGATCAGCTTTTTCAGCGTGTCATCGAGCAGGACGTACGCCAGACCGAGCGAGCCATCTTCAAGTTCAAGCGCACAGAACTCCCCGTTCTTGCTGCCCGCCGCTTCGAGGGGCGGCAGGTGAAGCGCCTTCACTTTGGGGAGCTGATCGGCAAAAGGGGTCAGCCGATTGAGGTAGTCGTGGGCAAAGCTCATGATTTCGGGTCCTTTCGCGGCACACGGTTGCGTTCCCCGGCGCGCAATGCGGCCGACGCATCGGAGCCGGTTCGTGTCGAGTCACGGTTTTCGGGCGTACGCAGCGCGCCGGGAAAATAGATGGAGGTGAGGCTCTTGGAATGCACCGGCGAGTCGGCATCGGAGGCACCATAACGGCGCCAGTCGCGCACCCAGAAAATATCGTCGGCAATTTCGAGCAGGCCGATGGTCTCGCGATCGCCGATGAGCACGCCTTGAACGCGCAGTCCGCGGGTCTTCTTGGCCTCGTCGAGCCGCGCCGCCAGCTCGGCAGTGGCACCGAATTCGCCGTCAGTGGCGAGCAACAAGTCGGCCAGCTCCCATTCCTGCTCGCTGACCTTGTCGATACAGCGGCCGATCGGGCCGCAGATGTCCGTGCCACCCCGAAAGGCCTGCCCCAGAAAACGGGTGATGCGCTCGATCCCGTCGGTATCGACCGACAGGCGCATCTCCACCACTTCGTCCGGACCACCAAAGGCGAACACATGGCAATCGCGTTTTTGCGCATGGGCATGGCGCACGGCCTCAAGCACCGTGGCCTTGGCGACCGCTTCGGCACCGCCCTGCATGGACCCTGAGGTATCCACACAGATGAGCATCGGACCCATCTCCTGACGCTTTTCGGGTTGAGGGGCGGGGTCGGGTAGCCACACCGGCGCTTCTTCGGTGACCACCTCTTCCATGCGGTCATCGTCTTCATAGGTGAGCAGCGTGCGCTCGGCCCGGCGGGCATGCCAGATCAGCCGCAGTTTGCGGTGCCCGAGCAGCGTCGATTCGATCGGCAACATGCGGGCGATGCGATCCGAGCGCTCCACCCCGCGTGTCTCACCGGGCAAATGCGGTACATGCACGGTGCGCGTTCGCGTACGCAGTGCGGTGGCCGGCATCATGGTCGGCGTGCTGCGCAGCCGGCCGGTGTCGAGATCGTCCGTCGGGCGCGCGCGCCCCAGCGAACGGATCAGGCGCGAGAGCTCCGGCAGCCGCTCGATGAGCTTGCGGATGCGCATCACCTCCTGCCAGCCGGCTGAACGCAGCAGCCCGCGCATGTGATCCCAGCGGGTGTTCTTGCCGTCATCCGGAAGCGAGCCGAACACGTTGATGAGCTCGTCGATCTCGCTGCGCCGGTCTTGCCAGTCGGCCTCGAAGGCTTCGAGCGCCATCTGCAGGGCGCGCTCGGGCGTGGCGCCCCGATCCTGGTAGTCGACGATGAAATCGAGGTGAAACAGCAGGCTCTGGAGCACCGTATCGACTAGGCCCCCCTGATCAACAAGATAGGACACCAGCGACAGGCGCTCGATGATTGCTCGCAAGGGATGGGCAATCTGTCCATCGGGCCAGCGCCAGTCATCAGCCGATGGCAGCACCCCCTCAATGAGCGCGAGACGCAGCGCCAGCAGCTGTCTCAGGCGCGGCTCGACCGTGCCCTGGGAATTGGTCAGCCCACCCAGCCAGAGGCCGCGTGGCAGCGCGTCAAGATCTGCCAGCCGGGCTTCGAGCTCGGCAAACAGTCTGGGCGACGGAGGGGCAGGCCTGGCCGCCGCCATGGCTCAATCGAAGCGGACGGGGTCGGGCACCGTGCCCGGATCGGCGTCGAGACGCGGCAAGGCTTCGAAACTCCGGCGAGCCTGTCCCAGTCGCGCTTCGAGCTGCGCCAAGGCCGCGCCCGTGCCCTCCAGGTGGGTCCGGGCGGCATCGGCAAAAGCGCGACTCATCCACAACGCCTGCACATCGAACTGCGCGAGCGAGGCAATGCACGCTTGCAGGGTCTCGCGATACGCAGCCAGACGCTGCATCAGGTCATCGATCTGCCCGGTGCGGGCATCGATGTGGATCTGGCCGTAGCGGCGCTTGCGCTGATAGGTCATGCGCGTGGCGCCAGCACCGCCCTTGGCATCGCCAATGGCGCCGGCAATGCCTTCGGCGATGTCTTCGGTCACGACATCCGGTGAAAAACGCAGCCGCCCGCTTTCGTCGAAGTCCAGATCGTTGGCCCGCTGCTCGAGCATCACCTGCGCTTCGAAGGCCTCAACCGCACGGGTGACGCGCTCGGGCAGAAAGGCCGCCTGCACGCCCAGGCGTGTGGTCAACCAGTCGGAAATCTCGACCTGTGTTTCGGCATCCGACGCCAGGCACGCGGGCAGCAAGCACAGATCCCAGAGCACGACCTGCGCACGTCCTTCACTGGCGGCGGCGGTTTTCATCAACCACACGATCTTGACCCAGCGCCGGTCGGAGACGGCAGTGTCGCGGGCGCTGAGGAAATCACGCAGTTCGGCCAGCAACTCGCTTACCTCGGCCGGCATCACAACCGCGTCGGCCGCTTTCGTGAGCGCGCTGCGATCCGCTTCCGACAGCGGCGCATCGATGCACGGCGTTTTAAGGGCCGCAGGCAGCGACAGCAGATCCATGAAGCCTTCGTTGCTGACTGGCGCCACGGTCAGGCGCACCAGAAAGCGATCAAAAAAGGCCTCGGCCACTTCGTCGTCGGGCACCTCGTTGGTGGCCCCGACCACCGAAACGAGGGGGCAGCGCTGACGACCTGCGCCGTTGTCGAACTCGCGCTCGTTGAGCAGGGTGAGCAGGGCATTGAGGATGGCGCTGTTGGCCTTGAACACCTCGTCGATGAAGGCGATGCTTGCCTCAGGCAGGAAGCCGCGCGTCTGGCGCTCGTAGCGATCCTGCTCCAGTGCACTGATGGACAGCGGCCCGAAGAGTTCTTCCGGCACCGAGAAGCGGGTCAGCAGGCGCTCGAAGTAAGGCGCCTCTTCAAAGACGCGATGCAGTCGCCGGGCCAGCTCGCTCTTGGCGGTCCCCGGGGGGCCGATCAGCAGGCTGTGCTCGCCAGCCAAAGCGGCAAGCAGGACCAAACGAACGGCCTCGTCTCTTTCGACGAGGCCGTGCTTGAGAGTCGCGATGATCTGGCGGAGCCGATCAGGCAGCGACATGGAGGCGGTCGTGTCTTTCATGCGCCCATGATAATCACTTCACCCCGCCGTCGCCTTGATCCGTTTCAAGCCTTTGCCACGACACCGGACGTCAGTCCCTGACGATGCTCATGTGCACCAGTGTCTGGTTGAGCAGCAGGTAAGCAATTTCGCCAAAGGTCATGGGGCCGGTGAAATTCGCGGTCCGCTTGCCTTCGAGATTGCCATACAGATAGTTGAGGATGCAGTTGCACGAGAAAGTGGTGCCCTTGCCTTCGCCTTCGTTCAGCTGCGGGATATCTCCCTCGGCCATCCGGTACTCGGAGTCGGAGAACACCGGGGCGTAGAAATCGACCCGCCCTTCCTTGGCATCGACACCCTTGATCGACACGTTGATCATCGCACCGCAGTAGTCGGCCACCAGCGGCAGCTTGGTATCGATGTTGTTCCGGGTGAGGAACTCGGCGAGGTTCTGCTCCTTGCCATCGATGGTTGCCGTCGTGGCCGAAAAACCGGTGTTCGGAAACTTGATGGTCGGTCCGCTGCCTTGCTGCATGCCGTTGATGATGTCGACACGTGCGTAGCAGTTGGCCGGCAACGCCACATGCATGACAACCGCGGCGTCGGACTCGGCCACGCCCCGCGTGCCGTCATAGACCTTGGGTACGGCATCGGCCAGCTGTTCGAGATGCACCCCCGAAACCCAGCCGATCACGGGCTTGACGAACATGTCTTCAAAGCCGGGGGCGTTGCGCGCGTAATGCGCGTGAATCGGAGAGAACGCGGGCAGGATGATCAGGCTGTAGCCATTGTCCGGCGCCTCCAGGCAGAGATTCTCGATGTTGGTGACGTCATAGACCTTGATGACCGGCTTGTCGGACGGGCCACCCACACGGGTCACATAGACCTGTTTCTTGGAGCACTCGCCGCCGCGCGGCCCCATGAAGTACGGGATCGTGCCACCGATCCAGTTTCCCTTGGGCAGTTTGTCGAGCAATTCGGCATCACCGGCCACGACAACGAACTCACCCTTCTTGATCAGGTCTGCCGCTGCAGACACTTCCATGAGCCCACCGGGCAACGCCTCAATCACATGTTCAGACACTTGCAGCGCCCTCCTTGAGCTGGGCCAGTTCATGCCCGAGCATTTGTTTGTTCTTGGCGAAGTATCGCTGGAATTCCTGAAGCTTCAGATCGCGGATTTCGCTGTCGGAGATCTTGCTCATCTGCGCGCGCAGGCGGCTCAGCATCAGCTTGAGGCCAAGCACCCGGATGTCGATCTCCAGCTTGCCATCGACAAGGGCGCCCCAGACCGGATCGTCGAGCGACGGGATGTCGCTGTCGGCCTCTTCGGCAACCTTGATATCGTCGCTGGCAATCTCGCCCACGTTGAGCCGGCCGGAGTCGAGCGCATAGCGGAAGCGCCACAGTTCCGACACCGGTAGATCGAGCAGATCGCAAATGCGCTGCAGGCTCACATCGGATTTGAGCAGGGAGAAGATCTGGCGGGCCAGTGAGTTGGTGAATGGCAGGTCGAACTCGCCCGCCCAGGCCAGGCCCTCGAGCGTCTGTCCGACGGGCAGTGCCACATGCAGGTGCACGCGCCAGTCACCGAAGTTCACATGGCGCCAGGAGTAATGTTCCACCGCCTGTTCCTGGCTGCGCCGGATGAATCCGAACCACTGCTTTGGTGCCTCAAGCCCCACCCAGACGTCGTAGCGGCGGGCATTGACGTCCTGCTGGATTTTGAGCACCTGCCAGGGTGCATCGAGTTGGAGGAGTTGCCCCCAGGTTTCTCGCTGATCAGTCATCTGTCTTCTCCATGAGCATTTTTTGCTTTTTTCGGGTTCAGCGCGTTTCCGGCCGCACCGACCTGCATAATTACAAGAGCAGATCGCGTACCTGAAAGCACGCTGCAATGCAACATGCATGCAAACCGCGCCGCCGTGCGGCTCGCCAGTCGATCAACTTCCGCCCCGATCACACCGCAACATGCATGGGCCTGTTCCACCTCGTCACACAGTGTTTCAGGTTGGAGCAAACAGCCCATGTTCATGATTTTCATGAGGCCAAAGTCATCATCCCGGGGAAGCGTGCCACCGCCCTACCCAATAAACTTCGGCCAAAATTCACAAAACTGGAAACTTTTTATGTCAGGACATCATCATCGCCGGAAATTCTTCACGCTCAAGCCCGTGGTCGCGTGTGTTGCCGCGGCCTGGCTGATGCCGGCGGGCTTGGCCATCGCGGCAGATGACGCGGCGCTCGACACCGTGGTGGTGAGCGGCTCGCGAACCCCCACCGAAAGCTTCGAGCTACCGTATTCAGTCGATGCCGTCGGCCGAGAGGACATCACCGAGGGGCAACTCGGGGTGAACGCGTCGGAGTCGCTCATTGCCGTCCCCGGCCTGGTCGTCCAGAACCGTCAGAACTACGCGCAGGACTTGCAGATTTCGGTCCGCGGCTTCGGTGCCCGGGCCGCGTTCGGCGTACGTGGCGTCAAGCTGATCGCCGACGGCATTCCGGCCACCAACCCGGACGGTCAGGGCCAGGTGGCAACCTTCAATCTGGACGTTGCCGATCGCATCGAGGTGCTGCGCGGCCCCTTCTCGACGGTCTACGGCAACCATGCGGGCGGCGTGATTCAGCTATTTACGCGTGATCCGGCAGAGAAGCCGCAAGTGAGCGGTCGTGTCATTGCCGGCAGTTTCGATACCTTCAAGATCGGTATCGGGGCCGAGGGCACAAAGAACGACATCGGCTACCTGCTCGATCTTTCCCATTTCGAGACCGACGGATATCGAGATCACAGCGACGCTGTGCGCGATCAGGCTTTTGCCAAGCTGCTCTTCAAGCCTGACGAAGACAGCAAACTGACGATCGTCGCGAACAGTCTGAATCAGGACGACACCAAGGACCCCAAAGGAATCGATTGGGACCAGTATCGGAACGACCCCGCATCGGTCGACGATTCCGCACTCAATTACGACACGAGAAAGGACATCTCCCACGCGCAGGCTGGCGCAACCTACCAACGCAACGTCGGCCCTCATCGACTCGAGGTCTCTGCCTACGCGGGGCAGCGCCATGTCATGCAGGTGCTGTCGATTCCGTTCTTCCTTCAGAATCCGGTCACACGCCCGGGCAACTCCGGTGGGATCGTCGATTTCGATCGGGAATTTGCCGGCTTTGGCGCGCGCTGGACGCACAACATCGAGCTGGATGAGAAGCTGCTCAGTCTGACTGCTGGCCTTGACTACGACTGGATGCAGGACGATCGCCGGGGTTTCCAGAACTTCGTCGGATCGACGCTCGGCGTGAAGGGCGCTCTGCGCCGGGATGAAGTCGACACCTTGACCAGCATCGACCCTTATCTCCAGGCCAGCCTTGAAGCAGGTCGATGGACGCTCTCGGCGGGTGTGCGCCACAGTCGCGTTGAATTCGACGTGAACGATAAGTTTCTCTCGAACGGCGACGACAGCGGCGAGCAGACGTATTCACGCACCACCCCCACGATTGGCGTGATGTTCCGTGCCACCGACGACCTGCATTTCTACGCCAGTGCGGGCACGGGTTTCGAGACCCCCACGTTCGGTGAAGTCTCGTATTCGAGTGGTACCGGCACACTCAATCTTGGTCTGAAGCCAGCCACGAGCGAACAGTTCGAGGTCGGCTTGAAGGCACAGCTGCCCCTCAGAACCCGACTGAACGCCGCGGTTTTCCAGGTCAATACCGACAACGAAGTCGTGGTGGAAAGCTCCGCCGGGGGCCGCACCGTATACCAGAACGCCGGCAAGACCCTCCGTCAAGGTGTCGAGATCGCACTCGACAGCAAAATCACCGACGCGCTGAGCGCGCGGGCCAGCTTCACACACATGCGTGCGGTCTACGACGAGAGCTTTGTGAGCAACAGCACCACCATCGACGAGGGCAACCGCATCCCCGGCATTCCGGCAACTATGCTCTTTACCGAGCTTGCCTATGCGCACCCGGCAGGCGTCAAGGCGGCGATCGAAGGGATCTACCGCAGCAACGTCGAGGTTCATGACCTGAACCAGGATCGTGCGGCACCGTCCTATGCGATCTTCAACGTGCGTATCACGGCTGAACAGAAACACGGACCGTGGACACTCGGACAGATGATTCGCTTCGACAACATCTTCGATCGTGGCTACGTCGGATCTGTCGTTGTCGGCGACTCGAACGGCCGCTACTACGAACCTGGATCGGGTGCGGCCTGGTACGCCGGGGCTAACGCCACCTACCAGTTCTGATTTCCACCTTAATTGACCCATTGCCCGGCCGCGAGCCGGGCTTTTTTTGTCCTGTCACTGTTGAATATCGACACAGGTCGGCACGACCGCTGTGTCGCGAATGAACATCGCGGTACGGCTCGGTTTTGCGACCATCGGTCCGAATGACGCGCAGATCGGGCAATTTGAACGTCATTGCGATGATTGGCACGTAATTCGCAGAAATCGGAAGGAAGAGCACGTTGTCGGCGCGACGATCATTCGGCCGGCAACAGCGCAAGTTCAGGCCGGGGGCGGTACCTGCAAGCAAGACCCCGGCGGCTCTTCTCCTCGTTGCACTTCACGGCGCCGATTGGCGCCGTTTTTTTAAGCGTGCGCGGTTTCGAGGGTGGGGTAATCGGTGTACCCCTCGGGGCCATCGGAATAGAACGTCTTCGGATTGGCCTCGGCCAGGGGCGCGCCAAGCTCGATGCGCTCGACCAGATCGGGATTGGCGATGAAGGGCACACCGAAGGCGACCGCGTCGAGCTGGCCGGCACCGACCGCGGCCTTGGCCTCTTCAGGGGTATAGCCCATGTTGGCAATGACCACGCCCGGATAGTTTTCGCGCACCGCAGCAAGTACATCGCCCTGCTGCTCACCCTTGAAGTCAGCGCGCATCATGTGCAGATACGCCAGGTTGAAACGCCCGAGCCTGGCGGTCAGCCAGGCCGTCAGCCCCACCGGGTCGGAGTCGCGCATGTCGTTGAAGCCATTGAGCGGAGACAGGCGCAAGCCGACCTTGTCACTGCCGATGCGTTCGCAGACGGCATCGAGCACATCAAAGAGGAATTTGGCGCGCGCCTCGCGGCTGCCACCGTAGATGTCGTCACGCACGTTGCTGCCGTCGCGCAGGAACTGGTCAATCAGATAGCCGTTGGCACCATGCACCTCGACACCATCAAAACCGGCCGCAATCGCATTGTCGGCGGCCTGGGCAAATCCGGCCACGATATCGGGCACCTCATCCGTCTCAAGGGCACGCGGCAGGGTGTAGGGCTGCTTGCCTTCGGGGGTGTGCACCTCCTCACCGACAATGGCCAGCGCGCTTGGCGCCACGGGCGTGATGCCACCGTTGAGCAGGGGGTGGCAGGCCCGGCCGCCGTGCCAGATCTGCAGTACGATCTTGCCCCCGCGTGCATGCACCGCATCGGTCACCTGCCGCCAGGCGTCCACCTGCGCTTCACTGTAGATGCCCGGCTCCTTCCAGAAGGCCGAGTTTCCCGCGATGGCCATGGTGGCCTCGGCCACGATTAGCCCGGCGCTGGCCCGCTGGGCGTAGTACTCGGCCATCAGTGCGTTCGGCATATGGGACTCACCTGCGCGGCAGCGGGTCAGCGGTGCCATCACGATGCGGTTCTTCAGAACGAGCGAACCCGCTTCCAGCGGCCAGAATATGGTGTCCATGCAGCAAACTCCTTTTTGGGCCGACTGTCGAAGCAGTCAGCAATGTCTTGGGTCTCCACGAAAACGAGACCTTTCATTACAAATGACGCACTGCAGCATACACAAGTTCAATTAAAGTGCGAATCCACCCGATCGGGGTTGTTTCCGGATATTGAAACGCATGTCGACTCCCCTGCCCGCCGCCCAGCCAAGTTCGCGCCTGTGGCAGCTCGACGCATTGCGCGGCCTCATGCTCGTCCTGATGACGCTGACGCACGTGCCGACGCGCCTGACGCAGCCCATGGGACAACCCTTCGGGTTTGTGTCGGCCGCGTTCGGCTTCGTGTTCATTTCGGGCATGCTGGTCGGCCGGGTTCACGGCCGACGTCTGCTCAGCCAGGGTGTGGACGTCGTACGCAGCGCGCTGGTGCGTCGTGCGGGGCTGGTCTATCTGTGCCACATCGGCCTGCTGGGATTGCTGTTCTTCATCCTGCCATTGACGGGCGTCGTACCCGAAAAAGGGCCGCTGCCCGGCATGATGTGGTTCTTCCAGATGGATCCCTGGGCTGCCGTGCTCGGCGGGATGGCACTGATCCATCAACCCGGCCTGCTCGACATCCTCCCCATGTACGTGGTGTTCCTGCTCGTCAGTCCGCTGATCCTGGCTGCGCTGGCCAAGGGCTACTGGCGCTCTGTCGCCGGTTTTACGGTCGGCCTGTGGTTGTTCGCTCAGACCGGACTCGCTGGGCAGTGGTACGACGCATTTGTCGCGTCGACAGGGTTTCCCATCATTCGCGGCGCCACCGGTGCTTTCGACCTGCTGGCATGGCAACTGGTCTGGACCACCGGCCTGCTGGGCGGCTGGGCGATGGCCAACGGCTGGACGCCCAACGTCGGTCGCTGGCCCGCCGGGTGGGTGATCGGCGCGCTCACCTTCGCTGCGATCGGCTTCGCCTGGCGCCATGCGATCGGGCAGATCCCCTTCCCCGAGCATGAAGCCCTCAACGCCTGGTTCGACAAATGGCACATGGGGCCGTTACGCCTGCTGAACGCGACCGCCCTGCTTTTGCTGGTGCTGCGCTTCGGGCCGCGCGGAGAAACGGCAGCGCGTCTGACCCGACCGCTCCAATTTCTGGGCAAAGCCTCCTTGCCGGTGTTCTGTACCCATGCGGTGGTCGCCATGCTCGTTCTGGGGATCGCGGGCGACGAAATTCGCGACCGCGCATATCTGATCGATGTCGCCATCCTCGCGGTGACTTTTTCCGCCCTGTTTGCCGCCGCGTGGGTGGCGGGCCGGAGACGCAAACCCGTCAGGCCGGCTGCGCGTACCTGCGCATCAACGGCGTAACGCTCATACCGTGCACGATGATCGAGAGGGTCACGACGATCAGCGTGATCGACAGCAATTGCAGGCCAAGCTCTTTGGGCAGGCCATGCGCAATCGCATACATCAGGTAGTAGAGCGAGCCGATACCCCGCACGCCGAACCACGCCATGTAATGCTTGGCCTTTCGGGTGACATCCGCCCGCCACAGTCCAACATAGACCCCGACCGGCCGTGCCACGAAGAACACGAAGGCGGCCACCAGCACCGCTTCCCAGCTCCACGAGTTGAGAAACAGACTGCCTCCCAGCAGCAAGATGAGCAGCACTTCACCGATGCGCTCGAGCTGCTCGTTGAAATGCATTGAACGATCCACCAGGCCCGCGGAGCGAATCGCCTCGCCCTGAGGCGTATCGAGGTGTCGAGACAGCAGATACTGCTCGGTCTGCCGAACCGCCAGCGCGGCAGCAAAGACAGCCAGGAAGGCATAAGCCGAAATCGCCAATGCCAATCCGTTAGCCAGCGCGATCAAGCCCAGACCGATGAAGTCGGCCATGAAGACGGCGTTCAGATGCCGGCGGCGCATGAAGAAGATCAGCCGTCCGGTGGCCACCCCCAACCCTGCCCCGAGCGCAAGGCCGGCAACACAGGCCCACACCACGTCGCGAACCACCCAGGCACCGCCACTGCCGATGTCATGCAGGCCCAGCAAACCGAGGCCGAGCATCACGAACGGGAAGGCCGTGCCATCGTTGAGACCCGCTTCGGCCGTCAGCCCAAAGCGAAGCCGATCGTTGTCGCCGGGATGGCGGACCTGCACATCCGTCGCCAGCACCGGATCCGTCGGCGCAAGCACGGCACCGATCAGTATCGCCGCCCCCCAGGGCATATCCAGCCCCCAATGGGCGAGCGCCGCCACAAGAGCAATGCCGATCACCATCGAAATGGTCGCCAGCCGGAACGGCACCCGCCACAGCCGTGACCGGATCGGCACCTTGAGCTTCAGGCCGCAGGTGTAAAGCGACATGAGCACCGCAATTTCGGTGATGACCTCGAGCAGATGCGCCTGCTTGAGCGGGTTGAAGTGAAACAGCCCGAAAACGGTCGGGCCGATGAGCACCCCCACCCCCAGATAGACCACGGCGCTGGTGATGGCCAGCCCGCGCAACCGACAGGCGAGCAGACCCATGGATATGAGAACTGCACCAATGAGAACGTACCAACCCGCTGCGCTCATACACGCTCCGATCCGGTCTAAAACCATGTGTTGCCGCGCCGACATCGACGCGGGGCGGGATCGTAACGTGAAAACGGCCCGCATGTAGCGAGCCGTGTTTCAGAAAGTGGCGCGCCCGCTGGCGGGCACGGGGTTCAGGGTTGCAAGTCGAGTCTTGGCACCAGGCCCTGCACCGCTTGCACTGTGGAAACACCACGCATGCCCAGCACGGACGACAGCATGTCCTCGTCGTCGGTCAGGGCATAGCCCATCGACCAGTCGTTGAAGAGCCGCGGACCGCTGAACTCGCCTTCATGAAGAATCATGAACTGTTCGTGTCTCACGTCTTCACAGATCACCTGGGCCAATGCCCGAACCTTGTCACGCGCCCCTTCCAGGTACTGGCAGAAGCGCAAGCCGTCGAAGATGAGCAGCCCCGTGACACCGTCCTGATCGTTGCGCACACGCGCGACCCGGCAGATGTCCGCCACGCTGCTGACACTGGCATCAAATGCCAGCCGGCTTGTATAAACAAGCTGATAAAGTGATTCTGACCCGACCATCATGGTAGTTTTCTCTATTACTTTTAAGTACCGCATCAATCTATCGCGGCCATGTTCGGCACGCTACAAGAAAAGACGTATGACGAGGGTGTAACATCGAATACGCTTCGTCACTTTTTCACTTGCACTCCATGTCGTCATGGCACTCGGGAGACGCCCTTGGTGACCCAAAACGCTGAATACACTTCATGTCAGCACTGCCCGCTCAGGGCACGCAACTGTTTTCATTCGGCCAGCGGCGAGACGCTGGAATTCATCGACAGCTTCAAGGAGAACGAGAAACAGCTCTCCGCCGGCAACGCCATCGTCCGTGAAGGAGAACGCAGCAACTCGCTGTTCACGCTGCTCGATGGATGGGCCTTCCGGTTCCGCAGTCTGTCGGACGGCCGCAGGCAGATTCTCAACTTCCTGCTTCCGGGCGATTTCATCGGCCTGCAGGAGCGCGTCGGCGAAGACTCGCCCGTGGGCGTCGAGATGATCACGGCGGGCCGCATCTGCGTTTTCCCGCACGGGAAACTGTGGAACCTGTTTCAGCAACAGCCATCGCTGGGCTATGACATCACCTGGCTGAGCGCCAACGCTGAACTCATCGTCGACGAAAATCTGGTGTCCGTGGGTCAACGCCGTGCCATGGAGCGCATCGGCATGCTGCTCATCCATCTGTTCCGGCGCTCGGAACTGCTCGGACTGACTGACGGTGACATGCTTCGCCTGCCTCTGACACAACAGCACATGGCCGACGCCATGGGGCTGTCACTTGTTCACACCAACAAATCGCTCAAGCGCCTGCGTGACCTGGGCCTTGTCGACTGGCGTCCCGGCACACTCCGGCTGGGCAATCTGACACAACTTCAAAGACTTGCGGATTACCACGCACTTCCACCGCGGCACCGACCGCTCATTTAACAAAATTTTGCAATATTTTCTGCATTGCAACATTTCTGATTCTGGCGCATGATTCGTCTGTCGATGTTGCCATTGTCATCAAAAGACAATGCAACACCGGCAATCTAGGGGCTCGACGGAAACGCATGCCACCGCATCCGACTTCCAGTCGCGTACCTGCACTCGCAACACAGGAGTGAATCATGCTGCTTCGCACCATATTTCTTGTCTTCACCCTCACCGCCTTGCCGGCAGCCGCCCTCGAGATTCAGCGATCGGTCTCATCCGAAAGCGACTTGAGTACTGCGACCCGCGCAGTGAGTACCAAGCTCTCCAGCATCAAAGCGCCCGACCCGGAAGAGTCGCCCATCAGTGGCTACGGACTCGCGCTCGCGACGCTCGCGCTGATCGGATTCATGTCACGCCGTTAATTTGACCCGGCTTGACGCCAAACCGTTTATCGAAGAGCTTCGCTGCACCGCAAAAATCTCTTTCCTTTCCTGCGTTTAAGGGGGATACTTGAGGGTTCGCTGCCCGAATTCCGGCCGCCTTATCCCCTCGCAGGTCCCTGATATGTCCCAAGCTGTACCCGACGGCATCCGTTTTGCCGACCTTTCCCTGTCCGCCCCCTTGCTCAAGGCGTTGGCCGACGTGGGATACGAAACGCCCTCGCCCATCCAGGCCGCGTGTATTCCGCACCTGCTGGCAGGCAAGGACCTGCTGGGTGAAGCACAGACCGGAACCGGTAAAACAGCGGCGTTCGCGCTGCCCACGCTTGATCTGGTCGATCTCAAGGCACGCAAGCCCCAGGCGTTGGTGCTGGCACCGACGCGCGAGCTGGCCATTCAGGTCGCCGAAGCCTTCCAGAAGTACGCCCACCACATGAAGGATTTTCACGTGGTCCCGCTGTACGGCGGCCAGAGCATGGTGGTGCAGTTGCGCCAGCTCTCGCGCGGCGCGCAGATCATCGTCGGTACCCCGGGCCGGGTCATGGATCACCTGAAGCGCGGCTCTCTCGTGCTGGACGATCTGCGCATGCTGGTCCTCGACGAAGCCGATGAAATGCTGCGCATGGGCTTCATCGACGACGTGGAATGGATTCTCGAGCACACCCCCGCGACGCGCCAGACCGCCCTGTTCTCGGCCACCATGCCGGACGTCATCCGCCGCGTCGCCCACAATCACCTGCGCGATCCGCAGGAAGTGAAGATCAAGTCGGCCACGACCACCGTCTCGGCCATCGATCAGCGCGCGCTCGTCGTTCACGGCAATCAGAAGCTCGATGCGCTCACCCGCATTCTCGAGGCCGAAGAATCCCTCGACGCCGCCATCGTCTTCGCACGCACAAAGATCGCCACTGACGAGCTGGCCGAGAAGCTTGAGGCGCGTGGCTTTGCCGCCGCAGCGCTCAATGGCGACATGACCCAGGGGATGCGCGAGCGCGTGATCGCCCAGTTGAAGAGCGGTCAGCTCGACATCGTGGTCGCTACCGACGTGGCCGCCCGCGGCATTGACGTGCCCCGCGTCAGCCACGTGATCAACTACGACATTCCCTACGACACCGAAGCCTACGTGCACCGCATCGGCCGCACCGGCCGTGCCGGCCGCCAGGGCAGTGCCATCCTGTTCGTGACGCCCCGCGAGCGTCGCATGCTGAGCACCATCGAGCGCGCCACCCGCCAGAAGATCCAGCCCCTGACCCTGCCCAGTCTGACCGACCTGACCGAGCGACGCGTCGGCCAGTTCAAGCAGCAAGTGATGGATGTGCTCGAAAACGAAGACCTCTTCTTCTTCAACGAACTGGTCGGTCAGATCCGCGATGAGCATGACATCAAGCCGCACCTGATTGCCGGCGCCCTGGCGTTCATCGCCCAGCGCGAGCGCCCCCTGCAGCTCGATCCGGCGGACTGGCCCGAAATTCTCGATGCCAACCGCAAGGACGGCCCGAAGCGCGATCACGACAAACCCCGCCGCGAAAATCGCGACGAAATCCTGGGTCGTCGTCGTGACGTGGCCGACGGCAAGCTCGCGCAATACCGTATCGAAGTGGGCTACCAGCATGGCGTGACGCCGAAGGAAATCGTCGGCGCCATCGCCAACGAAGGCGGCATCCCGGGCAAGGAGATCGGCCAGATCCACCTGTTCGACGATCACAGCATCGTCGAGCTGCCCAGTAACCTGTCCGAAGGCGTGCTGGGCAAACTCCAGCGCACGCGCGTGTGTGGTCAGGCGATCCGCATTCGCCATGAAGGCAATGCACCAGCCCGCCCGTTCAAGGGCAAGCCCGGCGGCAAGTCCTTCGACAAGAAAGGCAAGCGCGAGGGCTTTGGCGACAAGGGCAAAGGTGGCGACTTCAAACCGCGCAAGCCCCGCTCATTCGACGGCCCGAAGAATAGCGGCTTTGACGGCCCCAAGAAGCCCAAGAAGAAGTAATCCTCTCCCGAATCGGGGCCCGTGCTGGCACAATGCGGGCCTCGAATCCGAATCAGAAGCGCACTGACGCGCTCACCGGGAGACAATGTCCATGGCTTTTTTTCGCCGTCTGACCCTGCTGCTAGTCGTGTTTGCGTTGCCTGCACTGGCTGACGACACGACCCGCAAGCTTCGCATTGCCGACGCGGACTACACGATCGCGCTCGAATCACTGGAAATTGCCATCGGCAACCAGGGCCTGAATATCGCGGCACGCCACGAGGCCGCCAAGATCATGGCGCGCACGGCCGAAGACCTGGGACATCGTCCCGACATCCTCACGAACGGCGAGATCGTGGCGTTCTGCTCGATCCGCCTGGGCGCCATGATGACCGAGGAAGATCCTCACAACATCGTCTACTGCCCGATGACCATTGCGGTCTATCAGATCCCCAAGGACCCGAACGCGGTCTATCTGGCCTGGCGCCATCTGCCGGGCGACACGCCCGCCATCAATGCAGTCAACACACTCGTTCAGACCATTGTCGACGAAACGGCAGAAAACAGCGGCCTGTGATCAGCGCTGCGCCTGAATGAGCAGGTTCCGGGGTGTTACCGGCCGCTCGCAGAAGGCGCCCACCGTCACTGCGAAGCCCGCTGCTTCAAGTGCCAGCGCCATATCACCCACCAGCCACAATTCGATAGCACGCCTGAACGCGTGGCGCACCAGCGAGTCGCGGGCAACTTCCGCCTGCCGCTGATAGCCCACCTGCGCCCAATGCGCCCAGTCCAACCGCTCGGGCAGTATCACGCCCTCGCGCTCAGCCAGCCGGCGGCAAAAGTCCTCGAAGACAAGCGATGACCACTGGGGCGGTACCGGTCTGAACGACTGGTAGGCGTGCCCGGAGACACTGGCGCGCAAGGCCACAAACCCGAGTTTGAAGGCCTGCGAGCGCTGCAACGCGCGGCGCTCGCGGCCCGGCGCAGTGACTGTTTCAGTCACGGCAAGTCGCAGCCCGACGCCATCGAGGGCCAGCGACGCGGCGTCCGAAAGCGGCACATACGCAGTATCTACCCAGCGGTGATAGCAGCACGGCGCAATGCTGTAGCCATGAGCACCATCGTCGCGCGCATGACGCACCAGCGTGCGGTGCAATTCACCACAGGCATGCAATGCCACCACATGTGCCCCGCTCACATGTGCTCTGGAGGACGCCAGCAGGGCATCGGCGCAAACAGCCTCCTGCGCGATTCGGGCACGACGGGCCAGTACCTCGCACTCATCGACCAGTAGTGGATCGATCTCAAGACTGGTGACCGGCTGCCCGTGCGCCACGGCCAGTCGGCGCCCAAGATGCCCCTTGCCCGCACACCATTCGAACAGCGGCGCACGTGGATCGATCACATGACCGGCAAATGCCTCGATCTGCGCTTGCTTGCGCCCTGGAATGTGCCAGCTGAAGTGAGGCCCCACCGGCGCCATGGCCTGACGCGGCAGTTCGGGCACGGCCACCAGCTCCGGCAGCACCGCAAGTGACGACACATGTGATGCCACCCAGGCAACGAGCGCTTCGGGCGATGTCTC
Organism: Nitrogeniibacter aestuarii; assembly: GCF_017309585.1. Taxonomy (NCBI): domain Bacteria; kingdom Pseudomonadati; phylum Pseudomonadota; class Betaproteobacteria; order Rhodocyclales; family Zoogloeaceae; genus Nitrogeniibacter; species Nitrogeniibacter aestuarii. Next base: position 1,859,324 of record NZ_CP071321.1, on the reverse strand, counting down.
AAGCCAGGCCACTTCGTCATCCGCCAGTCGATCAACCGCCTGCGCCAATTCCGGACGTTGGGTGCGCCAGGCGAGAGCACGCCCGTGGAATGGCTGCGGGCGCCACAGATCCTGATGCTCGCTGAGCATCGTCTGCAACTGGAGAAATCGGTGGCGCGTGTCCATGGCGGCGAGATTGTCATCCAATCGGCGCAAAGGCGCCATGGTCTGCCACACGTGACGACGAACGGCCTGATGGGGTATAAGCACTAAATCATTTCCGTGGTGCACCATGACCCGCATGTTCGACCTCGACAACCCTGCCGACGCCAGCGCCGCCAACGAGCGCGAATGGCTCGTGGCCTGTCTGTGCGCAGACTGGTGCGGCACCTGCCGTGAGTATCAGCCCGGCTTCGAGGCCATGGCAGCGCGTTTTCCACAGGCCGCCTTCTTCTGGGTGGACATCGAAACCCACGCCGACTGGGCGGACGACATCGACGTGGAAAACTTCCCCACCGTGTTCGTGATGCAGGGCGACGCCATCCGCTTCTTTGGCACCATGCTGCCGCACCTGAACCACCTGCAGCGCGCGCTCGAGACCATGCTCGACCCGCAGACCAATCACCGTCCGGTGGACAACGCCGAAGAGCTGCCTTCACTGCGCACCTTGCTCGCGGCACGCGCCAACGCCTGAGTCGCCCGCTTCCGGTACCATCGGACCAGTATCCGATCCGGAGTTCCCATGTCTGACGATTGCCACCAGGCCCCCACACCGCGTCGCGGCATCGGCATCGCCCGCGAAGGTCAGTTCGACGCCGAGGCGTTCGAGCGCGCTGTCGGCGACCTGCTCAGCGCCTGCGGCGTCTCCCCTGACGGCCCGCACACCGGTCGCACCGTCACGCGCGTGCGCGAGCTGTGGCAGAAGCGCCTGCTCGGGGGCTACGATCTGGACCCGGCAGAAGCGCTGGGCGATGGCTTCGATGATCCGCGTCGTGACATGGTGGTGATCCGCGGCATTGCCGTTCACGGCGTGTGCCCGCACCATCTCGTGCCTTTTCGCGGTGTGGCCCACGTGGCCTATCTGCCGGGTGGCCGCCTGCACGGTTTCGGCCGTATTGCCCGCATGGTCGATGCCATCGGACACCGGTTCACCTATCAGGAATGGATGACCCGCGACGTGGCCGATGCGCTCGTCAATCACGGTCAGGCCGCCGGCGCAGCCTGCGTGATCGAAGCGGAACAACTCTGCCTGCTGCTCGGTGAGGACCGCCGCGGCGACGAGCGCGTCGTCACCCAGGCGTTTGCGGGCAGCTTTGAACACGACGCACAGGCGCGGGCCGAATTCATGCGGGCGATCGGTCCGACCGAACGCTAAGGCCATGATCCGTCTCCGGCGCCTGACCGGCGCGTTTGCCGCGGCTGTCCTGATGGCCGGCTGCCAGAGCGGCTATCAGTCCCTTCCCTCGCCCGACATGCCGGGACAACAAGCGCTCGAACCGCGCTACCGTGCCGTTGATCTGTTACCAGCGCAGATGAACGATCGCCGGGGCTGGGGGCAGGATATCGACACCGCCTTCGCGCACATGGATATTCCCGCCACGGCCGGCAATCTATGCGCGGCCATGGCCGTCATCGAACAGGAATCGAGCTGGCAGGCCGACCCGGTGGTGCCGGGGCTGTCCCGAATCGTCAACAAGGAAATCTACGGTCGCGCCGAGCGCTATCACATCCCCGCGCTCATCGTGACCGCTGCGCTCAAGAAGGGCTCGCCAGACGGGCGCAGCTACGAACAGCGCATCGCCGCGCTGCGCACCGAGCGGGAGATGAACACCCTGTTCAACGACATGCTCTCCGAGCTGCCGCTGGGGCGTGAGCTGCTCTCGGGATTCAACCCCATCCGCACCGGCGGACCGATGCAGGTGAGTGTTGCCTTCGCCGAGCAACACCTGCGTGAGCGGGACTATCCGTACGCCCGCCAGGGCAGCGTGCGCGACGAAGTGTTCACCCGGCGCGGCGGGCTGTATTTCGGCATCGCCAACCTGCTCGACTATCCGGCCAGCTACCCGCACCCGCGCTACCGGTTTGCCGACTTCAACGCCGGTCAGCACAGCAGCCGCAACGCCGGCTTCCAGTCGGCCGTGGCGAAACTGACCGGACGCCCGCTGGTGCTCGATGGCGATCTGCTGCGCTACGAGGGCAGCCGCCCCAGTGACTCGGTCAGCAACACTGAAGCGGCCGTGCGCATGCTCGGCGACGCGATTCAGCTCAGTCCGCGCCAGATCCGCCACGACCTCGAAAAGGAAAAGTCGCCCGACTTTTCAGACACTGCCACGTTTCAGCGGGTCTTCGCCCTGGCCGACAGGCGCATCGGCGGCAACATCCCGCGTCAGCTGATCCCGAGCATTGATCTCAAGAGCCCGAAGATCACCCGCAAACTGACGACCCAATGGTTCGCTCAGCGGGTGGAATCGCGCTACAACCGCTGCATGGCCCGCGTACCCAAGTGAAGCTCTACTACGCTGACCATTTCGTGCTGCCGCTGCCCGAAGGGCACCGCTTCCCGATGGAGAAATACAGCCGGCTGCGTCAGACGCTGATGGACAGCGGTGTTTTTGCGCCCGACGATTTCTGCGTCCCCGATGCGGTCGATGACGCCACCTTGCAGCACGCGCACACCGCCGAATACATCCGCAACGTGGTGGCCGGCACCCTGCCGGCAGCCGAACAGCGACGCATCGGCTTTCCCTGGAGCCCCGAAATGGTCGAGCGATCGCGCCGCTCGGCGGGGGCGACGCTGGCGGCCTGCCGTAGCGCACTCATCGATGGATGCAGCGCCAATCTGGCCGGCGGCACGCATCACGCCGGCAAGGACTATGGCTCGGGTTTCTGCGTCTTCAACGACGCGGCCGTGGCCACCCTGACCCTGCGTGCAGAAGGCCGGGTCAGACGCGTTGCCATCATCGATTGCGACGTGCATCAGGGGGACGGCACGGCGCACATCCTCGGACGCGACCCGGACACCTACACCCTGAGCATGCACGGGGAGAAGAACTTCCCCTTCCGCAAGATGCAGTCCCGCCACGACATCGACCTGCCCGACGGCGCCGGCGACGCCGAGTACCTCCCCCTGCTCGACGACGCCCTGCACGAGATCTTTCACCATTTCAGACCCCAGCTTGCCATCTACCTGGCCGGGGCCGACCCCTTCGAGGGCGACCGCCTGGGCCGGCTGTCCCTGTCTCGCGAAGGTCTCGCCCAGCGCGACGAGATGGTGCTGGCCGCCTGCGACCGTCATCAGGTGCCGGTAGCCATCGCCATGGCAGGCGGGTATGGTCACGACATTGCAGATACGGTGGCGATTCACGCCACCACCCTGCTCACCGCCGCACGGCGCTTCAAGAGGTCCTGATGGACAAGAACACAAACAGCGACAACCGCATCGCCCTGCTGATCGACGCAGACAACTGCCCCGCCAGCAAGATCGATGTGATCCTCGATGAACTGGCCAAATACGGCGTGGTGAATATCCGCCGCGCCTATGGCAACTGGAAGAGCACCGGGCTCAAGACCTGGGAAAGCGTGCTGCACGAATACGCGATCCAGCCGGTGCAACAGTTCGCCTACACCAAGGGCAAGAACGCCACCGACAGCGCCATGATCATCGACGCCATGGACCTGCTCTACACCAAACAGCTCGACGCCTTCTGCCTGGCCTCTTCCGACTCCGACTTCACCCCCTTGGTGATGCGCATTCGTGCCGATGGCCTGCGGGTGTATGGCTTCGGCGAAAAGAAGACGCCTTCGCCCTTCGTCAATGCCTGCTCGCGTTTTCTGTACCTGGAGAACCTGGTGGTCGAACAGACCGCCGCAGACGACACCACCGCCCCCGAACCGCGCCCCGAAAAAGCCAGTGGCAAGACCCTGCGCGGCGACTCCCGCATCACCAGTCTGCTGCGCAACGCGGTCGAAGCCTGCGCCGACGAAGACTACTGGGCCAGCCTGTCATCGGTGGGCTCGCACATCAGCAACCAGACATCGTTCGACCCCCGCAACTACGGCTACAAGAAGCTGGGGGATCTGATCGAAGCCATCGGGCTGTTCGACACCGAACGCAGGGGCTCTCACCTGTACATGAAGGACAAGCGCAAGAAGGATCGCAAAGGCAGTTAGACATGCCGACGCTGGTTCTGCTGCCGGGTATGGACGGAACTGGAACCCTGTTCTCTCCATTGGTTGATGCGCTGTCGGAAGTCATTGCCACCCGGATCATCCGGTATCCGCCAACGGAGGGACTGGACTATCGCGCGCTCGCCTCATACGTGAGCGACCGCTTGCCCACCAGCGAGCCCTGTGTCCTGCTGGGCGAGTCCTTTTCCGGCCCCATCGCCATCGACATTGCAGCGTCCCACCCGGGGAACCTCATCGGGGTGGTTTTGTGCTGCACCTTTGCACGCAGCCCCGCCCCGCTGGGCAGATGGGTCCCGGTCCGTGGCATGAACGTCCTGCTCGAGCACCTCCCCCGGGCACTCGTGTCCTGGACGCTTCTGGGGCGTTTCAGAACGGATTCACTCGACCATGCCCTCAGGGCCGCCATCGTGTCCGTGCCGGCGCAGGTACTGGCATCGCGTCTGTATTCGGTAGCAAGCGTGGATGTTCGGACTCAACTCGCCGCGGTCGGCGTTCCCATTCTTCAACTGGTTGCTGCTCGTGACCGCCTGGTGCCGCGTCGGTCCAGCCGGGAGATTGAAAAGCACGCGCCTGGCGTCACCTCCGTGGTCATCGAGGCCCCCCATATGCTGCTGCAATGCCGTCCCGATACCGCAGCGCAGGAGATCACCCGGTTTATTGGCGGGCTGGGGGTCCAGCGATGAATTCTCGAACTCGCCTCATGGGCATCGACTTCACCTCCGCGCCCCGCAAAGCCAAACCCATCACCGTGGCGCACGGGCGGCTCGACGGCGACGCGGTGATGCTCGAATCGCTGATGCGGGTGCACGACTGGCACCATTTCGAAGCGCTTCTCGACGAGGCAGGCCCCTGGCTGGCGGCGCTCGACTTTCCTTTCAGCCTTCCGCGGGCCGGGGTCGAGGCCATGGGCTGGCCAGCGACCAGTTGGGTGGCGCTGATATCGCATCTGCGCACACTGTCCAAGGCGCAGTTTCGCGCCGCGCTCGATGCTGATCGCGAGTCGAGACCTGTCGGGGCCCGCTACCCGCATCGCGCCGTCGACATCCCGGCGCGTTCGCACAGCCCCATGAAACTGGTCAATCCCCCCGTGGGTCTGATGTGCTTCGAAGGCGCGCCGCGTTTGCTGGCGGCCGGGCTGAGTATTCCGGGGGTGCATGCCGGCGATCCGACACGAGTCGCGGTGGAGGCCTATCCGGGCTTGCTCGCCCGGGCCGTGACTTCGCGTTCATACAAGAGCGATACCCGGGCCAAGCAAACGCATGAACGGCGCATCGAGCGCGAACGCATTCTGAAGGCGCTGATTGACGGTACTGCCCTGCCGGGACTGCGACTGGTGGCCACGGACGATGACGCGCAGCAACTGATGGACGATGGCTCAGGCGACCTGCTCGATGCGAGTCTCGCCCTGATGCAGGCCGGCTGGTGTCTGGCGCGCGCCGAGCGGAATTACGGTTGCCCGGACGACACAGACCCCCTGGAAGGCTGGATCGCGACCTTATAAGGGTTCGGGTGCGCGCGCCTCGAAAGCGGTTTCCATGGGCATGAGCACCTCGAAGATCGCGCCGCCCTCGGCGCGGTTCGATGCGGTGATGGTCCCGCCGTGGGCCATGATGATCTGCCTGCAGATGGCCAGGCCCAGTCCGGTCCCGCCCGCGCCGGTCTTGGTACGCGAGCTCTGGACGAACTTGCCGAAGATGTCTTCGAGTTCATCTTCCGGGACGCCCGGGCCATGATCAGCCACATTGAGCCGGAACGCCGCCTCTCCGCTGGGAAGCGTGGCCGCGCCCAGTGACACTTCGATCGGTTTTTCCGAAGGCGCAAACTTGCTCGCATTGCCGATCAGGTTGAGCAAGACCTGCGAGAACCGGTTCGGGTCGATACGCACCGCCTGGTTGTCCAGCCGGTTGTCGATCTCGATGTGCTGGCCACGGCTGATGAGCAACGCGTCAAGCGTTCCGCTGACATCGGACACGAGCTTGCCCAGGTCGACGATGCTCAAATCGAGCAGGATCTTGCCGGACTCCAGCTTCGCCAGGTTGAGCAGGTCGTCCACCAGCCCGGTCAGGCGCGAACCACTGGCATGAATGCGCTCGAAGTAGCCGGTGATCTTGTCCAGCTGCTGACTGTCCGGCGCCTTTTTGATGCCGAGCCGCGAGAACGACATGATCGAATGCAAGGGCGTGCGCAGTTCGTGCGAGATGTTGGAGAGAAATTCGCTCTTCATGCGGTTGGCGTGTTCCGCCGACTCTTTGGCCTCGATGAGATCCGCCGTCTGCTCGCGCACCAGATCCGACAGGTGATCCCGGTGTTTGACCAGCTCCTCTTCCATGGCCTTTCGCTGGGTCACGTCCTTGGCCGTCCCGCGATACCCGATGAAGCGACCATCCACATACATTGGGCGCCCGGTGATCGAATACCAGCAAGGCCCGTTGGGCGAGATGGCTTGAATTTCCCAGTCACGAAAGGTTTCGCGAGCGTCCATGTGCTCGAGATGACGCAGCCATTCATTCGATAAGGGTTTGCCGGGCAGGGCCATGTCGCGCACATACTTGCCCTTGAAAAGCGTTTCGTAGTGGGGGTCGTCCTTCTCGATCGGCACGAAGCGATGGTTCTCGTCGGTTTGCCACAGCCAGGTGGTCGACATGCTCGAATAGTCGCGAAAGCGATCCTCGCTCTCTTCAAGCAAGCGTTCGCGCTCGCGCAGCTGGGTCACGTCAGTCGCGACAATGACAGCACCTTCCATCTTTCCAGCGCCGTCGTAAATGGCCGCGCCGCGCAGGAAAAACACCTTCCGGGCAGCCCCTTCCCCGTCGCTCAGCCCCCCGAGACCAATTTCGACCGAGAGCCCACCGCGTGCGGTCGCCGCCTGGAACAGCAGCAAACCCGGCGGCGCGTTGGGGTTGCCCCGGGCCAGCTCGGCCCGATCGGCAACCGAGAGCAAGGCATCGGCGCTCTCGCCGATCAGCGCGCCTTCGTCGCGTCCGAAGTGCTTGCAGGCCGACTTGTTGACGCGAGAGATATGGCCGAAACGATCGAGCACGATCAGCAGGTTGTCCATGGTGTCCATGACACGTCGAACAAACTCGTTCAGGCGCGCCTGCTCACGCGCCTTGGCCTTGATTTCCTGCGACTGTCCCGACAGTTCGTTGATGATGTCGTCCATGGTGCGTGACACCGTCAGCACCTGTTCTTCGAGCGCCCGGTTGGCTTTGCGCAAGGCATCCAGTTCGTCGTTCAACACGCTATTGGCTGAATTGGTGCTGTCGTCCCGACGATCCACAGCCAGGAAGAAGTCGTCACCGATGCGCACCACCGGATAGCTCGCCTCACCCGAGCGGGGCGAGCACTGAGAGTCGCACAGCTGCGCGCCAGAACGCGTCGGGCACGAATACGACCGCCAGCCATCGAACTGACACAGGGGTTGATGCGCGATCCATTGATCGCCGATGCAATCGATGGTGACCGAATGCACGGTCTGCTCCCCCGGGAGCACGGCCTGGCCACACCAGCGTGAGGGCTGCTCGTTGACCTTCACCACGGTATCGATCGGCACCAGCCGGTAGCGCGGCGTTCTATTCATGATCTGCACGATCCTTGACGGTGGCGCACAGTTGCTCGACGGCCGCGCTCACCGCGTCACTCAAACCGGGTGAAAACGGCGTCATGCTTGCCGCCTCTACACCGATGACCTCGATCTGCGGCACATCGTCGAGCCACTCCGGCAGCTGGGCCAGCCAGGTCCCCAGCCCCACACCATGACTCAAGGGCGATGTTTCCTCAGCCACCTGCTCAGGCGAAAGCCGGTGAACCGTCCCCGGCGCGCCAAACCCCTGCAGTGCATCGACCACGAGCACACGCTGGCAGCCTTCGAAACAGGACAAGGCATCGGGCCCCATGAACGGCATGCGGATCAGTTGAACGCCGTCAGGCAGCGCTTGCTGACTCAGGGTGTCGAACACCACTTCGCCCAGGCCATCGTCGCCATGCAGGGCATTGCCCACGCACACGATGTTGATCGGCGCCTGTCGTGCTTCACACACCATATCGAACCCGTTTTCCGGAGCCCGCGAAATGCACGGTGCACACCAGACACGGATCATGCGAACGGATCACATGTCCCAGCTCGACCGGGTCGTCCGGATCCGCCAGCGTCAATCCGATCACGCTCTGCTCCCAATGCCCGTGCCGACCGGCCGAATCCTTCGGGGACGCATTCCACGCGGTCGGCGTGACGATCTGATAGCGGCTGATCTTGCCCTCGTCCAGTTCGATCCAGTGTCCCAGCGTACCGCGCGCTGCCTGAACCATGCCGTACCCGCGCCCCGACTGCAGGGCCGACTCATCCGGCGCAATCACGTGAGGTGAGCCAATCAGGCCCGACAGCATGTCCAGATGGTGCTTCATCCACACCAGCGCGTGAGCGGCCCGACGCATGCGCGCGAACTGCCGCAGCCAGGCGCTACCGCCGTGAACATGGAGCAGATCGCGCACGAGCTCATCACCGCCGGTGAGCAGTTCGGCCAGTGGCCCGGTTTCGACCACCCGATCACCATATCGTGGCGCTTTCGACCAGGTATAGCGATCGTCATTGGTCGAGTAATCGGGCACGGTTTCACCCTCGTACGGGTGAAGTCCGCCCTCGTAGGGGCGGTACCAGGAGTGGCGCACCTCTTCGCTGATCATGCTCTGGTCAAACGGGGAGCATTCGCCACTGACGCCGTCATACAGCCCACCCGCCATGTAGCGAGCGTCGGCATCCGGCATGGCACCAGCTTCCACCGGCACGTGGTAGGCACCCGCGCTGATGAAGGCATCAACGCCCCGACCGATCCGGTCGATGCCCACGGCACGACAGAAACGCGTAAGCAGGCCCATGGCCGACCCCGCGCCCTCGGACGACTCGAGCCAGTGCTCAAAACCCGCGGCGGTATCGATGGCCAGCCAGACCTGCATGTCCATGCCCACGGCGGTGTCCTCGAACCATTCGATGGTTGCATCGACCATGCCATGGCACTCGACCATGTCCTTCGGTGATGCAGGGCGCGTAACACCGCCCGGCACCATGTAGGAGGAATGCGGCCACTGGCCGCCGAAGAGCGCGACGATGCCCAGAATTTCTCTTGAAATGCCCAGTGCCGAACGCACCACCTTGCCCTTCATGGGCTCGAAGGCTCGCTGTATCTCACTGGCCATGTCGTGACCGGCGTAGCGCGAATGCAGGAAATCCGGCACGAAGAACAGAAAGGTCTGGCGAATGTCGCTTTGCACGTTCTCGGCCATGAGGCACAGATTGCGCACCAGAGTTGCCTGCGGCGGCACGTCGAATCGACCCGCGGCCTCGATGGCCAGCGCTGCGCAATACAGATGCGCCGTGCCGCAGATGCCGCACACCCGAGGCGTGATCACCAGCCCGTCCTTGGGCGCGCGACCGATCATCAGCTGCTCGAAGCCGCGATACAGGGTACCGATGCATCGTGCGTCCACCACCCGGTGGTCATCAAGATCGATCTCGAAGGCCAGATCGCCCTCGACCCGGTTCAGATCGACATCAACAGTTCTGAGCGCCATGAATCACGGCTCCATCTTTCGCAGGCGCACCCGCTCGGGCGCCGCGGCCTTGGCCAGATTCTTGTACGCCATGTACTGGGCCCGCTGCACCCCCAGGGGCATGACCACCGGCACATCGGCAATCTTTTCGGTGGCGAACAGCGACGTATCGACCGGAAAGGTCGGCGCGGTGCAGCCAAAACACGGCACGCCGGCGCGTGTCTTGCTCGAGCGACCGTTCCACAAGGTGGTATTGCACACCGCCTGGGTATGCGGCCCCTTGCAGCCGAGATTGAAGTACATGCAGCCACGGCCACCGAGTTCGGTGTCTTCCATGTCGTATTCGTGATACTCGTTGCGCGTGCAGCCCTGATGCACCATCGAGCTGAAGAACGCGGCCGGCCGGTTGAGGCCATCGAGTTCAACGGGCAGATCGCGCGCCAGCATCGCCAGCGTCCTCACGATCGTTTCGGGATGGGTCGGGCATCCGGAAACATTGATTACCGGAAAGCCCTCGCGGCTTCGCCACTCGAAGGGCAGCAGCCCGCCTTTCTGGTCGCGATTGAACTGCATGCCGATACTGTCGGTCGGGTTGTTGCCTGATGCCGGGATGCCGCCAAAAGACGAGCACGTGCCCATGGCAACCACGCAACCGGCCTTCTCCGCCAGCGACAGCACGATGTCTTTCTTGGCCCGCTTGCGGAAACTGTCGAACATGCCGGTGCCGTTGGGGCCCGTGATGATGCTGCCCTCCACGCAGAGAATGTCGAGGGGCTGCTCGCCGGCCTCGATGGCGGCAATGAGCGCGGCCAGATCGGTCCCGGCGCCCGTCAGGGACGGATGCCAGAGCATCTCGATGGCGCCGCCCTTGATCAGTTGTTCGATCGATGGATTTTCCGCACACAGCAAGGCCATGGTCTCGCCACTGCACGCACCGGTTTGAAGCCACATGACACGCTTCATTTCGCTCTCCTCTCACCGGGCGGGGACGCACATCGCCTCCTACCCGAATGACGCCTTATCCATGAACTACGGACGATTCTCTCCGGACTTGACCCTAACCGGATTTTTCGAGCTTACGCCCGTACTGGTCAGCCGAAAAATCGGGCGTAAAATGGCCTGATCCAATCCTTCGCCGCGCAGCCCATCATGCAGAGTCATTGTCACCCGATTTACCCCGTTGCCGGCATCCGCACCATTGAACACGCGGTCATGCCGACTGCTCAACCGCCCCTCATGGAACGCGCTGGACGGGCATCCGCCGAAGAGGCGGTGCGTCTGATGATCGACCGCCCCGGCCCCTTGCTCATCGCCTGTGGCCCCGGCAATAACGGGGGCGACGGTTTCGTGATGGCGCGCCACTTCATGCAGGCGGGCCGCGAAGTGGTGGTGGCGTTCGCCAGCAACCCCGAGCAGTTGCCCGTGGACGCACACAAGGCCTACACCGCATGGAGCGATGCCGGCGGTCAGACCCTGTCGGATCTGCCGGCGCCACCGCCGGGTGGCTGGGCTCTGGTGGTCGACGCGCTGTTCGGTATCGGTTTGCGGCGCCCCATCGAAGGTCGCTACGCCGACTGGATTCGCAGCCTCAATGCCCTGCCGGGCCCCCGCATGGCCATCGACGTGCCCAGTGGGCTGTGTGCCGACACCGGCCGCGTGCTCGGTGTGGCCTTCAAGGCCACACAGACCGTGACCTTCATTGCACTCAAGCCGGGGCAACTGACCCTCGACGGCCCCGATCACTGCGGTGAAGTGGTGCTCAAACGGCTCGATCTGGACGCCAACAGTCTGCTCCCTGCTCAAGGCTGGGAGGTTTCCCCCAAACTGTTCTGCCACGCCTTGCCGCCGCGCAGACTCAATACCCACAAGGGCAATTTCGGCGACGCCGTGATCGTGGGCGGCGCACCGGGCATGTGTGGTGCCGCCCTGCTGGCCGGCCGGGCGGCCCTGCGCGTGGGCACCGGGCGCGTGTTCGTCGGTTTGCTGGACGAGCGTGGCCCGGCCGTGGATCAGGTACAACCCGAACTCATGATTCGCCGGGCGGACACCGCGCTGGCCGACGGCGACACCATTGCCATCGGCCCCGGCCTGGGTCGCGACGCCGCGGCGCACGCCCTGCTCGCCCGCGCGCTGTCCAGTAACGCCACCCTGGTGCTCGACGCCGACGCCCTCAATCTGCTGGCCATAGATGCCGCGCTCGCCACCCAGGCGCGCGAGCGGCTGGCCCCCATGGTGCTCACGCCCCACCCGGGCGAGGCCGCACGGCTGCTCGGGCAAAGCACCGACGAGGTTCAAACGAACCGGCTCAAGGCCTCGATGGCGCTTGCACGCCATTTCAACAGCCATGTGGTGCTCAAGGGCTGCGGCAGTTTCATCGCCCGGCCGGACGGACAATGGCGCATCAACCGCACCGGCAATCCGGGCATGGCCGCCGCCGGCATGGGCGATGTCCTCACCGGGCTGCTGGCCGGGCTGCTGGCCCAGGGCCTGAACATGAACGATGCGGTCGCCATGGGTGTGCATCTGCACGGTGCTGCCGCCGACCTGCTGCTGGCCCGGGGCATCGGCCCCATCGGCATGGGCGCCGCCGAGCTGCCCGATGCTGCGCGCGACCTGATCAACCAGTGGGTCGCAGACGACTTTGCCACGCCTCACCCCCTGAGCCACCGCGGCTGACGCTCGCTCTTATGCATCAGGAATACTATGTACAGCAGTCGATTCAATTCGCTAGACTGTTGAAATGTACTGGATAGTTGCGGCCATTCGACTCGACCCTTGGATTTCGGCGTGATGCACGCCGATCACGCGGCGCTGGGCGCCTCACCGACCCGAACCCCGACAACCGGTCAACTGGCCCAGACGATCACGAGCCTCTCCGCGGAAACCCCGCTGGCCGAGGCACTGGATCATCTTGCCCAGGCGGCATCCGGCGCCGTGCTTGTCGAAGCCGCGGGTGAATTCGTCGGCATCCTCACCGAACGCACCGCCCTTGAGCTGACCATGGGTGGCCTTCAGTACGAACGCCTGCTCGGCGAAGTGTGCAGCCATACCCTGCTGTGGTGCGATAGCGACGAGTCTTACGTAGAGATCTACGAACGCATGCTCGACCGTGGTGTTCGGCATGCGCTGGTGCGTGGCGCCAATGGACAGATCGGCGGCATTCTGAGCGAAACAGCCATCCTCAACCAGATGGGGGTGGAGCACTTCGTGCACCTCGACTCGATCGAGCAGATCATGACGCCACACCCCTTTACGCTCGATCGCAGCAGCGTGCTTCACGACGCGCTCAAGGCCATGCGTGAAGGGTACATCGGCTGCATCATCGTCACGTCCGGCGAGGCCGAACCGGAAGGCGTGCTCACCACACGGGACATCACCCGCCTCCTGGCCCAGCGTCGCGATCTTGCGCAGGAACGCCTCGTCGAGCACATGAGTGCCCCGGTGATCAGCCTTGATCAGCGACGGCCCGTGATCGAAGCAGCCCAGTTGATGGCAGCACGCCACATCAGGCATGTCGTCGTGACCGATGCCGGGAAGGTCGTGGGCGTGCTGTCCCAGCACGACATCGTGCGCTGTCTCGAGCATCGCTATGTGAGCGTGTTGAGGCACATGATCGCCCGCCAGTCTGACGAGATCGACGCCCACCGGCAGCTCATCGCCCAGACCAATCTGCTCGACCAGTTGCTCTCACGCACCCGCGAGCTGGGCGTTTGCCTGATCGCGCGCGACGGTCGCATCCGTTTTGCCAATGCCGCCACCCTGCAGTTGTTGTCGATCGACAGCAATGAGTCACTTGAGACGCTCGATCAACTGCTGCTGGCCATCGACGCCGAAAGCCGCGACGCCCTGTGCGCGCTGCTCGACAGCGCCGAGACGCGCTCGCCGACCACCTTGCGCGCCTCGGGGCGGACCATGCTGGCGCGCGCCTATCGCATCGGTACGGTCCCGGACGGCGTGCCCCGGGAAACCATGTTGCTACTGGTGGACGACCGCATTGCGGCAGAAGCCGGCGAGTGGCTCGGATTCAGCCGCCACGCCTTCGGCGCGATGAGCCTGCCGATGGTCTGGGCCGACAAGAGCGGCCGTATCACCATGAAGAATCAGGCATTCGACCAGCTGATCGGTGCCGAGGCGGACACTCCGGAGATCCACGATCTCCATTGGCTGCTCGAAGACATCCCCGACCTGCTCATGGCTGACGACCGGCCAGAGGTCTCGATCCGCACCCGGGCACGATTCCGCCGGCGGGATGGTTCAAGCATTCCGGTCGAACTGTTCTTCTCGCGCATGCAGTTTCGCGGCGAGGCCTACGTGGGCGGGTTCATCCACGACCAGTCGGACCAGGCACGCATCGAGCACGCCCTGCAGGACACCGAACAGCGCCTGACGGCGCTGCTGGACACATCTCCCGATTTCATCGCCGTCAAGGATCCACAAAGCCGCTGGCAGATGGCCAACACGGCCGGCCTGCGCATGTATGGTCTGCTGTCGGCCGACTGGCGCTTCAAGAACAACACCGAGCTGGCCGACTTGCTGCCACCGCCGGCCGACGACGCGCTCAGGCGATGCTCCAACACCGACCGGCTGGCCTGGAGTTCGCGCCAGACCGTGCGCTACATCGAGGATGTCCCCCCGATCGGCGATCAGCCGGCCCGCCAGCTCGACATGCTCAAGACCCCGATCTTCGATACTGACGGCAAGCCCAAGGCACTGATGGTGGTCGGCCGCGACATTACCGAGCGCATGCAGGCCGAGCGTGCCCGACGCGAGGCGGACGGACGCCTGCACAGCGCCTTGTCGGGGATGGATGACCTGATGATCATCGTCAATGCCCGCCGCGTGATTCGAGACCACTACCCCAAGCCGGCCCCGCACCGGTTTCACATGGACCATGGCGAGCTGATCGGAAAGTGCATCGACAATCTGCTGCCGCCGGAGGCCGCCGAGCGACTCAAACAGGCGCAGCAGGACCTCGAGGACGGCCGCGGCGTTCAGAGCTTCGATTACCGGCAACACGAGAGCGATCAGACCCATTGGTTCAATGTACGCATCTCGCTCCACAAGCACCTTGAGGGCGGCTCTCGCGGCATGACCCTGATGGTGCGCGACATCAGCGCGACCCGCCGCACGACCGAAGCGCTCGAACGTCTGCGCGCGGGGCTTGAAGAACGTGTCACCCAACGCACGTCCGAACTCGAAGCCGCGCTGACCGAACTCGAAGCCTTCAGCTATTCGCTCTCGCACGACCTGCGCGCCCCGCTGCGTGGCATCGCCGGCTTCAGCCGCCTGCTCACCTCCGATTTTGGCGAACACCTGCCCCCTGAAGGTCTCGGCTATCTGGAGAGGATCCGCAATTCGGTCGATCGCATGGACCGCCTGATCGACGACATGCTCGATCTGGCGCGCCTCTCTCGAAAACCGCTGCGTCGCGAGCCGGTCGACCTCACCCAGATGGCGCGGCGCATTGCCGAAGAGCTGAACGAGCGATCGCCCGAGCGGCACATCACCTGGGACATCGAGCCCGGCATGCACACCAGCGCCGATCCGCTGCTGCTACACTCCGTGCTCGACAACCTCATGGGCAACGCGTGGAAATTCACCCGCGACTGCCCCGAGCCCCACATCCGCCTCTACTCGGAACCGGCCAATGACGGCGTCCAATTCATCATCGAGGACAACGGTGCCGGCTTCGACATGGCCTATGCCGACAAGCTGTTTCAACCTTTCCAACGACTGCACTCCCCCCGTGACTTCGACGGCAACGGCATCGGCCTGGCCACGGTGGACCGCATCATCCGCCGCCACGGCGGGCGGATCGAGGGAGAATCACTCGATCAGCGCGGTGCCGTCTTCCGCTTTACGCTGGGTCACTGAACGGGCGGAAACACGGCAGTGAGCTCCGTCGCCCCCCAGGCGAACGAGCATCCGCTGCGCGGCATTGCCCTGCTCGTCATCGCGGTCCTGTTCTTTGTGCTCCTCGACAGCACCAGCAAGCATCTGAGTCAGCAATGGCCGGTCTCACTCGTGGTCTGGATCCGCTACGCCGTGCACCTCCTGCTCATGGTGCTCCTGCTGGCGCCTCGCCATGGGCTGCGGCTTGTCTCCACCCGCCGCCCTCGCTTGCAGATCGTGCGTGCCGGCTGCCTGCTGATCACCTCCTGGTTCATCGTCGCTGCCCTGCAGCGCATGCCACTGGCCGAGACCACAGCCATCATGTTCTCCGCGCCACTCATGGTGACCGCCATGGCGGGCCGTCTGCTGGGCGAACAGGTCGGACGCGTGCGCTGGGCCGCGGTGGTGCTGGGTTTTATGGGGGTCATCCTGGTCGCTCAACCGACGGGCGATATCGACCTGTACGGTGTTCTGCTGGCCCTGTGCGCCGCCACCGGATTTGCGGCCTATCAGCTGCTCACGCGCCTGCTATCGCCCACCGAGCGCCCGCTGACCCTGCTCTTCTGGACAGCGCTTGTCGGTACCGTACTCATGTCCTTCGCACTGCCTTGGGCGTGGCACGGCCCAACGCCGGACGCCTGGTCCGCTGCCCAGATGGTGGCCATGGGCGTTTTCGGCGGCACGGGGCACTTGCTGTTGATTCAGGCATTCCGGCTTGCGCCGGCGTCGACGCTGAGCCCGATTCTCTATATCCAGCTGGCGTGGGCCACGCTGTTGGGTTGGGTCTTCTTCGGTCAGCTGCCCGCCTGGACAGGGCTGATCGGCATTCTGATCATTGCCAGCGCGGGCGTCATGACCGCACTGGCCAGCCGACGCAAAACACCAATCCAGGGTACCGCCAAGACACCGGGCTAGTAGTCGCCCTCGTTTGGCGTGGTGTTGGACGGCACACCGAGCAACTCCTCGACATGAGAGAGCGCCCCCTCGTCCTTGACGACCGTGCGCAACCATTCATGCAGCGACATGTCACCCCACTTGGCCGCCTTGTCCGCCAGATAGGCCACCGGGCTATGGGGTTCGGTACGCCGAAAGAATTCGGCCACGGCCTTGAGCTGGGAAATGGCCTGGGCGCGCGTCTGAATCGGGCCCGGCATGGCGCTCACGACCGGAGATACCGCAGGAGTCGATTGTTCGCTCGCGATACCGGGTTCGGTCACCGGCACGTCACTGGCGGCAACATCGGCATGGACGCCGGCATCGCGCGCAAATCGACCCAGCTGGTCGATCACGCCCTTGAGCGCGTCGCGCGCTGCACTGAATCCGGGCCCCTCCATCCCGAGGCGCGCGTCCACGGAGGCCTCAAGCCGCGCCAGGGCATCGAGTGCCTGCCCCGCCGACTGCGCCGTCTGTGCAAAGAACGCACCGGGCGTATCACGGCGCGCCGCATCAAAGGCCTCCTGGGTCAGATGCGCCTGCGCCTTCATGGATTCGGCCTCACCCGGATTGCGTTCCATGGCTTGCTCGAGTGCCTGCGCAGAGGCAAGATCCAGCGAACTGAAGCGGCCGCGCGGCGACTGGGTGACAGGTATCTGGCGCACCAAACGCGGCGACTGCGCCAACAGCCAGTCCAGCACGCCAATGCGCTGTTCCAGATCGTCGTCTTCCGGCAAGGGATGAATCCCGTCCCAGTACTGATCCATCAGCCCTGCGGTCAGCGCGTAACCCTCGGCCAGCCCGTCAAAGCCCTTCGTGCAGGACAACGCCTCGGTCATCCACACAGCCAACCGCAGATCCTTGGTTTTGCCCGACAGCAGCTGGGTGCATTCACGCACCACGCCCGGCCAGTCCGCCTCCTTGATCTCGGTCACCCACTCGCCCTGGCTCAGCGACGGATCATCGAAGCGGCGCATCTCGGTGATACGATCAAAGGCGTCAGAGAACAGCATGTCCTCGCCACAACCGTTGGGGCCAGCCACCGGGGCGAGCAATTCTTCCTGATTCATTCCAATACTCCAGACGGCGCCCTGCGGCAGCCATTCAAGGGCGGTTCACCACTGCGTTTTCCGGCTCTTCGACCACCAAGGTTTGCTGACGTGCTTCGGCATCCATTTCACGCTCGATCTGATGCCGCGCCTCCGACATGGCCGAGGCCACCAGGCCCGTCGGAACGGCAATGACACCCAGGCCGATCACCAGAATCACGAAAGTGAAAATTCGCCCGCCCATGGTCACCGGATACAGATCACCGTATCCAACCGTGGTGAGCGTGCACAACGCCCACCACAAGCCATCGAAGACCGACCTGAACACCTCGGGCTGAACCGCGTGCTCGAACTGATACACCCCGACACCCGACAGATACAGCAGGATCAGCGCCGCCGTGCCGAACAGGGTCAGTTCTTCGCGCGCCAGACACAAAGCCCGGTAGAAGCGCAGCATTGCCGTGTTGTAGCGCATGAGCTTGAGCATGCGAAACAGACGCAACAAGCGCAGCGCCCTCACCGACTCCGTCCCGACCCCGAGGCTGAGATAGAACGGAAGGATGGCCACCAGATCAACCACCCCAAAGAAACTGAAGGCGTACTTTCGCCAGGGCCGGGTCAGCGCCAGACGCACGACATACTCAAGGCTGAAGACACCCACACACCCCAACTCGACCAAACCGAGCACCGACTTCTGGCCGTCAGTCAGATCCGGCAGCGTCTCCAGCGCAAACGCCGCCAGCGACACCACGATCACCAGCTGAACCACCGATTCCACCCAGCCGAGGGAAACCGAACCATCCGGGGCACGGCTCACAAACGCGAACAAGCGTTCACTCTCTCGGCGCGGCTCCTCGGTTGTCGTTCGATGCATAGGAGGCACAATGACGTTTAGCTAACAAAATACGCCGATGGTATAAGAGCAATCTTTATACCTCAAGCACGGTAGCCAAAATCATTCACGACCAACACAACAAACCTCGACTGGAGGCTTAGAAACCACATGATTCCCCGGGCTGTCCAAACCAGCCCATGACCCAGTGGATTCACGCCTGTCGCGAAACGCTCAAACGCTTGAATGCATGACCGCGATCGCCACAAAGCCTGCCATCACGAGCCCCACCGACAGCCCCCAGACCCACATCCAACGAACCCGGCGCTTGCGTTCCGTAGCACTCAGATTGGGTTTTTGCTCGTCGCCCTGCTCGGGGTATTGAAATACCGTTCGATCCAGTTCGCGCCAATCCGGCGCGGTCGTCAGATGGAAGATGATCCAGCGACTGACACCGGCCAGTGCCATCACGGGGCTCAGAAGCCAACCGAAGAGACCGATGAAGAAGGCCGGGGTCGTCTCGTTTCGCAGGAAGATGGATACCGGATTGGCGTAGTCGAAGGATTCGAAACTCGACTCACGGTAAACGTTCGTCGGGACATAGTCCCACTTGCGATCGGGCTCCTGCATGTAGCGGCGAATCAATTCCCAAAGCTGGACCCGGTCGGCGAACCCGACGAAAGACTTCTTTCCGATGATGAAGCGGTCGATCACCTGCTTGGTCTGAGGATCCAACACGGCCAGTTGGAGAAAATGCAGCCGGCCCGCGGTTGCTCCGGTCGCGTAGTAACCCTTCGTGATCTCGGCACGGACATTGGCCCAGTCATAGGCAACGATTTCTGCGCTCCGTTTCGTCGGGACTACAAAACCAAGTTGACGTTTCCTGTTTGCGTAACCCCTATATATTTTCCCGTCATTCCTACAAAAACGAACTACTTCGCCATTTGGAGCAAAGACAAAGGCTTTAATTCCAATATACCCAATAAAGCAGAAAAAAATTGAGATAAGAAAAGAAAAGACACTAAAATCGCTTGTCTTAAATACATCTAAATAAAGTATAAATAGGGGAATACTCAGCAACAATGGGGCCAGAAAAAACATAAGCAACAGCCCCATTGTTCGATCCAAAGAATCACCCCACGTAATCTGCAGATAGCTGTCGTTAACACCGGTTATTTCTGAAAAGGATCGCGAATCAAGCTCCTTGCTGCTGACCAACTCCAATGAGCTTGGCAAAGTCTTGACGACTCCAGCAGAAACAGGCTTCAAAGCCGTCTCCGTCACATTCCGATCATTCTCCCAACGGTTCTCATTCATTCAATTGTTCTCCACTCTTCCCAAGCCAGTCCAAACCAGCCCATGACCAGTGGATTCACGCCTACCGCGAAACGATCAAACGCTTGAATGCATCACCGCGATCGCCACAAAGCCTGCCATCGCGAGCCCCACCGACAGCACCCAGACCCACATCCAACGAACCCGACGCCTGCGTTCCGCAGCACTCAGATTCGGTTTTTGTTCGTCGCGCTGCTCGGGGTATTGAAATACCGATCGATCCAGCTCGCGCCAATCCGGCGCGGTCGTCAGATGGAAGATGATCCAGCGACTGACACCGGCCAGTGCCATCACGGGGCTCAGAAGCCAACCGAAGAGACCGATGAAGAAGGCCGGGGTCGTCTCGTTACGCAGGAAGATGGATACCGGATTGGCGTAGTCGAAAGATTCGAAACTCGACTCACGGTAAACGTTCGTCGGGACATAGTCCCACTTGCGATCGGGCTCCTGCATGTAGCGGCGAATCAATTCCCAAAGCTGGACCCGGTCGGCGAACCCGACGAAAGACTTCTTTCCGATGATGAAGCGGTCGATCACCTGCTTGGTCTGAGGATCCAGGACGGCCAGTTGGAGAAAATGCAGTCGGCCCGCTGTTGCTCCGGTCGCGTAGTAACCCTTCGTGATCTCGGCACGGACATTGGCCCAGTCATAGGCAACGATTTCTGCACGCCGTTTCGTCGGAACCACAAAGCCAATTACTTGTTTTCGCGGGGCGTATGCTTTGTAAATTTTCCCGCTCTTTCTACAAAAACGAACAACTTCACCTCTTGGAACAATGACAAATGACGCAACTGATACGTAATAGAGAAAACACAAAAGCAGCATCATGAGTAATGCGGCACTCAAGACGCCTAGGTCATCATCACCAAACATATAAAACGCCACGAACGGCAGAAGAGAGAAAAATGGCGTCAACAGAACAACCATCCCTGCTCCCATTGTTCTATCCGACACATCCCCCCAAACGACTTGAAGATAGCTTGCGTTTGCCCCAGTTACCTCAGAGAAAGAGCGTGAATCAAGCTCCTTACTGCTGACCATTTCAGTCGATCTCGGCAACGTCTTGATGCCCCCCGCAGAAGCTGGAGCCAACGCCACCTCCGTCACATTCCGATCATTCTCCCAACGGTTCTCATTCATTCAATTAATCTCCACTCTTCCCAAGCCAGTCCAAACCAGCCCATGACCCAGTGGATTCACGCCTACCGCGAAACGATCAAACGCTTGAATGCATGACCGCGATCGCCACAAAGCCTGCCATCGCGAACCCCACCGACAGCACCCAGACCCACATCCAACGAACCCGGCGCTTGCGTTCCGTAGCACTCAGATTGGGTTTTTGCTCGTCGCCCTGCTCGGGGTATTGAAATACCGTTCGATCCAGTTCGCGCCAATCCGGCGCGGTCGTCAGATGGAAGATGATCCAGCGACTGACACCGGCCAGTGCCATCACGGGGCTCAGAAGCCAACCGAAGAGACCGATGAAGAAGGCCGGGGTGGTCTCGTTACGCAGGAAGATGGATACCGGATTGGCGTAGTCGAAAGATTCGAAACTCGACTCACGGTAAACGTTCGTCGGGACATAGTCCCACTTGCGATCGGGCTCCTGCATGTAACGGCGAATCAATTCCCAAAGCTGGACCCGGTCGGCGAACCCGACAAAAGACTTCTTTCCGATGATGAAGCGGTCGATCACCTGCTTGGTCTGAGGATCAAGCACGGCCAGTTGGAGAAAATGCAGCCGGCCCGCGGTTGCTCCGGTCGCGTAGTAACCCTTCGTGATCTCGGCACGGACATTGGCCCAGTCATAGGCAACGATTTCTGCACGCCGTTTCGTCGGAACCACAAAGCCAATTACTTGTTTTCGCGGGGCGTATGCTTTGTAAATTTTCCGATTCTTTCTACAAAAACGAACGACCTCTCCTCGTGGAAGCGAGAAAAACGCCCTACTCACAAAATACAGGACGACAAAGCAAACAAGCATCACACCTGCCACAAGGAGCATATATCCATGTCCAGCTTTCGCCCCTACCAAAAGTAAGAATACACTTGCGACAACCATCTGAGGGAGAATGAATAATAGAACAACCATACCAGCAATTCGATCGACAGCGTCATTCCAAGTAACCTGCAAGTAGCTACCATTAAGTCCAGAAACGTCTGAGAAGAAATTTGAGCCAAAATCTCTCCAAGAAACAGATTCCGATAACTTCGGCAAAGTTTTCACGACCCCCGCAGAAACCGGCTCCAGCGCCACATCGGTCACATTCCGGTCATTCTCCCAACCGTTCTCGTTCATTCCATTGAACCCCATACTTTCAATCTGCGACTTCAAGCACGTCATCAAAATACTTCGCTGCATTCCCCTCCTCGGGGAAATACCGCAAATACAATTCCGCTTTATCAAAACGCTCACTGACCTTCCACACTTCGTCCCAGACAACAATCTGCCCTGAACCATTGCTCTGACCACCTTCCCGCTTGTAGCTATGCTCAGATGGTAGCCTCATGAGATCTGTAGAACTCGCCAGAGACGGCGCGCCCTTGTTGCCACCTTTGAGTGCAGCGGGTATCGCAAGCGTTTGGTCGGACAAGGGACCGTCAATCACCGGATCTCCGATGACCTTTCGCCCTTTACCATGGAGCACGAGGCCATACATCACGGTACCCCGCGAATCATGGGGCCATTTTACGGTGACGGAGATTTCGTCCTCTTCGCTGATGAACGTTACCCCGGTATCGTGCCATTCCAATTCGACCACTAATTGGCTGCCGAGCAATTCCATTGCTTCGCGTTCCTGCTTGGCGCTCTTGAACGCCCCCTCCGTACGTTTGTGAGCACCAAATTTGCTTCGATCCAGCCAAATTTCTACCTGAGTATCCTTTACCAAGAAGGCGACATACGTAAAAACCACACCCAAAGCGATGCAAGCAATTAAGATCCCGACCGGACCAAAGAATGCAGATGACCCTATGTACACCCCCCAAGCCCCGACCCCTGCCCCTACTCCTCCAAAAAGTCCCGCAATCCCCATAAGCGTTGAGGCGTCATAGTCGCCACTCTTATAGAACGTCGAGGCCTTCACGAAACCCTGATATGAATCATAAGCGCTTGTCACGACCCCGAAATACCCGCCTACCCTGATCACCGTCGCAGCCGATATCCCCACCATCGTAGCTTCGGCACCCCGGGCAACTTGCACGGCCTTACCCCAAAGTTCCAGGCTTGCGCCGGTGAGGCCGACGGCAGATGAGCCCAAGGCCCATGCCGCGTCTCTATGGCGCCAACCATCCGTCTTGCCATAAACATCGATCGCCTGCTTGATCCCATAAAGTTGAAATACCAAGGCGACGCTGGCAATGCGCACTTCCGAACTGCCGGCCATGGTCAGGGCGGAGCGGGTCATGCGGGTGGCGCTTTGTACGGCGCGCGTTTCCGCCAATTGGGTGGGCAGGCGCGAAAGGACCTGGCTACCTTCGGCAAGGTTGTGGCCGACGACGGTGAGCCGCCGCAGGGCCGCTTGGGCGCCTTTGGCGGCGCCTTGACCGATGCGGGTACCAGCGCCGGCGGCCGATTCGGCACCGGCGGCAGCCCCACGTGCCAAGGCTTTGGTGGCATTGGCACCAGCGCCCATCAACACCTCGGCGGTGGTGCCCAGAGCGTCGGCAAGGTTCTTGACCAGGGCGTGTCCTTTACCCGAGATCCAGAAGGTAAAACCGATGAGCCGCTGTGCCATCGGGCTGTCGTGCGGAATGCGCAGTTGGGCGCCGAGCGCCATAGCGGCGAAGTTACGCCCCGCTTCCCGAGTGATGTCCTTCAAGCCTTCGCCGAGCATGTGCATGGCGATGCGGTGCCATTCGTCGAGCGTCAGTTCGATCTTGATCAACACCACGGACGTGTCGGCGATCAGGTGAGCGTAGGCGAGCCCGAGCTTGACCTGCAGCCGGTCGAGTTCATACGTGGCCTTTTCGACCGCTTCGCTGGCCGCCTGGCCCGCGTCGGTCATGCCCTGGGTAGCGCGGCGGGCTGCATCACTCGCCACAGCGCTAAAGGCGCCAGTCACCGTGGTGAGCAGTGCGGCGCTCGTTTCGTTGATGATGGTGTTGGCATGGCGGGTCACGCCACCCAGGTCGTCCGATTCGGCCGCCTTGGAGAGCATGTCGAAGAGCTTGCCGTGGGTGCCCGTATCGGTCAGCAGTTGGCCGATGTTCTGCTCATCCGCGTTCTTGAACGCGGTGCGCCACTGCTCCTGATTGGCAAGGATGCCGCCAATGGCGTAGTTGGAGACGTCCAGCGCATCCTTTTCGGCCATCTGCTTCCAGTACTCGAGACTATCTTTTCCCAACACTCCGCCGGCCAGCAAGCGGCTGCTGACCTCGATGGCCCCGGGGCCGTCGGCGATGTTGTGCGCGTCGTAGTCGCTCATGGCGAGGCTCAGCGACGTAGCGCTCATCCAGGCGACATAGTCCGGGTCGATCTGCTCGATCTTCTTCAGGTGCGCGTCGCGTTTGTTCTTGTAGCTCTTGAGGAATGCACTGCGCGCGGCCTCGTCGTAGTGTGCTTCGAGATCTTCCCATTTCTTTCGGGTACGCGATTCCGCACGCTGCGCGTCGGTGCGATAAGGGCCCCGACGGCGTTGTTGTCGCTTCTTCTCGGCCGCGACCTCAGCCTTGGTCTGCACCTGAATGAACTCGCGCAACCCTTCGATCTGTGTGGCGCAGGAGTATTTCCAAGCGACCTCGGGGTCGGCAAGATAAGTCTTGTAGCGGTCAAGTTCGAACATGCGCCAGGTGTTCAGATCCGTAGCGCAGCCGATTGGGTCTGGTAACGTGAGCACGGCTCCCTTGCCCGGCAGGATCATATTCATGCGATCGGAGAGGCTGGCGAAGTCGGCGCCATCGGTGCGCGGCTTGAACTCGAAATAGTTGTCCTTGAAATAGCTCGCAACGTATTTCGGACCATACTCGGGAATGCGTCCAGACGCTTCGCCTACCGGGATGGCACCGGTCTGTTGCTGTGAGCCGAGCCATGCCTGAGGACTGAATTCGATAAAACGAGGTAGCGGATCTTTCGCCCAATGATCACGCACACTCTTGGTCCAGAAATGTTCGCTGTACGCGAAGTAGGCCTTGGCGATCTTTTCCGGCTCGGGAAGACTGATGATGGACGCGTTGATACTGTGAGCCTTGCGGTTGCAGGCCGGTTCGCTGGGGGTTGGCACGGGCTGGGTACTGAGCGGTATCTCGCGCAGCAGACCCGACGGCGAGACCATGTAGCACTGCCAGCGCCAAATGCCCGTATCGGCGCGTTGGTATCGGATGTAAACGAAGCCGGCGCGCATGGTTCTGAGCGTGTAGCGCGCATGCCCGAGGGCAGGAGCGCCAATGCCGTCGAGTACCGCTTGTGCCTGAGCGGGCAAGTCAAATACCGGCATGGCCTTTGGGGCGACACCGATGCGTGTGAGCAGAATGGGCAGGCCAACGCTGGGGCAGGCGTCGCAATCGCTACCAGTGTCGGTGGTGCTGGATGCCAGCGTTTTTTGGATCAGCTCAGTCGTGCTCATTTTCGGGCCTCCGTTGCCGAGTGCGCCAGCACTTCCCAAACCGTTTCGGGTACGGAAGCAGCGCAAGTGGAGAAATCGCTTTTTCGTTGAAGAAAATCATTGAAGTACGGTTGGAGTGCTTCGGCGCGCTCGAAGCCACGACCGAACTGCGACGACAACAAGGCAAAGAGCACGCGGTCGGTCGCACTTCGACAACCGGACTGACTGGCGTATTCGACTAGGGAATCGAAGTGCAGCAAAGCTCGAGCTTGATCCAACGCAAGCGCTTGGCCGCTATGGACCAGGCATTGGTTAACTTCCGCGATACGCTCGAGCGCGGCAAGCTGTGGTGCTTCAAGATATTGCGGCATTGCTTCGGAAGGCGATGCATCGAAGCACTGCAACTGACCGGCCCAGTCGAGCCAGCACCAGCGCATCTTCGAGCCGAGCCAAGCTGAAAGCGCAGAGCTACCCAGGATCCGTATCAGATGGGCGAAGACGCGAGGATCCCAATAACGGAATAGGCTGGAACCAGCGAGGCCCTTCGGCGGACGAGCCGCCTGAGACAGGTTTACATGCAAGGCGGCGACGTCGACGGCATCAACCATTAACCAGGCGCACACGCTTCGCGGAGCTGGCAGGTTTGCCGAGGCAAATTCGACTTCACCCAATGCAATTTCGAACGTAGCCTGAAGCAACTTTTCACCAGCAAGATCGCTAGGTATCTGCAGCGTAAATGGCTGGAGTCCGCGGCTAAGCGGCATACGGACAGTCTTTGGCACAGGCAGGTTGAAACCTTGCCCCGTCAACGCCAACACGGGATCGGTCAGTATCGGGTCGCAAAACACGAACACGCTGGCGCCACCCGTCTGTTCCACTCGCTCCCAAAATTGCGTTATTACACCGTCAAGACGTGCCACCGCCCAATCTGACGGTATCACGCGAGCGCCCCACCATTGCCCGCCGCAATTGCCGCATTTTGAACGCACCCCTTCAAATCCCCCGCCTTGGGCAAACTCGCACTCACACTACTGCTCTTCGGCCCGGTCAGATTCTTCTGGCTGGCCTTGAGTTGCACTGCGCCCGGGGCGTGGATCTGGATGTTGCCGCCATCGATTTTCAGGTACGCGCCCTTGGCGGTGGCCAGCAGGTGGCCTTGGGCGCTGGCGTTCACGTTGGCGGCGGTGCTGGCGACGGTGACCTTTTTGTCGGCGGCGGCGCGGATCTGGCCGCTCTGGGCCTGGGTGCTGACCTTGCCGCTGGCGGCGTGCAGGTGGATGCCGGTTTCGGTGTTTGCGGCGCGGCCTTCGGCCTTGCCGACGGTGAACAGTGCGATGCCGTCCTTGGTGGCCAGGGTGTGGTTGGCCTGGGCGACCCAGTTGGTGGCCTGACCGGTGGTGAGGCTGGTGGTTTTGCCGGAGACCAGCATGGCGTTGGCGGGGGTCAGTTGGGCGATGCCTTTGGGGGCCGCGTACTGGATGCGCGGTTTGCTCCATGCGGGGATGGTGCCCGTGCCGCCCTGGACGGCCACGAAGTCCGATCCGCTTGCGCTGCCGCCCGCGCTGGCGCTGGACGAACGCGAGGTGGTGGCGCCCATGGTGTCTGCGGCGTTCTGAAGTGCGGCGTTGGCGCTGAGCTCGGCCGCCGCAGCATCGCCGTCGAGCGCGGCATTTTGCTTGGCAGCCACGTCGGCCAGTGCGGTGCTCAAGGCCTGGGCCTCTTGCGTCTGGGCGATGGGCTCGCGGCTGTCGAGGTGGGCACTGCGTGCCCCCTGACGGGCATCAGCGCTCACGAGCAGGCCGCTGCCGGCTCTGAGCGCGCCGCTGGCCTGGGTGTGCAGGCTGGCGCCATGCCCCAGGCTGTCGTGGCGGGCGTTGTCGCTTTGATGCTTCAGGTGGCCCAGCTGCAGTGCGCTGGCGTATTCGGTGGTGCCCAGTTCGATGCGCGGTTGGCCGGGCGTGTCGTCGAACACGATCTGGTTGAATCCGCCGCCCCCGCTGCGGCTGGCGGACAGCTGCTGGGTTTTGAGGCCGGACAGGCTAGCCCGATGCGTGTGCGGCTCGTTTTGCTCGCCGGCAAAGAAGGCCGGCGCATTGCCGCTGCTTTGCATGTCGCCCTGCGACTGCTGGTTGCTCTGTGCGTCTGCCGCGCCGCGCCCGTTGTAGCTGGCACTGAGGATGACCGGGCGGTCGATATCGCCATGGAGGAATCCGACCGCGACCTCCTGCCCGGGGCGCGGGTGGAAGTGGCCGCCCCAATTGGCGCCGGCCACTGGCGCGGCCATGCGCAGCCAGACGCCAAGCGCATCGGAGGCAGGTGCATTGTCGTCACCGGCCGGGTGTTCGAGCCGGTTGGCACCCTGTCCGCCACGCTGCCAGGCAAACTGCACCCGTACGCGCAGATCGCGGTCGGTGTGCGTGGGCTCGCCTGCACCGACGACAACCGCATTGAGCATGGCCGGCACGGCCGGCTTCGGGAATACGGGCTGCCCCGATGCCTGGATGGCCAGGGCCCGCCAGGGCACGTAGGCGCGCAGCACGGTGAGCTGGTTGCGGTAAAGCGGCGTGGTCTCGTTGTCGCTGTCTTGCGAGGCGCCGAGTGCTTCGATGGCTTGCGGAATCCGCTCGGCCAGATTGTTTCGCGCCTGATGCGTGACGCTCACGATCACGAAGCGGGCGTCGTCTTCCCCCTCAAGCGCATGCTCGGGGTGGTCTGCCAGCGTAAAGACGGTGGCGGGCGCCGCGGTGCGTACGCTGCCTTCGGCGGCGAACAGCTTGTTGCGGGCGTCAATGGCTTGCTGTCGGTTCTGCAGGCGTCGCTCGCCCTGAGCAGCCGACTGCCATCCGTACTGACCCGCATCGTCAGTCGCGGTCATGGGCGGTGCTGCCTCCCCATTGTCCGTAAGCGAGGCACCAGTCTGTGTTTGTGCCTGGGCGGCACGATAGTCCCAGGTAGCCGCGGCGGATTCACGGGTGGCCAGCTGGCGTGCCCCCGCCCAGCGATCGAGGCTGTCTTCCGCCAGGGCGGCACCGGGCTGGGTGAAACGGAACTGCGCCTGAGTGTTGTCGGCAAAGGCGCCATTGTGGTCGGCAATGATCAGGGTGTGCGCACCGAACGCTTGTGTTTCGTCCGCCTGGTGTTCGAACCAGCAGAACAGGCCTTCATCCGCCAACAGGCGACGGAGGAAATGCAGGTCGGTTTCCTCGAACTGAACCGTGAACGAGCGCTTGGGGTATCGCGCCCGATCGGCGATCTCCCAGGACCAGGCGGGCACCATCATGCCCTGCCCCTGCCAGTCGCCCAGCAGTTCGTCGACGATTTCGAAGACGGTCTTGTCCTGGAACACGTAGCTGTCTGCACGATAACCGAGCATGGCCAGCCACGGTTCGATGGTGAGGGCATAGCGGGCGAAACCGCCATTGGCGCCGGTGCGCTCGAAGCGGGTGACATGCCCATGGAAGGGACGTCGGTCGTCACGGGCCAGGCTGGTCTGCAGATCGAGACGAACCGTTTGGCCGAGCAGTTGCGTGGGATCGAGATCGGCGCGGGACGACAAGGCGGTGAGCTTGATGCGATACCCGGCGTGCGCGCGTACCGGACCAAGCCCCTCGACGACTTGCGCCGATTCGGCGAGAAGGACGTCGCGACCAAGGGGCGTCTGCAAAATCATCAGACGGTCGGTCTGATGCCAGAAAGAGCCTAGATCAAGTGGGTTCATGCCGTTACATTCGCGCTACAGAGAGGTTCACCAGAAAATTCAGGGGCGAATATCTCACAACATTGTCATATTCAGTATGGATTAATGCCTGTTTTCGGTCTCAGAGTCGACAATCTTCTTCTCGCCGCACGGATAGGTCGCAAACAACAGGTCGGCAAGCGCGTGCGCCGCAGAACGTGTCGGAACCGGATCGCTGCGCAAACCATCAATCAAATCGCGGGACACCGCCAGGCGGGACTGTCCGGAAGCATCGATACACCAGCGAGAGCCCTCACCGCTGTCGACCACCCCGGCAATGAACATCATGACCTGATCGTGCGCGAGGCTCTTGCGCATGCCGACGGAGACAGACGGTGGAATCGGGGTCACCGGCTGCCCATCCGCGTGCGTGAGCAGGCGCGAGATGCTCATGGTCTCGCCCGAGGCAGATTCGACCGCCCCCGCGCCATGGTTGTGCGCGAACCCGGCGCCGCTCACCACCACCATCGTCGACAGCCCTGCGAGCCACCGGGCGGCACGAGGCGGGATCGGGCGCACGTGGGTCTCTCGTTTCATTTGATGGTGTACTTGAATTCGCCGCTCTTGAGCGCCGTCGCCCGGATCCGCGAGATCTCGCCGCCTTCGGCCATACGCGCCAGCACTTCTTCGGCCACCTGCGGCAACAAGGTACCGCTGAGAATGTGGTCCACGTTGCGTGCGCCGGAATCCACTTCGGTGCAGCGTGCCAGCACCGCGTCGACGAGTTTGTCATCCCAGACAAATTCCGCCTTGTGGTTGGCAGCAACGCGATCGCGGATGCGACCGAGCTTGAGTTCGATGATGCTCACCAGAACCTCGTCGCTGATCGGGTAGTACGGCACCACTTTCATTCGCCCGAGGAACGCCGGCTTGAAATGCTTGAACAGCACAGGGCGCAAGGCATCGGCCAGGTCGTCGGCAGCGGGCAGATCTTCGGGCGCCTGATTGAGGCAGGCTTGCATGATCTGGCTGGAGCCGACATTGCTCGTCAGGATGATCAAGGTGTTGCGGAAGTCGATCTCGCGCCCCTCGGCATCGTCGAGCACGCCTTTGTCGAACACCTGGAAGAACAACTCGAGCACATCGGGGTGCGCCTTTTCGACTTCATCGAGCAGCACCACGCTGTACGGGTTACGACGCACGGCCTCGGTGAGCACACCGCCTTCGCCGTAGCCCACGTACCCCGGCGGCGAGCCCTTGAGGCCGGAGACGGAGTGGGCCTCCTGATATTCACTCATGTTGATGGTCACAAGCTTGCGCTCGCCACCGTAGAGAATGTCGGCCAGGGCCAGTGCGGTCTCGGTCTTGCCAACGCCGGACGGCCCAACAAACATGAAAACGCCTTTGGGCTTGTTCGGGTCTTCAAGGTTGGCGCGAGCGGTGCGTACGCGCTGGGCAACCGCGTCAAGCGCATGATCCTGACCAATGACGCGGGTTTGCAGCATGGGTTTGAGGTTGAGCACGGTCTGGATCTCGTCCTTGACCATCTTGCCCAACGGGATACCGGTCCAGGCGGCCACGATTTCAGCAACCACATGTCCGTCCACCTGTAGAGGCACCATGGGCGTCTCACCTTGCAACTCGCGCAGCTGCGCCAGCTTGGCGTCGACTTCATCGTCTTGCCTGGCCGCCTTCTTCTTGCCCTTTGGCGCCGGCTCTGCGTCGTTTGCAGTACTGCTCTCGCGGACTTCACGCAGCGCGAGAATCTCTGCCACCAGGGCTTTTTCCTGCTCAAATCGCTGGCGGTGATCGACCAGATCTTTCTCGATGGCGCTGATTTGTGCCTTGAGTTCGCCCAGACGGGTGTCATGCCACATGCCCGAAGCGGCCTCACGCTCCAGGGCCACCAGTTCGGCGCGCTCTCGCTCCAGTCGTTTTTCTGCTTCGTCGATCAGGGCGGGGGTCGCGCTCTGCCCCAGGGCCACCTTGGCACACGCGGTATCCAGCACACTGATGGCCTTGTCGGGGAGCTGACGTCCGCTGATGTAGCGGTGAGACAGGCGCACGGCTTCGCTGACCGCTTCGTCCAGCACCCGAATACCGAAATGCGACTCCATGAGCGGCACCATGCCGCGCAGCATGGCCGCAGCGAGTGACTCGGAGGGCTCTTCGACCTTCACCACCTGAAAGCGACGCGCGAGCGCGGCATCTTTTTCGAAGTACTTCTTGTATTCCGCCCACGTCGTTGCAGCCACCGTGCGCAGTTCGCCGCGCGCCAGGGCCGGCTTGAGCAGATTGGCCGCGTCGTTCTGCCCGGACTGCCCACCGGCACCAATCATGGTGTGGGCCTCGTCGATGAAGAGAATAATCGGCTTGGGACTCTTCTTGACCTCGTCGATGACATTCTTCAGGCGGTTCTCGAATTCGCCCTTTACGCTGGCGCCGGCTTGCAGCAAGCCCATGTCGAGGGTATGCAGTTCGACGCCGACCAGCGGTGGCGGTACGTCGTCTTTGGCAATGCGCAGTGCGAGCCCCTCAACGACCGCCGTTTTACCGACGCCGGCTTCACCGGTCAGAATCGGATTGTTCTGGCGCCGGCGCATGAGAATGTCGATGGTCTGCCGAATCTCGGCATCGCGACCGATCACCGGATCGATCTTTCCATCCCGGGCACGCTGGGTGAGATTGGTGGTGAACTGGTCCAGCGCCGGCGTGGCAGAGGCGCCGCCCTGCCCCAAGACCGCAGCCTCGTCATCGACCGCGTTGTCCGTGGCATCCTGCATGCCGCGCGCTGCGCGGGCCTCCGCCGAGCCATCGGTCAGTTTGTCGAATTCGTGCTTGAGCGACTCGCGCTTGATTTTCTCGAACTGCCTGGAGCCGCGGAAGGCCAGTTGGGACAGGTCGGGCTCGTTCATCATGGCCAGCAACAGGTGGCCTGAGCGGATGCGCGGGTTGTGAGTGTCGAGCGATGCAATCAACCAGGCCTGCTCGAACAGCTTGGGCACATGCGGAGAGAATACCGGCGTACGCGTATTGCCAGTCTTGAATCGCGAGATCTCCTCGGACAGATCCCGCTCAAGCGCGGACGGACTGATGCCGCTGCGCTTGGCCACGGTAATGAAATCTGAATCCGGCTGTTCGGTGAAGGCCAGGAACAAATGCTCCAGATCCACCTCGTAGTTTCCCCTCGAGATGCACAGGTTGGCGGCACGTTCGGC
This sequence comes from Nitrogeniibacter aestuarii, assembly GCF_017309585.1. NCBI lineage: Bacteria > Pseudomonadati > Pseudomonadota > Betaproteobacteria > Rhodocyclales > Zoogloeaceae > Nitrogeniibacter > Nitrogeniibacter aestuarii. The sequence continues at coordinate 1,827,132 of NZ_CP071321.1, read as the reverse complement.
CGCTGCGCGGCACGGGTCGTTGAGTTTGCTGATGAGTGTTTTCAGGGATGTGCTCATGACGATTCGATTTTTCAGTGAATGGCATGGAGTTCAAACACCGTGTCGGCGCGGTCTTCGTGAACGTCACGCGTGACCATGAAGGCGTCGAAACCAAGCCGAACGCCTCCGTGAGAACTCAGTTGGGTTGGTCTGACGTCAGCCGCTCTGAGAATCGGCCGTACTTCGTATTCGAACTGGGACCCCGTGGCGAGTGACAGGAGTTTTTCGAGTGCGCAAGCCTGCTCGCCTTGGGGCAGGAAAGATTCATAGGTTTCGCGGGCAAGCGGACCAATGTGCACGCGTACCCTGAGATTTCGCTGCCAGACCCGCTCACCGGACATGGCCGTTTGACCCAGGCACGCGTTGCGTCCCCCGAGCGTCGTGCGCTGTTCTTTCGGGAGTGCATACCAGCGCCCCACGAACTGTTCGATACGCACTTGAACACCGAAGTACTGGCTCAGCATGCTTTGCAATGCAACCGCCGACACCGGCCGCTGGCGCATGAGCCCGGCGAAATGGGCAATCGATTCATCATCGATACGCCCGGGTGACGCGGCAAGACGGTCGCGCAGAGATTCGAAGCCCAAGCCGCCGAGTGCCAGAATGAGGGGCAGGAAACGATTACGCCGGTCGGTTTCGTACTGGACTGCCAGCCGGTACTTTCGCCAGGCGCGATAAAACTGGCCGACCGCCCGATTCGAGAACAGATCGAAAAAAGCGCGGGCGCTGCGGTCGCGGTTAAATCGTTCGCGTCGCTCCACCGACTCGGTGTAATGCACGGGAAGTGTCCCATGCATGCCCAGCATGCCCATGAACGCCGGGGTGATCTGGACATACCGAATGCTGCGGCTCGGATGCGCACTCTCAGGCGCGGCAGTGTCGGCTTCGATCAATGCGGCTTCGATCTGACTGGGCGCAAAAGACAGCTGCAGCGAATTTCGAAAACGGATCAGATCGGAGACAGCACCCTCGTCGTTCCCCCGACCGCGGCCATGCGCGCGAAAGAAACGATCGAGCAGTCGCACCGCCTGGAAAAACTCGAACTGTTGTGGCGATTGCTCGATCTGATCGATTAGCCCAGGATCGAATTGCCGGTGCGCGGTTCGCATCGGATCAATACCTCCCCGGTACGGCTGGAAATCAGCACGAGCTGGATGAAACTGTTCAGGTGCACGTAAAGCCCCAGGAATCGGTCCAGCACCTGGGCGAAGACATGCAGCCCGGTACCGACAAAGCTCTCTTCGTCCACCGTCAGCGTGACTTCGACGCCACGGACAAAGCTGGCGAAGGGCTGACCGGCCATCCACACGGTCTTGTCGGCATGATCGATATCGATGATGCCGTCGATCTGCCGGCGCGTAACCGCAGTGCGAGGCAGATCGTAGAGCGTGAGCATTTCCTTGAATGCTGACAATCCGCTGCGCGTCAGCGAAAGATGGTTGAGCGACAGATGGGAGATCAGACGCCACTGCCCACTGCGTCGATGCTCGAATCGTGCGGGTTGCGTCGGTTTGCGCAAGAGACGAATCGACTTGGCGACCGAGCCGCCCTCAAGAAAGAGGTCTCCACTGGGCATACCGATCGACATCGCCGTCGGCAAGTCCCGGTTGGTGCATTTGAGCTTGACGCTCAGGGTGTCTGCGTAGCGCTCCAGGGGATCGAAATCGGCATCAACCACCGACAACTCAAGTTCATACCCCGGACTCCGCTCAGCCACCAGTTCATTGCGTTCTGCATACCAGTAGTTACCGTTTTCCTCCGGCACCTCGCCGTGCCGCAAGGAGAAAAACGGGCGGAATTCGGTGATGTGCTCGCCCTGCGCGCTTTGCCTGACACGGCGAACCGAGTCAATTGAATACACCTCGTAGGCATAGGCGCGACGCGCGTCGGCGACCACCGGGTAAGTGGTCTGGCGGTGGGTCACTCGAATCGGCTCGCCGCGCTGTTCGAACAGATTCACCACCGGAACACAACCGAGACGGATATTCTTTGGGCCCAGCGTCTGCAGCAGTCGAGCCGCATCGCTGTCGGCGCTCAGGTCCGAAAACGCAAGGTGGATGTTCAGTCGGCTCCCGCGCCGGGCCGATCCGGGTAGTTTCGACAGATCGACATCGAAGAAATTGAACTTCTCGGCAAAGGCAAAATACTCGGTCAGGATGCGATACGCCGCGTGCGTACTGTCGGGTATCTCGATCAACGCCTCCTCGTCATCAAACCCGACCGGCTGAATCAGCGCAGGATCAGCCTTGCGCCAGAGCTCATCCGAGCCCGACGCCCAGAGCCCCTTCAGCCTGACGAACAGGCAGTCGCGCAGGGCGGCGGCAATCGAGGGCTCGGCATCGATGTAACAGCGCAGACGCGACAGACTTTGAACGCGCCAACCCTCCTCTGTGGCCGGCACATCCAGCGACAAGGTCAACAGGGCCGACGTCTTGACGGGGACCCGCACGGAGGACGGCGCTCGAACCAGGGGGTCGAACTCCAGACCACTGACCCTGATAGGCGCTAGTTCGACATCCCATGCTGTCCTGAATCGGCAGTTTGCCCCTTTGATGGGACGGGACGTCAGTTCGGTACCTCGGGGCAGGCTTGCCGGCGACGACAGTTGAAGGTCAGCGCCTTCGGTGTCGAAATATGCAATCGAGCACGCGGGAAACGGTCTCAGGTAGTGCGGGTAGAGAACGTTGAGCAACGCCTCGGTAAATTGCGGATAGCTGTCTTCGATCTTCTTGCTGACGCGTGCGTTCAGCAGCGCGAAGGATTCGATCATCCGTTCGATATGCGGATCGTCACAGCCTTCGCCCGACAACAGCAAACCAGAGGCAATTTTCGGGTACCGCTCGGCAAACTCCCGCGAATGCCTTCTGAGAAAGGCCAGCTCGCGCTCGTAGTAAGGCAGCAGATCTTCCATTTAGCCTCCAAGGCCCCGGTTGATCTGGCGATTGACCGAATACTGAAGCGTCGTGGGCTGCAGCATGGCGTCGAAACTCACAGGTTCTTGCGCGGGACGAACCACCAGCATGGCCTTGATCGAGAAGAACAGCGCATTGATCGAGTGCCGATCCAGCTCTAGGTTGACGCGAACGTCGCGCAAGCGGGGCTCATGACGAGCGATCGTCCGCTCGATCGACTGGCAAATCCGGGCCCTGTCATGCACGCTCGCCAGGGACATGCCGGCAAAGTCATTCAGGCCAAACGTCACCACAGAGCGCATGCTCTCCGGAAACGCCTTGGACAAGCCTTCGTCAACCGTCGTCCGGGCATTGAGCAGCGCCTCGAGATCTCGGGCGACCGAGTCTTTCAATTCGTCGAGCGAAAGCCTGCGTCGAACAGGCGAAGCCACGTCGTCGCAGAAGAGCTTGTCGAGCAGGGAGGGTTCGAAGCCTTTCATGGCGGATCCAACCAAAAAGAACGGCGGAACAAACGTTCCGCCGTTCCTTGGAACAACCGACCGATTACGTCAGGCTCGGCGTGTTCTTGGCCAGGTTCCAGGCGCCCTGGATGTTGACCTTGCCGGACTTGTTACCGTCGATGTTCAGCTCGTCGTAGGTCCACTTCACAGCGGAATACTTCAGAGAGAAGGTCTCGGACGGGATGCCTTCGTCGGACACAGACGGGGAAACGGAAGAAACGATCACGTTCTTCAGTTCGATCTTCATGTACTGGTGACGGTTCTGGGTACCGCTGGGGTTGCCAGTGGTGTTCTTGCCACCGAAAGCACGGTAGAAATAGATGATCACGTCATTGACGACCAGACCCGAGGAGCATGCCTGGTAGAGCTTGGGGCTCGAACCATCGATGTCCTTGGTGAAGATCATCTCGCCGTGCTCGACACGCTCGGCCGTGTGACCACCCGCTGCCGACGCGGTCGCCGACTTGGGTTGACGCATGGTGTGACTCCAGGTCGACACTTCAACCTGATCCTTGTGCTTGGCGTCGCGGGAGTCACCCTTCAGGTCGCTACCCTTGAATTCGACGTAAATATCCTTCATTGCTGATCTACTCCTTGCGTAGAAACGGGGTCTGCGGGGTCAATGTTCTGTTTAGCCGTTCGAGTTGGGCAGCTCTGCCACCAGGCGAAGCGATACCGACAATTCGTCGAGCTGGAAATGGGGTCGAATGAACGACACGGCGCGATAGACGCCAGGACGGCCCGGCACTTCACTCACTTCAATGGAAGCTTCACGAAGCGGGAACTGAGCCTTGGTCTCTTGCGATGCGGAATCGTCGGCAGTCACGTACTGATCCACCCAGCGCTGGAGGTACATCTCGACGTTTGCCGCAGACGCGAAGCTACCGATCTTGTCGCGCATCATCGCCTTCATGTAGTGCGCGATACGGCACACGGCAAAGATGTATTGCAGCTGTGCGGAGAGCGATGCATTGGCGTTGGCCGCGTCGGTATCGTACTTCTTGGGCTTCTGGCACGACTGGGCACCAAAGAAGGCCGCGTAATCGGTGTTCTTGCAATGAACCAGCGGCATGAATCCCAGGTCGCTCAGCTCTTTCTCGCGACGATCGGTAATGGCCACTTCGGTCGGGCATTTCAGCGCGATTTCGCCATCGTCGGTGCGGAAGGTGTGCGTCGGCAGGTCTTCAACGAGACCGCCACCTTCCACGCCCCGGACAGCGGCACACCAGCCGTAGCTTTCAAAGGCACTGGTCAGTCGTGCAGCAAACGCAAACGCCGCGTTACACCACAGGTACTTGCTGTGATCGGAGCCATCCACTTCTTCGACGAAGTTGAAGCCCTCGGTGGTGATGCCGTCCACCGGGTTGTAAGGCAAGCGACCCAGGAAATGCGGCAAGGTGAGGCCAACGTAACGCGAATCTTCCGCTTCGCGGAAGGATTTCCATTTGGCGTACTCAACGGTATCGAACACTTTCGACAGATCGCGCGGCTTGCCCAGATCCGTGAAGGTTTCGAGTCCGAACATGTCGGGAGACGCCGCAGAAATGAACGGTGCATGCGCTGCGGCTGCTACGTGGGACATCTGCTCGAGGAAGTACATGTCTTCCGGCTGACGCGAGACCTCGAACTGCCCGATCAGCGTCCCAAACGGAGAACCGCCAAACGTACCGAACTCTTCTTCGTACACTTTCTTGAAGAGCGCGCTTTGATCGAAATCGATGGCCGTCTTGAAGTCCTTGACCAGCTCCTTCTTGGTCGCACTCATGAGCTTGATCTTCATCAGCTCGCCGGTCGAGGTCTGCTTGCACAGATAGTGCAGGCCGGTCCAGGCACTTTCGAGCGCCTGAAACTCGGGCGCGTGCATCACTTCACTCAGCTGAGACGAGATCAGGCGATCAAGTTCCGCCACCCGGGCATCGAGTGACGCAGCGAGGTTCTCGGACACCACGACCTCGCCCTCAAGCACCTGACTGGCGAACTCGCTGATGATATCTTTGGCGCGCTCGCGCTCAGCGTCCGAACGGGCAACCCGACTTTCAGCGACGATCGAGTCGAGCAGACTGCCTTCGGCTACGGTCGCGCCATTTGACATTTCGGCCTGGGCACTCATTACTGATCCTCCGACTTCGACTTGCCTTCACCGAGAGCCTGCAGTTGCTCGGTGCTCTGAAGCACCTCAGCAAGCAGATCCTCGAGCTTTTCGTTACCGGCCAACTTGTTGCGAAGATCGGCAAGTTTGGATCTCGCTTCCATCAACTTTCTCAGCGGCTCGACCTGCTCGACGACGGACTCCGGCCGAAAATCTTCGAACTTGTTGAAGGTCAGATCAACGCCGAGCTCCCCGCCGTCTTCCGACAGTCGGTTCTTGACGCGATACGCGGCACGAGGCGCAATCGCACCCATGACGTCGTCAAAGTTATCAAGATCAACATTGACGAACTTGCGATCGCGGAGCTTGCCCTGAGGCGCCTGGCTTTGTCCGGCAAAATCGCCGAGCACACCTGCCACAAACGGAATTTCCTTCTGCTCGACAGCGTCACCTTTCTCGACGTCATACGTCAGCTGAACGCGCGGCGGACGCACCTTCTGCAGGCGCTTCTGAACACTTTCTTTCTTGGACACGATCATCTCCTGTTCAGGGATGGAGTGCAGCGCCTGAGCCGACACTCCGAGAGGCCACTGTCACTTCGACGAGCAACAGCATGGCGTTGAATTATTCGAGAGCGCTGAACGGATCTCCGTTCACCTTGACGTCAGGTTTTGCAGCCACTGCACTCTCGGTCTTGGCCGCCGCTTCGGCAGCCTTGCGCTTGAGGTAGCGCGCTCGCGCCCGCGCCTTGGCTTTCGCCTTGGCCTCTTCCTCAGCCCGGGCCTGGGCTTCCTTATCGACAGGAGGCACGAGCACCTCTTCACCCAAGGTTTCTCTGAGCACCTTCGCCAGGTTGACCGCATCGGCGCGTGCAGACCCCTTCATGTCTTCATCATTTCTCAGATCATCGAGAGACTGGGTCGCAACCCGCAGACCACTGACCGCACGAATGCTCTTGGCAACGCGATCGGCCGGATCACGCTGAAGAACCTCATCGGCCGCGACGATCGCCTCACCATAATTGGCTGCATCGAAGTAGAGCTTTGCGAGTCGCGCCCAGGGCGCCTTGCGCGTGGGGTTTTCGCTGGCCAGTTTGCTGAGCATGGCCACCGCCTCATTCGACTTCTTTTCGCCGATGAGTCCAGTGACCTGCTTTTCGGAACTCTCCATCGCCTTGGCAAAATCCATATCGGAGAGCGGCTTGGTTGTGGTCGCACAACCTGAGAGCACAAGCAGCAAACCGAAGAGAGGGAGGAGCGCCCCACGACCGAAAAACAACATAAAACACCTATCAAACATCTGGACTGGCAACGAGCGGCATGATGCCATAGACATTGCCAAATGCGGAGCGCCATAGTACATTGACATCTCTTTTAAAGCAACGCATTTGCATATCTCTTAAGCATTTGCTCACACTTTCCTCAGACATTTCGTGACTTTCCACTCGACTGTTTCCCGGTCCGCGACGTTGATTGCGGCAACCCTTTGTATTTGCTTGACATTAACCGGGTGTGGAACGGCCACCGCCGTGCAGGTTGTCGGCGCCGCAGTGAATGCGGCACTCGAGACGAGCGGCCTCAAGTCCAAAGAGGGCCCCAAGACAGTCACCGTCCGTCTGGATACGGGCGACGCCCTCAACAGCACGTCTGATGGTGAACCTCTGGCTTTGCTGGTGCGGATATATCAGCTCAAATCCGACGCGGGATTCTCTTCGCTCAGCTATGCCCAGTTCGCCAATCCGGGAGAGGAACAGAGCCAGCTCGCCGACGAGGTCGTCCACGTTCGCGAGATGATGCTGCTCCCGGGCAAGTCCTATTCGATCGAAGAGCGGCTGGATGAACAGACGCATGTCATCGGTATCGTCGCCCTGTTCCATTCGCCGGCGCCCAGTCGCTGGAAGTATGCCTTCGACACAACCACCGACAATGACGAAGGCATTGCCGTCGGACTGCATGCCTGCTCGATGACCGTCGGGCACGGTCAACTCACCAACCCCCAAAACGCCGCAACTGCGGCACGCCTCGCCGGCGTGCGTTGTGGCTCTTGAAGTACAGGACGCTCCATTGACCCGTCACGCCAAAGTACTCTGGGGCGAAGGCCTTTTCCTCCGCCCACAGCATTTTCAGCAGCAGGACGCCTATCACGAAGCTCAGATCCGTCAGGCACTGCTGACAGCGCAACCGTTTGGCTGGGGGCTTCGCAGCCTCGACATCGATCAGGATGCATTGTCCAGCGGCACCTTGCGCATTGAACGCATCGACGCAGTCCTCCCCAATGGAGAGCGTTATCTGGCGCCCGACGAGGACCGCCTGCCCGCCCCGCTCTCACTCGATGGACTCGATCTCGACGAGGGTGCCACGGACATCTTGCTCGCGGTCCAGCATCTCAGGCCACATGGTGGAAACGCCAGCCCGGAGGGCGACACGGAGGAAAGCACCCGATACCTGATCGACAATCGCGACACCGTTGATCTGTTTACCGACGCGGCCGAGGCCCCGCTGCCCGTGCTCGTCAAGACATCGGTGCTCAAGGCCGCGAGCGAAAGTACCGACGCTTACCTGACCGTTCCCATCCTGCGTCTTCGCAAGACCCCGGCAAACGGCTACGAGAAGGATCCACGGTTTGTGCCCCCGTCATTGACACTGGCAGGCGCACCGCTGCTCCAGCTCCAGTTGCGCCGTCTGCTCGATGCGCTGCAAGCCAAGATCAACGCGCTGTACGGGTTTCACCGTGAACCGTCGAAACACATCATTGAATTCCGTTCGGGCGATGTTGCCTCTTTCTGGCTGCTGCATACGGCCAGCAGCGCTTTCGCCGCACTCTCGCACCTGCATCAGAATCCGCTGCTTCATCCAGAGCGACTGTTCCAGGAGCTGTTGCGACTAGCCGGCGGCCTCATGACCTTTTCGAAGGGGTTCACGGTCAACGACCTGCCCGCCTACGAGCATGCAAACCCGGGCCCTGCGTTTCTCAAGCTCGACCATCTGTTGCGCGAACTTCTCGAGACCGTGATTTCGACCCGTTACTTCTCGATCGCCCTGTCCGAGCCGAAGCCTGCCTTCCACATGGGACGCCTCGAGTCGGAGAAGATCGACGACGACACCGCGTTCTACCTGTCCATTCAGGCCGCCATGCCCATGGCGCAACTCATCGAATCGGTGCCGTTGCAGTTCAAGGTCGGGGCGCCAGACGATGTGGACAAGCTCGTTCTCTCTGCCATGGGCGGGGTCCGGCTGGAGCATGCGGCACAAGTGCCTCCGGCGATCCCGGTCAAGCCGAATGCCACCTACTTTTCGCTGGATCGACGCTCGGCGCTGTATGACCGCATGCTGCAGGCGGGCACGATCACCATCTACATTCCCGAGAGCTTCGGGGATCTGAAACTCGAACTCATTGCCGTTAACTCATGACCATTCCCGCCCCGCCCCCTTCCCTGTTCGGTGATTTCGCCAAACCCGACCCGAGTGTCGAGCCCAACACGACGGCGCATAGTCTTGTCGACCTGCTCTACGACGGTCTCTACATGATCTTTCTGCTGAAGAACCAGAAGTCGCCGGACGACGCTGACCGGTTCACCACGCAGATCCAGAAGTTTCTGGGCGAGTTCGAGCGCCGGGCCCAACGCATGAACTTCGCCTCCGAGGACATCTTCGATGGCAAGTATGCCTTCTGCGCCATGGTCGACGAGACGATCCTGTCTTCCCGCTTGAGCATTCGCGAGATCTGGCAGCGCCGACCGCTTCAGCTGAGCCTTTTCGGCGATCAACTGGCCGGAGAACACTTTTTCGACAAGCTGGAAAAAGCCCGCAACGGTGGCGCGAGCCGCATTCAGGCGCTCGAGGTCTTCCACATGTGCCTGTTGCTGGGCTTTCAGGGCAAATACATGCTCGAAGGCCCCGAGAAACTCGCCTATCTGACCAGTCAGCTGGGCGAGCAGATCGCCCACATCAAGGGCAAGAAGAATGCCTTCGCGCCGCACTGGAAGATTCCGGACAAGGTGTCGCACACGCTCAAGCGCGAACTCCCGGTCTGGGTGCTGGCGGCAGTTTTTTCCTTTGGCGGTCTCATCGCCTATCTTGGGATGAACCATCTGCTGGCGCGCCAGACCCGCGAGGCCCTGCAGCCTTATCAGCAGATCGTTCAGCTTGCGCCCAGAGCGCCGACACTGACCATCACGCTGCCATGAAAAAACGCCCCTTCGCAGGGGCGTTTCATTTGATGCTGAGAATCTACAATCAGCCGAATCGACCGGTGATGTAATCCTCGGTCAGCTGATGACGCGGATTGATGAAGATATCGTCGGTCGAGCCGATCTCGATCAGATCACCCAGATGGAAATAAGCCACGCGCTGGGACACCCGCGCTGCCTGCTGCATCGAATGGGTGACGATACAGATGGAATACTGCTGACGCAGTTCATCGATGAGCTGCTCGACCTTGGCAGTGGAGATCGGATCGAGCGCCGAGCACGGCTCATCCATGAGGATCACCTCGGGCTCGATGGCAATCGAACGGGCGATACACAGACGCTGCTGCTGGCCACCTGACAGTCCCAGACCAGGATCGTCCAGACGATCCTTGACTTCATCCCACAGGTTGGCTTTGCGCAGACTGTTTTCAACCACTTCGTCTAGGTCAGCCTTGGATTGAACCAGCCCGTGAATACGCGGCCCGAACGCGATGTTCTCGTAGATGGACTTCGGGAACGGGTTCGGCTTCTGGAAGACCATGGAAACACGGGCGCGCAACGGCACCACATCCACGTTCTTGTCCATGATGTTCTCACCGTCGAGCAGAATCTCGCCGGTCACGCGGGCGATCGACACCGTGTCGTTCATCCGGTTGATACACCGCAGGAAGGTACTCTTGCCGCAACCGGACGGACCGATCATGGCCAGCACCTCGCCCTTGCCAACATCGAGGCTGATGTTCTTGATGGCGTGCTTTTCGCCGTAATAGACGTTCACGTCGGTACAGCGAATACGCGGATCTTCAACTCGCGGCTCACCCACGGTGGTACGGCTGTCACGGTGAACCGTCGCGGTGGACTTGCGCGCATTGCTTTCCACTTTTGCCGTGTCTTCAAACGTTTCAGCACTCATGGCTTTTTCTGCAGTTTCGGGCACGTTCGCCTCATCAAAATTCATTTTCATTTTGCCCTCCTTACCAGCGACGCTCAAATCGCTTGCGCAGCAGCACCGCAATGGCGTTCATGGCGGCAAGAAACACGAGCAGCACGATAATCGCGGCCGAGGTACGTTCCACATAGGCACGCTCGGGGCTGTCTGCCCACAGGTAGATCTGCACCGGCAGTGCAGTCGACGGGTCGAACACGCCCGAGGGCACGTCGGCAATAAAGGCGACCATACCGATCATCAGCAGGGGCGCGGTCTCACCCAGCGCCTGCGCCATACCGATGATCGTACCGGTCAGCATGCCAGGCAAAGCCTGCGGTAGCACATGATAGAACACCGTCTGCATGGGTGATGCGCCAATGCCCAGTGCTGCTTCGCGAATGGACGGCGGCACCGACTTGAGTGCGGCCCGACCGGCGATGATGATGGTCGGCAGGGTCATCAGCGTGAGCACCAGACCACCGACCAGCGGTGCGGAACGCGGCAGGCCGAAGAAGTTGATGAACACCGCCAGGCCGAGCAGACCGAACACGATCGAAGGCACGGCAGCGAGGTTGTTGATGTTCACCTCGATCAGGTCGGTCCAGCGATTCTTGGGTGCGAACTCCTCAAGATAGACCGCCGCCAGCACGCCCATGGGGAACGACAGTGACAGGGTCACGATCAAGGTCAGGATCGAGCCCGTCAGCGCGCCGCGAATGCCGGCCAGTTCCGGATCACGCGAATCACCGTTGGTGAAGAACGCCACGTTGAAGCGGGACTCAAGACGGCCTTCGCTCTGGAGCTTGTCGATCCAGGCCAGCTGGTTGTCCTTGATACGGCGGTCAACTTCCGGCTCGTTGCGATCGATATGCCCTTTCATGAGCATGTCTACATCGTCGTCCGCAGGCACCCACAAACTCACGGTCTGACCGATGAGTTCGGGATTGGCCAGAATCCTGTCGCGCAGCTCGAACGAGGCACCGTTGCTCACCAGCCCGTAAAGGGCGAACTTCTCGCGTCGCTCGGTCACTTCCGGGAACAGCTCGCGCAGGTGCTGCTTGATCATGCCCGAATAGTTGGCCGCGCGAATGGCGGCCACATTGTGTTTGCCTTCGGGATCAACGTCTGCGGCAATCACGGGCACATCGAGCCGGATGTAGGTCTGCCAGAAGGCGGAATATCCCTTGCTGACAATGCTGAACAGCAGCAGGCACAGGAAGAGCAGACCCAAGCCGACGGCCACCTTGCCATACAGCTGGAACCGCACTTCCGCCGCGCGGCGCTTCTTCATGCCCGCCATGACGACTTCGAAATTGCGCTCCCCGCGGCTCCGGGTCTGAGCGTTGGTTTGATCAGTCATACTGCTCTCGGTACTTGCGCACGATGTAAAGGGCGAAAACGTTCAGGCACAGGGTCGTGACGAACAGCATCAGGCCCAGTGCAAAGGCCGCCAGTGTTTTCGGGCTGTCGAACTCCTGGTCACCCACCAGCAGCGTCACGATCTGCACGGTCACCGTCGTCACCGCCTCAAGCGGGTTGGCGGTCAGGTTGGACGACAGACCGGCGGCCATGACCACAATCATGGTTTCACCCACGGCACGGGAGACCGCCAGCAGCACGGCACCAACAATCCCCGGCAACGCTGCAGGAAAGATCACCTTGCGGATGGTTTCGGATTGGGTCGCCCCCATGCCGTAGGCGCCATCACGCAGTGACTGGGGCACGGCATTGATCACGTCGTCGGACAGCGAGGAAACGAAGGGAATGATCATGATGCCCATGACCAGACCGGCAGCCAGCGCACTCTCCGAGGCCACATCGAGCCCAAGGATCGTGCCCGAGTCACGGATGAACGGCGCTACGGTCAGTGCGGCGAAGAAGCCATACACCACGGTCGGGATGCCGGCGAGCACCTCAAGCAGCGGCTTGGCCGTGGAACGGACTTTTGGCCCGGCATACTCTGACAGGTAGAAGGCCGCCATCAGTCCGATGGGGACGGCCACCACCATGGCGATGACGGTAATGAGCATGGTGCCGGCAAACAGGGGCACGGCGCCAAATGCACCGGTCGACCCGGCCTGGTCGGCGCGGATGGCGATCTGCGGGCTCCAGTTCAGACCGAACAGAAACTCGTGGAACGGCACAGCATGAAAGAAACGGATCGACTCGAACAGCACCGACAGCACAATGCCGACGGTGGTGAGGATCGCGACGAGCGAGCTGGCAATCAGCACGCCCATGATGATGCGCTCGACGCCGTTGCGGGCGCGATGATGCGGACGAATGCGGGAGAACGCGAACCAGCCGGCGACAGCAGCGATGCCGAAGGTCACCGCAATCAGCGTTGCACTGGCAATGGATTGCAGGTTCCTGTAACGCTCGGCGGCCGCCTGCATGGCGGCATCAGGCGTTCCGGAAACCACGTTGCCGGAAACCAGATTGTGCAGATCATTGACCAGCAGGTTGAGCTTGGCCGGCTCAAGTGCGCGCACGCTCGCGGGCATCTCGGCCACCACCATCTGGGTGATGATCGAACCTTCGAAGGCCGACCACAAGCCGAAAAGAATCAGGGCAGGCAAGGCAGCCCAAAGCGCTACATACAGGCCGTAGTAACCGGGGAGCGAATGCAGGTTTCGGATCTGGCCGCCTGCGACGCTTAGCGCCCGGCGGCGCCCAACATAAAAAGCCGCCGAGCAAAAAGCCAGCAGCAACAAGAGAATGATCGGCGTCTGGGTCACGATGGAATGTCGCTATCGGAAAAAGCAAATCGGCAGGCGGGGCACGAACCCCACCTGCCGGCCCGACATTTTACTTCATCGGAGTGAGGTTCATCACTGCATTTTTAACTGCAGCGTATTCCTCGGCGGGCAGCGGAATCAGACCGCGCTCGGCCAGATAGCCTTCCTGGCCCATGGACTTCTCGCTGGTGAACTCGGCAAGGTATTCCTTCATGCCCGGGATCACGCCAACGTGCGCCTTCTTCACGTAGAAGAACAGCGGGCGGGACACCGGATAGTCGCCGGAGGCGATGGTTTCGAACTCGGGCTTGACGCCTTCGATCGACACACCTTCAACCTTGTCGCGGTTCTGGTCCAGGAAGCTGAAACCGAAGATGCCGTAGGCAGCCGGGTTGGCTTCGAGCTTTTGCACGATCAGGTTGTCGTTTTCACCGGCTTCGATGAAAGCACCGTCTTCACGCATGGTCTGGCAAGCGCCCTTGAAGGCTTTCTTGTCGGTCTTGGCCATGGCCTTGAGGAACGGGAACTCTTCGCAACCGGTATCCATCACCAGTTCCACGAAGGCGTCACGCGTGCCGGAGGTCGGCGGGGGGCCAAGCACTTCGATCTTGGTGGCCGGCAGCGCAGCGTTGATGTCCTTCCAGGTCTTGTACGGGTTCGGCACCATGGTCTCGGAGCCGTCCGGATTCGGCACGTCCTTGGCCAGGGCCAGGTACAGTTCCTTGCGGGTCACGTTGACCGGGTTGCCGGTCTTGGCGTGGGCCACGGAGATGCCGTCGTAGCCGATCTTGACTTCAACGATTTCCTTCACGCCATTGGCAGCACACTGCTCCACTTCGGTGGACTTGATGGCGCGCGAAGCGTTGGTGATGTCCGGGTGCTGAACGCCCACACCGGCACAGAACAGCTTGATGCCGCCGCCCGAACCAGTGGATTCGATCTTAGGCGTCTTGAACTTGGTCGCCTTGCCGAACTGCTCGGCCACAACGGTAGCGAACGGATACACCGTGGAGGAACCCACGATACTGATGTAGTCACGCGAAGCCTGTGCAAAAGCAGAGCCGATCGAAGCTGCCGTCAGTGCAGCCAGGGCGAAAGCCGCCTTTTTCATCAAGAAACCTCCTGTAGAGATGAAGCTTTGGCGCCACCTGCCACATCGGCGGGCGGTCGCTATGTTCGTTGAGAGTCGGCACCGGATCGGTGTTGTCTCTCGAGCGGCGCCATTATTTGTCAGAAACATTACAGTCATGTGAAACCCGTTCAAACGATCGATTTCACCGTCACTAAGACACAAGTCGTAACGCTCCCGCTGGCTTGATAGTGACGATTTTTCATTACATTTCAACGCGTTGAATCAAAAATTCAAATGCAAGAACGTTGATCCGGCACGATACGTCCGCAAATCACCATCCAGCCCCGTCACGACACACAGGCAACTGCGTCTGTCACATTCACCCAGGCTCAAAACCCGGCCCGGCCTACGCCGAAGCGCGCATAGGCGCACCCTGCCCGTGCAGGTATGCTTCGCCTGTCACCGACTCTGCCCGCCCATCGCCTTGAACGACCCCACTCAGCCCGCCCCTGCGCAACGTGTCATCAAGGTCCGCCGCGACTACAACACCTGGGTGGCACGCGAGACGCTCGAAGACTACGCCCTGCGCTTCACGCCCCACAGCTTTCGCAAGTGGTCGGAACTCAGGGTGGCGAACACGGCGTTTGGCGCGGCCGCCTTTCTGGTGCTCGAAGCCGTGGGCGGCGCCCTGCTGGTGGAATACGGGTTCTGGAATGCGTTGTGGGCCATCGTCGCCACCGGCCTCATCATCTTCATGGCCGGCCTGCCGATCAGCCGCTACGCCGCCCGCTACGGGCTGGACATGGACCTGCTCACCCGGGGCGCGGGCTTTGGGTACCTGGGTTCGACCATCACCTCGCTGATCTACGCGAGCTTCACCTTCATCTTCTTTGCGCTCGAAGCGGCCATCATGGCCTACGCGCTCGACCTGGCTTTCAACATACCGCCGGTGTGGGGTTACCTGATCTGCGCGCTGGTCGTCATTCCGCTGGTCACCCACGGGGTCACCGCCATCAGCTGGTTACAGGTCATCACCCAGCCCCTGTGGCTGGTCATGCTGGTGGTGCCGTTCATCTACGTGCTCAAGCAGAACCCCGGCGTCATTGCCGGCATGGTGGCTTATCCGGGGCAGGACGGCGTCTATGGCGAGTTCAACCTGCTGGCCTTCGGCGCGGCGCTCACGGTGGGCATCGCGCTCATCACGCAGATGGGCGAGCAGGTGGACTACCTGCGTTTCATGCCCGAGCGCAACGCCGCCAATCGCAAGCGATGGAACCTGGCCGTACTGGTGGGCGGACCGGGCTGGGTCATTCCTGGCGTCATCAAGATGCTCGGCGGCGCCCTGCTCGCCTATCTGGCCATCAGCCACTCGGTACCGCCCGAGCGCGCGGTGGACCCGAACCAGATGTACCTGGTCGGCTACGAATACGTGTTTTCGCACGCCGGCTGGGCCGTCGCTGCCACCGCCATCTTCGTGATCATCTCCCAGCTGAAGATCAACGTGACCAACGCCTACGCCGGCTCGCTGGCGTGGTCCAACTTCTTTGCCCGGCTCACCCACAGCCATCCGGGCCGGGTGGTGTGGGTGGTGTTCAATACCATCATTGCCCTGGTGCTCATGGAGCTCGACGTGTTCCAGGCACTGGGCCGGGTACTCGGGCTTTACTCCAATATCGCCATCTCGTGGATGATGGCGGTGGTGGCCGATCTGGTGATCAACAAGCCCCTGGGGCTGTCACCCAAGGGCATCGAGTTCAAACGCGCTCACCTCTATGACATCAATCCGGTCGGGGTCGGTGCCATGCTGCTCGCCTCGGTGCTGTCGATCAGCGCCTACTTCGGCCTGTTCGGCGAACTGGCCCAGGCCTTCTCGGCACTGATTGCGCTGGTCACGGCGATGGTGACCTCGCCGCTGATCGCCTTGGCCACACGCGGCAAGTACTACCTGGCACGCCCGGTGGGCCGCTATGCGACCACTCACCAGAAGTGCGTGATCTGCGAGCGCACCTACGAAACGGAGGACGTATCGAGCTGCCCCGCTTACGGCGGCCCGATCTGCTCCCTGTGCTGTTCGCTGGACGCGCGCTGTCATGATCAGTGCAAGCCACACGCCCGCATCTCCGAGCAGTGGATGCGCACCATGCAGCGCCTCCTGCCCGACCGGCTTTGGCCCTACCTTGATACCGGCGTCGGTCATTTCCTGCTGCTCATGGGCGCCATTCTGCCCATGCTGGCCTTCTTGCTGGGCGTGCTCTACTTCCACGAGCTGCGTGTGCTGGGCAACGATGCCGACACGCTCGGGCCGGCGCTCAGCCACGCCTTCATCAAGGCATACGCCGCGCTGGTGCTGGTGAGCGCGGTGGTGGCCTGGTGGCTGGTGCTCACCAACAAGAGCCGGCTGGTGGCGCAGGAGGAATCCAACCGCCAGACCGCACTGCTGGTACAGGAGATCGAAGACCACCGCCGCACCGACGAGGCCCTGCAGAAAGCCAAGCAGTCGGCGGAGTTGGCCAACCAGGCCAAGAGCCGCTACATCAGCGCCATCAGCCACGAACTGCGCACCCCCTTGAACTCGATTCTGGGCTACGCACAGATTCTCGATGGCGATCCGACCATACCGCCGCAGCGCCAGCAGGCGATCCGGGTGATTCGACGCAGTGGCGACCATCTGCTCTCACTCATCGAGGGCACCATGGACATCGCCCGCATCGAAGGCGGCAAGCTTACGCTGGAGGTCCGTCCGATCGACTTCCCCGCCCTGCTCCAGCAAGTGGTCGACATGGTCGAGCCGCAAGCCAGCAGCAAGGGGCTGCAGTTCGACTACCGGATCGACGGCACGCTACCGGCAGTCGTGCGTGCCGACGAAAAGCGCTTGCGCCAGATTCTGATCAATGTGGTGGGCAATGCCATCAAGTTCACCCGCCAGGGTCGGGTCAGTCTGACGGTGCGATACGCCCGCGAAATGGCCACTTTCCAGATCGAAGACACCGGGCCGGGTATTTCGCCCGAAGACGCCGAACGCATCTTTGAACCCTTCGGTCGCGGCGGCTCGGCCAGCGGCACTGCCGGCTCGGGCCTGGGTCTGACCATCAGCCGCATGTTCGCCGACGTGATGGGCGGCGAACTGAAGCTGGACCAGACCTCGAGCGCCGGCACCCGCTTTACGGTGCGCCTGTTCCTGCCGCAGGTGCATGGCGCCGACGACGTGGTGCGTCCGGCGCGCGCCAAGCGCCGCGGTTACCAAGGCCCCCGCAAACGCGTGCTGGTGGTGGACAACGAGCCGGATGACCGGCTGATGCTCACCAGCGTTCTTGAACCGCTGGGCTTCGAAGTGGCGCAAGCCGCCTCCGGACTTGAATGTCTGAAGATGCTAGACGCATTCAGACCCGACGTAATCTTCATGGATCTGGCGATGCCCGGCATCGACGGCTGGGAGACGATCCGCCGCATTCGTGCCACCGGCACCAGCCAAGCGGCCATTGCCGTGGTGTCGGCCAACGCCTTCGACAAGGGGCTCGACAACGACGTCGCCCTGCCCCCGGAAGACTTCCTGGTCAAGCCGGTGCAGGTCGAAGAAGTGCTCGACTGGATCGCCCACAAGCTCGATCTTGTCTGGATCGAAGCGCCTCCACCGCCGCCGGTGTCAGAATCCGGCGCGCTGGTCATGCCACCGGATGCCATGCTCGACGCCCTCGCCGACCCGGTGGAGATGGGCTATGTTCGGGGTGTGCTCGATCAGCTCGACGCCATCGAGGCTGCCGACGCCAGATACCGCCCTTTCACCCACCGGGTGCGCACGCTGGCCAGCCAGTTCCAGTTCGACGCCATCATGAGTCTCATTTCGCAAGATGCCGACCTCTGAGTCCAATCGCCCCAAAGTCGTCCTGATCGTGGATGACATCCCGGACAACCTGTCCTTGCTGCACGACGCGCTCGACGAGGCCGGCTACACCGTACTCGTCGCCACGGACGGCGCGGCTGCACTGACGCGTGCGGGCCGACAGCAGCCCGACGTGATCCTGCTCGATGCGCTCATGCCGGGCATGGACGGCTTCGAAGTGGCGCGGCGACTCAAGGCGGACTTTGCCACGGCGCACATTCCCATCGTGTTCATGACCGGCCTGACCGAGACCGAACACGTGGTCGCCGCGTTCGAGGCCGGCGGCATCGACTATGTGACCAAGCCGATCCGGCCACAGGAAGTCATCGTGCGCATTGCCGCCCACATGCAGGGCGCCCGGCAGGTGAGCCTGGCACGCAGCGCGCTCGACGCCAGCGGACAGGCCACCATCGCCATCCGCATGGATACGGGCGCTCTCGTCTGGCAAACCCCGAAAGCACGGCAACTGCTGGCCGAGTTTGCTCCGCCCGATGGCGACAAGGCACCCGCCGACCTGCTGCAGTGGATCACCGCCTCCGCCCAGGCGCGCACCGGAAACCAGACGGTCCTGCCGTTCTCGCTGGTGGTCGCCGACCGCCGCCTGGTCTTCAATCTCAACGAGCAGACCGCCGACGGCGAGTGGCTGGTGAGCCTGCGTGAAGAATCGGACCGTGCCAGCATCGACGCCCTGATCCCCGCCTTCGGCCTCACCCAGCGCGAGGCTGAAGTGCTCTACTGGGTCACGAAAGGCAAGACCAATCGCGACATCGGCGACATCCTCGGGCTGTCGCCACGCACGGTGCACAAGCACCTGGAGCACGTGTTCGCCAAACAGGGCGTCGAGACACGGACGGCAGCCGCCACGCTGGCCATCAATACACTGAAGGCCGGGGGCGACTGAGCACAGCGCCGCGGACACGAAGTCAGGCAGGTCAAACAAATTGATGTTGTGAGTTGACTACCTACCTACTGGTAGGTTAATTTCACCGCCATGGACATGAAGGAACACATTCTGGATATCGCCCAGCGCCTGATTCAGCTGCGGGGCGTCAATGGCTTCAGTTACGCCGACATCGCCAAAGAGGTGGGCGTCTCCAAGGCGAGCCTGCATCACCACTTTGCCACCAAGACCGATCTGGTGTCGCGCCTGCTCGACCGGTATTCGGCCCAGCTGCAGGAATACCTGGACCAGCTCCTGCACAGTGAGCCGTCCGCCATGGGCCGGCTGGAAGGCTATGCCAACCTGTACCGCAAAACCCTCGACAGCGAGCGGGTCTGCATGGGCGGCATGCTGTCAGCCGAGGCCATGACACTCGACGAACGTGTCCACCCGCAGCTCGCGCATTTCTTTGACTTGCAAGTGCAGTGGCTGACCCAGGTGATCGAGGCCGGCCGCGCCAAGGGCGAGCTGACGCAGACGGGCACCGCCGAGCAGGACGCCTCCGCCATCATCGCCGCCCTTCAGGGTGGCCTGGTCGTCTCGCGCTCGGCCAGAACGAACATGTTTTTCGACCAATGCGCCCACGGGGTCATCGACCGCCTGCGCGCCAGCTGATTCTGTTTTCTTCCCGAGCCGATGCATGTCGGCTCAATTTTTGACCCACCAACCTACCTACTGGTAGATAACTCAACTGAACAGGACCTCACCATGACTCAGACACTCACGAAAACCGGCCGCCACTTCGCACAGATGGAAGCCGGCCCGATGAACCAATGGCCGGACTACACGGTGCACCTGCCGGGCCTCGACATCCCGGGCAAACTCTTCATCAAGGAGACCCTGGGCCTGACCGGCTGTGAAATTTCGATCAATGCCATGCCGCCGGGCGGCGAAGTCCCCTTCTATCACACGCATAAGCAGAACGAGGAGGTCTACATCTTCATCAAGGGTCGTGGTCAGCTGCAAATTGACGGCGAGACGCTGGATGTGAAAGAAGGCAGCATCGTGCGCATCGCCCCGGACGCCGAACGCATCTGGCGCAACAATGGCGATGAGTCGCTCGTCTATATCATCATGCAGGTGAAGGAGAACTCGCTGGTCCAGTGGAGTGCCGTGGATGGCAACATCCTGGAGACGGCGCCGGCCTGGGGCTGAGCGACGTCAGATCGTGGGCCGCACTCGCGGCGGCCCGCGATCAACCCCGGGCTCGGGATCGAGCGCCACATCCGCCAGACCGGTCACTTTGGTGACGACACCCCGGGCGACCTGTCTTGCCCCCTCCATGCAGAAGAACCCCACACCGACCTCAATCCGCGGTCGGTGCACTGTCACGCGCGCATCGCGATTGACAATGTGCATGCGGGCGCGAAGGGTACCGGATAGAGGAATGTCCGATTCAAGTGAGTCGCCATTGCCGCTCATGAAATCGGCCCAGATCATGTATTGGTCGTCGAGCGGCAACAGATCCCCATACGCAAAATCCCAGCGGATTCCATTGAACGCAGGGGTCGCGCGCCCGCCTTCCTCTTCAGAAAGAATCCGGATCTCCGCCTCGAAGTCAGCGGGTAAGGCATAGCGTTGTTTCAACGCGAAATCTCCAGATCCCGACGCAGTTTCAGCGAAGCGGCGCAGACGCTTCTGCGCCCAGATCCGCCTTTTCCATCTGAAGGTACAGCACCTGCACGTTGGACGAATGAACCCGTGCCTCGTCGGGCGTGGCGCCCGGCAGTTTGAGCTCGTTTTCGGCTTCACTCAGGCTCAGACCACGTGCGTAGGCATTGCGCACCTGCTTGCCGACATTCACCAGATAGTCGCGGGTACAGGCAATTGCGGACGGTGGCAGCACGCCGCCACGCCCGGGCACGATGCGTTTGGGCGCCAGCGCCTCGATGCGGTCGAGCGCCTGGAGCCAACCGTCCAGATGGGCATCGCGCAGTTGCGGTAGCCCCTGCCCGACCACCAGTTCGGCGGTCACCAATGTGCCGGTCGCCTCGTCGAACAGGGCCAGCTCGCCGGGTACCGCCGCCCAACCCATGTCCATCACCTGCACCATGCGCCCCCCCAGATCGATGCGGATCTCACCCATGAGCGCCACATCGGCGACCGGTACCGCCGAGCCCGCCATGGCCTCGTTGCCGTCGGACGCACGCAAGCGCTCAAGGCAATGGTCGCAGCGCTGGTTGATCAGATCGCCCGTGGCACCGGTATCGGCCAGGGCAACGCCCCCGTGCTGCAAGGCAGTACCGCCGAACACATAACCGGGCAACGCCGCCGGGATGAACGCCATGTAGGGGTCCGGCAAACGTTCGAGCCGGACAAGATCCAGAATCTGTCGCCCGTCGCGATAGGCCTGACCGGTACCGAAGATGAGACTGCGCCGATTGCCGTGCAGCACGATCACATTGGCACCGCCATCGGGCGGGGGGCCTGCATGCAGCGGCGGCAGCACCATCAACCCGGCATCGATGACCTGCGCCTCGCCCAGGCCGACGGCCGCAGCAACGGCGGACCACAGCCCCAGACACAGACACCCCAGAACTCTGAGCAACGCCAAGGTCTTAACTTGCACCCAGTTTCACACTCGTCTCGAAACGAAGCTCATCCGTATCCACCACCTCGGCCTTCAACTCACCGCCACCTTCACGAAGGTCGCCTTCCGGCGTGCGGAAATGGAAACGGAAATTGGGGTTCTCGCTGATCGAGAAATTCACCTCGGCCGTCATCAGGGGCTCGCCCTTGTAGCTCACCTTGATGGTGCGCACGAAGTGCGGCCGGGGGTACAGCCGCGTGACCTGATCCATGGCCATGCCCGACTCGTTCGGGTGGCTGATCATCAGTTGCGCCCCGGTCAGCCCGCTATCCTCGGTGGCGCCAAGCACGCGCAGCTTCATGCGACCCATGTTGGCCGCGGCCACGGCCGGGTCCTTGCCCGCCGGGGCAGAACACCCGCCCGAGGCTTTGACGAACCGGGTGGTCATGTGCAGCGAGCCGTCGGCCAGTTCGGCCACGGCGCGCATCCAGGTGTATTCCTCGACACGCACCCGGGTCTCCATGTCGACGACGCCACTGCCCGGCTCGAAGGTGAAGATGGCCGCCACCGGGCCCGGGTTCTTGTCGATGATGAGCCAGGCACGACGCATCTCCTTGTCCGGCGCATCGCCAAAGTTGCTGCGGATCGCGATGGGCACCACCGCGGCATCGGCGGCACGCGGCGGAGCCTCGAGCACCAGCCGGTCGCCACCCTCAGCGATCGGGCGGCTCTCGAACAAGGCCTGACGTGTGGATTGCCAACCCGGACTGAGCTCGGGATCGGGTTGGTCGTCGGCGGCCTGAACCGGTGCCACGAGTAACAACCAGCCTGCAAGCGCGCCGGTGAGTATGCCCTTCATGGTCTCCATCTCCTTGGGGTGGTTGCGTGCATCTCGTTGTGTTGGGGCGTGCGCACGCTGCACTACTTCATTCTAGTTGCTGGGCGGTGCTTGTCAGCACGTCATCACCTGCGCTCACTCCCACTCCAGCTCCGCGAAGGCAGCGGTCAGGTTGCGCACGTGGTAAGCCGGTGCCAGCAGCCAGGGGGCGGCTGCCGCCGGATCGGCACTCGATACCGTCTCTGAAAGCGACTTGCCTTCAGCGATGGCTGCCCGCACCTGCTCCGCCACCTGCCCGAGGTAGGCATCCTGCGCGCTCAGGCCATCCCGCCAGTCGGTCCCGGCCGGACCGTGCCCGGGCACGCCGATGGTGGCGGGCAGCGCGCGGAGCTGTTCGCTGACCGCCAGCCAGCCCTTGATGCTGCCGTCGAGGGACGGGATGCGCTCGCGAAACAGCAGGTCGCCCAGCCACAGCACACCGCTGGCTGGATCGAACACGGTGAGGTCGTTGTTGGTGTGCGCTGTGGGCCAGCTTTGCAATTGCAGGGTTCGCCCCCCCAGATCGAGCGACATCCGCCCTTCAACCACCATGTCGGGCGGCACCGGCACCGTTCCCTTGGCTGCGTCGCCGAGCAGCTCGTCGAGTCGGGTGAGATAGGTCGCCGCGCGTTGCGCCAGGGCCGCGGGCAGTCGCGCGTCGGCCACAAAGACGGGCCGGGGTTTGAGCTGAGCGAATGCCGCGTTGCCGAACAGGTGATCCGGATGCATGTGGGTATTGATCACGTAACAGATGGGCAAGGCCGTGACCGCACGCACCGCCTCGAGCAGTGCTTCGCCATCCATGCGGCTGCCGCCCGAGTCGATCACCGCCGCGCATTTTTCGCCGACCACGACGCCCTTGTTGGCGATGTCGCCATGATTGTGCGGGTCGGGTTCGGCATGCACGCCGGTGTGCAGATAGACGCCGGGGGCGATTTCATCGAAGCGGTACTGCGCCTGTGCGGGCGTCACTGCGGCCAGCAACAGCAGACAGACACCAAGCCGGAACGACTGCGTCATGATCTCTCTCCTCACACCATGCGCCTGTGTTTTCGTTGAAACGGCGCTTCGGACCATTCTAGCCACCGAACGACGTGAGCGGGTCACGAAGATTCGCCCCCGCCCCACCGAGTACCGGATCGCCGGCCGTACCGGCAAGACCCGGCAGCGCCATCCGGCCGGCCCTGACAGCCCTCGCCGCGCACTGACATGGCGTCGGCCGCCTCCTACCCGCAGTTGCGCGCGCCGCCGACGTCCACCCCACCATGATGGCGGGATACTCAGTTCCAGCGCCGGGCACATCGCCTCCGGCACCGCAGACGGGCTCACAGCCCGCTGATTCCGATCCAAAGGAGAAACGCATGACAACCCTATCCGCATCCACCCTGACCGGTAATGAAGTTGTGAACCCCGCGGGTGAAAACCTTGGCGAAGTCAAAGACGTAATGATCGATGTCGAAAGCGGCAAGGTCACCTACGCCGTGCTCGAATTCGGCGGTTTCCTGGGCCTGGGCAGCAAGCTGTTCGCCGTCCCGATCAACGCCATGGAACTGGACACCGACAACGAGCGCTTCGTTTTCCATCAGTCGAAGGAGCGGCTGGAAAACGCCCCCGGCTTCGACAAGGACCACTGGCCCGATTTCGCGGATCGCCAGTGGGAGGAAGGTATTTACGCCTACTACAACGTGAAGCCGCACTGGCACTGAGCGAGCACACCCGACTGCAACGAGGAGATCAGATCATGAAGACCACATTTGCCATTGTGCTCACGGCCACCGCCATGTACAGCTTTGCCAACACGGCACACGCCATCGACACTGAAGACGTGATCGAGGACCGTGCCGAAGCGACTTACGAGGCCAGCAAGGACAAGGCCGAGGCCACCTACGACGCCGCCATGAAGCAGTGCGACAAGCTCTCGGGGAATGCCGAGGACGTATGTGAAAAAGAGGCGAAAGCCGACTACGAAAGCGCCATGTCGGAGGCCAAGGTGGCCCTCAAGGCCGGTGAGGCACGCGCGGACACGATCGACGACGAAATGGAAGCCCGCTACGAAGCCGCGCGCGAGAAATGCGACGCCATGACCGGCGACGCCAAAGACGCGTGCATCAGCGATGCCAAGATGAAGTTCAACCAGTAAGCGGATGGCAGAAGCATCCAACAAGGCACAGCGCTTGGCCTCATCGGCCGGGCGCTGTGCCATTCACGCGCGCTTCGGTGCCGGACTGACGTCGTCGCTGTCCGAATGCGCCGCGACAAGCTCCTGTTCGAGCAGCAATGCCAGTTCCTTGTAGCTCTCCCGGGCACTGGCAATGAGCTGGTTCTCGTCGTGGTAAAGCGCTTGCTGACGGCGAAGCAGGTCTTCGTCATGTGTCGCGAATCGTTCTGCAACTCGTGATGCGGCGTCGGGCGCCTTGCCCAGCGCCTCGAACACCTGCCGCCCCATCACCACACTCGAGCGGAAGGTCTCGCGCATGATGTGGCTCACGCCCACATCCATCAACCGGTAGGCGTGGAAACGGTCCTTCGCGCGCGCAATGATCTGCACCTGCGGAAAATGCCGCCGCACCAGCTCGGCGCAGCGCAGCGAACACTCGACGTCATCAATGGCCAGCACCAGCACCTTGGCTTCCTTCACCTGCGCCGCATCAAGCACCTCGAGATGTGCCGCGTTGCCGTAGTAGGCCACCGACCCGAAGCGGCGCACGGTGTCGATCCGGTCCTGGTCGATATCGAGGGCGGTGAACGCCACGCCACGCACGCGCAGCATCCGGCCCACGATCTGTCCCACCCGACCAAAACCGGCAATCACCACCGGGCTGGCATCGGAAGGCATTTCATCGGGCTCGGGATCGGGTGCATTTGCATCCTCCCGCCGGTTGATCCGGTCGCCCAGAATGAACAACAGGGGCGCAATGGTCATGGACAGCGCCACGGCCAGCGTGAGCTTGCCGGTCAGGTTGCCTGGCAGGATATCGCCCGCACCGGCGCCGAACAGCACGAAAGCGAATTCACCACACTGCGCCAGCGCCAGCGCCTCCATGCGGGCCACGCGCGGCTTGCCCCCGACCAGCCGCCGCAAACCGTACAGCCCCACGCCTTTGATCAGTAGCAGCCCCAGCGTGATGGCAGCAATATCAACCGGATGCCGGGCAATCAGCCCCAGATCCATGCCCATGCCCACGGCGATGAAAAACAGGCCCATCAACAAACCCTGAAAGGGCGCAATCGCCCCCTCCAGCTCGTGGCGGAAGTCCGAGTCCGACAGCAACACCCCGGCCACAAAGGCCCCCAGCGACATGGACAGGCCCGCCCCCTGCATCAACAGCGCCAGTCCGAGTGCCACGGCCAGAGCCGCCGCGGTGAACATCTCGCGGCTATCGACCTTGGCCACGTGACGAAACACCTGGTTGAGAACGGGCCGACCGATGGCCACCACCACGCCCAGCACGACCAGGCCGATGAGCGGCGAAACCCCGCCTTCGGCACGACCGCCGAGCAAAGGCAGGATCGCCAACAGCGGAATGACCATCAGATCCTGAAACAGCAGCATGGCAAAGGTCTCGCGCCCGTAGCGCGAGCGCAGCTCACCGCGTTCAGACAGGGTGGGCAGCACGAAGGCCGTCGACGACAGTGCCAAGCCGAGGCCGGCCAGAATCGCCGCCGGCCAGGGAATGCCGAACAGGCGCGCCACACCGATGAGCAAGGCCCCGACCCCGAAAAACTGCAGGGCCCCCAAGCCGAACACCGGCTTGCGCAGTGCCCACAGTCGCGAGGGCTGCAGCTCCAGCCCGATCACGAACAACAGCAACACCACGCCCAACTCGGCGGTGTGCAGCAGGTTGTCCGGATCGCTCACCAGGCCGAAGCCCCACGGGCCGATCAGCACACCGGCCACGAGATAGCCGAGCACGGTACCGAGCCCGGCGCGCTTGAACAGGGGAACGAGCAGCACGGCAACGGCCAGCAGGGCTGCAAAAGTGGTGACGGATTGCATGGAGACTTCCGGGATGGGGCCACCGCGTGTGCGGCGAAGGTGTTTTACCTTGAAGAATACGCCAAGCCGGCCGAGGCGTAACGACAACGCGCCCTCACGATGGGCGCGTGGGCAAGAGGCCATCGGTGCCCGGCATCTGCCGCCCACGTCCACCTGGCGCGACAGGCCATCATGGCCGGGCCCTTGCCGTCACGCCCGAGCGCAATGGAAAGATGCCCGGCAACCCTGCCGACACCGCCCGCTTCAGCCCTTGCCTGCGCGCACCAGGGCCTCGTATTCCTCGGGCGTGATGCTGCCCAGGGCATCCACGGCCGGGCCGTCACGCGCCGGAATCACGTCACGCAGTCCGTCGATCCGCTTCCACTGAGGTGTTTCGGTTGGCCGGGCATCGCCCATGGGCGTGTATTTCGACAGACCGACCCGCTGGTGCGGATGGATATACCGGGGGCAGTTCACGAAGATTTCCTCAACCGCCACACGCACCAGCAACTCGGCACCCTCGAAAGTGTCGATCAGCGGATCGTCGCGGTCGATGCTGGCCGTGCCGTGCACGCGCACGCGGTGAGGCGTTTCGAAATCAATGAACAGCAGGCCGATTTTCGGGTTGGCGGTGATGTTGCCCATGGACAGGAACATGCCGTTGCCGTCGTAACTGGGAAACGCCAGCGTGGTAGCGTCCAGCACCCGCACGAAGCCGGGCGCGCCGCCCTTGTGCGAACAGGTCGGGAAGCCACGGTGATCAATAGTGCTGAGAAAGAAGAAACCGCGACTCTCAATGAACCCCTTGTGATCGTCACCGACCTCATTGACCACGATGAATTCCGCCACGCGGTCGGCCAGGGGCCCGGTCTCGAAATCCTGCTGCAAGGCCCGGTGCTGCGCACCATACAGTTCGCTCATTTTGTCTCCTTGGGGCACGACCGGCATCTGAATGCGCCGGTTCGACCCGATCGATCATGAACCCGGACGGTATGGCCGTCAAAGGTCTGCCCCACGGCGGACTCGGATCAGACACCAGGACTCCCGGGTTTGCACTCGTCGCATTGCCCGATTCAAGAGGCGCCCGAAAAAACCATGGTCTGCCGCCGCGACTCGTAGGAAGATGTGCCCATGAAACGCCGCCGCAAAAGCCCGCTCGTCGATGCCTTTTTCAAGCTGGGCCGCAGCGCCACGCGTACTGCCACCCGTGCGGCCAAAACGGCAACGCGCAAGACCACGCGTGCCGCCACCAAGGCCATCACGGCGCAGGCCACCCGGGCTGCCCAGCAAACCCGCGACGCCCTGGCCGGTATCGCCTCGCCCGCCAAGCCGCCGGTCACGCGCGCAGGCAGCGGGCGCTGGCTCGAGGGCCGCTGGGGGCTCGGCCCCATGGCCATGCGCCGCTACCGGCTCTACCTGCCGCCCGGCGCCGGCAAGCGTCGCCCCGCGCCACTACTGCTCTTCCTGCACGGGTGCCAGCAGGACACCGCCAGTTTCGCCGCCAGCACCCGCGTCGCCAGCTTTGCCCGCCAGAAGGGGATTGCCGTCCTCATGCCCGAGCAGGCCCAGGAGGCCAACCCGCAACGCTGCTGGAACTGGTTCGGCAACGAGCACATGGTGGCGCTGGAAGCACGCATTCTCATGGCCATCGTCGATCACGTCGGCAACACCGAACCGGTCAGGACAGACGCATTGTTTGCCATGGGCCTGTCCGCGGGCGGTGCCATGTCTGCCACGCTCGCCCTGCGCTACCCCGATCGTTTCCGTGCCGTCGCCAGCCACTCGGGCGCCGTGGCCAGCAGCGCGCGCAACCTGTTACAGGCAGGGCAAGCCATGCGCGGGCGGCGGGCGCCCGATGTGGAGGAGATCTACCGCCAGCTCGCGGGCCAGACCGCCCCGCCGCTCCTCATCATTCATGGCGACCGCGACCCTGTGGTGAATACCGCCAGCGCAGAGGCCGCAGCGGCCCTGTGGCTGGCCATCTGCGATGAAAACGACGCCATTCGCGCGCTGCCGCCGCGCCGGTCGGCCCGGGGCACACGCTACGCGATCACACGATTCGACTGGAAGCGCAACGGCCGGCCCTACCTGCGCCTGGTGCAGGTGCATGGCCTCGGACATGCCTGGAGTGGTGGCACCGCCAGGCAGCAGTATTCAGACCCCGGCGGACCCGACGCACTGCGGATCGCCTGGGCGTGGTTCGCCTTGCACAGCACATAGCGCTTCCGGGATCAGGCAGCGGGTTGCCGTGCAGATTTGGCGCGTTTCAACCAGGCCCATGCAACGGCCGACACGGCAGACACAAGCAACAGCGCCCAGAACCACTCCCAGAAGGCCCATTCACCCGACCAGTTCAGGTCGGACAGGTCGCGAAGCGCTCGTGCACCAAAGCGCGCTACCACTTCGACAAGCTCGACGGGCCAATCCCCCTTGCTCACGGAAAAATCGTGCTGATCGATCATTGTCGAAACTCACCGCATTGAAATGACATAGGCTCATCAAGGTTAAGTTAAACCAGTGGGGAAATGCCATTCGACTTGCGTGATAGATGGCCACGTCAGGAGCCGCTTCAACTTTCTGGCGAGCGAGTCATGCCGCAGGGACCTCACGCGATTAGAATCGGCATGACACACAGGGCGCGCGCAGGCTGGCGTCACTTCGAACCGCATCACCTACCCCATCCGCCAAGGTCATGACGCACTCGAACGACAGTTCTCCCACGCCTCGCCTGTCCGGCCTGCTCACCCGTCTGATTGATCGCGATCGGCGCAGCGACTATCTGGTGCTCGCCCTGTTCGCGGCGATTCCCGTGGCTCTCTCCATCCCGATGGGGCTGTTCTGGTCACGGGCGACCGAGCGCGAGATTGCGTTCAAGGGCTACGCGGACGCCCCCAATTTCTGGACACTGGTCTTTCTCCTGCCCGCTCTGCTGTGGCTGATTCGCTGGGCCATGAACCGCATCGCCCCGGTGAGCAGGGAATGGCCGCCCAGCGAAGAGCCGCCCATTCTGGCCCTGCTCGACACCCCGGCGGGCAAGCGTGTCGCTTACGAGGGGCTTCGTCGGTGGGTGCTCAGCCCGCGCGTGGCGACAGCGGCGCTGGTGCTGGCGGTCGCCATCAACGTGATCGACATGAGTGGCTTTCTGCTCGCCGACTACATCAACCCGGCCGACCCACCCGTTGGCGCATACGACTGGCGCAACCTGCACCGCTCGGGGCTCATCAGTCCCAGTGCCAATCTGCTGTTTGCCCTGGTCGCCTACACGGTCCAGTTCGCCATGGTCTGGCTGGGCTGCCTGTGTGGCCTGCTTCTGCTGGCGCACAATCTGTACTTTCTGCGCCACGTCTATCAGCGACGCTGGGTGCCGGACGGGCAGGAGGATCACTTTTTCGAGATCAACCTGGCGGACGAAGATCGCTGCTTCGGTTTCCGGGAAGCCAACAGCGCCTTCAACACCCAGATCATGCTGCTCATGGGCGGCGGGCTGATGATGCTGTTCAGCCGGTATCAGTACTCGGCCACCTGGGACGAGATGAAAGCCGACCCGACGGCCATCCTGCCCACGGTGGGTCAGGTGATGATGGTGGGTGGCTGGTTCGTGGGCCTGTGCGTCATCTCACTGCCGGCGCTGGTCAAACTCCTGCCCCGCCTGCCCTTCATCGGCAATCAGCGCGCCAGCCGGCGGATCGGCAGCTATCTGCTCGAATTCATGTCGCCGCGCCGCTGGCCCTTCGGGCTCAACCCGCGCCCCGAAGAAATCGCTGCGCTCGCGGCCCGCTTTGCCAGTCACTCTTTCTGGCCCACCGGCAACAACCGGGGCGCGCAACTGTTCTTTTTCGCGCTGTGGATCGGCCAGATCGTGCTGATCGCCCCGCCACTCGACAACCCGCCCCTGCTAGCGGCAAGTGTGCTGACGATGGGCTTGATTGCCTGGGGGGCCAAGGCTTTGATCATGGGGGCACTGCACTCGTCGCTGCGCTACGTGGACGACGGACTGGTCGACCCGCCCTCCGGCCCGCTGCCCGAGCTGCGCCTGCCCGGCCGCAAGCTCGATGCCGGCATTTTCGTGAGCTATCGGCGACAGGATTCCGCGGCCTACACCGGACGCCTCTACGACTACCTGTCCGACCACGTCCACCGGGATCAGATTTTTCTGGACATCCATGCCATTGGTGCCGGGGAGAAATATGGTGATGTGCTGAACCGGAACCTGAGTGAATGTGCCGCCGTGCTGGTCATGATAGGCCCACGCTGGTTGAGTTCTGTCAGCGACAATGGAGCCCCCCGGCTGGCCGACCCGGACGATTGGGTGCGGGCCGAAGTGGCAGCCGCCCTCGCCCGCGACATTCTGGTCGTCCCGGTACTGGTCGGCGGCGCGCAACTGCCCTCACCCGCAGAACTACCCGCCGATCTGGCCCCCTTGTGCGACCGCAATGCGTTCGAAATCAGCGATACGCGATGGGACTACGATGCCCGCCGGCTGATGGCCCAGTTGCGCGGAGCGCTGGACGCGCGACAGCGCACGGCAGGCTGACGCAGGCAAATCCGCCCCAGCCTCGATGCCTGAGGGCGTGTTAACTCCCTGTGAACGGACGCAGAGACGACGGTGTATCCTGCCCGGCAACCGGGCCGGTCTCACACGCTCCGCGCAAGCACCGTGGCGTGACTGGGCTCGAGACAGCGTAGTCCACCTTCGGCATACGACACCGCCGACATGGGTAATATCGCCAACAGGCGTGTCATGGAGAGCAACTGAAACTTCATGGATGAATGCCCCAGCGAAAAACGTCTGCCGGGTCGTGCCGCAAACCGGCTGAATCAGGCCAGGCGGAACCGGCCGGCGACCTGCTCCAGCCGTCTCGACACCTCGTTGAGCCGATGAGCGCCGTCCGCTGTCGTGCGCACGGCGGCACTGTTTTCCTCGCTGGCAGAGGCAATCTGTTCGACCCGGCGGGCGATATCGGCGCTGGCCGTCGACTGTTCGGTGAGCGCATGGGTGATTTCATGCACCGAATGGATGACATCCGTCGTGCGCTTGGCGATTTCGTCGATGGAATGACGAACCTTCTGCGACAGGGTTTCGCCGTCACGCACCTGATCCACAGCCGCTTTCATGGCGGTCGACACTTCATCGACCACCGACTGGATTTCGCTGATGGTCTGCGTGATTTCCTGCGTGGACTGGCCGGTACGCTCGGCCAGTTTCCGCACCTCGTCGGCAACCACCGCAAAGCCCCGGCCCTGTTCGCCGGCACGCGCCGCTTCAATCGCGGCGTTCAGCGCCAGCAGATTGGTCTGCTCCGCCACTTCGTGGATCACTTTCACCACGGTCGACACTTCGTTGGAGAGCCGCCCGAGTTCCGCCACACGGCTGGCCGCCGCGTCCACCGAATTCGCAGTTCCCTTGTTACCCGCCAGCAACTGGTCGACCACGACACCACCCTGTCGGGACGCCTCTCCGGAACTGGACGAAGACGCACGAACTTCACCCGCCTGTTCCGACATGTGGGTGATCGACACCGACAACTCCTCGATGCTGGCAGCCATGGACGAGGCCGCTTCGGACTGGTCGTCCGTGGCTTGGGCGATCTGTCCGGTCGAGGTCGAGAACTCGCCACTCATGCAAGAAATCTGCTTGGCATCCTGCTGCAGTTGACTAACGATGGACCGCAGGTTGGACTGCATGGTCGCGCACGAATTCATCAACTGGGCAAACTCGTCCTTGCCCGTGACGTGCAACTCCCGGCTCAGATCTCCGGATGCGATCCGGTGGGTGATCTCGTTGGTATCGTCAAGCGAACGCGTGATCGTGCGCGTCACACGCAGCGTCAACACGGCGCTCAGAATCGCCGCGATCACGCCAATGATGATCACGTAAGTCAGGGTTTCGGACTTGGTCGCCGCAAACTGGCTTTCGATGTCCCGGGCTTCGTTCTCGGCGGCATGGACGAAGGTCTCAAGCACGGTTCCCATGCCTGCAATATGCTCGTTGATGTCTTTACTGGCCACGCGGACCGCTTCTTCCATCGGGCCGGAGTCTTCCAGCAGGGGCAATAGGCGCTTTTCAAGGACAGTCTCGATGGCGCCGATGTGCTCATTGACCTGCGCAATCTCCGCCCGCTGCTCGGGCGTGTCGGCTTCCGCTTCAAGTTGTTTGATGAGCCGCTTTGCATCCTCGGCAAGGGCGTCGAGTCTGGTGCGCGTCTTCTCTAGATCGTGATGAATGATGGCGTTGCCCACGATATGCGAGAAACGCTCGCCGATGGCTTCCCCGCGCACGGCGGTGTCCATCGCCTGAAGCCGACCCACCACATGATCATGCTCAGAGGCAAGGCGATTGAGCTCCACGACCACAGTGGCAAGCACGGCCGTGATGGCCAGAAGCCCCAGGCCAACAACGCCCATGAGACGCGAACGAACTGAGGTGAACATATGACTCTCCCACGTGCGCAGAGTGCGCGTTACGAGGTCCAGGTCGCGCGCAAACGCGACGCTCATCGACGGGCGCGATTGACCCCCGCATACACAGCGCCAGCAGCACATAGGGGCCTGCGGCGCTTGACGAGGGCAAACGTCATGAGCTTCGGCAGATATCCCTACAACTAGCGCAGTTATCGGATGCCATAGGCAAAACTTGAGAAAAATAGAAAAAACATCAAGTTATGACACGCGAGACAGCGGGAGCGAGCGGACTCCGGTGGCTGATCGACCATCAAAGCGCCTCACAGCAGACTTCGAAAAAGGCACCGCTCACCCGATTGCCATGCTGCCCTTACCGGACTCCGCATGACCGCGTATTGCGGCGAATGGCTTTCAAAAACACCTTGATGAGCTATACATCCGACATCAACCCGCATATGTTGGCGCTTGCCACTCCAACAAAAAAGAGAACAACGCCATGAAGAAGCACGGTCACCACCACGTGCCAGCGGTCATCGTTCTGATCTTGCTGGCCGGTTGCAGCGCCCAGCCTGAGGACACCTCGACCACCCCGGCCCCGCCGCCCCCGACCACGCTGACACTCAATGACATCGATCGCTACTTCCTGTCGCTGAAAAAATGGGCCGAGCTGTCTCCGGCGAAGCCGGATCACGCCGGCCAGCCCGTCGGAGATCCATCGAAAAGCACCGAAAACGGCTATGAGTGCGTGTCGCAGGACTACGACATCAGCAAGACGCCCGATGAACTGGTGATGTTCAGCGACAAGGACGCCGACGTCCTCTGGCCCGGCGCCCTGGTGCAAGGCCAGAAGTTTCTCGATGGCAAGTTCGAGGCCCTGCCCCTGGCCCAGCTCGCTCCGACACGCCTCACTGTCGACCTGTCGATTCCCGAACCCTACGTGGAAGTGCCGTCACCCACCAAGGCCAACATGCAGGCCGCCATCGGCACACTCGTCAAACGCGCCGAATCGACGCCGGTGCCGACGCAGGCGTCGTATCACGTGACCGAAGCCTTCTCTTCGCAGCAATCGCTCCTGGACATGAACCTGTCTGCGAAGTATCTCGGCCAGCAAGCCAAGGCAGCCCTGTCTTTCCAGTCCTCACAAGAAACCCACACGGTGTTTGCCTACTTCGTCCAGAAGATGTTCACCGTCTCGGTGCCGACCCCGCGCACCCCGAGCGAGTACTTCGCCCCCGGCGCCATCACCATGGACCATATCCAGGATCAGGCCGAACTGGGCCGCATCGGCCCCGACAACCCACCGCTGTACGTGTCGAGCGTCAGCTACGGGCGCATCCTGCTGTTCCGCATGACTTCCACCTCATCGCAAACAGACATGGAAGCGGCCATCAGCTACGCGTACGACGCGAAGGTGGCCCATGGCGACGCCAGCCTGGAGGCCAAGTACAAGACGATTCTCTCGTCGTCCGACATCAGCGTCGTTCCTTATGGCGGGCCGTGGGAGTCAGCGGCCCAACTCATTCGCAGCGCGAACCTGAAAGACTATTTCTCCGACAAGGTGCCCCCGCTGAGCACGGCACCGGCCATCAGCTACAAACTGAGCACCTTGATTGACGGCAGCGAGGCTCGCGTGGCCGAAGCCACCCGCTACACCCAAAAAACCTGCCAGAAGGTCGGCCCGAAGGCCGTCAAGAAGAACGACACCTTCACCCTGCAATACATCGGGGGTGGCGACAACCGCTACCTGTCGGTGGCCGACTGGCAGCAGGTGGGTCTGGCCGGCAAATACCCCTACCCCACCCTTCAGTCCGCACCGGTCACACTGCAGTTTCGAGGCGGTAGCGAAACACTGACATCGGGTGCAAACATCCGCTTTGCCACGCAGGAAACCACGGCCCAGAAAAGAGCCCTCCCCAAACCGGCCGAACTGGGACGCTGGAGTTCCAAACCCTTCGTTTTCTACGACAAACCGGATTCAAGCATCAAGCAGAACTGGATTTTCAAAAAGCTGGGCAAAGCCAAGCACGGAGATGCCATTCACTATGGCGATCGCATCTCGATCTACAGCCAGTACGCCAAGCAGTACCTGTGCAACGACGCCCAGAGCCACTTCCTGAGAACCAAGAACGCCCAATGCACCTGGCGGATCGGGCCGCCGAAATAAGCGCCCTGGGCACCGGGCACTGACCGTGGCTTTATTGAGCGAGTGGTACGGTGCGTTCAGGACGGCCGACGCGCTGTTCAAGAACAGTAGACCTGCGTGGGACATGCCATTTGCCAGACCGAAAAGCTGAATGACCAAGTTGTCGTCAGCACCGGAATGGCGAGCGACAGTGGCCATCGCTTCATATGCAGCCGCGCTGCAGCAGGCGCGAAATGGGGCTTTCGGTCACTGTCATGAAGCGACCTTGGCGTCGCGATTCCATCTTGATCGCCCGCCGACGTCATCATGTCACTCGTTGGAGTTGATCCCGGTACGTGGTCGCGTTGCATTCACTGACCCGAAACTCAGTCGGTATTGTTGCGGCGACACACCAAGGCGGCGGCGGAACACATCACGCATATGCTGCCCGTCACGAAATCCACATTCCGCTGCAATGGTCTTGAGCGGCCTCCTGTCGCGCTCCAATCGCTTGCGTGCCGCGTCCATGCGTGCTCGCTCGACAAACTCCGCTGGCGTCATCTTGGCTTCCCGGGAGAACACGCGGGCAAAGTTACGCGGGCTCATTCGAGCCACACGTGCCAGCGTCTGCACGCCAAGATCGCCGTCGAGACATGCAAGGACATGCTGCTGCACCAAGGCTATTGGCGAATCATGGTCGATGAACGGCATCAGGTGCGGACTGAACTGCGATTGACCTCCAGATCGTTGGACAAAGACAACGAGCCGTTTAGCGACATTGAGCGCGATGTCCTGGCCGTGATCGAGGGCAAGCAGATAAAGCGCAAGATCGATACCGGAGGTGACGCCCGCCGACGTATAGAGCTTGTCGTCGCATACGTAGAGCCGATCCGCCTGAACATTGGCGTCGGGACAGAGCTCCGACAATGCCGGAGCATCGTTCCAGTGGGTGGTGACATTCCGGCCCGCCAATAGACCCGCTCTGGCAAGAACGAATGCGCCGTTGCAAATCGAACCGAAGCGCCGCGCCCGGTCGGATGCCAGGCGCAGCCACTGCGCAAAGTCATCGGAAAACTTCTGATCCGGCACAGATGGTCCGCCTGCCACAAGTAGCAGATCGAACGCATCGCAAGCATCGGCGTAGTAACGGTGTGGCTGAAGCAAGACACCGTTCGAGCATCTGATCGGACCGGGCTCGATCCCGATCACAGTCAGGCAATACTGATCGCTCGCACAAGTGAATCGGTTGGCTTCCGCAAAAACGTCCAGTGGTCCAGAGATATCCAGTGCTTGCGCACCCTGCGGACAGACGATGCCGATGTGACGCGTCATTGCGAACAACCTACCTGGTCAAAGTCACTATTCAAGCATGTTAGAGCGAGTTGCTCGCACACCATGGCCGCCCGGAAAAGTGTTGGCACGAATCACTCGCAGATTGTCCCGAATCCAAGCCACACGCCGCTGGGCATGTCCCGTTTGCGCCGCAACAATAAGAACACGCTCATCCGGAGCGCACCCCACTCCTCAGTAAGGAAATATCAATGATCACCCCTACGACGCACGCTGCCGAACGTGTCGGTCCGGCATTCTCGAACGACGGCATGCTGCGGGCCCGCCAGAAAACCCGACAGGCCATTTGCGATATCGCGACCCGTGTCACTCCCGGCATGGTGGAAGAAGACGCGGTCACCATGGCGAAGCAGATACTGGTCGACAGCGGTATGGCCTTGAGCTGGCATCCAACCCGTGTTCGCTTTGGCCGGAATACGATCAAGCCGATGAAGATGGCCTCGGAACCTGGCGTTGTACTGCAGGAAAACGACATCTTCTTCATTGATATCGCACCCCGCCTCAACGCATGGGAAGGCGATGGTGGCGCGAGTTTCGTTGTCGGTGAGCATGCTGACCATGCGCGGTGTGCGTCAGATGCAGAACGTCTTTTTCACGACGTTCGAAACATATGGTCAACCCGGCATTTAACCGGCGAAGCCTTGTACGCGTATGCGGAGGGCGCCGCCCGCAAGATGGGCTGGGAGCTCAATTTCGACCTCCCGGGGCATCGTGTGTCGGATTTTCCCCACGCAGCGATCCACAAGGGGTCGTTGGCGGACCTGGACGTCACACCATCAGCAATGCGCTGGATTCTGGAGATCCATCTGCGTGACCCGGAGCGACGCTTTGGTGCGTTCTACGAGGACATGCTGCTCGATGACGAGCACTACCGTTGACGTCGCATCTTTCCGGCTCATGAAACCCGGGGCAATTCGCCAATCCGAATCGCCCCTGGCTTCCTGGACGGATTGCTTGCTCGCTGGTCCGCACAATGGTGGGATGCGGCGGATCAAACTGACGGGAACTCGTACCGACAACAATGCCGGCAGCTCGCCGGCCGCTCAGAGCGTGTGGCGCATTCCTGGGAGCTACCATGACGTCATGGGCCAAAGCAGGCCCACCCAAGAGCCCGGATATGCGCCTGCATGCGCTTTATCCGATTCGGCTACACCGTTGATCCGGCTCGATTTTTTTGGAAATACATACGCATTCTTCAGGCAACTCTTGTCCCGACAATACTGTAAACGATCGGTATATCGTTCCCTTTGTGGCTCAAATAGAACCGGCCAGGTTCCGGCTCCTCCATACCCTCGAAACAATCGTATGGGCTGAAAGGATATTCGTTGAACCGTTCAACCCTGATTCCGACACGCACCAACGCATTGATTACGCTAGAAATCGGGTGCGACCAAGTGGCCAACTCGGCAACTGCTTTCGCCCCATTCTCGGTGTACGTGCCCTCCTCATCGATGTCGGGAACTGAACGAGTAAAGTACGGAAAGCCCGTTAACAAGTCGTGGATTGGGTGGAATTCCACGATGTAGAACCGGCCACCAATGGCCAAATTTGCCGCAACAACCTCCGCCCAACGCGTCAAGTCGGGAAGCCAGCAGAGTGCCCCATAGGAGGTGAACACAATATCGAAGGGTTCGTTTTCCGAGCCGGCTAAGCCATAGACATCGGAACACACGAACCGCGCTGATAAATCAGCTTTCCGTGCCAATTCCTGCGCCTTTTGAATTGCCACTGGTGATATGTCGACGCCAGTGCATATAGCACCTTGCCGAGCCCACGAGAGCGTATCCAGCCCGAAATGGCATTGCAGATGTAACAGCTTCTTGCCGCGGACATCTTCCATTTCCGACAACTCAGTCTCTCGAAGTGATGAATTGCCGGCCAAAAATCCATCCACGTCATAGAACCTGGACTCAAAATGAACCGCAGTCCGGCGATCCCAACCAACGCGATTCATTTCGAAGTAATCGGCTTCAGATTTTTTCATTTCAAAGTAACGATAACTCACTACCAGTGGGGCGCAAAAACCCGGTCAAAGCCTTTGTTTTTGTGCCTCTTCTCAACGGTATTAATCCTCGCGGCGTGACGCCAATCGGGTCCCGGGTAGAGTACAGAACTTGACCGACTTGCCACGACAATTCAGCGGAGTGGCGATGAATGGGCGTCGGGATGAAAAACGTCTCGCCAAGGGATAAGCGAAACGCGCAGCATATTGGCTGTTCCACCGAGGCCACGCCGTGGCATGAGCGTACTTGAGCAATGTGTTATGCCGCATCAGTACATGTCGAAAGCACTCGATACATGACCTTTGCTCCTGAGCCATAGCCTGGACAGGCACCTACTTTCGAGTCTTCGACAAAGCCCATCTTCTGCCAAAAGGCGACAGATTCCCGAAGAGAGACCAGCCTGATTTCAGCAAACTTCATGAGCCTTGCTGCGTTGACAAGGTGTGCCACTAATTTCGAGCCAACCCCAAGCCCAGCGACCGTATTCGATACAGCCAAATCGTGTAATAACAAAATGGACCCATGGATATTTTCAGGTAGCAGCGTGTGCAACTTCGGAGGCACCTGGTGATTCCATGAGTGAGCGATCAGGTAGGCATCTACTACCTTATCCTTTGCATGAACAAAGTTGGCGGCCGGCAAATTCCGCCATTTACACTTCAAGACTTCCAGCGCCTCAGGCCCGAGTTTTTCGTAGGCCCCGGCCTGTACCTTGAGAATGCCTTCCCAGTCGGATTCCTCGATTAATTTGACGGACATAATTCATCCTAGGCGATGTAGCAAAACGAATGAAAGGGACTTCCCTGTCCCGGTTGTGCGGGCAAAGCTGCGCTCGGCATCAGGTGCCATGACGGGAATCGCGGTGCGCATCACTGGGCATGGCAGTTCGAGAAGCCCGATCATACCGTGCGATTGATGACCCCCAGGTTTGTCGCCCATTATCGGCTCAGCGGCCGGCGCGGCAAGAATGACCCGGCTGATGCGGCGGCCATCTGCGACGCGGTACGACGCCCCAAATTCGCGTCGCCCCGGTGAAGAACGCACAGCAGCAGAGCGTACCAACCCTGCGCTGCACGCGCTTTTTTGGCCATCGATGCCCAACATGACCGGTTGTGGTCACGCAGTTCATCAGCTTCAACCAAACCCGTGTCGATTCGAAAACGGAGAATCACACGATTTGAACCGTTGCTTGATATTCGGGGGGAAGTGCATGCAGTTGAAGCTCACCAGCCGCTTGAGAGGGTCCTTTGCAACGCCGGGTCAGGCGCTGTGAAATACCTATGAGAGATATTAAGCCGAATTCAGGTTCGTCCGGGTCTTGGGTGAGTCCGAACTTCATTCGAAGTCCGGGAACCAGAAGCGTCCGCCGAAAAGATGGTGGGGCACGACAAAACTAGAAGAACCTCTCGGCAACGAAGAGCGCAACGCCGACAAGTGCACAGAGCGCAGGTACGGCGAAAACGGCTAACTCAATGGACCGCAGTTTTGAGACGTTCTTCCGAACCAGCAAACAGGATGCACCGTTGAGGGCAGCGGCGAGAAGTGGCACAACCACGAGAGTGGCCATGACGCCAAACATGTTTCCCATACACCCAACACCTTGACACGGGTTAGTTACGCCCACTACCTCGATGAATACGAGCGCAGCAGGAAACACGATGTACGAAAGAAGTCGCAGGGTCTTCGAGATACTCTGGCGATCCATACGATGCGGCCTAACGTGAAGGCGCGGGGCAACGGGCCGGTTTTGCCGGCACGGCGTCCCAGCGACAAAGCCGCGCCTCGGCCGGAGCGTTACACAGCATGGTCGTCTCCACGAAACCACGCGCGGGATTGTCCTAGCAGCAACAGCACGCCAGACGCCAAGAAACAGAGACCATTTGCCCCT
Organism: Nitrogeniibacter aestuarii; assembly: GCF_017309585.1. Classification (NCBI taxonomy): domain Bacteria; kingdom Pseudomonadati; phylum Pseudomonadota; class Betaproteobacteria; order Rhodocyclales; family Zoogloeaceae; genus Nitrogeniibacter; species Nitrogeniibacter aestuarii. The sequence goes on along the minus strand of NZ_CP071321.1, from coordinate 1,786,697 downwards.
TGAATCCACGCTGTAAGCGTCCCGACAGTCGCAATTACCGTTGATAAATATCCTGGGACTGAAAGGGCGATCAGAATCAAGAACAGATTTCGCGCCCACTTCTTTCGGCGGGCAATGAAGACAAGGATCAACACAAAGAGCCCGGTTGGAACAACGATTTGCGCGAAGCCCACAAGAAAGCCAACGCGCTCATGAAGTGGCTGCCAAAAACGGACAGTATTAATGAGTCCAACGAGTAGACCTATGGTAGCGGCCCAGAGTGCGAACTTGACTGGCCGAGGTAGAGGGTAAGAGGAACTCATGCTGTCTAAGGAATTGAACTAACCGGCGCGCTTTAGCGCGTCCGAGTTGAGTTCTTTGTTGGCAGACAAACGCACCCGATAGGAGGAGGTTGGCGCCTGATGGATTAGCGCTTGTTCAAACTCCTCGATAGTGGTGCACTCAACAACATTAAAAGGCGCGCCAACACCCTCGCCGGCATCCCAAACGCGGACTACGTGGCCTAAGCGATGAAGTTCAGTAACGCATCTGTAGAGGCAGGAGCCAATCAGACGCACTTGCCGTTGGCACATCTCATCAACCTCGACAAACAACTCTTCGGACGTATCCGTCTCGCCATCGGAAACCAGATAAACACAAGGGCCGTCGAGTAGCGCAATTTCTGCAGCCACTTTGAAGAGATAAGGTTGGGCCTCATCGACTGGAACCAAGTTGAATGCGGTGCGCACTCGTTCTCCGAGCTCCTGACCAGAGGTTGTTACGAACTGGCTCATGACTGCCAACGATTTACATGAGGGGCGCTTCGCGAAGCGCTGCGTCCGAGCCCGAAGGGCGACTTGCTGTGATTGTCAGGGTGTTTGATGCCTACCATAGAACACGAGCACCCTGCGAGTTGGGTGGCGCTGGGGCGGACGCTTGGTCAGCGATTTTCCAGCCACACACGAGAGCCATAGGAATAGCCAAAAGCCATACAGCGCCGCCAACAAAGCGGTAACCAAGAACCGTTACGACACAGCCGACCAGCCCCCAAACGAAAAGATATTGAGCCTTTGAACGTCTCTGAGCGTTCGCGACGCCGAGGTGCCGTTCCGGCTCTCGTGGCGACATAGGCGGTAAATGATCCGGTGGGTAAAACGGCATATTGAAACCTTAACCATTAGTAACACCAAATGGTGTGACAAATGGGATATACGACAGGCGTAAATCCAGCAGCAATTCGCCTGAAACCCGCGCCATCGCTCATTTCCTCGTTTTTTTATACGGACATGTGTCCAATCACATCCCTGGGGCCTGCTCGCGCCGCAAGGGATCGAACCATGGTCGCACGACACCGCCCCATCATATGCGATCCGGATTTGAGGCAAAAGCACTGCGCCGGCTCATGCACTCAGTTTCGCGCCCCACCCTGCGCACACCTACGCCACATTGCGTATTCCTCGTTTGTGCACCGCTCCCTAAGCTGCAGGCCATGTACTGCATTCGCCTGTCTTCGGCCAGGCATCCGACTTGAGTTCAATAAAGGGAGTCGCTTCCATGAAGAACCGCCGTAGTTTCATCAAGGCCCTGACGCTGTCTGCTTCGATTGCTGCCATCGGGTCCGTGTCCACGTTTGCCCAGGCCGCCGACACCATCAAGGTGGGTATCCTGCATTCGCTGTCCGGCACCATGGCCATTTCCGAAACGGCGCTGAAGAACACGGCGCTGATGACCATTGAAGAGATCAATGCCAACGGCGGCGTGATGGGCAAGATGCTCGAGCCGGTGGTGGTGGATCCGGCCTCTGACTGGCCGCTGTTTGCCGAAAAGGCCCGCCAGCTGATCAGCCAGGACAAGGTGTCGGTGGTGTTCGGTTGCTGGACGTCGGTGTCGCGCAAGTCGGTGCTGCCGGTGTTCAAGGAGCTCAACAGCCTGCTGTTCTACCCGGTGCAGTACGAGGGTGAAGAGCTCGAGAAGAACGTGTTCTACACAGGCGCAGCGCCCAACCAGCAGGCCATTCCGGCGGTGGAATACCTGATGAGCAAGGACGGTGGCGAGGCCAAGCGCTTCGTGCTGCTGGGTACCGACTATGTGTACCCGCGCACCACCAACAAGATCCTGCGCGCCTTCCTGCATTCCAAAGGCGTTGCGGATGCGGACATCATGGAGGAATACACCCCCTTCGGTCACTCCGATTACCAGACCATCATCGCCAAGATCAAGAAGTTCGCTGCCGAGGGCAAGAAGACCGCCGTGGTCTCGACCATCAACGGTGACTCCAACGTGCCCTTCTACAAGGAACTGGGCAACGCCGGCCTGAAGGCGACCGATGTGCCGGTGGTGGCCTTCTCGGTGGGTGAAGAGGAACTGCGCGGGGTGGATGCCAAGCCCCTGGCCGGCCACCTGGCCGCCTGGAACTACTTCATGAGCGTGAAGAACCCGACCAATGCGGCCTTCATCAAGAAGTACCAGACCTGGGCCAAGGCCAACGGTGTGCCGAACGCCGACACCGTGGTCACCAACGACCCGATGGAAGCCACCTACGTGGGCATCCACATGTGGAAGCAGGCGGTCGAACAGGCCGGCACCACCGACGTGGATAAGGTGATTGCAGCCATGGGCGGCCAGACCTTCAAGGCGCCGAGCGGCTTCACCCTGACCATGGACAAGACCAACCATCACCTGCACAAGCCGGTGCTGATCGGCGAAGTGCGCCCGGACGGCCAGTTCTCCACCGTGTGGAAAACCAAGGAGCCGATCCGCGCCCAGCCGTGGAGCCCGTACATCGAGGGTAACGAGTCCAAGCAGGGCATGTAAGCCCCGAGGCGTTCGGCCCGGACATCCTGAGCTGAACGCCTGACGTATCACCCCACTGCATGGTCAGCCGGGTCGGTCCGCGACCGACCCGGTTTTTTATCGCCCGCAGTTTTGCCCCATCCCCGCAACACCGGACACGACATCATGATGCGAACGCTCATCACATTCGTCCTGGCCCTGTTCGCCCTCCTCGCCCATGCAGCCCCCTCTGACGAGGTGTTTGCGAAGCTGGCGGAAGACGATTCAGACAGCCGGATCGAGGCGATCACCGCGCTGGCCGCCGACGGCAGCGAAGAGAGCCTCAAACTGCTCGACGCGCTCGCCAACGATGCGCTGGCCATCACGGCCGAGGGGCAACTGGTGATCCTCGGCGACACCGAGGCGCGCGACGCGAAAACCGGCGCCCTGCTCGACCGGTATCCGGAATACGCCGACGCCATCTACCTGAACAACCGCGTGCGTGGTGCCCTGCAAGGCGCCATGGCCGCCAGCCGCGTCAAGTCGCCCGACCGCGCGGTGCGCCTCGCCGCCGCCAACCAGCTGCGCGAGGACGCCAACGAAGCCATGCTGCCGATGCTCGAGTCGGCGCTGGACACGGAGCAGGACAAGGCGGTGCGTGCCGCCCTCATTCTTGCGACCGCCAAGATCAATATCGCTGCAGACGACAGCGGCCGACGCCGCAAGGCCGCCGAAAACCTGGGCGAATCGGCCGACGCCTCGGTCAAGTTCATGCTGGGCGACCTGCTCAAACAGAACGAGGACGGCAGCTTTGCCGAACCCGACGAGGCGGTGCGTGCCGCCGCCAAGGCCTCCATCGAGCAGATCGACCGACGCCTGGCCATGGCTGATGTGGCCAACACCATCTTCAGTGGCATTTCGCTGGGTTCCATCCTCATGCTCGCGGCCCTGGGGCTGGCCATCACCTACGGCGTGATGGGCGTGATCAACATGGCCCATGGCGAACTGCTCATGGTGGGTGCTTACGCCACCTTCGTGGTGCAAAGCCTGTTCCGCAGCTACCTGCCCGAATACGCCGACCTGTACGTGCTGGCCGCCGTGCCGGCCGCCTTCTTCATCGCCGCCATCGTCGGCATGATCATGGAGCGCACGGTCATCCGCTGGCTGTATGGCCGCACGCTCGAAACCCTGCTGGCCACCTGGGGCCTGTCGCTGATTCTCATCCAGGGCGCGCGCGTGATCTTCGGCCCGCAGAACCAGGAGGTGGCCAACCCCTCGTGGATGAGTGGCGGCGTCGAGGTGTTCGCCAACGTGGTGCTGCCATGGAACCGCATCGTCATCATCGCCTTCGCCGGCTTCGTGCTGTTGCTGGTGTGGCTGATGATGCAGAAGACCCGCCTGGGCATGTTCGTGCGCGCCGTCACCCAGAACCGCGCCATGGCCGGTTGCGTGGGCGTGCCCACCGCGCGCATCGACACCCTGGCCTTCGGCATCGGCGCCGGCATTGCCGGCCTGGGCGGCTGCGCCCTGTCGCAGGTGGCCAACGTGGGCCCGGCCATGGGCCAGGGCTACATCGTCGATTCCTTCATGGTGGTCGTGCTCGGCGGCGTGGGCCAGTTGGCCGGTGCCGTGACGGCCGCCATGGGCCTGGGTCTGATGACCAAGTTCCTCGAAGGCTGGTCGGGCGCCGTGGTCGCCAAGATCCTGGTGCTGGTCTTCATCATCGTCTTCATCCAGAAGCGCCCCCAAGGTCTGTTCGCGGTCAAAGGCCGCTTCGTGGAGGATTAATCGTGAGAACACCTTTGACTGTCCGCCTGTTTCAGGCCACACCGCGCCGTGGCTGGATCGCCATTGCCCTGTTCGCCCTGATCGCCTGGGTGGGCGTGCCCGCCGCCCATCTGCTGTTGCCCGAGGGCAGCGCGCTGCATGTGTCGGCCTATACGGTCACCCTGCTGGGCAAGATCCTCTGCTACGCCGTGGTCGCCGTGGCCATGGACCTGATCTGGGGCTACGCCGGCATCCTGTCACTCGGCCACGGGCTGTTCTTCGCGCTGGGCGGCTACGCCTTCGGCATGTACCTGATGCGCGAGATCGGCACCGACGGCAGCTACGGCTCGATGCTGCCCGACTTCATGGTCTTTCTGGACTGGAAGGAGCTGCCCTGGTTCTGGGTGGGCACCGACAGCTTCCTGTGGTCGATGATCCTGGTCGTCGCCGTGCCGGGCCTGATCGCCTACATCTTTGGCTGGTTCGCCTTCCGCTCGCGCATCAAGGGGGTGTACTTCTCGATCATCACCCAGGCGCTCACCTACGCGGCGATGCTGATGTTCTTCCGCAACGAGACCGGCTTCGGCGGCAACAACGGTTTTACCGACTTCAAGCGCATCCTCGGCTACGACATCACCACGTCCGAAATGCGGCTGGTGCTGTTCGGGCTGTCGGCGGCGCTGCTGATCGCCGTGCTGGTGCTGGGCCGCTACATCGTCACCTCGAAATTCGGCCGGGTGCTGGCGGCGATTCGCGATTCGGAATCCCGCGTGCGCTTCATCGGTTACGAGCCGACCCAGTACAAGCTGGCCATCTGGACGCTTTCGGCCGTGCTGTGCGCCCTGGCCGGTGCGCTGTACGTGCCGCAGGTGGGCATCATCAACCCGAGCGAGATGAGCCCGGCCAACTCCATCGAGATCGCCGTGTGGGTGGCCGTGGGCGGTCGCGGCACGCTGATCGGCGCGGTCATCGGCGCCTTCATCGTCAATCTGGCCAAGAGCTTCTTCACCGTCACCTTCCCGGACTACTGGCTGTTCTTCCTGGGCTTCCTGTTCGTGGCGGTCACCCTGTTCATGCCGCACGGCGTCGTCGGCCTGTGGAAGCAGTTCTTCCAACGCGACACGCCCCAGACCGAGGATGACCTCGGCGCCCCTGACACCACCCGCGCCGACACTGCCAAAGGAGCCACCGCATGAGCCCCGCATTGCATGACAACCAGGCCGTTTCGGGCAACGCCAGCGGCGGCCACGTGGTCCAGCCGGGCGAGCTGGATCTGTCCCACAAGGTCATCCTGTATCTGGAAGGCATCTCGGTCAGCTTCGATGGTTTCAAGGCCATCAACAACCTGAACCTGTCCATCGACGCGGGCGAGTTGCGCGCCATCATCGGCCCCAACGGTGCGGGCAAGACCACGATGATGGACATCATCACCGGTAAGACCAAGCCGGACGAGGGTAAGGCGTTTTTCGGCCAGACCATTGACCTGACCCGCATGAACGAGCCGCAGATCGCCCATGCGGGCATCGGCCGCAAATTCCAGAAGCCGACCGTGTTCGAGAACCACAGCGTGTTCGAGAACCTGGAACTGGCCATGAAGATGAACAAGGGCGTGTTCAAGAGCCTGTTCTTCCAGCTCGCCGACGACGAACGCGACCGGGTGGCCGACGTGTTGAAGCGCATTCGCCTGGCGGGCGAGGCCGACCGGCAGGCCGGCCTGCTCTCCCACGGCCAGAAGCAGTGGCTGGAGATCGGCATGCTGCTCATGCAGGAGCCCAGACTGCTGCTGCTCGACGAGCCCGTCGCCGGCATGACCGACGAGGAAACCGAACGCACCGCCGAGCTCTTCGTGAGCCTGGCCGGCAAGCATTCGCTGATGGTGGTGGAGCACGACATGGCCTTCGTCGAGGCGCTCGGCGGCAAGGTGACCGTGCTGCATGAAGGCTCGGTGCTGGCCGAAGGCGATCTGGACGAAGTGCAGAACGACCCGCGTGTGATCGAAGTGTATCTGGGCCGCTGAGCCCGCCAAGGAATGACCCCAATGCTGAAAGTCAACAACCTCAACCAGTACTACGGCGGCAGTCACATCCTGCGCAACCTGAGCTTCGACGTACCCATGGGCAAGGTCACGACCCTGCTCGGGCGTAACGGCGTGGGCAAGACCACGTTGCTCAAGACGCTGATGGGCCTGGTCCCGAGCAAGACCGGCTCGATCACCTTCGAGGTCGATGGCAAGACGCACGACATCACCAAGGCGCCCTCCTACGGCCGGGTCAAAGCCGGGATCGGTTTCGTCCCGCAAGGTCGCGAGATCTTCCCGCGCCTGACCGTGGAAGAGAACCTGCAGATGGGCCTGGCCACCTGCCCCGCCTCCGCCAAACTGCCGGATCGCATCTTCGAGATGTTCCCGGTGCTGCTCAAGATGATGCGCCGTCGCGGCGGCGATCTCTCCGGCGGCCAGCAACAGCAGCTGGCCATCGGCCGCGCCCTGGCCATGGGCCCGCGCCTGCTGATCCTGGACGAGCCCACCGAAGGCATCCAGCCCTCGATCATCAAGGACATCGAGCGCGCCATCCGCACCCTGGCCGAAACCGGCGAGATGGCGATTTTGCTGGTCGAGCAGTACTACGACTTTGCCGAATCGCTGGCGGATCACTACCTGCTCATGGAGCGCGGCGAGATCATCATGCGCGGCCGTGGTGACGAAATGCAGGCGCATGGGGTGAAAGACGCGCTGTCGGTGTGAGTGCTCGGGATCACGGCGGAGATGGTCGCTTACAAAATAAAAACGCGCTTCCAGCGCAAAGGCGCGAACACCCCTGTTGCATATTCCATGCGAATGAATATGCTTCTCGCTTTACCCTCCGCCGGAGCCTCCGATGCGCCTCGCCCTTCTCGCCGCCACCTCCCTGTTCAGCCTGTCCGCGCATGCAGTTGTCGTCACCAATGTCATCTTCGACCCCTGGCCAATCACTGAGGACATCGTCACGTTTGAGTCCGTGACAGCCCCTTCATCCGTCAATGGCCTCGACGCCATCACCGATGGCGTCAAGCCGGACCCGGGGAGCAGTTGGCAAAGCCAGACGTGGTGGACCGACAGTTCGGCCGAGATCCACTTCACGCTCCCCGGCCTTTACCAGCTCGGCAACATCGGTCTTTTTCACGACAGCAACGACGACTATGCCCTCTATGCCAGCGCCGATGGTCAAGCCTGGGATCTGTTGGCCAGCTTCCCCGCGAGTAATGCGGCCAACGATGGCATGGTGTCGGGCTACACCTTCCCACTCTTCAATGCGCCGGCCTATCGCGAACTCAGATTGACCGCTTCGGGCGGCGATGGTCAGTACGGTATTGGCGAGATCGCCGTGACTGGTGTCTCGGCGGTCCCCGAAGCCAGCAGCGTTGCAATGATGCTCACCGGCCTCGGGCTGCTCGGCGCCGTGGCCAGAAAGAAACAATACCCAAAGCAATAGCGCGGGCCTTGCGCGCGTCGGCGCGTCTGAGCATCGGCATCACGTAAAAAAAGCGCCCGAGTGGGCGCTTTTTTCTGCGTTGGCCATCCGTATTCAAATGAGCCCACCGAACAGCATCCACAGACCCATTCCCAGCATCGCCAGGTTTTCGCTCAGGGACACGGCGCCGAGCGGCACGTTGCTGTCGCCACCCACGCAGGCGCACTTGAGTTCCCGCTTCTCGATGTACACCGCCCGGTAGACCGAGTACGCCCCCTCGCCCCCGATGAAGATGGCGGTCAGAGCGACCGGGACCATCAACACGCCCATGGTCGGCCAAGCCAGCATGCCGATCGCCACTGCGGCCTCCGCAAATGGGTAGACATAGGCGTATGGCACCCAGCGGCGCGCCAACTGGTCGTAGCCGAGAAACTGGTTGGAAAACGACTCCAGATCGCGCAGTTTCAGCACTGACAGAATCAGCATCGACAAGGCCACGAACTGCACGATCCACATGATCGGGAAAAAGCCGCTTGCATGCCCGAACTGCAAGGCCATGGCGCCCAGGGCGGCAGTGGCAAACACGGCGATGACCGGGGTGTAAGTCGTACCGTCATCACGTTTCGTGGTCAGGCCGAAGCGCTCTCGAAGAGCGTCGTATCCACCCACCCGCTCGCCGCGGATGAAGGTCTGAGGTGTCGTCTTGACATCGTGCTCCGCCTTGAAGGCCTCGGTCTCGTCGCGAGATGTCAGCAGGTGGTCTTCAACCTCGAAGCCTTCGCGTTCAAGCAAGGCCTTGGATTTGAGGCCGAACGGGCACAGGTGCTCGTCGGTCGCCATTCGATAGAGGACAGCGGTGGTCATGAAAGCCTCCTTCATGCATGCGATGCCGCGCGGGCCCGTCTTGCCGTGAGCCACTGGTGGCGCCGCATTACTTGATTGGTTCACAAACATGATGACAAGAGGCGCCCTGCCTGGCTGTAGGAAAAGCCCGTCAGAGGTTGTCGGAATGCTCGGTCGATTCGGGGTGGGCACGAGCATGGCGCCCTCTATATGCGCCCGGACGCCCCTGAGAAAGTGCGGCTTCGTCCGATCCCGAGCAGGTTGGCGGATGAGCTTCCGTCTGCCAGGGCGCGGCACAAATCAATGCATCGCCCGCGTCGCGTCTCGCCGCCGATTGTGACCAGGCGTGTCGCCATCGCAGCAACATATAAGGACAATGGCATAATTCGACCCCTGTTACAGCCACCCTTCACGGAGCCGGAAAGATGCAAGTCATCAAGATCGTCAAATTCGTATTCACTCTGGTCGGCGCTCTGGTGCTGGCGCTCAGCGCGTACCTGTATCAGGACACGCGCATCTTTGTCAGTGAGGGCGAACACGGCACCGGCACGGTGATCGATCTGCTGCGGTCGGGCGAAGGCACCTATGCCCCACGGGTGAGATTCGAAACACCCGAGGAGCGCGTGGTCGAGTTCACCTCCAGCACCAGTGCCAACCCGCCTGCCTACGAGGTCGGCGAGGAGGTCGACGTCATCTACCCGGCGGATCGCCCGGTAGATGCGCGAATCAGCGGATTCATGACCCTGTGGGGAGGCGCACTCATCACCGGCATTCTCGGTGCTGTATTCTTCCTCATCGGCGGCGGCATGATCGTTTACGGCCTGCTCCGGAACAATCGCAAGGCGTGGCTGGAAAAGCACGGGGTCGCGGTGAAGGCACGTTTCTAGCAAGTCGAACGCAACATGGCGCTGGAGGCTAACGGCCGTCATCCGTTCAGGATCAGCGCCCAGTGGAAAGACCCCGCCACCCAGCGGATTCACATTTTCCTGAGCGAGAACCTGTGGTTCGATCCCAGCGAATATCTGGCCGGTCACGAGACGGTCACGGTGCTTGTCAACCGCGACGACCCGCGCAAACATCACATGGATATCTCCTTCCTGCCGAGCATGGCCTGAACGCGTTGCACACAAGACACCGCTTGCCATTCTCCAGCCAACTGGCATAATGGCGCCTCGCTTTCAGGTGCTTGGCATAAGTTCTGCCGAGTGAAACGGGAAGTCGGTGAAAGTCCGACACTGCCCCCGCAACGGTAAGCGAGTGAAAGCTTCGCGATAAGCCACTGTGCCCATGGCATGGGAAGGCGCGAAGCCCGAGCATCTGCTCCACTCGCAAGTCCGGAGACCGGCCTGACAGCATCGGTGCGACATTGCGGCGGGCAATGCGAGCAGGCGACCGGCACTCCTTTCCGGCTTCCGCCCGCCCGTATTCCATAAGCATGTCGTGATTTTGAACTGTGCGTGCGGGTGAGCACGCGGAGTACGCCATGCCGTCAATCCGCCCGGTCGCCTTTCGCGACCTGCAACGCTTTTCCCTCGTTCTCACGAACGCCTCACATCGTCGTCGCCCATCGCCTCCTGCGATCAGGCCCGTCGCGGCGTGCGCACGCCCCTGCCTTTCCCCACGGACCGGTCGCTGAACGCGCCCGGTCCGCGTCGTTTCATCCACTCAAGGACTCATCATGCACATCGAACCGGGCATGCTCGCCCACACCAAAACCGTCGTTGCATCCGTCGTGGCCGCCGGCGTTCTCGCCCTTCCCCTGCGCAACGCCTTGCTGCGCCCTGCGCTGCTGCTACGCACCCTGCTGGCAACCTGCTTCTTCACCCTCTTCATGCAGGCCTTTCATTTACCCGTGGGCGCGTCGGAGCTGCATTTCGTCGGCGCCATACCCATCTATCTCACGCTGGGGTTTGCACCCACTGCACTGGGCTTCGGGTTCGGCCTGCTGGCCCAGGGCCTGCTCTTCGAACCCGCGGATCTGGTGCATCTGGGGGTCAACACCTTGTCGCTCGTCGTGCCGCTGATGGTCGTCCATCGCCTCTTCGGCAGCGCCCTCGCCCGCCTCGACGTGCGCACCATCCTCAAGCTCGACGCTACCTACTACGCCGGGGTCACCCTGATGGTCGGCTTCTGGCTGTCCATGGCCGAGGTGGCTGTCCCGCTGGGCGCATGGGCGAGCTTCACCGCCTCGTACCTCGCCATTGTCGCCATCGAACCGCTGGTCACCTACATCACCGTCAATCTGCTGCGCCGCCATGCCGATCATCCGGCAGTGCGCATGTGCTTCGACGTGGCCCGGCGCTCATGAGCGGGACGGTCTGGTTTGTGGGGGCCGGGCCGGGCGACCCCGAGTTGATCACCGTGCGCGGACGCTCGTTGCTCGAGCGCGCTGGCGCAGTACTCTATGCCGGCTCGCTCGTTGACCGGGCGGCGACCCGCTGGACGCCCGATGGCTGCGAGATTCGCGATTCCAAAGGGATGACGCTGGACGCCATCTGCACCTGGCTTATCGACGCGGCCTCGTGCCATGAAACGGTGGTTCGTCTGCAGACCGGCGACCCCGGTCTGTACGGGGCTCTCACCGAGATAAGCCGCCCGCTCGATGCGGCCGGCGTTCCCTGGGCAGTGGTACCCGGCGTCTCCTCGGCGATGGCCTCGGCCGCCGCCGCCGGTGAAACGCTGACCCTGCCCGAAGTGACGCAAACGGTGATTCTCACCCGGGTGGCCGGGCGCACGCCCATGCCTGAGGGCGAATCCCTGGCCGAACTGGCGGCCCATCACTGTACGCTGTGCCTCTTCCTGTCCATCACCCTGCTCGATCAGATCCAGCGCGATCTGCGCACTGCCGGCTGGGCCGAAGAGGCACCGATGGTGGTCGTGCACAAGGCCAGCTGGCCGGGCCGCGAGACGGTGGTGCGCGGGACCCTTGCCGACATCGCCGAGCGCTGCCGCGCCGAGGGGATCGACCATCAGGCCATGGTCATTGCCAGCCCGGCGCTGGGGGCGCGGCACTGGCCCGACATCGCCCGCAGCAAGCTCTACGACCCCGATTTCAGCCATCGTTTCCGCCGCGCGCGGACGAGGGAGATTCAACAATGAACAACGACACCACCATCCTGCTCGTGGGCCATGGGTCGCGCAATCCCGCCGGCAATGCGCAGATCGAACACTTTGCCGAACAATGGCGTGCCCGCCAGCCGCACTGGCGCATTGTCATCTGCTTCATCGAGCACGCCGATATCCTGCTCGATGACGGGCTCGACCGGGCGGCCGACAGCGTCCAGCGCGTGATCGTTCTGCCGTTCATCCTCAATGCCGCCGGCCACGTGAAGATGGAGCTGCCCGCGGCCATCGCGCGTGCGCGCAAGCGACACCCCCATGTGCGCTTCGAGTGCGCCCGGCATCTGGGCATGGGCCCGGCGGTGCTCTCGGTGCTCAAGGCCCAACTGGCCGCCCAGATGGCACAACTCGATCATCCCGATCCCAAAACCACCGGCGTGGTCCTGCTCGGTCGGGGCTCGTCAGACGCGGGGGCCAATGGGGAGCTGGCCAAGATGGCACGCTGGATGTTCGAGGACAGCGACCATGAACTCGTGGATCTGGCCTTCACCAGCATCACCTGGCCACGGCTCGAAACCGTGGTGCAGCGTCAGGTACGGCTGGGCATGACCCAGGTGTGCGTGCTGCCGGTGTACCTGTTCACCGGCGTGCTGATGGACCGCATCCAGGCCCAGGTGGCGCGGCTTCGCCACCAGTACCCGCAACTGAGCATTGCCCTTGGCACCCACTTCGGGTTCGACGAGGGCATCTTCGCACTGGTCGATCAGCGCGTGCGTGACCTGGGCGGTGACCAGGGCTTGCTCGAATGCGATGGCTGCAAGTACCGCCGCGCGGCCGAGGCCGAGCACCTGCACGATCACAGCCATACACACCTCCCCGCGAGCCACGGACACATGCACGTGCACGCCCACGTCAATCACGCCTGAATCATGCAGACCAACATCGTCACCGAACAGCTCACGGCTGCCGGTCGGGCCATCGAGCACGACTCCTTCGCCATCATCGATGCCGAGGTCGGCCCCCATGCCTACCCCCCCGAGCAATGGCCGGTCGTGCGCCGCATGATCCACGCCAACGCGGATTTCGAGTTCAACGGCCTCACCCGCTTTCATCCGGACGCGATCGACGCGGCCCTGCGGGCCATCAACGGCGGCCATAGCCGCATCGTTGCCGATGTGGAGATGATCTGCGTCGGCCTGTCGCCATCGCGCCTGGCACATTTCGGACTCGACACCCACCAGTTCATCTCCGATGCGGACGTGATCGAACAGGCCCGCGCCGAGGGCACCACGCGCGCCGTCCAGGCCATGCGCAAGGCTCATCGCCGGGGGCTGCTCGACGGCGCCATCGTGGGTATCGGCAATGCCCCCACGGCACTGATCGAGGTGGTCCGCCTGATTCGTGAAGAGGGCGTACGCCCGGCCCTGGTCGTCGGCATGCCGGTCGGTTTCGTGTCCGCGGCCGAGTCGAAGGCGCTGATGACGCAGATCGATTCGGTGCCCTGGATCGTCATCGACGGACGCAAAGGCGGGTCCACCCTGGTGGTCGCGGCCCTCCACGCCCTGCTGGCACTGGCCGAAGCGCGTCAAGCCGCGACCCGCACGTGACAGGCACCGTGGCAGCCACACCGGAAAAAGTCCGTAAAGGCGATGCGCGACGCAATCGCGGTCAGCGCACGGGATATTCCACCGGTGCCAACGCCGCCGCGGCCGCCACCGCCGCCACCCTGGGGCTGGTGCTCGGCCGCGTGCCCGAGATGGTCGAAGCCACCTTGCCCAACACCACCCGGGTGCGTTTTGCCATCACCAATGGCTGGGTGGGCCAGGATCAGGCCGGTGCCGTGAGCATCAAGGACGCGGGCGATGATCCCGATGCCACGAACGGAGCGCATCTGACGGCCGTGGTCAGGCGCATGCCCGATGGCGCCGGGCGCGTCGATCTCAAGGGCGGCGACGGCGTCGGCACGGTCACCCTCGACGGGCTCGGCCTGACCGTGGGCGGGCCGGCCATCAATCCGGTGCCCCGACGCAACATCATCGAGAACGTCAGCCTCGCCGGCGCGCCCTTGCTGGCCCGGGGCGACAGCCTGGAAGTGACCATCTCAGTGCCCGGCGGCCAGGAGATGGCGAAGAAAACCCTCAATGCCCGCCTCGGCATCCTGGGCGGCATCTCCATTCTCGGCACCACCGGGATCGTGCGCCCCTACTCCACCGCGGCCTTCCGCGCCAGTGTGATCCAAGCGGTCGAGGTCGCCGCCAATCAGGGTCAGGACACCGTGGTGTTCACTACCGGCGGGCGCACCGAGAAATGCGCCATGCGCAGTTTTCCGGCACTGGGCGAGGTGTGTTTCGTGCAGATGGGCGACTTCGTCAAGGCCGCCTTCACCGCGGCGGTACGCCAGGGCATGCGCCACATCATCGTCGGTGCCATGGTCGGCAAGCTCACCAAGATCGCCCAGGGCCTGTCGGTGACCCATGCCTGGCGCGAAGCAGTGGATCGGGACCTGATCGCCGAGGCCGCGCGTGAAGTGGGCGCCCCCGAGACACTCATCGAGGCCGTGCGGGCCGCCGAAACCGCCCGCTTCGCGGCAGAACAGCTCGGCGAACTGGGGCTTGCCGTGGCCTTCCACCGCGCGCTGGCCATCCGCGCCATCCGCAGCCTGCGCGGCCGCTACCCGGGGCCGCACCGGCTCACGGTACTGGCCTGCAACTTCGAAGGCCAACCTATCGTCACCGTGGAGGAATCCGAAATTGACTGACACCTGCGCCCTCATCGGCATCCTCGACGACGGCTGGGCCGGTCTGTCCGAGGCTGCGCGTACCGCGCTGGAACAGGCGGCCACGGTCATCGGCGCCGAGCGCACCCTGGCATTGGTGGATGCCCATCTGCCGGTCCACACCCGTCGCCGGGCCATGGATGGCGTGCTGGCCGAGGTACCCGGCTGGATCAGGCAACACCAGGACCGCGCGGAGCCCTGCGCGGTCCTGGTCACCGGCGATCCGCTGTGCCACGGGCTGGGCAGCTATCTGGGCCGCCAACTGCCGACCGATCGGCTACGCATCCTGCCCGCGCCGTCGACGCTGCAATTGCTGTTCGCCCGCCTCGGCCGTCCCTGGCAGGACGCGGTTATCGGCTCCGCCCATACCCGAGACAGTGGCGAATGGCAGCCCGGCGCGCCGCCTGAGCATGCCCTCTACCCGCTGATCCAGCAGGTGGCCGCCCATCGGCGTGTGGCCGCCTTCACCAGCCCGCACAACAGCCCCGACCGCATTGCCCGTGCCCTGCTGGCGGCCGGCTTCGAGGCCGACACGCGCATCAGCGTGGGCAGCCGCCTGTGCCTGCCGGACGAGACCGTGCTGCCCGATCTGCCGCTCACCGACGCGGCCCGGCGCAGCTTCGACGACCCGAACGTGATTCTCGTCGAGCGCACGGAAAACGATCGGCGCGCCATCTTCGGCTTTGCCGACGACGACTACGTGCAACGCCAGCCAGACAAGGGGCTCATCACCAAGCGTGAAGTGCGCGCCGTGAGCCTCGCCCATCTGGCCCTGCGGCCCGACAGCCAGGTGTGGGACATCGGCGCCGGTTCCGGCTCGGTCGGGCTGGAAGCGGCGCGCATCGCCCGCGACGGCCATGTGTGGGCCATCGAGAAGAACGCCGCCGACGCGGCCAACGCCCTCGACAACGCCCGGCGCCTTCGCGCCACCAACTACACCCTGGTTCAGGACCGGGCGCCGTCGGGCATGGCGGACTGGCCGGCGCCCGATGCGGTCTTCATCGGCGGCTCGGGCGGCGAACTGCCCACCCTGATCACCGACGTGCTCGCACGACTGCGCCCGCACGGACGGCTGGTGATGAACTTCATCACCCTTGAGAACCTGGCCACCGCCACTGCCACCCTCACGGCGGCAGGCGTCCGCTGGCAGGCGACCCAGCTGGCCACGGCCCGCAGCCAGCCCATTCTCGATATGCACCGACTGGCCGCGCAGAACCCGGTCTGGATCGTCACAGCCATCAAGGAGACGCCATGAACGCCCCCGCCCACGGACGCCTGATCGGTGTCTCCCTCGGCCCCGGCGATCCGGGCCTGATCACCCGCCGCGCGTGGGACGCGCTGCACTCGGGCGCCCGCTGGTGCTACCCGGTCAAGCGCGCCGCTGAACGGTCCTACGCGCTCGACATCGCGATGCGCGCCGGCATCCCCTGCCCGCCCGATGCGGTCGAACTGGTGTTTCCCATGACCCGCGATACGCTTGCGCTGGGCAAGGCGTGGGGCCGTGCCGCCGAGCGCACCGCGGCGCTGCTGGCCACGGGGCGCGACGTGTGCTTTCTGGTCGAGGGCGACGCCTCCACCTACGCCACCTTCGGTCATCTGGCCCGGGCGGTGCGCGCACTGGTGCCGACGGTGGTGGTGGAAACCATTGCCGGCGTCAATGCGTTTGCCGCCGCCGCCGCGCGCGCCGATGTCACGCTGGCCGAGGAGGACGACACGGTCGCGATCATTCCCGCCGCCTACGGCGTGGCGGTGATCGACGCCCTGATCGACCAGTTCGACACCCTGGTCCTCATGAAGGTCAAGCCGCTCATCAACGACATCCTCGACCTGCTCGAACGTCGGGGCCTGCTCGCCACCAGCGTGTTCGTGGAGAAAGCCGGCGCCCCCGAGGAGCGGGTGGTGCATGCCCTGGGCCGACTGCGCGACACCAGGGTCAATTACCTCTCGCTGATTCTGGTTCATCACCCGGACCGCCCGCGCGGCCCCCTCCAACGCGGCTGCCGCCAGCGCACGCCGACCCATCACGACATTGCCCCGAACCCCGACACCGAACCCGCATGACTGACACACTGATTGCCGACACCCGTATTGCCATCGTCTCCATCACCCGCCACGGCATCGCCCTGGCGGGCAAGATTGCCCACGCCCTGCCCGGCGCCCGCCTGTTCGCCCCGGACAAGTTCGCCGAGCTGGCCGAAGCCGCCGCGCCCGGCCGCGCCACGGTGTATGCCGGGCGCACCGCCGAGCAGATTCCCGCCCTGATCACCGGCTTCGACGGCATCGTTGCGGTGGTTTCGCTCGGCGCCATGGTGCGCCTGCTGGCCCCGCACCTGGGCGACAAAACCCACGATCCGGGGGTGATCGTTCTCGATGAAGGCGGTCGCTTCGCCATTCCCATGCTCTCGGGCCACCTGGGCGGCGCCAATGCACTGGCCGCCCGCGTGGCCGATGCGATCGGCGCCCAGCCCGTGCTCACCACGGCATCGGATGCCCGACAAAGCCTGGCGGTGGACCTGCTCGGCCGCGAACTGGGCTGGCACTTCGAAGCCAGCAAGGCGGCCGTGGTCGCCGCCAGTGCGGCGGTCGTCAATGACGAGCCGGTGGCCCTGGTGCAGGAAGCCGGCAGCACCGACTGGTGGCGCAATCATGCCAATGGCCGCAGCAACGCGGTGCCCGCCAATATCGAAATTCTGACCGACCTGGCCGCGGTGGATCCTCAGCGACACCGGGGCGTGCTGTGGATCACCCACCGCCCGCTCAGCGCCCTGCCCGCCGCCTTGCAGTCGGCCATCGCCGACCGGCTGGTGGTGTATCGCCCGCAGGAGGACGCCCGATGAAGGTGGCCCTCGGCATCGGTTGCGATCGCGACACCCCCTGGCAGACCCTCTCTGACGCCGTCGCCCAGGCACTGGCGGCCTGCGGCCTGACCCATGCCGCCGTGGACCGGGTCGCCAGCATCGACCTCAAATCGGACGAGACCGGCCTGCTCACGGTCGTGGCCTGGAACAACTGGCCGGTGCAGTTCTTCTCCGCCGAGTCACTGGCGCGCGTGCCCGTGCCCAATCCGTCGGAAACCGTACGTCGGCACACCGGCACACCGTCGGTGGCCGAGGCCGCTGCGCTGCTGGCGGCAGGCGCGTCGGCCGAGGCGCTGCTCATCGAAAAACACCGGTTGCGCGGCTCCGATGGCCGCAACGCCACCATTTCCATCGCAAGGATTCCCGAATGAACCAGACCGGCAAGATCATGCTCGTGGGCATTGGCCCCGGGCATGTGGAACACATGACACAACGCGCCCGCGAGGCCATCGCCGAGGCCGACACGGTGATCGGCTACGTGACCTACCTGCGTCTCGTCGAAGACCTCACCTCTGGCAAGGAGATCATCAGGAAATCCATGACCGAGGAGCTGGACCGGGCCGTCGCCGCGCTGGAGCGGGCACGCACCGGTCGCAAGGTGGCGCTGATTTCGTCGGGTGACGCGGGGGTGTACGGCATGGCCGGCCCCACCTACGAGGTTCTGTTCAACGCCGGCTGGGCACCGGGGCTGGACGTGGATGTGGAGGTCATTCCCGGTGCCTCGGCGCTGAACACCTGCGCCGCACTGGTGGGCGCACCGCTGACCCACGATTTCTGCGCGGTGTCCCTTTCCGACCTGCTCACGCCCTGGCCGGTGATTGCCCGGCGCATCGACGCGGTGGCCGCCTCGGACTTCGTGATCGCGCTCTACAACCCCAAGAGCGGTCGGCGCACCCGGCAGATCGTCGAAGCGCAGCGTCTGCTGTTGCGCCATCGCCGACCGGACACCCCGGTGGCGATCGTCAAATCGGCATTCCGGCCGCGCCAACGGGTGGAGCTCACCACGCTGGAGGCCATGTGCGACGCCGACATCGGCATGCTGTCAACGGTCCTGGTGGGCAACAGCCGCACCTTCATCCGCGACGGGCTCATGGTCACGCCGCGCGGCTACGACAACAAGTACGCGATCGACAGCGGCGAAGCACACACCGGCGAACAGGCCGGTCGTTCCCTGTCCACGGGGCTGGACGGGTGGCTGCGCACCTTGCGTGACAGCGACGAGACCCCGGCCCGACTGGCCGCCCGCCACGGCTTGCCCGAGGACTACATCCGCGCGGTACTGGACACGTCGGCCGACGACGCCACGGCCACGGAGGCGGCATGAGCAGCGAAGAAAAACCGAGCATCGGCGCCTATCGCCGTCATGTACTGCTATGCACCGGCCCGCGCTGCTCGGCCCGGAGTGACCCCGAAGCACTGTTCAAGCAACTGGGCGAGATGCTTGGCGCCGCCGGTCTGAATCGGGGCGATCTGCGCGTCAAACGCACCCGCAGCGGCTGCTTCGCGGCCTGCAAGGGCGGGCCCATCATGTGCGTTCAGCCCGACGGGGTGTGGTACTACCAGCTCACACCGGAGAATCTGCAACGGGTGGTGGAAGAGCATCTTCGCGACGGCGCGGTGGTCGAGCCCCTGGTCTTCCATCGCGGACCGGGGGTTTAGGGCGCGTTCACCGTGCGGCAGGAACCACCACCGGCGCCACGGACGGAAACGGCGCGCCGGGCAAAACACGGCCGTCACCGACCTCTGCGGTTTCCAGCCGCAGGATGCGGCGCTGGTGGGCCTGCCCCGGCACGTCCTCGACATAGGCGAGACGGACATACAGTCCATCATGAAAGTCCACGGCCGGGGTCTGCGCATTGGTGAAGGCCGGCTCCTGCGCGCCGGGGTGCCAGATGAACTGGACGCCACCGACCGTGATGGTTTCCCAGCGCCGATAGCGCCGCGCCGTGTCCTTTCCGGGGTTGGTCACATCCTCGCGCCAGATCTGGTGGGCCACCACCGGCCCCTCCACCGCCTGCGCATCGCCCGCCGCAAGCTGTTTTGCCAGACGGTCCTGATCCCAAGTGTTGACGCCATAGCCGAGAACGCCGATCAACGCGCCCCCGATCAACAAGAACCGGGCGACGCTTGAACGCTGTCCATGGCGACGCGCCCGCAGGTGCAGGATCAGCGCCACGGCCAGCACGCCCAGCCCCATGTAGACGAAGGGGATGAACTGGGTGCCCGCACCCGAACGGTCGATCTCGTACACCACGGTCCAGTTCACGGCGCCTCCTCGCCATCGGCGCCAAAGGTGTCGAACGCCCAGCGCCCGTCCGCCCCGGCCCGGAAATAGAAGGCATAGGGCGAACAGAAGATCACCCGGGCATCGTCCTCAGCCAGAGGCTCGGCCTGATCGAGACAGCTACGCACGGCCGGCGGGAAGAGGCCTGGCAAGGCATCAATGGCGGCCTCACGCCCCAGTGCCTGCCCTTCGTAGAGAAACGGCAGCCGGGTCATGCCGGCGACCGCCGCCGCGTCCTGCCTTGCCACCGCCGCACGAAACTCACGCAGGAACGTGTCGAAGCTGTCCGCATCCGCCGCTTGCAGGCTCCCGTTCATCGCCAAGGCGGCCACCATGAGCACTCGACATGCAATGGCGCTCATTCCGGCGCCTGCGCACATTCGGGTCGCTCGGCATCCTCGGCGCAGATGCGCGGCCAGGTGGGGACATGCAGTTGTCCGAGTGGATTGCCCGCCAGACCGGCGCATGCGCCCTCGGTGTCATTCGCTGCGCAACGGGCACGCGGCACTGCGCCACCCCGGCCGTCGAACACCTGCGCCATGACCCGCGTACCGCGCTCAAACTGCAGCTGCATGAGCAGCGGCGTGTTGCCAGGCGCGCGCATGATCCACACCTGCTTGCAACCGCTGTAGTCGTCGGGCAATGCCGCATTGCGCGGATGAATCAGCAGGAAGCCGCCGGGCGTCACATAGGCCCCCGCGCTGGCGGGCGGCTGTCGCAGCGCGCATGAGTCGTCGGCATGGGCCGTCCCGGCGCAGGCCAGGGCCAGCATCAACCAGCGCAGACAGGGTTTCGGCATCGCAGCACTCTCAAGCAGCATCTGCCTCAGATGGGCAGAATCTGCCGGAATTGAAGTCCGCGCGCCGGTAAAAGTAAAGCGCACAAAGACCGGCTCTGGGTGGGAACTCTGCCTTGATGCGTGCCGATGATCGTTCACGCCGGAGCGCTGCCTCGACCCGGAGCCAGCTCTCCTTCACGCGTCGTGGTTGCGCAGCGAGACCGGTTCGTCAGTGCACTTCCCGTTGTGGGGCCACGGATGTGCTGGCGGTCATTTTTCCGGCAGCGGGATGAACTCCTGTTCGTCGCCCACGACCTTGGGAAAACGCTGGTTCGCCCAATCGAGTTTCGCCTGTCGGATACGCTCCCGGTCGCTGGAAACGAAGTTCCATTCGATGAATCGCTCCCCCAGCGTCTCACCGCCGATCATGGCCAGGCGGGTCGCGACCGTGGCGGTGACCTCAACCGTGGCACCGGGCTTGAGGATCGCCATGGCGTAGGTGTCGAGTGATCGGCCATCCACGGTGACCCGGCCATCCGCCACGTAGAGCCCACGGGCTTCGGCATCGGGCAGCTCCAGCGTCTGCCCGGCATCGAGCGCGGCCTCGATGTAGATCGTGTCGGCAAAGGTCTTGACCGGCGAGGCCTCACCGTAGGCATGCCCCATCATCACGCGCACGGCCACGCCATCCACGTCCACCCGCGGAATGCTCTCCGACGGGTAATGGATGAACTCGGGCGGGCACTCTTCGTCGGCTTCCGGCAGGGCCAGCCACAGTTGCAGGCCGTTGAGCGTGTGCGGTACACCACGGACCACGGGTCGCTCGCGCTCCGAGTGGGTGATGCCCCGCCCCGCCACCATCAGGTTGATATCTCCCGGCCGGATCGCCTGCTCGCTGCCCAGGCTGTCGCGGTGGAAGATTTCGCCTTCGAAGAGGTAGGTGACCGTGGCGAGGTTGATGTGAGGGTGGGGGCGCACGCTGATGCCCTCGCCCGCCGGAAAATCCGCCGGCCCCATGTGATCGAAGAAGATCCAGGGGCCCACCATCTGGCGACGCGCCGAGGGCAGCACGCGGCGCACCGAGAATCCACCCAGGTCTTTCTCGCGCGGCTCGATCACCAGTTCGATGGATGCACCACCGTCCGAATAACCGCACTCGTTTCTTACGTCTGAATCGAACTGGCTCATATCCACTCCCGCATTTGAGGCCTTTGCCATGAGACGTCAATATGATCGATGAGTTTCAGGCCATGAACCCGCTCTTGCGCCTGAGCGCTGCACGCTTGCGGGTCAAGGTGGTGATGGCGTTATACACACCCACCACCACCGCCAGCCCGATCAGCACCCATCCATTGTGCTCGATGCGAGGGGCAAGCGAGCCGAAAATACCCTCGACCACCGAGGCCGGGGCGAACTGGCCGATCAACCCGGCCACCATCATCAGTGAAGAGAGGATCGACAGCACGATGTAGCGCGCGTCGAGTACCGGGTGATGCGGCGAGGCCTTCGGGGGCGTTTCACTCATGGGGCTTGGGTCAGTCCGGTTGAAACCCCGACCCTAAACGAGGCCGGGGCAGGACTCAAGGCGAAAATCCGGGCGGCGTCGAACACGATTGACTCCGGCTCTGGCGCCATCAGAATTTTTCATGCCCAAGTCATGCCCGTTTGCTATGCTGCTGTGCACAAAAAACACTCGGAAAAATGTCCATGTATCGCGCTCCTGTCCTCGGCCTGTCGGCCCTCGCCACATCCCTGATCTGCGCCGCAGCACTGGCGGCTACGCCCCCCGCACTGCCAACAGGTGACTTCAGCCTGAGCGCCGGAGACACCGTGTGGTCGATCCAGGCCACCGACAGCGGCTATCAAGCCACCTCACACACACAGGCGGACGTTCAGCCGGTCTTCGAATTGACCGACAACGGCCGTCAGGCCCTCTGGAAGCGCATGCAGTGGCCACTGGAGACCGTGGCCAACGCCCGTTGCCTGGGCAACATGCTCGACGTGTTCTGCCAGGTGGAAGCGCCGATTGCCGCAACGATCGAACCCCTCAAGTCCGCTGGCTCATCGTACTTCCACTATGACCGCGCCACTGGCGTTCAAGCGATTCATCTGCAAAAGCGCTGATTTCCGGTGCGCTCAGGCGTAGCATCTCGCTTTTTCCCTGAGCGACAGCCGCCATGAAAACCGTCGAAATCACCCATGAGCCCGTCGAGCTATACAAAATCCTCAAGTTCGAGGGCCTCGTGGCCAGTGGCGCCGATGCCAAGGCCGCTGTGGCCGATGGCCGGGTTCAGGTCAATGGCGAAATCGAGACCCGGAAACGCCGCCAGATCGTGGCGGGAGACGTGATCTGCTTTGCCGGTGAAACGATGAAAATCAAGCGCTCGGCCAACTCGCCGTTCGAATGACGTGCGCATTTTCTGATATGGTGCGCGCCTCGGTATCATCACACGCCCTGCGACGCCCATGCTTCACGCCTTCAGAGCCGCCCTCGCGATCCTGCTTCTGAGTTTTCTGGCAGCATCGCCCGTCTGGGCGGCACGCTATTCGGTCGAATCGGTCCCGGACCCGAAACAATCTGGAGGCGGATATGTCTCCAACCCCGATGGCGTCCTCAGCGCCGCCGCCGTCGCGCAGATCAACCGGGAACTGGCCGCCATCGAGCATGCCACCGGCGCCCAGGTTGCCGTGGTGGCCATCGATGACATCGAAGGCGGGGACATTTTCAGCTTTTCGCACCGTCTGTTCAGCCGCTGGGGCATCGGCCATGCGCAGCGTGATGACGGGCTGCTGATCCTGCTGGTCAAAGACCGCCGCACCGTGCGCTTTCATACCGGCTACGGTCTGGAAGGCGTACTGCCGGACGTGGTGTGCAAGCGCATCCAGGAAGACGACATGCTGCCCGCGTTTCGCACGGGTGATTACGATCGCGGCATGTTCGCCGGCGTGCGCCAGGTGGACGATATCCTGCGTGATCCGGCGTATGCAGCCCAATTTGCCAAGCTTGCCTCGCCGACACATCAGAACTGGCTTGTTTTCCGCAACATCGGCATGTTCGTGGTGGCCATCGTCAGCGGGCTGGGTTTGCTGTTCAAGAGCCTGTCCGGATATTTCAACGAGTCGCGTCCGCTGCCAAGCGCGCCGCCCAAGACCCGTTATCCGCTCAAGTACTGGCTGGCGCTGTTCATGCTCGGCCCCATGCTCGTACTCTATGCCAGCGGCTTCATCCCGACCGACTCCCCCATTCTGGTCAGCCTCGCCTGCATTTACGTCTACCTGCTCGTCCTCGCGCTCCTGCAGATCGTGCGTGAGGACCGCCACGTGGCACGCTTGCTCCAGCAGCACAGCTACACCGCCATTGCGCGTTATCTGCAACGCCAGCGCGGATTCTGGACCGCGATGGCGGTGCTCTTCCCGCTGCCTCTGCTGCTCTACCGTGTGGGTTACACGAGCAAGATCTGGCGTTATCGGGCCCACCCACGCAAATGCCCCGCCTGCAAAGCGCCCATGCAGCGACTCAGTGAGGCCGAAGAGGATGCCTTCCTCAGCAGTGGCCAGCAGGTCGAGGAACAGATCCGTTCAGCCGATCACGATGTCTGGCATTGCACGGCCTGCGGTAAAACCGCAGTGCGCACGTTCGACGGCGCAGAAGCGGGTTACGACACATGCAGCGCCTGCGGGCACCTGACCCGCTATACGAAAAGCGACACCACGCTGCTCGAACCCACCTACGAGCGACGCGGCAAGGGCCGACGGATCGAGGCCTGCAAGCACTGCGACTATCTCGACGTGAGCGAATACGACATTGCCCGACTCACGCACAGCAGCAGCTCGTCCTCCGGGGGCAGCAGCAGTGGCAGCAGCAGCTCGGGCAGTTGGGGCGGCGGCAGTTCTGGCGGCGGCGGGTCGAGCAGCAGCTGGTAGTCACCGCATGTCGGACGCATTGACCTGGTTCATTGCCCGAGCGCGCAGCACTTGATAAAAGCATGACATGCCCACCTGGATAGTACCGATGATGCTCAACGCCACCCTTCGATTACGCTTGGCCACCCTTGCCGTCACCGTGATCGCGAGTCTGGGCCTTGCCCCCGCACACGCCGACGTGCTCGACCAGCCCGTATGCAACCTCCCTGACGACGTCCGCTATGACCGCGCCCGGATGGGCGCCAAGGTCATGGCGTTTCAGGTGCTCACGGAAGAAGCGCTGAGCCTGCGCGCACGGGCCATCACCTATCTCAAGTATCTTGAAGAGAAGCAGCTGTTCGGCAAGGCGTTGCTGGGGGCCGACATCCGCCGTCTGGGGGAAGGCGCGGCCGAGCTGGTAGCCCAGCGCCAGCAACTGTGGCACCTGGCCGAGGCGCATGAGTGCTGGCTCGACGCCCCCATGCCGCGCGACCCGGTCCAGGCACGGGTCCAGGCGATGGGCGTCACCATGTCGCTGGCCGCCGCACTCACCCTCTACGACAACTACGCCGCCGCCGTGGCGCTGTATCGGGACAATCGCATCCTGCGCGATCACATCAACAAGGGCGATCCGGGCTTTCACGTGCCCAGGGGCGAACTGCGTCGCAGTGCCATTGCCTTCGCTTCTGCAGCCAACCGGGCACGGGTGCGACGCGGGATCGAGTGGTACGAAAAATACGGCCGGACGCTGGCCACCTCAGACTACGAAGATGAGCGTTATCTGGCCGAACTGGTCGAGCAAAGCCCGGCCTACCGCATGATCCGCAAGCTCCGTCCGCTGGACTACGCCGGTCACGTGCTCGGCCTGGTCGGCACGGTTTCCACCGACGTGCTCCGAGACGTCTCCAACGAAGGCGTGAACCTGTCGAGCATGGTCTTCGGCAACGTGGTGGGGCTGGTCGAATCGCGTCGCGGCAAGCTCGATGACAACCCTGCCATTCACGATGCGGTGACCGCCCAGCTCAAGGCAGGTGATGTGCTGCTCGAGAAGACGCCATTCCGCCTGACCGACTCATTCATTCCCGGCCATTGGGGTCATGCGGCCGTGTGGATCGGCACCGAGGCGGAGCTCCGCGAACTGGGCCTGTGGGACCATCCGGTCGTCTTGCCGCATCAGCAGGCCATCGCCGACGGGCACGGCGTCGTCGAAGCCCTGCGATCGGGCGTCGAAATGAACACCATGGCGCACTTTCTCAACGTCGATGATCTGGCCGTGCTGCGCCATCGCACTCTGGACGACGACGCCCGCCGCGAAGTCATCCTCCAGACCCTGCGTCAGGTCGGCAAGGCTTACGACTTCAACTTCGACGCCCAGAGTATCGATCGCATCGTATGCTCGGAACTGGTCTATCACGCCTACGGCAACGTGCCGTGGCCCACTGACCGCAAACTCGGCCGCGTGGTGGTCAGCCCGGACAACATTGCCCAGCAGGCAGTGGGCGACGGGCGCTTCGACGTGACGGTGCTCTATCACGACGGTCAGCGCATCGATCAATCGCCCGGAGAGGCACTGGCCAAGCTGATCGAACCGCGGGTCGTCATGCTCGCTGGTAGCGGCGCCGATCAGGTCAGCCCATAGAGCGGTATTCGCCGTCGTCGACTTGACGCCAGCATCGCCGAGTGCTGCCATGGAGGTGAATCCGATACGGAGGTGCCTCATGGAACAGAAACCGCTTGAACAGCAGGTCAGCGACGCCCTGCAGGAAGACCCCAAGGAGATCGCCGAACGTGTTCGCCAACTGACGGTGGACGCGCTCTCAGGCCGACCGCTTGACACCACGGGCATGCGCGAGACCTTCGCCACCGTGACCGACGGCATTCGCGAGGGCGCGTCGCGTCGCAGCGCCCGCATGGAAGAAGCCATCAAGGAAGCCATGCACGGCATGGATGGCGCGTTGCGCAATTTCGCCGAGGCCACCTCGCTGGCCATTCAGGAGGCCCGCAGCGAGGGCAAGGCCTATTCATCCGAAGAGTTTTCAAGCCTGCTCGATGACGTCAAGTCCTTGCAGACGCTGATGGCCGACACGCTCACCAAGGGCGCCAAGCAGGCCACGGGGGCTGCGCAGAACACACTCGGTCAGCTCGCTGACCATGCGCGCATCCACGGCACGGCCGCCGGCAAGGAGTTGTTCGCCATCCAGACACGCCTGACCCAGACCATGGCGGAAGTGACCAAAGAGGCCGTCAGCGACGGCACCAAGACGCTGCAGGCTGGTGGCAAACTCATGGCCGGGCTCACCGCGGGTTTCCTGCGCGGCATTGCCGACCGACTCCAGGACGCCGCAGATCGCGGCAAGGGCCGCTGATGCTCTGGGATGCGCTGGGCGCGGTGCGCGATCTGGGGCGCCTGCATGACATTGCCTCGGTCCTGATCCGTTACGGCTTCGGCGACATGGTGCGCCGGATCGGCATGTCCGGCGCGCTCGAAAAAGCCGGCAAGGCGCTCAACTGGCGTGCGCCGGAAGAGCTCGCCCACCTGGCGCCTCCGGCCCGGGTGCGGCGCGCGCTTGAAGAACTGGGCCCGAGCTTCGTCAAGCTGGGCCAGGTGCTCGCCACGCGCGTCGACCTGTTCCCGCCGGAATGGATCGACGAGCTGAGCAAGCTGCAGGACGAGGCCCCGCCCCTGCCCTTCGAGCAACTGCGCGCCCAGCTCGAAGAAGACCTCGGCGCCCCACCCGAAGACATCTTCACCGGCTTCGACACCACGGCACTCGCGGCAGCCTCGCTCGCCCAGGTGCACCGGGCACGCCTGCCGGACGGCACGCCGGTCATCCTCAAGATCCGACGGCCCGGCATCCGCCCGGTCATCGAAGCCGACATCCGGCTCATGGAACGGCTGGCCGAGATTGTCGATGCCGACTCGCCCGATCTCAGACGCTATCGACCCAAGGAGGTGGTGCGCCAGTTCGTGCTCTCCTTGCGCCGGGAGCTGGACTTCGCCGCAGAGGCACGCAACGCAGAGCGCGTCGCCCGCAACCTGGAAGATCGCGAAGACATCGTAATCCCGCGCGTCTATTGGGAATGGACCTGCGAGCGCCTCAACGTGCAGGACTACGTCGACGGCGTCAGCGGTCGCGAGGTGCGCCTGCTGCCGGCCGCCGGATTGAGCGCAAAGCTGCTGGCGGAGCGCGGCGCCACGGCGGTACTCACGATGATCCTGCAGGACGGGTTCTTTCACGCCGACCCGCACCCCGGCAACGTGTATTACCTCAAAGACAACCGCATTGCCTTCATCGACTTCGGCATGGTGGGTCGCCTCTCCGAAAACCGCCGCTATCAGGTGGCCCAGGTGCTCAACGCCCTGGTTTCCCAGGATGCGCCGGTCGTGGCCGATGTGCTGCTCGACTGGAGTGGCGACAGCGACACCCACGTCAATGAAGAAGCCCTGCGCACCGAAATCGACGCGTTTGTGGATCAGTACCGCGGGGTGCCACTCGAGCGCCTGGACGTGACCGCCATGCTCAGCGACGTGGTCACCATCCTGCGCGAGCATGGGCTCGCCCTGCCCCCCGATCTGGTGCTGCTGGTGAAAGCCTTCATCACCCTAGAAGGCCTTGGCCGGCAACTCGACCCGGCCTTCGACATGGCCAGCGAAGCCGCCCCCTACCTGCAACAGGCGTTGCTGACCCACATGGCGCCCAAGGCGGTGGCCAAACGCGGCTGGCGCACCCTGTCGAACACCGTCAGCCTGCTCACCGACCTGCCCCGTGATCTGAGGCAACTGATCAAATCGGCTCAGCGCGGCAAGATGCAGATCCAGGTGGACGTGCCGCCGCTGGACCGCTTCACGGAACGCATGGACAAGGCCAGCAACCGGGTGGCACTGGCCATTCTCACCGCCGCCATGATCGTGGGCTCGTCGATCGTCATTAGCGTGGAGAAAGAGCCTTTGCTGGCGGGTTTCCCGCCCCTGGGGGTGAGCGGTTTCGTACTGGCGCTCATCGGCGCCGTGGTGGTGGTGTTCTCGATCATCCGCAGCGGCCGCTAAGCCCCCCGGAAGGCGCCACCACGAGGGAGTACGCACATTGGCGTAGAGCCCCGCCCCGACGATTTGATTTGCACCATAATGGTGAAAACCCGCGTTTTTTCACCAAGGCCGTGCGCAAATTCACGGTCGATCGTCGATTCCACGCCCACTGCATGTACAAGCCAACAGTAACTCGTTGTCATTCAAACGGAATTTATCCGGCGTCGAATCTGGCCCGCATGTTGCAATCACGAACCACATGAACGCCCGCGCGCCTGCTCTGCTTCGCACCGATCTTGCGGCCGCCTCCTCTTGGCAGGCCCGGCTGCGATTGGGCTTCGAGGCCCGTGGCGAGCGCACGGCGCTTGTCGAGCGCATTCATGAAGGGCCGTTGCGACTACAGAAAGCCCTTTACCCGGAAGGCGAACGCATTTGCCACGGTATCGTCCTGCATCCTCCGGCCGGCATCGCTGGCGGCGATGTGCTCGATGTGAGTGTCTCGGTGCACGACAAGGCCCACGCGTTGATCACCACCCCGGGGGCCGGCAAATGGTACCGCAGCCTCGGCGCGGAAGGCGTGCTTCGACAACACCTGAGCGTTGCCGCCGGTGGCGTGCTGGAGTGGCTCCCGCAGGAGAACATCGTGTTCCGCCAGGCCAATGCGCGGCTGGTCACGGAGATCGATCTGGCGCCCGACGCCTGCCTGTTCGCCATGGAAATGACGGCTTTCGGTCGCCACGGCGAAGACCACCAGTTTCACGACGGCAGATTCGCACAGTCGATGCGTATCCGGCGAGATGGCCGAACCCTGTGGCGTGAGCAAGGGCGCGTTGATGGCGGTCACCGGCTGATGCACGCAGCCAGCGGGCTCGACGGCCAACGGGTTACCGGCACCTTCATTGCTGCCGGCCCCGGCCTGAATGACGCCCTGGTCGAACGCTGCCGCGAGATATCGATCACCCACGGCGACGGGGGCATCACCCTGCTGCCCGACCTGTTCATTGCCCGCTATCTGGGGGACCGCTGCGAAGCCGGCCGCGACTGGTTCGCCGCCCTGTGGGGCGTGCTGCGGCCGGCGCTGACCGGCCAGGAAGCCCGCATCCCCCGCATCTGGAAGACCTGAGGAGACCCATGGAACTGACCCCTCGCGAGAAGGACAAGCTGCTCATCTTCACCGCAGCCCTGCTGGCCGAACGCCGCATGGCACGCGGCCTCAAGCTCAACTACCCGGAAGCGGTCGCCTACCTGTCTGCCGGCATTCTCGAAGGCGCCCGCGACGGCAGGACCGTCGCCGAGCTGATGAGCTACGGCACCACGCTGCTGAACCGGGACCAGGTCATGGACGGTATTGCCGAGATGATTCCCGAGATCCAGGTGGAAGCGACCTTTCCCGACGGCACGAAGCTCGTCACCGTCCACAACCCCATCGTATGAGGTACCTCGCCATGCCTACCTTATTGATTCTCCCTACTGCCGTTCGGGCCGGTCGCATTCGGGCGTCTGTCGCAGGGTCGCCCGCCCGCCGGGCCGCCCCAAGGGCGGGCGCGGCCCCCTTGGGGGGCAGCGATCGCATGCGAGCGTGGGGGTGCCTATGATCCCCGGAGAACTGCTCCCACAGGACGGCGAGCTTGAACTCAACGTCGGGCGCGACACCATCACCGTCGAGGTGACCAACACGGGCGACCGCCCGATTCAGGTCGGCTCGCATTATCACTTCTTCGAGACCAACGCCGGGCTGTCCTTCGACCGGGCAGCCGCTCGCGGCTATCGACTGAATATCGCCGCCGGCACCGCCGTGCGTTTCGAGCCCGGCCAGGTGCGGACGGTCGAACTGGTCGCGCTCGATGGCGACCGCAAGGTCTACGGCTTCAATGCCAAAGTGATGGGAGCACTCTGATGGCAAAAATCTCCCACCGCGCCTACGCGGAAATGTTCGGCCCGACCACGGGCGACCGCCTGCGTCTCGCCGACACCGACCTCATCATCGAGGTCGAGAAGGACTACACCATCTACGGTGAAGAGGTGAAGTTCGGTGGTGGCAAGGTCATCCGCGACGGCATGGGCCAGAGCCAGCTGCTCGCGGCCGACGTGGCCGACACAGTCATCACCAACGCGCTCATCATCGACCACTGGGGCATCGTCAAGGCCGACATCGGCATCAAGCATGGCCGCATCAGCGCCATCGGCAAGGCCGGCAACCCGGACATCCAGCCGGGGGTGACCATCCCCATCGGCGCGGGCACCGAGGTGATTGCCGGCGAGGGCAACATCATCACCGCCGGTGGCATCGACGCCCACATCCACTTCATCTGCCCGCAGCAGATCGAAGAGGCGCTCATGAGCGGGGTCACCACCATGCTTGGCGGCGGCACCGGGCCGGCCACCGGCACCTACGCGACCACCTGCACGCCCGGCCCCTGGCATATCCAGAAGATGATGCAGGCCGCCGACGCCTTTCCGATGAACCTGGGTTTTCTCGGCAAGGGCAACGCCTCGCTGCCGGGCGCACTGGCCGAGCAGATCACCGCCGGTGCCATCGGCCTCAAGCTGCATGAAGACTGGGGCACCACGCCCGCGGCCATCGACAACTGCCTGTCGGTGGCCGAGCAGATGGACATCCAGGTGGCCATCCACACCGACACACTCAACGAATCCGGCTTTGTGGAAGACACCGCCGCGGCCTTCAAGGACCGCTGCATCCACACCTTCCATACGGAAGGCGCTGGCGGCGGCCACGCGCCGGACATCATCAAGCTGGCCAGCATGGCCAACGTGCTGCCCAGCTCGACCAACCCAACCCGGCCCTACACGGTCAACACCATCGACGAGCATCTGGACATGCTCATGGTGTGCCACCACCTGGACCCGTCCATCGCCGAAGACGTCGCCTTTGCCGAGTCCCGCATTCGTCGCGAGACCATCGCCGCCGAAGACATCCTGCACGACCTGGGCTGCTTCTCGATGATGAGCTCCGACAGCCAGGCCATGGGCCGGGTAGGCGAAGTGATCATCCGCACCTGGCAGACCGCCCACAAGATGAAGGTGCAGCGCGGCTCGCTTGAGGGCGATCCGTCGTCCAACGACAACTTCCGCGTCAAACGCTATGTGGCCAAATACACCATCAACCCGGCCATTTCCCATGGTATCTCCCATGAGGTGGGCTCGGTCGAGGTGGGCAAGCTGGCCGACCTGGTGGTGTGGAAGCCGGCGTTCTTCGGCGTCAAGCCGAGCCTCATCATCAAGGGCGGCATGATCGCCGCTGCGGCCATGGGCGATCCCAACGCCTCGATTCCCACCCCGCAGCCAGTGCACTATCGCCCCATGTTCGGCAGCTACGGCGGGGGGCTCAAGACCTCGGTCACCTTCACCTCCCAGTCGGCGCTCGAGACCGGTGCGCTCGACGCGCTCGGCCTCAGTCGGCCACTGGTGGCGGTGAAGAACATCCGCCAAGTGCGCAAGGGCGACATGATCCACAACGGCTGGATGCCCACGCTGGAAGTGGACCCCGAAACCTATCAGGTCCGCGCCGACGGCCAGCTGCTGACCTGCGACCCGGCCGACGTGCTGCCCATGGCGCAGCGCTACTTCCTGTTCTGAGGATGTCGAGATGTTGCTGATCGAGCAGATGTACGAGGGTGACGACGCCACCACCAAAACACTCACCCTGAGCTACGACAAGCGCACCAAGAGCCGCTTGCGCACCAAGCTCGACAGCGGCGAGGTAGTCGGCCTGTTCCTGCCACGCGGCACGGTGTTGCGCGGCGGTCAGCGCCTGCTCGCCAGTGACGGCGGCGTGGTCGAAGTGGTCTCCGCCAGCGAGGCCTTGGTCGAAGCCCGCTGTGCCACGCTGCTCGACCTCACCCGCGCCGCCTATCACCTGGGCAACCGCCATGTGGCGGTCGAGGTGGGCCAGGACGCTCAGGGCAACTGGCTGCGCATCGCCGCCGACCATGTGCTTGAGGAAATGCTCCTGGGCCTCGGGTGCGAGGTCCTGGCCATCGAAGCGCCCTTCGAGCCGGAATCGGGCGCCTACTCGGGCGGCCACCACCACCACGGCGAGCCGTCCGAGCGCCGCGGCCCCAAGATTCACGAATACCGTCACAACGCATGAGCCTGCCCCTCGTCCGCCTCCTGCAACTGACCACGCCGGCCCTGCCGGTCGGCGCATACACCTACTCGCAAGGCCTGGAGTGGGCCATCGATTGCGGGCGTGTAAGCACCGAGGCAGACACCGGCGAATGGATTGCCGACGTGATGCGCGAGAGCATCGCCAGCTTCGAACTCCCGCTGGCGGGCGCCCTGATGCAGGCCTGGCAGGCAGATCACGATGCCGAAATCGCCCGCCTGAACGATGACTTTCTCGCCAGCCGGGAAACCCGCGAGCTACGCGCAGAGACCGTGCAGATGGGGTACTCCCTCACCCGTCTGCTGCTCGAGCTCGACACCTTCAGCGCGCTCGACGGCTGGCCCGAGCGCCTGCGCGCCGTCGACACCCCAAGCTTTCCGCTGGCGTGGACCGCTGCGGCAACTGCCTGGCAGATTCCTGTCCGCGATGCCCTGCCCTCCTATCTGTGGGCATGGCTGGAAAACCAGGTGATGGCGGCCATCAAGGCCGTGCCCCTGGGGCAGTCCGCCGGGCAGCGGCTGCTCTCGCGGCTCGGCGCCGAGATCCCCGCTTTGGCGCAGCGCGCCGCCACCCTGCCCGAGGACGACTGGACGAACTTCAACCCCGGCCTGGCCATTGCCAGTTGCAAACACGAAACACAGTACTCGCGGTTATTCCGCTCCTGAGCAACAACAGAGAGACTCTATGAGCAAGAACGCCCCCCTACGTGTCGGTATTGGCGGCCCGGTCGGTTCCGGCAAGACGGCCCTGACCCTGAATCTGTGCCGCGCCCTGCGCGAGCGCTACAACATCGCGGTGGTCACCAACGACATCTACACGGCCGAAGACGCCCAGTTCCTGGTGCGCAACGAGGCACTCGACCCGGAGCGGATCATCGGCGTCGAGACCGGTGGCTGCCCGCACACCGCCATCCGCGAAGATGCCTCGATCAACCTCGAAGCGGTCGATCGACTCAACCAGCGCTTTCCGGGCCTGGAGATCATCTTTGTGGAGTCCGGCGGCGACAACCTGGCGGCCACCTTTTCACCGGAACTGTCCGATCTCACGCTCTACGTGATCGATGTCTCCGCTGGCGACAAGATCCCCCGCAAAGGCGGGCCGGGCATCACCAAGAGTGATCTCCTCATCATCAACAAGATCGATCTCGCGCCGCTGGTGGGCGCGAGCCTCGAGGTGATGGACCGCGACGCGAAAAAGATGCGCGGCGAACGCCCCTTCCTGTTCAGCAACCTGAAATCCGGTCAGGGGCTGGACGACATTATCCGATTCATTGAAACTGAAGGTCTGCTGCGCCCACCTGTGGCGGCCTGACCTTCCTGTGGAGAACATCATGACCAAGTTTCTGGCCACTGCCTTTTTCCTGACTGCGACAGGCAGCGCACTGGCGCATCCCGGTCACGCCGATCAGAGCATTCATCTGGCTGAATGGCTCATGGGCGCCGGTGCCGTTGCTGCCACGCTGATTGCTGCGCGTCACTTGATGCGCAAGGCACGAAGCAAACGCTGAACGAACGCCTTCGACGACACGAAAAACCGGGTGACAGCCCGGTTTTTTTCATCTCCATCCCAACATCCGGGTCATGACGTTGACCTAATTTGCTCAAGTTGAAACGACCGTATGCCGTTATAAATTTTGTGTCTTGGGCCCCACGGGGCCTTCGAAGACACCACCGGTCGGTCTGTCATGAATACCAGTTGTCTTGAGCGAGGGAGTCGCCGGCAACCGCGCCAATAGAGCGCAACGGCGATCTCACCGGGCATTGGCCCCCTGTTGGAGAGATGGATGATGCTGGAGGAAGTCGCCCACCTGTCAGGCGTCGGTGGTTTTCAGGTCAGGCTGCAAGCGCGCACGCTGGAGATGACGCCAGCCTGTGCCCGCCTGCTCGCCCTTGAGCCGGGCCTGGGGCTGCGTACAGTCCTGCGTCGTCTCGACGCTGAAACGCGACGCCAGGTGTCACTGGCGGTGCGCCAGGCAAGCCGCAAAATGCACAGCCGCACCCGAATCAGCATTTGCTGCGATGGCGCAAAGCGATGGTTTCAGGTGGACATGGCAAAATCCGAAGCAGGCGCTGAGGGCGACGTTATGCTACAAGGCTGCCTGATCGACATCACCCACTGCGTCGTCCGAGAATCCGAGCTCGCGGCAGCCGCCGCAAGTGCCCGACAGGCAGCCAGCGCGGCAGGCAGCCTGCTCTCTGCACTCAGCCATGAGGTCAGAACGCCGCTCGGTTCGATTCTCGGCCTCGCGCGCATTGGCGAACAGGAAAGCGCCGGCCGAAGCATCCAGGCGCTGTTCTCCCGCATCGAAAAGTCCGGCAAATACCTGCTCGAGGTCGTGGACAAGATTCTTGATTACTCGGCACTCAAGGCCGAACGCATGGTGCTTGAAAGCACCACCGTGCGCACGTCCGAAGTCATCGACCGTTGCGTCGACCTGGTTGCAGAACGGGCACAATCAAAGCGTATCTCGCTCATTCTCAATGAAGCTCCCGGATTGCCCGATACCTTCATTGGTGACGGTTTGCGCCTCACCCAGATTCTGATCAACCTGCTGGGCAATGCCATCAAATTCACGGACATGGGCCATGTCGCCCTGCACGTCACCTCGGATGCCGACACCATCCGCTTCGACATTGAAGATACCGGCATCGGCCTGACGCCACGGCAGATCAGCAAACTCTTTGAACCGTTCACGCAGGCTGAAACATGCACCGCGAGACGCTATGGCGGCAGCGGGCTCGGGCTGGCCATTTGCAAGCATCTGGTTAACGCGATGGACGGTTTCATCGATGTGAGCAGTACGCCGGGCCAGGGCAGCCGCTTCTCGGTTGTGCTGCCGCTGCGTCAGCCCGTCTGGTCACCTGTCAATCAGGACGCAACCGGCACGGTCATCCGTCTGGCCGGCTTCCCCGAACTGGAGACCCGCCATCTGACCGATCAGCTGCGCCAACGCGGTTACACCGTGGAAAGCACGCGCGGCGAAGATGCGTACGTGCTGCCGCTGCCCGATTGCCTGGTGATTCCCCAGCGTGCTGCCCGTGCTCATCCGCAGCCCGCCGGGCTCAGAGTACAGACCATCCTCGCACTCGACCACGGCGAGATGCCCCCCGACCCGGCTGATGACGAGCCAGTCTTCTGCGTGGAAGCCCCCCTGCGCGCCCGCCACATTATCGCCACGATCGGCGCCCCCTACAACTGCCACCGCCCGCCCCGGATGCATGATCTGCGCGTTCTGGTGGCTGACGACTGCGCCATGAACCGATTGATCGTCGAAGACATGCTGCAGCGCGCCGGGGCGCAAGAGGTGAAATTGTTCGAGTCGGGCGCTGACGCGATCTGCGAGGTTGTCACCCGCGATCCAAACTATTTCGCCGCGGCCATCCTCGATATTCAGATGCCGGGCATGGACGGCATCGAAACGGCCACACAACTTCGCAACATTGCGCCACAACTACCGGTGATTGCGCTCAGCGGCGAATCCGATCCGGTGATTCAGGCGCGTGCGCACGATGCCGGAATGATCGCCTTCCTGACCAAACCGGTCACCGATAAGGCACTCGTCTCCGCCGTGATCGGCGATGCGCCCGAACGCCCCGGCGAGACAGCACCCAGCGGACTAGAACCCGCACGACAAGGTGAGAGCCAGATTTTCGACATACGGCGAATGCAGCGCAGGTTCAAGGAGCATGAAGGATTGATCCGGAAACTGCTCGCCACCTTCCGGACGCGCCATCGTGACACCCCCGCGCGTCTCCAGAGTGCGATCGCCTCAGAAGATTGGAAAACAATCGGCCAGATTGCCCACACGCTCAAAGGCATGGCGGGCCATCTGCAGGCCATCGAACTGTATCTATCCGCTCAGAAAGTGAGCAGCGCGATCCGCCATCAGGGGCTCGCAGCTCATCAGTATGTCGACACCATGCAAACCGCGCTCGAACGCCTGATCCGCACACTCGACGAGCTGGCGACGACTTGATCAGCGCGGCTCGCGCGCAGCACGCAACGGCGCGAGCAGGCCCTTTAGGTTGTTGTGATCAATCTCGTACATGAGCGCCAGCAACTGGCCTAGTTGTCCCGCCGGAAAGCCTTCGCGTGCGAACCAGCCCAGATACGGCCCGGGCAGATCGGCGATGAGGCGTCCCTTGTAGCGCCCAAAAGGCATCTCGCGGGTCACAAGCAGTTGAAGCAGTTCCGGATTCATGCAGTCTCATTGTCCGCGCACACGCGCTGCTCGAAAGGCGAGAAGCCCACCTGGGAGCAAGCCCGCAGTCAAATTCGGAATCATACCGACGACGCTGATGCGCTCGGAGCCGCCACGATGATCGCACGCGACCGACGGTATCAAACGAAACACCCTACACCTGCATGCAAGGCAACTGGCGTGCAGGAACTTCATCAAGGCAGATCGCGCTGACTTAAATAAATCCACTCATGCACAGGCACCGCCTGCCTCGCCGCCCCTCATGAACATCGCGTCGTCCGAATTAACGATCAATTTGAAAGCATGAACGGAACATATTTCAAATCAACCACTTGATGTTCCTATCCCGAGACTTGTCCACAGATTTTGTGGATGAATCTGTTCCTTGCTTTCAAGCCTCCCGACAACGACGCTCGTTAACTCAGCACGAACAAAAATGAAAAGACGAATTCCACGCGCCTGAAACCTCAGAAAGCAAAAAGCCCAGTCCGAGGACTGGGCTTTTTGCTTGAATCAATTGGTCGGGGCGGCGGGATTCGAACTCGCAGCTACCCCTTGTATTTACTGGGCTTCAAGCTCGTTTTCACTTTCTGTCCCGTCACTGTCCCCCGCATACGCGTCTTCATCGGCCGCCACGTGGGCGCGTTCTGACAGGACTTCGGCAAGCTTACCCCAATTTGCCTCCTGGACTTTGCGGATGTACGACCCGGCGCGCGTCTCCGCGGCAGCAGGCATCCACTGCGCGTAGACTTTGACTAGCATCGTCCAGTCGGCGTGCCCCATCTGTCCGGCCACGTGCATGGTGTGCTCGCCAGCTGAGAGCATCATTGACGCATACGTATGCCGAGTCTGATACGGCCTGCGATATCTCACCCCAGCTGCCTTGAGGGCTCGCTCCCACCTTTTGGTGATTTTGCTGTCGTTTGCCCATCGCTGGCGGGTGAACGGGTTCGGAAAGACCCAGCCGTCGGGCGCACCGAATAGCTTCATCTGAGCCTCAAGAGCTTCTCGCGCCGGGGGCAGGAGTTCGACCCAACGCTCCCGGTCGGTCTTGGTGCGCTTGAGCTTCCCACGTGACACGGAGCGCCTTACACGAATTCGGTTCTTATCCAACTGCAAGTCGCTCTCTCGGAGAGCAATCGTCTCTCCTGTGCGAAGCCCCGTCCAGAACGAAAACATCAGCTGATTTGCCATGGGCGCATCCAAATGCTCGACAATCACCTGGATATCACGCATCGAGAACGGGTCGGGCTTTCCCTCGGTTCGATAGAAAGATTCAACTTGCCTCGAATCGTCATCGTCGAGCAAAGACGAATCGAGCGAGTCGTCATCCATGACGCACCCAACGGCCTCTTCCTTGAGCGTCTTGCGCAGGGGCTTCACCAACGAAAGCGGGTTACTCTCAATTAACTTATTCGCATGAGCGCGTTCGATGGCTCCGCGCAAGTTCGCCATCATGTTGTTCACCCGCTTGACGCCTCGCCCTTCCAGCAACTGGCTGCGGATCTGGTTGAACAGCACGTCGTTCAGACGAGACAGCGGCAAGTTGCCGAGGATTTCATGGTCACTTGGGTCAACGGGCGATGATGGACCGCCCTCGTGACGCGGTAAAGACCACTCCACTGGAGGCGTGAAGTCTTTCCCGGGCCGAATGTACTCGTCCCGACGAATTTGTGCGGCCTCGGAGAGCTTCAACGGTATGAGCTGGTTTCGAATGGCCCGACGATAGTCGTCGTCGGTGTTTCCGCCCCAGGTGCCCTTTCGTGCTGCATACCAGTCTTCAAGAGCCTGCCAGACCGTGTAGACCGTCGTTTCTCGTGGAACTAGCGCAGCTAGGCGCTTGCTATCCGGAAACTCCAACGCATACTCAGCTTCATCGAAGCGGTTGAGACCGATGAGCTGTTCGACACGTTCGCGCTTGCGAGCGACCTCCTGCACGAATGCAACCGTGGGTCTGCCTCGTACAGTTTCCGAAATTCGCTCGCCGCCTAATACGAAGCGCACTTCCACACCCCGCCCGGTGCGCACCCGGATGCCGTCTGGCAACGGAATTCCCTCTGGGTAATCATCACACTCCGTCCTTGGGAACACTTTCGCACCCGGGGCCACGACCATTTGAGCGACTTTATCGAGCGGGTTTGCTCGCGATTTGCGCACTCCTTTAGACATCGGCTCCCCCCATCCACGCGTTAATCGCGGTCAGGTTGAAGACAATTCGATTGTCAGGGGCTTTGCGCCAATGGACCCCTTCGCGCCATTCCCCGCGCCGCTTTTTGGCCCGGATGGCATCGTCAGAGTAGCCCGTGTGCTCTGTGACAAGGTGGGCCAGGACCCACCGCGGGTCGTTCGCTGCTTTCATCTTGAACTCCGGTTCTGTGGAGCTAAGTGAAGAGCCGAACTTTATATTCTGTGATTTAGGCAGGGACGGGGAGCCCTGCACATGACGACGTGCGGATAGCATCAAGCCTCCAACGAAAAATTGGTCTGGTCGTTGAAGGCGGGCTGCTCGCGTTACCGGCCTTTATTGCTTTACTACAAGACTGAATGGCGTTACTGCTTGACCCTATTTACCTACTGCACTGCGAACGGCCGGCGGGGTTGCACCGTTTTGCCAGGGTGTTATTATACACGGTTTTCTCTAAAAAAACCATCAGACTATCATTGTCGGCAAGTTAATATGACATCGCCGTATTGTGCTCCCTGAGTAATCTACTTCAAGAGACTCGAAAGCATTCAGCGCGCCTCGCGTAAATTCGAACGGTCGCAGCCTGTTCGGCGCGACGAGGGCGAGACCCCGCCCCACCGCCCGTTCCGTCACCACTTCGTCGGAGAGCCTGATCTCGCGGCAGTGAGCCTCCAGCACGTCCCGCTTTAGGAAAAGTACGCTGGAGATCTTTAGGTATAAACAACCTCGCTACAGAAAAGAGCAGCAGCAATGGTGCTCTGCTACAACCTGTAAGGAGGGCATATGCCTTCAAACGACCGCCACAACAACGTCCCCGACCAAAACAGCTACATCCATGTAGTCTGCGACAGGCTTTATAGAAGCGAATCGCACTACTTTGAGAACTATGGTGCTCCGTGCCTAACGGCATCGGTTTTTGACCGAGCTGACATCGACACAGACTTTCCGTTTTTGGCCGAGATGCTCGAGTCCGACATCAGCGTCAATGCGATTGTCGTTGCACGAAAAGACTTCCCCGGACTCTTCTGTCGGACTGACTCGGATGTATCGCCCAGTGGAAGGGCATTGATATTCCTACTACCGGAGCGTTTTGAACGGCTCGCCGCACAACTGGTGGGGCAGACTCCTCAAATCATGAATACACTCACTCCGGACCTGATGCGAGCCATGACTCATTTCTATTGGAGCGCCGAAGACGACGACGCGCATATCTCTTTCAGGGTCTATGAATCAGCCATTCAATACGCCTGCGAAGACGCTAATAAAGCCCCCTTGCCAGGACTTTTCACCCCGGTCATGGCCGTGTGTGGCAATACCGTCGCCTGCGGCGGCTTTTGGTACGACACCCCCATGGCTGACCAACATCAGGCGGCGAGCGTGTCTTCCGTCAATTTCAGACCAGACCGGGTCTTTACGGAGGAAGAACTCGATGAAGCCAAGATGAATGCCGGTGACTACGACCCAAAAGCAGAACCCGACGCCATTGAAGTTGACGGGCAGAACGTTCAATTGACTCCCCGCGCTTCGAATCGCACACATTGGTTCGACACACACGAGTAATCATATCCGTGGCGACATAGCCCACCGGTGGGAAAAGATAAGAAAAATCTTCTCCCACCGTGGATCTGTGAACTTCTGACCTGTTCTAATTCGGGGACAGCCTCACGGAACACCCATCGAATCTGAGCATCTTCGAGATCCAAATAATCCCAACCACGGGTGTTCGTGTCGAACTCGACGCCACGCGCCAAGAAACAATTGGGCATCAATCAAAGTTGCGAGATACTCTCAAGATCGCAATTTAATTTCAAAAATAGCCTCATGCCCGGGGATTCCGGACTATCCTCTCTTTCCTTGGCAGACCAGTACCGCACCGGCGAAAGTGATCCGGTGTCATTTTTCTATCGCCCATGTCTGCTGAACTCGCGCGAGTACAGGCGCGCTGTTGGCTACTTCAGGTCGAGCATCTATCTCGTCGTAGGCCCCTCAACTGTGGAATTCGCCAGACGCGGCGGGAAAATCCGACTCGTCTGCTCCCCGGAGTTGGAAGGCACGGATGCGGAAACTATCGTCGAGGGCTACGAAGCACGTAGAGAATTTGTCGAGAAAGCCCTGTCGGACGAGATAGAGGGGCTGCTAGCCCGAGACGACACCTCATATCGTTTACGCGTCCTTTCGACGTTAGTCGCTTCCGGGTCGCTCGACATAAGACTCGCGTTGCGCCCCTCGGCCAGAGGCCTTTATCACGAAAAAATCGGGATCTTCCGGGACGCCTCGGGAGCAGCGGTCTCCTTCCTGGGCTCGGCGAACGAAACTTGGAATGGCTGGCACTTCGCCGGCAATCATGAGGCCATCGAAGTCTTCCGCTCGTGGAAGGGGCAAGGCGAGGCGGAAAGAGTGGCACGGCACGAGTCCTACTTCGAGCGTCTCTGGAGCAACCTCGTTCCAGGCGTTGAGGTTGTTCCCTTCCCCGACGCGGCCAAGCGCAAACTGGTCTCCAACGCTTTGGACTCGGCGGAAGGAATCGACTTCGAGCGCATATGCGAGCCATCCTCGCATCCTCGTCGCAGAAAACCTCTTCCGCATCAGTCAGCCGCTCTCGACGCTTGGAAAGCCGCCGGCCGTCGGGGCATTCTCGAACATGCCACCGGCAGCGGCAAAACGTTTACCGCGATATTAGCAATCAGGGAGCATCTTGATTCGGGCGGTGCCGTTATGGTTCTCGTGCCAAGCCGTCTGCTCCTCGAACAGTGGGAATCAGAGCTACGCGCTGAAATTCCGGACGCCGCGATGATCGTAGCCGGCGCTGGCCATACGAAGTGGCGACAACCTGGACGACTGAGGTCGATGACGGCCCCTGGTTCATTTGACCTCAAGCGCATCGTCCTGACCACCATGCAAACGGCGGCCACGGAGGACTTTCGCCGCGCGGTGAAGGGCGGCCCTCATCTGATGATCGTAGCCGACGAGGTTCATCAGAGCGGGAGCTCGCATCATTCAAAAATCTTCGGCATCGACGCCGGGGTTCGACTGGGGTTGAGCGCGACGCCTAAGCGTTATGGCGATCCTGACGGCACAGCGAGGATGTTTGGCTACTTCGGCCCCGTCGTACCCCCTCCATTTACTTTGAGCGACGCGATTCGCGCGAAGCGGCTCGTCGAATACGAGTATTTCCCGCATCCAATCCATCTGTCTGCCCACGAGGCCGAGGAGTGGAAGCGCCTGACTCTGCTCATCGTCAGGGAAATGGGCGGCAAGTCCGATGACCGACCGAAGCCTCTCTCCGATAAGGCGAAGATGCTCCTGATTCGCCGATCCCGCATAGCGAAGAAGGCCTCGGCAAAGATCGGACTGGCGGCCGAGGTCCTATCCGACGCCTACGAGCCAGGACAACGCTGGCTGGTCTACTGCGAGGACGGCGACCACCTTCGCCAGACCATGGGCGCTCTGCGCGAGAAAGACCTCGCCCCCATCGAATATCACACGGAAATGGAAGGAGACCGGGCCGCCGCCTTGGAGTGGTTCCGCTCGTTCGGAGGCATACTCGTCTCTATCAAATGTCTGGATGAGGGCGTGGACATTCCGGCGGTAGATCACGCCCTGATTCTCGCCTCGTCTCAGAATCCGAGACAGTTCATTCAGCGTCGAGGTCGCGTTCTGCGAACCGCTTCAGAGAAGACGCTGGCAGTAATACACGACGCGTTGGTCGTTCCGCTTAGCCTAGATGAAGAACCGGAACAACTGGCGCTGCTGAAGAGCGAGTTGGCCCGAGCCATAGAGTTTGCCGACTCAGCGGTCAACAAGACAGCCGGAGCAGAAATACGCTCCGTGGCCGCGTCTCTGGGGTTCGACCCAGAGACGCTGAGAGACGAAGGTATCGAGGAGGAAACCGAAGAATGAGCAACGACCATAGCGAGCGCGAGGACCTCGCACTAGCGACGCTTCGCGCCGTAGCAATCGAGGGGGAAGTGCACTTCCCCGCCGATTTGGTAGAGAAGCTCTATCGCCTTCAAAAGCGCCATCAGTTCGACTCGGACAGATCTGCATCTGTTCAAGAAATGCAGCGTCTTCTCGAGCAATACGTGGATTCTCTCGCGGAAGGAACGTCCAAATGAGGCTCGTATCACTCTCCATGCAGAACTTCATGCCCTACAAGGGGGAGACCTCCATCACCTTTCCTGAGGACGAGACGCGCAACGTGATGGTGGTCTTCGGCGACAACATGCGTGGTAAGACGAGCCTTCTGAACGCCCTGCGCTGGGCCTTCTACGGCAAGGCGCTGGGCAGGCACCTCAGAGAGATCCCGCTCCACGAGCTTCTGAATAAGGAGGCCTCCATGGAGAGCGATTTCGTCGTTGAGGCGGCGGTCACCTTCGTAGCCGAAGGACACCGATACGATCTACGCAGAAGAGCGACAAAAAGGCCGCTCGTCGCCGCTCCTTCCCGTCCCGAGGACTTCGAAGTTTCCGTCGGATTGCAGAAAGACGGAATGGCGCTGCCGGGCCACATGATCGAGTCGGAGATAAACCGCTTCGCCCCAGAGCAGGTTTCTCGCTTCTTCCTGTTTGACGGCGAACTTCTACAGGAGTACGAGTCCCTGCTTATCGAAGGCAGCGAACAGGGGCGGCGCATCAAAGAGGCCATCGAGCAGGTTCTCGGCGTCCCTACGCTGGTCAATGGACGAGACGAAGCAGGGACCCTTCTCAAACAGTTTCAACGCCAGCAGCAGAAGGACCTGTCCCACGTCGTGGGCCTCGAACGACAGGCGGAAAAACAAGCGGAGTACCAGCGGCGCCAAGAGTCGTTCGAGAACGATTTGGCGGAACTGCGTAAGAAGCTCGTCCAAACCAAATCGGAGCGCTCGACGCTCGATGACGAGTTGGAGAAGGTCGACTCCATACATCGCGCGAAGACGAGGCTTGATCTCCTGAAACGTCGCCAAGGGGAAATCGACAAGCGCCTGGGCGCTATCTCCACAGACAAGCAATTGACCCTTCGAGACGCGTGGAAGGATCTCCTTCAATCGAAGCTCAGAGAGTGCAAGCAGGCTCTGTATGAGGAGCAGTCTGCGATGACCGCCCTCATGGCCGAAAAATCGGCACTGGAAGCCAAGC
This sequence comes from Nitrogeniibacter aestuarii, assembly GCF_017309585.1. Taxonomy (NCBI): domain Bacteria; kingdom Pseudomonadati; phylum Pseudomonadota; class Betaproteobacteria; order Rhodocyclales; family Zoogloeaceae; genus Nitrogeniibacter; species Nitrogeniibacter aestuarii. The sequence goes on along the minus strand of NZ_CP071321.1, from coordinate 1,742,575 downwards.
GTGGCGACCTTCGGAACATGCTCGATAACGATTCCTGCCCGACGTGCGGAAGACCGGCGGAGGAGTCGAAGCGAGCCGAAATAGGGACGGCTCTCGGACACGTTGAGGCGAAACTGCGCGAGATATTGGTGGATCACGCCTCGCTCGGAGAAGTCAACGCGAAGATTCGCGAGATTGACCGACTTGCCGGTTCTGGAGCAGCCGCTAGAATTCGAGCGCTGGACGAGGAGCGAGTCCGCCTGGACGTCGAACTCACGAAGATCGAGAACGACGCAGAAAACCTGTCTGACGAGATAAAGGGCGTCGACACGGCCGAAATCGCCAGAAAGCGAGTTCTTCGTGACAGCCTTCTCCACGAGGAAGGGAGGTTGGAGCGAGACGTTGACGACCGGTTGCGCGAGATCGACAAGGTAAAGCGCGAACTCGCCATCATTGCCAAATCTTTGGACAATCTCCCGCAGGCCAGAGCGAAGAGAAGCTCGGCGATGGTGAAGGTCTGTATGGCCGTCGAGAAACTGTTCGACGAAAGTATCGAGCGGTTGCGCAACAAACTGAAAGAGGAAGTCTCGGGCAAAGCGACTGGCGCATTCGCGAAGCTCACGACTCAGAAGTCCTACTCCGGTTTGGAGATTAACGACAACTATGGCCTGACCATCCTCGACGAGAACGGCGGACGCGTGACCGTCCGAAGCGCGGGAGCGGAGCAAATTGTTGCCCTTTCCCTGATCGACGGCCTCGCGAGAACCGGACGCGCGGCCGGCCCGGTGGTCATGGACACGCCGTTCGGCCGACTGGACCTAAGGCACCGCGACAACATTCTGCGCTACCTTCCTACGACCACGGGTCAGCTGGTCCTCTTGGTTCACGACGGCGAGATCCGCCGCGACAGTGACCTCGCTCCGGTAGCCTCACGTATTGGAGCTGCGTACGAAATCAAAGAGGTCTCTCCCCGTCATTCAAAAATCGAGAGAGTTCTGTCATGAACGAAACGACGACAGCAAATGAGCCTACGATGATCGGCCTGAGCGAGCGCACTCATCCGCTTCTAAAGCGACTGAAGGACGACGGACACTTCGCGGAGATGGCTGACGCTTACCGCTTCGCCGTAGCCTTAGCCCTCGCCCACGGAGTCCAACCCGAAGAAATAATGGGAACCAGGCAGACTGTTTTCAGCGTGGCGACCATCGACCCGGACCGCGAGATAGCGACGGCCGTCCGAACCATTCTTGGCGCAGACGGCTCGTCGATATATAGGCGCGTAGAACGTCTCGCGGAATGGGGCGTCAGAGAGTTGGCTCAGCAAGCCGATGACGGAGAAATCAACTTCGCGGGTTTGCTGAGCGAGGCCACGCGCCTCGCGGAGGGAGGGAACGGATGAGGCCTCTACGGGCTTACCTTCTGCTTCGGCTTCCCTCCGGCGACGTCGACGTCTCTACGCATCGCGACTTGGAGAGCGTCGAGAGCACGTGGCGCGAGCGCCTCTACCCCGATGCTTCGGCAGCAATTCACGTAGGATACTGGCGTCCCGATACGGAAGATTTTGTCGAGACGATCAGAGAACACCCTGGACGTGTCCTCGTCAGCGCTTCGGCCGTCTACGCTCTGCCCCCCTCTTATCGCTCGTCCTCCGCGCCCATAGGCTCAGCGGGAGACCTGCCTCTTCACCTCGCGCTGACGGGCTGGGGATACGAGATTAACGACTCGTCCGCCTCGGATATTACGACGAGCATTGTATCTACGCCTTCCGTTCGAGCCACACCTGATACGCCGGTAAAAATCCCAGATATTCAGTGCGAATGGATCACGATGCTCTCGCAGGAAAGCCCGGAGATGTTTCAGAAGGCTCTTGACGAGGGTGTATTCGACGAAGACTCCTATCTGGCCAAGGAAAAATCTCTGCCATTGTCGCTTCGGGATAACCTTGGGAAAGCGAGGTTTCGCTGGTACTGCCCTACTCGGCCCACCGCCGAAAACATAATCGACCAGATTGCTTTCACGCCACTGTGGTTTCAGTCTCTTCCCATCCACGTCCTCGACCTGTCCACGAGACCAACAAACGTCTTGCTGGCAAAGTCCATTCGAGTCATTGGAGACTTTCGGCACTATGAGGCGCAGAAGGTATTTGCCTTCGAAAACATGGGTCGCAAGTCGTTTAAAGAAATTGGCGACGGCCTGCTTTCAGTTCTCTCGTCAGGCATCACGTCGCCGAAGATTAGAACCTACCTAAGTGACGTGGGGCCCCAGATCGGCGAGATAGACGATCCGTGGAAGGGGCTTCCGCCCCCCGCGTCGTCGACTGCAGGAGAGTCCCCGGGAGGCACTTCGACGACCTTCACCGACGCTCTAGACGAAGCGTTCGGCTTGCTATCCGAAAAGGATAGAAACCTCATGAAAATGAGGATGGGAGTCGGCGGAGAGCCTAAGACGCTCACGGAAATTGGAGCAGCCAACGGATTAACGAGAGAGCGCATTCGACAGATTGAAAGTCGATGCATCCGGACAATACATTCCCTTCCGTTCTGGAATGGCACTCTAGGGCCCGCAATTAGACGGATGCTCGAAGAGCGGGAAGACTACCTAGCCCCACACGGCCTCGAAGTGATGGACCCAGCGCTGAAAGGTGCGGCGAAATCTATCGGCGTTCTGGAATACGTTCTCAAACGCTTTGTTGACCCCGAACTTCACCTCGTCAAAGAGGGCGCTCTCTGCTTCGTGACCGATATCACGCAGCAGGAGTGGCTCGATGCGGTGCGAGAGGCTCGGACGCTGCTTCAAGCGCTGACCGAGAAACGAACTTCGATCGCAGAGGCGCGCACCATGGTCGACGGACTTCTCGTGGGAAAAGGAAGAGAGCTACGTGAGGAACTATGGAACGCTGCAAGCAAGTATGCCCATTCCGCGAACGGCAATCTGGTCGCCTACGGGTTGGGTGCCGATCACGTAGTATTGGCGGTTCTTGAATCGTCCGAGAGGCCTATGCACTACTCCGAGATTCTCCGCATGACAGAGAAAATGGGATACGACTACGAACCGCGGCGCATTCGTTTTGCAGCCGCCGAAGTCGGTCTTCTATACGGCAGAGGAACATACGGAACGATGCGCCATTTCCCCCTCAACGAGGCGGAGACTCGGCTCGTCGTTTCCGAGGCGGAGGACCTTATCGAGAGTGAGGATGCGACGAGACAATGGCACGCTCGGGAAATCACTGAGCGACTCGAAGAGCGTGGAATCGACTGCGGCGGAAATCTGAACCACTACGTCGTCTCGATAGCCCTTTCGAGATCGAAGCGTCTGACCTATCTGCGCCGCATGATCTGGGCGTCGAAGTCCAGCGGCGCTACAGGTGCGGCAAACCGATTAGACGTGTTTCAAGCCGTCGTCTCGATTCTAATCGAGAACGGAAGACCGATGCCGTCAAACGAAATCAAAGATCGCCTAGCAGCCGAGCGAGGTCTTAACTGCTTCTTTCAGATCCAGCCGGAAGGCCGCCTAGTCCGAGTGGGATCTGGGGTCTGGGGACTCGTTGATCGCGACGTTCCCTTCTCGGAGGAGGAGTCGAGACGCATCTTAGACGCTCTGCATTCGACGTTACTCGCAAAGTGTAAGGGAATTCATTCTTCCGAACTCATCGATGAACTCGAAGGAGTCGAACCTATCGTTCGACGCGTGAAAGATCCGATTCTTCTTCTAGGCCTTGCCCAGAAGCTCCAAGGCTTCTCTGTGTCAAGGGGGCAATATCTCTATCTCTCTGAGTGGGGAGAGTCGCGACGCATGAACACGAATGACGCCATATCACAGGTGCTCAACACCGCCGGTCGGAGCGGCGTCACCATTCAGGAGGGCATGGAGCGAGTATCCGAACTGCTCGAGCGCCCCTTCCCTCCCCAGACCCCCTTCGGCCAGTTGGCCTATCATCTTGGGGCCGTTTACGACGAGGCAACAAAAATCTGGCGACTGCCAGAGGACGAGCCTCTGACCGAGCAGGAAGAGGTCGAAACCTGACCAGATACCCCTTGCACAAAGATTCTGGCCGGGCGAAAATCCGGCCCGCGTAATACGAAAACCGGCTAGGTTTTCGCATGACATAATCTAAGAGCAGAGGGAAACGAATGGTGCGGCCAAACGTCGCGGAGCCGAGAGAAACCACTGCGTCCGTGCGCATGAGTGCATCCGAGAAATCAGCACTTGAAGCGCGGGCGCGAGCGAAAGGACAGTCGCTGAGCGACTATCTACGAGCTCTAGCCCGGGCCGATCTCGAGGCGAGCGCCGAAAAACCACGTCCCGAACGCCGCCTCGGCCAAGTCTCCCGGTTTCATACCACGGACCTCGGGACCATGTGGAACGGCGACTCGCTCGACTGGATGGCTCAGCGCGAGCCATCCTCCGTCAATCTGATCATGACCTCCCCGCCCTTCGGTCTGGTCCGCAAGAAAACGTACGGCAACGAGGACGCCCACGCCTACTGCGACTGGTTCAGGCCCTTTGCCGAGGGGTTCTGTCGCGTGCTCGCGGACGACGCAAGCCTGGTCATCGACATCGGTGGAGCCTGGAAACCCGGCATTCCGACTCGGAGTCTCTACCACTTCGAACTGCTGATCATGCTCTGCGAGGAATATGGCTTTCACCTATGTCTCGAACACTTCTGGTGGAATCCGGCGAAACTTCCTACGCCTGCAGAATGGGTGAACGTGCGGCGCGTTCGACCGAAGGATGCGGTCAACTGCGTATGGTGGCTGTCTAAGACTCCATGGCCTAAGACGAGTAATCGACGTGTTCTGGCCCCTTACAGCGACTCGATGAAGTCGCTTTTAAAGAACGGGTATCAGGCGAAGACTCGGCCCTCCGGCCATGTCATCTCGGAGAAGTTCGGCAAGGACAACGGGGGATCGGTCCCGCCGAACCTGCTAGCAGTGGCGAATACCGAGTCGAACGGCGCCTATCAGGACTACTGTCGCGCCAGAGGCATCGACATTCATCCCGCGCGGTTCCCGGCGGCCCTTCCGGAATACTTCATCCGGATGACCACTGACCCAGACGACTTCGTCTTCGATCCATTTGGAGGCTCCTGTGTGACGGGGATGGTCGCCGAGCGCCTCGGACGTCGCTGGGCCTGCGTCGAGATGAACCGCACCTATCTGGAAGGCGCCATGGCTAGATTCGACGGCGAGAGCGGCCCCCTCGCCGCCGACAAACCCTCCTCCTACACGATTCACACGCCGTGCGCGGCACCAATCGACGAGGCCGGGACTCCCCTGGTGCCTGACGGCGGTCAGAAACGAGCGCCGAGGCTCTGAACTACCAGAGGGCCGCAACTTTGGCGGCCCATTTGGCGAGAGCACCCGATTCCATGTCCGACAAGTCGGCGCAGGCCAGTCCTGCACTGCCGTCCGAGAACGCGACCTTACCTCGGTCAGCGACCGCAAGGAGGCTGCGCGACAAAAGTATATCCGGGTCCGTGCCGTTGAAATGCGCCTCGTCTAGCGCGTAGCCGACCAACTGGGGGCTCGCTTCCAGAACCGCCCCTTGAACGGATTCAGGACTTCCGAACCACTTGCACTCAACGAGAGCAATGACCTTTCCCTCGAGTTCTAAGGTAAGGTCAGCTCTTCCGGACCCTTTAGTGACCCCGAGGAACGAGGCTAGGTTACGTGCCCTTAACTCCGCAGGCTCCAGAACGGAATCCGGACGAGCGGGCATGACTTTCTGCCAACGTATTTCCGCCTCGCCGATTCTGGCCGCAGGACGACGAGAGGAGAAAAATGGATCAAGCTCGACCGGCTGCGATCTAGCCTTGGAGACAGCCTCCGCACAAGCAAGTAGCGTAGCGAGTTCGAATCTGCGCCATGGCTCAAATGCCGGCAGCAAGGTCTGCGTGAACAAGGAGGCGAGAGCGTGCTCGTCTAAACTTTCTACCGCCCGAAGGCTCTCCGAGGCCTCCACGGCAAGCCTGTAAAGCGGCGCCCTGGCCTTGCCAGCCTGCCGTCTGTCGTATGAGGTAAGTCTGGTTCGACCGGCAGGAGACGACAGAATCTCGCGTAGCGCCGACGAGCGCAGCGCCTCCTCGAGAAGAATCAGGCGCCGAGAGGCAAAATCTGGCGCCGCCTTTCCCTTATAGTCGGACAGCCCTGAACTCAGCGCTCTAAGCGCTTCGGCAAGGGTGAGGGCCAGTACCCTATTGGGGCCTGACAGCCAAGTTCTGGAAGGCTCGGTGACCACGAAAAGGCATGGGTCCCCCACTCGCGCTTGAAGTCTCGCCGTTTCCGAGGCGTCGAGAACCCCGGCTATCTCGCCCTCGGATATTCGCTCCTCGTCGGCTATCGAGCCGGCTATCTCGCGAGGGTTCGCTCGGACGCGCTCGGCCAATTCGCCCACTTCGTCGGAGAGCGACCACCAGAACTTTAGGGCCTCAACATCCTCGGCGCGAGCGCCTACTGTTGAGGCTGCTAATCCGGCACGATCACCCGCTCGAAGGCAGCGAATGAGACCTCGGACGCACTGCGCGTCCAGACGCTCCTCTCTGGTCAAGCAGCAAACTCCTGGCAGTCAACCAGTAATTGGGCCGCCTTCGAGGTGTCCAGCCTCCAGATGTCGGCCACCCCCTTAGCCAGGTCTGCTGCCTGCCTGGGCGAAAGTCCATCCATCAAAGGAAGAATGCACATTCTGAAAGCCGCGAGATAAGCCTCCACGGCGGAACCGGCGGGGGTTTCGAACGGATTTGCAGCCGGCTCAATGGAGCGCAGGGACACAAGAAAGTCAATGACAGGCGCACCGCCGATTTCTCGAACTGAGTTTACCTCTGACCACATTTTCGCGACCGGATGGGGATCGGCTGGACTCGGTGCCGCGAATCCCTTTTTCACCGCGATGTCCGTCACAAAGGAAACCGTATCTGCCGGAGCTCCGACCTTAATCCATGCGAAGCGGCGACTTAGTGCATAGGAAATCTGGCCCAATTGTGTTTTGTCATAGGTATTCAGGGTGCAAATAAGGCGCCAAGCCGACCCCGGGGCAAACTCGTGCGCAGCCATCCCCTGCCTAGGCTCGGGATAAACCACGTAAAAGGGGCTGGCAGGGTTAGCAACGTCAACGCGACAGGGAAGCACCGATGACTGTCCGCTGAGGACGGAGAACAGCGGGCCGAGAACCTTGTCGATTGGGCAGCGATTTAACTCGTCAATAATTGCAGGCTTATCGAAGTCGCGCAGCAATGCGCCCGGGATGAAGCCGATTTTCCCCCCGCCCATGGGCTGATAGCCGCCGACCAGATCCTGAGCGCTCCACGAGGATGATGCTGTCAACATCAGCGTGGAGCCGTCCCCCTCCTCCCACTCGGAAAGTTCTCGGGCGAGATATTCCGCCAGCGTCGTCTTCCCTGTACCGGGAGGGCCGTAGAGAATAATGTGCCTCTTACCCGAGTTAACGGCGGCCTCGATTTGCTTATAGACCATTGAGTCGACGCCGGAGAGATTTGTGTCCTCGGCGAGGGCGAACGAACCGACAGCCGCTCCAACGGAAAATAGATCCTCGAATTCGTCGACAAGCATGCTCAATTCACTAGTAGACGAACCGTCGACGATCGTAGCTCCGGTCAAAACGGCAACAGAATTTACCGCCTCATCATATCCAGGGCCCGATGGAAGAACCTCACCCCCAGGGACCTTCAAAAGAGCGATCTTGTCGAATCCCAAGGCTTCCTTTTCGTTCGGGGGCCCAAATTTAATTGTTCGCTCTGTTGGGTCGAATTCGGATAAGGTCGGTCCGGAATGCATCGGCGGCAACGGTTCCTTGAACGCAATTAGCAGGATACATTCCCATCCATCTGGAAAAATCCAATTAGTTGAACCCAAGGGCAAAACCGATAGCAGTACACGGAATGCCGTGACGGCGCATGGACCACCGTTGGAATTATTGATATAGCCGAGTAACCTAGATGACTTGAATTGATCACCACGCTCGTCGAGAGAAAAACGAGCGTCCGCCCCGGTAGGTGTCTGCACAACTTGGATTATCCAGCGTTTAGGTTTGCTATTTGGAACATCCCAAAATCCAGTTGTTGAGGATACACTCTCTTCCAATTGGGGAACTTTATTTCCACAACGACGCATTGTCAGTCCACGAGGCGCTAGAACTCGCTCCTGAAGAGCGTCAGAGACATTCTTAAGAACATCGAGGACAGGTATTCTAGCTGCTGGCATTCGGATCGCTCGTTTATTCGAAAAGACAGAAGTATATGCAAATGCTTTGAACTGTGCCCGAGTGCGGAGCAGAGAATGTCAGAGCATCTGTAACATCCGTTCAGATTGCGGCTTTGGACTACCCTGGGAATCGTAAGCACTTTCGGCCTATGTTTGGCTCGGAACATTTGACCGAGAGCCAGTGAGCATGTCTGAAAACGGTAGGTCTGGCATCGAAACGTCGACGCTGCAGGGCGGCGGAGAACACGAGAGAAGCGCCAGGGTGAAAAAGTCCGTCCGTATGTATGTGAGTGGCGCAGCCAGTGATATGGGCGAATGGTGGCTCGCCTCGGGCGAGCATAAAAAAGACGGGTCCGATAGGAGGACGCGGCGCAGCCGCGAGGCCTCCGGGGCTCGCGAAGCTGGCAGGGTATCGTGGCCTCAGAATACGAGCGCCCGATCAGCCCCCGCCTGACCGGTAGGCCATGCGCGCAGCGTCCTTACTAGGGTAGCCACAAACCTCCGCAATCGTTTGCCACGTGGCACCTTCTTCTCGCATCTTCACGGCCTGCAGACGCTTCGCACTGTGCGAAGCACGCCACTCAGCACGGTTTTGCGCCCCGTTCGCCTCGCGTTGGGCACGCGAGCGCTCGGCGGACCGACGGCGCGACTCCGTCTTACTGATGATTGTCGCGAGTTGGCGCTCCTCCTCAGGACGTATCTGAAGAAGCTCAATGAGCGTCGCGTTCTTCCAACGGTAGCGCGGGTCCACCTGAATACCCCCGAAAGTCACCGTCTCGCCCCGAGCGGCCGCCTTTGCTCGTTCAAAGACCGCCGAGACACAGGAGCCGACCTGAGCACGTGTCCAGGTGGGAGCCAATTCTCGGGCCAATGCCGCGAGCTCGAATTCCAGCTTCGGGACGATGAGCGCCTGCGCAAGAAAGCACGCACAGAGGAAAAGGGGCAGATTCCGCTCGCCGGCCGGAGCACCATTCCCCCACCCGCGGAGTTCAGCCAGCTTTCGGATGTCGCCCACCCGATCCCACGCGAGCTGACTTGGAACAAATGGGCGCAGATTTTCTATACCGCCCTTGAGGTTGGCTTTTCCGCCGTGCAGCAGCGTCAGCCTTCCCCCTTGCGAAACGCGTGCCGAGCGCTCAAGTTCATGACGAACTGCATTTTCGTCCCGCTCGACACGAAGCGCGTCCAACTCCCCCCGAGTGACTGGCATCAGTTCATCGAAGAGCGCATCAAACGCGTAGACGATGTTCTGCCCTCGCCGAATTCCACCCATCGTTGGCACGCTCGCCTGATGGACCAGGCGCACACGCTCTCCTGACTTCGTATTCACGGTATCGACAAGGCGCAGCACGCGAGACACATCACGCGCCATCAGATCTGCGCCGATGGGAGCCAAACGCCGACACAGCTCGTTCTGCAGCGCTTGCCACCGCGGCAGCGCCCTAGACGGCACGGGACTTTCAAAAACCCACTTCGCCTGCAGGCCTCGGCCAGACCACACCACTAGACTGGGCTCCGGAACACCCGCGTCATCGCACGTCATCAGGAGACGCGCGAGCAGCATTGAAACCGAGAGCCCCTGCAGCGCAGGGATTTTGTAGGTATCGATGTCGACGAAAGCGACCGGCATTCGCCAGACATTGACCGCACGCCTGTTGGGCTTGCGAAACTGCGCCTGGGAAATCCATGTATCCAGGTCCGGAGTCAGGCGTTCCAGCACGTTCGGCAGCGCTTCGAGCCTGTGCGGCTGCTGACGTTTTCGTCCGTCCTTCCCCTGGACGAGAATCGAAATGAACCCGGGCAACTCGGGCTGATGAATCAGGTACGGCTCCTCGCAGTCCAGTGCGAGCAGGAGTTGTTCGTTTGTCTGTACCATCGGACGCTCCGCATCGGAACGTCGCTGCAAATCGCCTTACCCGCATCGCAGTCTGTTCCGAACGCCTCGCACCATCGCCTTGGGCGTGTGCAGGTGAGGCGCTTTGTCCAGCCCGCTCCGCGCGGCCTGTGGAATACGTCTAATCAGCCCTGTTTATCTTTTCTGTCCGGATACGGCACAGAGTTGATCGCATACGAATCTTTCTTCGATTGTCTTCAGTTCAAGGCTCCACTTGCTGACGGGCTCTCCGACACAATAGTCGTCGGTCGCCGCCGCATATAAACGCTCTCGCTAGACCAGAGAGGCAATGTTGCCTTTTGCGGAGACATCGAAAATGGGAATGCTCACAGACCTGCCCGTGAGATTGAAAGACGAGTACGTGGAGGACCCGGTGGCTCGAGCGCTGCTGCGAATACTTGAGCAATGCGACCGCCACCAGGGCGGAAGCACCGTTCCGCTGAATGCCTTTTTGCTATCGCTCTACGACGGTGAGACCTGGGCGCCTGACATGCAGCTGTTATGCCGACGCATTGATGCCGATATGTTCAGGGACGTCGTCACCGCCATGGCGGGCTACGCCTCGACGGGGCGCGAGACACATGTCTATTTTGTGGATGGAGACCGGATGTTCGAAGGCATCGCTCGCCAGGTGCGCACGCGACTCGCCGGCCGATACTGCGATGAATGACCCCTGTTCCTTCTCTTCCGACCGGGCTGTCCGACCCATAAGGTCATCGCGTCGCCCCACCTGATTGAAGCGCCCCTCGTATGAGGGGCGCCACCTTCTGGGGGCATCTGCGGTCAATGTAATTGTCCTGCACGATCTGAACCCACAAAAAAGCGGGCCCGAAGGCCCGCCGAATCATTCCAGAATTTCCACGCTCAATGCACCATGCTTTCTGCACTCAAATGCTGGTACGACGGCAACATCGCCGACACCGCAACATTTCCGACTGCTATCGACGGTATCAGTGACTTACACTCTTCTTCGAGAACCCAGACGGCGGAGTTCGCCAACTCCCACACTTGAGATTCTGGTGACAAGGCCAGCGCTCGACGAGCGTCACGCAACATCCGCTCGATGTTCTCGCTTCCGAGCATCTGGGTGGTTTTCATGAGTTCCCCCGTCGTCGGGCAATACCCCACAAAAGTCAGGCTTCCATCCTTTCTTGACGCTTCCAGCATGTCAACGAATTCCTGCTCGGCAATGTTCAGCACGATACCCACGAGCGAACTTCCGGCCTGGAATCGAATGAAGAGCATCAACTGGTCATTGGACGAGTGAAACACCCGCAGGCTCGTCGCCTGCTGTTCCCCGTTCTTGATACGCTCGATGAAATCGGGCGTGAGCTGGAAAAGCAGGCCATAGCCTGTTGCAGCGAACGGTCCCCTTGCTTCCGACTGCGTGATTTGGGTGATTGTCTCGGGTGTGACGACATACCCGCGATATACACCTAAGGCACTGCATCCGATGTCAAACGCGTCAGCATAGAATTTGTCGCCGTTCTTGGAAGTCATCAGGCCACCCCCATCTCGTGTGCCGCGCCCAACTGGCCGGCAGCACACATCGTCGCCAGCGCCGAGATGCCAAGTACCTGGGCGGTACGACTCAGCGTGGTGTGACACAGACCGCGCGGGTCGTGTCGCCCGTGGTACAGCGCAGCCAGATGACCCGGTGAGAGGTCAATAGCTCGGGCCATCACTTCCACCGACCATCCACGTGCCAAGCCCTGTTGGGCATACCACCTCAGCAGTGTCCCACCCGGCACTTTGCCAACCCGCCCCAGGAATTGCTTCCAGAGGCTGGCATCGCGATTCAGGGCGGAAACGTCGGCATCGACCAGTGGCGCGGGACATGGCGCTTCAAGCTTTCTCCCCCAAGAACTCACCAGTTTTGCCGAGCGCACGCCCTGTGGCGTGACGCACCAGCGCGCCTCCGCCTGTTGTGCTGCCTTCAGAGCGTTGTCGCTGAGGCTTTGAGGGTCCAGGTCTCCCCGGCCGAGTCGCCCTGCGGCAATCAGCAAAACGGACGGCTCGATGGAGAGGAACGCGGCGAAGGGCAGCCATGTCGCCGGATGGACCGAGACGACATCCACCTGGTCTCTGGCCAGCTTCTTAAAGTAGGCGTTCATCACGCCACACCGATGAGCGGCTTCCTCGAGGCTGAGCCCTTGGCGGGCGGCCTCGACTGATACTGCTTCCATCAGCACGTGGCCCAGTGAAGCGCCCTCTCGCAGCGAAGCCAGAAAATCGTTCGAGCGTGAAAGAACGGCATCGCCACCGAAACACATTTGCTCTGTCATTTCAGAATTTCCTCTTTAAACGCAGATGTCCTGCACTACGTGTAGCGATCTGAAATAGAAATGCGGGCCCGAAGGCCCGCAAGAGAATCAATGTGTGGCTTTAAGCTGCATTGACCTGCTTGAGTTCGTTGTCTTGATGCGCCTGCGCGGCGCTGTGCAGGAAACGCAACACCGTCGGCAAGGCATCGAGCTGGAAGATTGCCTGCCCTGCACTTTCGGCGTACATCAGGACCAAAGCACGCCTTGCAACTGGGTCGAGATTCCCTACGTCGGCAGGCAGGCACTTTCGGGCTACCGGGTCAGCGAGCATGCTTCGAAACGCTCGCTCCACCATTTGCTCCTCTGGTTCGTCCGGGGTAAAGAAGTCGCTCAGCAAAATCCGCCCACCCAGCAGCTTCACAACCACCGGCGGCACCCCCAGAAAGCGGCCGCAAGCCTCAGCAAAGCCTTGGCCAATAGCCGCAGTGCTGCGAATGCCAGTTCTGAGCTGATTGATGTAGCTGTAGGTCACGCCGAGCGCATCAGCGAGCTGGTTGACCTGCATGCCCCGTGCGTGTGCTTCATCCATTAGCCAGCCAATGAGCGGTCCGCCCTTGGCGGCATACAGCCGCTCAACGCGCTCCTGGGCGGTTTCGTTACGGTGGGCGGAGCGGGATTGGAAGCGTTCGCGGGTGTTTTTGCCTTTTTCTTTCATTCGAGTGTCCTTTTGGGTTTGCAGGACGATTCCTGCTGCTATGTGTAGCAACTGGTTCAGGAAACCGCGTCAGACAACCGAGTCAGGACTTAGACGTCTTGCGGCGCTGGCGCGTGCGCCCCACGCCGGCACGGACCATGGCGGCGAGCAACTGACTGAATTCGTCTCGTGAGGTGCGTGCCAGCGCGGCCAGATCCGTGGACTTGTTCTGGCGTTCATACCAGCGCACCGCACGGCGCAAATTGGCCGGCAGTGCGCGCGCCGCGATTTCCTCAAGCTCGAGTTCGCGCGACGTCTTTCGACGTCTAAGGATGGCTTGAATCTGCTCGCGCTCGTCGGCGCGCAAGCGCGCGTCGATTTCTGGCGGAATTTCATCCGCGTCAAGCGAGAATGTCCCGAGCGAGACTGAACGCCCGCGCTTGATTTTGGGGTCATAGACCGTGCGAATCAGGGTGACAGTGTGGCGACGGATACGAATCTGCATGGGCGGCTCCTTGTGTGTATAGCGCCGTATAGCGACGACGTTTTATCCGTCGGCGGCACCACGATCTGCGCATGCGAACATGTCGTGTTGCGCACAGAAAATCACCGCACAAAAAAGCCCCCCGAATCGTCGGGGGGCCCTCAATCAAGCGGCGTCAGCCTTTCCTGTACACCCGCTCTGCTGCATCGTCATCCCCGGTGCCACCCGGGTTGTCATGCGATGCCATCGCATGACAAAGTACTACTCGATATCACCTGCCAAGGTGAAAGAAAGATTGCCACTTTCAACTGCTCCGGCCTTTCGCCACTGTGCACTCATCAGCCAGTCAGCACTCAGGGATCGACTCGCACCTTGCGGCGCTGTCGCTACTGAGCCGGTCTCCCACACCTCCTGTTGCACGCATTGCCAATGCGCCAGGGTCGGTGTTTCCCGTGTTAGTCATAGAGTTTTGTGCTTAGCGTGCTGTCTCACGTCGTCGAATGCTCTGCAGGGTCTCCCTGCTCACCCCCCTTGCGCACGCTGGCGAGGGCAGGCTTTTCCGGGCCCAGGTTTCCAGGACGGCTCCGGTACGCTCGACAACCTTCATCAACACTGGCTTGAACGGCCTGCGGCCGCACACACGCATCACACCCAGCAAGACTCTTCTTCAGAGCCCTTATCCGCTTTAGCTTTCAGAAAGGCGGCAAGCTTGCGCCTGCCGCGCCCGGGTAATCCACTCTCGCTCATACCCCTGCTGCATTTCGGCAGCCTCATCTGACCACGGCGCCTTCCGGTTCTACCCTCTCGAGCACCCCCGGAGTGGGACTGGTCACCCACGTTCTCTATGACAAGCCTGTCGGGCATTTACTCCCGACCGCCACATGTCCACGTCGCCCAAACCCGGGCTTTCCTCGGGGAATGGGGTCGAATCGGGCATTTCAGCCCAAAGCGCCCCGTTGCGGGACCAGAAAGAATGCCTTCTGATCCATTGCCGCACCAGCCCGATTAAAGGCATGCGGCTGCCGCAGTCTGCTCCAGCTGGCAACTGGAGGTACAAGCCATCCGGCTTGTGGCAATCGTATCGGGGGCTGGCGGCCCCCGATGAGTTCCTAGCGAAATTCAGGCAGGCCGACAGCCATGTTGCAGCACACGAGTGTCCCTACGTATAGCGCAAAAAGTCGGTAACAGTTGGCTGCGTCATCCGTCTATTAAACTGAGCGGCACGTTTTCATGCCGATTGATCAAGGGCAGCAAGGCTGCTGCCCGAATCACTTATCCGTAAATCAGGAGCATGAAGATGAAAGCAAATTCCGACGTTTTCCATTCGCCGTTCACTACTCTGATGATGCATCGCAAGTCGCCTCCGATGCTTCACCTCGGCGTTCCCACATCTCAACTTCAGTCGCTCGACGACTTTGAGCACGGAGCAGTCCAGTTCGCGATGGCGACACACGGCGACTTAGACATCCTCTTCGTCAAATTTGGCGAAGCCGGTTGGATGGCACTGCCCCACCATGTGGGCTTGTACCCGTTCGAGCTTCGCGGAGCCTGCGAGGGATGGAAGAAGGGACAGCCTCTGCCGTTCTCGCTGTACATCTTTGACGATAGCGAATTTCGCGTAAATGCGGTTCGAACCTTGAATCTGGACGCCGACTTCTCCGCCCAGCTGATGAGCGCGATGAACCGACAAGCACGCACCTCCATGACGGAATTTGCGTACCACCGGCTCATCCAGGCGACGTATGCAGCGTATCCAACACTGCACGACATGCTGGCCATCGCCACCGCCCGGTGCATTGCCGAGTGACAGGTCGGTGACCTAGCTCCCTTGAGCGGGGTGCAATGCGATCGAGCATTCCCGACGCCCCGCTCCTGATTCTCCCGACGCGATTCAAAAACGCCCCGGCCTATCGATCGGCCGATCGGCGCCCTTTCGCCTAGGAAATCTCACAGACAAATTTCGGCGACCTCGTATGCACAAATAAATCCATGCGCTAGACGGTGTCCCGAATACTGAAATGGAACCAAGACAATGTTGAATTCGCCCAAAACCCAGACACCGACAGCTATCGAAGTACACCTCATCAAGATTGCAGAAGGCATCCCAAAACGCACAAAGAAGGCCTGCATCGCTGCACTTCGGGCAGCAGGGCTTCCTGGACGCAACGAGTACGTCGAGTGGATGCTCAATCGCGTCGCGTTGCATGATGAGTGGCATAGAGTCCGGCATCTGCTTCACGCCCAGCGCCGAATCCCCGGAATTCGAGCACTTCCGGCACCCAAGCGCCCGCGCTCCCCCGTGATGCTCCCAAAAGGGCTCGTGAAAGAGCGACTCAATGAGCTTCGCACCTCGAGCGTCGTCAAAGCCGCGAAGAGTGCAATGCGTTGGGGCGCCGCTGGTGGAAGCAGTTTTTACGTGTGGTTCTGTCAGCCTGGCGAGCCTGCCAGTTACGAAGTTGATATTTCATACAACTGGGACACGTATGGGGGCGCGTTTAAGGGTTGGCGTGCAACCGAAGACAATCACCACATTAGGGTCCACACGCAGTGGCTTACCCGCGTCGAACGCAAAGGACTTACCCTGCTTGATGGACTCCTTACCCTCGACGCCTGGCACGTCACGACCGTCAATGGGTGCGATGTCTTTCAGGCGACCTGGGCACGCCAGAGCCGGGCCTACTCTGTCGTCACGGAGCACGGATACATCGCCCGCTCGGGGGACCTGTCGTTTCATGCAACAAGTGCGGAGGCCGCCATCTCGGGACTCATGCGCAAACGGCGCGCGAGTGAACGCGCCAGGGTCGCCAATAACGACACGACGACAGACGACATCAATGCATTCGTCAAACGCTATCGTCGCTCACCATGCGAGGTCACGCTTGACGATGCACGCCAGTCCGGCAGCTGCGAGCCTGGCATTCAGAGCTGGTGCCAGGCAGTGGGCATCGACATGTCGCGCGAGCGTATTCCGATGAGAGAAGCGCTGGCCGCATTCAAAAAAATTCCAGCTCCCGAGGCGCGTCTGGCCATTCTTCAAGCCGTTCGGCGCCATCGGGAAAGCGTCGACGCTCCCCAATAAGGTCCCGCTTCCGAACCCGATGACCTGCGCCTGCAGCGCAGCCTTCGTGCCCCCGCCCTCCGGGCGGGGGCTTTCTTTTGGGGCTTCGCCCTTGGAAACCTTTGTGCTCACGCACGAGACGCTGTCGCTATACGAATAAAACCCGCTCCGCGGTGCGCTTCGCTTGTTCGCGCACGTACGCGCGGCACTCAAAAGGAGCGATGGATGCGTTACGACCCCCTCATCTTCAACAAGAAGTCCGTCTTCATGCAACGAATTGCCGATCAGGTCCGACGTGGCTATCGCCACTACGCCCTCGGCGAGGTCTCCATCGACCGGGCAAGGCCGCTGGCCATGAAATTCGCGCGACTCTATGGCGTCCATCTGCATCGTAATCAGAAGGCCCGGGAACGCGCCTACGGGCATGCGTCCGCATGCCTGCTTTGGTGGCGTGCGCATACGGACACCCTCGTGTTCTGTCTGCTGGTCACGCCCGGTCCGCACGCGGCGCACTCGCTCGAGTCGCTGCGCGATGTGCATGCGCGCGACACCCGGCTGACGCTCGGGGAGTATGAACTCGTGCAGCGTCCAAGGGCAGAAAGCCTTCGCCCCGCGTGGACGTGGCGTCTCACACAGGAGGCCTACGAGGGCTGGAGATTGCGCTCGCTCGAGGTCTGCCGCGGCGGCAACGACTTCGAAGTCACCCAGTACCTTGACGCCTTGCACGCGACACCTGGCTTTGCTGGCGTTCGAGAACAAGTGAAAAAAGTGAAGAGCCTATTTCGAGCCGAGTGGAAGCGACGTCGTCCCAACGGGAAACCTTGCCCGGCCAGTGGTACCCGGCACCGATACGTTCAGCGCTTGCCGAACTCTGGCCTGCGGCTTTGGACGCTCAGTAAGCAGGCACACCAGTAGTCATCGATTCAGAACAAACGGCGAAAATTTAACCTACCGATCCGTCCAGCGCCCCTTTCGTTCGGCCTTTTACTGTGTCTCACCAAACCTGTTCGGCCGCAGGCTGGAACGAAACCTCTACTACACTCCCTACTACCCGGCTGGCCGCCAAAAGACTAACTCTATGCCTTGGTTTGATAGCCCACAGGCTATCGCGTGTATTTGCATCAGAGTCCCTCAGAGGTGAGTTTGCGCACCGATCCAAGAGTTGCATCTAATCTCGACGGTGCTCGAGGCCCACACCGGTCAAGCCAAACACGTTCATCCGCAACTTGTGTCGGCTATGGCCTTCTCCAGCACTTCCAGGTTAGTTGGATCTTGCAGCAACCGCCACACACCCTCGACATGCTCCTTACTCGCGTCATCATGTAACACCTCCACAACTTCAGCTACATGCAAGACGGCCTTTTGAATCAGGAGGCGCAATGACTCCGGTTCATACTCGGACAGCACACGGCTGATGAACTCGGGTACGCGTTCGCCAGGGTTTCCTCGGGTCATCTCCAACGTTTTGAAGACATCTACCAGTACATCGGGGGACAACGTATCCATCCAGAGCCTCCATTGAGCGGGGGACATCAACTGGGACAGAGCCAATTCTGTCCCACGTCTGTCCCACGGAAGCGACCAAAACAGACCACTCCAGACAACAAAAAACCCGCCGGTTTGACGGGCGGGTTTCGTGCAACAGGCTGATTTAAAGGGGTTTTTATCAGTCTGCAGTGGTTTGGAGTGGTCAACTCCAGATGTTGAATTTGGTCGGGGCGGCGGGATTCGAACTCGCGACCCCTTGCACCCCATGCAAGTGCGCTACCAGGCTGCGCTACGCCCCGACACGAGCCCGCAATTATAGGCAATGCGAGCCAAAACCACAATTCAAATCACTCTTTTTTCAACTCGTTGAGCAAGTTGCCCAGCACGGTACGAGCTTCGCCGATCCGTTCTTTCAACTCGGCGGCTTCATGGGCATCTTCATGCACATGAATCGCTGCCGCATTGAGTTGGTTTCGCGCACCGGAAATAGTGAAACCTTCCTGGTAGAGCAGCTCCCGAATCCGCCGAATCAGCCGTACCTCGTGATGCTGGTAGTAGCGACGGTTACCCCGCCGCTTGACCGGCTTCAGCTGGGTAAACTCCTGCTCCCAGTAGCGCAGCACATGTGGTTTTACACCACACAGATCGCTCACTTCACCAATGGTGAAGTAACGCTTGGCCGGGATCGGCGGAAGGCTGTCACTGCCTTCGGTATTAGGACTTTCCTGCATCGCTCAGGGATTCCACAGCAGCTTTGAGCTTTTGACTGGCATGAAAGGTCACCACACGACGCGCCGTGATGGGAATTTCTTCCCCGGTCTTGGGGTTGCGCCCCGGACGCTGGGGTTTGTCGCGCAACTGGAAGTTACCGAAACCGGACAACTTCACACACTCGCCACGCTCCAGCGCCATCCGGATTTCTTCAAAGAAACCCTCGACCATGTCCTTTGCTTCGCGCTTGTTCAAACCGACCTGCTCGAAGAGCAGATCTGCCAGTTCAGCCTTCGTTAATGTCATCATAACTTCCCTTATCCACGCAGGCGGGCACCAAAGTCTGCCTCGGCTCGCTGGACGAGTGCTGCAACTGCAGCGTCCACCTCGGCGTCTTCAAGGGTTCGTTGAGTATCTTGCATCAACACCCTGAAAGCAAGGCTCTTTTTGTCTGGATCGATGCCTTTGCCCTGATAGACATCAAACAGTTCGATTCCCTTCACGATCGGCGATTCAACGGTCCTGAGCGCGTCCAGCACGCTATCGACACTGACATCTTGATTCAGCACCAGCGCCATATCACGGGTCACGGCAGGTTGGCGCGAGATCACGGCATAGACTGGAAGTTTTGAACTCATCGCAGCATCGGCATCGATCTCGCAAACAACCGGTGGCGTACCCAGATCGTATTTCTGCACCCATTTAGGGTGAATTTCGCCGATCATGCCGACATCGTCGCCGTCGAGAAGGATTCGAGCAGAGCGCCCCGGGTGAAGCGCCGGGTGTTCAGCCGCCTCGAAGCGAAGCTGCGCAGGCGCGAACAAGGCCTCGATGTCACCCTTGATGTCGTAGAAATCGATGTTTCTGGCGGCTTGCCCCCACTGCTCGGCAGCCACACTGCCCGCAGCGATCAGGCCGACGCGAACCGGCTGGTGATAACCCGGCACCGGTGTTGCATTTGCATCAGCGATAAAGCAACGACCGACTTCGAAAGCGCGCACGCGCGGATTCTGTCGCTTTCGATTGACCGCGACGGTATTGACCAACCCCGGAATGAGGCTCGATCGCATCACGCTCATCTGGCTGGCAATCGGATTCGCCAAGCGAATGGGCGTACCGTTTCCGCAGAAGTCATGCTCCCACGCCTCTTCGATGAAAGCGTAGTTAACGACTTCCTGGTAATCGCGATCAGAAACCTGGCGGCGCACCATCCACAAATCACGTGCGTCCTCGCTGCGAGGCAGCATGGCCATCGTGCCCTGCGGGGCCAAGGCGGGAATGTTGTCATATCCGTAGAGCCGCGCAAGCTCCTCGACCAGATCGACATCAAGTTCGATATCAAAACGATAGGATGGCGGAACAACCTTGAAGAGCTCGCCCTCACGGGTCACATCCAGATGCACGCGGGACAGCAGTGCAGCAATCTGATCGTCATCCAGATCGACGCCAAGCAACTTCCGGGCACGCGCCGGCGCCAGCATGACGGCATTGCGAGCGGGCAGCTTTCCGAGGGATTCAGCGACCTCGACCGGTCCCGGCTGACCGCCGCAAATGCTGACGATCAGCTCAGTTGCGCGCTCGATCGCCCCCTGACTTGCATTGAAGTCGACGCCGCGCTCGAAGCGATGTGACGCATCGGAAGAAAAGCCATACTCGCGGGCCCGGCCAGCCACTGCATCGGGCGAAAAGAAGGCAGCCTCGAGAAAAACGTCGCGCGTCTGCGCAGTTACGCCGCTTTCCTCGCCGCCCATGATGCCGGCCATACCGAGCACGTTGCGCTCGTCAGCGATAAGCAGGGTGTCCGGTTCAAGGTCAATGGTCTGCTCGTTGAGCAACAGAAGCTTTTCATCAGGCCGGGCCAGACGAACGTGAATATCACCATTGAGCTTGGTGTTGTCGTAAGCGTGCAGCGGCTGCCCCAGCTCGAGCATGACGTAGTTGGTGATATCCACCAACGCGCTGATTGAGCGGATACCACTGCGTTCGATGCGACGCTTCATCCAGTCGGGTGTCGGCGCAGCTGCATTCACACCCTCGATAACACGACCACAGAATCTCGGGCAGGCTTCGGGCGCATCGAGCACGACGCCACGGCGAGTGTCGATGACCGGCGCGACGGGCGCAATGACAGGTGCCGTCAGCGGCATGTCGGTCAGTGCGGCCACTTCGCGAGCAACGCCCAGAAGACTCAGACAATCAGCGCGGTTCGGCGTCAGGCTGATCTCGATGATGGAATCATTCAGGTCAAGCAGTTCCCGCACATCCCGCCCGACCGGAGCATCATCTGGCAGGACATAAAGCCCGCCTTGATCGTCCGAAATACCCAGTTCTTTGGCTGAGCAGAGCATGCCGAACGAAGGCACTCCACGCAGTTTGGCCTTCTTGATTTCAAACCCGGGCAGCCTGGCGCCCACCAGTGCGCAGGGGACCTTCATGCCAGCTGCCGCATTCGGGGCGCCACACACGATCTGGAGCAGTTCCTCCTGACCTGCATCGACCTTGCACACCTTAAGGCGATCGGCATCCGGGTGCTTTTCAGTCTCGACAATATGCCCGACAACGACCATGGAAAAATCGACCGCTGCCGGCTTGATCTCTTCGACTTCGAGACCAGCCATGGTAATGAGCTGGCCGAGTGCCTCGGTATCGAGCGCAGGATCGACGAAGCTGCGCAACCATTTTTCTGAAAATTGCATGGTGGCTTACCTGAATTGGCTAAGGAAACGCAGATCGTTTTCGAAAAACAGACGCAGGTCGTTGATTCCATAGCGCAGCATGGTCAAACGATCCGAGCCCATGCCGAAGGCAAATCCCGTATATTTCTCCGGATCGATCCCGCCATGGCGCAGCACGTTCGGATGCACCATCCCGCAGCCGCCAATCTCGAGCCAGTGCCCCTTCATGTCGCCATGCATGAACCCAACGTCAATCTCTGCGCTGGGTTCGGTAAACGGGAAGAAAGAGGGACGAAAGCGAACCTGAAGATCGTCCGTCTCGAAGAACTTGCGCAGGAAATCGGCAATCACACCTTTCAGGTCAGCAAAGCTGACGTGCTCGCCCACCCATAGCCCCTCCATCTGATGGAACATGGGCGAATGGGTGGCATCGGAATCGACTCGAAACACCCGCCCCGGCACGATGATGCGAATTTCGGG
This sequence comes from Nitrogeniibacter aestuarii, assembly GCF_017309585.1. Classification (NCBI taxonomy): domain Bacteria; kingdom Pseudomonadati; phylum Pseudomonadota; class Betaproteobacteria; order Rhodocyclales; family Zoogloeaceae; genus Nitrogeniibacter; species Nitrogeniibacter aestuarii. The sequence continues at coordinate 1,720,632 of NZ_CP071321.1, read as the reverse complement.
CATGTGGTCGGCACCTGCGTGGCGCGCGGCATGAGCCTGCATCGTTCGAATCTGCACCGGGCTGGTATGCGTCCGAAGCAACACGTCCGCATCCCCCTCGAGATAGAACGTATCGTGCATGGAGCGTGCGGGATGATTCTCCGGCGTATTAAGCGCCGTGAAATTGAAGAAGTCGGTTTCAATTTCAGGGCCATCCGCCACTTCGAACCCGATGGAACGGAACAGGGCCTCGATGCGCTCGATCGTGCGACTGACCGGGTGCAACCCGCCCTTGCCGTTCCCACGGCCCGGCAACGTGACATCCAGCGACTCGGCCGCCAGTTGCTCGGCAAGCTGTGCGTCACGAATGGCCTCACGCCGCGCTTCGAGCGCCTGCTCGATCTTCGATTTGGCAGCATTGATCAGTGCGCCAGCAGCTTTGCGCTCTTCGGGCGCCAGCTGTCCGAGCGATTTGAGTTGCACCGTGATGGCGCCACTCTTGCCGAGATAACGGGACTTGGCCACATCCAGCGCATTGGCATCTGCCGCAGCAGCGAATTCCGTATGCGCCTGTGAAACTAGGGAATCAAGATCGTTCATGAAACTGCGCCATGATTGTCAGAAAAAAAAAGGAGGCTAGGCCTCCTTTCTTTCCGCTGCGAGTGCTTACGCAGCGAGCTTGGCCCGGGCTTGCTCGGCGAGTGCAGCAAAAGCTGCCTTGTCGAACACTGCCAGGTCGGCCAGCACCTTGCGATCCACGTCGATCGAAGCTTTCTTCAGACCGTTCATGAACGTGCTGTAGGTCATGCCCAGCTCGCGGGAAGCGGCGTTGATACGGGCAATCCACAGCGCGCGGAACTGACGCTTGCGCTGACGACGGTCACGATACTGGTATTGACCAGCCTTCATCACCGCCTGTTTGGCGACGCGATAGACGTTTTTGCGGCGGCCGCGGAAACCTTTGGCCTGGGCAAGGACTTTCTTGTGACGGGCGCGTGCGGTTACACCACGTTTTACTCGAGGCATGGTTCTCTCCTATCAGGCGTACGGCAGCATGGCGCTGACGAGTTTGCTATCCGAATCATGGACCGCCGTGGCACCACGCAGGTGACGCTTGGCCTTGGTGGTCTTCTTGGTCAGGATGTGACGCTTGAAGGCTTGACCGCGCTTGACGGAACCGCTCGCGCGAACACGGAAGCGCTTGGCGGCGCCCCGCTTGGTTTTCATCTTGGGCATGAAATGCTCCTGTTTTTTGTCATGGTCACAGGCAACGCTCAAGGCGTATTTGAGGACCTGCTCCCACTTGTCTAAAGGGCACCGAGGTGCCCTCACCTACTTTTCACCGTCACCGGCGAAATTCAACGCTCACCGTTTCCGGCGAAAAACCTTGCTTATACCTTCTTGACGGGCGCCATCACCATCACCATCTGGCGGCCTTCCATCTTGGGCATCTGCTCGACGTTCGCGACTTCTTCCAGGTCGGCCTTGATGCGCTCAAGTTGTCGCATGCCAAACTCCTGATGGGCCATTTCACGGCCACGGAAGCGCAACGTCACCTTAACCTTGTCACCGTCGTCCAGGAACCGGCGCAGATTACGCAGCTTGATCTGGTAGTCGTTCTCGTCCGTACGCGGACGCAACTTCACTTCCTTGACCTGCACCTGCTTCTGCTTGGCTTTTGCCTCGTGCGCTTTCTTGGCCGCCTGATACTTGAACTTGCCGTAATCCATGATCCGGCAAACGGGCGGCTTGGCCAGAGGGGCGATTTCCACCAGATCAAGCCCGGCTTCGTCTGCTAGTTCCAGCGCGGCACGGATCGTCTGGATGCCGGCCTGCTCCCCTTCAGCGTCAATCAGACGCACTTCAGTCGCGGTAATTTCTTCGTTAACGCGCTGCTTCTTTTCCTGAGCGATGGTTCCACTCTCCTCTTTTGAACAAAATCAGGCCGTGCCGGCACGCGCATCAACTTCACGCTGCCAACGCTCGATCAATTCATCGAGGGACATTTGTCCGAGGTCTTGACCACCTCGCGCGCGCACGGCCACAAGGCCAGCTTCCTTCTCTTTGTCGCCTATCACGAGCTGATAAGGGAGCCGGCGTACGCTATGTTCGCGGATTTTATACGTAATTTTCTCGTTCCGCAAATCCGAAACAACCCGGAATCCGGCTTTTTGGAGGCGCCGCACAACGTCCGAGACATAGTCCGCCTGCGGATCGGAAATATTCATGGCAACAGCCTGAATCGGGGACAGCCACAGCGGGAAGTTGCCTGCGTAGTTTTCGATCAAGATGCCGATGAAGCGCTCGAGCGAGCCGAGGATGGCGCGATGCAGCATCACCGGGCGAGCCCGGTCGTTATGCACAGTGACATACTCGGCGCCGAGGCGCTCGGGTAGGACAAAATCGAGTTGCATCGTGCCGCACTGCCACGAACGCCCAAGCGCATCCTTGATGTGGTATTCGATCTTGGGACCATAAAAAGCCCCTTCATTTTCAAGCTCTTGCCACTCGACACCGGAAGATCGAAGCGCCTCCCGCAAGCCCTCTTCCGCCTTGTCCCACACTTCGTCCGTGCCCGCACGTTTCTCCGGACGCAAGGCGAGCATCACGGCGACATCTTCAAAACCGAAGTCCTTGTAAACCTGCTTGAGCAGATCGTTGAACGCCACGACCTCAGAAACCACCTGATCTTCAGTACAGAAGATGTGTGCGTCGTCCTGCACGAAACCACGCACGCGCATCAAGCCGTGCAACGCACCCGAGGGCTCATTGCGATGGCAGGAGCCAAACTCGGCCAGGCGCAGCGGCAAGTCACGATAGGAATGCAGACTGTGGTTGAAAATCTCCACGTGTGCCGGGCAGTTCATGGGCTTCACCGCGTAGTCGCGCTTTTCCGACTCGGTGGTAAACATGTTCTCGCGGTAGTTTTCCCAATGACCGGAGCGTTCCCAGAGGGCGCGGTCCATCATGAACGGCGTCCTCACCTCTTTGTAGCCCGCCCCATCAAGGGTGCGACGCATGTATTGTTCGACTTGCTGCCACAGGGTCCAGCCATGTGGGTGCCAGAACACCATGCCCGGCGCTTCGTCCTGCAGATGGAAAAGATCGAGCTGCTTGCCAAGACGTCGATGGTCGCGCTTTTCAGCCTCTTCGAGCATGTGCAGATACTGCGCCTGATCATCCTTTGATGCCCAAGCCGTACCGTAGATGCGTTGAAGCATTTCGTTCTTGGAATCACCACGCCAGTAGGCGCCGGCGACCTTCATCAACTTGAAGACCTTCAGCTTGCCCGTGGACGGCACGTGCGGCCCACGACACAAATCGACGAAATCGCCTTCTCGATAGAGCGAGACATCCTCATCCGAAGGAATCGAGGCGATGATTTCGGCCTTGTAATGCTCGTTGATCGACTTGAAGAACTCGACGGCTTTATCCCGCGGCCAAACTTCGCGGGTAACAGGGATATCCTGCTTGACCAGCTCTTTCATCCGCTTTTCGATCTTCTGCAGATCTTCAGGCGTAAAGGCTCGCTCGTAGGAGAAGTCGTAGTAAAAGCCGTTTTCGATCACCGGTCCAATCGTGACCTGAGCCTCGGGAAACAACTCCTTGACGGCGTAAGCCAACAAGTGGGCCGTGGAGTGCCGGATGACCTCCAAGCCATCTTCGTCTTTCGCGGTGACAATACCCAGTGAAACGTCCCGATCAATCGTGTGGCTCACATCAACCACCCTGCCATCGACTTTACCGGCAAGGGCTGCACGAGCCAGGCCTTCGCCAATCGACTGCGCCACTTCGAGCACCGTCACTGGATGATCGAACTGTCGTACAGAACCGTCAGGAAGCGTAATGCTGGGCATGAAAAAACCTCATGGACAAAAAAAAAGTGCGGGCTAGCCGCACTTTTTTCGTTCGAATCGCAAACGTCGCGGTACCGGACCGATTATGAATCAATAACGGTACAAGTTCGTGACGCCACTGCAACCCGCTCCTTAGAATTTTGGTAGGCGCGATTGGATTCGAACCAACGACCCCCACCATGTCAAGGTGGTGCTCTAACCAACTGAGCTACGCGCCTAAGGAGGCCGAATTATAGCTCAAAGTATTCAGCTGTCAATCGCCTTAGCGAAATTTATTATCGATTCTTCAGTTTCGTGTAGGCGAACAGGATCAGGACGGCGCCGACGATCGCTCCAATGAATCCAGCCCCCTGGCCCGCGTGGTAGATACCAAGAAACTGTCCGAGGAAAGAAGCGACGACGGAGCCGGCGATACCGAGCAACGAGGTCATGATCAACCCAAGGTCTTCTTTGCCAGGATGCAGAAACTTGGCGATGACGCCGACCACCAGGCCGACAAGAATTGTCCAGATAATACCCATGACCTCTCCGTATTAGATGAAACGCGGTTGCTAGGACCACTCCGACAAGAAGGCCTTCCAGTGGTTCGCCCCGATCCCCTCAAGGACCTCTCGAACCACCTTCAATTCCTCGTCATACTCTTCGGAGGTTAGCACGCCTCGCATCAGCTGAAAGCGTAAAAAGACCAGATAGGTATTCACGACGTCGGTTTCACAGTAGTCGCGGATTTCCTCGATTCGACCGTCCTGATAAGCCCCCCAGACTGCGGAGCCATCCATGCCCAGTTTGCCCGGAAAGCCCATCAGTTTGGCCAGTTCGTCCAACGGCGCATTGGCGCGCGGCTGATAGAGCGCCAGCAGATCCATCAGGTCGAGGTGGCGGCTGTGGTAGCGACTGATGTAGTTGTTCCACTTGAAGTCCCGCGCATCGCGCACATCACCTTCGCCCATTTCCCAGTAGCGCGGCGCAGTCACGCCATGCAGCAAGCCCCGATAGTGCAGTACCGGCAAATCGAAACCGCCGCCGTTCCAGGAAATGATCTGTGGCGTGAATCGCTCGATCCCATCGAAAAAGCGCTGAATGATTTGTGCCTCGTCCGCATCAGGTTCCGAAAGGCTGAAAACCCTGAACTGCGTGGCGTCACGAAACACGCACGAGATGGTGACGATTCGCTGGAGGTAGTGCGGCAGGAAATCGTTACCCACGGCAGCGCGGCGGCGCTGAAAGGCAAGCTCGGCAACCTCATCGTCGGGCAAGTCGGCGGGCAGATCGTGGAGGCGCCGTAACCCGGCAACATCCGGAATCGTTTCGATATCGAATATGAGTCGCGGAATCACTTCTGCTTCCAGTTTCCACCCTGCTCTATGTACCAACCCGATGGCGCCTTGTCGATCCAGCGCTGGGCGAAGGTTTTCTGGACCTGAGAGGCCCATTCCGGATGCCCGTTCGCGTTGGCGATTTCTTTGTAGAGCTTGGTGCGATCAGCATTCTCTGCCGCCACCAGCGCATTGAGACTCGCGCGTTGAGCGAGAGGAACGGCCTTGGCATCTCGCACAGCCAAGGTACCCTGAGCAGTCAGCCCCACCGCGCCCGAAGCATAGAGCGGAGCCAGCTGAGCGTGCCGTGACTGCATTGACGACTTGATGGCTGAGATGCCGGGCGTGTTGATTTCGAGATTGCCCTGCGCCTGCACGACAGGCGACATCAGGCAGGCCGCGATCACGAACGCCGTAAAGATCGGTTTCATTGGTTTTGCTCCTCGGTCTTTGTCGAGGTCTTGCTCTGCTTTAGCTGCCACACTTCGTCAATGATCCGGTCAGCGGCCTTCTCTGCAGCCGCGGCCGGGAAGTAGATGTTGATCGTCACGCATCCCGCCAGCAGCGAAACGGCCGCAACAGCCATCAACAAACGCTTTGTCTGTGTCATGCCATCCTCAATTCACGATGGGCTCAGCCCCGTCGGCAATGGCTCGCTGGAGCCGCTCGATCAGTTCAGCCCAATCCACTCGGCGATTGTAGCCGATGACATCCAGCGCCGGGATTCCTCCCCCCGCCACCAGTTTGAACGGCACGTCGTCCGCACCCGCACCATCGAGGCCAGCCATCTGGCAGACATTGCCTCGAAGCTGGCACGACAGGCCGATTTCCCGATAGCCAAAATCGCTGAACAATCCCAGCACACTGCGCTGAATCGCCGCCATGGCCCCGGCGCCACCGAGCGCCGTGATGTTCTCCACCGCCCGCTGGCTGATACGCCTCTCATAGTCACCGGCGGAACTTCTTACATTGGCATCGAAACGAACCGGCTTCCATCTGGCCATGACAAGATCGTCAACGTTTGCATCGATGAATCCGCTGACAGAGCCAAAGGAAAAAGTCTGCGTCAGTTGAGCCAGATCCAGGTGCTCCGCGCTGACATCGGCTGTCAGTCGAGGCAACAGACCAAACGGGTCGGCCACACTCAGGCGGGTCGCCTGCACATAGCCGTCGAACACCGAAATCACCAGAGTGCCGTCAAGGCCGATGTGCTCAGGCGTCACGCTAAAGCCCGGCACAGCAATCGAGACCGTGCCTTGCATGCTCGGTAGTGACAACGCATCTGTCAGCGCCATCAGCGAAATCGGTTCTGCGTAGAGGCTGCCCGAGCCCTGCCAGCGCGCTCCCGCGTGCTCGAAACTCAGGGCGTCGATCACGAGGGCTCCGTCAAGCAGAGGCAAACGAGCGGGCCTCAGCGCAACCCGGCGCTCGGTCGCGTCGGCAACAAGCGTAAACGGCGCGAAGGAAAGTGATTGCCATCGCAAGCCATCAACTTCGATTGACCACCGGGTTGCCGCCCCACGCCGCCAAGGCAACTCGCCACGAATCGGGCCAACGCGAAAACGCTGCCCCAGGTAGGAAAAGCCAACGTCGGCGAGCTCAAGATTCGCCGCCTGAAGCATCCCGTCATCCCAAGACAGGTGACCCGACGCTCCTCCAGCCACCTGCCAGCGCTCAACCTGCTCGGGGACGAGCAAGGGCAGCACGAACTGGGGAACCAGCAACGCCAGCTCCGCCCCGTTGAACGCCAGTTCACCCGACGTGACAGTCCGACGAGCAAGGTCGAATTCAGCAGAGCCCTCAACCTTGTCAAGACCCGGGCCTGAGAGGTTTGCCGAGGCGATTCGGAGAAGTCCATTGCCGAATCCGCCGGTGGCATCAAATTTCCAGCCGCCGGACAGCAGAACGGGATTCCAGAAGACGTCGCCGGACGTCCAATTCGACTTGAGCTGCCAGCGCACATTTGCGTCAGGCAGCATCTCGGCGCGTGCATTGACATCGAGAGCAAGTCCCTCGGCGGCACGCATTCCGGTTTCATCCGAGAAGGCCATTTCGCTTGCGTTGAGCCTGACGCTCCAGCGGCGGCCGAGTCGCTCGACCTGGCCATTGAGCAGACCGCTCACCTGAGCACCGACGGGCAGGCGTCCGATCAAATCAACCAACGGAGCCATCCGGAGACTTCCGATATCAATCGTCAATCGATGCTTGCCCGATTGCCGAACAGCAACCACGCCGCCCGCCACAACGACTTCGCCAGTCAGTGACTGGCGGGCCATATCGACGGCGAAAGTCAGTTTCGCGCTCTCAAGCCCTTCTATACCGCGTAGCTGACCGCCCCGGCATTGCAAGACGCCATCAGCCAAACGCATCTGATCGCAGTGCAGCGCGACGGACGTCCAGACGTGCTCGCCAAACTTCAGGCGGCCGATCTTTACGCCCCCCGAGCGCCCGTCCTGTGCTGGCAGTGTCAGCTCGACCTGCTGGAGTACCACATCACCGGTATCCAGCTCTGCCAGCTTGATTGCAAGCGAGGCCAACGCTGGCACAGTCCAAACGGCAATCGACAGAAAAACAACGAAACCGGCCAACCCAGACAAATGCGCGTTGCGGCCAAACTTCATTCAGGCGGGGAAGACACCTGTTGAGAGATAGCGATCGCCCCGGTCGCACACGATCGAGACGATGACCGCATTGGAAACCTGTTCGGCAATTCGCAGCGCCACATGCATTGCGCCGCCGGAGGAAATGCCGGCGAAGATCCCCTCTTCCCGAGCGAGGCGTCGCGTCATCTCTTCGGCATCAGCCTGAGTGACCGGTTCGATACGATCGACACGCGCAGCGTCATATATTGTCGGCAGGTACGCTTCTGGCCATTTACGGATACCGGGAATCTGAGCGCCTTCAGCCGGCTGACAACCCACGATTTCGATCGCCGGCTTCACTTCCTTGAGATAGCGCGAGGTCCCCATGATGGTGCCTGTAGTCCCCATGGAACTGATGAAATGCGTGATCTCACCGCCCGTCTGGCGCCAGATCTCGGGTCCGGTGCCTTCGTAATGTGCAACCGGATTGTCCGGATTACCGAACTGGTCAAGAATCACACCCTGCCCTTCATCGCGCATGCGCTCAGCCATGTCGCGTGCCAGCTCCATGCCGCCTTCCTTTGGCGTGAGGACAAGCTCGGCACCAAACGCACGCATGGTCTGACGACGCTCGACACTCTGGTTCTCCGGCATCACCAGGATCATGCGATAGCCGCGAATTGCCGCCGCCATTGCCAACGCAATACCCGTGTTGCCACTGGTGGCTTCGATCAGCGTGTCGCCCGGCCGGATACGCCCGGCCGACTCGGCGCGCACGATCATCGACAATGCCGGCCGATCCTTCACGGAACCGGCCGGATTGTTTCCTTCGAGCTTGGCCAGAATGATGTTGCCCGTGTCGGACCCGATACGCTTCAATCGAACGAGCGGGGTATCTCCGACATAATCTTCGAGTGTCTTGTAGTCCATGCAACCTATTCTCTTGGGGATGACGCAGCAGCCGCGCGCAGTTCCTCTATGGTAGCAACTGCCGTGCCGAGCTTTCCGACAACAATACTGGCCGCAAGGTTCGCCCAGGCCATCGCATCGGCGTCGTTGGCACCACTGGCTTTCATGACTGCGTAGGCCGCAATGACCGTATCTCCGGCACCGGAGACATCGAACACCTCGCGCGCGCGCGCTGGCTCGTGAGTCACCCCGGCATCGGTAAACATGCTCATGCCCTCCTCGGAGCGTGTCAGCAACAGGGCGGGCAGTTCCAGATCCCGACGCAGGGCATCCACCCGCGCTTTCAGATCCTCCTCTGATCGCCAACGCCCAATGATGTCCTGTAACTCCCCCCGATTTGGGGTGAGGGTCGTCGCGCCCCGATAGCGAGAGAAATCATCGCCTTTGGGGTCGACCAATACCGGCTTGCCCGCGCTCCGCGCGAGCGCAATCATCTGCTCGACGTGGTCAAGCGCGCCCTTGTCGTAGTCAGACAACAGCACCAGATCGTGGCCATCCACGAGTTCGCGGTAGGTTTCGAGTTTGGCAGCCAGAGTGTCTGCTTGCGGACGCTGCTCGAAGTCGATCCGCAGGAGTTGCTGACTGCGACCGATCACCCGAAGCTTGAGCGTGGTCTGAACTGAAGCATCCCGAAAAAGATGGGCCTCAATCTTCGAATCGCCGAGCAGATGCCCTAGCGCATTGGCCGCCTCGTCATCACCCACCACCGACAGGAGAGAGACCTGAGCGCCCAGGGCCGAAGCGTTGCGGGCCACGTTGGCCGCACCGCCGGGCCGATCCTCCGAGCGCGTCATGCGAACGACAGGCACCGGCGCCTCGGGCGAAATGCGACTGACGTCACCAAACCAATATCGGTCAAGCATGACGTCGCCCACCACGAGAATACGTGCGTCAGACGTCTCCGGCAGGACGCGCGCAGACACGTGCTTACACCCGTCCGATGGCGTGGTACTCGATGCCTTGTTCGCGCACCATGGCCGGGTCGTACATATTGCGGCCATCAAAAACAACCGGCTGCTTCAACCGGGCCTTGATGGCTTCGAAATCCGGGCTACGGAATTCTTTCCACTCGGTCACGATCAGCAGTGCATCAGCGTCATCGAGCGCACTCTTGGGACGACCGGCAAAGCTGATACGGGTCTCATCGCCGAAAATGCGCTCTGCCTCGGTCATGGCCACCGGATCGTAGGCTGTGACGGTAGCGCCGCGCTTGAACAACTCTTCAGCAATCACGCGACTTGGCGCTTCACGCATGTCATCGGTATTCGGCTTGAAAGCCAGCCCCCACATCGCAAACTTGCGACCGGTCAGATCCTCACCAAAGCGCTTGACCACCTTGTTCACCAGCACGTGCTTCTGATCGTCGTTGGCCGCTTCGACTGCGTTGAGCAGCTTCAGATCATGTCCGTATTCGCGGCCGGTACGAATCAGCGCTTTGACGTCCTTCGGGAAACAAGAGCCCCCGTATCCGCAACCTGCGTAGAGGAAGTGCCAGCCAATGCGGGGGTCAGAGCCGATGCCCTGGCGGACCAGTTCGATATCGGCCCCCAGGGTCTCGGCCAGATTAGCCAACTCGTTCATGAAGCTGATCCGGGTCGCCAGCATGGCATTGGCCGCGTACTTGGTCAGTTCGGCACTGCGCACGTCCATGAACACGAGCTTGTCGTGATTGCGCTGAAAGGGGGCATACAATTGGCGCATCAGATCGACAGCGCGTTCATCGTCGGCACCCACCACAATGCGATCCGGGCGCATGAAGTCGTCGATCGCGGCGCCTTCCTTGAGAAACTCGGGGTTGGACACCACGCTGTACTCAAGGTCGCTGCCACGGGCGGCCAGTTCTTCGGCCACTGCAGCGCGTACCTTGTCTGCCGTGCCCACCGGTACGGTCGACTTGTCGACGATGACGCGGTAGCCATCCATGTACTTGCCAATGTTACGGGCAGCGGCGAGTACATATTGCAGGTCGGCCGATCCATCTTCATCAGGCGGCGTGCCAACGGCAATGAACTGAATCGCCCCATATTGCGCCGCCTTGGCCACATCGGTGGTGAAAGACAGACGCCCTGCCGCCACATTGCGACGAACCATCTCCTCGAGCCCCGGCTCATGAATGGGGATGCCGCCGTCCTCGAGGATCTTGATCTTGGCCGGATCCACGTCCAGACACATCACATCGTTGCCAACGTCAGCAAGACAGGCCCCAGACACCAAGCCCACGTAGCCCGATCCGATCACCGTGATTTTCATGTATGAATTCCTTGAAGTGTTGTAAGCCCCCATTGTCCTGCGCGGACTCAGGGCGCCAAATCGTATTCTTCCGTTCGTTTGGGCGGCGTGGTTTCCCAACCACCGCACGCTGGACATCGCCAATAGAACTGACGGGCCTTGAAGCCGCAGGCACCACAGCGATAGCGGGCCACGCGCCGCGTGTGACCGTGCACAAGTTGGCGCACCAGTTCGATGTCCGTGCGGTACTCGTCCGGCGCGGTCATGATGCCCGCCTCCAGCAACTTGTCCAGCCCGAGCAGCGTCGGATTGCGGCGTAGTTCCTCACGAACCAGATCGTACGCCAGTTGCGGCCCTTGCATTTTCAGAGTGGTTTCAAAGACCGTGTCGAGCAAATCGAGCGAGGGGTGCCGCTCCATGAAGGAACGCAGCATTTGCAAGCCCTGTTCGGCGCGTGCCGTCTTCTGATGGGCCTGCATGATTCGATCCGCAACCAGTGCAAGATAAGCCGGGTCCTGCGTTTCGATTCGTTTCCAGGCGTCGATGGCGGCCTCCAGCTGACCGTCTCGAAGCAACAAATCGCCGCGAAGCAAACTGGCCCGCACCGATTTCGGGTTGACCGCCAATGCAGCGGACACGGAATGCTCGGCGTCCCCGAACCTTGATTCGGTCATCGCACTTTCGGCAATTTCGCAATGGAAGTTCGCCATCTCCTTGCGCCACCAGACACTCTCGTGATCGGGCAGGGCCTGGGCGATTTCAATGGCCTTTGCCCACTCTTTTTCCTGCTGGTAGATCTCCAGCAGTTGATTGAGGGCCATGTCATCGAGCTCGGTACCACGCAGGCGCAGGAACACGTCTTCTGCACGGTCCAACAGACCTGCCTTGAGATAATCCTGACCTAGCTCGGCCAGCGCCTGAGTGCGCTGCGCATGTGGCAAATCCACGCGTTCAACCAGATGCTGGTGCATTCGGATGGCCCGCTCTGTCTCGCCACGTCGCCGAAACAGGCTACCGAGAGCAAAGTGCAACTCGACCGTGTCCGGGTCGATGCGCACCGCCTCGATAAAGGCGTCGATTGCCTTATCAGGCTGTTCGTTCAGGAGAAAATTCAGACCGCTGAGGTACGAGCGCGGCAAAGAGCGCGACTCGCGAACAACATGTCGGATGTCAATCCGCGCCGCCAGCCACCCGAGAAGAAAAAACAGCGGAATGACCAGCAGCCACCACAGTTCGATTTCCATAAATGATCAGACTGCGGGAGCGCCTTCTTCGGACCGTTGCGGTACGAGTTCGGTGGATTCCGGTGCCTTGTCGGCAGCTTGCTCTGCCTTTCGCAACTGTTTGCGAAGCTTGGCAATTTCCCGGCGCTGACGCAGCAGCGAGGAGACCGTTGCCGTAACACCGACAATCGCGCCTGCGGCGAAAGCGATGAGTATCACGAAGACCAGTGGCAGTTGCCACTCGCCACCGAGATACGACTTCAGGGTGACAATCTGGTCGTTCTTGACGGCAAAGCCGAACAGCACCAGAAAAATCGCCAGACGGACAATCCAGATCAGTATGCGCATGAGGTGGGATTATGGCGGAGACGAGGACAAAAAAGAAGGCGGTTTTCACCGCCTTCCAAATAAGTCAGTAACACGACCACTGCCGATCAGCTCAGATCTACGCGCTCGCGCAACTCCTTACCGGCCTTGAAGTGAGGCACATACTTCTCTGCCACTTCAACACGTTCGCCGGATTTCGGGTTGCGACCCACGCGGGGCGGTCGATAGTTCAGCGCAAAGCTGCCGAACCCGCGAATCTCGATACGATCACCGCGCGAAAGCGAATCGGTCATCGCATCGAGAATCATCTTCACAGCGTAATCGGCGTCCTTTGCGACGAGTTGCGGAAAACGTCCCGCCAGTCGCGCAATCAGTTCCGATTTGGTCATGGCTGTACGAAATTACTGCTTCTGCTCGTCCAGCTTCGCCTTGAGCAATGCGCCCAGGCTCGTCGTGCCAGAGACAGCCGAACCTTCGGACGCCAGCTTCTGCATGGCCTCGGAGGTTTCAGCCTGATCCTTGGCGCGGATGGAGAGATTGATCGAACGGGACTTGCGATCCACGTTGATGATCATGGTCTCGACTTCGTCGCCTTCCTTGAGCATGGTGCTCAGGTCTTCAACGCGGTGAGCAGCGGCTTCCGACACGCGCAGGTAACCTTCAACGTCTTCGGCCAGCGTGATCACGGCACCGCGTGCATCGACGGTCTTGACCGTACCCTGCACCAGGCTGTTCTTCTCGTGCGTCGCGATGAAGTTGGTGAAGGGATCCCCATCGAGCTGCTTGATACCCAGGGAGATACGCTCGCGCTCGACGTCGATGGCCAGCACCACGGCTTGCACTTCGTCGCCCTTCTTGAAGTTGCGAACAGCTTCCTCACCCTGCTCGGACCAGGACAGGTCGGAGAGGTGAACCAGACCGTCGATGCCACCATCCAGACCAATGAACACACCGAAGTCGGTGATGGACTTGATCTGACCGGCAACCTTGTCGCCCTTCTTGAAGTTCATGGAGAACTCTTCCCACGGGTTGGCCATGCACTGCTTCATACCCAGGGAGATACGGCGACGCTCTTCGTCGATGTCGAGAATCATCACTTCGACTTCGTCGCCCAGCTGGACAACCTTGGTCGGGTGGATGTTCTTGTTGGTCCAGTCCATTTCGGAGACGTGAACCAGGCCTTCGATGCCCTGCTCGACTTCAACGAATGCACCGTAGTCGGTGATGTTGGTGACCTTGCCGAACAGGCGGGTGCCGTTCGGGTAGCGGCGAGCAATGCCCACCCACGGATCTTCGCCTAGCTGCTTCAGGCCCAGAGACACGCGGCAACGCTCGCGGTCGAACTTGAGGACCTTGGCTTCGAGTTCGTCGCCCACGGCCACGACTTCGGAGGGGTGACGCACACGGCGCCATGCCAGATCGGTGATGTGCAGCAGACCGTCGATACCACCCAGATCCACGAATGCGCCGTAGTCGGTGATGTTCTTGACGATGCCCTTGACGACCATACCTTCGGTGAGGTTCTCGAGGAGCTTGTCGCGCTCTTCGCCCATGGTCTCTTCAAGCACGGCACGGCGGGACACAACCACGTTGTTGCGCTTGCGGTCCAGCTTGATGACCTTGAACTCGAATTCCTTGCCTTCGTACGGCGTGGTGTCCTTGACCGGACGCATGTCAACCAGAGAACCCGGCAGGAAGGCGCGGATGCCGTTGATCATGACGGTCAGGCCACCCTTCACGCGACCACTGACAACACCCTTGGTCAGGGTACCTTCGTTGAGGGCGAGCTCAAGATCGTTCCAGGCGGCGATGCGCTTGGCCTTGTCGCGGGACAGGCGGGTCTCGCCATAACCATCTTCAAGGGCATCAATGGCGACCTGGACGTAGTCACCTTCGTTAACTTCAAGTTCGCCATGGTCGTTGCGGAACTCGTCGATAGGCACGTAGCTCTCGGACTTGAGGCCGGCATTCACGACAACGAAGTTCTGATCGACACGGACCACTTCAGCAGTGATCACTTCGCCGGTACGCATTTCCTGCTGGGCGAGGGATTCCTCGAACAGCTCGGCAAAACTTTCCATGGACATTTCGGGGGTGGCAGTGGACATAAAAGGAACCTGGTTGCTGCAACGAGGCAGCGGGTTAAGCGTTAATCAAAAAGCCGGCTGCAGCCGGCAAACGACAATTCAACCCTGAGCCACCAGATCGAGCACGAACTGAACGGCGTCATCGACACCCATATCAGACGTGTCAAGCAAGCTGGCTTCAGGTAATTTCTTCAAAGGAGCAACGCTTCGGGAGGCATCACGCTCGTCCCGTTCGCGAAGATCCTGTGAAAGACTATCAATGTTAGCAGGCAAACCCTTTTCCATCAACTGCTTATAGCGCCGCCCAGCACGTGCCTCGACAGATGCGGTCAGGAAAACCTTGGTTGCGGCATCCGGGAAGATGACTGACCCGATGTCCCGCCCTTCAGCGACCACGCCCGGCGCCTGACGGAAAGCCCGTTGACGATCGAGCAATGCGTCGCGAACCGCAGGAATGGCGGCGACTTTCGAGGCCATGGCGGAACAGGCCTCCGACCGGATGGCGTCGGTGACATCTTCGCCTGATAGGCGCACGCAACCTTCGTGAAACTCGACCGGAAGGTGCCGCGCAACGTCGACAACCGCTTCATCCGTTTCGGCCAAACCCGCCTTGAGTGCCGCCAACGCCACCAGCCGGTACAGAGAGCCGCTATCAAGGTAGTGATAACCGAGCGCGTCGGCCACCCGGGCAGCAACCGTTCCTTTTCCAGAGGCCGATGGGCCATCGATGGCAACCACCGGCACTGGCGTCGTGACCTCACGGTAGACATCGAAATAGGTGGGAAACGTCTTGTTGACACAGGCTGGGTCGTTAATTCTCATCATCGGGCCACCCAGCGTAACCAGGGAAAAGCACATGGCCATGCGATGGTCGTCATAGGTGTCGATGGCCGCCGTTTGCATCTGCCGGGGGGGTTCGACGCGCAAGGCATCAGGCAATTCTTCAACAACAGCGCCCACCTTGCGCAACTCTGTTGCCATGGCTGCAAGACGGTCTGTTTCCTTGACTCGCCAGCTTGCGATGTTGCGCAACCAGCAGGGGCCATCGCAGAACATGGCCATGACCGCCAGTGTCATGGCGGCGTCGGGGATGTGATTCAGGTCCAGATCGAAGGCTTTGAGTCGACCATCGGCTGGCGCGGATGCCTCGATCCAGTTGTCACCCCAGGTGATCCGCCCCCCGAGTTTCTCCAGAGCCTCGGCAAAGCGGACATCGCCCTGGATGCTCTCACGCCCCACCCCTTCAACCCGGACCGGTCCGCCTCCGAGCACACCAGCCGCAAGGAAATAAGAAGCAGACGACGCATCGCCCTCGACATAGACCAAGCCGGGGGACCGATAGCGACTCCCGGCAGGCACGACAAAGCGCTCCCAGCCGTCGCGCTCAACCGTGACCCCGAATCGACGCATCAGATCGAGGGTGATCTCGATATACGGCTTCGAGATCAATTCGCCAATGACGCAAATGGTCACCGCATGGCCGACCAAAGGCGCACTCATGAGCAATGCGGTCAGGAACTGGCTGGAGACATCGCCACGCACCGACACTTCGGCATTGAGGCGCTCTGGCGTCGGCGAGATGCGCAACGGCGGATAGCCCTTATTTTCCTCGTAATCGATGATGGCACCCAGCTCGCGAAGGGCATCCACGAGGTCGCCGATCGGGCGCTCGTGCATACGCGGCACACCCGACAGGCGATAGTCGCCACCGGCCAGCGCCAGCGCCGCAGTCAAAGGCCGGAAAGCGGTCCCCGCGTTCCCCAGGAACAGGTCCGCCTGACGATTCGGAAAACAGCCACTCACGCCCGCCACGCGATACACGTTCTGCGCCTGATCGTGCGACCATTCAACGCCCAGCACGCGCAGCGCGTCGAGCATACGGTCGGTGTCGTCTGACTTGAGCAGATCACGAACCTCGGTCTCACCCTCGCTCAGTGCGGCGAGCAACAAGACCCGATTGGAAATGCTCTTCGAGCCAGGCAGCCGGACACGGCCAGCCGCCGACATCATGGGCGGCAGATCAAGAAATTCCATGCTTCGGAACTCCGTTTGAATCAGGATGGGAAGGCCTTTTCGGCCCAACGGTTGCGCGCCTCGCGCGCTTCGCCAAACAGGGATTCGAGGGCCTTGCCGTCGTTACTCAGCAGCAGAGCGCGCAGATACGCCAGTTCGCCCAGATACTGGTCCAGTTCGGCGAGCAAGGCGTGTCGGTTGGCCAGACAGATATCGCGCCACATTTCGGGATGACTTCCCGCAATGCGCGTGAAATCGCGAAAACCACCCGCAGCGTAACTGAAGAGTTCTTCCGAATTGGCGCGACTGGCCAGATCGTGAACGAGCCCGTAGGCCAGCAAGTGCGGCAAGTGACTCACCGCGGCGAAGACCCGGTCGTGCTCCTGCGGGGTCATGCGCCGAATGA
Organism: Nitrogeniibacter aestuarii; assembly: GCF_017309585.1. Classification (NCBI taxonomy): domain Bacteria; kingdom Pseudomonadati; phylum Pseudomonadota; class Betaproteobacteria; order Rhodocyclales; family Zoogloeaceae; genus Nitrogeniibacter; species Nitrogeniibacter aestuarii. The sequence continues at coordinate 1,703,644 of NZ_CP071321.1, read as the reverse complement.
TCGCTCCGCACGCAGCCCAGGCGGACGAGACCTGCTCAATCGCCTCGGGATCACTTTCGCCCAGGGGCGTGACGACCACATTCCGGCCTTGATAGAGATCGGCAAACGCCGCATCGGCTCCGCTCTTTTCGGCACCAGCGATCGGGTGGGCCGGAACCACGCGAGAAAGATGTTCCCCGAGGTTCGCATAGAAGGCCTCGATCATGTCGCGCTTGGTACTCCCTGCGTCCGTGATGATCGTTTGTGGCTCCAGATGCGGGGCCATCGCTTCGGTCACAGCCCCGACCTGCCCAACCGGCATGGCGAGCAGCACCATGTCCGCACCCGCGAGCGCTTCTGCCCAGTCTGTGCTGTAGCGATCGATAACGCCGAGTTCCTGCGCCCGTTCAAGCGAAGCTGCAGTCCGCCCGATACCGACCACCTCGCCAACCGCGCCGGCCTTCTTGAGCGCCAGCGCAAAAGAGCCGCCAATCAATCCTACGCCACAGATCACGAGTTTGTTGATCAGCACTGGCGACGTCACTGGCCCGCCTCTTCTTCGAGCGCATGGCGCAGTGCATTGATGAAACGATCATTCTCCTCAGGCAAGCCGACCGAAACCCGCAGCCATTCAGGCAAACCGTAGCCACCGATCGGCCGCACGATGACGCCCTGAGCCAGCAGTCGCTGATTGATGCTTACGGCGTCGCCGACTCTGACTGTGACGAAATTGCCCCAGGACGGAATCCAGGTCAGGTTCAGGCGTTCGAACGCCTCGGTCAGCTGAGTCATGCCGCGACGATTGAGATCGGCACTACGTGCCACAAAGGCCTCGTCTTCCAGCGCGGCGGCAGCAGCGGCCAAGCCGAGTGTGCTGACATTGAAGGGTTGGCGCACACGGTTGAGCAAATCGATCAGTTCCGGACTACCGAGACCAAAACCGACCCGCAAGCCGGCGAGCCCGTAGGCTTTCGAAAAAGTCCGCGAAATGATCAGGTTGGGGTGCTCGGCGAGCCACGCAACACTGTCGTAGCGGTCAGCATCGGGGAGGTATTCGGTATAAGCCTCGTCAAGCACCACAACCACGTTGCGTGGCACCTTCGCAAGAAACGCAGCAATCCGCTCCCCCGGCACGAAAGTGCCCGTCGGGTTGTTCGGATTGGCAATGAATATGATGCGTGTACGCTCGGTGACCGCGGCAGCCATGGCGTCCAGATCATGTCCGAAGTTGACCGCCGGCACCTGAACCGGCTTGCCACTGGCGGCCAGCGTGGAGATGGGATACACCGCGAAACCATGTTCGGAAAACACGGCTTCGTCGCCAGGCGCGAGAAACGTTCGTGCTAGCAGGTCGAGCACATCGTTGGAACCGTTGCCCAGCACGATCTGGTTGTGGGCAACGCCATACTTGCGCACCAGGGCGGCCTTCAGTTCAAAACCGTTCCCGTCCGGGTAGCGCGGCAAGTCCGCCACTTCCCGGGCGATCGCCTCACGTGCCCGGGGGCTCATCCCCAGGGGATTCTCGTTGGACGCCAGTTTGACAATATCACCCACACGCAAACCCATCTCGCGGGCCAACTCAGCAATCGGTTTACCGGGCTGATATGGCGAAATGGCGCGAATGGACGCTGAAACCTGCTCAGGGATGCCCACGAATGTCTCCCGCTAGTTCTTTATGATGCCCAGCCGAGCGTTACATGGCTGCGGCAGGATACGACCCCAGCACCTTGACGAAGCTGGCGTTGTCTTCCAGCGCCTTGAGCGCCGATGCCACCGAGTCGTCGCTCTGGTGCCCCTCAAAGTCAATGTAGTACACGTATTCCCACAGCCCCGAACGAGCCGGACGCGACTGAAGTTTGGTCATGCTCACACCGAAGTCGGCCAGCGGCTGAAGCAGTCGATGCATTGCGCCCGCGCGATTCGGTGTCGAACACACGATCGACGTCTTGTCCTTTCCCGAAGGCCCGGCATCGTGCTGGCAAATCACGAGAAAGCGCGTCGTGTTGTTGGGGTCGTCTTCAATGTTGGCCGAAAGAATGTTCAGGCCGTACAACTCTGCTGCCGCCTCGCCCGCGATGGCCACGGATTCGGGGTCTTCGGAGGCCAGTCGTGCCGCTTCAGCGTTGCTGGCCACCGGGACGCGAGGCAAGGCCGGCAGGTTGCGGTTGAGCCACTCCTGACACTGGGCAAGGCTCTGCGCATGGGAATAGACGCGCCGTGCTGCACCAAGACCATCAGCCTTTGACATGAGGTGCTGATTGATCCGCAGCTTGACCTCGCCACAGATCTTCAGCGGGTTGGCCAGCAACAGATCCAGCGTACGCCCCACAGCACCTTCAGTGGAGTTCTCGACCGGCACGACACCGTAGTCGACAGTGCCGGCTTCGACAGAGCGGAAGACGTCGTCAATTGCCAGCATCGGCATCAGCGTCGGCGCACTGCCAAAGTGCTTGCGAGACGCACTTTCCGAGAACGTTCCGGCCGGGCCGAGATAAGCCACCTTGAGCGGTTGCTCGAGCGCCAGACAGGCAGACATCAATTCACGAAAAACCCGCTGAATTGCCGTATCGGGCAGCGGACCCGGATTGGCTTCGGCCAGACGACGCAGCACCTGGGCTTCGCGCTCCGGCCGGTAGATGTTGCCGTGCTTGATTTCACCCACGCGCTGTGCGAGCTGGGCGCGCCGCGAAAACTTCGCCAGCAACTCGTCATCGATCGCATCGATCTCGTTGCGCAGCTTGAGCAGTTCCTTTTCTTCGCTCATGTCTTCGCCTCTTCAACCCTTTCGCTTTTCAAAATCAAGCATGAAATCCACGAGCGCCTGCACCCCGGTGATCGGCATGGCGTTGTAGATGGAAGCACGCATGCCACCCACTGACTTGTGACCTTTCAGCTGTACCAGGCCCGCCGCGGCACTCTCTTCCAGAAAGACGCTGTTGAGCGATTCATCCCGGAGCAGGAATGGCACGTTCATGCGCGAGCGACACGCGCGATCAATCCTGTTTTCGTAAAAACTACTCGCGTCGATGGTGTCATAGAGCAAGGCCGCCTTGGCCGCATTGCGCTCAGCCATTGCTTCGAGCCCGCCCTGCGCGCGCAGCCACTGGAACACAAGTCCTGCGATGTAGATGGCGTAAGTGGGCGGGGTGTTGTACATGGATTCGTTTTCGGCCACGAGCTTGTAGTCGAATGCCGAGGGGCAGTCCTGGTGCGCCTTGCCCAGCAAGTCCTCGCGGACGATCACGAAGGTGAGCCCCGCCGGGCCGATATTCTTTTGCGCGCCGCCGAAGATAAGGCCGTAGCGGGACACGTCCATCGGTCGGGACAGGATGTTCGACGACATGTCCGCCACCAGGGGGAGCCCCGCTCGACCGATCTTTGCCAGATCCGGATCAAAGCCGTATTCAACCCCCACGATGGTCTCGTTGGAGCAGATGAACACGTAGGCAGGATCCGCCGACAGCTGCCATTGCTCCGTGGCTGGAATGGTAGTGAAGCCCGTGCTTTCACTCGACGCAGCGATATTGACCTCGGCGAACTTGCGCGCCTCTTTCTGCGATTTGGCGGACCACGAACCGGTCACCACGTAGTCGGCGACGCGCTTGTCGCCCAGCAGGTTCATGGGAATGATCGCGTTCTCGGCGATCGCCCCGCCCTGCATGAAAAGAATGCGGTAATTCGACGGCACCCCGAGGAGTTCGCGAAAATCGGCCTCTGCCTGGGTATAGATCGACTGGAAGGCGGCACTGCGATGGCTCATTTCCATCACGCTGACACCGGTTCCATGCCAGTCGAGCATTTCCTCGGCAGCCCGCCTCAGGACCGACTCCGGCAGGGCTGCGGGGCCCGCCGAAAAGTTGAGCACGCGAGACATTATGCTTCTCCGTCCTCGCCTTCATCGCTGGCCGGAGCGTCGTCAGCGGGTACATCCGCCGAACCGGTTGCGCCCTCTTCACCCTCGATGAATTCGTCGTCTTCATCGTCGGTTTCTGCCACGGGCTCGATGCCGGCGAGGAAAGTGCCTTTGTCGAGCGAAATCAGCGTCACACCCTGTGTGGAACGCCCCATCTCCCGGATATGTTCAACCTTGGTACGAATCAGCACACCACCGGTCGAAATCAGCATGATCTGGTGTTGCGGCTGAACCAGCACAGCCCCCACCAGCTTGCCGTTACGCTCGGAGGACTGAATGGCGATCATGCCTTTGGTGCCGCGACCGTGGCGGGTGTATTCCGCCACCGGCGTGCGCTTGCCATAACCGTTTTCGGTGGCCGTGAGTACCGACCAGCTTTCGTCGGAGGCGGCCAGCATGCTGATGACCTGCTGACCCGGTTCGAGCATCATGCCGCGCACCCCGCGTGCCGTTCGGCCCATCGGGCGCACGTCGGTTTCGGCGAACCTGACGGCCTTGCCGGCGTCGGAGAAGAGCATGACGTCATAGCCACCATCCGTGATCTGTACGCCAATGAGGTAATCGTCTTCATCCAGGCCCACAGCAATGATGCCGGCCTTGCGCGGATTGGAGAAGTCTGACAGCGGGGTCTTCTTGACGGTGCCGCGTGAGGTCGCCATGAAGACAAAGTGACCTTCATCGAACTCCTTGACCGGCAGTACGGCGGTGATCTTCTCGCCTTCCTGCATCGGGAAGAGGTTGATGATGGGCTTGCCGCGTGAATTGCGCGTCCCTTCGGGCACCTCATAGACCTTCAGCCAGTAGGCGCGGCCACGATTTGAGAAACACATGATCGTGTCGTGCGTATTGGCAACAAACAGCCGGTCAATGAAGTCGTCGTCCTTCATTTGCGTCGCCTGCTTGCCACGTCCGCCACGACGCTGAGATCGATAGTCGGTCAGGGGCTGACGCTTGAAGTAACCGGTATGCGAAAGCGTCACCACCATCTCTTCGGGCGCGATCAGATCCTCGATATTGATATCGGCCGTATCAAGCACGATTTCCGAGCGACGCTCGTCGCCATACTGTTCTTTGATGGCTTCAAGCTCTTCGCCGATGATCGCCGTCACTCGCTCGGGCTTGGCGAGAATGTCGAGCAAGTCGGTGATCAGTTCCATGATCTCCTTGTACTCGCCGACGATCTTGTCCTGCTCAAGCCCGGTGAGCTTCTGAAGACGCAGATCGAGAATTGCCTGCGCCTGAGTTTCCGACAGGCGATAGCCATCGGGCTGGAGTCCGAACTCGGGCGCGAGCCCATCAGGGCGATAACTGCTGCTATCGGCCTCGGCACGCGTCAGCATCGCTTCGACCAGATCCGAACGCCACAAACGCGCCATCAACCCCTGCTTGGCCTCGGCCGGGTTCGCCGCTGCTTTGATCAGGGCGATGATCTCGTCAACGTTCGACAGCGCTACAGCCAAACCTTCGAGCACATGGCCGCGCTCACGGGCCTTGCGCAGTTCGAAAATGGTCCGGCGCGTCACCACTTCACGACGATGCTGCAAGAAGCAGTCGAGCATCTCGTGCAGGTTCAGCACCTTGGGACGCCCGTCAACCAGGGCCACCATGTTCATGCCGAAGGTGTCCTGCAACTGGGTCTGCTTGAACAGCTTGTTGAGCACCACCTCAGGCATCTCGCCGCGCTTGAGCTCGATGACGACCCGCATGCCCGACTTGTCGGACTCGTCACGAATTTCGGAGATACCCTCGATCCGCTTCTCATTGACCAGTTCGGCAATACGTTCGAGCAGTGCGCGCTTGTTCACCTGATACGGCAACTCATCGACGATGATCGCTTCGCGATTGCCTTTCTCGACATCTTCGAAATGGGTTCGGGCGCGCATGATCACGCGACCACGCCCCGTCCGATAACCGTCATGAACGCCCGAAATTCCGTAAATCAGTCCGGCCGTCGGAAAGTCCGGTGCCTTGACGATGCGGATCAGGTCTTCGATATCCGTGTCTGGCTGATTGAGCAGCAGCAGGCAGGCCTCGATGACTTCCGAAATATTGTGGGGGGGAATGTTGGTCGCCATGCCGACCGCGATACCGGCGGAACCGTTGATCAACAGGTTCGGGATACGAGCGGGCAGGACAGACGGCTCTTTTTCCTTGCCGTCGTAGTTGGGCACGAAATCGACCGTTTCCTTGTCGATGTCGGCGAGCAACTCGCTCGCGATACGCGCCTGACGACATTCGGTGTAACGCATGGCCGCGGCGTTATCGCCGTCGATCGAGCCGAAGTTGCCCTGACCATCAACCAGCATGTAACGCAGCGAAAAGTCCTGCGCCATGCGCACCAGCGTGTCGTAGATGGCCGAATCACCGTGAGGGTGGTACTTACCCATCACATCGCCGACCACGCGGGCACACTTCACATACGGGCGATTCCAGGCGTTGTTTGCCTCGTCCATGGCAAAAAGCACGCGCCGGTGAACCGGCTTGAGACCATCCCGTGCGTCCGGTAGCGCTCGCCCCACAATCACGCTCATGGCGTAATCGAGATAGGCATGGCGCATCTCTTCCTCAAGACTGATTGGGAGCGTCTCTTTGGCGAATTGATCCATGGTGTCCGTACAGCCCCGCAGGGCGGTAGTAAAAAGAGGGAAATATTATCACGTCAGGCATCGCTTTCCGACGTTCCGGGAACATCCTGATGGCGTGGTCGGTCAGACCCGGCGGCCAGTTCGCCCCTTTGCTTGATCTTTTCGATCACAGCGGATTGAATGCCTCTACCCATGGTTGAGAGAAAACGCATGAGCACTACCGCCGACCAACTGCTCACGGCCCGCTGGATTGTTCCGGTCGAACCGGCAAATGTGGTGCTGGAAAACCACAGCGTCGCCATTAAAGACGGCCGGATTGTCGATCTGTTGCCGCGCGATCAGGCGCAAGTTCGCTACCCCGACGCCAAAGAGCAGGTCATGAACGAACATGTACTGATCCCGGGCCTCATCAATGCTCACGCCCATGCAGCCATGAGCCTGCTCCGCGGCCTGGCGGACGACCTGCCCCTCATGCAGTGGCTTGAAGAGGCAATCTGGCCTGCCGAAGGCAAATACGTCAGCCCTCAGTTCGTTCGGGACGGCAGCCTGCTGGCCGCCGCCGAGATGCTGCGCGGCGGCATCACCACCTGCAACGAAATGTATTTTTTCCCGGATGCGGCGGCCGAGGCCTTTGACACAACCGGAATGCGGGCAGTCATCGGCGTAACTGCGATCGAATTTCCGACCCCTTACGCCAGCAACGTAGACGAATATCTCAAAAAGGGACTGGCCGCCCGTGACAACTGGCGTGGTCATGAACGGATACGTTTCTCGATGGCGCCACATGCGCCCTACACCGTCTCCGATGACACATTCCGCCGAATCGCCAATCTCGCTAACGAGCTTGATACAGTGATCCACGTTCATGTGCATGAGACGGCGTTTGAAGTCGAGGAAAGCCTGAAGCAGCACGGCATGCGCCCGCTGGAGCGGCTGGCCAGACTCGGTATCGCAGGGCCCGGCATGATCGCGGTCCACGCCGTCCATCTAGACAATCAGGACATAGACATCCTCGCCACCCATGGCGCGAGCGTCGCGCACTGCCCATCCTCGAACATGAAACTCGCTTCGGGGATCGCACCCGTCAGCGCCCTGATTGACCGAGGCGTGAAAGTCGCGCTGGGCACGGATGGCGCTGCCAGCAACAATCGACTCGACCTGTTCAGCGAAATGCGCCATGCGGCCTTGCTGGCCAAGGTCTCCACCGGAAACGCGTCAACCTTGCCTGCTGCCCGCGTTTTACGCATGGCCACCCTCGATGGCGCCGAGGCGCTGGGCATGGAAAAAGATATCGGATCACTGGAAATCGGGAAACTCGCCGATATATGCGCTGTCAGATTGTCAGAAATCGAAACACAACCCTGCTTTAACCCGATTTCGCATCTGGTGTACTGTGCAGGCCGCGAGCACGTGACCGACGTTTGGGTGGGCGGAACGCTTGTGGTGGGAGAAAAACAAGTGTTGCAAAAACCCAACAGCGAATTGCTCGCCATCGCACGCGTATGGCAGAATAAGCTCGGTAATTAATTAGAGTATTACCGTGAGTTTCGACGGTCAGTGACTTTTAAAACCTTGCCAATTGACGAGGAACCTATGATCAAACAAATGAAAAAACAGCTCACGATGGCTGCTGCGGCTGCTGCACTGGGTATCACCGCAACTGCTGCCATCGCAGCGGACGACATCGTCGTGACCGGCAAGGGCGAAATCCCGTACGTGATCGACGGCCGCAACGTTGTTGCGCGCAGTGGCTATGACCTGTGCTGGCGCACCGGTTACTGGACCCCGGCCGCAGCTGCGAATGTCGCTGCTGGCGAGTTCCCGGTCGGTTGTGGTTGCGACGGTGACCTGATGCCGAAAGACGCTTGTGTGGCTCCAATGGCTGCCGCCGAGCCTGCAGCTCCGGCTGCTCCGGCACCGAAGCCCTCCGCTGACAAGGTCAAGCTGGCTGCTGACGCCCTGTTCGATTTCGACAAGGCTGTTCTGAAGCCGGAAGGCAAGTCCAAGCTGGATCGTCTTGCATCCCAGGCTGAAGCCCTGAAACTGGAAGTGATCCTGGCTGTCGGCCACACCGACCGTCTCGGCTCCGCTTCCTACAACCAGAAACTGTCCGAAAAGCGCGCTGCTGCCGTCAAGGACTATCTGGTCGGCAAGGGTATCGAAGCCAACCGTATCTACACCGAAGGCAAGGGTGAAACCCAGCCAGTGACGACCGACAACTGCAAGAACAACCTGGGCCGCAAGAAGCTCATCGAGTGCCTGCAGCCGGACCGTCGTGTTGAGATCGAAGTGATCGGTTCCAAGTAATCGACCTTCTGCTCAAGAAAAAGCCCCGCATCAAGCGGGGCTTTTTCTTTTCATGCTATCTTTTTTGCCCTCGCCACTGCCGCAAGAAATAAATGAACGCCGATCCAGCAGAGTTGCAAAAATTCAGTGAAATAGCCCATCGGTGGTGGGACCCGGAATCAGAATTTCGCCCGCTGCACGAAATCAATCCCCTACGCCTCGATTGGATCGACGGCATTGTCTCGCTCGAAGGGAAGCGCGTGATTGATGTTGGCTGCGGCGGCGGCATTCTTGCCGAGGGCATGGCGTTCCGGGGCGCCAACGTGACAGGCATCGACCTCGGGGAAAAAGCACTCAGTGTTGCCAGGCTTCACCTGCACGAATCAGGGCTTGACATCGATTATCAACACATCAGCGCAGAAGACATGGCGGACACGAATCCTGACGCTTTCGATGTTGTCACCTGTCTCGAAATGCTTGAGCACGTGCCTGATCCGGCCAGCATTGTCGCCGCGTGTGCGCGCATGGTGAAGCCGGGCGGCCACGTCTTCTTTTCAACGATCAATCGCAATGCAAAAGCGTATCTGCTGGCCGTAATCGGCGCAGAGTACGTCCTCAATTTGCTGCCTCGCGGAACGCATGATTACGCGAAATTCATCAAGCCCTCCGAACTGAGTCGCATGGCGCGCGTCAATGGCCTTGCAACACGCACCATGTGCGGTCTCACGTACAACCCGATCACCAAGGTGTACGCCCTGGGCAATGACACCGGCGTAAATTACCTGATGCATACACAGCGTGAGCTTTAAGGCAATCCTCTTCGACCTGGATGGCACACTTGCCGACACAGCACCGGATATGGGGGGCGCCCTCAATTCATTGCGGCGCGAGTGCGGCCTTGAGCCACTTCCGATGGCGGCATTGCGCCCCCACACGTCAGCAGGCACACGTGGCATGCTTCGGGTGGGCTTCGGACTCTCCCCGGCCGACAAAGCTTATGGGCCGCTTGCCGAGCGTTATCTGGACATCTACGCAGAGCGCCTCTGCGTTAACACCCGGATTTTCGCCGACCTTGAACCTGTACTCTCATCCTTGGAGGCGAGGGGTACTCTATGGGGCGTGGTCACCAACAAACCACGCCGGTTTACCGAACCCCTCCTTGATGCACTCAAGGTTTCGACGCGTAGTGCCTGCATCGTCAGCGGAGACAGTGCAAAGCGCCCGAAACCCGCACCCGACCCCATGATTCTGGCTGCTCAGAAAATCAGCCTTGCCGTCACCGAATGCCTCTATGTTGGCGATGACCTCAGGGACATCGAAGCCGGCAGCGCCGCCGGCATGAAAACGGTCGCTGTACGATGGGGCTATCTTGGCGTTGATTCACCCATTGAATCCTGGGGCGCTGACTGGATCATTGACGAGCCAGCCCAACTACTGGAACTCGGCTGACTAGAACGCAACGTGGTAGACTGGCGGCTCTTGAAATCGGAAGAATACCCCCGATATTCAGGATACGCGTGGGGCCGACATGGCTTCGACGTGGGTCGCGAAGCAGATGAGTGCATGCCGAGGTCCAGTCACCTCGTAAATCCGCTGGAAATCAATAAACGCCAACGACGAGCGTTTCGCTCTCGCCGCTTAACCCCGGCGGGCGCTGCACCGACAGGTTCCTGGGTCGGATGATGGGGTGAAAGCCGCATCTTGCAGTGTCATTTACAGGGACTCGGTGACGCGTCGGGTTGCTTGACGCGAAGCCTAAAACCAAGGCAACTCGTTGCGGGATGGTCCGTCTGTCGGCCGACCCCCGTGATTAAATCAAAACTGACAGACTAAGTATGTAGAGCTCGCTGTAGAGGGCTTGCGGACGGGGGTTCGATTCCCCCCGGCTCCACCAACCCGATACCGAACGCCAAGGCACATCGCCTTGGCGTTTTTTTTGCGCACGACAAACGGGCTTGCACAACGCAAAAACTGTATTTATGATCAGTACTGTATTTGCAACCACCTCCGGAGATGCTGCCATGTTGAAAACCAGCTCAATCCTGCTTGTCGCCATCGGTCTTGCAAGTGGTGCCGCCATCGCCACCCAGCCGGACGGTATCCGATATGTTCTCCCCTTGATCTGTGCGCTTTCGTTGAGAACCATACTTCAGATGACTCGCGGTGACCGCTAGACAACAACGCTTGAATCAGACAACAAAAAAGGCAGACCTGAGGTCTGCCTTTTTTGTTGAAAGCGGACTGTGCGATCAGTTGCCGCCGCCAGTCGCCGGGCCCTGGCCGCCACCCGTGGGGCCGTACGGATCAGCAGTCTGAGCATTGGCACGACCAGCTGACATCAGCAGGGTGACCGCCGGTGCCGCAGCAACTGCCTTGCCTGCAGTTTGAAGGAACTTGCGACGCGCCTCAACGCTTGCACTCTGTTGGTCTTGACTCATTTAAACCTCCAAATGTCACGTTGGAAACCTTTCCACAACGATCGTAGCAAAAATCGAACCCGAATATAAAAACGTTTGTTTATCCAATATTTACAAACCCGATCAGGCGCCGCTACGCCCCCCTATCGCCCCGAGTGTAAAAAACACCGACTCTCGTTCGTTCAACGCCGTGGAACAGCGCCCAACAACCCCCGGACGATCCTGACACTCTCTTCGGTATTTCCAATGGTCAAACGATAACAAGGGGTCGTGACGAACCAATCCAACATGCTTCCCACAGAAGTCACGTCCAGCGGTTTCGAAACCACGAGACACTCATCCAGAAACGCCGCCAACGCCTCGGAAACCGACAGCGGTTGCAAGTAGGTCGTCCCTCCCGGCCGATAGACCGGAAAAACAATGGCCTGAACCGCTCGACGTGCCTCACCTCCTGGAATGCTTCCGGCGGGCGGGCGCAGGTAGCGCACATGCTTTCCGTCGCCCCTGAGGTGTTCCGGCAATTCAGCCAGCACGGGATAACGAGAAAGCAGAGCCTCGACCCCGGTGCTCTTCACGCACATTGCCATCGGCATTGGTTCGACCGTCATCTCCGGCAGGCTCAACAGGGCCACTTCGTCCGACAAGTACTCATACCCTTCATGGATCATTGCCGCCGTCAGTGTGGTCTTGCCACTGCCGGCCGCCGCCGGGAACATCAGGCACCGCTCGCCATCACCGACGACTCCGGCATGGATGTCCACGAAGAAATCATGATTGAGCAAGGCCGTCTGCCACACCAAGCTCTTCAGCATTGGCGCCATGGTATTCCTGCCCCTCCCCTCTCTCATGCAGCGACCATCCAGAAAGATGCCGATCTGCCCGGAGGGGTCTTCGGTCACGTCAATCCTGAAGCGGGGAGCATCTGCCTCGACAGCAGCAACAACCGCCAGATGCCCCAGCATGGAGTGCACAAGCGCTCGCTGAGCTTCGTTTGCCAACCGGATCTCGAAGCCTGAGCTCAAGAGCTGGCAAGAAAATACGGGGCCTGACGAGGCTGCGAGAACGACAGATTCGGGTGCATCTGGACTTGGGTCAATCGCATCAGGATCGCTCTCGCGGCACGATGAGTTGGCCAGTACGCCCGCCTCTTCGAACATCGCCAAAGCCTGCAGAACCGCATCACGAGCAGCGTCCGGCGCCAGACCGAAGGCCTCGGAAAGTACCGACGGGATATCGTTCGGACGCTTCTCCATCTCCAGAAGGCACCACACATAGCCGGCGGTCGCGTTCAGGTGAAACAGGGTCTGAGCGTCCTGATGGAAGAGCACGCAGTCACGCTCGAGGTAAAAGGCGTGAACGCCCTGTCCGGGACAAATCTGCCGATCATCTAGATTCATGGAACCGGCCAACTCCTCTGCGCAGCCGCTTAAGCATCAACCACGCTGGCAAAGCGAAATAATCGTGGACTACCTTCAAGGGGATATAGAGCGGGAAAAACACATCCGGGATATCCATTGCCTCAAAGTGGCGACTCTGAGGTTGCGTTATCGTCCGCCACGCATAGTTCATGCGATCCCAGACACGCTCCCTCATACGCCAGTGAAAGGCATTCAAATCGAACACGGACGCTGGCGCATGCTGAGCGGCCAGCCCCCCCATCGCCTCCAGCGCCAATTCACGAGCAACGAGATCACGATCAAGCCAGCATCTCAAATGCTCGGGCAGCGGACTGCGTCCCCGTGTGAGTTGCGCCGCGAGCATCAGACCGATTCTGAGCATTCGAGCCACACCCATGCGCGCTGAGCGCTTCACCATCTCATCCCAATCAAGCGAATCGTGGCGCGCGAGAAATGCGGACACATCGGCAATCCACTTGAGCTTGACCCAGCGCTCCTTGCATCCATGGACGCATATCGCCAGTAACTCGTCTTCCGGGCACAACACACGAATCTCGCACCCCAGAATGTCAACCATTCGCGACCTGAGCCAAAGATCGTTGTAGTCGAACTCGATGGCAAGCGTCCGTGGCGCAAAAGCCCAATGGGGCTCGATTGCACCGGCGGGGCCGAAAAGCAACACCTCACCGTTGTAGTCACAGAATTCGCGGTACTGCCGCGGGCTCAGTGTTGCGTCATCCGCATATCCGAGCTCTGCCAGAACGGCGAGACAGCGCGAAAAATCCTCGCGTTTGACGAGAAAGTCGAGATCGCGAAAATGACGTGCCAGCGGATCGCCATATGCACTTGACGCCAAGGCCGGCCCCTTGAAGGCGATCGTTGAAATCCCATGGCCCTCCAGCGTCGTGAATATCCCCTGGAAAGCCTCAACCAGCCGCCGGTTCAAATTGCGCCGATCGTCGAGAAACACGTGCGCTCCCGCGACAATGTCAGCTGAAACGCATCCTTCTCCGACGGACACAACGGCTTCACACAGGCGCTCCGCCACACCGTGCTCCAAGGCAAGCACGATCAGGCGCTCCCAATCCACGTCATGACGATCGAGCTCGGCCGTGAAAGCACGATACCCGCTCGACTCGAACAAGCTGAGAAGCAACGTGTGTTCCGGTTGCAATCGGAGGCTCACAATTTCTGTCGGACTGACACTGTATCGCCCATGCATTCGAGCGACAAAGTGAATAATCGCCGGACGAAAAGAAACAGGCCGACAGAATAATCTGTCGGCCTGTTCGGTGTTTGGTTGCGGGGGCAGGACTTGAACCTGCGACCTTCGGGTTATGAGCCCGACGAGCTGCCAACTGCTCCACCCCGCGTCAGAGAGGCATAACTATAGCCGCCAATATTTTCAGTGTCAAGAAAAAGACCAAAAATAAATCCTGAAGATCAGGATCGGCTGGTGCCGGTTGCAGGAGTCGAACCCGCGACCTACTGATTACAAATCAGTTGCTCTACCAACTGAGCTAAACCGGCAGGCTGGCGATTATAGCCTCAAGCGAAGCCATTCGCACAGAAGTTTGGATGCCCGGGTCCTGCGCGGCATAATCTCCTGATATCAAGACCACACTGCGCAGCGAAGAATCGTCCGAATGAATCCCGCAATACAGGCTCGCCGTCCGCTACGCCTCCTGATGATCGAAGACAACGAGGACGACGCCCTGTTGCTCTCGCACCGCTTTCGACACGCCGGATACGACCTCGATGTGCTGCGCGTAGACACTCCCGCCGGTACCGAATCTGCGCTGCGACATCACACCTGGGATCTGATCATCAGCGATCACGACCTGCCCGGGTTCAGCGCGATCGCCGCACTGGGCATCCTCCAGCAACTGCAACTGGACATCCCCTTCATCATTGTTTCCGGGGTGATTCGCGAGGAAACCGCGATCGCCGCCATGCGCGCCGGGGCGCACGACTACCTGAGCAAGAACCGGCTCGAACGCCTCTTCCCCGCCGTCGAGCGCGAGTTGCGCGAAGCTGAGAACCGGCGCGCACGGCAACGCGAACTCAAGATTCAACAGCAGACCGAGGCGCGCCTTCATGCTGCAGCGGCAAACACGCCGGGCGTCATTTTCCAGATGGAGCGCCGGCCCGGCGAGGCCCTTGAATTCCTGTTTGCCAGCGAAGCGACCGAGATGCTGCTGGGTATGTCCCCCAAGTCGTTGTGCGCCAACGGCACGCGTTTCGAGTCGCAACTGCTCCCGGAAGACCGCCAGACGCTCTTCGCCGAGCTGGAACACAGCGCAAGTTCGGGCGACAAGCTCAACTGGGAGGGACGCATTCACACCACGGCAGGTGACACCAAATGGATCAACGTGCGTGGGTCCGCTCGCACGGAAGCAAACGGCACCCAGGTGTGGGAAGGCGTGATGTGGAACATCACCCAGAGCAAGCGCACGGAATCCGAACTGCGCGCATCCCAGTTGCACCTGAAGGCCTTGTCCAACCACCTGCAGAATGCGAAGGAAGAGGAACGCGAGCGCATTGCCCGCGATGTGCACGACGTACTGGGCGGGCACCTTGTGGCGCTCAAGTTTTCCACCGCATTGATTGCCTCCAAGCCCGACATACCTCGAGAGCAGCTGCATGAGCGCATTGGGCAGATCCAGACGCTGATCGATGAAGCCATTGAAACGGTCGGGCGTGTCACCCGCGAACTACGCCCGGGTATCCTCAAGGACTTCGGTCTGGCGGCCGCCATCGAAAGCCAGGCGGAAGACTTTGCCCAGCGCACCGGACTGACCTGCCGCATTCTGTGCGCGGACGACGATGCCGAGCTGCCCGAAGACGAATCGATTGCGCTCTTCCGTATCTTCCAGGAGGCGCTGACCAACGTCAGCAAGCATGCCCAGGCCAGCGAAGTCGAAGTCAGGCTCATGCACACGGGCGACGGCGTTCTGCTTGAGGTCGGCGACAATGGGGTCGGCATTTCGGACGAAGATCTGGCCAAACCCAAGTCCTTCGGTCTGCGCGGCGTCCGCGAGCGGATCGCCAGCCTCGGCGGCACTGTCGTCGTGCAAGCTCGCGCACCGAAGGGTACCCTGTTGCAGATCACGGTACCTGCGGACGACCCGATCCAGAGCGCCATTCACCAGGAGCCTACCGAATGACCAAGCGCATCCGCGTCATGATTGCCGACGACCACGCCATTGTGCGTCAGGGTCTGAGGCAGATTCTGTCGGACACCGAGGACATGGAGGTCGCGGGCGAGGCCTGTAACGGCGTGGAGGCCCTTCATCTAAGCCGCGAGGGCGAGTGGGACGTGGTGCTCATGGACGTCTCCATGCCCGACCGCAACGGCATCGACGCCCTCAAACTGATCAAGAAAGAACATCCACGCCTGCCCGTTCTGATCCTGAGTATGTACCCCGAAGACCAGTACGCCATTCGTGCCCTCAAGGCCGGGGCTGCCGGTTACCTCACCAAGCAGAGCGCGCCTGATTTGCTGGTGACGGCCATCCGCCAGGTCGCCAGTGGCAAGAAGTATGTCAGCCCCGAACTGGCCATGGAGCTGGCTGAAGCCATCAGCGAGGACACCGATCGCCCCTTGCATGAAAAGCTCTCTGATCGGGAATACCAGACCCTGTGCATGATCGCCTCGGGCAAGACCCTGACCCAGATTGCCGAAGAACTCAATCTGAGTGTCAAGACGGTGAGCGTCTATCGCGCACGCCTGCTCGAAAAGATGCGCCTGCGCAACAACGCCGAGCTGACGCACTACGGCCTCAAGTACGGCCTCGTCGACTGAGTGCTCCCATTCGCCCGCACGAGCCCATGACATCGTCGAATTATGGCTAAAGTCCGTTGTCGCAACGGCCGTTAAAGCGCAAAGTCACCCACCTTCGCGCGGTCATGTCGGATTTCAGCTCGCCATCGGAAATAGCAAGGGAAACGCTCAGGCGCCTCGCCATGGAGCGTGTGCCACCCACGCCGGACAACTACCGGGCGCTGTATCACCGTATTTCGGGCACCAAGGATGACGACTGTTTTCCGGCCCAGGCATTCAAACGCATCATCAGCCAACTCCCGTCCGGTTCGCCCCCCCAACTCAAGTTTGTGCGCCAGTTCGAACAGGCGGTTGTCCAACGCAGCTGGCCCCCGATCGCACGTGCGCTCATCGAGTTATCGACGGCAACCGATAGCGGCAATCTGGCGTGGAGCTCGCTGCTGCAACAACTGATCGAGCAACTCGACCGCCGGCACGCCAACCTGACACAAGCCCGCAAGCGCGAGTCGCTGGCGCATGTACTCAAATCGACCGGCGGTGATGCCTCCGTGCTCCACACCCGGCTCGGCGGACTGGTGAGAAGCTGGTCAAGCAATTCCGAAGCCGATGATGCACAACTGGTGCCGGACACCCCCGCCAGCGAAACACAGGCCAGTGCAGCGGCTGAGAAGCCAGAAACCACAGCATTGGTCGGCAGCCCCTCGGATCAGCAGACCCTCAATGCAATTGCACTGGCGACACTCGCGCCTGAACTGGGGGCGGAACTCGAGCTGCTGATGCACCGCGGCGTACGCTCGTTCCTGAGCGATCTGCCCGCCCTTGCCGACGCGGTCGACACCGTTGGCAAGCGTCTCGCAGCCAACCCGAGCCGGACCGACCTGCCCGAACTCCAGGCCAGCCTGGAAGAGCTGGCCCTGAAACTGGAATGGGCAGGCGAAGACCAGGCCTCGGTGCGCGAGTCGCTCACCGCCCTGCTTCAGCTCGTGGTCCAGAACATCAGCGCGCTGGTGATCGACGACCGCTGGCTCAGCGGTCAGCTGGCCGTGCTGCACCAGGCCTTCAGCCAACCGCTCGACATCCGCAGCCTCGATGAAGTCGAACGCCGCCTGCGCGACGTCATCGACCAGCAAGGCAAGCTCAAGCAGGAACTGTCAAACGCACAGTCCCGCCTCAAACAAATGCTCGCCGGCTTCATCGACCGGTTGGCGGACATGAGCGACTCGGCCGGCACCTTCCACGACACGCTGGAGCAGTGCGCCGGCGAGATCGAGCAGGCAGAAGACATCAGCCAGCTGTCCGATGTGGTTGAAAACCTGCTTCGCGAGACGCGTGCGGCACAAGAGTCGGCCAAGCGCTCGAGTGAAGACCTGCAGTCCTTGCGCGACCAGGTGGATCTGGCCAACGCCGAGATTGCCAAACTGCAGAACGAACTGCATCACACCAGCGAGATGGTGCGCCACGACCCGCTCACCGGCGCCCTCAACCGCAAAGGGCTGGACGAAGCGCTCAAACGCGAGATTGCCCGGGCACAGCGCCGGTCAAGCAGCCTGTGCATCGGCCTGCTGGATGTGGACAATTTCAAGAAGATCAACGACAACCACGGTCACCATGCGGGCGACGCCGCCCTGCTTCACCTGACCGAAGTGGTCAAGGAAAACCTTCGCCCGCAGGACAGCCTCGGCCGCTTCGGTGGCGAGGAATTCGTCGTCATCCTGCCCGACACGGATGCCGAGGATGCCGTCAAGGCCATGCATCGCCTGCAACGCGCGCTGACCAACAAGTACTTCCTGACCGGCGGCCAGAAGCTGCTCATCACCTTCAGCGCCGGGGTGGCGCGACTGGAAGACGATGAACCCGCCGAAGCCGCCATTGATCGCGCCGACAAGGCCATGTACCGCGCCAAGAAAGCGGGCAAGAACCGGGTGATGATGGCCTGAGCCGCCTCATGCGACAATGGGCGCCCCAACGCTCACCACCCGCAGCCCATTGCCGCCATGTCCCGTTTCTCCACGTACATCTTCGACCTCGACGGCACGCTCATCGACTCGGCCCCGGCCATTCTGGCCAGCTTTCGTCAGGCCTTCGAACAGACCGGCACCGCACCGGTCCGCCCCATCGGATCGGACATCATCGGCCCCCCGCTCAAGGAAACACTGGAACTGCTCAGCGGCACCACCGACCCCGGAACGATCGAGCGCCTCAGCGACGCGTTCAAATCGGCCTACGACGGCGGCGGCCTGAAGGCGACGACAGCCTACGAAGGCGTTGACCGGATGCTCCACGACCTCAGGGCCGCCGGAAAATCGCTGCACATCGCCACCAACAAGCGCCTGCACCCGACCCGGGCGATTCTCGACATGTTCGGCTGGCGCGACCTGTTCGACTCCGTCTATGCGCTCGACATGACCGAACCGCGCCTGCCCAGCAAGGCGGCCATGATCGAACGTCAGTTGAGCGAACTGTCACTTCAGGCCACTGAGACCGCCTACGTGGGCGACCGGGCCGAGGACGGCGAATCCGCCGACGCCAACGCGCTGGCCTTCTTCGCTGCCACCTGGGGATACGGTGCCCTCACGCCGGATGAGCTCTCCCCCGGCTGGACCTTGCTGCCTGATCCGGACGCCAAGGTGCTGCTGAGCGCTTGAATTAGACCGGTTTTACCGGTCTGTTTCGTCCGCATTTCTTGACAGAATCCCCTACCATGCGCTCATTGACCTTTAAGGCGACGAGGCATGAAGGCCGTCATTCTTGCAGGTGGCATCGGCACCCGGCTGACCGAGGAAACACACCTCAAACCCAAACCCATGGTGGAAGTGGGCGGCCGCCCGCTCCTGTGGCACCTGATGAAAATCTTCACCGCTCACGGAATCACGGATTTCATCATCTGTCTGGGCTACAAGGGCTACGTCATCAAGGAGTACTTCGCCAACTATTTTCTCCACACCTCCGACGTCACGTTCGACATGCGCAACAACCGCATGGAGGTGCATGAGCAGCACGCCGAGCCCTGGCGGGTGACCCTCGTCGACACTGGCGAACACACCATGACCGGCGGCCGTCTGGCGCGCGTCAAACGTTTTGTCGCCGATGACGACGCCTTTTTCTTCACCTACGGTGACGGTCTGGCGGATATTGATCTGACCGCCCTGTGGCGTTTTCACGAGACGCACGACCAGCTGGCCACCGTCACGGCCGTCACCCCCAAAGGCCGCTTCGGGGCGCTCGAGCTCGAAGGCGACTGCGTGACTCATTTCGTCGAGAAGCCCCTGGAGCAGACCAACACCATCAACGGGGGCTTTTTCGTCCTCTCACCCAAGGTCATCGACACCATCGACGGCGACAAGACCGCCTGGGAGAGCACCCCGCTGGAGCGTCTCGTCGAGCGCGGCGAACTCAACGCATTTCGCCACCATGGTTTCTGGCAGCCCATGGACACCCTGCGCGAGAAGCTCCTGCTCGAAAATCTGTGGGACAGCGGACAGGCGCCATGGAAGTGCTGGTAAGCACGTCGGCCTATCAAGGCCGCCGGATCATGGTGACGGGCCACACCGGCTTCAAAGGCAGTTGGCTCACCCGCTGGCTGACGCACCTGGGCGCCCGGGTGTCGGGCCTCGCATTGCCGCCGGCATCACACCCTGCCCTGTTCATCGAGGCCTCACTCGAGCACACACTGGCCCACCACATCGCCGATGTCCGCGATGCCTCGGCGGTACAGCAGATTTTCGCGTCGAGCCGACCTGAACTGGTCTTTCATCTGGCCGCCCAATCCCTCGTACGGGCAAGCTATGAAGACCCCATCGGCACCTACGCAACCAATGTCATGGGCACGGCCCATGTGCTCGATGCGGCCCAGCGATGCGGCGCTCAGGGCGTCGTGGTCGTCACCAGCGACAAATGCTACGCCCCCCCGCCGGGCGCCGCGGGCTACCGCGAGGGCGACGCGCTGGGCGGTGACGACCCTTACAGCAGCTCCAAGGCATGTGCTGAACTTGTCACTGCGAGCTGGCGTGCGAGCTTTCGCGACACGGGCGCACCACGCATTGCCAGCGCGCGCGCCGGAAACGTCGTCGGGGGTGGAGACTGGGCCGCCGACCGCCTCGTGCCGGATCTGGTCCGGGCAGCATTGAGCGGCGCCGAGACCCGGATTCGCCAGCCGCACGCCATTCGTCCCTGGCAGCACGTCCTCGAACCACTCGCCGGCTACCTGAACCTGGGGGCCCGGCTGCTGGCCGGCGATACCACGGCAGAGCGCGCCTGGAACTTCGGTCCGGCCGCCGCCGACATGACCTCGGTCGCCCATGTCGCGGACGCCCTGTGCGAACGCCTCGGTGGCGTATGGGTCAGCGATACGCAGCCCCATCCGCACGAAGCGGGCGTGCTTCGCCTCGACAGCTCCGATGCCCGATCCCTGCTCGGCTGGCAACCGCGCTGCTCGCTGCCCGACACGCTCGATCTCGTGGCTGACTGGTACCGGCGTCACCATGATGGCGAATCGGCGCAGGTGCTCATGGATGAGAATATCGCCGCCTACGCTGCGTTGCTGGAGCCCGCCGAATGAGCCGGGACGCGATCCAGGAGGCGGTCCATGCCCATTTTTCGAACCGGACCGAGACCCCGGAATTCATCCCGGGAGAGACACCGATTCCGCCCTCCGGCAAAGTCATTGGCGAAACTGAAACACAAGCCATGGTCGCCGCCGCACTAGATGGCTGGCTGACCACCGGGCGCTTCAACACCGAATTCGAAACCCGGCTGGCGTCCTTCGTCGGCACGCG
The DNA here is from genome assembly GCF_017309585.1 of Nitrogeniibacter aestuarii. Classification (NCBI taxonomy): domain Bacteria; kingdom Pseudomonadati; phylum Pseudomonadota; class Betaproteobacteria; order Rhodocyclales; family Zoogloeaceae; genus Nitrogeniibacter; species Nitrogeniibacter aestuarii. Next base: position 1,682,508 of record NZ_CP071321.1, on the reverse strand, counting down.
CCGGGCACTGACGGTCAATTCCGGCTCGTCGGCCAATCTGGTGGCCGTCTCATCGCTTTTCTCGCCGCAGCTGGGTGCCGCTGCCTTGCGCCCCGGCGACGAGGTGATCACTGTCGCGGCCGGTTTCCCGACCACGGTCAATCCGATTCTCCAGAACGGCGGTGTCCCGGTTTTCATCGACATCCAGCCGCACACGTACAACATCGACCCCACCCATCTCGATGGCGCCCTCAGCGACAGGACACGCGCCGTGGTCATCGCCCATACACTGGGCAACCCGTTCGATCTGAGCGCAATCACCGCCTTCTGTGCCCGGCACAACCTGTGGCTGATCGAGGACTGTTGCGACGCGCTCGGCGCCCGCTACCGCATCCCCGACACCCACGACGCCTGGTGGCCGCGCACGCCCGACGGGGCTGATCCGGCGCTCTGGTGCCGTGCTGACGCGCACGCACGGGAGCGCCACGTGGGCTGCTTCGGCCATCTGGCCACCCTGTCCTTCTACCCCGCGCACCACATCACCATGGGCGAAGGGGGCGCGGTGCTGGTGAGCGACCCGCTGCTGGCGAAGATCGCCGAATCGATCCGCGACTGGGGGCGCGACTGCTGGTGCGCGCCCGGCTGCGACAACACGTGCAAGAAGCGTTTTGGCTGGCAACTGGGCGATCTGCCGCAGGGCTACGATCACAAGTACACCTACTCGAACCTGGGGTACAACCTCAAGATCACCGACATGCAGGCCGCCTGTGGCCTCGCCCAGCTCGACCGCCTCGAGGGCTTCGTGAGCGCGCGCCGCGCCAACTTCGATTACCTGACGCAGCGCCTGGCGGACTGCACGGGCCTGCTCGATCTGCCGCAGCCCACCCTTCACGCCCAGCCCAGCTGGTTCGGTTTCCCGGTCACGCTGCGTGCCGAAGCCGGGCTGAACCGGGTCGATATGCTCCAGTGGCTGGACCAGCACAAGATCGGTACTCGTCTGCTGTTCGCTGGCAACCTCGTGCGCCAGCCCTATTTTGACGGCCGCGCATTCAGGGTCGCCAGCACGCTGGCGCAGACCGACCGGGTGATGAACGACACCTTCTGGATCGGACTCTGGCCCGGCCTCACCGAGCCCATGCTCGACTACGCCACGGAACAGCTGCGGACTTTCCTGGGAGCGGGCTGGTGAGCAACGCCGGTTTCAGCCTGCGCCCCACGGCCTTGCCCGGCTGTGTCGAGCTGACGCTGCCGCGCAGCGAGGACACCCGCGGCCGCTTTCTCAAACTCTTTCATCGCGACGCATTTGCCGCCATGGGGCTCGACCCGGGTGTTGCGGAAGTGTTCTGCACCACCTCGCATCGACATGTCATCCGCGGCCTGCACTTTCAGAGACCGCCGCATGCCCATGCCAAGCTGGTCGCCTGCATCGACGGCGCGGTTCAGGACGTCGCTCTGGATCTGCGGCGCGACTCACCCGGCTACGGCCAACATATCGCGGTCTCGTTGTCGGCCGACGCCGGCAACGCCCTCTACCTGCCCAGCGGCCTGGCCCATGGTTTTTGCGTGCTGAGTGACTCGGCCACCATGATCTATCTCACCACCACCGAGCACGCCCCTGAACACGATGCCGGGATCGCCTGGGACTCGGCCGGGGTCGCCTGGGCCACCGACGAGCCCACGCTCTCGGCGCGGGACCGCGCCCACCCCCGACTGGCTGACTTCGACACCCCCTTCCGGTTCGTGGACGAGCGATGAAGATTCTGGTCACCGGCGCAAGCGGCTTCATCGGGCGACACCTGGTTGAACATCTCGACCGGGCCGGCCATGAGGTCGCTGGCCTCGTGCGCGCGGCTTCACGCATCCCGACCGCCATTGGCCATGTGCCGATGCACATCGTCGATGCCGCGCCTGACGCATTGAACGGCATCATGCAGCGCGAACGCCCCGACTGCGTCGTGCATCTGGCTGCGCGCTACGTCGCCAGCCATACGCCCCCCGAGATCGATGACCTGATCCGCGACAACGTCGGTTTCACCGCTCACGTGCTCGATGCCATGGCCCGAGCCGACTGCAATGCACTCGTGTACGCCGCCAGCGCCTGGCAATATGGTGAGGCCCCCGTCAACCTCTACGCCGCAGCCAAGAACGCCGCACTCGCGTTGGCCGATTACTACCGCAGCGCCCATGCCTTGCGCACGATCGAACTGGCCATCTACGACAGCTACGGCCCCGGCGACTCGCGCCCCAAACTCCTCAACCTGCTCAAGAAAGCCGCGGATTCAGCCGATGTTCTGGACATGAGCCCGGGAGAGCAGCGCCTGCATCTCGTGCACGTGGACGATCTGGCCGACGCTTTCACCCTCGCCTGCGAGCGGGCAACGGGTCTCGCGCCCGGCGAACGGCGTTGCTACCGCCTGCCGAGCCCGGAAGCAATCGACCTCAGAACGCTGGTAGAGCGCTTCAATGCCGCCGCACCCGACCAACCGGTGCGCGTGCGCTGGGGCGCGCGGCCTTACCGTCCACGTGAAGTGATCGATCCGTGGGCGGACGCGCCCGTTCTGCCTGACTGGCAGCCCGGCGTGCTGCTCGATGACGGACTCCGACAATTTCGGGCCCACCCCGATAGTGAAGAGGTATGACCCCATGAGTTCAACCCGAATCAACGACACCCTCGCCCGCATGTATGCCGGCCTCCTCGACAGCAAGGATCCGGATCCGTCCGAACTGGACGCCCTCATCGAGGCGATCCGTGCGCGGGAAGTCATCATCTACGGTGCCGGGCGATCGGGGCGCATGCTCAAGAGTCTCTTCGACGGACTCAATGTCCCCGTCAGCGCCTTCGTTGATCGGCAACATGCCAAGATCGGCCAGATCGACGGCATGGACGTCCAGCGCCCGGGCTGGCTCAGCCTCAAGGACGGACGCCCCGAGCCGCTGGTGGTGCTCGGCGCAGGCACCATGCAGCTGACCGAGTTGATCGAGGCCGACATCACCCGGCTGGCTCCGTCGCTGGAGCGGGCCAACGGCGTCTTCCTCGTCTATCTGCTGCACTATCAAAGCTGCAAGGCCAAGGCGGAACACGGTGAGTACCCGCCGCTCAAACACTGCATCTCGTATCACGTCAAACCGTACAAATGCCCGATCTTCTGCCGCCACGTGGAAGAGCTGGCCGAAGCCGAGCTGGCTGAAGCCGACGCTTCGGGTGACTGCGGCTGCGACAGTGCCTGCAATGCGACGCCTCAAAGCACGGTCGAGGCAGGCTCGACCTTCAACGACGTCGGCTACATGCTTGGCGAGGTGTGCACCCTCAAGTGCGAGCACTGCCACGAAGGCGTGCCGTATCTGGGCAGCACGGAGCGCCTGCCCAAGGAAACCGTGCTGCGCGACATCCGCAAGCTGACCGAAGCGAGCCGCTTCCTCCACCGGCTCGATCTGGTCGGCGGCGAACCCTTCTCCCATCCGCAGATCGCCGACATCGTCCGTGAGCTGGTCACCGTCCCCAAGATCGGCTACATCGGGGTGTTCACCAGCGGCACCTCGGTCCCCGACGCCGCCTTGTGCGAGGCCTTGAGGCACGACCGGATCATCGTCACCGTCTCCGACTACGGACACGACAACAACCTGACCGACAAGCAAAAGGACAAGATTCATCGCACCATCGACATGCTCGCCGCCCATGAGGTCAATTTCGTGGTCTATCCGGATCGCTACTGGGTCGACCTCAATGGCTACGACAAGGGCGATGTGCCGGAGGCGCGGCTCGAGGAGCACTTCTCCAACTGCTTCATGGCCGCGTGCCACCGGATATACGACGGTACCCTGTATCACTGCCCGTACCAGGCCGGCGGCATCAAGATGGAGAAGTTCGAGAAACGCGATGTGGTCGACATTCACGCCCATGATCTGGCCGGGCTGGTGAGCGAACTGGACAAGTTCGAGAACACCAAGGTGATCGACGCCTGCCGCTACTGCAACCTGCCCAAGGGCCCCACGGAAGTCACCGCCGGCCGCCAGCTCGATCGGCGCCACAAGGTGATCCGCATTCATGCAGAGACTTCCTGACTCGGACACCCCCCAATCAACGGCGCTGCGCGCACGCCTGGCGCAGTTGGGGCCGGCTGCCATTGCCTTGTACGGTATCGGCATGCGGGCTCGGGACCTGATCGACGAGTTGAGCGACTACCCCATCGTGGGGCTGCTCGACAAGGATGCCGACAATATCGGCAAACACTTTTTCGGCCAGCCCGTGCTGTCGCCCGAGACCGCAGTGGCCAGGGGCGCCCGCGCAGTGGTCATTGCCGCCACCGACGTCTACTGGCACACCATCGCTCGGCGCATACGGCCCTGGTGTGATGCGGCGGATGTCAGCATCGTGTTCCCGGATGGCACGCTGGCCCTGCACGACGCGCCCACGGGCACCACGCTGCCCCCATGCTGCGACCGGGCGGCGCTGGAGGCGGCCATCGCCGGGCACCAGGTGGTCTCCTTCGATCTGTTTGAAACCCTCGTCACCCGCCAGGCCTGGCGTCCGGATGACATTCTCGAACTGGCCGCGCAACGAGCGACAAACCCGGATGGGCCGGACGCGCCGACCCTGCTCTCGGCCCGAAAAGCGGCCGAAGCGGATTGTCTGCGCCAGCACGGCCACCACACGGTCGCGCTGGATGTCATCTATGCGCAGATGCGCGCCGCATCCGACCTCCCGGCCAATGCCATTGATCGACTCCACGCCGCCGAGCTGGCAACCGAACTTGCACTGTGCCTGCCACGAACCGCCATGATCGACGCCCTACGGCGCACCCGGCAGGCAGGCAAGTCGGTCTGGATCACCACCGACACCATGCTCCCGCGCGAGACGCTGAACCAGATCCTTGCCCGATGCGGCCTGCCGGAGCCGCCGTCGCTACTCGTTTCATCCGAAGCCGGCCTCAGCAAGTCCCAGGGCGGACTGTTCGATCTGCTGCGCGCCCGGCATCCCCACGCAAGCATTGTCCACGTGGGTGACAGCCTGCACAGCGACGTCACACAAGCCCGCGCCCACGGCCTCGCGGCCCTGCGCCTGGCCGCCCCGGCCGAGCAGCTGGCCGCCAGTCCATGCGCGCACTGGGCCGATGCGGTGCGTACTGCGGAAGACGGTCAGGTCATCGGTCTGCTCGCGCAGCGGCTGTTCAAGACCCCCTTCACCCCGCCGGCAACGCTTCACATCGAGTCGTTCGAGGACTTCGGCTACACCTTCTTCGGCCCGCTCTTGCTCGCTTATCTGGGCTGGCTGGTACGCAAGCTTGAGAATAAGCCGGTCGAGCAGTTGCTTTTCTTCGCACGGGAAGGACATCTGCTGGTGCATCTTTATGAAAAGCTCTGCACCCACCTCGGAGGCACGCACTTGCCCGCTGGCACCTACTTCGTCACCTCGCGCCGAATGGCCACGGTCGCCGCCCTGCGCACCGAGGACGACGTGCGCGCCCTCATGAACGAGGCCTTTACGGGCACCGCGCGTCAATGGCTGGCGCTGCGCTTCGGGCTCGACGCCCCCGAACTTGACGATGAAGCCGCGCTCGACAACACCGATGCAAGGGCACGTGAGCTGGTCGAGCAACACATGGACGCCATCCTCGCCCATGCAGCGCAAGAGCGTGCCGGCTACGAGGCCTACCTCGCCGCCCAGGGCATCGACCCGTCCCGCCCGACCGCCGTGTGCGACCTCGGGCTCAAGGGAACCATTCAGCACGCCCTCGAGCAGGTCTTCCAGCAGCCGCTGGACGGCTACTACATCACCGGCCACTTCGGCGACGACAATCCGTTCGGGATGTGTGATCGCACCGATGCGCTCTTCAATCAGCGCAGCGGACAAGCGCCGGACGCCGTGTATCGCTACCACATCCTGTGCGAATCCGTCCTCGTGGCGCCCGTGGGCATGGCGCTGTATGCCGACGCGCAGGGCGAGCCGCACTTTGATGCACCGCGCGGCAACCAGCAGCACTTTGCTGACAAGCAAGCCATTCACGACGGAATCGAAGCGTTTTTTGACGACTGGATGGCCAGCGGTTCGGGCGCACCCAGGCGCCTGTCGCGCCCCCTGGTGGACGCCATCTTCGGCACCAGCATGCAAGGCGGCGTGCGCATGGCGGAACCCCTGAAACAGAGTTTTTTCGTCGATGAGGCGTTTCGCGCCCGCACGGAGCGACGCCTGTGGGACTGACGGCCGTTCGCCCCAGCGAGGCGACGCCTTCAACCGCGCTGTTCGCGGGGCGCACGCCCATTATCTATGGTGCTGGCAGCGCCGGGCGCCATCTGCTGCGCCGCCTGAAGACGGCCAGCATTCGTGTGGCGGCGTGCATTGACGCCAAGGCGCATGACATCGGTCACATCGGCGACATGCCCGTCAGCCCGCCGGAACACCTGGACCAGATCGGCCAACCCGATGCCCATGTGCTGGTGGTGGCCCTGAACTCGGAACACGCCTACACCGCCGCTGCGGCACAGCTTCAGTCGCGCTTCCCCGCCTTTGGTGCGCCGCTCTGGGCCCAACCGGTGGTCCAGTCACTGGCGGAGTCTGCCTGCCACACGCTTCTCGACTCGGGCCAAGCGCTCGCGCTCACCGACTGCATGGCCTGCCGGGCCGACGTTTCCGCCTGCCCCGCGTTTCGCCGCGGCGCCGAGCAAGCCTCGCCCGTGCGCCCGCTTCGCGCTGCATCCCGGGCGGTTGCCGACATCAACGACGTGGCCTATTTCATCACCAACCGCTGCACGCTCAACTGCACCCACTGCGTCGAGGCCTTGCCCAGTCACGAAACGCATTACAACGACAGCGTCGATGAGATCCTCGGCGCCGCCGCCAGGATGGTCGACGCCTGCGGCTTCATTCACCGCTTTTCCATCACCGGCGGCGAGGCACTTCTGCATCGCGGCCTGAGCGACATTCTCGACGGTCTGCTCGCCATGCCCGGCCTGGGTTTCATCTATCTGTACACCAGCGGCACCGTTGCCCCCAAGGCCGGACTGATCGAACGCCTGGCCCATCCGCGCGTGGTGCTCAACATCTCCGATTACGGCGACAACACGCCGCCGCGCCTGCGCGAGAATTTCCAAAGCTTCCGGGCGGCCATGGAGGCACACGGCGTCAGCTATGCCGTGCTCCCCAACAAGGTGTGGATGGACATGGGGCAGTTCGAGGATTTGCACCTCGACGAAGCGGCCATGCGCGAGTCCTTTGCCAAATGCGCGTTCACCAACTGCATGACGCTGTCCCGCGGCCGCCTCTATCGCTGCCCTCACCAACTGGCAGGCGTCCAGCTCGGGCAGTTGCCCGTGGTCGAGGACCAGATGGTTCAGGTCGATGCGCTCGACGGCACGGCACTGGTCCAGGCACTCAATCGATTTGCCGCCCGCCCGTTCATCGACGCCTGCGGACGCTGCAAACTTTCCGACCAGCCGCAGGAAGTTCCGGCGGCAGTCCAAAGCCCCCGACGACGCGTTCAACGCCTCGTCCCCGTCGCGCCGACAGACGCACGAGGTGAACCATGAAGGCTCAGATCAAACCCCGCATCAACCTGGAAGGCCGCACACCGCTGCAGGACGTGATCCCCTTGACGACGCCCTATGTGCTGTTCGTCGACCCGGTCAATACCTGCAACTTCCAATGCACCTTCTGCCCGACCGGCGACCGGGACCTCATCAAATCGACCGGGCGCTGGCAGGGTCGGCTCGATTTCGACGTCTACCGGAAAGTGATCGACGACCTGGGCGAATTCGATCAGCCACTCAAGGTCCTGCGTCTTTACAAAGAGGGTGAGCCGCTGCTGCACACCCGGTTCGCGGACATGGTGGCCTACGCCAAGCAAAGCGGTCACGTGCAGTACATCGACACCACCACGAACGGGTACTTGCTGACACCGGAAAAGGTGGCGCCGATCATCGATGCGGGCATCGACCGCATCAACATCTCCGTCGACGGCATGTCGAGCGAGCAGTTCTGGACCTTCACCAAAACCCGGGTGGACTTCGACCGTTTCGTGGACAACATCGCCAGACTCTACGATCGCAAGGGCGATTGCGAGATCTGCATCAAGATTCCCGGCGACATCCTCTCCGAGGACGACCGGCAGCGCTTCTTCGACACCTTCGGCGATATTGCCGATCGGGTCTTCATCGAGAATTTCGCCCCCTGCTGGCCCACCTTCGACATCGAGGAGCGCACGGGCATCGAGATCACCGAGGGCATTTACGGCAATGCGATTCATGAAGTCTCGGTGTGCCCGTACATCTTCTACTCGATGGCCGTCAATACGGACGGCTCGGTCAGCCTGTGCTTCCTTGACTGGGCGCGAAAACTCGACGTGGGCAACGTGAAGACGCAGAGCGTGCGCGACATCTGGCTGGGCGAGGCCATGAATGCCCACCGCATTGCGCATCTGGAAGGCCGACGCAAGGAGAACCCCACCTGCGGTGACTGCGGTCAGTTGAGCCATTGCCTGCCGGACAACATCGACGCTCACGCACCGCAGCTGCTCACTCGCCTGCAACGACGCATCAACAAGGCCGCTTGAGCCAAGGAGAGCCTCATGCGCACGGAACGACTGCTGTTCATCATCCCGCCCGACTTCAGCGTTGACGATGACGTGGGCGCGTGCCGTGGCAACACCCTCCCGCCCTTCACCATACCCTGCGGCATCCTGTCCATGGACGCCGGCGACCCGGCCGGTGTGATGGCATCGCGCACCCGTTTCGAATCGCTGATCGAAGACGACCCGTGGTGGCGCGATCATGCGCAGCACTTCGGCCTGCTCGGGGCGAAAGCCCACACAGGCCGAACGATGCCGCAATCGGCCGCCTGAGCATGCGCCTGCTTCACGTAACCGCACATCTGGGCGGCGGCGTCGGCAAGGTGCTCTCGCGTCTGGTCGAGGCGTCCTCGCGGCGCGCAGACGGCATCGAGCACACCATCGCCTGCCTCGCCATGCCGGAAAAGACGCTCTTCGTCGATCACGCCCGTGCCCACGGCGCCCGCGTGGTGTGTGCCCCAGACGCACGTTCACTGGACACCCTGGTGCGCGAAGCCGATGTGGTTCAGCTCGAATGGTGGCACCACCCGCTCGTCGCGCGCTGGATGGGCGCCACAGCGCACCCGCCCATGCGTCTGGTGGTCTGGAGCCATGTGTCAGGGCTTGGTCTGCCGACCTTCCCATCGCGGTTTCTGACGCTCCCCCACCGCTTCCTGTTCAGTTCCACCTGCTCGCTCGACGCCCCGGCGGTCCGTCAGCTATCGGACGAAGCGAGGGCCCGGCTGGGGGTGGTCTTCAGCTCGGGGGGCTTCGACGACCTGCCCGAAGCCCCACGGCGAGGTGACGATACCCCGCTTCGCACGGGCTATGTCGGCACCCTCAATTTCGCCAAGCTGCACCCCGACCTGATGGATTTTGTCGCCGCGGTGCGCATCCCGGACTTTCGTCTCGCCCTGGTGGGCGACCCGACCACCGCCGACGCGCTGCATACCGAAGCCCGGGCGCGCGGGCTGACGTCGCGACTCGATGTGCGCGGCTTTACCCATGACATCGCGGGCACCTTGTCGCACTTCGATGTCCTCGCCTATCTGCTCAACCCGCAGCACTACGGCACCGCCGAGAACGCCCTGCTCGAAGCCATGGCCATGGGCGTCGTGCCGGTGGTGCTGGACAACCCGGCCGAGCGGCAACTGGTGGAGCACGAACGCACCGGACTGATCGTGCGCACCCCGAGCGAATTTGCCGACGCCATGGACAGACTGGCCACCACCCCCGGCCTGCGCGCGACGCTCTCGGCACAGGCCGCAGCCCATGTGCGCAAACGCTTCGACATCACCGTCACCGCCGACGCCCTGCACGCCCATTACGCCGCCGTGCTCGACGAAGACAAACGCAGCTTCGATTTTCGGTCGGTCTTCGGCACAACGCCTGCGCAGTGGTTCATGGCCTGCCAGCGCCCCGACATCTGGACGCCCGACGCGCTCGGGTGCGCCGGCGCGGGCAGCGCGCACGCCCAACTCGAAGCCACCAAAGGCTCGGTCTTTCATTACCGGGATCACTTCCCGGAGGATGCCCAACTGGCCGGCTGGGCACGCCAGGCGGAGCACGCCCGATGAGCGCCGGGACACGCACCGACCGCGACAGCGCAGCCCAATGGCTGGCGCGTCTGTGCGCCACCCCGCCCGCGACGCCACCAACGCTGCCCGGAGAAGCCCTGGTGCTCTACGGCGCAGGCAAACTCGGTCATCTCGCCGCCGAGCTGTTCAACACGCTCGGCCGCGCCCTCGCCTTCTGCATCGATCGACAGCCACCGCCCTCGGGCTGCCTGAAGACCGGCCTGCCCGTCAGGCATCCGGATGAGGTTCCAATGGACGAACGGGCACGCCGGCCCGTTGCCGTGTGCGTGGTCACCAGCCCCTACGAGCCGATTCGCGACGCCCTTGCGAAAGCGGGTTGGACCCACATCGTGCCGGTCTATGACCTGCTCCAGGCAGGGGGGCCAGACGGCGTCATGAACAACGGATGGTTTTCCGGAGTGCTGACTCCTGAGGACCAACACGGCATCGCGCGCGTGCTCGACGGCTGGCACGACGACTTCTCCCGTGCAGCACACCTGCAGAGTCTGGCGTGGCGCGTGCAGCGCGCCGAATGGTCGTTCGGACACGCCCCCGTCACGATCGACGACCGCTATTTCATTCCTGACATCCTGGACGCGTTGCAGCCCGGCGAGACACTCATCGACGGCGGCGCCTGGCATGGCGAGTTTCTCGACAACTGGCTCCAGCGCGGCGTCCCATCTTTCACCCGCGCCACCGCCATCGAGCCGGACCCGCAAAACCACCGCGCCCTGAGCGCATGGCGCGATGCCCTGGCGCCGGACGACCGTGAGCGCATCCGTCTTGTCGCATGCGCCCTGAGCGATACCGATGGGCAAGCCGCCTTCTGCGCCGGCGCCGGCATGGCGTCACGCCTCAAGAGCACCGGCAGCCAACAGGTCGGCACCTGCCGGATCGACTCGCTCGCACTCTCGCCCACCTTCATCAAGCTGCATCTGGAAGGGCACGAGCTTCCCGCGCTCAAAGGCGCTGTCGACACCTTGCACCGATGCCGCCCCGTGCTGGCCCTGACCACCTACCACAACCGCGATGGCCTGTGGCGCACCCCCGCCTGGCTGATGGACACCTTGCCGGACTACCGCTTTTTCATGCGCATGCATGGCTGGTGCGGCACCGGCGCTGTCGTGTATGGCATTCCGGCCGAGCGGATGCGCCGCTGAACAATCGAAGAGCGACCGATGACACCCAAGACGCCCCAGACCTCGAATCCCGCCTCCTCACCCGCCCAGGTTGGCGTGATTGTGCCGGCATACAACTACGGCCACTTCCTTGAAACGTGCCTCGGCTCGCTGGCGGCCCAACGCTTCGGCGACTTCACGGCCCTGATCATCGATAACGCCTCGTCCGACAACACCCGGGAAATCGCGCAGGCGTGGGTCGCGCGCGATGCGCGCTTCCGCTACGTGCGCAACGACACCAACATCGGCCTTTCCGGCAGCCTCTTCAAGGCCTACGACCTGCTGGACAACCCCTTGATGATGATGCTCTCCGCAGACGACGCACTCGGCCCGGGCTTTCTCGAGGCCACCGCAGGCGCACTCAACCGTCACCCCGAATGCGTCTTCGCCTACACCCGCTGGCAGGGGCTTGTTGAAGGCCAGAGCGACGCGCCGCCGCCCCAGCCCTACATCCCCCACACGGATAGCGGCGTCTTCGACGAGTCCGAAGTGCTCCTCTCGCACAACTGGATCACCAACTCGATTTGCCTGTGGCGGCGCGAGGTATGCGATGTCACCGGCCGGCTCGACAGCGAAGGCCTCCGGTATGTGGGCGACTGGCATCTGTACCACCGCCTGCTGTCCGAAGGCCCCGCCTACTTCGTCAATGATGTCCACGGCTTCTACCGCCTGCATGGCGACGCCGAGTCGGAGCGCCTGACAAGCGAGAACCGCGCCGGTGTCGACCACATGCGCTTCTACGATCTGCTGTTCAACAGCGAACGCTGGTCGATGAAAATGCGTTGTCTGGCCAAGGCGCACCAGATCCGCTGGATGACCGGCGAACCCTTGATGACCATCGTCGAGCGCCTCGGCGGTGAGCACGCTCACCCCATCGTTCAGCAGATGATGGCCCAGGTCCGCAACGAAGTGATCGTGGGCGCCGCGCGCGCCGTGCTCGAATACACCCCGATTCCCAACGCGCTGGATACGCCCGGAAGCGCATTTGCAGCCCTGAGCAGGGTGCTTGAGTCAGCCCCCCGCCACCCGGGCGCACTCGCCCTGCTGGCCGAGCACAATGGCTCGTTCGACACCTTCACCATCGGACACGAGGTGGAGGCCAGCATCGCCCACGCCCGGGCGAGCACCATATGCGCTAGCGCCGGGGAAACGCCTCAGATCACCGTTCTGGTCGATGCACGCAACGGCGGCCCGCTGCGACGCACCCTGCGCAGCCTCAAGCGTCAGAGTCTGATGCCCGTCCACGTGTGCGTCATCGATGGCCCCGCCGGTCTGGTGGAATCCAGCCACGAGCAGATCAGTGCAAACACCCTCGCGCCCTGGCTCGGTGCCCGGGCCGGCATGCCGGGCTGGACGCTCGGGCTCGTGGCCGGTGACACGCTCGAAGACGATGCGCTGGTCCGTCTGCTGAACGGCGGGCGCAACGATGGCGCGATTGGGCTGGTCTATGCAGACCACGACGAACTCGGCCCGGACGGCTGTGCCCGGCATCCGAAATTCAAGCCTGAACCCAACGCCGAGTTGCTGCGCAGCACCCCCTTCATCGGTCGCGCCGTGCTACTGCGAAACGAACTGCTTGCCGAGGGCCTGGCGCCCCTCGACTTGGTCTCGAGCCACCGAATCGCCCTGAGCCTGCTCGCCCGCCGCGGGGCAGACGCCTTGGGTCATGTGCCAGACGTGCTCATGCATCTGGATGCGGGCACGGCGATTGATCGCCCCGCCAACGCAGAACAGGCCGAAGCGTTGAGCATGGCGGTTCATTCGCTGGCCGAAGCGAGCATGCCGGGCGTCTATGTGCTCGACGGCCCTGCGGCGGGGCAGTTCGGCTGGCTCCCGCCGCTGGACAGCACACCGCTGGTCTCCATCATCATTCCCACCCGCGACCAGCTCGACTTCCTGACCCGCTGCCTGGACACCTTGCTGACCGAGACCCGCTACCCGGCCTTCGAGGTCATCGTGGTGGACAACGACAGTCAGACCCCCGCGGCACAGCGTTATCTGGCCCAGGTCGCTGAACGTGGCGACCCGACACTGCGGGTGATCCGCCATGGCGGCCCGTTCAATTTCTCCGCCATGAACAACCACGCCGCCGCCGAGGCCAGGGGCGACTATCTGGTGCTGTTGAACAACGACACCGAGATCGTCGACCCCATGTGGCTCACGACCATGATGCGCCATGCGATCCGGGACGACGTCGGCGTGGTCGGCCCCCTGCTGCTCTTTCCGGACGGGCGCGTCCAGCATGCCGGCGTGATCATCGGTCTGAGAGGGCCTGCCGAACATCCGTTCGTGCTCACCGATCCGGATGACCCCGGCTACATGGGACGCAAACACGTGCAGCAGGACATGAGCGCCGTCACCGGCGCCTGCCTGCTCACGCGCAAATCGCTTTATCAGTCCCTCGGCGGCCTCGACGAGACCCGTTTTGCCGTCAGCTACAACGACATCGACTACTGCCTGAAAGTGCGCGAGGCCGGCTACCGTGTCGTCTGGTCACCGCTCGCGCGTCTCATCCATGTGAGCAGCGTGAGTCAGAAGGCCGAAATCAACGACGCCAATCTGGCGGCCAAGGCCAAGCGCTTTCGCGGCGAGCAGCTGGCCTTCCATCAGCGCTGGGGCAGCTGGGTCGCCAACGATCCGGCCTACAACCCCAATCTCGATGTCCGCGCCGATGGGTACCGTCCCGCCGACGACCCGTTGCTGCGCACTCACCCGATGGATGAGCTGGGCGGCGCGAAGATCGTGGCGGTCTCGAACGGGGGGCAGGACACGCTGCGCGCCCATGTCATCGAACCGCTCAGTGCGCTGTTGGCCACCGGCCTGGGTCACGGTGGCGTGTGGACCGCGCCCCTGGACACGCACGTCGCACTACGCCTGCGCGCCGACTGCCTCCTGCTGCAGTTGCCCACCAACGACGCGGAGCTGACGGCCCGCCAGGCCATCACTTCACTGCCCGATGTGAGCACCTGTGTGGATGGCGATGACCTGCTGTCGGTCATGGTCATGGGGGGCGCCAGGGACACCGACCCCGGCCAGTTCTTTGCACCGGTCATGCAGGCATTCATCGCCGGCACCGACCGCATGCTGGTCACCAACGAGCGGCTGGCTCAGGCATTCGCACCCTTGCAGAACAACATCTGCGTCCACGCGCCGCGGCTGAATCCGGGCCTGTGGAGCGAATCCATCACGCCCGTCAGCGCCGAACCGGGGTCGCGCCCGCGACTCGCCTGGTGGGCACTGCCGTGGACCGACGACACGCTGCTCACGCGCCTGGTCCCCCACTTTGCCGGTCGGGTGGACTTCGTCTGCCTGGGCATGGCCCCGGCCGAGCTGTCCGGCCATGTGACATCGCTCCTGCCGCCCGACGAGCTCGATCTGCCGCGCTGGCTCGCCCGCCAGTCCTGGGATATTTCGCTGCACCCGGTTCGCGACGGTCTCTTTGCGCGGCTGGGCAGCGATATCCAGGTGACTCGCCTGGCATGGCTTGGCCGCCCACTGCTCACCTCGCAGCAACCGGCCTGCGATCTTGGCCTGCCGACCACGGCCCTGCCCAATACGCTCGATGCCTGGATCAGCGCAATCGAAACCCTGCTGGACGATCCGGCACGCCGTCATGCCGAAGGCAACGCGCTGCGCAGTGCGGTCCTGACACAGAGCGGCTGCATCGAAGACTACGCACAGCATTGGCGATCGGTGTTCGTACCGGCGACGGATCAAGCCGCCCCGGCGCCACTGACGGCCGAGCCCGAGACCGTACGCCGGGCGCTTGCCTCGGTACTCGCCCCCTTGCTGGACGTTCCCCCCGTGCCGGTGCCGGCAGGGGCGCAGCAAAGCACCGCGGCGCCAGCACCCACACAGACGCCCCCCATCGCCAAGGCAAGCCCGGCCCAGCCCCAGGAGGCCGACGACAAGGACGAAGCCTTGGCCGCTGCGCGACGCGCGGTGATCGAAGCAGGCACCGCCGACGCGGCCTCTCGCCTGCTCGATGACGACTACGCCGACCTCCTGGCACGGCGCGCGCCCATGGACGCGGACATGCAGTTCATCGAAGCGCGGGTCGCCACCTGGGCGTCCACACCACACATCCAGGTGCTGACCGAGGCACGCCCGAGCGAATTCGAACTGCTCGCCAAGACGCTCGACAGCCTGGCCAACCAGCCCTATGGCCTGTGGCACCTTTCGGTCGTCTCAAGCGCACCCTGCCCCGATCCGGCCATCGCCGAGTTGCCCAATATCGACTGGATGGTGAGCAGCGACGCCAAACCCTGTTTCGACAGCCTCGTCGATGCCGCAGCGGCCCAGATCGTGGTCTACGTGCCCCCCGGCACCGTCCTCGACCCGCTGTGCCTGTGGCGCGTGGCCGACGCGTTCGAACATCAGCCCGGGTGGTTTGCGCTGTACACCGACGACGACGTGATGCGTGAGGACGACCGACGTGTCGAACCGCGATTCAAGCCGGATTTCAACCTCGACCTGCTGCGCAGCAGTGACTACATCGGTCCCCTCTGGATACGGACGTCGATCTGGGCATCCATGGGCGGCTTCAGCGCGCTGAGCGGTGCGCGGTTCTACGACCTCACCCTGCGCGCAGTGGACGCCGCCGGAGCCGACGCCATCGGGCATGTCGCCGACCCCCTGCTCAGTCTCCCGGTGTCCCCCTGCGTGCTGATTGCCGACGATCAGGGCGCGCAGGTGCTGGGCGCCCACCTGGAGCGCAACGGACTGCCCCACGCGATCCGCCCGGGGCCCCTGCATGGCTCATGGTGTGTGGACTACCAGCACGCGCAGCGCCCGGCGGTCGACATCATCATTCCCTACCGCGACCGGCTCGAATTCATGGAGCCGCTGGTCGACAGCCTGTTCGAACGGACCCACTGGCCGGATTTCCGCCTGATTCTGGTGGATGCGGACACCCAGGACGCGGATTGTGCCCGCTGGCTGGCCGACGTTTGCACCCGCCACGGGGCACGGATCAAGCATGTGCGTCTCGAAGGTCCGTGGAATCTGTCGCGCCTGTTCAACGCCGGCGCGGCGCAGGCCGATGCGCCGTACCTGGTCTTCCTGCAGCACGACACCCAGATCATCTCGACGCACTGGCTCGACACCCTCATGGCCGTGGCTCAACGCCCGGACGTGGCGGCGGTCGCACCCCGCCAGGCAAAGCCCGGCAAGGACGAACTCACCATGGCCGGCAGCATCTTCGGCCTCGAACCGGGCATCGCATCGCCCGAATCGGACGCGGTGTCGCTCAACTATCCGGGTTATCTTGGCCGACTGCAGCTGGTGCAGAACTTCAATGTGCTGGACAGCGCCTGCCTGCTCACCTCAAAGGCGCGTTTCGACGCCACGGGCGGGTTTGACGAGCACTACGGGCTGCGCGACGCCACCGTCGATCTGAGCGCCAGACTCGGGCGCAACGGTCGCCTGGTGTGGACGCCCAATACCACGATTGCCCATTACGACGTCGGTCTGCCGGCCATCGACACCACCGACGAGCGCGAGTACTTCAATCAGCGCAGCGAGCGCACACTCGGGCTTGCCCGCGAGCGCACGGATCTGCTCGACACCTACCTCCCCGCGCTCGCGCGCGATTCTGCGTGGAACCTCAATCTGCGTCTTGACGGAAGAATCATCACCCCCGACGCCAGCTTCGTCCCGCCCTGGCATGCCGTCCCCACGGATGTGGCCCATGTCGTGGCCGACGTCGTCCAGGGTGCCGGGGAGTTTCGCGCGGTGGCGCCTTTGCGGGCAGCGCGCCAGCAGGGCAAGGCGCAGGCGGCCATCATCGAGCCGCCTTCCCACGATCAGCGTCGCACCTTGAGTGTCATCGAACTGGCGCGGGCCGGCCGCATCGACAGCTTGCTGATTCACAATCCGACCACCAAACAGCAGGTCCCGTCGCTGCGCCAGATACGGACCCACCTGCCCGACCTGCCCATCATCGGGCTGCTCGACGACCTGTGCACGGCCGTCCCGCGCGAAAGCGACATGTTCGAGTTCTGGTCCCGCGAAACCCGCAGCTTCGTCCGTCAATGTCTGTCCATGTGTGATCGGCTGGTCGTGTCCACCGAGCCGCTGGCCGAATTTGCGCGCCACATGATCGACGACATCCGGGTGGTACCGAACCGGGTCGAATGGTCGCGCTGGGGTCATCTGAGCTCGCAACGCCAGACGGGGCCCAAGCCGAGGGTCGGCTGGGCCGGCGCGTTCCAGCACGCTGGCGACCTGGCGATCATCGAGGACGCGGTTCGCCAGACCAGCCAGGAAGTGGACTGGGTGTTCTTCGGCATGTGCCCCCCGTCCCTGCGCCCGTATATCAAGGAGCATCACGGCTGGGTGCCCTACGATGCCTACCCGGAAAAACTCGCCAGCCTGAATCTGGATCTGGCGGTCGCCCCCCTTGAGGCCAACCCCTTCAACGACGCCAAGAGCAATCTCCGGCTTCTCGACTACGGCATTCTGGGATGGCCCGTGGTGTGCTCCGATGTCACGCCATATCGCAGTGCACCCGTGACGCGCGTCACGGACGACACCGCGGCCTGGGTGGACGCCATACGCGCCCATGTGAGCGATCCGGACGCAGCACAGCGTGCTGGAGATGCATTGCGCGAGTGGGTCATCTCCGACTACATACTCGAAGAGCATGTTGATGACTGGCTCTCGCACCACCTGCCCTGAAACCCGCGCCACGTCTTGAAATTGCGACCGCCCACCGGGGCGGTCGCTTGCTTTCGGGCACCGTCGCCCCTTGCGGCAGCCGGGGCACTCACAGTGCTGAAAAGGTGCCATCACGCCTCGGGGCAGTGGAGCCACTTCCCTTTATGGCACAGGGTTTTACGGACTTTCTTGCCGGCAAAAATTGCCTTCAGTTTCACAACTTGCCGCCGTAGGTAGGGGCAAGAGCCACGGAACACACCGTCATCAAGTGCTCTTGCAGTCCTAATCAGGAGAAGAATCATGGCACAAGTCATCAACACAAACGTCTATTCGCTGAATGCACAGCGCAGCCTCAACCGGAACTCCGACACGCTCGCCACGTCGCTGCAGCGTCTGTCCTCCGGCCTGCGCGTCAACAGCGCCCGTGACGACGCAGCCGGCCTGGCAGTTGCCCAGCGCATGGAAGCTGACGCCCGCGGTCTGACGGTTGCGATGCGCAACGCCTCCGACGGCATTTCTTTCGCACAGACCGCTGACGGCGCTCTGTCGACCTCCGCAGACATGCTCCAGCGGATGCGCGAACTGGCAGTCCAGTCATTGAACGGCACGATCTCGGACACCGAGCGCGGCTACCTGAACTCGGAATTCACCGAGCTTCAGAGCGAAATGACCCGCTTGCAGGGCGCGGCAAAACTGAACAACCAGTCCGTGTTCAGTTCCTTCAGCTTCCAGGTGGGTGCCGCCTCCGGCGACACCATCTCCGCGACCTTCACCAGTGTGGCGGCACCGACCGGCAACATCAGCACTTCGACGGCTGCCGGCACGGCAATTTCTGCCATCGACACCGCACTGAACAGCGTGGCCTCCAACCGCGCCACCATCGGTGGTGTGATGGGTCGCCTCGGGTTCTCCATCCAGCAGCTCGAGACGGCACGCGAGAATCAGTACGCTGCACGTAGCCGAATCATGGATGCGGATTTCGCCGCGGAAACGGCAAACCTCACACGGGCACAGATCTTGCAGCAGTCGGGTACAGCCATGGTGGCGCAAGCCAACAGCGTGCCGCAAAACGTCCTGTCCTTGCTGTAAGGGTCTCCCTCGCAGTGGATCGGGCGAACTGAAACCAGCAGGCCGGCGTGACACGAAAATGCAGTCACGCCGGCCTGTCGAAAAGCCCGACCACAGGAGATCGTCATGCCTCAGATCATCAACACCAACATCTATTCACTGAACGCCCAGCGTAACCTCAACCGCAGTCAGGACGGCCTGGCCACCTCACTGCAACGCCTGTCCTCCGGTTTGCGCGTCAATAGCGCCCGGGACGATGCAGCCGGTCTCGCGGTTGCTCAGCGAATGGAAGCCGATGCCCGTGGCCTCACCGTCGCCATGCGCAACGCCTCTGATGGCATTTCCTTCGCCCAGACCGCCGATGGCGCCCTGGGCACTTCCGCCGACATGCTTCAGCGCATGCGCGAACTGGCTGTCCAGTCATTGAACGGCACGATCTCGGATACCGAGCGCGGCTATCTGAACTCGGAATACGCCCAGCTCGATGCCGAACTGACCCGTCTGCAAGGCGCGGCCAAGCTGAACAACACCTCGGTGTTCAGCACCTTCAGCTTCCAGGTCGGCGCCGCCGCAGGCGACTCGATCAACGCAACCTTTGCCAGCACGGCGGCCCCCGGCGGTTCCATTGCGACCTCTGCCGGCGCAGCCACGGCCATCACGGCCATCGATACCGCGCTGAACACGATCGCATCGAACCGCGCCACCATCGGCGGTGTGATGGGACGTCTGACTTTCACCATCCAGCAGCTCGAGACGGCACGCGAAAACCAGTACGCCGCCCGCAGCCGAATCATGGATGCCGATTTTGCCGCGGAAACGGCCAACCTGACCCGCTCCCAGATCCTGCAGCAATCGGGAACTGCAATGGTGGCTCAGGCGAACGCCGTGCCGCAAAACGTACTGTCGCTGCTCGGCTAAGGCCGTGCGGCGGCATCACCGGCAAGTGCTGCCGGCACATTCGACCCGGGGCGGCGAAATTGCCCCCCGGAGCGTTGGGACAGGAGTAAGAGATGGCTATCCAATCGACTTCCATCACCAGCCCGCAGATCGTGAGTTCTGCGGCGCAGGCATCGGGGGCCGCCACCGTGCGGCAGCGCGACGCTGCGATGGCGCCGTCGGAGATCTCGCCCGATGTGGCCGCCCGGGAAGCACGCGCAGAAGCACGCGCCGCCGAAGCTGAAGCGAACGCAGCCGCCGCCGAAGAGTCCAACAAACAGGGGTTCGACCCCGAGAAGCTGAAAGAGGCCCTCGACCGTGCGCAAAGCGCGCTGCCCTCGCAGGCACGAGACATCGCGTTCTCGCTGCACGACGGCAACGATGCGGTTGTGGTGCGCATCATCGATAGCAAGTCCGATGAAGTCATCCGTCAGATTCCATCGGAAGAGTTTCTGAAAATCGCCGATGCACTGAGCGAGCAGATCGAATCCATCCGGGCCGGTCTGCTGTTAGAGCAAAAGGCTTAAGGAGGTCGTCATGGCCACCGGAACCATTTCTTCGCTGGGAATCGGCTCAGGCATCGATTCCAACAGCCTTGTCACACAGCTGATGGCGCTTGAGCGACGTCCGCTGACGCTGCTCAATGCCAAGGAAAGCGCCTTCTCGGCGCAGATCTCGGCCCTGGGAACCATCCGCAGCCGGCTGGCCGATCTGCAGTCTTCCGCCAAGACGCTGGGCGATCCGAACGCACTGGCCGCCTATCAGGCCACGGCCGGCGACGCTGACGTCATGTCTGCCACGGCGGGCACCTTTGCGCGCGAAGGCAGCTACAGCGTCAACGTGCAGC
Organism: Nitrogeniibacter aestuarii; assembly: GCF_017309585.1. Classification (NCBI taxonomy): domain Bacteria; kingdom Pseudomonadati; phylum Pseudomonadota; class Betaproteobacteria; order Rhodocyclales; family Zoogloeaceae; genus Nitrogeniibacter; species Nitrogeniibacter aestuarii. The sequence continues at coordinate 1,661,726 of NZ_CP071321.1, read as the reverse complement.
AGCTGGCCGCCGCGCAGAAGTCGTTCTCCTCGCTGTATGGCAGCACCGACACCTTCGGCTCCGGCACCTTGAGTTTCAACATCAACGGCACCACCCAGGATGTCACCATTTCCAGCACCGGCAACTCGCTGCAGGATATTGCCAACGACATCAACGACGCCGACATCGGCGTGCGCGCAACGATCGTCAACGGCGATTCGGGCAGCCGCCTGGTGCTCACCTCGCGCGAGACCGGCACCGACAATGCCTTCACCCTGTCGGTCACCAGTGGCGACGCGAACCTCACCAGCCTGGGCACCTTCGATGGCGCCAACCCGAATGCGGTCGCGGCGGCCAATTCGATCATCCAGGTCGAAGGCGAGACCGTCACCTCGCAAAGCAACCAGATCACCTCGGCGATTCCGAACGTGACCATTTCGGCCAAGGCCCTGGGCACGAGCACACTGGATGTCGCCCGCGACACCTCGGGCATCGCCGATTCGGCCCAAGCCTTTGTCGACGCCTACAACGCCCTCAAGACGGAAATCGGGTCGAAAACGGCCTACAACTCGGAGACGAAGGAAGGCGAGCCCCTCAATGGTGATTCGACCATGCGCACCCTGCTCGGGCGCATGCGCGATGCCATCGGACAGCCGCCGTCCAGCCTCTCGGGAAGCGCCTTCGAATACCTTTATTCGATGGGCATCGAGCTGACGCAGGATGGCACGCTGACCCTGAACAAAAGCAAGCTTGAAGACGCGGTCGCTTCCGACTTCAACGGCGTGGTCGGCGCACTCGGCGCCTATGGCACGGCCTTCGACGACATGGCCAGCGCCTTTACCGACACCGACGGACTGCTCGACAGCCGCGTGACCGGCATCGAATCGTCCATGTCCGGCATCGAAGGCCAGCGCGACCGGATCCAGCGACAGCTCGATCTGACCGAAGCCCGCCTGCGCGCCCAATTCACCGCGCTCGACACCTTGATGGCGAGCCTGACCACGACCAGCACCTACCTCTCACAACAACTGTCCAGCCTGCCTGGCTCGAGTTCGTCCTGACCACAGACGCACCGACTGAACCACTGACGGGGAATCACCGACATGCTCATGAACACCAACAACCCGACTGCGGCCTACCACTCTGCAGGCATTGAGGTGCAGGCGATGGAAGCGACGCCTCATGGCCTCATCACCATGCTGTTCGACGGTGCGCTCCTGGCCATCAAACTCGCCAAGGCCCACATGATGGAAAACAAGACCATCGAAAAGGCCCAGTCGATCAACAAGGCCATCGATATCGTCGGCAGTGGTCTCAGAGCCGCGCTGAACCTGAAGGAAGGCGGCGAACTGGCCAATAACCTGGACGAGCTCTACGAGTATGTGGTCATGCAACTCCTCAAGGCCAACCTCAACAATGACGCAGCACTGCTCGACGAATCCTACGGTTTGCTCGAACAGCTGGCCGACGCCTGGAAGGACGTGGGCACCGATCCGGCAGCCGCCCGGAAGGCATGATCATGAATACGGCATCGATCCGGAGGGACTACGAGGCACTGGCCCAGGTGCTCGACGACATGGCGAAATCCGCCGAACTCAGCGATGCCGACCAACTGGCACAATGCCAGGCACGACACGACGAAATCATGGCGAGAATCCGCGCCCATGACGTTCACCTCGCCGACATCCCCGAGCACGAGCAGCTGGTACAGACCATTCGTCGATCCATCGACACAATCAAACGATTCGCCCCGAAGATCAAGGCGATGCAGGACGAGCTCATCGGCGAAGCGTCCACCACGCGCATGCATCGCAAAGTGGCGCAAAGCTATCGCTGAGTCGGGAGACGTCTCTCAACCGGCCATCGCCGAGCGCCATTCCCGAGCCGGGCGCAAGCCCGCTCCCGACCCAATGACCGAACGAACAGCATGATTCCAGGCGATCTTGCGGCACGGCTCAGACTACTGACCGAAGCCAGTTTCTTCGATACCGATCCTCCGCTGGCCGAGCTCAAGGGCGTGCGGCCGATTCCGGCCGATTTGCCCGATTACCGGCCCGGCGACCGCCTGACCGCCCAGATCCAGAAGGCCTTGCCGGACGGGACGTTCGAAGGCCTCGTCGATGGCAAGACCATCAAACTCGCGCTCCCGCAGAATGCACGCCCCGGCGACACGCTCGAACTCGTGGTCGCGCGCCAGACGCCCCGCGCCGTGCTCGCCCATACGGCGGACACCGCAGGCGCAGCCGCCCAATCGGCGGCCCAGGGGGGCGCCCGCCCCGCCCTGAGCCACACCGGTCAGCTCATCAGCTTTCTGCTCACGGGCCAACCCGCCCCCAAGCCTGCCGCGTTGGCGGGCGGGCAACCCCTGGCCAACGTCAATCAGAACACCCCGCCACAAGCACGTGCGCTGGCCAGTTCGATCAAACAGGCCATCGATGAAAGCGGGCTGTTCTACGAGGCACAACAAGCACGATGGCTGTCGGGAAAAACCGACCTGGCCAGTTTGTTGAGGCAGCCGCAGGGGCAGCAATCACCGTTGTTGCAAGGCCAGGGGCCCCTGCCCCCCGCCGCGCAGCAGCAATCACCGCTCCCCGGTCAATCGGCGGTTGCGCCACAAGGCGATGCCGCCTCGACCAAAGCCGGCACAGCCACCGGCATCGCGCAGGCCCCGAACCCGGTGGGCGCCCCCGCTAGTCGTGGCGCCATCGAATGGATCGCGGCACAGATGGCCGAGGAAGCCGCACAGGCGGCAGGCGGCGCGGACAAATCCGCTCAGGCGCAGGCGGCCGCAGGCGCATCCGCGGCGCGGTCGAGCGCGGCCGAGCGGCTGCTCCCGGTGATGCACCAGCAACTCGACGCGCTGGCCACCCATCACTACGTCTGGCAGGGTCAGGCGTGGCCGGGCCAGGACGTGGAAATCGAGATCGAAGATCCTGACGACGGCCGTGACGACCCGGAAGACAACGCGGCCTGGAGAACCACCCTGCGCCTGACACTGCCGGCCCTAGGCGGCGTCGAAGCCCGGCTCGAACTCGACCGGACGGGCATTCGCGTGCGCATGACGGCCGATGAATCGGCATCGGTGCGCGCTCTGAATCAGGCGCGCGGCGAGCTGGCCAGCGCCCTGGAGGCGGCCAACGTGCCGCTCAAGAACCTGCATGTGAGCCTGCGTGATGGCCGAAGCGACACCTGACACCGCGGACGATCCGCGCGCCGAAGCCGTTGCACTGGCCTATTCGGCCGGCGATGCAGCGCCGCGCGTGGTCGCCAAGGGCAAGGGACTGATTGCCAAGGAAATCATTGCCCGCGCCCGGGAGGCCGGTGTCTATGTTCACGAATCGCCGGAAATGGTGGCGCTGCTCATGCAGGTGGACCTGGACGAACGCATCCCGCCACAGCTCTACATTGCCGTGGCCGAACTGCTCGCCTGGCTGTACAAGACGGAGCGCGGCACACTCGATGAAAAGTGACGCACTTGTCACTGCGACCACGCGATGGATGCGTTAAGCTCACCCCACTGAACTACCCAACGCCAACGGCATGACCCAGAAAGACAACCCGTCACTCAAATTCGAGTTGCTGCAGTCGGACGATTTTGCCCGCTACCTGATGCGGGACGCGACCGAGATTGAAGGTGTTCTGCGCAACCTCATTCGCAAGCGCGCCAATGTGACCGCCTACCTCGATGGCTCGCGCGACTTCCTGATGACCACCATTCTGGATGTGCGCGGCAACGACGTCATCCTCGACGCACCGCCCAACGACGTCCAGCTGAAGAAGGCCGAACTGGCCGAAGAGCTGATCTGCATCACGCAGGTGGACAGCGTCAAGATCCAGTTTCCGCTCGACGGCGTGGACGTCACGACCCACGAAGGCCGACCGGCACTCGAAGCCAACCTGCCGGACCGTCTGCTGCGTCTGCAACGGCGTGAATACTTCCGGCTGACCGCGCCGGTGTCGCACTCACTCACGTGCCAGATTCCGGTGCCCGGCGAGAACGGACGGGTGAACACCTTCGAAGCCCGCGTGCTCGACATCTCCGGGGGTGGCGTGGCCATCGTCGTGCCGCCGGAAGGGGTGGAATTCAAACCCGACACCGAGTTCGTCGACTGCCAGATCCAGCTGCCCGACGCCGGCGTCGTGACCGCACGGCTCCGCATCTGCAACGTCTTCCGCGTGACCAACCGCAACGGCATCAGCATGCTGCGCGCCGGCTGCGAGTTCGTGGACCTCACCGACAAGGTCGCCTCGGTGATTCACAAGTACATCCTCAACGTCGAACGCGAACGCAGCGCTCGCGAACGCGGCCTCTGATCGCTTGCACCCAAGCAAAAGCCACCCCGCAGGGTGGCTTTTTCGTGCTGAAGAGGGAATGCCTCAGATCCGGAAACGATCGATCAGTCGGGTCAGCTCACTTGCCGTACTCTCCAGATCGCGGGTGACGGCCGTATTCTGGTCGATGGCCGCCTCGCTCTGTTCAGACATCCGCGTGATCGAACTCATGTTGCGCGTGATCTCCTCGGCCCCGAGTGACAACTCACGCATCGAACTGGCCACGTCGCTGACCCGGCTCTGGGTTTCATGCGCACTGCGCTGAATGGCCCGCAACGACTGGGCCGCCTGTTCAGCCAGTTCGCTGCCGGCCCGGACCTTGGGTGTGATGGCCTCGATCTGCTCGACAGCCGAGTTGGTTTCCTGCTGAACGGCTTCGATCACATGCGAAATCTTGGCCGTCGCCTCGCCGGTGCGTTCGGCCAGCGACCGCACCTCGTCGGCCACGACAGCAAAGCCGCGCCCCTGCTCCCCGGCCCGTGCCGCCTCGATGGCCGCATTGAGGGCCAGCAGATTGGTCTGGTCGGCAATCTCCCGAATCACCTGGGCAATGGAGCCGATTTCGCTCGACCGCTGCTTGAGAATCTGAATCTGCGCGGCCGCGTGGCCCACCGTATCCGCCACATTGGCTATGCTCTCCGAAGCCACGCTGGACTGGCGCTCTCCTTCCTTGGCGGCCTCCGCGGTACGCGCTGAATTGTCACGCGAGGCCTCGGTATTGGTCGCCACGCACGCGGCACTGGCCGCGATTTCCTCGACCGCCGATGCCGTCGCCGCCGCCGCCTCTGACTGGCCACTGGCCGCTTCACGGACCGTACTCGACGCCCGGGACAGGGTCGCGGCAGACGTGGTGATCTGCAGCGCCTGTGCGCGGACGGCCGAAATCATGCCGCGAAGGTCATGCTGCATGCGGGCGATGGACGCGACCACACTGCCGGGCTTGCTGGTGGCCGACGCAGCATCATCGCTCAGATCACCGCCAGCGATGCGTTCGACCATATGCGCCAGAACTGAAGGCTCGGCGCCCAGGGAGGCCAGAATGCTGCGCCCCACCCACCAGGACCCGAGAAGCACCACCACGAATCCGGCCACCACCATGGCAATCGCCTGCGAGGCTGCTGCCCAGAATGACGCGTGGAGGTCGCTGACGTATACGCCCGTGCCCACGACCCAGCCCCAGGGCTCGAAGCTCATCACATAGGAGATTTTCGGCTGTGGGTTGGCCTCACCCGGCTTGGGCCAGGTGTAATCGACGAAGCCGGCGCCCTGCCCTGCCACCACCTTGTTCATCTCCCGGAAGATGAACGTGCCATTGGAGTCGGCCAGGTCATCAAGCGCCTGCCCCTCCAGGTCCGGCTTGATTGGATGCATCACCATGCGCAACTGTCGATCATGAATCCAGAAATAGTCGTCGTCGCCATAGCGCACTGCCCGTACGGCCGCTTTCGCTGCCGCCTGAGCCTCGGCGGTGTCAAGGACCCCATCGGCGGCCAGCTGCTGGTAGTGACCCACGATGGCAAACACGGATTCGGTCAATCGCTCGATCCCGGCACGGCGTTCGCTGGTAAGCGCGTCGTCAAGCGTGCGCATGGCCCCGAATGCCACCAGGGCCAGAGCAAGCAGACCGATGCAGGCCAGGAGAAGGAGTTTTCGAGTGAGCTTGAGCCCTGAGAACATGAACGCGCCTTATTTCATTCGGTTAGAAGTTGGTACTTTGCTTATATACGGAGAAAAATCAGGCAAGTTGAGCCACGCTTGTTACAACGCGTTGCAGCAAGGCACCCAAAGCCATGGCAACGACTTCAGCCCCCCGAGCACCAAAGCGATACACAGATGGCATGCCGATACTTCTGCTCGGGAACCGCCACCTGCCCGACCTTGATCGCCTGACCACCGACACCTGATTCAGGCAAAAAAAAGCCCCGGCAAGCCGGGGCAATAACACCTGGTCGGGGGAGACAATCGGTGATAGGTGTTTCAGTCGTCTTCGAGCAGATCTGCCAACTCGTCAGCGTGCTCTTCTTCCATGGCGAGGATGCCCTCGAGCATGGTCCGGGTCGTCGGGTCCTTGTCACCAAAGAAACTGATCATTTCGCGATAGCTTTCGACCGCGATGCGCTCAGCAACCAGGTTCTCGCGGATCATTTCAATCAGCGAAGGCGCTTCGACATACTCCGCGTGCGCACGCGCCGTCAGATTCGCGGGGTCCATATCCGGCGTACCGCCCAACTGGACGATGCGTTTGGCGAGCTGGTCCACATGACCCAGTTCTTCGTTCGAGTGGGTCAGGAATTCATTGGCCACCGGCTCGGCATGAATCCCCTTGGCCACGTAGTAGTGCTGGCGATACCGCATCACGCACACCAGTTCCGTCGCCAGCGCGGCGTTGAGGACAGAGATGGCTTGAGCAGGGTCGATACCGTAATCGTGGGTCACGGCACCTTCCATGATCTGTTCGCGGGCACGCTTGCGCAGCGTCTGCACATCGGACAGGAATTTAGACGGGTCACGCTTTTCACAGTGATATTCGCGGGGCAGTTCTCCCGGCATGTTCATGCTGATCTCCTTGTTCGGTTGGGGGCACTTGGCCACTCTAAAAAGCGGCCCGGCCACTTACATGTCTTTCTTCACGTCTTTCGCGGTTTCCTGCACCTTCTCGCCGCCAGCCTCGATGTCTTCGCCGGCGCCTTGGATGGTGTTGCACCCGGTCATGGCAAACAGGGCGGTCAGTGCGGTGGCAATCCAGATCTTCATGTCGTACTCCTTGTCATCGAATCCTTGAGTGCCGGATGAGCGTGCTGTGGCTCACTCGGTTATGCTCTCTACGGTTTCAATATTAGGAACCGTCGTGCGCGACCCGTGTCGGAACTGGCTCAAAGGGACGTAAGACGATTCCTGCATGTTTACGTCATTCGGGACACCATGACTTCGAACAACAACACGCACCTGAGCGACGTCTATCAGCGCAACAAGGCGCATGGCAGCCGCTCGTCGCGCAAATGGCCACACATTCTCCTGGCCCTTGGCTGTGCCATCGCCTTGACCTTGCTGGTCACCAACTATCTTCAGACGTCGCTGGGGGTGAAAGCGCTTGAGAACCTGCGAGCCCAGGCCCATCAACTCGACGTCATCGACCGCTTGCAACTGCAGCTGGTCAATGCCGAGACCGGCGTACGCGGCTACCTGCTGACCGGCGACCGGGTTTTCCTGGAGCCCTACAACAACACCCGCGAACAGCTCGACGAGACCATTGCCGACCTGCGCGTCACCTTCGAATCGGCCAGCGTCGTCGATGTGGCCACGCTGATCGCCGACGTGAACCAACATCAGCGGCTGATGGCCCAGGCCGTGGCTGCCGAGGATGCAGACAGAGCAACGGCAAGAGAGTCTGCCGAAGCGGGCAAGGAGGCCATGGACAGTATCCGCATACTGACCGCCAAGCTTCGCCATCAGGTCGCCACGGAAGGCCACGACATTCTCGACCGCTCCATGAGCCGCTTCCAGCTGGCTCAGTACGTGAGCATCGCCCTGGCCGCTGGCACCCTGGTGCTGCTGCTGGCACTGGTCGGCATCCTCCAGCGCCAGTTCGCCCTGCGCGAGCGCATTTCCCGATTGCTGGCGAGCGAAAACGAGCGACTCGAAGAACAGGTGAAACGGCGAACTGCCGAGTTGCGCGAGCTGGCCCGCATGATCACCAACGCCCGCGAAGAGGAAAAATCGCGCCTGGCGCGCGAACTGCATGACGAGATGGGCGCACTGCTCACCGCAGCCAAAATGGATGCGAGCTGGATTACCCGCAAATTGCCCGAAGACGTGCGCGCCAACTTCCAGTCACGACTCGATCGCCTGCAGAAGATGCTGACCGAGGGCATTGCCCTGAAACGACGCATCATCGACGACTTGCGCCCGCCTCTGCTGGCGGAAATGGGCTTGATCGAAGCCATTCGTGCACTCGGGGAAGATCTGCATCGCAGCACCGGCATCAAGGTCGAGATTGACGTGCCCGAGCGTATCGATCTCGATCAGGAGCGCAGCCTGGCCGTATTCAGGATTGCGCAGGAGGCGATCACCAACATCCGCAAGTATGCTCAGGCAACGCAGGTGCACCTGACGCTCAAGAATCTGGAAAACGCGGCGCGACTGACCGTGGCGGATAATGGAGACGGCTTCGATCCGAAGCAGGTCTCGACAACGCGTCACGGACTGGCCGGCATGCGTCATCGGGTGAAAACCTATGGGGGTGAGGTGACGCTGCGCTCAGCGCCTGGACAGGGCACGACGATCAGCGCGGTCATCCCGAAGGACTGACCGGCGTGGCGATTGTGGGCGATACTCAGGCCGCTTCGGCGGCTGCCTGTTCAACAAAGTCGATCAACTCATCCATGCCCTGAGCCTTGTCGAAGAAGGCTTCCGCGCCGAGCGCTTCGCAGCGCGCACGCACGACCGAATGGGCATAACTGGAAAATACGACCGCACGCGGCCGCGACGATGCATTGTCGCATTCGCTCACATGCTTGAGCACACCCAGACCACTGCCCTCGTTCAGTTCGAGGTCGACAATGGCCAGGTCAATCGAGGATTCGTTCAGGCATGCCAAGGCTTCCTGCTCACCCGTCGCTCTGCCGCAGAGCTCGACGCCATCGATGTCGTCGATCATCTCAGCCAACATTTCCTGAAGGATCGGCGAATCCTCAACGAGCAGGATCTTCAGCATCCCCTGTGCTCCGAAATCTGGCATACGGCTGCTACCCCCTTCACGTTACCTACTCCATCAGAAGTCCATTGCGCACCGCGTACGCGGCGAGTTCCGCATTGCTGGCAAGTTCGAGTTTTTCCAGCAAGCGCGTTCTGTACGTGCTGATCGTCTTGACACTCAGATTCAGCGTATCTGCAATATCGGAGACCGATTCTCCCTTGGCAAGACGCAGAAACACCTGCATCTCCCGTTCCGACAACGACTCATGAGGTGAGGACACCCCACCACCGAGCATTTCTTCCGCCAGCAGCTCAGCCGTCTTGGCCGATACATAGCGCCGCTTGGCTGCGACCGTCTGGATCGCCTTGATCAATTCGTCGCGCTCGCAATCCTTGCAGATGTATCCGCCCGCACCATTGCGGATCATCGACAGCGCGTAGCGCTCCTCGGGGAATCCGCTGAGCACCAGCACCGACACATCGGGGAACCGCTGGCGCACGATGCGTAGTACATCCATGCCACTTTGACCCGGTAGCGACAGGTCCAGCAGCATCACGTCGCACTCCTGTTCGCGAAGTGCACTGAGCGCCTCTTCGCCCGAGCCTGCCTCGAAGACGATACGCAACTGAACGGCATCGCCCAGCATTTCCTTGAAACCTGCGCGAACGATCTGATGATCGTCCACGATTCCCACTCGCAGCATGAGTGCTCCTGACTATGTTCGTGTTGCCAAGCCCATTCTAACGTCCCTGCGAGACGACAAATGGGGCCTCACCGGATGAGACCCCATCTTTCCTGAAACATTCATCGACTGCGCATTGCATTGACCACAAAGCTGGCGATGGCCATGACCAGGAAGACCACAAACAGAATCTTGGCGATTCCTGCGGCACCGGCCGCGATACCACCGAAGCCGAACAGAGCGGCGATCAGGGCAATAATGAAAAAAACGATAGCATAGTGAAGCATGATGTTCTCCTCATCGTCAGGGCCCGCGTACGCGCCCTGACGAAATGTGTGAATGTCTTGGTAGCGGTCGTGGATCAGTGACGGCCGGTGTCTTCCCACGCGTCCAGCTGCTTTTCAGCTTCATCGCGGGAGATGCCGTAACGCTCCTGGATCTTGCCGGCGAGAATGTCACGACGGCCTTCAACCACATCAAGATCGTCGTCGGTGAGCTTGCCCCACTTGACCTTGGCCTTGCCCTTGAGTTGTTCCCACTTGCCTTCGATAATGTCGCTGTTCATGTCTGAACTCCTTGTCTGGTTTCGAGTCTGTGTGCTCAGCCGCCCCGTGGTGTTCTTGTGTGGCTGCTGCGTACGATTCCAATTTAGCGGCCGCGCCTGCCGGACATCATCGGCGCCCACTGAAAGGCCTGTCGGACGGCACCTACACTTCGTGGGACGACGCGCTCGAATCCATGCCATTCAAATATCTCGAAAACAAAAAAGCCCCGAAAAATTCGGGGCTTATTCAAGTTCCTAATCTGGAGGGGAAGCCGGGCTGAAGCTCAGGCGGCGAGCACGAAATGGCGCCTGAGTGCTCCGCTCACCGCGTCCACCGCCCATGACAAGAGCAACATGGCGACGATGATCGTCGCAGCGCGAGCCTCCTGGAACAAGGACATCGCGTAGTACAACTGCGCGCCCAGCCCCCCCGCGCCGACGAAACCCAGCACCGCGGCCATACGAATGTTCATCTCCCAGCGATACAGCCCGTACGCCAGCCACTGCGGCGCCACCATGGGGAGCACGCCGTACACGAACGCGGGCACCACGGGAGCACCCGCAGCGCGCAAGGCGGCCTCGGGTCGCTGATCGGCGTTCTCGAGCGCCTCTGCATAGAGACGGCCCAGCACACCCGCAGTGTGCAGGCAAAGCGCCAGGGTGCCCGCAAAGGGGCCCAAGCCCGCGGCGAGCACGGTGATCGTCGCCCACACCAGCTCGGGCACCGAACGCAAGACGTTCAGACAGAACCGGCTGACCACCGACGCCGTGCGCCCCCAGCGCCCGCTCGCTGGCAGCGCCAGCGCCACGGCACCGATCACCGCCAGCAAGGTGCCGATCAGGGAAATGGCGAGCGTCTCGAGCACTCCCTGACCAACCTTAGCCAGAAACGCCGGCTTCAGTTCGGGAGCGGTGAAGCGCGCAAGAAAACCCAGCAACTCGCCAGCGCTGCCGCTCGCCTCGGCAAGCGCGGGGAGCAGATCGAGCCGGACGACACTGGCCACGACGGCCAGCATCAGGACCAGCAAGATCAGCGGCCCGCGTCGCGGTGCGTGAAACTGCGCGCTCATGCGAGTGATCGGCGCAGGGTGCGACTGAGGGCGTCTGCCGCCATCACCAGCAGCAGGAAGGTCATGAGGATGGCACTGGCCTCGCCACCGTTGAGCATCTTCATGGACTGGTCCATCAACTGGCCCAGCCCGCCCGCACCAACGAAACCCATCACGACCGAAGCACGTACCGCGCATTCCCACCGATAGACCGTGTATGAGATCAGCTCATCGCTCGCGGTCGGCAACAGCCCATAGGTGAGCGCGGGCAAACGGCCCGCGCCGGACGCGAGCAGCGCACGTACCGGGCGCTGGTCGGTCGACTCCAAAATTTCGGCATACACCTTGGCCAGCATGCCGCCATAGGTCACCGTCAGCGCCGCGACACCCGCCGCCGGTCCGAGACCGAAAATACGCACGAACACGAGCCCCCAGACCAGCTCAGGGACGCCACGCAACACAAGGGTGATGAGCCGTGCACCGGCGCGGACGACGCGCCCGGGCCATCCACCCCCGCCTTCGAGGCGACTCACGCTCAGACTGCGCGTGAGCAGCAAGGCCAGGGGAATCGCAATCACCCAGGCACCCGCGATACCGGCCGTGGCAATGGCCAGGGTATCGAGCGTGGCCCCCCACAGAAGCACGAGGAAATCGCCCCCGGTTTCCGGCGGAAGGAATGTCCCCAGGAAGGCGCCGATCGTTTTCAGGTTGGCCGGATCAAACAACGCAGCCGGCTGAAATTCGGCCAGCCTCAGCAACGGCCAGAGCACCACCAGCACGCACAGGAGCGCCGTCAGGCGGCCACGCGCCGCCGGGTCACGCTCGCTGGGGTTCATGCGCAGCGCGTCAGGCGCGGGGCGGTGATGCGCTCATCGGCAGCCACAGAGGCTGCGGGCACCCCGGCATACAGCGCGTCGATATGGGTCCTGGTCACCGCCTCGACAGGCAGGTCGAAAGCAACGCGGCCCTCACGCAGTCCAACCACACGGGTGAAGTGCGCGATGGCCAGATCCACGGCATGAAGGCTGGACACCAGGGGCACTCCCCGCCCCTGCGCCGTTTCTGCCAGACGCACGATGACCGACCGGGCCAAGGCCGGATCGAGTGCGGAGACCGGCTCGTCCGCCAGCAGCAGATCGGGCTGCTGATAAAGCAGACGCGCCACCGCGACCCGCTGACGCTGCCCGCCGGACAGGGCGTCGCAGCGATCAAACATCCGGTCTTCGAGTTCGAGGGGAGCGAGCACCGCACGCGCACCGCCGATATCGAGCGGATACACCAATGAGGCCAGTGATCGCCACAAAGGCCATTGCCCCAGTCGACCGGCGAGCACAGCCGTCACCACGCGCTGGCGCGGCGGCAACGGGGGCGCTTGATACATCTTGCCGATGCGCGCCCGCAATTGGCGCAAGTCGCCAGCGCCCAGGCGCCAGGGCGCCCCGCCCAGCAGATCCACTTCGCCGCAGGTCGGGCGCAGATGCGCCCCCATCACCCGCAGCAACGTGGTCTTGCCGGCTCCGGACGGCCCGATCAGTGCCACACGGTCACTGGCTGCAATGCTCAGACTCACATCATCGAGCACGAGCCGGCCGCCGAGTCGGACACTGATCGAGCGCAGGACGATGGCGCTCATCGGGATTCCTGGCGAACGACTCAGCGGATCAGGCCGGCGGCACGGGCCGCCGACTCGATGCCGTCATAGTTCGACGATTGCGTCGGAATGAAACGGCTGGCGCGCTGCAGGTCGAGGATCGCCTTATGCTCGGGATTGGCCGGATCCAGCGCCAGGAAGGCTGCCTTGATCTTTTCCTGAACCGCCGGGTCCAGATCACCGCGCACCGTCCAGTTGTAATCGAAATAGGCCGGCGTGGTCTGGAAGACGTGCACCTTGCTCGTATCGACCTTGCCCTGCTGGACCAGTTTGTCCCACACCGAAGCATTCAGGGCGCCGGCATCAACCTTGCCTGCGGCCACGAAGGCGGCCGTGGCGTCGTGGGCACCGGAGAACGCCACATTGGCGAAATCGTCTTCAGGCACCACACCGGCTTCGGCCAGGAAATGGCGCGGCATCAGGTGACCCGACGTGGACGACGGCGAGCCGAAGGCAAAGGTCTTGCCCTTCAGGTCGGCGTAGGTCTTGATATCGTCGCGCGCGGTGATGAACTTGGAGGTGAAGACGGCGTCCTGCTCGCGCTGAACGAGCGGCACCGCTTTGCCGTCGGTACGCAGCTTGGCCTGAACATAGGTGAAGCCGCCGAGCCAGGCCAGATCCACCTTGCCGGCACCCAGCGCTTCGACCACGGCCGCGTAATCGGTCACCGGCACGAACTTCACCGGCATGCCCAACCGGGCTTCGAGGTATTCGCCAAGCGGCTGGAACTTGCGCTGCAATTCCGTGGGCGACTCATCGGGAATCGCTGAAACACGCAGCACGTCAGCGGCGAAAGCGGAAAAGGAGAGGCAAAGGCCGGCAGCACCGGCAGCGAGCGCGCGCATCAGCGCACGTCGCGAGGCGAAGTGAGTCATTGGAGTCCCAAATTTCATCTGCCGAGACACGGAACCTGTGCCAAGGCTTAAATCACCCGCACGCAGGCGGGCTCGAATCTTCATGTGCGGTATCTCAGACCGCGGGTCGGACTATAGCTGCCACGCACGCGACAGACAAGGCAACGGCTTGTTTTTTCACTCTTTCAGACATGAAAAACGCCGCGTTGAGCGGCGTTCAGAATCATGCAGATGGCCGGCAGGCGCAAAGCTCAGCTCGGCCGCCCCGGAAGCAGGACCACCACGGTCCCGGCCAGGCGATCGTGGGCGAACTGCTTGTCCCGATCGATGAAGGCCCACCAAAGGCCACCGCCGAACAACAGCACCGAGGGCCAGCACAGCACATAACGCAACAGGGCGCGTTTGAAGCTGACCTGTTTGCCCTCTTGCGCCGTCACAAGACGTAACCGCCAGGTCTGCATGGCGAGGGTTTGCCCGCTGCCACGCCAATACCAGAGAAAGTAAAACCCCAGAACGGCGAAGATATGCAGCCACCCCAGCCATCCGGGTTCAGCAACTTCGAACACCAGGCTCACAATCAGATTCGGCACCAGCCACAACAGCGCCAGCACACCGAGAAGGAGTAGCGCTTCGTAAACCAGCGCCGCAAAACGTCGCCGCAATCCGGCGATCTCGACCACATCCCGTTCAGTCACCGCTCACCCTTGTTGCTGCGATTGCTGCGCTTCTGACGCGCTTCGTCCCGAACCCGCTCACGCTCTTCCGGTGACAGCTTCTGGTACTCCTGCCAGCGCTGGCGCAACGCTTCACGCTCTTCCGGGGGAATATTGCGCAACGCCCGGTACTGGTCGAGCGCACGTTGACGCTCCTGCGGCGACAGGCTTGACCACTCCTTCATCCGTCGCCCGACACGTTCCTGCTCCTCGGGCGTCAGGCTGTCGAAATGCTCGACGATGCCCCGCCACTTGGTCTGCTGGTCACCGGTGAGCGAGGGCCACTGGGACGACAGCGGCGCCAGGGCGCGCTGCTCCTGCCCACTCAGGCTCGACCAGTCCGCTGCCCCGACCATCATCGGCAGCAGCGCACCGATCAGGAGCGCGATTCGTTTTGCAGCCATGCTCGGAATCCTTGGTCCAGATAGGCATCGATGGGCAGATCGTCTGCCAGCAATGCCGTCTCCACCTCGCTGCGTTGTGCGAGCGTGTGTTGTTTATTGAAATAGTCACCGGCGGCGAAGACCGCCACCACCAGCATGGCTGTCAGCGCCGGCCTGAGGGCGCCCGTGAGCATGCCCCAGTCGAGACGGTGCGGAATGAGGTCGAGGCGGCTGCGCCGGCGTAGCCGTACGGCGTCACGACGGGCCTGCTGAAGCCGATCGAGCGTCGCCGGGTCGATCCGGCTGGCCGACTCGCTCAGCAGGTGCGCCACCCGCCGACCAAATCGCTGCTCTTCGTTCATAACTCGATCCCCTTCGCCTTCAATGCCGCAGCCAGTGCCTTGGTTGCCCGCGAGCAGTGCGTTTTCACGCTGCCTTCGGAGCATCCCATGGCCGCTGCCGTCTCTGCCGTATCCATGTCTTCCCAGTAACGCATCATGAACGCTTCACGTTGACGCTGTGGCAGGCGCTCGATTTCGGCCTCGATGATGCCCAGCAACTCGTCTCGCCCAGCAAGTTTTTCGGGCGACAGACGCAGGTTGGATTCATCGGCCGCTTCGAGTGTATCCAGGGGATCACCTGCGTCCTCCTCGCCGTCCCGCTGGCGAAAGCCGGACCACATCGACACCCAGAGGTTACGCACTTTCTGGCGCCGCAACATGTCGCGCACCACATTCTGCAGGATGCGCTGGAACAGCATCGGCCATTCCCCGGCCGGCTTGTCACCATATTTGGTGGCCAGACGCAGCATGGCTTCCTGCACGGCGTCGAGCGCCCCGGCGTCATCCCTGAGCAGCAATACCGCCTGTTTGAAGGCGCGCCGCTCGACGCTGGCGAGAAAGGCGTTCAGTTCGCGATCAGAAGCCAGAAGTAATCCTCACGGTGGGGCCAGGACGCCATTGTGCCACGCACAAGCCGCACCTTGACCGGGACTGCCCCAATAGGTACTGTTACGGGTTTCCCACGCAAATACAGAGAATTAGAGGCAGCGATGGTCTTGACTGGGGCGGAAATTGTAATCAGGTGCCTGCAGGAAGAAAAGGTCGACTACGTGTTCGGCTATCCTGGTGGCGCTGTCCTGTTTATCTACGACGAGTTGTTCAAGCAGGATCAGGTCCGTCACGTCCTCGTTCGCCATGAACAGGCCGCCGTGCACGCCGCCGACGCCTACGCGCGCTCGACCGAGAAAATCGGCGTGGCGCTGGTGACTTCCGGCCCGGGCGCCACCAACGCGGTCACCGGTATCGCGACTGCGTTCTGCGACTCGATCCCGATGGTGATCATTTCCGGCCAGGTCCCGACCGCCGCGATTGGTCAGGATGCCTTCCAGGAAGTGGACACGGTGGGCATCACCCGCCCCTGCGTGAAGCACAACTTTCTGGTCAAGAGCGTGGCCGAAATCGCGCCGACCATCAAGAAGGCCTTCTATCTGGCCAACACCGGCCGTCCGGGCCCGGTGCTGGTGGACATCCCCAAGGATGTCACCGCCCAGAAAGGCGAATACAGCTATCCCGATTCCGTGGACATGCGCTCGTACAACCCGGTGGTCAAAGGCCATCACGGACAGATCAAGAAGGCCATCAAGCTGCTCAAGCAAGCCAAGCGCCCGATGATCTACACCGGTGGTGGCGTGGTGCTGGGTAACGCGGCAGAGGCGCTGACGACCCTGGTGCGCAAGCTGGGCATGCCGGTCACCAACACGCTGATGGGCCTGGGTGGCTATCCGGCCACCGACAAACAGTATCTGGGCATGCCGGGCATGCACGGCACCTACGAAGCGAACATGTCGATGCATTTTTCTGACGTGCTGCTGGCCGTGGGTGCGCGCTTCGATGATCGCGTGATCGGCGACCCCAACCACTTCGGCCAGGAACCGCGCCAGATCATCCACATCGACATCGACCCCTCCTCCATCTCCAAGCGGGTGAAGGTGGATGTGCCGATCGTGGGCGACGTGAAGGAAGTGCTCGAAGAGATGATCCGCCTCGTCGACACCGCCGAGGAAGAGCAGGACGAAGCCGCCCTGGCCACCTGGTGGAAACAGATCGACGAATGGCGCTCGCGCGACTGCATGAAGTACAAGAACTCGGACGAGATCATCAAGCCGCAGTTCGTGGTGGAGAAACTGTGGGAAGTGACTGGCGGCGACGCCATCATCACCTCCGACGTGGGCCAGCACCAGATGTGGGCCGCGCAGTACTACAAGTTCGACAAGCCGCGCCGCTGGCTCAACTCCGGCGGCCTGGGCACCATGGGCGTGGGCATGCCCTACGCCATGGGCGCGCAACTTGCGCACCCGGACATGCAGGTGGCCTGCGTGACCGGTGAAGCCTCGATCCAGATGAACATCCAGGAGCTGTCCACCTGCAAGCAGTTCCGCCTGCCGATCAAGATCTGCAACCTGAACAACCGCTATCTGGGCATGGTGCGCCAGTGGCAGGAGCTGTTCCACGGTGGCCGATACTCCGAGTCCTACATGGACTCGTTGCCCGATTTTGCCAAGCTGGCCGAATCCTATGGCCACATCGGCATCCAGGTGAAGAACCCGAGCGACGTGGAAGGCGCACTGCGTGAAGCCTTCTCGCGCAAGAACGATCTGGTCTTCCTCGATTTCCTCGTGGACCAGACCGAAAACGTGTATCCGATGGTTCAGGGTGGCAAGGGTCTGACCGAGATGATCCTGTCCGCCGAGGACCTGTAAACGGCCTGAACGGAGCCCGGCCCGCGGAGACGACTCTTCGGGCCGCCGGTTCGCCCACCCGGTGATACCGGCAGCGAACACCGGCCTTCGGTGATTCGTCGAGCACCATCAGACATCCACAAGACCTCTGACTGAGGGAAGAACATGCGTCACGTCATTGCCCTGTTGATCGAAAACGAAGCCGGCGCCCTCTCGCGCGTCTCCGGCCTGTTCTCGGCCCGCGGCTACAACATCGAATCGCTCACCGTCGCGCCGACCGAGGACCCGTCCCTGTCGCGCATGACGATCATCACCACCGGCTCGGACGACATCATCGAGCAGATCACCAAGCAGCTGAACAAGCTGGTCGATGTGGTCAAGGTGGTCGACCTGTCCGAAGCGGCGCACATCGAGCGCGAACTCATGCTCATCAAGGTGCGCGCCACCGGCAAGGACCGCGAAGAGATGAAACGCATGGCCGACATTTTCCGTGGCCGTGTCATCGACGCCACCGAGTCGAGCTATGTCATCGAATTGACAGGCAATCAGACCAAACTGGATTCATTCATCGGCGCCATCGACAACAGCCTGATCCTGGAAACCGTGCGTTCCGGCATCTCGGGCATCGGTCGTGGTGACCGTATTCTGAAACTCTGACCCACCCACACCGGGTCACTCTTTGCGACCTGACGGCTTGCCGGTTATGATGGCGGCCGCCATCGCGACAGCGATCTAAGATAAGGACGATCATGAAAGTTTATTACGACAAGGACGCCGACCTCTCCCTGATCAAGGGCAAGAAGGTCACCATCGTGGGTTACGGTTCGCAGGGCCACGCCCATGCTCAGAACCTCAATGACTCCGGCGTCAAGGTCACCGTCGGCCTGCGCAAGGGCGGCGCTTCCTGGGACAAGGCCAAGAACGCCGGTCTCAAGGTCGAGGAAATCGCCAAGGCGGTCAAGACTGCCGACGTGGTCATGATCCTGCTGCCGGACGAGAACATTCCGCAGGTGTACAACGAAGAAGTCGGCCCGAACATGAAGAAGGGTGCCACCCTGGCCTTCGCTCACGGCTTCAACGTGCATTACAACCAGGTCGTGCCGCGCGCCGACCTGGACGTGATCATGGTGGCCCCGAAGGGCCCGGGTCACACCGTGCGTTCCGAGTACCTGAAGGGCGGCGGCGTGCCGAGCCTGATCGCCATCCATCAGGACGTGTCCGGCAAGGCCCGCGACATCGCCCTGTCCTACGCGGCTGCCAATGGCGGCACCAAGGGCGGCGTGATCGAAACCAACTTCCGCGAAGAGACCGAAACCGATCTGTTCGGTGAACAGGCCGTGCTCTGCGGCGGCGCCGTCGAGCTGGTCAAGATGGGTTTCGAAACCCTGGTCGAAGCTGGCTACGCGCCGGAAATGGCCTACTTCGAATGCCTGCACGAGCTCAAGCTGATCGTTGATCTCATGTACGAAGGCGGTATCGCCAACATGAACTACTCCATCTCCAACAACGCGGAGTATGGCGAGTACGTGACCGGCCCCGAAGTCATCAACGAAGAGTCCCGCTACGCCATGCGTGAAGCACTCAAGCGCATCCAGACCGGTGAATACGCCAAGATGTTCATCCAGGAAGGCAAGACGAACTACCCGTCCATGACGGCCCGCCGTCGCCTGAATGCCGAACACCCGATCGAGCAGGTCGGTGGCCAGCTGCGCGAGATGATGCCGTGGATCAAGAAAAACAAGCTGGTCGACCAGTCCAAGAACTGATCGGACCTCTTGTCTGACCGGGCCGGCACCCTTCCCGTTCGGGAGCGGGTGCCGGCCCGGTTTTATTTGACCCATGCCCTCGCGCAGACACCACTCCATCATCGCCCGTGAAGGCTGGACCTTCATCGGCATCACGCTCGGCCTCGCCGTGCTGGCTCATGGCGCCCTCGGCTGGCTGGTCTCAATGCCGCTATGGGCATTACTGGCATTCCTGCTGTTCTTCTTCAGGGACCCCGAGCGCGAAACGCCATCCAGCCCGAATGCCGTCGTTGCACCTGCCGACGGCCGCGTCGTGTCAATCGAGCGCACGACCGACCCCTACCTCAAGCGCGATGCCCTGCGCATCAGCATCTACATGTCGCTGCTCAACGTGCACAGCAATCGAAGTCCGGTCGACGGAGAAGTGAAGCAGCAGTGGTATTCACCGGGACGCTTCGTTCACGCTGCGCTCGACAAAAGCTCTGCCGAGAACGAGCGCAATGCCCTGTGGATTCGCTGTGCCGACCGCATTGACGTCACCTGCGTCCAGATCGCCGGTTTCATCGCCCGCCGCATTCTGTGCAGCGTCTCTTCCGGAGACCAGGTCCGGCGCGGTATGCGCTACGGTTTCATCCGGTTCGGTTCGCGCATGGACGTCTATCTGCCGCCCGGCACACTGGCGCGGGTCTGCATCGGCGACAAGGTCGCCGGCGGCTCGACGATTCTGGCGGAACTCGTGTCATGATGCCCGGCCCCGCGCTGCGGTAGAATCGGCTCAACGCCGTTCGCCGGCTTCACACAAAGACATCGCATGTCTGACAATTCATCGCATCCTCCGTTGATCGACACCCACAAGCGTCGTCGCGGCATCTACATCCTGCCCAATCTGTTCACGACCACAGCGCTGTTCGCGGGCTTCTACGCCATCGTTCAGGCCATGAACGATCGCTTTGAACATGCCGCCGTTGCCATTTTCGTGGCGATGATCTTCGACGGGCTCGACGGCCGCGTCGCACGTATCACCCACACCCAGAGCGAGTTCGGCGCCCAGTACGACTCGCTGGCCGACATGGTGTCCTTCGGCGCCGCACCTGCGCTGGTGATCTACGAGTGGTCCCTGCGCGGTATGGGCAAGCTGGGCTGGATCGCTGCCTTCATCTATTGCTGTGGCGCTGCGCTCAGGCTGGCGCGCTTCAACACCAACATCGAAGTCATCGACAAACGCTTCTTTCAGGGACTACCCTCCCCGGCCGCTGCCGCGCTCATTGCCGGATTGGTCTGGGTCGGTATCGACAACGGATTTGACGGAAACGACCTGCGCTGGGCGGCGACCTTCCTGACCATATTTGCGGGCATGACCATGGTCAGCAACGTGCTCTACTACAGTGGCAAGGAAATCAACCTGCGCCGGACCGTGCCCTTCATGGCCGTGCTCGGCATTATGCTGGCCTTTGCGCTGGTGTCAGTCGATCCGGCCATCGTGCTGTTTCTGCTCTTTCTCGCTTACGCATTGTCAGGCTATGCCATCTACGCCATGCGCAAGCTGGGCAAGCGAGTGCCTGGCGACCCCGATACGGAAGCCGCACAGGAACGGTCCGAGGACTGACATTGCCTACACTGAACTGAATACGCGTACCTGACAGGAAGCGACCATGAACAACGAACTGATCATTTTCGATACGACCCTGCGTGATGGCGAGCAAAGCCCGGGCGCCTCGATGACGCGTGACGAGAAGGTGCGTATTGCACGCCAGCTCGAGCGCATGCGGGTCAACGTGATCGAAGCGGGCTTCGCGGCCGCTTCCAACGGTGACTTCGAGTCGGTCAGGTCCATCGCCGAGGCGATCAAGGATTCCACGGTCTGTTCGCTGGCCCGCGCCAACGAGAACGACATCCGTCGCGCCGGCGAGGCGATCAAACCCGCCGCCAGTGGCCGCATCCACACCTTCATCGCCACCAGCCCGATCCATATGGAGAAAAAGCTGCGCATGAGCCCCGACCAGGTGGTCGAGCAGGCCGTGAAGGCCATTGGCTGGGCCCGCGAATTCACCGACGACGTCGAATTCTCTGCCGAGGACGCCGGTCGCTCCGAACTGGATTTCCTGTGCCGCATCTTCGATGCCGTCATCAAGGCCGGCGCAACCACCATCAACGTGCCGGACACGGTGGGCTACAACCTGCCGCAGCAGTTCGCCAGCACCATTGGTCAATTGATCGAACGCGTCCCGAACAGCGACAAGGTCGTGTGGTCGGTCCACTGTCACAACGACCTCGGTCTGGCCGTGGCCAACTCGCTGGCCGCAGTGCAGGCCGGCGCGCGTCAGGTGGAATGCACGATCAACGGCCTCGGAGAGCGTGCCGGCAATGCGGCGCTCGAAGAGATCGTCATGACCGTGCGCACCCGCAGCGACATCTTCGATTGCGATACCCGCATCGATACCACCCAGATCGTGCCAGCGTCCAAACTGGTGTCGGGCATCACCGGCTTCCCGGTGCAGCCCAACAAGGCCATTGTCGGCGCCAATGCCTTCTCCCACGAGTCAGGCATCCATCAGGACGGCGTCCTCAAGCACCGCGAAACCTACGAGATCATGCGTGCCGAGGATGTGGGCTGGCACGCCAACAAGCTGGTGCTGGGCAAGCATAGCGGCCGCAATGCCTTCAGAAGCCGGCTTGAGGAACTGGGCGTCGCCATCGAATCCGAGGCGCATCTGAACACGGCGTTCGCCCGTTTCAAGGAACTGGCCGACAAGAAGCACGAGATCTTCGACGAGGATCTTCAGGTACTCATGTCAGACGAGGCGGTCACGCCTGCCAGCGAACATTTCCGCCTGATCTCGTCCTGTTTCCATTCGGAAACCGGCGAAACCCCGCGCGCCAAGCTCACGCTTTCCGTGGGCGGCAAGGAAGCCAGAGCGGAATCCGACGGGTCCGGGCCCGTCGACGCCGCGTTCAAGGCCATTGAGCAGGTCGCCAGTAGCGGTACCGACCTGCTGCTGTACTCGGTCAATGCCATCACCACCGGCACCGATGCCCAGGGTGAAGTGACCGTCCGCCTCGCGCGCGACGGGAAAGTCGTCAACGGTCAGGGCGCCGACACCGACATCGTCGTTGCCTCGGCCAAGGCGTATCTGAACGCGCTCAACAAGCTCCACAGCAACATCCAGAAGCTCAACCCGCAAGGCCAGGGGGTCTGAGACAGGCGCTCTCAGAGAAAAGGAAAAGGCCGGCGATCAGCCGGCCTTTTTTCATTTACCCGGCGCTTCCTGCGCCGCCTTGAGTCTCGACGGTGCCGTCTGACGCGCATAGAGCACCATGGCGAGAAACACCGCGATCGTCAGCCCCACTTCGATGCGCGCCAGCAAGGCGACGCCATCCGGATCATTGAAGCGGACGACACCTTCCATGAAGTAGAGCAAAACGAACATGCATCCCCACTGATAGGTGTAACGCTTCCCATACAGGATGCCACGCAGGGGAATCAGCAGGAATGCCGCCTTGAGCATCAGCCACGAGCCGCCCGGACGCAGAGGCGCCCACCAGGCCTCCCAACCGACGCACAGCACGATCAGCGCAAACCACAGGATTGAGGAGATCCAGATCAGCATGCGCGGACTCATCGGGCGCCCTCCAGGGCCAGCGCGATACGCGCCAGGCGCTCGCCTTGAGCCACGGCGAGGGTGATCTCATCATCACTCAGGGCCGGATTGCCATCGTGGCCGGCCACATGCGTCACACCGTACGGCGTCCCGCCGGTGGTAGTGCTCGACAAGGTACGCTCGCTGTACGGCAACCCAACCATCACCATGCCGTGGTGCATGAGCGGCAGCATCATCGACATCAGGGTGGTCTCCTGTCCGCCATGATGGCTGCCACTGGACGTGAACACGGCAGCCGGTTTGCCCACCAGGGCCCCATTGACCCACGGACCGATCGTGCCGTCGAGAAAGTACTTCATCGGTGCCGCCATGTTGCCGAAACGCGTGGGGCTCCCCAGCGCAACGCCAATACACGACTCCAGGTCATCCAGGCTCACGTAGGGTGGCCCCTCTGCCGGCACCTCGTCTTCAGTGGCCTCGCACACCGTGCTCACGGCCGGCACCGTGCGCAAGCGTGCCCCGACACCGGGCACGCGCTCGACACCGCGCGCAATCTGTTCGGCCAACGCATGGACCGAGCCCTTGCGGCTGTAATAAAGGACGAGGACTTCTTTCATGAACGACTCTGTGGCTAAATTGCGGCGATTATCCCAGATATCGAGGTGGGCAGCCCATCAAGGCCGGGGCAAGCCGACATCGTGCCGAACATGTCACTGACACATATCCAGAACTTTCTTCGCCTGCTGCTCGAGCGCTTCGTCGACACCCGCTGCCCGCTGGTCGCGGGCAGCCTCACGTTCACTTCTCTGTTGGCCGTGGTGCCACTCCTCGCAGTCGCCTTGTCGGTATTTAGCCACTTTCCCGGCTTCGCCCAGTTCGGGGACAGCCTGAGCGCCTTCTTGCTCGACAACCTGCTGCCGGAGACCGCCGGGCGCATCATCGCCACCTATGCGCTTGAGTTCACCCAGAAAGCGGGCGATCTGACCGTGATCGGTTCGGCCGTACTGATCATCACGGCGCTGAGCCTGATGCTGACCATCGACAGCGCGCTCAACACCATCTGGGGCGTGCGCACACCCCGACCACTGGTCACACGCCTGACCATCTACTGGGTGGTGCTGACCGTCGGCCCCCTCTTCCTGGGCGGCTCTCTGGCAGCCACCAGCTACGTGGTGAGCACATCGCTGGGGCTCGTCAACGATCCGCCCTGGCTGCGCCTGATCGTGGCCCGCATGCTGCCCGTATTGCTACTGGGCATGCTGTTCAGCTTCCTCTACTACAGCATTCCGAACCGGCGCATCAATCCCTGGCACGCCCTTGTTGGTGGCGTGGCCGCCGCACTCGGCTTCATCGCCATGCAGCGGGGACTCGGCTTCTATTTCGCCTACTTTCCGAGCTACACGCTGATCTACGGCACCTTTGCGACGCTGCCGATCTTCTTGCTGTGGCTGTATCTGTCCTGGATCGTGATCCTGCTCGGAGCCATCCTGGCGGCGGGCATCCCCACGTACCTGTCCCGCATTCGTGCATTGCCGAGTTTTCCCGGCACGCGCGCCTACGGCGCCCTGCTGATGCTTCGGGAACTGGCCGCCGCGCAGACCGCCGGGGACAGCCGCCAGGCTGAGACGCTGTATCGCATTGCCCGTCAGACCCCCGCGCATGGCGAACCCATCCTGGAGGACATGCACGAGGCCGGATGGCTGGCACGGACGGATGAGGAAGACTGGATTCTGGCCAGACGCATTGATGACATCCGACTCTCCGACGTACTGACCCGCTTCTGCATCTCCGCCCCGGCCATTGACGGTCTCGCCGCCGACGGGCTGGCACCGGAAACCGCCGCTCACATCCGTGCCATGCTCAGCGCGAGTGATCTGCCCCTGCCTGAGCTGTTCAGACGTGTCGGCTCACCTGCCGGTCAGAGCGGATAGGGGTCGTACTCGAACTGAAAAAGTTCGACGTGAGATGTCTGCATATCGAGGCTCAAGAGCCGTCCTTGAGCCACATAGATGTGCTCGCCCTCGTGGACAAGCAGGAAGCGACGTGACTGATAGGCCCCTGATGGCGCCAGAATCGCCTGGTGGCTCCGGATGCCGGGCACGGGTGGGAGCACCAGGCCAGGCATCATTTCGCCCGGCCCCTCGCCACCCCGGAATCCCACGCGGACCGGCGTGGACTCGTTACTGATCGTCTGAAGCCCGACTTCCACACGGTCAGGCGCGTCAGAGCGTACCCAGCGCACCACGCACACGGACCACTGCGCACCCACCTGGCGACGGAGCGCAACCGCCATGCCCGGCGACAGGGTATTCGACGCCACCTCCAGACTCATGATGGCGTAGCCGCCGGGGCTTTCATTCTGAACGCGCCACGACATCACCTGCGCAGCCTCTTCACCCGCGTGCTTGAGCCGCCAGATCGAGCGCAGTCCGATGCAGACATCGACCGTGTAGTCATTGTGACGGCGCATTTGCTCGCGCCGCGGCGGCATCGCCCAGCGCTCGCGCAAGCTGCGCAGCAGTTTCGCAATTTCCTGTGGCGGCAATCCGGCCGGCAGTTCCGGCAGACTCGCACCGGGGATCACCTCACCACCGGCGCCGAGCGCAGCATCGATGCGCTCGAGATGCCCGGTCGCTCCTCGCGCCAACTCCGCCGCCGAGAAATAGATCATGCCCTCGACCGGTGGCGGTGAGCGCCGGACCATGGCGATCGGCCCCGCATCCTGCGCCGGGTCGATCCAGTAATCCCAGGTCTCGATACCGGTCTTGGGCTTGGTGGACAGCTCCGCACGCCAGGCCGTCTGCTCAAGATACTGGTAGAGCCACTCCTGCTCACGCGCCGTGAGCGCCTCGGGCTGTGCCGCCGCCATGGCAAGCATGGCCTTGTAGGCGCCCTGTACCGCACCACGGGGTAACTCAGCCGGCAGTGCCTCCGACCCCGCCGCCACCGTCGCCATATGGAAGACGCGATGCGCCTCATTCCAGACCCCCGCACGGGGCGAAGCGCCCTTGAGTGCGGCCAGCCACACTGCATCGGTCAGCAAGGCCAGGGCTCGCGCGGAAAGCACCTCCGGCTTGCGGCTCTGAGTCACCATCGCCGAACCGACATCCGACAGCACGCGACTGTAACCATTGGCCATGCTGATCACGACGCGCTCGAGCGTGCTGACCGCATTGAATAGATCGGATGGCAGTGGCAAGGACCGCCCTGTCAGGCGCGGCACCAGTGCTTCCCGCGCATCGGCGACCCGGACAACAAAAAGCTCCAGCGCACGATGCAACTGGAGCGGCATGACATCCTCGGAACGCAGCAGGCGCTCGAGCTGGCGCAGCATATCCGGCAGATCCGCGACGGGATCAACCGAGGGCTCTGCGCCAAGCCATGCGATGACCTCTGCGGCTGTGCCGCTGGCAGCGCTCTGTGTCGTGCTCTCGCCGGGACTCATGGCGGTCCGTTCAGGTGTGGTTTGATAGCTCATTCTAATGAATAACGGCCGGTTTCTGGCACAATGCCAGCAATTTCCATTGCGCCCGGGGAAAATTTCCCTAACTGCATTTCGCGCGCCTGTTTAGAAAGTTGCACCTGACATTATGACATCTGAAGCCATCGATTACCGCTCGGAAAAACACATTGCGCCCCAGGATCGCCTGATCGTGGCGCTGGACGTCGCCAACGCGGATGAGGCTCGCGACCTCGTCACGCGAATGGGTGATGCCGCCACCTTCTACAAGATCGGCCTTGAGTTGTGCATGGCTGGTGGCTACTTCGAACTCCTGGACTGGCTTGTCGCCCAGCAGAAGAAGGTGTTCGTCGACCTGAAATTTTTCGATGTACCCGAGACCGTCCGCAAGGCCGTCCGGGCACTCGCCTCAAGTGGTGCCACCCTGGCGACCATCCACGGCAACCAATCGATCATGGAAGCCGCCGTTAAGGACAAAGGCGACCTCAAGATTCTCGCCGTCACTGCGCTCACCAGCCTCGATCAGGGCGACCTGAACGACCTAGGGTTCCAGTGCAACGTCGAAGAACTGGTTCTCTCGCGTGCGCGCCGCGCCCTCGAAGCCGGTGTCGATGGCATCGTCTCGTCCGGACTCGAAGCGCCGATGATCCGCCGCGAGCTCGGCGAACGCCTGCTGGTGGTCACACCAGGCATCCGCCCGGTGGAGAACCGCCCGTCGGACGATCAGAAGCGCACCGTGGACGTGGCGCAAGCCTTCCGCAACGGCGCCGACTACATCGTTGTCGGCCGTCCGATTCGCAACGCGGCCGATCCCGCTCAAGCCGCACGCGACATCCAGCAGACGATCGCGGAGATCTTCACGGGCTGAAGCGCCCGAAACAGATTGTTTTTTCTGGATTTATCCCGTACTATTTCGCCCTTTTCGATTCCACAGATCAGGACGAAGCCAAGATGGTTGTTATTCGCCTTGCACGTAGCGGCGCCAAGAAGCGCCCTTTCTACAACATCGTTGCTGCTGACCGCCGCGAGCGCCGTGATGGCCGCTTCATTGAGCGTGTTGGTTTTTACAATCCGGTTGCCTCCGAAAGCGAGCAAGGCCTGGTGATCAACACCGAGCGCCTGACCTACTGGCAGCAGAACGGCGCCCAGCTGTCCGACACCGTTGCCCGTCTGGTCAAGCAGGCTGCCAAAGCCGCGGCCTGATCGGCTGCGTAAGGCGGAGCATCCATGATTGTCATGGGGCGAATCATTGCCCCCTATGGCATCAAGGGCTGGGTCAAGATTCACCCGTTCGGTGACGACCCGCTGTCCTGGAAAAAGATGCCCCGCTGGTGGTTGTGTCAGGACGACAAAGCCGCAGAGACGAGCTGGCAGGCCTACGCGCTGAAGAACTGTCGTTTTCAGGGCAAGGGTCTGGTTGCTTCGCTTGAAGGGATTGACGACCGCACGGCCGCCGAAAGTTTGAAGGGTTGCTACATTGCAGCCCCGCGCGAGGCGATGCCGCCCACCGCGGAAGATGAGTACTACTGGGCCGATCTGATCGGGCTGGCAGTCGAAAATGCCGAAGGCGAACCCTTGGGCACGGTCTCCACACTGATTTCAGCCGGCGCACATGATGTGCTGCAGGTCAATGACGGGGAGTCCGAGCATCTGATTCCGTTCGTACCGGCGTATGTCGACAAGGTCGATACCGATGCGAAAGTGATCCGGGTCCAATGGCAAAAAGACTGGTGAAGTGGGCTTGACCGTGACCGATCTGGATCGCCGCACGCGGCGGTTCGATATCGTCACCCTGTTCCCCGACATGTTCGGGGCACTGACCGGAAACGGGATCAGCCGTCGGGCGCTTGCCCGGGGGCTGTATGCTCTGACCTGCTGGAATCCGCGTGACTTCACGACGGATGTTCATCGAACGGTCGACGATCGCCCTTATGGCGGCGGCCCCGGCATGGTCATGCTGGCCAGCCCGCTGGAAGAGGCGATCGCAGCCGCCAGGGCGGCACAACTGGTCGATACCGGCAGCACCGGTCGGGTGATCTACCTGTCGCCCCAAGGGCGCAGGCTAGACCACCAGAAGGTCATGGAACTGGCGACGCTGCCATCTCTGACCTTGTTGTGCGGTCGCTACGAAGGGGTGGATCAGCGACTGATCGACCGCTGCGTGGATGAAGAAATATCGCTGGGCGACTTCGTGTTGTCTGGTGGAGAACTGCCGGCAATGGTGCTGCTCGATGCCATCATCCGTCAGTTGCCGGGCGCGTTGAACGATGCGGACTCGGCAGTCGAGGACTCCTTCGTGGATGGCCTGCTCGATTGCCCGCATTTTACGCGACCGGAAGTGGACGCCCATGGCGTCGAAGTGCCCCCGGTACTGTTGTCCGGGGACCACAAGAACATTCGCCGCTGGCGCCTGAAACAGGCGCTTGGGCAAACCTGGCTGAGACGGCCCGAGCTTCTCGAAGCGCGACCGCTGAGCAAGGAAGAAGTGAAACTGCTTGATGAATTCAGGCAGGAACACGCGGGGCGTTGAGGGTCTGACCCGACACGCCATACGAAGAAAAGCCGGATACCAGGTTGCGACCTGCTCTTTCCGCAAGGCCAATGGCCACTCGAACTTAGGAATGACGCAATGAATCTGATTGATCAACTCGAGCAGGAAGAAATCGCTCGTCTGACCGAAACCAAGACCGTCCCCGATTTCGCCCCGGGCGATACCGTGGTCGTCAGCGTGAAGGTCAAGGAAGGCAACCGTGAACGTCTGCAGGCATACGAAGGCGTGGTCATCGCCAAGCGTAACCGTGGTCTGAACTCGTCCTTCATCGTGCGCAAGATCTCTTCCGGTGAAGGCGTGGAGCGTACGTTCCAGACGTACTCCCCGCTGGTTGCAAGTATCGAAGTCAAGCGTCGCGGTGATGTCCGTCGTGCCAAGCTGTACTACCTGCGTGGCCGCACTGGCAAGTCCGCACGTATCAAGGAAAAGCTGGTTCGCAAGAACGGCTGATCTTTGGCGTCACATGAAAAACGGGACCTTCGGGTCCCGTTTTTCATGTCTGCCCGGCACAGTTCAAGCCCCGGCTTCCCGGCACATCTGCCTCACCAATCGCCCCCACAGACTCTCCTCCGGCGCCATCCAGACGAGTCGGTGCAGTTCAGCAAGTCCCCTGCCGTCATCCACCAGCCAGCTGCGCTCGCCTGCGCTGAGCGCCCCCGCCCCGCTTTCCATGGCCTTGGCCACCAGCGCCTCGCGCCGCGTCTGCCTGAACGGGATGTCGCTCCTTTGCCGCGCCATGCCCAGGTGAAAGCGATGCCGTGCCGGATCGATGACCGCAAGTTCGAAGGCCGTCAGCCGCGAAGGCTCCCGCAGGGCCGGCGCATCACGCAAATCCTGAACCACTGGCGGCGGTGCGGCCTCTTCCGGCGTCAGCAGGACGCCGCGCTCGCGCAGGCGACGTCCATTGGCGAAACGGCTCAGCCAGACAGACACCGGTGCCGCCATCACCAGCGGGATGGCGATCGGCAATGACCAGTAAAAGAACAGCGGCTGGAGCCAGTAGGCAAAGCCAGACCACGCGACCGCCAGCAAGGCGCCTGGCAGGTGATCCACCAGCGCATCGCGCCACCCCTCCTCCTCGGTCCGGTTCTGACCAGCCCATCTGACCTTGAGATTAAACAGGGTAACGACCACATAGCGCGTGTGCGCCAGCATGCGCACCGGGGCAAGCAGCATGGAAAAAACCATCTCGACCATGGTGCCGACCATCACGTTCATGACACCGCCCATCTGGCGTCGTCGCTCCCGATCAAAGAAAAGATCGACGACCGCGAGCAGCTTCGGGGCAAAGAGCACGAACACGGTGCTGAAGGCCAGGCGAACAGCCCATTCAGGCTGCCATTCGGGCCACACCGGGAACGGGCTGTCCGGATCGGGGAAATACTCGATGGGCTGGAGGGTGAACTGGGCTAGCTCGACCGTGATCAGCACCAGATAGGCGAACCAGATGGCCGACGCCGCATAAGCCATGATGCCGTTGGCAAAAGCGGCCCGATGAGCACTGGAGATCCCGCGGCGGAAGAGAAAATAGAGATGCTGGAAATTGCCGTGCGCCCAGCGGCGGTCCCGCTCAAGCTCATCGCCCAGGGTCGGGGGTGACTCTTCGTAACTTCCCTCGATACTCGAATCGAGCCAGACTTCGTAGCCGGCGCGCCACATGCACGCAGCCTCGACAAAATCGTGACTGAGCACACTGCCGCGCAGGAAGCCCCATCCGCGCAAGTGAGGCAGACCGCAGTGCTGCATGAAGGCCTCCACCCGGATGATCGCGTTATGCCCCCAGAAGACCGCTTCGCCCAGCTGCAACGCGGCCAGACCGTCGGTGAAGATCGGGCCATAAAGGCGGTTTGCGAACTGCTGGATGCGTGCGTGTGCCGAGGTCGAATTGATCAGGGCCGGCGCCGTCTGGAGGATGCCGATGCGATCATCGCTCTCCATGATCCGCCCCATGCGAACGAGACTGGCGCCGGTCATGACGCTGTCCGCGTCCATCACGATCATGTACTTGTAGCCTCGCCCCCATCGGCGCAGGAAGTCGCTCACATTTCCTGTCTTGCGGTTCAGGTTGAGCACCCGGCGACGATAGTGGATGCGCGCGTCAGGACCGAGGCGCTCACGCAGGGCGAGGCACGCTTCGCGCTCGGCCAGCCAGATGTTCGGATCACGGCTGTCCGAAAGCACGAAAAAATCGAAGGCATCGATCTGACCAGTGCGTTCCAGATCGCGCCATGTGCTGTACAGACCCGACAGGGTACGCTGGACGTCTTCGTGATAGATGGGGTAGACCACCGCCGTTCTTGCCAGCGGCACGTCACCGATTTTCTCGGGCGCCAGGCGCCGCGCCGGACTGTGCGGGTCACCGCCCACCCGTCGCCAGATGAAGCCCATGACCGCCATCCAGAAGCCGGCCGAGATCCAGCCGAAGAGGACGGCCGACACCACGACAATCGCCATCTCGATGGCCGTGGTGCCGTGATAGGGCAGCACGGCCAGCACTGCAAAACAGGCGCCCGCCGTCTGGGTACCAACCAGCAGGAGGTAGAGCGTTCTGCGCAGGTAGGCCGCCAGGCGCCAATGCCGCCTGCGTGGTCCCGCCGTCTTGCGCGCCTTGTGATCAGCGGCCAGGGTTTGCGCCATGGTGCGTTACCCCCGCCCGAAACGGGCGTAACCGATCGAACCACGCTGCGGTGGCGGCGCCAGTTGCACGCGTTGAACTGACTCGAAAGGGATCTTGGCCTCCGACATCAGGGCCTGCCACAAAGCCTCCTGCGCCGCTTCCGACATGGGTCCGTGGGCAAGCGCGTCGGCCATGGCGCCGGCCAGCCATTGCACCTGATGACAGCACTCCAGTTCGCTCAGCCCGGCACGCTGCAGGTAGCTGTAGGCCCGCTCAAGCAGATGAAGACAGGATGGGGCGGCCTCGCTCATCGCTTGGCTCCGTAGATTGAATTCGGTTCGGGCAGCGTATATGTCCATGTTTCGGTCACCGGCTTGCCCTCGGCGGTCAGAGCAGCCCGCAAGGCCAGGGGACGCCCGTCAGCAGGTCGCGCCAGAATGGAGAGCCGCCAGATCTTGCGTTCTTCGAGGTAGGTGAGGAACTGCTCGATCACCTCGCCATTCTCCTGCGCCGATACGTCGGCCACAGGCAAGACCTCAGGCGTCAGCTTGTCGAGCGCCTCCCCGGCGAAATCCACGACCAAGCGGTAGGCGCGCTGCGCGCTCTCCTCGTCCAGCGGCTCGCCCCGACCCACAAAGGTGTTGATTGCCCTCGGCGGAGCCGCCTTGTCCACGTCGGGTGAACCAAAACTGATCCTGTACTCCAGCGCAAGCTCCTGACCTCCTTCCATGGCGCCTTTGGGCGCCCAGAACGCGACGATGTTGTCGTTGCTCTCATCCTTGGAGGGGATCTCGATCAACATGATGCGCCCGTCCCCCCAGGACACTTTGGGCACGACCCAGGCACTGGGCTTCTGGTCGAACCGCACCTCGCTGTCCTCGTAGCTCTCGAAGCGGGTGTCGCGCTGCAACAGGCCGAAGCCCTTGATGGCGTTGGCACCGAACGCCTGTACATGGAGCGCCTTGGGATTGAGCAGCGGATTCCACACCCACTCGTCATTACCCATCTGCATCAGCAGACCATCGGACGTATGGACCTCAGGACGCCAGTCGCCGACCGGGCGAGAGGTATTTTCGCCGTAGTAGAACATGCTGGTCAGCGGCGCCACGCCAAGCAATTCGACGCGTTCGCGCGTGAACAGAACGGCCTTGACATCCACCTTGGTGGGCGCGCCGGGATAGACACTGAACTGGTATGCGCCACTGACCCGACGGCTGTCCATGAGCGCATAGAAACGCATGGCTTCCGAGTTCTTGGCCGGTCGCTCAAGCCAGTACTCGACGAACTGGGGGAATTCTTCGCCGGACATGAGCCCGGTGTCGATCGCCAGACCGCGCGCGGCAAGACCGGTTTCATTGCCGGCGCCAACACCGCGGAAGTAGGTCGCCCCGGCGAAGGTCAGCACGGCTTCGCGAAGGCTCTTGCGATTGAGGGGATAGGTCAGCTTGAACCCGGCAAAGCCCAGGTTGGCGGGAATCCGCCGCGCCAGGCTTTCGTTCTCGACCACGAACATCTCCTTGCGGAACATCAGCGGCTTCGCGCCACCGGCATCGACGAGGTTGATCTTCACGGGGCGACGATAATACGCGCCAGCCGGAATCATCTGCACTTCGAAACGCGCCCCCCCGTCCCGCCACAGGCTCTGGTCGGAATCAAAGCGAATGGCCCGGTATTCGTTCATGCTGAGCTTCTGCATGAAATCGGGGATCTGTCTCGGTGCCTCGTACGGACTGCCGGCACGCGCCTTGGCCAGTTCGACCACATCATCAAAACCGAACCCGCCGCGTTTCGCCTGAGCCGTCGTCGCACCGAAACCACTTGCCAACGCCAGCGCGGCGAGAAGAGCCCATGGAGCACGGCACCGCCGGAGACGCTGAAACATCGAATCGAGCACGAATTTTCCTTGTTCAGTTGAGTGGGTTCAGGCCGCCGCGACAGCCGTGGCCGGATGTCGAGCGCACGGTATTTTTCGACAAGCCGGCAACTCGTACAATTACTAAATGTAAGTTTTGCTGCGCCGCGCAAAGTTCGTCGCCAAAAAGAGACAGCGTGGCGACACCTGCCTCGATGCGAGACAGGCTCTCAGACACACGAATTGATGAAGAGTGCCCGGATGGCATTCCAGCGCTCAGCGACGCTCCGTCCAGTACAGCATGACCATGGCGGCCAGGAGAAAGACCAGGCTCGGCGCCAGTGCAGCGACCGGCGCAGGCCAGGCATTGATCACGCCGAGATTGGAGAACAGTCCGTTCAGCAGGTGGAAGCCCACACCGAGCATGATGCCGATGAACACCTTCACGCTCACCCCCCCCATGCGGTCGTGGCTGTATGCGAAGGGCAAAGCCAGCGCCATCATCACCAGCACGGCAAACGGGTAGGCCAGCTTCTTCCACAGGGCAATCGCGTAACGATCCGCACGCTGGGCATTGTCCTCGAGATGCTGAAGATAGGCATACAGCGTGGTCACCGACATGCGCTCAGGCGCCACCATCAGCACGCTGAGCACTTCGGGCGTCAGATCGGACGCCCAGCTCAGGGTGGGCACATGCTCGATACGCGTGCGATCGGCCTCGAAGACGGTGCGGGAAATGTCCGTCAACGTCCATCCATGACCCGGGTCGTATTCACCGTCCTGGGCATAGCTGATCGAACTGAGGGCCTTGGCATCGTCGAACTCGTAGATCCGCACGCCCTTCATGGTCCGCTCGGGTGTCAGCGTCTTCACATTGATGAAGCGCTTGCCATCCCTCACCCACAGGCCGGACTCCAGCTCGCTTGACACCGACGACCCGGTCGCCGTCAGGCGCCATTGTTGCGCCGCTTTCTCGGCCGGGGGGGCCACGTACTCACCGAACACGAAAGTAAAGACAACGAACAGCAGGCCGATGGATCCGAGCAAACGCATGAGATGTCCGGTCGACAGACCGGACGCGCGCATCACCGTGATTTCGGAGTGACGCGCCAGGGTCGTGAGCGCGTAGAGCGTCCCGATCAGCACCGCAATGGGCATCAGCTCATACACGCGACCGGGCAGGATCAGCGCGACATAGACCAGCGCATGGTGGATCTGGTAGCCATCCTTGCCAATGCTGTCGAGTTCATTCACGAAGTCGAAGAAGGCAAACAGGCCGAGAAACGCCACCAGGACCATGAAGGTGGCGCCGAGCACTTCACGCGCAATGTAGCGACGCAGTATGTTCATGCGGCAGCCCGCCTGCGCCACGGCGCCACGACCCACATGCGTCGGAGCATCATCACCACCACAAGCGCCGCCATGACCAGATGGGGCGCAAAGGCACCGACCCAGAAGCTGACTTTTCCGTGCGAAATCCAGGACTGGGCCACGCTGACCATATTCGAGTAGACGAGATACAACAGGATGGCGACGATCATGTTGCTGGTCCGCCCTGCCCTCGGATTCACATACGACAGGGGAATCGCCATCAGCGACAGCACCAGGGCCGCCATCGGAATACCGAAACGCGAGGACAGCTCACCGAGATGGTCTGGCGTGGGGATGTCGACCAGCGTCTGGGTCGCCACCATGCGCGTCTTTGTCGGCAGGGCAGCCGCGGCTTTGGACTCGATCCGGACCGAGTAGCGTTCGAACAGCATCACGCTGTAATCGGGCGAGCCCGGCGTACCTTCATATCTCCGCCCGCGCTCCAGCACGACATAGCGCTGCCCGTCTTCACCTGTCTCGACAAACCCCTCTTCGGCGACCATCACGCCCAGCTTGCCGTTCTGGGTCGTGCTCACGAACACGTTCTTGACCCGGCCATCATCACCGGCACCGACCTCGACGAAAAACACGCGCTGCGCCCCGGACGATTCACGGAATACGCCGGGCGCTACCCGGGTCGCGTCGTCCTGGTTGTTGAGGCGTGCCTTGTATTCGGTGCTCTTGAGCTGCGCCCACGGCGCCACAAAGAACGTCACGCCGGCAATGACCACCACCAACGGCACCACAAAGCGCAACACCGGGCGAATCCAGCGGGTCAGCGGCACCCCCGAGGCGAACCACACCACCATCTCGGAATCGCGATAGACACGGGAGAGCGTCATCAGCACTGCAATGAAGGCGGTCAGGGACAGCACGATCGGCAACTGGGCCAGCGCGCCGAAGCCGATCAGGGCCACGACGGCCTCGGACGGCACGGAGCCACCCGCCGCCTGGCCGAGCAG
This sequence comes from Nitrogeniibacter aestuarii, assembly GCF_017309585.1. NCBI lineage: Bacteria > Pseudomonadati > Pseudomonadota > Betaproteobacteria > Rhodocyclales > Zoogloeaceae > Nitrogeniibacter > Nitrogeniibacter aestuarii. Next base: position 1,625,946 of record NZ_CP071321.1, on the reverse strand, counting down.
GCGGATGAGCACCGTGGTCACCAGAATGGCGAACAGGGCAACGAACACCGCGATGGCGGTGTTGGCAAATTCACGCTGGGCAGCGCGCAGAAAGATCATCGCGCGAATGACGAAAGAATGAGGTTTGAGGGCATTTGGGCGTTTTGACGGCACTCTGGCGACGCGCCATAATCGAACACGTTGAAGAACACATCCCCGCCAGAGGAACAGCACGTGGAATTTACCATAAAGACCGGCACCCCCGAAGAACTCAAGCGCGCCTGCATCGTCGTTGGTGCGTACAGCGACGGCAGCCTCACAGCCGCTGCCCAGGCAGTCGACACTGCCACCGAGGGAGCGCTGTCGCGCGTGCTCAAGCAGGGCGATCTGGACAAGAAGGCCGGCAGCACTGCCTTGCTTGCCGGGCTGGCCGGCCTCAAGGCCGAACGCTTGCTGCTGGTGAGCCTGGGCGCGCCGGACGAAGTCAATGACAAAGCCTTCCGTGACGCCATGACTGCCGTCGGCCGCACCCTGGCCAAGCTGCCGGGCAAGGATGCCTCCGTGTGCATCGACATGAGCATTCCCGGGCGCGACGCTGCCTGGTGCCTGCAGCAGGCAGCGCGCATTCTCGCTGCCGCCGCCTACAAGTTCGACGCACCGCGCAAGGAAAAATCACCGGCCACGGGCATCCGCAAGGTGCAGTTCCTTGTGGCCGAGAGCGCCAGCGCCGCGCTCAAGACCGCCATTGCGCAGGGCCAGGCCATCGCCAGCGGTATGGCGCTGACCAAGGACCTGGGCAACCTGCCGGCCAACGTCTGCAACCCGACCTACCTGGCCGAGACCGCCGAAAAACTCGCCAAGAAGAGCAAGCTCAAGACCACTGTCCTTGAGCGCGCCGACATGGAAAAACTCGGCATGGGCTCCTTGCTCTCGGTTGCCCAGGGCGCCGACACGCCGCCCAAGTTCATCATCATGGAATACAAGGGCGGCAAGGCGAAGGACGCGCCGGTGGTGCTGGTGGGCAAAGGCATCACCTTCGACACCGGGGGCATCTCGCTCAAGCCGGGTGCGGGCATGGACGAAATGAAGTACGACATGTGTGGCGCGGCCACCGTCTTCGGCACCATGAAGGCCGTCCTCGAGATGGACCTGCCGATCAACGTGGTCGGCATCGTGCCCAGTACCGAGAACATGCCCAGCGGCCGTGCCACGCGGCCGGGTGATGTGGTCACCTCCATGTCGGGCCAGACCATCGAGATTCTCAACACCGACGCCGAAGGCCGTCTCATCCTGTGCGACGCCCTCACCTACGCCGAGAAATTCAAGCCGGCCTGCGTGATCGACATCGCCACCCTGACGGGCGCGGTCATCATCGCCCTGGGCAAGGTGCCCACCGGCCTGTTCGCCAACGATGACGAGCTGGCGCAAGAGCTCACGGCCGTGGGCAACGACACGGGCGACCGGGTCTGGCAGTTGCCGATCTGGGACGATTATCAGGACCAGCTCAAGAGCAACTTCGCGGACATGGCCAACATAGGTGGTCGTGACGCCGGCTCCATCACCGCCGCCTGCTTCCTGTCGCGCTTCACCAAGGCCTATAAATGGGCCCATCTGGACATCGCAGGTACCGCCTGGGTGTCCGGCGACGCCAAGGGCGCCACCGGCCGGCCGGTGCCGCTGCTGGCCGAGTTCCTGATCCAGCGCGCCAACGCGGCCTGAGCCCGGTGACCGACGTCCACTTCTATCACGACGCGCCCGACCTGGCAGGTGTGGCCTGCCATCTGGCGGCCAAGGCCTTCAACGCCGGGCGCAAGGTGACCGTACTACTGCCGGACGACGCCATCGCCCGGCAGCTGGACCAATTGATGTGGACGCGCCAGCCCATGGGCTTCATGCCCCACGTGGGCATCCTCAGCCCGCTGGCGGCCGAGACGCCGATCACCCTGGGCACGGGCATGCCCGAGGGCGGCTGGCTGCACGACGATGTGATCATCAATCTCTGCGAAGAGGTCCCGCCGGGGTTCGACCGCTTCAAGATGGTGGTCGAGGTGGTCGGACGCGAGGAGCACCATCGGGGGCCGGCGCGCCTGCGCTGGAAGCAATATGCTGCCAGCGGCATCAAGCCGCAGGCTCACAACACGGGAGAGCGCGCTTGAGCGACCAGCGGGAACCTTTCATCTTCCTGCCCGAGACCGAAGAGGCTGACCGCCTCATCGATCAGGCGGACGCCTTCTTGCAGCGCCACCGCCATCCACCGATGCGTGACGACGAGCCCCCCATGCTCACCGAAGTGGTGGACGAAGACGACGATCTACCGGTCCTGACCTCGGTGGACGACGGCATGCCAGCGCCATCCACCCACGTGGCGGCAAGCCCCCAGAGCGTGCCACCCGACTTTGTCGAGCAGCTCATCGAGCTTGACGCCCTCATCCATCGCCGGGTGGACGACTGGCTCAATACCGAACTGCCCGTCGTCCTCTCGGCCCAGATCGACGCGGCCAAAGCACGCATCCGTGACGAAATCCACGCGCATGTGCGCTCCACCCTGCTCTCGGACATTTCCAACGAAATCTCCCAGTTGCTCGACGCCAACGATCCGCGCAGCAGATAAGTCACGCCACACCCCAATCCGGGCGCTTCGATCGGGAAGCGCCCGCCTGCGTCCGCTATAATCGCGGATTCGCTCCGAATTCCAACATCGAGTTCTTGAACACCATGGAACTGGCTAAAAGCTTTGAGCCGGCGGACATCGAACGCCGCTGGTACCCCGAATGGGAGTCGCGCGGCTATTTCGACGCCGGCCTCGACACCTCCAACACCGACGCCTTCTGCATCCTGCTGCCGCCGCCGAACGTGACCGGCACGCTGCACATGGGTCATGGTTTCAACCAGACCATCATGGATGCGCTCACCCGCTACCACCGCATGCGCGGCGCCAACACCCTGTGGCAGCCGGGCTGCGACCATGCCGGCATCGCCACCCAGATCGTGGTCGAGCGCCAGCTCGACGCACAGGGCGTCAGCCGTCACGACCTGGGCCGCGAGAAGTTTCTCGAGAAGGTGTGGGAGTGGAAGGAATACTCCGGCGGCACCATCACCCAGCAGATGCGTCGCCTCGGCACCAGCCCGGACTGGAAGCGCGAGCGCTTCACGATGGACGACGGCCTGTCCAAGACCGTCACCGAAACTTTCGTACGCCTGTTCAATGAGGGCCTCATTTACCGCGGCAAGCGCCTGGTGAACTGGGACCCGAAGCTCGGCACCGCCGTCTCAGACCTGGAAGTGGAGCAGGAAGAAGAGAGCGGCCACCTGTGGCACATCCTCTACCCCTTCACCGACGGCCCCGTGGGCGATCTGAAGGGCCTGACCGTGGCCACCACGCGTCCGGAAACCATGCTCGGCGACGTGGCCGTGATGGTGCATCCGGAAGACGAGCGCTACGCCAGCCTGATCGGCAAGACCGTCACCCTGCCGCTCACCAGCCGTCAGATCCCGATCATTGCGGACGACTACGTGGATCGCGAGTTCGGCACCGGCTGCGTGAAGGTCACCCCGGCGCATGACTTCAACGACTATGCCGTGGGCCAGCGTCACGGCCTCGACATGATCGTTATCCTCAATCTGGATGGCACGGTGCCGGCCACCGCCGAAGTCTTCGATACCAAAGGCCAGGCCAAGAGCACGACCGACATGCCCGCCAATCTGGCCGGCATGGACCGTTTCGACGCACGCAAGCAGGTGGTCGCCGATCTGGAAGCGGCCGGCGTACTGGTCGAGATCGAAAAGCATTCGCTCAAGGTGCCGCGCGGCGATCGCACCGGCGTGGTCATCGAACCTATGCTGACCGACCAGTGGTTCGTCGCCATGAGCAAGCCGGGCGCCAACGGCAAGAGCATCACCGAGCAGGCGCTGGAAGTGGTGTCCTCGGGCGAGATCAAGTTCCACCCCGAGAACTGGGTCAACACCTACAACCAGTGGCTCAACAACATCCAGGACTGGTGTATCTCCCGTCAGCTGTGGTGGGGTCATCAGATCCCGGCCTGGTACGGCGAAGACGGCCAGTGCTATGTGGCCCACAACGAGGACGAAGCCAAGGCGCTGGCTGCCAACGACGGCTACACCGGCACGCTCAAGCGTGACGACGACGTGCTCGACACCTGGTACTCCTCCGCCCTGTGGCCGTTCTCGACCCTGGACTGGACGCCCGAGTGGCCGGAGCAATCCAACCCGGCCATCGACCTCTACCTGCCCTCGACCGTACTGGTCACCGGTTTCGACATCATCTTCTTCTGGGTGGCGCGCATGGTCATGATGACCAAGCACATCACCGGCAAGATCCCGTTCAAGGACGTGTACGTGCACGGCCTGATCCGCGACGGTGAAGGCCAGAAGATGTCCAAGTCCAAAGGTAACGTGCTCGACCCGATCGACCTGATCGACGGCATCTCCCTCGACGATCTGGTCGCCAAGCGCACCACCGGCCTCATGAACCCGAAGCAGGCCGCGAGCATCGAGAAGAAGACCCGCAAGGAGTTCCCGGACGGCATTGCCGCCTTCGGCACCGACGCCCTGCGCTTCACCTTTGCCTCACTCGCCAGCCCGGGCCGCGACATCAAGTTCGACCTGCAGCGCTGCGAGGGCTATCGCAACTTCTGCAACAAGCTGTGGAACGCCACCCGCTTCGTGCTCATGAACGTCGAGGGCAAGGACTGCGGGCTGGAAAACCACAACGCCGACGCGTGCACCCCGGGCGGCTACCTGGACTTCTCCTTCGCCGACCGCTGGATCACCTCTCACCTGCAGCGTGTGGAAGCCGAAGTGGCCCGTCAGTTCGCCGACTACCGCTTCGACCTGCTGGCCAAGGCCGTCTATGAATTCGTCTGGGACGAGTACTGCGACTGGTATCTGGAAGTGGCCAAGGTGCAGATGAACGAAGGCACCGAGAGCCAGCAGCGCGCCACCCGCCGCACCCTGCTGCGCGTGCTCGAAACCACGCTGCGCCTGGCCCACCCGCTCATGCCCTTCATCACCGAAGAGCTGTGGCAGACGGTCGCGCCGCTGGCCAAGCGCAAGGACACCGAGAGCATCATGGAGGCCCGCTACCCGGCTGCCGACATGAGCCGCATCGACGAAGCCTGCGAAGCCAAGATGGCCGAGCTCAAGCGCCTCGCCCACGCCTGCCGTAACCTGCGTGGCGAGATGAACATCTCCCCCGCCCAGCGCCTGCCGCTGGTGGTGGCGGGTCCGGCCGAGGCCATTGCCGAACTGGCGCCGTATCTGAAGGGGCTGGCCAAGCTCGAGTCGGTCACGGCGGTGGCCGACATCGGCACCGACGAACTGGCCCCGGTGGCCGTGGTGGGCGACTTCAAGCTCATGCTCAAGGTGGAGATCGACATTGCCGCCGAGCGCGAGCGCGTGGGCAAGGAAGTGGCCCGCCTCGAAGGTGAAATCAAGAAGGCTGAAGGCAAACTGGCCAACGAGAGCTTCGTGGCCAGAGCCCCCGAGGCCGTGGTCAATCAGGAACGCGAGCGCCTGGCCGCTTTCCAGGACACCCTGTCCAAGCTCAAGCCGCAGCTCGACAAGCTGAACCAGGCCGGCTGACCAAGAGAACCGGCGCCGGGTCAGCCCGGCGTCGGTCTTCGCTCAGGCCATCGCATCGCACTCGTCGCGAATGCGCTCCACGTCGTTGATGTGCTGAACGAACAGATCCACCAGCTTCGGATCGAACTGGTGCCCGGACTGGGACACCAGATACTCCACCGCATCCTGCTCCGACCACGGATTCTTGTAGGGCCGTTGTGACATCAGCGCGTCGAACACATCGCAGATGGCGGTGATGCGCCCCTCGATGGGGATCGATTCGCCCCGCAGGCCTTCCGGGTAGCCGGTGCCGTCCCAGCGTTCATGATGTGAGGTGGCAATGGTCGCGGCCATCTGCACCAGCAGCGAATCATGCTCGTTGAGAATGGACTGCCCGATGGTCGCGTGGGTCTTCATATGCAGGTACTCGTCATCGGTCAGCTTGCCGGGCTTGAGCAGAATCTCATCGGGAATCCCGATCTTGCCCACATCGTGCAGCGGCGCGGCGCGCTCGATCATGAAACAGATGGTCTCGGGCATGCCACAGGCTTCGGCCAGCATCCGCGCCATGCGACCGACGCGTAGGATGTGCTTGCCGGTCTCGATATCACGCATCTCGCACACCTGGGCAAGTTTATGGACAAAGGCATCGGTCGCCCGCGTGAGCTCCTGAGTCCGCGCCTGCACCTTGCGCTCGAGTTCCTCGCTGATCTGCAACTGGCGCACGTAGCCGTAGCGCATTCTCAACAGATTGCGCACCCGCAGCAGCACCTCGGTCTGATCGAAGGGCTTGTGGACAAAATCCGTCGCGCCCAGCTCAAGCGCCTGGGTCTGGGCGTCGGCCGCCGCAGTGCCGGTGATAACCAGAATGGGCATCACATCGGCACGGCCGGGCATCGTCTCGCGAATGGCACGCATGACATCGAATCCATGCATGTGTGGCATTTCCAGGTCCAGCAGCAGCAGATCGGTGTCGACGTTGGCCTCCAGGCACGGCAGCACGCGGCGTGGGTCCGTCTGCGTTTCGATCCGGGTCAGGCCCTCGGCTTCGAGCAGTGCCTTGAGCAGCAGCACGTTGGTGGTGGAGTCGTCGCAGATCAGCACCCTCGAATGGCGTAATTCGCTGTCGATCATGGTTGCTCCCTCGCTGGAACGGTTTTACTTGTATCTTGTTCTCACGGTCGATCCCCGTCCGACTTGAGCCGAATATCATTTTTCCGTGCTCGCCCGGAACGACCCCACGAGCGCCGGGTCTGACAGAAAGACCCGACGTCATGAACAACCCGCTCAGGAGATTTCCATGCCGTTCCCGTGGGCTATCGCCGCCAAGGCCATTCCCTGGACCGAAGTCATCGCCGCCTCCCCCGCCATCGTCAAGGGCGCCAAGGAGCTGTGGTCGCGCATGCGTACCGACCCCAAGCCCGGCACCGCCGACGATGGGGCTGAAGCCGCCACGCCCGAGGCCCGGCTCGACGCACTCAACCGCATCGTGCTGACCCTCGAGGAGCGCAACGAAACCCAGACCGAACTCATCACCCGGCTGGCCGAGCAACAGGCGCAACTGGTCTCGGCCATTGACCGGGCACAAAAGCGCACCCGACTGGCGCTTGTGGTCGCGCTCGTCGCTGTGGTGACCGCCCTGTGGCCGCTGATGTTCGGCTGACCCCCCAACCCGGACCCCGACATGAAATATGTAGAAGTCGTCGCAGAGGCGACCAGCACCGACACCCTGATCGGCATCGCCGACAAGGTCAAAGCCCTCGATATCCGCTTTTTCCCCGTCGGGGATGACGGCATGCGTCCATGCCGCATGCTCGTTCGCGACGATCACCTGCAGGAAGCCCTGGACATCACTCAGTCCTTGCTTGGCGCTCAGATGACAGCTCGCATCGTTGTCTTGCCGGTCGAGACCATTCTGCCCAAGCCGGATATCGAAGAAGAAGAGGTTGAAGAAAAGGCACCGGAGACCCGCGAAAGCCTGCTGACCACCGTCGAATGCAACTGCCGGGTCGATCGCGACGTGATCGCACTGATGTTCCTGTCTGCGCTTGTCGCCTCGATCGGCCTGATTGAAGACAGCCCGGCCGTGGTCATCGGCGCCATGGTGATTGCCCCCCTGCTCGGCCCCAACCTGGCCCTGTCGCTGGGCACCGCGCTGGGCGAACTCAAGCTGATGCGCAAGGCCGCCAAGGCGCTGGCCGTGGGCGTAGTCATCGCGCTCGGCGTGTCTTCATTCATCGGCCTGATCTGGCCTGAAGGCTTCGCCAAGAGCCATGAACTCACCTCACGCACCCTGGTCGGCATGGATGCCATCGCGCTGGCACTGGCATCTGGTGCCGCTGCCGCCCTGTCGCTCACGACCGGGTTATCGAGCATTCTCGTGGGGGTCATGGTGGCAGTGGCGCTGCTGCCGCCTGCCGCGGCGGTGGGTCTGAGCCTTGGCGTCGGTCAATGGAACGCCGCGGTCGGGGCGCTCATGCTGCTGGCGGTGAACATCGTGTGCATCAACCTGTCCGCGAAGCTGGTTTTCCTGTTCAAGGGCATGCATCCGCGCAAGGGGGTCGAGGCCGAGCGCGCCCGCAAGGTCACCTATGTCTACATCGGCGGCTGGCTGGTCACGTTGCTGTTGCTGATGGTTGCCATCGCCTACAAGAAGTCCTACTTCACGTTCTGAGCCGGCTTGGCGTGCATGAGCTTCACGCCGTCGTCCTGAAGGAAGTCCACCAGCGTCTGCACCGCGGGGCTCACCTGTTGGTCGACGCGCACGATCACGTTCCATTCGCGCTCTACCGGCGTGCCCGTGACATCGAGTCGAACGAGTCGGCCTGCGGCCTCTTCCATCTCGAACACGTGGTGTGACAGAAAGGCCACCCCCAGCCCCGCCATGGCCGCCTGCTTCAGCGTGGAGTTGCTGCCCAGTTCGTCTGCCCGCAGCGGCCGGACCCCGTGATACTTGAGATAGCGCTCCAGATGATCCCGCGTTCCGGACCCTCGCTCCCGCAACAGCAGGCGTTCCTCAGCCAGCGCTGCCGGTGGAATATGGGTCTTGCCGGCCAGATGATGGTCCGGGCTGGCGACGAAACTCAGGCGGTGCGGCGCGAACGGAATCACCTTGAGCGGCAGCCGCCCGGGCGGCGTGCCCATGATGGCCAGGGCCGCGCGGCGCTCGTCGAGCATCTGATAGACCTCGGCTCGGTTCGCCACCGAGAGGCGGATGCGGATGTCGGGGTAGCGACGGCCGAATTCGGCGAGTAAGCGGGGCACGAAATACTCGGCCGTGGTGATTACCACCATGTCGATGGTGCCCGCCGCGACCCCGCGCGCCGTCAATAATTCGTGCCCTGCCATTTCCAGCGCATGCACCACCTCTCTTGCGCGCCGCACCATGATTTCACCGGACGCGGTCAGCCGGACCTCGCGCCGACCGTCGACCAGAACGCCCCCGACCACCGCCTCGAGATCCCGAATCTGCATGGAAACAGCAGGTTGCGTGATGTGCAGATGGCGCGCTGCCATGGTGAAGCTGCCCGTATCGGCGACGGCGAGCAGTGCACGAAGTTGCTTCAATGTCACCCGCTGGTCGAGCTTCATAACAAAACCTTATCTCAAATCTCAGAATAAACGATTCGACCTTATATCGACACCGCCGTATTGTCGAGTCCATCAACAACGGAGGACAAGACAAATGGGTGCGAGCGATTCGATCATCACCGATCCGAAAAAGCGTTATCAGGCTGGCGTGCTGAAGTACGCCCAGATGGGCTACTGGGATCCGGATTACGAAGTGAAGGATACCGACGTGCTGGCGGTGTTCCGTATTACCCCCCAGGAAGGTGTGGATCCGATCGAAGCGGCCGCCGCCGTGGCTGGTGAATCTTCCACCGCCACCTGGACCGTGGTGTGGACCGACCGCCTGACCGCCAGCGACATGTACCGCGCCAAGGCCTACCGCGTGGATCCGGTGCCGGGACAGGAAGGCCAGTACTTCTGCTACGTGGCCTATGACCTGGACCTGTTCGAGGAAGGCTCGATCGCCAACCTGACCGCCTCCATCATCGGCAACGTGTTCAGCTTCAAGCCGCTCAAGGCCGCCCGTCTGGAAGACATGCGCCTGCCGCAGGCTTACGTGAAGACCTTCCGTGGCCCCCCGACCGGTATCGTGGTCGAGCGCGAGCGCCTCGAGAAGTTCGGCCGTCCGCTGCTGGGCGCCACCATGAAGCCGAAGCTGGGCCTGTCGGGCAAGAACTACGGCCGAGTGGTGTACGAGGCCCTGAAAGGTGGTCTCGACTTCACCAAGGACGACGAGAACATCAACTCCCAGCCGTTCATGCACTGGCGTGACCGTTTCCTGTACTGCATGGAAGGGGTGAACAGCGCGGCGGCCCACAGCGGCGAACTCAAGGGCCACTACCTGAACATCACCGCCGGCACCATGGAGGAGATGTACAAACGTGCCGAATTCGCCCGCGACCTGGGTTCGTGCATCGTCATGGTCGATCTGATCATCGGCTACACCGCCATCCAGTCGATCAGCAACTGGTGCCGCGAGAACGACATGATCCTGCACATGCACCGCGCAGGCCACGGCACCTACACCCGCCAGAAGAACCATGGCGTGAGCTTCCGCGTCATTGCCAAGTGGCTGCGTCTGGCCGGTGTCGATCACCTGCACGCCGGCACCGCCGTGGGCAAGCTGGAGGGCGACCCGATGACCGTCCAGGGCTTCTACAACACCTGCCGCGACATGTACACCAAGCAGGATCTGCCGCGCGGCATCTTCTTCGATCAGGACTGGTGCTCCACCAAGCGCGTTATGCCGGTCGCTTCCGGCGGTATCCACGCCGGCCAGATGCACCAGCTGCTCGACCTGTTCGGCGACGAAGTGGTGCTGCAGTTCGGCGGCGGCACGATCGGCCACCCGATGGGCATCCAGGCCGGCGCGCAAGCCAACCGTGTGGCGCTCGAAGCCATGGTGCTGGCTCGCAACGAAGGCCGCGACATCGTCAACGAAGGTCCGGAGATCCTCAAGGCCGCCGCCGAGCATTGCAGCCCGCTGCGCGCCGCGCTCGATACTTGGGGTGAAGTCACCTTCAACTACACGAGCACCGACACGTCCGACTTCGTGGCCACGCCGACCAGCGCCTGAGCCTGAACCAGATCAAGGAGACCAACATGCGAATCACACAAGGCGCCTTTTCCTTCCTGCCGGACCTGACGGACGAGCAGATTTCCGCCCAGTTCGAGTACTGCCTGCGTCAGGGTTGGGCCGTATCGATCGAATACACGGACGATCCGCACCCGCGCAACACCTACTGGAACATGTGGGGCCACCCGATGTTCGACCTGAGTGACGCTGCCGGCGCCATGATGGAGTTGAAGGCCTGCCGCGAGGCCAACCCGGAGCACTACATCCGGATCAACGCCTTCGACTCCACCAAGGGCTGGGAAACCATCCGGCTGTCCTTCATCGTCAGCCGTCCCAGCGAGGAGCCGGGCTTCCGCCTGACCCGTCGTGAGGGCTCCGGCCGCACGATCCACTACACGCTCGAGAGCTACGCGGTCAACCGCCAGCCCGAGGGCAAGCGCTACGGCTGATACGCCCGAGCGCAGTACCGTCTTCCCCTCCCTCAGGGAAGTTCGGGGCGGGGTGTGCAGCGATGGACGCACCTCGCCCCACCCAACACAAAGCAACACGGGACACGCATCATGAGCACGACCGAAGCCACTGAAGAACGTACCGAGCAGACCGAAGGCACACAGGCGATCGAGCAGATCGATCTGGCCGCGGAATACCGCGAAGCGGGCGTCGCCGACGTCCTCGACCGGCTCGACAACGAGCTCGTGGGCCTGGCCCCCGTCAAGCAGCGCGTGCGCGAAATCGCCGCCCTGCTGCTGGTGGACCGCGTGCGCCAGCGCATGGGTCTGGCCACCGAGCCGCCGTCCCTGCACATGTGCTTTACCGGCAACCCCGGCACGGGCAAGACCACCCTCGCCCTGCGCATGGCCGAGGTGCTGCATCGCCTCGGCTACGTGCGCAAGGGCCACGTGGTGTCGGTGACCCGTGACGATCTGGTGGGCCAGTTCATCGGCCACACCGCGCCCAAGACCAAGGAAGTGCTCAAGCGCGCCATGGGCGGCGTGCTGTTCATCGACGAGGCCTACTACCTCTACCGCCCGGAGAACGAAAAGGACTATGGCCAGGAGGCCATCGAGATCCTGCTCCAGGTGATGGAGAACCAGCGCGACGACCTGGTGGTGATCCTGGCCGGCTACGCCGACCGCATGGAGAAGTTCTTCACCTCCAACCCCGGCATGAAATCGCGCATCGCCCATCACGTGGATTTCCCCGACTACGGGAACGAAGAACTGCTCAAGATCGCCGAGCGCATGCTCGACGACTGGAACTACCGCTTTGACGACGGGGCCCGCAAGGCCTTCGAGGAATACCTCGTCCTGCGTCGTCAGCACCCGCACTTCGCCAACGCGCGCAGTGTGCGCAATGCGCTCGACCGCATGCGCCTGCGCCAGGCATTGAGACTGTTCAACGGCGCCGATCAGACGATCAGCGTCGATCAACTCCAGACCCTGACTGCCGCAGACGTGCGTAGCAGCCGGCATTTTGCCGAAGCGGCCGCCTGACGCCGGGCGCCCACCCCGTAACACCCACGGCGCCACAGAAGCGCCGACCCAGGAACACCTTGTGAGGAGACACTCATGTTCAGCCTGGAACGCACCACGCTCACGGAATACCTGATTTCCCAACGTCGGCAGCACCCCGGTGCCACCGGCGAATTCAACGCCCTCATCCTTCAGGTCGCCCAGGCCTGCAAGGCCATCTCGCGGGCTGTGGCGCACGGTGCCCTCGGCGGCGTGCTCGGTTCGCTCGAGACGGAAAACGTCCAGGGCGAGACCCAGAAAAAGCTCGACGTGCTGGCCGACGAAATCTTCGAACGTGCCACCCACTGGGGTGGCACCCTCGCCGGGATGATGTCCGAGGAAAACGAAGAGACGATCCGCATTCCCGACGGTCACAAGCTGGGCAAGTACCTGCTCTCCTTCGACCCGCTCGACGGCTCGTCCAACATCGACGTGAATGTGTCGGTCGGTTCGATCTTCTCCATCCTGCGCGCACCCACGCCCGGCGAGCATGCCAAGCCCGAAGACTTTCTCCAGGCGGGGGTCAAGCAGGTGGCTGCGGGCTACGCCATCTACGGTCCTTCGACCATGCTGGTGCTGTCGGTGGGCAACGGCGTGGCCGGTTTCACCTTCGATCCGATCATCGGAGACTTCTTTCTCACCCACCCGGACATCCGTATTCCCGCCGCCACGCAGGAATTCGCGATCAATGCGTCGAACTCCCGCTTCTGGGAATCCCCGGTGCGCCGCTACGTGGAAGAGTGTCTGGCCGGCAAGAGCGGCCCGCGCGGCAAGGACTTCAACATGCGCTGGGTGGCCTCGCTGGTGGCCGAAACCCACCGCATCCTGACCCGCGGCGGCGTGTTCCTGTACCCCCGCGACCGGAAGGACCCGAGCAAGCCCGGACGTCTGCGCCTGCTGTACGAAGCGAATCCGATCGGTTTCCTGATCGAGCAGGCCGGCGGCCGCGCCTCGACCGGCATGTTACCGGTCCTGGAGGTCGAACCCGAATCGCTGCACCAGCGCATCGGGTTCGTCTTCGGCTCCTCGGAAGAGGTCGAGCGCATCGAGCGCTACCACGCGGAGCCGCTGTTCAACAGCGAGACACACGAGCTGCCGCTGTTTCACGCGCGCGGCCTGTTCCTGACCACCTGACAACCCGGACCGCCCGGACGGCGCGTTGGCACGTGACAGTGAGGACTGTCGCGCGGCATCGCTGACGCTGCCGTTCGGCACGATCCAGCACAGATCCTTCCATCGTCACAGGGGCACACATCATGTCCGAACGTCATCCCATCATTGCCATCACCGGCTCGTCCGGCGCCGGCACGAGCACGGTGCAACGCACTTTCGAACACATCTTCCGTCGTGAAGGCGTGACACCGGCCATCGTCGAGGGCGACAGTTTCCACGCTTTCAACCGTGTTGAAATGCGCGAGAAGATGGCCGCCTGCGAAACCGCCGGCAGCGACTGCAAGCTCTCCCACTTCGGCCCCGAGGCCAACCTGTTCAGCGAGCTGGAAAACCTGTTTCGCACCTATGGCGAGTGCGGCGAAGGCAAGCGCCGCAAATACCTGCACAACGCCGAGGAAGCCGCCCCCTACAAGCAGGAGCCGGGCACCTTTACGCCATGGGAAGATGTTCCTCCGGGTACCGACCTGCTGTTCTACGAAGGTCTGCACGGCGCGGTCGTGGACGGCAACGTGAACGTGGCCAAGCATCCCGACCTGCTGGTGGGCGTGGTGCCGGTGGTGAACCTCGAATGGATTCAGAAGCTGCACCGCGACAAGAACACCCGCGGCTACTCCACCGAGGCGGTGACCGACACCATCCTGCGGCGCATGCACGACTACGTGCACTACATCGTGCCGCAGTTCGGCCGCACCCATGTGAACTTCCAGCGGGTGCCGATGGTGGATACGTCGAACCCGTTCATCACCCGCGACATCCCGACCGCGGACGAATCGATGGTGGTGATCCGTTTCGCCAATCCGAAGGGCATCGACTTCCCCTACCTGCTGGGCATGATCCACGACAGCTTCATGAGCCGCGCCAACACCATCGTGGTACCCGGCGGGAAGATGGAGCTGGCCATGCAGCTGATCTTCACGCCCTTCGTCTGGCGCCTGATGGAACAGCGCAGGAAGTTGCTCTGAGCACGGCTCGCTTCGGATCACTTCACCGGCCGGGTTCGCCCGGCCCACGGACACCCAAAACTTCGGAGACCGCTGCATGAACACCCGTCTTTCGACCGCCGCCATCGACACCCTGCGCGCCAATGCGCTGCGCTTTCTGGCCATCGACGCCGTCGAGGCCGCCAAGTCCGGCCACCCGGGCATGCCCATGGGCATGGCCGAGATTGCCGTCGCCTTGTGGACACGCCATCTCAAGCACGATCCGGCGCGCCCGGACTGGGCCGACCGCGACCGTTTCGTGCTCTCCAACGGGCATGGCTCGATGCTGCTCTACGCCTTGCTTCACCTGAGTGGGTACGACGTTTCGCTGGATGACATCAAGCAGTTTCGCCAGCTCGACAGCCGCACCGCCGGCCACCCGGAAGTGGGGCACACACCGGGGGTGGAAACCACCACCGGCCCGCTCGGTCAGGGCATCACCAACGCCGTCGGCATGGCCATGGCCGAAAAGCTCATGGCTCAGGAATTCAACCGCCCCGGCCACGACATCGTCAATCACCACACCTGGGTGTTCCTGGGTGACGGCTGCCTGATGGAAGGCATCAGCCACGAGGCCGCCAGCCTGGCCGGCGTTCAGCGCCTGTCCAAGCTCATCTGCTTCTGGGACGACAACCGCATTTCAATCGACGGCGACACCGCCGGCTGGTTCGGTGACGACACACCCGCCCGCTTCCGTGCCTACGGCTGGAACGTGGTCGAGAACGTCAACGGCCACGACGTGGAAGACGTCGACCGTGCCATCCGCGAAGCTCTGGCCAATACCGAAAACGATATCGGCCCGACTCTCATCTGCTGCCGCACCACCATCGGCAAGGGTAGCCCGGCGCGCGCCGGTACCGCCGGCGTGCATGGAGCCCCGCTGGGCGCAGACGAAATCGCCGCCACCCGAGCCGCGCTCGACTGGGCCCATGCGCCCTTCGACATCCCGCAGGAAATCCGCGAGAGCTTCGATGGCCGCGCCAAGGGCGAACGCGATCGCACCGAATGGGAAGCCCGCATGGCAGCCTACCGTGCCGCCCATCCCGAACTGGCGGCAGAGTTCGAACGCCGCATGCGTGGCGATCTGCCCTCGAGCTGGCGCGCCCTCGCCCCGGCCCTGGTGCGTCGTGCCGACAATGAGGCCGCCACCATCGCCACCCGCAAGGCCAGTCAGGTCGCCATCGAGCGTGTCGCTCGCGCCCTGCCCGAGCTGCTCGGCGGTTCGGCCGACCTGACCCACTCCAACCTGACCGACTGGCCGGGTTGCGGTGCCGTGCGCGCCGACCAGTTCGGCCGCCACATCAACTGGGGCGTGCGCGAGTTCGGCATGTCGGCCGCCCTCAACGGCATCGCCCTGCACGGCGGCTATGTGCCCTTCGGCGCCACTTTCCTGGTGTTTTCCGACTACGCCCGCAACGCCATCCGCATGAGCGCGCTCATGAAGCAGCGCGTGGTGTTCGTGATGACCCACGACTCGATCGGCCTGGGCGAAGACGGCCCCACCCACCAGCCGGTGGAACATGTGCCCAGCCTGCGCCTGATTCCGGGCGTCGATGTCTGGCGCCCGTGCGACGCGGTCGAGACCCAGGCCGCCTGGAACGCCGGCATCAGCCGCACCGACGGCCCCACCCTGCTCGCCCTGTCGCGCCAGAACCTGCCGCACCAGTCGCGTGATGAAGCCCAGCTCGACGACATTGCCCGTGGCGGCTACGTGCTGGCCGACGCCGACGCGCCGAAGCTGGTGATCATGGCGACCGGCTCGGAAGTGGCGCTGGCCATGGCGGCCCGCGAAGCACTGGCCGCCGAGGGCATCGGCGTACGCGTGGTCTCCATGCCCTGCACCAACGTCTTCGACCGCCAGGCCGACAGCTACAAGCGCAGCGTACTGCCCGATGGTGTCGCGCGCCTGGCGGTCGAGGCCGCGCATCCCGATACCTGGTGGAAGTACATGGTCGGCGCGCCCAAGGCAGATGTGATCGGCGTGGATCGCTTCGGCGAGTCAGCCCCCGCCGGCGCCCTGATGAAGCGCTACGGCTTCACCGCCGAGGCCGTGACCGACACCGCCCGCGCCCTGGTGGCCTGAGCGCGCGCCCAACGAATACCCCTTTTCAGGAGACATCCTCATGGCAATGATTGCCCTGCGACAGTTGCTGGACCACGCCGCCGAGAACGGCTACGGCGTGCCCGCCTTCAACATCAACAACATGGAACAGATCCAGTCCATCATGGCCGCCGCCGAAGAGACCGACAGCCCGGTCATCCTGCAGGCCAGCGCGGGCGCCCGCGGCTACGCCGGCGAAGCCTACCTGCGCAAGATGGTGGAAGCGGCGGTCGAACAGCACCCGCACATCCCCATCTGCATGCATCAGGACCATGGCTCCAGCCCGGCCGTGTGCCAGCAGTCGATCCGCTCCGGCTTCACCAGCGTGATGATGGACGGTTCCCTGCGTGAAGACATGAAAACCCCGGCCAGCTACGACTACAACGTCGACGTCACCCGCCGCGTGGTCGAGATGGCCCACGCTGTGGGCGTGAGCGTGGAAGGTGAGCTCGGCTGCCTGGGTTCTCTGGAAACCGGCCAGGCCGGTGAGGAAGACGGCGTGGGCGCCGAAGGCGTGCTCGATCACAGCCAGTTGCTCACCGATCCGTCCGAAGCGGCCGACTTCGTCGCCGCCACCGGCGTGGATGCCCTGGCCGTGGCCATCGGCACCAGCCATGGCGCCTACAAATTCACCCGCCCGCCCACGGGCGACATCCTGGCCATCGACCGTATTCGTGCGATCCATGCCCGCATCCCCAACACCCACCTGGTGATGCACGGCTCATCGAGCGTGCCGCAGGAGTGGCTCAAGATCATCCGCGAGTACGGCGGCGAAATCGGCGAAACCTACGGCGTGCCGGTCGAGGCCATCGTCGAAGGCATCAAGAGCGGCGTGCGCAAGGTCAACATCGACACCGACCTGCGCCTGGCCATGACCGGCGCCATGCGCCGCCTGGCGGTGGAGAAAAAGAGCGAGTTCGATCCGCGCAAATTCTTCAAGGCGGCCCGCGATGCCGCCCAGGAGATCTGCCGTGCCCGCTTCGAAGCCTTCGGCTCCGCCGGCAACGCCAGCCGTATCCGCCCGCTTCCCCTGGACGCGCTGGTGCGCCAGTACGCCGGCAAGTAAGGGAGGCGATTCAAGGAATTCACGATTTGGAGCATTGACCGGCCAACGCGCATTACTCGTCCCGATCCCGGCGCCGAGGCTGTTGTTTCCGACCCGCTCAGGGAGACTGAGCGGGTTTTTTTTCTCGTCCGGGCTCAGTCCAGCACAAAAAAAGGCCCGCCTTGAGCGGACCTTTTCATGCAGGGCGATGCCCGTTGCCGGCGCAAATCAGACGCTGGCTGTCTTCACACGGCGGTTACGCACGGCTTCTGCCAGGGTATCGAGGACCTTGATGCTGTCGTCCCAGCCGATGCACGCATCGGTGATGCTCTTGCCGTATTCCAGCTCGCAACCGGGCTTGAGATCCTGACGGCCTTCCTTGAGGTGCGACTCGACCATGACACCGACGATGCGGTCATCGCCCGCGGCCATCTGCCCGGCCACATCCTCGGCCACTTCGATCTGCAACTGGTGCTGCTTGCGGCTGTTGGCATGGGAGAAATCGATCATCACGCGGGCCGACACGGAACTGGCGGCCAGTTCCTTGCAGGCGGCGTCCACGCTCTGGGCATCGTAGTTGGGCGCTTTACCCCCACGCAGGATCACGTGACAGTCCTCGTTGCCGGTGGTGGACACGATGGCCGAGTGGCCGGCCTTGGTCACCGACAGGAAATGGTGCGGCGACTGGGCGGCCTTGATGGCATCCACCGCAATGCGCATGTTGCCGTCGGTACCGTTCTTGAAGCCCACCGGGCAGGACAGCCCGGAGGCCAGCTCACGGTGCACCTGGCTTTCCGTGGTACGCGCGCCGATGGCGCCCCAGCTGATCAGGTCGGCCACGTACTGCGGCGTGATCATGTCGAGGAATTCGGTCCCGGCGGGCAGGCCCAGCTCGTTGATCTCCCACAACAGCTTGCGCGCCAGGCGCACGCCCTCGTTGATCTGGAAGCTGCCGTCCAGGTGCGGATCGTTGATGAGGCCTTTCCAGCCCACGGTGGTGCGCGGCTTTTCGAAGTACACGCGCATCACGATCACCAGATCGTCCTTGAGACGGTCAGCCTGCTCCTTGAGCAGACGGGCGTACTCCATGGCCGCATCGTAATCGTGGATGGAACAGGGGCCGATCACCACCATCAGGCGGTCATCCATGCCGTGCAGCACACGGTGCAGCGTCTGACGCGTCTCGTAGGCGGTGGCCGCGGCCCGGTCGGTGGCCGGAAACTCGCGGAGCACATGCACGGGCGGCGCCAGCTCCTTGATTTCCTTGATTCGGACATCGTCAATGGGTTTGTTGGTCGCGTCGGACATCGGTTTTCCTGCAAAAAGCGGTGTAAAAACAAGCCTTCAAGTTTAGCCCAATCACGCCACACCTGTCGCGGCTGCAGTGCGTCAAGCTTTTTTTCATGTGTGTGGGAATAATCCGGGATGCCATGTGTTCTTGCCCATGAAGGCTGTCCATCAAAGGTCAAACGCCCAACCCGCTCATGAAAAACGAAAACAGGACCTGTCGATGATCGACGATCAGGCTTTGATTGCGGAACTGCCGCGCATCAGGCGCTATGCCCGGGCGCTGGTCGGCGATCAGGCGCGTGCCGACGATCTGGTTCAGGACACGGTGGAGCGTGCTCTGCGCAAGCAGGGGCACTGGCAGGGCGGCTCGCTGCGCGCATGGCTGCTCACCCTGATGCACAACGTGTTCGTGAATCAGATCCGCAAGAACGACCCGATGCGGGCCAGCAGTGATGTGGATGTGGAACCCTTGCCGGTTCGCGATGCCACACAGGACAGCCTGAAGCTGCGCGATCTGGACCGGGCGCTGCAGCAATTGAGTGCCGATCATCGAGAGATTCTCTTGCTGGTCGGTCTGGAGAACCTGCGTTACGAGGAGATTGCCCAGGTACTGGACCTGCCCATCGGCACGGTGATGTCTCGCCTGTCGCGAGCCAGACGCCAACTGAAAGACCACATGAGCCCCAAGGCCGTACTGACGCGAATCAAATGACACACAACGCACCCGACGAATCCCTGTTGCACGCCTACGCAGACGACCAGCTGGCCGATGCCGAACGCGAGCGCGTGGCCGCCTGGCTGGCGCGCAACCCGCAAGCGGCGGCTGACGTGGCATCGTGGGCCGAGCAACGCACGCTCTTCCATGACGCCTTTGACCCGGTCATGGATGAACCACTTCCCGAAGCCCTTCTCGACAGGATCGACGCTGGGCAGCCGGCCAGTGCCGGTCGCTGGCGCATGGCCGCCGCCATCGGCTGGCTGGCCATTGGGCTGTTCGGCGGCTATCTGGTCGGCCATCAGGCTGGCCAACCCGACGCGTCACTGGCCCAGTCTCCAATCGTCAGGGATGCGGCGATGGCGTATGCGGTCTATAGCCCTGAGGTCCGCCATCCGGTCGAAGTGGGGGCTGACCAGCGCGAGCATCTGGTCGCCTGGTTGAGCAAGCGTGTTGGTGGGCATATCACCGCCCCCGACCTGCAGCAACACGGTTACAGCCTGATCGGTGGACGCCTGATCGCCAGCCACGATGGTCCGGGCGCCCTGCTCATGTATGAAGACCCCACGGGGCAGCGCCTGACGCTGTTCATATGCCACGAGGAAGAAGCGACGGAAACCGCCTTCCGGTTTGCACAGGCTCAGGACGTGAATGTGTTCTACTGGGTCGATGGCCCATTGGGCTATGCACTCACGGGCCCGATTCCGCGGGAGGAACTGCAGGCGGTGGCAATCTCGGTGTATCAGGCACTCAACCCCTGAGCAGACGTCACACCCGGAACCTCAGCAACGGGTTTTGCGTCCGAGTGTAAGAAAGTGGCAGGCCACACGGTCTGCTCTACAGGACAACACACCGAGACACGCCATGCTGATCAAACGCCCCAACGACATCCTGCCTTCCGAAATCACGCCGCCCGAGGTCTATGCCGACCGCCGGCGCTTCCTGCAGGTGGCCGGGCTGAGCGCTGCCGGACTGGCCCTGTCGCAACCGACGCGCCTGCTGGCGGCCCAGAGCGGACTGCCCGGCCCCATCGCCAAGAGCCCGCTCAGCACAGCGGAAGAACTCACCCCACGCAAGGACATCACCAGCTACTGCAACTTCTACGAGTTCGGTACCGACAAGTCCGACCCCGCAGCCAACGCCGGACGCATGCAGACCCGCCCATGGACGGTCAAGGTCGATGGTCTGGTCGGCAAACCGAAGACCTTCGACATTGACGAGCTCATCAAGCTCGCCCCCCTCGAAGAGCGCATCTACCGCCTGCGCTGTGTCGAGGCCTGGTCCATGGTCGTGCCCTGGGTGGGTTTTCCGCTCTCGGCCCTGCTCAAGCAGGTCGATCCGCTCGGTAGCGCCAAGTACGTCGAATTCACCACGCTTTATGACCCCAAGGTGATGTCACGCCTGCCGGTGCTCAACTGGCCGTACAAGGAAGGCCTGCGCCTGGACGAAGCCATGCACCCGCTCACCCTCATGGCCGTCGGCCTCTACGGTGATGTGCTGCCTAACCAGAACGGCGCGCCGCTGCGCCTGGTCGTGCCCTGGAAATATGGCTTCAAGAGCGCCAAGTCCATCGTCCACATCCGCCTCACCGACAAGCAGCCCAACACCGCCTGGAACGACGCCGCGCCGAGCGAGTACGGCTTCTATTCCAACGTGAATCCGGACGTGAATCACCCGCGCTGGAGCCAGGCCAAGGAACGCCGCATTGGCGACTTCCTCAAGCGCCCCACCCTGCCGTTCAACGGTTATGCTGATCAGGTCGCCTCGCTCTACACAGGCATGGACCTCAAAAAGAACTTCTGAGTCATGACCACTGCAGCTCAATCACGCAGCCCCGGGCTGCGCATGCTCTCGCCCGGGCAAATCAGCACGCTCAAGGCAGTGCTCTTTGCCCTCTGTCTGATCCCGGCGGCCTGGCTGGTCTGGCGCTTCTTTCAGCAGGACCTGGGCGCCAACCCGATCGAGACCATCACCCACGCCACTGGCGACTGGGCGTTGCGCTTTCTCCTCATCACCCTGGCTGTCACCCCGCTGCGCCGCCTCACCGGCTGGCACTGGCTGATCCGCCTGCGCCGCATGCTCGGGCTGTTCGCGTTTTTCTATGTGTTCGCCCACTTCTCCATCTACATCGGGCTCGACCAGTTTTTCGACCTTCAGGCCATCGCCAACGATGTCCTGAAGCGCCCCTACATCACCGTCGGCTTCGCCGCCTTCGTGCTGCTCATCCCACTGGCCGCCACCAGCACCAACGGCATGATCAAGCGCCTCGGCGGCAAGCGCTGGCAGTCGCTGCACCGCTCGGTGTACGCGATCGCCATCATGGGCGTCATTCACTACTGGTGGCTGGTCAAGGCCGACCTGACCGAACCCATCCTCTATTCACTGGTACTGGCCATGCTGCTGGGTTTCCGGGTGTGGTGGCGCAATGAAGAGCGCAAGGCACAGCTGGCGGGGAAATACGGCATGGAAGGCCCGCCGGGGGTGAAGCTCAATCAGCGGATCATTCCGATCAAGTCACAGTAGGTGGTTGCCACACCGCTGGTGGGTAATGTCGTAGCCCGGATGCAGCGCAGCGGAATCCGGGGCAGCGGTGGGCAATTGACCGTTGAATCCCGGAGGCGGCCCTACGGGCCTTGTCCGGGCTACGCTCGCTACGTGTCCAGCCACGCGATGAAGTCTTCTGTGGAGAATTCATCTCCGCCCATGCCGGCGCCTCGATCAGCGAGAAACGCAGCGACCATTTCACCATCGAACCCAATCACGCCTGATCGTTTAAGGAGTGTCCAGCCATTCGTGCTGATAGCTCCAGTCGTGACGAAAATCAAAAATACAGGATCTGCAACACGAATATCCATCGCGTCAAGGGGGGAACGAATACTACCGAACGTCTTGGCGCGGCCGAGTTCTACAGATCCGACGAGCTCCCGCAGTTCTGGCGTACCAGCCTGCGTTTCTTGATAGTGTTTTGCTTGTCCAACAAGCCAGATATCCAATTGCTGCTGCACCGTAGGTGTCAGATCATCAGGGTAAAAAAATCCGCCAAGTGAGAGTTTCCCAAAGAAATCGATCCCTTCATCAGCAGATGACCTAGTCACAATTGGATCGTTGACACCTAAAAGGCCGATGAGTTTGCCACATAAGGTTTCAAACTGATTGGGGCTAAGTCTTTTCAACGCAGCACGATACTCGGAATGTTTGAGTCTTCGCGCTTTCTTTTCTACAAGTTCCGGGGAATCTAGCCCCTCGACAAAGCAAGCTCCCTGAACGAGATATTCCGAAGATGTATTAAAGGCGAACGTCGTCGGTCGCCCGACCCTGTTGTATTCGCTGTGGGTTACCCGAAGGCGCGACAGTACGCGGTCTTCCCAGCGTTCGCCAAGTTCCTGCGCACCCTGAGCACTATCTGCCCACCCGCGCGATAGAACAAACTCAGAAACAATCTCCCTTACTCTTCTTGGCGGCGCATCAATCGGCAGCTCACCTTGGATTAAGTCTGCTGCAGCTGCCGGCCCGGGCCGCATGTCAGACCTGCTTTCCAGTCAACGCTGTGTAATCATTAAGTCGCTCGCTCGCCAAGTTGCGCAGCTTATTAAGGGAGTCAACTTCGGCCTGCTGAAGGTCTTTGAGTTCTTTGACCCCAAGTGACTCGAGAGACGAAATGGCCTCGGCTACCGCCGAAACCCAGAGCCTCGCGAACTCTTCCTGTTTCGCGATCCCCAAGGCTTCGACGAATGGCCGAGATGGATCAAGTAGGATTCGCTTTGCCTCTGGTTTGTCGAGGATTGATCGCAACTCGCGAACCTGGGAATACGACGTAATCTTTGGTTCCAGCTTGTGCCCTTCATCATCCTCTCGGGGCGTGATCAATTCGTAAAATTGAGTGCGGGTTTCCTCGTTGCAGAACTTTCCCTCGACGTCGCGCCAATCGAGCCAAGCCTTTACGGCCGTAAGAGAAACCGCTTCATGGAAAATTGCGTACATTGATGGGTTCGCGAAATCTGCGAATTCTTCATCCATTTGCATTTGCCGAAGCGCTTGAAAGGCGCGGTATCGCCGGTTTGCCTCGTTCGTGCTCATGCCAAGGCGATCAGACACCTCGCCGCTTTCCAACTGTAGAGCGTCACGCATGTGCGCGACGAGCTTAGCCCTCTGGTAGCCACCCCATTGCCTAATTCCAGATACATGTCGAATGCCCATTAAAGATGCGCGAAATATCTCGTCGGGTGCGGCCTCTTCGACGATTACGACTGGAAGGTTGGCGATAGAATTGAGAGTCGCTTGGGGAATGTTCACGCCAGCGTCTTGGTCGTCGAGTATCCATTTAACCGCAGCAGTACGCCGGTTTCCTTCCACAACCACGTATTTGCCTTCTGCGTGGGCGTATGGTCTAACGACAATCCGTTCGACTGGGATATATCCGTTTCGAACGATCGAGTTCTTAAGCTCCTGGATGCCCTCTTCCTGCCGCAACCGCTGCTGGGCGCGCTTCTGAACTGCATCTTCGGCGAACCTGTCTTCTGCCGCTTCCACGTAGTGTTCAAGCTCATGGAAACGATAGTTGTTGGGATCAAGCAAAAGTGCAGTAGCCGGCAGATCAGCTTGTCTCATTGTTCTTGTCCTTGGTTCATTAGGTTGGAGATTAATGTAGCGGGAGAATTGCGCGCATATAGAAAAGGAACTGGAGATACAGGGGCAGTTTACTTAATTCGTGACCGATATTATGCATGGTTTGGCACTGTTCCAATTAGTCACCTTATGGCTGCTCCTGACCGAGGCTGTGTAAAAACGCCTCTGGACGCGCACCTGGATCGAGAAATTCAGGACGTCCCCGAGTCAATCGATTCCGTCGGCGAGAGGTGAGTTGCGAATTTGCGACCGAACAAAGGCCTGATCAGGCCCGGATCGCTCTTATCAAGGCCTCATTTCCCATCAGATTCATCACCCGTTTCAAGTTGTAGGCCAGAACGTGAAGATTCATCTCGGTCTTCACGCGTTCAAGTCCCTTGGTCAGGAAATGCGTTGCGCCCATCCATGCCTTTAGCGTCCCGAACGGATGCTCCACGGTGCGACGACGGATGCGCATACTCTCAGGCGCTTCGTCGAGCCGCGCCTGCATGACCTCCAGTTCTTCCTCATGGATCCAGCGACTGACGCGTCGATAGTCCCCGGGAGTGCATCGTGATTTGATAGGACAGGTCGGGCATTTCGAACTCCAATAGCGATGCACCCTCAGTCCAGCCTGATCACTGGTGTAGCGCCAGATCAGGCGCTCGCCGGCCGGGCAAACATACTCGCCGTTGTCGCGGTCATACACGAAGTCCGCTCGATCAAACCGGCCGTCTGCCTTAGCGTTGGAAGTCATGCTTTTGGGCACAAGCGGCACGATCCCGGCCTTGTGGCAGGCGAGGATTTCCTGACTCTTGAAATACCCCCGATCCGCAATGGCAGTGAGGTACTCCACCCGCATGACCTTGCGAGCCTGTTTGCCCATTTTGCTCAACTGATCCCGGTCGAGTCCGTCGTTGGTCACTTCGTGCGCCACGATCAGATGGTGCTTCGTCTCGACGGCCGTCTGAACGTTGTAGCCCACGATACCGGTGCCCCGCGTCTTCATGGCGCGGGCGTCGGGGTCGGTGAGGGAGATCTGCTTGTCGGGCGTGTTCTCGAGTTCCGCGCCGATGGCCTCGAGCTCTTTCATTCGCGCCTTCAGCATGTTGATCTTGTCGGTGAGCCGCGCCTTCTTCACCTGAGCCACTTCGGGCTCGCGACGGTCCGCCGTATCCATCTCGGCCAGGTAGCGTTCGATGCTTGCTTCGATTTCGTTCATGCGCCGCTGCAGCTTGGCACTGGTGAAGTTGCGATCTCGGTTGTTGACGGCCTTGAATTTGCTGCCGTCGATGGCGACGACCGACTCAGAGAACAGCTCCAGTTCCCGACACAGCACAACGAACCGACGACATACGCCGCGAATACCCTTCGGATTGTTCTTGCGGAAGTTGGCGATGGTCTTGAAATCAGGCGCCAGACGGCCCACCAGCCACATCAACTCGACGTTCCGTTGCGCCTCGCGCTCCAGGCGCCGACTTGACTGAACCTGGTTCAGATAGCCGTAGATGTAGAGCTTGAGCAGCACCGACGGGTGATACGCCGGCCGACCTGTCTCCGCCGGCTCGACACCAGCAAAACCCAACTGTCGCAGATTGAGTTCATCAACAAAGATATCAATGACGCGAACCGGATTGGTCTCGGACACAAAGTCATCCAGCGTCTCCGGCAGCAAGCTGCCTTGTATGCGGCTTTGCCCTTCAATGAATCGCTTCATGGCATCTGATCATCCTGATGATGCGAACATCATGCCATGAGGGCTGTTTTTACACAGCCTCGACCGGTAGCGGGATTGCTGGATTTACACCCCCTACTTCCGCTTCAGGTTCACTGCAGACAAACGCCCGAAGACGCGTTACACGCAGCTTGCGCCTAGCTCCCTGGATTGAACACGAAATCTAGCAGCTCGAGTTTTCTTTGTGCCGACACAAAAAAAAGCGTGCCGCAGCACGCTTTTTGCGCTGACGCGAAATCTTCACTCAGGCCGAATCGCATGCTTCGGCCGCCAGGCCCGCGTCACCGCCTCGTTGGTGGTCATGTACGGCCCCCCCATCAGATCGATGCAATAAGGCACCGCCGCAAAAATCCCCTCCGCAATCAATTCACCCGCCTTGTTCCGCGCGCCTTCCAGCGTTTCCTTGATGGACTTGGGCTGCCCCGGCAGGTTGATGATGAGCGTGCTGCCGCGGATCACGGCCACCTGACGCGACAGAATCGCAGTGGGCACGAAGTTGAGGCTGATCTGGCGCATCTGCTCGCCGAAGCCGGGCATGAGCTTGTCCATGACGGCCATGGTGGCTTCGGGGGTGACGTCGCGCGGGGCCGGGCCGGTGCCGCCAGTGGTGAGCACCAGACTGCAGCCGGCTTCATCACACAGTTCGACCAGGGTCTGTTCAATGATGGCCTGTTCGTCCGGGATCAGGCGCTCTTCGGTTTCCCATGGCGAGGTCAGTGCGTTGCCGAACCATTCCTTGAGGGCCGGAATACCCTGGTCCTCGTAGCCGCCGGTGGAGGCACGGTCGCTGATGGATACCAGGCCGATTCGAATCAGATCACCACTCATTGCTCGTCCCTTTTTGCTTCAGTCTTCGGTTGGGTTGGATTCGTCGATCTCGCGCAGCACGCGGAAGATCTCGCGGTAGGACTTGGGCGGCTTACCCGCCTCGCGCTCCTTGATGGCATTGCGACGCAGCACACGCAGGCGCTGGAGGTCGGCCCCCGGATTGGCCTCGGCAATGCGGAAGAGGATGCCCTCGTCTTCCATCAACTCGTCACGCTGACGTTCGAGCCGATGCTGGCGCGCCACCTCGGTGGCCGAGACGCCCTTGACGTCGTCGAGCGCCGCCTGGATCGGCTCCGGGTCGAGACTGCGCATGAGGCGACCGATGTATTGCAGCTGGCGCCGCTTGGCTTCGTGCTTCTTGAAGCGCTGGTGGTCGTGGATGGCCTCGAGCAAGTCTTCGGGCAGCGGGATCTTCGCGAGTTGATCTGCCCTGAGTTCGATAAGCTCCTTGCCAAGATCCTGCAGGGCATGGCTTTCGCGCTTGAGCTGGGATTTGCTCGGGCCGTCATAGCCTTCGAATTCCTCTTCGTCGTAGTCGTCGCCGTCGTATTCGTTCATTTGCCCGCGGGCCTTTCGCCTAAAGGGTTAAGATTATAGCTTTCCGGCGCCAACCAAGAGATTCCATGTCCCAACAAGGTTTCAGCTACTCGCAGGACGCCCTGCGTCAGATCGCCAGCGACATCCTCAAGCACGCAAAGAGCAAGGGCGCAACCGGCTGCGACACCGACGTGTCCGAAGGCTTCGGCGCCTCGGTGAGCGTACGCAAGAACGAGGTGGACACGATCGAATACAACCGCGACAAGGGCGTGGGCGTGACGGTCTATGTGGGTCAGAAGCGTGGCTACGCCAGCACTTCGGACTTCTCGCCCGCGGCCCTGGAAAAGACCGTCGAGGCCGCACTGTCGATCGCCCGGTTCACGGCCGAGGACAACTGCGCCGGTCTGGCCGACGCCGAATTGATGGCGACCGAGTTTCCTGAACTGGATCTTCACCACCCCTGGGACATGCCGGTCGAGCAGGCGATCGCGCTGGCGCAGGACTGCGAAAACGCAGCCTACGACCACTCGGAGCTGATCACCAATTCCGAGGGCGCCAGCGTGTCGGTGCAGGAATCCCATTTCATCTCTGCCAACAGCCATGGTTTCATGGGCGGACACGCCAGCTCGCGCCATTCGGTCTCCTGCTCGGTCATCGCCGGCGAGGGCGACGCCATGCAGCGCGAATACTGGTACGACAGCAAGCGTGATGCCGCCGAGCTGATGTCGGCCGAGGCCATCGGACGCAAGGCCGCCGAACGCGCGGTGGCGCGCTTGGGCGCGCGTCAGGTGGGCACCTGCGACGTGCCGGTGATCTTCGAGGCCCCGCTGGCCACCGGCCTTATCGGCTCTTTCATCGGCGCGGTCAGCGGCGGATCGCTCTACCGCAAATCGAGCTTCCTGCTCGACAGCCTGGGCACGCAGGTGTTTTCACCTATCGTGCAGCTGTCGGAGCGGGCATATCTGAAAAAAGGCTTTGCGTCGGGCCCCTTCGATGACGACGGAGTACAGACCCGCGATCGCGAGGTCGTCGTCGACGGTGTTGTCCAGGGGTACTTCCTCAGTGCCTATTCGGCGCGCAAGCTGGGCATGCAGACCACCGGCAATGCCGGTGGCGCGCATAATCTCATCCTGAAATCGGGTGACGATGATTTTGCCGCCCTGCTCAAACGCATGGGCCGCGGCCTGGTGGTCACCGAACTGCTCGGCCACGGCATCAATGGCGTTACCGGTGACTATTCACGCGGTGCAGCCGGATTCTGGGTGGAAAACGGCGAGATCGCCTACCCGGTGCAGGAGATCACCATCGCGGGCAACCTCAAGGACATGTTCATGGGTATTCAGGCCATCGGCAACGACGTGCTCCACCGTGGTTCGCGTCAAACGGGGTCTATCCTCATCGATCGCATGACGGTGGCCGGCCAGTAATCGAAATTTCATGAAGTCTTGTGGGAAACCCCTATAGGTCGCCGGTGCACGGCGTTTCTATAATCGAATCGCTTTAGGGCAATAAAACAAACCTGTCCCGTGAAACAATCATAGAGCGAGGAGACTTATGGAACGCCGTTCCTTTCTGAAGAAAACAGGTGCCGGCATTGCCGCTGGCGCTGTCGCAGCACCGGCCATCGCACAATCCCAGCCGACCCTGAGCTGGCGTCTGGCGTCCAGCTTCCCGAAGAGCCTCGACACCATCTACGGGGCAGCCGAAGTCTTCGCCAGCCGCGTGGCCGCTGCCACCGGTGGCAAGTTCCAGATCCGCTGCTTCGCCGGCGGCGAGATCGTGCCCGCCTTCTCGGTGATGGACGCGGTCAAGGACGGCACCGTTGAAGCCGGTCACACCTGCTCCTACTACTATTTCGGCAAGAACCCGGCCTACGCATTCGACACCGCAGTGCCCTTCGGCCTGAACTATCGCGAATTCAATGCCTGGTTTACCCACGGCGGCGGCGGTGAGCTGATCCGTGATCTGCTGGGCGCACAGAACATCATGCCCTTCCCCTGCGGCAACACGGGCGCCCAGATGGGCGGCTGGTACCGCAAGGAAATCAAGTCCGCCGCTGACCTGAAGGACCTCAAGGTTCGCGTCGGTGGCTTCGCCGGCAAGGTGCTGGCCAAGCTGGGCGCCGTGCCGCAGCAGATTCCGGGCGGTGACGTGTATCCGTCGCTGGAAAAAGGCACCATCGATGCCGCTGAGTGGATCGGCCCTTATGACGACGAAAAGCTCGGCTTCCAGAAAGTGGCCCAGTACTACTACTACCCGGGCTGGTGGGAAGGTGGTGCCAACCTGACGCTGTACATCGGTCTGGACAAGTGGAAGGCCCTGCCCGAAGAGTACAAGGCCATCGTGTCCGCCGCTGCGGCCGAAGCCAACGTCGACTGCATGGCCAAGTACGACGCCAAGAACCCGGACGCCCTCAAGCGGCTGGTCGCTGGTGGCGCCAAGCTGCGCCCGTTCCCGAAAGACGTGATGGACGCCTGCTACAAGGCCGCCCTCGAAGTCTATGAGGAAACCGGCAAAGACAACGCCGAGTTCAAGAAGATCTACGACTCCATGGTCAAGTTCCGTGACGACCAGAACCTGTGGCAGAGCGTGGCAGAAGCCAACTACAGCCGCTACATGCAGACCCGCAAGCGCTGATTGACTGCAGTTGCAGGTCATGAAAAACCCCGCTTCGGCGGGGTTTTTCATGGGTTCGGATGCGGGCTCAACCCTGTTTGCTGACCTCGTCCTTGGCCTGCACGGGTTCAGCCCCGACCATGGGCTCGCCGTCCGGCATGGCCGGTGCGCCCTGGTCGGCCGTGGCATCTTCCGCGACCGGTGTCGGCGCCTCGGCAGCCTCGGGCGCGTCTGCCGCCGTTTCATTCTCGGTTGCGGGCACAGCCGGCTCGGGCGTCTCTTCGGTGATCATCTTGTGTTCCAGGCTCGAGCCCACCAGCATGGCATCGACGCGTTCGCGAAACACGTCGCGCGCGGACTTGTCGGAAAGCTTTTCGTAACCGGTGGACAGGTGTTCGAACAAGTCCTTGTAAGAACCGGCCATGGAAACGAACAGGGTGGCGGTCTTGTCGAAGTGGGCGTCCACCTCGTTCCGATAGCGCTCGGTTTCCGCCCGCTTCTCTTCGAGTTCGGCCGCCAGCTGATCGGCTTTCCTGCGAGGGCCACCGGCAAAACGCCCGATCAGGAACCCCACGAACAGCGATACCAGCGCCGCAACGATGATTGCCGGCCACATTGCTTCGTCAACCATGATCCCACCTCCTTCTTTTCAAACCATGCGTTCCGGATCGATTGCTGCAATGCACGATCCGGCCGAAATTGAGTTCGAGTATAGCGAAGGGGGCGCCTTCCAGCCTCTGAACGTGGGGTTCAAAGGGGTAAACAAGCGCAAAAAAGCCGCCCTCAGGCGGCTTTTCACGGGAACGCGAACCCGGGTCAGACCTGCATGTTCATGATGTCCTGGTAGGCAGACACCAGTTTGTTTCGCACCTGCGTCATTTGCTGGAAGCTGAGATTGGCCTTCTGAAGATTGACCATCACATCCTGCAGGTTCACGTTGGGATCACCGGCCGAGAAGGACTTCGCCATCTGCTGGGCATCCTTCTGTGCAGCACTGACTTCGGCCAACGCGTTCTGCAGTGCATCGCCGAAACTCGGGCCTTCGGTCTGCTCGACACTGGTCGCAGGCTTGCTCGCGGCCGCCTGGGCCGTGGCTTGCAACTCGCCGAGTACCTTGTTGATTCCGCCGGAATCCATGCTCAGTCGTCCAGTTCCTTGTGAATTGACACCCTATACACAGCAAAGCCTGTGCCAAGAGTGAGCGATCAGTCCACAGCGTAGCCCTCTTCCCGGTACTGCTGCAACTTGTATCTCAGGGTCCGCTCGGAAATCCCAAGTTTTTCAACGGCTTTCTTGCGCGACCCGCCCACCGCCTGAAGCGTCGTCAGGATGTGCTCGCGCTCCAGATCCTTCATGTTGCTCGGCGCCCCCGCCGGAGCAACGGGGGCCGTGGCGGCAATATTTGCCGGCAGGACGGCAGCGTTTGCCGGTTGCACCGCGGCGGCCATCGCCGGCGCATGCCCAAGACAAAGCCTGAGCGTATCGGCGTGAATCACGCCGGCACTGGCCAGTATGAGCGCACGCTGCATGGCATTGTCCAGCTCGCGGGCATTGCCGGGCCAGGGATGGGCACACATGAGTGCGGTGGCATCGTCGGCCAGCACGGCCTGGCGACCGATGCGCTCGCCGTGCCGGGCAAGGAAATGCCGCGCAAGTGGCAGGATGTCGCCCGGCCGTTCGCGCAGGGCCGGAATGGTCAGCGGAAACACGTTCAACCGGTAGTAGAGATCCTCGCGGAAGCGCCCAGCCGCCACTTCGGCGGCCATGTCCCGGTTGCTGGTGGCGAGCACGCGGATATCGAGGCTGATCGGCTTCTTGCCACCAACACGTTCGACCTCGCGTTCCTGCAGCACACGCAAGAGCTTGGCCTGCAGCCCGAGCGGCATTTCCGAGATCTCGTCGAGCAGCAAGGTGCCGCCGTCTGCCTGCTCGAACTTGCCCGCCTGGGCGGTCTGGGCCCCCGTGAAGGCCCCCTTCTCGTAGCCGAACAAGGTGGCTTCGAGCAGGTTGTCGGGGATCGCCGCGCAGTTGATGGCCACAAAGGGTTTGCTTCGACGCGGCGAGTGGTCATGCACGTAACGGGCAAACACTTCCTTGCCGGTGCCCGACTCGCCAGTGAGCATCACGGTAGCATCGGTCTCGGCCACGCGGGCCGCCAGCGCCACAAGTTCGCGCGTGCGCGGGTCCTCGGCGACCGTGCCACTCTGGGCCACGGGCGCCGTCGCGTACTTGCGAACATGCGCCAGCAGGGTTTCCGGCTCGAACGGCTTGAGCAGGAAGTCGCAGGCGCCGCCCTGCATGGCGGCCACCGCCTTCTCCACATCGCCGAAGGCGGTCATCAGCATCACCGGCAACTGCGGCAGGCGGGCGCGGATCTCGCCCAGCAGCGTGAGGCCGTCCATGGGGTCCATCTTGAGGTCGCTCAGCACGAGGTTGAAGACCCCTTTTTCAAGGGCTTCGAGCGCCTTGGGGCCTCCATCGACGGCGGTCACGACGTGCCCGTCCATCTCCAGCGTGAGCCCTACGGCATCGCGCAGGGCTTCGTCGTCTTCGACCAACAACAGGTTCAGTGCGTCACTCATGATCATGCTCGTCTTCAGCGCCACTGGTGGCCATGGCCACACTCAGGCGGAAAGTGGTGCCCTCGCCTTCGAGCGAGGTCAGATCGATTTCGCCCCCGTGGGCGCGCGCCACACCGCGGGCAATGGCAAGACCGAGTCCGGTACCCTCGGCGCGGGTGGTGAAAAAGGGTTCGAAGAGGCGATCCTGCTGGTCGGCGGGGATGCCTTTGCCGGTATCGGCCACGGTAAAGCACACATGCCGGTCCTCGATGGCGGCGTGCAATCGCACGCGCCCCTCGGCGGGCGTGAATTGCAGGGCGTTCTCGAGCAGATTGGTCAGCGCACCGACCAGCGCCTTGCGATCGGCCACCACCTCGGTCTGCCCGCAATCGCAGGCGTACTCGAAGGCAATGCCCCGCTCTCGGGCGATGGGCTCGAGCGTGTGTGCCAGCTCGTCGACCATCTGGCACACCGGCACCGGCTCACGCCCGAGGCAGTCGCCGCGCGCGAACAGCAACATGTCACGGATCAGGCGCTCCAGATGGCGCAGGCGCTCGACGGCCCGGTCGGCCACGCGCGAACGCTCGGATTCAGGCAGCTGGGGCTTGCCCAGGTTGCTGGTGTAGAGCATGGCGGCAGACAGCGGCGTGCGCAGCTGATGCGCCAGCCCGGCCACCATCTCGCCCATGGCAGCGAGTCGCGAATTGCGTTCGGCCTCGCGCTGCATGCGGTGGGTATCGGTCACGTCGTGCATGAGCACGATGCTGCCATCCCCGGAGTCGAGCGCAGTGGACGACACCGACACGCGCCGCGGCTCGCCCCCAATGGCCGGGGTGATCTCCATCTCGCCCGGCGTTTCCGTGGCCGTGAATGCGGTGCTGGTCATGAGCCAGGACTGGCCTTCCAGCCCTTCGCCCAGCCACGCCTCCGCGGCACGATTGACCTGCACCACGCCGCCATCGCGATCGAGCACGACCACGCCAGCGGGCAAGGCAGTCATCAGCACCGAGAGACGCTCATTGAGTTGCGTCACCTGCCCCTGCAAGCCTGAATAGGCCTCCGTCAGTTCAGCGGAAACCCGGTTGAACTGTTCGAAGGCCGCCGCCAGTTGGGCAGCGTCAAGCGGTGGAGAAGCGGTTTCGGTCACTGCGCTCGCTCATGTCGTCATTTGGCACAGTGCGAAGACTACGGAATCCGGGCAAGTGAACAGACGGCAAATAGGCGGCAAAAACTGCCGCTTTTCCCGACTAAGCTTTTGCAATCAGGGCGCCAGAATGCCTCCATCGAAAAAAGCGACATGCCCGAGGACCCATCAATGGCCACCGCAGACGACGCTGTTGCAGCCGCGCCCTCGCCGCTTCAGCAAGCACTTGCAAACTTCAACGCGCTGACATCACGCCAGAAGCTGGCCATGATGGCGGCGCTTGCCGCGGCCATCGCGCTGGCCGTGGGCGTGATGCTGTGGAGCCGCACCCCCGACTATGCGGTGCTCTTCTCCAATCTGGAGGAGAAAGACGGCGGCGCCATTGTCACCGCACTGCAGGCGCAGAACATTCCCTACGACATCGGCCCCGGCGGCAACACCATCCGCGTGCCGGCCGACCGGGTGCACGATGTGCGCCTGCAACTGGCCGCACAGGGCCTGCCGCGCGGCGGCATGGTTGGCTTCGAGCTCATGGAGAACCAGAAGCTGGGCGTCTCCCAGTTTCATGAACAGATCAATTACCAGCGCGGCCTGGAAGGCGAGCTGGCGCGCACGATCCAGTCGATTGCCGCAGTTGCGGGTGCCCGCGTGCATCTGGCCATGCCCAAGCGCACCGCCTTTCTGCGCGACGCCAAGCAACCGACCGCTTCGGTGTTCGTGAATCTGCATCCGGGTCGCAATCTGGACGCGGCCCAGGTGGCCGGCATCGTGCATCTGGTGGCCTCCAGCGTACCGAACATGTCGAATGATGGCGTGAGCGTGATCGACGAAACCGGCAAGCTGCTCACCAACAAGAGTGACCCGTTGCGCGCCGCCGGCCTCGACCCCACGCAACTGAGCTACGTGCAGGAACTCGAAAGCACCTATGTGCAACGGGTGGAAAACATCCTCGAACCACTGGTCGGCAAAGGCAATTTCCGCGTTCAGGTCACGGCCGATGTGGATTTCGACCGGATCGAGCAGACCAACGAAACCTACAAGCCCAACGCAGACCCCACCCAGACCGCCATCCGTTCGCGCCAGGAAAGCGAAAACGTCACCCGCGATCCGGGTCCCGAAGGCGTACCGGGAGCATTGACCAATCAGCCGCCAGTGCCCGCTCAGGCACCGATCACCAATCCGGCGACGGCTCAGCCAGGTGGAGCCACCGACAACTTCCAGACCCGGAACAGCGCCAGCACCACCAATTACGAGCTGGACAAGACCATCTCGCACACACGCCGCGCCATGGGTCTGATCAAGCGCCTGTCGGTGGCAGTGGTGGTCAATCACAAGACACAGCAGGACAAGGACGGCAAGGACATCGCCGTACCGCCGACCGACGCCGAGATCCAGCGCATCAACAACCTGGTGCGCGAGGCCGTGGGCTTCAACGCCGATCGTGGCGACAGCCTGAACGTGGCGGCCAGCGAATTCGCGCCCGAGATGTTCCAGGTCGCCCCGGAGATCCCGGTCTGGAAGGATCCGGAGATGATCTCCATCGGCAAGGAGGCCCTGCGCTACCTGATCGTGCTCGCCGTGCTGGCCTTCGTCGCCTTCGGCGTGATCAAGCCCTTGATGAAGTCGGTGCTGCCGCAGCGGACCGACGCGGATGACGAGGACGAGGACAGCGCCATGGCCACGAGCACCGGGGAAGGCGAAGAAGGCGAGGACGCCACCACCAGCCTGTCGGCAGCGGCCAGACTGGCCAACAGCTACGAAGCCAAGCTGGCCCGTGCCCGCGAGCTGGCACAGAGTGATCCGAAACTGGTGGCCAACCTCATCAAGGAATGGATGGGCGTCAATGAGGAGGCTCGCAAATGAGCGCCGAAGAAGGCATTGAAAAAGCTGCCCTGCTGATGTTCTCGCTGGGCTCCGATCTGGCCTCCGAGGTCCTCAAGCACCTGGGGCCCAAGGAAGTGCAGAAGCTCGGCCACGCCATGGCCAACATGCCCTCGCACCCGCGCTCCAAGGTCGAGCCCATCCTCGACGAACTCGAGACGCATAGCGAACAGGGCTCACCCATCGAGGCCAACGAGGAAGAGATTCGCGCCATGCTCACCAAGGCGCTGGGCGATGACCGCGCTGCGCACATCATCTCGCGGGTGTTGCAGGGTTCCGACACCGCCGGCATCGAGAGTCTCAAGTGGATGGATGCGGCCACCGCGGCCGACCTCATCAAGAACGAGCATCCGCAGATCATTGCCACCATCCTGGTGCACCTGGAATACGACCAGGCCGGCGAGATTCTCAAACACTTCACCGACCGCCTGCGCAACGACGTCGTGCTGCGGATCGCGACGCTCGACGGCGTGCAGCCCAGTGCGCTCAAAGAACTCAATGACGCGCTCTCCCGCACCCTCTCCGGCGCCTCCACGGTCAAGAAGGCGGCCATGGGCGGCGTGCGCCACGCCGCCGACATCCTCAACTTCGTGGGTGCGGCGGCCGAGACGGCGGTCATCGACAATGTGCGCGAATACGATCCGGATCTGGCACAGAAGATCCTCGACGAGATGTTCGTGTTCGACAACCTCATGGAAATCGACGATCGCGGCATCCAGACCATCCTGCGCGAGGTGCAGTCCGACTCGCTGGTGGTGGCCCTCAAGGGCGCCCAGGAAGACATGCGCGAGAAGATCTTCAAGAACATGTCCCAGCGCGCCGCCGAGATGCTGCGCGAGGATCTGGAATCGCGCGGCCCGGTGCGCCTCTCCGAGGTGGAAGCCGAGCAGAAGGAAATCCTCAAGATCGTGCGGCGCCTGGCCGAGGAAGGCCAGATCATGCTCGGCGGCAAGGGAGGCGACGATGCCTTCGTGTAATCGGGGGCTGTGCTGATGGCGTTCGAACGCAACCAGGCTGCAGGCGCCTATCGCAAGTGGGAGCCCCCCAGTTTCGACGCGCCACCGGCACCTGAACCGCCTGAACTGGACGTGCTTGAGCCTGCGCCGGAGGACGCCGACGCACCCGACGCCGTCCAGGCCGAGGAAGAGACGTTCGATGACGCCCCCGCGGAACCGGCCTTCAAGCTGCCCACGGCGGAAGACATCGAACGCATCCACGAACAAGCGCACAAGGAAGGCTATAACGCCGGCTACGAGGAAGGCACCGCGCGCGGTCGCGTCGAGGCGCTGCAACTGCACACGCTGGTCGAGAGCATGGACACCGCGCTCAAGCAGATTGACCAGGACGTGGCCGAGGAAGTCGTGGCGCTGGCCATTGAAGTGGCCCGTCAGATGGTCATCCAGAACATGAAGGAGCACCCGGGCATGGTGGTCGAAGTGGTGCGCGAAGCCCTGCACCACCTGCCCCAGGGCAAGGCCATGATCCATCTCAGCCCGGACGACGCCACGCTGGTGCGCGAGTATCTGGGCGAACAGCTGGCGCACAACGAACACCGCATTGTCGAGGACGACACCGTGGCCCGCGGCGGCTGCCGGGTCGAAGCTTCCGGCTCGGTGGTCGATGCCACGGTGCAGACCCGCTGGCGGCGAATCATGGAGAACCTCAACTGCGAGGACACCGACTGGGAGCCTCAGGACTAAATGGAACGCCACACCGAAACCTGGAAGCACCTGCTCAACGACGCCCAGCGGCTCGTGGGCGCTAGCAGCCCGTTCCAGCTGTCGGGCCGGCTCACGCGCATCAACGGGCTGGTGATGGAAGCTGCCGGCCTGAAGCTGCCGCTCGGTTCCGGCTGCCGGATTGTGGTGCCGGGCGGCGGTTCGGTGGAAGCCGAGGTGGTCGGCTTCAACGGCGAGCGCATCTACATGATGCCGACCGACGACGTGTTCGGCCTTGCCCCCGGCGCCCAGGTCCTGCCGATCGAACCGGTACAACCCAAGCTCGTGGCCGGACAGCGCACCATTCCGCGCCGTCGTGCGTCGGACCGCGCCAAACACCTGCCGCTCGATGACTGCCTGCTCGGTCGCGTGATCGACGGCGCCGGCCGGCCGCTCGACGGACTCGGCCCCATCGACGCCGAGCACAGTCGCTCACTGCAAAGCCGCCCCTTCAACCCGCTGCAGCGCGCCCCGATCAATCAATCGCTCGATGTGGGCATTCGTGCCATCAATTCGCTGCTGACGGTAGGACGTGGCCAGCGGCTCGGCCTGTTTGCAGGCTCCGGCGTCGGTAAATCGGTGCTCATCGGCATGATGGCGCGCTACACCAAGGCCGACGTGATCGTGGTCGGGCTGATCGGCGAACGGGGCCGGGAGGTGAAGGAATTCATCGAACACAACCTGGGTGAAGCCGGCCGTGCCCGCTCGGTGGTGGTTGCCGCCCCGGCCGACACCAGCCCGCTCATGCGCCTGCAGGGCGCTGCCTACGCCACCACCATCGCCGAATACTTCCGCGATCAGGGCAAGCAGGTGTTGCTGATCATGGACTCCCTCACCCGCTACGCCATGGCCCAGCGCGAGATCGCCCTGGCCATCGGTGAACCGCCGGTCACGCGGGGCTACCCGCCCTCCGTATTCGCGCGCCTGCCGGCACTGGTCGAACGCGCCGGCAACGGGCCCGACGGCGGCGGCTCGATCACGGCCTTCTACACCGTGCTGGCCGAAGGCGATGACCAGCAGGACCCGATTGCCGATTCCGCCCGCGCGATTCTGGACGGCCATATCGTGCTGTCCCGCACCCTTGCCGATCAGGGCCACTACCCGGCCATCGACATCGAACAGTCGATCAGCCGCGCGATGCACAACCTCATCAAGCCGGCGCACTGGGACCATGTCCGCAAGTTCAAGCAGCTGTTCTCCCGCTATCAGCGCTCCCGCGACCTGATTGCCGTCGGGGCCTACCAGCCGGGCTCCGATCCGGTGCTCGATCAGGCGGTGGACGCTTATCCTGCGCTGGAAACCTTCCTGCAGCAGGCCATCGATGAGCGCGAAGGGTACGAAGACGCGGTCGCCAAGCTCCATCGCCTGTTCGGGGACAAGCTTTAAGCATGGCCGCCCCTAAAGAATTCAGCCCCCTGGCCGTTGAACGCCTTGCACGGCGGCAGTGTGCCGCCTGCAACGGAGAAGACGGATGAGCAAGCCGTTTCCGTTGCAAACCCTGCTCGACATGGCAAACAGCCGCATGGACGACGCTGCGCGTCGGCTGGGCGAACTGATCGCCAACGAGTCGGAGGATTGTCGCAAGCTGGAGGTGCTGGAGGACTACCGGACCGAGTACCAGGCAAAGTTTGCAGAGGCCCTGCGCAACGGAATCGATCCGCAGGCCATGCGCAACTACAGCCTGTTCATCGGCAAACTCGACGAGGCCATCATTGCCCAGCGCGAGGTGGTTGCCCAGTCGAAGGAGCGCACGGCGGTTGGCCAGAAAGCCTGGATCGACCAGCGCACCAAGGCCAAGGCATTCGATGCCCTGTCCAAGCGCCATCAGGTCAAAGAGGCCCGTGACGAGCACAAGCGCGAACAGCGCCAGAGTGACGAACACGCCAGCAAGCAGTTCCGCGACCGCCATTCCGACGAGTAGTGTCAAGCCGCCAGCGAGCTGGCACAGGGCTTGCAACGAACGGCCTGAACCATCCACGAAAGGATCACGGTCATGGCCACCGCGGTAAAACAGACCCTGACGCAACTGCTGCAACCGACCCCGGCTCAGGCCGCGGGCGCCCAGTTGCGCGCCAATGGCAGCGACACGGCTGCCAACGCCTTCTCCCAGACCCTCGAACGCAAGATGTCCGAGCCCGAGCGCCCCCCCGAGCCCCAGGCCCAGCGCCCGCAGGAATCGGCCAAACCCCAGGAACGACAGGCAGTTCAGGGCAAGCAGGCTGAGACCGAGAAGCCGCCCGAGGCTGCCGAGCCGCCTCGCGATACGGCCCCGGCCGAGGCCAACGCCAAGCCGGCCGGGCCCCGTGAGGCCACGGGCAAGGAAAGCACTGACGCCAATGAAGACGCCACCGCGACGGCAGACGTCGACACCACCGACGATGCCACCGCGGCCAGCGAAGCGGCAACGCCGGCGGAACTGATTGCCGGCGCACCGGCAGCGCTTGCCGTCGAAGCGGCAAAGACCGCAAAGCCGGCCGCAGAATCCGCGGCGGCCGGTGTGTCGCTGATGGATGGCAAGAACACCGGGAAAGGCGGGCAGCCGGCGGAGCTGGCCGCAGCGGTGCTGTCCGACGACACCGCCGCCACAGACACGAAGGCCGACCTGAAAGGCGACGTGCGCGCCGATATCGGGAACGGCAAGGGTGCCGCTGCTCGTGTGATGGACTCGGACATCCGGCCCGGCGCTGCCGCCCTGCGCGAAGGCACCACGAATTTTGCCGAGCAACTGGAACAACGCATCACGGCGGGCGTAAAGCCGGGCGAGCCCCTGCCCATGACCGCACAGGGCGGACAGGCAGCGCCCGGCAATGCCACCGCAGCCATCGCCGGTGGCACGCCCATGCAACCCGCCATGCCGGCCGCGGTGAAGTCGGCCCTGCCCTCGCATCTGGCCACCCCCGCCACCAGTGGTGATTGGCCCGATGCGGTCGGAAACCGGGTGTTGTGGCTGGCCGGCAAGGATGAATCCAAGGCCGATCTGATTCTCACGCCCCCGTCGCTGGGCAAGCTGGAGATTTCGCTGACGGTGACTGGTGATACCACCACCGCGCAATTCACGGCGGCCACACCGGCAGCACGTGAAGCCCTCGAGCAGGCCATGCCGCGTTTGCGTGAAATGCTTGAACAGGCCGGCATCACGCTGGCCGAATCGAATGTGAACACCGCCTCGCAAGACCAGGCGAGCGGCGGTGGTCAGGACGGTCATGGCCAACGCGGCCGCCACGGCGGCAGCGCGGACATGAGCATGAACGCCGTCAGCACCCCGGCAGGTCAATGGATGACCCGGGGTGAAGGCATGATCGACACCTTTGCCTGAGGCTGGAGGAATAAGGGTGATGGAA
The DNA here is from genome assembly GCF_017309585.1 of Nitrogeniibacter aestuarii. Lineage (NCBI taxonomy): Bacteria > Pseudomonadati > Pseudomonadota > Betaproteobacteria > Rhodocyclales > Zoogloeaceae > Nitrogeniibacter > Nitrogeniibacter aestuarii. Next base: position 1,585,460 of record NZ_CP071321.1, on the reverse strand, counting down.
CCCCGCTTTTTTCAGCATTCGATTGGCAAGGTGTCCGTAACAATTCAATTGTCGTAAACGGAGATCGAACCCATGGCCAAGGGCGCCAAAACCGAAGCTGAAGGCGAAGAAGCACCCAAGAAAGGAGGTGGTGGCAAGAAACTCATCATCATCCTGCTGGTGGTGGTGATCCTGCTGCTGATTGCCGCAGGCGGCGTGGTCTTCCTGCTGCTGAGCAAGAAGTCAGCCGATGCCGAAGGCGGTGACGGGCATGGAGGTGCCCAGCAGGCGCACGTCGAGGAGCATCCACCGGAACTCAAGGTGGATCTGTCTCACCCGCCCACGTTCGTGCCGCTGGACCCCTTCACGGTCAATCTGGCGCCCGAGGACGGCGACCACTATCTTCAGGTGGTGATGGTGCTCAAGGTGGTGGACCCGACCGTGGCCGAGCAGATGAAAGCCTTCATGCCGGAGATCCGCCACGAGGTGAATCTGGTGCTCTCGAGCAAGCGGCCCTCGGAAATATCGTCCATTCAGGGACGTGAGGCACTGGCGGTCGAATCCATGGAGCGGGTGAATTACATCCTCGGCTTCGAGAAGCCGTCGGAAGACAAAATGCGCCGCAACCCCGGCCCCTGGGGCCCGGTGATCACGGTGCTGTTCAACTCGTTCATCATTCAATAAGGGACGCACGCCACCATGTCAGATTTTCTCTCCCAGGACGAAGTCGACGCGCTACTGCGCGGCGTCACCGGGGAAACCGAGGAATCCGAAGCCGATGACGGCGACGAGGGTGGCGTTCGCCCGTACAACCTGGGCACGCAGGAGCGGATCGTGCGTGGGCGCATGCCCACGATGGAGCTCATCAACGAGCGCTTTGCACGCTACCTGCGTATCGGCCTGTTCAACTTCATGCACCGGAACGCCGAAATTTCCGTCGGCTCGATCAAGGTGCAGAAGTACAGCGAGTTCGTGCGCAACCTGGTGGTGCCCACCAACCTCAACCTGGTCAATGCCAAGCCCCTGCGCGGCACCGGCCTGGTGGTCTTTGACCCGAACCTGGTGTTTCTGGTCGTGGACAACATGTTCGGCGGCGACGGCCGTTTCCACACCCGTGTGGAAGGCCGCGATTTCACCGCCACCGAGAGCCGCATCATCATGGGCATGCTCGAGACCGTGTTCAAGGAGTACGAGCGCGCCTGGGCGCCGGTCTATGAACTGAAGCTCGAATATGTGCGCTCGGAAATGAACTCCCAGTTCGCCAACATCGCCACCCCGTCCGAGATCGTGGTCTCCACCATGTTCTCGCTCGAACTGGGCGGCGCCCAGGCAGACATGCACATCTGCTTCCCCTACTCCATGCTCGAGCCGATCCGCGAGACGCTCTACTCGACCATGCAGAGCGACAGCGTCACCCAGGATCGACGCTGGATCGGCACCATGACCAAGCAGATCAAGTCCGCCACGGTGGAACTGACTGCGAATCTGGGCGAGGCGACCGTAACCCTCAGAGACATCGTCAACATGCGTGTGGGCGATGTCATCCCTCTAAACGTACCCGAACGAATCAAGGGCGAAGTGGACGGCGTGACTGTCCTCGAAGGCCAGTACGGCGTGCTGAATGGCCAATACGCCCTTCGCGTCGACCGCATGATTCCACCGGAAGACTCCGACGATCCCCCCGATCCGGGAGAGCAAAATGGCTGATACCGATACCGACGAAAACCAGGTCTCCGACGACGACTGGGCTTCTGCCATGCAGGAGCAGGCCGACACGGAAGGCAGCGACAGCAGCGCCGAGGACGATTGGGCGGCGGCCATGAACGAACAGGCCGAAGCCGAGCAGGTTGCGGCCGACCTGCAGGCGGCGGCCGACAGTGCCGATTCGCCCTACCAGGCCAAACCGGCCAGCCAGCTGTTCCCCGACTTTGGCGCCCAGGGTGCCGCAGGCGGCGGCAGCGCGGAGCTGGACATGATCCTGGACATCCCGGTGCAGATCACCGTGGAACTGGGGCGCACCAAGCTGTCCATCCGCAACCTGCTGCAACTGGCGCACGGCTCGGTGGTGGAACTCGACGGCCTGGCCGGCGAACCCATGGACGTGCTGGTCAACGGCACGCTCATCGCACAGGGTGAAGTCGTGGTGGTGAACGAGAAGTTCGGCATCCGCCTGACGGACATCATCACCCCGGCCGAACGCATGCGAAAACTGCGCCATTAGAGGCGTTTCTACCCAAACGGGTCACGAATCAGGGAGATTCGGACTTGTTTATGCATACGTAATCTGTTACACCTTACCCGGTTCGGGAGGAACTTTGCGCGTCACTGTCGTGTCATAGTGTTCGCGTATAAAACAGAAAAACATAAGATAGGTATAAAAAGATGAAAGAAGAACTCGAAATGGAAGCCGCGCGTGTTAACGAGGACACGAACGAAGAAGCCATGATGGAATGGTACGACGACGATGAGCCGGTCACCTGCGAGTGGTGCAGCTGAGGCGATCAACGTCCCCAAAACAGAAAAACCGCAGCAACGAGGCTGCGGTTTTTTTATGCCCTGACCGAGAGCTGACAAAGTGAGCGCTTCAGCTTGCAGGCGACGACGCCACCTCGGGCTCGCGCGCCTCCTCAACCTTGTCGCGATAGGTTTCCAGCAGATTCTCCAGGCGAACGCGACCAATGCCCGTCACCGGTTCCTGTTCGCCCAGCGCTGAAAATACGCCTTTCTCCTCATAGGCTTTCAACAGGTCTTCGGCGGCACGTGCCATCTCCTCGTTGTGCTGTCGGCAGGTCATCAGTTGAGCCGTCTCGCGGGTCAGGGCGGCCTCCGCCTCCAGCCGGCCGCGCGTCTGCACCTGCAAACGCCCGCGCGTGTCTTCGTGAGCCAATCGCTCCGTTTCAAGCGCTGCTTCCAGTTCGGCGACATGCGCAGAGAGGCGCTCACGCTCCACCCTCAGATACCCGACTGAAGCCGCCAGCTTGCCTCGCTCTTCGCCAATGGTTTCCAGTTCTCCGGCCAGCGCATCGCGCTCGGTCTGCGCATCTTGGGCCGCTGCGGATGCTTTCGCGGCCTCTTGCTGCGCGTCACGCGCCATCTGCATGGATTCGCGCACCTGTAGGCGAAGCTGGCGAATCTGCTGCTCATCGGCAGCCCACGCAGGCGCTGCAGCGACCTGCATGAGCACAAGCAGGCTGATCAGTGTCTGTCTCATGCCGCCTCCTCAGAATTTGACCGCGAGGTCGAGCTGCAACGTATCCTGCCCGAACGAGTCGCCCGAACGCAGTGTCGGCGATGTGATCGTATCCGCGGAAGCGTACTTCAGGCCCAGGGCGGTGTTGTGATCCAGGCCGTAACCGAACCCGAGCACGAAACCCCTGAGGTTGGTGCCACCGCCACCGAAGTCGGAATCCGTGAAGGCATCGAGCAGTGCATCGCTACCCACGCGCTTGTACACGATAGACGCCTTCCAGTCACCCCGGTCCTCGATCTTCGCCTGTCCCACACTGATGCCCAGACGCCAGGCGTTGGCACTGGCGTCGCTGACGTCGAGCCCGGTACGACGCTCGATCTCGCGCTTGTCGAAGGCCGTGTTGTAGACATAGTCGGCCGACAACACCACCTGCGCGGGATGCCAGTAGTCCAGCACCCAGGCCCCGGTCAGGTTCAGCGGGCGGAACTTCGATGCCAGTCCGAAGTAGATCGGCTGGGAGATGTCGTTGCTGGCATTCGTTTCAAAGAGCGTGTTGCCCTTCTGCCGGAGGCCACTCTCGTACTGGGTGCTGCCATAGTCCGACGTCAGGACAATCTGATTGGCCCCGGAAATCCCCAATGCCGTATTGGGTTCGCGCTTGCCTTCGAACTGCCTGAAGTCGTAGAGCGCGAGACCAAAGCGCAACTGCTGCCAGGGCGCCACGTCCCATCCCGCACCGACCTGGGCGCCGATGAGGCTGCGCCCCTCGGGCGCCGAAGGTGGATCGTCTGCGCGAATCGGAAAGTAACCCACGGTGGCAAACGGACGGAAGCGGGCGCCGCGCTCCTTGTATTGCCAGCTTGCGGCCACGCCCTCGAAGTTCAGGTCGGTGTCCCACATCAGGTCGGTCGAATACCACGGGTTGGGAATGCGCCCGCCCGTGAGGCTGATCGAGCTGACCGGCTGGAGCTTCACGTAGGCCCGTTCGACCAGAAAATCGTATTTATTGAGGTTCTGCCCGAGCGTCTGATTGGTGGACACCCGGTCACGCGTATTGCCCGTGCTCAGCCGTAGCCCGGCGCTCACATGATCGGTGACATCGGCGAGCACGCCCAGGCGGGCACGCACGCGCCAGCGCCCGATATCCTCAAGCGTGTTCGCTGCCGGCACGCCGTTGCCGTCCACCGTCGCGAAGCTGGCCGCCCGGGTCGCGCCGTTCTGCGCCGCCAGCACATAGTCGGCGGCCGGCGTATTGGCCTCGGCCATGTTGTCGGTCTGGTAGCGCAGACGGATGTCGCCCTCCACCTTGATGCGCTTGATCCATCCGGGCACCGCATCGGGTTGGGCCCAGCCTTCGGCCTGCGCCTGGCTCACCACCTCTTTCTTGATCTGCTCGCGGATCTCCTGGCGGACTGACTCGGGCACGTATGTGACGCGGATCGTCGATTCGTCCAGCGGCTTCTCGGCAATGGTCTGCGCCGCTTTGCGCCGGGCCTTGGCCAGCATGCCGTCGGCCTGTTCGCGGCTCAACACGCCGGCCTCGACCAGGGTATCGATGAGATTGAGCGTGGTTTCGCGGAGCATCTCCAGCTCATGGCGTTCATCGACCGCAGAGGCCGGCATGGCGAGAAGCGCCAGGGCGACACTCATCGCGAGTGGGGCAAGTCGTTTCATATCTGACCTTTGATGTCTTTCTGATTCTGTCTTTGGCTCAGCCCGTCACCCGGTTGGTGATGCGCAACTTGACGGGTTGAGGCATGTTCTGCGGCGGTGGCTCGCCCATGTTCGGCAACCCGGCCATGGCGGTGCGCAAGGCGCGGTCCGTTTCCGCATCCCCCGTGCTGCCCACCAGCTCCGAACGCACCAACCGGCCGGATGCGTCCAGCCAGACGCGAACCACCGCGCGAAAATCAACACCCTTGAGTATCTGGTCCTGCTGCAGGCTGCCCTGGATGTGGCGCTGGATCAGGTTGGTGTAGAAGCGGAACTGCAACCCGTTGCCGCTGCCGATATCGCCACCCGAGTACTCCTGGGTGACTTCACCCGACGCAAAGGGGCTGGGACCGTCGCCCGCCTCACCTTCCATCTTCAGTTGCGGGTCTGGTTCGGGTCTGGGGGCGTCGACCGGCTTGGGCTGATCCACCTTCATCGGCTTGGTTTCGGCCTTTGGCGGTTCCGGCTTGGGCTGCTCCTTGGGCGGTGGTGGGGGCGGTGGCGGCGGCGTATCGGGAATGATGGTGATCCTGGTCACCTGGCGCGCAGGTCGTTTGGCATCGCTGCCCAGGCCCTGGACGAGATAAACCAGACCGGCCGCCAGCCCCAGGCCGAGCACGGCCAGCACCCCGACCCGGGCATAGCGCTTCCACGAAGCCTCGACGATGTCGTCTTCAGCCAAGCCGCTCATGTGCCGATTCGCGCCGTGATGAGCCCGAGACCACTGATCTGCAGGCGATTGACCAGATCCACCACCTCGATGACGCGGGCGTACTGGGTGGCCGGATCCCCCTTGACCATGACCGAGAGCTTCGGGTCGCGCGCCTTGGCCGCGAGCAACTGAGACTCGAGCTCGGGCAGGGTCACCCCGATGCCATTGATCATGAACCGCCCCTCGGGCGAGATCTGCACGATCTTGGTCTCGTGCTTCTCCTCACTCGGTTTGTTGCTCGGCTTGGGCAGATTCATGGTCAGCCCCTGGACCGAGGCGGTGGTCATGATGATGAACACCACGAGCAGCACATACGCCAGGTCCAGCATGGGCGTCACGTTGATCGAGTCGTAGGGTTTAGCGTCGTCGTGTACCTGCATGGTCGTCCCTATGGCTGCGCACGCTTGGTGACCAGGCCCACTTCGGTGATGCCGAGCTTCTTGCAGATCTCCAGGGCCTGCATCACCTTGTCGTACTGGGCCGCGGCGTCGCCTTTGAGCACCACCGGCAAGGCCGGATTCATGGCCTTGAACTGGGCCAGACGGGTTTCGAGCTGCGCCATGTCCACCGGGTAGGCATCGAGAAACACGTCCCCCTGCTGGGTGATGGTGATGGCGCGGGTCTGCGGCTTGGCGAGGTTCTCGGCCACCGAGGTTTCAGGCGAATCGACCTTGATGCCTTGCACCGATGCGGTGGTCAGGATGATGAAGACCACGAGCAGCACATAGGCCAGATCCAGCATGGGCGTGACATTGATGTCGTCGTACGGCTGGTTGTCTTCGCGAACGTCACCGGCCATGACCGCTCACCTTGCGTACATTTCTGCGATGCGCGTGATCAGCTCATCGACAAAGATCTGCATGTCCGCCGAAATGTTCTTGATGCGCGACGCGAGGTAGTTGTAGCCAAACAGCGCCGGAATTGCGACCGCCAGCCCCGCCACCGTCGCCAGCAGCGCGGCAGCAATACCCGGCGCAATGGCGTTGACGTTCACATCGCCCGCGGCCGCGATGGCGGCGAAGGTGATCATCACGCCCACCACGGTACCGAGCAGCCCCAGGAACGGGCCGCCGGAGATGGCGATGGTCAACACCACCATCTTGGAATTGAGCTTGTGCGACTCGCGCACCAGATCCGCATCCACTGCGGCCTTGATGGCGTCGATCGACGCACTGGATATATCCTGCTGCCCGGCGTCGAGGCGTTTCTGCAACTCGCGCACGCCCGCCGTATAAAGCCGGAACAGCGAAGAATTGTCGTGCCTGCGCTGTGCGTCGATGCTGAGGAAATCCGTCCCGGCATCGCGAAAACGCTTGAGGAAGGCACGATTGTGGCTGTCGATACGGCTCACCAGCATCGACTTGAGCACCATCACCACCGCCGCGAGCGCGAACATCACGCCCAGAATGATGATGACCACCCAGGCATCGGTGGTGAGGTTCTCGACCAGAATGCCGAAGTAGTTGTGCCCGCCCTCCTCGGCCACTTCGCCGTTGTCCTCAGTCACCTTCACGAACTGGCCGTCGGGCCCTTCCGCCGCGGCGGTGAGTTTCACCCAGTCGGCACTGCGCACGGTGGACGCGATCTGCAGTTCATCGACGAGGCCGGAAAATCCCTCACCCACGATCACCGGTGCCTGTTGCAAAGGCAGCGCAGCGGCGCCGGCGGCCGACTGCTGGCCATCGAGATAGAACTTCACCTCGCCACTGCGCGCGGTCACGACCACATGCTGCCAGACGTCAGGGGTGATGCTGCCACCCACCAGTTCAGCCTCGGGCGTGCGCAGGGTGAGCACGCCATTGTCGATGTCCAACCGCACATCGCCCTGGTGGTAGAGCGTGCCGTCGGTCACACCGGCATCTGGCCGCACCCAGAACGAAATCGTGCTGCCCCGGGCATCGTCCATGGCCAGACTGGCCGAGGCGGCGATCTCCAGGGTCTGCGTGCCGTCGAAACGGGCGCTCGGCCCCAGCAGGCCGGCCGGTTCGATGGCGATCGGTGCTGCGACCACGTTGCCGTTGCCCGTGGCATCCTTGATGGCACCATCGAGTTCGCCGAAATGAAAGACAGCCGCCGTGCCCGGGTCGAAACTGGCAGCGGCATCACCCGCGGCATCGGCGCTCACATTGCCGAAATACAGATAGACCCGCTGATCGGCCATCAGTGGCGCCACCTGGGGCAGCTGCACCCAGATCAGCGCAAGCTCTTCGGTCGAATCGAAGCGCTCGACATGGAAACTCAGCGGCGTCAGATCATCCGCCGCCATGACCCGCAGGTCGGCGCCGTCGAGCTTCGCCCCGAGAAAATCGAAATTCCCGCTGTGCAGGCGCACCGGAATCGTCAGCCTGGACACGGCGCCCGAGGGTGCCACGCCGGTTTCAGCAGAGGTATCGACGACGATGGCGCGACGGGCGGTCCACGACTCGTTCCACCAGGCAAACGCGGTGGCGGGCAAGGCAATGGCAAGCAGGAGAACAAGAAGTTTTTTCATGGCTCGGGGTCATCAGACTGAGCCCGACATGTTGTCGATGTCGTGTTAAGTCAGCCCGACGCCATGACGCGTGACTGATAGTCAGTTCGGACTACCTGAAAGTCACAAAAAAGAACCCCGCCACAGGCGGGGTTCGATCGGTCGGGCAGTGCCCGGTGCAGGGGACATGAAAACGCTTACCCGCCTTCGTTTTGACGACACTCATCGGCGTTGCGGTCAGAACCCTCGCAATCGGGCCCCACCGCCAGCACCTCGACGGTCAGCAACGAGGACAGTCCCCCCTGGCCGGCGGCAGTCGGTTCCGACTCGATCAGGTCGTTGGCTGCAGCGGCCGCATCATTGGCCGGATTGCTCACCGAAGCGACTTGCGGCACAGACGGCGCTGCTGCCACGTTGCTGGAACCCGCCGAGACGATGAGATCGGCGCCCTGCACGGCAATCGCACCCAGTTCGAGATTGCCGCTGGACTGGATGCCCGCCTCCCCCGCGTCGATGATGCCCGCCGGGGCATACAACCGCACGTTGCCGCCGGAGGTAATCGACGCATCGGTGAAGATGGTGGCAATCCCCGAACCCGAGGTCGCCCCCTGATATTCCAGTTTGACCGCCCCGGTGAAGCGGTCGATGGTCAGCACGGGCGGCGGCGCCGACAGCGCCGTGCGCTCGCCACTGCCGGCACCCACATCACCGGTCGAGGCCCACATCAGGATGTCGCCACCGTCGAGCGCGAACACCCGGGACTGATTCACCGCAATGCTGTCGTCGACCAGGATGTTCACGTCGCCCCGGGTGGCCACGATGCCCAGCTCGGAAGCCGACTTGGAAAAGCCCGCCGGCTGATTCACCAGCCCCACGTCAAGGCTGCCCCCCGGCACGAGAATGTCCAGATTGCCGCCATCTTCCGTCTTGACCTGACTGAACACGAGACGGGCGTCGCCGTTGATCCCGAAGGGCTTCGACAGCCCTGCCAGATCCAGCGCCTCGAAACCTCGCGCGTAGAGCGTCTCCGAACTCAGTTCCGCCGCCGAGTATTTGCCCGGATTCGCTTCAGCATCGGCTTTGACCACTTCGGCTGCACTGCCAGCCGCGATCAGCTCCTGCCAAAGAACCTGGTAGCGGAAGCGGTCCAGATCGCGATCGCCGGCCGACGCGGCATCGGCCGGCAAGCCCCGGCGGGTGGCGTAATCGGACCACTGACGCGTGTAATCGCGATCACCCGCACCGTTCAGATAGGTGCTGATGAATGCCTGACGGAGCCAATGCGAGGCAAATTCGATCTGAGCGGATTCGTCCAGCGTGGCGAACGCGGCCACCGCAGCATCGGTATCGGCCACCGAATGGCCACTGGCATTGAGCCAGGCGACAAGTTCAGCGCGGGCCTCCGAACCCGGCGTCAGATACCGTAACGCGAAGGCACCGGCATCGATGGTGGCCGGACGCCCTGCGATCACGCGCACATTGGCACCGCCATCGGGCAGCACGGAATGCACCGAATTACCCACCGAGCGAATGCCCTCTCCCGTGCCCAGATTGACATCACCGCCGGCACGGACAAGCAGCTCGCCGGGGCCGTGCACAATGATGCCGGCGTCACTGAGCAAGCGGGCGTTGGTCGCTGCTTCACGCTGTTCGGTCACGACGATGTCGCCACCGGCCTCGACACGGGTGGTGTCGAGGTGATCGTCATGCGCAGTGATCAGGCGCAGGTTTCGCACATCGCCACCTGCCACCACTTCGGCTGCCTTGGAAATAACGAAACTGCCGGAAATGTCGCCGTTCACAGCCACGATGCGCGCCGGATCGTCATCGCCGGCGTGCAAGGCCCTCGTCAATCGATTGGACGTGGTGCGCACCGCCCCTTCCGAGGCCACGAACACCTGGCTGAAATCGTCTGTCTCAAGGGCATTGGACAGGCTGCCGATCAGGCTGGCATCCATGTCATACATGCGCAGACCGAAAGCCTGCCCCTCGGCCACCTCGACCGACGTTCCTGCCATCAGCGCCAGTTGTCCGGACGGTGCCGGCATCATGTAGGTGGGGGCGCTGCCCGAGTCCAACACGACGCTCTCGAGCATCGAAATCACGGACACGGATGCCGGAAGGAGCTGGAACCCGATCCACTCCGCGCCCAGATCCTGGGCATCGTTCAAAGCGACAGACGAAGCCGCGATGGCCAGACCGTTGCCCACGAACTCCTGTGCGGGATTCCCCAAGGTCACCCCACCGGCGGCAGAACGAATGTCGACGGCACTGTCCGCGCTCATGCTGCTGAACCTGAGCCGACGGGATCCGTTCGCGGCCACCAGCGGGAGCAGTGCGGGATCCATCACCGACTGGACGGACACATTGCCCAGCGCGTTGAGGGTCAGTTGCGCGTCACCCACATACAGCATGGTCCGCAACGCAAAGACGCCGTCGGCACTCGTGCCTTCGTGTTCGTTACGTACGCGTCCATCGACACGAATCGTGCCGTCGCCAGCGCCCAGCAGATAGTCTCCCCGCACGAGATCGCCGCCGGCCATCACATTCAGCGTTCCGCCCCCCCAGGTTTTCACACCTTCGGAGGTGGTGGCCACGCCGGTCTGAGGCACGGCCACGGCCAGATCAACGAGATTACCCCCCGCCGTCACGCTGACATCCCCGCCACCCAAGGCACCGATCACCTGCGCCACGTTCGCGAACTCGACCCAATAGGCGGGGCTCTCCGTCACCCGAGTGCGCACGACTGCGCCCTGGCGCCACAACCACTGCGACGGCGACAACGGTCCGGCCACGGCGAGTACGTCGCCGTCCGCATGCACGTTGACCGACCCGCCATCAGTCGTGAACACGGGGCTCAACCCGCTGCCGCCGCGCCCCCCCGTCACTTTGGCGAAGGCCGGTACATCGGTGACCAAACGGCCAGCGCTGTAGATCGCGTTTCGGCTTTCCGGCAGGAGAACATTTCCACCGGCCGCAATATCGATGTCGCCAGTCCCGCTGCGAATGAGCGCCGCCCCCGACAGGCTCAGATCACCATCGCCCGCCACAGCCAGCGCATCGGCGGCTGACAGGTCGGCGCCGGCCACGATCCGGTAGTCCCAACCATCCGCCCGGGTCGTGACGGTGCTGCTGCTCGCCGAGGCGAAGCCGTCGGAAATGGACTGCGCCACATTCACGTCGCCCGCTGCGCGCAGGCTCAACAGCCCGCCAAGCTCGTCTGCGTTTCCGAATCGCCAGGTGCTTCCGTTCCCTGCGTTGAAATCGAGGTTCGAGGCCAAGGTGATGTCACCAGTCGCCTGCGCATCGATGCCGGGCGTCACATTGACCGCCACACCACTGCTGCCGGCGACACGCGTGGCGATCGCCTGAGCGTACTGGTTGTGCAGCGACTGCAGACTGCCCGATACCCGGGTCTGCCACAGGGCGTCGACGCTCAGGTCGCCCGTGGTTCGCTGCACGATCATGGCGCGTGCCTCCACCGCGGACATGCCGGACAGGGAGGCGCCGCGGTTCTCGACATTGATCGTCGAGTCGGAGGCCCGGGCCACCACGGGCGCACTGAGGATCAGTGTACCTTCATCCATCGCATTGCCCTGGGCATTTCGACCCGCTGTCATGACAACGGCGCCAGCATCGAGCGCAATCCGGGTGTCCGTCTCCCCGGCGGCGGTGTCCGCACTCACCGCCAGCTCGACCCGGCCGCCCGAGCCATCTGCCCCGGTGGCATTGGCGAGAATCTGGCCATTGAGCGCAACCTGCCCGCCCTGAGCGCCTGCGCGACGCGCCGCCAGTTGCACTTCACCGCCATCAGCCCCGCGGGCGTCGATGACACCATCGACCGTCACGTCGCCCCTGTCTGCCCCCAGGCTGACCGACGCGGCCTGCAAACGCGTGGCGGCGCCGAGCACGAGGTCGCCCTCGCGCAAGCGAATGTGACGCCCCTCCGTGAATTCGTGGGTCGCCGCGGCCAGCGCGTCCAGGCTCGACAGCTGGCCGAGGTCGGCCTTGAAGACGCCGCCTCTTGCATCGGCCGACCCGGTCCCGGCCAGCAGCTGACCATCGAGTGTCGCCGCCCCCTGAATGGCCGTGACCACCAGCGTGCCCGCGTCGGCATCGACCTGACCGCTGACATCCACGGTCGCACCGCTGTCGACCCTCACATTTCCGCTGGCAATGAGTTCGACCGTACCGGCATCGAAGGCGACCTGCGAACCATCGAAGTTCCGGACAAGGCTGGCCACCGAAAGATGAGCGCCATCAACCAGCACCACGTCGCCCGAGTTCGCCTCGAGTGTCAGGCGCCCGCTGGGCAGCTCGACGGATCCGCCATGGAACACGCTCGCCCCGGCCAGACGCAGGCGACCGGGCGCAGCCCCGAGTTCCGCCGCGCCGTCAGTCAGGTTCGAAGCATCGACCCTCAGGACCCCATCGGCTTCGATACCACTGTCCGCCCCCCCCTCGGCCACCATGGTCGGCGCGGTGATAAGCACATTGCCCGCAGAGGACAATTGGCCCGAGCCAGCGAACACCATGCCGCGCTCCGCACTGAGCTGGAGCCCCTCGGTGGCATCGAAGCCACGAATCGAGGAACCACCCTCGCCCACCGTCACCACCCCGGCGCCGGCCTCACTGCCAACCGCGCTGACCTTGAGCACCCCGCCATTGCCGGTCAACTCGCGCGCGCCCGCATCGCTGAGGGTCGTCCCCGTCGTGTTGGTGAAGGTCACTGACCGGGCAACGATCCGGGCAACACCGCCGACCGGTCCGGTCCATCCCACGCGTGCCGAATCGAAGGTCAACGCGCTGAGTGGACTGACGTCCGAACCCAGATCGACCGACTGGGCAAAATCGATGGAGGTATAGCTGCGCAGGACGATGTCGTCGGCGCTCGTCAGACTGCGCAACGCATCGTGATCGAGCCCGACGCCTTGTGCCGGATTGGCATCACCCAGGGTGATCCGGTCGGCGCCCAGCGCGAAAGCGCGGCTGTCGATATGCGCCTGACCGCTGATCGAGGTGCTCAACGTGGCGTCGATCTGGACGTGCTCGCCGGTCAGCCGTGCATTGCCGACACTGGCGACGCCCGCCAGGCTATTCGTCCCGGTCCGCGCGACGCTGACACCGCCGTTGGCCACACGCACCAGTGCGCCGTCACCGCTTGTCGTCATGCCGGCGTCCCCGATCGCGACACCCGGATCAGCTTCGATGCTGCTGCCATCCTCGATCCTGACGGTGTCCGTGGCTGCCAGCACGACTTCGCCAGCGCGCAGCGTCTGGGGCGAATCGAGGCTGACCTCACTCGCGCCCACCTGCAGCGTGGTATTGCCCTCCCTGTCGATGTCGCGACGCCCGCCGATGACGATGCTGTCCGCGCCGGACGCATTGAGCTGATCGACTGAAATCACCAACGCATCGGCCACCGGCGCGCCGATGGCAATCCGGTTGGCATCGATGTCCAGCAAACCACCCCGATCGGTCTGGTCCTCCACATCGAAACGAATGTCACCATCCAGCGTCAGCGCACGGGCTGCTGATGCGACCAGCTGACCGGCGTCCTGCGTGCCACGCGGGCGCACACGGCCGGCCGCGTCAGCTCGCTCGGCAAAGAAGGTGTCCGCGTTCGTCTCGACAAATGCCGAGCGTTCCCGCGTCAGTGCGCCGGATTCGACCAGCCAGCGCGAAGTGCGATCATCTCCCTTCCCTGCGGCGGCCTCGGACAGGGTGCCCGCAATGACCGAGCCACCAAGCGGCATCCGTGTGGTTTCGCTCACCAGCATGTCCTGACCCGAGAGCCGTGTGACCGTGTAGGCGCCGGGCAACAGTGCGTAATGGCCCGGCAACAGGACATAGGTGCCCGCCGGCACGCCGCTGCCGGCGCCCAGCGTGATCGTCGTTCCGGCCGGCAGGTCGAATCCCGCCTCATGCGCTGCGTCGATGGGCGCGTAGCTGCCATCGTAGCCGGGCAGGATGGCGTAGGTGCCTGGCCGGGCCAACACATCCGTTGAACCGCCGGACCCAGGCGTGAATTCGTAAGTCAGCAGTTCCCCACCACCAGACAGGTCGACCACCGCCCCGGTCTGGATGTCCACTGCCGACGCTTCGAGTTTGACCACCTTGCCCGGCGCGGTCGCAAGCACGTCGCTCGAACCGTCTGCGTAAGGCAAAACCCAGTCGCTGCCCTCGAGCAGGCCGAACAGGATCGAGGCTCCCTCACCCGAGGTCGAGGTGATGCTGCCGTCACGCAGGGTCAGGGTCTCGGCGGCCGAGAGCGTCAGTTCGCCAAACGGCGCACGCACGACGCCCCCCTGGTCAATGAAATCGGCCGAGAGGGTCAGCCTTGCGCCGGCAGACAGCGGGGTGTCAGGGACATGCCCGGTCCCGTCAATCGTCAAGCTTGCCCCCGGCGTGACCAGATCGACGTCGAAGCTCGTATTCGTGCTGGCGTACACCTGGCGAGCCGTGACATGGGCATCGCCGGCAGCGGTGAGGCTGCCCGTGTAGATGCGCTCGCCGTTCGGCTGCACACCGCTCAGGCGCAGGTCTTCGGTCAGGGCCACGTAGAGCGCGTCAAGGTTGTCAAAGCCGACCTGACCGGCCACATCCATGGTGTTGCCCGATACGGTGAGCACCCCGGCGCCATCGCCAACGCTCCGCGCCACCTGATCGTCCTTGTCGTCATAGACGAAAGCCACGTGCGGTGCCTCGATCCGCCCCTCGACTCCATCGCTGACAGCCACCACCGGCGACTCGATGCGCAGGGACTGCGTGGCCGATAGCGCGCTTTCCGTTTCCAGTCGAACGACGTTGTCGCTATTCAGGGTCACGTTGTCGAACCCGGCCGCGGAGAGCGACGCCGGAGTAACGTAGGCTGTGGCGATCAGCTCACCCGGCACCGCCTCACCCACCTGCCAGGCGCCGAGCGTGGGCAGCGAATCGACGACGCGGATCACGCGTTCGCCGGTCGGGTAAGCGATGCCACCGGTACGCAGGGCAACGGCATCGTTGTTATCCCGGTTCAACCTCAGATGGAAACGGCCATCGCGGGCAGTGGCGTCGCCACCCCGGGCTCTCATGTCCGAGGCAATCAATCCACCCTCGCGGGTGCTGACGTTGATCACCCCACCGGCACTGGCGACCGTGAGGCTTGCCCCATTCCTCAGGTTGACGCGATCAAGGACACCGTCCGCCTTCAGCTGGCTTCCGCTTTGCGCAATGACGTAACCCTTGTTCGCCGTGAAGTTGATCGTGCCCGCATCGAACACGCTCCCGGAACGCTGTCCCAGGACGTTGGAGAAGACCCGCGAATACCCCGAGACATCAACCGACGCCGCGCCGCTCAGGAAGATGCCCTGATCGTCAAAATAGCCCACGTCGCTACCATTGCTGTCCACCGTGTCGGCGATCCTGAAGCTGACATCACCACCCGCGGCCTGAATCGATGCCCCGACCATCACCTGGCGGCCGGCAGAAAACGTGACTTCACTGCCCGAAGTGGCCCGGATGGCGCTGCCGTCGTTCAACAGCACACGCCCCACACGGAGACGATCCTCAGGTTCGGGCGACGGAACATCCTCGGGCAGGCTATTGGCGCTCAGGACCAGTTGCGCCGGATCATCGACAAACGCGTTGACGCGCGCCATGGTCGAACCGGCACGAGCCTCGGACGCGCTGCCTGCCGTGGCATGGGCCCGGCCGAGACTGCGCACCGATCGCGCCAGATTGATCCGGCTATCGGCGCCGACTTCAACGGCCCCCCAGGTGGCCGTCAGAGCGTAGCTGGAGAATCCGCCCTGGGTGAATAGCCCGTCGTCGAGCACGAGCGACTCGCTCGAATTGGCGGTGCCATTGACCACAATATCGTCGGCCGTCAGGCTGAGGGCACCGCCGCCCCCGGTTTCGGTGCCGTACTGGAAGGCATAGCCCATCAGGTTGCCGCCGAGCGTCACGCCGCCATCCAGCGCACGCCCACCGGTGTGCGCCAGATTGATCGCCCCGGCGTCCCCTGCCGTGAAACGGCCACTGCTATCGACGGCGCCACCGCCGGACACGTCAATCACACTGCCGGTACCGAGCACAAGCGCCGTGGAGGCCGATAGCGTGACCTCGCCACCGTCAAGCGCCATCAGGCCGGCATATGGAGAACGGCCGGTCAACAGCGCCAGCGAATCGTTGACCCACAGCCCGCTGGTGTCGATCGCAACCCCATCGCCCACGCTCACACCGCCCGCCGTGGATGACGCCGCGAGTTCAAGTCCGGCCCCCCGAATGGAGCGATTGATCGCGATATCGTCAACCGCCGTCAGCGTCAGCGATGTCAGTGCTGGCAACGACCAGGTCGCTGCCGCTGGGATCGAAATGCCTGAATTCGAGTAGATCTCGATGTTCTGAAATCCCGAGGCAACCAGCCGTGCCGGGTCGAGACTCAGTGTGCCGGCGCGCGCACCAAGGCCGGCATTCAACGGGTCGGCGTGAAACGCGGCTCCCAGCGCCTCGCCCGCAGCGAATTCAACCCCGTCGGTTGCCAGGTCACCATTGCCGATGGCGCCCCCCACGATCAGCGAGCCGCGCTTCGGCGCCGCCGCACCCCGTTGGCGCTGGTAGAGCCCCACACGAGCCGTGGCATCCACATCGCCATCGAGCACCGCATTGCGGGTCACCACCTCGAACGTGCCACCATCAGCCCCCTCATCGTAGGTCGGGATTGTGGTGCGTTTCGTCGCGATACTGGTGTAGATGAGATCCGGGTCAGCCGCCTCGATATCGAAGAGCAGACCGTTTGCGCTCAGTACGGTGGTGACGATATCGGCCGAAAGGAATCGCGTCCAACCCCCCGAGACGTTGATTTTTGCCCCCGTGTCGACGACCACATCCCCCTGGGATAGCAGGCGCACCGTGCCTCCATCGGTGCTGCGTTCCTGGATACTGCGCTTGACCAGTGCAGCGTAGCCCGACAGGTCGGCAATGCGCAGGACGCCGTCACGCGCCTTACCCAGGTCGAAGCTACCGTCCTTGCGATACAGAATACCGTTGCGCTGCAAGGGGGCATCTTTCAACTCGGCACGCAGAAACTTCACGTCGATCTGATTTCGCGCCGCGCTGACCGTGGCGCCGACATCCTCGCCTCCCCGCATTCCGGAGACGTCGATGCTCGCCCCCCTGGAAATCACGATGCGGGCATCGCTGCCGGTTTCACCCGGCACCAGCACGAAACCCGGATCGACATCCTTGACGTCGATGGGGCGCTGGTTCAGGCCGGTATCGCCGAACGACAGCCGCTGAATGCCGTTCTCGAAATCAAACCGCGTGGTAGCGATCATCGACACGGTGCCCGAACGCGCGCTGATGCGTGCACCGTCTTCCAGCAGGATCTTGCTGCCGGTCACCGAGACCCGTGACGCAGGCGCGTCCACGCTGTCGAGCAACGTGTCGGTCCCGGCATTTTCGATCCCGACCTCCACCCGCCCTGTCGAGCCGATCGTCACCTCGCCGGCCCGGTTCGAATAGGCATAGTTATAGGCCGCCGCATTCGGGTCGGTCTGGGCCTTCACCGAGTCGCGCCCCTGCAGGAACACGGAGCCCGCTCCGGTGGCCCCCGTGCTGGCGGCGATCTTGCCATCGACCTGAATCGCATAGGCGGCAATACTCACGTTGCCACGCCGTGCGACCACCTCGGCTGCCTCGTCGATGGTGACCTTTCCATCGCCGTCGCTGTCGCCGGTGCTGAAGTTGGGATTGAGCGGATCAACCTCCACCAGAATGCCGCGCAGGTTTTCGTTCTCGCTCGCCGCCAGATAGACCTTGGCGCCCGCCGCAATCACGGCCTGGCCGCCGGGGGTCTGCACCTTGCCGGCCACCTCCACGGTCGGCGCAAGCAGCATCACCCGCCCACCGTCAACGCTGTTGATGGTTACGCCCTCGCCCACCACCACTTTCGCCGCCTGAAAGACTTGCTGCGCGTCGGCGACGGTCGAACCGTCGTAATTCGCGCTGTCGAGGAAAAAGGCAGGATTGTTGCCCGCCTGCGGATTGTTCAGAAAGCCGGCCTCGAACAGGTCATCGCTGATGTTCAGCGCCGAGGCAACCAGCGAGGCGACATTCACCGTCGCGCTCCGGCCGAACAGGATGCCATTGCGGTTGATCAGATAGACCTGCCCGTTGGCTTCGAGGTGGCCGTAAATTTCGCTGGCGCGGCTGTCCCAGATGCGATTGAGAATGGCCGCAGAAGAGGACGGCTGGTTGAAACGCACGGTAGCGTCCCGGCCCACATTGAAGCTGGACCAATTGACCACGGCCTTGTCGGAATGCTGGTCGATGCGCATCACCGCCCCGCTGGTGACTGGCGCGCTGACACTGCCGCGGCTCACGAAGTCGAGGCGCGGCACCGGCAAGGCATTTGCCGCCGGCTCGGCGAACGCGGCCACCGAAGTACCGAGCAGCACAGTAGCCAGCGCTGCCGCCACACCGCTCGATGCTCGTTTGCCACGCGCGCGTGCCGTCTCGGGCACTGCCTGCCAGGCCCCAACACGCTCGTTGAACACCAGTCGAAAACGATTTTGATTCATGACGCCACCACCCAACGCCGCCCCGGGGCGACCAACATCCAGATTGATTTAGAACTCAAGCCCGACGGACACATGCAACCGGTCGTCACCCTTTCGGGTTTGCGGCCCGTCTCGCAGCGCATGGGCATAGTCCATCGCGGCCGATAGAAACTTGCCGGCCTTCGCTCTAAGGCCAACGCCGACCCCGGCCAGCACCTGGTTCTCCACTTGTCCGTCCAGTGACTCCTGGACATGCACCCAACCGGTCTCATAGAAAGCGAGCGCATTGACCGCCAGCGGCCAGGCCTTGGGGGCAAAGCCGGGTGAGGTCAATTGCAGCCCCAGACGTGCACCGTCGTCACCCAGCGCTTCGGCTTCGAGATAGCCGCGTACGGAATCCACGCCGCCGACCGCAAACTGTTCGCTTGAAATCAGCGGGCCGCTGGCGAACTGGGATGCCAGGTCGGCGTTCAGACGCCACTGTCCCAATGACTGGCGGATGCCCAGATCGACGCGCCCGGTCATGAAGTTGCGATTGGCCCCCGCGCGGCGACATTCGAATTGATCCACCGTGGCAATGCCGTCGCAGTCCACGTTGTTGTCGGTCAGACCGCGCAGGCCAATGGTGCTCCCCACCCCGAAGACCCAGGTCCGGTCGCCTCCCGGCAGCGCCGCGTTGTACTGAAGTGCAAGCGGCATGTAGATCACCGGCTTGTCGCTCCGGTCTGCACCAACGAGACCACTCGTTTCTTTCAGGTGCTTGTAGTCGACACCCGCCGACACCGAATGGAACAGGCCACTTTGCCGTGCGGGCAGCTCAATCGAGTAGCGCAGGCCCACGGTGATGCCGTTCCCCTGCGACCCGAAATCCTGTGCGGTGACCACATTGCTGTTGGACTCGACCGCAAACACCGTAAGCCGCCGCCCCTGGCCGCCCAGCGGCATGCCATAGACCAGGGAGTACACCTCGACCTGATCGGTATCGAGCGGCGAATTGATGAACCTCAGCCCGATGCTGTGCTGCGCCTGCCACAGGTTGTCGTAGCGCACGGCGGCTTCGAGACGACGGGCCGAGGTATCGGCACTCTGACGGTTGGACAACTCGATCGAACCATGCAGGGGGAGTGTGTCTTCGACCTGCAGTTCCACTTCCATCCGTCCGGGGTCACGGCCCGGGCGCAACACCGGCGTGACGGACATGTCGGCCCGTCGCTGCAAGCGTCCCAGATCCTCCTGCAACGAGGGGAAATGCGGCACCTTGCCGGGCGCAATCGATTCGGCCTCGGCGCGGATTTCGCTGGGCAGGTTGTATTCGGCGCCCTTGACCCGGACGCGCTCGATGGAGGCTTCGGTCACTTCAAAGGTGAACAGAAACGCATCCCTCGCCTGCTGGGTCCAGGCCACCGGGCGTACCTGCACCGACAGGTAGCCCTCCGCCTCGTAGGCGGCGGCGAGCGCGTCACGCGCCGCCAGCATGTCGGCCTCCGACTTGTCCGGGCCGAGAAAGGGGTATATGGCGCGCTCGACCGTTGTTTGCGGGAGCACGGTATTTCCTTTGACCTGGATCTCGGTAAGGATGAATCGCTCAGGCAGCCCCTGCGCCAGGCTGAGGGCAGACCAGAAGAACACGAGGGCACACACATGGCGAAGCCAGGTGGCCGATCTCCGATTGGGCATCAGGACGACGTTCCGTTTTTCGTTATATCGATCGGGTCTCGACCAACGTGCCTTCAAGGCCATCGAGCACCCGGCAACTGAAAGAACAACGAGCCTCTTCAGAAAAGAGGCTCGTTGCAGGGGCACCCGAAGGCCCCCCTTTAGTCACGCAAGGCGGGTATCAAGTACCCGCCACGCCGGGCGAATTACAGGAACTCGACCATGGCTGCGCAGCTGTTGCCACCGTTGGTAGCACGGCCGATCACACCGCCCGGGCCGGTGTAGTACGTACCGCCGTTCGGGACGATGTACAGACCGGTTTTCGGGCTGGTCTCGTTACCCAGCTCCGCCGTCAGGGCCTTCAGGGCCGTGTTCTGGTTCACCGGGGTGATGGTGGTTTCAGACGAGGTGTGCAGCACCATTTCCATGGCGAACTGATATTCCATCTCGATGGTGTTCTTGCGCTGACCCGCATCGGCATGCACCGCTGCGCCGTCGAGCTTCAGCCACTGCCACTTGTCGGTGGCCTCCGGCACGTTCTCTGCAGAGACCACACCGATACGGAACTTGGAACCGGCAGCCGCCGTTTCGCCGTCGCCTAGACAAGCCTTCACGTCGGACGTGCCGGAGCCTTCGATGACCACATACTTGCCAACGGAATCAGTCGGCGTGGAGGGCTCATAGCCAGCAGCTGTGCAATTCTTCTTCAGGAAGAAGGCATTGGAGGATGCCTGAGTACCCGAGGTGACCGGACGACGGCAAACGATGACATCCTCGTCCTGGCCATCACCGGCGGTGCCGTTTGCGGAAGAACCCAGATCCAGCACATCCCAGCCGTAGAAGGAGCCGATGGAGCCCGCGTTCTGCTTGGCTACGAGGGTGGCGTACTCTGTGCGGGAGATAGAAGGGGTGCAGGCGGCGGAGAAATCACCCGCTGCGCAACTGATGCCCTGGGCCGCCTGGAGGGCATAGAAGAGCGGCAGCGAGGCGGCAATACCGAAGGACTGCCCGGCCAGTGCCTGAGTCACTTCGATCTTGTTGAGGTCAACACCAGCCGGCGGCGTGGCACCCAGGACGTCGGCAAACAGTGCCTTTTCGACGTCGGAGAACCCACCGTTGGAGCGACGCTTCTCGGCGGCGCAACCCGTGTAGGCCGTGCCGCTGCCCGAGCAGCCGGCCAGGGTGGAGGACACGAAGTTCACCTGCTGGGCGGCATCAGACGACATGCCCAGGATGGAGTTGAGCGAACCGCCCTTGACCGTGTGGAACATCACCACGGTCTGGCCAGCCCAGGCGGCCGGATAACCCTTGCCACCGGCAAGAATGCAAGCGTAGGCGTTAACGTCCTTGCCATCGTTGGTCAGGGTCACCAGGTCGGCCGGGGTGGCGCAGGCGTTCTGGAAGGCTTTCTTCACGGACGCCTTGGTAGCGGAGGCACCGGAGACGTTCATGTAACGGCCGGCGGCATAGGCCCCGGACATCTGTGCCATGGTCGGCACGGCAGCAGCGGCAGGTGCAGCGGCAGCGGCGGCAGCCACGGCCAGGGCGATCATCTTGAGTTTCATTGCATCAATCCTTTTGGTATTCGGGCAGTGCGCATCCGCTCGACCACCGGGTCGAGAAGATGCGTGAAGACAGTTGAATCAGCGGGCTGCGCGACGACGGGCCACGGTACCGATCAGACCAAGACCCGCCAGCATCAGGGCATAGGTCTCGGGCTCCGGCACGGGGGCGGTCACGTAGCTGAGCTGACCCGCGGCGCTCATGGAGAACTCGCCAGCGAACACTTCGTTGGTCACGTAAACGTTGCGGGCGGAGCCGGCACCCTGGAGGGCGTAGAAACCCAAGGAGTCGCCGATCAGAGCGGTCGCGGTGAAAGTGGACCAAGTGGCCCAGTTGTCACCCATCGAGGTGCCTTGGTATGAAGGCCCACCAACGTCGACGTTTGCACCATTTTCAACGAGCGCGTGATTACCCAGCGCGTTACTGTTGATTAGCAGGGTGTCTTGATTAACGAACTTCTGGATTGCCTGAGCCGTCATGGCATCGACGCCCGCTTGGCTGGTTGCCGTGGACACGAAATACTGATCGGTAATCAGCGAGCCCGTGCGATCACCACCAAAAACCATGAAGTAGGTGTTGGCCATGTCGTAACCGCTCACGGCGGCCCAGACGTCGGCGTAATCACCGCTGCTCAGGTCCCAGCTCATGTTGGCGGTCGCCGTAGCGGGGGTGAAGCTACCGGTATCGATGCCCAGATCGAAAATGGCGGAGACCTGGTTGGTCTTGTCCCAGACAGACAAAACAATAGAGCCACCGCCTGCCTCTTCAAAAGTGGTGATGGCAGCGTTGGCGGCGCCGGCTGCCGACAGGGCAAGCGCAGCAACCAGGGCTTTGGTCTTGAAATTCATTGTCTAACACTCCTTGAGTTTGCTCAGTTGGGGTGACCCCCGACTCCAATGAGAGAAGTCGGAGCCCATTCTCGTCAGCACGCTTTACAGGCGGTGATTATTGATATGTCATCAACGTAGTCCGTTGGCACTACCGCACTGGTCCATGAGAACGACATGCGCCACTCTAGGGATGTCGCATGTCGGCCCTGAGACGCCGGACACCTCCGGCAGATGGGCCGATAGGACTAGGCGCGTGGTTCGATGGGAAGGGATTGACGAACAGGCAGCGAGCGAGCGCCCGCTCGATACCGGTCAGGCCCGGGCGCTGGCCTGGCCGTTGAAAAGCCCGCCAGCCGCCGCCTTGGCAACCGCCTGTGCACGGTTGGCCACATCGAGCTTTCGCAGGATCTTCTGGACGTGGTTCTTGACCGTCAGCGGGCTGATCCCGAGGATCTGCCCGATTTCATGATTGGTCTTCCCGTCACGGATCCAGTGCAGAACCTGAACCTCCCGATCCGACAGGGAGTGGGGTTCGTGGGTGGTGCCCCGGCTGGCACTTTCGTTGGTGCAGACGCGATGCACTGCGGTATGCATGTGCGGCATGAGCAGTTCGGCCAGATATTTCTCGCGCCCGCTGGCCTCGGTCGGCGTGCGGACAAAGATAAACATCGAGTCGAACTGGCCGGCGCCGTGGCGCATTCCGTGGCATAGCAGATGCCCGGGCATCAGCCGTCTGAGGCTGTCGTGGGGGACGGACTGCTCGTGAAAGCTCAGGGGCGCATGATCATTGGCGACCCATCGAGAGACGATGGCCGGCACAAATCCGTTGATCCGGTCGGCGATGACTTCGTCCAGTTCGGGCGCCACGAGCGCTCGCGAGAACACTTCATGTCGCAAGCGCATTGACCCCAGATCACCGACAAGACAGATCATGGTCTCGTGCGGCAGGAAGCTTTGCAGCGCGCCCTGGGCCCACAAGAAAAACTGGAAGCGCTTCGTGACCTTGATCGAAGTGTCGATCGTGAAGAAGAGACGCTCCAGATCAGCAGTGTCGAGCGAAACCTGGTCACTCATGGCCAGAACCGGAAACGTTTGGAAATGAAATTGTCGGCGGTACACGTTGCAGTCGTAAGTCGGCCGCACGTCGTTGTCATGACTTCGCAACGCATATCAGTGCCCCTCGCTCAGGTCGCCGATAAGTGCGCCGTGAGCAATCAAGACCTGGGCTGCCATGGGCTGCCCTGCTGTGACCGCCCATTGCAGGGCGCTGCGCCCATCCTTGCCAACAGTGTTGACGCTGGCCCCGGCGCTGACAAGCCGTTCGATCAGCGCAATGTCGCCATGCCGGGCAGCGACCGACAGCATGGTTCGCCCATCGCCGTCGAAGGCGTCGATATCTCCGCCGGCGTCGATCAGCAGGTCGGCCAGATCCGCGCGACCGAGCGAAAGCGCCAGGCCGAGCGGTCGGTCGCCGCCGCTGTTTGAGCGATTGACATCGGCACCCGCGTGGATCAGGAGCGGCAGCAAGCTCGCCTCCTGGTTGATGACGGCAACGGTCAATGCAGTCTGGCCATCCAGCGCGCGCGCATCGGGATCCGCGCCCGCCTTGAGGAGCTTGCGCACCGTCTCGGTCCGGCCGGCACGCGCCGCCTCGACCAGCACACTGGGTACATGCTTGACGCGAGTATTGGGATTACCCCCTTCGGCCAGCGCGGCTTCAACGGCCTTCCAGTCGTGACTCTGAGCGGCGAGCGCCAGCTGATAGTCCAGCTGCCCGCGCACCGGCGTCTGCCATGCGGGCGCATCCGCGCGAATCTCGTCATAACGTGCTTCGGGTGCCGCCAGACGATTGCGTTGCGCAACGTCGTCGGCGTGCGCCATGGAGACACTCACGAGCAGAAACAGCATTGGAGACTTCAGGATGGGCATCGGTGGGCAGCAAGAGTGAAACCAAAGGATTCAAGCTGCCGAACGTTAGCCAATGAGTTTGACTGCGTCAGGTACCCGACCGTAGTCCGAAAGGACTAGTCGCGCTCAGGCGTCTGCGGCTGCTCGCCGCCTGAGGCGGGCATGACCGGCCTGAAAACCCACTCCCGATAGCTTTTCGCGGATTCGCCCCCCTCCCCCAGCTCTTCGGGGAGGTCGTGGGTCTTGAACGGAACTTTCTCGCTCAGACTGTGAATACCGACAATTTTCCCCTTGTCGCGGACAAGTCCCCAGTCCGTTTCACCGGTCATCGGATCCCGGTAAATGCGCCTCAGATGCCGTTGGGGTGTCGCAAACCGCCGGTCCTCGACCAGGACATCGAGCGACTCAGGCCATTGCTTTCCGGCATCGGGCGAGCGGTTTTGGTAGCTGGCTAGCGCACGGGCCATCTCCACCCCGACCGCAAGCAGTTCAGCCTCGCGTTCGCGCTGTGCCCGATCGCGCCACGTCTGGCCCAGGCCGGCAGCCAGCAGGCCAAGCCCGGCCACCACGAAAAGAATGAGCAGGTAGGTATAACCTGCCTGTGCGTGAGCGCGCCTCAAAGCACGTTCACCACTCGCTGTAGGGCGAACCGGCGCCACTGTGCACATCGCCCACGCCATCGAGCGAGCCGTCGAGTGGCGGTGACGTAATCCAGGTGTCGTTGCGCTCGGTCAACGGGTCTTCGGGGATGGAGCGCAGGTAGCGATCTTCGACCAGTTGATCGAGTCCCTCGGGGTAGCGCCCCTTGTCCGCCGCGTACTTGTCGATGGCGTCGCGCATCACGAAGAGCGATTCCTTGAGCGCATTGTCTCGCGCGCGGTCCAGGTGGTTGAAATAGCGCGGCGCGGCGATCGACAGCAGCAAGGCGATCACGGCCATGACCACCAGCAGTTCGATAAGGGTGAAACCACGTTGCAACTTCATCACCACTCCCGGTACGGAATGCCATTGAGCCCGACCCGGTCGCTGCCCGAGTAGACATCGAAGACATCATCACCCGGCGCCGGGTTGTCCGGCGGACTGGCGTAGCTGCGCAACTCCCAGGTCTGAGCCGGCTCCAGATCGAGGTCCTGATTGAACGGATCGCGCGGGATGCGGCGCAGGAAGTAGATCATTTTCGGTTCTGCAGACGAGATATCCGGCACGCCTTCGACCAGCACGGTCAGGTTGGGCGGGTAACCGCTCTTGTCTGCCGCCACCTCGATCAGCCCCTTCTCTCCGGCGGCCTTGTAGGCGTCAATGCCGTTGCGCAGGGTGCGCAGCGCGACACGCAGTTCGGATTCCTTGGCCCGCAAAGCGGTCATCTGCGCCAGCGGCAAGGCCACGCTGGCGAGCACGCCCAGGATGGCCACGGTCACGATCAGCTCGATCAGCGTAAAGCCGGCGGCCCTGAGGCTGCCGGGCCGCCGGGCCGAACGCGCACGAACCCTCATGGCTTGATGCTGACCGTGACGGCACCGCTGGGCGTCACGCTTTCAACCTGGCCACCCCGGCCCACAGAGGCCGACACCGGTGCGATCACGGCCGAGCCGATGGTGCCCTGACGGGTCAGGAAGCTCGCGGTGGCCGTGACCGAATCCTGCCCGGGAGGCACTTCAACCGTCAGCAGGCCCGGCTCGCTCGCGCCCGGTGCTTCGACGCGGCCCGGATCGTAGCGCAGGCTCACCTCACCGCCGTCGATGGCGCCCCCGCCGGAAACCACGATTTCCACATCAATGGCGCCCCCGGCCTGAACCTCGGCGGGCCCGGTCACGCTGACCGTCAGTGGCCCGGAGGGAACCGCTTCGTCCAGCGGGTCTTCGATCGGATCCTGCGCCGGATCCTCAACGGGGAATTCATCGTCGGGCAGGATCACGCCGCGTGTACTTGAAGGACGAATGGCCGGGCGCAGTGCGGTGCTGAAACCCCGGCCGCGGATACCACTACCCACCGGCGATCCATCCCCCGACAGGGTCAGCGATTTGCCCTCTTTGGGCGTCAGCGTGAGCGGCGCGGAGCCGATATTGGTTTCGGTGCCGGAGGGCAGCAGCGCCCGGGCCACGCTCGGCGGAATCACGTTGCGGATCACGCGCGGCGTAATGAGCAGCACGATCTCGGTGCGCGCATTGTTGTCGCGCTTGGTCGAGAACAGACGACCAAGCACCGGGACGTCGGCGATCCCGGGCAAGCCCTCCTCCACGCTGCGGTCTTCGTCCTGCAGCAGGCCGGCAAGAATCTGGGTCTCGCCATCATGCAGACGCAGCACCGTGCCGGTGGTCCGGGTGCCCAGCTGATAGGCCAGCGAATCGGAGGGGCCGGTCACTTCGCTCACGATGTTGCTCACTTCGAGCTGGATCTTGATCTCCACCTCGTCGTCGAGCAGCACGGTGGGCTGCACATCCAGCTTGAGGCCCACGTCCAGATAACTCACCGAGGCCGACACACCCACGTTGGCCGTGGCGGTGGTGGTGAACACCGGCAGCTTCTGGCCGATATGGATCTTGGCTTCTTCCTTGTTCTTGACCCGGATGCGGGGGTTGGCAAGCAGGCTGGTGTCACTGTCTTCCTGGCGGATGTTGAGCAGCAGCGAGGGATTGGAGATATACGGGCGCAGATCGCCACGACTGCGCCAATCAACGACACCACTGGCCACCGTACGCGCCACGCCGCTGCCATCGAGCGCGCCGTAGCCGACGAAATCGGGGAAGTCGAGGCCGAGGTTCTTGACCTTGGTGCGACTGAGTTCGAGCACCTCGACTTCTAGCATCACCTCGGGTTCGGCCACATCGAGCGACGTCACCAGCTTCTCGGCGAGCGCCACGGCCTCGGGGGTGTCCTTGACCACCATCAGGTTGAGTTTCTCGTCGATGAACACGTCGCGCGCCTTCACCAGCTGGCGCACCAGCGACTGGGCCTGCTTGATGTCGGCATTGGCCAGATAGAAGGTCTTGGTGACCAGGTCGCGGTACTCCTTGGTCTTGGCCGGTGTTGACGGGTAGATCAGCACGGAATTGGCATTCAGGAGCTTGCTCTCGATCTTCTGGGTCGCCGTGAGCAGCTTGATCACCTCGTCGACGCTGGTCTTTCGCACGAAAATGGTCACCTTGGCGTCCGGACGCACGTCACGGTCGAAGACAAAGTTGATACCGGCCGCGTCGGAGAGTGCTTCGAACACCACACGCAGCGGCGCATCACGGAATTCCAGCGTCACCGGCTTGGCGAACGGGCCTTCGAGCACCTTGGCCGGCGACGGCTGGCGCGCGGCGACCGTGGCGTCGATGTCGGCACGCAACTGCCGGCCGCGGGCGTTGCGGGGGTTCTCGGCCAGCACCTTGTCCACCAGATCCTGCGCCTCGTCGAGTTTGCCCAGCTGGCCCAGGTTGTAGGCGCGCGCCAGCAGTTCGTCGTGGCCCTGCTCGCGCAACAGCAGGGTTCGACCGCGCTCGGCCCGCTTCTCTCCCGGCGCCAGGCTCAACACTTCGTCGTACAGGCGAAGGGCCTCGTCGGTGTTACCGGCACGCTGCATCCGTTCGGCCAAGGCCAGGCGCTTGAGAATGAGGCGCTCGCGCTGGTTGAGGTAGTAGGTCCGCAGTTCGACGTTTCCGGGCGAGGCCTTCACCTTGGCCTGCAAACGCTCGAAGGCCACCAGCTCGGGTTCCTGCTCGAACTCGGCCTGTGCCGATTCGAGCGCGCGCTGGTGGGCGCATGCACTGAGCGTGAGCACGACAAGCGCGATGCAGACGGGTTTGATGATCCTCACGAGGACAGGTTGTGTCATGAGCGGTCAGCCAGTTCGATTCGTTGGGTCAGTCCAAGCGGCAGATAGATCAGGGTTACCCCGGTCTCGTCCACCGACTGGATTCGATAGTTCTTTTCAAGTACGCCCCCCACGCGCGCGGACACGAATTCCTGCCCGCGCATGAGAAACACCACCGCGCTCCGGCCCTCTTCCTTGAGCGAGCCGATGTAGGTGTAGGGCAAGGGGGGCGCCGACGGGGCACGCGCCACCGGCGGCGGCGGAGGCGCACGGCGCACCACGGGTGCCACGACCGGTGCGGGCCGCCCGAACAGCGCCGGAGCCTGGGCATCGAACGGCGCGCGCTGCGATGCCAGAGGCGACAGATCCTGAGCGACCGACCGGGTCGCCGCACGCGCCGGGCGCGTCGCCACGGGACGCGACTCGCCAGCGCGGTCATCCGCCGCCAGCCCATCGTCGTCCTCGACCGTCGATGCCCACCAGGTGGCCGCCAGCGTCACCGCCAGCGCAGTCCCCAGCACGAGATGACGCTTGTTCATTCGCCCCCCCGCACCAGTACCGACAGGCGCACATCCGCCGACAAGGTGCTCGCCTGCGCGCTCTCGCGCTTGAGCGACATCTGATCGATGACCACGCCGGGATGATCGCGCATCACCTCACCCAGCCACGCGTAGAGCGCGTCGAAGCGGCCCTCGATCGGCAAGGTGGCGTTGATGCGTACCAGCGGCGTGCCGGTCACCACAGCGCTGCGGTAGTCGGCCCGCTCGGGCAGCAAGCCCCGCCGCTGCGCCGCCAGATGGATGTCGGCCAGCACATTCGACAGCTCGCTGGCCATGGCAAAGCGATCGTAGAAGGCGGTCAGCCGGGCCCGGTTGGTGTTGCTGCCGCCCACCGGCGAAGCGGCCACCTTCATGAGCTTGGTGCGTTCGGTCACCAGCTCGGCCTCGCGTTTATCCTGAAGTTCGGCGGCAGAGTACGAAAACGCTAGGCTGAATGCGATCAACCCCAGGCCGACAGCACCCGGCCAGCCGGCACGACGGATCGCCCGGATGGTGCGCTCGCGAAGCTCATCCATGGGCAGTCGGGACAGGCGGATCATGCGGGCCACCGTGCGGCGAGACTGAACACGAAGGTGCCGTTGCGCTGCTCGAAGGCTTGCAACTCCACGTTCTGCAATGCGCCCGTCGCCTCCAGCCGCCCCATGTAGTCGAACATGGCCTTGAGCTGACGCGTGCTCGCCTGCACCAGCACAACGCCACGCGCGCCATCGGGCGACAACCCCAGCACCGAGACATCGGTGCCACCGGCACTGGCCACGTCGGCGAGCAAGGCCGGCCAGTTGCGGTCGAGGCGCTGAGCAAGTTTGAGTGCCGGCTCGCCCTCCTCGGCGCTCACGGGCGAGTCGTCCACGACCATGTCGGCCTGGCGCTGGCGGGTGAGCTGATGGCGCATGCGTTCGACGATGTGTTCGCGTTCATCGAGATCGGCACGGCGAGACAGAAACTGGTTCACTTCCAGGCCCGTCACGGCCAGCCCCAGCGCGAGCAACACCCAGCCGAGCGCGCCCGGTCGGCGCCGCTGCGGAACGAAATCGAGTCCAAGCGGTGCGGGGCGCATCAGGCGATCTCCATGGCAGACACATTCCAGCCAGCCGGTGCGCCCATGCGGGCGCCACAGACATAGAGGGTGCCGTTCGCAGCCACCTCGCCGGTCACCTTCAACTGCGCCAGTTCGCGCGCTGCCACGTCGGCATCGCCATCGGCCATGGGCCGGCTGGCCACGCGCGTCCAGTGACCGTCGCGCCAGCTGCCCAGCGTCATGCGCCCGCCTTCGACCACCGCCAGCGCGCCGTGAGTCTCGCTCATGGTCGGGCAATGAGCGTTGAACTGACGGACGAACTGGCCGCTGAGACTGACCAGCCGCGCCCCCGCACGATCGATGAGGGCGCGCAGCTCCATTTCGAGGCGTCGGGGCATGGCACAGGCGACGAAGGGCGCATCGACGGCATCTGCATCGGCGATGATCCGCCACTGGGCCGTGTCGATTTCGTGCACTTGTCGAAACTGGTGCGCCAGCCATGCTTCACGTTCGATCCGGCCACGCAGGGTTTTCGGCCAGCGGCACACCAGATAACGCAGGTGGCTGTCGGCGATCGTCGCGCGCACCTTGGCCTTGGCCGGCAGCGTATTTGCCAGTGCCTCGGGCCAGAGCGCCTCGCCTTCCGGCCTGGCATGGACGATGGCGCGGCTGCCCGTGCCCACACGGCAGCCGTCGCTCAGGAGCTGCAGGTCGATGAAATCAGCCGAGGAGCGTGACACGATTGAGCTCCTCCAGTGTGGTCAGTCCGTCGCGGACCAGTTCGGTCGCCGCATCGCGCAGGCTGCGGAAGCCGCGCTCGGCCGCTTTGGCCTTGAGGACACGAACCGGCGCGCGGGTCGTGATCAGTTCGCGAATCTCGTCGTCCAGAATCAGCACCTCGGCAATGGCGCGTCGGCCCTTGTAGCCCGACCCGCGACAATGCCCGCATCCGTGACCGGCGCGGAAGCGGAACCCGGCCGTCGACACCAGCGCCGAGTCGGCCAGCTCCTGCGGGTTCGGGGTGATGTCATCGGTACAGTGCGGACAATTGACGCGAATGAGTCGCTGAGCCACCACACCGTTGAGTGCGGCGACAAGGTTGTAGGGATCGATCCCCATGTGCATGAAACGCCCGATCACGTCGAAGACGTTGTTGGCGTGCACCGTGGTGAAGACCAGGTGACCGGTGAGTGCCGCCTGCACCGCAATCTCTGCAGTCTCACCGTCGCGGATTTCGCCGACCATGATCTTGTCCGGATCGTGCCGCAGGATGGAGCGCAGGCCACGGGCAAAGTTGAGGCCCTTCTTTTCATTGACGGGGATCTGCAGCACGCCGGGCAGCTGATACTCCACCGGATCCTCAATGGTGATGATCTTCTCCAGCCCGCGATTCGTTTCGGCGAGCGTGGCGTAGAGCGATGTCGTCTTGCCCGAGCCGGTCGGCCCGGTCACCAGCAACATGCCGTAGGGCTCGCTGGCCAGCCGGCGCAGGGTGGCGCGGGCCGTGTCGTCGAAGCCGAGTGCCTCGAGCGTGAGCCCGGTCATTTCCTGGGTGAGATGCTCCTTGTCGAGCACACGCAGCACGGCGTCCTCGCCATGGATGCTGGGCATGATCGACACCCGGAAATCGATCTGCCGCCCGCCGGACTGGGCCTTGAAGCGACCATCCTGCGGTACGCGTCGCTCGGCAATGTCGAGCTCCGCCATCACCTTGATACGCGAGATGGTCTGCTCGGCCAGGTCGCTGCCCTGCACACTGCCCACCCGCGAGAGCACACCATCGACCCGGTACTGGATCACCAGCCCGGCCGGGATGCACTCCAGGTGAATATCGCTGGCGCCCTGCTTGAGGGCATCGTACAGCGTCGAATTGACCAGTTTCACCACCGGGCTGGCATCTTCGCTGATACGGCGCAGGGACAGATCCTCGGCGCCGTCGCCCGACGCGGATTCACTGCGCTGGTCGGACAGACCGGCCGCGCGGCGGACTTCATCTTCATGGCGTGCCAGACAGGCCGACAGATCGTCGTGGTCGGCCAGCGCCCAGGCAATCGGCTCGGCAATGCGCGCCCCCATGCCATCGATCATGGCCCTGTTGAACGGGTCGGCCAGCACCAGCCACAGCCGCCCCGCCTCGTCACGCAGCGCAATGCACTCCTTGCGCAGGGCCTGCTCGAAACCGAGCACGGCAAAATCGGGGGTCATGGCCATCAGCCGGGCATGGCCCAGCGCCGGCAGGGCGAAGGTTTCGGCCAGCCGCGCCAGACGCAGCTCGGCATCGGATTCGATCTTCACCAGGGCGTCGATCATGCGCCCGCCCGCAGCACGTGCCGCGGCGAGATCTTCGTCCGAGAAGGCGTGAATGTCGGTGGCGTTCATCCCACACTCTCCGCCAGCTGAAAGATGGGCAGGTACATCAGCACCACAATGCCACCGATGGCCACGCCAATGAACAGCATGAGCAGGGGACCGAAGAGCCGGGTCAGCCACTCCACCTGACGTGCCGTGTCGTCTTCGTGAAATTCGGCAGCCCGGGTCAGCATCTCGCCCAGGTTGCCGGCACGCTCGCCGACCTGGAGCATGCGCAAGGCCACCGGTGTGGCCAGCCCCTGCGCCGCCAGCGTGCTGGCAAAGCCCGCCCCCTCGCGCACCCGCGCAATGGCCGTATCAAGCCCGCCCCGAAGGGCCGGGCTGAGCAGGCCGGACACCATGGTCAGCGCGGTCACGACCGGAATGCCGCCCGAAAGCAGCATACCCAGCGTGCGATAGAAACGCGCCAGCTGAAACACCCGCAAACGCTCACCAATGAACGGACTGCGCCACATGGCCCGCCCCATGGCGGCACTGGTCGCGGGCTGCCGCAGCAGGTAAGCCACCGCCGCCACCGCACACAGAAAACCGATGCCCATCACCAGCGCATTGTTCTGAACGAAATGTCCCCACTCCATGAGCAGCTTCGACATGAAGGGCAGATCGCCCCCCACATCTTCATAGATATGGGAGAAGTTCGGCACCACGTAGCCGAGCAGGAACAGCACCACCAGCGAACCCACCCCCACGAGCAGCGCCGGATAGATCGCGGCACTCACCAGCTTGCCTTTGAGCACATCAAGTTGCTGGCGATAGGCAATGAAGCGGCTCACCGCAGGCACCAGATCGCTGGTGCGCTCGGCAGCACGAATCATGGCCACATACAGGTCGGGAAAGGCATTGGGTGCGCGCTCGAGCGCGGAAGACAGGGTGCGCCCCTCTCGCAGCGCCTTGCGGATATCGTCGAGCACGCCGCGCACCGCGGGGCGGCTTTCCTTCTCCGTGAGCGCATCGATCGCCTCGGCCAGGGGGATGCCGGCGGTCAGCAAGGCGAGCAGTTCCTGGTTGAAAAGCAGCAGGGGAAAGCGCCCCTGGCGACCGCTTTGCCGCATCGCACGCACTGCGAGCACGGTGAGCCCACGGGCGCTGGCCAGTTCACGGGCCTCGGCCTCCGTCGAGGCTTCGAATTCCGCCTCGACCGGATCGGCACCGTCCGCTACCGCTTTGATTCGAAATCGCATGTCCGCGACCGGCGCTACCAGTTAACGATGTCGGCGGCTTCATCGCTGCCGCCTGGCTGGCCGTCCTTGCCGAAGGAAAACAGATCGAAATCGCCGTGCTCACCCGGCGAACGATATTGATACGCGTGCTCCCAGGGATCGAGCGGCACGCCCTTGCGCAGGTAGGGCCCGTCCCACTTGTTCAGCCCGGCCGGCGCGCTGTTGAGCGCCCCGAGGCCCTCTTCGGTTGTGGGATAACGCCCGACATCGAGCCGGAACTGATCGAGCGCTTTTTCCAGCGACACGATCTGCGCCTGGGCCGTCTTGACCTCGGACTTGCCGATCTGGGAGAAGAACTTGGGCCCCACGTAACCAGCCAGCAGGCCGATGATCACCATCACAACCAAAAGCTCGAGAAGCGTGAAACCCGATTGCTGCTTCCTGGAACAACGGCTGATCTGAGGCATACGACTTAGGCTCCATTCACGTGGCAAAGACCGCGTAGGTTAGGCGTTGAAGATGACATTTCGGTTACCTGTCATCTTAGCAGGGACGGATACGGTACCCGACATCGTTTCATCACGCGATCCGGCAGCAGACACTCGGTGCTCGAACACTCTCCGGGCAGGCCACCTGAGGGCACAATCGTGCACACCAGGCACAGACTCACCCCTGCTGTGCAGACGACATCCAGACGACCGCGCCCTAGGTCTCGAACTTACAGACACCAGGCCAAAAAACATGGCCGATGGCGTCAAAGGATCATGCATCCGTCACATGGCGGTCAATTTAACCCCCTACCTTCCCGGCTGTCGGTTGCCCTCATCCGATACCCATAAAGACAGACCTAGCCAAGACAAGGAAAGTAGCCATGGTTAAACCGCTCACCCTCGCCGTTCTCGGTGCATTTGCCTCTGCCAATGCGTTCGCCGCCGGCAATACCCTTTTCGATGAAGTCGCCCCGCTGACAGACGTGGCAAGTGCCGTCGCCGTTGCCGATGAAGGCACGAATGGCCTGCTGGTGTCGCAGGGTGCCGGCTTCACGCTGAACATCACCACGCTCGCCTCGCGCAGCACGGTCGGTAGCCTGAGTGACGTGAACGTCGGTCGCTACTGGGACATGATCGACACCAACCGCACTGGCCCCGACCAGGGTCGTTATCTGTTCATGCCGTTCGAGCCGAGCAACCAGAGTGGTAACAACACCGGCTCCGGCGCACTGCGTTACGACCTGCTCACCGGCACGGCCACCACCATCGTGCCGGTCGGCACACAGAACTGGCAACGCGGCGACGCCTCTCGCTGGGCGCCGTGGGGCGGCTGGATGACCGGTGAAGAGAACTTCAACGGTTCCACCGGCACCGGCCGTCTGTTCGAAGTGACCAACCCGGTGAGCGCCACCGCCACCAGCCTGACCGATGGCAACGGCAACCTGGTCCAGCGCAACAACCTGCTGCCGCTCGTCTCGCATGAAGGTCTGGCCTTCGACAGCGCCAACAACTTCTACTTCATCGACGAGAACAGCAGCGGCTCGTTCTACAAGTTCGTCTCGACGAACCCGACTGCCGGCACTGGCGACGACTTCTTCGCCAACGGCACCACCTACGCGCTCAAGACCAATGGCAACGGCAACGGTTTTGACTGGGTCGATATCGGTGTCACCGGTGCCGACCAGGACGGTCGCGCCCTGGCCGACAACGTCGGCGCCACGGCCTTCAACCGTCCTGAAGACATGGAGATCTTCACCCTGGCCAGCGGCCACGAAGCCATTGCCTTCACCGCCACCGGTTCGAACGACGTATGGACGGTCGATCTGGACTCCAGCGAAATCTTCCAGCTGGTGACCCGCGACACCATCGACGTGGCCACCGGCCTGGCCATCGGCGAGGACCTGCGCAGCCCGGACAACATGGCCATCGACAACGACGGCAACCTCTACATCATCGAAGATCAGGGCGTGCCCAATGCCGACATCTTCCAGGTGATCGACGAGAACGGTGACGGCGTGGCCGAAGGCGTGAAGCGCTGGGCCGCTCTCCAGGTGGCCGGCGCCGAGCCGACCGGTCTGTTCTTTGACCCGTACGACGGCACCAAGGCCTACATCAACTTCCAGCACCCGAGCAGCGACAATGACCGCCTGGTCATGATCAGCGTCTCGGCCGTGCCGGAACCCGAGACCTACGCCATGTTCCTGGCCGGTCTGGGCCTGATGGGCGCCGTAGCCCGCCGTCGTCGCAGCTGAGCGACACCGGTTTGCAAAAAACGCCGCCTTCGGGCGGCGTTTTTTGTTTCATTTTGTGAAATTGACGTCAGAAACGTCACAGGCTGAGAAAGATCAGCAAATCTCTAGAGAACTGCCTTCTAGAATGGATTCGATTCAAACGATTGAATGAAAAAAAACTTGAAAAGCCACTTGCTGCAGGCAAGTCGGCCGTCAAACAACAAAATCATAAAATCCTTCATAAATATCACTTAATCACGATATAGTGATTGAGATCGCTCCCGAAGCCTGAGCTTGTGAGCGACAGGAAGGAATGGAACAGCATGTTCAGTACAGAAACCAATACCGGCTCAGAAACCATCCTGTCGCGAGCGACAGGGCGATCCTTCAGCACCGGGCACGGCCGTTTTCTTGAGCAACGGGTCGATCTGATGTTCAGGACGGCCCGTTCCGCGTCCGCGGTGGCTGCCGTTGCCGTCATCGTGTGTTTCTGCGTTTTCGCCTACATGGGCACCACCCCTGCCCTGTGGTTCTGGCTGTGTGCCGTGCTGGTCACGAATGCCGGTCGCTTCCTGCTGTTCAACGCCTACCAGCACCACAGGCATCACAAGCCACTGAAATTCTGGCTGCGTACCCACATGCTCACCGGCGTGCTCACCGGCCTCGCCTGGGGGCTGCTGCCGCTGCATTCGGTCGAGGGGCAGCCACTGGCCTTCCAGGCGCTGGTTCTGATCATTCCCACCTTCATCGCCACCGGGGCCATCAACGCCTACGGCATCATCCTTCCGCAGTACCGCGCCTTTCTGCTCTCGATCTTCTTCAGCCTGATCGTCAGCCACGCATGGCACAGCGGCATGGAGGCCCTGCTGACCGACGTGATCTTCGTCTTCGTCGTCGGCGGTTTGCTGCGCATGGCCCGACACTTTCAGAGCGCGCTGATGGACGCACTGGACGCGCAGGTGCGCCTGCAGGCCACCAATGAAGAGCTGGCCTCCACCAACGAAGCCCTTGCCCGCCAGCAGGCGCAGGCTGAACAGGAACAGGCGCTGGCGACCCATGTCTATCGCCAGCTGGTGTCGGGCTCGGACCGCAAGGCCTCGTGTGTGCGCACGTGGACGCAACCGGTCAGCAATTTCTCGGGCGATCTCGCGCTGGTCACGCGCGGACCCAGCGGGCACATCTATTTCATGCTCGGTGATTTCACCGGCCATGGCCTGCCCGCCGCCCTCGGCGCGGTGCCCACTGCCGGCATCTTCCTGGCCATGGCGCACAAGGGCATGAGCGTCGATTTCATTGCTCAGGAACTGCATAAACGGCTCGCCACCCTGTTGCCGGTCGGCTATTTTTGCTGCGCCTCCATCGGCGAATTCAATCCCGAGAGTGGCCGCCTCAATGTCTGGAACGGTGGCCTGCCGCCCATGCTGATTCGTCGGCACGCAACCGGCCACGTCGAAGAATATCCGTCTGAACATCTGCCACTGGCGGTCGGTGGTGACGAGCTGCCGTTCAACAAGACCCTGACCCACACCAGCCTGGCGCCGCGCGATGCCCTGTACGTCTTCAGCGACGGCCTCATCGAGGCCAGTGATGAGCGCGGCGACGCCTGGGGCTTGCACCGCCTGAAAGCGGCGCTCGCGCAGGACGATATCGACTCGACCCGGATCGACCACTTGCAGGCAACGCTCGATACCTTCATCGGCACCAGCACCCCCTCCGACGATATTTCCCTGATCGAGCTGCACCCGGTCGGCGCGGACGACGCGGCTGACGAGACCGACCGTCCGGAAGATATCGCCACCCAGTGAATCTGGATCAAGGCGAATCCCGGCGGGCCAGGCTAGGTTGAACCTGCTCGCCAAGGAACCGCCCATGAACCCGATCTGCCGTTTCTATCGCTCCGCCACGCCCACCGGCGCCAAGATCATCGTCACCTGTCTGATGCTGGGCGTCCTCAGCACCGTGCCCCTCTGGCTCAGCCTGGGCTTCGGTCTGGCGGGCGAAGGCGCCGCCACACCCGGCGTGATCGCCATGTTCGGCACCATCTTCAGTGGGCTGGGCGCCGCCATCGGCGCGCTCTGGCTGGTGGTCAGCTGGCTCTGGCGCCGCCGTGCGCCTCATTCCAGCGAATGAAACGCCCGCGATACGTAAGCCACGATGGCATCGATCTGCGCTTCATCGAGCACACCGCCCCACGCCGGCATTGAGGTATCGGGCAGTCCTTTCTGGATCGTATGCTTGAGGCGCGCCCGCGTCATCGCGTTCATG
Organism: Nitrogeniibacter aestuarii; assembly: GCF_017309585.1. Classification (NCBI taxonomy): domain Bacteria; kingdom Pseudomonadati; phylum Pseudomonadota; class Betaproteobacteria; order Rhodocyclales; family Zoogloeaceae; genus Nitrogeniibacter; species Nitrogeniibacter aestuarii. The sequence continues at coordinate 1,547,505 of NZ_CP071321.1, read as the reverse complement.
AATCGCGCATCCGTCAGATCGCGTGGATGCGGTTGCATGAAGCTGCCGATCCAGTTCTTACCTGTACCGTCCGCCGCATGACAGAAGGCGCAGTTCTTCTGGTAGAGATGCTCACCGGTCTGTTCCAGCCGCGATAGCCCCTCGATTTGCGGAATCACGTCGTGAAGCAGGTACGGGCTCGCACTCGTGATGGCATCGAGCCGGCTGGGCGGCGGCTGCACGCCGGGTTGATGCCGGTTTCTCGGATAGGACAGGGGCCGCCCCTCCCAGTCCGGCCCCTCGCTCATGACCCGGGCCCGGTCATGGCAGGACACGCATGCGGTGAGAAACAGCCGCTTGCCTGACTGAGCCTCCGGCGACAAGGATGACCAGGCCCCGTCCAGGGGCAAGTCGCCCGTGGCAAACGGAAAGGCCGCCCGGTAGCGTTCATGATCGGGCCAACCGTTCTCGACCGTGTGATAACGCGTATTGACGGCCTTCCGGCGCATGAATTCATCGCGCACGAAATCCACCACCTGTTCGATCTCTCGCGCATCGATCACACCGGCAAACCCTTTCATGGCGGTCCCGGGATGCCCTTCGGTGACGCTGCGAATCATGCCCGCCCGACTGCGCTCATCGGGTGACAGCCGGGTGAAATCCGCGGGCCTGGGTGACAGATAGGTCGATGCCAGTGTCTGCGCATTACCCGAATAGCCGTGGCAGAAATAGCACCGGTAGTTATAGACCGCGCGTCCGGCGTCGGTCTCGACCCCGGCGTGCACTTGCCCGCCCCACAGGCCGGCAAGCACGAGGGCTGTCCGCACACAGCGCTGCCACGGCCTCATCACTGGCTCCGCGCGTTTGCCGGGGCTGGCAGTATGAAAGACTGCAGCACGTACTCCGCCACATCGGCGATCTGCTGCTCATTGATGACCTTGCTCCAGGCCGGCATCTCGGTGCCCAGCCGCCCGGCGGAGATGGCGGCCTGCAGCGCCGGGCGGTTCAAGGTCATGCGCGCTTCATCGCTCAGAAAGTCTCTGGGCACCGGCCGGATGAAGTAAGCCCGCGGCCCCTGCCCGTCGCCCTTCACACCATGGCACGTGGCGCAGTTGTCGTCATAGAACGCCTTGCCTTGCGAGGCGGTGCCCTTGAGCCCGCCGATGTACGGCAGACTCATGTCGACGCGCACCGTCGGCAGACGTCGCACCGCCGGTTCAGCCACCGACACGCCCGCCGCGGGGGGCGATGCGCGCCCGCCGTGAGCATGTATCCCCGACACACCGGCCACGGGCGGCAGGCCCGGCGAGGCCGGACCGGAGACGAAGCGCGTGCGGACGTAATCGACCACGGCCTCGATCTCGGCGCCCGAGAGCTGGGTCTTCCAGCCGACCATTGCCGTACCGGGTTTGCCATGCGTCACGATCTGGACCATGGCGTCCCTGTTGGCCTGGCCAGGCTGGGTGAAGTCGCGCGGCGGGGGTTTGAGACTGTTGCGAGCGCGCGAGTTGCCATCGCCCTTGTCACCGTGACAGACGGAACAGTAGTTGTGATAGAGCAGATCAGGCTGGATGCCGCCGGCGGCAACGGCCGACATGGAAAACACGATGGGCGCCACTCGGCACAGGATCGAAATCGGCTTCACGCAGACCCTCCATGGGGGACGAATCAGATGCCCTCCTTCTGCAAGAAGTGATCCAGCTTTTTCCGTCGCGCGGGTCCATGGCATGTGGGTTGCTTTTAGGTAGCGGACCCGCCGACGGTTCGGCGGTTGAATTCATCGTTCCTAGGAGCTCGCACCATGAAACTGCAACTGTGTCTGTCCGCCCTTCTGATCGCTGCCAGCAGCGGGGTATTCGCGGCTGACGGCAAGGCCGTCTACGAGAAGACCTGTGCCGCCTGCCACGCCACGGGTGTTGCACAAGCCCCCAAGTTTGGCGACAAGGCCGCCTGGGCACCCCGTATCGAGCAAGGCGAAGCCGCGCTGGTCGCATCGGTCACCAAGGGCAAAGGCGCCATGCCGCCCAAGGGCGGCGCAAGCGCTCTGAGCGATGGCGAACTGTCCGCCGCCGTGGCCTACATGGTCAGCGCCGCGAAGTAGATCCGGTGACGCGAATCGGTGGTGTCGCACCACCGATTCATTCCCGATTCCGGGAATCCCGTCTCTGGATTGGCAAGAAAGATCGTGTCATGGCCGCTCATATGTCGCCGCGCCATCGCCCTGTCGGGCCGGGGGGTGCTGATCCTGCTGGTGGCCAACGCGTTGGCGCTGGACCTGCGCGACACACCCCACAACCTGGCGCGACGCACCGGTGCGACACCGCCGGGCGTGGACGCCCTGTGCATCTATTGCCACACCCCCATTGCCTCCAGCGCCGACGGCGGCCCACCCCGCTGGCAACCCTCGGTGCCCGAAGCGCATCGCTACGACATGTTTGACGATATCGGACGCCTGGGCCTGAGCGACAGTACGGCCGTGGGCTCGCAATCGCTGGCATGCCTTTCGTGTCACGACGCGGTGCAAGCCTTCGAAGTCTCCCCCCTGGGCTATGACCACCCCTTCGGCGTGCCCTACCGCGGCGGCCTTACAGAGACCGCGCGCCAGCAGGCGCTGGACAGCGCGCTGCTGAGCGGAACGCCCCTGAAGCTCGCCGAGCAACTGAAATTTCCTGACGACTTTCGCCCCGCCCACCGGGCGCTGGTGGACAACCGCCCGGTGTGGTGGGCGTCCCGCCATGACCAGTCGGACCGCCGCCAACGCGACGATCTGCCCCTGTTCGTTCGCACCGACGGGCCGGACGGCGCCGAAGTGCCCTTCATCGAATGCGCCAGCTGCCACAACCCGCATTCGACCAATCCCGTCTTTCTGCGCGGCTCGCCCACCGATGGCGGCCTGTGCCTGACCTGCCATGTGAAGTGACATGGCGCAACGATCGAGAGGACCCGAAATGGCTCCATGCACCGCCACCCTGCTGCACCGGCTGACCCTGGTTGCGGTGATTGCGCTGGCCGCCTGCGCCCAACTGCCGGACCAGAGCCAGCGCGCCCGGACCAAGGCCGAGCCCATCGTCTTCCCCAAGCCACCGGACTCGCCGCGCTTCGTCTATGAGCGCACCATCCTCAGTTCGGCGGACATCAAGCCCGAAAGCGAAGACGACGCCTTCCGCCGCTATGTGACCGGCGAGGCCCGCACCGGCGACTTCATCGGCAAACCCTACGCCGTGGCGGTTCATCACGGCCGCATCTTCGTGAGCGATACCGCGTCGCGACACATCAAGGTGTTCGACGTACCGGGCCAGCGCTACTTCACCATCGGTGAAGAGGAGCGCGGTCAGCTGGTCAAGCCCCTGGGCATCGACACCGATGCGGCCGGCAATCTCTACGTGGCCGACGCCACCCAGAAGGCCATCCTGATCTACACCCGTGACGGGCGCTACCTGCGCAAGGTCGGTGGCGAGGACCTCTTCGACCGACTCTCCAGCGTGACCGTCAATCCGGAGGGGACGCGGGTCTATATCGTGGATATCGGCGGAGTGAATTCCGAGAATCATCGGGTGCGCGTCTTCGACCCGCACAACGGCAAGCACATCATGGACATCGGCAAACGCGGCACCGGCGCCGGTGAATTCAACCTGCCGCGCGATCTTGCCATCGGCAAGGAGGGTCGCCTGTATGTGGTGGACGGGGGCAACTTCCGCGTCCAGATCTTCAACGCCGACGGCAGCTACCGGGAAAGTTTCGGTGCCGTGGGGCGCCAGGTGGGCAATTTCGCCCGCCCCAAGGAGGTAGCCACCGACCCGGAGGGCAACGTCTATGTGGTGGACGCCGCCTTCGGCAACTTCCAGATCTTCAATCCGGACGGCGAGCTGCTGATGTTCATCGGCGAACGCTCCGAGAAAAACGGCCCGGCCAAATACATGCTGCCTTCGGGTATCGCCATCGATGACGACGGCCGTGTGTTCTTCGTCGACCAGTGGTTTCGCAAGCTCGATGTGTTTCGCCCCTGGTCGTTGCCCGAAGACGGCGGCAACCTGGTGGCACAGCGACCGAAACAGGACGGTTGAATTCCCGATTTCGATGAAAACACGTTCCGAAAGCTGGGAATGGCGCGCGCTCGCCTGGACCGGCAATCAGACCTGAACGGGATCGAAAGAAAAAACATTTCCTTTTGTTTTCAACACCCTGAAGCGAATTACCCCTGACGCTGCCATGGACAATCTTCGTGGCATGAATGCTGCATAAGCCCCTGCGCAGTCACCTCGGACATGTCCGAAGCATGCGCCTGCACATTTGGTACTCGTCATTTTTAGGGGGTCACAAGGGGGTCTTCCATGAAGAAATCACTCGCACGCCTGGTGGCGGCCACCGCCCTCGCAGCACTCTCCAGTGCTGCCTGGGCCGGCATCTCCAACACCAAGCACAATCTCACCAGCACCGGTCCCGGACCGAACAACACCAGCTCCACCGACCAGATCTGCGTGTTCTGCCATACGCCACACGGCGCCGACACCTCGGCCTCGGTGCCGCTGTGGAACAAGGACCTGCCCACGAACACCTATCAGACCTATGCGGATCTGAACACCTCCAGCCTGGACGGTGAAATCCTGCCGGTCGGGTCGGTGTCGCTGGCCTGCCTGTCATGTCACGACGGCACCCAGGCGATGGACAACATCATCAACGCGCCGGGCTCCGGCGGCTACGACGTCACCGGTGGCGGTGCAGGCGGCCTGGCTTTCACATGGACCAGCGGCACCGACACGCTCACCGGCAGCCCGATTCCGAACCTCGGGACCGATCTGCGAAACGATCACCCGATCGGTATCGAGTATTGCGGCGGTGGCCTGTCCGGAACCAGCACCACGGTGAGCGGCACCTGTGACGACCTGGACTTCAAGACCACCGAAGTGCAGACCAAAGAGGTCAACACCCGTCAGGTGTTCTGGGTCGATACCTCGGTCGGCACGGCCGGTGTGCGCGAAAAGACCGACATCGCGCTCTATACCCGCACCTTCGCGGGTGGCGACGGCCCCTCGGTCGAGTGCGCCTCCTGCCACGACCCGCACGTGGAAACCAAGGGTACCGACAACGTGCACTTCATGCGCGTGACCCTGGCCGGCAGCGAAATCTGTCTGTCCTGCCACGTCAAGTAAGGCCCGTCCGGGCCGTCGCGCGACGGCCCGGATCTTTCCCCGCCCATTCCAGGAGATGGAACGCCATGAGTTCCCTACGTCCGCTGATCGTGGCCATGCTCTCGGCCACCACCTTTGCCCTCGCCGGCAGCCACGCGCTGGCCCAGGCCGCGCCTCAGGCACAACCGGCCACCAACGACTACCTTGCGCGCGTCGGCACGGTCACCATCACCGCACGTGAATACGAGCAGGCCGCCAACACCGCGGCCCGCCAGAAGTTCTATCACGGCCAGCCGCCGGAGGCCGAGATCAACGCGCTCATGAAGGACGTGGCCGACCAGATGATCGACCGCATCCTGCTCATCGAGGCCGCTCGACAGCTCGACATTCCCGCCGACGACGCGGCGGTGGCCCGCACGATCGCCGGCTACGAGGAACGCTACAAGGACAGCCCGCGCTGGCAGCAGAACCGCCACACGATGATTCCCGCCGTCAAGGCCCGTCTGGAAGAAGACAGCCGCCTCAAGGCGCTCGAGGCGCGCATCCGCAACATCCCGGAAGCAGACGACGCGGCGGTTCACGCCTATTACGAATCGCACCCCGACAAGTTCACCGAACCGGAAAAACTCCGCCTCGCCATGATCCTGCTCGCCGTCGCCCCCTCCTCGCCCGCCGAATCCTGGGAAGCGGCCGATGCCGAGGCCGAGCGCCTGCACGAGCGTCTCTTCGAGGGTGAAGACTTTGCCGAACAGGCCCGCCTGGTGTCGGCGGACGCCTCGGCCAGCGAAGGGGGCGACCTGGGCTACCTGCACCGGGGCATGATCCCCGAGGGCCTGCAGGACACCATCGACACCATGCAGGCCGGTGCGCTCTCAGCCCCGACCCGCGTGCTTCAGGGCGTCGCCATCTTCAAACTGCTCGAACGCAAGGCGGCCGTGCACCATCCCTTCGACCGGGTGGCCGAACGCGCCCGCGATCTGCTCATGCGCGAGCGACGCGACGCCGTGTGGCAGGATTACCGGCTCAGCCTGCGCCGCAAGGCCGATATCGAGCTGAACACCCGGCGATACCCGGCACTGGCGGACGGCTCGGCCGCCGTGCATTGAGGCGGTTGCAGTGAATGAGTGGGCACAGGTGCGAGGCCACCCGACGATCACGACGCGCACTGCTTGGCGCCATGCTCCTCCTGCATGGCGCCGCACAGCCCGACGTGTTCGCCCAGGATGCCGTCATCGAGGTGGCCGAGGAGCCCCCGGCGCCATCCGGCGAAGCGCCGACCGACGCACCGGGTGCCGAGCCGCTCGCTGACGATGGCGTGCCCACGCGATGGGGCGTGGCCCCGATCCGTTGGGGCGGCACCCTGTCTCTCGGTCTTCGCCACCGGGACAGCGACACTGCCGGTCGCAGCAACGAGCGCCAGTACGAAGCCCGCCTGCGAGCGAACTCCTATCTCGTGCAACCCTGGTACGCCCGCGTCGGCGCCGATCTGGCGTTCACGCTGATCGATGCCGATACCGACGGGGGCAGTGCGCTGAATGCCACGAGCCTCACCGGCACCACCACCCTCAACGTCTTTCCGCTCAGCCGCTTTCCGTTCCTGGCCACGCTCTCGCTCTCGGACAGCCGCACCGACGGCGCCATCACCGAGACTGAATACCAACGCACCCGCCTGAGCCTGCGGCAGGAATACCGTCCTCCGCGCGACAGCTGGAGCAGCTTCGCCCAGTACGACATGAGCCGCCTCACCGGCAGCTTCGGTGCGGACACGGTCAACCGGCTCGCCGGCGGCTACCAGCTCACCCGTAACCGCCACACCGTCACCCTGGACGGCAGTTATGCCCGCAACGACCGCGAGGACGAGGGCAGCGTCTCCGACCTGGTCGCCTCGGGGCGGCACAGCTTTCGCGCCAGCGATGCGCTGGCCATCGAGACGCTGGGCACGCTCACCGACGCACGCTTCGACGATGCCGGCAGCGCCGGTTTCAGCGGCGGCAACCGCACCCTGCAGGCCTACTCCTTCGCCAACTGGACGCCACCCGAGTCCGTCTGGCGCGGTACCGCCAGCGTGCGTTACCTGGGTACCCAGGCCAACAGCGGCCAGAGCGACATCTCGCTGCAGTCCGTCGGCAGCACGGCCAGCCTCAACTATCAGCCCAATCGCAACCTGGGGGTCTATGGCGCCCTGTCGGCCACGCGCACGACATCCAGTACGACCGGCTTCTTCACCCATGCCGAAACCCTGGGCGCGAACTACACCGGCGACCCTCTCACTTTCGGGAATTATTCCTACAACTGGTATGGCTCGGGCAGCTTCTCGACCGTGAGTGCCGACGATGCCGACCAGCGCGCCAGCACCGTCGGCGGCGGCCACAGCCTCAACCGCAACTGGCTGCTCGATGACGAATCGAGCCTCACCCTGAGCGCAGCACAGAACCTCACCATCACCCGCGCTACCGGGGTCGATGCGTTGAGCAGCCGCACGCTCAACCACACCCTCGGTCTGGCCTGGCGGGCGCGCCCCGCCGAAGGCCTGCTCACCTATGTCAGCGCCAATGTTTCCGACAGCCGCACGCGCGGCGACATCGACACCAACTTCCGCCTCTACAACCTGCAGGCCAATGGCACCTGGCGCCTATCTCCGCGCTCGGAAGCGAGCGCCAACGTCACCTGGCAGCGCACCGAACAGCGCCGAGAAGCGCGTGAGGATTCGCTGTTTTCCAGCGGCACCGAAGCGCCCCGGGACACCAACCTGTCGGCGAACCTGAGCTACAACCACAACCGCGCTTTCGACGTGGTGAACCTGCGCTACTCGCTGCGATTCACCACCAACACCTTCCAGACCGACACCCGTCTGGGCGGCAACCCGGATGCCACCCGCGAGCGCGTCACGCGCGACCTCGACCAGCACCTGCGATATCGCGTCGGACGGCTGCATTCCGACCTGCAGGTCCGTGTCGCCACCGTGGATGGCAAGAAAAATGCTCTGGTCTTCCTCAAAGTCAGTCGCGACTTCGGGTCCTTCTGATGAAAACACACCCCCAACACCCAACGCTTCGAGGTTGAACATGCCCGTGCATCCCCCACCCCGTCGATGGCGCCTCGGTGCGCTGCTGTCCCTTCTGGCCGCCGTGCTCATCACCCTGCTCGGCCCGGCCGACGTTGCCCGCGCCGAATACGGTGATGTGGTCATCAACAACTATTCGGACGATGCCGGCATGCGTCCGGTGGTCTTTCCCCACTGGTTTCACCGCATGCGTTTCCGCTGCAAGGTCTGCCATGCCGATCTGGGCTTCAAGTTCAAGGCCGGGGGCAACGAGATCAACATGCTGAAGATCATCGACGGCCAGTTCTGCGGTGCCTGCCACAACGGCGACGTCGCCTGGTCGGTGGAGAACTGCAACCTGTGTCACTCGGCCGTGCCCGGCACGCCCACCCAGGTGCACGAAAGCACCATCCAGAAACTGGCTGCGCCAGCGGCCAAGGGAGGCCAGTGATGAAAGCGGCCCTTCTCGCCCTCGCCGCGCTGACCGGATTCGTCAGCACCCCCCTCGATGCGGTCGCTGCGGCCGGCAAGACCGTCTACGACTCCGCGTGTGCTGCCTGCCACGCCGGGGGCATCGCAGGCGCCCCGCGTTTCGGCAACGCCGACGATTGGGCACCGCGCATCAAACAGGGTATCGATACCCTGTACCAGTCGGCCCTCAAGGGCAAGCCACCGGCCATGCCGCCTCGTGGCGGCATGGCCGGTGCCAGCGACAGCGACATCAAGGCCGCGGTCGACTACATGGTGGCCGCCGCAAACAGCCCCGGCGCCGCACCGGCACCCGCCGCCACCGAAGCGCCAGCACCGACACAAGCGGCGGCCGAGGCCACACCGCCCCCCGCGCCCCCGCCGGCGGTCGCCGAGGTCAATGCCTTCAATCGCCTGCTCAAGCCGGCAGGCAAACGCAACCTGCCCCCGGCGGAAGACGGTATTCACGACCCGGCCAACGACGGCACCCTCGCCCTCCAGCCACCACGCGACGCCTTTGCCCCCCTGCCCAAGTCCAACTCGGGCAACCGCATCAACTGGGTTCAGGCCCTGGGCAAGGGCCACATCGCCCCGCGCTGGGACCGGCTCGACGGCCAGGCGGCACCGGTGGTGATGGACCTGAACATCGTCCGCGAGGTGAAGGGCTCGATGCCCGATGTGGTCTATCCGCACAAGCAGCACACCGAATGGCTCGATTGCAGCAACTGCCACCCGCAGATCTTCGTGCCGCAAAAAGGCGCCAACCAGATCAGCATGGCCGCCATCCTGCTGGGCCAGAAGTGCGGCGTGTGTCATGGCAAGGTGGCCTTCCCGGTCTCGGAATGCCGCAACTGCCATTCCAAAAAGAAGGCGCCCATGCCCACTGCCAGCGCAGCCAAGCCCTGAGCCCGACGCCATGAAGCTGCCACGCCCCGCCCGTAACCGTCTGACGCTCTGCCTGGCCCTGCTCTCATCGCCGGCCGCGATCGGCGACGTCGCCGTGGCGCCCCCGGTGGTCCACAAGGCGCGCCTCGTGGACCAGATGCTCTCGGACTCGGCCCTGGTCAAGCGCATCGAGGCCGGCAGCGACGTGCGCAGCCGCGCCCTGCTCGACGAAGCGCGCGCCACGCTGGCCCGTGCCCGCGACGCCATGGCCGCCAGTGACAACGCCGAGGCCAACCGTGAGCTGGACGAGGCCCTTCGCCTGATGCGCGAGGCCCGCGCCCACCTCAACCTGCGCCCCGAGCCGGTCCCGCAGACGCGAACGCAGTTCGAGACCAAACTGGCCGGCATCCTGTCGCTGCGCAGCGCACTGCACGAACGGCTCACGCCCGGCAGCGCGACCACCGAGGCCCTGCTGCCCATCGATCTGCTGGTTGCCGACAGCCGTCACGACGCCGACGACGGCGATCTGCCGGCGGCCTTGCGTCATCTGGACGAAGCGGAGCGCTTGCTCAGCGCCCTGCACGTTTCCGCCGTCGGCTCGACCACGGTCGATTACACCCTCGAGCACGCCACCCCCGAGCAGCGCTACCGGGCCGCCCTGGCACGCAATCAGGGTTTCGCCGATCTCATTCCGCTGGCCATCAGTGAATTGCATACCGACAGCCAGCGCACGGCCCAACTCAACGCCACCCTTGCCGACAACCGGGTGGCCGTGGATGAAGCCGTCCAGGCCGCCGCCCAGGACCAGTATCCGGACGCCACGGCGCGCCTCAACCGGGCCACCCAGGTGATTCAGCGCAGCCTGGAGGCGGCCGGCCTCAACCTCATCAAGGCAGCTCGGGAATGAATTGCCCATGACAGCTGTTCGTAGCACTGAATGCATTCAAGATTCTGGAGTTCACCATGCCCAATCGGCCCGTTGGCCTGATCCTCGCCGTCCTCGGCGCGCTTTTGCTGGCGATCACGAGCACAAGCGGTCATACCGAAAGCGCCAAGGACCGGATCGAATCGCGAACGCCTGACCGCGGCCAGCTCGAACAGCGCTTCGAGTCCGTGCGTACCCTGATCGAACGATCGACCGCGGCACGGCAGATCGACGAGACCGGCGATGAATCCGCCCGTCAGAAACATGCCCAGGCGCGCGAAGCCTTCCGCCAGGCCGAGGCGGCACTGGCTGCCGGCGATCTGCGGGCGGCGAGCGAGCGCCTGTCGCAGGCCAGCGTGACCATGTTCGATGCCGCGCGCGACGCCACGCCCCGCACCCTGTCCGACGACAAGGCCAAGTCCGACTACCGGGCCAAGCGGGACAGCGTGCGCGCCTTGCTCGATGCCCAGCAACGCATCGCCACCGAGAAGCACCGAGAGGCCGAAGTGCGCGAGAGCACCGCCCAGGTGGACGGCCTGCTCGCCGAGGCCGATGCCCAGGCAAGCCAGGGCGACACCGCCGCCGCGCGCGCCACGCTCGAGCGTGCCTATCTGATCGCCAAGGCCTCCATCGGCACCCTGCGCGGCGGCGACACCCTGGTGCGCTCCCTGCACTTTGCCAATCCGAAAGAGGAATACGACTACGAGCTCGATCGCAACGACACCCACCAGATGCTCATCAAGGTGCTGCTCGACGAGAAAAACACCCAGTTCGATCCGCAGGTGCGCAAGTTCCTGCAACAGGCAGGCACCCTGCGCGGCCAGGCCGAGGCCGCAGCGTCCCGGGGGCAGCATGCCGAGGCCATCGACTTGCTGGAGTCATCCACCGGCGAACTGGTCAAGGCGATCCGCAATGCGGGTGTCTACATTCCGGGCTGATGGCGACGATGTATCGCGCTGTCCGCTGGCCCTTGCCCTGGGCGATGGCCGCTTGCCTCACGGCGGCCCACGCGGGGAACTGGCAGCCCCTGGCCGAGGACGATCTGCACGATCCGGCCGGCCCGGCGATCGGCCTGCTGCAGGAACCGGCGGACGCCCTCGCGCCGCTGCCCCCCGATTCGACCGGCAATCAGGTGCGCTGGGTACGTGCGCTGCGCGAGGGCCACATTCAGCCCCGACGCAAGCTCGACCCCACGCGCGAGACACCGGAACTGGACAAGGACATTCTGCTCAACCTGCGTGGCGGCATGCCGGTGGTGCGCTTTCCGCACAAGGCGCACACCGAATGGCTCGACTGCAGCAACTGCCACGACCATCTGTTCAAGCGCAAGACCGGTGCCACCGGCATCAGCATGTATCGCATTCTGCAAGGCGAGCAATGCGGGGTATGCCACGGCGCGGTCTCGTTCCCGCTCACCGAGTGCAACCGCTGCCACAGCGTCTCCCACAAGGCGGCCCGCCAAGAACTCGACGCTGCCGCGCAGGCCCGGACGCCGGCAAGATGAACCGTTCGCGCGCGCTCCTCCTGACCCTTGTTCCCCTGCTGCTATGGCCACTCCCCGGCGCCGGCGAATACGCCGACGTGGTCCTCAATCGCCGGTCCGAGGCCAACGGCATGCGCCCCGTGATCTTTCCTCACTGGTTCCACCGCATCCGATTTCGCTGCAAGGTCTGCCATGCCGAGCTGGGCTTCGAGATGCGCGCCGGATCGAACGACGTGACCATGAACGACATCGTCGAAGGTCGCTTCTGCGGTGCCTGCCACGACGGCCACACCGCCTGGGCTCCCGACAACTGCCACCTGTGCCATTCAGGCAAGCCCGGCCTGCCCTCGGGGATCTTCGGCGGGCATGAAACCAATGGGCCGGGCCGATGGTGACGCGTCGCCTGATGGGCGCCATCGTGCTGTCGGTCAGCGCCATGTCGCTGGCCGAACCGACCCACCCGGCCTCGCCGCTGACCCCGCTGCGCACCCTGGTGGGCGGGCTGCCCGTCAGCGCGGGCGGTTACGTGAAGTTTGTCTATCCAAGTGCAATCGCCGTCGGCGCGGGCGAACTGTATGTGCTGGACAGTGGCCTGGGCGCCCTGCTGGTGATTGATCTCACCACGGAACGCGTCCGCAAGATCGCTTCCATTCCCGGGCTGCCCGCCGTGAGCCTGCAGCCGGCGCCCGCCGGCGGCGTTTTCGTCCTGCGCCCGGATCTGGGCGTGGTGCAGCGGCTCGACCGCAACGGTCGCGAACTGGCACGCCTGCGCGGACAGGACGCCGTAATGCAACCCCGCGACATCACGCTTTCGCCCGACGGCACACAAGCCTGGGTCACCGATGCCGATGGCAGCCTTCATGCCTTTGGCGGGCTCGGACGCCAGGCCTACGCCCTGCCCGGCGCCACCGAGCCCACGCCCTGGCGCATGATCAAGAGCGGTGGCGGTCGGGCCTGGGGCATCGCCGACGACTGCCTGTGTCTGGCAGAAGTCGGCTTCGACGGCCGTGAGTTGAGACGTTTCGACGATGTGCGCTTCGACGACCCCGGTGCCATGTCGGTGGATCGCGACGGCCGCGTCTGGCTGGTGGACAATGCCGACGGTCATCTTCAGGCGCACTTCGGCGGCCAGCGCCTCGGGCTCTATGCGCCGGCCGCCCTCGGCGCCAGCCGGATCACCGCCCTGGCAAGCGGCCCCGGCAGCCTGTTCGTGGCCGACGGGCCGGGCGCCCGCATCATCGAGCTGCGCCTGTTACCGATGGTCCGCACGCCATGAAGCCCCTGCTGCTCACCCTCGTGCTCACCTTGCTGCTCAGTGCCTGCGCCAGCGAGCGCACGCCGGCACGTCTGAGCTTCGGCATCGATGCCATCGAAGGCAGCGCCCGGCGCCTGTGGCCGGCTGCGCCCGAGATCCCGCGCTACCAGTACGCGGGCGAGCTGACCGGCGAGCAGAACTTCGTGCGCGACGAGGCGGAAGAGAGCGGCCTGCAAAAGGTGTGGCGATGGATCACCGGCCTCGGTCAGGAGGCGCGTCCCAACGTTCTGCAGCGCCCCCAGGCCGTGGCCATCTCGGCAGCCGACGGGCGCATCTACGTCACCGACGTGAGCCGCGCCGCCGTGTTCGTGTTCGATCCGCTCGCCGGCGAACTCAAGGTGTGGGAATACGCCGCAGGGGTGACCCGTTTCGCCTCGCCGGTCGGCATCGCCACCGACGGCCGGGGCGGCGTGTGGGTCGCGGATGCCGATCTGGCCGAGCTCGTCCGGCTCGACGCCGAAGGCAATGGCGTTCAGCACATCGGCAAGCCGCTGCTCAAACGCCCCACCGGGCTGGCCCGCGACCCGGTCACCGGTCACCTGTATGTGGCCGACACCTACGCCCACACCGTTCACGTGTTCGACGAAGACGGTCGCTGGCTGCGTGCCATCGGCCAGCGCGGCGAAGCGCCGGGGCAATTCAACTACCCCACGCATGTGGCGCTGCGCGGTCGTGAGCTTCAGGTCACCGACACCATGAACAGCCGCATCCAGATCATTCCGCTCGACGGTGGCGAGCCGCGCGTGGTCGGGGAGCGCGGCCTGTATCTGGGCAATCTGGTGCGGCCCAAGGGCGTGGCCAGCGACAGCGAGGGCAACCTCTACGTGATCGAGTCCTACTACGACCGCCTGCTGGTCTTCAACGCAGACGGTCAGTTCCTGCTGCCCATCGGCGGCACCGGTACCGCCATCGACAAGTTCTACCTGCCCGCCGGGGTCACCGTGGACGACACGGACCGCATCTTCATCGCCGACACCTTCAACGGGCGTGTGGTGATCTTCCGTTATCTGGGCGGAGGCGACATCGATGCGCTTTGAACTGGCTGCGGTCATGACCATCACCCTCGCCGTCACGCTGGCCGCCAGCGCCGAGAAGGTGTCCGACGTGCGCGCCACCAAGCACAATTTCTCGGCGACTGCCGTCGGGCGCACGACCGGCCAGCCGCCGCAGCGCGACGTTCAGGCCACCGGCGAATCGCAGGTGTGCGTGTTCTGCCACACCCCGCACGGGGCCACCGCCGGCACCGCTCCGCTGTGGAATCGCAAACTCTCCGGGCAGACCTACACGCCCTACACCTCGTCCTCCCTGGATGCAGAAGTCCTGCTCGGCCGGGTGCTCGATCAGCCGGCCGGCTCGTCCAAGCTGTGCCTGTCGTGCCACGACGGCTCGCTGGCCATCGGCAACGTGAACGTGCTCTCCGGCCAGGGCGGTGCCGAAGGCAGCCAGAGCATCGCCATGAACGGCACCGGGGTGGGCGGCACCATGCCCGATGGCGCTGGCGAGACCACCGGCTTCACCCGCCGCCTGGGGATCGATCTGCGCAACGACCACCCCATCTCGCTCGACTACACCACCGCCCTGGCCACGCGCGACGGCGAGATGCGCGTGGTCGATGCCAACCAGCAGTGGCCGGCCGATGGTTCAGTGCTGGGCGTGCGTGCGCCCGGCTACAAACCGAAACTCCCGCTGGAACCCACCGGCAGTGGCGGCACCGGTCAGCTGCAGTGCGCCACCTGTCATGACCCCCACCTGTACGACACCGAAGAGGCCGCCAAGGGCCTGCAGAAGTTTCTGCGCCTGAACCGTTTCCAGGAAATCCCTCCGTCGAATGCCGCCAACCCCGATAGCGACATCATCTGCCTGGCGTGTCACGACAAGAACACCGGCAACGGCAGCTGGGCCCATTCGGCTCACGCCAACCCCAACGTGGCCGACGAAACCTACAAGACCCTGCCGGCCGCACAACGCCAGTTCCCGCCCGCCCAGCCGGTGTGGAAGGCGGCCTGCCTCAACTGCCATGACACCCACACGGTGGCCGGAGCGCGCCGCCTGCTGCGCGAAGGCACCGACAGCCCGCTGAGCCCCAAAGCCGGCGGCAACCCCGCCATCGAAGAGACCTGCTACCAGTGCCACACCAACAGCGCCGGCGCGGTCGTGGTGAATGCGACGGGCAACGTCCCCGACATCCAGACCGAGTTCTCGCTCGCCCGGCACATGCCGATCCGCTCGGTCGAGCAGGCGGCCGGTGAAGAGCGCCATGACATCGACGCCAACTTTACCGACGCCGGTTTCATCGACTGTACCGGCCCGGCCAGCCAGTGCGGCAAGGACATGCTCGAACCGCGCGAACGCCTGGGCGTCGCCAATACCGACAACCGCCACGCCGAATGCACCGACTGCCACAACCCCCACCGAATCATCCGCTCGGCCAACGGTCTACCCGGCGTACTCAATGCCGCCAACACGTCCACCGACCAGCGGGCCAGCCACAACCACGCTCCCGGCCACACCAACATCATCTCGGGCGCACTGCGCGGTGCCTGGGGCATTGAGCCGGTGTATGGGGACGGCAGCTTCTTCAGTCTGCCGGGCAGCTACCTGGTCAAGCGCGGCGACCCGGGCGCCAGCGTCAACACCACGGCCAGCGCCAGTTACGTGACCCGTGAATACCAGATCTGCCTCAAGTGCCATTCCGACTACGGCTACACCGACGACAACGTGCTACCCAACGGCGTGACGCGTCCCCTGCTGGGCAATACGACCGGACTGACCCCCGAGGACCCGGACGGACGCAACAACTTCTCGCGTTATACCAATCAGGCACGCGAACTGCAGCCGAACAACGCGATCAACAACACCGGCGCCGACGGCGCCTTCAACACCGGTAACCACCGCTCATGGCATCCGGTCATCGGTCCCACCGGGCGGGACCTGGGTGCCCGCGGCAACATCACCAACTCCCCCTGGCTCACTCCGTGGCGCAACGATGTGGGGACACAGACCATGTTCTGCAGCGACTGCCATGGCGCCGAAACGCCCGATGGCACCGTGGTGCCCACCGGCAACCAGCCGTGGGGGCCTCACGGCTCGAACCGGAAGTTCATCCTCAAGGGCGAATGGGGTCCGGGCCTGGGCGGCGCCACTCGCGACGGCGATCCGACACCCAACTTCCTGTGCTTCAAGTGCCACGATCCGGCGGTTTACACCGGGCGCAACGACTCGGGACGGCGCAGCGGATTTTTCGGTGGCGGCAAGGGCAACCTGCACAACTACCACGCCGACAAGGTCGAGAAAATCTACTGCAGCTGGTGCCATGCGGCCGTACCCCACGGCTGGAAGAACAAGGCCTTGCTGGTGAACCTCAACGATGTCGGCCCCGAGGCCGGCTATCCGGGCAGCATGGAAGTGGCCACCAACGGCAACACCGACAACTTCAGCGAAGGTCCCTACTACATGCGCGCCAAACTCAAGGTGCGCACCTTTGCCGCATCGGGGAACTGGTCGGACAGCAACTGCGGGTCTGCCGGCAAGGCGACCGGCAGCCGCATTCCGGCGAGTAACGGCAACACCGCCAACGATACCCAGACGGGCAAGGACTGGATGATCGACACATGCAGCAATCCACCTTGATGCCCCTCGCCCGCCTGCCACTGCGGCTGCGCCTGATGCTGCATCTGCTCGCCTCGCTGCGCCTGACGCTCGGCCTGCTGCTGCTCCTGCTCGCCGGCACGGTGCTGGCCTACACCGTCGAGGCGGCACGCGTGTGGGGCATCGTCGTTCCGCTGGTCGCGCTGGCGGTGAACCTGATGGCCGCCATCGCGGTCAATACGCGCTTCCGACGGCAAACCGCGCTGCTGGCCTTTCACCTGTCCCTGCTCGCCCTCATCGCCCTGGTGGCGATCGGCCGGCTCACGGCCCTGGGCGGACATACCGAACTGACCGTGGGCGGCGAGTTCGACGGGCGCCTTGTCGAGACGCGGGCCGGCCCGTGGCATCACGGGGCGCTGGCGGATGTGCGTTTCACCAACATGGGATTCGAGATCGATTACGCCCCCGGACTGCGTCGCGGCCAGACCCGGAACCGGGTGCAGTGGACCGACCGGGACGGTCACCGCCGCGAGGCGCAGATCGGTGACCAGACCCCGCTCACGCTCGAGGGCTACCGCTTCTACACCAGTTTCAACAAGGGCTTCGCGCCGCTGCTGGCCTGGCGTCTCGATGCCCGCCCATGGGTCCATGGCGCCGTGCACCTGCCCGCCTACCCCCTGCACGCCGACGCACAGATGCAGGACTGGGTGCCGCCGGGCGCCGAACGTCCCATTCACCTCCGGCTGGTGCTGGAAGAAGCGGTCATCGACGCCACCCGCGAGGACGGCTTTCGGCTGCCCGAGTCGCCCCGCCTGGTCGTGCGCGACGGCAACCAGCGTCACGAACTTCGCCCCGGCGAGGTGGCCGTGCTGGCGAGCGGACAACTGCGCTTCGACGGGCTCACCAGCTGGATGGGCTACACCGTGTTCTACGACTGGACCCTGCCCTGGCTGGGCGCTGCCGCCGTGGTGGCCATCCTCAGCCTCGGATTCCACTTCTGGCGCAAGTTCGCCGCCACCGCCTGGGACGCCTGACATGGAAAACGAACTGCGCCTGCTGTGGGCGGCCATCATCCTCTACGTACTGGCGGGCAGCACGGCCATCATCCGCGTGGCGCTCGGGCACATGCCCGGCCGGCGCATCCTGCAACTGCTCGTCGGCGGCCTGGCCGTACACGCCCTGGCCATCGGCATGCGCTGGGTGCGACTCGATCACGGCCCCTTCATCACCCTGTTCGAAATTCTCAACTCCAACGTCTGGAGCCTGACCCTCGCCTTCACCCTGGCCTACTGGCGTATCCCCAGAATTCGCGCCACCGCGGTGGTGGTCATGCCGGTGCTGTTCGTGATGATGGGCTGGCTGATGCTGGCTCACCCGGGCGAGGGACACTTCCCGCCCACCTACCAGACCCCGTGGCTGTACATCCACATCGGCTTTGGCAAGGTGTTTCTGGGGGCGGTGCTGGTGGCCGTCGGGCTGGCCGGGGTCATCCTGCTGCGTCGCACCGGCCGGGGCGCACAGCGGCTCGACCACCTGCCCGACAACCGCCGCCTGGATGAACTGGCCTTCCGCTGCCTGGCCATCGGTCTCGTTTTCGAGTCGCTGATGCTGGTGGCCGGCGCCATCTGGGCGCAGGACGCCTGGGGCCGCTACTGGGCCTGGGACCCACTCGAGACCTGGGCCTTCATCACCTGGCTGGCGCTCGCCGCCACCCTGCACGCCCGCGTCACCCTGCGCCTGGCGCCCCCCGCCCACGCCACCATGATCATGGCGGTGTTTGCCCTGGCCTTTCTCACCTTCTTCGGCGTGCCCTTCATCTCCGCCGTGCCTCACCAGGGAGCCGTTTGATGATTTCACCCACCGATCGCCCTGCATCCACCTGGCACACCCTCGCCCTCTGCGCCCTCGCCGCCGGCGCCCTCATGGCTTTGTTGCTGGTGGTGGCCCGCACGCCGCTGTTCTCGAGCCTGATCGCCCAGACCGCGTTCGAGCGGGCGCTGGTCCTGCACGTCACCCTGATCAGCGTACTGTGGCTCGCCGCCATGAGTGCCGGGCTCTGGGGCGCGGGCTCGCGAACGGCCCGGCTTGCCATGGCAGGTGCCGCGCTCATGGTCACGGCCGGGCTCGGCGGGCTCGGCACACCGGTGCTGGTCGACTACCTGCCCTACCTCGATCACGGCCTTTTCAGGCTCGGCGCCGGTCTTTTCACGGTTGCCCTGACGGCCGCCGCGATCACGGCACCGTCTTCACTTGCCACCCCCTGGGCCCTTGCGCTGACTTTCATGCGTCTGCCACTGCTGACCGGCGTGATCGAGGTGCTCGTCCGGCTGGCCATGGGCGACACACCCTCAAGCGCGCTCTGGGGGGGCGGCCATGCGCTGCAGATTGCCTGGACCGTCCTGCTGCTGGGCCTGTGGTCACGCCACGCACCCCGACCAGGGACGGGTTCCGCCCTGATTGCGTCCACCGCCCTGCTCTGCGTGGTGGCGCCCGGCCTCGCCTTGTCGGGACTGGCCGACGCCGATCACATGCATTCGACCGTGATGCGCACCGGCCTGGGGTCGAGCCTGTTCGTCGGCCTGATCGTCTTCCAGCCCTGGCATGCCGATCTCGCCACCCGCTGGGCGACGGCGCTGAGCGTGCTCGGGCTGCTCATCGGCGGGTTGATCGACGGCCAGAACACGACCATCCCGGCGCACTATCACGGCACCGTCGGCGCCGTGAGCATCGGCCTCATTGCCCTGGCCCTGCCACGGGCCCGCCTCGCCGTCAGCGTTCATGGCACGGGCCTCGCCCTGATGATGCTCGGCCTGCTCACCGCGGGCTCTTCGGACCTCGCACGCAAACAGGTGCTCGACGCGAGCACGGCCGACGGGCTGGCTCTGCTCGGTTCGAGTCTGGTCGGCCTCGGTGGGCTGGTGGCCGCCCTGGCCGTGCTCACGGCGATGGGTTCGGCGGCGCCCCTGAGGCACGCGCTCGCCCGACGACTGGGCATCACATGAGCCGGCGCACCGACACCCGCGTGGCTGCCGGGCTGGGCAGCGGCGTGGCCATTCTGGCCCTCGGCGCGGTCATTGCGTTCTGGCCGAGCTTTGACTGGCTCGACCGTCTGGCGCCCTCGCGCCCGCTCTATCCCACCCAGGGTAGCCGTAGCCCGAAAGGGGCCGACGCGCTGAAACAGCAGTTCCGCCAGGGCGTGCTGATGCTCCACATGCGCGAATACGAGCACGCCATGGTGAGTTTTCACCGGGTACTCGCGCACGCCCCCGATCTGCCGGAAGCCCACGTGAATATGGGTTATGCACTGACCGGCCTGTCGCGCTGGACGGAAGCTAGCCACTTTTTCGCCAGTGCGATCGAACTCAATCCGCAGCAGGCCAACGCCTATTTCGGTCTGGCAATCGCCCTCGACGCCCTGCAGGACCGCCCGGGCGCCATCGGCGCGATGCGCACCTACATTCACCTGGCAGGCACCGACGATCCATTCCGCCGCAAGGCCGAAGCCGCCTTGTGGGAGTGGACCGGCTCGACCCCGCAAACACCGCTCGCTTTCCCGAATCCGGGAAGCGGATTACCAAACACAGGAACACCGGAGGAAATCAAGCATGCCGATCCGTGATCTTGTCTTCACTCTCGCACTTGCCGCCCTTGCGGTGCTGGCAAGCCTGAGCGCCTCACCGGCGCTGTCCGTCGAGGCCTGCCCGGGTCATGCACCGGAGGTCTGTTCCACCATCTCACTGCAGGAGCGCACCCCATGAAACCGCTCTTTCCAGCGCTGGCTGTCCTCGCCGCAGCCACCGCACTCCCGTTGCCGGCAAGCGCCCAGACGCCACCACCCGATGCCGACGTGCTGCGCTCGGACGCGCGTCAGATCAGCGAAGAACTCATCAGCCAGATCGCCGGAGAGTTGCTGCGCGAATACCGCATCAGTGGTGCCTTGCGTTCGGTGATCGTGTGCAAGTACACCGCGCCCGAGGTGTCCTCGTCGGTGTCACGCAAGTATGGTGTCCAGATCAAGCGGGTGAGCCTGCGTGTGCGGAACCCGGCACTGGGCTCTCCCGATGCCTGGGAGCAGGAAGTGCTCAGGGCCTTCGATGCCCGGGCAGCCGCGGGCGAAGCACCATCGACCATCGAATTCGGGGAGGTGGTCAGCGAGCCGCTGGGCAAGTATTACCGCTACATGAAGGCCATTCCGGTCAAGGCGGTGTGCCTGAACTGCCATGGCGACGAGGCGCAGATCAGCGCGGCCACCCGCGCCCAGATGAACACGGAGTACCCGCACGACAAGGCGACCGGCTACCGCGAGGGCGAAATTCGCGGCGCCGTCACCTACAAGAAACCGCTCTGACTCAGTGCCCGCCCCGGTGCCCGGCG
The DNA here is from genome assembly GCF_017309585.1 of Nitrogeniibacter aestuarii. NCBI lineage: Bacteria > Pseudomonadati > Pseudomonadota > Betaproteobacteria > Rhodocyclales > Zoogloeaceae > Nitrogeniibacter > Nitrogeniibacter aestuarii. Next base: position 1,526,316 of record NZ_CP071321.1, on the reverse strand, counting down.
AGAAAATCGCGGGCACTGGCATGGCCATGCTCGGCCGCACGCCCGATCCACTTGAGCGCCTCTTCCTGGCTTTGGGTCACGCCCTTGCCCGCCAGAAACAGCAGCCCGAGGCTGTATTCGGCATCCGCGTGGCCGCGGCTGGCCGCCTGGAAGAACCATTTGGCCGCCTCCACGTCGGGATCGTCCACGGTCTGATGCACCGTGTCGCCAAACACGTACATCGTGCCGATAAAGAACATGGCGTCCACCTCGCCCTGGGCAGCCGCGCGCTGCGCCCACACCATGGCCTCGCTTTCATCTTCGGCAACGCCATGCCCATAGAAATGCATGATGCTGAGCTTGTACTGGGCCACCGCATTACCTGCCCGCGCCAGCGACTGCATGGCCGGCGCCGCCTCGGTGTAGTTGCCGCTGTCGTAGTCGTTTAGCGCCGCCTCGATATCCGTCTGTGCGAACACGGCGGACGCCAGCGCGGCCAGTAAAAAGCCGGTCATCACACCATGCCACCGACGGCGGCGCTGAATCTGTCTCGTCTCCATTGGAATAAAGCACCCCTTTTGTCTGTTGAAAGGTTGTTGCTTCCGGCCTCGGCAACCGTGCCGGCACCGTTCTTGCTCGACGGTCATTGATCAATCAGCAATTTGCATACCCGGGACAGGAACCCTCATCGGTGAACACCGAATCCGCGACCACCCCCTTCATGACCCGCAGTGCTTCGCTGCGCGCCTGCTGTGCATGGCTTGGCAGCCTGCGCGGCAAGAGCATGCTGGCCTTGCTGGTGCTGGTCACTTACGGGTTGCTGGTGGGGGTGTTCACGAACATGGAGCGCAAGAAGCTGCTCGACACGGTCCATGAGCTCGAAGCCGTTCACCGCTCCGAGGAACAGCTGGTGCAGATCAACATGTCCATGGCCCGGACCCTGCTGACCGTCAATATTGCGTTCTCGGCCGCCGACCCCCTGTCCGCCGCCCCCCCGACCGTCATCGAGATCGAGGCCACCCGCTCCCTGCTCACGGCACTCGAAGGGCGTCACGCCCGGGTGCTGATGCTGGCCAACAAGCTCGAAGCGCTGGTCAATGACATCGTTCATCAGACCACGCGCGGGGTGCTTGCGGTGACCCGCAACACCCTGCATGAACTCATCACCGAACTGGATGCCATCACCCACCAGACACGGGAGGAAAAACTGCGTCTGCTCGATGCTTATCAGGCCACCTACGACCGCGTCACCCTCCAAGGCATGGTGTTTTCGGCCATTGCCTTCATCATGCTGGGCGCGGCCATCACGGTGTTCTTCAAACGCCTCAGCGATGACATTCTCAGACTCGAGACCCGCGCACGGGAAATCGTGCAGGGTTACCGCGGCGCCCCCCTGACCGTCAATCGCCACGACGAGGTGGGCCGGCTCATCGAGGCGGTCAATCGCATGCAGCACGATCTGCGCGAGCGCGAGCGCCACATCGAGCGCAGTCGCCAGGAAGAATTCCACCGCGAGAAAATGGCCGCCATCGGGTCACTGGCGGCCCAGCTTGCCCACGAGATCAACAACCCCATCGCCGCCATCAGCGGCGTGGCCGATGCCATTCTCGACATGCGCCAGGAACATGCCTGTGCCCATCGCGGCCGGCACTGCCAGCCCGAGATGATTCTGGAGCAGACCCGGCGGATTTCCACCATCACCCGGCAGATCGCCGATTTCGCCCACCCGCAGCCCGCAGTGCCCCAGTTGCAGGACGTTAACCAGCTGGTGCGCAACACCTGCGCGTTTCTGAGCTTCGACCAGCGCTTTCGTCACCTCAAGCTCGAGCCACATCTCGACAGTGAACTGCCTGCAGTGCGCATCATTGCCGATCAGCTCACGCAGGTGCTGCTCAATCTGCTCATCAACGCGGCCGACGCGCTTGAGGACACGTCCCGCAGCGAAAGCCGGATCGAGGTCTCGACCCGGTGCGAGGACGATCGCGTGCTGTTGCAGGTCACCGACAACGGCAAGGGCATGGATGCCGAAACAGCCGCCCGGGTGTTCGACGAATTCTTCACCACCAAACCGGTCGGCAAAGGCACGGGCCTGGGCCTGTCCCTGAGCCGGGAACTCATTCGCGAGGCCGGCGGCATCTTGCAGATCGACAGCACCCCGGGCTTTGGCACCACCGCCACGATCGAGCTCCCGGTGCCGCACTGCGACGACAACACCATGGCAGACAAACCCGATGCATGTGCTGGTCATTGACGACGAACGCGCCGTGCGCGACATCCTGGTGGATGCATGCCGGCGCGCTGGCTACTCCACCGACGAAGCCCGCAACTGCCAGGAGGCAGCGAGCAAGCTGGTGCGCGGCGACGTGGATATCGCCCTGTGCGACATCAAGATGCCCGATGGCAGCGGCGTGGATCTGGTGCGTTCGATTCGCGATTCACGGATCGAGACCAGCTTCATCATGGTCACCGCCTTCGCCTCGACGGAGAGCGCCGTCGAGGCCCTGCGCGCCGGGGCCAGCGACTACGTCACCAAACCGGTCAATGGCGATGAGCTGATTCACCGCATCAGCCAGGTGGCGGCCATGCGCGGTCTGCGCGAGCAGAACCAGGTCCTGCGCCAGATCAGCCGGCCGCAAACGAAGACATTCGAGTTCAACTCACCCGCCATGCGCAGCCTTGAGCGCCTTGTCACCAAGGTCGCCCCCACCGAAAGCACCGTGCTCATCACCGGTGAGTCGGGGACCGGCAAGGGGGTGCTCGCGCGCAGCATTCACGAGCAGAGCCAGCGCGCCGACGCCTTGTTCCTTCCGGTCAACTGCAGTGCCATTCCCGAGAATCTTCTCGAATCCGAGTTCTTCGGTCACACCAAGGGTGCCTTCACCGGGGCCGACAAGGCGCGCAAGGGGCTGTTCCTCCAGGCTGACCGGGGCACCCTGTTTCTGGATGAAGTGGGCGAGCTGCCCATGCACATGCAGACCAAGCTGCTGCACGCCATCGAGGACAAGGAAATCCGCGCCATCGGCTCCGAACAGCCGCGCCGGGTCGATTGCCGCATCATCGCCGCCACCAACCGGGATCTGGGTCGCATGGTGGCCGAAGGGACCTTCCGCGAGGACCTCTACTTCCGCCTGTCGATGTTCCACATCCTCATCCCGCCGCTGCGCGAACGCCGTGGCGACCTGTTGCCGCTGATCCGCTTTCTGATCGCACGTGAAACCCAGCGCAGCGGGCCATTGCGGGATCTTGCGCTGGCCCCCGAGGCAGAGCGCCTGCTCTGTCAGTACGAATGGCCGGGCAACGTCCGTCAGCTTGAAAACGTGATCAACCGCGCCTGCATCCTGGCCGACGACGACTGCATCAACACCAGTGACCTGCCGCCGGAGGTGACCATGGCCCACGCACTGGGTTCATCCACTGGCACATCCATTGCTAATCAAGGGTATCTGCGGGATCAGATGCGCGAGATCGAAGTAGCGCTGATCCGCCGGATGCTCGAAGAGACCGGCGGCGACCGGCGCCTCGCGGCCCAACGGCTGGGCATCGGACTCTCCAGCCTGTACCGCAAGCTCGAGGAAACCACCGACCTGTCATGAGTGCATGACAGGCCGACATGAAAAGGAACACACATGCGGCTTGGATGCCTCTGGCTCATTCCCGGATTCGGGAAAAACGCCCCCGTCATCGGGAATGCGCGCTCGATCCTCTTTGGCCTGATCGGTGTTGCGGGCATCGCACTGGCCGGCCCGGTCGAGGACTTCGAGCTAGGCGCAAAACGCTATCGCGATGGCGACATGATGGGCGCCATGGCACCGCTCAAAACCGCGGCCGACGCCGGCCATGCGCAAGCGCAAGCCCTGTATGGCGACATACTCGACAAGGCCGAGATGGACGAAGACGCGATCGACTATCTCACCCGAGCGGCAGCGCAAGGCAACGCCGATGGCCAGTACGGTCTGGCGGTGATGCTGCTGGCCGGCGAAGGCACCGAGCGCGATCCGGCGCGCGCCGCGAGCCTGCTGCGCGCCGCAGCGCGCCAGGACGCCCGTCTGGCCATCAACGCGCTGGCACAGGCCTATCTGCGCGGCGATGCTGAACTCGACGCACAGGATGCCGCCTCTCCTGAAGGCCGCAGCCTAATCACCCGCGCGGCCGAGCTGGGCTACCTGCCCGCCATTGACGCCCTGGCCGATGCCTTCGAGCGCGGCGCCTACGGACTCACACCCGACCCGGCCCAGGCCGCCCGCTGGCGCGACCGCGCCAGCGAGGCCCGTCGCAAGCTGCCTGCGGATACCGCCTCATGAAGTGCCTGTTCGCCGTCTGGCTGCTGTGCATCGCCAGCCTCGCCCACGCGGCTGACGTCGCCAACGGCCAGCGTCTGTACGGCGTGCATTGCATCGGCTGCCACGGTGCCACCGGCGAAGGCGTCATCCCCAACGCTCCCAAATTCAATCGCGGCGACGGCCTGATGCGCGCAGACACGGACCTGCTGCAGCAGATCAAGACCGGTCGCGGCGCCATGCCGGCCTACTTCGGCATTCTGCGCGACGCCGAGATTTTCGACCTTATTGCCTACTTGCGGACCTTACCCCGATGACCCGACTCCAACGACTGTGCGCGGCCGTATTCGGCACCGTACTCCTGGCGTTCCATGCCACCACGCCCGCCGCCGCCGACAAACCGCCCGTGCAGGAAACCTTCAAGGTGGGCGAAAACGTCTACGTGCGCGCCCTGCACATCGACCCGACCGGCAAGCACCTGTGGGTGGGTACCTCGGCCGGCGTGCATGAGATCGACCTGGCCACCAAGAGCGCCGTCAATACCTTCACCCGCAAGGACGGGCTGGCCAACGAGTACGTCTTCGCGGTGGGCACCGACACGGCCGGCTACACCTGGTTCGGCACCAACGCCGGGGGCGCCTCGCGCTACAAGGACGGCCAGTGGAAGACCTACTTCCCCATGCATGGCCTGGCCGACTACTGGATCTACGCCTTCGCCAACGACACCCAGGACAACCTGTGGATCGGCACCTGGGCCGGCGTCAATCACTTCGACGTCAAGACCGGCAAGCTCACCACCTATGTGAAGGAGCTGATCAACGAATGGGTCTATGGCATCGACGTGGATGCCAGCGGCCGGGTGTGGTTCGGCACCGAAGGCGGCGTGACCATGTACGACGGCCAGCGGTGGACGTCGTGGACCCATGCCGACGGCCTGGGCGGCGAAAACGTGGCGCAGCTGCCGGCCAGCGAGAACACCGGTCTGGGCACCCGCTCGCGCCACGACCTGTCGACGATGCAGGCGGGCAAGGCCACCTACAACCCCAACTACGTGTTTGCCATGCATGTGGACGAGCAACAGCGCATCTGGGCCGGTACCTGGGGCGGCGGTGCGGCGCGCTTCGACGGCAGCACCTGGACCAACTTCACCAGCCGTGACGGCCTGGTGGGCGACATCGTCTATGCCATCGCCCGCGATCCGGACAACGCCCTGTGGTTCGGCACCAACCGGGGCGTGTCCCGCTTCGACGGCAGCACCTGGACCAACTACACCCATCACGACGGCCTGCTCGACAGCCATGTCTATGCCATCGCCACCGCTGCCAATGGCGATGTCTGGGTCGGCACCCGTGGTGGTGTCGCCCGCATCGGCCGCAGCAAATAGGGAGTCAAACGCACATGAACCACAGCCAACTCGGTATCGGCCTGATCGCCGTCACCATCGCCCTGGTGGGCGCCTACCACCTCGGCCAGAACGATGCGCCGGCTGCCGCCGCACTCGCCCCGCAGACAGCAGCAGCCCCCTCACCGGCTGCCATGCCGACAGCGGCCAAGGCCCCATCACCGGACGCCCCCCTCAGCGGCTCCACCGGCGCCAACCTGGGCGACAAATTCACCCATTTCCGCGTCGGCAACAAGAACGTCAAGGCCCTGCACGCCGACAACGACGTGATGTGGGTGGCCACCTCGGGCGGCGTGGTGCGCTACAACACCCGCAAGGACGAATTCAAACTCTACGACGTCAAGAGTGGCCTGCTCTCCAACGGGGTTTTCTACGTGGGCCGCATCCAGGGCAGACTCACCGTGGGCACCTACGGCGGCGGCCTGTCGGTGCTCGACGAGGCGCAAGACCAGTGGAAGACCTACAACATCCCCGAGGGGCTGGGCGACGCCTTCGTCTACGACGTGATCGAGGCGGCCAACGGCGACATCTGGGTGGCCACCTGGTCGGGCGTCAACCGCATTCGCGGCGGCAAGCTTGACGACCGCGCAGCCTGGGAGCTGCACACCGTGGCCAGCACCCAGGGCGGGCTACCCAATGACTGGGTCTATGGTCTGGCCGAGGGCAAGCACGGAGAGATCTGGCTGGCCACCGAAGGTGGTATGGCGCGCTTCGAGAACGGCCAGTGGGAGAACTGGAATCACGCTCGTGGCGTGGGCGCGCCCTACGAGAAGGTGAAGAAAGCCATCGCCTTCAACAGCGACCCCTCCAAGGCCTCGGTCCACCACGCCCAGCAGAAGAAGGACATGGGGCTGGACGACGTGGATCAGGCCTACAACCCCAACTACATCGTCTCGCTGGAGGTCGATGCCGACGGCAGCGTCTGGGCCGGTACCTGGGGTGGCGGGCTGGCGCACTTCAAGGATGGCCAGTGGACCAACCTGACCACCTTTGAAGGGCTGCCGGGCAACCATGTGTTCATGCTCCACCGCGACCGCAAAGACCGCCTGTGGATCGGCACCAACAACGGCCTGGCGCTCAAGGAAGGCGACCAGTTCCGCATTCTCAAGGCCGAAGATGGCCTGTTCAACAACACTGTGTTTTCCATGGCGACCACCGACGACGGCGGCCTGTGGGTGGGCAGCTTCGGCGGCGTGGCGCACCTGCGCGGCGAAATGGCGGTGAACTGATCATGGACTGCTCCGCCACCTACGCCACCGAGCCGCGCTTTCGCGCGCATCGCCGCCAGCGGATCATGCATTCCCTGGCCAGCCATCCCCTCTTCGCCCCGTGCGACGAATACATTCAGTACCAGTTGGCCGCCCACGCGCGCATCGAGCGCTTCAAGCGCGGCGACATGATCTACCGGCGCGGCGCCCCCGCCGACAGCGTGTTCTGCCTGCTCGAAGGCAGCGTGCAACTGGTGGCGCTCGATGCCGACGGGCGCGAGCGCGCGCTCGAACTGTTCGGAGCGAACGACCTGTTCGGCGAAATCAACCTGCTGCTGAGCCACAGCCACCGTCACTGGGCCCAGGCCAACCTGATGACGCGAACGGTGCGCATCCCCCGATCCACCTTTCTCGACGCCCTCGAGCGCGACCCGGCCCTGTCGCGCCGAGTGATGCTCGAGGTGTCGCGCCGGGCCGAGCGGCTCATGGAACGCATCTGCTGTAATGCCACCCCCAAGGGGGTCTTGCGGGTGGTCCATTACCTGTCGAATCTGGTCGAGGATTCTCAGAACGTGCAGACGGTTTCCCTGCCCGCCACCAAACGCACCATCGCCTCGCTGCTCAATCTCACGCACGAGAGCTTTTCCAGATTGCTGCGCCAGCTCTCGGACGACGGCCTGATCGAAGTCCAGGGGCGCTGCGTGCACATCCCCGACGTGCGCCGCCTGCTGGCGCAGGAGGCGCTGCGCTAGGGCATCGGCACCGCGGCCGCGCCGGGCTGCGGCACGCTGTGGCAGCGGTAGCAATTGCGATGGGTCACGAACGCCACCCGGTCATGACACTTGCCGCAGGCCTGCCCACGGAAGATGGATTCCATCCGGGTGGTGAACGGCGCCTGCCCCGCCGGAAACGGGTCGGGATGACAGTTGCTGCAGTCGAGCCATTCGGTATGCGCCCGGTGCGGGAATCGCACCCAGGGCATGGCCTTGGTGTTCTTGAGCAGCACATCGGTGTCGAGCACCGTAGCCGAGCGCTCGCCGCGCACATCGGCACGGGGCGTGATGCGCCCATCTCGCAGGGCCTGCACCCAATCGACACGGCCGTCGGCATCTCTGGGCAGGCCGTGCAAGGCCTCGCCGGGTGGCTGCAATTGCGCGCTCCCGGGGCCGGCCGGATCGATAAAGCCCTTCGGGCGAATCGATTCGCCCTCGGGCGTCGCTGCGGTCGCGGCGGCGGGCTGCGAAGTGCTCGGTCTGGGCTCGACTGCGCGCAGGAATGCGCCGGCTTCAGGCGCACACAGACCAAGCAAGAACAGGCAAAGCGTAATGGGGGATATCGGGCGTCTCATGCCCGATACGTAGCAAATCGGGGACCAGATCGCCCCCGGCGCCGATCAGTCGATCAGTGCCGCGTCCGTCTGGTCGACAAGTGCCAGCGGGTCGAGCCCGGCCAGAGCGACCGGTTCATCGGCGAAACGCACCCGGCAATCGACCGCACCGCCGCACAGCACGGCCCGCGCGAGCCGCTGAACGCGCGCCAGATCATAGGCCTCGGAATACATGGGCACACGCACCGCGGTGCCGCTCAGCGTCTCGGTGCATGTCAGGTCAATCCCGCCCACGTAACTGCAGGCGAAGTCCGCAGGCGCTGCAGCGAAAAGCGCGGGGGAACACCCAAGCGCGGCGGCGACCGCGACTGACCGTGCCAGCCTGGAAAAGAAAGTACGCATGAGCCTGCCTCCGGTGACGACCCACGGAGGCCAAGGTCGAACCGGAAAGACACGACCGTCTGCAAACTGAAGTCATGACACCAGCGAACACTGGATGACCTGACGTGCCGGCGGTCCCGCTACCATGGGAGTTGCCCCCCGAAGGCCGGTGACTTTGCGCCCCCGCCTTTCGGTCGGGTTTGCCTTTGTCGGTGGGCGCGTGTCGCCATCGCGATGCTGCCCATTGAGAGTAACGGAGGCAGCGCCGTAAAACTTGAGCTACTCGAGCAGAAAGCTGGCCCGGAACGCGTCCTCGCCGTCATCGGAGAACCGCAGCACCCGCCGCTCGGCATCCACCTCGGCCCAACCCTCAGTCAATACGTGATCCAGAATGATGGCACCCAAGGCGCCAGAGAGGTGCTGACGCCCCTCCCCCCAATCGGCGCACATGCGGCACAAGGGGCGGCGGCCGGTGTCGTGGTTTTCCGCCATGATGCCGATACCCTCAAGCCCCAGCCGCCCGGTGGGCGTCAGCTCAAGCATGCCGGGGCGAGCACTGAACCAGCCGCGCATGAGCATGGCGTCAAACGCGGACACCGCCAGATCCCCCGCCATATGGTCGTAGCACAAACGCGCCTTCGCCAGCGCGGGCGTCCCCACCGGCTTGCGCACCTGAGTCGCCCCGATGCGAAACGCCACCGCCATGAGCCGTTCCACCAGCTCGACCACATCGTCCGCCGCCAGGCGGAAAAAGCGCTGACGGCCTTGCTGCGACATCACCACCAGCCCCGCCTCCACCAGCCGTGACAGGTGAGTACTCGCCGTCTGCCGGGTCACCCCGGCCACCGACGACAACTCCGTCGCCGTCAAAGCTCGGTCCGCCATGAGCGCCATGAGCATGTCCGCGCGAGCGCGATCGCCAATGAGTGAAGCGACTTGTGCAATATCAGGGGTGTCTTTCATGGTTCGATGGTAAGCGAAGAGTTAACGACAACTCTACACCGAAACCAGCGCCGCGTTTCCACCTCATGAGCCGATCGACCTCATCCGCCGTTCTCCACGACCACCGTCGAATGATTGATGCCAATCGATGACCCGCACGCCAGGAGACTGCTCCAGTCGGTATGCATATATACGGAACACTCACGGCCCGGCTTGCCATTCATGTTGAGGTGTCGTCTAATCCGATCAACATATTTCGACAATAAACCGCGACCTGGACCCTGCGTCCGACTATGCCAGGCCCGAGTTCGTCAGCATCTCAAAAGCGACGAATTTGATTTTTCCGTTTAGGACGTACTAATTGGGGAAAATCCGTTGAATAAATTGAATTTTCTTATCATCCAGAAACACCCCTTACGGGTAACGACGGAAAGTTTTACGTCGTTTAGGGCGTCTACTTATCGTTAGAGCTTTCTGATGGAAAACAACGCCGCGTTTTTCGAAAGTGCTCGCGCCAAATTTCCCGAGCTGGCTGAGAAAGTGGATCGTCAGCACGTTAAGTATTGGGGGAAACAACCGTCGGCAGCAGAAGACGCTTACTGTTGGTTTGAAAGTGTGTCACGTGCGCTGAATTCCGAGATGCAACGCGAGGCATACATATCGGAAAGCCATGCGTTCTTTCAATTTGTAGAATGCTCGTTCCTTACCGGTAGTGCCGAAGTCAAAAAGTGCATAGATGTCGCATTTGCCGAAAATCTGTTTTGGCAGGTATCACCCCAGAAATCCGCGCCGTACTGGCAGGTACTTCCTCAAGTTTTGAAAAACCTTTATGTTGATTTCCATGCGCGCACACCGCTCTAACAATCACAACAAGTCGCCCTTCGGGCTGGGACGCGCCGCGCCGCGTCGCGCCCCTTATGTAAATCGTTTGGCATCTGAATGAACGCACGTGACAGACTTCAGGCCGGAAGAGCAGCGACTCACGCGGGACAGTTTGAAGATGCTCTAGCGCATTTTGTCTGGTTCCATGAGCATGCTCTTCAAGAAGACCCTTCGTACCGTGGCGTCCGTTTGTCCTTTGCTCTCTCATACTGGCTGGAGCTGGCCGAGCAGTACCCACCCGCCATGGCCGAGTACCAAGCGAAGCTCAATGACAAGATTGAAAGGCTCCTGGGTGGCGAGCTCCGCCGTAGCCTGTTTTACGACATCGAGGCAATGAACGAGTCTCTCAATGAGGACCAAAGGACCGCAGAAGTCTTCGCTGCGCTCGACGCAACGCAATCCGAGTTCGCGCAGTCTTGTGCTCGTATTGCAGTTCCAGCCCTCGTGCGCGTCAAATGCTATGCACTGGCAGCAAAGTACGTTCCGGAGCCAGAGACCCAAGTTCTTGCCAAGGCAAGCGAACTCGTGCGCGATGTTGCTGAGATTGAAACGCGACCAAGAACACGAGCGCCGCGCTATCGCGCGTTCTTGCAGATCTTTGCCGAGGATCTTCGGCAAATGGAGGAGCTCCTAAACTCTACAGGGCACGAAGGCAGAGCCAAGCAACTTCGCTCTCAAGCGCTCTCCGCCCTCAAACCGGTTTATCTCCGCAATGCCGTTGCAAAGTTGCTCGTCGCCGAGGCCTAACCCCTCCAAGGGGACGTCTTGCGCCGGGGCGCAAGCCGCCCCTTACCTCGAACGTTGGGCCTAGCATGTCATTAGCGTTCTTCGCCGCATTTCTCGCGTTTTTGTGGCTAATTGGCCTACCGGCTTATTGGCTACTCTATGCCACGTCGCAGGAGCGGAAAGGCGCGTATGAAAAGCTACAGTGGTACCGGAAGCAACCACTATGGCCTCACGGGATTCTGAAAGTTGCGTTTATTGCGCTGAACGCTTGGGCGTTATTCCCGATTCGCGGCGCGCTAGTCGCCATTGGTGTCATTGCGCTCTTTCTCGTGCTCCAACAATGAACCCTCAATACTCATTTTCCGGGTTCGGCCCCGCTGGCAATTCCAGCATGTTGCGTAATCACCGGCCCAAGAATTCGTTCGTGTGGGACCGTCCAAAATGCTGCGCATTTTTCCCGGCCCCACAACTCCAACGTTAAATGCCTCCCTGAACCAACGTGGACATTCTGAACAGCCGCGAATGGGCAATCCTGATCTGGGCGTTCATCGCGATCGGTTACATCACTCGGCCTCCGCGATGGCGGAAGTTGAAAGAGCCTTTGCAGAGGGTGCTTCGAGCGCTCGGCTCACGGCACCTTGTCTCCGCAATCACGCTGATGACCATGTACGTGGTCACAATGATTTATGGGCTGGCGCGTTTGGGCCTATGGGATTTCAGTCTGCTCAAAGGAAGTTTGATATGGTTTTTCTCGGTGGCAGTCTTTTCGCTTGTCCAAGTCAACAAGTTCTCGGAGTCGCCCCACAAGCTCAAGGGCTTAGTGGCAGACAGCTTCAAACTTGTAGTTGTTATCGAATATCTAGTTGGGGCGTATACCTTTCATATTGCTGTTGAACTCGTCTTGCTGCCGCTGATTGTGTTGTTGTCTGCCTTGCTGGCTTTTGCTGAGACTAAGCCCAAGTATGAATCGGTGCAGAGATTTCTAAACGCCGTTTTGGCCATTGTCGGAGCTGCCATCCTTGGCTCGGTAATGTATCTGCTCGTCAAGGACTTTGAACAAGTAGCAAATCGCCAAGCGGCATCGGACTTTGTCTTGCCAGTAATCCTTTCGGCCCTGTACACACCGTTCATTGCGTTCATGGCCGTTTACAGCACATATCAAACGGTGTTGATAAGGCTGCGATATTCCATAACGAAGCGGCATGTCGAGTTCTACGCTCGTCTTGTCGCAATGCTGATCTTCAACGTCCGAATTGAGCTGCTGAAGCGTTGGTCCTCCAACGTAGCAAAGTGCCGCCTTCAAACAGTTCGGGAGGTCAACCAGTCAATTCGCCAGTTCTTTCAAATGCTGGCCAGAGAAAAATCCCCAGATGAATCGACCCGTGTTTCCTAGACGGTTTTCCTGCTCGCTTGGACGGCCCCGGGGAATCGTAAGCACTTTCGGCCTATGGTTCGACTGCCCGCGCACCTAAAGGGGCCTAAGGTGCGACAGCACTGACGCCTCCGCCCCGTATCATGGCGGGTATGCCAGATTCGAATCCTCAAATCCTCCGGTCCGACGCTTCCGTCACCTTGCATCTCGCCGATGTCACCGTGGGCGAGATGAGCGGAATCACGTTCTCTGTTGCCCCGGGCGAGGTGCTCGCCCTGTCCGGCGCGTCGGGTTCGGGCAAGAGCCGGTTGATGCGTGCGATTGCCGATCTGGACGCTCATCGGGGCGAGATTCGGCTGGGCGATACGGCGCAAGCGGCCATGCCCGGCCATCACTGGCGGCAGCAGGTGATGCTGGTGCCGGCGGATAGCCAGTGGTGGGCGGATACGGTGGGGGAGCATTTCCCGGCCGGTCAGCCGGTGGACTGGGCGGCGCTGGGTTTTTCGGCGGATGTGGCGCAGTGGGAGGTGAGCCGGCTTTCTTCCGGCGAGCGACAGCGCCTGGCCTTGCTGCGGGCCCTGGCCCACCAGCCCCGGGCCCTGCTGCTCGATGAGCCGACGGCCAATCTGGACGCCGAGACCACGGCGCGCGTCGAGCAGTGGTTGCTCGACAGGATTCGCCAGGGCGGCTGCCCGGCGGTGTGGGTGAGTCACGACCCGGCACAGATCAAGCGGGTCGCCACGCGGCACCTGAAGATCCGCAACCATCGGCTTGAGGCGGTCGAATGAACGTCATCGATCTCTCTGTCTGGCAGTTGAGCCTGGGCGCCGCGCTGGTGGTGGCGCTGGCGATCTGCACCTGGTACGCCCGCTTGGGGGTGAGCAAGCCGCTGCTTGTGGGGGCGGCGCGCACGGTGATCCAGCTCAGCCTGATCGGGGTGGTGCTCGAAGCGCTGTTCGCTGTAGCCGCCCTGCCCTGGATTGCGCTCATGGCGATGGTGATGCTGCTCATGGCCGGGCGCGAGGTGAGTGCGCGGCAAAAGCACCGCATGACCGGCGGCTGGGGTTTCGGCATTGGCACGCTCTCGATGTTCATCTCGGCCTTCAGCGTGACCATCCTCACCTTGCTGGCCATTGTTCAGCCCACGCCCTGGTACGAGCCGCAGTACGCCATTCCGCTGCTGGGCATGATGCTGGGCAATACCATGACCGGCGTGGCGCTCGGGCTGGACCGGCTGACCGACGGCGTGTGGCGACAGCGCGCCATCATCGAGAACCGGCTGATGCTGGGCGCCCGCTGGCAGGAAGCCGTGGGCGACATTCGCCGCGATGCCATGCGCGCGGGCCTGATCCCCATCATCAACTCGATGGCGGCCGCCGGCATCGTGAGCCTGCCGGGCATGATGACGGGTCAGATCCTGGCTGGGGCGCCGCCATCGATTGCGGTCAAATACCAGATCCTGATCATGTTCACGATCACCGTGGGCACCGGTTTTGGCACGCTGGCAGCGGTCACGGCGGCCAGCCGCCGCCTCTTCGATGAGCGCGAGCGCCTGCGGCTGGACCGTTTGCACGCGAAACCCCGCGACTGAAGCGCGGTACACTGGCGGCCTGATCCCCCGTTCGACACACCGATGCCTGACGCACTCAATAACCTGCTTGCCCAGTTGCCGTTGATCGGTGCCGCGCTCGCGCGCGCCGAGGTGCAGAACGAACTCGTGGCACTGGCACTGGCCGCCATCGGCTCGTTGATCGTGCATCACGTGGCGGCACGGGCCCTGTCGTCGCGCGCCGACTCGAGTACCCAGGGCACCTTCCACCACCTGGCCTTGCGCACGCTGCAACGCCTGCTGTGGCCAATCATCATGCTTGCCTTCGTGCTGATCGGCCGGGCCGCGCTGGTGTCGAAGGGGCAACCCACGCCGGTCCTAAACGTGGCGGTCCCGCTGCTGACCTCGCTGGCCACGATTCGCATCGGCGTCTATCTGCTGCGCAAGGGCTTTCGCGTCACCAAGGCACTCAAGGCGTGGGAAAACGTGTTCGTGGCGCTCATCTGGTCGATGGTGGCACTGCATCTGCTCGGCTGGCTGCCGGCGGTTGAGGCGGCGCTCGATGCCATGGCGTTTTCGGTGGGCGAGACACGCATCTCGCTGCTGGCCACCATCAAGTTGGTCGGGCTCATCGGGCTCACGCTGACGCTGGCCTTCTGGGTGTCGGGCGTGATCGAGCGGCGCATGCGCGCTTCGCCCAACATGACGCCGTCGCTGCAGGTGGCGTTTGCGAAGTTTGCCAGGGTGTTCCTGATCACCGTGGCCTTTCTGGTTGCCATCGACGCGGTGGGCATCGACCTGACCACCTTTGCGGTGTTCGGCGGCGCCCTGGGTGTCGGCATCGGCTTTGGCCTGCAGCGGATCACCAGCAACTTCATCAGCGGTTTCATCCTGGTGCTGGACCGCTCCATCAAGCCGGGCGACGTGATCTCGGTGGGTGCCGATGGCGCCAAGTACGGCTGGGTGCAGGAGCTGCGCGCCCGTTACGTGGTCGTGCGCGACCGCGACGGGGTCGAGCGCCTCATCCCGAACGAGAACCTGATCACCTCCGAGGTGATCAACTGGAGCTACACCGACAAGAACACCCGTGTGCGATTGCCGGTGTCGATAAGCTACGACGACGACCCCGAGCAGGCCATGGCACTCATGGTGGAGGCCGCGCGCGCCTCGTCGCGTGTCATCGACGATCCGGCCCCGACCGCGCGGCTGATCAACTTCGGCGACAACGGTATCGAGCTGGAGCTGCGGGTGTGGATCTCCGACCCGGAGAACGGCATCGGCAACGTGCGCACCGACATCAACCTGGCAATCTGGCGCGCCTTCAAGGCCGCCGGCATCACCATCCCCTACCCGCAGCGCGACGTGTATATCCGCTCGGCGCCGACGCCGAATCCGCTGCCTGACGCCGAATGACACCACGGAATACACCTTGAACGATACGGACATCATCGCCGCCACCCGCGCCTGGGTGGAAACGGTGGTCATCGACCTGAACCTGTGCCCCTTTGCCAAGCGCGAGCTGGTCAAGGAGCGCATCCGCTTTGCAGTGACGCGCGTGAGCAACGAGGAAGGCCTTATCCAGGCGCTCGAACAGGAACTGCGGCACCTGCAGGAGCACCCCGAGATCGAGACCAGCCTGCTGGTTCACCCCGACGTGCTCACCGACTTCGAGGACTACAACCAGTTTCTCGATCTGGTCGACATTCTCATCCGGCAGCTGCGCCTGAGCGGCGACATCCAGGTGGCGAGCTTTCACCCGGACTACCAGTTCCAGGGCACCGAGCCGGACGATGTCGAGAACACCACCAACCGTTCGCCCTACCCCATGCTGCACCTCATCCGCGAGGCGAGCATCGGCGCAGCCATCGCCAACTATCCGGACCCGGAAGGCATTCCCGAGCGCAACATCGAGACGGTCGAGCGACTCGGCATCGACCACATGCGTGCCCTGCTCCGGGCCTGCTTCAATCGAGAAGGCAACTCGCAAGACTGATCCGTCGAGGGGTTTCTTTTCCCCTGCAACCCGCTGAATGCGAAGCGCTTTTCCGGCGCTTCGCATTTTTTTCGTGCCTGAAGTGTAAGTTCCGCGAGGCGTGCTTGGTCTCATCGAGCAAGCAGACGGAATGCGACGCACATGACGAAAGAATGCGTCGCCCCGGTTGCCCGAGCCCCTCTTTTTCATGCAGTACATCGACTCGAACATCTCAGGAGCCTCACCATGAACAAGCGCCAGTTTCTTCTCTCCGCCGCCATCGCAGGTCTTGCCGCCACCGGCATGAACATCGCCCATGCAGCCGACGCATCCAAGGAAAAGTGCTACGGCATCGCCAAGGCCGGCGCCAACGATTGCGCCTCGACCACCGGCACCCACTCCTGCGCGGGCCAGGCCAAGGTCGATAACGACCCGAACGAGTGGAAGTACGTCGCCAAGGGCACCTGCACCGACATGGGCGGCTCGCTGAAGGGCGGCGGCAAGTAAGTTTCCCCGCGCGGGCAGCCGACCTCCCACCGGTCTGTTGTCTCCTCCTGCTGCCCGCGCACCTCATCCCCCTGCCCTGACTCCCTACCCGGACACGACCATGCACTCCAAGGTTCGCCCACTGAACGGCATCGGCATCGGCCTGCGCGCGCCGCACTACCGCGACTTTCTTGAGCGCCGGCCCCGCGTCGACTGGCTGGAAATCCATGCAGAAAACTTCTTTGGCGATGGCGGCTGGGAGCAGCACGTGCTGGAGCAACTGCGTGCCGACTATCCAATCAGCGTCCACGGCGTGGGCCTGGGGCTGGGATCGGCCAGCGACGCGCATTTCGACGCGCACCTGGACAGGCTGGCCCGTCTGGTCGAGCGTGTCCGCCCTGCGCTGATCTCCGAACACCTGTGCTGGGCCGCTGTCCCGGGCCGGCACCTCAACGACCTGCTGCCGCTGCCGCTGACGCTCGAAGCGCTCGATCTGGTGTGCGAACGGGTCGAGCGCATGCAGGCCCGCCTTGGCCATGTTCTGCTCGAAAACGTGTCGAGCCACGTGCGCTATCAGGCCGACGCCATGAGCGAGACAGAATTTCTCGCTGCCGTCACCCGGCGCACCGGCTGCGGCGTGCTGCTCGACGTGAACAACCTTTACGTGAATGAGCGCAACCACGCCGAAGATGCACGCACCGCGATCGCACAGTTGCCCATCGACGTGGTGGATGAAATTCACCTGGCCGGTCATCTGGTGACGGACGACGGTCTCATCGACCACCACGGGGCGCCGGTTTCGGCCGCAGTCTGGGCACTCTATGGCCGCTGCATCGAGCGCTTTGGCAACGTGCCGACCCTGATCGAATGGGATACCGACATTCCCGCGCTTGACGTGCTGCTTGCAGAAGCAGCCCGTGCCCGCGTCGTGTGCGATTACTCCCATCACGTCAATCAGCATCAGGAGCTCGCCCATGTCTGAACTGGCCACCCTCCAGCGCGATTTCGCCGATGCCCTGCTGGTGGGCAATCAGCGACCGGCCCATGCATTCAAAGGCGACGCCGAGCTTGCGGCCCGGCGTTTTGCGCTGTATCGCGGCAACCTCACCGCCCATTGGGACCGCGCGCTGGCCATCGCCTATCCGGTGATACAGCAGATGGTGGGCGCGGAGTTCTTTCGTGCCCTGGCGCGAGAATACGGCCGCGCAGTGCCGCCGCAAACAGGCGATCTCAATGACTTCGGCGCGCAGTTGCCGGACTTTCTCGAGACCTTCGAGCCGGTCGCGCCCTACCCGTACATGCCCGACATGGCGCGACTGGAATGGGCCATTCACGCAGCGCACAGCGCGGCCAACACCCCCGCGCTGGATGGCCCCACGCTCTCTGCATTGCCGCTGGAACAACTCGAGAGCACCGTGTTCAGCCTCGTCCCGAGCGCCCGGCTGGTGACCTCCGAATGGGCCATCAACGCGCTCTGGCGGGCGCATCAACCCGGTGGTCCGGACTGGCCCAGCGCACTTGCCGTGCCCTGTCGCCTGGTGGTCGCACGCCCGGCATGGCAGCCCCAGCCGGTGAGCCTGTCACTCGGCGAATTCGCGGCGCTCGAAGCCATGGACGCCGGTGACACCTTCGGTGGCGCGCTGCAACTGGCCTTTGATCTCGACCCCGCATTCGACCCTGCCACGGCGCTGCCCATGTGGCTCAAGAACGGGCTCATCGCCCGACCCGACACCGCCATCTGAAGGAACATTGCCATGAACGCCCTGCTCCGACTCCACCAATCCACCACCCGCTTCGATCAGCTGATTGCCGACTGGGGCGGTGCCGCACTGCTGCTGGCCATCCGCCTGTATGTGGGCTGGCAGTTCTTCAAGGCCGGCCTGACCAAGATTCAGGACTGGGATTCCACGCTCTTCCTCTTTGCCGAGGAATACAGCGTGCCCGTGCTGCCGCCCGAACTGGCCGCCTGGGCCGGCACCTTCGGCGAACTGGTGCTGCCCGCGCTGCTCTTTGTGGGGCTGTTTTCACGGCCGGCCGCCCTCGGCCTGTTCCTGGTCAATGCCATGGCGGTGCTGAGCTATCCGGCCCTGTTCGAGTTTTCCTGCCCGGCGGCCGTCAATGACCATTTCTACTGGGGGGCACTGCTGCTGGCCCTGGTGGCCTTCGGCCCGGGACGCGCCTCGGTGGACCACTGGCTGAGCCGTCGCACACCGTAAATGGTATTGGCGCCCTTCGACCCCGAAAGGCGCCGTCCCCGAGGCTTCGGCCCATGGAATAGCGGCAATTTTTGCCGCTTTATCCGGCCCTCGGTTTGCCAGACCGGGGGCTAATCTGCGAACACGTCATGAAAGCCCCGAGGCCGTTGATGCTGTTTCGCAGCCTGCTGTTGTTTCTCCCCTTGCCCGCCCTGGCCGATGCCGCGGCGCCGGCTGAAAAAACGCTACCGCCCTCAAGCCTGGCCGGCGGCTCCGATCTCGCCGGCTCTGTCGGGCAGATGTTCTTCGGGCTCGCGGTGGTCATCGTGGTGCTGGTGGGCTGCCTGTGGTTGCTCAAACGCCTCGGCGCGCCACGCGGCCGCGCGCGTGGTCTCAAGGTACTGGGGGCCGCCCCGGTGGGCCCGCGCGAGCGCGTGGTGCTGGTCGAAGTCGGTCAGAAAGTGCTGGTGCTGGGCGTGGCGCCCGGTCAGATCAATACGCTCGACACCCTCTCGCCCGATGAACTCAAACTGACTGAGCCCACGTCAGATCGCCACGAACCCGGCGGCTTTGCCCAGCGCCTCAAGCAGATGCTGGAGGCGAACAAGCATGGCTGAGTGGATTCGCCGACGCGCTCCCGGCCTGCTGGCCGCGCTGGTGTTGCTCTTGCCGCACCTGGCCTTCGCCCAGGCCGTGCCGGCCATCACCGGCACCCCCGCGGCCGATGGGGGCACGACCTACAGTCTCAGCATCCAGACCCTGGTGCTGCTCACATCTCTCACCTTCCTGCCGGCGGTGTTGCTGATGATGACCAGCTTCACCCGGCTGATCATCGTGTTCTCGCTGCTGCGCCACGCCCTGGGCACCCAGACCTCGCCGCCCAACCAGATCCTGATCGGCATGGCGCTGTTCCTGACCTTCTTCATCATGTCGCCCGTGATCGAGCGGGTATACAACGAGGCCTATCTGCCCTTGTCTGCCGACACCATCGGTCTGGACGAAGCGGCCAACCGCGCCGCCGCGCCGGTGAAGGACTTCATGCTCAAGCAGATCCGCGAGCCGGATCTGAACCTGTTTGCCGAACTGGCGGCCGTCGAGGCGGTGGAGAAGCCCACCGATCTGCCCATGAAGGTCATCCTGCCGGCCTTCGTGACCTCGGAACTCAAGACCGCCTTCCAGATCGGTTTCATCGTGTTCATCCCCTTCCTGATCATCGACATGGTGGTCGCCTCGGTGCTGATGTCCATGGGGATGATGATGATGTCGCCGGTGATCGTTTCCCTTCCGTTCAAGGTCATGCTCTTCGTGCTTGTCGATGGCTGGACCCTGCTCATCGGCTCGCTCGTGCAGAGCTTCATCGTGTGAGGACACCCCCATGACGCCAACCACCGTGATCGACATCGGCCGCCAGGCCATTGAAGTCACCCTGCTGGTGGCCGCCCCGCTGTTCGCCGCCGCACTGATCACCGGCCTGCTGGTGAGCATCTTCCAGGCCGCCACCCAGATCAACGAAATGACCCTCTCTTTCGTGCCGAAGGTGATTGCCATCTTCGTGACCATGGTGGTGGCCGGACCGTGGATGATCACCATGCTCACGGATTTCATCCAGCGCATGTATTCGTCCATTCCCATGCTGATCGGCTGAACGCATGCTCGAGGTCTCCAGCGCCCAGCTCTCTGCCTGGATGGCAGGCATGATGCTGCCGCTGGCGCGCATCCTGGGCATGGTGTCGTCCGCGCCGCTGTTCTCCAGCAGCGCGGTGCCGATCCGCATCCGCGTCGGCTTCGGGCTGGCCGCCGCGGTTGCCATCGTACCCATCCTGCCGCCGGGACCGGCCATCGATCCGGGCTCCGGCCTGGGGCTGGCCATCTTCGTCCAGCAGATCTTCATCGGCGTGGCCATCGGCTTCATCATGCGTCTGGTGTTTGCCGCCGTGGATCTGGCCGGCGAGCTGATCGGCCTGCAGATGGGGCTTTCCTTCGCCACCTTCTTCGATCCGGACGCCAACGGTCAGACCGGCGTGCTGGCCGAGTTCATCGGCTTGCTGGCCACCCTGCTGTTCCTTGCTCTGGGCGGCCATCTGCTCATGATCGAGGTGCTGGTGCGCAGCTTCGAGTGGATTCCCATCCGTATCGAACCGGCCAGCGCCATGGGCTGGAAGGACGTCGCCGCCGCCGGCACCTTGCTGTACGCCGCTGGCCTTCTGCTGGCCCTGCCGCTGATCACCGCGTTGCTGATCACCAACATTGCCATGGCCGTGCTCACCCGCGCGGCGCCGCAGATCAACCTGTTTGCGGTCGGTTTCCCCATCACCATGACGGCCGGCTTCGCCGTGCTGGTGCTCACACTGGAAGCATTTGCCCCGGTGATGCGCATGTTCTACGACCGTGGTTTCGAAGCGATTGCCGCCATGCTGCAGACGCTCGGGGGCAGCTAGGCTCGCGCGGAACGAAAGATCAAGTTATGTTGCACATGTCCGTAATGTCCTGAATCACCCACCTGATCTACGTTCGTGAGCACAGCGCGCCCCCCCATGACCCAGAGCAGTCGGAACGCTCCGCTCGATGCGTTGCGCCATGATGCCTCGAAGCTCCTGCTCGCCCTGTTCGACAACGCTCTCGTGGGCGTCTATGTCATACAGGACGGTCTGTTCGCCTATGTAAACGAAACACTGGCCCGGCTCTTCGGCTACACGCAAGACGAGGTGTGCGGCCGGCTCGGGCCGCTGGATCTGACCGACGCCGACACGCGGGAACACGCGGCCCAGGAAATCGACAAGCGCGTGCGTGGCGAAGTACGTGCGAGCTTCTACGGCTTCAAGGGCACACGAAAGGATGGCAGCACCTTCGACACCGAAGTGTTCGGTGTCGCCACCGAGTTCCAGGGCCGCCCGGCGATCATCGGCATTCTGATGGACGTCTCGAAGCGCGTGCATGCCGAGAAAGAGGCCGCCGACCAGCTCGCGTTCATTCGGGGCCTGGTGGAAACCATTCCCAATCCGGTGTTCTACAAGGACGCGACCGGCGAATACCTGGGGTGCAACAAGGCCTTCGAGGCGTTTCTGGGCGCATCGCGCGAGTCCTTCGTGGGCAAATCGGTGTTCGACCTGTCACCGAAAGAGCTGGCCGAGCGCTACCACGCGGCCGACCAGGCCCTGTTCGATGCCCCCGGCACCCAGACATACGAAGCGCAGGTCAAGAGTGCCGACGGCAGCTACCGGGACGTCATCTTCAACAAAGCCACCTTCAATCGCGCCGACGGTGAGCTCGGCGGTCTGGTGGGCGTGATTCTCGACATTACCGAGCGCAAGGAACTCGAAGCCCGCATTCGCCAGGACGCCTATTTCGACAGCCTGACCGGCCTGCCCAACCGCCGTCTGTTCGAAGACCGCGTGGGCGAAGCCTTCAAGCTGGCCAAGCGCCACCACACAAAGCTCGCCCTGCTGTTCATCGACCTGGATCGATTCAAGGAAGTGAACGACACCCAGGGCCACCACATCGGTGACCAGTTGCTCATCGAGGCCGGCCAGCGCATTGGCAGTTGCCTGCGCGAATCGGACACCGTTGCGCGCTGGAGCGGAGACGAATTCATCGTGGCCCTGTCCGATGTGAGCGATGCCGGCGACGCCACCCGCGTGGTGGAAGAAGTCATCGGGCAGATCTCGCGCCCCTTTCATCTGTCCGGTCAGTTCGCCCAGGTCACCGCCAGTGTGGGTCTGGCCATGTACCCGGACGACTGTGACAACATCGAAGCCCTGTTGTCGTGCGCGGACCAGGGCATGTATGCCGCCAAATCCGCCGGGCGCAACGGCTACTGCCAGTTCGTGCCGGCGCGCCAGGCGGCTGCGCGGGCGCGCCGCGATCTGGCCGTCGACCTGCGCGATGCGCTCTCGCGCCACGAGTTTCACCTGCACTACCAGCCCATCATCGACCTCAAGAGCGGACACATCGTCAAGGCCGAGGCCCTGCTGCGCTGGAACCACCCGAGCCTCGGCAACGTTCCACCGGACCGCTTCATTCCGCTGGCCGAAGAAATGGGCCTGATCGGCCCCATCGGCGACTGGGTGTTCCAGCAGGCGTGTCAGGACGTCATGCGCTGGAACCAGCAGCGGCCCGCAGAGCATCCCATGGTGCAGGTGAGCCTGAACAAATCGCCACGTCAGATTCTGGACGGCACCAGTGAAGTTCACTGGCTCGATTACCTGAACGATCTGGGCGTACCGGCCGACTATCTGAATATCGAGATCACCGAGGGGCTGCTGCTCGACGCCAGTGACGAGGTCTTCCGCAAGCTGGACATCTTCCGTCGCGCCGGCGTGGAGATCAGCCTGGACGACTTCGGCACCGGTTACTCGGCCATGTCCTATCTCAAGACCTTTGCCATCGACAACATCAAGATCGACCGCTCCTTCGTGCAGGACATGCTCTCGAGCCCCAGCGACCAGGCCATCGTTGAAGCCGTGATCGCCATGGCGCACAAGCTGGGCGTGCGCGTGGTGGCCGAAGGCATCGAAAGCGAAGATCACCGTGCCCTGCTCATCCGCGAACAGTGCGATTTCGGCCAGGGCTTTCTCATCGGGCGCCCCATGCCTGTTGCCGAGTTCATGGCGCGCATCCAGGCCGATGCGCCCGCCCGCCAGGTGCCCCGCTTCGAGATCTGAACCGGACACCGGAAGCACGCATGCTTCAAGCGCATGCGTCACCTGCATAAATTCCATTTGCCGCTGGCAGGGCGGCGGTTTATGTTGCCTGATCCCCTTCCTCCAAATACGCCCTGCCCCATGACAGCTTCAAGCGACCGCACCAAGGTTCTCATCGCGGGCATCTGCGGCCTGCTCCTCGCCGTTGGCGTGGCACGGTTCGCATACACCCCGCTGCTTCCGCTGATGCGCGAGCAAGCCGAACTGGGCGTCGCAGAGGCGGGCTGGCTGGCCGCGATCAATTACATGGGCTACCTGACAGGCGCGCTCATCGCCTCACGCATCGATAGCCTGAAGCTCAAGGATCGACTGTTTCGCATCGGCATGCTGGTTGCGGTCGGCAGCACCGTGATGATGGGGCTGTCCGACCATTGGGTGATCTGGGCCATTTCCCGCTACATTGCCGGCCTGTCGAGCACGGCCGGCTTGTTGCTGGGCACCGGTCTCGTCCTCAATTGGCTCATGCGGCACAACTACCGGAGCGAGATGGGTATCCACTTCATCGGCATGGGCGCTGGCATCGCCGGCTGCGCCGCCGCAGTGGCGCTCATGGACCCGGTGCTCGACTGGCGCGAGCAGTGGTTCATCTTCACCGGGATCGCCGCCATCCTGCTGGTGCCGACGCTCGGCTGGCTACCCCCGCCCGACACGAGCGGCAAAACCACCAGCGGGAAGGCCATGGTGGACAACCCCCCCAGCCCGGCCTTCCTCCGCCTGTTCATGGCAGCCTATTTCTGTGCCGGCGTGGGTTATGTGGTCTCGATCACCTTCATTGTCGCCATCGTTGATGACCTGCCTGCAACGGCAGGCTATGGCAACCTGGCGTTCATCGTCGTGGGGCTGGCAGCGGCGCCGGCCTGCATCAACTGGGATCTCATCGCCCGGCGCACCGGCGATCTCAATGCCCTGATCCTGGCCTCGGTGCTGCAGATCATCGGCATCCTGCTGCCGGCACTGAGCAACTCGATCGCGATGGTCATGCTCGGTGCCGCGCTGTTCGGGGGCACCTTCATCGGCATGGTGAGCCTGGTGCTGACCATGGCCGGGCGCTACTACCCCACACGCCCCGCCAAGATGATGGGCAAGATGACGATTTCCTACGGGGTGGCGCAGATCATTGGTCCGGCGATCACCGGCAAGCTGGCGGAGCACCTCGGTGGCAGCTATGCCGCGGGGCTGTGGATGGCGGCCGGGGTCATGGTCATCGGCACGCTCATCCTGATCGCACTCAAGGGCGTGGAGCGTCGCGACAAGGCCCTCTCCACGGCAACGGGCCTCGGTGCGCAGGCCTGACCGCCCCGCAGGGCGGCCAGAAGTGCATGATTAACGAGCGAACCTGTTTGCTTCGACAATGTGCTGACGGAAGCTGAAGACGTTTTCGTCGCGCGGATCCACACTCACTTCGACCCAATGCACGTTCTGGGAGCCGAAGTTTTCAACGCGAGTCACGTTCTCGATGGTTTGTACGCCTGCGTCGACCGTGGCCGCTGCCAGCGGTTTGTCCACGCGGAAGTAATGGCTGTCGCCATGGGCGATGACCACGGGCTTGCCAAAGGCAATGGCGCGCGTGCTGATGAGATCGAGCACGGCGTTGAAGCCTTCACGCTGCCGATCGGTGGCATCGAGGTCGAAGTTGGGGTTGGCCTGCATGGCGATGAGGACACCGCGTGCGCCAGTGGCGGTCGCCCGGTCGAAAATGGCGTTGATCCAGGCCAGTGCGGCGGCCTGACGGGCCTCGAACTCCGCGATGCGATCGGCACGCGGTGATTCGTATGAATCGTTGGGGTCGATCTGGTTCCAGGGCGCCAGGTCGTTGTTGCTGCCCACCACGTGAATCGTACCCATGACGGTGCCGGCGAACTGCCAGAGGGTGTTCTCGACGTAGGCCTCGTGCCCCGGCATGCTGGCCTGGCTCTCGACCCGAGCCTTGCGCCCCCCGGTGGTCACACCTGCCTCGGGGTAGAAGATCTCGCGCAGGCGCGCGAGACGCTCGGTGGGCAGGTAGCCGCCGTTGCTGGTGCGGTGACAGTCGGTCCATTCGTTGTCACCGGGGGTGAGGATGAACGGCACGTCAAAGGTCTCGAACTGCTCGAAACGGTGAATGAACAGGGCATCGTCACAGCGCTCGCTACCCGCCTTGATATCACCGGTGTGCACGACAAAACGCACTTGATGGTTGCGGTTGATGTCCTTGATGACCCGGTCGAACATCGGCTCCCGGGCCGCGCCGTAGGGGGTGTCTCCGATCAGCGCGAACGAGCCGGCCTGCGGAAGGTGATGTCCCCGGTCGTGCGCGCGACCATGCTCACGATCATCTGCATGAGCTGCCATCGGCAGCGCCAGTGTCGCCAGCACGAGCGCCAGCCGCCTGATTTGAACCTTCATCGTTTTCCCCTGAGTTGAGTGGAGGCACATGCCTCGCGCCACACTCTAGGGGGCCGACTTTGAAGGGATATTTCACGCCCATGATTCTCTTGTGCAATCAGGGTTCGTCAGGCAGGGAAAACGCCCCGTCGTGAAACGCGGCGAGCACCGCCTGCGCGTCAGCCAGCTGACTGGACGGCACCAGCACCCGCACCCCGCCAACCGCCACGCCAATGAGTGAATGCGTCTGCACCAGATGGGCATCCGCCACCATGGCGTCGACGCCCGCCGCCTGAAGACATCCGCACCACAGGTGCGCCTCGGTGGGGTCGAGGCTGCGTGCCACCAGGGTCCAGTCGTCGCCTTCCTGCATCCGCTGCTCCTCTGTGACGACATGCGCCACGGGTCCATTGAAAACATCTGTTGCCAATCGTAAAGCTTGTTTCCGCCCTGCCGTAAGTGTTGTTGACCCGATTGACCCGATCGCGTGCCAGGCGAAGGCACGCGTGTCGACATTGAAAAAAACAATTCGCCGATCCAATGCGATGAGGGCATACCATGTTTTCAAATCTTTCCATTCGCTGGAAGACGCTCGGGCCGGTGCTGGCCATGGGCGTCATTACGCTGGTACTGGCCGGCTACAGCGTCAATAACGCCAGACAGAGCGAAGCGATCACGACCGAGCTGGGCTCCCGCTTCATGCCGGCCGTCAGCACCTTGCTGGAAGCCGATCGCGACCTCTACCAGGTCCTGGTGGCCGAGCGCACCTGGCTTGTCACCGGCAACGATGGCAACCAGGCCAAACTGCTCGATCAGATCAATGAAAACCGACAGCAGTCCGCCGATCGCGTCGCCAAGGTGGCCAACATCACGATCGGGCTCCCGCAGATTGCCGGCCCCGCTGCCGGACTGGTGAAGAACTATCTGAGCGAACGCGCCAAATGGGAAGCCCTCAACAACCAGGTGGTGTCCCTGCTCAGTCGTGGCGAAATGGACCAGGCGCGCGCGCTGAGCAAGGGCGATGCCGCCAGGCAGTTCAGCGCCATGCGCGACCAGATCGATCAACTGACCGGGCTGATCAACGATGCAGCCAAGACAGCAGAAGCCGCCGCTGAAAGCGCAGCACACCAGTCCTACACGGGTTCGGTGATCGCCGGGCTGATCGCGCTGGTCATTCTCGCCATCGTGCTCTTCACCCTGCCGCGTTATGTGTTGTCGCCACTGAAGACACTGAACGACAAACTGCGTGAAGTGGCCGCCGGTGGTGGCAACCTGAGCGCGCGTCTGCCGGTGAATTCAAGCGACGAGCTGGGCCAGATGGCGGGCAGCTTCAACCAGTTGCTCGAAAACCTGGGGAGCATGTTCAGGCAGCTGCGCGGCGATGCCGAGCAGCTCACCCAGGGCATCCAGAAGCTTGAGAAAACGCTGGGCGACATTGGCCGCCGCTCCGAGGCACTGGCCGACATTTCGACCTCCAACGCCGCCAGCATCGAAGAGATCACGGTGAGTGTGTCGCATATCGCGGACAACAGTCACGACGCCGACACCATGGCGCGCGACACCGGCCGCCTGACGACGGATACCGCCCAGGAGGTTGCCACCATTGTCTCCGAAGCACAGTCATCGGCCGAGCGGGTGCGCCAGCTCTCGATGGTGCTGTCCGGGCTCGATAACCGTTCGCAAAGCATTCACGGCATCGTGGGCGCCATTCGCGAAATTGCCGATCAGACCAACCTGCTGGCGCTCAATGCCGCGATCGAAGCAGCGCGCGCCGGCGAACAGGGCCGCGGCTTTGCCGTGGTGGCCGATGAAGTGCGCAAGCTGGCCGAACGCACCGGCTCGGCCACCCTGGAAATTTCCGACATGCTCGACGGCATGCGCCACGAGACCCAGCAGGCGGTGGGCGTGATGGAGCAGACCGTCACGAGCGTGGAGCGCAGTGCCAACCTGACCGGCGATGCCCAGACCCGCATCGACGACATCGGCCAGCGCATCGGCTCGGTGGTGGAACGCATGAGCGAGATCGCCCTGTCCATTCAGGAGCAGCGCAGCGCCACCACCTCCATCGCGCAGAGTACGGAGGACATCACCACGCGTGTTCAGGAAACCGACGTTGCCTTGCAGAACGCCCGCAGCACCGTCGACCAGCTCGCTTCGCTCGCGCGCAACACGCAATCCCAGTTCCAGCGCTTCCAGTTGTAATGTCACCCCTGTCCGGGAAGCATGCAAAATCCTTTTCCCTGCGCCAGATCGCCGTTCTCGCGGTCGGTCTGGGCATCTTGCTGCCGGCCATCGTGTTCGGCACCTGGTCGCTGCAGACGCGCCTGGACGATGAGCGCCGGTTTTACGTCGAGACACTGACCAACCAGTACGCCGATGTCCTCGCGCAGGCGGC
Organism: Nitrogeniibacter aestuarii; assembly: GCF_017309585.1. NCBI lineage: Bacteria > Pseudomonadati > Pseudomonadota > Betaproteobacteria > Rhodocyclales > Zoogloeaceae > Nitrogeniibacter > Nitrogeniibacter aestuarii. The sequence goes on along the minus strand of NZ_CP071321.1, from coordinate 1,498,159 downwards.
GGCCATCCCGTTGTGGAATGTCGACGTGGATGCCGTCGACAGCCTGGCCGACGCCCTGCTGCGCAACCCGGACGTGCTGCTCGTCCGGGTCGAGGAGCTCAACCAGGGCATCTTTTCCGAACGTGGCGAACTGGCCGACGTCCCGGAAGCGTCGATCCACACCGTCCGGCGCACCGTGATTCATCAGGGCGAGCCCATCGGCACCGCCACCATTGCCATGAACACCAGCAATGTGGATGCCCGGCTCGCCGGCGAGATGTTCTCCGCCATCACCACGCTGACCGTTCAGGTCGCGCTGTCGATGATCCTGGTGTATTTGGCGCTCGACCACCGGGTCATCCGCCCGATCGAAGACATCAAGCAGGAAGCCGTCCGGCTGGCAAAGGGCGAACTCGACAAGCCGCTCTACTGGAGCCGGAATGACGAGATCGGCCAGCTCGCCGGTGGCCTCGACGTGATGCGTCAGGCACTGCGCGAGGTGATTGGCGAGATCGACCTCAAGAAGGTGGAGCTTGAGCAGGAACTGGAGGAGCGCATCGCCACCGAGGAGGCCCTGCGCCAGACGGAAGCCAAGTTCAAGACCCTGTTCAACGCCTCACCCATCGCCATTGCGGTGGCCATCCGCGAACTGGACTATGCGGTCATCGAAGTGAATGAACAGTGGATCAGTCAGTTCGGCTACACCCGCGAAGAAGCCCTCGGCAAGACCGGAACCGAGCTGGGCGTGTGGGCCGACCCCAACGACCGCCGCAAGATCATCGACCAGATCGAACGCACTGGCCAGCTTGGCGCCTACGACGCCTGGGTATACGCCAAAGGCGCGCGCGACCCCATTCTGTGTCGTATCAGCGCACGCTCGGTCGAGGTCGGCAAGCAGCGCATGGTGCTGGTCTCGCAGCAGGACATCACCGCCCTGCACCGCCACGAGCAGGAAATGATGCAATTGAACAACCTGCTCGAACAGCGGGTGGAAGAACGCACCGCGGCCCTGAGCCGGACCAATGAAGACCTTCGCACCGCCGTCGCCAAACTCGAGCAGGCCCAGCATGAGTTGCTGCAGCGGGAAAAACTGGCCGCGCTCGGTGCCCTGGTCGCCGGTATCGCTCACGAACTGAATACGCCCATCGGCAACAGCGTGACTGCCGCCAGCACCCTGCACGACCAGACGCAGAGCTTTACCACTCAACTCGAGTCAGGCATCACCCGATCCGCCCTGGACCGCTTTGTGGAAAACACGCAAACGGCCTCGGACATTGTGCTGCGTAACCTGCAGCGGGCGGCAGAATTGGTCACCAGCTTCAAACATGTGGCCGTGGACCAGACCAGCGACCAGCGACGCAGCTTCCCGCTCGATGAAGTGGTCAACGAAACCCTGCTCACGCTCGGCCCCTGCATTCGCAAGAGCGGTCACCAGGTAATCAAGGAAATCAGCGAGAACGTGATCATGGACAGCTACCCCGGTGCGCTGAGCCAGATTCTCGCCAATCTGGTGAACAACGCCTTCATCCACGCGTTCACGGACAAGGAACAAGGCATCGTCCGCATCGAAGCCGGCCCACTGGGCGACGACGAAGTGATGCTGGTGGTCAGCGATGACGGTTGCGGCATTGCCCCGGAGCACATCGGTCGCATCTTCAACCCCTTCTTCACCACCCGTCTTGGCGGTGGTGGCAGCGGCCTGGGCCTTCACATTACCTACAACCAGGTGACCGGCATGCTCGGGGGCAAGATCCACGCCGAGAGCGAGCCCGGTCAGGGCGCCCGCTTCGTCCTCACGATGCCGCGCATCGCGCCCCGGCGCGACGACATCAAGACCCTGGCAGACTGACCCAAGCAGGCCATACCGGCATGGATCCGGCTCAAAGCTGGCGCCAAAGGCCTCGTTCCGCCCCGCCTGGCAGTCGCGACAACGGGGTGTGATACCCGCAACGGCCATCGACGAACCCAACGACAGACGATGGGGGAGACTCAGTTGAGGGCCGACGTCTCGGCCACAGACTGTCCCCATTCGATGAGCTGGCGGACGGCTTCCTCCTTGAAGTCGGTCGTGAAACGTTGCTTGCTCACCACCTCCTCCCGTGCCCAAACCTCAGGCCGACAGTACTTCCGGCCTCCCGGACTGTCCATGATTCTGCGGGATCACGCTTGGCTCAGTGGCATCAGACACGCTCAACCGGTCGAACGCAAGTCAGCGCACTCATCAGTGTCAGACTGATGCCATTCCAGGCCGGACGTCGGCTTCTTCGACGCGATCAGCCCGCACAAACAGCGGACTCTCCACAACAATCTGCTCCAGGCGCCGCGTCGCTTCATTGACCTGCTTGCCGATAAAAAGGGAGACCTCGGTATCGGGCAGCGCGGGCAGAGCGTCATCAATCACGACCAGATCGTCCTCGACCGTATGCAACGGGATGATGGCGACGCCAATACCCGCTCGAACTGCTGCGAGCACCCCCGTCCGACTCTGACTGGTAAATGCAACCCGCCATGGAATTCCGGCGCCATCAAGTGCCCGACAGGCGTAGCGCCGGTGGTAACAACCTTCCTCAAACACGGCCAATGGCAAGACGGGTTGCGACAGAATGTCGTGGTTCCGGGCGCAGACCCAGACCAGGGTATCGCGACGCAGGCGCAAACCGTCTTCGGTGCCGGCGAGCATTTCCACCAGTGCGATGTCCAGTTTGCCGCCCTCCAGCATATCGACCAGCCGGTCTGGGCGGTGATCGCAGAAGACCTCCAGCTCGGCCTCCGGGTACTTGAGGATGAACGCCTCCAGCAGCGGCGCGAGCGTGCGGCTGGCGTACTGATCGTGGGTGCCGAGGCGGACTTTGCCGCCAATGTCCATGTGCTGAAACGCGCCCACGATTTCGTCGTGCAGGTTCAGCAACTTGCGGGCGTGCCCGGTCAGTTGCTCTCCGGCGGAGGTCAGTCGCACCCCGTGCTGACCGCGCTGCATCAGCGGATTCGCCACCAAGGCTTCAAGCCTGTTCAACTGCATGCTGACCGTCGACGGTGCTTTGTGCAGCAAGCGTGCGGTTTCGGTCAGATTGAGCGTTTCGGCTACGACGACAAAGGTCCGCAACAGATTGATGGGCAGGTCGATCATGGCTCAGTTTTCAATTTAATTGAACATAGATGTGAATATTTATCGATGTACCACGCCAGCACAAGACACTACGATAGCACCAAGTCACCAGAGTGCTGGGTTTTCAACAAACGCAGCCGCAATCAGTTTTCATCATTCTTGAATCAATCTCAAGGCCAGCGGAGCCACGCGATGCGAATGACCGTCACTTTCGGCATCAACCAGATCATCAGCCACGGTTTTGGTCTGTTCCTGTTCGCGGCGCTCGTGCCGCTCATGCAGGCGGAGATCGGCATCACCCACTGGCATCTGGCGACCATCGGCGCGTTGACGCAATTGGCGTATCTGGGCGGCGCGATGTTGCTGGGCGTGATTGGCCACCGCATCGATTCCGGTCGTCTGATGCTGTCTTCCGGAGTCGTCACCAGCGTCCTGCTGTTCAGCATGGCCAGCCTTCACGATCCGATGCTGATGCTCGTCGCGCTCACGGTGATGTCCGCGAGCGCAGCCATCAGCTGGGGCGGTATTGTCGAGCTGGTCACCCGCTACGGCCAGCCGGAGCACCACGCCACCAGCCTGTCGACCGCCTCCAGCGGCACGGCGTGGGGGTATGGTCTCAACGGCTTGCTGATTCTGCTGGTCGTGCCAGCGCTCGGTTGGCGCAGTGGCTGGCTGGCGGCCGGCGTGCTGGGGCTGCTCACCCTTTCCCTGACAGCCCTGGTGCTGCACCAGATGAAGCGCGGCAACGTTCAGGCTTCAAACCCGATGGACGCACCGCCCGTGATGAACACCAGCGAGCTCTTCAAGACGATCTTTCGCGAGCGCACCGCGTTCTACGCCTGCCTGGTGTGCTTTCTGGTCGGTTTCTCGGCCATGCCGTTCTCGACCTGGCTCAATACCTGGCTTGCCGAACTGGCGCTGCCACCCGCACTCGGTGGCTATGCGTGGACCATGATCGGCATCAGCGGCATGGCGGCCGGCTTCCTGATCGGCAAGCTCGCCGACCGCAAGGGCCACGGTCTGGCCCTCGTGCTGATCTTCGGCAGCTTTGCACTCTGCCTGATGGCGTTTCTGCACGACCCGGCGCGGTTCGCGATCCTTGCCGGCTTCGGCTACGGCCTGATGTACTTCCCCATGTGGGGCATTGTTGCCGGCTGGGTCAGCAAGCGGTATCACTCCAAAGCCACCATGCAGATCAGCGGCATCGGCATGGTCACCTTCGGCTTGGGCGGCGCGCTGGGCAACCTGCTTGCCGGCACATTGCAAGAGCTCACCGGCAGCCTGCAGGCCATGTACGGGGTCATCGGCGGCACGAGCCTCGTGCTGACGCTACTGGCGATCAGGGTCTGGCTGGGCGAGCGCCGCGGGGCACCTGCGCCGGATCCGGCGCACTGACCGCCGGACGGCGCCGAACCGAAGGCCAAAAACAGCGGCCATGTCGAGCACTATTGCCAGAACCAGCGGCCCGGTGTAATGTCGCGCGCGCTGCACTGCAGCATAGGTCCAATCCCGCTGCGCCCGGGCTGGCTCAATCCGACAATTTCATGTCGCTCGCATGCAAACGGGCGCCGATGGCGCCACGTCAAATTGAGGCCTTGTTCAGCGTGTGCCGGTATATGAGCGAAGGGTCTCCCGTGGATAAAAAACGATCCGGAACACCAGGCCCCGGGCCCATCCGGCGCGCTGTCGACGCTGATTGAAGGACTTGCACGGACAGCCCTGTTTTCGTGCCATTTTTTGCCGTAATCATGACGAGCTATACGTCACCCCCGAACTGACACATGTTTAAGAACATACTTCCAATCGCCGGCCTCATGAGCGGCGTCGCCCTGCTGTTGACCGGCAACGGCCTGCTCGGCACCTTGCTGGCCATCAAGGGCAATGAAGCCGGCTTCAGCGAAACCCTGCTCGGCCTGCTCGGGTCCGGGTATTTCGCCGGTTACCTGCTCGGCGGCCTGCTTGCCCGTCCGCTCATCCAGCGCATTGGCCACATTCGTGCCTTTGCCTTTTTTGCCGCCGGCCTGGCCGGTATCGCCCTGCTGCACGGCCTGTTCGTCTCGGCAACCACCTGGGTAGTCTTGCGCGTGCTGGCCGGCGCCTCGGTGGTGTCGCTGTATACGCTCATCGAAAGCTGGCTCAACGATCAGACGCCACAGGCTCAGCGCGGGCGCATCTTCGCCATGTACATGATCGTCAACCAGACATCCCTGGCCCTTTCTCAGCAGATCCTCGGCTTCGATCTGGGCACCTCACTGTCGGTCTTCATGATTTCCGCGTTCTGCGTCTGCTTTGCCGTGATGCCGGTGGCGGCGACCCCGCTGGCGCAGCCCACCGTTCACAAGACCAGCGGCTTCTCACCCTGGCCGCTGCTGCGCCGGGCACCGGTTGCGGCCACCAGTGCCGTACTGACCGGCATGGCGATCGGCGCATTCTGGAGCATGGGACCGGTCTATGCATCGCGCACCGGCTACGACAACGACTGGATCGCCCTGTTCATGAGTGCGGGCATCCTTGGCGGCGCACTGCTGCAGTGGCCACTGGGCGCTTTGTCCGATCGCAGCGATCGGCGCACCGTACTGGCCTTCGCGGCAGGCTGCGCCGCGCTGTCGGCCGTGCCGCTCCTGTGGGGTCATCTGGGTGCAACGGCCGCGATCGCGGCCATCACCCTGTTTGGCGGCTTCGGGTTTGCGATCTATCCGATTGTCGTCGCCCACCTGGTCGACCACCTCAGCGGGGACGAAATCGTCTCGGGCTCGAACGTGGTGCTCCTGCTCTACGGAATCGGCGCAGCGATCGGGCCACTGATGGTGGGTCTGATGATGTCCTGGGTGGACAATTCAGCCCTGGCCGTTTGGTTCATCGCCACCCACGTCGTGCTCATGCTGACGGCCCTGGTGTCCCGACGCCGCGTCCGCGACGATGTGGTCGAACACACGCCTTACGTCTCGATGATGCGAACTTCGTCCGAGGCACTGGAGCTGATGCCGGCTGCGGAGCCGTCCAGTCACAGTGACGACGCGCCAGTGGAGGCCCGCAACACCGGTCATACGTGATCTGAAACGCGCACGCGCGCCGATCTCCCTCCTGGCGCAAACGCGCCATTGAAGGTTTCCAGGAATGCCCTGCATCGCCTGGAGACAATCTCTCTTCGTGCCCACAGCCGGATGCAAATGGCGCATCCGGCCAGCACGATGTCGCTTTTGAGAAATAACGCTTCGAGCTCTGCCACCAAAATGAACTGGCCCCGTTGGACTCCGATTCGCTCGGTCACGGCGTGGATCCAAGGCTGCATCCAGAACGATCACAGGAGCATTCCCCATGAGCAGCAGTTCAGAGACGGTTCTAGAGCCGGGTATTGATAACAAGCAATTTTGGGGGTTGGATTTTCACAACCCGGTCTTTCCAATCACGGCGACGCTGATTGTCGCCTTCATCATCTACGCCCTCTTAGATCCTGCGCAGGCCAGTGCGCAGATGAGTGCAGCACGCACATGGTCGATCGAGCATTTCGATTGGCTATTCATGTTTGCAGGCAACCTTTTCGTCATCTTCTGCATCGCGCTGATATTTCTCCCGGTCGGCAAGGTGCGTCTTGGTGGCCCGACCCAGCGCCCGGAATACTCCACCTGGTCCTGGTTCGCCATGCTCTTTGCTGCCGGCATGGGCATCGGCCTGATGTTCTGGAGCGTGGCCGAACCGGTGGCCTACTACACCGACTGGTACGGCACACCGCTCAATGCAGCGGCACGAACGCCGGAAGGCATGCGCGCCGCGATGGGTGCCACCATTTTCCACTGGGGGCTTCATCCGTGGGCCATCTACGGTGTCGTCGCCGTCGCAATCGGGTTCTTCACCTTCAACATGGGCCTGCCCCTGACCCTGCGTTCGGCCTTCTACCCGATCATTGGCAATCGCGTCCGCGGCTGGGGCGGTCACGTGGTCGACATTATCGCCGCGCTGGCCACCATGTTCGGTCTGGCCACTTCGCTGGGCCTCGGCGCGCAGCAGGCCGCCAGCGGCATCCACTTCCTGACCGGCCTTGAAAACACCCTGGGTCTTCAGCTGGCAATCATCGTCGGGGTCAGTGCCGTGACCATCCTGTCAGTGTGGCGCGGCATCGACGGTGGCGTGAAAGTCCTCTCCAACATCAACATGGTGCTTGCCACCATCCTGATGGTGTTCGTGGCAATCGCCGGTGGTTTAGTGGCCTACGTGAAAGGGCTGGGGACGAGTCTTGTCGACTACGCGGAATACATCCTGCCCCTGTCCAACTGGATCGGACGTGACGACCAGACCTGGTTCCACGGCTGGACCGTCTTCTACTGGGCCTGGTGGATCAGCTGGTCACCCTTTGTCGGCATTTTCATCGCCCGTGTCTCCAAGGGTCGTACCGTCCGTGAAATGATCACCGCCATTCTGCTGGTGCCGACCCTGGTGACCATCCTGTGGATGACCGCCTTCGGTGGCAATGCACTGACAGAAGCCTCTACCGGTGTTGGCGAGCTGGCCAACGGCATTGGCGACGTGTCCCTGGCCATGTTCCAGATGCTTGAGCACTTGCCCCTGACCGCCATCACCTCTGCCCTCGCCGTCATGCTGGTGCTGGTGTTCTTCGTGACCTCCGCCGACTCGGGGTCCCTCGTGATCGACTCCATCACGGCCGGCGGCAAGACCGACACCCCGCGTACCCAGCGGATGTTCTGGGCCATCCTGGTGGGCACCATCGCCGGCATTCTGCTGTCGGTGGGCGGCAAGGACGCGCTCAGCGCACTGCAGGCTGGTGCAGTCACAACAGGCCTGCCTTTCACGGTCGTGCTGCTGATCATGACCGTGGGTCTGTACAAGGCATTGCACCAGGAGCGCTACGCCTGAGCGCCGAGTCGGCGCCAGGGAGAGGCGCCGACAATCAATACCCGGCAAAAGGGGCCGCCCACTGGGCGGCCTCTTTTTCCTTCGAATCGGAGATCCAACCGGGGCTTCAAGCCGGCCGTGGTCGGGTCTGCTTCTTCGCGATCTCCGGCGGAAGCGCATCGGCGCCGGGACAGCTCCCGCCCCATGCTGTCGGGCAACCACCCTGATCACGCGACGACGCGTCTCGGGGGCCATCGGACCATTCATAGAGCGTCGGCATATCAAGTGCTCGGTGGGAGGCTCATTCAACCAAGAAACACTGCAGCGCCAGATGGAGAAGAAGCGGACGGTCGAGTTCAGAGCGCATAGCCATTGCGCATTGCACCGAGTGTTGCGCCAAGGCACTATGCAACACCCCATGCGGTGCAACGCACTCCGTTCATTTCACCCGAAGCGGGAATGCCGAGTGGGGCTTCGTCACCGCTACCCGGACAAGCGGCTCCTGCTCAATGCCCCTTTCCATGACGCCATGGCCAACCAGATCATCAGGGATATGAGATTCGTTCTTGCAATAGTCGTTACATTTTTTTCTGTGCAGTGCTTTGCCGCAGACTGGGAGGAAAACCCTGAAATCAAGGAGTTTTTCAGACGTTCAGGCGTTACGGGAACGTTCGTCGTCTACGACGCCAGCTCCGGACATTTTGCAGGCCATGACCAGAGGAGATCCAAAGTACGGTTTGTACCTGCATCTACCTTCAAAATCCCCAACAGCCTGATTGGCCTCTCTGTCGGTGCCGTGACCAGTGTTGATGATGTTCTTCCCTACGGGGGACAGGATCAGCCATTCGATGCATGGGAAAAAGACATGGGCTTGCGAGATGCCATTGCCATCTCCAATGTTCCAATCTATCAGGAGTTGGCTCGTCGCATCGGCTTGGCGAAAATGCAAGAGCATGTCTCGAAGCTCGGCTATGGAAATGCAGATATCGGAACGTCTGTCGATACTTTCTGGCTCGACGGACCGCTCAAGATCAGCGCTCAGGAACAAGCGGTTTTCTTATCCAGGTTGGCTCAAGATCAGCTTCCAGTATCAGTTGAAATTCAACAGAGCGTTCGAGATATCGTGCTTCAAGACCAAGGTGAGAACTGGCAACTCTATGGAAAGACCGGCTGGGAAAATGCGCCCGAACCGGGTGTCGCCTGGTGGGTTGGCTGGGTCGTCAAGGAGAATCGCGTGTACTCCTTTGCCTTGAATATCGACATCAGGAAGCCGTCTGACGCGAAGAAACGTCTTGAGATCGGCAAAGCCAGTCTCAAGGCCCTGGGTTTTCTGTAAGCGCGCGGCGCCTGGCACGTTGCAGCCGTCTGACTTGCCGAGCACATGGTGCGCCTCTGCTTCGAGGCTTTTTCAGTCTCAGGCTGAAGGGTTGCCAGCGCCCGGTCAGGGGCGAACCGGGGCATCGAGAGCGGGTCACCGAGCTACGGGAAAATCGCGAGCACCTGCCGACGCAGTCTCGCTCAGATGCGCCTTTCGACCGCCTGGGTCCCTGTGTCGCGAGTGGTGCCCCTGAGAGAACAACCGCCGCCGTCACGCCCGGACGGAATTGGCGCGGGCTTCGAGCGCAAAGCGAGTACAGAAAACGCCGATCACCGACGCCACGCACGTCGGCGACAAAGGAGCGGCGTCAGTGTCGGCTTCAATGCAAATAACGTACCATGGCTCGAAGCGACGCCCGCAGTCTGCGCCGCGCAAGACAGCCAAGGCGTTCAGCCAGTGGGGGCACGGGCAAATATTCACGAGTCGAGGGCCTAGATTGGAATTTGGGGAGTCAGACAGAGTGAGTTCGAGCACGTCGTCAGCGACACGTCCGACGCCGAGCCGGCCGGCCGGCGTGGATGGGCTCAGTCCTTCGGCGCGTGCTTTTGCGCTCCCTCAACCGTCACGCCCATTCGATAGCCCGCTGCGCCACAGCAACCGGCCGTTCACGCGCAGCGACGAACTGACGGGAGATGTGCCTGAAGAGAACACCCGGGTCGGGTTCCTGCTGCTTGAGCATTTTTCGCTCATGGCATTCACCGGGGCGCTCGATGCCATCGTGACCGCCAATCTGGTCAACGGGACTCCCCTGTTTGCCTTTCAAACCTTCGGCCTGGAGACAGAGCCGGTTCGCAGTGACCTGGGCATCCAGGTATCGGTGGACGCAACGCTGCCCGATGCCAGACTGCATGCCCTCGACCTGCTCATCGTATGTGGCGGTTATCGCTCAAACCTGCAGGCCCAGCGCACAGAACTCGACATCTTGCGCAAGGCGGCACGCGCGCAGATCGCTCTGGGCAGCCTGTGGAATGGCGTTCACCTGCTCGCGGCGGCAGGACTGCTCGATGGCTATGCGTGCACGGTTCATCCGGAGAGCCGGCCCGGCCTCGAGGAAGCCTATCCGAACGTGCACGTCCAGCCCCTGCCCTTCGTGATCGATCGCGATCGTCTCTCCTGCGCCGGCGCCAACAGTGCGCTGGGCATGATGCTCGCGTTCATCCAGCAAAGACATGGCGACGAAATCACCAGCGGCATCGCCGACATTCTGGCCTGCGACCGGAGCATGGACGACGTGAAAGGGCATTCCATGCCCTCGCTCGCGCGCAGCCCGACCCTGCCGGCACCGTTACGCCTGGTACTTGAGCTGATGGAAAACAATATCGAAGAGCCGCTGACCATGGAAGATCTCGCCCGCCTGGCCGAGATTTCCCTGCGCCAGCTGGATCGGCTCTTTCAGCGTCACATCGGCACCAGTCCCGCGCGCTATTACCTCGAACTGCGCATCACCCGCGCTCGGCGGCTGTTGCTCCAGACCTGCGATCCAATCACCAGCATCGCCATTGCCTGCGGCTTTACCGGCGCGCCCCACTTCAGCCGGTGCTACCGTGAGTTCTTCGGTGAGACGCCCAGCGACGCACGCCGCAAAAGCACCTGAGGTTCAGGGAAGCACGACGGTCCGTCCGCCGCTCAGGAACACACGTCGCTCAACGTGGTAACGCACGCCACGGGCGAGCGCCTGGCATTCCATGTCCCGACCGACCGACAGCAGTTGCTCGGCGGTGTAGGCATGGGTGACGCGATCGACCAGTTGCTCGATGATCGGGCCTTCGTCCAGATCGGTGGTGATGTAGTGCGCGGTCGCGCCAATCAGCTTCACGCCACGGGCATGGGCCTGATGGTAGGGCTTGGCGCCCTTGAAGCCGGGCAGGAAGGAATGGTGGATGTTGATGGCCCGGCCCGAGAGCTGCTCGCACAGGTCTTCTGACAGCACTTGCATGTAACGGGCCAGCACGATGAGCTCGGCGCCCGTCTCTTCGACCAGCGCCATCAGCTTGGCTTCCTGCTCGGGCTTGGTGTCTGCCGTCACCGGAATGTGGTGATAGGGCAGCCCATCGGCGTCGGCGAGGTAGCGCAGGTCCGGGTGGTTGGACACCACGCCCACAATATTAACCGGCAACTCGCCAATGCGCCAGCGGTAGAGCAGATCGCGCAGGCAGTGATCGAACTTGGACACCATGATCAGAATGCGGGCACGCTCGCTGGCGTCGTGCAAGGCCCAGCTCATGCCGAAGCGCTCGGCAACCGGCTCGAACTGCTGGCGCATGGCGCCGGCGTCGAATTCCGCCCCCGCGGGCGGCCGGAATACGCAGCGCACGAAGAAATGCTCCGTCAGCTCATCGTCAAAGCACGAGAACTCGCTGATGTAACACCCCTGACCATCCAGAAACGCGGAGATCGCGGCCACCTCACCGATCGAACTCGGGCAGGATACGGTGAGTATCCATCGATGCTCTGGTTTCATACGTGCATTCCTCTAGTGTGTACGCTCGCCACGGTACGCCACGGCGGATACCCCCACTTGTCTGTCTGCGACATCCTGTAGCCCGTGGAAGACCTGGCTCCAGACCGCCTGCGCACGCCCGTCGGCGGCCGCAATCAGGTCGCCTCGACGCTCGGCAAGTTTGGTACGCTTGGCGCACCGGACCGCGTGCAATGCCTCGCGTTTGTCCGGGGGTACAGATCGTTCAACCTTGTCATCACCGCCGGAATTCATGCCCCTCGCCAATCCATTGCAGAACGTCGACACCCTGCTGAACCTGTCCACCGCCCAGACGGTGATCGAAGCGGCGGCCATCCTGGCGTTCGCCGCCTCGGGCCTGATGGAGGCCGAGCGCAAGAAGCTCGATCTGGTGGGGGTGTGCATGGTGATGGGCCTGACGGCCTTTGGCGGCGGAACGCTGCGCGATGTGCTGCTCGACCGGCGCCCGTTCTTCTGGGTGGAGCATTCGAACTGGCTGTGGGCCTTTCTGGCCCTCGGATGCGTTTCGATGCTGATTGTCCGCAGCCGTTACTTCGACCCCACGGAGCGCGCCATGCAGTGGCCCGACGCCGTGGGCCTGGGCCTGTTTGCCGCCAGCGGCACGCAGATCGCGCTGGCCGCTTCGATGCCCGCCATCGTCGCGGTGCTGATGGGCACGATCAGCGCCGCGTTCGGCGGCGTGCTTCGCGACATCGTGTGCAACGAAGTGCCAAGAGTGTTCAGCAGCCACCGCCCTTACGCGATCTGCGCCTTTGTCGGCGCCTGGTGCGTGGTGCTGGCCGATCAGTTCAATGCCGCAGACTGGGTGGGCCTGATTGCCGGCGCCGCTGTCACCTTCGTGCTGCGCGCCCTGGCGCTCACCTTCGACTGGCGCCTGCCGGGGTGGCGGAACCCATAAGGGCAACCCTGGCCAATGGATTTGCCAGCGGCACGTGTTCAGGCGCCGCCGCACGGGGCGCCTGAATCACCAGACACTTGGCGAGCACTTCGTCATATTCGGCCGCCGCGGTCGAATCGGCGGTGATACCACTACCAACGCCGTACTGCCCTTCCCCGCGCGCCATATCGAGCGTCAGGGTACGGATGGGCACATTGAAAACGGCGTCGCCGCCGGGCCGGATGAGCCCGATGGCGCCGCAATAGACACCACGTGCCGAACACTCTCGCCGGGCGATGATGTCCATGGCCTTGATCTTGGGCGCCCCCGTGATCGAGCCGCAGGGGAACAGGGCCGCAAAGATCTGCGCGAGGTCCACGCCGGGTCGCAGGTCGGCCTGAATCGTCGAGGTCATCTGCCACACCGTCGGATGGGCTTCGAGCCCGAACAACGCCGGAACGCGAACCGAATGGGGGCGGGCGATGCGGGACACGTCATTGCGGATCAGGTCGACGATCATGAGGTTTTCGGCACGGTCTTTCTCCGACGCACGCAGGGCGTCGGCCATCGCCCGGTCCTCTGGCGCTGTTGCGCCGCGCCGTGCGGTGCCTTTCATGGGCTTGAGGGTCAGGCGCTGGCCGTCGCGGCAGAAGAACAGTTCGGGCGAGAGGCTGAGGATGCGATGGCGCCCGACGGCAAGATGTGCGCAGTAGCCACCCGGCTGGCGGGCGCGCAGCTGCTCGTAGAGCGCCAGATCGTCGCCCCGGAAGCTGCCGGCCAGGCGTAGCGTGTGATTGATCTGATAGACGTCCCCGGCGTGGATATGCGCCTGTATGGCCGCGATGTCGTCATTGAAGCGGCGCCGGCCGGTCGTCGGCGTCCACGCCAATCCGCTCACCCCGGAGTCCGTCATCGGATCCTGGGGCGCAGACGGTTCATCGAAGACACCGAACCAGACCAGGGGCAGCTCGGTGATTCCGCGAAAGTGAAAGGCACGATCGAAGGCCGCGGCCGCCTCGTAGCATACGAACCCGGCGACCCAATGACCGTCCCGCGAGGCGGCATCCGCCTGTGCCAGCACCTGGGCAACCTCGCCCGGCGCGCGGGCAACGAGCGTGCGGCAAGGGGCGGTAAAGCACAGCGTTTCGCTGACACCGTCCGCGCCAGGAAAATCAAAGCGCAGTCGGGGGGTGTCGTCCGCCACAGCGTTCATGCCCATCTGTCTGACGGCCGCGAACCGCTGCGATCGGTTTGTCCACCGGGGGTCCCGGTAGACAACCGACCGGCGCGGCCTTCAGGCGTCGCAGGCCCGCAAGGCCCGGCGACGAATCGATACGCCGACGCTGTCCGCGATATCGAAGATACCGGGTTTGGACACCGACACCCCGACCGACACCAGCGGAAAATCGGCGAGCAGGCTGTCGGCAACGTTCTGCGCAAAGTATTCGAGCAGCTCGCAACGATTGAGTAGCGCATGGCGACGCACGGCGGCGATGATGTCACCGTAGTCGACCGCGTCATCGAGGCGATCGTTGAAGCAGGCCCGGGACTGGGCCAGGCCCAGTTCGAGATCGATCACCAGCGGCTGCGGCGCATGACGCTCATGTTCGTAAGCGCCGATCAGCGCCTCGACACGCAGCCCGCGCAGGAAAATGCTGTCATCTCCTGGCGCAGGCGCGGCACTGGCCCGTTGGGGCCGGGCCGTCACTTCGGCGGTTTCAATCTTCATCGGACCGCCCCGCTCAACCGGCCACGTGCACGCCGAACTCTTCGCTCGCGTCCAGCAGCCAACGGTAGAGGTAGTCCGCAAAGCTGCGGCGGATCACCAGTTCCCATTGTGTCTCGCCGACACGGCGAATGATCGCGGTGGTCTTGGCGAAGGTGGTGCTCACGCCCTTGCCCACCGGGAAGTTGCTGGGATGCACGTCGTAGCCGGTGGACTTCATCAGCATCTCGCGAACGTACGGGCCGTTCAGCTCCAGCAGGCTCTGCCCGCCGCCGACGTTCATCACCGCGTAATGGCCGGAAAGCAGTTCACGCAGCCGCTTCTCGACGACAAACTCGGTGCCTGAGGGAACGATGACCAGCCACTCGTCAGGTGACATCCACTGGATGCTCACACCACGGGAGGCGTCACGGGCAATCGGCCCCATCACCAGTGGCAACGGCAGCTCGAGGGCCTGCTCGACACCTTTGACGAAGGCGGCGTCGGTGGCATTGCCGCGCAGCACCAGATGCCCCAGGAAGGCGTGCTCACGGATCACGATCCCCGCCTCGCTGGCGGCCACCTGGGCGACCTTCGAGCGGCACATCGCCAGCGGGGATTCTGCCTTCACCGGCGTCGTTGGAACGAGGTCGATCATTGCAAACTCAGACATTTTGGCGGCTCCCCTTCGGGTCGTAGAACACGGGGCTGACGATCTCGGCGGCGTGCACCTTGCCGTCGGCCATCGGCATATAAACGGTCTGGCCCATACGCTCGGCACCGCCCTTGACCAGCGCGAGTGCGAAGCTGTGGCCCAGGATCGGGCTGAAGTAGCTGGAGGTCACGTGACCGGCCATCTTCATCGGAATCTTCACTTCCTTGTCGAGGACGATCTGTGCGCCTTCTTCCAGCACCAGGTTGGGATCGAGCGGCTTGAGGCCCACCATCTGCTTGCGGCCCTCACTCTTGGTGTCGGGGCGCGACAGGGCACGACGACCGATCCAGGAGAACGGCTTCTTGTAGCCGATACACCACTGCATGCCCAGATCTTCCGGGGTCACCGAACCATCGGTGTCCTGACCGACGATGATGAAGCCCTTCTCGGCCCGCAGCACGTGCATGGTTTCGGTGCCGTACGGCGTCAGGTTGTACTTCTTGCCCTTCTCGAACAGTGCTTCCCACACATGCATGGCGTAGTTGGCCTGCACGTTGATTTCGTAGGACAGCTCACCGGTGAAGGAAATGCGATACACGCGGGCCGGCACGCCGGCCACCGTGCCTTCACGCCAGTCCATGAACTTGAACGTGTCGTTCGACAGGTCCATGTCGGTCAGCTCGGCCAGCAGCTTGCGGGCATTCGGCCCGTTGATCGCCATGGCCGCCCAGTGGTCAGTGGTGGAGTTGAAATACACCTCCAGCTCGGGCCACTCGGTCTGGTGCCACAGCTCCAGCCATTCGAGCACGGCCGCGGCACCACCGGTGGTGGTGGTCATATGGAAGTGGTTCTCGCCCAGGCAGGCGGTCACGCCATCGTCCATGACCATGCCGTCGTCCTTGCACATCAGGCCGTAGCGGCACTTGCCGATGTCGAGCTTCGCCCACGGGTTGGTGTAGAGGCGACCGAGGAATTCACGCGCATCCTTGCCCTGGATTTCGATCTTGCCCAGGGTGGAGGCATCGAGCACACCCACCGATTCACGCACCGCGCGGCACTCCCGCTGCACGGCTTCGTGCATGGTTTCCTTGCCCTGCGGGTAGTACCAGGGGCGCATCCACTGGCCGACCTCTTCGAACTTGGCGCCCTGCTTTTCGTGCCAGGCATGCAGCGCGGTATACCGGCGCGGATCGAAGAACTCGCCGCAATGACGACCGGCGATGGCACCGAAGGTGATCGGCGTGTAGTTGGGACGGAACACGGTGGTGCCGGTCTGCGGAATCGTCTGCCCCAGGCAGCGCGCCGCGATGGCCATGCCGTTGATGTTGCCCAGCTTGCCCTGGTCGGTGCCGAAGCCCAGACCGGTGTAACGCTTGACGTGCTCGATCGACTCGAAGCCTTCCCGCGTGGCCAGCTCGATACCGGCGGCGGTGACGTCGTTCTGCTGATCGACGAACTGCTTGGGCGCACGGCTGGTGGGCTTGGTGTGGGGCACCTGGAACAACGGTGCCGCCTTGCCTTCACGCACGGGGCTGACCGCAGGCAGTGCCATGCCTTCGCTCTTCAGACCGCAGGCCATGAGCGCAGAACTGGCGGCCTCGAGGCCGTCGGCCATGGCTTCACCCAGGGCCAGACGACCATTGACGCCACCGGCCGCGATCATGCCCTTCACCTTGCCCGGCACGAAGGCCAGCAGGGACTCGTTCCAGTCAGGGCGCGCACCGGTGTGGGCCGACAGGTGCAGCACGGGGCTGTAGCCGCCGGAGCTGGCCACGGTGTCGCAGGCCAGTTCCTTCACCTCGCCACGGACCGCGAAGTTCTTGATGTCGATGGCGGCGACCAGGGCACCGGTCACGCGCTTGCTGCCACGGGTTTCGATGACGGCGCTGCCGGTGATGATGCGCAGGCCCTTGGCGCGGGCTTCAGCCACCAGATCGCCGTCCGGATTGTCGCGGGCGTCGACGATGGCCACCACCTCACGCCCGGCAGCATGCCACTCGAGCGCGGCGCGGTAGGCGTGATCATTGGAGGTGGACAGCACCAGACGCTGGCCCGGCACCACCGCGTAACGGCGGATATAGGTGGCCACGGCACCGGCGACCATGTTCCCGGGCACGTCGTTGCTGGCATATACCAGCGGACGCTCGTGCGTACCGGTGGCCAGGATGACCTGAGCGGCACGCACCTTGTACATGCGGGCACGCGCCTGGCGACGACCATCGCGTTTCGGCGCGGTATCGGCCAGATGCTCGGTGCGACGCTGGTGCAGCGTCACGAAATTGTGATCGTGATAGCCGTTGGCGGTGGTCCGCGGCAGCACCAGCACGTCGGGCATGCCGGCCAGCTCGGCCAACACGCTCTGGACCCAGACCATGGGGTCTTTGCCGTCGATGGCCTCGGTGGAATCGAGCAGTGAGCCGCCCATCTCTTCCTGTTCATCACACAGGATCACGCGGGCGCCGGCACGGCCGGCGGCCAGTGCCGCAGCCAGACCGGCCGGACCGGCACCGATCACCATCACGTCGCAATGGGCGTTGATGTGGTCGTAGATGTCCGGATCGCGTTCGCGCGGTGCACGGCCCAGGCCGGCGGCCTTGCGGATGTACTTTTCATACACCGGCCACATGGAGGCCGGGGACATGAAGGTCTTGTAGTAGAAGCCCGCCGGCATGAAGCGGCCGCCCACCTTGCCCACCATGCCCATCATGTCGCCGTCCTTGTTGGGCCAGCCACTGGTGCTGGCCGCCGTCAGGCCGTCGTAGAGGGCTTGCTGGGTGGCACGCACGTTGGGGATCTGTTCGGCTTCCGCCTTGCCCAGTTGCAGGATCGCATTGGGCTCTTCGGCGCCAGCGGCGACGATGCCGCGCACCCGGGCGTACTTGAAGCTGCGGTTGACGATGTCCACGCCGTTGGCCAGCAAGGCCGAGGCCAGCGTATCGCCGGCATAGCCCTCATAGGACGTGCCGTTGAAGGTAAAGCGCAACTTGCGGCCGAAATCGATGCGACCGCCGCTGGAAAGTCGGTTACGTTGGCTCATGGATCATCACTCCGGCCGATGGCGGCAAGAGGACTCGCCCACCTTGTAGGTTTCGATAATTTCGTAACTCACGGTGTCGCGGGTCACGTTGAAGAACTTGCGGCAACCGGCGCCGTGGTACCACTGCTCGTGGTGCAGGCCACGCGGGTTGGTGCGGAAGAACAGGTAATCACCCCACGCTTCGTCGCTGGTTTCTTCCGGATTCTTCGGCCGCGCAATGTGGGCTTCACCCTTGGGGCGAAACTCTTCTTCCTCGCGGTATTCGTTGCAATGCGGACAATAGATATGCAGCATGGTCCCTGCTCCCGTCAGTGCGCGACGCCAGCGGCGCCGTGCTCGTCAATCAGTTTTCCGGAAATGAATCGGTCGATGCTGAACGGCGCGGCCAGCGGATGGGCCTTGCCGTTCGCCAGCGTGGCCGCGAACACGTTGCCTGAGCCCGGGGTGGCCTTGAAGCCGCCGGTGCCCCAACCGCAGTTGAAGAACAGACCGCCGACCGGCGTCGCCGAAATGATCGGGCAGGCATCGGGGGTGGTATCGACGATGCCGCCCCACTGGCGGTTCATGCGCACCCGCGAGAACGTCGGGAACAGTTCGATGATCGCCTGCAGGGTGTGCTCGATGGTCGGGTAGCTGCCGCGCTGGCCGTAACCGTTGTAGCCATCGATACCGGCGCCGATCACCAGGTCGCCCTTGTCGGACTGGCTCACGTAGCCATGCACATGATTGGACATGACCACGGTGTCGAGGATCGGCTTCATGGGCTCGGACACCAGCGCCTGAAGCGGGTGCGACTCGACCGGCAGACGGAAGCCGGCCATCTTGGCGAGCACGCCGGAGTTACCGGCCGTCACCACACCGACCGTCTTGGCACCAATGAAACCGCGGTTGGTTTCAACGCCGAGTACCTTGCCGCCGCTGGTGCGGATGCCGGTCACTTCGGTGCGCTGGAGCAGATCGACACCCAGGGCATCGGCGCCGCGGGCAAAGCCCCAGGCCACGGCATCGTGACGCGCCACACCGGCACGCGGCTGCCAGGAAGCACCCAGCACCGGATAGCGGGCATTCTTCGAGCAGTCCATCATCGGCACGATTTCCTGGATCTGCTGCGGATCGAGCACTTCGCCATCGATGCCGTTGAGGCGGTTGGCATTCACGCGGCGCTGGATGTCGCGCATGTCCTGCAGGGTGTGACCGGTGTTCATCACGCCGCGCTGGGAGAACATGACGTTGTAGTTCAGGTCCTGCGACAGGCCCTCCCACAGCTTCATGGCATGCTCGTAGAGCCACGCTGCTTCGTCCCAGAGGTAGTTCGAGCGCACGATGGTGGTGTTGCGCGCGGTGTTGCCGCCCCCCAGCCAGCCTTTCTCGACCACGGCCACGTTGGTGATGCCGTGCTCCTTGGCAAGGTAGTAGGCGGTTGCCAGCCCGTGGCCGCCGCCGCCGACGATGACGATATCGTACTGGCTGCGCGGCTCCGGATTGCGCCAGGCGCGCTGCCAGTTCTCGTGATGGCTCAAACCATGTGTGAGCAGGCCGAATCCTGAATAACGTTGCATGCTTCTTTCTCCTGGCGTCCGGAGACGCATCGCCTCACCGGACCGCAATCGCCTTCGTCGTGAAGGCCGTCTTCATTGCTGCGCTGCGCGTGGCAGCCCTCAACACTCGATCACGTTGACCGCCAAACCGCCGCGGGACGTTTCCTTGTACTTTTCCTTCATGTCCCGACCGGTGTCGCGCATGGTCTTGATGACCTTGTCCAGGGACACGAAGTGCTTGCCATCGCCCCGCAGCGCAATGCGCGCGGCATTGATGGCCTTGACCGAGCCCATGGCGTTGCGCTCGATGCACGGCACCTGCACCAGACCACCCACGGGATCGCAGGTCAGCCCCAGGTTGTGCTCCATGCCGATCTCGGCTGCGTTCTCGACCTGCTCCACCGTGCCGCCCATGACCTCGGCCAGCCCGGCCGCCGCCATCGAGCAGGCCACACCCACCTCGCCCTGACAGCCGACCTCGGCGCCAGAGATGGACGCGTTCTGCTTGAACAGGATGCCGATGGCCGCCGCCGTGAGCAGGAAGCGCACCACTGCGTCGTCGTTGGCACCGGTGAAGAAGCGGTGGTAGTAGTGCAGCACCGCCGGGATGATCCCGGCCGCACCGTTGGTGGGCGCCGTGACGATGCGTCCGCCGGCCGCGTTTTCCTCATTCACCGCCAGGGCATAGAGATTCACCCAGTCCATCGTCGTCAGCGGATCACGCAGGGCCGCTTCGGGGGACCCGGAAAGCTTTCGATAGAGGGCGGCTGCGCGGCGCTGGACCTTCATGCCGCCCGGCAGCACGCCTTCGACCTCGCAACCACGGCGCACGCACGCCTGCATCACCTGCCAGATGTTCAGCAGACCGGCGCGCGTTTCTTCTTCGCTGCGCCATGCCGTCTCGTTCTCCAGCATCAGCTGGCTGATCGACAGGCCATGCTCGGCGCACTGCTTGAGCAGCTGGTCGCCGCTGTTGAACGGGTATTTGAGCGGCGTCGTGTCTTCAACGATACGATCGGCACCGGCCGCCTCCTCGTTCACCACGAAACCACCGCCCACCGAGTAATACACGCGGCTGTCGACTTCGGCCCCGTCCTCACCGTAAGCGGTCAGGCGCATCCCGTTGGCGTGGAATGGCAGGCTCTGGCGACGCAGGAAGCTCAGGTCTTCCTTCTCGTCGAAACGCACACCGTGCTTGCCGGCCAGCTGCAGGGTCTTGGTCGAGCGGATATGTGCGAGGCGAGCCTCGATGCAGTCCGGATCGATCAGATCCGGGGCCTCGCCCTCGAGCCCGAGCAGCACGGCCGTATCGGTACCGTGCCCCTTGCCGGTCGCACCCAGCGAACCGTACAGCTGGGCACGCACGCGCCGCACCTGCGGCAGCGTGCCACGCTCCTCAAGGCCGGAGACGAAGGTCAGGGCAGCACGCATCGGCCCCACCGTGTGGGAACTCGACGGGCCGATACCGACCTTGAACATCTCGAAGACACTGATTGCCATCGGGGCACTCTCCTTGAGGGGGTCGCTCAACGGTTCGCCGGATAGACCGGGAAGCGCGCGCACAGGGCCTTGACGTTTTCACGCACGGACGCGATGACCGAGGCGTCTTCGATGTTGTCCAGCACGTCGCAGATCCACCCGGTCAGTTCCTTGGCCTCGGCCTCGCCGAAACCACGGCTGGTGATGGCAGGCGTACCGATGCGGATACCGCTGGTCACGAACGGCGATTGCGGATCGTTCGGCACGGCGTTCTTGTTCACCGTGATGTAGGCCTCGCCCAGTGCAGCATCCGCAGCCTTGCCGGTAATGCCCTTGGCGACCAGATCGACCAGGAACAGGTGATCATCCGTACCGCCGGAGACGATCTTGAAACCACGCTCCTGGAACACGCCGGCCATGGCGCGGGCGTTGATCAGCACCTGCTGCTGGTAATCGCGAAACTCGGGTTGCAGCGCTTCCTTGAAGGCCACGGCCTTGGCGGCGATGACATGCATGAGCGGGCCACCCTGGATGCCGGGGAAGACGATGGAGTTGAGCTTCTTCTCCAGATCCGCATTGGCACGCGCCAGGATCAGGCCGCCACGGGGGCCGCGCAGGGTCTTGTGCGTGGTGGTGGTGACCACGTCGGCGTAAGGCATGGGATTGGGATACAGCCCTGCCGCGACCAGACCGGCCACGTGCGCCATATCGACGAACAGCTTGGCACCGACCATGTCCGCGATCTCGCGGAAGCGCTTCCAGTCCACCACCCGCGAATAGGCGGAGAAGCCGGCGACGATCATCTTCGGCTTGAACTCCTTGGCCAGCGACTCGACCTGCGCGTAGTCGATCTCGCCGGTGGACTCGTCGAGCCCGTACTGCACGGCGTTGTAGATCTTGCCGGAGAAGTTCACCTTGGCGCCGTGGGTCAGGTGGCCGCCGTGGGCCAGGCTCATGCCCAGCACGGTATCGTGCGGCTCGAGCAAGGCCATGTAGACCGCGGCGTTGGCCTGCGAACCGGAGTGCGGCTGCACGTTGGCGTAGTCGGCACCGAAGAGCTCCTTGGCACGATCGATGGCCAGCTGCTCGACCACATCCACATGCTCGCAACCGCCGTAGTAGCGCTTGCCCGGGTAGCCTTCGGCGTACTTGTTGGTCAGCACGCTACCTTGTGCCTCGAGCACGCGCGGGCTGGTGTAGTTCTCGGAAGCGATCAGCTCGATATGCGATTCCTGGCGGCTGAACTCGGCATCCATCGCGGCCTTCAGTTCGTCGTCGAATCCGGCAATACGGTCGGTCATTGAAAACATTTTTATGGATCTCCTTGGGGTTGGCAGTCCGCCGGGCGCCGGCACGAAAGACGGCGACATGATGGGAAACGATGGTAGGAATTTCGCCGCTGGTGGTATTGCCTGTATCCGCCGTCCGCTTGCTCAATACGGACAAAGGCGATCTGACCGTGGCCGCAATGGAGTCCACCACGCCGATGCGCGGGCTTCGGTGTTCATTGAATCGAGCTTCCGCTCGTCGGGTCTCCACGCAGGGGCGCACCGGATGAAGCCAGGAAAATCACCCGGCAAAGACGACAAATGCATCCTCTTTCAAGTGCGTCACGGTTCGACGCGGATGCCCGCCGAGGTGGCGTTTGCGCACATCCGGCAGGAGCGGCACAAATACCAAAAAAACCCGTCACGGGCATACAGACTGCAATCGCACTGTCTCAATCGTGACGGTATCTTTCGTTAAAGCGCTGGCAAGGCGCCAAAATCCGGCGTATTGTGTTTAAAGAGCAGCGACAAACGATCGCGCCCCAAAAAGCAGCACAAAACGAACAAACAAGCCCCACCAGAGGGCACGAATGACATCGAACCCCATAGAGAGGAGACAAACGATGTTGCAACAACCCCCCGAGATTCACCCTCCCGAATTCGACGCTCTCGTCTGCCAACGCTCACGCAATGTGCCGCCAATCAAGGCGCATCCGCGAGTTGGCAACACCGCCCTTTCCTTCCTGGCGGGATAACGCAAAACGCACCCGGATCATGTCCGTGCCAATGGCATCGGACTTGCTTTGGATAAGAAAAGTCGACGGCTTCGACGCAAACAAGGCCGCCGTGCACATAAAGCGTTTGCATTTCCCCAAACAGAGTGACGAGGTCAGCCATGTCCGTCGAATTGTCATCCATGTCCCGCATCGGCTTTTTACTGCTCGATGAATTCACCATGATCGCGTTTTCAAGCGCGATAGAAGCGCTGCGAATGGCGAACTACGCCGGCGGCCAGAAGCAATACAGTTGGGAAGTGTTCAGCGTCGATGGAAAGTCCGTCGAATGCAGCAACGGCCTCCCCTACGCACCCGGCAAGACCTACGACGATGTCGGCCCGCTGGACCTGGTTCTTGTCTGCGGCGGCACCAACGTCACCCGGTCCGCCGATGACGACACATTGCGCCTGCTGCGACGCATCGCCAAGGACGACATCAGTCTGGGCGGTCTGTGCACCGGCAGCTATGCACTCGTCAAGGCAGGTCTGCTCGACGGCTACAAGGCCACGATTCATTGGGAGAACATTTCAGGCGTACGCGAATTGCATCCGCGTATCGATTTCGTTGATGACCTTTACGTCATCGATCGTGATCGCATCACCTGTACGGGCGGCACGGCGCCGATCGACCTCATGCTGGCCTTGATCCAGGCACGCTGCGGGAAGACACTGGTGGCGCAGATCTGCGACCAGTTCAGTCACGAGCGCGCCCGTGACAGCAAGGACCGGCAGCATGTCCCGATCGCGGCCCGCATGGGCTGCAACAACCAGGCCATCGCCGAGGTTGCGGCGCTGATGGAAGCGAATATCGAAGAGCCCTTGTCGCTCGAAGAACTCGCCCACCTCGCCGGGCTCTCCCAACGGCACGTCCAGCGCATGTTCCGCGTCGTACTGGGCAGCACACCGGGCCAGTACTACCTGGAATTGCGCCTGCGTCGCGCGCGCGAACTGCTGCTTCAGACCGGCATGTCGATCACCAGCATCACCGTGGCCTGTGGCTTCCAGTCACCGTGCCACTTCAGCAAGTCGTATCGTGCGCTTTTCGGTCAGTCGCCGAGCAGTGAGCGACAGCATGCCAGTGGCCTGGTCACTGGCCGACGCAGCACCAAGGAACCCGCCACCGCGCATCCGGACATGACGCACCTGGCGGCGCCCACTCGGGCGAACAAGTACGCCGCCGAAGGCCTCTCGGCGCATTAAGGCACCCGGCCCGTGCGGCTCGATCCGTGAAGGTCCCGGTGCAGACATCCCGCACGCAGGACATGAGTCCTTCCAAATGAGCAACGCCCTGACCCGAGCCGGTCAGGGCGTTGTTCGTTGGGGCTATCGCAGGCGCAATCGTTCGCATCGATACACGCTTCGCCGAGCGCTGAATTCGTGCCTCATCCACACGGTCTTTCAACCAGGTAGAACGAAAAACCCGGTATGCCCGACCCATTCGTGGGCGGACATACCGGGTTCGGCGTCAGGGCGCTCAAGCGAAGGTGTCGGGGGACCCGTCCGCCACCTCCGCCCGAAACGCGATCAGAAATAGTAGCCGAGGTTGATGTTGAAGCGGTTCTGCCAGTCGCGCTGGGAGTTCGCCGCCAAGCGGTCAGCGAAGCTCGTCTCGTTACCGACGAAGTCATTGCCGTTCGAACGCGCCCATTCGGTGTAGATGTACCAGCCACCATGGCCCCAGGCCGCACCCAGCGTCATGAGATCGCTGTTCTTGAAGCTGCTCTCACTTTTGACGATGCTGCTGTATTCGATATACGGGATCACGTAGTCGAGCCAGGCGATACTCGGCGTCTCCTTGTAGTAGCTCAGTGACACCGCCGGGATCCAGCCTTTGGCCGCAACCTCAGTGCCGAAATCGAAAGCGCCGAACTGGACCACTTTGTCGTTACCCAGCGGCTGATCCTTGTCCACATTGAACGAGTAGCGCGTCAGCTGAGTGGCCAGGGTGAAGTTGTTCCACTTGTTGACCATGTGCGCCGAGGCCGCCCAGCGATCGCCATCATCCTGCGCCCCCTGGCTGTTGAGCTTGCCGTACATCAGCGAGCCCCCCAGATCGGTCTTCACGGCCCCGTCCTTGAAGTGGTAGATGGCACGCAGGTTGACCTGATTCTCTTCCTCGTAACCATCGCCACTTTCGTTCACTACGTCGTAGGAGTAGCGGGCGCTGTCACGACTCTTTCCTGCACCGGTCCCCTCATCGCTGAGGTAGTAAGCAGCATCCACGGTCCAGTTGCCGATCGGCTTGGTGTACTTCACACCCAGATCCATGTCGTCGGCCAGACCGACGTAGTAGTGCTGATCAAAGAACCAGCTTTGCGACACGCCGTAGGGGCCGGGACCAAAGGGCACTCGGTTGACGCCGACCTGGATCTGACCGCCATCGTCGAAGTTGTAGCCCAGCCAGCCGGTGTGCAGGAAGTGGTAGCCGTTGTAGAAGCGGTACTCGAGCTTGCCGATCACGCCGTTGGTGTTGTTGGCGTAATCGAGGTTGACGCGATAGGTATCGAGCGTGAAGTTGCCACCATCACGCTCGGCGCGGGTCGGGTAACCACTGTACTTGCCATAATCACCAATGGCATAGTTCGCGCGGATGGCACCGCCGACCTTCAGCGTCCCACCGAGGATATCGAAAGACGGGCCGACAGGTGCCTTGGAGGCGGAGGCCAGCTGTTCCTGGCTGGCGGCTTCGTTGGCTTTTGCCTCTTTCAGTTGGGACTGAGTCTGGGCAAGCGCCTGCTCGAGCTCGGAGATACGAGCCTTCAACTCCGCGGCGCTTTGGGCATGTGCGCCGAGCGGAACGCTCAGTGCCGCAGCCACGGCCAGTGCAATGGGGGTGGATCGGGTCTTGAAAGGTCTCATCATGGTGCGACTCCCTGTTGATGGGCCACCCTCTGGCGACCCGCGCTGAATATCCTGTTGGCCTTTTTTCAGGCAATTCGCCACTTGCGCACTCACCGCCCGGGTGAGTCGCTTCGTCGTGCTGAAAAACACGTTGTCGGAGGTGCTCGCCGCCTCGGCCATGGCCACCGGTTGCGCACACCGCCGCGTTCATCGATCCATCACGAGATCACTCAAAGGTGTGCTGCAACACGGCAGGAACATGCCCTGATCGATCTCACGCTGGCGGATTCCGCCGCCATGCTTCATGTCCACCTGGCCCGAGACCAGCTTTGACTTGCAGGTACCGCAAACGCCTTTGCTGCACGAAGAGGGAATTCGCAGGCCGGCCACGCGAGCCGCGTCCAGGACGCTCTGGCCAGGCGCGCAGCGCAAGGTGACGCCGGTCTTGGTCAGTTCCACCGAGTAACCGTCTTCGGAATTCGCGACGGCGACGGGTTCAGCGTCGGCTTCAGCGGTACTGCCGAAGTTGAAACTCTCCTCGTGGTAGCGCGTCATGTCGAAACCGGCGTCGGCCAGCATCGAACGCACCGCGCGCATGTACGGTTCGGGACCGCAGCAGAAAACCTCGCGTTCGGCATAGTCCGGCGCGATCAGTTGAAGCAGCGCCAGCGTGAGGTAACCCGTCGGTGCGGACCAGCCCGGCTCGCCATCACGGCGTTCGCACACGAAGGCGGTACGAAAACTGTTCATGTTCCGCGTCATCAACTGCAATTCGTCGCGGAAGATGATGTCCTTCGGCGTGCGGGCGCTGTGCACGAAGACAATGTCGGTCGGCTCGGCCATGTCGTGCGCCGTGCGTGACATGGACATCAGCGGCGTCACACCCGAGCCGCCGGAGAGGAACAGGTATTTTCCGGCCCGATGATGGCTGGCACAGAAATCACCCGACGGCCCGAGCGCGTGAATGCTCATGCCGGGCTGGAGATTGTCATGCAACCAGTTCGAGACCACGCCACCCGGCGTACGCTTGACGGTGATCGACAAGCGGTCCGGGCGGGTGGGCGCCGATGAGACGGTGTAGCACCGATTGATCGTCTCGCCATCGATCTCCAGTTCCAGGGTGATGAACTGCCCCGGAATGAAACGGAACGCACTTGGGGTACGCGGACGGAAGATGAAACTGACGACGTCTTCCGTCTCCTGCCGCCGCTGGCAACACACCAGTTCGTCATCGGCGTCGGCCTGCCACTTGGGCGGCAGGCCTTCCACCGTTTCCGGGTCGAGTGGATCAATGTGGGCGCTCATAACTTCTCCAGATCGTCGAGGCGGACGTCAGGCGACGGCGGTGTTGAGCCGCTCGATGTACCAGTTGGCGAACTTCTCGACGTATGCCTCGGTATAAGGCGAGTACGGGCCGGGTTGATACGCCGGGCTCACGGCGCCGCGCTGCGACATTTCGACAAGGGCACCGTCCTGGCGGTTGGTGGCGATCCACACCTCGGTCAAACGCTTGACGTCGTAGTCGCGGCCTTCGACCGCATCCTTGTGCACCAGCCACTTGGTGCGCAGGAGCGAGCGCTGCGAATCGATCGGCAACACCGTGAAGGTGACGATGTGATCGCTCATGAAGTGGTGCCAGGAGTTCGGCTGGGTCCAGAAGGACAGCCCGCCGAGCTTGCGCTCGGTGAGGTCGCCCAGCAGTTTCTGGCAAGCCACTTTCGAATCCAAGGTCTGGGACTCGCCGTCGCGGGTCAGCGGCAGGCGCTGCGTGCGGAAACCGGTGGCGCACCCGTCAAGCTTCTCGACCTCTGCTGACTTGAAGCCGGCGGCCTCCCAGCGCGCATGCTCCTGCCCGATCAGATCGGTGAAGGCCTTCATTTCGTCCGCATTGCTCGGATTGGGCTGATAGCCGAAACCGAACTCGTAGAGCGACTGGGTCAGTTCCGGGTGGTTACTGACGCAGTGATAGCACTCACGGTTGTTCTCCATCGTGAGCTTCCAGTTGCCCGCCTCGATGTAGTCGTCCTGGGCAACCACCTTGCAGTCGGCCACGCGATGCGGCGCAATGTACTCTTCCATGGTGGCGCGCATCTGCTCGAAGTCTGCCGGCGGCTCGTCGGCCAGGCAAATGAAAATCAAGCCGGCGATGTTGCCCACGTGCACCGGCTTGAGGCGCACTTTGCTGCACTCGAACTCCTGCCCCATGTGCTCGGTATGGATGAGCTGGCCGGTCAGGTCGTAGGTCCATTGGTGATACGGGCACACCAGGTTGCCGACGCTGCCCTTCTGCTCGCTGCACAGCTCGGCACCCCTGTGACGGCACACGTTGTGGAATGCCGTGACATTCATGTCATCGTCGCGCAACACGACAATCGACGCGCGTCCGAGCTTGACGGTAAAGTAGTCACCCGGCTCGGGGATGTCCGGCTCAACACCGACGTAGACCCAGTGCTGACCGAAGATCACCTCCATGTCGAGATTGAAAATCTCGTCCGACGTGTAGAACGGTGCTTCAAGGTTGAAACCCGCCTCGCGGCTGGCAATCAATTCACGAACTTCGTTGGAAACCTTCACGATGTCTCCCAAATTATCTGGAGGTCTATGGAGCGATGGTCGCGTAGTTTCACGCGCATCACTTGTACTTTCCGGACGCAATCCAATCCGATTGCGACATGATTCGTCGCTCGACCCGTGCACCCGGCGTGACCGGTCGGTCAAGCGCGGGCCGTTTGTCGAGAACGAAAAAATGCACGGTGGCAGCTCGGACGGGCTTCACGCCGTCGGCAATTCGGCTCGCACGCGAAAGAGGCAGTGATCGTGCCCGCGTGCGCCGCACTGGTGGTTTTGGCAGGTGCGGACGGCGTTTTCGCCCGCCTCGACGACCGGCTGTCCTGCCAGCCAGTCGGTCGCACCGGCAAACCAGCCGCAGAAAAGATGGCAATGCTTGGCCGCGCAGGTTTCTCCCTGAGCCAGCACAAAAGGCGAATGATCGAGACGGATCTCGGCCGCCCGTGCCTCGGCATCAATCTCGACAAGACTGAAGCGGCCCCACACGCTTTCGGACAGATGCGCGAGGAAATGGTCGAACACGGCACGGCCGCTCAGGCGGTGTAGCCTGGCATCCTTCTCGCACCAGTACCGCGCCGACTTGTAGCCTGCCTGATACATGATCCCGGCATAACGCTCGCGTCCAAGTGAGGCTTCGAACACCGCGTGGTCGTTCGACAGAAACTTGGCATAAACATTCGACAGGGGCATCCCGGCCTGTCGATCGAGTTCAAATCGCACCTGCGGTTTCATTGGTCACCTCCCATCAGAGCGCTGCCGGATCTCCGGCCCGTTGGCTGCTGATCGACTGAACGACGATCACCTCGTTTGGTGCTCTGTCGGCGCGCCGGTCATCACTGCCCATAGCCCGTATTCTTCGACGCTCCGGCATCGGGAGATTGGCCAAAGCAGACGCCCACTTTGCCGAGAACGACCTTATGCAGAAAAAGGTCTTTTCCAAACCATCCGCCGGTCCCGGGGATGGCATAAAAAAAGCCGCTGCTTGAAGCAGCGGCAAGATGCAGATCCTCGGGCACGGCCAGGCCGAAGCGGCCGGCCGGAACCTTGATCAGTCAGCGATGATCAGCTCGACAGCCCGTCGTACTTCCGGCTGGAGCGTCACGTCGCTTGCGCACAAGCCTTCGATCACCATCGGCAAACCGTCGACCGGCTGGGCCGCCCTGACAATCCGGGCCCATTGCTCGGGCGATCCATCCGCCGGCAGATCGACCCCCAATTCACGCATGCACACACGGAAGTCCTCGACATCCACCAGATCGGCAAACATCATCGCAGCACGCCCTCTTCACGCAACAGTTTGAGGATCGCCTCTGCGCCTTCCTGCGGCGACACCCCATTGAGCACCTGACCGGTCCCCCCTTCCGCCTTGGCCGCAGCAGCCTTGAAACGATCTCGAGCGGACGCAGCCTTGACGATCTTCAGGCGCTTCGGGCGTTTTCTGGCAGGCGCGACCGTCCACTCGCGGGCCATGACATCTGCCGTCACCGCGCTCTGCGAAGCGCACAGCTCGCCTCGCCGCGCGGGGCCGAAGGCGCTTTGTCGTGCAGGCTGAGCGGCCGCATCGACCGTCACGATCGCCGGCAGTGACACCTTCAGCCGACGCCGCTGCCCTCGGGGCAAGGCTTGCAGCACGGTCATGCTGTCACCATCAATCGACTCGATTTGCGCCAGCGACGTCACCAGCGACCATCCCAGATGCTCGGCGAGCAAGAACGGCACCAGACCGGAAGTCTCCCCGGTTTCGCCCCGGGCGCCACACAGCACCAGCTTTGGCGCCATGTCGCGCAAGCGGGTTTCAAGGGCAGGTACAACGTCTGCGTCATCCGGTTGCAGCAACACTTCGATCGAGTCGATGCCCATCCCCAGGTAGCCGCGCAGTGCGCCTTCCGCTTCCGGCGAGCGCACCCCGGCATGGATCAGCGTCACGTCATCGGCCGCAGCGAGCGACAAACCCATCTCGACAGCACGCGCGTCGAATTCGGCCCGACGGGGCCTTCCGGTCACCGGGTGGCGCCCGACGGAGACCAGCACCGCAATCCTGGGGCGCGTCCCCTGCCCGGTTGTGTTCTTCCCATCACGCTGCATTGCGCTGCTCCTTGCGGCTGCCTTCAACCAGCTCAACGAGCGCGGAGAGCACCTCGCCCGAATCCGCGATCACCGCCAGATCAGCCCGCTTGACCATGTCACAGCCGGCGTCCTTGTTGATCGTCACCACCTTGTCACACTGCTGAATACCCTGCAGATGCTGAATGGCTCCAGAGATACCCACCGACAGATAGACGCGTGCGGTCACCCAGGTTCCGGTCGCACCCACCTGGCGATGACGCGGCATGAAGCCGTTGTCCACCGCAACCCGTGATGCGCCTTCGGTCGCGCCGAGCACTTTCGCGGCATGGTGGAAACCATCCCAGTCATGAATACCGTTCCCCGCCGAGAGAATGAACTCCGCCTCGGCCAAGGCCACGCCGGACGGATCGACCGCCACCGCTCCCAGGTCCTCGATGCGTCGGAGGACCGTGGGCAAGCCCGACGGCAGCGCCATCGGCTCGGCCGCATGAACCGTATCGGCGACAGGCTCGGCACACTCGGCCAGCGCAAGCACGACGCGAGGCAAGGCGCGAGTGATGTCGGTCGAACCGGCCGAACCTCGGCCGGTGCACTGATCGCCGGCAACCTGCCAGACCTGGGTTGCTGGCCGCTCTGAAAGCCGCGCAGCGAGGCGTCGGCCCAGTTCGCCACCACCGAGGGGGGAATCCGGGAACAGCCAGTGACGTGGCGCATGCTCGCGCTCGACGCCTTCGAGGGCTGCCAGTCGTGCGTCCGGCGCGTAACCTTCAACCTCCTGGCCCGTGAAATGGATAACTCGATCGACGCCCGCCTCACCAAGCCCGTCTTCGCGCATGTCGCCGAAGACGGCCAGCAGCACGGCGCCGTCAGCGCCGGCGAGCTGCCGGGCGAGGCCAAGCACATCGCGATCATGAGCGGAAAGCCGCCCACCGGGCATGTCGCCCACTACTGCAATCATGAAGGCCGGGCTGGCGATCGTGACCGCCTGTCTCTTCGGCGCTGCCGCGCTTTCGCGGCGCACCGCACTGGCGCCGCTGGCCGACTGAACACCACTGCGATCAATGCGGCGAATACCGTTCGGGCCAATGAAGCCGACCGCGTGCGGGTCGCGCCGGATGACGCCGTTGGGCCCCATCCACTCGGCCGACGACGCCCCACCGCCCAGCGCGGCGAGCACGGCATCATGCTCCGGATGCAGCCGGTTGCGGGCGATCCACTCGGTGCGCGGATCGCGTCGAATGATGTCACTCATGCGGCCACCTCCTTGGCGACAGGGTCGGCCGAACCACGCGTCGCCTCCGGTGCGCTCTTGAGCTGGGCTGCGACCAGTTCGGCAATGTCCAGCACTTCGGCACGCTCGCCGACCACGCCTTCGAGCATCGCGGTGCATTGCGGACAACCCACGGCCACGATGCCGGCGCCGGTCGCATTGATCTCAGCCATGCGCATGTCGGGGATGCGTTGCTTGCCGGGGATGTCGGTGATCGGCGCGCCGCCACCGCCGCCACAGCAGCGCGAGCGGTAGCCCGAACGCTCCATCTCGACCACCTTGATGCCGATGCCCTTGAGTGCCGTGCGCGGTGCTTCATATTCCCCGTTATAGCGCCCCAGGTAGCATGGGTCATGGTAGGTGACCTCACCACCCGACCAGGCATTCAGCGGCAAGCGTCCTTTCGCCATCAAATCAGCGATGAAGGTGCTGTGGTGGCGAACGGTGTAACGCCCGCCGAGCGACGGATATTCATTGGCGAGCACATGCAGGCTGTGCGGATCGCAGGTCAGGATGCTGGAAAAACGGTACTTGGACAGGGTCGCAATGTTGCGCGCTGCCATGGCCTGAAAAGTGGCCTCGTCGCCGAGCCGTCGGGCCACGTCACCCGAGTCGAGTTCCTCGTTGCCCAGCACGGCGAACTCCACCTTCGCCGCGCGCAGCACCTTCACCAGGGCACGCAGGGTGCGCTGGTTGCGCATGTCGAAGGCACCATCCCCGAGCCACAGCAGCACGTCGGTGGTCCCGCAGGACGACATCACGGGCAGGTCCAGATCGGCAGCCCAGTTCATGCGTGAGGCGGGATCGAAGCCGCCGGGATTATCGGTAGTTGCCATGTTTTCCAGCACTTCGCGACCTTTGTTGGGGGTGTTCCCGTGTTCCATGGTGAGATAGCGGCGCATGTCGACGATGGCATCCACGTGCTCAATCATCATCGGGCACTCCTCCACGCAGGCGCGGCAGGTGGTGCATGACCACAGCGTCTCCGCATCCACCAGGGCGCGACCCTCGCGCAGCACGATCGGGCTGTGTGCGTCACCCCCGTGTTCTCCCACCGGTTTGCCCGGATAGGGCGAGCCGGCGTAGGCGGCATCGGTGCCACCGGCGAGACCGACCACCATGTCCTGGATGAGTTTCTTGGGGTTCAGCGGCTGGCCGGCCGCGAAGGCCGGGCACATGGCCTCACAACGACCGCACTGCACGCAGGCGTCAAAGCCGAGCAGCTGATTCCAGGTGAATTCCTCGGGCTTGCCCACACCCAGCGGTACTTTCGGGTCATTGAGGTCGAGTGCGATGAGTCCGGTCGACCGGCCACCGCCGAAACGCTCCTGCCGGCGATGGAAGGCCAGATGCAGGGCGCCGGCAAAGGCGTGCTTCATCGGGCCACCCCAGGTCATGCCGAAGAACATTTCACCCAGCCCCCAGGCCACGGCAACCGCCAGGATAGCGGCCAATACCCAGCCGCCGAAGTGTTCCGGCAGGATGCCGGCGGTGGGCAGGGTCACCAGAAACACGCTCAACGAGAAGGCGAACAGGCTCTTGGGCAGGCGCATCCACGGCCCGCGCGAGAGGCGCGCCGGGGGGTTCTTGCGGCGCGCGGCCACACGCAGTGCGCCGATGAACATCGCCACGGTCGCGAGCAACAGGGCCCAGACCAGGATCTGGTTGTGAACGCCGAAACCGTGCACCGCGATCAACAGCACCGCGGCGAGCACGAAGCCCCCGCCAGTGGCCACGTGCGTGTTGGCGAAAACTTTGTCGCGCGCCACCACATGGTGCAGATCCACCAGATAGCGGCGCGGCATGGCCGCCAGGCCGGCCATCAGATTCACTGGCGCGGCGCGGCCCTGACGCCACAACCCGATACGCCGTACCGCGCCCGCCAGGGCAAGCGCCAGCGCGGCGAAGATCAGGATGGGCAACACTACGTCAAGCATTCTTCTCTCCTGGCATCGGCCCGGACGCCCGGCGTCCGCGAACGACAACCGGGCCGGGCCACGCAAGCGCCCTCACGGGCGCGCTGCGTGATCACCGGCGGGGATCAAAAGTCCTTGCACAGGCGCAAGGCGTCGAGGATGGCGGCATGGGTGTTGTGCTGCGACACGCAATCACCGATACGGAACAGCAGATAGCCGGATTCGTTTGACGTCAGGCTGGACTGCGGCTGCATCTCGAAGAGCTCCTTGATGTTCATCTGGCCCTTGTTGCGGGCACCCGGCTTGAGCTCGTAGTACAGCGCTTCATCGGGACGCAGACCGTTCTCGATCACCACCTGGTCGACCACCCGCTCTTCCTTGGCGCCGGTGTACTCGTTCTCGAGCAGCGCCACGAGCTTGTCGCCTTCGCGGTAAACCTGCTCCAGCATCAGGTCCCCGGTCATGATGACCTCCTTGGGGTACAGACTGCGGTAGTAGGTCGGGAAGGTCGTGCCACCGATGGCCACGCCCGGTTTGATATCGTCGGTGACGATCTCCACCTTGGCGCCCTTGTCAGCCAGATAATCCGCCACCGACATGCCGGAGAATTCACAGATGGTGTCGTACACCAGCACGTTCTTGCCCGGAGCGACGGAGCCGTCGAGGATGTCCCAGCTGCTCACGACCAAACCGTCTGCAGCGCCCCAATGCGGGTTCTGCTCAAGGAACGGACGACCACCCACCGCCAGCACGACGATGTCGGGCTTGAGGTCCATGATGGTGGCCGAATCGGCTGCCACGCCCAGGCGCAGGTCGATCTTCAGGCGGGCCAGTTCCAGCTGGTACCAACGGGTGATACCTGCCATCTGGTCGCGTTGCGGTGCGCGTGCAGCCAGGGTGATCTGACCGCCCAGGGCATCCTTCTTCTCGAACAGGGTCACGTCATGACCGCGTTCGGCGGCGACACGTGCGGCTTCCATGCCGGCCGGCCCGCCCCCCACGACCACCACCTTGCGCTTCGGCCCGGTGGTTTTCTCGATGATGTGCGGCAGGCCCAGATGCTCGCGAGAGGTGGCGGCGTTCTGGATACACAACACGTCCAGACCCTGGTACTGACGGTCGATGCAGTAATTGGCGCCGACGCACTGGCGGATCTGGTCCACCTGGCCGAGCTTGATCTTGTTCACGAAGTGCGGATCGGCGATGTGCGCACGGGTCATGCCCACCAGGTCCACGTAACCGCCCTCGAGAATGCGCTGGGCCTGGTTCGGGTCCTTGATGTTCTGTGCGTGGATCACCGGCACCGACACCACTTCCTTGATGCCCGCCGCCAGATGCAGGAACGGCTCCGGCGGATAGCTCATGTTCGGGATCACGTTGGCCAGCGTGTTGTGCGTGTCACAGCCCGAGCCGATCACGCCGATGAAATCGAGCATGCCGGTATCGCTGTAATACTTGGCGATCTGCTTCATGTCGTCATGGGTGAGGCCATCGGGATGGAACTCGTCACCACAGATCCGCATGCCGACCACGAAGTCGGGACCGACCTCGGCGCGCACGGCCTTGAGCACTTCCATGCCGAAGCGCATGCGGTTCTCGAAGCTGCCGCCCCACTCGTCCGTACGGTGGTTGACCCGCGGGCTCCAGAACTGGTCAATCAGGTGCTGGTGCACCGCCGACAGTTCGACACCGTCCAGACCACCTTCCTTGGCACGACGCGCCGCCTGGGCATAGCTGCCGATGATGCGCTCGATCTCTTCCGGCTCGATGGTCTTGCAGGTAGCACGGTGCACCGGCTCGCGGATGCCGGAGGGTGACACCAGATGCGGCCAGTTTTCGCCATCCCAGCGCGAGCGACGACCCATGTGGGTGATCTGGATCATGATCTTGGCACCATGCTTGTGCATGGCATCGGCCAGATTCTGGAAGTGCGGGATGATCCGGTCGGTGGACAGGTTCACCGAACTCCACCAGCTCTGCGGACTGTCGATGTCCACCACCGAGGAGCCGCCACAGATGCAAAGACCGATACCGCCTTTGGCCTTCTCCTCGTAGTACTTCACATAACGATCGGTGGTCATGCCGCCGTCGGTGGCATACACCTCGGCGTGGGCGGTACTGACGATGCGGTTGCGCACCGTCAGCTTGCCGATCTGCATCGGCTGAAACAGGGCGTCGAACTGTGCCATGGGTCTGGACTCCTTCAGCGCGGGCGGGTAACGAAGACGCCGTAATCGCAGCCTTCCTCGGCTGCACTCTGGGTCTGCTCGGCGACGGTACGCAGCGGGCTGCCAGCGGCTTCCAGGATCTGGTCCATGGCCCCGGCAAACCAGCCGGTGAACATGTATTCGATCTTGCGACCGACCTTGCCATATTCATAGACGAAAGCCGAATGATCCAGGCGCACGCGGCAGGTACCGGCATCCAGATCAATCGCTTCAATGGAGAACAGGCCCCAGCCGCGTTGCGACAGGCGTTTCATGTAGTGCTCAAACACATCGACGCCGGACAACCCGTGAAGCTCGGCCTCCTTCGCGCACCAGTGCCATGCGGACTTGTACCCGGCCTTGTAGAGCACCTCGGCATAGGTCTCGGCACCCAGCACCTCTTCGATGCCTTTGTGATTGTTGATGAAGAAGTGACGCGGCACATACAGCATGGGCAGCGCATCGGTGGTCCAGACGCCGGTTTCGGAATCGACTTCGATCGGCATTTGAGGGGCGATTTTCATGTTCTTTGAACTCCAGTATTCGATTGGTGCAGGTTCGGAGGCGACGACAAGGTGGACGATCACTCGCCCCAGACGTCGCGCAGGACGCGCACCCAGTTCTCGCCCATGACCTTGCGCACGACGCGCTCGGACATGCCGCGAGCGAGCAGCGTTTCAGTCAGGTTGGGGAATTCGCCCACGGTGCGGATGCCGAGCGGATTGACGATCTTGCCGAAGTTGGTCAGGCGACGGGCATAGCCCTTGTCGTGGGTCAGCCATTCGAAGAACTGCTGGTCATGCCCCTGGGTGAAGTCGGTGCCGATACCGATGGCGTCCTCACCCACAATGTTCATCACGTACTCGATGGCCTCGGCGTAGTCGTCGATGGTCGAGTCGATGCCCTTCTTGAGGAAGGGGGCGAACATGGTCACGCCCACGAAACCGCCGTGGTCGGCGATGAACTTGAGTTCTTCGTCGGACTTGTTGCGCGGGTGCTCCTTGAGGCCGGAGGGCAGGCAGTGCGAGTAGCACACCGGCTTCTTGCTCTCGAGAATGACCTCTTCGGAGGTCTTGGAGCCCACGTGCGACAGATCGCACATGATGCCGACGCGGTTCATCTCGGCGACGACCTCGCGACCGAAGCCGGACAGGCCGCCGTCGCGCTCATAGCAACCGGTGCCCACCAGGTTCTGGGTGTTGTAGCACATCTGCACCACGCCCACGCCGAGCTTCTTGAAGATCTCGACATAGCCGAGCTTGTCCTCGAACGCGTGCGCATTCTGGAAGCCCATGATGATGCCGGTCTTGCCGGCGGCCTTGGCAGCTGCGATATCTGCGGTGGTGCGCACCGGCATCACCAGATCGGCGTTCTCGGCGATCAGACCATTGACCATCGCGATGTTGTCCACGGTGGCCTGGAAGCCTTCCCACACCGATACCGTGCAGTTGGCGGCGGTCAGGCCGCCCCGGCGCATGTCCTCGAACAGCGCCCGGTTCCACTTGGCGATGATCAGCCCGTCGATGATGATGCTTTCTTCGTGCAACGAATTCATGGCGCGCTTCTCCTTCGGGTGTCGCGAAATGACGATTAATGAAGTCGAATTGTTGGCCCACCGCCTCCGGGACGATTGGCCATACAAGACGCCCACTTGATCAATTGCGACTTGCGAAGGAAACGCCAGCACCCGATGCGGGTTTGAACTGCACGAAAATTGATGCGATCACATGCGGGGCTTGCGTCGAAAATCCGCTGAATGACTGGCACACAAAGGTGTGCCGGAGCCAATCGGCCCATCAGCGTGGTTGAAACGCCGTTTGAACGCAGTTGTTCGAATGCGACACATTCGGCGCAGTTGAACTTGCCGGGCAGGCGCGCACGGCCGCGGAACCTCACGACGCACACAGCCGCCCCGGGGCACGCGCCCGCCCCCATTTCACCACCGAGCCGGCTCGCACTCTTTGGTGGCTCTATGCCGACGGTTCGGCACTGATACGGTCGTCGGCGTGATCAGGTGGGATACCGGCCGGCAGAAACCCGTCCTGCGGCGAGCGAAGTTCACCTGCGCAGAACGGGCTTCAGCCCGCCGAGACCTTCCGATCAAGACGCGGTTTCAGCGCAATTCAACGAGCAACTCCTTGGCCTGCACGGTCTCGCCCGGTTTCACATGGATGGCGGCGATGGTGCCGTCTTCCGGGGCGGTGAGCAGGGTTTCCATCTTCATGGCTTCGAGCGAGAGCAGCGCGTCGCCCTTCTTGACCTTCTGGCCCGGTTTGATCGACACGGTGGCGATCATGCCCGGCATGGGGGCGCCGACCTGTTTCGGGTCGCCGTCCTTGGCCAGCGGGCGGGCGGTGCCGGTGCCCTGGAGGCCGGCCTTGGCGACACGCACCGCGCGGGGCTGGCCGTTGAGTTCGAAGAAGACCTTGATCTTGCCCTCTTCATCCACGGTGTCCGAGCGGCCGGTCTGGCGGATGACCAGGGTCTTGCCCTTGTCGATGTCCACCGAGATCTCGTCCAGGTCCGACAGCCCGTAGAAGAAGGCCGGGGTG
This sequence comes from Nitrogeniibacter aestuarii, assembly GCF_017309585.1. Lineage (NCBI taxonomy): Bacteria > Pseudomonadati > Pseudomonadota > Betaproteobacteria > Rhodocyclales > Zoogloeaceae > Nitrogeniibacter > Nitrogeniibacter aestuarii. The sequence goes on along the minus strand of NZ_CP071321.1, from coordinate 1,459,611 downwards.
GGGATGCGCGCCACATCGCCGAACTGCTTGCGGTGGTGGGCGAAGTCGGTGAACACCTTGGGGTACATGAGATACGAGGCCAGGTCGGTGTCGGTCACCTGACGGCCGATGGCCGTCTCCGCCTTGGTGCGGGCGGCGTCCAGATCCACCTCCGCCAGGGTGGCGCCCACGCGCCCTTCCACCGGCTGGGCGCCGCGCAGGATCCGGGCTTCCAGGTCCTTGGGGAAGCCGTCCGCCGGGTAGCCCAGTTCGCCGCGGAAGAGCTGCACGACGGATTCGGGGAAGTCGATCTCCCGCGCCGGGTTGCGCACGTCGGCCGGGGTGAGGTCGTTGGCCACCATGAACAGGGCCATGTCGCCCACCACCTTGGAGGTGGGGGTGACCTTGACGATGTCCCCGAAGAGCTGGTTCACATCCGCATAGGCGCGCGAGACCTCCGGCCAGCGGTGCTCCAGTCCGATGGCGCGGGCCTGCTCGCGCAGGTTGGTGTACTGCCCGCCGGGCATCTCGTGGTTGTAGACGTCCGAGGTGCCGGCACGCATGTCGGCCTCGAAGGGGCTGTACTGGCGGCGTACGCCCTCCCAGTAGTGGGAGAGGCTCTGCATGGCGTCCAGGTCGAGGCCCGGGTCGCGCTCGGAGCCGGTCAGCGCAGCGGCGATGGAGCCCAGGTTGGGCTGGGAGGTCATGCCGCTCATGGCATCGAGTGCACCATCGACCGCATCACACCCGGCCTCGATGGCCGCCAGCACCGAGGCGGCGGCAATGCCGCTGGTGTCATGGGTGTGGAAGTGGATGGGCAGCCCCACCTCCTGCTTGAGGACGGTGACCAGTTCCTTGGCGGCGCGCGGCTTGCACACCCCGGCCATGTCCTTGATGCCCAGCACATGGGCGCCGGCCTTCTCCAACTCCTTGGCCAGATTCACGTAGTACTTGAGGTCGTACTTGCTGCGCTTGGGGTCGTGCAGATCGCCGGTGTAGCAGATGGCCGCTTCGCACAGTCCGCCGGACTCGATCACCGCGTCCATGGCCACGCGCATGTTCTCCACCCAGTTGAGCGAGTCGAACACGCGGAAGATGTCGATGCCGTTCTGCGCGGCCTGCTGCACGAAGTAGCGCACCACGTTGTCCGGGTAGTTGGTATAGCCCACCGCATTGGAGGCGCGCAGCAGCATCTGGAAGGGGATGTTGGGCACCGCTTCGCGCAGGCGGGCGAGACGGTCCCACGGGTCTTCCTTGAGGAAGCGCATGGCCACGTCGAAGGTGGCGCCGCCCCAGCATTCCATCGAGAACAGCCCGGGCAGCATGCGCGCGTAGTGCGGGGCGATGGCCAGCATGTCGTGGCTGCGCATGCGCGTGGCGAACAGCGACTGGTGCGCATCGCGCATGGTGGTGTCGGTGAGCAGCACCTGCTTGCAGTCGCGCATCCACTGGGCGAAGCGGGTCGGGCCCATCTCCTTGAGGTAGTCGCGGGTGCCCTTGGGGATCTGGGTGCGCAGGTTGAGCGTCGGCTTGATGGGTTTGGAGAGCGGCAGCGCCGGGGCCACGCGGCCCTTCATCTCCGGGTTGCCGTTGATGGCCACTTCGCCGAGGAAGCGCAGCAATCGGGTGGCCCTATCGCGCCGCTTCTGGAAGTTGAACAGCTCCGGGGTGGTGTCGATGAAGCGCGTGGTGCACTCGCCCGAGCGGAACAGCGGGTGGTCGATCACGTTCTCGAGGAACTGCAGGTTGGTCGACAGCCCCCGCACGCGGAACTCGCGCAGCGCCCGGTCCATGCGCGAGGCCGCCTCGTCCGGCGTGTGACCCCAGGCGGTGACCTTCACCAGCAGGGAGTCGTAGTACGGGGTGATGACGGCGCCCGAATAGGCCGTGCCCGCATCCAGGCGGATGCCGCCGCCGGCGGCGGAGCGATACACCGCGATCTTGCCGTAGTCGGGGGTGAAGTTGTTCTCCGGGTCTTCGGTGGTGACCCGGCACTGCAGGGCGTGGCCGTTGAGGGTGATCTGGTCCTGGCTGGGCAGCAGGTCGTCAGCGCCGATGCGCTTCCCCTCGGTGACGCGGATCTGCGCCTTGACGATGTCCACGCCGGTCACTTCCTCGGTGACCGTGTGTTCGACCTGGATGCGCGGGTTCACTTCGATGAAGTAGAACTTGTCCGTGTCGGCGTCGAAGAGGTATTCCACCGTGCCGGCGTGGGAGTAGTTTGCTTCGCGCGCCAGGCGCAGGGCCGATTCGCACAGCTCGGTGCGCTTGGTCTCGTCCATGTAGGGCGCCGGGGCACGTTCGACCACCTTCTGGTTGCGCCGCTGCACCGAGCAGTCGCGCTCGAACAGGTGCACCAGGTTGCCGTGCTGGTCGCCCAGCACCTGCACTTCCACATGGCGGGCGCGGCGGATGAGCTTCTCGAGATAGACCTCGTCATTACCGAAGGCGGCGGCGGCCTCGCGGCGGGCCACGTCGATCATCGGCGCCAGATCCGCTTCGGTCTCGATGGCGCGCATGCCGCGCCCACCCCCGCCCCAGCTGGCCTTGAGCATGAGCGGATAGCCGATCTCGGCGGCCATGCGCTTCACTTCTTCAATGTCGCCGGGCAGCGCACCGGTGGCCGGTACCACCGGCACCCCGGCCTTGATCGCCACCTCGCGCGCGGCCACCTTGTTGCCCAGGGTGCGCATCACCGCGCCCTTGGGGCCGATGAAGGCGATACCCGCCTTGGCACAGGCGTCGGCAAACTCTGGGTTCTCGGACAGGAAGCCGTAGCCCGGGTGGATCGCATCCACATCGTTCTCTTTGGCGATGCGGATGATGTCGTCAATGTCCAGATAGGCCTGCAGCGGCTTCTTGCCCGCGCCCACCAGATAGGATTCGTCCGCCTTGAAGCGGTGCAGGGCAAAGCGGTCTTCGTTGGAGAAGATGGCCACCGTGCGCAGGCCCAGTTCGGACGCCCCGCGCAGCACGCGAATGGCGATCTCGCTGCGGTTGGCCACCAGAATGCTCTTGATCTCTTTCATGTCGTGTCCGTGCCCGAGGGGCGCGCTACGAACGCGACACCTGACGGGAGAAGCTGAGGTCATCACCAGCGACATGCGCACGGAATCAGCGAATACGCTCGAACCCCTGGCAAGGTCGCCACGTTATGTTGTTATGGATCAGGACAAGACTGGAGTCATGAAGCGACACCCCTCGCCTCCAAAACGACCCCGATACGACCAAAGGCACGCTGGACGGCCCCCGGTTGCAACACTCGCTTTCAGCGGCAGCCCACAGAGATGCGGTGAAATATCCTGTCGCCGCCACCATCGTCGGTGGCCTCCTTGGCGGGCTCGTCGTCCAGGCGTTTGAGAGGTGTGGGTCGGGAGGTGGGGCAGAAAGCAAAAAACGCCGCAAATGCGGCGTTTTTTTTGGTCGTCTGGCGGAGAGGGTGGGATTCGAACCCACGTGCCGGCTTTCGCCGACCATCCGATTTCGAGTCGGCGCCGTTATGACCACTTCGGTACCTCTCCGTCGGTCAGGGATGGGGCCTGACGCGAAGGCTGCGGATTATAACACTGCAACCCGGCTTTGCCACAAGTATCAGGCGGTTTGTGGCTTGAGGCGGGGCATCAGCTCATCGTAGGCACGCACGGCTTCGGCGGCATACATGAGCGTCGGGCCTCCCCCCATGTAGGTACAGACGGCGAGCGTCTCCATCAACTGCTCGCGGCTCACCCCCAGCCGGATGAGCGCCTTGACGTGAAACCCGATACAGGCATCGCATCGGGACGCAACGCCAATCGCCAATGCAATCAACTCCTTGTGCAATCCGTCGATGGCGCCGTCGGCCAGTGCCGATTTGGCCATGTCGTTAAAGCCTTTCATGACTTCGGGCACGTCCTTGCGCATGGCGGCGAGACCCTGGGAGACATCATTGGTGATTTCGACGAAGGACTTGCTCACGTTAGACCTCTTGAATATTAGAACTGGCGAATATTCATTCTAACGCATGCCGCATTGCACCAATATTGAGCCAGCGCAAATCTGCGGGTCGTGCAATTGCACCGGTGCGGCCCACGGGTCACAATCGTCGTTCCAACATCACATGAGCGTCGCGCATGCGCCTGCTGGTTCTCATGACCACCGCCCTGTTGCTCACCGGCTGCCCACGAGGGGAGCCGCCGGCGATCATCGATTTCGAAACACTGGGCGAGCTGCGCGTAGCCACCCGGGTCGACACCGTGGCCTATCGGGAAACCCCCGAAGGCGAGACCGGCGGCTTCGAGCATGACCTGCTGGTCGACCTGGGCAGCGAGTTGCAGATTCCCGTGCGTTTCATGGTCTATCAGAGCACGGCGCAGGTGCTCAATGCGGTGCGACGCGGCGATGCTCACATGGCGGCCGCCGGACTGGGGCTCAACCCCCACCGCAAGGGCATTCTCTGGTCACCGCCTGTTCGACAGATGGAGCTGGTCATCGCCGCGACGGAACCGCTTGCCAGTGAAATCAAGTCGGCCGAGGACCTGGCAGGTCATACGATCACCGTCCGCCGCAACACCCTTGCCGCAGAGCAACTCAAGGTGTTTCAGGCGGACTTGCCCAACCTGAAGGTCGACCGCGTCAGCGGGCGGCGCGACGGGCAATTGCTCAACGACCTGGCCGATGGCAAGCTGACCTTGCTGGTGACGGATTCGGTCCATCTCTCTGCGGCCGCCGTATTGCGGCCCGAGCTCAAGGCCGTGATCACGCTGCCCAATCGCGCCGAGATGGCATGGGCGTTTCCCACCAACGCATCGCCCAAACTGCTCGACACGGTCAGCCGCTTCATTGAACAGGCCCACGAAGACAACCTGATCGAACGCCTCGAAGACCGGTATTTTGGCCATATCGAGCGCCTCAGCCAGGTTGATATCGCGGCCTTCGTGGATCGCATGCAAACCCGTCTGCCACGCTTTATCGCGATGTTCAAGGACGCTGCGGCCGAAACCGATACCGACTGGAGATTGCTGGCCGCGATTGCCTATCAGGAATCGCAGTGGGATCCGCACGCCGTGTCATTCACCGGCGTTCGCGGCCTGATGATGCTCACCGACGACACCGCTCGACGCATGGGCGTTCGCGATCGTCTGGACCCGGCCCAGAGCATCATGGGCGGCGCCAAATACTACGCACTGATGCGTGAATCGATCGATGGAGACGTCCCCGAGCCGGACCGGAGCTGGATGGCAGTCGCCGCCTACAACCTGGGGCTCGGTCACCTGCGCGGCGCGCGGCAGATCGCCAGCAGCCTCAAGCGGGACAACACCACCTGGGTGTCGATGCGGGCCGTGCTGCCGCTGCTGTCCAAACCGAGTTTTGCGCGCCGGCTCAAGGCGGGCCGGGCGCGGGGCGGCGAAGCTGTCATCATGACCGAGAACGTCCGCGCCTTTTACGACATCCTGCAGCGCATGGACAGCCCGAATGCCGAAGAGGCCTTGCCGCTGCCCCAGATCCGGATGCCGCTCGAAACCCCGGCACCCGGCGGTTTTCTCGATCAGGCGTTCGGCACGAGCACCTCGAGACCGCCCATGTAGGGCACCAGCACAGCGGGCACCCGCACGGAGCCATCTGCCTGTTGATAGTTCTCAAGGACCGCCACCAGGGTGCGGCCCACGGCCAGACCCGAGCCATTGAGCGTGTGCAGCAAGCCTTTCTTGCCCTGGGCATCCTTGAAGCGCCCTTGCATGCGCCGCGCCTGGAACGGGCCGCAGTTGGAGCATGACGAGATCTCGCGGTAGGTGCCCTGAGCCGGCAACCAGACTTCCAGATCGTAAGTCTTGGTCGCAGAGAAACCCATGTCACCGGTGCACAGGACGATCTTGCGGTACGGAAGCTCCAGCTTTTGCAGGATGGCTTCGGCATGGCCAGTCAGTTCTTCGAGCGCGGCCATGGCGTTGTCCGGGTGCTCGATGCGCAGGAGTTCGACCTTGTCGAACTGGTGCTGACGAATCATGCCCCGGGTGTCGCGCCCGTAAGAGCCCGCCTCTGAACGGAAACAAGGCGTGTGGCAAACGAATTTGAGCGGCAGCGTCTCTGCGGCCACCATTTCGTTGCGCACGATGTTGGTCACCGGGACTTCCGAGGTGGGAATCAGATAGAACTTGCCCCCATCTGCCTTGGGCACCGAAAACAGATCTTCCTCGAACTTGGGCAGCTGCCCGGTGCCGTACATGCTGTCGGCGTTTACGAGGTAAGGCGTATACACCTCGGTATAGCCGTGCTCACCGGTGTGCGTGTTGAGCATGAATTGCGCAAGCGCCCGATGCAGTCGGGCGATGCCGCCACGCATCATCGCAAAGCGTGCACCCGATATCTTGGCCGCGGTTTCGAAATCCAGCCCGCCCAGCGCCGCGCCGATATCGACATGGTCTTTCACGTCGAAATCGAATTCACGCGGCGTGCCCCAGCGGCTCACTTCCACGTTGTCCTCTTCGCTTTTGCCCACCGGGACATCTTCCGCCGGCAGGTTCGGCAAAGCGCTCACGAAGGCCTCGATACGCGCCAGCAAATCGTTCAGCGCCGCCTCGTTGGCTTTGAGCTCATCGCCAAGGCCACCGACCTGGGCCATGACTTCGGAGGCATCCTCCCCTTTCGACTTGAGTGCCCCGATCTGCTTCGACAAGGCATTGCGCTGCGCCTGAAGTTCTTGGGTGCGCGTCTGCAACTGCTTACGCTCGCCTTCCATGGCCGTGAAGGCAGCGGTATCGAGCGTGGCACCTCGGGTGGCCAACTGGGCGGCCACAGTATCGATATCGGAACGAAGAAGCTGAATGTCGAGCATGAAAAACCCTGGCCGCGCGCGGCGCGTGTTCAATGGAAAGCCGACATTCTAAACCGTCGCGGGTTGGAGCCGTAAGCCACGCTCCGAACGCCGACTCAAATCTGGAAAAAATATTTATTACGGGTAATTATGAATCACCGAATTTGCTGAATGAATTGCTTGTTGCGACGCATGCCAGACACTGCGCGGGAAGCACCGTCATACCCGTGATCTTTGCTCGCAACGCACCATTGAACTCTCCTATCAGCCGTAAAAAACCGAAAGAAAACCGTGCCTTGCTTTCCGTGAACAGCGAGTTAAATTGAGAGACGACACAGGCGAAACCAATATCGCCGATGACCGCAACAGACGGTCGAGATGACGGAGGAGAAGCGATGCTGTCCATGCGAGACTGCCTCGACTATTGCAATCTCACGGATGACGAGATTGAACTGATAGCCGAGCATGAAGGAATTCCCGATGTTGTGGCTGCACAGATGGCCTGCGGGCTGGTGCAGACGGACGAAGGCACCCTGCTACTGACGCGATGCATGGAGTCCCTGCTCCAGCGCGCACAGGACGAGGGGCAGATCGATAAGTTGCAGCGAGCCAAGGCGGTCTATGCCCAGTTCGTTGCTGACCACCCGGTCCCTCACTGACGAACTACCCCTGAGTCAGTTGCCGCGCTTGTTCGCCTGTGCGTCAAGCGCGCGAAGACGCTCGAGCTTTTCGCGGATCTTGCCTTCCATGCCGCGGTCGGTGGGCTCATACCAATGCTGGGTCGGCACCTCGTCGGGCAGATAGCGCTCGCCTGCCGCGTACGCACCGGCTTCGTCATGCGCGTATCGATAGCCGTCGCCATGCCCGAGGTTCTTCATCAATTTGGTTGGCGCGTTGCGCAGATGCATGGGCACGGGGCGCGAGCCGTCGCTTTCGACAAAGCGGCGCACTGCCTTGTAGGCAGCATAGACCGCGTTCGACTTGGCGGCACAGGCCAGAAAAACCACGGCCTGCGCGAGTGCCAGCTCCCCTTCGGGTGAGCCCAGACGCTCGTAGGCCGCGCAGGCCTGCAAGGTCATTTCCAGGGCACGCGGGTCGGCCAGGCCGATGTCTTCGCTGGCCATGCGCACCAGCCGCCGCGCAATGTAAAGTGGATCAGCCCCGCCATCGAGCATGCGACAGAACCAGTACAACGCGGCGTCCGGGTCCGATCCCCGCACCGACTTGTGCAGCGCCGAGATCTGGTCATAGAAGGCATCCCCCCCCTTGTCGAAGCGGCGCAGGTTGCGCGACAGCGCCTGATCGAGGAACTCGGCCGTCACCGGATTGACGCCGGCCGTTCTCGCCGCAGTCACCAACTGTTCCACGAGCCCGATCAGACGGCGCCCATCGCCGTCAGCGAAGCCCACCAGACGCTCACGTGCATCGTGCTCGAATTCGAGGTCGGCATCCGCCTCGACACGCGCCCGCTCGAGCAGCTCAAGCAGCTCGTCGTCGGAGAGCGACTTGAGCACATACACAGCGGCCCGAGACAGCAGCGCCGCATTCACTTCAAAGGAAGGATTCTCGGTGGTCGCACCGATGAAGGTCACGAGCCCCTGCTCGACGAACGGCAAAAAGGCGTCTTGCTGGGCCTTGTTGAAACGGTGCACCTCGTCCACGAACAGGATGGTGTGTCGGCCCCGGGCCTTTTCGGCCTCCGCCTTCTGCACCGCCTCGCGGATGTCCTTGACACCCGAGAACACCGCAGAGAGCGCCACAAAGCTCGCGTCAAAGGCATCCGCCATGAGGCGCGCCAGCGTGGTCTTGCCCACCCCCGGCGGCCCCCAGAGAATCATGGAGTGCAACTTGCCCGAAGCAAAAGCCAGGCGGAGCGGCTTGCCCGCGTCGAGCAGATGCCCCTGCCCGACCACTTCGTCGATGGTGCGGGGCCGCAGGCGCTCAGCCAGCGGCACGTTGACCGGTTCGACGCCGGCGAACAGGTCGTCCATGTTTACAGGTCGCCGATCACGTCCACGCCGGCTGGCGGTGTGAACACGAAGGCATCCTCGGCAACGACTGGATTGGCTTCGAACTTGGTGAACTTCAGAATGGTGATCTGGCCGAAGTTGTCACGAATCTCCATACCCACCAGGCGTGCGCCATCGAAGCCGAGCTTCATGCTGGCAAAACTGCTGTCACTCGCCTTGGGTGTTGCCACCGCCCAGGTCAGCCCGTTGCCCTCGCCCGCGTTCTCCAGCGTAAAGCTCTTGTCGAGATCGCCGGCCCCCGAGAGGATGGCCGCAGGCGTGCCGCCCAGCGCATCACCCATGGTCTTCACGGTCACCTGCGCCAGATCCGGGTCGTAGGACCACAGCTTGTGCCCATCGCCCACCAGCAGCTGTGGATAGGGCTGACTGTAGTTCCAGCGAAACTTGCCCGGGCGCTCGAAAATGAAGTCACCCTTCGACTCTTCCCCACGCCCACCGTTGGCCCGATAGACCGATTGCACGAAGGTGCCTTTGGCCGCATGGGTCGAATCGACGAACTGTCTGAGCAACACCACACCATCGGCCGCCAGGGCCGACAGGCTGACGCCCAGGCCCACTGCGCCAACCAGCAGTGTTTTGATTCCGGCAAAACGCATCAATCCTCCTCGCGCGACGGCGCAATCACCTGACGATTGCCGTTCGTGCCCATGGGCGAGACCAGCCCGGAGCGTTCCATCTGCTCGATCAGGCGGGCCGCCCGGTTGTATCCGATTCTCAGGTGTCGTTGGACCAGTGAAATCGACGGGCGTTGCGTCTTGACCACGATTTCCACCGCCTGGTCGTAGAGAGGATCGGCTTCCATGTCTTCGCCGCCTTCTCCGCCGCCAAGCGCATCCATGGCCTCTTCGGGGCCATCGAGGATGCCCTCGATATAGTCCGGAGCACCCTGTTTCTTGAGGTATTCGACCACCTTGTGCACTTCGTTGTCATCGACGAAGGCGCCGTGCACACGCACCGGCAGACCGGTACCCGGCGGCAGGTAGAGCATGTCGCCCATGCCCAGCAGGTTTTCGGCCCCCATCTGGTCGAGGATGGTGCGCGAATCGATCTTGGAGGACACCTGGAAGGCCATCCGGGTGGGGATGTTGGCCTTGATGAGACCCGTGATCACATCCACCGACGGGCGCTGGGTCGCCAGAATAAGGTGAATACCCGCGGCTCGCGCCTTTTGCGCCAATCGCGCGATCAGCTCTTCGACCTTCTTGCCCACCACCATCATCAGATCGGCCAGCTCATCCACGATCACCACAATATGTGGCAGGTGTTCGAGCGGCTCGGGGTTGTCCGGGTTGATGGCAAACGGATTGGTCAGCGGCACACCGGCTTTCTTGGCTTCAGCCACCTGCTTGTTGAAGCCGGCAAGATTTCGCACACCGACTGCCGCCATGAGCTTGTAGCGTTTTTCCATCTCGGCCACGCACCAGTTGAGCGCATTGGCAGCATGCTTCATGTCGACCACCACCGGTGCGAGCAGGTGCGGGATACCCTCGTAGATCGACAGTTCGAGCATCTTCGGATCGACCATGATCAGCCGCACCTTGTCGGGCTCGCTCTTGTAGAGCAGCGACAGGATCATGGCGTTGATCCCCACCGACTTGCCGGAGCCGGTGGTACCGGCCACCAGCAGGTGCGGCATCTTCGCCAGATCGGCCACCACCGGATTGCCCGAGATGTCCTTGCCCAGCCCCACCGTCAGTGCCGAAGCCATGTCGTAGTAGGCCTTGGAGCCAAGAATCTCCGACAGTCGCACCGTCTGGCGCTTGGGATTGGGCAACTCAAGCGCCATGCACGACTTGCCCGGCACGGTTTCGACCACGCGGACGGATATGAGCGACAGGGCACGCGCAAGATCCTTGGCCAGGTTGACCACCTGACTGCCCTTCACCCCGGTCGCCGGCTCGATTTCGTACCGCGTGATCACCGGGCCCGGATAGGCCGCAAGCACCTTCACCTCCACACCGAAATCGGCCAGCTTCTGCTCGATGAAACGCGAGGTGAACTCAAGGGACTCGGCGCTGGGCGGCTCCACGTCATTGGAGGCCGGGTCGAGCAGGGAGATGGCCGGCAGGGCACCCTCGCCGGCATCCTCGAACAGAGTTTGCTGGCGTTCCTTGAGCACCTGCTCCGACTTCTCGACCTGCTTGACCGCAGGCTCGATGCGGACCGGCGCAGGTTGTGTTTTTTCAACCTTGGCCCGGCGGGTCTGTACCACCGCCTCGCGCTTCTGCGCCAGCTCGCGGCCGGCACGTCGGTCTTTCCAGGCGTAATAGGTGGCCTGGGTGCGGGCCCAGGCATCTTCAATCCACTGACCCAGCCGCTCGGTCGCCATCAGCCAGGAAATGCCGGTGAACAGACTCAGCCCCCCGGCAATCATCGCCAGGAGCACCAGAGTGCCGCCGGTAAAGCCGAGATAGGTTCGGGCCGCGTTCCCCAGTTCGACGCCGATCAAGCCACCCGGCGCCAGCGGCAAGCCCTCACCCGTCGTATGGAATCGCAGCGACTCAAGGGCGGCACTGGCCAGCAGCACGACCAGAAAACCGGTCATGACGATGGCAAACGAGCGCTTGTCGGCCTTGAACTCTTCACGAAAACGCCGGAAACCCCAGGCGATGCCATATCCAAGGAAAATGACCAGCCACCAGGCCGAACCGCCAAACAGATAGAGCAGCACATCGGCCAGCCAGGCGCCAAAGCGGCCGCCCGGGTTCGACACCCGAGCCACTTCCGTGGCATGCGACCAGCCCGGGTCGGCCTTGCTGTAGCCAAGCAGAATCATTGCCACGTAAATGGACAGGACACCGAGGACGATCCAGCGGGTCTCCTGAAGCAAGTGGGCAATGCGTTCCGGCAAGGGGGGATTACGAGTACTGATTTTCGACGCCATCGAATTGAGCGCTGGGCGGTATCGACCGAACAACTGACAAAAAAAACAGGTGCATTATACGAGAACGCCCCGCCGTTCCGGCGGGGCGATGTGAGCAGACGTTGCGAAAAGGCCGCAGCAGCGCTGCCGCCAGATCAGATATCGAGTATACGCTCGCGCAGGATGATCCCGCCCGACGTCTCCTCGATCAGCCCCTGCATGCCCAGATCCTTCATCACCCGGCTGACCATCTCGCGCGAGGCACCAATCATCTTGGCGATGTCCTGCTTGGAGATCTTGCGGGTCACGATGGTCTGCCCGTCTTTCTGCTCGGCCATCTCCAGCAGCAGATGGGCGACACGTCCATACACATCCATCAGTGCCAGACTCTCGATCTTGCGGTCTGCGTTACGCAGGCGATCGGCCAGATTGCACATCACACGCCATGCGATATCGAAATCATCGCGCATGAGTTGCTTGAAATCCTGTTTGGAGATCATCACCAGGTCAGCAGGCTGAACGGCCACGACCGACGCGGAACGGGGTTGCTCGTCAAAGATCCCCATCTCGCCGAAGATCTCGCCCTGCCCGAGAATGGTCAGAATGACCTCACGACCGTCTTCGTCGCTGACAAGCACCTTGAGGCTGCCGGTAAGGACGAAATAGACATAATCCGGCTGGTCACCCGCGTGCACGACCGCCTGCCCGCGGGGGACACGGCGCATCATGGCGCACCGGGTCACGTTGGCGAGCCGCTCATCAGGGAGACCCTGAAAGAGGGAGAACGTACGCAAGGCGATCGTCGAGACCGCCGCCGTTTGACCCATGCCACACTCCTTTGGTGGTAGATGACGTGTCGTGACAGCAATGTCCTGCCACGCGCTTTTATGCGTTTTACACGAAAGTATCACGAAAACCCCGCTACCGCGCCAGATTGCTGCCATTGGATTCGGGCAGGTAGTCGATGCCGCCTGTATGCTCTTACGACAGCGAAAGCCCGAATTTTAGGTGCGGGCTATAATCGGACGCTTCCCATGAACCGTATCCCCCCGAAGAGTTTCCTATGAGCACGCGTCACGAAAAACTGATCATTCTCGGCTCCGGTCCCGCCGGCTACACCGCTGCGGTTTATGCAGCCCGCGCCAACCTCAATCCGGTGCTGATCACCGGCCTGGCTCAGGGCGGCCAGCTCATGACGACCACTGATGTGGACAACTGGCCGGCCGACGCGGACGGTGTTCAGGGGCCGGATCTGATGGCGCGTTTCCAGAAGCACGCGGAGCGTTTCGAAACCGAGATGGTCTTCGATCACATCCACACCACGCACCTGAACGAAAAACCGATACGGCTGGTTGGCGATGCGGGCGAATACACGTGCGATGCACTCATCATCTGCACGGGCGCCACTGCCAAGTACATCGGCCTGCCCTCGGAAGAGGCCTTCATGGGCAAGGGCGTGTCCGCGTGCGCGACCTGCGACGGTTTCTTCTATCGCAACAAGCCCGTGGCCGTGGTCGGTGGTGGCAACACCGCGGTGGAAGAGGCCCTCTATCTGGCCAACATCACCAGCAAAGTCACGCTGGTGCACCGCCGCGACACCTTCCGCGCAGAGAAGATTCTGGTGGGCAAACTCATGGAGAAGGTTGCCGCCGGCAAGATCGAGCTCAAGCTCTTCTCGACGCTGGACGAGGTGCTGGGCGACAACATGGGCGTGACCGGTATGCGCCTCAAGCATGTCGAGACCGGCGAGACTGAAGACATCGAACTGATGGGTGTCTTCATCGCCATCGGCCACAAGCCGAATACCGACATCTTTGAAGGCCAGCTGGAAATGGAAGGCGGTTACATCGTCACCCATGGCGGCCGCGAAGGCAACGCCACGGCCACCAGCATCCCGGGTGTTTTCGCCGCGGGCGATGTGCAAGACCATATCTATCGTCAGGCGGTCACCAGCGCCGGCACCGGGTGCATGGCCGCGCTCGACGCCGAACGCTACCTGGACAGCCTCGGCGTCGCCTGATCGATGACAAAAAAGCGCCGGACGCCGCCTGCAACGGGGGAGCGCCCGGCGCGGCTGGCGGACAACCGCTTCGCCTCGCTCAAGCAACTCAAGGCAAATGCCGCGCAACCCGCGGCCAGACCTCAAGTCCGCAAGACAACGCCAAAGGCGCAAGCCGAACGATCGGAAGACGACGAGACAGCCCTCTTCCGTGCCGCCGTCGCCGGCGCCCAACCGCTGAATAAACTCAATCGGGCGGAAATCGAAACCACGCGCCCGGCCCCCGTGCCGCGGCAGCCACAGCCCGATGAGCAGGACACCCCTGCCCAGACAGCTGATCGACCGCCACCGCCTGCCGACGAATCCGCATGGTTCCGTCACATGATGCACGACGTGTCCCCGCTGCCGGACCGCAACCTGGCCGAAAACGACGGTAGCGCCAAGCCCGATCCGGGAGAATTACCTGCACCCAAAGAGGTGCTTGATCCCGAAGATGTGCTCGGCTGGCTCGCTCTGGGGACACAACCGCTCAAAGACCGAAATCGTATCGAGGTCGAGCCGCTACCTCCCGTGCCGGCACCGCGTCAGCACGAGGCAGACCAACGAGCCGTGCTCGAAGAGAGTCTCGACGCCTTTTCGCTTGAGGATCGACTCGATATCGGCGAGGAAGCTGTCTTTCTCCGCCCCGGCATCCCGCGACGGGTGCTGGCCGATCTTCGCCGTGGCCGTTGGGTGGTTCAGGGCGAAATCGATCTTCACGGACTGACACGGGATGAAGCCCGTAGCGCACTGGGTGAATTTCTCGCGCGCGCCCTGATCAAGGGCTGGCGCTGCGTGCGCGTCGTGCATGGCAAGGGACTGCGTTCGCCGGGCAAGGTCGGCGTTCTCAAACACTTATCGAAGGGCTGGCTTGCCCAACGCGAGGAGATTCTGGCCTTTTGCCAGGCCAGGGCCCACGAAGGCGGCGGCGGCGCCCTGAGGGTCTTGCTGCGCGCGGCGGACAAGCGCACGCGCTGACAGGACTCCGGAAAAACAGAAACGGCCGCAAACGCGGCCGTTCTTGCATGCGCGCAAGACGCTCAGATGGCGTCTTCGTTGGTCTCGCCAGTACGGATACGCACCACCTGCTCGACCGGGGTGACAAAAATCTTGCCGTCGCCGATCTTGCCGGTGTGAGCTGCTTTCACGACAGCTTCGATGGCCTGGTCCACGGTGTCATCCGCGACCACGATCTCGACCTTGATCTTGGGCAGAAAATCCACCACGTACTCAGCGCCGCGATACAGTTCGGTATGCCCCTTCTGACGACCGAAACCCTTGACTTCGCTCACCGTCAGGCCGGTGATCCCGACTTCGGACAGGGCCTCGCGGACTTCATCCAGTTTGAAGGGCTTGATCACCGCTTCAATCTTCTTCATTGCTCATCTCCTAGGTTCTGGTTGGTAAGTCGCCGGCCGTCAATAGGGGTCTTGATACCGGGCTGTGATGGGATAGCGCCAGTCCCGACCGAAGCCTCGCCGGGTCAGGCGAATGCCGACGGGTGCCTGGCGGCGCTTGTATTCATTGCGCTTGAGCATCGTGACGGTGCGACGAACGATGGCTTCATCATACCCTTGCGCAACAATTTCGCGGGGAGATTCATCCCGCTCCATGTACGCCTCGATGATGGCATCGAGGATTTCGTAGGGCGGCAAGGTATCCTGATCCACCTGGTCAGGCTTGAGTTCTGCCGATGGTGGCCGCTCGATGATGTTGACCGGCATCACCTCCGATCGCTCGTTGCGCCAGCGCGAAACACGATACACCAGTGTCTTGTAGAGGTCCTTGAGCACGGCAAACCCCCCCGCCATGTCGCCATACAGCGTTGCATAGCCGGTGGCCATCTCGCTCTTGTTGCCGGTGGTCAGCACGATCGAACCGGTCTTGTTGGACAGGGCCATGAGCAGCATGCCCCGGATGCGGCTTTGCAGGTTCTCTTCGGTCGTATCTTCCGCAAGCCCTTCGAACTGCTCGGCGAGCATGCCCTGGAAGGTCTTCATGGCGGGCTCGATGGGCAGGATATCGTAGCGCACGCCCAGACGCCGGGCCATATCGGCCGCGTCATCCAGGCTCATTTGCGCCGTGTACGGCGACGGCATCATCACCGCCCGCACCCGGTCGGCGCCGAGCGCATCGACGGCCACGGCCAGTGTCAGCGCCGAATCGACACCCCCCGACAGGCCGATGATGGCACCTGGGAAACCGTTCTTGCCCAGATAGTCCCGAACACCGACGACCATGGCGGTGTAGGCCTCGTCTTCGACACTGCGCAGCGGTGTAATCGGCGCGGCCGCCCAGCGCCCTGCATCGAAATTCAACACGGTCACATTCGATTCAAAGGAAGCTGCCTGCCACGCCAGCGTGCTGTCGCTTTGCATGGCAAACGAGGCACCATCGAACACCAGTTCATCCTGACCGCCGACCATGTTGGCGTAGAGCACCGGCAGCCCGGTTTCAGCCACACGCGCCCTGGCCACGGCATAGCGCTCCTGCTGCTTGCCCAGGTGACACGGCGATGCGTTGATCGCGAGTATGAGTTCAGCCCCCGCACGCACCAGCCCTTCCGCCGGTGCCGGGCCCCACAGATCCGCGCAGATCAGCAGGCCGCAGCGCACGCCGTCGAGTTCGAAGACACAGGGTTCGGTGGCCGCATCGAAGTACCGTTTTTCATCGAATACCTCGTAATTGGGCAGGCGCTGCTTGCGGCAATGCGCCACCACGCGCCCATGCCGAAGCACGGCAGCCGCGTTGTAGCGCCCGTACTCGTCGAAATCGGGCAGCCCGACGATCACCGCCATGTCGCCCGTCTGGCGAGCCAGCGCCTCGACGGCGGACTGACAGGCTTCGAAAAAATCAGGCCGCAGCAACAGATCCTCTGGTGGATAGCCGCACAGGGACAGCTCCGGCGTCAGCAGCAGTCGCGCCCCGCCGGCCTGGGCTTCGGCCATGGCATCGAGGATGAGTCGGGAATTTCCGGCAAGGTCGCCCACGACCGGATTGATCTGGGCGACGGCAATGGCGAGGGATGTGTTCATATCGGTGTAACTATACCGTCAGCGCGGTCTTTTGTGCCCGCCACAAAGGCGTTCGAGCGATTTCGGTTTATTCACAGCACGCGTGCACAAGCCTGTGGATAATGGGTGGATAAAACCGGCCCGACAATGATCGGATTGGGAATTTTTCCGCTGCCTAAAAATGAGGCAGCGGGAACCACCACTCCGAACGACCGGTCCATGCTCGATTGAACGGAATCACTGCGCCACATGACTTCTGAGCTTCGCTTCATCACCCGCCTGGCCGATCTCCGCGCGACAGCGTGGGATGAACTGGCGGGCGCTCAGCCGTGTCTGTCCCATGCCTACGTGTCGAGCCTGGAGGAAAGTGGCGCCGTCGGTGGCGACTCCGGCTGGTCTCCGCACCATGCCACGCTGTGGGAGGGGGAGACGCTCGTGGCCGCCATGCCCCTGTACGAAAAGCAGCATTCCTGGGGTGAATATGTCTTTGACTGGGCCTGGGCCCAGGCCTATGAGCAACACGGCCTGACGTACTACCCCAAATGGCTCAGCGCCATACCATTTACGCCGGTTCCCGGGCGACGGGTCCTGGGTGCCTCGCCCATGCACAGACAGAATCTGGTCGCTGCGCTGATGCAGTCGATCCAGTCGGGCGGGCATGAGTCTTTCCACGTCCTGTTTCCCACCCGGGAAGAAGCTGCCTTGCTGGCCGGTGCCGGCATGATGATTCGCGAGGGTGTTCAGTTTCACTGGAAGAACCCCGGCTATGACGACTTTCAGGGTTTTCTCGAGTCACTGACCCGGGAGAAGCGCAAGAAGATCCGACAGGAACGGCGCAAGGTGCGCGACGCCGGGATCGAGTTCATATGGTTCTCCGGTGACCAGATTGGCGAGGATCTGCTCGATTTCTTCTACCAGTGCTACGCGACCACCTACGCCATACGCCGCTCCATGCCGTATCTGAACAAGGATTTCTTTGCGCGTCTGCATGCATCCATGCCCGATCAGACACGACTGGTCGTCGCCCATCGTGGCGGCACCGCCATCGCCTGCGCCTGGTTTCTGCAAGACGACGAAGCCCTCTATGGACGCTACTGGGGCGCCATGGAGGATGTCTCCTGCCTGCATTTCGAAACCTGCTACTACCAGGCCATCGAACATGCGATTCGCCATGGGCTCAAACGCTTCGAAGGCGGCGCCCAGGGCGAGCACAAACTCTCGCGCGGTCTGCTCTCGACCCCCACATGCTCAGCGCACTGGATTCGAGAGCCACGCTTCGCCAACGCCATTGACGACTTCCTGCGCCGGGAACGTCATGGCGTCTCGCTGTACCTGGACGAACTCAACGAACGGCAACCCTTCCGACACAGTGACGGACAATAAAAAGCCCGCGGATCCGCGGGCTTTTTACATGGCGAACGACGCGATTACTTGTCGTTGGCGATACCGGTCAGAATCTCCTGACGGGCGTCTTCAACAGAGCCCCAGCCGGTGACCTTGACCCATTTGCCGGGCTCGAGATCCTTGTAGTGCTCGAAGAAGTGCGCGATCTGCTTCATCAGCAGCTCGGGCAGATCGTCCGTCGTCTGGACGTTGTCGTACAGCGGGGTCAGCTTGGACACCGGCACGGCGACGACTTTGGCATCGATACCGGACTCGTCTTCCATCTTCAGGATGCCGACCGGGCGGCAACGGATCACGGAACCCGGCGGCAGCGGGAACGGGGTGACCACCAGCACGTCGACCGGATCACCGTCGCCAGCCACCGTGTGCGGCACGTAGCCGTAGTTGACCGGGTAGCGCATGCTCGTGCCCATGAAACGGTCCACGAAAATGCAATCGCTATCCTTGTCCACCTCGAACTTGATCGGCTCGCCCTGAGCCGAGATCTCGATGATGACGTTGATGTCGTTAGGCACGTCCTTGCCGGCCTTGACTTGATCGAAGCCCATGCTTCCCCTCCCGTTGAAAAATTGTCGCGATTATACGCGCTGGCGGCCAGTTTGCCGAACGCTCACGGGCTCAAGTCCCCCGCCCCGATGTCGTAAAAACGAAATGGCTCCCCAAACACACCACGCTCACAGGAGACATCGGATTGAGGCAGCCGCCTGAGAGCCCGCCTCGTGCGGCGTGGCAGACAGACAGCACCACCGGCATCGAACGCTGGCTCCCCCGGGTCATCCTCGGCGGGATGATGACGCTTGTGCTCAGTCTGGTCATCGGCATGGGCGCCTACTATGTCTATCGTCACCAGCAAGCCACCTCGGACCAGATCCGTGAGATCGCCGAACGCGCCATCGCCAATCGCGAACGACTGCTGGCCGGCGAGATCGACTACCTGAGTCAGGAGCTCAAGACCCATCGAGCCCGTTTCGCGGCCGATCTTCAGGACGCATTGCGCCAGCGCACCGACGAGCAACATGACCTCATCAGTGCGCTCTACCATGCCGTCCAGGGGGAAATAGCCCCCGCCCAGATCGAAACCTTCATTCTCGAGGCCATTCGGCCACTACGTAATCTTGATGGCGCGGGTACCGGGTTCGTCATTGGACAGGACGGAACAGCACTGCATTTTCCGCTCGCGCCCCAGCTGGAGGGTCAGCATCTCACCGGATTGCGGGACGATACGGGGCTCGCCTTTGCCGATGAGTTCCGACGTATTGCCGCTGATGAAAACGCGGCTCATTCCGTTCGCTTCCGGTGGCATCCGCGCGGGGAAAATGAAGCCATGGCCGACGCCGTCGCCTACGTTCGCATCGTCGAGCCCCTGGGCTGGACGATTGGCAACAGCGAATTCGTTCATGCGGCCTACGCCAGCCTCCGTACCCGCATGCTCGAGCAGCTTTCGGCGCGCGCAAACAACAAAGCGGCCTCGGGCTCCAGCGTCGACAGCGATGTGTTGATGGTGCTTGACCGGGACAGCCATCTCATTGCGGCGCCAGCCCCCCTGATGCGTGCCGCCCTCGCCGAAAACTCGCACCCACTGCTACGAAACGTGAGCCGGTTTGCGGACGCAAGCCTGCGCGGTGGCGGCGTTGTCAAATTCGAGGTACCACCGACCAGCGCCCAGCCGTCGCGTCGCTATCTGGCTTATGCCTCGATGCCCGACGAATGGGGATGGACGCTGGTTTCGATCTCACCGCTCGACCAGATCGACGCGCTGGTTGCCGAAGAACGCCAGTCCATCTCGACCGCCACGGCGAATGATTTTCGGCTCACTGCGCTCATCATGCTGGCAGTCACCACGATTGCCATCTTGCTGTCAGTGCTCTTCTATCGCTGGATCGAAGCGCGTTTTCAGCACTACCACACCGACATTGCCAGCCGGAACCGGGCCTTGAGCGAAAACGCGCAGGAACTGCGGCTGTCCGCCCAGGTGTTCGAAGCGAGCAAGGAGGCCATTGCCATCCTTGACCATCGTTTCCGTATCGTCTCGGTCAATCCGGCACTCGAGCGCATCAGCGGTTTCACTCGCTCGGGCCTCATCGGGCGCCATTGCGCCGACCTACTGACCGACGGCTTTACCGACAGCCGCATCTGGCTGACCACGGCGGCCGAAATCCAGCGCGAAGGCCACTGGACCGGCGAACTGGAACTGGTCCGCCCTTCCGGCAGCGCCTACCCGGCATGGGTCTCGGTGGGTGAAGTCACCAACGACGCCGGCCATGCCACCCATTTCGTGGTCTCGATCTCCGACATATCTGACCAGAAGAGAACCGAACAAAGACTCCGCCACCTGGCTGAATATGACGCCCTGACCAGCCTGCCGAACCGGGTCCTGCTGCTCGACCGCATGGCCAGTGCCATCCTGTCCGCGCGCCGCCATGGTCACCATCTGGCCGTATTGTTCATCGATCTCGACCGGTTCAAGAACATCAACGACTCACTGGGACACGCCGTGGGCGATGAACTGCTTCGCCAGGTGGCACACCGGCTGAGCGGCATCGTGCGCGGCAGCGACACCGTCAGCCGCCTCGGGGGTGACGAGTTCGTGGTGCTGCTCACCGAGCTGGACACGCCCGGGCGCGCAGCGACGATCGCCTCCAAGATGATTTCGTCACTGGCCGCCCCCTTCTATCTGGACGGGCATGAGCTGACCATCACCCCGAGCATCGGCATCACCGTTTTTCCGGAGGATGGCGACAACCGCGACATCCTGCTCAAGAACGCCGACGCCGCCATGTATCACGCGAAGGAAAACGGCCGCAACGGGTATCAGTTCTTCACCAGCGAACTCAACGAACGCGCTCAGCTGCGTCTGGAACTGGAAAACGATCTGCGGCGTGCCCTGTCGCGCCATGAATTTGCCCTCGCATTCCAGCCCCAGTTCGACCTGCGCAGCGGTCAGCTGGTCGGCGCGGAGGCGCTGGTGCGCTGGCACCACCCCGAGCGCGGCATGATTCCACCCGATCAGTTCATCCCGATTGCCGAAGAGACCGGCCTGATCGTGCCCTTGGGCGCCTGGATTCTTCGCCAGGCCTGCGCCAATGGCCAGAAATGGCGCGACGAAGGGCTTCCCGACATCACCATTGCTGTGAATGTATCGGCCATGCAGGTGCGCCGTGGCCAGTTCGACGCCGTTGTCCTCGAAGCACTCAGCGAAACCGGCTTCCCGCCGGACCTGCTGGAGCTCGAGGTCACCGAAAGCGCCCTGATGACCAACCAGGACCACGTCTCGTCAACGCTCAAGGCGGTGCAGTCGCTGGGCGTCAAACTCGCCATCGACGACTTCGGCACCGGTTACTCTTCACTCGGGTATCTGAAGCGCTTCTCGCTCGACAAACTCAAGATTGAC
Organism: Nitrogeniibacter aestuarii; assembly: GCF_017309585.1. Classification (NCBI taxonomy): domain Bacteria; kingdom Pseudomonadati; phylum Pseudomonadota; class Betaproteobacteria; order Rhodocyclales; family Zoogloeaceae; genus Nitrogeniibacter; species Nitrogeniibacter aestuarii. Next base: position 1,438,102 of record NZ_CP071321.1, on the reverse strand, counting down.
CGCTCGTTCATCGACGACCTCCCCGACGACAAGGAAGACGCCCACCTCACCCGGGCCATCATCGGCATCGGTCACAACCTCGACATGAAGGTGATTGCCGAAGGGGTGGAAACCGAAGCCCAGGAAGCCTTCCTGAGCGAACTGGGGTGTGACCTTGCGCAGGGTTACCTCTACGCCAGACCCCTGTCACGCACCGACTTCCGTCAGATGCAGATCGATCTGCACTATCAGGCCACGTCGAAGCCTGCGTCCTCCACCGCCTGATGCAAGCGGGCGACCGTGGCCTTGGCCGGGTCGTACTGCACCGTCGCCTGAGCGGCCTCCAGCTCGACCTTGACATCGGTCACGCCCTCAACCGCCGACAGCGCTGCGGTCACGCCCTTGACGCATCCGCCGCAACTCATGCCTTCGACCTTGAACTGTGCTGTTTCCATGACTGAACTCCTTGCTGATAGTCAGCGGCGACTACCACGCCCCGGCTGCCAGCGACGCAGCAGCAGCGAATTGCTCACCACCGACACCGAACTGGCCGCCATCGCGGCACCGGCCACCACCGGATTGAGAAAACCCAACGCGGCGAGCGGGATGCCCAGCGCGTTGTAGAAAAATGCGAAGAACAGGTTCTGACGGATCTTCGCCAGCGTTGCCCGCGACAGATCCACGGCATCGGCAACGCTGTTCAGGTCGTTCCGCACCAGCGTCACATCGGCCGCATCCAGCGCCACATCCGAGCCACCGCCCATGGCGAAGGACACGTCGGCCGCCGCCAGCGCCGGCGCATCATTGATGCCGTCGCCCGCCATGCCGACCAGCCCTTTGTCGGAGGCAAGCCTTGCCACCGCTGCAGCCTTGTCGCCAGGCATCACGCCGGCCTGATAATCATCGATGCCCACCGCGCCCGCCACCGCCGCAGCCGTACCCGGGTGGTCGCCCGTGAGCATCACCACGCGAACCCCCTCGGCCTGCAATCGAGCGACAGCCGCCTTCGACGTTTCGCGGACCGGATCGGCAATGGCAATCAGGGCGGCCAGGGTGTCATCGGCACCGACGGCCACCGGCGTGCGCCCGGCGCGGACCAGCGCTTCGATCGCCTCCCCCGGGACATCAACACCCTGCTCTCGCAGGAAATCCGGACTGCCGACCCGCCACAGACGGCCGTCGATCTCACCCTGAAGCCCTTTGCCCGGCACGGTATCGACCTCGGCGGCCGCAGCCGTCGAACCTGCGGCGGCCACGATGGCCCGCGCCAGAGGATGGCTGCTCACCGCTTCGAGCGCCCCCGCTGCCTGGAGCACCTGTTGGCGCTCAAAACCGGCAAAGGTCTGCACGTCGACAACCGCCGGCTTGCCTTCGGTGAGCGTGCCGGTCTTGTCCACTGCCAGCACCGCGAGCTTCTCCGCGCGCTCGAGCGCCTCGGCGTTCTTGACCAGAATGCCCGCTCGCGCCCCCTGCCCGGTGCCCACCATGATTGCCGTGGGCGTTGCCAGGCCCAGCGCACACGGGCAGGCGATCACCAGCAGCGCAACCGCGTTCACCAGCGCCTGCACGGCGTCTCCGGCCACGAGCCACCAACCGATGAACGTCAGCACCGCAAGCCCCACAACCGCGGGCACGAAGACCGCCGACACCTTGTCGGCCAGGCGCTGCACCGGCGCCTTGGACCCCTGTGCCTGTTCCACCATGTGGATGATGCCCGCGAGCAAGGTGTTGCTGCCGACGCCCTCGGCTCGACAACGCAACGCACCCTCGCCATTGACCGTCGCGGCAAACACCTTGTCACCTGCGCTCTTGCCCACTGGCAAACTCTCGCCGGTCAGCATGGATTCATCAATCGCTGACCGGCCCGAAACCACCTCGCCATCGACCGGCACGCTGTCGCCGGCACGCACCACGAACACCTGCCCCGGCTTGAGGCTGTCGACGGACACTTCCTCGAGCTGGCCGTCCTGCTCCACCCACGCCGTGCGCGGCTGCAGACGCACCAGGGATTCGATTGCGTCTGCCGTTTTCGCCTTGGCGCGGGCTTCAAGCAGTTTGCCCATCAGCACCAGGGTGATGATGGTTGCCGAGGCCTCGAAATACACATGGTGTTGATGCAGTCCCAGCGCCGTCACCACGGCACTGAAACCGTAGGCCATGGAGGTGCCGAGTGCCACGAGCACATCCATGTTGGCACCGCCGCCGCGCAGCGCCGACCACGCCCCCCGATAGAAACGCGCGCCGATCCAGAATTGCACCGGCGTGGCCAGCACCCATTGCCAACCACGCGGAATCAGGTCATGCCCGCCGTCACCGAAGAACATGAACGGCATTTGCGCCACGAGCGGCAAGGTAAGCACAAGCGCGATGAAGAACCGGTTACGCTCAGCCGTCCACAGGGCGACCTTGCGGGCTTTTTCCTGTGTGCGGCTGTCGTCGCCGTGGGGGTGCGCCGTGAACCCCGCCTTCTCGACGGCAGCGAAGATGTCGGATAGGACCACGTCCCAGGGCCGGTAGTGCATCTGCGCTGTTTCGGTGGCGAAATTGACGGTTGCCTCTTCGACGCCATCGACCCGGCCCAGGACTTTTTCCAGACGGGTGGCACAGGCGGCGCAGGTCATGCCTTCGATCGCCAGTTCCTGGTGCGTGTCAGGCACCTGAAAACCCGCTTTGCGAATGCTGTCGACCACCTGGTTACGGTCCGTCTCGCTGCCATCGATGCGGACGCGCGCGCGCTCGGCGGCAAGATTGACCTGAGCGTCCACGCCCGGCAATCGGTTGAGAACACGCTCGATGCGCGAAGCGCAGGCAGCGCAGGTCATGCCTTCAATGGGCAGATCCAGTTGCTGTGGTGCAGTGGCCAGGGGTTGGGGTGCGTTCATGATGAACTCCGAACCATTCAATGGATATGAGTCTAAACTCCGTACCTGAGTACAGAGTCAACACACTTTCAACGGGGTTCGCATGTCATCGATGACCATCAGCCAGTTGGCCAAGGCGGCCGACGTCGGGGTCGAGACCGTACGCTACTACCAGCGACGCGGTCTGCTGCCCACGCCGGCGCTACCCGGCGGCAGCATCCGCCGCTACGACCAGAACGTGCTCTCCCGCCTGCGCTTCGTCAAGCGCGCTCAGGCCTTGGGATTTTCGCTCGACGAGATTGCCGAGCTGCTGGATCTCGACGAGCACGAGGACCGCACGCTGGCCAGACAGATCGCCTCTGAAAAACTGATCCGCATCGAAGCGCAGATCGAACAACTCCAGTCCATGAAGCAGGCCCTGGCCGAGCTGGTGATCTGCTGCGCGCATGGCAGCGAGGCCCAGCCCTGCCCCATCCTGCATACGCTCGCCCATCCGGACGAGCCGGCCGATCAGTTGTAATCGATTGCGGGCGGCTTGTCGGTCGGATAACCCGCTTCGGCCCAGGCATCGTAGCCGCCACCCATGTTCACGGTATTGGTCACGCCCATGTCCGCCAGGGTTGCCACGGCCAGCGCAGAGCGACCGCTGGTCTTGCAGTAGACCACAATGGGTGTGTCCGGCTGATTGAGTTCGGGGGTGGCGGCCAGTTTGAATTCCAGCAGACCGCGCGGCAAGTTGATGGCGCCCGGTACATGCCCGTTCTCGAATTCGCCAGGTTCGCGCACATCGAGCACGACCGCGCCGCTCTGGATCATTTCGCGGGCGTCGACCACGGACACTTCCTTGATCTTGGATTTGGCCTCGACGACGAGGTCATGACTGGTTTTGGCCACGGCTTACTCCATTAGAGAAACTGAATATAGACATGATAGCGCGCCTTTCCATGTCGTGCGCCGCAGTGCCCTTTCCCTTCAGGTGTGGCAGACCACCCCACTCCACAAGGCCGCACCCAGCGTCGGGGCGTTGATCAGGCCATAGACGCCAAACGCCAGGACGAGAATGCCGGAGCCCGTGCGCACCCAAGTATTGCGCGTGATACCTCTCAGACGCTTGAGCAACATGCCGGCCAGCAACAGGTTGGGCAAGGTGCCAAGACCGAAGGCCAGCATCAACCCTGCCCCTCGGGCCGCCGACCCGGTGACCAGTGCAGTGGCAAGCACCGAGTAGATGAGCCCGCACGGAATCAGCCCCCACAGCAATCCGAGCGGAAAGGCTTGCGCTGGCCCACGCGCCGGCAGGAAACGCCGGGTGAGTGGTTGAACACGCTTCCAGATGCCATGCCCTGCTTTTTCGATGGGAGCCAGCAACTTGGTGAAACCGGTGAGGTACAGGCCGAGTGCCACGAGCATGACGTTGGCGAGCACATACAGCGTCATCTGGACCGGCAGAAAGTTGTCAAACAACAAGCCCACCGAGCCGATGGCCCCGAGCAGGGCCCCGAGCGCCGTATACGTGGTGATGCGGCCGAGGTTATAGGTGAGATGGATCGGCCACTGGCGCTTGACCTGCCCGGGGATCTGAACGGTCAGCGCGCCCACAATCCCGCCGCACATGGCGACGCAGTGCGTTCCACCGAGCAGGCCAATGAGAAAGACAGCGAAGTAACCGGTTTCGGGCATGGGACATCAGAACGAGACGACAGGCCGCGAGCCTAGCACGCGACCTGCCCCAGCGTCAGATCACCTTGGAGTAGCGGGCCCGTTCGCGATCGGCGCGCAGGTACTTGTCGAAAACCATGGCAATGCCACGCACCAGCAGGCGCCCGGCAGGCTCGACGGTGAGCCACTCGTCACCCACGGTCACCAGGCCCGATTTGGCCATGGCGCGGAGGTCTTCGAGTTCGGCCGCGAAGTAACTCTTGAAATCGATCATGTGCGCCTGTTCGAGCGCAGGAATCGACAGCTCGAAGTGGCACATCAACGCCTGAATGATCGAACGGCGCAGCAGATCGTCCTGGGTCGCCTCGATACCGCGCAGCACAGGCAGGCGATCCTGATCGAGGGCGTCGTAATACTCGTCGAGCGTTTTCACGTTCTGTGAATACGTTGGGCCCATCTTGCCGATGGCCGACACACCGAAGGCCAGCAGGTCACATTCGGCGTGCGTGCTGTAGCCCTGAAAGTTTCGATGCAACCGGCCCTGGCGCTGGGCGATGGCCAGTTCATCGTCCGGCTTGGCGAAGTGATCCATGCCGATGTAGACGTAGCCCGCCTCGGTCAGCCGGCGAATGGCCAGTTGAAGGATCTGGAGCTTGGTGTCGGCACTGGGCATGTCGGCCGCGTCGATGCGCCGCTGGGGTTTGAACAGCCCTGGCAGGTGAGCGTAGCTGTAGAGTGAAATGCGGTCGGGTGACAGTTCAAGCACCTGCTGCAGTGTGCGATTGAAGCTGATCACATTCTGTTTGGGCAAGCCGTAGATCAGGTCCATGCTGATCGACTGAAAACCCGTTTCGCGCGCGGCATCAAGCACGAGCTTGGTCTCGTCGAAGCTCTGTACCCGATTGACCGCTCGCTGAACATCGATGTTGAAATCCTGCACGCCGATGCTCATACGATTGAAACCTGCTTCTGCGAGCATCGCCACGGTGGCGTAGTCGACCTTGCGCGGGTCCACCTCGATCGAATATTCGCCGTCGGGCAACAGCGTGAAATGCTGTCGCACGATGGTCATGAGCTCGCGCATTTCGTCATGCGACAGGAAAGTGGGCGTACCACCGCCCAGATGGAGCTGGATCACCTCCCGGCTTCCATTAAGGGCAGCCGCTTGCATGGCCACTTCTTTCGCCAGGTATTTCAGATACTTGGCGGAACGACTGTGGTCCTTGGTGATGATCTTGTTGCAGGCACAGTAGTAGCAAATGGTGTTGCAGAACGGAATGTGGAAGTACAATGACAAGGGTCGGCTCAACCCCCCGCCCGCGCGCTGTCCAAGCCAATCGGTTAGCGCGTCGGCATTGAAGGCTTCGACGAAGCGGTCCGCTGTCGGGTACGACGTGTAGCGTGGGCCATTGACGTCGAATTTGCGGATCAGGTTCGGGTCGAATACAAGTTCTTTCTGGTTGTCCATGATTTGCGGCTTCCTCGATTGGAGCCTACCATCTCAAAAACCCGCCCCAACTGAGTTGACGTGGATCAACGGGGCTTGCCGGACAGCCCCGGAACAAGCAACTGGAAGTAAGACGGAGAGAGAGCTGAATGCAACGCGGCGCCATCATCAAGGTCACGGCAGCGGACCTGAAAACCGCCTGTTCCCAGTGCAATCTGCAGGAGTTATGCCTGCCGTTTGGACTCGAGAACGGCGAGATCGAGCAGCTTGATGAACTCATCGGCAGCCGTCGAAAGGTGAAGCGTCACCAGCACCTCTACCGCGCCGGCGATCATTTCGAGGCCATTTACGCTGTGCGTTCCGGGTCTTTCAAGACCAACGTGCTCTTCGAGGACGGGCGGGATCAGGTCACCGGCTTCCAGATGTCCGGCGAGATTCTGGGTCTGGATGGCATCAGCACCGAGAACCATACCTGCGATGCGCAGGCGCTCGAAGACAGTGAAGTGTGCATCATTCCTTTCGACAAGCTCGAAGAGCTGTCACGGGAGGTCGAGTCACTTCAACACCAGTTTCACAAGGTGATGAGCCGCGAGATCGTGCGCGATCACAGCGTCATGATGCTGCTCGGGTCCATGCGTGCCGAGGAGCGCCTGGCAGCGTTCCTGATCAACCTGTCACAGCGCTTCACTGCACGCGGTTTCTCCGCAGCCGAATTCCACCTGCGCATGACGCGCGACGAAATCGGCTCCTACCTCGGTCTGAAGCTGGAGACCGTATCTCGGGCCTTCTCCCGTTTCCAGGATCAGGGGCTGATTTCGGTGCAGCAAAAACACATCAAGATCCTGGATATCGATGGCCTCAAGGCCCTGCTCAACAATCAGTCGAGTGCCTGATTGAGCCTCAATCAATGAAAACGGGCGCCTCTGGCGCCCGTTTTCATTGATGGCTACCGGTTCGCCGTGCCCGCATCCGCTCGCTCATCTGACGGATGTCCGCGTCGGTCAGAATATTGGCTGCCAGCGGAAACAGCTCGTTGTCTTCCCGATCGAGGTGATTGAGGTACTGCGCCGAAAAATTTGCCACCACGTCTGCGTCGAGCTGATCACTGTCACCCGACGCCACCATCACAAGCTGCTCACGCAGTTGCGCCCAGGTGGCTTCCAGCGCGCGATGGTCGTCCTTGATCCAGGCAACCAGGCGCCGGATGCGCTGGCGGACATTCGCCGGGCAGCGTTCGAGCAGCACCGGGAACAAATCCTCTTCTTCATCCTGGTGATGGTTCATCGCACCGAGGTTGAAGTAGCGCATGACATTGATTGCCGCCTGCTGCGCATCCTTGTCAGCGCCGTGATCGGGCAGCCAGCGAATGAGCCGGTCCAGCGTCTGAAGATTCGCCCTCACCCGCCCGTGGCAGGCGGACAGGATTTCAAGCGGTTCGTCCAAGGCCGGCGCCACAGGAATGAGCGATTCGGTCATGCTCTTTTAGACTCCGAAACTCAAGCGAAGAAGCCGGCGGATGACTTGCTGAGCGCCACCGACACGATCCAGCCAAACGTGATCAAGGCCAGCACGAATGCAGCGATCCGTACCTGGCGCGTTTTCCCACGCTTCAGTGCTACGGTACCGAGGACGATGTAGATGAGCAAGCCGACCACCTTCGCCCACACCCAGTCGGGCACCGCGTCGTAGTAACTCACGAGCGCGATCGCACTCCCCAGCAGTACCGTATCGACCACGTGCGGCAATACGCGACTGAGCTTCGCCTTGAGCTGCGGCGCCTCCGTCATCATCCAGAACCCACGGACCACAAAGCCCAGCAGGCTCAATGCGACGCATGTCATGTGCAGGTGTTTCAAGGCCATGTACATCGTTAGTTTCCTATCCGGCTTTTCCATCCACGCGCGGACGGACAAAGCTTGGAAGATACCGCAAAGTCCACAGCACAAACACGCACAGCCACCCGGTCGAGGCCGCCACCAGCCACAGGGAACGCCCCGGCATCAACTCGGCCAGAATGCGGACAACGACCACCAGCTGCAGCGCCCAGCACAGATACCAGGTGAGCCCGTCGGCAGCCAGTGGCGCGCCCGAGTGCCCCAAAGTGACCCGCGAGACCATGCCGATGACCAGTACCGAAAACATGCCGATGACCAGCGCGTGCACCGGTGCCAGGCCCAGGGCACTGATGCCGAACCACGGCAGCAGGGACTGAAGCCCGAACAAGGCCATGCCGATCCAGAACCAGGCAAAGCCCACATGCAGCATGGCCAGCAGCTTCACCTTAAAGCTGTCGAACAGACGCCACTGCGAGCTCAGCCATAGCCCGAGCACCGCCATCGGCAGATCAACAAGCCAGCGCCACGCCGCCAGATCCATCCGGTTCAGCAGACCGTGGAGGACGGCACCGGCCAGCAGCACCCACAGCGCCCAGGCCGGGCGAACCATCTGGTAATCGGGCAGTACCGAGTTCGAGAAGAAAGGCACCATGCGGTGACACACGCACAGAAAGATCGGCAGCAGGAACGCAAACAATCCGATGTCGATGGCCCACAGAGCCCAACGACCATCTCCATCTAGCGCCATTCCAATCAGCAAGACCCAGCCCACCCAGCCGGCAAAGAGCGCCAGCCACGCGGGCATGGCATGCAGGCGCCCGCGTCCGGGGAGAAGTGCAATCGGCAGCAAACGCACGCACACGCCAGCCCACCCACACGCAACCACGAGCAGCCCCCCCACACGCAGCGCCGGGACCACGAAGCCGGCGTAAAGCAACAGCCACCCGGTGGTCAGCGCCACCCAGATCCATGCGTAGTCACGGCGCGGAAGATCCGGCTGATTCTGCCAGCGCGGTATGACGGTCAACAAGAACCCGAAGATGAAGAACGGGAACACCCCGTAAATGAGCATCAATGCATGCCACCACACGGCAGGCCATGGCCAGTCAAGCCCCCCGTCGCGCGTGCGCAAGACCAGCTCGATCCACCAGGGCAACATCACCAGCACGCTCTGTAGCATGCCGGTGAAAAACATTCCTCGATGCGGTGTTGCGAAGAGGATCATTCGTTGGGCGGGTGCATCAGTCATGTTTTTCAGGCACAGTCAGTGAGTTAAACAAGATCAAAATAGAGATCAATCCCGCGTGTTAGAGTCTCGCGGATCAACAAAGGTTGGACCCATGAGCCAAAACAAGATCGACATCCCCGGGCTGCTCAGCCGCATGCCCTTGTTCAGTGCCATGTCGGCCGAGGACATCGAGCAGATTGCAGAGAACACGCGCGAGAAACGTCTGAAGAAGGGCGAAATGCTCTTCCAGCGTGGCGACCACCCCCAAGGGTTTTATTACGTCATCTTTGGCCAGATGAAACTCGCCTTCTCCTCGCCGCAGGGCAATGAGAAGGTGGTCGAGATTCTGGGTGCGCATCAGAGCTTTGGCGAAGCGGTGATGTTCATGGACCGGCCCTACCCCGTTTTCGCTGAATCCCTGGGCGACACCTTGTTGCTGCACGTGAGCAGCGAGGCTGTTTTCGATCAGATCGAGCACGATGCCGGGTTTGCCCGGCGCATGCTCGCCGGTATGGCCATCCGGCTGCACAGCATGGTACGCGACGTGGAATCCTATTCCCTGCGCTCGAGCACCCAGCGTGTGATTGGCTATCTGCTTCAGCAATCGCATGCGGCCCCGTGTCAGGAAGGCGAGCAAACCATCGATCTGCCCACCAGCAAGCAGGTGATTGCCTCCCGCCTCAATCTCACGCCCGAAACGCTCTCGCGGGTTTTCCACGATCTGTCGGAAAACAAGCTCATCACGGTCCAGGGCAAGCAGATCATGTTGCATGACGTGGCCAAACTCAGCCGCTACGACGGCTGAGAGAGCGTCGCCAGTGCGCGCTGGGCATGACGCCCGACGCGCATGAGCTGGGCCAGCAGGAGCAGGCTGGCCGCACCGATGGCAACCCCTGCCCCCAGCCCCATCGGGCTCCAGAAAGCGGCCAGTCCGGCCATCACCAGCCCACCGGAATGCACCCACCAATGCCAGCGCATGAGCGGCTGATTGAGCATGCGCGTCATGGGCGGCACCTGTGACAGGCGCGGCTGCAGGAACAGCCAGAGGATGAAGGGCACGATCTTGTAGAGCATGCCTGCAATCAGCGACACGAACGCCCCGTACAGCACCAGCACACCGGCCGCCACGCTGATGCGTGGATCGTTTTCCCCCAGCAGGACAAGCAGTGACAGCCCCCCCCCGAGCAGGACGCAGCTCATGGCCTGGCGCCACAGGCTCAGCGTCAGGTCGGTCTTGGCGCGACGCCGCCGTCGCTGCCGGTCGAGCGTCATCACCGCAAACCCCATGACCATGACGACGGCCGGAATCCACGCCAACGGATGCGTCGCTGCGGCACCGAGCACCAGCGCGCCAGCGAGCGCCCAGGCGAAGGCTCGACTGAACCACGCCGGATACGCGGGCGTCAGCTGAAACATGGGGACCACCAGATAGGCCGTCGCGGCCACAAGCAGACCACCCCAGCCGACCAGACCACCGGCCACGTGAAGCTGCGACCATTGCAGCGGCTCAAGCCCCAGATAACCGCCACGTGCGGCGGCCATGCTCAGACCGATCGCGACGGTCACCCCCAGCCAAAGAACCGCCAGACGCAACGCGGAGACTGTCGGCCCACGGGCCGGGGTGCGCAGCAGCGCCAGGGCCGAGGCAAGCATGAACACCAGCACCGCCAGCGTCAGCAACACGCCGCCAGCCGCCAGCCAAGCCCCATGACTGGCGTAGAACCCCCACGCCAGGCCCAGTGCCCCCGCGAAGCTCCCCACATGCACGGGCCATACCAACCAGTGGGGCCGCCATAGATTGGCCCCCGCGGCGACCGGCATGAGCTGGAACAGCGCACCGAGCATGACCTGCAACATGAAGCCCGCCGTCACCAGATGCGTGAGCGCCAGCGTTTGCGGCGTCCAGCGCGACACGAACACCTGATCGAACCGGAACATCATCAACAGGGCGGCCAAAAACAGAAAGATCGGCGCGCCATAGAAAAACCGCAGGGGTACGGACAGTGGTGGCGCCTGCTCGAAGGACAGTTCAGCCGTCGCCATGAGCCTGATCAGCCTGGCGTATCAGAATGTCGAAGGCGCCGTCGTCGCGTGTCTTTACCTCGTAGGTGTAGCCATTGTTCACCAGCATGTCGTAGAGCGGCGCGGGCTGCCGCGGAATGATCAGCAGCAAGGTACCGCCCTCAGGTAGCGCATCGAGCGCCTCCAGCGTGCGCTCCAGCGGTTCTGGCGGGAGCATGGCACGTGCATCGACAACGAGATCGGGTGTGCGCGTCGGGCTCATCATGCAGCCTCCTGCGCCAGCGACTCCACGCCGGCCTGAACGTCGGGTTCGGCGCCGACGGAATCTTCGACCATGGGATAGAGGATGTTCTCTTCCTTCATGTTGTGCTGCTGCATGAGGATGAGCAGGGTTTCTGCTGCGTCGGCGAAGGCGTCAGCGTCCTGAGAGCTCGCGGCGTCATTGAGTGCGGCCACCAGCTGGCGCATCTGGTCGTGCTCGCTACGCATGACCTGAGTGGGCCCACCGGTCATGCTGGTGCGCCGCTCGAAGGCGGGAAAGAGCACATCCTCTTCGAGCGCGAAATGCTGCAGCAAGGCCTCGACGAACTGATGTGTCTGCGCATGGCAGTCGGGCCAGCGGGCGTCTTCCGCGGCGGCCTCCGCTTTGGAGAAAAGCAGATCGCATCGCGCATGGTCTAGGCGCATGGTCTGGGCCAGAGGTTTCATTGGATTGACTCCGAAAATGTCACTGGGGTTATGGCCCATTCTGGCGATTTGGGCTCGCCCGACATTGACCGGCATCAACCGGACTGCCCACTCGATGACAAAAGGGCAGACCGGAGGCCTGCCCTTGCTCGCGTGAGGTGGGTCGGTGTCAGTTGCTGGCGACACCGACCTCCAGTTCGCGGAACCAGTCGATGAAGCGATGCACGTCCTTGCCACGATAGATGGCACCGTGCTGTGGGCACAGCATGTCCACGTCGAGCATGGCCACCCGGTCGCACCACTGGTTCTTGGCTTTTTCGGAGCCCATCCAGCGCTTGTGAAAGCCTTCCGCATAGCGGATGTGCTGATCAAAATCCTCAACGAACAGATCGTCCTGGCCCTCGGGCAGCATCGCTGCGCCTACATCGCCGGAAAACAGGATCTTCGCCTTCGGATCATACAAATGAAAATTGCCGGACGAATGCAGATAGTGTGCCGGCAGGGCGTGCAAGGTCGTGCTGCCCAGATCGATCTCGATCCCTTCGTCGGGGATGCTCTTGAAGGTCTCGGCACAGCCGCCGAAATGCGGCAGAAATGAGGTCCACAATCGACTGGTGTAGCACTTGAGATCGGGGTTGAACTCAAGCCACAAGGCCAGCGACGAAACGATGTCCGGGTCCTGGTGCGAAGCGAAGACGGCCTTGAGCGCCTGCGGATCACAGACCTGACACAGGGCAGAGAACACGGCCGGAAACACCTCGATGCCGCCCGGATCACACAGCAGCAACTCCGCGCCGCTGCGGATGATGTATTCGTTGGTATCGATGATATAGCCGGGCTTGTCCGGATCGCGCACGATGGCGAACCACTGGTGCTCGCCTTCATCGAAGATGCAACGCGCATGCTTCATGTGTATTTCCTTACGTGTGTTCAGGTCAGGCGCAGATGGCGCAGACGCTCGAGCGATTCCTGAATCAGGCAGATGACGTCGCCAAAGTCGCTGGACACCTGCATGAGCGAGGCGCTGAAGTTGCCCCCGTAGGCGGCTTCGATCTTTGCCGACCTGGCGAGTACTCCGCCCAGTTCTACCAGCTGAGCCGTGTCGTCCAGGGATCGACGCAGGCGCTTGTCGAGCGCACTCAGACACCCCTGTTTATCGGCCAGTTGCTCATGCCCCCGCTGCTGGACGCGCGCCTCACCGCTCACCGGCTCGGGACAGCGCTTGACGGCCTCGTCCAGAATGCCGTTGAGCCGCTTCTGCTGTACGACGCCGGTCACTGTCGAGACGGTATTGGCCGTCATTTCGCGCAATTGCGTCATTTCCCGGGTGAGGTCCTGCGCAAAGCGGCGAAGCTCATTCGACAGCACGCCAAAACCGCGTGCCGCATGCCCTGCCCGCTTGGCCAGGAAGATGGCATTGAGCGCCATCAGATTGATCTTGAAGGCGGTCGCGACAATCCCCTTGATCTCTTCATTGACCCGGACAATGCGGGCCAACTCGGTATCGTGAATGTGTTCGCTGGTGTCTTCCGGCGCTGCGACGTCCATGATTCTCCTCACTGACACGCCCGCCGGCCGCGAAATCGCCTCTCGGATCAACGGGGCGCATGACCCGCTGCCCCCTCGCCGGGACGTGTGCCTTTATTACGGCAACCGCCTGTCCGCCTTGAACGGCCGACCGATTTTTTTCACCCGGGTTTCATGGCTCTCGCACGTAAGCCCCCGGGGCATCCGCCAGGCCCGGAAACTCGCCATTGGTGACGTCGGGTGCGGGCACCAGATCACCACTCTTGGGCTTGATCCAGGCCATCCAGTCCTCCCACCAGGAGCCCTCTGTCTTCTGCGCCCGTTCGCGCCACGCCTCCCAGCGATCGGCCCGATGCGCCGTGGCGACCCAGTAATGGCGCTTCGGCGGATTCACCGGTGGATTGACGATGCCCAGAATATGGCCGGAACTCGACAGGACGAAACGCTTTGCGCCCCGGGCAAAGTGGATCATGCGGAATGTCTGATGCCACGGTGCGATGTGATCATCCTCGGCGGCGACCATGTAGAGCGGTTGTGTGATCCGGTTCAGATCAATCGGCTCGCCCGCCACCGTGAGCGCATCCGCTTCGATAAGCCGGTTGTGCAGGTAGAGTTCCTTGAGATACCAGGCGTGCATTGCATAAGGCATGCGCGTGGTATCCATGTTCCAGAACAGCACATCGAAGGCGGGCGGCGGTTCGCCGTAGAGCCAGCCGTGCACCACGTAGTGCCAGATGAGCGAGTTCGACCGCAGCAGACGGAAGGACGCCGCCATCTGAGCGCCATCGAGGTAACCGGTACGGGCCATGCTGTTGCACAGATAGCGGATACTGCCCTCGTCGATGAACACTTCGATGTCGCCCGGCTTGCGAAAATCCACCAGGGTCGTCAGCAGCGTCCAGTCGGCCACCGGCATGGCCGCTTCGCCAAAACGGCGATTCGCCCACGCCATGTAGATGGACAGAGCGGTGCCGCCGATGCAGTAGCCCACCGCATGCACCTTGGACTGACCGCTGAGTTTGCAAGCCGTCTCGACCAGTGCATGAACACCATCGACGATGTAGTCGTCGAAGCGCACGTCGCGCATCGACGCGTCCGGGTTCTTCCAGCTGGTGATGTAGACGTCGAGCCCCTGGTCGAGCAGATACTTGACCATGCTCTTGCGCGGGTTGAGATCAAGGATGTAGAACTTGTTGATCCACGGCGTGATCAGCACCACCGGGCGTGCATGCACCTTGGGCTGGGTGGGCGCGTAGTGAATCACCTCCAGCTGGCGATTGCGAAACACCACCTTGCCCGGCGTATTGCCCAGATTTCCCCCGACCTTGAAACCGTCGGGATCACTCATGCGCACCATGCGCGCCTTCATGTCCTCGAGGTAGTTTTGCCAGCCCTGGCGCAGGCTCTCGCCCTTTGTCTCGACTGCCTTGCGCAAAGCGACCGGGTTGGACAACAGGAAGTTGGTGGGCGCCACGGCGTTGAGCCAATTGCGCCACCAGAACGCGGCCCGCCGGCGGTTTTCACTGGATAAACCCGGCGTGGTGTACAGCATGTCCTGAGTGTGCCGGGTGGCCAGCAGATACCAGGACTTCACCAGGTCCCAGGTAGCGGAGTCATCCCAGATCGGGTCGGAAAAGCGCGTATCGTCGCCATGGGGCTCGACCGGACTCTTGCTCGGCGCACCGATCATGCGCTGCATGGTGTGCCATTGAAGCGCCCACACCTGCCCCGAAAAGGCGACCATCTTTTCGGTAAGTTCCTGAGGATGGGCCAGCCACGCCAGATGTGCGTGGATGATGGGGGCCATCATGCCCAGAGGATCGACCAAGGTCTGCCATTGGTCATTGACCCGGTGAATCGCCTGATCGACGACCTGAACAGGAGCCAGATGCTTGCGCGCGCTCATGAATGCCTCTCCTCGAAGTCTCTCGACCGCTGTTGCATTGTTGCAGATGACATTGTGCGCCGCCCAACAGACACGGTCTTGACCATCGTCAATCGGTCACATCGAGAAAGGCTCACTATACTGATGAAGCCATCGACAAGGAGTCGCATCATGTTCAAGCATCTGCTCGTCCCAACCGACGGTTCCGAGCTGTCCGTCGCCACGGTTGACCGGGCCATCGGTTTTGCCAGGGAGGCCGGCGCGCGCGTCACCTTCTTTTATGCCCAACCCGACTTTCCGATGCCCATCTATGGTGAGGGCGCATTGATTGATCCCACCACGCCAGAGCAGTTCGCCAAGGGCGCAGCACAGGAGGCAGCCCGTATTCTCGACGCGGCTCGTGGCAAGGCCGAAGCGGTCGAACTCGTCTGCGATACAGATACCGTCGTGAGCGAAGTGCCTTACGAAGCGATTATCGAGGCCGCAGACCGGCATGCGTGCGACCTCATCTTCATGGCTTCGCATGGCCGCCGGGGTCTGGCAAGCCTGCTATTGGGCAGCGAGACCCACAAGGTGCTGACTCATTCTAAAATCCCGGTTCTGGTCTATCGCTGACACACCGAGTTGCCATGTCCACTGACGCCATCGCCACGATCCTGGAAGAACACCACTCGCTCAAAGCCGTTGTGCACGGTCTCAAGCACGTGGTCAACGAAGCCCGATCCAACGGTGGCCGGTGCGACTTCAAAGCCCTGCGGGCGCTGATCTACTACATCGACGCCTATCCGGAGAAGCGCCACCACCCCAAGGAAGAAACCTACCTTTTCGCCAAACTGCGTGAGCGCACGGACGAGGCGAACAAGGTGCTCGACGAACTCGAACGGCAGCACGAACGCACCGACGCACTGGTGGCGCGACTGCACGAACGGCTTGAGGACTTTGAAAACGGAGAAACGGGGGGACTGGCGGCTTTTTCAAGCGCGGTAGACCGCTTCACCGAAGCCATGTGGCAACACATGGCCATGGAAGAGAAGGTGCTTCTGCCGCTGGCACGCGAACACCTCACCGATGCCGACTGGGCCAAAGTGGCCGAGGCGTTCGGCGAAAACGACGACCCTGCCTACAGCGTCAGCCGACGCGCAGACATCGATCAGCTACTGCAGCAGGTCACCCGCTTCGCAGACAGTCAGCACTAGGCCGGCGACGCCGGCCCCGGTGCCTCAGTGTGACTGGGGGTGATTGAGCTCCTCGCAGGGCGTTTGCAGGAAAATCGTTGTCAAACTTGACGCTGCACAGACCAGCCAGAAGGCGAAAAAGCCGATGGAGTATGTGGCCACGGCGGAAAAGTCCACCGGCTCGCCGAACAGGTACAGCTCCTGCGGATTAACGATGGTGAAGAACAAGGCCTCGGCCAGACCGGCCACAAGAAAGGACGGCCACAACACCTGAATCAACTTCATCATGCACGTGCTCCTCCAGTTCCGCAGTGAACCGCGGTGTTTTAATGGCTGTGACTGTGGTCGCCGTGCAACCGCTCATCTTCAGCCATGTGGCGTCTGACGAAACGGTAGATATAGACGCCCATCACCAGGATGAAGCCAATGGTAAAGACGCTCAGCAGGCCAATATCAGTCGTGAAAAGCTCTTGCATAGCCATGACGAATCTCCTTCAGTTGAGACTATTTGTCGGGAGGAATCAACCTCACATTGGTCTCTGTCGGGAGATTGGTGGTCCCGGTCAATCTCCATGCGCGGGACTCGTCTTCTAGCAGCAGATGCCAACGCCCCGGCTGGAGCGGCTGGATTGCGGCCTTATATTTTCCGTTCTCGCCTACCAGGGTCACGGACTGGTCCATGTTGCCCTTCGTGGCAAAGCTGATGGTGAACTGCAAGGCGTCCGGCAACGGCGCGCCTTGCGCGCTGCTCAGGTCCACCTCGACCGATTCGGCCATCAGACGCAGGTCCGCCACCAGGCCCATGGTCGCTGCAGCCTCGCTGCGCGCCATGGTCTGCTGGATGGCCAGACCCTGCTTGTAGTAATCATCCACCACCAGCCCGTCATTCGATTTGACCGCAATCACTATCGTCGCAATCCCTGCCACCACAGCGGAAGCGGGCAGCGCGATCAGGAACCACGGCCAGCCTTGGCGATACCAGGGGTCGGATGTCTTGCGAAGGGTCATTGTCGAATTACTCATCTGGGCAACAGGAAGGTTGATTTTTCCTTGACGGCAATCTTGTCATCGTCGGCTGCCGTCACATTGAAGAAGATCTGGTTGGACGAACCGGGCTCGCCCACATCGACCGGCACCTGCACCTGAACAGTCAGGGCCTGCATCGCGGCCGGCTCGACCTCAATAGTGCCATTAAATCCATCCATACTGATGCCGTCCATGCCCTCGACGCTCACCGAGAAGGTCCGGGGCGCCTCGGTCATGTTCATGACCTGCAGCCGATAGACGTTCTCGATCTTGCCACCAGCGACTTCTCGGGCCAGTGTCGTACGGTCCCGGATGATGTCGACACGCAGCGGCTCACGCGTGGCCAGCCCGTAAACAAAGGCAATACAGATCGCTACCAGGATGCCACCATAGATCATCGTGCGCGGACGCATCACGTGACCGATGATCTCCTTCATGCCCCAGTGCTTCTTCATCGCATTCTCGGTGGAGTAGCGAATCAGACCACGCGGATAGTTCATCTTGTCCATGACCTCGTCGCAGGCGTCGATACAGGCGGCACAGCCAATGCACTCGTACTGCAGCCCCTGGCGGATGTCGATACCGGTCGGACAGACCTGCACGCAGATCCCACAGTCGACGCAATCGCCCTTTCCAACCGTTTTCGGATCAATGCCCTTCTTGCGCGCACCACGCGGTTCGCCGCGTTCCTCGTCATAGGTGATGACCAGGGTGTCCGGGTCGAACATCACGCCCTGGAAACGGGCATACGGGCACATGTACTTGCACACCTGCTCGCGCATGACACCCGCAAACAGATAGGTGAAGCAGCCGTAGAAGATGATCCAGAAGATCTCCCAGCCGCCAAAGCTGAAGGTCGGCACCGAGGCCAGCAGTTCGTTGATTGGGGTGAAGTACCCCACAAAGGTGAAACCGGTCCAAAGCGCCACGGCCGCCCAGGCACCCCATTTGAGCAACTTCACACTCAGCTTGCGACCGTTCCACGGCGCCTTGTCCAGCTTCATGCGCTTGTTGCGGTCCCCCTCGATCTTTTCTTCGATCCAGAGAAAGATCTCGGTATAGACGGTCTGTGGACAGGCGTAACCACACCATAGTCGCCCGGCGATCGCCGTAAAGAAGAACAGTGCGTAAGCAGAGATGATCAGCAGGATGGCCAGGAAGAAGACATCCTGGGGCCAGAACACCCAGCCGAAAATGTAGAACTTGCGCTCCACGAGGTGGAGCAGCACGGCCTGCCGCCCGTTCCAGTTGATCCAGGGCAGACCGTAGAAAAGCAACTGAGTGAACCACACCAGCGCCCAACGCCAATTGGCAAACAGTCCCTTGGCCGCACGCACATAGATCTTTTTGCGTGCTGCGTAGAGGGTGCTTTCACCCTCGCCGCCCGGGGAGGAAGGATTCGGAGTTTGGGGGGCCGGATCACTCATAATTGCCTTATTAGTAGATTCTAATTTACTAACCCAAAATATCCCCGGGTCGAGCCCGGGGATACTCTGTCATGCGCAGAAGCAATTACTTGGCTTCGGCGTTGTTGGACAAACCCCACACGTAGGCAGCCAGCAGGTGAACCTTGTCGTTGCCCAGGAAGGCTTCGAACGAAGGCATCTTGTTCTGGCGACCATTGGTGATGGTTTCCATGATGGTGGTCTTGGACGAGCCGTACAGCCAGGTACCGTCCGTCAGGTTCGGCGCGCCGATGGCTTGCGTCCCCTTGGCGTCCGGACCGTGGCACGCCACGCAGTTGTTCTGGAACAGTTCCTGACCACGCTGGGCGCGGAGGGAATCGTGAGCCAGACCGGAAAGAGAACGAACATAGTTCGCCGCGTCTTCCACACCGTCGGCGCCGAGCACGGAACCGAACGGCGTCATCACACCAAAGCGACCGCCGAGAATGGTGGTCTTGATGGTGTCAGGCTCACCGCCATACAGCCAGTCGCTGTCGGTCAGATTCGGGAAGCCCTTGGCGCCTTTGGCGTCGGACCCGTGACACTGTGCGCAGTAGGTCAGGAACAGGCGCTGGCCCATGGCCTTCGCTTCCGGATCGGCCGCCACGGCTTTGAGGTCCATGTCGGCGTACTTCTTGAAGATCGGCGCGTAGTTTTCTTCGGCCTTCTTCATTTCCAGCGCGTACTGGCTACCCTCGCCCGAGGAACTCCAGCCCAGCACACCCTTGTTGTTGCCGAAACCCGGGAACAGAACCAGGTAGATGATCGCGAAGATCACCGTGATCCAGAACAGGTACATCCACCACTGGGGCAAAGGGTTGTTGTACTCGGCAAGTGTCTCGTCCCACACGTGGCCGTGCAGTTCGACCTTCTCGCCCTTCTTGGCCCCCTTGCCCATATTGGACACGAGGATGAACACACAGAACGCGAGACTCAGGCCCACCAGGACCATGACGTATCCGTTCCAGAAGCCGCTTACAAAGTCAGCCATTTTCTTATCCTTCCTTCCGTTGCCCGTCGGCCTTGTCACCGGCGGGCGGATCTTCATCGGTAAAGGGCAGTTGCGCCGCTTCTTCAAATCCCTTCTTGGCGCCTTTGCTGTATGCCCAGGCGACAATGCCCAGGAAACAGAGCAAGGCAATCACCGTCAGGATGGAACGCAGATCATTGATTTCCACAGCGCAACCTCACCCGATCACTGCACGTTCTGGAGCGCGACGCCAAGGCCTTGCAGATAGGCAATGACGGCATCCATCTCGGTCTTGTCCTTCAGAGCCGCCTTGGCACCGGCGATCTCCTCGTTCGAGTATTTGTGCAGACCGACCTTGTTCAGCGCGTGCATCTTGGCTTCGATATCGGAGCTGTTGACCGCACGGTTGAGCCACGGGAAAGCCGGCATGTTCGACTCGGGCACCACGTCACGCGGGTTGTTCAGGTGAACACGATGCCATTCGTCGGAGTAGCGACCACCGACACGGGCCAGATCCGGGCCCGTCCGCTTGGAGCCCCACTGGAACGGGTGGTCATAAACGAACTCACCCGCCACTGAGTAGTGGCCGTAACGCTCGGTCTCGGCACGGAACGGACGGATCATCTGCGAGTGGCAGTTGTAGCAGCCCTCGCGGACATACACGTCGCGACCGGCCAGACGCAACGGGTCGTAAGGCTTGACCAGCTCGTTTTCCGGCGTGGTGGTGGATTTCTGGAAGAACAGCGGAACGATCTCGACCAGACCGCCGACGCTGATGGTGAGCAGCGTCAGGACGATCATCCAGGGAACGCTACGCTCGATGAAGTCGTGCTTCGAATTTTGAGCCATGTTCGTCTCCTGCGATTAGGCGTGAGCGGCCTGCGGGGTCACCACAGGAGCGTTGTAGGCCTTCTGGCCGGCGATGGTCATGACCATGTTGTAGAACATGAGGAACATGCCGCCGAGGAAGAGCACGCCACCGAGCAAACGGATGGACCAGAACGGGTAGCTGGCCTTGACCGACTCGACAAAGGAGTACGTCAGGGTGCCATCCGGGTTGGTCGCACGCCACATCAGACCCTGCATCACACCGGCAATCCACATGGAAGCGATGTAGAGGACCACACCGATGGTCGCGATCCAGAAGTGGGTCGTGATCAGCTTGGTGGAGTACATCTCGGTCTTGCCGTACATGCGCGGCAGGAGGTAATACACGGAGCCGATGGAAATCATGGCCACCCAGCCCAGGGCACCGGAGTGCACGTGACCGACGGTCCAGTCGGTGTAGTGCGACAGGGCGTTGACCGTCTTGACGGACATCATCGGGCCTTCGAAGGTCGACATGCCGTAGAACGACAGGGAGGTGATCAGGAACTTCAGGATCGGGTCAGTACGCAGTTTGTGCCATGCGCCCGACAGGGTCATGATGCCGTTGATCATGCCGCCCCAGGACGGAGCCAGCAGAATCAGGGAGAAGATCATGCCGATGGACTGGGTCCAGTCAGGCAGGGCCGTGTAATGCAGATGGTGTGGACCCGCCCACATGTAGGTAAAAATCAGAGCCCAGAAGTGCACCACGGAGAGGCGATAGGAATAGACCGGACGCTCAGCCTGCTTCGGCACGAAGTAGTACATCATGCCCAGGAAGCCCGCAGTCAGGAAGAAGCCCACGGCGTTGTGGCCGTACCACCACTGGATCATGGCGTCCTGGACACCGGCGTAAGCGGAGTAAGACTTGGTCAGCGTGACCGGGATGGCTGCGCTGTTGACCAGGTGCAGCAGCGCCACGGCCAGAATGAACGCCCCATAGAACCAGTTGGCCACGTAGATGTGCGAGGTTTTGCGCTTGGCGATGGTGCCGAAGAACACCACAGCGTAGGCAACCCACACGAGGGTGATCAGGATATCGATCGGCCACTCGAGTTCGGCGTATTCCTTGCCGGAGGTGAAACCGAGCGGCAGCGTAATGGCCGCAAGCAAGATCACCAGTTGCCAGCCCCAGAACGTGAACGCGGCCAGCGCTGGTGAAAACAGCGTCGTGTGGTTGGTGCGCTGAACGACGTAGTAAGACGTCGCGAAAAGCGCACAGCCGCCGAAAGCGAAAATCACGGCGTTGGTGTGGAGCGGGCGCAGTCGGCCGAAGTGGAACCACTCGGCGAAGTTGAGTTCGGGCCATACGAGCTGTGCTGCAGCGATCACGCCAACCAGCATGCCCACAATACCCCAAACCACCGTCATCACGGCGAACTGGCGCACGACTTTATAGTTGTAAGTCGCTTGCGATTGCATGTGAGTCACCTCTTTGATTTAAAACCTTATAACCTCCCGCGCGGCGACAGACTGTCGGCACGATCGAACCGAAGGATACGCGCCGGTCGGGGAAGCCTTTTGATACAGATCAATAGAGCATTGTATTGCAGCGCACGATGCTCGCCAATGCTTGATGTGGAGTGCTTTTTGGGGTAGCAGGATAAAAAAAAGGGTGCGTTTGCACGCACCCCCAACCCCAACAGAGAGACAAAAATTCCTGCGTCATGAGCCGATCCGCCTTTGCGTCGATCAACTCAATTAACCATGTGTGCATTGTGCCTATTGCACGAATCCAGTCATTGACATGGATCAATCAAACACACGCGGGTTGCAGAAATTTGCCCTGATCGGTTGCCAGCGCCATTATTCCCCGGCGCCAAGCCTTGTTTCTACAGCGATTTCTGATCACGCCCGTCTTCGCCATCCGGTGTATCGGACAGGCGATCAGCGGCCGGATCATCATCATCCATCAGCATACGATACGCTGGTCCTTCCATATCATCAAATTGTCCGCTTTTGACAGACCACCAGAACAGAAAGCCGATGATGAAGACCAGCAGGACCGACAGGGGGATGAGTAAATAGAGGCTTTCCATTAGCGCGCGGGCCCTTTGTTGGCTCGCTGCAGGCGCAGCGCATTGAGCACCACCATGAGCGAGCTGGCAGACATGCCGATACCGGCCATCCACGGGGTCACCCAGCCGGCCACAGCCAGCGGGATCGCTACCATATTGTAGCCAAAGGCCCAGGTCAGATTCTGACGAATGATCCGGAAGGTTCTGCGCGCCAGCATCATCCCATCGACAAGAGCCTGCAAGCGCCCACCCAGCAGGACAACATCTGCCTGGGTGCGCGCCAGTTCGGTCCCCCCGCCCATGGCGATCGAGACGTGCGCCTGGGCAAGCACCGGCGCATCGTTCACGCCATCACCCACCATCGCCACGACCCGGTGTTGCGCTTGCAGCAATGCAATTGCCTCGTATTTCTGCTGCGGCGTCAGGCCGCCACGTGCGTCATCGAGCGACAAGGACTTCGCAAACGAGGTCACCGTGTCCGGCGCGTCACCACTGAGAACACCGGTTCGAATACCCGCCGCCTCAAGCTGGCGGATGGTCTGAGCAGCATCCTCGCGTGGCATATCAGTACAGTCGAGCGCAGCCACCCAGGCGCCTTCGCTACCCAGGAAGACGGTTGTGTGGCGGGCGTCGCCTTGAGCAAGGACGTCAGGCACGCCACGACCGACCAGGTCGGCCACAAACCCTTCGCGCCCGATCCGGTAGCGGATGCCGTCTACAACCCCTTCTACGCCCTGCCCTGTCGTGGCACGCACGCCACTGGCCGAGGCGCCCCCCGGGGAGGCATTGAGGATGGCCGTGGCAATGGCGTGCTCGGACCCCGCCTCCAGCGCCGCGGCTATTTTCACGGCGGTGTCTCGAGAGCCATCGGCGACCGGACGCACCTCGGCCAGACGCATCCGCCCTTCGGTAAGCGTACCGGTCTTGTCGAACATGAACGTATCGACCTTGGCGAGCGCTTCGATGGCATGCCCGCGTGTGATCAGCACCCCGAGCTTCGACATGGCGTCGGACGAAACCGTCAATGCGGCTGGCGTGGCCAGGGAAAGCGCGCAGGGGCAGCTGACCACCAGCACTGAAACAAAAACCCAGAGCGCCCGATCCGGATCGACCAGGTACCAGCCAATGCCTGAGGTAACCGCCACCAGAAGCAAAAAGGCGATGAAGCGTGCCGCAATACGATCTGCCATCTGCACCAGGGCCGGCTTTTCTGCGGAGGCCCGTTCCATGAGCCGCATGATGGCAGCGAGACGCGTGGCGTCTCCAATCTGTTGCACCTCGATCACCAGCGGACTGGACACATTGACGCTACCTCCTGTGACCAGATCGCCCGGGGTTTTACTCACCGGGCGACTCTCTCCGGTCAACAAGGCCTCGTCGGCAGCGCTCTCGCCATCGAGCACCTGACCATCCGCAGGAATGGCCTCCCCCGGCCTCACCCGCACCTGGTCTCCAACCACCAGCGTTGATACGGGCACGCGCTCTTCGCCGCCGTCAGCCAGCAGCTTGTCGGCAAAAACCGGCAGAACCTTGCCCAGCGATTCGACACCGCGAACCGCTTTCTGCCTTGCCACCATTTCCAGGTAGCGTCCGCACAGCAAAAAGAAGACGAACATGGCGACCGAATCGAAGTACACCTCGCCGCTGGCCGTAAACGTCGCCCAGCAACTGGCCAGAAAGGCGCTCCCAACCCCGAGCGCCACGGGCACATCCATACCCAGGCGCTTGAGTCGCACGTCACGCCACGCGCGCTGAAAGAAAGGGGCTGCCGAATAGAAAACGACGGGGAGGGTCAGGATGAAGCTGGCCCAGCGCAACAACTGCTCAATGTCGGCAGTCATGTCGCCATCGCCCGCCACATAGGCGGGAATGGCATACATCATGACCTGCATCATGCCGAAACCCGCCACGAACAGTCGCCACAGGGCCGAACGACGCTCGCGCTTGGCAATCTGCTCCGAGCGCGCCTCGTCATATGGATAGGCGCGATAGCCAATGGCCTGGACCGCAGCCAGGATATCCGAGAGATGGACCTCGCGCTCATCCCATCTGACACGCGCCCGTCGCGTGGCGTAATTGATCGAGATCGCGGTCACGCCTTTGAGTGCCGCCACATGCTGCTCATTGAGCCACACACAAGCGGCACATGTAATGCCTTCCAGAATCAGGGCTGCCTCGCGTTCATGTTCGCCGACAGGCCGGACAAAACTCTTCTGGAAATCTGGGTGGTCAAACAGGCCGAGTTCTTCGAGCGCCTCCGGAATCGCTTCTTTTTGCGACTCGGGCATCGCATCGCGGTGCCGGTAGTAGTCATCCAGACCATTGTCTACGATTGCCTGCGCCACCGCCTGACAACCGGCGCAACACATCTCGCGGGGCGCGCCACCGATCCGGACTTCAAAACGGGCGTCCGACGGTACCGGCAGACCGCAGTGGTAACACTCTGCCTGGCTGGGGCGGAAGGACACGGACGACTCGGACACTCGGTACCTCGATGTTGCTGGCGCCAGACGCGCCGACCGATGCCTTGTATCACAAATGACAAGGCACAGTGCTGCACCACATCAAGCGCAGGGCACAACCGCCCCCCGAAGGGACAGCGCCGTCACTTGGGCGCCATCCGGATCGCCCCGTCCATACGAATGACCTCACCGTTGAGATAAGCGTTTTCGATGATGTGGCAAACCAGCGAGGCAAACTCCTCGGGCTTGCCCAGTCGCGGAGGAAACGGGACCATTTTGCCGAGCGCCTGCTGGACATCATCCGGCATGCCCGAAAGCATCGGTGTTTCCATGATGCCCGGCGCAATGGTCATGACGCGGACACCGAAACGGGCCAGCTCCCGGGCCAGCGGCAGCGTCATGGCAACCACCCCGCCTTTGGATGCGGCATATGCGGCCTGACCGATCTGGCCATCAAATGCGGCCACCGACGCCGTATTGATGATCACGCCCCGCTCGCCCGCGTCGTTCGGCGCAACCGCCTGTATCGCATCGGCGGCAAGGCGGAGCATATTGAACGTGCCCATCAGATTGATACTGATCGTTCGCATGAAGGTGTCGAGCCGATGCACGCCCTCGCGCCCAAGCACCTTCTCCGCAGGGGCAACACCGGCGCAATTGACAAGACCATGAACCGCACCGAATCGCTCACGTGCCACAGAAAAGACACGCCGCGCCGCGTCTTCGTCGGTCACATCAGCCCTGACGAAGCAAAACGAAGATTCAGACACCTCGTCACCTTCGGACACATCAACCCCGACGACACGCGCTCCACCATCAACCAAACGTTTCGTGACCGCCGCCCCCAAACCTGAGCGAGCCCCTGTCACGACAAAAACCGATCCGGCCAGATTCATTGCACACCCCATTGTGTTACGTTTACGTCAACGTAACACAATGGATAAAGAAACGGGGCGCAATGCGCCCCGCTCCGATGTCTGGTGCTGCTGAGAGGAGTCGAACCTCCGACCTACTGATTACGAATCAGTTGCTCTACCAACTGAGCTACAGCAGCAAGAGGACGGCATTCTAGTCTCGAATCTCCCGACAGACAAGAGACGTGAATCACGTCACGCACGGCACCCCGCCGAAAAACCATCCGTCCAGCGCGATTTGCCATTTGTCGCACGACAGGAGCATTGCCGGCCGGCGATGCCGATGATAAGGGTGTCCTCAAAGGGGTTGATAGATGAACAACAAACCGCAAGCACATCAACAACGAGGTTTCACCCTCATTGAACTAATGGTGACGGTCGCCATC
Organism: Nitrogeniibacter aestuarii; assembly: GCF_017309585.1. Taxonomy (NCBI): domain Bacteria; kingdom Pseudomonadati; phylum Pseudomonadota; class Betaproteobacteria; order Rhodocyclales; family Zoogloeaceae; genus Nitrogeniibacter; species Nitrogeniibacter aestuarii. The sequence goes on along the minus strand of NZ_CP071321.1, from coordinate 1,411,709 downwards.
TTGGCAATCCTTGCCTCCATTGCGCTGCCTTCGTATCGGGATTACGTGCTGCGCAGCCAACTCTCGGAGGCGCTGAGCGGCCTGTCCGAATGGCGCGTCCGCATGGAGCAGTTCTATCAGGACAATCGCAGTTATGACAACGGCGGAGCCTGCGGTGCAGCCGCCCCCACTTCAGTTCAGTATTTCGGGTTCAATTGCGCGACGAACAACGGCGGACAAGGATATACCCTGACCGCATCCGGCACGGGCCAAACCTCAGCGTTCACTTACACCATGAATCAAGCAGGCCAGAAGGCAACCACGGCGACCAAGTGGTCCGGCGTGACAAGCACTACCTGCTGGGTCGTCTCTAAGAGCGGATCATGCTACTGAAACGTCATTCCAGCGGATTTTCACTGGTCGAGATGATGGTTGTGGTCGTCATCCTGGGCGTCATCGCCTCACTTGCCGCCCCATCTTTCAGTCAGTGGATCACCAACCGCCGAATTCGCACCGCTGCTGAATCCGTCCTTTCCGGACTGCAGATGGCTCGCGCCGAGGCCGTCCGCAGAAATGCATCGGTTCGTTTTCAACTGATGTCTAACACTGGGCCGGGCTGTGCGCCGAGGGCGACCGGACCGGCCTGGGTGGTCAGCCGTGGCGCTGCTGCCGGGCTGTGCAGTGTCTCCCCGTCCAACACGACGTCAACGCCCACTGCCGCCGACCCGATCATCATTGCCTCCAACGGCGGCGCCGAAGCGAGTGTCGACACCCAGGTCATTGGTGCAGATGGCCGGACCTTAGCCGTTTTTGATGGACTTGGCCGCATTCTATCGAGCACGACAGCAACATCACTCGCGTGCATCGATATCGATGTCCCGACGTCCACGCTCCCCGCGGCGGACAGCCGAAACCTCCGCATCATGATCTCAAGTGGTGGTCAGGTTCGCATGTGCGACCCTAACGTGACCGCGGACACCCGAGACCCCCGCTACTGCGACGCCGCAAATGCAGGACAGAACCGATGCGTATGAAATTCTCACTTCGCCAATCGCAACGAGGCATTGCCCTACTTGAAGCACTCATTGCAATCCTCGTCTTTTCGCTTGGGGTGCTCGGCATCGTCAGTCTGCAAGCCAGTTCGGCACGGGCTGTGGCCGAAGCGTCGGTCCGTGCCGACGCTGCCATGCTGGCCAACCAAGTCATCGGCATGATGTGGGCAGACGCCACTGCCAACATTGGCTCATACGCCTACCTGTCCGGCACCTCAACCGGCTCACTGTGTGAGGCGCCCTTCGCTGCAGGCGCAGCGGCTGCGTCCACTCCTACCGGCAATCTTGCCACGTGGCTGGGCTCGTCCAGCGAGCCCGGCTCGGTTCTTGGCACCCTTCCGGGCGGTCAGGCGCGCATTCAGATTATTGGCGCGGGTTCAACCAACATTGCCACGGTCACCGTCTGCTGGCAGTCAGCGGATCCACAATCTGCCTCGGGATTCACCATGCACAACTACGAGACGGTCTCGCAGATTCAGAGGTAAATCACCATGTACGCGAAACCACAACCGGTCGCTGCTTTTGTCCGCCAGTGCGGCATGTCGCTCGTCGAGCTGCTCGTGGGCATTGCCATTGCCATGATTGCCAGCGTCTTCATGCTGCAGCTGTTTTCCGTAAACGAAGGCCAACAGCGTGTCGCATCGGGAGGCGCAGACGCTATTACCAACGGACAGATTGCGCTGTTCCAGATCGAACGCGATCTTCGAATGGCCGGGCTTTCCGTCGGTGCAATGAGTTGCCCTGACATCCTGATCTTCTACCAAGGCCTTGGCACTCAGAGTGTCTCAACTTTTCCTGTGCGGCTTTCAGCAGACACCAACTTCCTGATCAGTGCTTCTGATTATGTTCCCGACGACAGCGATCAGGTTGAAGTTTTGTACAGCGCTTCTCCACTTGGTGCGATCCCAAGCGTTCTGCAAACCGCCATGCCTACGTCCTCGTCTGTCTTGCGTGTCGATGACGGCCATGGTTTTTTCCAGGGGGAACTCGTACTACTCGGTGACCCCGCGTACCCAAGCAAACCGTGCGCGATCGTTCAAATGAGCAAGGACGGACAACGTACGGGTACCGCGAATACGACAACAAGCGGAACCATGTGGAATCTTCTGCACAGTTCCGGTTCCTTTCCATATAACACGCCCAACGGCACAGACTTCTTCCCAGCGGGTGACCCTACTGCAAGCCCCCCTATTCCAGCAGGCTACGGCGTTGGCGCCCTCGCTTTCCGACTGGGCGATATGGTCCGACAGCGCTACCGAATCAGCAATAACGATGAGCTGGTGGTGGATGATCTGTCCGACCCGTCTGCCGTGACAACCATCACCCTCGCGAAAGGCGTCGTTGCGTTGAAGGGCCTTTACGCTATTGACACCAGCGTCATCCCTGACGGTGTTGCTGACGAGTTCTGGTCACGCGATGAGATGGAAGCGAAAATTGCAGGCAACGCAGTTAAGCCCCACCAAGTCGTCGGAGCCCGGATCGCGCTGGTGGTCCGGAATTCGCAGTATGACCGGGAATACACCTCACCGTTTGCCTCCGGCAAGGAACTGTGGGATGGCGGGCCGGTACTGACCATTGGCGGCACCTATGGGCCCAACTACCGGTATGCGGTGCTCCAAACCGCGGTGCCCTTCCGTAACGTCATCTGGAACACGCCATGAATACGAATCTGAAGCATCGTCGTCAGCGCGGCGTCGTGCTCATTCTTGCCTTGATTATTCTGGCGACCATGATGATCGGCGCCGCGGCACTGACACGAACGATTTCAAATGCAAACGCTATCGCGGGCAACCTGTCATTCAAACAGAACTCTTTGAATATCGCGGATATTGGCATCGAAACCGCTATTACGGACATGACCACGAGCATTTTGGGAGCGTCGCAGGAGAACTATTGGCCGAACAGTTGCAGCGTAGCGAACGGGGATTGCACTTATTACCCCAATCAGCAGGCTGCGGACGCGAAGGGGGTTCCGCTGACAATCAACTGGTCTTCGGTCGCCACCATCGCCAGCCTCTCAATCCCGAGCGGTTATTCGGTTCAGTACGTCGCCGACCGTATGTGCGATCCGGCCGCTGGACTCCCGATTGACAATCCGATCGATGACTGTGTTTCAGAAACATTCAACGATGGGCGACAGGGTGGTGACCTCAGTGTCGGCGGCAAGAAACTGACGGAAGCCAACGCGGTGGCCTACCGCGTGACAGTTCGTGTTACCGGCCCCAAGTCGACCGAAACCTTTGTTCAAGCCATCGTGAAGATGTAAGGCAAGGAGTATTGCCATGAACACAAAACGAAATCTCATGCGCGCCCTGACACGTGGCACGTTCGTCACGCTGCTTGCCGCCGCCAACCTTCCAGCGGCCTACTCAGCGACTGACTTGTCCGACACGCCGATCAACGTGATGAACGCGGTCTCACCGAACATCATGTTCACTCTGGACGACTCCGGCTCAATGCAGTTTGAAGCCAGCCCGGAATTCCAGCTTGCCGACGCTCAGGTGCCCAACTACCCAACCATCTGGCAGGTTGCAGGCATCCAATACCTGTTCCCTCCCCGCAACAGCAACACGTACAACGACACGGGCGACCTTTACCGGTCTTGGATCTGGACTGGGAGTCAGTGGTATTTCGAGTATCTCATCCCGGATTTCAATATCAACAACCCGGTTGCCCGATACGCTCGCTCGGCCGCGGGCAATCCTATGTACTACAACCCGAACATCCGCTACCTGCCCTGGCGACGTTCGGACGGCACGTTCTACCCCAATTCAACTCCGTCCAGCGCACCTTTGCACCCCACTCGCAGTGTGGCGGGCACCGTGAATCTCACGGGCACACTCTCCCTGTCCGGATTTTTCGTTTCCACGTCGAGTTCCGGCGGGTATCAGAACTACCTCAGTACGAACTTCAGCTTCAAACCCGCGACTTACTTCCGCTACCTGGGCACCGGGCGGCTGAGTGGATTCGCGGATCCCAACAATACGGTTGGCAACTTTCAGCGTGTCGTGATCACGAGCGGCAGCACGTATCCGAAATCAGCCGAGAGAACCGACTGTGCCGGATCTGTGTGCACCTATGCCGAGGAAATCCAGAACTTCGCCAACTGGTTTACCTACTATCGATCGCGTGGCCTGGCCGCCCGAGCGGGCATTGGCGCAGCATTTTCGTCTCAGAACGAAAACATCCGGGTCGGCTTCGGACAGATCAATACCGGCGTAAATACTATTGACGGCGTTGACACCGGCACGATTGAACTAGGCGTTCGCAAGTTCTCCGGCACCGACCGTGATGCGTTTTTCAATCGCCTCTACAACGCACAGATCCCCACACTGTCCACGCCACTGCGGCGCGCAGCAGACGACGTGGGCCAGTATTTCATGCGTAGCGACAACGCGGGACCCTATGGTGAATTCCCGGGGCTCACCACCGGCACTCAGTTCTCGTGCCGGCCCAACTTCCACGTGCTGATGTCCGACGGCTACTGGTCCGAAGGTACGGCCAACGAAGCCCGCACCGCACTTGCACGTGCAAACACCGATGGTACAGCCGGCTCCACATCCACCACCTCGGGGGCCATCAGCTCGGCCAATGGCCTACCTGACTATACCTATACGCCCGGATCGCCCTACTCCGACTCCTTCCAAAATACACTGGCTGACGTCGCCATGTATTACTGGAAGAACGATTTGCGCACCGACGCGACGATGAAGAACGACGTCAAGCCGCGCGACACGGATCCCGCGTTCTGGCAACACGTCGCCATGTACAACATCGGCCTTGGCGTGACGGGATCGGTGAGCAGCGACCTGATCGACCAAGCCTTGGCTGGCGACCCGACTACCATCAACTGGCCGAATCCGGCCAACGGCAATCCGGAAAAACTGGACGATTTTGCGCATGCGGCCATCAACAGTCGCGGCGGCTTCTTCAGTGCTGCAGAGCCCGACGTGTTTGCTGAAGAGCTCACGCGTACCCTCGACGCCATCGTGGCTCAGACGTCTGCCGCAGCGGCCGTTGCCGTGACCGACGTCAATCTTGCCAGCAATGCACTCAACCTGATATTCAGCACCGAGTACGAGTCTGGCGGCTGGACTGGCGACCTCTTCGCCGAGAAGGTAGACCCCGCAACCGGCAACATCCTTCCGGACGTGGTCTGGGCCGCAGGCTCCGCCGGGGAGCAGCTCACGCAGCGTGCGCCGGACACGCGCTACATCGTCACCTATGACACTGCCACCAACACTGGTGTGCAGTTTCAGCCAGTGGGCTCGAGCACATCGAGCACGGTCAACAATGCACAGCAAACGTCACTCAACACGTCACTGACCAACCTGGATGGGGCCGCAGTCATCAATTACCTGCGCGGCGACAGAAGCCTTGAGGGAACGGTCTATCGAACCCGTAACAGCCTGCTCGGCGACATGGTCAACGCAGAGCCGGTCCTGCTCAACCCACCTGAGGCCGACTACTCCGGAAATGAGTACACGGATTATGAGACCTTCAAATCCGCCAATGCGAACCGGGAACGGGTGATCTTCGTCGGTAGCAACGACGGCATGGTGCACGCGTTCGATGCGCTGACCGGCGCAGAGCTGTGGGCCTATATCCCCAGCCAGGCGCTGGACGATCTCAACCACCTCACAAACGTCGGCGGCCTGACGCATGAATATCATGTGGATGGGTTAATGACCACGGGCGATGTGGATTTTGAAGACACCGGAGGCAACAACGGAAACGGAACCGACTGGCGCACGATTCTTGTGGGCGGCCTGGGTAAGGGTGGGCGCGGCTTCTATGCGCTGGATGTGACCGACCCCACGCCCGACGACGAAGCAGATGCAGCCACCCGAGTCCTTTGGGAGTTTCCGAATGCGTCCACTTCGGCGCTTTATGCGGACAACGTGGGCTACAGTTTCGGTCGGCCGATCATCCTGAAAGCTGACGGCGAATGGGTGGTCGTCGTCTCCTCTGGGTACAACAACGGGACTTCCACGGGTGGGAACGGACATGGCTACCTGTTCGTGCTCAATGCGCGCACGGGCGAGGTGATCGAGGCCATTGATACAGGAGTGGGTACGGCGGCCAACCCGAGCGGTCTTGCCCAACTGACTGCCTTCGCGTACGACGCTACCATTGATGTCACGGCTTCACAGATCTACGGCGGCGATCTCCTCGGCAACCTGTGGCGCTTCGACCTGTCAGCCAATAACAGCAGCCAGTGGAGCGTGACTCGTTTGGCCGCCTTGAAGGATAGTTCAGGCAACCCCCAACCCATCACCACGGCCCCCAAGCTCAGCGTGGTGGGTACGGCCAGCGATTCCAAGCGGATGATCTATGTGGGCACCGGCCAGTATCTCGGACTCAGCGACATTCCGGGCACGGGCACATCAAATTCCCATGCCGCCCAGACCCAGACCATGTACGGGCTTTACGATGATGACAGCCTTAGTGAAATCGCCGTACGCGGAGAACTCGTCGGGCAGACGCTCAGTACGCTCTCCAACGGGACTCGGACCATCGTGAATCCGCAAACCGTCGACTTGAATACCAAGCGGGGATGGTACCTGGACCTCAACCTGACCGGTGAGCGAGTGAACACGGACCCGGCGATCGCGTTTACCACGCTGGTCTTCAACACCAACATCCCTAACTCGGACCCGTGCGAACCCGGTGGCTCCGGTCATCAGTTCTACCTGGACATCGCCACGGGCTCACTGGTTCCTGGTGCTACCGTTGTCGCCGAATTCCAAGCAAATGCACTGCTTTCTCGCCCAGTGCTTTTCCGCACGACGAGTGGTCAGGTTCGCGCAACAACGCGTACCTCAGCGGGTGAAACCCTCAATAGCGATGTCCCGACGCCTCCCGGAGGCGGCACACCCGAGCGCGTCTCCTGGCGGGAACTGCCTGAGGTCTCCCAGTAAGACTGTCTAATCACTGAAGAAAAAAGAGCCGCTTTCGAGCGGCTCTTTTTTTCACCTTGCATCTCTGCCCAAAAAGCATGAACGCCTTAAGTCCACTGCCATCGGTCCGTTACCAGAAAAGAGCGGATAAATAGGTTAGCGGGGAGAGCGTCAGCATGACCGACACAGACGACCGTCTGGTGTTTCTGGATGAAGAGGAATCGGCAGCCGGCAGTGGGCAAACCATCGCCATGCTCCCGCCATGGCGCGTGCTGATTGTGGACGATGACGCCGACGTTCACGAGACCACCACTTTCGCCCTGCGCGACATCACCATCCTCAACCGCCCGATCGAGTTTCTGCATGCCTATTCCGGCGCCGAGGCCCTCGAAAAGCTTCGCGCGGACGACGACATCGCGGTCATGTTGCTCGATGTGGTCATGGAAACCCCTGATGCCGGTCTGCAGATCATTCGGGTCGTGCGCACCGAGTTGAAACTCGTCAATCTGCGTATTGTCTTGCGCACGGGCCAGCCGGGCCAGGCCCCGGAGATGGATGCGATCAGCAGCTTCGATATCAATGACTACAAGACCAAGAACGAGCTGACCCGAAACAAGCTCTTCACCACGCTTACGGCAGCGTTACGCTCGTACGATCAGCTCAAACGTCTGGACGCCAGCCGACTGGGGCTGGAGAAAATCATTGCCGCCAGCAATGAATTCATCACGAAACCGGGGCTCAAGAGCTTTGCCGAGGGCGTGATCACTCAGATTGCCGGGCTGCTTGGGGTTACGCCCGAGGGGCTCGTCTGCGCGAGCCGGATACCGTCCGACTCGCCCGAGCACGCCGCCGAGCAGCTCAAGGTCATTGCGGCCGCGGGCAAGTATTGTCATTTCATCGATCAGGACCTGAACCGCATCTCGGCGCCCGAGATTTCGGCCGCACTGACCACCAGCCTGACCGAACATCGGAGCCAGTGGGGGAGCAACAACGTCACGCTCTACTTCGAGTCCCGCGAAGGGCACAAGTACGCGGCGTTCATCGATTCAAGCAAGGCCATTGCTGCCGTCGACCAGCACCTGCTCGAGGTTTTCTGCACCAATATCGCGCTGTGTGCCAACAACATCGAACTGGTCTCCGCTTTACGCGAGCAGGCCTTCTTCGACCGCCTGGTGCGCCTGCCCAATCGCGTGGCCATGCTCCGGGAGCTGGACAACGCACTCGGCGGTCCGGATTGTGGCCATCAGGGGCTGGCCATCATCGACGTGGACCAGTTTTCCTCCATCAACGACATCTTCGGCCATCACTATGGCGACAGCCTGCTGCGCGCCATCGCCGAGCGCCTGCGCGCCTTTTTCCCGCATTGTTTCATCGCGCGCGTCGCGGGTGATGTGTTCGGCATACTGGGGCGTCGCGAAAGCCTGACGCCTGAGGCCATTCACCGCGTCTTTGCCGCGCCCTTCAGTATCGACCGGGTCGAACACCCGCTGTCCACGTCCATTGGTGTCGTGCACCTGGGCGATGTCCAGGGTGACGGCTCCGACGGCATCCAGAACGCCTACATCGCCCTCAAGCGTGCCAAGTCGTCAGGCATGGGTCAGAGTGCCTACTACTCTGAAGCCATTGCCAACGAGACGCGCGCCCGCAGCCGCATGCTCAGCGACTTGCAGCGTGCCCTGCTCTCCGGGGACCAGCTGTTCACCGTCTTTCAGCCTCAGTATTGCCTCGGCTCCGGCAGTCTGACCGGATTTGAAACGCTGGTGCGTTGGCGTCTTCCAGACGGACAATTCGTGCCTCCGTCCGATTTCATCCCGATCGCAGAGCACTCCTCGCTTATCGTCAATCTGGGCGAATGGGTTCTGAGAAACGCGCTGGAGGCAATCAATCATCTGCACCGTAACGGCCATGCCGGACTGACGGTGGCTGTGAATGTTTCAACCGTGCAACTGCGTCAGCCCAATTTCCTCGCCGTACTCGACCAGGCGTTGACCGATAGCGGCGTCGACCCCACGTACCTGGAACTGGAGATCACGGAATCGGCGGCTGCGCTCGGCCTTGACCAGGTCGCGGGTCTGGTCAGGTCGATTCGCTCACGCGGGATCGCGGTGGCCATCGACGATTTCGGCACCGGCTTCTCATCACTTTCCTACCTGGATCGCCTCGCCGTGGACCGTCTCAAGATCGACCGCGCTTTTGTGTGCACGCTCGACGACGGCTCATCGGGCCGTGTCACTGAAATGATCGTCCCGCTCGGCAAGCATCTTGGCATGAAAGTCCTGGCCGAAGGGGTGGAGACGCGCGCCCAGCTCGCACGCCTTCGTGCTCTTGGCTGCGACGAGATTCAGGGCTACCTCATCGCCCGACCGATGCCCCTACCCGAGCTCGAGCAATGGCTTCTGACCGACGCCGACGATGTGCTCAAGCGGGCCGAGCCCGCCTGACGCGCTGCAACATCACGTAAAATCGGCTGGCTGATCGGGGCGCACTGACGCGCTCCCGACGAGAAACCACAACGCACGCTGCCGTGCATTGGCCCTCCGATGGTTGAATTCCTCGATATCGTCCTGCGCGCAGGTCGCTCCGGCGTCGAACTTGCACTCTTCATCCTGCTACCGGTCATGGTCGTGATGCTGGCCTTGATGCGCCTGCTCGAGGCCAAGGGCGTGCTGGATAAACTCGTCATCCTGCTGGCCCCGCTCCTGCGGCCGTTGGGGCTGACCGGCCTCGGCGTTTTCGCGGCCATGCAGATCAGCTTCGTCAGCTTTGCCGCACCGGTCGCCACGCTGGCAATGATGGAGCAGCGCGGCGCCTCCGACCGGCACATTGCCGCGACGCTGGCCATGGTGATGGCCATGGCACAGGCCAATGTCGTGCTGCCCATGTCGACGATGGGCTTGTCGCTTGGCACCACCATGCTCTTCTCGCTCATCGGCGGGCTCGTCGCGGCCACCGCCAGCTACCACGTGTTCGGCCGACACCTGTCGAATCGGGAAGGCAACGTGGATGAAACGCTGAAACATCCAGTCGCCGAGGATGCCAAAGGTGTGCTCGACGTCATCAATCGGGCTGGCGCCGAGGCCTTCAAGATCACCATCGGCGCCATTCCGATGCTGGTCCTCGCGCTGGTCACCGTCGCGGCCCTGCGCAACAGCGGCGCGATCACTGCCTTGACCGCGTTGATCGCACCCTTGTTGACGCCGCTGGGCATCGACCCAGCCATGGTGCTACCGACGCTCACCAAGTACCTCGGTGGCGGCACTGCCATGATGGGCGTGATGGGCGAAATGCTGCGCGATGGCAGTGCCTCGGTTGCCACGCTCAATGCCAGTATCGGCTTCCTCCTCCATCCGCTGGACATTCCGGGCATCGCTGTGCTGATATCGGCGGGCAAGCGGGTGGCGTCGGTCTGGAAGGTTGCCCTCATGGCGGCCTGCGTGGGCGTCGCCGTGCGCACACTGGCCCACGTGATGCTTTTCTGAGGAGGCGCTCGTGCTCAACGCCCTGACCATACTGCTGGTCTTTCAGCTCATCGGCGAGGTGATCACCCGCCTGGCCGACTGGCCGGTGCCAGGCCCGGTCATCGGTATGGGCTTGCTGTTTCTCACGCTGGTGCTGCGCGGCGGACCGGACGATTCGCTCGAGGGCACGGCCAACGGCTTGCTGAGCCACCTTTCCCTGCTGTTCGTCCCCGCAGGCACCGGCATCATGTTGCACGCCGAACGACTCGAGAGCGAGTGGTTACCGCTGGCCGCCGCACTTCTGGTCAGTACTGTACTGACCATCGCCGTCTCGGCCCTGTGTCTGCAACTGTTCGTCAAACGCCGGGCCGCATCCGATGAATGAGCAGAGCATTACCGGTCTATGGGTCTATCTGTCGACCCGCCCCCTGCTCGGTCTCACCATGACACTCGTGGCCTATGGCATCGCCTGGCGCATCCACCAACGCCTAAGGGGCCATCCGCTGGCCAATCCGGTCCTCATGGCGGTGGCCTTGCTGGTGCTGGTGCTCACCCTGACCGACACGCCCTACCCGCGTTACTTCGATGGTGCACAGTTCGTGCACTTCCTGCTTGGCCCGGCCACCGTCGCCCTCGCCATCCCGCTCTACCGACAATTCAACCGCATGCGCGCCATGGCGCTGCCGCTGGGCGTCACCTTGCTGCTCGGCTGTACGGTGGCCATCACTTCCGCGTGGATTGTGGGCGCCTGGCTGGGCGCCGATGAAAGAACCCTGATCTCCCTGGCCCCCAAAAGCGTTACGACCCCGATTGCCATGGCGGTTGCCGAGGCCCTCGGTGGCCTGCCATCGCTGACAGCCGCACTGGTGATTGCCACCGGCATCCTGGGCGCCATGACCGCCCAAGGCCTGTTTCGCCTCATGCGCATTCAGGATCGCTCCGCACAGGGATTTGCCATCGGCATTGCCGCCCACGGCATCGGAACGGCACGCGCCTTTCAGCTCAGCCCCGAAGCCGGCGCATTCGCCGCCCTGGCCATGGCCGCCAATGGTCTGCTGACCGCCGTCCTCGCCCCCTGGCTGGTACCCATGCTCAAGCACTGGATCAGTCACTGACGGTTTGCCCGCCCGCGGCCGCCTGCCCCATACTGCGCGCTGGAGGACGCCCTCGACCATGGACCCCACGCCTGCCCAAGCCCGCTACTGGCGCAAGAACCTGCAACTGACCCTCACCCTGCTGTGCGTGTGGTTTGCGGTGACGTTCGTCGGCGGCTACTTTGCCGCCGACCTCAACCGCTTTGAAGTGTTCGGCTTTCCATTGGGCTTCTACCTCTTCGCGCAGGGCGCGCTCGTCGCCTTTCTGGTCATCATCGCCATCTATGTACGTCGCATGGAGCAGCTCGACCGCCGCTATCAGCAAGAGGCTTCACCCCCGCTGTCTCAGGCCCGAGGGCCATTCAGCGACGATTAAATGCGCATTTCAAGCCATTTTATCGACACATAAAGATCTTTAAGGTTTCTGTAAGTTTTCTTCTCGATACTGCCCTTGCCCAACCTCTTCCGGCAGCGTGCGGCGTGCGTCAAAACCAAAGCACACGGTCCGGTGGCGGGCGTCAGGGGTCATTCTGACAACCGGCATCGGTCGGTCCGGAAGACTGGCTTTCAACAATATTTGAGAGGAGACACGCGATGGAGAAGCCTCAAGGATCCGGCGAAGCGTACTGGCGCGACACGCTCGGACTGCTGACCACGATTCTCATTATTTGGTTCATCGTTCCGTTTGGCCTCGGCATCATTCTGCAGCCGATGCTCGACACCATCCACATCGGCGGCTACCCGCTCGGGTTCTGGTTCGCTCAACAGGGTTCGATCTACGTCTTCCTGATCCTTACCTTCTGGTACGCATCAGCAATGGGCAAGATCGACCGCAAACACGACGTTCACGAAGACTGAGGAGAGCGGACGAATGGATCTTAAGACCCTAACCTACATCGTGGTTGGCGCGACCTTCGCGCTCTACCTCGGTATCGCCTTCTGGGCACGTGCTGGCAGCACCGGCGAGTTCTACACCGCCGGCGGTGGTGTCCACCCGGTCGCCAACGGTATGGCCACCGGCGCTGACTGGATGTCGGCAGCCTCCTTCATCTCCATGGCAGGTCTCATCGCCTACAACGGCTATGGCGCTTCCCTGTTCCTGATGGGCTGGACCGGTGGCTACGTGTTGCTGGCCATGCTGCTCGCTCCGTACCTGCGCAAGTTCGGCAAGTTCACGGTGCCCGAGTTCATCGGCGATCGTTACTACTCCAACGGCGCGCGTATCGTGGCCGTCATCTGCCTGATCCTGGCTTCCATCACCTACGTGATCGGCCAGATGAAGGGTGTTGGCGTCGCGTTCTCCCGCTTCCTGGAAGTGGAATACGACACCGGCCTGTACATCGGTATGGCCATCGTGTTCGCCTACGCCGTGCTCGGCGGCATGAAGGGTATTACCTATACCCAGATCGCCCAGTACGTGGTGCTGATTCTGGCCTACACCATCCCGGCCATCTTCATCTCCCTGAACCTGACCGGCAACCCGCTGCCGCAACTGGGTCTGGGTTCCACCATGGCTGACGGCTCGGGCATGACCCTGCTGAACAAGCTCAATCTGGTGGTGACCGAACTGGGCTTCCCGAAATACACGGAACAGACCATCGCCGGCCGCTTCGACATGTTTGTCTACACCATGTCGCTGATGATCGGTACCGCAGGTCTGCCGCACGTGATCGTCCGCTTCTTCACCGTGCCGAAAGTGGCTGATGCCCGCTCCTCCGCGGGTTGGGCGCTGGTGTTCATCGCGATCCTCTACACGACCGCTCCGGCTGTCGGCGCCATGGCTCGCCTGAACCTGCACGAAACCATCCAAACTGGCGAAATCGGCGCTCCGGACGGCAACCTGAAGTACGACGAGCGTCCCCAGTGGTTCAAGAACTGGGAAGCCACCGGTCTGCTGCAGTTCGAAGACAAGAACGGTGACGGCCGCATCCAGTACTACAACGACAAGAACCCGGAAATGGCAGCCAAGGCCGAGTCCTTCGGCTGGAAAGGCAACGAGATGGTCAAGGTTGACCGCGACATCATCGTGCTGGCCAACCCGGAAATCGCCAAGCTGCCGAACTGGGTGATCGCCCTGGTCGCCGCCGGTGGTCTGGCTGCTGCACTGTCGACCGCTGCCGGTCTGCTGCTGGCCATCTCCTCCGCCATCTCGCATGACCTGATGAAGGGTGTCTTCACCCCGAACATCAGCGAGAAGCAGGAGCTGAACGCCGGTCGTATCGCCATGGCGGGCGCCATCGTGGTGGCTGGTTACCTCGGTCTGAACCCCCCGGGCTTCGCCGCAGGTACCGTGGCCATCGCCTTCGGTCTGGCTGCATCGTCCATCTTCCCGGCCCTCATGCTCGGTATCTTCTACAAGCGCATGAACAAGGAAGGTGTGATCGCAGGCATGCTGTCCGGCATTCTGGTGACCATGCTGTACGTGTTCCAGCACAAAGGCATCTTCTTCGTGAAGGGCACTGAGTTCCTGGGTGATCTGGGCCCCAACTGGTTCCTTGGCATCCAGCCGAACGCCTTCGGTGCTATCGGCGCAGTGGTGAACTTCGCAGTCGCCATGATCGTGTGCAAGATGACCGCCGAGCCGCCGCAGCACATTCAGGATCTGGTCGAGTCCATCCGTACCCCGCGTGGTGCTGGTGTGGCCACCGGTCACTGATACCGAAAAAACGCGCAAGCGTGATTCGGACAAGCCCCCGCTTCGGCGGGGGCTTTTTCATTTCTGCACGCACTACGGGAAAACGCGGATAACCGCCAGTGCCCCTCAGTGCTAGCCTCGCAAGCATCTTTTCCTACCCCGAAGCCATACTTCCCATGTACCAACACATCATTGCTGCCATTGACGACAGCGACACCTCGACGCGAGCCATCCGCGAGGCCGTGGCTCTCGCGACTGCCAGTGGCGCTGAGCTGACACTGGTCCACGCCGTGGACGAGGCGCTGTTCGCACACTTCACCCACACCACTCTGGCCAATCGCGATGCAGTGGAGGCAGCGCTCATCAATGAAGGCCAGACCGTCCTCGACAACGCGGCACAGATTGCAGCCGATGCCGGCATGACGGCCAAGACACGACTGCTCACCTCTCGCCATCAGTCCACCTCGGATCAGGTCCATCAAGCCGTTCAGGAGCTTGGCGGCGATCTGCTGGTGGTCGGTTCGCACGGGCGACGCGGCGTACAGCGCCTGATCCTGGGCAGCGTGGCCGAGCGCCTGCTGAAAAAAGTGGGTATTTCGGTGCTGATCGTTCGCGGCGCCGGCTGATTCAGTTCCACTGACGAGCGCCCGCGAACAGGCGCTGGTATGATGCGCCCGGCACGCCCACAGGCGTGCCGTTCAGGCCGAGTTGCTTCGGTTTTCACGCAGAAAACAGACGCCACACGCACATCATGCAAGTACCCGAATTCATCAAACAATGGTTTAGCGCCATTGGCATCGACATCGCCCATAGCGGGCTGATCGTTCAAGTCTTCCTCGTCGTGGTGGGCGTGCTGCTCATCAACTTCGTGCTCGGCATCGTGTTGCGCCAGCTGCTGGCGCGCACGCACAAGACCGATAGCGTCTGGGACGAGGCGGCGCTGGAGGCCATCGGCCGACCACTGCGCTTCCTCATCTGGCTCAACGGCATCGCCTTTGCCGCCGAAATGGTCGGCAAGCACACCGAGGCGCCCATCTTCGGCGTCATCGAACCGGTCCGCACCATCGGCGTCGTTGCCCTCATCGCCTGGGCATGCTCGCGCCTGATCAAGAACATTGAAGTGGCCTTGGTGAGGCATCGCACGAAGCTGGGCAAGCCGACCGATCAGACCACGGTCAATGCCATCGCCAAGCTGCTGCGCCTGGCCGTGCTCATCACCGCCGTGCTCATCGTTCTGCAATCGCTCGGCTTCTCCATTTCGGGCGTTCTTGCCTTCGGCGGTATCGGCGGCATCGCGGTGGGTTTTGCGGCCAAGGACCTGCTGGCCAATTTCTTTGGCGCCATGATGGTGTACTTCGACCGCCCCTTCGCGGTCGGCGACTGGGTCCGTTCGCCAGACCGGGATATCGAAGGCACCGTGGAGGAAATCGGCTGGCGCCTGACACGCATCCGGCGTTTCGACAAGCGTCCGCTGTATGTGCCCAACTCGGTGTTCACGCAGATTTCGGTCGAGAACCCCTCGCGCATGACCCATCGGCGCATCTACGAAACCATCGGTATTCGTTACGACGATCTGGACAAGATGCAGTCGATCACCGACGCGGTTCGCCAGATGCTGGTTGAGCACGACGAGATCGATGAGACACAGACCATGATCGTGCACTTCGACGCTTTCAACGCCTCATCGCTCGATTTCTTCGTCTACACCTTCACCAAAACGACTCAATGGGTGAAGTTCCACGAAGTGAAACAAGACGTGCTGCTCAAGGTTGCCGGCATCATCGAAGCGCATGGAGCGGAAATTGCCTTTCCGACGCGCACCCTCCACTTGCCTGAAGGGCTACATATCGAATCCGCGCCACAACTGGTGGCCGCCAGCGAATCAGCCAAGGCATGAAAAAAGCGCCCCGCGGGGCGCTTTTTCGTTGCTGCCAGACCCGCTCAGCGACCAAACATGCCGCCAAGCATGGACAAACCCTGCTCCAGCAATGCATTGTCGTTCGACACTTCGCCTTGCGGGGAGAGCTTGTCGATAAGCCCCGGTAGCGCCTGAGCAAGGCCACCCGCGACATCGCCATGGCTCATGCCGAACTGGTTGGCCAACTGACCGATCATGCCGTCGCCCAGTGCGTTGGTGATTTCACCTGCACCCACCGATTCATTCGAACCGCCACCCAGCCAGCTGCTCACCTGCTCGGCCAGCCCCCCGGCCTGCAGGCGGGAAATCAGCCCGGGCAGCCCCCCTTCGGTATTGTTGATCAGTGCCATGACCAGTTGAACCATATTGCCGTTCTGGCCGCCGCCCAGTACCTGCCCTGCCAATTGATCAAACAATCCCATGCGTTCTCTCCTTTTGCATACACCGATGACATCCTTGAACCATTCATGATGGCCGCTTGAGCGCACGGCCTCAAGTCCCGAGACAGGGTTTCACGTTTTCGCCGCGAGCCAAGTTTGTATGGAACACCCCCAGCTGGCCTTCTCTATTGGCTAGAATGGCACCATTGACCGACCTTTTTGACACACCAGAAATGACACAAGACGAAATGAAGAAAGCGGCCGCAGAGGCCGCCCTGGCCTTTGTTGAGAAAGGCAGCATCGTGGGCGTCGGCACCGGCTCGACGGCCAACTTCTTCATTGACGGCCTCGGCCGCATGAAGGAGGACATCAAGGGTGCGGTGGCCAGTTCGGAAGCAAGTGCACAACGCCTGGCCAGCCACGGCATTCGCCTGTTCGATCTCAACGACGTCAGCGAGATGCCTGTCTATGTGGACGGCGCCGACGAAATCGACGGCTCGCTCGCCATGATCAAGGGTGGTGGCGGCGCGCTGACCCGCGAGAAGATCGTTGCCGCAGTTGCCGGCCGCTTCGTCTGCATCTGCGACCAGAGCAAGCAGGTCGCGGTCATGGGCAAGTTCCCGCTGCCGGTGGAAGTCATCCCGATGGCGCGAGCCCATGTCGCCCGCCAGCTCGAGGCACTGGGTGGCCGCCCGGTGCTCCGCGAGGGCTTCACCACTGACAACGGCAACATCATTCTCGACGTTCACGATCTCGAGATCACCGACCCCAAGGGGTTTGAAACCACCGTCAATCAGATCGCCGGCGTGGTCACCAACGGACTGTTTGCCCTTCGTGGCGCCGACGTGCTCCTGCTCGCGACCCCAGAGGGCGTACGCGAAATCAAAGAAGGCTGAAATATTTATGTCATCGAAGCGAAATAACATGTCTGCCTTCTCAGTGGACTTGGATTCTCTCCCCCCCATGAACGAGCACATCTCCAAGCAATTCGATGCTGAACTCGAACAAATGCGCACCAAGGTGTTGCAGATGGGGGGTATGGTCGAACTCCAGATTGCCCGGGCACTCGACGGGCTCGCCAATGGCGATCTCGACGAACTCGAACACGTCATTGATGACGATCACCGCATCAATTTGATGGAGATCGAGCTCGACGAAGCCTGCACCCACATGATCGCCAAGCGCCAGCCCACGGCGCGCGACCTGCGTCTGGTCATGACCGTCTTCAAGATGATCACCGACCTGGAGCGCATCGGTGACGAGGCCAAGAAGATCGCCAAGATGAGCAAGCGTCTGCACTCAGGCGAGAAGCCTTTCCAGCCGCGCATCGAGCTGCGTCACTCGGCCAATATCGCCATCGACATGCTGCGCAAGACGCTGGATGCCTTCGCCCGGCTCGACATTTCCTCGGTGGCCGACATCGTGCGCGAGGACAAGCAGGTGGATGCCGAATTCAAGGGCATCATCCGCCAGTTGATCACCTTCCTGATGGAAGACCCGCGCACCATCTCGGCCGGCATCGACATGCTGTTCATGGCCAAGGCCGTCGAGCGCATCGGCGATCATGCCAAGAACATGTCCGAGTACGTGGTTTATATGGTCAAGGGTCGGGATATTCGCCACGCGGGCATCGAAGCCCTCGAGCAGGAAGTGGCCAACGACTGAGGCCGGATCACGACACCCGACAAAAAAGGACGGCCACGGCCGTCCTTTTTTGTTGTGCAGCGCCCGATTCAGGCAGACGGCGGCACGAACCCACCGATGCCATCAGCACCGTCACCGAAGAAATGGCGTTCCATCTGCTCCGACAGGTACTTCCGCGCACGCGCATCCATCAGGTTCAGGCGGTTTTCGTTGATCAGCATCGTCTGATGCTTCACCCACTGGGCCCACGCTTCCTTGGACACGTTTTCGTAGATTTTCTTACCCAGCTCGCCGGGCACCGGCGGGCGATCCAGCCCTTCCATTTCCTCACCCAGCTTGATGCATTTGACCATTCGCGTCATGTCGATACCTGCGTTCTGATAGCGGAAAAACAATGGTTCATTCTAGCGTGATTGCCACGCCCGTGCTGCGCTGCCGCCTCAGATCGGCTTCATGAGCACCTTGGATCGCCGCTGCAGGTTGTAGAGCTCCCGCTTCAGACTGGGCAGACGGTCCGGGCTCACCTCGTCAAAGCCACGCTCGCGAAACCAGTGGGCCGTCCGTGTCGTGAGCACGAACAGCGCCTCAAGCTGCTGTTCGCGAGCGCGGCGCTCGATGCGACGCATGAGCATTTCCCCCAGGCCGGCGCGACGGAACTCGGTCATCACTGCCACACACGCCATTTCCCCCGCCTTCTCTTCGCTGAAGGGATAGAGCGCGGCACAGCCGACCAGCACGCCGTCGTGCTCCACCACCGAAAAACGGGTGATTTCCTGTTCAAGCAACTCGCGACCACGACGCACCAATGTGCCATCCGCCTCCAGAGGCTCCAGAAGCGTCACCAGGGCCCCCACGTCTTCTACGGTGGCTTCTCGCAGACGGAAGAGCGGATCGCGCGACAGAATGGTACCCACGCCCTGGTGGGTAAAGAATTCGAGCAACAGACCACCGTCCCGATCGCGGTCGATGAGGTGAGCCCGGTGGACGCCCTGACGCACCGCCCGAATGGCACACGGCAGAAACAGGTCAAGATCCTCGGTCAGTCCCTGGCCAGCGAGCAGCATGCGCTCGGCTTCATCGGCGGTGACCGAATCGATCAACTCCCCCTGTTCGTCGAGCAGACCCGGCGCATCGCACAGGTACAGCAGCTTTTCGGCGTTCAGCGCCACGGCCACGGATTCGGCCACTTCCTCGACGGGCAGGTTGAAAATCTCACCCGACGGCGATGTCCCCAGCGACGAGATCAGGACCACATTCTGTTGATCCAGGTCGGCGGCGATTTCGTCGGCCATGATCTTGCGCACTTTCCCGGTGAACTGAAGATCCACCCCGTCGACCACGCCGACCGGCCGCGCCGTGATGAAATTTCCCCCGGTCACGCGCATGTAGCTTCCGGCCATGGGGGTGTTGGGCAGCCCCTGCGAGAGCCGCGCTTCGAGCTCAAGACGTGTGACCGCCATGGCCGACTTCACACAATCGAGCGCTGCGGCATCGGTGACCCGCACGCCGTTGTGAAAACGGGACTCCAGCCCGCGCCGCTCCATTTCTGCGTCGATCTGCGGGCGCGCGCCATGGACAAGCACCAGCCGGATGCCCAAGGCTGCCAGCAGGTTGCAATCGTAGGCCAGCGCCTGGCCCAGTTGCCCCGTCGCCACCTCGCCACCGAACCCGATCACGAACGTCTTGCCACGGAAGGCGTGGATGTAGGGCGCGGCACCTCGCACCCATGCCACGAAGTGACGGGTGAGATCACTGGCCGTCTTGGCCGGGTCTAGCATGTCTGGATCTGAATGCACGAGGCCTCCCAAGCTCATGAACGGGATGAAACATCCGCCGGAAGTCGTTGAATGAGGCGCAGTTTAACGGGATTGTGCATTGCGCGACAGCTTGCACATCGTGCAGGTTGATTTATTCATCGAACGCGGATTCAAGCTGTTCGCAGATCGTGCGCAACACCTTGATGCGGGCGAATCGCTTATTGTCTGCCTCGATCAGGGTCCACGGTGCAGCCTCGGTACTGGTCCGGTCGATCATGTCGCACACCGCACGTTCGTATTGCGGCCATTTCTCGCGATTGCGCCAGTCTTCGTCGGTGATCTTGTGGCGCTTGTGCGGCTCCACTTCCCGCGCCTTGAAACGGGCCAGTTGCTCTTCGTCACTGATCGCCAGCCAGAACTTCACCACCACGGCACCCGCCCGGATCAGGGCATCCTCAAAGTCGTTGATTTCCTCGTACGCGCGCATCCAGTCGGCTTCCGAGCAGAAACCCTCGACCCGCTCGACCAGTACGCGCCCATACCAGGAGCGGTCGAAAATCACCGCCTTGCCCTGCCGCGGCACATGACGCCAGAAGCGCCACAGATAAGGCTGCGCACGTTCTTCCTCTGTCGGGGCGGCAATGGGCACGACCTGGTACTGCCGCGTATCGAGCGCCGCGGTTACCCGCCGGATCGAACCGCCTTTGCCGGCCGCGTCCATTCCTTCGAACACCAGCACCAGAGAGCGCTCGCAAAAGGCCTTGCTGCGGGTCAACAACGCCAGGCGCCCCTGCCAGCGCTCCAGTTCCTTGTTGTAATCCTTCTTGTCCAGAGGCTGATCGAGCACCAGCTGGCGCAGCAAATTGCGCTCATCGAGCTGCGGCGGCAAAGGCGCCGTGCTGACACGGGCCTGCCACTTGTGCGCCACGTCGAGCCGCTTTCTGAGTGCGTCGAGCAGGGTTTGACCGACGAGCAGACCGCGATAACGCTCGTCGGAACCATCCACGATAAGCCAGGGTGCCTCGGCGGTGCTTGTGTGACGCACCACATGCTCGGCCACATCATGCCGTCGATCATATTGCTTGTAGTTACGCCAATCCGCTCTGGTAACGCGCCATCGGGTCAGCGGGTCGGACTCGAGCTTTTCCAGCCGCGCCTTTTGCTGCTTGCACGAAAGATGGAACCAGAACTTGAGCAACACCACGCCTTCGCGCGTGAGCATCTGCTCGAAGCGGTTGATTTCAGCCAGGCGTTGATCGAGCTCGCTTTGCTTGATGTCTTTTTCGACCCGGGCGTTGATGGGCCCTTCGTACCAGTTGCCGAAGAGCACGCCGATCTTTCCCTTGGGCGGCAGGGCCCGCCAGAAACGCCACATCGGGGGGCGCTCCTGCTCTTCAGACGATGGCGCGTCGAAGGCGCGGGTCATGACGTGGCGGGGATCGAGCCATTCGTTCAGCAGCTTGACCGTTTCCCCCTTGCCGGCAGCATCGACGCCATTGACGAGGATCACGACCGCGAAACCGGCCGATTCGAGCAGATCGAACTGGGCATCGAGGAGCTGGGTGCGCAATTCAGGCACCTCGGCCTCATAGGCGGCCTTGTCGACCCGGTGTCCCAACTCGGCGGATTCGAACATGTGTCAATCCTTCAAAAATCGCCCCAGAGGGCTTGGATGGCCGACAGGGCAGCCAGGCCGGCCGTCTCGGTGCGCAATACACGTGGGCCCAGTTGCACCGGTTCGATACAGCGCGCTGCCATGGCCGTGAGCTCCGCCTCTTCCCAACCGCTTTCCGGCCCCACGTAAATCGTCAGGTCAGCCGCCGGGCGGGCCTGTTCACGCAGCGGCTGAACGGCGCCAGGCGCCAACACCCAGCCCCCCTGCGCCTTGGCCAGCCATTGGCCCAGTGGCTGAATGGGCGCAAGTTCGGGCATGGTATTGCGCCCGCATTGCTCGCAGGCGGAAACGACGATGTTGCGCCAGTGAGCCATGCGCTTTTCAGCACGGGCACCATCGAGTCTGAGGATGGAGCGCTTCGCCGCCACTGGCACGATGGCGCTCACCCCCAGTTCAACCGCTTTCTGAATCACCCAGTCCATCTTGTCGGCCGCGGCCAACGCTTGCACAAGCGTCACGCGTACCGGCGATGGCGGCTCTGCGGGCAGAGCCTGCAGGAGATCGACCGTCACGCGGGGTTTGACCGCAGCAATGGTGCCGGCACATGCCCCGCCCTCCCCGTCGAAGAGCACGACCGCCGCACCCGGCGACAGCCTGAGAACACGCGCTGCATGATGCGCCGCGGCCTCAGGAAGCTCGACGCAATCGCCCGCCACGAGCGGGATTGGGCAAAAGAAGCGAAAAATCATCGTGCTATTATAGGGCCGACAACGACGTCTGAAATCGCGCGAGGCGACCTCCACGTCACGCCCCGCATCACCGAGATCCATCTGCCGCATGCCCGTGCGGCTGGAGGTAGCATGAACACCGCCGCCAAGCGCCTGTCCCGCGCCCACGCCCTTGAGTCCCTCGTTCGCGAAATCGCCCGGGAGGCCATCCTGCCGCGCTATCTGAACGTCGCCCGCCGTCGCAAGAGTGACGGTTCACTGTTCACCGAGGCCGATCTGGAATCCCAGCGACTGCTCGAAAAAGCCTTGCCCAACCTCGCGCCGGGTCCGGTCCTGGGCGAAGAGATGACGCAAGAGGAGCAGGCGCACCTGTGGGCCGAGGGCAAACGCGGCCTCTGGTGCATCGACCCGATCGACGGCACCACGAACTTCGCCAATGGCATTCCGTTCTTTGCCGTCTCGGTGGCCTATCTCATGGACCACAAACCGCTGTTCGGCGTGGTCTATAACCCGGCGACGGACGAATCGTTCTACGCCGCGCGGGGGGCCGGCGCGTTCCTCAACGGATCGGAACTTCCGCTACGCGAGCCCGCGCCCGAACTGAAAGACGCCGTCGCCGGCGTTGACTTCAAGCGCATCAGCAACCATCTGGGCGATGAACTGGCCGTGCGCCCTCCCTATTACTCTCAGCGCAACTTCGGTTCCAGCGCGCTCGAATGGTGTTTCGTGGCCGCAGGTAGACTGGATGTCTACCTGCATGGTGGGCAGATGCTGTGGGATTACGCCGCAGGGCATCTCATTCTCGAAGAAGCGGGTGGCACCGCGGTCTCGCTCGATGGCGGCGACCTGCTGGCCGGCCCGGCGGTCAAACGAGGTGTCATTGCCGCCTCCTGCCCGAGCCTGTTTACCGAGTGGCGCACCTGGCTGCAGAACCACTGACTGCAGGGCATGACGCCCTGCCGCCCCTGATTTTCCCCTTTCCGGAGCACTCCCATGTCCATGAAGCATCCGATCATCGCCGTGACCGGCTCGTCGGGCGCGGGCACCACCACGGTCAAGCACACGTTCGAGGCGATCTTTCATCGCGAAAACGTCAATGCCGCCATCGTGGAGGGTGACAGCTTCCATCGCTATACCCGCGACGAGATGAAGCGGGAAATCGAGCAGGCCGAAGCGCAGAACAAACGCGGCATCAGCCATTTCGGCCCCGAGTCGAACAAGCTCGACCTGCTGGAGCAGTTGTTCCGCTCCTACGGTGATTCGGCCACCGGGCGGCGGCGCTATTACATCCACGACGAAGCGCAGGCGGTACAGACAGGACTGCCGATGGGCTCCTTCACCGAGTGGGAAGACCTGCCGGTGGGCACCGACTGCCTGTTCTACGAAGGCCTGCATGGCGCCGTGGTGACTGAAGAGGTCGACGTGGCACGCCATGTGGACCTGCTCATTGGTGTGGTGCCGACGATCAACCTGGAGTGGATCCAGAAGCTGCATCGGGACACCCGGGTGCGCGGTTACTCGAAGGAAGCCGTTCAGGACACGGTGCTGCGACGGATGCACGACTACGTCCACTTCATCGTGCCGCAGTTCTCACGCACCCACATCAACTTCCAGCGCGTGCCGGTGGTGGACACCTCCAACCCGTTTTCGGCGCGCGACGTACCGACGCTGGAAGAATCGATGGTCGTGATTCGTTTCAAGGATCCACGCGGGGTGGACTTCCCTTACCTGCTGCGCATGCTGCACGACTCGTTCATGTCGCGCGCCAATACCATTGTCGTGCCCGGCGGTCGGCTCGACCTGGCCATGCAGTTGATCCTCACCCCGCTGATCTGGAAGCTCATGGAGCGCCGACGCCAGTGGGTGTAAAGATCAAGCAAATTAATGATTCCATTAAGTTAATTTAGTTTCCACGTTACATCAGGTGTGACAGGCGCCAGTGTCTCGAAACTACCCAAGTGGGCCCATTTCGACGATAATTGCGCCTTTTCCGCCACAGACTCACCCGTCGCGAGAGAGCAATGTCAGTCGAGCGCAACATCACCGCCCCCCAGTTCAATCCCATCACCGGTGCCATTCGCGCCCTGGCGATGGACGCCGTCCAGAAGGCCAAATCGGGCCACCCGGGCGCACCCATGGGGATGGCGGAAATCGCCGAAGTGTTGTGGCGCCATCATCTCAAGCACAACCCGGCCAACCCGGACTGGGCCGATCGCGACCGCTTCGTGCTGTCCAACGGTCACGGCTCCATGCTCATCTATGCGCTGCTGCATCTGACCGGCTACGATCTGTCCATTGACGATCTGAAAAACTTCCGTCAGCTACACAGCAAGACCCCGGGGCACCCGGAATACGGCTACGCGCCCGGCATCGAAACCACCACCGGCCCGCTCGGCCAGGGCATCACCAACGCGGTCGGCATGGCGCTGGCCGAAAAAGTGCTGGCGGACGAATTCAACCAGCCAGGACACGACATCGTCGATCACCGCACCTGGGTGTTCCTGGGTGATGGCTGCCTGATGGAAGGCATCTCCCACGAAGCCTGCTCGCTGGCCGGCACCTGGGGGCTGGGCAAGCTGACCGCCTTCTACGACGACAACAACATCTCCATCGACGGCCATGTGGACGGCTGGTTCACCGACGACACGCCCAAGCGTTTCGAAGCCTACGGCTGGCAGGTGATCCGTGATGTGCAGGGCCACGACCCGGTCGCCATCCAGGCGGCCGTCGAACAGGCCAAGTCCAACACCACCCAGCCGACCCTGATCTGCTGCAAAACGGTCATCGGCGCGGGCGCCCCCAACAAGCAGGGTGGCCACGACGTGCACGGCGCCCCCTTGGGGGATGCCGAAATCGCCGCCACGCGCGAGTACATTGGTTGGAGCCACCCGCCGTTCGAAATCCCCGACGACGTGTACGCGGCCTGGAACGCACGTGAAGCCGGCGCACAGGCTGAGGCCGAGTGGAACGCGCGCTTTGCCGCCTACCGTGCTGCGCATCCTGATCTGGCCGCCGAATTCGAGCGCCGGATGAGCGGCAAACTGCCGAGCGACTGGACCGCCCATGTGGATGCCGTGCTCGACCAGGTCACCGACAAAGCCGAGACCATCGCCACCCGCAAGGCCAGCCAGAACAGCATCGAAGCCTTTGCCCCGAAGCTGCCGGAACTGCTCGGCGGCTCAGCCGATCTGGCCGGCTCCAACCTGACCCTGTGGTCCGGCGCCAAGGGCGTCAGTCGTGAGCATGGCGGCAACTACGTGTATTACGGCGTGCGCGAGTTCGGCATGGCCGCCATCGCCAACGGCGCGGCCCTGCACGGCGGCCTCATCCCCTACACTGCCACCTTCCTGATGTTCAGCGAGTACGCGCGCAATGCGCTGCGCATGGCTGCGCTCATGAAGATCCGTCAGTTGTTCGTCTTCACCCACGACTCCATCGGCCTGGGCGAAGATGGCCCGACCCACCAGCCGGTCGAGCAGATCGCCACCCTGCGCTACATCCCCAACATGGATGTCTGGCGCCCGTGCGACACGACCGAATCCGCCATGGCCTGGGCCTGCGCCATCGAGCGAGCCGATGGCCCCAGCACCCTGTGCTTCTCGCGTCAGAACCTGCCGTTCCAGCCGCGCTCTGCCGCGCAGGTGAGCGGCATCCGTCGCGGTGGCTACGTATTGTCCGAAGCCGGCAATGCCTCACGCGGTGAAGCGCCCCACGCCGTTATCATCGCCACAGGCTCGGAAGTCGCGCTGGCCATGGAGGCACAGGCCAAACTGGCCGAGGTGGGCACCTTCGTGTCGGTGGTGTCCATGCCCAGTACCAATGTATTCGATCGCCAGGAAGCCGCCTACAAGGCCTCTGTCCTGCCCGCGGGTGCTCCCCGCGTGGCCATCGAGGCCGGTGTGACCGACTTCTGGCGCAAGTACGTAGGCCTTGAAGGCGCTGTGATCGGTATCGACCGCTTCGGCGAGTCGGCACCGGCCGGGCAGCTTTTCAAGGAATTCGGCATCACCAGCGATGCCGTCGTCGATGCCGTGCGCACCCTGGTGGGTTGAGCGCAGGCGCGACAGGGAGACAGAATCTAAAACCTGGAAAAGGAAGCAATCCTATGAGCATCAAAGTCGCAATCAACGGTTTCGGTCGAATCGGTCGCTGCACGCTGCGGGCCATTTACGAACTGGGCCTGCAGAACGAGCTGGAAGTGGTCGCCATCAACGCCTCCGGCGATCTGGCCACCAACGCCCACCTGCTCAAGTACGACACCACCCACGGTCGTTTCGCCACTTCGGTGAGCACCGAAGGCGAGAACTGCATCATCATCGACGGCAAGCCGATCGCCTTCTACTCCACCAAGGATCCGAAGGGCGTGAACTGGGGTGACCATGGCGTGGACGTGCTCATGGAGTGCACCGGTGCCTACACCACCAAGGCCAAGGCGCAGCAGCTGCTGGACATGGGCGCCAAGCGTGTGCTGATCTCCGCCCCGGGCGGTGACGATGTGGACGCCACCGTGGTGATGGGTGTGAACGAAGAAGTGCTGACCGCCGGCATGACCGTGGTCTCCAATGCCTCTTGCACCACCAACTGCCTGGCTCCGGTCGCCAAGGTGCTGGAAAACAACATCGGCATCAAGCAGGGCCTGATGACCACCGTGCACGCCTACACCAACGATCAGGTGACCGTGGACGTGCGCCACAAGGACCTGCGTCGTGCCCGTGCCGCGGCCCAGAACATCATCCCGACCAAGACGGGTGCCGCCAAGGCCGTGGGTCTGGTGCTGCCTCAGCTCAAGGGCAAGGTCGATGGCTTCGCCCTGCGCGTGCCGACCGTGAATGTGTCGCTGGTGGATCTGACCTTCACCGCCGAGCGTCCGACCTCCAAGGAAGAGATCAACGAACTGATGATCGCGGCCGCCAACGGTCCGCTCAAGGGCATCATGGCCGTCAATGACGAGCCGCTGGTGTCCAGCGACTTCAACCACACCACGGTGTCCTCCACCTTCGACCTGACCCAGACCCGCGTCATCGACGGCAATCTGGTCAAGGTGCTGGCCTGGTACGACAACGAGTGGGGCTACTCCTGCCGCATGCTGGACGCCGCCCGCGCGTTCGCCGCTGCCAAGTAAGACCGTTTTCGGGGGCGCCACGGCGCCCCCGATTTCGTGAACGCTCAAGCAACACCTTCATGACCGTCCGCATCGCCATCAACGGTTACGGCCGCATTGGCCGTTGCTTCCTGCGCGCGCTGTATGAATCGCCGCGTCGCGATCAATGGCAAGTCGTGGCCATCAATGAACCGGCCGACCTGGCCAGTATCGAATACCTAACACGCTTCGACTCCACTCACGGCCGTTTTCCCGGTGTCGTGGATGTGGCCGAGGGCGCACTTCGCATCGATGGCGAGCCCATCGTGGTCACTCACGCCACGCGCCCGGAGGATGTCGATTGGGCAGCCCTCGGTATTGACGTGCTCGTCGAATGCTCCGGACGCTACGGCACCCGTGAAGACCTGACCCGGTTCATCCAGGCCGGCTGCCCGCGTGTGCTGCTCTCGCAGCCGGGCCAGAGCGCCGAGGCCGTGGATGCCACGACCGTGTTCGGGGTCAATCACGACGACCTCAAGGGTACCGAAACCATCGTCTCGAACGCCTCCTGCACCACCAATGCCGTCGTGCCGGTGCTGGGCCTGCTGGACGCTGCGTTTGGCGTCGACCATGCCCTGCTGACCACCTTGCACTCGGTGATGAACGATCAGCCCTTGATCGACGGCTATCACGACAAGGATCTGCGACGCACCCGCTCCGCCATGCAGTCGATCATCCCGGTGGCTACCGGGCTGGCGCGCGGCGTCGAGCGTCTGTTGCCACAGCTGACGGGCCGCGTTCAGGCCAAGGCCATCCGCGTACCCACCCTCAACGTGTCGGCCATCGAACTGACGCTGACTCTGCACCAGCCGGTCGACACCCAGCGCCTGAACCGGCTCGTGGCCGATGCCGCGCACGGACGTTTTGCCAATCTGCTCGCCTATACCGAGCAGGCGCATGCCTCGATCGATTTCAATCACGACCCCCACTCGGCCGTCATCGACGGCGGCCAGACCCTGGTCAGCGGCGACCGGCTCGCCACCATGCTGCTGTGGTTCGACAACGAGTGGGGTTTTGCCAGCCGGATGGTGGACGTGCTTTCGCACTGGCACCCTCGCTGGCAACACTGACGCACAGAATTTTCAACTTCCATCGCCATCCTCACCATTCTCAGGAGATTCAACTCATGCAAGTCAAAAAGCTTCAGGACCTGGACGTTGCCGGCAAGCGCGTCTTCATCCGTGCCGACCTGAACGTGCCGCAGGACGAGGCCGGCAACATCACCGAAGACACCCGCATTCGCGCCTCGATTCCCTCCATCCAGTACTGCCTCGACAAGGGCGCGGCGGTGATGGTCACCTCCCACCTGGGACGCCCCACCGAAGGCACCGTGGGCCCCGACGACACCCTGGCGCCCATCGCAGTGCGTCTGGGTCAGCTGCTGGGCAAGCCGGTCAAGCTCGTGTCCGACTGGGTGGATGGTGGCGTCGAGGTCGAACCGGGCCAGATCGTCCTGCTCGAGAACTGCCGCTGCAACAAGGGCGAAAAGAAGGATGACGAGACGCTGTCGAAGAAGATGGCCGCGCTGTGCGACATTTACGTCAACGACGCCTTCGGCACGGCCCACCGCGCCCAGGCCACGACCCACGGCATCGCACGCTTTGCCCCGGTCGCCTGCGCCGGCATGCTGATGGGCGCCGAGATCGACGCGCTCTCCAAGGCTCTGCACGCCCCGGCACGTCCGCTGGTGGCCATTGTCGGTGGTGCCAAGGTATCGACCAAGCTGACCATCCTCAAGACGCTGGCCGACAAGGTCGATCAGTTGATCGTCGGTGGCGGCATCGCCAACACCTTCCTGCTGGCCGCCGGGCATAACATCGGTGAATCGCTGGCCGAACCCGAAATGGTCAAGGAAGCCAAAGAGGTCATGGACATCATGGCCGCCCGTGGCGCCGAAGTCCCCCTGCCCACCGACGTGGTCGTGGCCGACGAGGTGTCTGCGCTGGCCCGTGCCAACCGCGTCGCCATTGATGACGTGGCCGATCACGACCGCATTCTCGACTTTGGCCCCAAGAGTGCCGCCAAGCTCGCCGACATCATCGCTCATGCCGGCACCATCGTCTGGAACGGCCCGGTCGGCGTTTTCGAGTACAACCAGTTTGCCGGTGGCACCAAGATGATGGCCTCGGCCATTGCCCACTCCGAAGCCTTCTCAATCGCGGGCGGCGGTGACACGCTGGCCGCGATTGCCAAGTTCGACATCGCTGGCGACGTGGGTTACATCTCCACGGGTGGTGGCGCCTTCCTCGAGTTTCTCGAAGGCAAGACCCTGCCGGCCATCGAAGCACTCGAAGCGCGCTTCAACGACTGAAGCCGGTTGTGTTCGCGCACACGTGATGAAGGGCGGCCCCGAGGCCGCCCTTTTTTATACGATGTCCTGATGGCGCTGCACGACCATCCCGCAAGGGCAAAAATCGCTCAAACATGATGCGGACGCGCCGTTGAGACATTATCGATCAGTGTAGATCGCGCCTAACATAGATTCATGCCCATCCCCGTCAGTGCTCTGATCGCTTCCCCGCGACGCCTGCTTGCGGCAATCCTCCTGTTCGTGGCACTGGACCTTTCCGTCCTCGTCACCAACCTGTGGATCGCCCATCAGGTGGCTGAGGATGCTGTGGCCATCAACATGGCCGGGCGCCAGCGCATGCTCTCCCAGCGCATGACCAAATCACTCTTGCTGGCCGCAAACTCCAGCGCCCCCGAGCATGCCGACCTCGCCGCCGAAGAGTTCATTTCGGCTTACTCCCTGTTCAATCAGACACTTGAAGCCTTCGCTCACGGTGGCCAGACACTTGGCGGCGACGGCAAGACGGTGCAATTGCATGCCGTCGACGGCGCCGCCAGCGAGTACATCGCCGAAGCCCGCCGCCTGCTCAAGCCGCTCACCGTGCAATTGGTGGATCACGCGAAGACGGACGCTGTGTGGGCACCAGCCGCCACCTACATGGTCAGCACCAACGTTGAAATCCTCCAGCTGATGAACCGGCTGACCTCCCGCCTGGAGCACGATTCCGTCCAACGGACCGAGCAGCTTCGCGTCATCCAGACGCTCGCGTTCCTGCTCGCACTGGGTAATTTCATCGCCATCGTCATCGGCCTGACCCGCCGCCACAAAGAGATGGAGAACGAAAAAGAGCATTGGCAGCAACTCGCTCGCCACGACGCGCTCACTGGCCTGACCAACCGCAAGGGGTTTTTCGAAGCCGCGGAACGGGTCCTCAGCCGCGCTCAGCGCGAATCGGAGTGCGGCGCCCTGTTCCTGCTCGACCTCGACGGCTTCAAACCCATCAATGACACCCTCGGCCACCCGATCGGCGATCATGTACTGAAGAACTTCGGTGATCGCCTTCAGAGCATCGCCCGCCAATCGGATGTGACAGCACGGCTCGGAGGCGACGAGTTCGTTCTGCTGTGCCCCGGCCTTCAGGGCGCATCGACCATCGACAGCGTGTGCGAGCGCATTGTTGACGCGGTGCGCAGCGTCGGCCCCATGTCGGTGAATGGAAAGTCGCTGGGCGTGAGCATCGGCGTCGCACATTACACGCCCGACAGTTACGACATCAACGCCCTGATTGCCGCAGCAGATCGAGCCATGTATGAAGCCAAGCGCAGTGGCAGCAACCTGTGGCGCACGCAGGTGACGAATTCCGCAATACCCAAGGACGCTCAGTCGCAATGACGCTCGGCGTGCGCATCACTGACACATCATCGCGCTAGAATGCGAGCAGCCAGAGAAATCACAATAAATCGAGAGGAGTCCTGATGGCTCGCCACACCAAGATCGTTGCCACCCTCGGCCCGAGTTCGTCTGAACTGCCCGTCCTTGAACGGATGGTTCATGCCGGCGTCGATGTGGTCCGCATGAATTTTTCCCACGGCACGGCCGAAGACCACATCGCACGCGCCGAAGCCATTCGCGAGGCCAGCGCACGCGCCGGTCGCCCGGTCGGCATTCTGGCCGACCTGCAAGGGCCCAAGATCCGCGTCGGCAAATTTGCCGAGGGCAAGATCACCCTCAAGGAAGGCGCAGATTTCGTCCTCGACGCCAGTTGCAAGGAAGGCAACAACCAGACCGTCGGTCTGGACTACCCCGACCTGCCGAACGATGTGGGCCCCGGTGACATCCTGCTGCTCGACGACGGGCGCATCAAGCTGCGTGTCGAAAAGGTGCTGGGCTCGGCCATCCATTGCCGGGTCAAGGTGGGCGGTCTGCTGTCCAACAACAAGGGGATCAACCGCCAGGGCGGTGGTCTGTCGGCGCCGGCACTCACGGCCAAGGACATGGACGACATCCGCACCGCGGCCAAGATCGGTGTGGACTTTGTCGCTGTCTCGTTCCCCAAGAGTGCGGCGGACATGTACATGGCACGTCAGCTACTGCGTGCCGCCGGCGGGAAAGCCCTGCTGATCGCGAAGATCGAGCGCGTCGAAGCCTGCGCCAACCTCGACGAGATTCTTGACGCCTCTGACGGCATCATGGTGGCGCGTGGCGATCTGGCCGTCGAAGTCGGCGATGCGGCCGTGCCCGCCTTGCAGAAAAAAATGCTGCGCGCCGCACGCGACCGGAACAAGCTGACCATCACCGCCACCCAGATGATGGAATCGATGATCACCAGCCCGGTGCCCACGCGCGCCGAAGTCTCCGACGTCGCCAACGCCGTGCTCGACGGCACCGACGCGGTCATGCTCTCCGCCGAAACCGCCGCCGGCAACTACCCGGTCGAGACCATCGAGGCCATGTCGCGGGTGTGCCTCGAGGCTGAGAAATCCAACGAAGTGACGCTTGAGCGCGACTTCCTCGCCCGCACCTTCACGCGCATCGACCAGTCAATTGCCATGGCGGCCATCTGGACGGCGTACCACCTCAAGGTCAAGGCCATTGCATCGCTCACCCAGACCGGCTCCACCGCGCTGTGGATGAGCCGGCTCAATTCCGGCGTGCCCATCTACGCGCTCACCCCGGAGAAAGCGGCCCGCAACCAGATGACGCTGTACCGGGAGGTCTATCCGCTGCTCATGTCGCAGACCCATCAGGATCGCGACGTGCTGCTCTGGGAGGCCGAGCAGATCCTGCTCGACCAGGGGGCGGTGGAGTATGGCGACCTGATCGTGCTGACCATTGGCGAACCCATCGGCTCGAGCGGCGGCACCAACACGCTCAAGATCGTGCGCGTGGGCGACCACCCGGCACCGGGCGTCGCTGACTGAACGCATACCACCCGAGGGCTGCAGTTTTGCTAGACTGCGCCCCGAATCGTTAATCGACCTTCCGGTGCCCGCCATGGCGGGAGAATCGGGAATGCGGTGCAGGGCTGAGCCCGATTCCGCAACGTGCCCAACGCTGTGAGGGGGACGCCGGCGACCACGATGCCACCGCAAGGGAAGGCGTCGCCGGTGGATGAACCCGAGTCAGAAGACCGGCCGGAAGGCACCTGAAACAGCAAGGCCCGGCTGTTTCCCACACGCTTGATCAAGGGGAATCATGCAAGCGTCCAGCCCTCGCGCGCCCGCACTCGATGCGACCGAACGCGCCATCATCTATCGCAACATGCTGTCGCGTCGCGACGTGCGCAGCCAGTTCGTCCCCGACCCGGTGGACGACGCCCTGCTCGCCCGCATTCTCACCGCAGCGCATTTTGCGCCCTCGGTGGGCTTCATGCAGCCCTGGAGCTTTGTGCTGGTCAGACGCGACGCCATCAAGCAGCAGGTGCATGACGCTTTCCTGACGGCAAATCACGAAGCTGCCGATATGTTCGAAGGCGCTCAGCGCGAGGCCTACAAAACGCTGCGGCTCGAAGGCATTCTCGAGGCGCCGGTCAATCTGTGCATCACCTGCGATCGTGATCGTGCCGGGCCGGTCGTTCTCGGCCGCACCCATCAAAAAGCCATGGACCTCTACAGCACCGTGTGTGCCGTGCAGAACCTGTGGCTGGCCGCCCGCGCCGAGGGATTGGGGGTGGGCTGGGTGAGCATCTTTCACAAGGCCGCCATTCGCGACATCCTCAAGCTGCCCGAGCGCATCATGCCGGTCGCCTATCTGTGCATCGGCCATGTGAGCCACTTTCTCGACCAGCCCGAACTGGAGAAAGCCGGCTGGCGACAGCGACTGCCCCTGGAGGATCTCATCCACTTCGACCAGTGGGGGGGTGAGGACAGCGACGACGCCTTGCGCGCCGAGGTGCGGGCTGCGCAGGCGCTGGCAACAAATGGTTGCCCTCCATTGTGATGCGTCGCACCACAACTTTCATGCAAGCGCGTTAAAATCCCAAGATTGCATTGCGGCACTGCGACCGCAACCCCAACGAACAACCCAACAGATCATCTGGAGAGACTGTCATGCCGCTCGTATCCATGCGCCAGCTGCTCGACCATGCTGCCGAAAACAGCTATGGCCTGCCCGCCTTCAACGTGAATAACCTGGAGCAGGTTCAGGCCATCATGGAAGCGGCCGCCGAAACCGACAGCCCGGTGATCATGCAGGCCTCTGCCGGTGCGCGCAAATACGCCGGCGAAGCCTTCCTGCGTCATCTGATCGATGCAGCGGTCGAGTCCTACCCCAATATTCCGGTGGTAATGCACCAGGACCACGGCCAGTCGCCTGCGGTGTGCATGGCCGCCATGCGCTCCGGCTTCTCCTCGGTGATGATGGACGGCTCGCTCATGGAAGACGGCAAGACACCATCCTCCTACGAATACAACGTCGATGTGAGCCGCAAGGTTGTCGAGATGGCCCACAGCATTGGCGTGACGGTCGAAGCCGAACTGGGCTGCCTGGGCTCGCTCGAAACCGGCATGGCTGGCGAAGAAGACGGTATCGGTGCCGAAGGCGTACTCGATCACAGCGCCCTGCTCACCGACCCGGATCAGGCCGCCGACTTCGTCAAGCAGACCGACTGCGACGCCCTGGCCATCGCCATCGGCACCAGCCACGGCGCCTACAAGTTCACCCGCAAGCCCACGGGCGACATCCTCGCCATCGAGCGCATCAAGGCCATTCACGAGCGCATCCCCAACACCCACCTGGTGATGCACGGCTCCTCCAGCGTGCCCCAGGATCTGCTCGAAATCATCCGCCAATACGGTGGCGACATGAAGGAAACCTACGGCGTGCCGGTCGAGGAAATCGTCCAGGGCATCAAGTACGGCGTGCGCAAGATCAACATCGACACGGATATCCGCCTGGCCATGACCGGCGCCGTGCGCAAGTTCTTCGCCGAGAACCCCTCCAAGTTCGACCCGCGCGAATTCAACAAGCCGGCCCGTGAAGCGGCCAAGCGGGTGTGTATCGACCGCTACGAAGCCTTTGGTTGCGCCGGCATGGCCAGCAAGATCAAGCCGGTGTCGCTCGAGAAGATCGCCGCCCGTTACAAGGCCGGCGAACTCAAACAGGTCGTGCGCTGACACAGCGCCTGATGAGACATCACAACGGCATCTCTCGGGATGCCGTTTTTCATGGAGTGCCTCATGACGCACTGCTTCACCTACGGCTCGCTGATGTGCGAGGACATCTTCACCGCGGTCACCGGCCTGACGCTCAGCCCCCTGCCCGCTCAACTGGCCGGCTATACGCGTCATCCGGTCATCGGCACCGACTACCCGGGCATCCAGCCGGCCGAAGGCAAATCCGTGCCGGGCATGCTGTATCTGGATGTCCCTCATGACGGTCTGGCTCGGCTTGATCATTTCGAAGGTGACGAGTATCTGCGCGAACGCGTTCAGGTCAGGTTGAGCGACGGTCGCATCGAAAGCGCCTGGGTTTACGTCTTTCATCCCGACCAGCGCGAGCGTCTGGCAGCAGGCGACTGGGATTTCGAGCATTTCCTCGCCGAAGGCAAGGCCCGGTTCCTGCAGCGGCACCCGCCCGCACCGCTGTAACCCCGGTCGTCACCGTCTGTTCGACGCCTCGACAGCCTGTTACATTAGGTGCCCCGCCCCGACTGACCTTTGCCATGTCGCTGTTCGAAGAACATCCGCTCCGTCAGGCGCTCAACGACGAAGTCCACGCGCGCCCTTCCGTACCGCTCTACGGCCCCACACGTATCAGCTATCTGGCGTTCGTGCACGTCAATGGCAGCAGTGATGCGGAACATCACCATCTGGAGCAACTGGCGCAGCAGCTGGGCATTGCACTGCCCCCCACCGGCAAGGGGCACGTGATCATCGACGCTGGCGATTTCCGTCTCAAGTGGGAGCGCCACAACGAGTTCTCCAGCTACACCTTCTACCGGGATGTGGCCCCCGCCGAATCCGAGGACACCACGGCGCTGCTGACAGTACCTGCGGCGTGGCGCAAGGCGATTCCGGGGCAGGTGCTGGTCGCCACGCACCTGCACGTCCTCGATGCAAAGACCCACCCGCCCGAGGCCCGGGTCGCCGAGCTCAAGGACCCGTCGCAGATGTGTGTGGTCTCGCGTTTCGCCGGCAACGCCGGCTGGATGTTCTCCGACTTCAAGATCCACGACGGTTTTTCACGCATAACCGTCATCGACGAGAACCTGGAACGCCGCCAGGCTGGTCGGAATGTGCAACGCCTGCTCGAAATCGAAACCTACCGTTCCATGGCCTTGCTGGCCTTTCCGGTCGCCAAGGCCATCAGCCCGCTGCTGACCGAGGCCGAGAATGAACTGGCCGATCTCATGGACGCCATGGGCCGGGCCGAGACCCACGAGGACGAACGCGACATCCTCACCCGCCTGACGCGCCTGTCCGCCACGGTGGAACAATCGGTGGCGCGGACCACCTTCCGCTTCGGCGCGGCCGCGGCCTACCACGGCCTGGTCAAGCAACGCACCGCCGAGCTGCGCGAAGTGCGCGTGCCCGGCTTTCCGAACATTGCCGATTTCATCGAACGACGCCTGGCCCCTGCGCTCAACACCTGCGCCGCCATCGCGCGCCGACAGGAAGACCTCTCCGCCCGCATTGCCCGTAACAGCCAGCTGCTGCGAACCCGGGTGGATATCGAGCTGCAGCAGCAGAACCAGGGCGTGCTGACCCAGATGAACAAGCGCGCCAAGCTCCAGCTACGCCTGCAGGAAACAGTCGAAGGCCTGTCCGTCGTCGCCATCACCTATTACGCGTCCCAACTGGTCAATTACCTCTCCAAGGGCGCAAAACCTCTCATCAAGCCATTGACCCCCGACGTCATCACGGCCATCTCGATTCCGGTGATCGCGCTGATGGTTGCGCTGGGGCTGAGGCGAATGAAAAAGAAAATTGCCGCCGCTGAGGCGCACGAATAACACTTGGGGGCGTGATTCGCTTCATTGACGAAGCCCCTTGCACTTGGGATATTCCCGGCTTCATCTTTTCACGCTGACGTCCGATGCTTTTTACCAGCGCAGCCTTTGCGTTTCTCTACCTTCCGGTCGTCGTCGGCGTCTACTTTCTGCTGCCGGCCAAGTGTCGTCGCTGGGGTGCAGCCTGGTTATTCGCCGCGTCGGTGTTCTTTTACGGCTACTGGATGCCCGAGTACGTGGTTCTGCTGCTCGGCTCCATCGTCTGGAACTACTGGGTCGGCCTCAGAATCGCCACGCACGGCGCTGGCACCGCCGGGGGTAAAACCTGGCTGATCACCGGGGTCACCGTCAACCTGGCGCTGCTGGCCTACTACAAGTACGCGGGCTTCCTGGTCGCCAGCATGGCCGCGCTGCTGGGCGCAGACTGGCCGCCGGTTCACATCGAACTGCCCATCGGCATCTCGTTCTTCACCTTCACGCAGATCGCGTTCCTCGCCGACGCCTACCAGAAGGGCACGCGCGAATATGCTTTCTCCCACTACGGGCTGTTCGTCACCTATTTTCCCCACCTGGTCGCCGGCCCGGTGCTTCATCATGCCCAGATGATGCCGCAGTTCAGGGACACCTCGACTCACCGCTTCAACAGCGGCAACTTCGTCGGGGGCTTGATCATCTTCATGATCGGCCTGTTCAAGAAAGTCGTGCTTGCCGACGGTATCGCGCCCTATGCCGACGAGGTGTTCAATGCCGTCCAGCAAGGCGCCACGCCCGACACGCTCGAGGCGTGGATGGCGGCACTGGCCTACACCTTCCAGCTCTATTTCGATTTCTCCGGCTATTCCGACATGGCGATCGGACTGTCATGGATGCTCAATATCCGCCTGCCGTTCAATTTCGACTCGCCCTACAAGGCCCGGTCCATCTCTGAATTCTGGCGCCGCTGGCACATCAGCCTGTCGAACTTCCTGCGTGACTACCTGTACATTCCGCTGGGCGGCAACCGCAAAGGACCGTCAAGGCGCTATGTGAATCTGTTCATCACCATGCTGCTGGGCGGCCTGTGGCATGGCGCGGCCTGGACCTTCGTGGTGTGGGGTGGGCTGCACGGACTCTATCTGGCCATCAATCACGCCTTCAGTGCCATCGTCCAGCGCAGGGCGCCCCGACTCTCCAGCCTGCCGGCCTACCGACTCCTGGGGTGGGGATTGACGTTCCTGAGTGTCGTGATCGCCTGGGTGTTCTTCCGGGCAGAAAGCTTCGCCGCCGCGTTCGCCATGCTTCGCGCGATGTATGCGCCGACACACGGTGGCGATCACGGCATTTTGTGGAACAGCGGGCTGGACGTTGCCCGGGGCCTTTCCTGGTGTGCAAGCCTGTCCCTGATCGCATTTGTGGGGCCCAACAGCAACCGCCTGGGCGAGCTGGCGCTCAACGTCACCCGACAACACGGCAACGCCCGATCGATTCTCGCGGGCAGCGCTTTCATCCTGGCCTGCCTGCTGGTCCTGCTCAATGAGACACGCGACGCCATGAGCGCCTTCATCTACTTCAATTTCTGAGGCGCCTTGTGCTACGAAAACCAGCGCTCTTCGTCACCGGCTTCCTTGCCACACTGGTCGGGCTGGAGTGCATCATGCAACTCCTGCCCGTCCCTTCGGCGACCATGGCGGGTTACTACATCGACCCCGCCATCGAGACGTATCCGCCCAATCATCGCTTCACTGTTGCCACGGGCTGGGATCTGAAGAACGCTCGCCATCACGAGACCAACAACTTCGGTTTTGTCGACGCACACGACTTCGCGCCCAACCCGGCCGCGATCGCAGTCATTGGTGACAGCTACGTCGAAGCCAACATGCTGGCAGAAGAACTCCGTATCGGGCCGCAGCTTGAAGCTCTCGTAAACGACGGGCCGGTGTATTCAATGGGGGTGCCCGGCACGAGCCTGCTCGACTACGCACACCGGGCGCGCTTCGCTCATGAGCAGTGGGGCGTTCAGCAGTTCGTCATCGTGGTCGAAACCGGCGATGTCCGCCAGATGCTCTGTGGCTCGGGCAACCATGCGCGTGATTGTGTTGACACCGATACGCTGGAACTTCGTCAGGTCACGCCGCCACAGCCCGGGCTGCTCAAACGTGTCATGCGTCACTCGGCGCTGGCGCAATACCTCTTCTCTCAATTGAGAATCCAACCGGGCAAGTGGCTCAAGGAGCTCGTTTCCCACCAGGCCAGAAAGGCGAAGCCGGCGTCGGACAAAACCAGTGCCGATCCGGTCGATGCGACCAAGGCGAGCCAACTGATCGACCGATTCATTGCATCGATGCCGAGCATATCTCGCCCGCCGGTGATCGTGATCAACGTTTCTCACTTCAGCGGCAACATTCAGGCGTGGAATCAAGTGCATATGGACATGCTCGCCGACAAGGCCCGCGCAGCCGGCATGCACGTGGTGCCGCTTGCGCCGATCTTCGCTCGCTGGGAGACCTCGTCCCCCCTCTCCCTGGCCGTGGGTCCTTACGACAAGCACTGGAACGCCACCGCACATCGCCTGGCCGCCGAAGCGGTTGCCGACCGGCTTGGGAATTGAGCGGTCGTGACACAGGAGTCCGACACCAGGGTAGCTGCCTGATTATTGAGCGAAGCTCACGGGCGCACCGTTATAATCGCGCTTTGATCCCACTCAGGCGATTGTTCTGCCATGACGACCCCGCTGTTCGAATCGACCATCCGCTCCCTGCCCCTGCTCGCCCGCGGCAAGGTACGTGACATCTACGCCATCGATGACGAGAAACTGCTCATCGTCACCTCCGACCGCCTGTCTGCTTTTGACGTGATCCTGCCGGACCCGATCCCGCGCAAGGGTCAGGTGCTGACTGCGATGGCCAATTTCTGGTTCGAGAAACTCGGCCACGTGGTCCCCAATCAGCTCACCGGCATTGCCCCCGAAGACGTGGTCGCCGCCGATGAGCGCGATCAGGTCACCGGGCGTGCTCTGGTCGTCAAACGCCTGGCACCACTGCCCATCGAGGCGGTCGTTCGCGGTTACGTGATCGGTTCGGGCTGGAAAGACTATCAGGCCACCGGCGCCATCTGCGGCATCGAGCTGCCCGCCGGCCTTAAACAGGCTGCCAAGCTGCCCGAGCCGATCTTCACGCCCGCCTCCAAGGCCGACGTGGGCGACCACGACGAGAACATCTCGTTCGCCCAGGCTCAGGAGCGCACCCAGACCGTACTCGCCGACCAACTGACGGGCACCGGCAAGCAAGGCGCCCAACTGGCGGATGAGGCGCGCCGCGCCGCGATCCAGCTGTACACGGAAGCGGCCGACTACGCCGCCACCCGCGGCATCATCATCGCCGACACGAAGTTCGAATTCGGCATCGATGCAACCGGCACGCTGCACCTGATCGACGAAGCGCTCACGCCCGATTCATCCCGCTTCTGGCCTGCGGATCAGTACCAGGAGGGCATCAGCCCGCCGTCTTTCGACAAGCAGTATGTGCGCGACCATCTCGAGACACTCGACTGGGACAAGCGTGCTCCGGGCCCCCGTCTGCCGGCCGAGGTCATCGAGCGCACCAGTGCGAAGTACGTCGAGGCCTATGAGCGCCTGACCGGCAAGACGCTGCCCTGATTGTCTGCTGCATCATGCAAACCCATGATGCAGCGCAACTTTCCTTCCGCGTTGCAGCGATCTAGAGTGTTCTGACGAATGTCTGAACGAGGAGCGTTTGCATGGAAGAACACGCGGATTTCCTGTCGCAGCATTTTTCGATTCCCCATCTGCGAGAGGTCACGCCCCAGCGACCGTTCGACTGGCTGGCGCGAGGCTGGTCAGACATGCGCGACAACCTGGGCACCAGCATTGTCTATGGCGTGTTCTTTGCCATCCTCGGCTACGCGTTGCTGGCCTTTGCCGCACCGCGCCCCTACCTGCTCTCGACCGCCATTTCCGGCTTTCTGCTCATTGGTCCGCTGGCGGCCGCGGGCCTCTATGAGGTGTCGCGCCGGCACGAGCAGGGCCAGAGCACCTCGCTCAAGGCGTCCATTTCCGGGCTGCGGGCCCACAGTGACCTGCTGTTTCACTTCGGCATCCTGCTTGCCCTCATGCTTGTCCTGTGGGAGCGCGTCTCGGCGGTGGTATTCGCCCTGTTTTACATGGACAACGTGCCGGATCTGACCAATTTCGCCCAATCCATCCTGTTTTCAGGCGACTACAACGTACTGCTCGCCGCTTACATCGTGATTGGCGGCACACTCGCTGCCATTGTCTTCAGTGCCACCGTGGTGGCCATCCCCATGATGA
Organism: Nitrogeniibacter aestuarii; assembly: GCF_017309585.1. Taxonomy (NCBI): domain Bacteria; kingdom Pseudomonadati; phylum Pseudomonadota; class Betaproteobacteria; order Rhodocyclales; family Zoogloeaceae; genus Nitrogeniibacter; species Nitrogeniibacter aestuarii. Next base: position 1,370,864 of record NZ_CP071321.1, on the reverse strand, counting down.
TGGCGCGCGATACCGACATGTTCACCGCCATGGCGACCAGTGCCCGTGCCGTTGCCACCAATCCGCTGCCCATGCTGGTGTGGGCGGCCCTGATCGTGGCCCTCATTGCCGTGGGTTTCGCCACCTTGATGGTCGGCATGGTCATCGTGTTACCGCTGCTGGGTCATGCCACCTGGCACGCGTATCGCGATATTGTCGGCTGAGCCAGGCGCGCAGGTCTGCTCGACGCCGTTTTTCCCGTCCACCAGGCTCCGGGCTCTTCGGTCCGGGGCTTGAATTTTTTCCGACGCCCCCGATCTAAGCAAAGTGCGCGGGTGGCGAGGGCCGTTCGCGCGTATCAGACTCTCCAGAAACTGCGCAGCATCACCACCGGATCTCACGCATGACAAGCCCAACCAGCAATCCCCTGCTCGACTTCACCGGCCTGACCCATTTCGACAAGATCGCGCCCGACCACGTCGAACCTGCCATTCAATACCTGCTCGAAGATGCCCAGCGCACCATCGACGCGCTGGCACAGGCCGGGACACCGGCCACCTGGGACGATTTCGTCATCCCCATGACGGAGGCCACCGAGCACCTGGGGCGAGCCTGGGGCGTGGTCGGTCACATGCACAGCGTGATGGACACTCCGGAGTGGCGCGCTGCCTACAACAAGCTGCTGCCCGAGATCAGTCGTTTCTTCGCCGAGCTGGGGCAGAATCAGGGGGTCTACGAGAAATTCCACGCGCTGGCCAAGAGCACGGAGTACGCCAGGCTCAACGGCGTTCGCCAGCGCATCATCGATCATGAATTGCGCGACTTCCGCCTCTCGGGCGCCGAGCTGCCCGATGAGCAGAAACCACGCTTCAAGGAGATCCAGGAAGCCCTCTCCAGCCTCGCTGCCGGATTCTCCGAGAATCTTCTCGACTCGACCAACGCCTTTGCCGAATACGTGACCGACGAGGCCGAACTGGCCGGTCTGCCTGAAGACGTGATCCATGCAGCCCGCGCCGCGGCGGAGAAGGAAGGCAAGGACGGCTGGAAGTTCACCCTCCACATGCCCAGCTATCTGCCGGTGATGCAGTACGCCGACAGCGCGCGCCTGCGCGAGACGATGTATCGCGCCTACGCCACTCGCGCTTCCGAGCACGGCGATGGCAAATGGGACAACGGCCCGCTGATGGGCAAGATCCTCGCCCTGCGTGCCGAGGAAGCGCGCATGCTCGGGTTCGAGAGCTATGCCGAACTCTCGGTGGTGCCGAAGATGGCGGACAGTCCGGCACAGGTACTGGCGTTCCTGAATGACCTGGCACACAAGGCCAAGCCGTTTGCAGAACGCGATCTGGCCGAGCTCAAGGCGTTCGCCGACGAGCAACTGGGCATGCGCGAGATGAACCCGTGGGATGTGGCCTATGCCAGCGAGAAGCTGCGCGAGGCCCGCTACGCCTTCTCAGAGAACGAAGTGCGTCAGTACTTCCCCGAGCCGAAGGTGCTGGACGGCCTGTTCGGCGTCATCGAATCGCTGTACGGCGTGTCGCTCAAGCGGGACAGCGCGCCGACCTGGGATCCGTCGGTCACGGTGCTGCGCATCGAACGCGACGGTCAAATGATCGGCCAGCTCTATCTTGATCTGCACGCCCGTGAGACCAAGCGCGGTGGCGCCTGGATGGATTCGGCCCGCAGCCGTCAGATGAGCCGGGGTCGCCTGCTGACACCGGTGGCCTACGTGGTGTGCAACTTCTCGCCGCCGGTCGGCGACAAGCCCGCCACCCTGACCCACGATGACGTAACCACCCTCTTCCACGAGTTCGGCCACGCCCTGCACCACCTGTTGACCGAGGTCGACGAGGTGGCGGTCTCTGGAATTCATGGCGTGGAATGGGATGCCGTCGAGCTCCCCAGCCAGTTCATGGAGAACTTCTGCTGGGAGTGGGACGTGGTCTCGGGCATGAGCAGCCACGTGAATACCGGCGAGCCCCTGCCGCAAGCACTGTTCGACAAGATGGTGGCGGCACGCCACTTCCAGAGCGGGATGCAGATGGTTCGCCAGCTCGAATTCAGCCTGTTCGATCTGCGCTTGCATCATGAGATCGAGGCCGACGCGCCGGTGGCGGCCGAAACGGTCCTGAAGCTGCTCGACGATGTGCGCAAGCAGGTTGCCGTGCTCATTCCGCCCGCCTGGCACCGCTTCCCCCACAGCTTCTCGCACATCTTCGCCGGCGGCTATTCAGCAGGCTACTACAGCTACAAATGGGCTGAAGTGCTCTCGGCAGACGCCTTTGCGGCGTTTGAAGAAGCCGGTCAGGGCAAGCATTCACTGCTCGACCGGGCAACCGGCGAACGCTTCTGGCGCGAAGTGCTGGCCGTGGGCGGCAGCCGCCCGGCCATCGAGTCTTTCCGCGCCTTCCGTGGTCGCGAGCCTCAGGTCGAGGCGCTGTTACGCCACAGCGGCATGCTCGAAACGACGGCCTGATCGCCCCGTCTCGGGCTGCGACGTGGCGGCGAAGTGGTCTCCGGACCGCTTCGCCGCCTTTTTGGCTTCGGCGGCACACGAGGCCACCGCCTCTGGCGTCGCATCACACCCCGCCGGGACGCTCACCACGCCGACGCTGATCGACGTCAGCGGGAAGAAGGCCGCGAAACCGCGCCGGTCTTCCGACATGAAGCCGTTGCGCTCCAGTTCGGCGAGATCGAACAGATCTCGGGCGCGACGATCGAATTCGTCCAGAATCCGCCGGCAGCGCATCTCCCAGTCCCGGCTCTGGAACAACACCACGAAGTCGTCCCCGCCCACGTGCCCGAGAAAATCGCAGCGACTGTCGCAGTGCCGCACCAGCACAGCCGAGGCGAGCTTGATCATCTCGTCCCCGCGCCAGTAACCGTAGAGGTCGTTATAGGGTTTGAAGTTGTTCAGATCGAAGTAGGCGGCGTTAAACGGTGCCCGTGCATCGAGCAGGCGCCGGATGTGGTCGGTAATGGGCACATTCCCGGGCAGACAGGTCAGCGGATTGGCCAGGCGAGCCGCCTCGATACGTCGCTCGGTCACGGCACGCACCAGCCGCTCGCCGGTGCCCAGGCCGAAGTAGCCGCCCCGATCAGTGACGATGAATCCGTCGGTCAGGTAGCGCTGGTTTTCGCCCAGCATCACCGTGGTCAGCGATTCGATGCTTGAGTACCGATCCACCCGCAACGGATTCGAGTCCATGAACAGCGCACACGGACGGCGTCCGAACAGATCGACGTGAAAAGGCTTAGACATCCGGTCAATGAAACGCTGCCGGTTGATCAAGCCGATCGGTCGCTCCCCTTCGAGCACGGCCACCGCATGGGCCTCATCGAGCCGGCCGAACAGTTGCAGCACATGCTCGCAGGTATCGCCCGCGCGAACCGCTGGCGTGGTCACGCATAACGACTCGACCGTTTCGATCAGGCTGGCACGCTGCGGCCGTTGGGGCTGCAGTTCGAGCGACGGCGCGGCCAGCGCGTCGAGTGCCGCAATACTGATGCGATCATCAGGCGCCTCCGAAGGGCGGCCCAGCAAATAGCCTTGTGCAAACCGGCAGCCCAGGTCGCGAATCAGCCGAAGCTCCTCGGGCGTTTCGATCCCTTCGACCACAAGCGGGGTGTCGAGCAAGTCGGCCAGTTCCTGCGTATGCCTCAGGATGGCCAGCTTGCGATGGGACTTGTTCAGACCCTTGGCGAAATAGGCGTCCATCTTGACCACTTCCGGCCGAAGCTCAGACCAGAGCCTGAGGCTTGAGCGGCCGTCCCCGAAGTCATCAATGGCCAGCTTCAAGCCCTGCCCTCGAAGCACCTCCATCTGTGCGGCAAACAGTGCCACGTCGGGGACGCGCTCATGCTCGGTCAGTTCAAGGAAGATACGCTCGGGGGCGATGCCGTGGCGCAGTGCCGTCTTCACCAGCGAACCGCCCTGGGCATCAGCAAATGCGCCCAGCGTGGGTGCGCTCAGGTTGATGAACACGTTTCCACCGAGCCCCAGCGCGGCAAACTGGCGCACGGCTTCCTCGCAAGCCACGGATTCGAGCGTCATGCTCATGCCGGCGTAGCGGGCCACTTCCAGCAGGCGTTCCGGCGAAGCCAGATCGGTTCCGTCGGGGCCTCGCATCAAGGCCTCGTACCCGAACACGCGGCCGTCGCCACAATCGGCAATCGCCTGGAAAACAAAGCGCAGCTTGCGCCGGGACAGGATCTGTTCAAGTCGCAGAATACTGGGTAATCCGAATGAGGGCGCACGCATGATTTCGTTCCGGGCAACAGCAGACACGCCCAATACGGACTGCTGCACCGCAACTTGAATGAAGTTTTCGTGACAGCCACAGCCGGAACCGGCCGGTGTGGAACGACGTTCATGGCCGCCTCCCGTGCCCATTGCGGCAAGGACTGGCAGAATCGGGGTTTCAGCCTTTCAAAGTCACCCGACCCATGCGAATCGCCACCTGGAACGTCAATTCCCTGAAAGTCCGCCTGCCCCACGTCCTCGACTGGCTGGCGTCGGAAAAACCCGATGCCCTGTGCCTTCAGGAGCTCAAGATGGAAGACAAGGCCTTCCCGCTCGAGGCGATTCAGGAAGCGGGCTATCACGCCGTGTTCAACGGCCAGAAAACCTACAATGGCGTGGCCATCCTCTCCCCCGAACCGGTCAGCGATACGATCAAGGACATTCCCGATTTCGAAGACGCACAGAAACGCATCATCGCCGCCACGGTCGGTGACGTACGTGTTATCTGCGGCTACTTTCCCAACGGCCAGGCCGTCGGCTCGGAGAAGTTCGAGTACAAGATGCGCTGGCTTGAGGCGCTCACCGCCTGGGTCAAGGCAGAAATGACACGCCATCCCAAGCTGGTGCTCACGGGCGACTTCAACATCGCACCCGAAGACCGCGATGCTCACCCCGACTGGAAGGACGAAATCCACGTCTCCGAGCCCGAGCGCGCCGCGTTCCGCGCGCTGGCCGGACTCGGACTGACCGACGCCTTCCGCCTGTTTGAACAGGAAGAGCGCAGCTTTTCCTGGTGGGACTACCGCATGGGGGCATTCCGTCGCAACTTCGGCCTGCGCATTGACCACCTGCTCATCAGCGAACCGCTGGTGAGCAAGACGACGCTCTGCCACGTGGACAAGGCCCCACGCAAGCTCGAACGGCCGTCCGACCACGCCCCGGTGGTGCTCGACCTCGACCTGTGAGCACGCTCGGCGTCGTCCTGCTGCACGGCAAATGGGACGCCCCGCCCTTTGCCGTAACGCCCCTCGCGGACGCACTGAACGACGCCGGGCACCGCACCACCGTTTCGACCTATCCGTGGGCCCTGCGGCGTCTTTACGACCGCCCGCTCGAGGAGGCCATGGCCACCATCGACGCGGATGTCGCGAGCCTGCGTGAAAACGGTTGTGCGCGGATCGTCGTGTGCGGCCATAGCCTCGGCGCAGCGGTGGCCCTCGCCCACGCGGCGCAAGGCGCTGCCGCCGATGGGCTGGTGCTTCTGGCACCAGGGCATTTCCCCGAGCGCATGGCCGCCGACGGACACACGCTCGCTGCGCTGGCCATCGCGCAGACCCAGCCCACTGAACACGAGCGCATTCCCCTCACCGATACCTTTCAGGGCACGACCCGTCGCATTCGCATGCGACCGGCTCACTATTTGTCGTATTTCGATCCGGTGGGCGCTCTGGTGTGGCCGGACAACATGGGGCGACTCGAGGCAAAGCTGCCATTGCTCTGGATCGTGGGTGACAAAGACCCTGCCGCCGGGCTGGGAATCGACTATGCTTTCACGCGCAAACGCCGCCATCCGCTGGACCGCCACGTGTGTCTTCCGGCACGGCATGAAGAGACGCCAGCGGCGGCGATCACTGTCGTGACCGACTGGCTCAAACGCCTGGAAGAGACCGCATGAGTTCCACCGACACCTTCATCGAGCGCTATCCGGTACTGGCCGAGTTGCCCGAGGCCGCGCGGACAGCGCTGCTTGACGCCGCCCAGTGGGTCACCGTCCCGGCGGGGACCGTGCTGTTCGACGATCACCAGGCCTGCGAGGGTTTTCCATTCGTGGTTCGCGGCTCGGTGCGGGTCATCAAGGCGTCTCCCAATGGTCGCGAGCTGCCGCTGTACCGGGTGTCTCCGGGCGAAACCTGCGTGATTTCCTCGTCATGCCTGCTGGGTCACGAGGACTACAACGCACGCGGCATCACCGAAACGGAAACCGAGATGGTCATGCTGCCCAAGCCGGTGTTCGACGCCCTGCTGGGCGAACCCGCCTTTCGCGGCTTCGTTTTTCACCTGTTCTCCGATCGCATTGCCGAGCTCATGCAACTGATCGAGGAAGTGGCTTTCCACAAACTCGATCAACGCCTGGCGACGCTGCTACTGGGAAAAGGGCGCATCCTGCACACCACCCACCAGCAACTGGCGGACGAACTGGGCAGCGTGCGCGAGATCATCAGCCGCCTGCTCAAGGGATTTGCCGCCCAGTCGCTGGTCAAGCTTTCCCGGGAACAGATCGAGATTCTAGATCCGGCCGGATTGCGACACGTCGCAGGCGGTTGATCAGGGTTCGGCACCGGCGTAGCGAAGCGACAGACGCATCGGCTTCACAGGCGAAAATCCGCCTTCGATCACGTAGTCCATCCGCCATGTGCGGTCCGTATCGTCGCGCTGCATGAGATAGCGATGGTGCAGGCTGCGCTCTTCATCGCCCATCTGGCTGTGCGTGCGCGTTTCGAACTGCAGGACACCCTCCGACCAGCTCGCGGCAACGATGGGCCGGGGCACGCCGAGAAAACTTGCCCACCCGATGATCTGCTCCCCGCGCTCGGTGAGGACGAAGCGTTCGGTCACCACCGGCCCCCATTCGTAACGCACCTCGGTCTCCCAGGCACCCGAGGGAAAGGGGGGTTCATGAGGCCAGGCAAGCATGAGTGCGCCGAGCAGCACGACAAGGCCAACGCCCCATCTGGCTGCGCCCGGAAACCGTGAGTGCCCGGCAGGCGGCACCCACTGAGCAAGTGCACCTGACAGGCGTGCCACGTCATCGCGCCAACCGGAGTCATCGAGGCACACTGCATGACGATCGACCAACCCCTTGAGCGGCGCCGGAAGCGCCTCGCGCGCGGGCAATTGCGCTCCGCCGAGCAGGACGGGGATGACCGGTTTCGCACTGGCGAGGGCCTGTGCGACCTCCCGCCGGACATAGTCGTCGGCCTGCTCCAGACGGCGCACGCCGTCGCGATCGGCGTCCAGCCACCCGGGCCCGATCAGCACCAGCACCACCCGTGCCGCGTCGATCCGGGCATCAAGCGCCGAGGAAAAAGCCATGCCGGGCACCAGATCGTCCACATCGCGGAACACGGCATCGGGGCCGAAGTACGCCTGGAGCGCCTCCTCCAGCCGGCCCGCATACCCGGCGCTGTCGTCACGTCGATATGAAATGAAAATGTGCCCCATGCCACCTGTTATAGGTGGCATGGGGCACGCCGATCAAGCTGTCAGATTCAGACGCGGAAGCGGGCAACCGCCTCCTGCAGACCGGAAGCCTGACGCTCCATGTCCTGCGCGGATCCCACCGTCTTGCTGATGGCCGCATCGTTTTCACGGGCCATCGAAGCGATGGCCTCGATGCTCTGGGTCACCTGAACGCTGGAGGCGCGCTGTGCTTCAGTGGCCTCGGCAATGTCATCCAGACCGCTGCACACCTGCGAGACCGATGCATTGGCCGCGTCGAGCACGCCTTTGACATCGTCAGCGGCCTTGCGTGAGCTGGCCAGGTGATCGCGACCGCTGTGCAGCGCCGATTTCACTTCACCGGACTGTTTGGACAAGGTGGTGGTGATCGCATCGATCTCACCGGCCGACTTGGCCGATTTTTCCGCCAGCTTGCGCACCTCGTCCGCCACCACCGCAAATCCACGTCCCTGTTCGCCGGCACGGGCGGCTTCAATCGCGGCATTGAGGGCCAGCAGATTGGTCTGCTCGGCAATCTCGCGCACTTCCTGGGTCATGTGGTTGATTTCAGTGGTCGAATCGACAAAGGCGGTCACGGTCGTATCCATCTGCGACACCGCGCTTTCCACGTGATCAACCTCGCCGATCAGGTGGCGCAAGCGCTTGAGGCCCTCTTCCGAACGAGCCAGCGACTCATGCGACAGATCGCGCACGTTCTCGGCACTGGTCGCAATGTGAGCCGTCTTCTGCATCAGGTCTTCCATGGCCTCGGCCGCGGCGAGAGACTGTCGGTTCTGCTGATGGGAGCCATCCCCCAGCTGGTTGGCACTGCCGGAAACACCACGGGCTGCGCCGGCCACACTGGCCGCCGAACCGCCCACCTGCCGCACCAGTTCCGCGATGGTCGCCAGCATCTGGTTGAAGCTCTCGGCCGCGCGCCCGATCTCGTCCCGGTGGCTCACATCGAGTCGGGCGGTGAGGTCGCCCTTGCCGTTGGCGATCTCTTCCAGGTTACCGGTCATGTGAGCCAACGGTGTCGTGACGAAACGGCGAATGAAGAAGAAGATGAAACCGACCAGCGGTACCGACACCAGCAACGCAAAGAGCAGGCTCTTGTTGCGGAAATCCGAAACCGCCGAATTCACCTTGGCGAGGTCGATCTTCATGCTGACGGCCCCCAGAGACGTCCCCTCGGCGACCATGTGACAGGTGGTGCAGTCCTTGCCCAGGTAGTTTTTCGAGGCCTGCGCCGGCACGATAACCCGCAGATGCTCACCGATGCCTGGTTCCGTGCGCACATCGAACAGGGGCTTGCCGCTCGCCAGTACCTCTTTCTCCTCAGCGGTGACGGTCGTTTCGCCCGCCATGCCGGGGCCGAACTGTTTCGACACGGCCTCACCGCGAATGACCGTCAGGTCACGCACGGAGGACAGCTCCTTGATCTGATCAAGAAAGACGTCGCGCTGCCCCACCGTGCCGGTGATCATCATGCCGGTCAGCCCGGCCATGGTCATGTCGTGCACCGACAGGGCGAACTCGCGGGCCTGATCGATGGCGGTTTCCCGATTGACCTGGGTTTCCCAATAGATCATGGCCCCAAAGGCGCACAACAGCATGGCCGCGATGACGGCCGTAAGCCTGAGCCAGATGGGTGTATCCGAGACGCTTTGCATGTTTTTCTCCCGGCGCGCCCGCAGTGTCTCTGCCTGCTTCGTCGCCTGTCTACCCTCAGGAATCCGCCTCTGCTCGGTCACGGCGCCGGATTAGCCGTGTTACGCCACAGGGTGGGTCAAGACTCGATTCGTGTTGTTCTTGTCGTCGTTGAGGATTACGGCAGCGGGGCCGAACTCTTTATTACGTTTTCCATACGCTGCCGCCCCGCCGGCACGCTGTGTAACCTTGGTTACAGACGCACCGGACCCCGATTTGCTCCAATGCACTCACTGGAACCGAATTGATGGGAGGACACCATGAAATCCAACGTAGGTGGTATCGACAAGATTCTTCGTATCGTCGCCGGCATCGCGCTGATCGCCTGGGCGCTGATGGGTGGCCCGATCTGGGCGTGGATCGGCGTGGTGCCGCTCGCCACCGGCCTGATCGGCTTCTGCCCGCTCTACCCGCTGCTGGGCATGAGTACCTGCCCACTCAAGAAAGAAGGCAGCAGCCAGTAAGCGCACGGCTGCCTCATGAAAAAAGCCGGGCAGTGCCCGGCTTTTTTCATGCACTCACGGCATTGGCGATGCGGACGTAATCAGCCACCGCCAGACGCTCGGCGCGTACCCCGGGGTCAATGCCCAGGGCTTCGAGGCCGGCATCGTCAATGAACTCGCGCAAGGTGTTGCGCAGGGTCTTGCGCCGCTGTCCGAAGGCCGCCGCAACCACCCGGGAGAGTGTCTGTTCGTTGATCGCCGTCAGGGCATCTGCCGGACGCGGCATCAGACGAACGATGCTCGACATCACCTTGGGCACCGGACGGAACGCACCGGGGGGCACATCGAACATGCGCCCCATGCGAAAACGGTACTGCAGCATCACCGACAGGCGACCGTAGTCGCTCGAACCGGGCTCGGCGACCATGCGCATGACGACCTCCTTTTGCAGCATGAAGGTCATGTCGCGCACCTGTTCGGCGAACGAAGCCAGGTGAAACAGCAAGGGCGTGGAGATGTTGTAGGGCAGATTGCCAACCACGCGCAGGTCTTCACCCAGCATGGCGAAATCAAACTTCAGCGCGTCACCTTCGTGCACCGTGATCTGCTCGGGCGTGTAGCGCTCGTGCAGCTTCGCAATCAGGTCGCGATCGATCTCGACCACACTCAGGTGCCCCAGGCGCTCCTGCAAGGGTGCGGTCATGGCCCCGAGCCCCGGTCCGATCTCGACCACATTCTGCCCGGGCTGAGGGGCAATGGTATCGATGATCTTGCGGATGATATTGGGGTCGGAAAGAAAATTCTGGCCGAAGCGTTTGCGGGCGCGGTGATTCAAGGCTCATTCCTGGAACGTCAATTTCGGTCCGATTATCCTTGAAACGCACCCGCTCGCCTACGAGGCGGCATCCCTCCGCCCTTGCCACTCGCGCCTCGACGACATTATGTACCGGCGAGCGATGGCGTCTGGATCAACCGCCAAGAGAGTTTCATGCCTGAAACGCATGTCGGCCACCTGCTCAGGGTTTGGCGGATGGATCGGCGGCCTCGGACCACTTCTTGAGATTGACGCACACCCCCTCGAAGAGAATGTCCCCGGTGGGTGCGTCGGTCGGGCTGCCCGACATGGCTTCGGTCACCAACAGCGCCTTGGCCGCTTTCAATCGACGCCATGCGGCCTCCTCAATGACCAGCGTCTTCTGGCCCGGAGGAATGGATGCGAGAAACACGATCGCATCCGTTTCGCTGTCACGTATCCATACCCGGAATTCCCGGTCCGCCGACGTGCTCAGCGGCAGCTTCGACTCGACGCTGAGACGGAACGGCTTGTTATAGGCCAGCACCGCAAGTGCAGGTCGATTCGCTCGGTCGGAGAGCACACCGACATAGACCAGTTCCGGGGAGTCGACCACGGCAGGCTGGATCAGACCCAGGCCCACCACAGCCAGCAGTGCGGCAGCCACCAGACCATTGAAAGCGGCAAGCGCTCGCCACGACGAAAGACGCTGCCACAACCCTCGCTCCGTCGACGTCGCGCCTCCGGAAGATGTCGCTTTTGCCAGCCGCGACCTCACGACAGCCGGCGGCGCCACGTCCGGGGCACCGAGCGCGAGCGGTGTGAGCATTTCCTGGCAATCGACGACCAGCGCCCGCAAGGCCGCATCGTCGCGCATCAATCGCTCGAAGCGCAGACGCGCCAGACCGCGCAGGCTCCCGAGCGCATACGTACTTGCGAGGTGCTCTCTCAGGGTCGGGTTGTCGTATCTCATGAGCGCATGCAATCCCGCAGCCGTTGAACGCCGCGCCGAAGCCAGGTCTTGACGGTACCGATGGCGTGCCCGGCCCGCTCGGCGACTTCGGTCGGCGTATAGCCCAGATGATAGACCAGCAATATGCAGTCCCGCTGATCGCACTTCAGCAAATCCATACAGCCGGCCAGCCGGCTCATCTCCGCGCGGGTTTCTGCTGACAGGGCGAGATCGACGTCTGCGGGCAAGGCATCGTCGAGTTCTTCGTTTTGATGCGCCATCGCGTATTCGCTGCTGCGCAGGAAGTCGATGGCGCGGTTGCGTGCGATGTTGATCAGCCAGGTCATGGGTTGCCCCAGTGTCGCGTTATAGCGCGGCGCCGAATCCCAGATCCTGAGATAGACATCCTGCACGACTTCTTCCGCCCACGGCTCCCTTTTGACGATACGAAGGATCACACCAAAGAGTTTGGCCGAGGTCGCATCGTATAGCGCCAGAAATGCAGCCTGGTCACGCAGTGCGCAGCGCGCGATGAGCATGGCGAGATCCGTTGGGGCGTTTCGAACGGGGCGGCGGGTCATGGGGAACAGTGGGTTCGCGGCGTCTGCTCCAGCGGGTTGGTTACCGCATCAGACCAGACTCGAAGTCGGTTATCGCGCAGTCGGCAGGCACCGATAGCAACCACCGCAGCCTATCAGCGCCACGCGGGCAACCGTAGTCCGCACCGCCATATTTACCCCGACTTACAAAAAGTCAGCCCGCGTCCCGGCAAATCCTCACGCGGGAGTGCAGCAGTCACTGGACGTGCAGGTCGTGATTTGTCAGCTGCCGGCACGCCCGAGGCCCCTCGGCGCCCTCGAAACATCCTGTCTCATTTAGGAATTAATTCCTGAAGCCTCTGCGCGGCGTCGCCTCGTATGTGCTCAGTGAAGGCCAATGGAATATCCCGTCCAGATGCCGCCGCTGCCCACTATCGACACCAGAGGAACCGCCCATGTAGCCACTGCCGCGTGATCGCCATGTCCCCCCTTCGCCGACCCCGGCAATGCGGGGAAGAAGACACTGCCCGCAACGGGTCAATTCAGTCCACCTCATCCCTTTTCAGTTTATTGGAGAATCAAATGAACCTGTCACTCAAGACCATCGCCTGCTTCGCCGGCATCACTCTACTGAGCCCGCTCAACGCTTGGGCAGGCCCTCAGATCTTTTCCGGTAGCGGTGCCGACGCGACGACCGCTTTTGACGCCTTTCGTGTCGCCATCAACGGCGGCAGCCGCATCAACTGGGACGGCGTTGCCGTCGACGGCACCGACGCCAACCCCGAAACGCGCATCATCGACACGGGAAAGACGGTGGAAATTCCGGTGGATCGCTTCCGTGGTCGTGGCGCCATCTTCGAGGATCCGTATGCAGTAAGCGCAGACGGCTTCGGCAGCGTCAATCCAGAGTCCGCCGGTCAGTTTCCCGCCTTCACCCCGAACAACACCTTTGTGATGTTCGATCCGGAAAACGGCTCTTTCAGCGATCAGGTCATCGAGCAGACCTTCGTCCTGCCCAACACCGACATCGCTGCCGGCACCCGTGGCTTTGGCGCGATCTTTGTCGATACCGAACTGGCCGGGGCGACCCGCATCGAATTCCGGGGCGTCAACATCAATGGCCATGAAGTCGATCTGGGCAGCTTTGATGTGCCTGTCGGCGGCAATGGAGAAACCCAGTTCCTGGGCGTGCTCTTCGACGCTCCGGTCATCACGGAAGTCGAACTGGTGGTCGGCACCCACGCACTGTTCAGTTTCGACGGCACGAACGTCGCCAGCTTCGGCGCAGAGCGCCTTCAGGACGGCATCGATCTGGTGGTGACAGACGACTTCGTTTTCGCCACACCGGAACTCGCCACGGCCGTCCCCGAGCCCTCCACCGTCGCCCTGATGCTGGCGGGTCTGGCGCCGCTTCTGCGCCGCAAGATCCGTCAGGCGAACCGCTGCTTGCTCGCCGACTGATCCGGTCTGCCTTGCGCCAAACCATGCCACCGGGTCTGGGATTGCTCGGGCTGGCATCAACCGCGTGAAGACGCCGCAACCAACCGGTCTGGCGTAATCCCGATTCGGCCCGGGCGCATCGTTTCCCGGCGTACCGGGCCGGCCGGGCCGAATCTCTCACCATTCAACCGATGCCACGACGGCGACGACGAACGATGTCGCCGTCAGCGCTGCCGGGCTGCATGGCGTGAGCGCAACGCCGGGCTGGTCAGCACGAGCGATTCCGGCGATGATGGGCGCACAAGCTCAAAATAATCAGATCCACAGGCAAGCACCGTGCCCCCAACAACTCTGCGTTCCCAATGGCGCCGCATGGGCGCCCTTTCCGTCTTTCTATTCATTCCAGCGTGGGCCTTGGCCGGTCCATCGATTGGCCAGTTCGAGGTCAAGGACCTGGAGTCCGAACCGGGTAGCCTGGAATTCCAGTCCCAGAACGCCCACATGTTCGGCCAGCCCCGCCGGGCCGTGAAAGAAGAAAATGGCGAGTTCGAGTACGACGACAACAGCGTCACCAAGCAACGCCACGCGATGGAGCTCGAATTTGGCATCACCCCCCGATGGAAGTCGCGTGTGGGCATCGAGTTCGAGAAGGAGCGCATCGACGACCCCGACTCGCCTGCGCAAGCCAACGCATATGCCGACCTCAAGCTGACCGAAATCGGGGGCGAACTGATTGCCATCATCGACCCCATCGAGGATAACGACGACTGGGGTTTCGGTCTGGTGACCGAATACGAGCATGCGCTCGAAGACGGCGAGGCGAGCACCCTGCTCTTCGGCAGCATCATCCAGACCAACCAGGGGCCCTGGTGGGCGAACGTGAACCTCTATCTGGTCAAACACCTGGGCGGCGACCGGCCTCGTGACGAGAAACTCGATTTTGCCTATGCCTCGCAGTTTGGCCGTCACCTGAGCGAACACTGGCACGCCACGATCGAAGCCTACGGTACCGTGGACCGGCTGGGTGACTCGGGCCGCAGGAACGAGGAAGCCCGCCTGTTTGGCGACCACGACCAGCATCGTCTCGGCCCCCTGCTTTACTACACGACTGAACTGGGTCGAGGGGACGACGGTACGGCGCTATTGGTGGGGGCAGGCTTTCTGTTCGGGCTCAACGACAACACCCCGAACACGACGTTCAAGTGGACCGTCGAGGTCGAATTCTGAGCCGGTATCCGCGACGCCGGTTCGCACGAGCGCGCCCGTCGCGCTATGGTGTTCATGTCCCAAACCGCTGTTCGACGACATGAACTGGAAAACCCGACACCGCTCGTTCTACTACGAACACGCGCCAGAACCTGCAGATCTCGTCCTCCCCCATGACGAGACCGCCCTGCTGTGCATCGACGTGCAGAACTATGGGCTTGTGCCACGGGACACACCAGAAGAGCAGGCACGCTGGCAACCCTTTCTCGATCGCATGCATCACACCGTGCTGCCCAAGCTGGCGGCACTCCAGCAAGCGTTCCGGGCCAAAGGCATTGACGTCATGCATGCCCGCATTGCCTGCCAGCTCGATGACGGACGCGATCGTTCGCTGGTCCAGAAACTGCCGGGCTGGAACAACCTGCTCATGCCCAAGGACAGCGAAGCCTCCCAGATCGTGCCGGAAGTGGCGCCCGTGGGGGACGAGATCGTCATCGTCAAAACCACAGACAGTGCCGTCACCGGCACCAACCTGCGCTTCATCCTCCACAACATGGGCATCCGCAACGTGGTGGTCACCGGCATATACACCGACCAGTGCGTGTCATCGACCGTGCGGGCGCTGGCCGACGAAAGCTTTCGCGTGGTGTTGATCGAGGACTGCTGCGCGGCGGGCACCGACGCGCTGCACCGCCATGAGCTCGAGATCATGAACATGATCTACTGCAACGTGATGAGCAGTGCAGAACTCGAGGCCATGATGGCGCTGTAGGGCAATCTCACAGGGATGGCTTGCGCCGACCCTCGACCCAGTTCAGCACCATCACCGTCAGGGCGGGGAGGAAGGTGAGCGCCACGATGGCGGTGCCCAGCACGCCAAAGAGCACGATGGCCCCCACGCCCCGATAGAGTTCTGCCCCGGCCCCCGGGATGAAGACCAGCGGGGCAAGGCCGACTACCGTGGTGAGGGTGGACATCGCGATCGGGCGCAGCCGCGTCTGCACTGCATCCGTCACGGCCTCGCGTGCCTTCATGCCCTCTTCACGCACGTTCATCATGGCCTGATGGACGATCAGGATCGGGTTGTTCACCACCGTCCCCATCAGGATCAGGAAGCCGAGCATCGCGATCATGTCGAAGGGCTGCACCAGCGGCGCAAGGCCGATCAGCGGCAACCAGCTGCCAGCCAGGTTCATGAGCCACAAGCCGAGAATGCCGCCCGCGACCCCCAACGGAATGGTGGTCATGATGAGCACCGGGTAACCCCAATGGGTGAAGATGGCGACGAGCAGCAGATAGATGATGATCACGGCCACCACGTAGTTGCCGGACAGCGCCTCGCGGGTGGCGTCAAGCTGATCGCTCGCCCCCGAGATGCTCATGCCGACACTGATGGGGATTTGCCCGCGGTCACGCATATGCTGAACAACCTGCTGGCGCACCACATCGACAGCTGTTTCGAGTGCCACCGACTCAGGCGGAATGATGTTGAGCGTGACCATGCGCCGACCGTCGACCCGCCGGATCAGGTTGGTATCCACCCGCTCGACGATATCGACCACCGACGACAGGGGCACCACGGCACCCGCGGAGGAGTACAACGTGACCTGCGACAAGGTGTCGAGCGTCGCCTCGGCGCCGGCGTGACCGTAGAGATAGATATCGATCTTGTCGTCGTTGAGCAGGAACTCATCGACAAACGCGCCATCGGTCAATGCCGCCACGGTAAAACCGATGTCCTGGGCGCTCAAGCCCAGTTCGCTGGCGCGCCGCCAGTCGGGCCTCAGTTCGACTAGGGGCTGGGACAGCGAAAGGCTCGACGGCTGGGCGTTGATGCGTGGCCCGTCGAAGACCTCCTGCGCCCGCTGGTAGGCCGTGAGTGCCACGTCGTAGATGGTCTCCAGGTCCGGCCCGGCGATATCGAGATTCACACTTCGGGTACCACCGTCGTTGCTGGTGATGATCGATCCTCTCGAGACAAAGGAGCGCATGCCCGGATAGCTCTTGAAGTGGCTGCTCAGGGCATCCATAAGCGGGCGGATGTCGGCGGCCACCGTCGGCTCGACCACGACGACCAGCCCATCGGCCTGCACACGCATGTTCAGGTAGCGAATTGACGGGACGGCGTCCTCACCGTCTGCAAAGCGAGACGGATCTGCGTCGCGGTAGGGCAGAAAGTGCGCCTGTACCTGCTTTGCAATCCGCTCCATCGACGCCAGGTTATACCCCGGTGGCGCATTCATGCGGGCAAACGCCTTGGGCTCTTCGCCTTCCGGCAGGTACTCGGCCGCCGGCGTCAGCGCAACCAGAATGCCCAGGCTCACGCAACTGGTCACCACGATGGCGAGGATGCGACGCGGGCGGCTGGCCACGATGCGCTCCACGGCCGCGAGCACCACCCGCGTCCCCCCCTGCTCGGCAGCGCTGTGCGTTGCCGGACCGAAGTCGAGATAAGCACAGGCGGTGGGCAACACGGTAATGGCGACCACCATGGAAGCGAAAATTGAGGCGGACACGGCAATGGCGATGTCCGAATACAGCTGCCCGGCTTCCTGCTCGATGAACAGGATGGGCACGAAAACCAGCACCGTGGTCAGCGTCGAGGCCAGCACCGCCGGCCACACCTGACGCACCCCTTCGACCGCAGAGCGGAAGCGGTCAAGCCCGCGCCGGCGCGCCAGCTCGATGCTCTCGAGCACCACGATGCTGTTGTCCAGCGTCATGCCGATGGCGAAGGCAATCCCCGCCAGCGAAATCACGTTGATGGTGCGACCGCCCAGCAGCAAGCCCAGAAAAGCGGCAATGGTGCAGATGGGGATACCCATGACCCCGACCAGGGTCATCTTCCACGAGCGCAAAAAGAGATACATCACCCCGCTGGCAAGCAAGGCACCGATGATGAGGTTCTGCCACACGTTCTGGAGCGATGCTTCGACATAGGCCACGTCATCACCGATCACGTGCATCTTCATGCCGGCCGGTTCGAGCACCTCGTGGTTGATGGCCTCCATCTCGCTCATCATCGCCCGCTTGATCTCGATGACGTTCGAGCCGGCCTCGCGACGCACCGACAGGCCGATCACGGATTCGCCATCCATGAGCATGCGACTGGTGATCTCGAAATGCCCCTGCCTGACTTCAGCCACATCACCCAGGCGCACGAGGGTGTCACCGCGCCGGGTCAGGATCATCTCCCGCAGATCATCCAGATTTTCGAAACGGCCGATGGTGCGCAACAGGTAGCGGCGCTTGCCCGACTCGATCTCACCGCCGGAGGCATCGCGATTGCGCGCATTGATCGCCTGGCGCACGTCCACGACCGTGAGCCCGTACTCGGCCAGCCGTGCCGGATCGATCAGGATCTGCACCTGCCGGTCGGCGCCACCATAGACGCTGATCTGCGACACGCCGTTGATGCTTTCGAGGCGCGTCCTGACGTTGTCTTCGATGAAGTCCTGCATCATCACCATGTTGAGCTGGCGTGGATTGCCCGCCAGCGGCGTGATGCGGAAATACATGAAGGAGTTGGCCGAAAACGAGGTGGCGTACACCCTCGGCTCGTCCACGTTGTTGGGATAGGACGGCACCTGGCTGAGGGCATTGGTGATGCGGATCAGCGTCTCGTTCATGTCGACGCCGTAGGGGAACTCGAGCTGGATGTCCGCGCGCCCGAACGAGGCCGTCGACACCAGTCGCTGCAGACTGGGCACGGTACGCAGGAATTCTTCCTGCTCGAGCAGGATCTCCTTCTCCACGTCCTGCGGCGTGGCACCCGGCCACGAGGTGCGCACGGTCACCGTCCGGACGTCCAGATCGGGAATCATTTGTACCGAAATACGCAAGGCCGCCACGATGCCGATGACCGTCACGATGAGTACCGTGACCGTCATCAGCGTGCCACGACTGACGATGCGCTCGAACACTAGCGCGCTCCCGCGACCGTCACCGTCTGGGCATTGCGCAGCGACTCGTTGCCCTCCACGACCACCCGCTCACCCGCCGTCAGACCGTCGCGAATCTCGACCAGACCATCAAAACTCAATCCGGTCTTGACCACGCGTTCCGAGACTTTCACTTCGCCGTCCTGCGCGCCCTCAAGCACCCAGACCGTCACCCGTCCATCGGGGTGACGTAGCAAGGCGTCACGGGAAACCAGCACCCCTTCGCGTCCGGCGCCCAGGCGCAAGGTCGCTGAGGCCGACATGCCGGGCGTCAGTGGCAATCCATTTTCCACCGGAGTGACACGCATGCGGAAGCTGCGGGCATCGGCGTCACTCACCGGCACGATCGCCGTGATGCTCGCCTCGACGGCACGATCATCGAGCGCCGGTAGATGGAGCTCCACCGGAACATCACGATCGAGTCTGGGAAAGTAACGCTGGGGCACCTGAAGATCGACACTGAGCCGCTCATCGGCCACCAGCGAGACGGCCGCCGTACCCGGCGTGATCCACTCGCCGACCTCGGTGAGCTTGGCACTGATCACGCCCGCAAAGGGCGCCCTCAGCACGTGCTGCTTCAGGCGCTCGTCCGCGGCGCGCTGCTCGGCCTCCCGCAGGCGGAGCGCGGCCGCGTTGGCACGCACTTCGGATTGCAGCGCTTCATAGGATGTGGCCGTGATCGTTCGCGACTTGACCAGACGCCGTCCATCCGCCTCCCGGCGCTGTGCATCGGCAAGAATTTCGCGTGCCTGTGCCGCTGCGGCGCGGGCCGCATCGCCCTCGATGCGCACCAGCGCAGAGTCAAGTTCCAGGATCACATCGCCGGCACTAACCCGGGAACCGATGTCCACCATGAGCCGCGCGACGCGACCCGCGACCTGAGGCGACAAGCGCGAGGATTGCGGAGAAATCACCGAACCCGAAACACGAACCTCTTCGACCACGGGTTGCTGCCGACTCTCGCCCACCACCACGGATGGTCCGGCAGCACGGGCGAGGGTGCTTGCGACCATGGTCAGCACGGCCAGACAGGCCATTGCCGGCGTCAGATAGTTCGTGATTCGACATGCCAAGAGTCTGAATCGCACCGCTTCTCCCGATTGATCGCTCGCACAGTCTTTAGTGTGATGCACACCGGTTTGGTTGCATGTCAGGCCTGCCGCGGAGGCCGGGGGGTCAAGCGGCACAGCCGATGGTATCGACGCCCGCCATCTCGAATGCCAACCGGACCGCGGCGAACAGGCTCCCCGGGTCTGCACGGCCCGTCCCCGCCAGATCGAGCGCCGTGCCGTGGTCTACCGAGGTGCGGATGATGGGCAGGCCCAGCGTGACGTTCACGCCACCGCCAAAGCTGGCATGCTTCAGCACCGGCAAGCCCTGGTCGTGATACATGGCCAGCACCGCGTCCCCCTGCTGCAGGGTGTGTGGCACAAACAGGGTATCAGCCGGCAGCGGCCCGACCAGATCCATGCCCGTCTGGCGCAAACGCTCAAGCACGGGGCTGATCACCTCGATCTCCTCCCGGCCCATGTGTCCGCCCTCTCCGGCATGGGGATTGAGGCCTGCCACCAGGATGCGCGGCTGCGTCAGCGAGAATCGCTCGCGCAGATCGTGATCGAGGATGTCCAGGGTTTCAGCCAGTGCCGTCGTGGTGATCGCCGAGGGCACATCCGCGAGCGGCAGATGCGTCGTCACCAATGCGACGCGCATGCCACCGCCCACGAGCATCATGACGACCCGAGCTGTTCCCGTTGATTCGGCCAGGTATTCGGTATGCCCAGAAAACGGCACACCGGCCTCGCAGATCACGCCCTTGTGCACCGGCGCCGTCACCATGCCGGCAAACTCTCCGCGCACACACCCATCAATCGCCCGATCGAGCATGGCCAGCACGCTGCGGCCATTGTCCGCGTCGAGCCTGCCTGGCGCCACCGGCACCGCACATGGGGTATGCAACACTTCAAGCGCGCCGGCTGGCGGCGCTTCGGACGGCTCGTAGGAATGCAAGGGGATCGACATCCCCAGCTGGCGCATGCGCTCGCCCAGCATCTGCTCATCGGCCAGCACCACCAGCCGCCCCGGCCAGTCGTGATCAATCAGGCGCAGACACAGTTCAGGCCCGACGCCCGCCGGCTCTCCGCTGGTCACTGCCAGACAGGGGCGCGCCATCATGATCGGTCGGCTTACTCGACGTCGTCGAGCCGGTACTGCACGAAGGCGCTACTGATCAACTGGCGCAGCCAGTCGTCGGTGGCTTCTTCGATCTTGCGCTGCTTGAGCGTATTGCGCGCCACGGCACGTTTGCGCTTGTCGGACACGTCCTCGGTCCGGCGCTCTTCGACCCGGATGAGGTGCCAGCCAAACGGCGACTTCACCGGCTCGCTCAATTCGCCCGGCGCCAGCGCATCCATGGCCCGTTGGAACTCGGGCACCGTATCACCCGGATAGACCCAGCCGATATCCCCGCCCTTGGCAGCAGACAGATCGTCCGAGTTGGCCCGAGCCAGATCCTCGAAGGATTCGCCGTTCAGCACACGGGTGCGCAGGGTTTCGAGACGCTTGCGCGCATCGTCATCGGTGATGAGTTCCGTGGTCTTGATCAGGATGTGGCTGACATGTGTCTGCTCGACCATGGCCTCGGCCTTGCCGGTGCTTCGCTTGTCGATCAGCTTCATGACATGAAAGCCGGCGGCACTGCGCAGCACAGGAGACACCTCGCCCGGCGACATGTTCTGCACCGCCTGCGCGAAGAGTCCCGGCATGGCGCTCGGCGCGCGCCAGCCCATGTCACCGCCCTGAAGCGCATCCGGTGCGTTCGAGACCTCTGCGGCCAGTGCGGAAAAGTCTGCGCCCGCCGCAGCGCTCTGCTGCGCCGCTTCGGCTTTCTGCGCCAGCGCCTGGAGTTGCTCGGGCGAAGCCGCCTCGGGCGCACGCACCAGGATGTGTGCAACGCGATATTCGGTCTCGCTTGCCACGTCGGGATTGTTCTTGATGAAGTTGTCGATCTCTGCGTCAGTGACCACGACACGGGACTCGACCGATTGCTCGCGCAATCGCGAAATCAGCATCTCCCGCCGGATGTTTGCCCGGAAGCTCTCCCAGGAAATGCCGTCACCCTCCAGCGCAGAGCGAAACTGGGACAGCGTCATGCGGTTGGAGTCGGCGATGCGCTGGATGGCTTGATCGAGCGTGATGTCGTCGATACGGACGCCGGCCTCACGCGCGCGCTGGGCCTGAACGCTTTCGGCGACCAGTTGGTCGAGCACCTGACGGCGCAGCACGTCATCGGACGGCAGCTGGTCGCCCCTGCGGGCGAACTGACGACGGATCTGTTCGATCCGCTCTTCCAGCGCCGACGCCGTAATCGCTTCGTTATTGACGACTGCGACAATACGGTCCACCAGTTCGACCCGGGCAGCCACTGCGGCCCCCGTGTGCAACGCGGACGACACAGCGAGCGCGGCAAAGGCCATGCTGAAAATCGTTTTCTTCATATACATCCTGTCAAAACCATGTCCCATCGGACATTACTGGCCGAACACCGGATCAGCGATGGGCTGATTGATGACGCCATAACCACCCACGGTGCGTTTGAGCAGATCGACCGGGCTTGATCCGACACTGGCCAGATCGGTCAGTTCCAGCTGCAGGAAAATCGCCTGTGTCACTTCGTTCTCGGTGGTCGCGAATCGATGCAGGGCCGTTCTAAAGACCCAACAGTCCCCGGCATACTCAAGCCCCGCCAGTGCTTCGGTCACACGGTGATCCCGAAGCGAACGGTTGTACCGGGCCACACCATACCACCGCTTGGCAAGCGGCCACTGCGCAGAGATGTCCAGATCGCGCAGGACGTCCCGGGTGTAGCGATAGCCGATGTTGAAGACCTGGGCAAAGCCCGGCTGGTAACTCAAACCGGTGTTGAATCGCTCGGTCTGCTTGTCACGCGGGTTGTACTGCCACGCCGTATCGAGGCTGACCGTATTCGTGATCCGTCCTTCGAAGGCAGCCAGAACATCCGCCCGGCGTCCGGTTCGCGCCGGCACCCCGGGCAGCGTGACGCGCTGATCGGCAAAGTAATAGCGCTGGCCGAGCGCGAACTTCATACGTTCAACCCCGGTCTCGGCGTCGATCAGACGTGTGGTCACTGCGGCGGTGACCTGGTTGGCGTTCGAGATGCGGTCTCCGCCACTGAAGATGTTCTCGGAGAAGATCTGAGCAAAGCTGAAGTCATACAGACCGGAGTCGAAATTCGGGATCGCGTCCTGGTCGCGGTACGGCACGTTGACGTAGTAGATGCGCGGCTCCAGCGTCTGGATCGCGTTCTGACCACCCCAGGTGGTTTCCCGTTCGAACGCCACACCACTGTCCAGCGAGAAAATGGGTAGTGTGCGCGTGATCTGCTCCTCGCCCTCGACCAATGGCCGGTCGAGCGAGTAGCGTGTGTAGTGCAGACCCAGCTTCGGCGTCAGGGTGAAGGCGGCATTGCCGAGCGGCGCCTCAACGCTTGGATAGAGCGTGAGCCGAGAGCCCTCGGGCTTGCCCTCATCCGGGTGCGCGAAATTTACATACTCGCTCAAGAGGATCAGGTCCGCCTGATCATTCAGGAGAGTCCTCCTGCCGCCCAACGTGAGCTGCGGCAAACGGCGATACGGTGTTTCGCCCGTGAGTGTCTGATAGCTCTGCCCCCTCAGACTTGCCGACCACCATGTGCCAGGGGAATAAGTCACGCCTACCTCGCGCAACAGGTTCGTCTGGGAGGCAACCGCCAGACTGGAATTCAAATCTTCAAGGTATTCTTTATCGGAGACGCCGTTGAGGTTTGCGTAAGCGGTCCATCCACTGCCGAAATTTTGGTTATGTCTCAGCGATCCGGCCGCCCGGTTCTTGCGACCCGCCACCCGATCCTCGGGCAGCCATTCACCACTGATCACGCCATCCATCGAATCGGTCAGATAGCGATACTCGCCGCCAAGCAGGAAGCCGCGACGGCTCATGTAACGCGGCGCAATGGTCGCATCGTAATTCGGCGCGATATTCCAGTAGTACGGAACCGTGAGATCCACACCGGTCTTGTTCGAGGTACCAAAGGTCGGCGGCAGGAAACCGGACTTGCGCTGAGCCGCCAGCGGGAACTCTGCCCAGGGCATGTAGAAGATCGGCACATCCTTGAACACGACGGTCGTGTGGCGGGCAACGCCGATTTCCCGATCGTAGTCGAGCTCAAGTTCACCCGCCTTGAGATACCAGTCCGGATCCGGCGGTGCGCAGGTACTCCAGGTGGCATTTTCGAGCGCGTACTGGTTCTCGCCTTCGAGTCTGAGCACATCAGCCTTGCCGCCGCCGACCACCTTCTTGCTCATGCCGCCCTGAACGACCTCGCGCGAAAAAGAGTAGGCGGGTTCCGTGACCTCACCGGTCTGGGCATCGAGCTGAACACGGAGGTTCTGTGACTGAATGGTATCGGTCCCCCGGCGGAACTCGACGTCGCCCGACGCCTCGATCTCGTCCTGAACCTCCCGATACACGATTCTGTCAGCACGCAGCCGCGTGCCATCGCGACCCAGGCGCGCATTGCCCTCGGCGACCATCTCGATATCCTGCTGACCGTCGATACGGTCGGCAACGACTACCGTCGCCCCTGGCGTCGGACTCTCCAGCTCGTCATCGAGCGGCACCGACTCCGGTCGGGCGGAGGCCGCCTCGGGTCGGGACTCGGGCACGGGTGTCACCACCGCCCCCCCGGGGTCGGCCGGCGTCACGCCGCCCGGCTCACGCTCAATCGACCGGGGCGCAACCACGCGACCAGCGTTCGATGGTGCAGTCGCGGGCGCCAACAGCGCCGGATCGACCTGCAGCGGGGAAAGCCCCTCGGCCGCACCCGCCAGGGCCGGGAATACGGCCAGCAGACACGGGATGGCTTTCATCTTCCAGCATTCAGATTGCGGCAATGCTTGTCTCCATGTGGCATGTCGCTCGGGCGAACGCTGGGGTCAACGGCCCGACGGTGCTGTTTGCTAAAATCCGGGCATTTTACACGAACACGAAAGGCCAAAAGTGCAAAGACTCGACCAATTGCAGCAGTGGCTTGAAAGCCGTTTTCCTGGCCGCCGGATCGAGCTCACGCCCGCCTCGGCCGATGCCAGCTTCCGTCGCTATTTTCGCGCGCACATCAAGGGGGAACCCGAGACCCGGATCGTCATGGACGCGCCACCGGACAAGGAAGATACGGGGCCCTTCATCCATGTGAGCGAACTGTTCGGCCAAGCGGGGGCCCAGGTGCCGCACGTGCTCGATCGTAATATCGAAGCGGGCTTCCTCCTGCTGACAGACCTGGGGGACACCACTTACCTGTCGGCGCTCAACGCGGAAACGGCACACGCCCTTTACGCCGATGCGCTGGGCAGCCTGGTCTGCATCCAGCGTGCCAGCACGCCCGACGCCCTGCCGGAATACAGTCGCGAAAAGCTGCTTACCGAAATGCAGCTGTTCCCGGCGTGGTACCTGTCCACGCACAAGCAGATCGAGCTGAACGAGACCGAACGCAAGCTGCTGGACAAGACCTTCGACAAAATCCTCGAGGTCAATCTGGCCGAGCCCAAGGTCTTCGTACACCGGGACTTTCACAGTCGGAATCTCATGGTCACCAGCCACGGCGCTGGCGTGCTCGACTTTCAGGACGCCGTCTACGGCCCCATGAGCTACGATCTGGTTTCGCTCTTCAAAGACGCCTACATCGACTGGGACGAAGCCTTCGTGCTCGACATGCTGGCCCGCTACTGGGAGACCGCCCGCCAGATCGGTCTGCCCGTGCGCGAGGATTTTGCCGACTTCCATCGCGATTTCGAATGGATGGGCGTCCAGCGCCATCTCAAGGTGCTCGGCATTTTTGCCCGCCTGTACCATCGCGATGGCAAGGACGGTTATCTGGCCGACATGCCGCGGGTGATGAATTACCTCCGCAAGGCCTGCGAGCGCTATGGCGAACTCAAACCCATTCTCAGGTTGATCGACCGATCCGATCCGATCGAGACCAGCGTGGGTTACACCTTCTGATGAAAGCCATGATTCTGGCCGCCGGCCGGGGTGAGCGCATGCGACCGCTCACCGACACCTGCCCCAAACCGCTGCTGGAAGCCGGTGGCGAGCCCCTGATCGGTCACCACCTCAAGCGCCTGCAACGCGCCGGCATCACCGACGTGGTGATCAACCATGCCCACCTCGGCCACCTGATCGAAGCGCGGCTGGGCGACGGCACGGCCTACGGCCTTTCGATTGCGTACTCACCCGAATCACAAGCGCTCGAAACAGCGGGCGGTATTCGAACGGCCCTCCCCCTGCTCGGACACGATCCGTTCATCGTCATCAATGGCGACGTGTTCGCCGATGTCGATCTTGCCGACCTGTGCTTGCGTGCCCGGACACTGTCAGCTCGCGGGGATCTTGCCCATCTGGTGCTGGTGAACAATCCGCCACACCATCCCGCGGGGGACTTCCATCTGGCGGGCGCACGTGTGTCGAGCACAGGGCAACCCATGCTGACATTCTCCGGTATCGGCGCTTACCATCCGGACCTGTTCGCCGGGCTCAACGCCAACGAGCGCGCGCCTCTCGGCCCCTTGCTGCGCAAGGCCATGACCGAGGGCAGGATCAGTGGCCAGCACCACACCGGCCGGTGGATGGACATCGGCACCCCCGAACGGCTGGCCGAACTCGATCGGCAGCTTCGCGAGAACGCCTGATCGGGCGTAAAGTCACACCATCGACGCATTGCAGACCCGGAGCCCTCTTTGACTCACCCCTACGCCCCTTTCATAGCGCGTCGCCAGCGCCTGCTCGACCATATTCAACAGACCGGCGGCGGCGTCGCCATCATCCCGACGGCACCCGAAGTGGTGCGCAATCGAGACGCTCACTTCCCGTTCAGGCCTGACAGCTACTTTCACTACCTCACCGGCTTTCCTGAGCCGGAGGCCGTTCTCGTGCTGGTCGGCGGCGACAACCCGCGCAGCATTCTGTTCTGCCGCGAAAAGAACGAAGAGCGTGAGATCTGGGACGGTTATCGCTGGGGGCCAGAGGCTGCCACGGCCCAGTTCGGTGTGAACGAAGCCCACGCCATTGCATATTTCGACGAAAAGATCGTCGAGTTGCTGGCGGATCAACCGACCATCCATTTCGCCATGGGTCACGATGCCGCATGGGACAAACGCATCATCGATGCGCTCGGCCGCGTGCGCGAGAAGACGCGCGCCGGCATCACGGCACCCGGCGCCATTGCCGACATTCATGCCGTGCTCGACGAAATGCGCCTGATCAAGGACGACTTTGAGCAGAACATCATGCGCAAGGCCGCGCAGATTTCGGCCGGTGCCCATCGGCGTGCCATGCGCGCCAGTGCGCCGGATCGCTTCGAATACGAGATCGAAGCCGAACTCCTGCATGCATTCAGATCGGCGGGTTCTCCGTTTCCCGCCTATTCATCCATCGTTGCCAGCGGTCCCAATGCCTGCGTGCTGCACTACGTGACCAACGACCGGCGAATGCGTGACGGAGAGCTGCTGCTGATCGACGCCGGTTGCGAACTCGACGGCTACGCCTCTGACATCACGCGCACGTTCCCGGTCAACGGCACCTTCAGCGGCGCCCAGCGCGACATCTACAACCTGGTGCTCGACGCTCAGCGCGCCGCAGCCGAAGCAACCCGCCCCGGAGCCCTCTGGAACGACCCTCATGATGCAGCGGTGGCGGTGCTCGCCCAAGGCATGGTCGACCTCGGCCTGCTCAAGGGCAGCGTTGACGAAGTGATCGAAAAAGGCGACTACCGCCGCTTCTATATGCACCGTACCGGTCACTGGCTGGGCATGGATGTTCACGACGCGGGTGAATACAAAGTCCACGGCGACTGGCGCGAACTCGAACCGGGCATGGTGCTCACCATCGAACCCGGTTGCTACATCCGACCCGCCGACGATGTGCCCGAGGCCTTCTGGAACATCGGGGTTCGCATTGAAGACGACGCACTGGTCACCCCTGAAGGCTGCGAGCTGATCACGGCCGACGCCCCCAAAACCATCGACGACATTGAAGCGCTGATGCGCGACACGGCATGACGAAATCGGATATTGCCATCGTTGGCGCCGGCCCGGTGGGCATGGCCCTGGCGCTTGCCCTCAAAGATGGACCGCACTCGGTCACCTTGCTGGACGCCCGCGAACGGGGTGCCGCCCGCCAAGATCCGCGCGTGCTGGCCTTGTCTCACGGCACCCGCCTCACGCTTGAACGACTGGGCGTCTGGAAAGACCTGCCCACCACCCCGATCCGCCACATCCATGTATCGCAGCAAGGCGGCGGCGGGCGCACGGTCATTGAAGAGGATGACTACGGGGTCGACGGATTGGGCCACGTGGTGCGGGCCGGGGATCTGGCTGCCGCACTGGACAACGCGATCCGAACCGCAGGCATCAAGCTCCTTGATCACACCCGGGCCGAGATCGACAGGCATCTGCCGGGCCGGGTCAGGATCGAGCGCGAGGGCGTGACCGACATCCTCGAGTCTCGCCTGGCCGCCTGCGCCGAAGGCGGCATGCGCGCCGACGACCCCGAGATTGAAATACGCGAATACGATCAACATGCGCTCATCTGCATGGCCACCCCGAGCCGTGCGCATGGCAGCACTGCCTATGAGCGATTCACCGGCACCGGCCCCATCGCCCTGCTGCCATGCGGCACCGACTTTGCCGTCGTGCACACGGCCAGCCCGGAGCACGCCGACGCCTTGCTGGCGCTCGACGACACCGCCTACCTCGCCGAACTCCAGAAGTCATTCGGGTATCGAGTGCGGCTTCAGGGGGTGAGTCAGCGCGAACGCTTTCCATTGCAATTACGCGTGCGCCGTCATCCGGCCGACGAACGGCTGGTCTGGCTCGGCAACGCCGCTCAGACACTCCATCCCGTGGCCGGCCAGGGCTTCAATCTTGCACTGCGTGACGTCTGGTCCCTGAGCGAACATCTGCTCGAATCCGACGACCCCGGCGACCAGCACGTGCTTGACGCCTACCTGCGCTCTCGACGGACCGATCGGCGCAGCACCGTGGGCTTTACCGACGCCCTGGTACGTGTCTTCAGCAATGACATCGGCCCCTTGCGCCACCTGCGCGGACTCGGGCTTACCGCCCTTGATCTGGCACCGCCGCTGCGCCATTTCGTGGCCAAACGCATGATGTTCGGCGCACGCGCCTGGCCCTGAACCTGCCGTCGAATAAGTGAAAAAATTCAACGCCGGCAAGGAGGTGCGTCACAATTTCGGGCTTCGCCCAGCGGCCGGCATCGGGTAGAATTGCCGCTTTTCCCCGCACTGCCCCACACCATGGATTTCGCCGGCTTCCAGCTGCGTAACAATCTGTTCGTCGCCCCCATGGCCGGGGTGACCGATCGACCGTTCCGGCAGTTGTGCAAGCGGATGGGCGCGGGACTGGCCGTCTCCGAGATGGTCACATCGAACAACCTTCTGTACGCCACCAAGAAGACGCAGCGACGCGTCGATCACGCGGGCGAAACCGAACCCATTTCGGTCCAGATTGCCGGCGGCGATCCGCAGATGATGGCCGAGGCGGCCAGACACAATCAGGCCAATGGCGCTCAGATCATCGACATCAACATGGGCTGTCCGGCCAAGAAGGTGTGCAACAAGGCCGCCGGCTCGGCGCTGATGCGCGACGAAGTGCTCGTCGGCCAGATCCTCGAGGCCGTCGTCAGCGCCGTGCCCGACCTCCCGGTGACACTCAAGATGCGCACCGGCTGGGACCGGGACAATCGCAACGCCCCCCGCCTGGCGCACATTGCCCAGGAGGCTGGCATTCGTGCCCTGGCCATTCATGGGCGCACTCGCGCCGACAAGTACATGGGCAATGCCGAATACGACACCATCGCGTCCATCAAGCAGCAAGTGCGCATCCCGGTCATCGCCAACGGCGACATCGACTCCGCCCGCAAGGCAGCGGCCGTGCTTGAGTACACTGGCGCAGATGGCGTCATGATCGGCCGGGCCGCTCAGGGCCGCCCGTGGATTTTCCGCGAAATCGAACACTTCCTGGCCACCGGCGAAGAGTTGCCGGCGCCCGAGGTGCTCGAGATCCGCGACATTTGCCGAAGTCATCTGAACGATCTCTACGCGTTTTACGGCGAGTGGTCGGGCGTGCGCATCGCGCGCAAGCATATCGGCTGGTACACCAAGGGTCTGGCAGGTGCCCAACAGTTTCGCCAGGCAATGAACGTCGAGGAGACGGTCGAAGGGCAACTGGCGGCAACAGACCGCTTCTTCGACCACCTGCACCGACAGGGCGTGCAACTGCAGCGTCAGCCGTCCTGTTACGAGGAACTGGCCGCATGAGCCAAAAGAACGAAATTGCCTGTGCGGTCACCCGCACACTCGATCAGTACTTCAAGGATCTGGAGGGCGAACAGCCCGCAGCGCTTCACGACATGGTGATGCGCAGCGCCGAGCGCCCCATGCTCGAGTTCGTGCTCGCCCAGACCGAGGGCAACCAGACCCTGGCCGCGCAGATGCTGGGCATCAATCGCAACACCCTGCGTCGCAAACTGGCCGAATACGACCTCATCTAAATCACCCCGGCGTTTCTGACAGCGCCTCATCATCAAGCATGCACATGACTCAAGCTCTTCTCAGCGTATCCGACAAGACCGGCATTGAAGCCTTCGCCCGCGAACTGAACGCCCTAGGCGTCAAGCTGCTGTCCACCGGCGGCACCGCCAAGCTGCTACGCGACGCCGGCCTGCCGGTGACCGATGTTTCCGACTACACCGGCTTTCCCGAAATGCTCGACGGCCGCGTCAAGACCCTGCACCCGAAAGTGCACGGCGGCATTCTTGCCCGTCGCGACCTGCCCGAACACCTGAGCACAATCGCTGAGCACGGCATCGACCGTATCGACCTGGTGGTGGTGAACCTGTATCCGTTCAGCCAGACCGTGGCCAAGCCCGACTGCTCGCTCGAAGACGCCATCGAAAACATCGACATCGGCGGTCCGACCATGGTCCGTGCCGCAGCCAAGAATCACGGCGACGAAGCCGGCGGCGTGGGCATCGTCACTGATCCTGCGGATTACGACAAGGTGATCGAAGAGCTCAAGGCCAACGGCAGCGCCCTGTCCTATCGCACCCGCTTCGAGCTGGCCGTGAAGGCCTTTACCCACACCGCCCGCTACGACAGCGCCATTTCCAACTACCTCACCTCGCTCACGGAATCCGGCGAACGCCAGGCCTATCCGGAGCGCCTGCAGGTGGCCTTCGACAAGGTTCAGGATCTGCGCTACGGCGAGAACCCGCACCAGAATGCGGCCTTCTACCGTGAGCCCAACGCCCCGGCGGGCGGCGTTGCCGGCTACACCCAGCTGCAAGGCAAGGAACTGTCGTACAACAACATCGCCGACGCCGATGCCGCCTGGGAATGCGTGAAAGCCTTCGAAACCACCGCTTGCGTCATCATCAAGCACGCGAATCCCTGTGGCGTGGCCATGGGCACGACCCCGCTTGAAGCGTACAAGAAAGCCTTCACCACCGACCCCACCTCGGCCTTCGGCGGCATCATTGCCTTCAACTGCGAAGTGGATGTAACCGCGGCCGAAGCCGTGAGCGCCCAGTTCCTGGAAGTGCTCATTGCCCCGTCCTACTCGGCCGAAGCGCTGGCCCTGCTCGCCGCCAAGAAGAACGTGCGCGTGCTGACCTGTCCGCTGGGCACCATCGAAGGCGCGCTCGACTACAAACGCGTCGGCGGTGGCCTGTTGGTCCAGTCGGCAGACACCGCACTTATCGCCGTGGCCGATCTCAAGGTCGTGACCCAGCGTGCGCCCACGGAACAGGAAATGGGTGACCTCCTGTTCGCCTGGCGCGTCGCTAAATACGTGAAGTCCAACGCCATCGTCTACTGCAAGGACGGCATGACGGTGGGCGTCGGTGCCGGCCAGATGAGCCGTGTGGACTCCGCTCGCATTGCCAAGATCAAGGCAGAAAATGCCCAGCTGTCCATCGCGGGCACGGTCGTGGCCTCCGATGCCTTCTTCCCCTTCCGCGACGGCCTCGACGTGCTGGCTGAAGCAGGTGCCACTGCGGTCATTCAGCCCGGCGGCTCCATGCGCGACGAAGAAGTGATCACGGCGGCAAACGAGCACGGTCTTGCCATGGTATTCACCGGTTTCCGCCACTTCCGTCACTGACCCCAGGGCCTCACGAAGGAATTCAGCGCAACATGAAAGTACTCGTCATTGGCGGCGGCGGTCGCGAACATGCTCTGGCCTGGCGCCTCGCCCAGTCCCCTAAGGTCAACAAAGTGTATGTGGCCCCGGGCAACGCCGGGACCGCCCATGAGCCCCTGCTCGAAAACATTGCCATCACGGACAAGGACGCACTCGTTACCTTCGTGAAGGAAAACGATGTGGCCATGACCGTGGTCGGCCCGGAAGCCCCGCTGGCCGACGGGGTGGTGGACACCTTCCGCGCCGCAGGCTTGCCGATCTTCGGTCCGACGCAGAAAGCGGCCCAACTCGAAGCATCCAAGGACTTCTGCAAGCAGTTCCTGATACGTCACAAGATCCCCACCGCCGCCTACGCCACCTTCACCGACGCTGACGAGGCGCACGCCTACATCGATTCGCAAGGCGCCCCCATCGTCATCAAGGCGGACGGCCTCGCGGCCGGCAAAGGTGTGGTCGTGGCGATGACGCTCGACGAGGCCCATGCAGCCATCGACATGATGCTGCGTGACGCCGGCATGGGCTCGGCGGGTGCACGCGTGGTGATCGAAGAATTCATGGAAGGCGAAGAGGCCAGCTTCATCGTCATGGCCGATGGCAAGAATGCCCTTGCCCTGGCCACCAGCCAGGACCACAAGCGCCTCAAGGACAACGACGAAGGCCCGAATACCGGCGGCATGGGTGCCTACTCCCCCGCCCCGGTGGTCACGCCTCAGGTGCACGCCAAGGTCATGCGCGAAATCATCCACCCGACCCTGGCGGGCATGGCAGCCGAGGGCTCGCCCTATACCGGCTTTCTGTACGCGGGCCTGATGATCGACGCCGACGGCAACCCGCGCGTGGTGGAATTCAACTGCCGCATGGGCGATCCGGAAACCCAGCCGATCATGATGCGCCTCAAGTCCGACCTGAGCGATCTCGTGGACGCGGCCATCAAGGGCACCCTCGACACCGCCGAGGCCGAATGGGATCGCCGCATCGCGCTGGGCGTGGTGCTGGCCGCCGAGGGCTACCCGGCTGACCCCCGCAAGGGCGACGTGATCACCGGCCTGCCGGACGCATCCGAAGACACCCACGTCTTCCACGCTGGCACCGCACTCAAGGACGGTCAGGTGGTCACCAGCGGCGGACGGGTGCTGTGCGTGACCGCCCTGTCGGACAACGTGCGCACGGCACAGACGCGCGCTTACGATATCGCCGACCGAATCCAGTTTTCGGGCAAACAGTATCGTCGCGACATCGGCCACCGCGCGGTCAAGCGATAAGCCCATGCGCACGGACGAGACCTACGCCTATTTCACGGGCCTGCAAACCCGCATTATCGACCGGCTGCAGGCGCTCGATGGCAAGCCATTCATCGAAGACAGCTGGACCCGCGAACAAGGCGGCGGCGGTATCACCCGCGTGCTGGAGGAAGGCAACCTCTTCGAGCGCGGCGGCGTGAACTTCTCGCATGTGAAGGGCCAGGGCCTTCCCGCCTCAGCCACCGCCAGCCGACCTGAACTGGCCGGGCGCGCGTTTGAAGCCATGGGGGTCTCGCTGGTCATGCACCCACGCAACCCCTACTGCCCCACCGCGCACATGAACGTGCGCTTCTTCATCGCCACCAAACCCGACGCCGAACCGGTGTGGTGGTTTGGCGGCGGCATGGACCTGACGCCCTATTACGGCTTCGAAGACGATGTGATGCACTTCCACCGCACCTGCAAGCACGCGCTCGCCCCCTTCGGCGACGCGGTGCATGCCGACTACAAGGCCTGGTGTGATCGCTATTTCCACCTCAAGCATCGCAACGAGGCGCGTGGCGTCGGTGGCGTGTTTTTCGATGATTTGAACGAGGGCGGCTTTGATCGTTGCTTCGCCCTCACCCAGGCGGTCGGCGACGCCTTCGTCGAAGCGTACGCGCCGATCCTGGAGCGTCGTCGCGACATGGCCTATGGCGAACGCGAGCGTGACTTCCAGGCCTATCGCCGCGGTCGTTATGTCGAGTTCAACCTCGTCTTCGACCGGGGCACGCTGTTCGGCCTTCAGTCGGGCGGTCGGACCGAATCCATTCTGATGTCCATGCCACCCAGAGTGGCATGGCGGTATGACTGGCATCCGGAAGCCGGCACGCCAGAGGCCAGACTTTACGAGGACTTTCTGCCCATTCGCGAATGGGTCTGAACCCGGTCTACAGGTCCCTCTCAGCGCCGCTCAGAACCAAAAAAAGCCCCGATCCATCGGGGCTTTTTCATGAGTGCAGATTCTCTATGCAGCCTCGTTTTCAGCGGGTGGCAAGGCGGGCACGCTCGCCGTGGCATGGGTGAGCTGGGCCGCCCGACGGTAGTGATTCTGTGCCTCTTGCGGACGCTCGAGCTTCTCGGATAGTTGCGCCAGGCTCAGATGCGCCTCGATCGCAGGTGTCGCCGTCACCGAGGCATGCAAGTAGCTTTCGGCCTTTCCCCACAGCTCGGCAGCCATGCAAAGCCGGCCCAGCGAGTACAGCAAACCCGCATCCTTGGGGTGAGCTTGCAGCCATTTCTCGGCCCGCGCAAGGCTGGCAACCGGATCTTCCTCGCCACACTGTCCGTACAGACGGGCAAGCTCAGTCTCCCACTCCACGTCGAGCTGTTTCTCGAGCACGCGACGTACCGTCGCGCCCTGACCGTTGGACACCATCAGCGGCACGACCTTTTCAATCAGGATGCGATCTTTCTGCTCATCGGCGGGAATGGCATTCCAGTACTCAACCAGCGCGTCGCCCTGTCCATCCAGTGCCTTCATGGTGGCCAGATGTGCACGGCGCACCATGGGTGCCGCCTGTTCGTCGCTCAGCAAGTGGTGCTTGCGAAGTTGACGGACAATCTTGACGACGGCCTTCCAGTCCTGCTTCGCCTGAGCCACCTTGAGCGCCAGCTGCAGCGTGGCCACCGGACGGCTGTCGTGCTCTTTCATGGCTTCGATCCGCTCGGCCGCCTCGTCGAAGCGACGACCATCGACCGCCATCTCTGCTTCGGTCATCAGGCGGGCGGTCTGGATCTTGTCGTCATGCTCGGCAGCGTGGCCGATCCACTCACGGTAGCGGGTCTCATCGCGCAAGGCATGGGCAGCACGCGCCGCCACCAGTGCGGACACGCCACTCTGATCACCCGCACCCCAGGACTTCTTGGCCATCTTCAAGGCCTGGGAGTAGCGGCCTTCGAGCTGCAGACGCACCGCATCACGCAGCGAGTCGGCAGCGCGCTCGCGGCGACGGCGGTCACGGTACGCCACCACTTTGGCCGGCAGACGCACCGCCCGGCTGACGACACCAATAAGGAAGTACACCAGCAATACCGTGCCGAGAATGGACAACACGAGGAAATTCAGGGACACCTGCGCCCGGTACGGGGGCAACACAAGCAGGGCATAACCGTCGTTGACCGTGGCCAGCATGGCAACGCCGACGGCCAGCGCGAACAGGGCAATCAACCAGAGCAATCCACGCATGTCGGCTTACTCCGTCTTTTCGCCCGTGGCCGCAGCCGGGGCTTCTTCGACCGGGGCCGGTGCCTGTTCCGCCGGCGCTTCGCTGGCTGCCTCGGCGGCAGGCGCTTCGGAGGCCTCTGCAGGGGTGGCTGGCGTACTGGCGGCAGGCGCTGCGGTCGCTGGTTTGGCAGGTTCCGGCTTGACCGGCACCACCGGCGCAATCGGCGGACGCCCCTGCATGTTCTGCAACACAGCCATCGTTTCGGTGAGCATCGGCTGCTCCGGCGCGATCTGGATCGTCTTCAGCTCGTTCAGGGTGTCGAGCGCCGCCTTGACCTCAGGCTTGCTCAGATCGAAATACTTGCCCACCCAGCCAGCAGCCCGCGACACGTCGGCTTCGTAAGTACGTGGATCGCGACCCAGCAGCGCCAGTCGTGCTGTCAGCAGGCGGACCTTGAGATTTTCACGCAGGTAGGTGCTCTGGGAGGGCGACAGCAAAACGGGATCGGCCTGGGCATCGAGTCGCTCGACCCGAACCATGGCGCGAATTTCCGCCCACACATCTTGCGCCAAGGCTTTGGCATAAGCCCAAGGGTCATCGAGGAACGGACCCTTCGGGGTGGTCTCGGGTTCAGGGTTGGCTTCAGCCTGGTCTGCAAATGTCAGCGGCAAGGTGTCGGCCGCTTCGAGCAGATGCTCCAGCTTAAGGGTGATACCGGTCACATCGACACGCGGCGCGGCGCGAAGGTCTTCCACATCCCGCGCCAGTGCTCGCCGCAGCGGGCCAAGCCGGCCCTGAGTCGTGGTTGCCAGGCGGGCCTCCGCCCCCTGCAGCGCAATCAGTGCCGCCTCGACGTTGCCGGCCAACTGCAGTTGCTGGCTGGCAATGGTCACGGCCTGTTCGATCTCGGCCATCATGCGTTCGTCACGGGTACGTGAGAATTCCTGATAGAGGTCTTCGAGCGCAGCGGCCTGCCCTTGGGACTCTTCCATCTTGGCTTCGAGCAGGCCCACCTTGCCTTGCAACGAAGTGATCGTGTCCTGCACGGTGCGCACACCAGCGCGCGCTTCGCGTGCCACGTCGTCGCTCTGGCCGAGTCGCTCGGTGACCAGAGTCTGGGCATTGGTCAGTTGCGAGCGCAACTGCCACCACTGCCAGCCCAGGAACCCGATGCCCAGCAAGCACAAGACAAGCAGGGTGGGCACGAGCTTGCTCTTCCTTGGCGGCTCCGATGCATCACTGCGCGCCAAGGAAGGCGCGTCGCTCGCCGGCCGGGCAGTCGATTCAGTCCCGCCGGACGACTCGGTGCCGACCACATCCGCGTCTTGCACTTTCGCTTCGTCTGTATCGGCTTTCTTGTTTTCTTCGCTCATCGCTTCGATTCAACCCTGAAAAAATTTTCCATGCCTTCGATCAGGCCGTTGTCCCCTGGCATGGTTTCCACCACGGTCCGGAATCCGGCCGCTCGCGCCCGCGCAGCGATTCGCGGGTGAGAGCAGATCACGGGAACGACATGAAGGCGGGATACCGCCTCGCCCAGCATGGCTGCCACATTACCAACACCCTCACTGCTGGTCAGTACGATGGCATCGGCCGAATCGGCCAAGGCCAGCAGCCGCTCAGCCCCGACCTGGGGGACCTGGCGCTGGTAGCACGCGGCATAGGCCACGCTCGCTCCGCGTTTCATGAGTGTATCACCCAGAAGATCACGGCCACCGTTGCCACGAAAAATGACGACCCCCTTGCCCTTCACCGCTTCGGCAGCGAATTCCGGCAGGGCGAGTACGGATTCACTATCGAATCCGCTGTCCGGCGCAATGACCCGGTCGAAGCCGGCCTTGTGCAAGGCGCGCTCGCTCCCGGGCCCGACCGTAGCCACTTTGAGGGTATGTGGCCATGAGCGCCGCTGTTGAACGGCCGCGAGGCCGTATGTGACCGCGTTCGCGCTGACGAAAAAAGCCAGTGAGAAATCGTCGAGCCGCTCGATGACACCGGCGAGCACAGCATCCATGGGCGCCGCCTCGACCACCATGACAGGAATGCACTCGGCCGCGCCTCCGCGTGCCTCGATGGCAGCGGCCAGCCCTTCGGCCTGACGCGGCGGGCGCGTCACGATGATGCAGCGCCCCGCCAGGGGCGACGCCCCATTCATGTGATCAGAGTTCGGCGAGGATCTTGGCTGCACCGCCCGCGCGCAGCTCGTCGGCAAGTGCTTGGCCCAGGGCCTCGGCTTCATCGAGCGAACCACGTCGCTCGGCCCGGACAATCTGGCTGCCATCCGGTCGCGCAACGAAGCCGCGCAGCCACAGGCCACCGTTTTCTTCAACCGCAAATGCGCCCAGGGGCACTTCACAGCTGCCGGCGAGTGCCTTGGCCACGGCGCGCTCGGCACGCACGCAGGCCGACGTCACCCGGTCGTTCAACGGCGCCATCCAGGCGGCCACTTCGGGGCGATCGGACAGGGCTTCAATGCCCAACGCCCCCTGCCCGGCCGCCGGCAGCGACACTTCGGATGGCAGCACGCCGCGAATACGCTCCGCCAAGCCCAGCCGGGTCAGACCGGCTGCGGCGAGGATGATCGCGTCGTACTGCCCCTCATCGAGCTTGCGCAACCGGGTGTCGAGGTTGCCGCGCAGACTGGTGACCGCCAGCATCGGATAATTGGCATGCAATTGCGACTCCCGACGCAGGCTGGAGGTGCCGACCACGGCGCCCGGCGGCATGTCGTCGAGGCTGTCGTACTTGTTCGAGACGAAAGCATCCAGCGGCACTTCGCGCGCCGAGATGGTCACCAATGCAAACGGGTCGGTCATGTCCATCGGGACATCCTTCATCGAATGCACGGCGATGTCGGCACGCCGGTCAAGCAGTGCCGTTTCGAGTTCTTTAACGAAAAGCCCCTTGCCACCCACCTTGGCCAGCGGCCGATCGAGAATCTGATCGCCACGGGTCGTCATACCCAACAGGTCTACCTGACAGCCGGGATACAATGCCTCGAGCCGCGCCTTGACATGCTCGGCCTGCCACAGGGCAAGGCGGCTTTCACGGGTGGCAATCACGAGCCTTTCAGGCGGATTCACGTTGGTTTGGGACTGGCTCACGTTGGTCATCTCATCAGACAGAGGAAGGACGGGGGCAATGCGACACCCATTTAAACGCATTCCGAACGGATATCGCAGCGCAACATCAGGGTTCGCACTGATAGCGCCTGTGCTGGCGGCGATTCTAGCATGGGTACCGGGCGCGCTTTTTGCTCAAGAGGGCTTGACCCGGCCGACCGATTTGCGGCAGGAGGCAGCACTGATGCGGGGCCAGAAAATGCCCATGCTCGTGCTCTTCAGTCAGGCCGGATGCAGCTATTGCGAAAAGGCCCGGGTGCATTACATTGGGCCCATGGCTTCGCGACCGCCCTGGCAGGATCGCGCGCTGTACCGGCAGATTGATCTGGACTCGGATGATGCGCTGATCGGTTT
Source organism: Nitrogeniibacter aestuarii (assembly GCF_017309585.1). NCBI lineage: Bacteria > Pseudomonadati > Pseudomonadota > Betaproteobacteria > Rhodocyclales > Zoogloeaceae > Nitrogeniibacter > Nitrogeniibacter aestuarii. Next base: position 1,332,210 of record NZ_CP071321.1, on the reverse strand, counting down.
CGACGGCACGGCGCAAAGCCACCGCAGCTTCGCGAAGGCGGTCGGCGTGTTCGTCACACCCACCGTGATGGTGTTCGGACCGGATGGCACCGCCCTGGCCGAACCCATCGTGGGCGTCACCCTGCCGGACTTTTACGGACAATACCTGGAGCAGGCCATCGAGGTGGCACGCGAAAAGCTCGTCGCCCACTAGGGCGGCGCGGTCTGGTCCAGACGCGACAGAATGATTGACTACTTTTGGACCACACCATGAATCAGGACAAGGACCTCCCGCTACGGGAAGACATTCGCCTGCTGGGCCGCTTGCTGGGCGACACGGTACGTGATCAGCGCGGCGAATCCGCCTTCGATCTGGTCGAGCGCATCCGGCAGCTGTCGGTGCGCTTTCATCGGGACGACGATACCGAGGCGCGCAAGGCCCTCGAGACCACCCTGGACGCCCTGTCCCGCGACCAGACCATCGATGTGGTTCGTGCCTTCAGTTATTTTTCCCATCTGGCCAATATCGCCGAGGACCAGCATCACATCCGGCGCACACGGGCACACTTGATCAAGGGGTCAGCCCCGCGCGCAGGCAGCCTTGCCCATGCCATCGATCACGCATTCGACAATGGTGCCGACGCCCGCGACCTTCAGGACTTTTTCGGTACCGCCATGGTCAGCCCGGTCTTGACGGCACACCCGACCGAAGTCCAGCGCAAGAGCATCCTCAACTGTCAGAACGCCATCGCCCGCCTGCTCGACGAGCGCGACCGCATGGCGCTCACGCCTGAAGAGACTGAAGAAAACGACGCGGCGCTGCGCCGGGCCGTGCTGACGCTGTGGCAGACACGCATGCTGCGCACCGCCAAGCTTTCAGTCATCGACGAGGTCGCCAACGGCCTGTCCTACTACGAAACCACTTTCCTGCGCGAGGTCCCGCGCCTGTACGCCAAGGTGGAGGACACGCTTCAGGCGCACGACGTCCCGACCGCCACCAACGAGCTGCCCGCCTTCCTGCGCATCGGCAGCTGGATCGGCGGCGACCGGGATGGCAACCCCTTCGTGACGGCCGAGGTGCTCGAAAAGGCCCTCTCGATGCAGTCGCGGACTGCCCTTGATTTCTACCTCGACGAGATCTGGACGCTATCGTCGCAACTCTCCCTGGCCGACCGGCTGGTGTCCTCCTCGGACGCGTTGCACGCCCTCGCCGACGCATCCGGTGACCACTCGCTGCATCGGGCGGACGAACCCTACCGACGCGCCCTGGCCGGCATCTATGGCCGCCTCGCCACAAGCTACGAGGCACTGCTCGGCACACAGCCATCCCGTCCGGCCGCCAGTCGCGCCGAGCCGTACGCCAATGCCGCAGCACTGGAAGCCGACCTGGACATCATCCATGCCTCGCTGGAGAACAATGGTTCCGCCGCACTCGCCCGCGGACGCCTGCGGCAGCTGCGTCGCGCCGTGAAGGTCTTCGGCTTCCATCTGGCGCCCATCGACCTGCGCCAGAATTCCGACGTGCATGAACGCATGGTGGCCGAGTTGCTTCAGGTCGCGGACCCGTCAATCGACTATCTGTCGATGGATGAAGATGCCCGGATTGACCAGCTCCTGAAAGAGATCGTGACCCCTCGGCCGCTCTACTCGCCCCACGTGGCCTACGGCGAGGAAACACAGAAGGAACTGGCCATTCTGTTCGCCGCCCGGCGGGCGCACGAGCGTTTCGGCCCCGCCGCCCTGCCCAACTACATCATCTCCAAGACGGATGGCGTCTCCGACATGCTCGAGGTGGCGCTGCTCCTCAAGGAAGCGGGCCTGCTCGACCCACGTGCGCCATCGCTGGCGATGAACGTGATTCCCCTGTTCGAAACCATCGGGGACCTGCAGGCCGCCGGCCGGGCCATGGACCGGCTGTTCTCTCTACCCGCCTACATGGCGCTGCTCGGCTCTCGAGACATGGCCCAGGAAGTCATGCTGGGCTATTCGGACAGCAACAAGGACGGGGGCTTCCTCACCTCGGGCTGGGAGCTGTACAAGGCCGAAGTCGAGCTGGTCGAGGTGTTTGCGCGGCATGGCATCCGCCTGCGCCTGTTCCATGGTCGCGGCGGCTCTGTCGGTCGCGGGGGCGGGCCGAGCTACGAGGCCATCCTGGCGCAGCCCGGGGGCGCCGTCCAGGGGCAGATCCGCCTCACCGAACAGGGTGAAGTCATCGGCGCCAAGTATGGCAACCCGGAGGTGGGCCGGCGCAATCTGGAGGTGCTGGTGGCGGCGACACTGCAGGCCAGCCTCGACAAGGACGCTGCGCCGGCGCCCCGACCGGAATACATGGAAGCCATGCAGCGTCTCTCGGACCTGGCGTTCGCTGCCTATCGGTCTCTGGTGTACGAGACGCCGGGCTTCGAAAACTATTTCTGGGAATCGACGGTCATCACCGAGATCGCCGATCTCAACATCGGCTCGCGCCCGGCATCGCGCAAGAAGAGTACGGCGATCGAAGATCTGCGCGCCATTCCCTGGGTGTTCAGCTGGGCACAGTGTCGTCTCATGCTACCGGGCTGGTACGGCTTCGGTTCGGCCGTCGAAGCGTTCCTGGCAGAGCGCCCTGACGACGGGCTCGCCCTGCTGCAGGAGATGGCCCAGGGGTGGTCGTTCTTCGCCACCACCCTGTCCAATATGGACATGGTGCTCTCCAAGAGCGATCTGGGGATCGCCAGCCGCTACTCGCGCCTGGTGAAAGACGAAGCCTTGCGTGCGGCCATCTTCCCGCGCATCTGCGAGGAACACGCTCACACACTGAAGGCCTTGCTGGACATCACCGGACAGGAGGAGTTGCTCGCGGGCAACCCGCTGCTGCGCCGCTCGATCCACAACCGCTTCCCTTACCTGGACCCGCTCAACCATGTGCAGGTGGAACTGTTGCGGCGACATCGGAATGGTGCCGAGGACGAACGCATCCGACGCGGCATCCACATCGCCATCAACGGCATCGCCGCAGGACTCAGAAACAGCGGTTGACAGCCGAAATGGATACACCCGGATACAAAACAGCATGCCGTCTGTTTCCGGGTGAAACATCTGCCGTCATGCAACTCCCATACTTGCAGGGAAGAACGTATGGGAGTTGTCATGTCGGTTACTACGTGGATCTTGCTTGCACTGGCGGTCGTGCTCGTCTTCTGGCTGGTCAAGAATCGTAAACGCTCGAACACGGAAAATGAGTCGGGCCCTCAACCGTCCCCTTTTCACTGTGTCTCCATCACCCTCGGCGCGGGCGCCTGCCAGACCGCAAAAACACTCAAGGGCGTCCGCTTCCTGTCTGCGGAGGCCCCCCTTCTTCCCCTGGTCAGTTGTGATGCATCGAGATGCAATTGCACGTTCATGCATCACGCGGATCGGCGCAGGGGCGATCGACGCAATCCGTACAGCGCCCAGTCTCATGGTTTTACGGTGCATGGTGGCGATGAACGCCGCCATCGACGCGGCCGCCGTCAGTCGGACGGCATGCAGGTCATTCCCGGCCTTTGAGCCGCCGGTCGTGCGAGGTCGTTAAAGACCGAGCGCTTCCTTCACCGAAGGCCACTGCCGACGACTGATCGGCAATGGCTCTTCAAACTCCTTGAGCACGATCAGCCAGCGCCCCTCGCCTTCCGAGTGCTCGCGCTCCACCCCTGCAATGGCCGCCTTGGCGACCAGACAGTTGCGGTGAATGCGCAAGAAACGATCCGGATACGCCTGCTCGAGATGCACAAGTGAATCGTCCAGCAGGTACTCGCGCTCGTGGGTTCTGGCCGTGACGTACTTCTGCTCGGCTCTCAGATAGAGGATGGTGTCGATGGGCACCAGGAGAATTCGGCCACGCTCCGTGACGCTCAGCGGCTTTTCTTCGGAATCGGACTCACCGTGCTGTCCGCACAGTTTGCGGGCCTTTTCGAGTGCATCGACCAGGCGACTCGCCCGTACCGGCTTCACCAGATAGTCGGCCACCGCCAGATCGAAGGCCTGAACGGCGTACTCTTCATAGGCCGTCGTGAAAATGACGACAACCCCCGGATGCACCGCGTGCAAGTGCTCGGCAAGCGCGACGCCATCCATGCCCGGCATGCGTATGTCCGCCAGCACCACATCGGGCTTCTCGGATTCGACCAGTCGCAACGCCTCTTCGCCATTGGCGGCGAAGCCCGCGATCCGGTTGGGCTGCTCCTCGCGAATGTCGCCGAGCAGATCCCTGAGCCGCGCACGCGCCGGCGCCTCGTCGTCGACCACCAGAACCCGAAGCTCCGACTGCGTCATGACTTGATCCTCCGGTAGGGAAATCGGATTCGAACCGAATAACGTCCGCTGCGGCGCGTGATGGTCATGTCAGCCTCCAGATCGAAGAACAGGGCAAGGCGCTCGCGGATGTTCTCCTGCGCCATGCGGTTGCCTTGCTGCTGGCGGGGCGTCTCGACGATCGGATTACTGACTTCCAGCAAGACTTCATTCCCTCTCCTGGCAACCCTGACATCCATGTCACCCGGCGCCGATGACGGTTCAATTCCATGGTAGACGGCATTTTCGAGCAAAGGTTGAAGCAACAGCGGCGGAACGAGCGCCGCGATCGGTTTGTTCTCGAGGTCCCAGACCACATTGAGCCGATCTCCGAGACGCAAACGCTCCACATCGAGGTAGCGCATGCACAGATCGAGTTCGTCATCGAGCGGCACCAGCTCTTTCTGCTCTTTCATGAGCACGCGAAACATGTCCGCGATCTCTTCGAGCGCGCGCTCTGCCCGCCGTGGATCTTCCCGAATCACACCAAGGACGGCATTGAGGCTGTTGAACAGGAAGTGCGGTCGAATGCGCGCCGTCAGTGCATGCAGGCGAGCCTCGGTAAGTGCTGGCGAATGCAGACGACCGCGATGATCGAAATACGCGAGACTGATCACGGTGGCAGCCAGTGCCCAGGCATGCCAGCGCCAGGTGTCGATACCCGCCTGTGCGCCCAGCAGGGGGTGGCTCAGCACAGCCACTGCCTGGACCAACGCGACCACGCTGAACCAGAAGGTGCGTGGGCGCAGACCAGCCAGGACGGGGTTGATCACGTACGCAAAGATGAGCACCAGAAACAGCGGCAGTTCAACGACGCCAATGAGGGCAAGCCACGCGTCGAACCAGCCAGCAGGGAGATCGACACGCATGGGCACGGTCAGCGCCACCAGGACATTGACCAGCAGAACCACCCGGAGCATGACCCCCATATTGCGGAAGTCGGGCAGTGCGCCCGGGGTGGCGAGTGCGCGTGGCTTTTGACTTATACTTTGCCTCTTTCGTGATGACGCCCGTTGGCGGGCGCAACGTCTCCATTCGGCGGCCGGCATGTCGGCAGGCATTGAACGCTCGTCCGCCCCGATCCTCCAACCTGGCAAAATTTTTTCCGCATTATGGCAGATCAACAAAACAACCGGGATGACAACAGCAAGGCATGGTCCGGACGCTTCTCCGAGCCCGTCTCCGACCTTGTGATGCGATACACCGCCTCCGTGTTCTTCGACCAGCGCATGGCCACGCAGGACATTCGGGGCTCGCGCGCTCACGCCAAAATGCTGGCCCGCCAGGGCATCATCAGCGATCAGGATCAGGCCGATATCGAACGCGGTCTGGACACCATTCAGGAAGAGATCGCCAACGGCCAATTCCAGTGGTCGCTGCAGGATGAAGACGTTCACCTGAACATCGAGAAGCGCCTCACTGCGCTCATCGGCGATGCCGGCAAACGCCTGCACACCGGGCGTAGCCGCAACGACCAGGTCGCCACCGACATCCGCCTTTGGTTGCGCGACGCCACCGACCAGATCATTGTCCTGCTGCGTGACTTCCAGCTGGCACTGCTCGATCTGGCCGAAGCCAATGCCGCCACGCCCCTGCCCGGCTTCACCCACCTTCAGGTGGCCCAGCCGGTGACCTTCGGGCACCACCTGATGGCCTACTGCGAAATGGCACGCCGCGACGCCGAGCGTTTCGCCGATTGCCGCAAGCGCATCAACCGGCTGCCGCTGGGTGCAGCAGCGCTGGCGGGCACCTCCTACCCGATCGACCGGGAGTTCGTCGCACGTGAGCTGGAATTTGACGACGTCTGCGAAAACTCGCTCGACGCGGTCTCCGACCGTGATTTCGCCATCGAATTCTGCGCCGCCTCGTCACTGCTGATGGTGCACCTCTCGCGCCTGTCCGAAGAGCTGATCCTGTGGATGAGCCCGCGCGTGGGCTTCATTGATCTGGCCGACCGTTTCTGCACCGGCAGCTCGATCATGCCGCAGAAGAAAAATCCGGACGTCCCCGAGCTGGTGCGTGGCAAGACCGGCCGGGTCAACGGCAGCCTGATCACCCTGCTCACCCTCATGAAAGGCCAGCCGCTCGCCTACAACAAGGACAATCAGGAAGACAAGGAGCCGCTGTTCGACACCGCCGATACGGTGATCGACACGCTACGCATCTATACCGACATGATTCCCGGCATCCGGGTCAAGGCCGACGCCATGCGTGACGCCCTCTCGCAGGGCTTTGCCACGGCAACTGATCTGGCCGACTATCTGGTCAAGAAAGGCCTGCCGTTCCGCGACGCCCATGAAGTGGTTGCGCGCGCCGTGCGTGCCGCCGAGACGCGCGGCTGTGATTTGCCCGACCTGCCGCTGCCCGACCTCAAGGCCTTTTCCGACCTGATCGAAGAGGACGTCTATCAGGTGCTCACCGTCGAAGGCGCACTGGACAGCCGCAATCACATCGGCGGCACCGCCCCCAATCAGGTGCGCGCCGCAGTCGAGCGCGCACGAGCGCGACTGGGCTGACGCCATGGAACGCCTGGGCAAATACGAGCTTCGCAGTTTGCTGGGTGAAGGCGCCACCAGCGCCGTCTACCTGGCCTACGATCCGTTTGCCCAGCGCGAAGTTGCGATCAAACGCATCTACCCCGAGGTCCTCAAGGACCCCGAACGGGGGCGCCTTTATCGCCATCTGCTGATCACCGAGGCCTCACTCGCCGGGCGGCTGTCACATCCGCACATCGCCCAGATTTACGATGCCATGGTCGATGACGACGACGGCTACGTGGTCATGGAATATGTCCCGGGGGGGACGCTCGAACAGTTCTGCCGGCCAGACAGCCTGTTGCCCTTCGATCGCGTCATTGAAATCATCTTCAAGGCCACCCGCGCCCTCGACTACGCCTATCACCAGGGCATCACCCACCGCGACATCAAGCCGGCCAACATCCTGATGTGCAACCCGGAGGGGCAGGACATCAAGCTGTCCGACTTCGGCGCCGCCCTGTTTACAGCGTCGGACACGACCCAGATCTCCGGTGTCGGCTCGCCGGCTTACATGTCGCCCCAGCAAGTACGCGAGATGCCGCTGACGCATCAGACCGACATCTACTCACTGGGCGTGGTCATGTACCAGATGCTCACCGGCCGGCTGCCCTTCGAGGCCACGAACAACTACAGCCTGCTCTACCGGATTGCCAACGAAACGCCGCCATCCCCGGCGACCCTGCGCCCGGAAGTCCCTGACGAACTGGACGCCATCGTCCAGCGCGCCATGCAGAAGGATCTGGAAGATCGCTACGAGACGTGGGTCGAGTTCTCCCATGACCTCGCCCACGCGTTCAGGAACATCGGTCTGGCGGCCCGCAAAACCGCGACCTCGGACACCCAGAAGTTCCAGACGCTCCGTGGCCTCACCTTCTTCAGGGAATTTACCGACGTCGAAATCTGGGAGGTGGTGCGGTTCTCCGAATGGCGCTTCGCCCAGCCCGGCACCATGATTCTCAAAGAAGGCGAACCCGGCGATCACTTCTGCTTCCTCGCACGCGGCGAAGCGCGCGTATCAAAGCAAGGTCGCCTGCTGCACCTGCTGACGCCGGGCGACTGCTTCGGAGAAATGGCCGTTTTCTCGGCCGGCAGTGGCGTTCGGACCGCTTCGGTCGAGGCCAGCACCGAGGTCGAAATCATCACCGTGCGCTCCCGCGCACTGCAGCGTGCCTCCGATGCCTGCAGGATGCACTTCTACAAGGCATTTCTGGAAGTACTCGCCACCCGCCTGTCGATGACCAGCGCGCGCTACGCAAACGTCTAGCAATGAACACAGCGCGGCTGGACTTCATCGCCGATACGATTCGGCAGACCTGCGCCCCCGCGTTTTCGATTGCTCGCGTCGAATCCGTGAGCGGCGGCAGCGTCCACGACAGCTTCAGCGTTCTTGCTAGCGATGGCTCAAGATACTTCGTCAAAACCGGTGACGCCGTCGCACTCGACATGTTCGAAGCCGAGTGCGATGGACTCGATGGGCTCCGGGCGCCTGGCTGCTTCAAGATTCCGGAAGTCATCGCGGTCCGCGGAAACGCAGATCACGCGTGCCTCATCCTCGAGCATCTTGACCTGCGCCCGGTGGGCACGGACGCGGAAGGCAAACGATTCGGCGAAGCGCTGGCCCAATTGCATACCATCACGAATCCCGAGTTTGGCTGGCGGCGAGATCACTACCTTGGCCGCACACCACTGAACAACACCTGGACAACGCAATGGAGCCGCTTCCTCGCGACAACCCGCTTCGCCCCCCTTCTGGCGACTGCAATTGACCAGGGCCATACAGAGCTGAAAATCCCGGGAGAGAAGCTGCTGAACCGCCTGCCAGCACTCTTTGCCAACAACCCCCTCCAGCCTGCATTGACTCACGGAGACCTGTGGCACGGCAATGCCGGCATGACGGCGGACGGAACGCCAGTCCTTTTCGACCCGGCGACCAGCTTCGGTGACCCCGACGCGGATCTGGCGATGGCTTCACTGTTCGGGGGCTTTCCAAACAGCTTCTTTCTTGCCTATCGCGCTGCAATGCCGGCGCGTGAAGATCACGCCATGCGCGAGCGCCTTTATCGCTGCTTTCACCTTCTGAACCACCTTGTCCTCTTCGGCGCCGCATACAAGCGTGAAACACTTCGCCATCTTGAATGGCTCAATGCCTGGACTTGAGACGGGATCGCGATTTTCGTCACGTTGCGGCGAGGTATCGACAGAATCCCGCCCCTCATTTTGCTAGGATATGCCGTGTATCGGCTTGTCGATTTTTCTTACAGAGCCGCCAAGTACGTGTATGGCATAAATACTTTTATGTTTAGATTCATGGACATACACAGAAAAATGTTTTGGCCTGCTTTTTGCTTTTACTCGAGTCAACCGAGCTAAATCCAGCGTCCAAACGCGATCGAGATTGTTATGAAGACAAATATGCCCAGCAAAGACCAAGACATCCAAATGCCCAACACCGGCACCAGTGAGTCTGTCCGCATTTCGCGTCGACGCCTCGTTCGCGGCGCCGCTGGCGGCGTTGGTGTCATGATGGCGGTGAGCGCCAAAACGGCACTGGGGACAAACATCTGCCAAAGCCCTTCGGCCATGGTCAGTGGCAACACCAGTCCTGAGCGAGGCGCCCCCCCGCCGTGCTCTGGTGGCCGCTCTCCGGGCTTCTGGCGCAACCCTCAGCATTTCAATGCCTGGATTGGTGCCACGCCGCCGACACTGCGCAACGTCAAACTCTGTCCGACCGGCCTGGGTGGCATGACGCCAGCGAACATCTGCGCCCAAGGAACCACGGCATTCGAAGTCTGGGGAGCTGCTGCGAGCAACCATCTGGCCAGCTATTCCGGTACGGCGCAAGGCAGCGTCGAATGCGGCTCCGGTGGCCCCTTCACCATCAACCCTGAAGAGTGGGGTCTCTGGGGCATTCTGGCTTTCCCGAAGAACGCCGGCATCAACGAAGGTGATCTGCTGTGGCATCTGTGTGCGGCCTACCTCAACTCGCTGGCGTTCGAAGATTACGCCCTGACCACCGCCCAGGTGATTGATGCCGGCATGGCGCTCCTGAACAACCAGAACTGGTGCCCAGATGCCATCTCGGAAGAGGCATGCGGTGAGCGAGCATTCACCCCCTCCTCGTTCGTGTCGTACATTAGCGGCATGTATGACATCAACGCCGACCTCAACATCGAATGGTGCACGTCCAAGTAAACTCATCAGCCAGCGCTCCTGGTCCGCGTCGAATCCGTGATCTCAGTCGCCCGACGTGAGCCTTACGTGCATTCACCCGGGGCGCTCGCTGGCGCTTTCACCTGAGTGGCACCCGGAAGAGCCATCTGTTCTTTTTGACAGGCACTCCGGCGACTATTGGGTCATTCCCGGCACGACCCGGCTTTGGGTCGAACATCTGCTCGATGCCGGGGGACCGATCAACACCGAGTCGCTGCATGGTGTGACTCAAGAATTGACACCCGAGGAATTCGACGCGGCTTTGAAGCAGCTGGTCACGCTTGATATATTCCGAGTCACCAGCGAATGACGCCTCCTTAAGCGCGCCACACAGTGCTCGACACGATTCTTCGCATTCCACCCTTCAATGTCAGGGTCCGCGCTCCTTTTGCGGACGTCGCCGCTCATCTGGCGCGGTTTTACTCCGCCTATGAACGCCTCGAAGGAACCGCCTTTGTCGACTTCGACGTGGAATTGATTCCTGGCGGAGGGGTTCGCCGATGGTGGCGAAAGCAGGTGAGGTTTCGCGCCGATGCACAAATGCCCTTCCTCCCACTCCCTGCAGACCAGGCAGCCCCGTTACTCGAATGGGGCTTGAACTGGACCATTGCAAGCCGATCTCTCGGCTATCTCGTCCTGCACGCTGCAGTTCTCGCACGGGAAGGACGCGCGGTGATCCTGCCGGGATTCCCGGGCGCCGGCAAAAGCACCCTGTGTGCATCGATGTGCCACCTGAAAGACTGGCAACTCTTCTCCGACGAACTTGCCATCATTGATCCGGCAACACGTCGCCTGATCGCCCATCCGCGCCCGATCAGTCTCAAGAACGAATCCATTGATCTGGTCTCCGGTTTCCCGGGGGCCCGCCTCGGCCCTCTTTTTCACGACACGCGAAAAGGCACGGTTGCCCACGCAGCTGTCCCGGAAACATCGGTGCTCAAAGCAGAAAGCAGCGCTCAAGCCAAGTGGATTGTTTTCCCCAAGTTCAGCAAAGACGGCACGACAAGCATTGAAGAGATTACACGGGCTGAAGCCTTCACCCTGATTCAGCAACAATCGTTCAATCAGGAGCGAATGGGGGACGTCGGCTTCGACACACTATGCAGTTTGCTCAGCGAAACACGTTGCTACAGCATCAACTACGGCTCGACAGACGCAGGATTGCGCGCTATTGCGAGCATCGTCGCTGAGGCTGACTGATGCGCGCCGACATCGTCAAGCTGACCCATTTGATGACAGCACCCTCGCTGTCAGCGGACCTGAGCTCGTCCGAATGGCGCGAGCTGATCGCACTTGCGCGCGAGGAAAACCTGCTGGGCAAGCTCGGGGCGATTCTGACCTCGCACGATCAGATACCGAAGGGAAGCCCGGCAAGACATCTTGTCGGCGCCCTGATGCTGAGCCGGCGTCAGCGCCAGTCAGTGACTTGGGAAGCGCACAAGATTGATCAGGCGTTGTCCGAACTTGACGTACCCGTGGTGCTACTCAAAGGGGCCGCCTACGCCCTTGGCAACTTCGCGTCAGCTGACGGCCGCCTCTTCGGCGACGTGGATATCCTCGTCCCGCGCGAACATATTGCCCGGGTCGAAATGCAATTGAGAGTGCACGGCTGGAACAGCCTGAAACTTGATGCCTACGACCAACGCTACTATCGGCAGTGGATGCACGAAATACCGCCCATGATGCATGTACATCGCGGGACGGTGATCGACGTTCACCACACCATCCTGCCGCTGACGGCACGCTATCGCCCCGACCCAGCGCGGATCTTTTCCGAAGCGTCGCGCTTGAACGGTTTCCGATGCCTCAGGATCCCGTCACCTGAAGATCTCGTGATCCACAGCTGTTGCCACCTGGTGCATGAGGGTGAAGTCGATAACATCCTGCGCGACATTCACGATATAGCACGCCTTCTCGAAACCTGTTTTTCCAGTCATGACGCCCGGATGAAGCTGGCGCAAGCGGCGATCCATCATGATCTGCAGGAACCCACTTCATTGGCGCTATTGCTCGTTCAGCAGTATTTCAATCGGCCCGAGATTGCCCCGATTCTGGACGCTCTTGAGGCGCACAACTGGCAATCGTCACACGCGCGTCTGGTCAATCGCTATCTGCGCGCCATCGGGCCGGATCTGGACTCGACGCCCAGTTGGGGCAAGGCGCTGGCCCGACAACTTATCTACATCAGAGGCCATAGTCTGAGAATGCCACTCGCGATGCTCCTGCGGCATCTTGTGCGTAAAGCATGGATGCAGTGGCGTGACAAAGAGCCCATCCGGACAGCCGAGAATTAGAAAGGGCGCCTCAAGGGCACCCTTTTCAATGATCCGCAACCTACCTGATGACTCAGCCCGCAGCGGAGTCCTGCTTGAGCATCTCCTGCAACTCACCACTTTCATACATCTCGCTGATGATGTCACAGCCACCAACGAACTCGCCGTTGATGTAAAGCTGCGGAATGGTCGGCCAGTTGGCGTACTCCTTGATCCCCTGACGCACCGCCTCATCAGCCAGCACGTTCACCGCAGCGTACTCTTCGACACCTGCCAGTTTCAGCACCTGGGCAACCTTGGCTGAGAAACCGCACTGGGGGAACTGCGGCGTGCCCTTCATGAAAAGCACGACGGGGTTGGCGGAGACGAACTCCTTGATCTGCTCTTGAATGCTCATGATGAAGCTACCCGCAATAGTTGAGTCAAATGATCGGGAATTTTAGGCCTGTGCCCGTGCAGCGTCAAGCCGCCCGCCAGTCACCCGTTCGATCCGGGCGATATCACGCCACGATTGAATGTCCCGAAATGGCCCGGTCGCTAGCAGCGAGCGAACATCGCCGGCCTGATCATAGCCATGCTCGAACAACAGCCATCCGCCCGCCTGCAAGTGCGCGGGCGCATCCGCGCAGATTCGCGCAATGTCAGCCAGGCCGTCTCGCCCGCCCACCAGCGCACTCGCGGGCTCGAAACGAACATCCCCCGCCGCCAGATGCGGGTCCGATTCACGAATATAAGGCGGGTTGGACACAATGAGATCGAACAGTGGCTCGTCGCTCAATGCAGAAAACCAGTCGCTTTCGCAGAACCTGACCTGTGCACCCAGACGCTGCGAGTTCACCTTTGCAACATCCAGCGCCGGCACCGAGGCATCCACACCAACCACATCCGCCTCGGGCCATTCCCGGCTCAGCGTGACAGCAAGGGCGCCGCTCCCCGTCCCGAGATCGAGCACGCGCGCAGCCCCTTCCGGATAGAGTTGCCTGGCAAGATCGACAATGAGCTCGGTCTCCGGCCGCGGAATCAGCACCGACTCGTTCACCAGGAACTCACGTCCGTAAAACTCTCGATGGCCGACCAGATAGGCGACAGGGCGCCCCTGGCACCGCCCCTGCACAAGCGCATCGAACGCCGCCGTCTGCTTCGCGTCGAGTGGCGCGTCATCATGGGCAATCAGGTAACTCGTCCCGCATGCGAGCACGTGACACATCAAGACCCGGGCATCGACCCGCCCAATCAACGCGCCGGCCTGCCGCAGCGCCGCACCGACGGTCAGCCCGCTCAAGCGCCCTCGCCAGCCAGCGCCGCGAGCTGATCTGCCTGATATTCGGCCAACAAGGCACCAATCAGCTCATCCAGATCGCCCGCGAGAACGGCGTCCAGCTTGTAGAGCGTCAGATTGATGCGGTGATCGGTCACGCGCCCCTGTGGAAAGTTGTACGTCCGAATTCGCTCGGAGCGGTCGCCACTGCCGACAAGACTTTTCCGGGTGGCCGCCTCGGACTCACGCTGAGCACGCAACTGAACATCTCGAATGCGTGCAGCCAGAATCGACATGGCCTGTGCCTTGTTACGGTGTTGCGAGCGGTCATCCTGGCACTCCACGACGATGCCGGTCGGTAGGTGGGTGATACGCACAGCCGAGTCCGTCTTGTTGATGTGCTGCCCGCCGGCGCCACTCGCCCGATAGGTATCGATTCGCAAGTCTGCCGGGTTGATATCGACTTCCGCGACGTCGTCTGCTTCGGGCATGACAGCGACGGTGCAAGCCGACGTGTGGATGCGCCCCTGAGTCTCGGTCACCGGCACACGCTGTACTCGATGCCCCCCCGATTCGAACTTGAGACGCCCGTACGCACCTTCGCCACTGATCTGCACAATAGCCTCTTTGTAACCGCCCAGCTCGGATTCCGACATGGACACGGGCTCCACCTTCCAGCGGCGGGACTCGGCGTACCGAAGATACATGCGCAGCAAGTCCCCGGCGAACAAGGCAGCTTCATCGCCCCCGGTACCGGCACGGACTTCGAGAAACAGATTCCGGTGGTCGTCCGGGTCCTTGGGCAACAGCGCTGTTTGAAGATCTTTTTCCAGCTGCTCTATCTGCGCATCCGCGGTCGCAATTTCTTCCCGAGCCAGCTCGGCCATCTCGGGATCGGAGAGCATCTCCCGGGCAGCGGCCCTGTCAGCTTCTGCCTGCCGATAGTGGCCGAAGGCGGATACCACCGGCTCGATCTCTGCGCGCTCGCGCCCCAGACGAGCCAGTGCCTGACCATCCAGCGAGGCACTGTCGGCGAGTTGATGATCCACCTCGGCGAGTCGCGCCACCAGTTGGTCGAGTTTGTCCCGAATACTTTCTTTCATGAATTCTCACTGCATGCCCTGGCGGGCACACGAGGCGTCCGGGCTAATCGCCGCGATCACCGAGTTTGAAGATCTGGCCAATCAGCTCGCCCGCACGAGCACGCTCTTCACCTTCGGCGTGATTGAGGTAATGGGACGGGCCATGCAATAGCTTGTTCGTCAGACCATGACTCAGGGACTCCAGCACCACATCCACCGAATCGCCGCGGGCCAGACGGCGCATGGCCCGCTCCAGTTCCTGCTGACGCAAGCGGTCCGCTTCTTCACGCAGCGCCCGGATCGTCGGTACGGTATTGCGCGCTTCAAGCCAGTTGAAGAACCCGGTCACACGCTCTTCGATTATCGACTCGGCCTCAAGAACAGCCGCCTGTCGCGACTCCTTGCCCGACGCAACAACCTGGGCGAGATCGTCAACGGTGTACAGGAAGATGTCGTCGAGACCCTCGACCTCGCGCTCGATATCGCGGGGCACGGCCAGATCCACCATCACCATCGGGCGGTGGCGACGCGCCTTGAGTGCGCGTTCGACCATCCCCAGGCCGACGATCGGCAGTCGGCTTGCCGTACAGGAGACCACTACGTCGTACTTGTGCATGAGCTCGCCGACCAGATCGAGGCGCAACGTGTCGGCACCGAAACGTTCCGCCAGGGCGGTCGCACGCTCGGGCGTCCGGTTGGCAATCGTGATCTGCTTCGGCCCGGTGCCTGCGAAATGCGCAGCACACAATTCGATCATCTCGCCTGCACCGATAAAGAGCACGCGTTGATCCGACATGCGTTCGAAGATCCGCTCGGCCAGATGGACCGATGCTGCGGCCATGGACACGACGTTCGCACCGATCGCGGTGGTGGAACGGACCTCTTTGGCCACAGAAAACGTGCGCTCGAAGAGCTTGTGCAAGGTGGTGCCCAGCGTGCCGGCTTCTTCCGCCTGACGCATGGCTTCCTTGACCTGCCCCAGAATCTGCGGCTCGCCAAGCACCATCGAATCCAGACCACTGGCCACGCGAAACACGTGACGCACGGCATCGCGATCCGGATAGGTATAGAGGTAGGGCGCCACCTCTGACAGAGACAGGCTGTGATAGCGCGCCAGCCAGTCCGCAGCGGCGTCAGGCTCTTGCGTCGAAAAATAGACTTCCGTGCGATTACACGTGGAGAGAATCGCCGCTTCCTTCGCACAACGCCCGGTCAGATCCTTGAGGGCGGTCAGCAAACGCTCAGGACCAAACGCCACCCGCTCGCGAATCGCGAGGGGCGCGGTGTGGTGATTCAATCCGAGCGCGAAAAGGTGCATGAAGCAAAGAGGTCGGGAGGCTGAGGCCGAATTATATCACCCGCGTCCGCGACCAAAGCTTGAGGAAAATCAGACGGTTCTTGCCGATGATTGACGGCAGGTACCCGGTAAAAAAGAAAAACGCCGACCCTGAGGATCGGCGTTTTTCTTGATTCTGGTGGCCAGTCGCGGAATCGAACCACGGACACGCGGATTTTCAATCCGCTGCTCTACCAACTGAGCTAACTGGCCGAAGAGCGCGCATTATAGCCCAATCTCGGTCCGAGTCAAATAGTTCTGAAACTACGCCTCATCAAGCGGCCGGCGACGCGCGTAACTGCGCGGGAACACCACTTGCGCGATCGATCCCGGCCCTGCGGGATTGGGCTTCAATGTCACGCTCGCCCTATGCATGTCGGCAATTTCGCGCACGATCGGTAACCCCAGACCTGAGCCATCGGCATCGCTACCAAGTACCCGGTAGAAACGCTCGAAGACGCGCTCCTGATCCTCTTCGGGAATGCCGATACCCGTATCCTCGACCTCGAGAATGGCAAAGTCCGTGGCCTGCGTCCGAATGGTCACGGTTCCGCCCTCGGGCGTGTATTTGATGGCGTTATCCACGAGATTCATGATCATCTCATTCAGCAGCACAGGGTTGCCATCGACAAGCAGCGGCCACCCCGTATCCTCGACACCCAGATCAATGCGCCTGGCCTGGGCTCGGGGAAACAGATCAAGCGCAACTTCACGCACCAGCATTTCGAGATCGACCTGTTCGACCGCATAGATTTTCTCGGAGCTTGATTCTGCCCGGGCCAGCGTGAGCAGCTGATTGATCAGATGACTGGCGCGCTCCGTACTTCGGGCGATCCGGGTTAATGAATCGTGCAACAACTCGGGGTCGGTCTCGTCCAGCGCCAGTTCGGTCTGCATGCGCAATCCGGTCAGCGGGGTTCGCATCTGATGAGCGGCGTCCGCAATGAAGCGCTGTTGGGCCTGAAGGTTTTCTTCGAGGCGGGACATCATTTCGTTGAAGGCGACGATCAGTGGTCGCAGTTCTTCGGGAACGCCTGCCGTCGAGATCGGCGACAGGTCGGTCTGACGGCGACGCCGGATGAGCGCCTGAAGGCGGCTGAGCGGCGAGATCCCCCGGGAGAGCCCCACCCACACCAGCACCACCGCCAGCGGGATGATGGCGAACTGGGGCAGCAACACCCCGGTCACTACCTGCGAGGCCAGATCCGCTCGCTTGTTTCGGGTCTCCGCGATCTGAACCAGAACGGGAGGCCGTGTCGGGTCGGGCTCGGGCCGGGCAAACAAATAGGCGATACGCACTTCCTCGCCATGGATCACCTCGTCACGGAAATGAACTTCATCCGGCAACAGGCGCACTGGTGGCGCCGTCCAGGGGATCTCGACGTCACCGGAGATGACCCGATCCTTCTGATCGGCCACCTGGTAGTACACCGTGTCTTCCTGGTCGGCGCGAAAAAGAATGCGCGGCGGCGCCGGCAATCGAACCTCGGGCTGCGTGCCATTGAACTCGACCATTCGGGCAAGCGTCCGCACGCTCTCGGCCATGGCCTGGTCATATGGCTCATTGGCGATGTTGTCAGCCACGTTGTGGGTGACGATGATCGAGATCGGCCACAAAAACAGCAAGGGGGCCAGCATCCAGTCCAGGATTTCGCCAAACAAGGAGTTGTACTGCCCCTTGTTGCCATCCTTTTCCTTGCGACGACGCGGAATCACACGCACCCTCCGGTGCCGTGATCAGCCACCCTTGGCTTCACCTTCGGGCTTTTCCAGACAGTAGCCCAAGCCACGCACGGTCACGATGCGCACACCACTGGACTCGAGTTTCTTGCGCAGGCGATGCACGTACACCTCGATGGCATTGTTCGAGACTTCTTCGCCCCACCCGCACAGATGGTCCACCAACTGATCCTTGCTGACCAGCCGCCCTGCACGCAAGATGAAGATCTCCAGCAGCCCGATTTCGCGGGCCGAGAATTCGACCACCTGCCCACCGATCTTGACCACACGGTCCGCCTGATCGTAGCTCAGCTGTCCAAGTTCGATACAGCGCGGCTGGCCCGTGCCACGCCGGGTCAGCGCCCGAACACGCGCTTCCAGTTCGGGTAAGGCGAAGGGTTTGGTCAGGTAATCATCAGCCCCGGCATCCAGACCGCGCACACGATCGTCGACACCGTCCTGCGCCGTCAGGATGAGGACCGGCATGGCCGATTTTCGGCCCCTGAGACGTTTGAGCACCTCGATCCCGGGCAGTTTCGGCAAGCCCAGATCGAGAATCACCAAATCATAGATCTGACTCGCCAGCGCGGCGTCAGCCTCGGTCCCGGTGGCCACATGATCCATGGCATATCCGGCGCGCTTCAACGCTCGCACGAGGCCGTCGGCAATGACGGGATCATCCTCGGCTAGCAATATCCGCATATTCTGATGTCTGTAAGTTTTGCGTAAGCGGGCATCGTTATTTTCTCCCTCGCTGTTCTCCTTTTCTCGGTCTGCGGGAGTTCTGTCCGGTTTCCGGCACAGTCTCCAGGGAGCACCCAGCACCTGCATCGGGCTGCTCCCTGCCGATTTTTTTCCGACGATTATCCCATGCTTCGCGCCTTGCCGGGTCGCATTCGCGCGCCCTTGCCAAGGTGACAGGCATAAAAAAAGCCCCGCTTGACGCGGGGCTTTTTCGCTGGACGCTTGGGTCCGGGCAATTACATACCCATGCCCATGCCGCCCATGCCACCCATACCGCCCATACCGCCCATGTCGGGCATGCCCGGCTTGTCTTCCGGCAGCTCGCCGACCATGCAGTCGGTGGTGAGCATCAGGGAAGCCACGGAAGCAGCATTCTGCAGTGCGGTGCGGGTCACCTTGGTCGGGTCCAGAACACCCATCTCGACCAGATCACCGTACTCACCGGTACCGGCGTTGTAACCGAAGTTACCGTTACCTTCGGAGACCTTGTTGACCACCACGGACGGCTCGTCACCGGCGTTGGACACGATCTGACGCAGCGGCTCTTCCATCGCGCGCAGCACGATCTTCACACCGGCGTCCTGGTCGTGGTTGTCGCCCTTCAGACCTTCGAGGTTGGCACGAGCGCGCAGCAGCGCAACGCCACCACCGGCCACGATGCCTTCTTCGACGGCTGCGCGGGTTGCATGCAGCGCATCTTCCACACGGGCCTTCTTCTCTTTCATCTCGACTTCGGTCGCGGCGCCAACCTTGATGACGGCCACGCCGCCCGCCAGCTTGGCCACACGTTCCTGCAGCTTCTCGCGGTCGTAGTCGGAGGTGGCTTCCTCGATCTGGACACGGATCTGCTTGACGCGACCTTCGATGTCGCTGGTGTTACCGGCACCGTCGATGATGATGGTGTTTTCCTTGCCGATCTCGATGCGCTTGGCCTGGCCCAGATCTTCCAGGGAGGCCTTCTCGAGGGACAGACCCACTTCTTCGGAGATCACGGTACCGCCGGTCAGGATGGCGATGTCTTCGAGCATGGCCTTGCGACGGTCGCCAAAACCCGGGGCCTTGACGGCGCAGGTCTTCAGGATGCCGCGCATGTTGTTCACCACCAGGGTCGCCAGGGCTTCGCCCTCGACGTCTTCAGCGATGATCAGCAGCGGACGGCTGGACTTGGCCACTTGCTCGAGCACCGGCAGCAGATCTCGGATGTTGGAGACTTTCTTGTCGAACAGCAGGATGAACGGATCGTCCAGTTCAGCAACCTGCTTTTCCGGGTTGTTGATGAAGTACGGAGACAGGTAACCGCGGTCGAACTGCATGCCTTCCACGACGTCCAGCTCGTTCTGCAGGCTCTTGCCGTCTTCAACGGTGATCACGCCTTCCTTGCCGACTTTTTCCATGGCATTGGCAATGATTTCGCCGATGTCGGTGTCGGAGTTGGCGGAGATGGAACCGACCTGAGCGATTTCCTTGGTGGTGGAGCACGGCTTGGACAGGTCCTTGAGCTGCTCGATGGTGGCGGCAACCGCCTTGTCGATACCGCGCTTCAGGTCCATCGGGTTCATGCCGGCGGCCACGAACTTCATGCCTTCGCGAACGATGGCCTGGGCCAGCACGGTGGCCGTGGTGGTGCCGTCACCGGCGATGTCGGAGGTCTTGGAAGCGACTTCCTTGACCATCTGGGCGCCCATGTTCTCGAACTTGTCTTTCAGTTCGATTTCCTTGGCGACGGACACACCGTCCTTGGTCACGGTCGGGGCGCCGAAGGAACGCTCGAGCACCACGTTGCGGCCTTTCGGGCCCAGGGTCACCTTGACGGCGTTGGCGAGGATGTTCACGCCCTCGACCATGCGGGCACGGGCGGAATCACCAAACTTGACTTCTTTTGCAGCCATTATTTCTTGCTCCTGAAATTCGTTTTAGTACGTTGAACGACTTTAGGCGGGAGGCAGATCAGCCCTCGACAACACCCATGATGTCTTCTTCGCGCATGACGAGCAGCTCTTCGCCATCGACCTTGACGCCCTGGCCGGCATACTTGCCGAACAGCACGCGGTCACCGGCCTTGACGGCCATCGGACGCACTTCACCGTTGTCCATGATCTTGCCGTTGCCGACAGCGATCACTTCGCCCTGATCAGGCTTCTCGCCGGCGGAATCCGGGATCACGATGCCACTGGCCGTGGTGCGCTCGGCTTCAACACGCTTGACGATCACGCGATCATGCAAAGGACGAATTTTCATCGAGTTCTCTCCTTGGAACAGGTTCGATTGCTCGCGGCCACATGGCCGCATATCAACTAAAAAATCGGGTCTTCGACTGGCGGCGCCAATCACTGTTAGCACTCACCGCCGACGAGTGCTAATAATAGGGACGGCCTTGGGCTATTTCAACCCGCGGAGGCGAAACTTTTTTTAAAAGAATGGAAATTCAATCAGTTCGGCAGCGAATTGATCCGGCCAACGAGCCTCAGCGCAGCAGCTCTCCGGGCGAATAGAGCAAGCCCCGCTCGGAAAGGCTTCGGCGCCGCTGTCGACACGCGTCACCCACACGGCCTTGCGGCGGCCCGCCCTCGTAGCCCCACACCCCATTGCTCATGTTGATCCAGTAGCGCCCATTGGGCACCCGCGCACAGGCGGCCTGGTCGAGCATGTCAATCTGCGCTGGGGTCATGCGCTGGCCATTGACCACCACCATGCGTTCAGCCGCCACGCCATGACCCGCAAGGCACAAGCCGAATGCAAATGCGATCAGGTGAATCGATGTGATCTTTGCCATGGATTCTCTCCTCGCTTGAGTCAATCCATGCTCTGCCGATCCCCCGGTTGTGGCAGTGATGTCGTTCACCCGTGCGCCGAGCGGCCGATAAGCGGATGAGCCAATCTTCTATAATGCGCACTCGAATCACCCAACAGAAGAACATCGTGCGCACCCCAGAACTTCTCGCTCCGGCCGGCTCCCTGGCCATGCTCAAGACCGCATTCGATTTCGGCGCGACCGCCGTCTATGCCGGTCAGCCCCGCTACTCGCTGCGCGTGCGCAACAACGACTTCGGTGATTTTCCGGTTCTGGCCGAGGGCATCGAACACGCCCACCGTCTTGGCCACCGCTTCTATCTGGTCTCCAACATCTACCCGCACGGGGCGAAACTGAAGACCTATATCGAAGACATGGCACCGGTCATCGAGCTCAAGCCCGATGCGCTGATCATGTCCGACCCGGGTCTGATTCTCATGGTGCGCGAGACCTGGCCTGACGTGGAAGTGCATCTGTCGGTGCAATCCAACACCGTCAATGCCGCTGCCGTGCGCTTCTGGCAGCAGGCCGGCGTGAAGCGGGTGATTCTCTCGCGCGAGCTGTCGCTCGACCAGATCGCCGAAATCCGACAGGCCTGCCCGGACATGGAACTCGAAGTGTTCGTGCACGGTGCGCTGTGCATCGCCTATTCCGGTCGCTGCCTGCTGTCGGGTTACTTCAATCACCGCGACGCCAACCAGGGCACCTGCACCAATGCCTGCCGCTGGGACTTCAAGGTCAACAAGGCTCAGGAAGATGCCACCGGTGACGTCTATCTGATCGAGGAGCCCGACGGCAAGCGTGCCGGCGAGCAGATGCCCATCGAGGAAGACGAACACGGCACCTACATCCTCAATTCGAAGGATCTTCGCGCCATCGAGCATGTGCACCGTCTGGCCGAGATCGGCATCGATTCGCTCAAGATCGAAGGCCGCACCAAGAGCCCGTACTATGTGGCTCGCACCTGCCAGTCCTACCGTCAGGCCATTGATGATGCCGTGGCCGGTCGCCCGCTCGACCCAGCCCTCCTCGGCCAGCTCGAAGGCCTGGCAAACCGGGGCTACACCGACGGCTTCTACCAGCGCCACACACCGCACGAAACTCAGAACTATCTGCGCGGCCATTCCCTGTCGGGCCGCAGTCAGTATGTGGGCGACATCGTGTCCTGGGATGCCGACCGCCAGATGGTTGAGATCGTGGTCAAGAACCGCTTCGAGCTGGGTGACACCATCGAGATCATTCAACCGGCCGGCAATCATGATCACCGGATTGCGGTCATGGAAAACGCCAAGCGCGAGCCCGTCGAGGCTGCGCCGGGCAGTGGCCACCGGGTGTGGCTACCCCTGCCCGAATCGACGGTGGGCGCCTACGTGGCGCGCTACCTCGACGTGGGCGCCACCATGGCCGAAGGATCAACCCAGGCATCGTAATCGGTTTCACTGACCTGACCGCTGGCCACCGCCGCCTCGCGCAAGCTCAGGCCCTCAGCATGGGCTTGCTTGGCAATGGCGGCGGCCGCGTCATAACCAATGCGTGGCGTCAGCGCCGTCACCAGCATGAGCGACTGTTCCATCAACGACTCGATACGCCCGGTGTTGGCTTCGATTCCTTCGACACAATGCACCGTGAAACTGCGCATTCCGTCGGCAAGGAGGCGGATCGACTCAATCACTGCGTGAGCGATCACAGGCTTGAACACGTTGAGTTCGAAATTGCCGCTCGCGCCCGCGATGCCTACCGTCACGTCGTTGCCCATGACCCGAGCGCAGATCATGGTCATGGCCTCACACTGGGTGGGATTGACCTTGCCCGGCATGATCGAGCTGCCCGGCTCATTGGCGGGCAGGCTCAGTTCCCCAATGCCGCAACGCGGACCACTGGCGAGCCAGCGCACGTCATTGGCAATCTTGTTAAGCGTGGTAGCCAGGGTCTTGAGCGCGCCATGCAGTGTCACCAGGGCTTCATGTCCAGCAAGCGCAGCAAACCGGTTGGGCGCTGCGACGAATTCGAGACCGGTGGCCTTGGCCAGCCGATCGGCCACCGCCTCACCGAAACCTTCCACCGTATTCAACCCGGTACCGACGGCCGTTCCGCCGATCGCCAGGGACAGAACGGCCGGCATGGCAGACTCGACGGCCCCCACCGCCAGGTTGAGCTGGGCCACGTAACCGGAAAACTCCTGCCCCAGGGTCAGCGGCGTGGCGTCCTGAAGATGGGTACGGCCGATCTTGACGATACCGGCAAAAGCAGAGGCTTTCGCTGACAGCGCCAGCGTCAATTGCCGGGCGGCAGGCAACAGTGCCTCACGAACCTCCATCGCCGCGGCAACATGCATGGCCGTCGGGAAAACGTCATTGGACGACTGCCCGAGATTGACCTGATCGTTCGGATGCACCTGGCGCGACGCCCCCCGCTCGCCACCGAGCAGTTCCGACGCACGATTGGCGAGCACCTCATTCATGTTCATGTGCGACTGCGTGCCTGAGCCCGTCTGCCAGACGGCGAGCGGAAACTGGTGTTCATGTCGCAGGTCGAGCACTTCCTGCGCCGCCTCGACAATCGCATCCGCAGTGCGCTCGTCGAGTCGCCCGAATGCCGCATTGGTCTGGGCCGCCGCAGCCTTCACCCGCGCCAGGGCATGCATGACTGCCATGGGCATGCGCTGGTCACCAATATCGAAATGGTGTCGCGCCCGCTCGGTCTGCGCCCCCCACAGCGCCTCGCGTGGCACCTCGACAGCCCCCAGCGAGTCGTATTCGGTTCGCGAGTCCGCCATGACTGGTCTCCTTGATAGTCCTGAGTATCAATTCGAACCGGATCGGCACTCGATCGTTCCCCAACAGCGGTATCTGAAATGAAAACGGGCCCGAAGGCCCGAATTTCATGTGTCGATTTGAACGCGGTCCGGCTTATTGCGCCACTTCCCTCACGATCTGCCAACGACCACCGGTACGCACCCATTCCAGACGCTTGGTCACCACATCCTGATAGTCATTGGAGCGATATGTCTGACGGAACACTGTCGCCGCAGTATCAGCGCCCAGTTTCTGCACCTGAACATCCGCCACTTCGATGCTGATCGGCCCGGCTTTACCCAGGCGTTGCTGGCGCACGCGTTCCCAGGCCGCGAGCGACTCACCCCCCTCGGGACGGAAGGCTTCGCCATAGAAGTCGCGGTAACGCGGATAGTCCTTGCTTTCCCACGCCTTGGCCCAGTTCGAGGTGGCCGTCTGCAAGGCAACCACGGTGCCATCCACGGCGGCTGCCGGCGTCTCGGTGGTCACGGGCTCAGCCTTGACCGCGGCCATCGTGGTCTTGAGTACTGCGCTGGGTGCCGGTGCCAGGACAGGACAGGCCGCGCCCGGATCGACCGCTTCGCGCTCGTCACTGATGTCACTGAGGGCCGGCAGGTCTTCGCGCGCCACCTCCACCGAGGTGAGCAGTTTGCCCATGCCGGCCAGCGCCCGCGCATGCGCCGTCACCTCGTCGAAGGCAGCGTTCACGTAAGCGCGACGCGCCTGGAAGTATTCGTTTTCAGTGTCCAACAAATCGAGCAGCGTCCGCTGGCCGATGTCGAACTGACGACGGTAGGCCTCGCGAGCCTTGCCGATCGACAGTTGATGCTGGTTCAGGTAGGTGAGTTGCTCGGCAATCCGGCCCACGTCGTTGTAGGCAATCGACAGTGTCTGGCGCATGTCGCGGCACGACTTGTCACGGAGGTCCTTGGCCAGATTCAGCCGCTCGGCAAACTGATTGACGGTGGCACGATCCGAGCCGCCGTTGAACAGGTTGTAATTCAGCACCAGCTCGATCACGCGATCGGAATGACGCCCTGCCGCGCCATCGGTATTCCAGTCCACTCCCTGACGCGCGCGCAGATCCACGGTCGGATGGAACGCGGATTTCTTGCCGCGCGCCTCTTCGCGGGCGGCTCTCATGTTCTCGATCGCGGCCTGAAAGGCCGGGTTGGCGGTGTAAGCCAGGCGCAGCGCCTCGGCCACGTCTGCAGGGATGTTGCTGGTGAGCCTGTCCAGTGGCGCCAGGGTGTCTGCGGGCAGCTCACCGACGACGCGCAGGTAGCGGGCACTCACGTCATGCAGATTGGAGGCTTCGGTCAGCAGGTTGGACTCGGCCAGCGCCAGACGCCCGGCGGCCTGCTCGAAATCCACGCGGCGACCGACGCCGGCTCTCACCCGCTCTTCGATCTGATCGAACACGCTCTTGTGCTGATCGTAGTTTTCCCGCGCCAGCGTGACCAGCTCACGATATCGCTGGACGTCGGCGTAGGCACGCGCGGTTTCGAGCGCCGTCTGCTCGGATGCATCGAGCAGTTCGAAATAGCGGGTCAGTTTGGCGTGATCGAGACGCGAGACCTCGCTTTGCGTCGCAAAGCCGTCATAGACCATCTGGTTCAGCGAAAGTGTCGCGCCGCGGCGGCTGTAGTTACGGTCGGCCTGGCCCGGATCGGTCTGACGCTCCCGGCCAATGCCTGCAGTCAGGTCCACACGGGGGTAGTAGCCGCCTTCGGCCACATTGCGCTCCTGCTCGGCCGCCAGGTAAGCATGCCATGCAGCCTGCACTTCAGGATTCGACACAACGGCTTTCTGGATGGCCTCACGAAGATTGGCGGCGGGCTCGGCGAAGGTCGGCGCTGATGCGGCAACAACGGCCAGTGCGACAGTCACGACTCGGGCAATTTTTCTCATGAACTCAATTTCTGACCAGTTGATCCGTTATTCATATCTGTGGCGCAGACCCGGCGAGAAGATCACCCGAATCGACCAAAATCATGATAACCACCAAGATTGCGAAAGAATGTAAGGAATTTGGCATTTTTAACCAAATCGCAAGCTCAGTCGGTAACGCGCCGCAGGAAGGGTATCCCTTTTTGCACAGCACGAAAACGGCGTCTTGTGACGCCTTGTCATAAGCATCGTGATTTCTTCGTCATCACGATGTCATCCTGACTTCTTTTGGCGAGCACTACGCCGGCGTTTATTTGCAGCCGGCGTTTTCTTCATTGCACTGGTTTCTTCCGCGAACTCCACCCTGGATCGTGTCGAAGCCACCGCCCTCTCCCGCTACGGCGACACCGTCGCCGAGCGTGTTCGCCAGTGGCGCAGTGCTCTGAATACGGCGAACGAGCAGTCCGAGCGCGATCAGTTGCGCGACATCAACCAGTTTTTCAATCGCAACATCCAGTTCAGTGACGATCCGGTTGTCTGGCGCTCGAAAGACTACTGGGCAACGCCGCTTGAAACATTCTCCAAAGGTGCGGGTGATTGCGAGGACTTCGTGATCGCCAAATACCTTTCCCTGAGGCTGCTGGGCATCCCTGACAGCAAGCTACGCCTCATCTATGTCCGGGCGCGCATCGGCGGGCCCAACAGTTCTCTGACTCAGGCCCATATGGTGCTGGGATATTACGAAACGCCGACCGCAGAACCACTTGTACTGGATAATCTGCTCGGAGACATTCAACCCGCATCGCGTCGTACCGACCTGTCGCCGATCTTCAGTTTCAACAGCAGCGGCCTCTGGGTCCAGGGCGCAAGCCGACCGAGCGCCAGTTCCACAGAGCGCCTGTCACGCTGGCGCGATCTGGTCGCACGACTGACCGAGGAAGGGTTTGAACCATGACACCACACGACAACGAGAGGACGCTCGCATGTCCCTGATCAAACAACTCTGGCTCGCCACTCTAGTGCTCATGCTCGCGGCCTTCGGCTGCAGCTTCGTGATCAGCACCTTGTCTGCACGCAATTATCTGGAGCAGGAACTGAGCTTCAAGAACCGCGACAACGCGAACGTGCTGGCACTGGCCATGACCCAAATGCCGAAAGACGCGGCCACCGTTGAACTGCTGGTGGCCGCACAGTTCGACAACGCGCATTACGATCTGATCCGCTTGACCGACCCGACGGGCGAGAAGGTCATTCTGGAACGCTCAACGAGCGATGCCGAAGGCAAACGCCAACTGGGCATCCGTGACGATCTTCAAACCGTGCCAGCGTGGTTCAAGCACATGGTCACACTCCACCCGGATGCCGGCGTCGCCTTCATCAACGATGGCTGGCAGGCCTTCGGTACTTTGACGGTGCGCAGCGACACCGGTTTTGCTTACGAGAGCCTGTGGCGCGGCTCCACGAATTTATTGGGCAGCTTCGCCATCGGCGCGCTCGTTGTCTGCGCCCTCGGCAGTCTGGTCCTGCGCTGGATGCTGAAACCGCTCGATATCGTTGTCGAACAGGCGGAGGCGATTGGCGAGCGTCGCTTCATTTCGAGCCCCGCGCCTTCGACGCCGGAGTTCGCCGCCGTGGTCAATGCCATGAACATCCTGAGCGAACGGGTCCGCGCCATTCTCGACGGAGAGTCGGCGCGTCTGGACCAATTGCGCCGGCAGGCACAGCACGACGCGGTCAGCGGCCTGTCCAATCGCGAACATTTCATGGCGCAGGTGTCCGCCACGCTGGACAACGACGACGCCCCGGCCGAAGGTGCGTTGGCGATCGTGCGTGTTGAACATCTCATCCAGATCAACGAGGCCCTGGGTCGCAAGACGGCCGACGAGGTGCTGCGCAAGCTTTCCAATGCGCTTGAGCGCGTTGCAGGCGACGATGGTCAGATGATTCTGGGCCGACTCAATGGCACCGACTTCGCGCTCTTGAGCCCCGACGAGCCGGATCCCGAGGCACTCGGTCTGCGCATCTCGGAACAACTCGATGTCAGCGTGCGCTCAAGCCTGCCGGTCGAACACGCCGTTCTGCCGGTGGGCATCGCCTGCTATCGTCGCGGCGCGCCGCTGCCGCAACTGCTGGCCCACGCCGATGTGGCGCTTAACCGCTCGAAAGAAAATGACGGGCAGACACCGCACATCGAGCGCGTAGACACCACGATCCGACCCGCCACGGATCTGTCGAGCTGGCGTGGCCTGATCAGCGAAGCGCTGGCACTCGGCCGATTCAGTCTGGTTCAGTTCCCGGTCATGCGCAGCGACGGCGGATTGCTGCACCACGAATTGCCGATGCGCATGCACCATCCCGACAACACCAGCGTCCTGACCGCAGGCGATGTCATTCCCTGGGCGACCCGTTGCGGCCTGTTGCCTCAGATCGACGAGCTGGTGGTCGATAAAGCGCTGAGTCTGGCCGAATCGGCCGAAATCGACGTCTGTATCAATCTGTCGGTGGAGTCCATGTGCCATCCGGGCACCGTCATTCGTCTGCTCGACAAGCTCAAGGCACAACCCGATTCGGCGCGCAGACTATGGATCGATCTACCCGAGAATGCCGCCTTCCGTCATGCCGAAGCCTTCCGCCGCCTGTGCGGTGCGCTCAAACCCCTGGGCTGCCGGATTGGCCTCGAGCATGTGAGCCAGCAGGTCTGCCGGATCGGGGAGCTCCATGATGTGGGCCTCGACTATCTGAAGATCAGCGCCAGCGTCGTGCGTGAAATCGACCACCATCCGGGCAACCAGACCTTCCTGCGCGGACTGGTCTCCATCGGTCACACCATGGGCATGCAGGTGATTGCCGAGGGCGTCAGTCGCCCGGAGGAAAAGAGCTTGCTGACCGAGCTGGGCTTCGATGCCATGACCGGGCCCGGCGTTCGCTGATTCAACCGCCCATGAATAAAGGCGCCCGCGGGCGCCTTTATTCATGCTCAGACCGTTTCGTCGTCACCGAGCAAGTCGAGCGAGCCCCGACTCTGACGCATGGAGCGACGCTCCATGAGCTTGGCCTGAGCGGGCGGGGGCAAATCGGTAAAGCGGATCACATCGCGGCTGATGAGCAGATCAATCACGTCTTCAAGCACCCGCACCAGCCGCAGGTCGGAATCGACCAGGGCGGTCTCTCCCAGCAAGCCGTGGGCAAAGGCGGCCACGGTCGGGTCCGATGTATCGGCCTGTTCCGTGTGCTCGGCATCGGCCTGGAGGCTGACGGAGATCAGTTGCCCTTGAGCATCGCGTTTGACATACACCATGTCGTTCTCCGGAGTGCGGGCCGCCCGCTTGGGGCGGCCCCTCAGATCAGTCGGTAATCAGCTTGCCCTTGGACAGCAGATCGGAAATCACTTGCTGGTCATTGGACAGACCGCCGGCGAACAGATCGACGTTGTTGAGCACGATGGTGGCATCCTCCTGCCCGGCGGCGTAACCGCCCGAGAACCCGCCATTGCTGCTCACGTGGACGATGGTGTTGCCATTGCTCTGCTCGAAGTGCAGGAAATCCGACAGATTGCCGGCATCGTTCCCGGCATGCAATTCGCCCTGAAGCAGATCGCGCAGATCGAGGGCATCGCCGCCCGCGGCCACCGAGCTCGAGTCGAAATCGGTGATTTGATCGACCGTCGGTGCGCCGCTGGTACCGGCATCACCAAGCGTCCACTCGAAGACATCGGCGCCAAGGCCACCGGACAGCACGTCGTCGCCGCCGTCGCCGCCGATCAGGTCGTTGCCTGCGCCACCACGAATGATGTCATCGCCATCGCCCCCGTGGATGACGTCGTTTCCATCGGTGCCGATGATCTTCTCGGACGCGTCACCGCCGGTGTATGTGGTGCCGGTATTGGCGCCTGACTCGGTCGCCAGATCGACCACTACGGGTGGCTGCACATCAATGGTCAGTATCGACGAGGCCCGGTCGCCATCGTGATCGACCAGGGTGTAGGCAATGTCTTCACTGTAAGCCACGCCCGAGGCGGCCGACGGCGTGTAGTCGTAGTCGCCCGTGTCCATATCGACCTCGAACTTGCCGCCATCGACGGTCTGGATCGACCACACATGGGTCGTGCCGTTGTAGTCGCCCGCCGAGGTACCGGTCACGCTGCCGTCGTAGGCATATTCCACCCCGTCGATGGTCAGCGTTTCCATGTAGCCACCGTCGGCGCCCAGGCCAGACCCGGCACCCAGCGTCCCTGAGGTGATGTTGCCCGTGGTCGGGATCACGATCGAGTCGCGCAGGATGGGGGGCAGTTCGTTGATGTCGGCCACGACAATCGCGTTGGTGTTGGTTGCCGTCGTACCGTCGTACGCCACCGGGTTCATGGCCGAGAGCGTTGCGCCCGTGCCCATACCGTAAGCGTACGACTTGATCGAGTTCGTGGTCAGGAAGTTCGTCCAGATGGCTTCTTCACTCGGCTGGATTCCGGTCTGGTTCGGCAGGAACCCGGAATAGCCTGCGTTGTTCCAGTCGTAGGAGACTGTCGGCTGACCATCCGTGAGGAAGTAGGACACGTTCTGCGCCCCCGCAATCTTGCCGGGATCATCGAACGCGTCCATCCCCCTCAGCAAGGCCGCATCGTAGTTGGTGTTGCCGTTGGCGGTCAGGCCATTGACATATGCCTTGGCCGCATCGACCGTGACCCAGTTGCTCTGGTAGGCCGAAGCGCCGGAGTTGAACGTGACGACACGCACCATGACGTCGCCCAGGTTGTCGTACTGGTCGAGCATTTCATTCACGGCCTGCTTCATGATCGTCAGACGCTCACCACCGTTCTGCCCCATGCTGCCCGAGATATCGAGCATGAGCATCACGTTGGTATCGACGGCGGGCAGAACCACCGTGTTGGTGGCAGCCACCGCGTTGGGCGCGTCGTCTTCAACATTGACGGTCAGCGTACCGGTGGTGGTCAGTTCCCCATCGGTGGCGACGACGTTCAGGTCGATGGCCTTGATGTTCTCGCCATTGCCGGGGTCGTGATCGATCGGCGCCACCAGGGTCACCGAATAGTTGCCAGCCGAGTCGATGGTGACACGCATGACTTCCGTATCGCCGGCGCTGCCGATCAAGGGGTTGCCCGCCGTACCATCGCCCGACCAGGTGATGGCGACACCGTTGGAGGTGATGCCGGCCGGCCCCGACAGCGTGACGCTGACGGTACTGTCCGGGTCACTGATGCTGATCGAGCCGGTCTGGGTCGCCGAATCGGTGGTATCGACCGGTGTTCCGCTGGTATCCACCAAGCCACCGGTCAATCCTTCTTCCGACACATTGACGCTGCCGGAAACGATCGTGGGCGCATCATTGATGGGTAGTACGGTCACCGGAATGATGGCCGTCGTGCTGGCCGCATCCCCGTTGGACGATTCCGTACTGGTCGACGTCACCGTCAGGTCGAAGCTACCAGCGAAGTCGAGCGGGGCCGTGATGTTCAGGCGCGTCAGATCCCAACCGGTCACGTTGGCCGTGGTGTTGCCCGAGGAGGCGGTGAAGCTGTTTGTTCCATCGGTCAGCACCGCGCCCACGGGAATGTCCGAGATGGCGACGTCGAGCACTTCCGAACCGTCCGTATCCACCAGCGCAGAGGCCACGTCCTGCAACTGAATCGGCGTGTCTTCCAGGCCCTCGTTGTAGCGGATGGGGTAATACCCGCCATCGGCGCTGCCCACGTAGGCCGAGTACTGTCCGCCTGCGTCCGCAACATCACCGATGTTCGTGTAGATGGGGAAGTTCGACAGCGCCACGGCTGTGCCGCCATCGATAGACATCAGCGCACTGATGTCACCCACGCCGTCGCCGTTGTACGCGTACAGCTCGAAGGTGTAGTAGCCACTCTCGCTCGGCACGAAATCCGCGCTCTGGTAGTCGCCCCAATTATTGAAGCCTTGCGAATAGACCACGTTGTCACCGATTTCGATGTGCATCGTGTCGTCACGGTAGCCTTCAAGCGAATACGTGTGACCCGCCTCCAGGAAGATCACCCCGGTGAGCCGGAACAGGCCATCCGTCGGAATATCGGCGGCACCGGCGGCTGTCGAATCGGTCCCGAGACTTTGAACAACCGATGAACTGTTGGGCGTCAGGCCCGACACCGCCGCCTCGAGCGTATCGGCGTCGGCGGCAATTGTGCTGTCCATCGTCGAGACGTTGAGGAACACATCCAGCACCAGTCCCGTGCCGGCCGGCACCGACAGATCGCTGGCGACACCGTCGGTGAAATCCACCACGGTGGTGCCGAGCGAAAGCGTGGGCGCATCGGCCACCGGCGTGATGTCCACCGTGACCACGCCCGGCGTCACACCACCGGCGCCATCACTGGCGGTAAAGCTGAAGCTGGCGTAGTCGTCTTGCTGGTCGCCCGTGCCTGCGGTCGCAAACCCGTCGTCGCCAGATTCATGAGTATCCGGCGTAAAGCGCAGGTTGCCGGCCTGGATCTGGGCGGATGTAAGTGTCTGACCAGCAACAGCGGCCACCCAGGACGTGCCGTTGAACACTTCGAGCACGCCGTCCGATGGAAGGCTGGTCAATTCCACCTCGATCGCCGAGGTCGGGTTGTCCACATCACTGATGCCAAAGCTCGCCCAATCAACGACCACCGACGTATCCTCGGTGCCGCTGACCGCGCCACCGGTGACGACCGGAGCATCATTGACCGGCACGACATTGACCGTCACGGTGGCCGTATCGACACCACCATTGCCATCAGTGATCGTGTAGGTGAAGGAATCAGAACCGAAGAAGTCCGGGTTCGGCGTATAGACCGGGTTGCCCGAGACCGGATCGATCGTCACGGTACCGTTGCTGCCTTGGGTGACTGCCGTCACGGTGAGCGGATCGCCATCCGGATCGATATCGTTGTCACGAACCGGCACGACGACAGCGGTGTCTTCGTTGGTCGAAATCGTGTCATCCACCGCATCCGGATCATTGTCGATGATCTGGGTCACCTGAGTGCCGCTGCCGATCACCACGTTCTCGAAACCACCACCCGGCACCGCCGGCAGGCTGATCGAGATGCTGTAGTTCTCCCCGGCTTCGGTGATCGTGTCATCGAAGGTCGATACATCGAAGGTCGCACTGGTGCTGCCGGCCGGGATCGTCACCGTGGCCGGCACGCTCACGATGTCGCCCGACACCGTATCGATATGCGTGAGCGTCACGGTCAGCGTCAGATCCGTGGCCGTGGGCTGATCGACACTCACCGTGTAGGTGGCGTCGTTGCCTTCGGTCACCGTGCCCGGACCACTCAGGGTGATGGTCGCGGTGTCTTCTGCTCCCGGTGGGTTGTCGCTGCCGGTCTGGTCGTTGATCGTGGTCGTGACACTTGATGTGCCGACGACGAGGTTCTCGTAGCCGCCACCGGTGCTGCCGGTGATGCTCGCCGTGAAGGTCTCGCCGTTGTCGGCGTAGGCGTCATCGATGGTCGAGACGGTAAAGGTCGCACTGGTCGAGCCGGCCGGGATCGTCACGGTGGTGCTCACCGGCACCAGATCACCGTCGTCGGTCGTCACGTGGCCCGTGACCACGCTCACCACGAGGTCAGTCGCGGGGGCTTGATCGACGCTCACGGTGTAGGTCGCGGTTTCGCCTTCAACGACCGTGGCATCACCGCTGATGCTCAGCGTGACGGTATCTTCCGCTCCCGGCGGGTTGTCGCTGCCGGTTTGATCATTGATGGTCGTGGTGACACTGGCAGTGCCGACCACAAGGTTCTCGTAGCCACCGCCGGTGCTGCCGGTGATGCTCGCCGTGAAGGTCTCGCCGTTGTCGGCGTAGGCGTCATCGATGGTCGAGACGGTAAAGGTCGCACTGGTCGAGCCGGCCGGGATCGTCACGGTGGTGCTCACCGGCACCAGATCACCGTCGTCGGTCGTCACGTGGCCCGTGACCACGCTCACCACGAGGTCAGTCGCGGGGGCTTGATCGACGCTCACGGTGTAGGTCGCGGTTTCGCCTTCAACGACCGTGGCATCACCGCTGATGCTCAGCGTGACGGTATCTTCCGCTCCCGGCGGGTTGTCGCTGCCGGTTTGATCATTGATGGTCGTGGTGACACTGGCAGTGCCGACCACAAGGTTCTCGTAACCACCACCGGTGCTGCCGGTGATGCTGGCGGTGAAGGTTTCACCGTTGTCGGCGTAGGCGTCGTCAATCGTGCTGACCGTGAAGGTCGCGCTGGTCGAGCCGGCCGGGATCGTTACGGTGGTGCTCACCGGCACCAGATCACCGTCGTCCGTCGTCACGTGGCCCGTGACCACGCTCACCACGAGATCAGTTGCGGGAGCCTGGTCGACGCTCACGGTGTAGGTTGCGGTTTCACCTTCAACGACCGTGGCGTCACCACTGATGCTCAGCGTGACCGTGTCCTCTGCTCCCGGCGGGTTGTCGCTGCCGGTCTGGTCGTTGATGGTCGTGGTGACACTGCTGGTGCCGACGACCAGGTTCTCGTAGCCACCACCGGTGCTGCCGGTGATGCTGGCGGTGAAGGTTTCACCATTGTCGGCGTAGGCATCGTCGATGGTCGAGACAGTGAAGGTGGCGCTGGTCG
Source organism: Nitrogeniibacter aestuarii (assembly GCF_017309585.1). Lineage (NCBI taxonomy): Bacteria > Pseudomonadati > Pseudomonadota > Betaproteobacteria > Rhodocyclales > Zoogloeaceae > Nitrogeniibacter > Nitrogeniibacter aestuarii. Next base: position 1,297,701 of record NZ_CP071321.1, on the reverse strand, counting down.
AACCAGCCGGGATCGTGACGGTGGTACTCACCGGCACCAGATCGCCATCGTCCGTGGTCACGTGGCCCGTGACCACGCTCACCACGAGGTCAGTCGCGGGGGCTTGATCGACACTCACGGTGTAGGTCGCGGTTTCGCCTTCGACCACAGTCGCATCACCGCTGATGCTCAGGGTGACGGTATCCTCTGCTCCCGGCGGATTGTCGCTACCGGTCTGATCGTTGATGGTGGTGGTGACACTTGATGTGCCCACGACCAGGTTCTCGTAGCCACCACCGGTGCTGCCGGTGATGCTGGCGGTGAAGGTTTCGCCGTTGTCAGCGTAGGCGTCATCAATCGTGCTGACCGTGAAGGTGGCGCTCGTGCTGCCCGCAGGGATGGTGACAGTGGTGCTCACCGGCACCAGATCACCGTCATCGGTGGTGACGTGACCAGTCACGACACTGACCACGAGGTCGGTGGCCGGGGCCTGATCCACACTCACGGTGTAGGTCGCGGTTTCGCCTTCAACGACAGTCGCGTCGCCACTGATGCTCAGGGTAACGGTGTCTTCCGCTCCCGGCGGATTGTCGGAGCCGGTCTGATCGTTGATGGTGGTGGTAACACTGCTGGTGCCGACGACCAGATTCTCGTAGCCACCACCGGTGCTGCCGGTGATGCTGGCGGTGAAGGTTTCACCGTTGTCGGCGTAAGCGTCGTCGATGGTCGAGACCGTGAAGGTCGCGCTCGTCGAGCCAGCGGGAATTGTCACCGTGGTGCTCACAGGGACCAGATCACCGTCGTCGGTGGTCACGTGACCGGTCACGACGCTGACCACCAGATCGGTCGCCGGGGCCTGATCCACACTCACGGTGTAGGTCGCGGTCTCACCTTCGACCACGGTGGCGTCGCCGCTGATACTCAGGGTGACGGTGTCTTCCGCTCCCGGAGGATTGTCAGAACCAGTCTGATCGTTGATGGTGGTGGTAACACTGCTGGTGCCGACGACCAGGTTCTCGTAGCCACCACCGGTGCTGCCGGTGATGCTCGCCGTGAAGGTTTCACCGTTGTCGGCGTAGGCGTCGTCGATGGTCGAAACGGTAAAGGTCGCACTGGTCGAACCGGCCGGGATGGTGACGGTGGTGCTCACCGGCACTAGGTCACCGTCATCGGTGGTGACGTGACCGGTCACGACGCTCACCACGAGGTCGGTGGCCGGGGCCTGATCGACACTCACGGTGTAGGTCGCGGTCTCGCCTTCAACGACAGTCGCGTCGCCACTGATGCTCAGCGTAACGGTGTCTTCCGTTCCCGGCGGGTTGTCGCTACCGGTTTGATCATTGATGGTGGTCGTGACACTGCTGGTGCCGACCACCAGATTCTCGTAGCCACCACCGGTGCTGCCGGTGATGCTCGCCGTGAAGGTTTCACCGTTGTCGGCGTAGGCGTCGTCAATCGTGCTGACCGTAAAGGTCGCACTCGTGCTGCCAGCCGGGATCGTGACCGTGGTGCTCACCGGCACCAGATCGCCGTCATCGGTGGTGACGTGACCCGTGACCACGCTGACCACGAGGTCGGTCGCCGGAGCCTGATCCACACTCACGGTGTAGGTCGCGGTTTCGCCTTCGACCACAGTCGCATCACCGCTGATGCTCAGCGTGACGGTATCTTCCGGCCCTGCCGTCGGCTCATCCGTGATCGTACCCAGGCCGGTACCGTCGGCAATGCCGGCGTTGACTGCGTTGCTCAGTTCGATCGTGTAGTTCTCGACGCCTTCGGCGAACACATCATCAGTGATCGCCACCGTGATCGTCTGGGTCAGCACCCCCGGGGCGAAGCTCAGCGTGCCATTGACGTTGCCGTAGTCGGCTCCGCCCGTGGCGCTGCCGCTCACGCTGGCATAGTCCACGCTCACCGTCGAGGTCGAGGCGTTCGACAGGCTCACCGTGAAGGTCGCCGTGCCCGCATCTTCATTCACACTCACGTCATCGATCGTGATCTGCGGGGCGCCTTCGTTATCCACGATCTGCGTCACTTGCGTGCCGCTGCCGATCACCACGTTCTCGAAACCACCGCCCGGCACTGCCGGCAGACTGATCGAGATGCTGTAGTTCTCCCCGGCTTCGGTGATCGTGTCATCGAAGGTCGATACATCGAAGATCGCGCTGGTGCTGCCGGCCGGAATGGTCACCGTGGCCGGCACGCTCACGATGTCGCCCGACACCGTATCGATATGCGTGAGCGTCACGTTCAGCGTCAGGTCCGTCGCCGTGGGCTGATCGACACTCACCGTGTAGGTGGCGTCGTTGCCTTCGGTCACCGTGCCCGGACCACTCAGAGTGATGGTCGCGGTGTCTTCCGCTCCCGGAGGATTGTCAGAACCAGTCTGATCGTTGATGGTGGTGGTAACACTGCTGGTGCCGACCACCAGGTTTTCATAGCCGCCACCGGTACTGCCAGTGATGCTGGCCGTGAAGGTTTCACCATTGTCGGCGTAGACATCATCGATGGTCGAAACGGTAAAGGTCGCACTGGTCGAACCAGCCGGAATGGTCACCGTGGTGCTCACCGGCACCAGATCACCGTCGTCGGTGGTCACGTGGCCGGTCACGACACTGACCACGAGGTCGGTGGCCGGGGCCTGATCCACACTCACGGTGTAGGTCGCGGTTTCGCCTTCAACGACAGTCGCGTCGCCACTGATGCTCAAGGTAACGGTATCTTCCGCTCCCGGAGGATTGTCAGAACCAGTCTGATCGTTGATCGTGGTCGTGACGCTGCTGGTGCCAACCGCCAGGTTTTCATAGCCGCCACCGGTCGAACCGGTGATGCTGGCCGTGAAGGTCTCGCCGTTGTCGGCGTAGGCATCGTCAATCGTGCTGACCGTGAAGGTCGCGCTCGTCGAGCCAGCCGGAATGGTCACCGTTGTGCTGACCGGCACGAGGTCACCGTCATCCGTGGTGACGTGACCGGTCACGACACTGACCACGAGGTCGGTTGCGGGCGCTTGATCGACACTGACCGTGTAGGTTGCGGTCTCACCTTCGATCACCGTCGCATCACCGCTGATACTCAGGGTGACGGTGTCTTCCGCTCCCGGCGGGTTGTCGCTGCCGGTCTGATCGTTGATCGTCGTGGTGACACTGGCAGTGCCGACCACCAGGTTCTCGTAGCCACCACCGGTGCTGCCGGTGATGCTCGCCGTAAAGGTCTCGCCGTTGTCGGCGTAGGCGTCATCGATCGTGCTGACCGTGAAGGTCGCGCTGGTCGAGCCAGCGGGAATTGTCACCGTGGTGCTCACAGGGACCAGATCACCGTCGTCGGTGGTCACGTGACCGGTCACGACGCTGACCACAAGGTCGCTCGCCGGAGCCTGATCCACACTCACGGTGTAGGTCGAGGTTTCGCCTTCGACCACGGTGGCGTCACCGCTGATGCTCAGGGTGACCGTATCTTCTGCTCCCGGCGGATTGTCAGAACCGGTCTGGTCGTTGATGGTGGTCGTGACACTGCTCGTGCCGATCACCAGGTTTTCATAGCCACCACCGGTCGAACCGGTGATGCTCGCCGTGAAGGTCTCGCCGTTATCGGCGTAGGCATCATCAATCGTGCTGACCGTGAAGGTCGCACTCGTGCTGCCGGCGGGAATCGTCACCGTCGTACTGACCGGCACCAGATCACCGTCGTCCGTCGTCACGTGACCCGTGACGACGCTGACCACGAGGTCGGTGGCCGGGGCCTGGTCAACGCTGACCGTGTAAGTCGCGGTCTCACCTTCGACGACCGTGGCATCACCGCTGATGCTCAGCGTGACCGTATCTTCCGGCCCTGCCGTCGGTTCATCGGTGATCGTGCCCAGGCCGGTGCCGTCGGCAATGCCGGCATTGACCGCGTTGCTCAATTCGATCGTGTAGTTCTCGACGCCTTCGGCGAACACGTCATCAGTGATCGCCACCGTGATCGTCTGGCTCAGCACGCCTGGGGCGAAGCTCAGCGTGCCATTGACGTTGCCGTAGTCGGCTCCGCCCGTGGCGCTGCCGCTCACGCTGGCGTAGTCCACGCTCACCGTCGAGGTCGAGGCGTTCGACAGGCTCACCGTGAAGGTCGCCGTGCCCGCATCTTCATTCACACTCACGTCATCGATCGTGATCTGCGGGGCGCCTTCGTTATCCACGATCTGCGTCACTTGCGTGCCGCTGCCGATCACCACGTTCTCGAAACCACCGCCCGGCACTGCCGGCAGACTGATCGAGATGCTGTAGTTCTCCCCGGCTTCGGTGATCGTGTCATCGAAGGTCGATACATCGAAGATCGCGCTGGTGCTGCCGGCCGGAATGGTCACCGTGGCCGGCACGCTCACGATGTCGCCCGACACCGTATCGATATGCGTGAGCGTCACGTTCAGCGTCAGGTCCGTCGCCGTGGGCTGATCGACACTCACCGTGTAGGTGGCGTCGTTGCCTTCGGTCACCGTGCCCGGACCACTCAGAGTGATGGTCGCGGTGTCTTCCGCTCCCGGAGGATTGTCAGAACCAGTCTGATCGTTGATGGTGGTGGTAACACTGCTGGTGCCGACCACCAGGTTTTCATAGCCGCCACCGGTACTGCCAGTGATGCTGGCCGTGAAGGTTTCACCATTGTCGGCGTAGACATCATCGATGGTCGAAACGGTAAAGGTCGCACTGGTCGAACCAGCCGGAATGGTCACCGTGGTGCTCACCGGCACCAGATCACCGTCGTCGGTGGTCACGTGGCCGGTCACGACACTGACCACGAGGTCGGTGGCCGGGGCCTGATCCACACTCACGGTGTAGGTCGCGGTTTCGCCTTCAACGACAGTCGCGTCGCCACTGATGCTCAAGGTAACGGTATCTTCCGCTCCCGGAGGATTGTCAGAACCAGTCTGATCGTTGATCGTGGTCGTGACGCTGCTGGTGCCAACCGCCAGGTTTTCATAGCCGCCACCGGTCGAACCGGTGATGCTGGCCGTGAAGGTCTCGCCGTTGTCGGCGTAGGCATCGTCAATCGTGCTGACCGTGAAGGTCGCGCTCGTCGAGCCAGCCGGAATGGTCACCGTTGTGCTGACCGGCACGAGGTCACCGTCATCCGTGGTGACGTGACCGGTCACGACACTGACCACGAGGTCGGTTGCGGGCGCTTGATCGACACTGACCGTGTAGGTTGCGGTCTCACCTTCGATCACCGTCGCATCACCGCTGATACTCAGGGTGACGGTGTCTTCCGCTCCCGGCGGGTTGTCGCTGCCGGTCTGATCGTTGATCGTCGTGGTGACACTGGCAGTGCCGACCACCAGGTTCTCGTAGCCACCACCGGTGCTGCCGGTGATGCTCGCCGTAAAGGTCTCGCCGTTGTCGGCGTAGGCGTCATCGATCGTGCTGACCGTGAAAGTGGCTGACGTGCTGCCGGCCGGGATCGTCACCGTGGTGCTCACCGGGACCAGATCGCCATCGTCGGTCGTCACATGACCGGTGACCACGCTCACCACGAGGTCGGTGGCCGGGGCCTGGTCGACGCTGACCGTGTAAGTCGCGGTTTCGCCTTCGACCACGGTGGTGTCGCCGCTGATACTCAGGGTGACGGTGTCTTCCGCTCCCGGAGGATTGTCAGAACCAGTCTGATCGTTGATGGTCGTGGTGACACTGCTGGTGCCGACGACCAGATTCTCGTAGCCACCGCCGGTGCTGCCGGTGATGCTGGCGGTGAAGGTCTCGCCGTTGTCGGCGTAGGCGTCGTCAATCGTGCTGACCGTGAAGGTCGCGCTCGTGCTGCCGGCGGGGATGGTCACCGTCGTACTCACCGGCACCAGATCACCGTCATCGGTCGTCACGTGACCGGTCACGACGCTGACCACGAGATCGGTCGCCGGAGCCTGATCCACACTCACGGTGTAGGTCGCGGTCTCACCTTCGACCACGGTCGTATCGCCGCTGATGCTCAGGGTAACGGTGTCTTCTGCTCCCGGCGGGTTGTCGCTGCCGGTCTGGTCGTTGATGGTCGTGGTGACACTTGAAGTCCCCACCACCAGGTTCTCGTAACCGCCGCCGGTCGAACCGGTGATGCTCGCGGTGAAGGTCTCGCCGTTGTCGGCGTAGGCATCGTCAATCGTGCTGACCGTGAAGGTGGCGCTGGTCGAACCGGCTGGGATCGTGACGGTGGTGCTCACCGGAACGAGGTCACCGTCATCGGTGGTGACATGACCGGTCACGACACTGACCACAAGGTCGGTCGCCGGGGCCTGATCCACACTCACGGTATAGGTTGCGGTCTCACCTTCGACCACGGTGGTGTCGCCACTGATGCTCAGCGTGACCGTATCTTCTGGCCCTGCGGTCGGTTCATCCGTGATCGTGCCCAGGCCGGTACCGTCGGCAATGCCGGCATTGACTGCGTTGCTCAGTTCGATCGTGTAGTTCTCGACCCCTTCGGCGAACACGTCATCAGTGATCGCCACCGTGATCGTCTGGCTCAGCACCCCCGGGGCGAAGTTCAGCGTGCCATTGACGTTGCCGTAGTCGGCTCCGCCCGTGGCGCTGCCGCTCACACTGGCGTAATCCACGCTCACCGTCGAGGTCGAGGCGTTCGACAGGCTCACCGTGAAGGTCGCCGTGCCGGCATCTTCATTCACACTCACGTCATCGATCGTGATCTGCGGGGCGCCTTCGTTATCCACGATCTGCGTCACTTGCGTGCCGCTGCCGATCACCACGTTCTCGAAGCCACCACCCGGCACTGCCGGCAGGCTGATCGAGATGCTGTAGTTCTCCCCGGCTTCGGTGATCGTGTCATCGAAGGTCGATACATCGAAGGTCGCGCTGGTGCTACCGGCCGGGATCGTCACCGTGGCCGGCACGCTCACGATGTCACCCGACACCGTGTCGATATGCGTGAGTGTCACGTTCAGCGTCAGGTCCGTCGCCGGTGCCTGATCGACGCTCACCGTGTAGGTGGCGTCGTTGCCTTCGGTCACCGTGTTCGGACCACTCAGGGTGATGGTTGCGGTGTCTTCTGCTCCCGGTGGGTTGTCGCTGCCGGTCTGGTCGTTGATCGTGGTCGTGACACTTGATGTGCCGACGACGAGGTTCTCGTAGCCGCCACCGGTGCTGCCGGTGATGCTCGCCGTGAAGGTTTCACCGTTGTCGGCGTAGGCGTCGTCAATCGTGCTGACCGTAAAGGTCGAGCTCGTGCTGCCGGCAGGAATCGTCACCGTCGTGCTCACCGGCACCAGATCACCGTCATCGGTGGTGACGTGACCGGTCACGACGCTCACCACGAGATCGGTCGCCGGAGCCTGATCGACGCTCACGGTGTAGGTCGCGGTTTCGCCTTCAACGACCGTGGCATCGCCGCTGATGCTCAGGGTGACGGTGTCCTCTGCTCCCGGCGGGTTGTCGCTGCCGGTCTGGTCGTTGATGGTCGTGGTGACACTTGAAGTCCCCACCACCAGGTTCTCGTAGCCACCACCGGTGCTGCCGGTGATGCTGGCGGTGAAGGTTTCACCGTTGTCGGCGTAGGCATCGTCGATGGTCGAGACAGTGAAGGTCGCGCTGGTCGAACCAGCCGGGATCGTCACCGTCGTGCTCACCGGCACGAGGTCACCGTCGTCCGTCGTCACGTGACCGGTCACGACGCTGACCACGAGGTCAGTTGCGGGAGCCTGGTCGACGCTGACCGTGTAGGTCGCGGTTTCACCTTCAACGACAGTCGCGTCGCCACTGATGCTCAGGGTAACGGTGTCTTCCGCTCCCGGCGGATTGTCGGAGCCGGTCTGATCGTTGATGGTGGTGGTGACACTTGATGTGCCGACGACCAGGTTCTCGTAGCCGCCGCCGGTGCTGCCGGTGATGCTGGCCGTGAAGGTTTCACCATTGTCGGCGTAGGCGTCGTCGATGGTCGAAACGGTAAAGGTCGCACTGGTCGAACCGGCCGGGATCGTGACGGTGGTGCTCACCGGGACCAGATCACCGTCGTCGGTCGTCACATGGCCGGTCACGACGCTCACCACGAGGTCGGTGGCCGGAGCCTGATCCACACTCACGGTGTAGGTTGCGGTCTCACCTTCAACCACCGTGGCATCACCGCTGATGCTCAGCGTGACGGTATCTTCCGGCCCTGCGGTCGGCTCATCCGTGATCGTGCCCAGGCCAGTGCCGTCGGCAATGCCGGCGTTGACTGCGTTGCTCAGTTCGATCGTGTAGTTCTCGACGCCTTCGGCGAACACATCATCAGTGATCGCCACCGTGATCGTCTGGGTCAGCACCCCCGGGGCGAAGCTCAGCGTGCCATTGACGTTGCCGTAGTCGGCTCCGCCCGTGGCGCTGCCGCTCACGCTGGCATAGTCCACGCTCACCGTCGAGGTCGAGGCGTTCGACAGGCTCACCGTGAAGGTCGCCGTGCCCGCATCTTCATTCACACTCACGTCATCGATCGTGATCTGCGGGGCGCCTTCGTTATCCACGATCTGCGTCACTTGCGTGCCGCTGCCGATCACCACGTTCTCGAAGCCACCACCCGGCACTGCCGGCAGGCTGATCGAGATGCTGTAGTTCTCCCCGGCTTCGGTGATCGTGTCATCGAAGGTCGATACATCGAAGGTCGCGCTGGTGCTGCCGGCCGGGATCGTCACCGTGGCCGGCACGCTCACGATGTCACCCGACACCGTGTCGATGTGCGTGAGTGTCACGTTCAGCGTCAGGTCCGTCGCCGTCGGCTGATCGACGCTCACTGTGTAGGTGGCGTCGTTGCCTTCGGTCACCGTGTTCGGACCACTCAGGGTGATGGTTGCGGTGTCTTCTGCTCCCGGTGGGTTGTCGCTGCCGGTCTGGTCGTTGATCGTGGTCGTGACACTTGATGTGCCGACGACGAGGTTCTCGTAGCCGCCACCGGTGCTGCCGGTGATGCTCGCCGTGAAGGTTTCACCGTTGTCGGCGTAGGCGTCGTCAATCGTGCTGACCGTAAAGGTCGAGCTCGTGCTGCCGGCAGGAATCGTCACCGTCGTGCTCACCGGCACCAGATCACCGTCATCGGTGGTGACGTGACCGGTCACGACGCTCACCACGAGATCGGTCGCCGGAGCCTGATCGACGCTCACGGTGTAGGTCGCGGTTTCGCCTTCAACGACCGTGGCATCGCCGCTGATGCTCAGGGTGACGGTGTCCTCTGCTCCCGGCGGGTTGTCGCTGCCGGTCTGGTCGTTGATGGTCGTGGTGACACTTGAAGTCCCCACCACCAGGTTCTCGTAGCCACCACCGGTGCTGCCGGTGATGCTGGCGGTGAAGGTCTCGCCGTTGTCAGCGTAGGCGTCATCGATGGTCGAGACCGTGAAGGTCGCGCTGGTCGAACCAGCCGGGATCGTCACCGTCGTGCTCACCGGCACGAGGTCACCGTCGTCCGTCGTCACGTGACCGGTCACGACGCTGACCACGAGGTCAGTTGCGGGAGCCTGGTCGACGCTGACCGTGTAGGTCGCGGTTTCACCTTCAACGACAGTCGCGTCGCCACTGATGCTCAGGGTAACGGTGTCTTCCGCTCCCGGCGGATTGTCGGAGCCGGTCTGATCGTTGATGGTGGTGGTGACACTTGATGTGCCGACGACCAGGTTCTCGTAGCCGCCGCCGGTGCTGCCGGTGATGCTGGCCGTGAAGGTTTCACCATTGTCGGCGTAGGCGTCGTCGATGGTCGAAACGGTAAAGGTCGCACTGGTCGAACCGGCCGGGATCGTGACGGTGGTGCTCACCGGGACCAGATCACCGTCGTCGGTCGTCACATGGCCGGTCACGACGCTCACCACGAGGTCGGTGGCCGGAGCCTGATCCACACTCACGGTGTAGGTTGCGGTCTCACCTTCAACCACCGTGGCATCACCGCTGATGCTCAGCGTGACGGTATCTTCCGGCCCTGCGGTCGGCTCATCCGTGATCGTGCCCAGGCCAGTGCCGTCGGCAATGCCGGCGTTGACTGCGTTGCTCAGTTCGATCGTGTAGTTCTCGACGCCTTCGGCGAACACATCATCAGTGATCGCCACCGTGATCGTCTGGGTCAGCACCCCCGGGGCGAAGCTCAGCGTGCCATTGACGTTGCCGTAGTCGGCTCCGCCCGTGGCGCTGCCGCTCACGCTGGCGTAGTCCACGCTCACCGTCGAGGTCGAGGCGTTCGACAGGCTCACCGTGAAGGTCGCCGTGCCGGCATCTTCATTGACGCTCACGTCGTCGATCGTGATCTGCGGCATTCCGTCGTTGTCGACGATTTGAGTCACCTTGGTCCCGGTCCCGATCACCACGTTCTCGAAACCACCGCCCGGGCTCGCCGGCAGGCTGATCGAGATGCTGTAGTTCTCGCCAGCCTCGGTAATCACATCGTCGAAAGTCGATACATCGAAACTGGCGCTTGTCGCACCGGCCGGGATGGTGACCGTGGCTGGCACGCTGACGATGTCACCACTATCGGTGTCGATATGGGTGAGCGTGACGTTGAGGATCAGATCCGTCGCTGCGGGGCGGTCTACACTGACCGTGTAAGTCGCGTCATTGCTCTCGACGACCGAATCCGGGCCGGCAAGCGTGATGGTTGCCGTATCTTCGGGCCCCGGAGTGGCATCTGGCCCGGTCTGGTCGTTGATGGTTGTGGTGACGCTTCCGGTCGCGATATCGATGCTGTCGAAGCCACCGCCGCTGGCGCCATTGATACTCACGGTGAAGGTTTCGCCGTCATCAGCATAGGCATCATCGATCGTGGAGACGGTGAAGGTGGCCGACGTGCTGCCGGCCGGGATCGTGACGGTCGTGCTCACCGGCACCAGATCACCGTCATCGGTGGTGACGTGCCCGGTCAGAACGCTCACGACCAGATCGGTACTCGGCGCGACACTGATGCTCAAGGTGTAGGTCGCCATCTCGCCTTCGACGACAGCCGCGTCGCCCGAGAGACTGAGCACGCCAATGGTCGGCTCAGCGTCGGCCACAATGGTTTCAGGCACGAACGCATCACCCGTGCTGTCGAATTCCGGGAATTCCCCTTGGCGCGTGCCACCAAAATCGAAGGCCAGCGGGTCGGTATCTTCCGTAATCCGCAGCAAGCGGACAAAGCTGTTGCCTTCACCACCGCCGGCACCACCCAAGCCAGCGGCAGGCGCTTCGAGCAGTGCGTCGATGTCGCCATCGCCTTCGAGCGCCTGGATGACCTGGTCGATCGTGGCGTCGCCGAGCACGGCTTCTTCCGGGGCCGGACGTGTCGTTTCGGAGAGTTCGACGGTCATGGCAACCGTCTCGTTGGGCTGGATATCAAGCAACTGGCCGTCGGTGGTCGCCAGTTCGACCTGTCCACCGTTGCGCGTGATCACCACATCGCCTTCACGCAGTACGTCACCCGGTTTGAGCGCTCGCAATTCGCCTTCCGGGTTGCGGGCGTAGGCTTCGCCGGTGACTGCGACAACGGTTGCGATGGGTTGATTGCTCGCCATGACGGTTTTCTCCGTGTGCTGGCACGCTCGGCCAGCTTAGACTGATTCGATACTGGGAATTTACGGCGCGCGGTCCGCGGCCGGTATTGGACTGGTGGACAGGGTCCACCCCGACCGCATCAAGCGGCCTGGCCGACCTGTTTGGCCGCGTCCTTGTATTCGAGTACGAGTTGCAGGCGATCACGCACGCCCAGCTTCTCGAAGACGGCGCCCAGGTGCGCCTTGACGGTGCGCTCGGTAATGTTCAGCCGCCGCGCCACTTCCTTGTTGGTGGCACCGTGGGCCACCTCAATGGCCACATCGCGCTCACGCGGTGTGAGGTTCTCGAAGCTGTTAGGCCGGGGGGTGTCCTGCAACAACTGTTTGCTGGCCGCACCGATCATGGTGCTCATCAGCTCCGGCCCCAGCCACAGGCCGCCGTTGATGACCGCAGTCGCCACCTGTTCGAGCATCTGGGGCGTGGCATAGGCGTGGCAGTACCCGCGAGCACCCGCCGCGAGCGCCTGCATGGCCTCGGCGGGGGTTGGCTGATTCACCAGCACAATCACGGGGGCAGCACCGCCGACCCGCGCGAGAAGCCGGCCGAGCACTTCGGGCTCAAAAGCCGTGGGAGCCCACCAGACGACATCCGCCCGCTGGCCGCCCATATCGGTTGCGATGTGAGCATTGGCGAAGGCCTGTTGCCATCGGGGCATCAGGCTGGATCTCGAACTGATGAAGAGGTGTTTTGTCATCGTTCCGTCAGGGCATTGGCCTTGGCGCGAAGCACCGGCTTGAGCAGGTAATCGAGAATCGTCTTCTTGCCTGTCAGCACGTCAACTTGCGCCACCATTCCAGGAATAATCGGCAGATTCTCACCCAAACTTGAAGCCTTTGTTCTTACTCGAATGACATAGAACGCATTGCCCTTGTCGTCCGTCACGGTATCCGCCCCAATATGGTCAACCGTTGCCTCAAGCCCGCCGTAGATCGCGAAGTCATACGCCGTGAATTTCACCAGCGCGTCCTGCCCCGGGCGCAGAAAGGCGATGTCCTGCGGTTTGATGCGTGCTTCGAGCAGCAAGGCTTCGTCCAGCGGTACCACTTCGGCCACTTCCTTGCCCGGCTGAACCACCCCGCCGATGGTGTTGACCAGCAGCCGCTTGACCGTGCCATGCATGGGCGAACGCACCTCGGCCTTGTCCACCCGATCCTGCAGTGCGGCGCTGCCTTCCGAGAGACTGTTGAGCTTTGCCATGGTGTCGGACAGTTCAGTGCGTGCCGCATTGCGGAACGTCAGCTCCACGTCCTGAAGCTTGCGCTCCGACTCGAGAATGGACGATTCGATGCGCGCGATCTGGGCACTGGCCTGGTTTCGCTCGCCACGCAGATTGGATACATCCCGCTCCAGACGCAACAGTTCGACTTCCGAGACGGCACCAGATGCCAGTAGCGGCCGGGTGACCTTGAGCTCCTGGTCCGCCAGCGCCAGCGACTGGCTGGCCTGAGAGAGCCTCGCTCTTGCCTCGCGCAGCTCCTGATTGCGCTGCGCGGTCTGCTGCCGGGCAATGGCCAGTTCGGCCTCGAGCTCAGCACGGCTCGACTCGTAGAGCGCCTCTTCCTGGATGGCCACCTTGGGCGCGCCCTTGACGACCTCGGGCGGAGGCTCAAAGGACTTGCCCTCGGAAATCGAGCGCAGGCGTGCTGCCTTGGCCAGCAAGGCCAGGTACTGAACCTGGTTCTCTCGGAAAGATGAGATGTAGCGTGTCGGATCGATACGCACCATGACCTGGCCACGCTGGACGATCTCGCCCTCCCTGACCAGAATTTCCTCAACCACACCGCCGTCGAGCGACTGAACGATCTGCAACTGGCTGGACGGAATCACCCGCCCCTCGCCGCGCGTGACTTCATCGATCTTGGCAAACGCGGCCCACACGATCAGTGCCACGAACACGACCGCCACGACGCGCATGAGCGCACGCGCACGCAGCGGCTCTTGCTGAAGGTGCGCCCAGTGAGCATCGCCCACCCAGCCATGGTCGCGCTCGTCCTTGTCGGACAGCCAGCGTCCGAAAACACGATCGAACACCGGTCGGGTGCGCTTTGACACGGCATTGGAAACCGTCCCGATGCGCTCGAAGTGCTTCTCGTCGAGATGACTCATGAAGCCCTCCCGATACGTCCTTGCCGCAGCGCTTCGACCACTTGCTGCTTGGGCCCATCGGCCACGATCTTGCCGCCATCGACCACGATGATGCGATCGACCAGTTCAAGCAGCGAGGTGCGATGCGTGATCACGACCATCGTCTTGCCCGCGGTGTGCGCACGTAGTTGCTGCTTGACGTGCTCTTCACTGGAGTGATCCATTGAACCCGTGGGCTCGTCCATGAGCAGGATTGGCGGATCGTTGATGAACGCCCGTGCGATCGCCACGCCCTGCCGCTGCCCGCCCGAGAGCGACTCGCCCCGCTCGCCGACCAGCATGTCGAACCCTTTGGGGTGCGCATTGACGAACTCCGCGATGCCGCCGATCTGCGCCGCATGCAGCACGTCATTGTCATCGGCATCGCGAGAGTTGATGGTCAGGTTGTCGCGCAGGCTGCCATAGAACAGGGTGACATCCTGCGGCACGTAGCCGATGTGGCGCCGCAACTCGGCCGGATCGAGCTGACGCAGATCGATGCCATCGACCAGCACAGCACCCTCGGTCGGCCGGTAGAGGCCGAGCATGAGCTTTTCCATGGTGGTCTTGCCCGAGCCGATCCGGCCCAGAAAAGCCACCTTCTCACCCGGCTGAATCGCAAAGCTCACGTTGCGCAGGGACAGCATGTCCTGACCCGGATACTGAAAGCTCACATCCTTGAATTCGATTCGCCCCTCGAAACTCTGGCGACTCACGAAGTTGGAATCCTCGGGTCGCTCGACGGGGCGTGACAGAATCTCGTTGAGTGAGGTCAGTGCGGTCGATGCATTGTGATATTGCGTCAGCAATCCGGCGACCTGACCGACCGGCGCCAGTGCCCGCGACGACAGCATCGAGCAGGCGATCAACCCACCCATGGACAGTTCGCCCTCACCAATCAGATAAACCCCCAGCACGATGATGCCGATGCTCACGGTTTGCTGAATCCACAACGCGGTGTTCATGGTCGAGGACGAGAGCAGGCGCAGTTGCGAGCTCACCCGGGCCAGAAAACTGGCGCTCTGCTCCCACTTGCGCTGCATATGCCCCTCGCAACCGAGCGACTTGACCGCCTCCAGTCCCACCAGGCTCTCGACCAGGGTGGCATTGCGCAGCGCCCCGGCACGATAGGTGGTTTCCGAAAGATCATGCATCCGGCTCTGCACACTCATGGCGTAAATGAGCACCAGCAAGGCACCAACGACGATCGGAATGATCATCGGCCAGGCAATCCAGCCGATCACGATCAGAAAGATGATGGCGAACGGCACATCGATGAAGGCGCTGACGGTGGCCGAGGTGATGAAGTCGCGCACCGTCTCGAAAGAGCGCAGGTTGGCGGCAAACGAACCTGCGGACGGCGGACGTTGCTCCATCTGAATGCCGAGTACCCGTTCCATGATGTAAGCGGAGAGCTTCACGTCCACCCGGTTGCCGGCCAAATCGATGAAGTAACCCCGCATGGTGCGCAACACCACGTCGGCCACCATCACCAGTGACACCCCAATCGCAAGCATCCAAAGCGTCTCGACGGCGTTGTTCGGCACGACCCGATCGTAGACATTCATCGTGAACAGCGGCATCGCAATAGCGAAGACATTGATCAGCAAGGCCGCGAGCAAGACGTCACGATACAAGGCCCTGTTTTCGCGCACGGCGCCCCAGAACCAGTGACGTCGCTTGATCGACCCCACCGACGGGCTGCGCGCATCGAAGCGGAAGCGCGGACGCACGAAGATCGCCATCCCGATATAGCGCTCGGCCAGCGTCTGCGCCGGCACCATCACTTCGGCATCGTTGAGATCGGGAAAAATGACCCGGGCCTGACCGTCGTCGGCCCAGCCCAGCAGCACACAGGCCTGTTCATCGTCGAGCAGCAGCACGACCGGAAACAGGTCTTCATTGAGGCGGTCCAGCGGTCGCTTGGCCAGTCGGCTGGCCAGACCGGCGCGTCGGGCGGCGCGCTCGAACAGCGAAGGGGTCAGCCGGTGGTCTTCAAGCGGAAGGCCCGCCGTCGCCGCATCCCGCGTCAAGGTCGTGCTGTAGGCACGCGCCACCACCAACAGGCACTCGAGCAAGGCGTCCGGCCGATGCGGATCGCGCTCGGGGGCCGGATCGGCACTCGCGTCGACAGGCGTCACCTGGGCGTCCGGTTCGGATACTGCGCTCGCGTCTTCCGACATGGTGTCCTTCATGCTGGCATGCTTGTTCAGTGGGCGTCGCTCAACTCCTGTCAGTAACGACAAGGAGCGTCATAACTTGATGACGAAGGCCAATGATCGCATAGAGAACAAGCGCTTCGGGGGGCGTCAGCCCACTTGGCACGATGCTTTACGTGATGCACATCACGTTACATACCCGACGAAACAACTCAAGAATTCCGGAACCAATTCCGCTGTTAGCACTCTCATCCATCGAGTGCTAACATAGCAATGAACTAGAGGGAGGCATCCATCAATGACACAGCTCATGACCATGCCTGTTCCGACTTCCGTCGGCAGCATCGACCAGTACATTCAGTTCGCCAACCGGGTTCCGGTGTTGAGCGAGCAGGAAGAGCGCGATTACGCCACACGCTTTCATGATGAAGGCGACGTGGATGCGGCACGCGAATTGGTGATGTCGCACCTGCGTCTGGTCATCGCCATTGCCCGGGGCTACCTTGGCTACGGCCTGCCCCACGCGGACCTGATTCAGGAAGGCAACATCGGACTGATGAAGGCCGTGAAGCGATTCGATCCGCGCCGTGGCGTGCGTCTCGTGTCCTTCGCGATCCACTGGATCAAGGCCGAGATTCACGAGTACATCCTCAAGAACTGGCGTCTGGTGAAGGTCGCCACGACCAAAGCGCAGCGCAAGCTGTTCTTCAACCTGCGCAGCTTCAAGAAAGACAGCAACGCCCTGAGCCCGGACGACGTGGCCATTGTGGCGGAGCAGCTCGGGGTGAAACCCGAAGAGGTCGTCGAGATGGAAACCCGCCTCGGCGGTCAGGACATCCCGCTCGACGGCGGTCGCGATGAGGACGAAGAGCGCTTTGCCCCGATCGCCTATCTGGCTGATCCGGGTGCCGAACCGGTCGACGTGATCGAGCGCACCGAGCAGGCGATGCTTGCGACCGAAGGTTTGCGCAGCGCGCTTGAGAACCTCGACGAACGCAGCCGTCGCATCATCGAGGCGCGCTGGCTTGGCGAAGAAGGCAAGTCGGCCACCCTGCATGAACTCGCGGATGAATACGGGGTGTCTGCCGAGCGCATTCGCCAGATCGAAGCCAAGGCCATGAAGAAAATGCGCGGCGAGTTGGCTGCCGTGGTCTGAATAGACAGGCCGCGTTGAAAAGGCGACCCCTCGGGTCGCCTTTTTCATGGGTACCGCATCACCTCAGGCGCCAGCGACCAGCTGCTTGAGATCCGCGGCGATATCATCGACCGACGTGCCATGCTTGATATAGAGCCGCAACCTGCCGGCAGGGTCAAACACGTAGGTCCCTGCCGAGTGATCGACGGTGTAGTTGGGCCCGTCCGTGTCTCCGCCCTTGCGGTAAATGACCTTGAACTCCTTGGCCACTGCCGCCGTCTCCTCGGCTGTGCCGTACAGTCCGAGAAAGGTCGGATTGAACACCGGCACATAGTTCTTCAGCAGTTCGGGCGTATCCCGCTCCGGATCCACGGTCACGAACATCACCTGCACCTTGTCGGCATCCGGTCCCAACTGCTGCATGGCCGCCGCCATCGTACTCAAGTTGGTGGGGCACACGTCGGGGCACTGTGTGTACCCGAAGAAGATGGTCACCACCTTGCCTTTGAAATCGGCCAAGGTGCGGACCTGACCATTGTGGTCGGTGAGCTTGAAGTCACGCGCGTATTCGGCGCCGGTAATATCGGTGTTGCGGTAGCTGACCGTCGGGTCAGCAGGAGAACAGGCGGTCAGCGCGAACGCAGCCGCCACAATAAACGCACGAAGCATGGTTGCCCCATCAGAAACGCAGGTAATGATCCACCAGCAAGGCGGCAAACAGCAATGATAGATAAACAATGGAGAAGCGGAAGGTGCGCTGCGACAACGTGTCGCTGTAATCGACATACAGACGCCACGCGTAACGCAGGAACATACCCCCGAGCACCACGGCTGACACAAGATAGATCAGGCCACTCATCCGGGTGGCGAAAGGCAGCAGCGTGACGCCGAACAGGATGAACGTGTAGAGCAACACCGACAGGCGGGTGTATTTCGAGCCATGGGTGACAGGCAGCATCGGCAGCCCGGCGCGGGCGTAGTCAGCCGTGCGATACAAGGCCAGCGCCCAGAAGTGGGGCGGCGTCCACGCGAAGATGATCAGGAACAGCAACAGTGCATCCGCACTGACCTCGCCCGTCACCGCGGCCCAGCCCAGCACCGGCGGCATGGCGCCCGAGGCCCCGCCGATCACGATATTCTGCGGCGTGCGTGGCTTGAGAAAAATGGTGTAGATCACCGCGTAGCCCACGAAGGTAGCAAAGGTCAGCCACATGGTCAGCGGATTGACCAGCGCGTAGAGCATCCACAAGCCGATTGCACCGAGCACACCGGCAAACATCAGCGTTTCGGAATTACTCAACTCACCGCGCGCCGAGGGGCGGGCACGTGTGCGCGCCATGCGCGCATCAATCTGCTGCTCGATCAGACAATTCATGGCCGCAGCCGCGCCGGCCACACAAGCAATACCCAGTGTCGCTGCCAGCACCACACCCGCGGAGGGAACCCCCTCCGGCACGGCGAGAAACATGCCAATGATCGCGCAAAAGACAATCAGTGAATTGACGCGCGGCTTGGTCAGCACCGAGAACTGGCGCAGACGACGGACGACATCGTATTGATCAAGCGTAAGCGTTTTCATCATTTCTCCTTCCGGCCAGATCCCAGGCACGTGCAGGCACGAGCCGTTCATTGACAACCACCAGGGTCAGCAGCAGGACCGCCGCCCCCGCATTGTGCGCGACCGCCAGCCCCAGCGGCAGGCTCATCACGACATTGGCAATTCCCAGGCTCACCTGAACGGCCAACGCAGCGAACACCGCACTCGCCATACCGCGTTGGCCAGCCAGGGCCAGCCGCAGCGCGAGCACCAGCAGGACGCCAGTGACGACCAGGGCACCGAGTCGATGCATCCAGTGAATGGCGGTAAGCGCCTGCAACGAGAGCATGTCGCCCTGAGCCGTCATACCCAGCTCGCGAACCACATGGAAGGCGTTCGCCATGTCCATGTCGGGCCACCAGCTGCCATGGCAGGTCGGGAAGTCGGTACACGCCAGCGCCGCGTAATTGGTGCTGGTCCAGCCGCCGAGAATGATCTGCACGATCACCACCAACAGACCGATTCGCGCCCACCGCACCAACGAAGCGGAGACAGTCGGGCGCGATACCTGCGCCGCACGGAGCGCCAGCAAGGCAAGCAGAGACAGCGTCGTGAGACCGCCAATCAGATGTCCGGTCACAATCGCCGGTTTGAGCAGCAAGGTGACCGTCCATTTGCCCAGCAGGCCCTGAAAGATCACCACCGCGACCAAGGAAACGGCAATCGTCGCACGCACGCTCGGATCGGCCCGGCGTCGCCAGGCCAACCCGGCAATCACCAGAATGATGAACCCCAGACTCGCCGCCAGGTATCGATGCACCATCTCCTTCCAGGCCTTGTGCATGGACACGGGACCCTCGGGCGATTCAGCAACGGCAGCCGCGATTTCATCCGCCGCATGGGCCGGCGTCAGCTGACCGTAGCAACCGGGCCAGTCGGGGCAGCCGAGCCCGGCATCGGAAAGGCGAACATAGGCACCCAGCACAACGACGATGAGGGTCAGGGCAAGAGCAATGAAAACCAGGCGTCGATACATGCCGATCACCCCTGCTGCGAATACTTCAACAAGCGGCCGAGGTCCTTGATCATGCGCTTGGCCTCAAGCGAGTCCGGGTAGCGCATCATCACGTAGCCTTGCGGATCGACCAGCCACACCCGGGGCAGTCCGTCGAAGGCGAAGCGTTCGCGCCAGGCGTCATTGGCCACCACGACGCCCATCCCTTCGTGAGCACTCAGCAGCTTGCCGTCCGGCATGCCGCTGTCGGTCACCAGCCAGATCCGGTGAACCCGGTCCATCTCCTTGGCCTGCGCAGTACGGATCTGGCGCGTGAGATAGAGCGCTTCCTGGCAGGCGTCATTGCATGCCGAAGGCGCCACCACCAGATAGGTCCATTTCCCCGTCAGTTGCTCACGTGCCACCGGCTCGCCGGCCAGATTCATCAACGGCGCTTCAGGCAGCAGCGCCGGACTCACGAGGGTGCCGTAGTTCATGCGTGCATCGGGTTTCCACACATAGAAGGCGAAATAGGATGCTGCGACCGGCAACACACAGACCGCGATCAACGCAATCAGGGTCCTGCGCGATTTCTTGTTCATTCGGGGTGCTTCTGCCGTCATTTCAGCTGTTGCCATGTTGTTGCCACCGTCTCCATCCGAACCAGATCACCAGAGCAGCGGACAGTGCCGCGAATCCGAACCATTGCGCCGCATAGCCGCGATGCCGGTCAATACCCAGATCCGGCCGCGGCCAATCGCGCACCAGAGCGTCGTCGGCGTCGCTCAACTGCTCGACGATGCGTTGTGCCACCGCCACATCGAAGGCCTTTGCATAGGCGTTCATATCCAGGTACTGCCAGAGCCGCCCCTGCCCCGCTTGATCAGCGAGTGAGTACGGCTTCTTTTCTGGAATCCGCACCTGCCCGATCACGACCACGTCGCCGGACGGTGTCGTGATCTGTGGCAACACCAAACGATCACGCCCGGTAGACACCCAGCCACGTCGCACCAGAACGATTGACCCGCCTCGCGTCTGCAGCGGCGTCATCACGTGGAAACCCGGCTGCCCCTGATGGACCCGGTTATCCACCAGGATGGTCTTGTCGGCGATCCAGTGGCCTGCCAGTTCCACTCGCGTCCATTCATCGACAGTATCGATGTCTGCCGGTTGGACTGGGGCTTCCGACCGGGCCACCTCCAGCCGCTCGCCCAGTGCAATCTTCTCTTCCGCACGTCGCGTCTGCCACAGCCCCAGCTGAACGGTGAGAATGCACAGGAGAATGCCGACGACAAAGGGCAGCCAATCCATCACGCGCCGCAAGCACCGCCCCCAAAACTGCGCATCACTGGGCTAAACTGCCCGGAGACTATCGAGGGGACACACATGCGAATCGTCGTCATTCTGTTGCTTCTTCTGATCCTGCTCAGCCTGGGCTCAGCCCTGACCTTTCTGTTCCGCGACCGGGGCAAGGGCACGGAGCGAACCGTTCGGGCACTTACCTTCCGTGTGGGTCTTTCCATCGGCCTGTTCTTGCTGTTGATGCTTGGTTACGGTACTGGCCTCATCCAGACCCGACTCTGATCGATCTCGGTTTCTCGTCTATCGACCGGCCGCCCTCGGGCGGCCGGTTTCATTCCTTGCGGTGAGTTACAGCCAGTAGACCACCACGAAGAGGAAGAGCCACACCACATCCACGAAGTGCCAGTACCACGCGGCCGCTTCAAAGGCGAAGTGGTGTTCCTTTGTAAAGTGCCCCTTCATCGCGCGGAACATCATGACCAGCAGCATGATGGCGCCGATCGTGACATGCATCCCGTGAAAACCGGTGAGCATGAAGAACGTGGAACCGTAGATGCCGGTGGTCAGCTTCAGGTTCATCTCGCTGTAAGCATGCATGTACTCATAGACCTGAAAGCACATGAAGATCGCGCCGAGGATCACGGTGATGGCCAGGCCCGAAATCAACTGGCCGCGATTACCTTTCATCAGCCCCCAATGGGCCCAGGTCAGCGTCGCGCCCGAGGTCAGCAGAATGAGCGTGTTGATCGCCGGGATACCCCATGCACCCATGGGCGAGAAGCTTTCGACTGCGTTCGGCCCGGCGGTTGGCCAGGCCGACTGGAAACCCTGCCACAGCAAGGCTTCGTTATCGCCCGAAGACAGCGATGGCACCGAAATGACCCGCACGTAGAAAAGCACGCCGAAGAAGGCGGCGAAGAACATCACTTCGGAGAAGATGAACCAGCCCATGCTCCAGCGGAACGACGCATCCACGTTCTTGCCGTACTGGCCGCTTTCGGATTCCTTGATCACCTGCCCGAACCAGCCGAACAACATGTAGATCAGGGTGGCCAGACCGAGGAAGAACACCAGCTGGCCCGGGCCCACCTTGTTCAGCCACATGACGGCACCCGCCCCGATGCACAGCAGGGCAAAGGAACCAAAGATGGGGAACTTGGAAGGTTCCGGTACGAAGTACTTCTCGACGGCTTGACTCATAGGGATGCTCTCCCGGCTTGATGCCAAAACGAAAGTTTCATTTCCCGCTCGGTGGTCAGGCGCCGACCACGAAGCGTACGAATGCGACGATACTCAACACGAAAATCACGCCCGCCAGCACCCCCGCCACAATCACTGCCACAGGGTTGAGCGACGCAGCATCCTCCTGATACGCGCGCTTCTTGCGCACGCCCAGAAACGACCACATCACCGCCCGCATGGTGGCGAAAAAGCTTGCGCGCCTGACTGGCTCGGTCATATCAACTCCTGTCACCCGGTGCCGGCTTCTCCGCGCGGGTGCCCGCGATCTCGAAGAAGGTGTACGACAGAGTGATCGTGTGCACATCTTCAGGCAGTGAGGGATCCACCACGAAGACCACCGGCATGACCCGCTTCTCACCCGCCTTGAGCGTCTGGCGTTCGAAGCAGAAGCAGTTGATCTTCTTGAAGTAGTTCCCGGCAATCTGGGGGCCGTAACTGGGCACGGCCTGGCCGGTGACCGCCTCATCCTTGGTGTTGGTGACTTCGTATTCGACGGTCACCAGCTCGCCGGGATGAATCTCCACCGAGCCCTGCACGGGACGGAAGGTCCAGGCCATGTCGTGCACGTTGGAGTCGAACTCGACCACCAGCGAACGATTGCGATCAACCTGTGTATTGACCACCTCATCGGGCTGCAGGATGTTGCGCAGCCCGGTGACCTGGCAGATCGCTTCGTAGAACGGCACCAATGCAAACCCGAAGCCGAACATCGCCACGGCGGCAATGCCCAGTCGGAGCATCAGGCGTTTGTTTTCGTTGGCGGGATCGCTCATCGGCCCAGCAGTGCTGTCTTGACCATGATGCCCACGAAGAAGACGAGCACGATGGACAGCAGGATCAGTCCGGTTCTGCGATTTCCCTGGCGATTGGTCATCGTGCTCGCTCCTTTACCCTATTACTTCACGACCGGCGGGGTTTCGAAGGTGTGGTGCGGTGCCGGCGACGGCACGGTCCACTCCAGCCCCTCGGCGTCTTCCCAGACCTGGGCCGATGCCTTCTTGCCGCCGCGCACGCACTTGACCACTACCACGATAAACAGCAGCTGGGTCAGGCCGAAGCCGAAAGCGCCGACGGATGCAATCGCGTTGAAGTCTGTGAATTGCAATGCATAGTCCGGAATCCGGCGCGGCATGCCGGCCAGCCCCAGGAAGTGCATCGGGAAGAAGGTGATGTTGAAGAAGATGATCGACGACCAGAAGTGGATCTTGCCGAGCGTCTCCGAGTACATATGGCCGGTCCATTTCGGCAGCCAGTAGTACGCCCCGGCAAACAGCGCGAACAGCGAGCCGGCCACCAGCACATAGTGGAAGTGCGCCACCACGTAGTACGTGTCCTGCACCTGGATGTCGATCGGTGCGATCGCGCAGATCAGGCCGGTGAAGCCGCCCATGGTGAACACGAAGATGAAGCCCGTGGCCCACAGCATGGGGGTTTCGAAGGTCATGGAACCGCGCCACATGGTGGCCACCCAGTTGAACACCTTCACGCCCGTGGGCACGGCGATCAGCATGGTCGCGTACATGAAGAACAGCTGCGTGGCTGCCGGCATGCCGGTGGTGAACATGTGGTGCGCCCAGACCACGAAGGACAGGATCGCGATGGACGCCGTGGCGTACACCATCGAGGCGTAGCCAAACAGCGGCTTGCGGGCAAAGGTCGGGATGATCTGACTCACGATGCCGAAGGCCGGCAGAATCATGATGTAGACCTCCGGGTGACCGAAGAACCAGAACACGTGCTGATACAGCACCGGGTCACCACCACCGGCGGCATTGAAGAACGCCGTGCCGAAGTGACGATCCGTCAGGATCATGGTCACCGCCCCGGCCAGCACCGGCATCACGGCAATGAGCAGGTAGGCGGTGATCAGCCAGGTCCAGCAGAACAGCGGCATCTTCATGAGCGTCATGCCCGGTGCGCGCATGTTCAGGATGGTCACCACGATATTGATGGCGCCCATGATGGAACTGATACCCATGATATGGACCGCGAAGATGGTCAGGTCCATGCCCATGCCCATCTGCACCGACAGCGGGGCATACAGCGTCCAGCCCGCGGCAGTGGCACCGCCCGGCACGAAGAAGGAACCGATGAGCAGCAGCGCCGCCGGGGGCAGCAGCCAGAAGCTCCAGTTGTTCATGCGCGCAAAGGCCATGTCGGAGGCGCCGATCATGAGCGGCAACATCCAGTTCGCAAAGCCCACAAAGGCCGGCATGATCGCGCCGAACACCATCACCAGGCCATGCATGGTGGTGAGCTGGTTGAAGAATTCGGGCTGCACGATCTGCAGGCCCGGCTGGAACAGCTCGGCACGGATTGTCAGCGCCATCACACCCCCGGAGAGGAACATGATGAAGCTGAAAATCAGGTACATCGTGCCGATGTCCTTATGGTTCGTCGTGGTGATCCAGCGCATCAACCCGGTGGGGCCGTGGTGGTGGTGATCATCATGGACGTGGTCGGGGGTCACAGCAGACATTCTGTTGTCCTCCTTGGGCGATCAGTTGCGCGCGGCCGCAACATCGGCCGGCTGAATCACATCGCCCGCAGTGTTGCCCCAGGCGTTACGCGTGTAGGTGATGACGGCGGCCAGTTGGGCGTCGTCGAGCATGTTGCCGAAGGCGGCCATGGCCGTTCCGGGGCGACCGTGCATCACGGTATTGAGTTGCTCGCCCACCGGCCCATTGACCACTGCCGAACCATCCAGCGCCGGGAAGGCCGGGGGCAAGCCCTTGCCATCCGCCTGGTGGCACGCCGCACAATTGGCGTTGAACACCTTCTCGCCTGTGGCGACCAGATCACCCTTGTCCCAGACCTTGGCGTTGCCCTCGGCAGCGGCCTCGGCCTTTTCGGCATGCGTCTTCACCCAGGCGGTGTAATCAGCATCCGAGACCACATGCACTTCGATCGGCATGAAGCCGTGGTCCTTGCCGCACAGTTCGGCACAGTTGCCACGGTAGATGCCTTCTTTCTCGGCACGGAACCAGGTATCGCGAATGAAGCCCGGAATCGCATCCTGCTTGACCCCGAAGGCGGGCACCCACCAGGCGTGGATCACGTCATTGGCCGTGGTCAGAATACGGATCTTCTTGCCCACCGGCACGACCAGCGGCTCATCGACTTCGAGCAGGTAGCTGTCACCCTTCTCGGCATTGCCATTGATGGCTTCCTGAGAGGTCGACAGATTCGAGATCAGGCGGATTCCTTCGCCCTCGCCCTTGATGTAGTCGTAACCCCATTTCCACTGATAACCGGTGGCCTTGATGGTGATGTCGGGGTTCGACGTATCCTTCATGGAGATCACCGTCTTGGTGGCCGGATAGGCCATGCCAAGCAGGATCAGCACGGGCACCACGGTCCACACGATCTCGACAGTGGTGTTTTCGTGAAAGTGTGCAGCCACCGCCCCTTTGGACTTGCGGTGCTTGAACACTGACCAGAACATGACACCGAAAACCCCGATGAAGATCACCAGACAGATGATCAGCATCAGCGTGTGCATGTTGTAGATCTGTGAAGCCACTTCGGTGACCGGCGTCTGCAGATTGACGCCGTTCTTCTCCACGGCCAGCGCAGACGCGCTGAGCGATGCGAGCCCCGTGGTTACTGCAGTTCGAGCAAACAAGCTCATGTGCAACCCCCATCCTGGTCTTTGAGGGACGCAAAAGAACACAACCATCGAGCCTACGCTCCGCTACTGCATCTCCTTGGGGCGTGGACAATCCGGTCGTGACAATGCGCCAGTCGCGAACTCCCTAGGGCCCGGAACCCGCTATATCTAGTGGTTTGGCGCGGCCGGAACCTCTGCGGCATAGTGCCACACCCATTTTCAGGGTCGCAAGGCTTTTTTTGATTTAAATCAATATGTTGCAGCGCAAAATCGCATAGGCAAAAAAACACCCTGCCGCAAGGAGCGTTACATTTACCGTAACGTTTTCTGCCTCAATCGCTTTGGCCGCATAGGATCCAGCAAGCGCGCCGACTCGGGCGCCGCATGCGGTCAGCGTGCCCGCCTCGGATGGCGGGTGATCGAATCAGTCGGTGGCGAGCCGACGTTTAATGCGACGCATCACGGCGCCGAGGATCGGCACCTTTTCATACAGGCTTTCAGCCGGGTCCCAGTAATCGCGATGATCGACAACCTTGCCATTGTCATCAAACGAAACGCGCGATGCGCCCTCGATGCACCCACCGCTGCCCGCCTCGCCCCAGTGCATCGTCCACAGCAGAACCCCGGCATCACCATCGTCGAAACACCGGGTCACTTCGAAGTGCGGGGATTCGACCTGCACGAACATGTGCTCGAAGATGCGCTCGATGTGCGCGACGCCCACCACGTCGTTGAATGGGTCCTTGAACCGGGCGTCGGCCGCATAGAAGGCGGTGATGCTCGACAACTTGTCCGCCGTGAGCGACTCGTAGAAGCGGGCCAGGGCATCGATGGGCCGTGCAGTGGTCATAAGCCAGTCACCTTCTTGATCAGCTTGAAGTACGCCCCGCGCGGAAGCCACTGAAGCAGCTTGAGCACGCGCGAGAAGCGCTTCGGGAAATGGATCTCGAAACGCCCGCGGGCCATGCCCTCGAGGATGGCTTGGGCCGCCTCTTCAGGCCGCATCAATGCGGGCATCTCGAAGTCATTGTCGGCAGTCAGCGGGGTTTCCACGAAACCGGGGTTGACCAGGTACACATCGACGCCCTTTTCCCTGACATCCATGTACAGCGTTTCGGCGAAATTGATGAGGGCCGCCTTGGTCGGACCATAGGTGCACGCCTGAGGCAAGCCCCCGTACCCCGCAACACTGGCCACCAGCGCAACACCGCCCCCACCCCGGCCCAGAAAGTCCGGCAACACGGTGGCGACGCCGCGCATGGTCGCCACCAGATTGGTCTCGACCGTCCTGGTGATCTCCTCGTCAGTTAGCTCCCACGCCCGGGTGGGCTTGTAGGCGCCCGCCAGAAACACGACCAGATCACAACGATCCCAGCGCTTGCCAATGCGTGCCCAGGCGTCTGCATAGCCATGGGGCTCGGTAACGTCGAAGGGCACAACCAGGGCGCCACCCAGCGACCCGGCCACGGCCTCAAGCTTGTCCTTGCTGCGCGCACTGAGGGCGAGTTCCGCCCCCGCATCCGCCAGCGCCCGGGCAAGCGCCTCACCGATGCCGCTCGATGCGCCGATGAGCCAGACGCGCTGGCCGTGCCAGTCCGATCGTTTGCGATTCAGACTCATGGCGATGCCTCGCTCCGACGGGTGAAGCTCAAAGTGACTTCGCCAAGATGGAAACCGAACTTGCTCATCTCCGAGCGATTGAGCATCACCTTGTCGTCGACGAGATACATCCAGTCATCGAAGTCCACGTGGTACACCTTGCCGTCCACCGGCAGGGCCATCACGTACTTCCACCGGAACGCATTCCCACGCGCCTGGCCCTCGGCCACGCCCACCACATCACCGGCCGTGCCGGTGTAGCGACCATCGCCATGGGCAGTGAGCGTCCACACCCGCCGCTGGGTAGAGCCATCATCGTAGGTGAATCGCTCATCGAGCGTGCCGACAGGCCCCTCCCATTTGGCATCGATCACCACGTGAAAGCGCTTGATCACCTTGCCACTGCGATCCTGGAACATGCCCCAGGCGTCAAGCGTACCCTTGAAGTAGTCCTCCAGCACCAGCGGTGGCGTGGTGTCTCGATAATCCTCAATGGTGGTGCTGCAGCCACTGATGCCCAGCACGCCGAGCACCGCGCAGATCCATTTCGTCATGATTTCGCTCCCAATTGATGGCGCCAGTGCCAGGTCAGACCCAGTGCGAACAGTTTGAGCAGCACCGGCAGCGCCGCATAGACAAGGGCGAGCGCCAGCCGCCCTGCCTCGCCGTCACGCCCCGGGGTGTAGCCGAACAGATCGAGCAGCGGCAGCGCGAGCCCTGCCGCCAGCGCCAGCGAGGCCTTGGCGACCAGATTCCACCAGCCGAAACTCGATCCCGCACCGGCGCCCTCTCCAGCACCGCCGCGCTCACCCAGCTGGTCCGCCAGAATGGCCGGCGGAAGCGCCAGATCGGCGCCCAGCGCCAGACCCGACAAGGCGCAGATCACGCCGAAGGCCATGAGGTCACCCGGCCCCAGCATGGCCGCCCAAACGAAGGCGACAATCGCCACGATCATGGCGACCATCCACGCCCCCACCTTGCCCAACCGGTCCGACAGCTTCACCCACACCGGCAGCCCCGCGGCCCCCGCCACGAAATACACCGCCAACAACGGGCCGGAGGCGTCGGGACGTCCGATCACGTCTTCCACGAAGAACAGCACCGTGCTCGCCGGTATCGACGCCGCAATACCGCCCAGCCCGAACAGGATCAGCAGGCGCACGAATGCCGGACGCGCCAAGGCCCGCCGCAAGGCAACCCACGGGCGTTCCCGCGCGGGCGCCGACGCCCCCGCCTGCGGTGCGCCCCAGAGCGTAATGAGCGCCGCGATGCCCAGCAGGGGAATGAACCCCCACGCCAATCGCTGCAGCCCCGGTGCGATGTCGTCCGCCAGAAAGCCGGGCAAGGCCGCCGCCATCACCACCCCGACCAGGCCGAAGCCCTCGCGACTGGCCATCACACGCGTGCGCTCGCCGGGCCCGCCCGCCATCTCGGCGCCCCAGGCGTGATAGTTCACACTGGCCATCGAGTAGCCCGCGCAGGCCAGCACCAGCAAGCACAGCAACCACAGCGGCCCGGCATCGCCCGGCGGCGAGAGCAGGCCGAACATCCCGACGGCCAGCAGTGGCAGGGCCAGCACTATCCAGCGCAGGCGCGAGGCCACATGGTCGCCCAGCCACCCGAACAGTGGATCGGTGACCGCATCCACCACCCGCGCGCCCAGCAGGATCGCCCCCACCACGGTCAGCGACAGGCCCAGATCATCGGCATACAGTTTGGGCACGTGCACGTAGATCGGTAGCGCCGCGAAGGCCAGTGGCAGCCCGAGCGCGCCGTAAAACACGATCTGTGGCATGGACAGCGCACGGGCCTGACTCACTGGCGCGCCTCGCCCAGCAAGGCTGCGCGCAGTTGCGGCTCGCGGGTCTTGGGGTGCAGCCAGATGCCGAAAAAGGCCGGCGCGAACGCAGGGTCATCCACCGCATGGATCAGGCCCGTCCGATTGAAGAAGCGCACGCCGCCCGCATGACGCTCGGCGAACAGGGTGTCGCCTTCGTCCACGTCAGGAAACGCCTTCTGTAGCTGAACGGTCCAGCGTTCCGGCTGATCGATGCCGATGCGACGCATCTCATCGAGGGTGCTCTCGACCAGTTGCTTGCAGCTGATGTCGGTGTTGTAGCGAATCGCCAGCACCTCGCGCTCCCCACCGGCGGGCAGCCGCCACAGGGCCGCCTCGTAAATGCGCCAACCCAGAAAACTCATCTCGCCGGCCCCCTGCAACTGCCAACTGGCAGACGCGGCCAGCGCTGCCGGCAGGGGCACGCGGCCATGCGCCGGCAGGGCCAGCGCGGCGCAGCACATGAACGCCCACAGCGCCGCGCGCTTCACTGGCCGGCCTCGTGCACAAAGGCGGCATGGCACACATCGATGTCGCCGGCGAGAAAACCGGCTTCGCAATAGGCGAGGTAGAAGTGCCACATGCGCACGAAGCGCTCATCGAAGCCCTGCGCGACCACGGCGTCTCGTTGCGCAGCAAAAGCCTCGTCCCACCGGCGCAGGGTACGGGCGTAATCACGCCCGAAACGATAACGGCCGACTGGCGCCAGACCGGCCTGCCCGGCCTCCCGGTTCATGCGCTCCGGGCTGGGCAGCATGCCCCCGGGGAAGATATAGCGCTGAATGAAGTCCGTCCCGCGACGGTAGCGCGCGAACAGGTCATCGTCGATGGTGATCGCCTGAATCACCGCCTTGCCCTCGGGCGCCAGGCACTGTGAAATGCGCTCGAAGTAAGTGGGCCAGAACTGCTCCCCCACCGCCTCGATCATTTCGATGGACGCGATGTGATCGTACTGCCCGTGCTCGTCGCGATAGTCCCGCAGCACGAACTCGGCGCGATCCGCCCAACCGCCCCGCTCGGCGCGCGCCTGAGCGAAGGCCAGCTGAGACGGCGAGAGCGTCAGCCCGGTGACCCGGCAGTCGTACTCATTGGCCGCCACTTCCGCGAACCCGCCCCAGCCGCAGCCGATTTCAAGCAGGTGCTGTCCCGCACGCACATCCATGGTGTCGAGGATGCGCCGGTATTTGCGCCGCTGGGCCGCGGCCAGTGATTCGTCGGGCGTGGCGAAACAGGCGGCGGAATACGTCATGGTCGGATCGAGCCACAGCGCATAGAAATCATTGCCCAGGTCGTAGTGGGCCTCGATGTTGCGCCTGGAGCCTGCGCGGGTATTGGCCCGCAGCAGGTGCCATATCCGGTAGGCCAGCAGCGACAGCCCGCGCCCATAGAGCCGCGCACCCAGGCGGGCCCGGTTGTTCGCCAGCAGCGTCAGCAACTCGGGCAAGTGATGGGTGTGCCAGAGCCCCTCCATCCACGCTTCACCCAGGCCGATATCGCCGGTGGCAATGACCCGGTCGAACATCGCCATGTCCTTGACCGCCCAGTGAGCCACGTGCTCGCCCTGGCCGAGTTGCACGGTGCCGCCGCCCGGCAGACTCATGCTGATGCTGCCGCCCTCGAGCCCCTCGAGCAGGGAGAGCACGTCGCGCACCCGTCGCGGCAGGCGCTTCTCCAGGCGCGGCAGGCCACTGCTCAGCGTATTTTCATTGACGTTCATGTACTGATCTCCTGGATCGGGGGCGCCGGCTTGCGGAAAAAGCGCACCCGCTTGCGCCACAGGTGGAAGGCCTGCACGTGGATGCGGGCCATCACGGCAAAGGTCATCAGGGGGAAGCGCAGCAGCCAGCGGGTCATGCTGCGACCATCGAGCGGCACCAGCGCGCCGTCGATACAGGTGCTCAGACGGCGCTCGCCGGCCTCCCACAGATCGACGTGAACCCGGCTGCGCCCGTCGGTGACGGAAAAGCGGAAGCGGTATTCGCCCGAGACCGGGAAAAACGGCGACACATGGAAGCACTTGCGCGCCCCGAGTGTCTGCCCGTCGCGGATGGGCGCAGCGTCCTCGTGGGCCACCAGATAGCTGTGGCGCTCGCCGAAGGTGTTGTTGACCTCGGCAAGCACGGCGCGCAGCCGACCGTCGGTGTCGTGACAGAACCAGAAACTGACCGGATTGAAGACGTAGCCGAACATGCGCGGGAAGGTCTGCAGGACGATGCGTCCGTTGCACGCACCGGCCAGCCCGGCCTGGTCGAGCACACCCCGCATCCACGGCTCCAGATCGCTACCGTCGCGCGCACCATGGTCCCGCTTGCGCAGCGAGAAGACCCCGATCCGGTCGACACCGAGCAACGGCGCGCGCAAGGCGTCCCATTGCCCCAGCGGCACGCGCATGAACGCAATCGGATAGACGAAGCCGTGCTGTGCAGGCCCGTGCCGCCGATGCATGACCCGGCCGAAGCCCACCGCGGCGTCAAGCATCGAGACTGTCTCGCTCATGCCGCCACGGCCTCGGCGCGCGTCGTCCAGGCAGCCTCCACACCGAATTGCGAGGCCACCGCCAGCGCCGATCTGAGTCCGTCTTCGTGAAAACCGAAACCGGACCAGGCGCCGGCATACCAGGTGCGCTCCCGGCCCTGGAGCCCGGCCAGCCACGATTGCGCCTCGATCGCCAACTGATCGAATATGGGGTGTGCGTACTCGATGCGCTCGATGACATGGTCGTCCGCCGGCGCACGTTCAGGATTGAGACTGACCACCACCGGCCGTTTGAACGGCAGCGGCTGAAGACGGTTGATGAGATAGGACACGGAAACCGGCTGTTGCCCCGGCAGCCCCTCGCCGGCCAGGTAGTTCCACGCCGACCACAACTTTTCCCGGCGCGGCAACAGGGCCGGATCGGTGTGCAGGTAAGCCACGTTGGGCTGGTAGCGCACGGCACCCAGAACGCTGCGCTCGGCGTCGGTGGCCTGGCCGCCGAGCAGTCGCAGTGCCTGGTCGCTGTGGCAGGCCAGCACCACTGCATCAAAGCGCTCTTCGCCGTCGGGCGTGGTCAGCGTCGCCCCCAGCCCGTCCCGTGCCATGGATGTCACCGGGCAGCCCAGACGCACATCACTCAGATCCGACAGCAGTCGGCTCACGTAGCTGCGGCCGCCCCCGGCCACGGTCAGCCACTGAGGGCGGTTGGTCACCTGAAGCAAGCCGTGGTTGTGGCAGAACCGGGCAAAGGTGGCCAGCGGATAGGCCAGCATCTGCTGCGTCGGGCACGACCAGATGGCGGCGGCCATGGGCAGCAGGTACCAGTCGCGAAATTCCCGGCTGTAGCCGTTGCCTTCCAGGTAGTCGCCCAGGGAAACACCCGTCGATTCACCCGTGACCGCCATGCCGGTGGTCTCGCGGTTGAAGCGCATGATGTCGCGCAGCATGGTCCAGAAAGCCGGTTTGACCAGATTCGAGCGCTGCCCAAAGACCGTATCGAGCGACGTTCCCGCCCACTCCAGCTCGGGATCGCGCAGCGACACCGAAAACGTCATTTCAGACGCCACCGATTCAACCCCGACCGTCTGGAAGAGCCCGCACAGATTCGGGTAGGTCTTGCGATTGAAGACGAGAAACCCGGTATCGACCGGCGCCCGCTGTCCATCGAGCTCCACCTCGACGGTATTGGTGTGGCCGCCCGGGCGATCCGCTGCCTCGAACAGGGTCACCCGGTAGCGCTCGCGCAGAAGCCAGGCCGTGGCCAGCCCCGAAATGCCGCTCCCGACCACCGCCACCTTCTGCCCGGGCAAGGGGGAAAACCGGCCCGCTTCATTCATGTCCATGTGCTTGTCTCCGGACTCAATCGTTGCCGTTGCGTGTGTTCAGACGTGCTTCAATGAGCTCGACCATGCGTGCTGAGGTCGGCTGCACCTGACTGGGCAGGCTCACCACCTCGGTCCCGGTGTGATCGATGAGGTATTTGTGGAAATTCCAGCCCGGCACCTGTCCGGTCTGCTTGAAGAGCGCCTTGTAGAGCGGGTGTGCGTCGGCGCCGGTCACGGCAGTCTTGGCATGCAGGGGAAACTTCACGCCGTAGGTGGTCTCGCAAAAGTCCTTGATCTGCGCTGCGTCACCCGGCTCCTGATTACCGAAGTCATTCGACGGAAAGCCGACGATGACCAGCCCGCGCGACTGGTATGTCCGGTAGAGCGTTTCGAGCCCTTCGTACTGGGGCGTGAAGGCGCAACGGCTCGCGGTATTCACCACCAGGATCACCTTGCCCGCAAACCGGCACATGTCGCCCTGCTCGCCGCCCTGCAAGGCGCGATACGGTTGCTGCAAGAGCGGCGGGCACGGCGGTTGAGCCTGGGCAGGCACGGTGCCGAACAGCAGGAGCAAAGCCGTGGCAATCAGTCTGCGCATGATCACCATCCCCGATGAAGGCGTTCCAGCAGCTCGATATGCTGGGCGTGGACACCGGGTTTGTCATGGACAACGGCACGCTCAACTATCATGTCGCTGTCCGCTTCGCCCGCCCCGGCCGGGCGCACCGCACCTGCCGACAACACCAGCAATGCTGCCAAGAAGGACAGCGTGGCGCTCCATGTCGCCAAATCTGTTACTCGCATAATCTTTGTCCTAGACAAATCTGAATCTCACCCCTAAGATAGGCTTAACAATTTCCTCCGTCAAGGTTTGTCTTAGACAAATGCCAGAAACGCTCTATCCGATTGCAGCGGTCGAACGTGATACCGGTATCGGCAAGGACACGCTGCGTGTGTGGGAACGCCGTTACGAGTTTCCGGTGCCGGTTCGCGACGAAAAGGGTGAGCGCCTCTACCCCGCCGACCAGGTGGCGCGTCTGCGTCTTATCCGCCGTCTGATGGATCTCGGATACCGTCCCGGCAAGATCGTCGGTGCGCCCGACGAAGTCCTCGCCGAGTTGATCGACCGGGAGAGCGCCCGCGAGGCCAAGGGCGACAGTAAGGCGGCCGCACTGCAACCCCTGGTCGACATGGTGGCCGCCCACGATTGCGATCAGCTGCGCCGTGAGTTGCAGCAACGTCTGTTGCGCGAAGGCTTGCAGCGATTCGTCTCTGAAACGGTCGCCCCGCTCAACCATCAGGTCGGTCTGGCGTGGTTCAAAGGCGCGCTCGGGGTCTCGGAAGAGCACATGTACACCGAGCAAGTGCAGAATCTCGTGCGTGGGGCTGTTGGCCAGCACGCCAGTCACCTGGGCTCGCCACGCATTCTCCTGACCACCTTTCCCGACGAACCGCATGGTCTGGGTCTGTTGATGGTCGAAGCGATGCTCGTGCCCGAGGGCGCGTACTGCGTGTCATTGGGAACCCGCACACCCATCGAGGCCATCGCAACCGCAGCGGGTGAAGGCCGTTACGACATTGTCGCGCTGTCGTTCAGTAGCGCCTTTCCTGCACGACTGGCCATCGAGGGGCTCTCGGCGCTGCGTTCGCACCTGCCCGAGCATGTCGAGTTGTGGGCCGGTGGTGCGGGTGTGCCGTCCGCCCGCAAGCTGCCGTCGGGCGTGTTGACGTTCAAGGTCATTGGCGAGACGCTCGACGCGCTGCTCAGCTGGCGTGCAGCGCATCCCTCCCACTGACGCCGCACGAGGCCACGACGATCCGCTATGCTTCCGTAGTTGATATCCAGCGACTGACTCATGCCCGCGCCCGAATTCGAATCCAAGATCTGCCCACCGGAATCACTGGCGGCGCGCATTGCCGACTTGCCACGACCACTGGTGTTTACCAACGGCTGCTTCGACATCCTTCATCGCGGCCACGTGACCTGTCTGGCACGCGCCCGCGAGCTGGGGGCAGCCCTGATCGTGGCACTCAACACCGACGCCTCGGTGCGCCGGCTGGGCAAGGGCGACGAGCGCCCCATCAACCCGCTCGCAGACCGGGCCGCGGTCATGGCTGCCCTGGGGAGCGTGTCGATGGTGACCTGGTTTGATGAAGACACCCCCCTCAAGACCATTCTGGCCTGCCACCCCGATGTCCTCGTGAAGGGCGGCGACTGGCCGATCAACACCATCGTCGGCGCCACAGAGGTCAAGGCATGGGGCGGTACGGTCGCCGCCATTCCCTTCGAGCATGAGCGCTCGACCACGCGGGTCATTGAACGCATTCGTTCCACGCTCGGCCAGATTGCACAGAAATAGCGCTCTACCTCGGGCAACAAACCCCTCAAGGGCGAACTGAGCGGGACGTTAACCTTTCATGAACAGCTGACCCGGCAGGCATCTGCTCGCCAAGACCCGACAGAATGCATGGAATGAAACCCGCGACCCGACCAAAACGATACCGGACCTTCATCGGTTTGATCTGGTTGTGGATGGCCGTGCTGGCACCCGGCGTTCATGCTGGTGATGCCCCCGGAGTACCAGCTCCGGGTGACGGAGCATCACCCCATGTTCTGCTGCTGCTTTCCTACGACCCGGAGTTTCCCACCTCGAGCAAGATCATTGAAGGGGTGAAGTCCGGCCTGAGCGACCGTCGCGTCGAACTCCAGGTGGAGTTCATGCACACCCGTTTCGATCGGCGCCCCAGCTACCTGGAAAAGTTCTCGGGCTGGCTTGCCGACCGGGTGCAGAAACAACCGCCTTCAGTGGTGATCACCGCTGATGACAACGCATTCAACTACGCGCTTGACCATCGGGAACTGCTGTCCAACGCCCCCATTGTTTTCCTGGGGGTCAACAATGTCGACGCCGCCAAGAGCGCAGACGCCCTGCCCGACGTGACCGGGGTCGTGGAGCACGTCTCGCTTCGCGAGACACTCGACATGATTCTCACGACCTCGCCCGATGCCCGTGCATTGCACGTGGTCACCGACGGCTCCGTGGGCGGCCAGTCCGACCTTCGAGCCCTCATGGGCCTGCAAGATGACTATCCCGCCCTGCCCTTCGTGACTCACGACCTGCAGCGCCTGACCTGGCCCGAGCTGGCGATGATTCTCGAACGCACGCCGGCGAACGAACCCGTGCTCCTGCTCTCCGCCTACAAAGACAGCGTCGGCCAGCCGAAGTATTTCGAAGACAGTGTTGACTTCCTGCTCAAGCACGCCGGCAGCCCGGTCTTCCACCTCTGGGAGCATGGCGTCCGCGAGGGGCTGGTCGGGGGTTGGGTCATGAGCCATCGCATTCACGGCGAAGTGGCCGCGGGCATGGCGCTGAAGGCTCTCGATGGAACGCCGGCTGGTGACATCCCGATCGTCTACCAAAGCCCGAATTCGCCCATGATCAACGTGGCCGCGCTCGATCTGTGGGGCCTGTCCAGCGCGGGTCTGCCTGACAACACGGTGTTCGTGAACCAGCCCGACTCGCTGTTGAACCAGTACCCGCGCCAGGTCACCGGCGCCGTGCTCGTCTTTCTGGTCATGACCACCCTCATGCTGGCCCTCATGCGGGCCAGCCGTCAGCGCGCCAGACTCCATGAAGAAACGGCCCGTCAGCGCGCCTTGCTGAGCGCACTGATCGACGCCAGCCCGGACGTCATCTTCTTCAAGGATGCCGAGGGACGCTTCCAGATGCTGAACGAAGCAGGGGCCGCCCTGCTCGGCAGCACGGTCAAGGACGTGCTCGGCACCGACGACTACGACCACTTCTCGCGCAGCGAGGCTGAAGAATTCCGCGCCATCGACCGCACCGTCCTCGAGAGCGGCAGCCCGCTGCGCCGCACCGAGATGGTTTCGCGCCACGATGGGGGCAGTGACATCTTCGACACCATGAAGGCCCCCGTACTGGGCCCCGACGGCCAGGCCATCGGCATCATGGGCGTCGCCCGGCGCATCACCACCGAATATCAGACCAGCGACCGGCTGCAACTGGCCGCGCAGGTGTTCGAACACGCCGCCGAAGGCATCGTGATCACCTCGCCCCAGGGCATCATCGAGATGGTCAACCCGGCCTTCACCCGCATCACCGGCTACACCGCCGACGAAGTAGTCGGCCAGACGCCCAACCTGCTTCACTCAGGCCGTCACGGGCACGATTTCTACGAAACCATGTGGTCGTCGATCAACAACGTGGATCTGTGGCAGGGCGAAGTGTGGAACCGGCGCAAGAACGGAGAGGTGTACCCCGAGTGGCTCAACATCTCGACCGTACGCGACGATGCCGGCAACGTGGCCCACTACCTGGGCATCTTCTCCGACATCTCCGACGTCAAGCACTCTGAGCAGAAGCTCGAGCACATGGCCCACCACGATGCGCTCACCGGCCTGCCCAACCGGGTCCTGCTCAACGACCGCATCGACACGGCACTTCGCCGCGCCAAGCGCGCCGAGGGCATGGTCGCCGTCGTCTTTCTCGACCTGGACCGGTTCAAGGACATCAACGACTCCTTCGGCCATGCCACCGGCGACGAAGTCCTCAAGCATGTGGCCCGCCGGCTGGTGGAAACCGTCAGGACCGAAGACACCGTGGCCCGCCTCGGCGGCGACGAATTCGTGATTCTGATGGAAGAGGTCGGATCGCCGGCAGAGGCGGACCTGGCGGCCGAGCGGGTCCTCGCCTGCCTGCATCCGCCGATGACCGTCGATCACCACGAGTTCTTTGTCGGCGCCAGTCTTGGCATCAGCATGTATCCGCGCGACGGTTCGGACGTGGACGCCCTCATCCGCAATGCGGACACCGCCATGTACCAGGCCAAGCGCCTGGGCCGCAACAGCATCCAGCGCTACGCCGAACAGCAGACCGAATCCGCACGCCAGCGCATGCGCATGGAAACCTCGTTGCGCCGCGCCGTGGAGGACTCGGCCTTTGAAGTGTGGCTGCAGCCCCAGGTGGAACTGGGCAGCGGCAAGCTCACCGGTTTCGAGGCCCTGTGCCGATGGCCCACGGGCGATGGTAAGTATGTCCCGCCGAGTGACTTCATCCCCCTGGCCGAGACGACCGGTCTGATCGTGAGCATCGGCGAGTTCGTGCTGCGTCAGACCTGCCGCACCATCACCACCTGGCGCGCGCGCGGTTTCACGCCCCCGACGATCGCGGTCAATGTTTCGGGGCGTCAGCTGCGCCGCCTCGACTTCCTCTCCAGCCTGTGCACCATCCTGGAAGAGGAAGGCTGCCGCCCCGAGTGGCTGGAACTGGAAGTGACCGAATCGGACATTCTCAAGGACGCCGAACCGGCCATCGCCACCCTGCACGGCATCCGCGAGATGGGTATCGGCCTGTCGCTCGATGACTTCGGCACCGGATTTTCCTCCCTGAGCTACCTCAAACGCCTGCCCATCCAGATGCTCAAGATCGATCGCAGCTTTGTCGACGGGCTCCCGGCCGATGCCAACGACCGCGCCATCGTCACCGCCGTGCTCGCCATGGGCCGCAGCCTGGGGCTGCGGGTCCTGGCCGAAGGTGTCGAAACGGCCGCGCAGGTCAGTGCGCTGCGCTTGATGGGCTGCACCCTTGCGCAGGGCTACCGCTTCGGGCGCCCCGCCTTGGCCGACACCTTCACCAGCGCAGTCGAAACCGGCGAAATCCAGCTGCACACCTGAGTCGTCCCGCTGACAATGAGTCAGGGGTTATGTGCATATTCCCCAACAGGCTTTGACTGCCCCGATTCGCTCCCTACAATGGAGCGATCAACCGCAAGAACACGGACGTCTCAGCCATGAACATCGCCAACAATGTCACCGACCTGATCGGCAACACTCCGCTGGTCAAACTCAACCGCGTCGCCGAAGGGGTTGGCGCCACCATCGCGCTCAAGCTCGAGTTCTTCAACCCCGCCCACAGCGTCAAGGACCGCATCGCCGTGTCCATGATCAACGCCGCCGAAGCGGCCGGCAAGATCGGGCCCGACACCATCGTCCTCGAACCCACCTCCGGCAACACCGGCATCGGCCTGGCCATGGTCTGCGCCGCGCGCGGCTACAAGTGCGCCTTCGTCATGCCCGAGACCATGAGCCGCGAGCGCCGGCTGCTGCTCAAGGCCTACGGGGCCGACCTCATCCTCACCCCGGGGCCCGACGGCATGGGCGGTGCCATCAGAAAAGCACAGGAAATGGCCGAGGCCGACAGCCGCTATTTCATCCCGCAGCAGTTCGCCAACCCGGCCAACCCGGCCATTCACCGCAACACCACCGCAGAAGAGATCTGGACCGACACCGATGGCAAGGTCGACATCTTCGTCTCCGGTGTGGGCACGGGCGGCACCATCACCGGCGTGGGCGAAGTGCTCAAGCAGCGCAACCCGAATGTGAAGGTGGTGGCCGTCGAGCCCGACGCCAGCCCGGTCCTGTCCGGCGGCCAGAAAGGCCCGCACCCCATCCAGGGCATCGGCGCCGGCTTCGTGCCCGAGATTCTCAACACCGAGGTCTATGACGAAGTGGCCCGGGTGAAGAACGAAGACGCCTTCACCATCGCCCGCCGTCTCGCCGCCGAAGAAGGCCTGCTGGTCGGCATTTCTTCCGGTGCTGCCGTATCGGCCGCCATCGAGATCGGCAAGCGCCCGGAAAACGCGGGCAAGCTGATCGTGGTGATCATCCCGTCCTTCGGCGAGCGCTACCTCAGCACCGCCCTGTTCCAGGATCTCGAAGTCTGATCCTTGCCTCGGCCACATCGCGGGCGGGCTTCGGGCCGCCCGTTTCGTTGACGGATGCAGACGAGACCCGGGGGCGGCAGAGCACGCGAAACAAGTTCATCGAATGATCATGCGCTTCGGCTATATTGGATAAGTTGATCGATCCAGCAACATCCACGGTAAGGCGCACGCGCAACATGCGCCCATTCGGGTTGCCCATCGGTGGATCGGCCCGGCCAGACCACCGACAGCCAACCGCACACTGCCATCGAGGGAAGAGTTTCATGCCGACCCAACCGTGTCTGAAATCCGCCACTGTTTCCGTTCTGACGGCACTTCTCCTCACGCTCCCCGGTCTCGCCACGGCCGAAGAGCTGGACGTCGCCGGGCTGCGACTGGGGATGACGCCAGAGGAAGCCCGCCAGGCGCTGATCGCCTTCGGCGCGCCGGCCGACAAGATCCAGGAATCACGCTCGAGTTTCTGGTTCATGGACGGAGACAAGAGACACGAGACGCCAGATTTCATCGAGCGCATCAATGGCAACAACGATGTCCTCAAGGACGGCAAGTGGATCAAGGATCAGCTGGAACTGAGCTTCGCACCACCGCCGCAGGGCGGCCGGCTCGTTCGCATCCGGCGCACGATCGAAAACTACGTTGACGCGCCCACCATCGGGGTTTACCGGAGCGCGCTGGTGGAGAAGTACGGACCACCGGACCAGAATGTTTCCGGCAACCCCGTCTGGATGCGTGGACCGGGCAAGGCCGACTGTGTCACCGGCGCCAAGGGCAAAGGGGCAGATGCGTACGTCAATGCCATCTACCGCCGAGTCAAGGGGCGGGTAAGCCTTGAGCACCTGGTCAATCCCCGCCTGATCAAGGGACCGGACGACTGCGCGATTCGCCTGAGCTACAAACTGGGGCTGGGCGACAATCAGCCGGCCAAACGGGTCACGGCCGAGCTGATCGATCCGGGTACCTGGGTCAAGGCTCAGCTCGCAGCCATGGAAGCCATTGAAAAGCAGCAGGCCGACGCAGTCGAAACGCGCAACGCAGGGGCCACCAAACCGAAGCTCTGAAGCGCGCTTGAGCTGCGCAGCACCGAACTTGCCGGAAAGAGGTGGCGGAAACCGCGCCGGATAGCGCGCGACCAAACGCCGGCTCAAGGCGCACGTATCGCTCGACACCCCGGTACAATACCGACCGATGTCCCGCGCACTGGAAATTCTCGAACATGTCTTCGGCTACACCGCCTTTCGCGGCGAGCAGGCCGATATCGTCGACCATGTCGCCAACGGCGGCGACGCCCTGGTGCTCATGCCCACCGGCGGTGGCAAGTCACTGTGCTTCCAGATCCCCTCGCTCATGCGCCCGGGCACGGCGATCGTCGTCTCCCCGCTCATCGCCCTCATGCGCGACCAGGTGGCTGCCCTGCAGGAAGCCGGCGTCGCTGCCGAGTGTCTCAACTCCAGTCTCACGCAGGACGAAGCGGCCAACGTCGAGCAGCGCTGGATGCGCGGCGAGCTGGACCTGCTCTACATCGCCCCCGAGCGCCTGCTCAACCCACGCACGCTGGCGCAGGTGGAGCACACTCACGAACAGCACGGCATCGCCCTGTTTGCGATCGACGAGGCCCACTGCGTCTCCCAGTGGGGGCACGATTTCCGGCCGGAGTACCTGCAGCTGTCGGTGCTGTGCGAACGTTTCCCCGGTGTGCCGCGCATTGCGCTCACCGCCACCGCCGACGCCCAGACGCGTGAGGAAATCGCCCAACGGCTGAACCTTGCCAACGCGCGGCGCTTCGTCTCCAGCTTCGACCGGCCGAACATCCGCTATCGCATGGTCGAGAAAAACGGCCCGCGCCAGCAACTTCTGGATTTCCTTGGCGAGCATCCGGGTGAAGCCGGCATCGTCTATTGCCTCTCTCGGCGCAAGGTGGAAGAAACCGCCCAGGCCCTGTGCGACGCCGGCATCACCGCCCTGCCCTACCACGCCGGCCTGCCGCAGGAAGTGCGCAACGAGAACCAGCTTCGCTTCCTGCGTGAAGACGGCATCGTCATGGTCGCCACCATCGCCTTCGGCATGGGCATCGACAAGCCCGACGTCCGTTTCGTCGCGCATCTGGATCTGCCGCGCAGCATCGAAGGCTATTATCAGGAAACCGGTCGTGCCGGGCGCGACGGCTTGCCCTCCGAGGCCTGGATGGCCTGGGGCGCGCAGGACGTGGTGCAGCAGCGCCGCATGCTCGACGAATCGGAAGGCTCGGTCGAATTCAAGCGGCTCGCCAACAGCCGGCTGGATGCCCTGGTGGGTCTGGTCGAAGCCACCGACTGCCGCCGCATCCATCTGCTGCGCTATTTCGGTGAAGACGCCCAGCCCTGCGGCAACTGCGACAACTGCATCGATCCGCCCAAGACCTGGGACGCCTCGGACGAAGCCCGCAAGGCGCTCTCATGCATCTACCGCACCGGCCAGCGCTACGGCGCCGGTCACCTGATCGACGTCTTGCGCGGCGAGCGCACCGAAAAGGTTGTCGAGCGCGGCCATGAGTCGGTGACCACCTTCGGCATCGGCGCCGATCACGACGAT
Source organism: Nitrogeniibacter aestuarii (assembly GCF_017309585.1). Lineage (NCBI taxonomy): Bacteria > Pseudomonadati > Pseudomonadota > Betaproteobacteria > Rhodocyclales > Zoogloeaceae > Nitrogeniibacter > Nitrogeniibacter aestuarii. The sequence goes on along the minus strand of NZ_CP071321.1, from coordinate 1,255,555 downwards.
AAGACCTGGCGCAGCGTTTTCCGCCAACTCGCCGCCCGCGCCTACGTGCGCGTGGACCACGACCGCTTCGGCGCCCTCATGCTCACCGAAAGCGCCCGCCCCCTGCTACGCGGCGAAGACCGCTTCGAGATTCGCGTCCCCACCAAGAAGAAACGCCTCAAGGCCGGCCGCGGCGGCATCGTCCCCACCGGCGCCGAGGCCGAAGTGTTTGAACGCCTGCGCCAATGGCGCGCCGACACCGCCCGGGAACGCAACGTCCCCGCCTACGTGATCTTTCATGACGCCACGTTGCAGGAGATCGCCGTGCGCAAGCCGGCGTCGATGGCTGAATTGGGGACCGTCTCGGGGATCGGGGATCGGAAGCTTGAAGCTTACGGGCCGGCGTTGATCGAACTGTTGACTGCCCCCCCGCCAAGCAAGGGCGCACTTAGTTAACCTGGACCAATTTCGTACCGCGTAGGCCTTTCGAAAAGAAAGATAACACCACCTATTAAATCTCCCTGTGCCATGATTTGTGTGTAACCGACGAGAATTTGCGACACTATTCCAACCGCCTCATCTCGCGACGACATCATTCCGAGCCGACACCCATTTAACTCAGGCCACAGAACCATGGGCATTGAATTTTTAAACTCAAAGTTTGAAAAAGCTAGCTACTTGGAAAACCTCCTTGTAGCCCATGCGACAGGAAATCCCGCCGAATCATCGGAATATGAAACACTAAGGCACGAACTACTGTCAGACCCAGAAACGGCAGCACTTACTCCATCATTCGTTCGCACTAATCGTAATCTGGGAGCGTTTTGGGGATTCATCAAAGGAAAGTTCGGGAGTTACGCTGAACGAAGAACGTTCCTATCCCAAGAATTTACCCCTCTGTTGGATATGCTCGAATTTGGTGCAGCTTCGAGCACAACCTCATCCGCAGTTCCAGGCAGCCCGCCAGCGGCTCGAAACAAACGCAACGTGTTCATCGTCCATGGCAGAGATAATGAAACAAAACAAGAAGTTGCACGATTTATCGAAAAAATCGGCCTCAAATCGATCATCCTCCATGAACAAGCAAGTTCAGGAATGACAATCATTGAGAAAATTGAACGCTATGCCAACGACGCTGACTTTGCTCTCGTCTTATATACTCCCTGCGATCTTGGTCGTGCGGTAACAGAAACGAAGGTGCCCCCACGACAACGCGCACGCCAAAACGTCGTTTTTGAACACGGGTATTTGATGGCGAGGCTCGGTCGAGAAAACGTATGCGCTTTAGTCAAAGGTGAGATTGAGACTCCGAACGACATCAGTGGAGTTGTATATGTCGGGTTCGACACCTATGGTGCGTGGAAGACAGAAGTCGTGAAAGAACTCGTAGCTTGTGGCTATGAAGTTCAGGGCTGGCCTTAAGAAACAGAGATCGTTTGAGCTTGGGAAGCCCACGTCCAAGCTGCCGAATCAGTCTCATTTAGTCTTACCGACCGCTTCTAGTCATAGGGCAAAAATTTTCTGAACTGCACTCAGGTCTAAAGACACCTTCGCCATGCAACTACCAGAAATATCGGGCCCTAAGCTCAATTCATCTCCCATGTGATCCAGCACCAACGCCGCCCCCGAAAAATCATCGCCCTTCGTATAACCATTCACCGTGACGATGGTCTTCACCCCTGCCCCCAGCGACGAACGCACCCCATTGCCCGAGTCCTCGAAGGCAATCGCTTCCTCCGGTGACAGCTTCATCTCCCTGAGTGCCCATTCATAGATATCCGGTGCGGGCTTCTTGGCCGGCACGATATCACCCGCGGCGATCACCTCGAACCAGTCTTCACTCCCCGGCCCGAGGGTGCTTTCGAGCAAGGCGGAAACATTCGCGGGCGTCGTGGTGGTGACGATGGCCATGCGCATACCGGCGGCGCGGGCCTCAAGAATGAGGTTTTCGACGCCGGGGCGCAGGGGGATTTTCCCCTCGGCCATCAATTGGGTATAGAAGCGGGTCTTGGCTTCGTGCAGGCCTTTCACAAAGGCGTCGAAGTCGTCGGGCTTTTCGAACGTGGTGTTGAAGGCATCCAGGTAGTAGCGGATGCGTTCCTTGCCGCCGGTGACGGCCAGCAGCTGGCCGTAGAGCGCTTCGTCCCAGACCCAGTCCAGGCCGGCCTCGGCGAAGGCCATGTTGAACGCGGGCCGGTGGCCGTCCCGTTCGGTGTCCGCGAGCGTGCCATCCACATCAAAAAGCAAAGCCTGCAAGGTCGCCATCGCGCTGTCTCCTGTAACCCCTCAAGTTGAAAGGTCGGCGTGAGCCGGATGATAGTCAGCGATGGAATGGCCAGTGTAGCAGTGTCGGACGGGGCGCGCAGCGCCTGCTAGAGTCTGGCCTTATGGAATTGATCAGCGACTCGCACATCGCCCTGGCCCCGATGCAGGTGACGGAAGAGCAGCCCCCGGTGAGCCGTCTGGTCCTCGGTGGTGCGCTCACCGATACGCGGGTCGCGGGCAAGATCCTTGAAGCCTGCGCGAGAGCGGGCGATGAGACGCTGATATTCACCACCGATGACGTGCCTTTTGAAGAGACACTGCATATTCACCTGCTGAGCGCCAACCATGAGCTGATCGAGTCGGTCACCATTGGCGCGGCGTATCACACGGGGCTGTTTCGTTCGCCGAGCGTCGATGCGGCCGATGCGCTGAGCTTCGATTTCATGGGCGCATTGCGCTGGACGGTGCGTGTGAGCCCGTCACCGTCATGGCATGTGCCTTATCTTTCCGACCCGCCGGGCGTGAGCCGTCGACTGCGTTTCTCGACCCGTCTGCACGTGAGCGCTCAGGACCATGCCGAATGAATCCGGTGCGGGCTTGCGCCATCGCGCGTGCTGATCGACCATGAAGCCATGACCTACATGAGGCCGATGTCATGAAATACCTGCTGGGCATCTTGCTACCCTGCGCACTTCAGGCCCTGATCGTCTTCGTGATCATCGAAGCCAATACGGGCAACGGTTCCTGGCTGGGGCTGGCGGCCTTGCTGCTGGGCATGTTTGCCATTCCAGCCACTGCAGTGGTCAATGGCATCTATCTCTATTCGGTGAAAGACACGGCCGGCGCTGGCGCGATCCTGCGCTGCTGGGCGATCGCCACGATCGTGCCCCTGCTCTCGCTGCTCCTGATGATGTTTGGCTGACCCCTCACGCAAAAACCGGCAAGGGCTCGAAGCGCCCCTTCAGCACGGCGTCGGACGACTTCAGGTTGAGCCAGCCTTCCATCGCCGTGGCGTACACGCGCCGGAAATCCATGGTGTGAATCAGGTTGCCATCGTCCAGGGCCGTGAGTGATGGCGCCTGCCCGTAGTGGCCGCCGCGCACGCCCTTACCAATCAGATACATGTGATTGGCAGTGCCATGATCGGTCCCGAGATTGGCATTCTCCTTGGGACGCCGGCCAAACTCCGAGAATACCAGCAGGGCCACCCTGTCGGCCTGACCGAGGCGCTCCATGTCCCGCATGAAGGCCATGACGGCATCGGCCGTGTAGGTCAGCAGTCGCTGGTGTAGCGCCTTTTGCTGCACGTGGGTGTCAAAGGCGTTGTTCCGGTACGCGGTGTAGTAGAGCCGCGTGGGCAGACCGGCTGCGATGCAGGCGGCGATCTTGTTGAGGCCGAGGTCGTTGATGCCATAGTCCATGGGCGTGCGATAACGCTGCCAGGCCTCGCGCACCAGGGCGGAGGCATCGCGGGCGCTACGGGCCACGTCGTTCAGGTAGGCCAGACTCGGGTTGCCCTGCGCCTTTTCTGCAATGCCATCGAGCAGATGCCGCTCCTGCGGCCAGCCCTGACGCATGAAATTGTCCGGGTCGTCGAACACCACCGGCGTGTGCAGCCGGCTCTTCACCGCGAGCGACTGGGTGGCGTCGATGTTGATGAGCAGGTTGGGCGATGCGTGCGGCGCAATCTGATCGGCCAGTCTACCAAACCAGCCATAGTCGTCGCCGCCCCCGGGCGCGGCGGTGTGCCAGTACGCCATCGAGCTGAAGTGCGAGAACGAGGGCTGGTCGTAGCCGCAGCCATGCACGATGGCCATCTGCCCGTCTTTCCACAGCCGCTCGAAGCCGGCCAGGCCCGGGTTGAAACCATAATGGTCGTCGAGCTTGCGCAACGCGTCGGCGCGCAATCCGATCTCGGGGCGCAGCCGGTAATACGCATCGTCGCCATAAGGCACGACGGTGTTGAGACCGTCGTTGCCACCGGAGAGCTCAAGCACCACAAGAATACGATCATCCGCCGCCGCGGCTGCCGCTGCGCGGGCGATGGCCGGGAAGAGGCCGGCGCCGGTCAGCGCGGGCAGGCCGAGGCCGGCGAGCGCGCCCTTGAGCAGGCGCCGCCGGGTGGTATTGGTGTCGTGATTGAACATGATCAGGTTCCTCGCGTGGCCGATCCGGGCGGTCAGTTCAGCTGGTATTCAGGGCGGCTCAGAAGCACGTGCAGGGTCAGGCGCAAGCTCTCTTCGGCATAGCTTCTGGCGGCGCTCAGATCCTCCGTGCCCAGTTCCGTGGTCAGGAAATCGGCCATTGATCGACGTGTCGCCGCGTCCAGCGGCACGGAGAGAAAACGCGTCTCCAGATGACGCACCGCATCCATGGGCTTGCGGCAACCGGCATCGAGCACCAAGCCGGTGAGGTCCAGGCGCGGCAGCATGCGCGGAATCGGCTTGACGCGCTCGATCGCCATCTGCCAGCCGCGGTAGCTGCCGTACCGGGTGTTGAAATCCTCGTCTCGATCCACATTGCGATTGGCCATGGCCATCACGTCGGTGTTTTCACCCATGCCCGCGGGTTTGGTCGCCGACGAGATATCCATGCCGGCACGCAGGCGCTCGTGCACCTGGCGGATCTCAGCCCCCGTGGCATAGACCGGATAGCGGTCGGTGGGCAGGAAATTGATGTCCGGAAAGACCACATCGAGCACGAAGTTGCCACGCTGGATGAGCAGGCCCGGCGTCACCCAGGCGCGGCCTTCGGCCCAACCGGCAACGGTGGGTGGATACATCAGCCGCTGGCCGAGCGCCGCCGTCGTCTCGTTGAAATCGGGCACGCCGGGAATGGCCTCCAGTTCCAGCTTGCGATAGGTGGACACGAGCAGTTCGACCGGGCTCTTGATGTGGCTTGCCATCGACTCGGGGGCATAAAAGTCCTTCGAGAGAAAGACGGCCTCCATGAAGGGGGCGAGCTCGTAGTTCTTTTCCCGCAACAGCTCACCCAGGCGCTTGCGCAAGTCGCTATCGGGTGCTGTGCGCACAAAGAACGCGTAAATGCGGCTGGCCAGATAGTCGGCGGTGACCGGCTGCTCGAGGATGATATCGATCACCTCGATGCCCCCGAAATTGCCGGTGCGCCCGAGGACCGTCTTGGCGGCTTCATCGTGCTTGTCGGCATTGAAGCGATACTCAAGCCCCTGAAAGTTCCAGCCGGTGAAGGCACGGGCCGCCTCGCGGATATCGTGCTCGCTGTAGTGGCCCACGCCCATGGTGAACATCTCCATGATCTCGCGGGCGAAGTTCTCGTTGGGCGCGTCCTTCACGTTGATGCCGGCATCCAGGTAGGCCAGCATGGCCGGCCCTTTGGCCACGTCGATCAGCAACTCGCGGAAGTTGCCCAGGCCCTTGGCCTGGAACAGCTCGAGTTGCTGCAGCATCTTGCGGTAGTCGCGCACCTTGTCTTCACTGGTGGCAAAGTGACCATGCCAGAACAAGGCCATCTTTTCCTGCAGCGGGCGCGGCGAGGCAAGCATGCGATTGGCCCACCAGTAGCTCAACCGTCCCGTCTCCAGCTTGCTGGCACGCAACCAGTAGAAGAACTGATTGACCACCGGCTGCAACGGACGGTTGCCGGCGGGTTTGACCTTCACACCGATGGCCTCGCCTGTCTTTTTGGCGAGTGTCGTGGTGGCCGGGCGGCTCGGGGGCAGTTCGTCGATACCCGGCTGCCAGACGCCCGAGTGCTCAAAGGCCGGCAGATCGCCATCAGCCGCGCCTTCGAAATAAACCAGCTGCCGGACGGCTTGCCGAGGGCTCAACTGCGCCAGCGCCTCGATCTGGGCCGGCGTGCCGCCGAAGCCGGCACGGTCGAGCAAATGTGCCGCGCGCTCCCGGCTCCAGTCCTCGGCCGGCAGGGGCGACAGGTCGCCCGTCCAGTTCGAGGCAGCCAACAGCGGTGCGGCCGAAAAGATTGCGCTCAGCACCATCAGCCAGCGGACACACGTGTTCATTCCCATCTCCAGTCGAGCCACGGTTTCATGACGCAAATTGTAGGGACGTCATGCAGGAAGGCCAGACGGCCACCACTGGCTGGGCAAAAGCGTGTCGGTTGCCGGGGAATTTGCCCGGCAACCCATCTGTGCGTCTTGTCGGCGAGCACGAGGCAGGCACCCGCCGGTCTATGACATCCGCAATCCACTGTGCCATGATGCGGACCTGATCGTTAGACGATGGGAGAGCTCACCATGGCCCACACCACAAGCAAGATGCTCCGATACACCGCGCTGTCGTTCGCCGCATGGGCGGCCACACCGGCACACGCGCTTGAGTTGCTGGTGCCGGGGTACTTCTACCCGAGTACCCATGTGGCGCAATGGCAGTCACTGGTCGAGACCGCGCAGCAACAGCCCCTGAGCGTGATCATCAACCCCAACAGCGGGCCGGGCAGCACCGTCAACAGCGATTATCAGGCGGTGATTGCCGATCTGCACGCCGCTGGCGCCACGCTGTACGGCTATGTGTCGACCGCCTGGGGCACCCGTGATCTGAGCGCCGTCACCGCCGACCTCGACGCGTTCAACAGCATGTACGACATCGACGGCTTCTTTCTGGATGAAATGGCCACCGGCACCAACATGCTCGGCCACTACAGCGAGATCAGCGATCACATCACCGACATCTCGCCCGCCCTACGGACCATCGCCAACCCGGGCACCACCGCTGACGAGGGCTATCTGGCCCTGTTCGACACGCTGGTGGCCTACGAATCCTCGGCCGCCGCACTCGGCAGCCACACCCCGGCGAGCTACCAGCGCAACTACACGGCTGACCGCTTCGCACAGCTGGTCTATGGGGCGAACGAAGCCACCATGCAGTCGTTGGTGAATCAGGCAGCCGCGAACAATTATGGCTACATTTTGGTCACCGACATCGACGGTGCCGGCGCCTGGGAAGGACTCCCCGGTTACTGGACGAGCGAAGCGGCCGCCGTGCAAGCCGTCTCCACCGTACCGGAGCCTGGCAGCGTCGCGCTCTTCGTTTCCGGCTTGGCGCTGGTTGCCGGCATCAGCCTCCGGCGCCAACCCGGTCAAACCAGGACGGCGTGACATTCGCTGTCGTCATACGGCCGTGAAATACGTCCTCGTCATTCCCGATCCGCATGCCATCATGTCATATGATCGTTTGATCCAGTCAAAAGACCGTACCTGATGGAGGATGACACCATGAAGTACAAGAACGGCGTGGATGTCGAGGTTGGCGATGAAGTCCAGGTGGACAATCGTTACCGGGGGACGGTAGTCGTGGACCTGGATGCCGGGCATTTCAAGCCTGAGTATCCGCTGGAGCGCTGGGCCTATCTGCAACGCGGCCTGCTCATCAATACCAACTATGGCGCTCTGCTGCACTACCCACCCGGCCATAAAGACGAATTGACGCTGCTGAGACGGCGCAAGGCCGGCAGCGCCGACACACCCCGCCCCGTCAAGCGCGACAAACCGCCAGAGGCGCCCCTGTCCCGACTCTGAACGCACCGAATGAAAAAAGGCCGCGACATGTGCGGCCTTTTTTTCATTCGGTGCGCCGGGTCTTATTTCAGACCGAGCAGCTCCACTTCGAACACCAGCGTCGCGTTGGGCGGAATCACGCCACCGGCACCACGGGCACCGTAGCCCAGCTCCGGCGGGATGGTCAGCTTGCGCTTGCCACCGATCTTCATGCCCTGAACGCCTTCGTCCCATCCGCGGATCACGTAGCCCTGGCCCAGCGGGAAATCGAAAGGATCGTTGCGATCCTTGCTCGAATCGAACTTCTGCCCGTTGGTGAGCCAGCCGGTGTAGTGCACCGTCGCCATCTTGCCCGCCGCAGCCGTTTCGCCATCGCCGATCTCGAGCTCTTCGTAGACCAGACCGCTTTCGGTGGTGATTTCAGACATGTTTACTCCTGATTTCGTCGAGCGGCCATTGTACCGGGATCAGCTGCGCGACAACGCGGCAAAGCGGCGATGGAATTTGTCCAGTTTGGGCTGCACCACGAACCGGCAGTAGGACATGGACGGATGCTGGGCAAAATAGTGCTGCAGATGGGACTCCGCAGGCCAGAAGGTGGCCGCGTTTTCGATCGTGGTCACGATGGGTGCGTTGAACGCGTGCTGGGCTTCAAGCTCGGCAATCGTGGCGTTGGCCACCTGGCGCTGACGCGGCGACAAGGCAAAGATCACCGATCGGTACTGCGGCCCGACGTCGCCGCCCTGCCGATTGACCGTGGTGGGATCGTGGATGGCGAAGAAGATGTCGAGCAACTGCGAATAACGCACCTTGCCTGATTCGAATGTCACGCGTACGACTTCCGCATGCCCGGTCTGCCCGCTGCAGACCTGCTCGCGGTCCGGGTCTCGAAGCCATCCGCCGGCATAGCCCGCTTCGACCGCGAGCACGCCTTCGACTTCACTGAACACGGCATCCAGATTCCAGAAGTTGCCGCCGCCCAAGATGGCTGTCTGCTTGCTCATGGCCACCCCCAGTTCTCATCTGCAATAGATGCTAGACCGTCTCTTGAGGGCCGCGTTCCCGGGGCGCACCAAAAACCTGACGCGTGATGTGGTCACTTGCGTAAGCCGCGACGGGCAATACGAGCACCAATGCGGGGAACACGAAGATCGAGCAAATGACTGTCACTCCGAGCAGGAGCGCCCAGAGCATGTGCATCAGGAGCGAGCGCCCCACCGCGCGCGCACTGGCCACGATGGCAGCGACCAGACCCAGCCGCCAGCGGAGCATGAGTGGCACGCCATGCACCGAAACCACAAACACCACCAAGGCCAGTCCGGCCCCCATCACCAAGGCGCCGCCATGAAAGCGCCGATGAAACCAGCGGGGCACGACCATGCTCCAGTCGTGAAAACGCTCGCCGATCATGAAGCTGTAGAGCGTGCCGGCATCGGTGAGCCACACCAGCGCCATGAAAACGCAGAAGGCCCCAATGGCCCAGACAGATCGATCCGCGCGCCGCATGGCCAGGAGGGCAGCGGCCAGCGACGGCCCCAGCGGCGTTCCCATGGGCAGGCGGGCCAGGGCAAAGAAGCCGGCCAGCACCACCGGACCGAAGAGCAGGAAAGCGATGCCCAGCGCCAGCGCCAGCGGCGCCAGGCCGATGCTCACCAGCAGTGAGACCAGCCCGCCACCGACAACGACGAACACGGCCGCGTAGGCCATGCTCGCAACCGGGCGGGCGCGAAAATCCAGCCAGCCCGCGCGCACGGCGGCAAGAAGACTGGCCAGACTGAGCGGCTGAGCCGTCGGTGACATGGACGCATCCCGGGACGAAGACGCCTGCATTCTTGCCCCGGGCGCGTGCCATGAAAACGACTCAGATCAAGATTGGCGCGCGCAGCCCAAGCCTCAGCGGAAACTGAGCGACCACTGCAGATCGACCGCGTTGTCCGTGCCCGCGCGACCGATCACCGCCAGGCGACGGCTGAGTTGATGTGTGAGCTTGACCACATGCTCGACCCCGGAAAGACTCTGCTCAAAGGATAGCGTGGTGTCTGCCGACAAGCGCTTGCCCAGCGACAGCACCTGACCACTGACCGAAGCGTCCTGACTCGAATACCCGGACCCGACGACCGAACTCGACGCCGAGCGCCCCACGCTGTTCAAATCGCCCTGCCCGATGGAGAACTCATCCAGGCCAAGCCCCTGCTGCAACTGGCTGGTGATGCCACCGCCCGGCCCACCCAGCAACGCCTGGGCCGCCGGAATGAGCAAGGCCAGATCACCACTGCCGCCTTCGCTGTCGAGCGAGCGGCCCAGCACGATCCAGCTGAGTTTTTCCGCATCGGGCACATCGGGGCTCGACACCAGTGCGATGACCGGACGCCGCACGGTGCCCGAGATCGACACCCCGGCCTCCACCTCCAGCCCCTTGCGCAGTGCCACCACGTTGAGCCCCGGGTTGTCCAGCGGCCCCTGGAAGTTCACCACGCCACGCTCGATGCTGAGCTTCTGTCCGTAACCTTCGTAGGTGCCCGCCACGGTGTTGAGCGTGCCGGTGGCACGCAGGGGCTCGCCCGCATTGGCCACCAGGGTGAGTTGCCCGGCCAGCCGGGTGTCGAGGCCGAGCGCCGACAGATACAACTGACTGCCCAGATCGATCGCCACCCGCGCCTTGAGCTGGCTTGGCTTGCTGGTCTTGTCCTCGGTCTCATCGGTGACGACGACCACGTCACCCCCCAGGCTCGGCGCGGGCGAGCGCGCAAACTCCAGGTAACCACCGTCAGCCACCATGCTCGCCTCGATGCGCGGCGCTTCCCACTGGGTGTCCATTCGCCCCTGCCCACTGATGGCCAACCAGCGATCCGCACGCTGGAAGAGGGGGAAGCGGTCGGCCTGGAAGTCCAGCCCACCCGCGCCGTCCGCCAGGCGGATGCTGCCACTGGCGGTCAGCGTCCCGGGGGTGCGGGTCAGCGCATCGTATGGCACACGGGAATCACGCGGCCGCACCTCGCTTTGCGAGACGAAGCGCACCGTATTGATGTCCAGCTTTTCGGCGTCGAAGCGCGCGTCGACGGTGCCCCCCGCCAGACGCAGACCTTCGGTGGGGATCTCGATCACGAGATTCTGGCCGTTGATCTGCCCCGCCCCCACCGGCTGGGCCGGCGTACCGCTCAGGTTGAACTGGGCCTTCAACTGCCCGTCGGTGCGGACGACCGGACTCAACAAGGCACCCACCCATGAGATGCCGGGCACGTCCAGATCCGCCGAGCCGAGCAAGGCCGCATCCTCGTTGAGCTGCCACAATCCGTTCTTGCGCTCGAGTTGCGCGGTGGCACTGCCGGTGAGTGTGCCGAGCGCCTTGCCTGCGGCATCCACGCTCGCCGCGAGGCGCTCGTTGTCGATGGAGGCAATCAGTTCGAAGCGCTCGAGGCCGAAGCGCACCACGGTGTCGCCCACCAGAATCAGATCCCCGGACTCGCGGAAAATGCGAGCGTTGCCCTGAGCCGTCCGCCCGAGATTGACGTCCCATTCGCCCCCCAGCACCAGATCACCGCTACGCTGCTTGGGCGGTGCGTCTGGCTGGGTCTCGAGCCCGACGGTCAGCCCGGTGAAACGCCCCGCCGAGACGATCTGTCCCGGTGACCAGCGCGCCGGCTCGAGGATGATCGAACCGCCCTCGCCCGCACTCAACCGGGCACGCCCGGTCGTGACCTGATCGGCTGCCAGCGTCAGGCTGACCGGCGACTGCAGCGTGAGCGGGAATCGCCCGGTGGTGGCCAGACGGGTCATGGCCCCTTCCCAGACGAGTTCGTCGCCTGTCAGGCCACCCTGCATTTCGAGGCTGGCGGTGTCCTGGGGTGTCTTGACGTTCAGATCGAGCACATGACGGCCGCGGGTGCCGGCCAGGTCGAGCGCCACCGTATCGAGCGTGTTCTCGGCACTGAGACGCACATCGCTGACATCAAGATTGACCGCGAACTCACCATCGACCCCCTGCGCGAGATCCGCCGTGATGCCGGCGCGACCGATCCGCACGGCCCCCGGCAGACTCAGATTCCGGGCTGAGCCTTCTGCATTGCCGGCCGGGCGATCAATGCCGCCCGTGAGCTGTCCCTTGAGCGACACCCGCCCGGCAACGCCCATGTCGAGCTGTCCGAGTTCGGGGGCATCGAGCTGCCACTCGAGCACATCCCCCGGTGCCCCCCAGGTGCCTTGGGCGTCCAGCCGGTTGTCACCCACCGCCAGCCAGGCCTTGAGTTGTGCGAGGCGGTCCTTGTTCCATTCAAAGCTGCCCTGTCCGCCCAATGGGCGCCCCGCCAGCTGGCTGTTGCCGAGTTTGAACTGACCACTGGCGCTGGGCACGCCGGCCTGCCCGGACACGGTCACATCACCGGTGATCGAGCCGGTGGGGGCGTCGGCCCATAGCGCACCCGGGTTGAATGTCTGCGCCTTGATGTCCGCCTTGAACGGCATCGTCCCCTCAAGAGCGATTTCGCCGGTCGCCTCAGCCCTTGCCTCACCCTGCATCAGCTTGAGCTGTTCAATGACCACACGAGCGTTCGCATGCTCGGCCACCAGATCCGCCTTCAAGCCTTGATCAGCCAGTTTCGCCTGCACACGCTGCGCCTGAGCATCCGCCGAAAGCGAGATCGGCCCGACCAGCGCGGTATCGGGCAAACGGCCATCGATGCCTTTCAGATTCAATTCGGCCAGCGACAGCTCAGCCGTTGCCGGGGCGTCCATGGCCCACGAGGCCCGGCCTGTCACACGCCCCGCCCCGCCGGTTTTAGCCTCGAGGTTATCGATGGACGCCGAAGTGAGATTGGCCTTGAGCTGCCCCACCAGCGACGCCAGCGGGATCAGACCCGCGTCGACAGTACCCGCACGGGTGTTGGCGACAGAGACCGGACCACTCAGGGCCCCGTCCTTTTCCGTCAGATCGGCCTGCAAGGCAAAGTCGGCGCCGGGCAGGCCCTCACGCCACTTCGACGGATCGATTCCCTCACCCTCGATCTTGAGCCGAGCGGCCGGCAGCGAACCGAATGGGGTCACCACCCCCTCAAGGCGCACGTTGGCACCTGCGCCATTGGACCTGGCAGCCAGTTCAATGGCTTCAAGTACGCCCCCCACGGTCAGGTCCGTACTGACTGTGGGCCCTGCCGCTTCGGTCGTCCAGCGCGCCGTGCCTTTGAGGTCCATCGGTGCCAGCGTCCCGAGCGAGACATCCGCCTGCCCTCCACCCCAGGGTGTCGCCACCTCGTCCACCGTCAGGTGAATCATGTTGTCGATCGCCGTCGCCTTGCCGGACAGCGGACTCACCAGCACCTCGCCCGCCCCTTCCTGCAACGGGAAGGGTGCAATGGCGAACTGAGCCACATGCAGCCGATCCACAACGGCATTGACGGGCAGTTCAAATCCGGCAGGTGCCTGAGCGGGCGTGTCGTCTTCGGCGGGCGCGCTCGCCAGTGCCACCCGCCGGGCTTCCAGCGACGCCACTTCAATCTGCCCGGGCAGCGCGGATGGTTTCCAGTCGAGTGAAATCTGATCGATGTCGACATGCAGGCTCGGCAGACGCACGCGAACCTTGTCGATGGTCAGCGGGCCGACCAGCGCGCCGTTGACGCCCTCCAGCCGTACGCCGTCATCGGTCAGCCGGGCGAGCCATGTCGCGCTCTGCGCGGCGCCCGACTGACTGGCCACCAGCCAGCCGACAAAGGCCAGCAACAGCACCACCGCCCCCAGAAGTGCCGCGACAATCCAGCGAAAGACGCGTCGACGAGATTTGGGGGCAGGCGTGTCGCTCATTCAGTACGAAGTTATGCAGCGAACAGCTGCTTCAGGGCTTGGCCCGGCTCCGGCGCGCGCATGAAGGCTTCGCCGACCAGGAAGGCGTTAACGTTGTGGCTGCGCATGAGCTTCACGTCATCGGCCGAGAGGATGCCGGACTCGGTGATCACCAGACGGTCCTCGGGGATGCGCCCAAGCTGGTCGATGGTGAAGTCGAGCGAAACATCGAAGGTGCGCAGGTTGCGGTTGTTGATGCCGATGAGCGGCGTACGCAGTTGCAGGGCCAGGTCCAGTTCGCCTTCACTGTGGCTCTCGACCAGCACCGCCATGCCCAGTCCGTCGGCGACCGCTTCGAGCTCCTGCATCTGGGCCAGCGACAGGGCGGCCACGATCAGCAGGATGGCGTCGGCGCCCATGGCACGCGCTTCGAACACCTGCCAGGGGTCGATCATGAAGTCCTTGCGCAGCACCGGCAAGGCACACGCGGCGCGAGCCTGCTGCAGGTATTCGGTCGCGCCCTGAAAAAACTGACGATCAGTCAGGACGGACAGGCAGGCGGCCCCGCCCGCCTGGTAGGACGCGGCGATGTCGGCGGGCACGAAGTGCTCGCGCAGTACGCCCTTGGACGGACTCGCCTTCTTCACCTCGGCAATCACGGCGGACTGACCGGCCGCAATCTTGTCTTGCAACGCACCGACGAAATCGCGCGGCGCAGCCTCGGCGCGCGCCTGTTGCTCGATTTCGCCATGGTTTCTCGCCCGCTTACCGGCGGCCACTTCCTCGGCCTTCACGGCGAGGATCTTGTTCAGGACATCACTCATCGGACTCTCAAAAATCGGGCGCCCCGGGGCAGCTTGCCGCCCCGGGGCGTCGCGGTTCATTCAATGGACAGCGTCTCAGGCGAAACGTTGCGTGTACTTCGCAAATTCATCGACCTTGGCTCGTGCCGCGCCGCTGGCAACCGCCTCCCGGGCTTGCTCGATGCCATTGGCGACCGAGTCGGCCAGTTTGGCGGTGTACAGCGCCACCCCGGCATTGAGAACGACGGTGTCACGCGCGGCACCGGGCACATTGTCGAGGGCGCCCAGCAGCATGGCCTTTGACTCGGCCGCGTCATTCACCTGGATCTGGCGGCAGGACTGCATCTGAAGACCGAAGTCTTCCGGATGAATGTCGTATTCACTCACCTCGCCGTCCTTGAGCTCGGCGACCATGGTCGGCGCGCCCAGGGTGACTTCGTCCATGCCGTCGCGACCGTGGACCACGAGCACATGGTCGGCCCCCAGCTGCTTCATGACGCGCGCCTGGATGCCCACCAGATCGGGATGGAATACGCCCATCAGGGTGTTGGGCGCGCTCGCGGGGTTGGTGAGTGGGCCGAGAATGTTGAAGATGGTGCGCACCCCCATTTCCTTGCGCACCGGAGCGACATTCTTCATGGCGCTGTGATGGTTCGGCGCAAACATGAAGCCGATCCCCGTCTCGGCAATGCATTCGGCGACCTGGTCCGCCGACAGGGCCAGATTCACCCCTAGCGCTTCGAGCACGTCGGCACTGCCGGAGCTGGAAGAGACGCTGCGCCCGCCATGCTTGGCCACGCGCGCGCCTGCGGCGGCGGCCACGAAGATCGTGGCGGTCGACACATTGAAGGTGTGAATCCCGTCCCCACCGGTGCCGACCACGTCCAGGAAATTGTCGTTGGGTGGCGGCACCACCACCTTGGTGGACAGTTCCCGCATCACCGTGGCGGCCGCGGCGATCTCGTCAATGGTTTCCTTCTTGGTGCGCAGTCCGGCCAGGATGGAAGCCGTCAGCACGGGAGAAATCTCGCCCGCCATGATCTGGCGCATGAGCGCGATCATTTCGTCGAAGAAGATTTCGCGGTGTTCGATGACGCGTTGAAGCGCTTCTTGAGGCGTGATGCTCATCATGTCTCCTTGGTGTCCGATGCGCTCAGGCGCTGCGTTGCAGGAAGTTGCGCAGCAGATCGTGGCCGTGCTGCGTCAGGATCGATTCGGGATGGAACTGCACACCTTCGATCTCGAGCGTCTTGTGGCGCAGGCCCATGATCTCGCCATCGTCGGTCCATGCTGTCACTTCGAGACACTCGGGCAGACTCTCGCGCTCGACGGCGAGGGAATGGTAGCGGGTGCAGGTCACCGGGTTGGGCAAGCCCTTGAACACGCCCCGGTTTTCGTGATGCACCTCCGACACCTTGCCATGCATGAGCTGCTTGGCGTGCACCACCTTGCCACCGAAGGCTGCACCGATACTCTGGTGGCCCAGACACACACCGAGGATCGGCAGCTTCCCGGCGAAGTGCTGAATGGCGGCCACCGAAATGCCGGCCTCGGTGGGCGAACACGGCCCCGGTGAGATCACCAGATGCGCAGGCTTCATGGCCTCGATCTGCTCGAGGGTGATTTCGTCATTGCGATAGGTGTGCACGTCGGCACCGAGTTCGCCGAAGTACTGCACCAGGTTGTAGGTGAAGCTGTCGTAGTTGTCGATCATCAGCAACATGCTGTGTTACTCCTTGCACGCCTGCACTCAGGCAGGCGTCTTCAATCCAAAGTGCAACCTGACATCGGCGGCGCTCATTCGCGCCAGGCCCAAGGTGTCGAGCACGCCAGCGAGGCGGCCGACCTGATCGGCATTGTCCTTGAGCGGCATGCCGTGGGCATCGGTCAGGTTGTTTTCAAAGCCGACCCGGCAGTGTCCGCCGGCCAGCGCCGCCTGCGTCACGCAGGCCAGTTCGGGCGCACCAAAGGCGCAGACGCCCCAACGCCATCGCACGGGAATGTGCGGCAGATAGGCGAGGATGTCCGTCGGATGACTGGTGGTGCCCGCGTAACGCCCCAGCACGATCAGGATCACGGGCTCCCGCTGGGGCACCCAGCCCGCCTCCCACCAGCGCACGAGTTCGTGTAGGTGATCGAGCGAATAGACGATGTACTGCGGCACGGTGCCGGCTGCGGCGGTCTCGGCGAGAAAGTCCCGCACGAGCGCGTTCTGTGCTTCGGTCTGCGGATCGATCAGTTCATTGAGATTGAAGGTGATCATCTCGGGCTGCAACCCGCGCTGCACGGCCATCATGTCCGCAGGCGCAAAACGCCCCACCCGCTCGGTGGTCGGCTGGATGACGATATCGCAGGCCGCGCGAACGGCCGCCACCGCCTCGGCGTAACGTCCCACGTCCAGGCTGTGTCCGCCGCTGTCGTCGCGCACATGCAGATGCAGGATCGCTGCGCCGGCGGCCTGACAGAGGCGTGCCTCAGCCGCGATCTCAGCCGGCAGCAGCGGGATGGCCCCATGCTCGGCCTTGCCGCGTCGGGCCCCGTTGGGCGCCACCGTGATGCTGACCGCCTGCGTGCTCATGTCTTGAGCTTGCCTGAGGCACGCAACTGGTCACACGCCTGATCGATGGCTCGGTGCAGCAATTCGACCAGACGACCGATCTGCGCTTTGGTGATGATGAATGGCGGCGCGAGCAGGACGTGGTCCCCCCGGCGTCCATCGATCGTGCCGGACATCGGATAGATGATGAGGCCAAGCTTGAAGGCCGCCTCGCCGACCAGGCGTTTGAAGCCCCACTCCGGCTCGAACGGCTCCCGGGTCTCGCGATCAGCGACGAATTCCACGCCCAGAAGCATGCCCTTGCCGCGGATGTCGCCCACATGGGGATGGTCCCCCAGGTGCTCGCGCAGCCGCGCCATGAGCTCGTCCCCCATCCTGGCGCTCTTTTCGACCAGGTCATGCTTCTTGATGTAGTTGATCACCGCCACGCCCGCCGCCGCGGCCAGCGGGTGCCCCATGTAGGTGTGGCCATGCTGGAACACGTTACGCCGGTTGTTGAAGGTGTCGACGATACGGTCGTGCACCATCACCGCCCCGATGGGCACATAGCCGGCAGCCAGCCCCTTGGCGGTGGTGAGCATGTCGGGCACCACGCCCCAGTGACGCATTGCAAACCACTTGCCGGTGCGCCCGACGCCCGTCATCACCTCGTCGGCAATGAACAGGACGTCATAGCGATCGCAGATCTCGCGAATCTTGCGGAAGTAACCGTCGGGGGGCGGCACGGCACCCGCGGTGGCGCCCACCACAGGCTCGGCGATGAAGGCCGATATCTTCTCCGGCCCCACTTCCTTGATGGCGCGTTCGAGATCCTCGGCGCACTCAAGGCCACAGGACTCGGGCTGCTTGTTGAAGGGGCAGCGATAGCAGTAGCACGGTGCCACGCGCGGACGCTGATAGAGCATCGGCTCGTAGACCGCGCGACGCCACGGATTACCCCCCGCAGCCAGTGCGCCCAGGGTATTGCCGTGGTAACTCTGCTCTCGACCGATCACCATCCATTTTTCGGGTCGCCCCATCTGCACCCAGTACGAGCGCGCCATCTTGATGGCGGATTCAACCGCTTCGGAACCCCCGGAAACGAAGTAGGCATGGTTCAGCCCGCCCGGCGCAATCTCGGCCAGCAGACGGGCCAATTCTTCCTGCGGGCGGTTGGTGAACTGGCTGGTGTGGGCAAACTCACAGCTGTCCAGCTGCGCTTTGAGCGCCTCGACCACTTCGGGATTGCTGTGACCGATGGATGACACCACGGCGCCACCACAGGCATCCATATAGCGTTTGCCCTTGGTGTCGGTGAGATAGATCCCCTCCCCTTTGGCCACCATCGGGTATTCGGCGAACGGATCGCGATAGAAAACGTTGGTATCTTCACCCATCGGGCACCTCCGGCCTCTTCGTTGTTCTTGTGCGCGTGACGCGCCGGGTCTGGATCAGTCCAGCCGGGAATCGAGACCGCGTTCGGCCATCTCCGCGGCACGCAGCATGGCGCGCGCCTTGTTGCGAGTCTCGATCCATTCATTCTCGGGCACCGAGTCGGCCACGATGCCGGCACCGGCCTGAACATGGATCTGCCCGTCCTTGATGACGGCGGTGCGGATGTTGATGCACACGTCCATGTCACCATGAAAGCCCAGGTAGCCCGAGGCCCCCGAATACATACCGCGCTTGACCGGCTCGAGCTCGTCGATGATCTCCATGGCGCGTACCTTGGGCGCGCCGGAGACGGTACCGGCCGGAAAGCTGGCCCGCAGGACGGCCAGGGCGTCGAGCCCCTTGCGCAGATCGCCTTCCACGTTGGAGACGATGTGCATCACATGCGAGTAGCGCTCGATGGTGAACTGGTCCGTCACCTTGACTGTTCCGGTGGCGGCCACACGTCCCACATCGTTGCGGCCCAGATCGAGCAGCTGGACATGCTCGGCACGTTCCTTCTCATCAGAGAGCAGATCCTGCTCAAGTGCCAGGTCTTCTTCCTGCGACTTGCCGCGCGGCCGTGTGCCGGCAATCGGACGCAAGGTGACCTTGTCGTCTTCGAGGCGCACCAGAATCTCGGGCGAAGCGCCCACGACCTGGAAGTCTTCGAAGTTGAAATAGAACATGTACGGCGAGGGATTGAGCGTGCGGATGGCGCGATACAGCGCCAGCGGCGTGGCCTTGAACGGCTTGCTCATGCGCTGGGACAGCACCACCTGCATGATGTCGCCCTCGACGATGTAATCCTTGGCCTTCTGAACGGCTTCCTTGAATGCCGCCTCGCCGAAACTGGACACTTCCGGCTCGGGCTCCACGCAGGTGTCCGTCGGCAGCGTCACCGGCGAGCGCAGCTTGTCGACCAGTTCAGCCAGGCGCTGCTTCGCACGCCGGAAGGCCCCGGGGACCTGCGGATCGGCATACACCACGAGGGTGAGCTTGCCCGACAGGTTGTCCACAATGGCAATCTCTTCAGACAGCAGCAGCAGGATGTCGGGAGTGCCCAGTGGGTCCGGGTGATCGGCCTTGGCCAGACGCGATTCGATATAGCGCACCGTGTCGTAGCCGAAGCAACCGACCAGACCACCGGCAAAACGCGGCAGACCGTCGCGCGGCGGCACCTTGATCCGGTCCATGAACTCGCCGATGAAATCCAGCGGATTCTTGTCGTCGTGACGTTCGACCAGACTGTTACCGGTCAGCAGCAACGAGCTCGTGCCATGCACTTCGATGCGGGTATTCGCCTGCAAGCCGATGATCGAGTAACGACCGAAGCGCTCGCCCCCCTGCACGGATTCGAGCAGGTAGGTGTTGGGTGCGTTGGCGAGTTTGAGGTAAAGCGAAAGAGGGGTATCGAGATCGGCAAAGGTCTCGAGGGTGACCGGGATACGGTTGTAGCCCTGTGCGGCCAGGGCATTGAATTCAGATTCCAGCATGATGACTCCGGGTTCGACTGGCAGTATTCGAAAGCGGGGGCAGCGCGTGCCCCGGGGGATGCGGGTGTGCCCCGCGATGGCTTAGTGGCTGTAACGCCACGACCATGAACGCCAGCCGCGCCAGCATGTATTGCCAGCGCGGACCGGGGCGATCTCCTTTCGATACAGCGAACGTACTTGAGTCACTTTGGATCTTTCGTTTATGCCTGAAAGCGGCGAATTCATTGAGCTTCAGCGGCCCAGCAAGGGCGGCAGCTCGGCGAATTTCGATAGTAGCCCATCGCAATTGATGGTGTCCACCGGCACCCCTTCCGTGTAGCCATAGGTCATCAGCAGCACCGGCACGCCCGCCGCCTGGGCACACTGGGCATCGTTGCCCGAATCCCCGACCATGATCGCGCGCTCCTTACCGACGGAAAGCAGCTCGCAGGCGTGCAGCAACATGTCCGGTGCAGGCTTCTTGTTCGGGAGCATGCCACCGCACACGACAGCGCCGAAGTAGTCCGCCAGCCCGGTCGCTTCGAGCAGGGGCACGGCAAAGTCCTGAGCCTTGTTGGTCACCACGCCCATCGACACGCCGCTAGCCTTGAGCGCATCGAGCGTCTCGCGGACCGTGTCGTAGGGCGCCGATTTCGATCCATTGGTCTCCCGGTAATGCGTGCGGAAGACCTCGACCGCAGCGTCGAAATCGGCAGCAGAGACGTCGGGATCGGCAAGGCAGCGCTCGACCAGCTTCGGGATGCCCTTGCCGACGAAGTTGCGAATTTCCTCGCGAGTGCGCAGGGGCCGCCCCAGCTCGGCAAGCATGCGATTGGCCGCTTCGTGCAGATCGTCCACGGTATCGAGCAGCGTGCCGTCCAGATCGAACAGCACCGCATCCACATCAAAACGCGCCGCCATCATGCACCACCGCTGGCCAGTTGCGCACGCAGGGCGGCGATCACGGTGTCGTAGTGGTTGGGATCTTCAGCACGGGCGGCACCGAACACGGCAGAGCCGGCCACGAAGGTGTCTGCCCCTGCGGCCGCGATCTCGGCGATGTTGTCCACCTTCACGCCCCCGTCGATCTCCAGGCGGATCTTGCGACCGGTCCGGGCTGTGTAGGCATCGATCTTTTCGCGGGCGGCACGCAGCTTGGTGAGCGCTTCGGGAATGAACTTCTGGCCACCGAAGCCCGGATTGACGCTCATGAGCAAGACCATGTCGAGCTTGTCCATGACGTGATCCATGAGATGCAGCGGCGTGGCTGGGTTGAAGACCACGCCGGCCTGACAGCCCGACTCCTTGATCAGTCCCAGCGACCGGTCGATGTGCTCGGACGCTTCCGGATGAAAGGTGATGATGTCGGCCCCCGCCTTGGCAAAGTCGGGAATGATGCGATCGACCGGCTTGACCATCAGATGGACATCAATCGGCGCTGTGGTGTGCGGACGAATGGCCTCGCAGACCAGCGGACCAATGGTCAGATTGGGGACGTAATGGTTGTCCATGACGTCGAAGTGAATCCAGTCAGCACCGGCGGCAATGACGTTGCGAACTTCCTCTCCCAGGCGGGCAAAGTCGGCGGAGAGCAGACTTGGCGCAATCTTGAACATAGTGACTCCAATTCTTGGGTGAAAGTCCCGATCCCGTTTTTGTTTGCGCTCATTCTACCGTGAGCGCGGCACCTCGGTTGCGCGAAGCGCGCCGTTTGGGCTTCAATGAGCATTCATTCGCCCCGCAGAACACCCCGACCATGTCCGACGACACCCCGAAATACCGTATCGACGTCACCGCCAAGTCCTTTTACCTGGAGGAGCAGTCGAACCCGGACGAAGACCAGTACGTTTTCGCCTACCGCATCACCATCACCAATACCGGCACCGTGTCCGCCCAACTGATCAGCCGTCACTGGATCATTACCGACGGCAACGGCGAGGAGCAGGAGGTCAAGGGCCTGGGCGTCGTTGGTGAACACCCCGATCTGGCGCCGGGCGAGTCCTTCGAATACACCAGTGGCTGTTCGCTGGAAACGCCGGTTGGCTCGATGCGCGGGAGCTATCAGATGGTGGCTGCCGATGGCGAGAATTTCGAAGCGCCGATCGCCGAGTTCGGTCTCGCGGTGCCCAATGTGCTGCACTGAGGCCATCTGCTGAGGCGAGGCGTCCGGCGTCTCCCGCATGTCACTGAAAACCAGCTACACCTTCATCGCCCCGCTGTACGACCTCGTACTCGAAAGGGCCACACGCCGCGCTCGCGCGCTCAGCCTCAGGCCGCTGGCGAGCGCACCTGCCGGCACGGTGCTGGTTGCCGGGGTCGGTACCGGCCTCGATCTGCCTCACCTGCCCACGGTTCATCACTACGTCGGGCTGGATCTGACCAGGGCCATGCTTTCGCGCAGCCTCCCACGCGCGGCGGCGCATCGTTACACCCCCGTCCAGGGCAGTGCCATGGCCCTGCCCTTTGCCGACCACCAGTTCGATCACACGGTGCTGCACCTGATCCTGGCGGTGGTTCCCGACCCGACGCAGGCCTTGTCCGAAGCCCTTCGCGTCACTCGCCCCGGGGGGCGCCTCCATGTGTTCGACAAATTTCTCAGACCCGGCCAGCGGGCGGTGCTTCGCCGGGCGCTGACGCCGCTGTCCGGTCGCATCGCGACCCGCATGGATGTGGTGCTCGAAGATCTCCTCAGCACTCGCGCGGACGCCATCGTGGAGCACGACGAACCTGCACTGGCCGGTGGCTGGTTCCGCCGGGTGGTCATCCGCAAGGTCTGAAAGAGACTAGAAAACGTCGAGTTCCCGGTCGGTGCACGTGCGCCACGGCGCTTCACCCACCAGCGCCTCGGTCAGCAGCAGCACGGCGCGCTCATCGCGCAGGATGGGCCACACCTCGGCGCCCACCTCGACGATCGCCTCGTCCTCGATGCGCTCTCCGCGCACGGACAGCACCGTGTGCACACCACTGCGCTCGGTCAACTCCTGCACCGACCAACGCCCCCCCTGGGCCGGCAACGGCAGAGGGGACCACACTCGCCCATCGTCACCGCTCAGTCGAAGCCCGCACGCCGCCAACGCCCCGATCACGCCGGCACCGTTGCCACCGAGGTCAAGCAATGAAATACCGAGCTTGTGGGCAACGGCATAGGCAATGGGAATCCCCAGGACCTGATCCTTAGCACACCAGGCGTAGTCGAGCAATGCGGCCTCGTTGTCGAGTCGATCCAGCGGAACCAGACACAAGCCGGGGTTGGCACCAGGACCGACGAATTCACGCACACAGGTGGCTGCCACGCGCAGAACCTCGTCCTCGAAACCGACAGGAACGACCAGCGGAAACGCCATGGCTCGATTGAACGACGTGTAGGGCACGTCATGGTGTGAATACAGCTGGTGCGCACTGACCACCCCGACCGTCGCCCAGGGCTGCACACCCAGCCGGTTGGCGATCTCGCAGGCGATTACGCCAGTACCGGGGCTATCGAGGCCATCCGTGTCATCGATGCCAAGCAACAGACGGGCGTCGACCACGGGTCGAATCCGCGGGGAGGCGTTCGAGGCAGGGACGGGTTTGGGGCTGACGTTCATTGCTGCTGTTAACCGCAGATATTGCGAGCAGACTCTATTCGTTCTTGATTGCGATAACAATAGGCACATGCGTGCCTATTTCAGACGCGAGGACGGCAATTGTCGTGCGGCCATCGATCAACTGCGGGAAACATTGAACACAAGCGAGCGCCTGCGCGGTAACCTTGCTGTCCATATGGGCATCAACATCCAACTTTCCGCCGCGTGGACGTCAGCCGACGGCACGCTCGATCTGGCCGAACTGGGCCGCATCCTGCACGCGCTGGTCGAACCCCAGACGGTGCGGGGCGCCGCCAATACCCTTGAGCTGTCGTATCGGACCGTCTGGGGGCGCCTTGAGCAGGCAGAAGCGCTGCTCGGCCAGCCACTCATCGAGAAAAGCCGTGGTCGGGGCAGCGAGCTGACGCGGGCAGGCCAACGCCTGCTCGATCTGCTACAGCAACTCGACGCCCGCATGCACACCGCCATGGCCCGTGACATCGACCGGTTCGAGCACCAGTTCCTGCAACTTTTCGCCGGCGCTGCCCCCCCGCTGCGCTTGGCGTGCAATTTCGATCCCGTGCTGGATGAGTGCCTGCAGGAGGCACAACTGCCCGGCTGGAGCGTTGACTACATGGGCACACAGAAAGTCGCTGCCGCCCTGCTCGACCGCCAGGCGGACGTGATCGGTTTTCACCAGCCCATTTCCGAGCACTGGCCCGAGGCCCTCTCCATGCTCAAGCACAGCAAAAGCTGCTTTCTGAGCGCCGTCATGGAGCGGGAGGTGGGGCTGGTCGTCGCCCGTGGCAATCCGCTGCACATCCGCGGGGTGGCTGATCTGGTGCGCGATGAAGTGCGCTTCATCAACCGCCAGCGAAACGCCGGCATGCGGCGCTGGTTTGACACCCTGCTGAGCGACGCAGGCATTACGCCGGACGAGGTCAATGGCTACGGCCGGGAAGAGTTCACCCACATGGCGGTGGCCACCGCAGTGGCCGCAGGAACGGCGGACGTGTGCTTTACGCTCCGTGCGGTGGCCGAGACGCTGAATGTGGATTTCATCCCGGTGGGCAAGGAAACCTATTTTCTCGCCGGCCGTGCCGACCTGGCGGGCGACCCGCGCTTGAACCAGCTCATGACGACACTGGCCGAAGCTTCGGCGTCGCATGTTGGCTACGTGGCACCGAAACAGGTCGCATCGGCCTGACCCACCGGGTCAGCCGGCGCCCTCGCAGCGCTTGAGGAATTCGGCGGTATTGCGCTCGACCACGCTGACGGGACGCCCCGACCACAGATACGCTTTGCTTGCACCCGCGCCCAGCGCAAGCTCGCGAAACGCCCGCCACTCGACCTGAGTGAATCCCCCCTCCGGATCACCAAGTGGATGAAGCAGAATTCTTGGTGAAGGCGTGAGCCATCCATTCCCCACAGCCTGTCGGACGAAATACCTGAGCACCACTTCGGCTGAGGTGAAGTCGGACATCAACGTCCGTGGATGAGCGAAAGGATTCACACATCGCCCGCCTGCCCGGACGGCTGCATCACACGCCGGCGCCCCGACCGCCACTACCCGAACGTCGGGGCCTCGGGAAATGGCCAGATCGGGCACCTCATCGACGAGACGGGCGCCCGAGGCATCTTCGATGACGATACGCTCAGCTGAGATCTGAACATAGAGCAGCGGGCTGAAACGCGAAAACACGCCCCGGCATCAGCTGCGGTAGTCCGCGTTGATCTTCACGTAGTCGTATGAGAAATCGCAGGTCCAGATGGTGGCCTCTGCGTCACCCCGAGCCAGATCGACAGTGGTTTCAATCTCGGCTTCGGCCATGATTCGGGCGCCGTCCTCTTCCTTGTAGCTGACGGCACGACCACCCTGCTCGGCCACCAGCACATCACCCAGCCAGACCTTGATCCGACTGACGTCCAGATCGGCAATGCCGGCATAGCCGATGGCCGCGAGAATGCGCCCGAGGTTGGGGTCGGACGCAAAAAAGGCCGTCTTGACCAAGGGGGACTGTCCGATGGCATATCCGACGGCACGGCATTCTTCGCGCGTACGCCCGCCCTGCACCCGGATGGTCATGAACTTGGTCGCCCCCTCGCCATCGCGCACGATGGCTTGCGCGAGCTCGATCGCCACGCCAACCACAGCCTCGCGCAACGCTGCCCAGGCGGCCGAATGCTCGTCCTCGATGATCGAATTTCCGGCCTTGCCGGTGGCCATCAGAATGAAGGAATCGTTCGTCGAGGTATCGCCATCAACGGTGATCGAGTTGAACGACAGATCCGCCGCTTCGACAACCAGCTTGTCGAGCAGAGACTGAGAGACATTGGCATCGGTCGCCATATAACCGAGCATGGTCGCCATGTTCGGCTTGATCATGCCGGCCCCCTTGCTCATGCCGGTGATGGTCACATCCTTCCCGTCAATCTGGATGACCCGGGAAACACCTTTGGGCGCGGTGTCGGTCGTCATGATGGCGCGTGCAGCATCCACCCAGGCATTCGGTCTCAGGTCGGCCACGGCACCGGGCACGCCGGCCGTCAGGCGCTCGATGGGCAGGTGCTCGAGAATCACCCCTGTCGAGAACGGCAGCACCTGCTCGGGCGCAATCGACAGCGCCTCCGCCACTGCCACGCACGTGGCACGGGCATTGGCCAGGCCCTGCTCTCCGGTGCCGGCATTGGCGATACCGGTATTGATGATCAGCGCCCGAATGTCGCTCTTGGCCAGGTGCTCTTTGCACACCTGCACCGGCGCCGCACAGAAGCGGTTCTTGGTGAACACCCCGGCCACACGGCTCCCGGAATCGAGCGCAATGACGGTCAGATCCCGACGGTTGGCCTTGCGGATCCCGGCCTCGGTCACACCGAGTCGCACACCGGCGACCGGATGCATGGCTTCAGGGGTCAGTTCAGGCAGATTGACAGGCATGGCTCGCTCCGTAGTTCAGTTCAATGCAAAAGACGGCGCCAAGCCGTCTTTTCTGAATCATACCCGTTGCGCAGATGAATGCAGATGAAATCTATGTACCGCTGCCACGCAGAGAGTGGACGGCCAGCGACAGATGTTGCGCGAAGTGCACGAATGCGTAGTAACTGGCCTCATCCAGGGTGCTGTCGGCATCCCGTTCGGCAAAGATGATGCCGACGCAGCGCCCGACCCCCATGATCGGCGCAAGACAACAGGGCCCCGTGCCGGCAATACCTTGCAGACGCCCGCGAGGGCGTTCGAGCATGAGCGGCTTGTGGGACTGAAAGACCAGATCGATCGGATCACTCTGGGACTCGCCAAGCGCAAAGTTGAACCGGCGCGCCAAGCCTTCGCTCTGGTTCCCCAGCGCATATTTACCGATGATCTGGCGACGGTTGGGGGCGACCAGTGCCACCACCACGCGGTCGAAGCCAACCCCGTGCAGCACGCCTTCGCAGGCCAGATAGGCCACGTCGGCGAAACTCGCGCCCGACAGAATGCGCATCGACAGATCGCGGAGAATGCTCAGTTGCCGCTCAGCGGGCGACACACTGGACAACTCCACTGCCGCAACCACTTCATCGACCGGCTCAGGCACCGCACCCGGTGGCGCCGGAATCGCCGCGGCCGCATCGCGGGCCCCATAACCGGCCGCCAGCCGGCTCGCTTCGCTCGAAAGGCGGATGAACTCCTTGTTCAGCTCGTCCAGCGGCAATCCGGTAAACGCCGCGGCATTGGAAAGCACACCACGCATTTTCGGACTGTCCCAGCCCACATCCACGGCCTTGGCCACGGCGTGCCCGAGACGGATCGATTCGACCAGCGTGCCCGACTTGACCGACGGGTCGATCGCGTCATTCAGCAAAGCGCTGAGGCGCCACTCCCGCGCCAGCTGCGTGGTGAGCTGGCGCAAGGGAAATCCCAGCACCGATTGTTGTGCCGCCAGGATGCCCGCATCATCCGAGACCGCATCCAGCCTGGCATCCAGCGACTCGGCCGGTTCGCCACCGAAACACCAGAACGCCATCTCGCCGACCCGTGCCAGCAAGGCAGCAATGAAAACCTCTTCCGCACGGCCCTCGCCGCGCATCTTGGCCAGGCCACGGGCGACGGAAGCGGCCAGAAAGCAGCGGGCCATTTCTTCCGTCACACGTGAGCGCAGCCCGCCCTTGACCAGGGCGTCGACCAGCGCCAGCCCCAGGGTCATGTCGGCAACCACGTCGAAACCGAGCACCACGATGGCGCGACTGATCGTACTGACACCCTGGCGCGAGGCGTTGAAATACGCACTATTGGCCAGTTTCAGCACCTTGGTGGTGGTGGCCTGATCACGCAGAATCACGCTGGCCAGGCGGCTGGCCGACGCATTGTCATCCGCCACGATTCCGCGCACCGCCTCAACGGTCTGCCCGAACGC
The DNA here is from genome assembly GCF_017309585.1 of Nitrogeniibacter aestuarii. Lineage (NCBI taxonomy): Bacteria > Pseudomonadati > Pseudomonadota > Betaproteobacteria > Rhodocyclales > Zoogloeaceae > Nitrogeniibacter > Nitrogeniibacter aestuarii. The sequence goes on along the minus strand of NZ_CP071321.1, from coordinate 1,227,840 downwards.
AGGCATGTCCTGCTCGCGAATGTGGTCAACCCACGCAGAAAGCCCCTGCGGAGGGGCGTTGGTCAGCGGCGGAATATCTTCGAAATCAAGTTCTGGGTTCATGCCGGAGCTAACGGCATTTACCTGCCCACGCTTGAGCACCCCGGCACGAAAACGGCGCCCATCGGGCGCCGCTCGCTTTCACCAGACAGTGGCCGTCAGGCCAGCTTGCCGTGGCAGTGTTTGTACTTCTTGCCCGAGCCACAGGGACACGGCTCGTTCCGCCCCACTTTCGACCCGGCGTCGGCCGGCAGATCACCTGCCGCCTCCCCCTCGGAAGAGAGGGCCTCGTCATAATCGGCGTGGTGGTATTGCACGTTCTCCAGCTCCGCCTTGGGTTCGGACTCTTCCAATGCGGCTTCGGTGCGAATCTGCACCGTCATCAGCAGTCGCGTTACTTCGGCACGAACCTGATCGAGCAGCGCTTCGAACAGTTCAAACGCCTCGCGCTTGTACTCCTGCTTCGGATTCTTCTGGGCATAACCCCGAAGGTGGATCCCCTGACGCAGGTGATCGAGCGAAGCCAGATGGTCGCGCCAGTGGGTATCGAGGCTCTGGAGCATGACGTTGCGTTCGAACTGATGCCAGGCCGTCGGGTCAACATGCTCGACCTTGGCTGCGTACTGCTCGTCTGCCGCCTTGATGACGCGCTCAAGAATGGCGTCGTCGTCGATATTGGGCTCATCCTTCGCCCACTGGGTCACCGGAAGCTTGAGCGAGAACTCGCCCTCGAGTGCGGTTTCCAGCGCCGACAGGTCCCATTGTTCTTCGACACTGTCGAGTGGCACGTACAGGCGGAAGGTGTCGTGTAGCACGCCTTGGCGCATGGCGGTGATCGTATCGGAGATTTCGTCCGACTCCAGCAGCTCGTTGCGCTGCTGGTAGATCACCTTGCGCTGATCGTTCGAAACGTCATCAAATTCGAGCAGTTGCTTGCGAATGTCGAAGTTGCGCTGCTCCACCTTGCGCTGCGCCGATTCGAGCGAGCGCGTCACCATGCCGTGCTCGATCGCCTCGCCTTCAGGCATCTTGAGTCGCACCATGATGGCGTTGAGCCGTTCGCCAGCAAAGATCTTCATGAGCGGGTCTTCGAGCGACAGATAGAAGCGGCTCTCACCCGGATCCCCCTGACGACCGGCACGACCTCGCAGCTGGTTGTCGATGCGGCGGGATTCGTGCCGCTCGGTGCCGATGATCATGAGACCACCGGCTGCCAGCACCTTGTCGTGAACCCCTTGCCAGTCGGCACGAATCTTCTCGACCTCGGTCGTACGCTGGGATTCGGTCAGGGAGCCATCGGCCATGACAGCGTCGATCTGCTTTTGCACGTTGCCGCCCAGCACGATGTCGGTACCACGACCTGCCATGTTGGTGGCGATGGTGATGACACCCGGCTGACCGGCTTCAGCCACGATCTGGGCCTCTTTCTCGTGCTGCTTGGCGTTGAGCACCTGATGGGGCAGTTTGGCCTTGCTCAGCAAGTCCGACAGGTATTCGGACGCCTCGATGGAGGTGGTCCCCACCAGCACCGGCTGACCACGCTCGTGGCATTCCTTGATGTCGGCGATGACCGCGTCGAACTTCTCTTTCGCGGTGCGATACACCTTGTCGTTGCGATCGAGACGCGCCATGGGCTTGTTGGTCGGGATGACCACCGTCTCCAGGCCATAGATACTCTGGAATTCGAACGCTTCCGTGTCGGCCGTACCGGTCATGCCGGCCAGCTTCTTGTACATGCGGAAGTAGTTCTGGAAGGTGATCGAGGCAAGCGTCTGGTTCTCGGCCTGGATCTGAACACCTTCCTTGGCCTCGACCGCCTGATGCAGACCCTCGGACCAGCGGCGGCCCGGCATGAGCCGGCCGGTGAATTCATCGACGATGATGATCTCGCCGTTCTGCACCACGTAGTGCTGGTCCTTGTGGAACAGCGCATAGGCACGCAGCGACGCATACAGGTGATGCATGAGCAGGATGTTGGCCGGCTCGTAAAGCGAGGTGCCCGCCGGCAACAATCCGCGCTCTGAGAGGATCTGCTCGGCATGCTCATGACCATCTTCGGTGAGCAGAACCTGACGCGACTTGAGGTCGACGGTGTAATCACCCGGCTCGGTCACATTGTCTTCTTCACCCTTCTGCTCCTTGAGCAGCGGGGCCACCTCGTTGAGCTTGAGGTACAGATCGGTGTGATCTTCAGCCTGCCCGGAGATGATCAGCGGCGTGCGCGCCTCGTCGATCAGGATGGAGTCGACCTCGTCCACCACGGCGTAGCTGAGCGGGCGCTGAACCCGATCACCCGCGTCGAACTTCATGTTGTCGCGAAGGTAGTCGAAACCGAATTCGTTGTTGGTGCCGTAGGTGATGTCGGCGGCGTAGGCCGCCTGCTTGCTGGCCTCGTCCATCTGTGAGAGGTTGATGCCCACAGACAAACCCAGGAAATTGTAGATGCGCCCCATCCACTCCGCGTCGCGTCGGGCCAGATAGTCGTTCACCGTAATCACGTGAACACCGTTCCCCGCCAGGGCGTTGAGATAGGTCGGCAGCGTCGCCACCAGGGTTTTGCCCTCACCGGTGCGCATTTCGGCGATCTTGCCGTCGTGCAGCACCATGCCGCCGATGAGCTGGACATCGAAATGTCGCATGCCATGGACGCGCTTGGCGGCTTCGCGAACGACCGCGAAAGCTTCAGGGAGGATATCGTCCAGCCGTGTGCCCTGACCAAGACGGTCGCGGAACTCGACGGTTTTGGCCTGCAGTTGTTCGTCCGACAGGCCCTCCATTTCGGGTTCGAGGGCGTTGATGGCGCGAACGGTCTTGGAATACTGACGGATCAGCCGGTCGTTGCGGCTACCGAAGACTTTCTTGAGAAGGCCGGAAATCATGTTGAGTGGGCGGCAGATCGGGCAAAATGCGAATACTAGCACGGTCGGCATGACAGGCCCTTGGGAGTGAAAACGCCTGCCCGACATGCCGATAGCACTGGAATCAAACCATGACTCAACCGCTCAACCGTTTTGTCGGCCGTGCCGACACGCTCGATCGCCTCAAGGCTCACGCGTCTCGACTCACGCGGCTGCAGACCCACGTGGCTGAAGCACTCCCCCCCTATCTGGCGGGTCTGTGCCACGTGGCGAACCTGAAAGACGATGTGCTGGTGATTCACGCCAACAATGGCGCCATCGCGGCCAAACTGCGCCAGGCGGCACCACGGCTACTCAATGCGCTGCTTGCCCAGGGTGTCGTCCTGTCGTCGATCAAGGTCGCCACACGCCCCCCCGCCAGCGTGCCGCCGGCACGACCACCCACGATCCGGGAGGTCAGCCAGGACACTTGCGAAACGCTGCATGATCTCGCGGCACACTTACCGGAGGACGATCCGCTGAGAAAAGCGCTGGAGCGCTTCGTGCAACACAGCCGCACGCGGGAAGACTGACTGGCCAGATCAGATCATGGGGGCGAGCAATCGCTCAATGAACAGCAGCCCGAGAAAGACCAGCAGAACCACCGCGCCGATACGCGCAAAGCGCCACGCCCAGACACGGTAGGCAGGGTTTCCGGTCAGCAAATACAGAACAATGGCACCGCCCACGCTCAGTAGCGCGAGCACGGCGGCCAGACGGATCACGAACATCGGTTCGCGATCAGGCCCATACCGGTTCGAACATGCCGGCCACGCCGGGGGCCGCCTTGGTTTCCTGCTCGAAGGTCACGATTTCCCAGGCACTCTCATCTTCGAGCAGCACCCGCAGGATCTGATTGTTCAGGGCATGCCCCGCCTTGTAGGCCGAGTAGCTCGCCAGCAGCGGGTGGCCGCACAGGTAGAGATCGCCGATGGCGTCGAGCACCTTGTGCTTGACGAACTCGTCGCCGTAGCGGAGGCCATCCACATTGAGCACACGGTACTCGTCCATCACGATGGCGTTGTCCATGCTCGCGCCCAGGCCAAGGCCGTTCGCACGCAGCACGTCAACATCCTGAGTAAAACCGAAGGTGCGCGCACGCGCCACATCGCGAGCATACGACTGGTCAGCGAAATCCACTGTCACTTCGGTGCCGGTCCGGGAAATGGCCGGATGATTGAACACGATGGCAAAGTTGAGCCTGAAGCCGTCGTAGGGTTCAAGACGAACCCACTTGTCGTCTTCCTTGTACTCCACCGTTTTTCTGACGCGCAGGAAGCGCTTGGGGGCCTTCTGCTCCTCAAGCCCGGCGGACTGCACCAGAAAGACAAAGGGACTTGCGCTGCCATCAAGAATCGGAATTTCCGGCGCATCGACGTCGATATGCACGTTGTCCACACCCAGCCCGGCAAGTGCAGACATCAGATGCTCGACCGTATTGACCTTGGCACCGTCCTTCTGAAGGCCCGAGCACATACGCGTGTCGCACACGGCATACGGATCGGCCGGCATGCTCACGACCGGATCGAGATCGACACGATGGAACACGACCCCTGTGTCCGGCGCCGCCGGACGCAGGGTGAGCGTCACTTTCCGGCCGCCATGCAGTCCCACGCCGGTGGCGGAGACGCTGGATTTGAGGGTTCGTTGTTTGATCATGGCTCCCGGATGACTCCCGTCGTTGTCAGGCACGTCTTATGCTGCCTTGCACAATATGCTTGGATTCTAGCACGTCACTTTTGTTCCGAAAGGTGCCGGTGAACGGAGACGGGCGCCCGAGGCGCGAACGGGAGGCGTTCGTTCGCACCTTGAGCGCCCGGCGGGCGTAACGACGTTCAGTCGGCCTGCTTGCGCAGGAAAGCCGGAATGTCGTAGGTCCCCACACCGCTGGCACTCATGGCCTCGACGGTGGTGCGACGGCCACTGCGGATCACCGCCGGGACGTCGGAAGACATCGGCTCGGACGGACCGTAGGTGCCCGTGCCCTGAACCACTTCCATGACCGGCTTGTTCGACACGGCCGGCTTGCCCAGACCTGTCGCCACCACGGTGACGCGAATACGATCTTCCATGGATTCTTCAAACACGGTGCCGTAGATCACGAACGCATCCTTGGCAGCGAAAGCACGGACGGTATTCACCGCCTCTTTCACTTCCGACATCTTGAGCGAACGGCTGGCCGTGATATTGATCAGCACGCCACGGGCGCCTGAAAGCTCCACGCCTTCGAGCAGCGGGCTGGCGGCGGCCTGCTCGGCAGCGATGCGCGCGCGGTCGATACCTTCGGCTTCGGCCGAACCCATCATGGCACGGCCCATCTCGGCCATCACGGTGCGCACGTCCTGGAAATCGACGTTGACCAGACCCGGGATGTTGATGATCTCGGCGATACCGCCGACGGCGTTGCGCAGGACATTGTCAGCCGCACGGAAACCGTCTTCCAGGCTGGCATCTTCGCCCAGCACTTCCATGAGCTTGTCGTTGAGCACGACGATGAGCGAATCCACGTGTCGGGACAACTCGTCGATGCCGCTGTCGGCAACACGGTCACGGTTTTCGAAATCGAAGGGCTTGGTCACGACGCCAACGGTCAGAATGCCCATTTCCTTGGCAATCTCGGCCACGACAGGCGCGGCACCGGTTCCGGTCCCGCCACCCATTCCGGCGGTGATGAAGACCATGTGAGCACCGCGGATCGCGTCGGCGATCTGGTCGCGCGCTTCCTGGGCAGCGCAACGGCCGGCTTCCGGCTTGGCGCCAGCGCCCAGTCCGGAGTTACCCAATTGCACCTTGTCGGTGGCCAGGTTGCGCAGCAACGCCTGCGCGTCGGTATTGGCGGTGATGAACTCAACGCCATTGACGCTTTCGCGGATCATGTGATCCACCGCGTTGCCGCCTGCGCCGCCCAGACCCACCACTTTGATGATGGTTCCGACCGGTTCCTTTTCAACGATTTCAAACATATGCCAAGCCTCCTTGAAAATCGGCTTTAATCAGCCACTTTCGCGCCCGCGCCCTACGGTATCTAGTATTAACGGAGCATTCTATAACTAAATACTGTGGAACGACAGGCAACAAACAAATTCATACATCCTGGGTAAAAACACCCGTTCAAAAATTCCGCTCAAACCACGCTTTCATACGCGCAAACATGTGGCGGAAGCTCTGCGTGTCACGCGCCTGAATCCCCCGGCGTCGTTGCGCAATGCCCTCGGTAATCAGCCCCATGGCGGTCGCGTGCCGTGGATGACACACCACGTCGGCCAGCCCGCCGGAGTACTGCGGCGCACCGATGCGCACCGGCAGATGGAAGATTTCTTCCCCCAGTTCGACCATGCCGTCCATGACGGAGGCGCCACCGGTGAGCACCAGCCCGGAAGAGAGCAGCTCTTCGTAACCGCTGCGCCGCAGTTCTGACTGCACGAGTTCAAACAGCTCGGACACCCGTGGCTCGATCACGTCGGCAAGCGCCTGGCGCGACATGCGACGCGGGGCGCGATCGCCCACGCCCGGGACTTCGATCATTTCTTCCGGATCAGCCAGGGAACTCATGGCCACGCCGTGGCGAATCTTGATTTCCTCGGCCTCGGCGGTCGGCGTGCGCAGGGCCATGGCGATGTCGTTGGTGATCTGATCACCGGCGACCGGGATCACTGCGGTATGGCGAATGGCCCCTTGGGTGAAGACCGCCAGGTCGGTCGTACCGCCACCGATGTCCACCAGACAGACACCCAGGCCCTTTTCATCCTCGGACAAGGTGGCGTAGCTGGAGGCCAGCGGCTGGAGAATCAGGTCCATGACTTCGAGCCCGCAGCGGCGTACGCACTTGATCACGTTCTGGGCCGCCGAGACTGCGCCGGTGACGATATGCACCTTCACTTCGAGCTTGACGCCGCTCATGCCGATGGGCTCGCGCACGCCGTCCTGACCGTCGATGATGAACTCCTGGGTCAGGATGTGCAGGATCTGCTGATCAGCCGGGATCGGCATGGCACGCGCCACTTCGATCACCCGCTCCACGTCCATGGGGGTGACTTCCTTGTCCTTGATCGCCACCATGCCGTTGGAGTTGAAACTCTTGATATGGCTGCCGGCGATGCCCGTATAGACGTCGGTGATCTTGCAGTCGGCCATGAGCTCGACCTCCTGGATCACGCGGGAGATGGCATCGACCGTGGCCTCGATATTGACCACCACGCCACGACGCAGGCCGCTGGAAGGCACGGAGCTCAGGCCGATCACATTGAGCGAGCCGTCGGGCCGCACTTCGGCGACCATACATGAGATCTTGGATGTCCCGATGTCGAGACCGACGACCAGATCCTTGTATTCCTTAGTCATTTTCCGCTTTCCGTTCCTTGCCCCTCATTGCGGGGCAAAAGAGCAAATCCATTGGGATAGCGCAGGTCGGCCACCGCCACCTGCATGTCGCGTTGCGCCAACGCCTTGGGATAGGCACTGACAAACCGGTTCAGTCGAGCCTCTGCCGGTGCCCGCTCCTGATCACGGCCCAACCGGATCACGAGCCCGTCGTCAAGCGTCAGTTGCCAGGCCTCGCGGGCCGACAGGCCCACTTCGACCAGGTCATGGCCGAGCGGTTTGAGCACCTCGGCAAAGCGTGTGTATTGCGCCAACAGATACGGCGCGTAGCCCTCGGGTCCCGCAAACAACGGCATGCGCGCGTTGCTCGCCGCCACGAAGACTTCGCCCTGGCGATTGACCAGCCGGGTGTCGCCGCTGTCGGTGACTGTCCAGTAAGCCACCGCCTGATGCTCTTCGAGTTTCAATTCCAGCGCATCGGGCCAGCGACGGCGCACTTGCGCGTGGCGCACCCACGGCAGCTTTTCGAAGGATTCGCGCACGTGGGCGAGATCCACCGTGAAGAAATTGCCTTTCACGGCAGAGCGCGCCGCATATTCGAGCTGTTCGGCACTGACCTGCGCCGGCGGGGTGAGCACGACCACCTCGCGCAACTGGAAGCTCGGGCGATTGGCGACCCAGACGACAATAGCGTAGCCGAGGATGGCTGCCGCCGTAAGCAGCAGCACATCGGAGATCAGGTTGAGCAGCGCCGGTCGGTGCCACAGGCCTTCGCGCACAGCCCCGCCCGCTGCACGATTACGTGCAGTGGTTTTCTTCGACGCGGGGCGCTGGCGCATATCAACCAAGGCGGGCCATCTCCAGAATACGCAGACACAGATCCTCGAAGCTCAGCCCGGCCACACGCGCAGACATGGGCACGAGGGAATGATTGGTCATGCCGGGAGCCGTGTTCATTTCGAGGAGGTAAGGCTTGCCGTCGCTGGTCAGCATCACGTCACCCCGTCCCCAGCCACGACATCCGAGCACCTGGGCGGCCTTGGCGATGAGCGCCTGCAGCTCGGTTTCCTGCGCCGCCGGTAACTGACTCGGGCAGAAATACTGGGTGTCGTCGGTGAAGTACTTGTGCTGGTAGTCGTAGTTGCCATCGGGCGCCACAATGCGCACCACCGGCAGCACCGCATCACCCAGGAACGGCACCGTCAGTTCCTGACCATCGATGAACTCTTCGGCAATGACCAGGGTGTCGTAGCGTGCCGCGAGTTCATACGCGGCAGGCAGTTGTGACGCCTCGGTCACCTTGGTGGCGCCCATGCTCGAGCCTTCATGCACCGGCTTCACGAAGATCGGCAAGCCCAGATCGGTGGCGACGGCATCCCAATCGGTGCTGGACTCAAGAATCGCAAAGCGAGGCGTGGGCAGCCCGGCCGCCAGCCAGACCATCTTCGTGCGCCACTTGTCCATTGACAGGGCCGAGGCCATGACCCCGCTGCCGGTATAGGGAATCCCGAGCATCTCGAGCATCCCTTGCACCGTGCCATCTTCACCACCGCGTCCATGCATGGCGATGAAGGCGCGGTCGAAGCCCTGTTCCTTGAGCGCGTGCAGGTCGGTTTCGGCCGGGTCGAAGGCGTGGGCATCCACACCGCGCGACTGCAAGGCCGCCAGCACAGCCCTGCCCGACATAAGCGACACCTCGCGCTCCGCCGATGCACCGCCCATCAACACTGCCACCTTGCCGAACTGTTTCATGTTGTCCTGGTTCATCCGTCCCACGCCCTACTCTTCTTCCGTCGCGGCCAACTGGCCGGGCACACCGCCAATGGATCCTGCACCCATGGTGAGCACCACATCACCGTCCTGCACCACATCGAGGATCGTTTGCGGCATGTCGCCGATGTCTTCAACAAACACCGGCTCCACCTTGCCGGCCACGCGCACGGCGCGCGCCAGCGAGCGACCGTCAGCCGCCACGATGGGCGCCTCACCGGCGGCATACACGTCAGCCAGCACGACGGCATCCACACTCGAGAGCACCTTCACGAAATCCTCGAAGCAGTCGCGGGTGCGGGTGAAACGGTGAGGCTGGAAAGCCAGCACCAGACGTCGATCGGGAAAAGCGCCGCGCGCCGCTTCGATGGTGGCGGCCATCTCGACCGGGTGGTGCCCGTAGTCATCCACCAGGTAGAACTGCCCGCCTGCGGGGATGGCCACGTCGCCATAGCGCTGGAAGCGGCGACCGACACCCTTGAAGTCCGCCAGCGCCTTGACGATGGCCTCATCCGGCACACCCACCTCGGTGGCCACGGCGATGGCTGCCAGTGCGTTGAGCACGTTGTGCATGCCCGGCAGATTGAGCGTGATCGACAGTCTGGGCGCCTCCGTGCCGTTGATGCGCACCACATCGAAGCGCATCTGACCGTTCTCGGCGCGCACGTTCTCGGCGCGCACGTTGGCGGTCTCGGCAAAGCCGTATCGCACGATCTGCTTGGACACCAGCGGCATGATCGAGCGCACGCCGGGGTCGTCCTCGCACAGCACGGCCACGCCGTAGAACGGCAGGTGCTGAAGGAAATCGATAAAGGCCTGCTTGAGCTTGGCGAAGTCGTGCCCGTAAGTCTCCATGTGATCGGCGTCGATGTTGGTCACCACCGAAATCACCGGACTCAGGAGCAGGAATGACGCGTCGGATTCGTCCGCCTCGGCCACCAGGAAGTCACCCTTGCCCAGGCGCGCGTTGGCGCCCGCGGCATTGAGCCGACCGCCGATCACGAAGGTGGGGTCGATGCCCCCCTCGGCCAGAATGCTTGCCGTGAGCGACGTGGTGGTCGTCTTGCCATGGGTGCCGGCGATGGCGATGCCCTGCTTCAGGCGCATCAGTTCCGCCAGCATCTGTGCGCGGGGGACGACCGGAATGTGGCGGGCACGCGCGGCACGAACCTCGGGGTTGTCCGGCTTGACCGCCGTGGAGGTCACGACCACGTCGGCCTCCGCCACGTGTTCGGCATCGTGCCCTTTCATCACCTTGGCGCCCATGGCTGCCAGGCGGCGTGTGGTGGCGGATGTGCCCAGGTCGGAGCCGCTGACCGCGAATCCCTGGTTCACCAGCACCTCGGCGATACCGCTCATACCGGCGCCGCCGATGCCCACGAAGTGAATGTGTTTGACCTTGTGCTTCATTGCGATGACTCCTCGTCACCTGCCAGCACGCGGCAGATCCCGGCGACTTCCTCGGCTGCGTCGGGACGTGCCAAAGCCCGGGCCGCACGCGCCATATCCAGCAGGCGTGTTCGTTCCAGGTCGCGAAGGATACCCGCAAGTGTCTGAGCCGTCAGATCGCTTTGTGGCAAAAGGTAAGCCGCCCCCGCATCTGCAAGAAAACGGGCGTTACCGGTCTGGTGATCGTCCACCGCGTGGGGCAGCGGCACCAGCACACTGCCGACCCCCGCCGCCGCCAGTTCGGCCACCGTGAGCGCACCGGCGCGGCAGATCACCAGATCCGCATCGGCATAGGCCTGCGCCATATCCTCAATGAAGGGGCGCAGATCGCCTGCAACACCGGCCTTCGCATAGCTCGCCTTCAGTGCATCAATCTGCGCGGTGCCCGCCTGATGGATCACCAAGGGGCGCTCTTCGCCCAGCAGCGCGAGCGCCTCGGGCACCGTATCATTAAGCACTTTCGCGCCCAGGCTGCCACCGATGATCAGGATGCGCAGCGGCCCTTCGCGGCCCGCGAAACGGGTCTCCGGTTCTGGCAGTGCCACGATGTCTTCACGCACCGGATTACCAACGAACAAGCCCTTGCTCAGCGCGTTGGGGAAGCCGGTCACGATCCGATCGGCCACGCCGGCCAGCACGCGGTTCGCCAGGCCGGCCACCGAATTCTGCTCATGCAGCACCAGCGGCCGTCCGGTCAGTGCGGCCATCATGCCGCCCGGAAAGCTCACGTAACCGCCCATGCCGAGCACCACGTCGGGCTTGACCCGGCGCAGCTGCGCAAGCGCCTGCCAGAAGCCGCGCAACAGGTTGAGCGGCAGCAACAGCTTGGCCATCAGCCCTTTGCCACGCAGCGCACCAAAATGAATCCACGCGGTTTCATAGCCTTTCTGGGGAATGATGCGACCTTCCATCCGGTCTTCATTGCCCAGCCAGACAATGCGCCAGCCGAGCTTGCGCAGCACTTCGGCCACCGCAACCCCCGGGTAGATGTGACCGCCCGTACCGCCGGCCATGACGAGCAGTGTCTTCATGAGCCACCTCCCCGCATGATCTGGCGATTCTCCCAGTCGATTCGCAGCAGGATCGCCAGGGCGATGCAGTTGGCCACAATACCCGAACCACCAAAGCTCATGAGCGGCAGCGTCAGCCCCTTGGTGGGCAGCAAGCCCATGTTCACGCCCATGTTGATGAAAGACTGCACACCGATCCACAGGCCAATACCCTGCGCCACCAGACCCGGGAAGAAGCGCTCCAGATCGATGGCCCGGCGGCCAATGGCAAAGGCGCGCTGAACGAGCGTTGCGAACAGGGCGATCACCACGATCACGCCCACCAGCCCCAGTTCCTCGGCAATGATCGCGAGAATGAAATCGGTATGCGCCTCGGGCAGGTAGAAGAGCTTTTCCACACTGGCGCCCAGACCGACGCCAAACCATTCGCCGCGGCCGAAGGCGATCAGGGCATGCGAGAGCTGATAGCCCTTGCCGAAGGCATCCTCGAACGGATCCATGAAACCGAAGATGCGGTCCCGCCGGTAGGGCGACGCCCAGATCAGCAGCACGAAGCCGATCAACGCCACGATGGCCAGCAGCACAAAGGCACGTACGTTGATACCGCCCAGAAACAGAATGCCGAAGGCGATGCAGGTGATGACCACGAAGGCGCCGAAATCCGGCTCGGCGAGCAGTAGGAAGCCCACCAGCAGAATCACACCGGCCATGGGCAGGAATGCCCGCCTGAAGCTCTGCATGTGCGGCAGCTTGCGCACGGTGTAGTCGGCGGCGTACAGCGCCACGAACATTTTCATGGCTTCAGACGGCTGGAAATTGACGGGCCCGAACGGCAACCAGCGGCTGGCCCCGTTCACTGTCTTGCCGATCCCCGGCACGATCACCGCCGTGAGCAACACGATCCCCACAATGAACAGGTGGGGCGACATCTGTTGCCAGGCCCGCATGGGCATCTGGAAGGCGAGCACGCCCAGAACGGCCCCGATCGCGAGAAACACCCCGTGACGCACGAGATAGAAGGTTGCCTGGTGGCCGGTGTAGGCAAGACCCTCGGCGGTTGCGATCGATGCCGAGTAGACCATCACCCAACCGAACAGCAGCAGGGAGACAGCCGACCAGATCAGCGCCGGATCGAGCTCGCTGGGCTGATCGTTGGCGGGCGCTGCGAGACGGCGGACCGCACGGCTGGTCACGGGACTATGCCCCTTGTTGCGGCCAAAGAGATCGGTGAGGTTCAGGCTCAGTTTCATAGCGCCCTCACCCGCGGCAAGGCCTGAGCGGCCTCGACGAACACTTCGGCGCGATGCACGTAGCTGCGGAACATGTCGAAGCTCGCACACGCCGGCGACAACAGCACCGCGTCGCCCTCGCGGGCCATGGCGTCGGCACGCAACACGGCACGGGGAAGATCAGTGGCGTGCTCGATGGGCACGCCCGCCTCAGCAATGGCCGCTTCGATACGCGACGCGTCGCGGCCGATCAGCACCACGGCACGCGCATGTTCGCGCACGGCGGTCAGCAGCGGCGTGAAATCCTGGCCCTTGCCATCGCCACCGGCGATCAGCACGACCTTGCGCCCCAGACCTTCGAGCGCCGCCATGGTGGCACCCACGTTGGTGCCCTTGGAATCATCGAAGTACGTCACACCATCGTCGCGTTCGGCGATGGCCTCGACCCGATGGGGCAACCCGCGAAAATCGCGCAAGGCGGTGACCAGCGCCGGCATCGGGCAACCCACGGCCTCGGCCATGGCCAGCGCTGCCAACGCATTGGCCACATTGTGGCGGCCGCGCAGTGCCAGTTCGGTTTCGGCAAGCAGCGGTGCGTTGCCGCGCATGAGAAATCCATTGGCCAGACCAAAGTCGGCGGCACCGGGTGCCGCATCGAGCCCGAAGGTGATGGCGCGCTCAGCCAGGCAGGCAACACGCATGTCGTTGCGGTTGAGCACCCGCGCGCGGGCATCCGAAAGCGCCTTGGCCTTGGTCTGAATGTAGTCATCGAGCGACGCATAGCGATCGAGGTGATCGTCGGAGACGTTGAGCACGGTGGCCACGTCCGCGCCCAGTGCATTCACGGTTTCAAGCTGAAAGCTCGACAGCTCGAGCACCCAGCAGTCGGGCAGCGGTTCGCCTCGGTCGAGACGGTCCTGCATCACTGTCAGCGTCGCCGGGCTGATGTTGCCGGCAGCTACCGCATCAAGCCCGGTCGCCGCGCATAGCGCCGCAGTCAGCGAGGTGGTCGTGGTTTTACCATTGGTGCCGGTGATCGCAATGATGCGCGTCTTATCACGCTCACCCATCGCCTTGAGTGCGTCAACGAAGATCTGGATTTCGCCGGTGACCCGGATACCCCGGGCCTGCGCCACCTCGATCAATTCGATCCGCGGATCGAGCCCGGGACTGATGGCGATGGTATCGATACCGTCGATGAGGCCGGCCTCGAAGGGCCCCAGCACCACCTCCGCGGCAGGTGCGATGGCATGCAGCGCCTCCAGACCCGGTGGGTGCTGGCGGCTGTCGGCGATACGCAATGACGCACCCTCGCGCGCCAGCCAGCGCACGATGGCCAGGCCGGATTCACCCAGCCCCAGCACCAACACGTTTTTGCCTTGCCTCATCATCGTCTTTGCTTTCTCACCGCAGCTTCAGGGTCGACAGACCGAACAGCACCAGCATGATGGTGATGATCCAGAAGCGGACCACCACCTGCGTTTCCTTCCAGCCACCCAGTTCGTAGTGGTGATGCAGCGGCGCCATGCGGAAGATCCGCTTGCCGCCGGTGGCCTTGAAATAGATCACCTGGATCATCACCGACAGGGTTTCGGCCACGAACAGACCGCCCATGATGAAGAGCACGATTTCCTGGCGCACGACCACTGCCACGGTGCCCAGCGCGGCGCCAAGCGCCAGTGCGCCCACGTCGCCCATGAACACTTCGGCCGGATAGGCGTTGAACCACAGAAAACCCAGGCCCGCGCCGGCCAGCGCACCACAGAAGACCGCCAGTTCACCGGCACCGGCGATGTACGGGACGCCCAGGTATTTTGCGAAGCCCGCGTGGCCTGCCACATAGGCGAAGATCGCCAGCGCCGAGGCCACCATGACAGTGGGCATGATCGCCAGACCATCGAGTCCGTCGGTGAGGTTGACCGCGTGGCTCGAGCCCGTGATCACGAAGTAGGACAGAATGACGAAGCCGCCCACGCCCAGCGGGTACACCACACCCTTGAAGAAGGGCACGATCAGTTCGGTCTGGGCCGGCGTGTCGGCGGTCAGCCCCAGCACCAGGGCCGCCACGATGGCGATCACCGAGGTCCACATATACTTCCAGCGGCTGGCCAAGCCTTTCGGGTCGCGATGGACGACCTTGCGCCAGTCATCGACCCAGCCCACCGCACCAAAGCCCAGGGTCACGAGGAGCGTGACCCATACATACAGATTGCGCAGGTCGCCCCACAGCAGCGTCGTGATGCCAATCGCAATAAGGATGAGCGCCCCGCCCATGGTGGGCGTACCCGCCTTGGTCAGATGCGACTTGGGGCCATCGTCACGCACCGCCTGGCCAATCTTCTTGGCAGCCAGCCAGCGGATGACGCCCGGGCCGAAAATGAACGAGATCGCCAGTGCGGTCAGTGCGGCCATCACCGTTCGCAGGGTGATGTAGCCGAACACGTTGAAGGTCCGGATGTCCTGGCCCAGCCAGAGCGCCAGCTCAAGCAACATGGCTTTGCTCCTTTTTGTTGTTGTCGTCAGCCACGATGGCGTCCACCACTCGCTCCATGCGCATGAAACGCGAGCCCTTCACCAGCACCACGGTGTCGGCATCCATGAGTTTCTCGAGCGCCTTGACGAGCGGCGCCACATCCGAAAAGTGGCTGCCACCCTCACCAAAGTTGTGCACCGCTGTCGCACTTGCACTGCCCAATCCCAGCAGGAAGTCGATACCGTGGCTCTTGGCGTAGCCGCCGACCTCGTCATGAAGCTGCGCAGAGGCTTCACCCAGCTCACCCATGTCACCGAGAACGAGCACCGTGCGCCCAGCCGTCGAGGCCAGCACATCGATACCCACCCGTACCGAGTCAGGGTTGGCGTTGTAGCTGTCGTCGAGCACCACCGCGCCCCCCTTGCCGGGCTTGCGCTGCAGCCGCCCCTTGGTGCCCGTATAGGCACTCAGCCCGGCAGCCACATCATCCAGCGATGCACCCGCAGAAAGGCACGCGGCCGCCGCGGCCGCGGCATTGCGCGCATTGTGAAGACCCGGCACGGGCAGTTCGAAACTGGCCTGCCCCTGGGGTGCGGTCAGGTCGATCTGCACGGAGAGCCGGTCGAGCTGACCGACCACGCGTACGTCGGCATCGTCGGCGTCCAGGCCGAAGGTGACGACCTTGCGCCCCTGGTTGATCCCCCGCCAGTAGTCGGCAAACGGGTCATCGGCGTTGATGATGGCCACGCCGGCATCCCCGAGACCCTGGTAGATACTGCCCTTTTCGACCGCCACGGCGTCGAGCCCGCCCATGCCTTCAAGATGCGCGCGCAGTGCGTTGTTCACCAGCGCAACGGTCGGCCGGGCCACGGCGGTCAGGTAGCCGATTTCACCCGGATGGTTCATGCCCATCTCGATCACCGCCGCCTTGTGCCCGGGTTTCAGGCGCAGCAGAGTCAGCGGCAGGCCGATGTCGTTGTTGAAATTGCCCGCGGTCGCCAGCACGGCGGTTTCAGGCACCTCGCCCTCGCGCTGCGCCTTGGCGCCGAGGATGGCCGCGCACATTTCCTTCACCGACGTTTTGCCGTTGCTGCCGGTCACGCCGATCAGGGGAATGTCGAACTGCAGACGCCACCATGCTGCCAGTGCCCCGAGACCCAAACGGGTATCGGCCACGACCAGCGCGGGCACCGGCAACGGCGCCTCAAGCACCGCCACGAAGCGCTCGTCGACCATCACGGCAGCGGCGCCCCCATCAATGGCGGCGCTGATGAATTCATGGCCGTCGAAGCGCTCACCGCGCAGCGCGACGAACAGGCAGCCGGGTGTCAGTGCCCGGGTATCGGTCTGAACCGCATCCACGCTCACGGGCGCGGAAAGCGTCGCCTGCATGGTCGCGGCGGCCAACTTGAGATCGATCATGCGGCACCGCCTTCCGGGCGCGACACCAGCGCGGCCCGGGCTTCGTCCACATCCGAGAACGGATGACGCACGCCGTTGATTTCCTGATACGTCTCATGCCCTTTACCGGCAAGCACGATGACGTCGTCCGGGTTGGCCGAGTGAATGGCAAAACGAATCGCCTGCGCACGGTCGATTTCGAGCACGGCATTCTGTCCGGCGCCCGCAGCCACTTGCTCCAGAATCGCGCTCGGGTCTTCCGTTCTGGGGTTGTCACTGGTGAGCCACGCCGTGTCACTCAGCCGAGAGGCCACCTCACCCATGATCGGGCGCTTCCCCTTGTCGCGATCGCCACCACAACCGACCACACAGATCAGTTTGCCGCGACGTGCCCGGGTGGTGTCCCGTGCCGCTTCGAGCACTTTCTCCAGTGCGTCGGGCGTATGCGCGTAATCGACCAGCACCAGGGGCTCGCCGACGCCGCCGACGATCTGCATGCGCCCCTCGGGCGGGGTCAGTGGCATGCACGCCTGCACGGCATCCTTGAGGGAGACGCCGCGCGCCAGCAGGGTCGCCATGACGGCGAGCAGGTTCGACACATTGAAAGGGGCCACCAGGCGCACGCTGACGGGCAGTTGCTCGCCCGCCCAGCACACGGTAAAGCGGATGCCGGACGCGGTACTGCGCACCTCTTCTGCGACCAGATGCTGCACCCCGGGGGCTGCCGCAGCATTGGTGGCCACCAGCGTGTAGCCAATGGTGGCCGTTCCGGCGTCGACCATACGACGGGCCAGCTCGACACCGAAAGCATCGTCCAGATTGATCACGGCATGACCGACCGCCATGCGGAACAGGTCCGCCTTGGCCTCGGCGTAGGTTTCCATGTCACCGTGGTAGTCGAGATGATCGCGGCTCAGGTTGGTGAAGATGGCCACATCGAAGCGCACACCATTGACGCGCCCCTGGTGCAGGCCAATGGATGACACCTCCATTGCCACCGCCTCGGCACCGGCATCACGCAGTGACGCCAACTCACGATGCACGGCAGGCGCGTCAGGCGTTGTGTGCATGCCGGCCTCAAGGCGGCCCGGGAAACCGCTCCCCAGCGTGCCGATGATGCCGCAGCGAACGCCGCAACTGGCCAGGGCCATCGCCAGCCACTGGCTCGTGGTGGTCTTTCCATTGGTCCCGGTAACACCGGCCACCCACAAGGTGGCACTGGGCCTGCCATAGATGCGATCCGCCAGATAACCGCCCAGTCGCTGGGCGCCGTCCGCGTCGATGATCGGCACCCCGGCATCGGCGGATGCGCCGGCGCCTCGTTCGGCCACGACGGCGCAGGCACCGGCCTCGACCGCAGCCGGGATGAAACGACGCCCATCCACGGTCAGCCCCGGATAGGCGAGGAACAGATCGCCGGACACGACACGACGGGAGTCGGCGGTGACCCCCGTCGGTTCGATACCAGCGTCTTTCAGTTCGGCAAGAAGGGTGTCGGCAACGGCTTCCGTCACATCTTCTCCTGCGTCTCGGTTTTACCGCCCTGGGCCACCTGCATGGGCGTGATCGGCGCATCCGGCGGAATCGACATGGCGCGCAGCGCGCCGGCCATGACCTTGGAGAAGACCGGGCCGGCCACTTGGCCACCGTAGTACTTCTTGTTGCGCGGCTCGTCGATCATCACCGCCACCACCAGACGAGGATCGCTGGCGGGCGCAAGCCCCACGAAAGAGGCAATGTACTTGTCGGTGTATTTGGCGCCCTCAAGCTTGTGGGCAGTCCCGGTTTTGCCGGCAACACGATAGCCCGGCACACGCGCCTGAGTGGCGGTGCCCCCCTCTTCGGTCACCATTTCCATCATGGCGCGCAGCTCCCGCACGGTCTGGGGCGAAAAGATGCGCTGGCCCGACAATTGCGGTGCTTCTGCGCGGGTCAGGGACACCGGCACCAGATCGCCATCACGCGCAAACGCCATGTAGGCATGCGCCAGCTGCATCAGGCTGACCGAGATGCCGTGACCATACGCCATGGTGGCCTGCTCGATCGGGCGCCAGTGTTCCGCCGGACGCAGCCGGCCACCCGCCTCGCCCGGGAAGCCGGTGCGCAGCGAGTTGCCGAAACCCAGGCTGTCGTAGAGCGACCACATTTCCTTTGGCTCGAAGTTCATCGCCATGCGGACGATGCCGATATTGGACGATTTCTGAATGACTTCCGCGACAGTCATGAGACCGTGTCTGTGCGTGTCGGAAATGGTGGCGTTGCCGATGGTGAGCCGACCTTCACCCGTGTCGATCACCGTATCGAACCGGACCTTGCCGCGCTCGATGGCCAGACCGGCGATGAACGGCTTGAGTACCGAACCCGGTTCAAACGTGTCGGTGAGCGCCCGATTGCGCAATTGCGCCCCGGTCAGCGAGCCGCGGTTGTTCGGGTTGTAGGTCGGCGCATTGACCATGGCCAGCACTTCGCCGGTGCGTGCATCGAGCACCACCACGCCGCCGGCCTTCGCGTTGTGGACGGAGATGGCCTCCTGCAACGCGGCATAGGCCAGGTACTGGATCTTGGCGTCGATGGACAGGGCGATGTCCTGCCCCTCCTGCGGCTTCTTGATGGAGCCGGCGTCTTCCACGATGCGCCCGCGACGGTCCTTGATCACCCTGCGCGAACCCGGCTTGCCCGACAGTTGTTCGTCGAACGCCAGCTCGGTGCCTTCCTGCCCCTTGTCATCCACGCCGGTAAAGCCCAGCACGTGGGACATCACCTCGGCACCCGGATAATAGCGGCGATATTCACGGTGCTCGTGAATCCCCGGCAGATTCAACGCCTCCACCTTTTCCGCGATGCCCGGCGGCACCTGACGCTTCAGGTACGAGAAATCGGTGTTGCGCGCAAGACGGCGATCCAGGTCGCGCACATCCATGTCGAGCAGTGAGGCCAGTTCGCGCACCTGAGCGGGCTTGAGCTCGGCATCGGACGGAATCGCCCAGATCGACTTCACCGGCGTGCTGGCGGCCAGCACCGTGCCGTGACGGTCCGTGATCTTGCCGCGCGTGGCGGGAATCTCGATCACCCGCGAGTAGCGCTGCTTGCCTTCGGCCTGCAGAAATTCGTTGTTCACGCCCTGCAGATAGCCGGCACGCGCCACCAGCGCGAACGATCCCGCCAACAGAGCCAGCAAAACGACACGGGGCCGCCAGACGGGCAGCCCTTTGTCGAGGAGCGGATTGTGGTTGAAGGTCACATTACGGCGCTTTTTCATGTTCCCCCCTCGATCACGAGGATCTGCTCGACCGGTGGCATCTGCATCTGCAATCGCTGCCGGGCAATTTTTTCGATTCGCACATGGGCAGCCCAAGTGCTCTGCTCCAGCTGCAGCTGCCCCCACTCCACTTCCAGCTGCTGCATGCGTGAGGTCTCCCGCTCCAGCGCCGTGTGCAACTTGCGCGACTGATGCTGAGACGCCACCACACCAAGGGCACTGAGCACCACCAGCGTGACCAGCAGGGCATCGATCCTGACCATCACGCAGCCTCCGTCCGCTCGGCGACCCGCAGCACGGCGCTGCGCGAGCGCGGGTTTGCACTCACTTCGGCCTCACCCGGCTTTGTCGCCTTGCCCACCAGCTTGAGCCGAGGCTTCGGGCGATCCGCCTCGCGAATCGGCAAACCCTTGGGAATCGGCGGCGGGTTCGACTCGTCACGCATGAAGCGCTTGACGATGCGATCTTCCAGCGAATGGAAGCTGATCACCGCCAGCCGCCCACCCGCGCTCAGTCGTGCCACACACTGCGGCAAGACTAGCGACAGCTCTTCAAGCTCCGCGTTGATGAAAATCCGTAGAGCCTGGAAGGTGCGCGTCGCCGGGTGCTGCCCCGGCTCGCGCGTGCGGACCGCTTTCTCCACGAGAGCGGCAAGTTGTCCAGTGGTTGACACAGCTCCCCCTGCCCGAGCAGCAACAACCGCCTTTGCAATCGCATGAGCAAACCGTTCTTCCCCATAGTCCCTGATCACCTCGGTGATTTGGCCAACCTCGGCTGAGGCCAGCCATTGCGCCACGGTTTGCCCGCGGCTTGTATCCATGCGCATATCCAGCGGAGCATCGAATCGAAAGCTCATGCCGCGCGCGGCTTCGTCCAGCTGGGGCGATGAAACCCCCAGATCAAGCAACACCCCATCCACCCGCGACACACCCATGGCATCGAGCGAATCGGCCATATCGCTGAACGGTGCATGCACCATTGAAAAACGTGAGTCATTGATCGCGGCGCCCGCCTCCACGGCACGCGGATCGCGATCGAAAGCGATCAGGCGCCCCTGGGCTCCCAGACGCGAGAGCACCAGCCGGCTGTGCCCACCGCGACCGAAGGTCCCATCCACGTAGCACCCGTCCGGCCGGATGGCGAGCGCATTGACGGCTTCGTTGAGCAGGACGGTGATGTGCTCGGCGCTCACAGCGACAGATCCTCGAGCCCCGGGGCCATGAGGTCCTCGGTGGTGAGCTCTTCCCACTCCTGCTGCTGTTGCTGCCAGCGCTCGTCTGACCACAGCTCGAAATGAGAGCCCTGCCCGACCAGCCACACGGCCTTGTCGAGATCGGCCCACTTTCTCAGCTCCGGTGCGATCAACACGCGACCGGAGCCATCCAGACTCTCGTCCCGCGCGTTACCCACGAAGAGCCGCTTGAGCGCCGCGGATCGCTTGTCGAGACTGGGGCCGGAAAGGATCTTGTCCCGAATGGGTTGCCATGCCTGCGCGGGGTAGATCAGCAGGCAGTGCTGGGGATGGGCGGTGACCACCACCTCACCATGGTCCTGGGCCAGCGCGCCACGATGCCGCGCAGGAATCGACAAGCGACCCTTCGCATCGAGACTGAGCGCTGCTGCGCCTTGGAACATTGAACCCCCTGAGACGGACCGGGAGAGTGTGTTTGGTGCACTCTCTCCCACATTTGTGCACTTGAGCCCACTTTAGAGCAAAGGTCACAGGGGGTCAAGCCATTCCAGATGGGCTTTTGCCAATGGACACAACCACTTATGTGTCATTCTTCACGTGCACAAAGTGCGGTTTTTCCCGAGTCAAATCAATGACAACGGGAAACTTCATGAGAAATCATGTGAACTGGCCGTTCGTCGGGCGACGAGGCCGAAGATCGAAGTGGGACGAAATGGCGAGTGCGCTTTCGCCAGCGGCTGGATTCAGCCAGAAAAGGGGTTGATCGAACAGAATGTCGCGATCGAGAACGCCGGTTTCCCCCGAAAGGGGGAGAAAGTGGGAAGCCCGCCGATAAGCCGGGTTCTGTCGAACGCCCTTGCGGGCGCCGGGCAGTCATTCCTCTCGGCGACATGTTGCCATGCCGCTCATGCAGCCTACCCGGGAGCGACGCGAGCCACGTCATTGCTCCCCTATTTGGCCTTGCCCCGGATGGGGTTTACCGTGCCGTCCGTGTTGCCACGTCCGCGGTGAGCTCTTACCTCACCCTTTCACCCTTACCCGACACCTGTGGTCGTCGGCGGTATCCTTTCTGTTGCCGGGTGACTCATGCCCGGGTTGCCCCACCGCATGCGGTACAGATCACATCAGTCACCGGGTCAGCCCTTCGGCCAACACTTTCCATCGCTTTAGCTGTTTCCAGCGTATGGCGCCCGGCCGTTAGCCGGCATCCTGCTCTACGGGGCCCGGACTTTCCTCGATACGCACACGGCGTGTCGCGACTGCCTGGCGAACTTCCCGCCGCGGATTATAGCGGGTTGACCACCCGCGGGCGCCAACCATGAATATCCGGTGCCTTGCGCGCACCCAGCGGTCGGAACTGGGTCACGTCCTTGTAGTAGTCGATCGCCTGATTATCGGGAACGACGCCGGGAATGCCGAGCAGAGGCAGCGGCGCAAAATCTCGCGGACTCAGCGTATGGTCGGCATGCTTGAAATAGTGCGCCAGCCACTGGTCGACCAGCGCCACCTGGTCACTCACCGACGACTGGATGACCGCTTCGGGCACAGCCAGATAGATCACCTTGGCGCACAGGCCCGGAAACGGCTGACGCAGTGCATCGTAGCTGGCGTGACCGAACAGGATGAAGCGCGTGCGCGACACCAGTTCGCCGCGTGAGCGCCAGAACACCTCGGACCAGGCGTGATGCGCCAACCCGTCCAGCAACTGCCCGGCAGCGCCCAGCACCACCATGCCGCATTCGTCGAATTGCGTCAGCGCATCGCGGACTCGCCCCCGTTCGGACGCACCGTTGGCCCGCAATCGGGCGATCTCCGCCACGTGGCGCGCGTTGAGTGCCGCCTTGGTTCGCGGAAAGGCACACCACACAAGCGCATTGAAGTAGTCGTGCCAGTTATCGGGGCGCGTCGCAACGACCCCTTCGTCGAAGACGGCCGTCTCGTAGGCGGCCCCCTCCTCTATCGGCGCCGCAAACCTGACAGGCTGTCCACGGACATTGGTCGGACGACCGCCACGAGGGGCCTCAATACGGTTGATGGCGTCCAGCGAAGGCAGGGTCTGACCGCTTTGGCCCAGCCAGTGGGCGAGCGGCTCGAACAGAACACGACCGGCCAACAGATCAGGCCGGTCGTGGGTCGCAACGTCGGTCATTGCCCGGGCGTGGTCGCCGGATCGAATTGCATTTCGCCGTCGCGCATGACAAAGGTGCCCACGAGCGCGCCGGGCGGCGACGCCGGCGGATCATTCCAGTCCTGAACCATGCACTTGTCGGTACTGGCCAGATACCAGCGCGGCCCCTGATTGAGCGCCCACAGACGATAGCCCGCCTCATACACATCCATGGCAGGACCAGTGGGATTTCCAGGCCAGATCGCAACACGCCGCTGGCAGTCGGGCAGTCGCGAGACCACAACGGCCTGATCAATCTCGTCAGACCAGAAGAATCGCTGCTCGCGCACGAGGATGAGCGCGTGATCCTTGCCATCGACCATATAGGCTGTCCCCGAGTTCTCACATCCGGTGAGCAGCGTTGCCAGCAAGGGAAGCATCAGCAAGGATCGGCGAATCGGTTTCATGCTTGGGCTTGTCTTCAGTCGAGCGTCCAGGCGATCTGGCCACCCGCGCGCAGGGGTACCAGAGGATCGCCCTCAAGGTAGTCAATGGCCTCAGGCACGGTCCACTCGGCGCGACGCAGCGTGATCGAATCCTGATTGCGCGGCAAGTGATAGAAGTCCGCCCCGAAGTGACTGGCGAAGCCCTCAAGCTTGTCCAGCGCACCGGCAGCTTCGAAAGCCTCGGCATACAACTCGATGCCCGCATGGGCCGAATAACACCCTGCACAGCCGCAGGCCGTCTCTTTCGCCCCCCTGGCATGCGGCGCCGAATCGGTACCCAGGAAATACTTCGGGCTACCCGAAATGGCCGCGGCCACCAGCGCCTCGCGGTGGATTTCGCGCTTGAGCACAGGCAGGCAGTAATGATGCGGATTCAGCCCGCCGGCAAATATCGCGTTGCGGTTCAGCAACAAATGCTGCGGCGTGATCGTGGCGGCGATGTTGGCTGGCGCCTCGGCTACGAACTGCGCCGCCTCACGGGTCGTGATGTGTTCGAAGACAATGCGCAGCGCCGGATATTCCGTTGCCAGATTCGCCAGCACACGATCGATAAAGACGCGCTCGCGATCAAAGATATCAATGTCACCATGGGTCACCTCTCCGTGAACACACAACACCATGCCCAGCTTTTCCATCCGTTCGAGCACCGGGCGCACCTTGTCGATCGAGGTCACGCCATGGTCCGAATTGGTGGTTGCCCCGGCCGGGTAGAGCTTCACCGCATGCACGATGCCGCTCTCGCGGGCCCGGTCGATTTCGTCGGGGGCCGTGTTGTCTGTCAGATACAACGTCATCAGCGGATCGAACTTGAGGCCCTCTGGCACCGCCGCGAGAATGCGCTCGCGGTAGGCCTGCGCATCGGCGGTCGTCACCACCGGCGGCTTCAGGTTGGGCATGATGATCGCGCGGCCGAAACGACGCGCGGTGGCCGGCACGACGGCGGCCATGGCGGCGCCATCGCGCACATGCAGGTGCCAGTCGTCGGGGCGGGTGATGGTAAGCGTTTGCATGAAAGAACCTCGGGGATGACTGGGCCGGATTATATCGGCCCGGACGCAATCAATCTTCTGCGGACTTCAACTCGAGGGCCCGCTGATAGAGCGCATTCTTGGACGCACCGGTGATGTCGGCCGCGAGACGGGCGGCACGCTTGAGCGGCATTTCGTCCAGCAACAGACCGAGCACCCGCTCCGCCTCCGCCGACAAACCGGTCTCGGGAGGGGCCCCGGTGACGATCAGCACGAACTCGCCACGCACCCGGTTGGTGTCCTGCGCAAACCAGTCGGCAGCATCGGCCAGCGGCATACGCACGATCTGCTCAAAGCGCTTGGTCAGCTCGCGCGCGACGATCAACGCCCGCTCCGGCCCGAACACCGCAAGCAAGTCCGCCACCGTATCGAGCACCCGATGAGGCGCCTCATAGAAGACCAGCGCGTCGGCCTCGCCAACCAGCGCCGCAAGCCGGGTCTTGCGAGCGCCTGATTTGGGTGGCAGGAAACCGACAAAGTGAAACCCGCCCTGTTCCAGCCCGGCCACCGAGACGGCCGCGGCGACCGCGCTGGCACCGGGAATCGGCACCACCGGGTGCCCCGCCTCGCGCACACGCGCCACCAGCCGCGCGCCCGGATCGGAAATGCCCGGCGTGCCGGCGTCGGAGACGAAGGCCACCTGCTCCCCTACCGTCAACCGGTCGATAATCTGGGTGGCCGCCTTCTGTTCGTTGTGTTCATGCGCCGCCATCAGCCTGGCGCCAATGCCATGCGCCGTGAGCAGTTGCTGGGTATGGCGCGTGTCCTCGGCCGCCACCACGTCCACCTGACGCAGTACATCGAGTGCGCGCAGGGTGATGTCCTGCAGGTTCCCCATCGGCGTGGCGACCACATACAATGACGGCGTCGTATTCAGGGAGCGGGATATGTCGGGCATGCGCAACTTCTTGGGCGGACTCAAGGCTCGCATTGTCGGCCGCGAGGCACCCACAGGGCAAGCCGACGGCAAGGCGGCCGAAGCGCGTGCGGCCCGTTACCTGGCCGAAGCCGGACTCAAGGTCATGGACCGCAACTACGCGGTGCGCGGGGGCGAACTCGACCTGATCTGCACCGACCGGGGCACCACGGTGTTCGTGGAGGTACGCATGCGCCAACGCGCAGACTACGGCGGTGCCGCCGCCAGCATCACACCGGCCAAACGGCGGCGCATCGTGCTCGCCGCACAGCACTGGTTACTGGCGAACCCGCGACACGCCAAAACCCCCTGCCGATTCGATGTCGTCCTGCTCAACGCAGCAGACGATGCCGCACCGGTCTGGCTGCAGAATGCCTTTGACGCTGAAGGCAGAATGTAACGAAGCACTTCGCCGGACATAGTCGTTCAGAGCCCACATGCTAGAATCGGCGCTCGATTTTTCGCCCCCGGATACGCCGCTGCATGGACCTGAACGCCCGGATTTCAGACCAGTTTGAACAGAGCATCGCGACCAAGCGTGCCGCCGCCGAACTCATGGTGGCGCCCATCGCCCAGGCAGTCGACCTGATGACCGGCAGCCTCATGAATGGCGGCAAGATTCTCGCCTGCGGCAACGGCGGTTCTGCGGCAGACGCACAGCACTTCGCGGCCGAGCTGGTCAACCGGTTCGAGATGGAACGTCCGCCGCTCGCGTCGATTGCGCTGACCACCGACACGTCAACACTCACCTCGATCGCCAACGACTACGCCTACGACCAGGTCTTTGCCAAACAGGTTGCGGCACTCGGGCATCCGGGCGACATCCTGCTGGCCATTTCCACCAGCGGTAACTCGCCCAACGTGATCGAAGCCATCCATGTGGCCCACGAACGGGAAATGCACGTGGTTGCGCTCACCGGCAAAGGCGGCGGCCAGATGATCGAACTGCTCGGCCCGGATGATGTCCATCTGTGCGTCCCGGCCGAGCGTACGGCACGCATTCAGGAAGTTCACCTGCTGGTGCTGCACTGCCTGTGCGACGGTATCGATAGCCTTCTACTTGGAGTTGAATGATGAATAAAGGTCTGCGCAGCACCGTGCTCGCACTCGCCCTGGCCGCTGCGGCCGTTCCACTGCTGCAGGGGTGCTTCCCCGTGGTGGCCGGCGGTGTTGGCGCCGGTGCCATGATGGCCGCCGATCGCCGCACTTCCGGCGCCTATGTGGAAGACGAAGGCATCGAGTGGAAAGCCAGCGCCGCGGTGAAAGAAAAACTGGGCGATCTGGTGCACTTGAACATCACGTCCTACAACCGCAACGTCCTCATCACCGGCGAAGTGCCGAACGAGACGGTCAAGACCCAATTGCCGGGCATCGTGGCCAGCGTGCCGAACGTACGCGGTATCACCAATGACGCTCAGGTTGCAGGCCATAGCTCCCTCACCTCGCGCAGCAACGACGCGCTGATCACGTCCAAGATCAAGGCGCGCATGATCGACTCGGAGGCTGTGCAGGCCAATCTCATCAAGGTGGTCACCGAAGCCGGTACCGTCTATCTGATGGGTCTGGTGACCCGCAATGAAGCGGATGCCGCCACGCTGGTGGCACGCACCACCAGCGGCGTGAAGAAAGTGGTTCGCGTGTTCGAGTACATCGACGCCAACGAGGCGCGCCGGCTGGATCTGCTCAAGCGCGACCAGTAAGCCATTGCGCTTCAACGAAAAAGCCGCCCACCGGGCGGCTTTTTCATGCCCGACAAAACCCCTTCAGGCAAGCGCGTCAAGCAGCTTCTGGTGAATACCGCCAAACCCGCCGTTGCTCATGACCAGCACATGGTCACCCGGACGGGCTTCGGCCACGATGGCGCTCACCAGGGCGTCCAGATCGGTGCGGACATCGAGCTTGGCCCCGAGCGGGTTCAACGCGCCTGCCACGTCCCAATCCACCCCGCCGGCGTAACAGAACACGGCGTCAGCCGCCATGAGGCTGTCCGGCAGCTGCGCCTTCATCACACCCAGCTTCATGGTATTGGACCGCGGTTCGAGCACCGCCAGAATCCGGCCGTCGTGCTCGCGCTTACGCAACCCATCGATGGTCAGCGCAATAGCGGTTGGGTGGTGGGCGAAGTCGTCATAAACCGTCACACCACCGACCGTGCCACGCACTTCCAGCCGACGCTTGACGCCCTTGAAGCGGGACAGGGCCTCGACCGACATGGCCGCCGGCACCCCCGCGTGACGGGCTGCGGCAATGGCGGCAAGCGCGTTGTGCAGATTGTGCTCGCCCGCCATGGGCATCATCACGGAACCGACGGACGCGCCATCGAATGCAAAGTGCCCGGTGCCATCGGCATCGAGCGTGGCCGTCCAGCCACCGTCGCCGGCGAAGCGCTCCAGCTCGGACCAGCATCCCCGCTCAAGCACCCTGTCCAGCGCCGGCGCATTGGCATTGGCGATGACGCGCCCCTGCCCGGGCATGATGCGCACCAGATGATGGAACTGGGTCTCGATGGCCGCCAGATCGACAAAGATATCGGCGTGATCGAACTCCAGGTTGTTCAGAATCGCCGTGCGCGGGCGGTAGTGCACGAACTTGGAGCGCTTGTCGCAGAAGGCCGTGTCGTATTCATCGGCCTCGATCACGAAGAACGGGGAGTCGGTCAGCCGCGCCGAGACACCAAAATTGCCGGTCACGCCACCGATCAGGAAGCCGGGATTGAGGCCACCATCCTCGAGCAGCCACGCCAGCATGGAACTGGTGGTCGTCTTGCCATGCGTGCCGGCCACCCCCAGAACCCATTTGCCCTGCAGCACATGCTCGGCAAGCCACTGCGGCCCGGAGACATAGGGCAGACCGGCATTCAGAATCGCCTCGAGCAGCGGATTCCCGCGGGAGATGGCATTGCCGACGACAAACACGTCGGGGGCGATATCCAGTTGCTCCACCCCATAGCCCTGGGTCAGCTCGATCCCTTCGGATTCAAGCTGAGTGCTCATGGGCGGATAGACGTTGGCATCGCACCCGGTCACCGTGTGTCCAGCGGCCCGAGCGAGCACCGCAAGCCCCCCCATGAAGGTGCCGCAAATGCCCAGAATGTGAATATGCATGCTTGCTCCAGCGCTGCGCGCACCCGAACTCCGAAATCCGGATGGCCGTGTAGAATGGCCCGGATTCTAACGGCGATAGGGGACAAGCGCATGCCAAACCGTGCTCATGGGTTCCGATCCAGCCATCTTCGACAGGAAGTCGCCGCCGCCGCCGCCCGCATGATGGCTGAGGATGGCATCAGCGATTACGGCTTCGCCAAACGCAAGGCCGCCAAGCAACTGGGCGCGGTCGATGCCGACTCGCTCCCCACCAATGCCGAGATCGAAGCGGCACTGCGCGAATATCAATCCATCTATCAGGATGAAGAGCACGAAGAGCGCCTGTATGCCATGCGCTGTGCCGCCGCCGATGTTCTCGAACTGCTCAACCCGTTCCGCGCCTACCTGACCGGCCCCGTGCTCGACGGCACCGCAGGCCGCTACGCCGAGGTGGACATCGAAGTGTTCGCCGACAGCGCCAAGGACGTGGAGATCTTCTTCCTCAACCAGGACATCCGCTACGAGCACCGCGAGCCACGCAAACTCACGCATGACACACCGGAGGCCATCCTGGTGTTCGAGTGGGATGACTTTCCCGTGCGTCTCACGCTGTTCGAATCGCGCCAGGAACGGCGTAGCCACGTGGAACGCGCCCGCCTCGACGCGGTCGAGAAACTGATCGACGACAGCCTGCCGACCCCATGAAGTCTCTGCCCAAACCCCTGCTTTACGTGCTCGTGGCGATCGTTGCTGCTGCTGCCGGTTACTGGACCAGCCGTGGCGGTGGCGGTGTGTACCTCATGCCTCGTCTGGATTCCAAAGCCGCCGCTGAAGGCGACACCAATGCCGTGGCGCCCGAAGCCGGTCTTCAGGTACATGCGCTGCGTCTGCCCGACGCCAACGGCCAGTTTCACGACCTGAAAACACTCAAGGGCAAGATCGCGGTGGTAAACTTCTGGGCGACCTGGTGTCCGCCCTGCCGGCGGGAAATCCCGGAGTTTGTCGAGACTTATGAGCAGTTCAAGGACCAGAACGTCGCGTTCGTCGGCCTGAGCCTGGACATGCCCGACAAGGTCGCCGATTTTCGCGATGAATACCGGGTGAATTATCCCCTGCTGATCGCACCGCCGGAAATCCTCCAGCTGGCGGCCAGACTGGGCAATCCCTCCCAGGCATTGCCGTTCACTGTCATCCTCGATGGCGAAGGCATGATTCGCGAGATCAGGCTCGGCACCTTGAGCAAAGCGGAACTTGAGGGCAAAATTCGGGCGCTGATGCTCTGAAACGAGCTCCGAAAACAGCAACCCGGCTGGACAAAATGTAGCGATCTACGGCAAACTTGCAGTCATGACGCCGAAAAAACGCACGAAAAAGTCACAAAGCGACGCCCAAAGCGAAGCGCAAAGTGCGCCCGACAACAGCACCCTCATCCTGGTGCTGCACGGCCCCAACCTCAATCTGCTCGGCACCCGCGAGCCCGAGGTTTACGGTCGCACGACGCTCAATGACATCCACGAAGCCATGCTCAACCGCTGCCAGGTGGCGAGCGTGCGGCTCGAATCCTTCCAGAGCAATCACGAAGGCGAGCTTGTGGACCGCATTCAGGCCGCGGCGTCCGAAGGCGTGGATTTCATCATCATCAATCCGGCAGCCTATACACACACCAGCGTCGCCATGCGTGACGCGCTGGCGGCGGTCGCCATTCCCTACGTGGAGGTTCACCTGTCGAACGTCCACGCCCGGGAGGCGTTCCGCCACCATTCCTATTTTTCCGACCAAGCCGTGGGTGTGATCTGCGGGCTGGGTGCCGATGGCTACCTGGCTGCGCTCGATTTCGCCCTCAACCGGCTGACTCAAGATTAAGTCTCGCGCGGCGCCCCAAGGGCCCGTGCCGTATGGAGAACTTCATGGATCTGCGCAAGCTGAAGAAATTGATCGACCTGGTTCAGGAATCCGGCATTTCCGAACTCGAAGTCACCGAAGGTGAAGAGAAGGTTCGCATTGCCAAGACCCTGGCCCCGGCGGCCTACGCAGCGGCCCCGGCAGTCACGCACGTGGCCGCCGCCCCCGTGGCAGCGCCAGCAGTCGTGGCTGAAGCACCGGCTGAAGATGCCCTGCCCGCAGGGCACGTGGTCACCTCTCCGATGGTGGGTACCTTCTACCGCGCCTCAGCCCCGGGTCAGGACCCGTTCGTCGAGATCGGCACCAGCGTCTCCGAAGGTCAGGCCCTGTGCATCATCGAAGCCATGAAGCTCATGAACGAGATCGATTCGGAAGTCTCCGGCACCGTGAAGGCCATCCTGGTCGAGAACGGTCAGCCAGTCGAGTACGGTCAGCCGCTGATGGTGGTTGGCTGATCGGGCGCATCGCCCATCCAGCCCCTGAAACGACCATCGGATAAAACGGCATATGTTCGACAAGATCCTCATAGCCAACCGCGGCGAGATTGCACTTCGTGTGCTGCGCGCCTGCCGCGAGTTGGGCATTCGTACCGTGGCGGTCCATTCGGTCGCCGACACTGAAGCCAAGTACGTCAAGCTGGCGGACGAGTCGGTGTGTATCGGGCCCGCCCCCTCCGGCCAGAGCTACCTCAACGTGCCGGCCATCATTTCGGCTGCGGAGGTCACCGATGCCGAGGCGATTCACCCCGGCTACGGTTTCCTGTCCGAAAACGCCGACTTTGCCGAACGGGTGGAAGAGTCCGGCTTCGTTTTCATCGGCCCGCGCCCGGACACCATTCGCCTGATGGGCGACAAGGTCTGCGCCAAGGACGCCATGCTTGAAGCCGGCGTGCCTTGCGTGCCCGGCTCTGAAGGCGCCCTGCCCGACGACCCCAAGGAAATCGTCAAGATTGCCCGCAGCGTGGGCTACCCGGTGATCATCAAGGCCGCAGGTGGCGGTGGCGGCCGCGGCATGCGTGTGGTGCATACGGAAGCGGCGCTCATCAACGCGGTCACCACGACACGCAGCGAAGCCGGAGCCGCCTTTGGCAACCCGGTGGTCTACATGGAAAAGTATCTGGAGAACCCGCGTCACGTGGAGATCCAGGTGCTGGCTGACGAACACGGCAACGCGGTTCATCTGGGCGAGCGGGACTGCTCCATGCAGCGACGCCACCAGAAGGTGATCGAGGAAGCCCCGGCACCCGGCATCGACCGCAAGCTGATTGCCAAGATTGGCGAGCGCTGCGCCGAAGCCTGCCGCACCATCGGCTACCGCGGCGCGGGCACCTTCGAATTCCTGTACGAAAACGGTGAGTTCTACTTCATCGAGATGAACACCCGCGTTCAGGTGGAACACCCGGTGACCGAACTGGTCACGGGCATCGACATCGTTCAGGCGCAGATCCGCATCGCGGCGGGCGAGAAACTCTGGTTCAAGCAGAAGGACATCGAGATCAAGGGCCACGCGGTCGAATGCCGCCTGAACGCCGAAGATGCCTACAAGTTCACCCCCAGCCCCGGACGCATCACCAACTGGCACATGCCCGGCGGCCCGGGCGTTCGCGTCGACTCCCACGCCTACGCCGGCTACATGGTGCCCCCGCACTATGACTCCATGATCGGCAAGCTGATCACCTACGGCGACACCCGTGACCAGGCCATGCGCCGCATGCAGATCGCCTTGTCCGAAGCCGTAGTCGAAGGCATCAAGACCAACATCCCGCTGCATAACGACCTGGTTCGCGACCCGCGCTTCCTCGAGGGCGGCACCAGCATCCATTATCTGGAGCGTCGCCTGGCGGATCGCTCCCAGACCGAAAAGGGCTGACCATCATGTGGCTGTCGGTGGCCCTTCAGGCGGATGCAGAGCGCGCCGAAGCGCTATCCGATGCCCTCATGAACCACGGCGCCGTGTCGGTGAGCATCGAAGATGCCGACGCCGGCACCGAGGCCGAAAAGCCCCAGTTCGGCGAACCCGGCATGGAGCCCGCCAGTCTGTGGGATCACAGCCGGGTCATCGCCCTGTTCGAATCCGACTGCGATCTGACCTCGACCCTGTCACTGGCCGCCGGTGAAGCGGGCCTCGAGCAGGTGCCGGCCTTTACCGTCGAAGAGATCGAAGACCAGAACTGGGTGCAACTGACCCAGTCGCAGTTCGACCCGATCCGGATTACCGACCGGCTGTGGATCGTCCCCTCATGGCACGAAGCCCCGAATTCGGACGCCATCAATATCGAACTCGACCCGGGCATGGCCTTCGGCACCGGCTCGCACCCGACCACCCATCTTTGCCTCGAATGGCTTGAGCAGACGGTCACACCCGGCTGCAGCGTGATGGACTATGGCTGTGGTTCCGGCATTCTGGCCATTGCCGCAGCGCGCCTCGGCGCGGGCTCGGTCAAAGGCGTCGATATCGACGAGAAGGCGGTCGACGCGGCGCGTGACAATGCCGCACGCAATGGCGTCAATATTGAAGCCGCCCTGTCGACGCAAGCGGTTGAAGGGCAATATGATCTGGTCGTGGCCAATATCCTGACCAATCCGCTTCGTGTACTCGCGCCCGCCCTGTGTACCCTCGTGGCCCCGGGGGGACGCATTGCCTTGTCCGGCATCCTGGATAGCCAGACCGATCAGGTGATCGAAGCCTACGCCCCCTGGATCTCCCTGCATGTCGGCAAGTTGCGGGAGGGTTGGGCGCGACTGGAAGGCGTACGCGCATGATGCGCACCCGCTGCCCCGCATGCCAGACGGTGTTTCGCATTACGTCGGAGCAGTTGCGCGTACGACAGGGCCGCGTTCGATGCGGTCAATGCCGCCATGTCTTCAACGCCCTCGACACGCTCGAGACCGAAACGCCGCCCCCGGCGACTGCGACTACCGACCCCGCAGACAGCCCTGCGACATCAGCGGTGACGGGGGCTGCCGCGACCAGTGTGTTCATTCTGGAAGAGCGCACGCCCATGGATGGCGGCTTCACAGCGCCGCCCATGTCAAACGAAGAGGCCACTGGCTTCGGGTTCAGCGCACCCGCTTCGGCTGAACAGAATATGACAACGCCACCCGAGCCGGAACCCGAGCCGGAACCCGAGCCGGAACCCGAGCCGGAACCCGAGCCGGAACCCGAGCCGGAACCCGAGCCGGAACCCGAGCCGGAACCCGAGCCGGAACCCGAGCCGGAACCCGAGCCGGAACCCGAGCCGGAACCCGAGCCGGAACCCGAGCCGGAACCCGAGCCGGAACCCGAGCCGGAACCCGAGCCGGAACCCGAGCCGGAACCCGAGCCGGAACCCGAGCCGGAACCCGAGCCGGAACCCGAGCCGGAACCCGAGCCGGAACCCGAGCCGGAACCCGAGCCGGAACCCGAGCCGGAACCCGAGCCGGAACCCGAGCCGGAACCCGAGCCGGAACCCGAGCCGGAACCCGAGCCGGAACCCGAGCCGGAACCCGAGCCGGAACCCGAGGCAGAACCCGAGGCAGAACCCGAGGCAGAACCCGAGGCAGAACCCGAGGCAGAACCCGAGGCAGAACCCGAGGCAGAACCCGAGGCAGAAATGCCCGCGGACGCGACGTCGACCTGGTTTGATCCAGACACACCACTCGACTCCGCGCTTGAAGTAGACCTCGAGTCGGATGCCAGCTTCGCCGCCAGCGCTGGCGACGCTTTCGAACCCGACACGGGCGACTACGCCGCGATTGATCTCGACCTTGAGTCAGAAGAAGAATCCGGCGCGCTGGCGGCGATTGACTCTTTGCCAGAGGCCGAAGACACGTTTGAGCTGGATGCTCAGCTCGAAGACGAGCCTGATGAGCAGGCAGAGGACTCTAGTTCCGATGGTTACGCCATGGCGAACGAGGCCGTGCCCACCGAAGAAACCGCGCCTCCGCCTCCAGTGCCAAGCGAGGGTGGCTTCACTGCACCATCGCTGGACGCCTTTGAGGCCTCCATGACGGACCCCGAATCACTGCGCGAGTTTGAGCAGGGGGAGCCGGATAGCACACGAACGGAGGAAGAAGCAGGCTCGCCCGCAACAGCAGAGGCCGACCTGGACGCCTTGCTGGCACCGGACGAGCATCTGGAAGCGAAGGTCAGCGAGCAGCGCGCCGAACGTGCGGCTCAGGAGACTGTCGTCGAGGAAGACGCATCCGACGCGTATGCCGACTTCGTGCTCGACATTGACGACCCTGAATCGGCCGAATCGACGCTCGACGAAGCGTCACCCACCGAGGCCAGCGCAGCTCCGGTTGAAGGCTCAAGCGACCAGGAAGAACACATCGATGAAGAACCACGGGCCGACGATGCCGAAGCCGAGGCGCCGGCATCGTCGGAAGACGTGTTCACCATCATGGATGTCGAGAGCAAGCAACCGCCCACCGACACGGAATCGGCCAACCGGCAGGACGAGACCGCCGGTGCCGACGAACCGGAAACAGAGCCCGCACCCGAAGAAAAGGCACTCGACTCGCTTCCCGATCGGCGCGAAGGCACGCCGTGGTTCTCGGGTATGCTTGCCGGCGTGTTGATTGCAGTCCTTGCGGCGCAGATTGCCATCTACTATCGAAAGCAGCTCATCGAGGCCGCACCTCAGCTCCAGCCCTTCTTCGAAACGCTGTGCGCGAGCGTGGGATGCAGCATGGCCCTGCCCCGCGACCCCAAGCAGATCAGCATCGAGGCCTCCGATCTGAACCGTTTGCCCGAACGTGAAGGCGTTTTCCTGCTGACGGCCACGCTGACCAACCGCAACCGGGAAGCCCAGGCGTTCCCCCATCTGGAGCTGACCCTCACCGACGCCCGAGACCAACCGGTGGTACGCAAGGTGCTCACGCCGGAAGAGTGGCTCGGCAAGGCGCCGGATGGCACCGGGTTTGCGGGCGGCGCGACCGAAGTAGTCGAAGTGGAATTCTCGGCCGACAACGTCAATGCGGCCGGGTATCGGCTCTACGCCTTCTACCCTTAACACGGGTGACATGTGGCCGCGTGAGACTCGCGCCTTTACCGCCAACATAACCTCTGCGAGACACCACCCAGATGACAGCCCCCATGCTGCCCCCGGACAATCCCCCGCCCGGCGAAAGCCCCTACAAGGGCAAGACAGGCCTCAAACGCATCTGGAACGCTTTCAAGTACTCGCTTGATGGCCTCAAGGCTGCATTCAAGCACGAAGACGCCTTCCGGCAGGAATGCCTGCTTGCCATCGTGCTGATTCCAATCGCGCTGTTTCTCTCGGTCCCAGGCCCGAGCAAGGCCATGCTCATCGCCTCGGTGCTGCTGGTGCTGATCGTGGAGTTGATGAACTCCGCCGTAGAAGCCGTGGTCGATCGCGTCTCGCTCGAACGGCACCGTCTGGCCAAACGCGCCAAGGATATCGGCAGTGCCGCCGTTCTGATCACGCTGATCAATCTGGCCACCGTCTGGGGCTTCGTGCTCTTGGCTTGAAGCCCGAAAAAAAGCACCCCGCGGGGTGCTTCTCAATGCTGAGCCCTGGTGCGTCTCTCAGGGGGTCACGCGTGTCGTGCTACCGTTCTGAACCAGCCGCACTCGCTGACCCGGCACAAAATTTTCGCCGTTGTATTCCTGAACGATCGCCATGTGCGAGCCGTTGTCGAGCCGCACGGTGATCTCGATCCCCTGCGAGCGGGTCAGCCCCTCTTCGGCCGCAGCACCGGCCAGCCCGCCGGCCACCGCACCAATGACGGCGCCAACGGCCGAGCCCTTGCCGCTGCCGATGCTGCTACCCGCAATGCCGCCCACGGCACCACCGGCCACCGTCCCCACATTGCTCTTGGTGCCCTCGAGCTTCACCAGGCGCATTGAATCGATGGTTGCATAGCGCACCACCATGGCCCGTCGGGCCTCGTCGCGTGAATAGCTGTCACCGGTGAGGTTGCTCGCGCAACCGGCCAGCCCCAGGCTTGCGACCAGCGCCAGCAGGGTGACGCGAGCACGCAGATCTTTCCTTACCATGGTCTTTCTCCAAAAGCCGTCGCATAGCGCTCGGCGATTTCATCCCGACTGGGCGCATGGTTCTGCCCGCCACGATGGGCAATCTTGATACTGCCCATCACGGCGGCAAGCCGCCCCGTCGTCTGCCAGTCGAAGCCGTTGACGATGCCGTACAGCAGGCCGCCCCGGAAGGCGTCGCCACAGCCCGTCGGATCGACCAGCTCATCTGCTTTAACGCACGGCACGTCAATACGTTGTCCTGCCGTGTAAATCTCCGACCCGGAAGCGCCCCGCGTCACGATCAGCGCATCGACGAGTTCTGCGATCTGCTCAAGGCTTTTGCCTGTTTTCTCGGTCATCATCTGCGCCTCGTAGTCGTTGAGTGCGCAATAGGTGGCCGCCTCGAGGAAACGCATTAGATCGTCGCCAGAGAACATCGGCAGGCCCTGACCCGGGTCGAAAATGAACGGAATACCCGCCTCGGCGAACTGCCGTGCATGCTCGATCATGCCATCGCGCCCATCCGGCGCCACGATGCCCAGCTTGATGCCCTTCGTTTCCTCGACCCTGTTTTCATGCGAGAAGTTCATCGCTCCCGGATGAAAGGCCGTAATCTGGTTATCGTCCAGATCGGTGGTGATGAATGCCTGGGCCGTGAAGCTGCCCGACACCTGACGCACATGAGCACGGCTGAGGCCGAGACCATCGAGACGGTCGAGGTATGGCGCGGCATCATCACCCACCGTGGCCATGATCATGGGCTCGCCGCCGAGCAGTTTGAGGTTGTAGGCGATATTGCCCGCACAACCGCCATACTCGCGACGCATATCCGGCACCAGAAAGGCGACATTCAGAATGTGAATCTTGTCCGGGAGGATGTGATCCTTGAAGCGATCATGAAACACCATAATGGTGTCGTAGGCGATGGAACCGCAGACAAGCACTGACATGGGAAACCGTTCTGTTAAGCGAAAGTGAAAGTATAGGCTTTCATTCGCGTACGCGGCGCGGCCCTGCAGCCTGACTGCGTCTCAGCGCGCCGCCGCCAGCCCCGCCCGCGCTTCGTGCCGGGCCAGCACCGACTCCATCACATCGACCAGGGTCTGCGCGATGGCGCGCCAATCGAGCTCCAGGACGCTCTCACGAGCGCCATGACGCAGCGGCTCGAGAGCACCCGGGTTAGCGGCGGCCATGGCCGCATGAACGAAGGCCGCTTCGTCATCCATCGGCACGCGCCACCCGTTGAGGCCGGTCTTAACCCGCTCGGCGACGGCCGCGTAGTCGTATCCCACCACCGGCAAGCCACTGGCGAGCGCTTCGGTGGCCACATTGCCAAAGGTTTCGGTCGTGCTCGGAAAGAGGAACAGGTCTGCGGAAGCATAGTGCGAAGCCAGATCCTCGCCCGTGCGCATGCCGACATAGATGTGCCGCGGGTGGGAGGCCTTGAGCGCATCGAGTGACGGCCCGTCACCGACCACCACCAGGCGGGCATCCCCATGGCGCTCGGCCAGCGCATCGAACGCGCGCAAGGCCAGTGCGAGATTTTTTTCCGGAGCGACCCGCCCGACCACCGTCGCGACCAGTGTCTCTGGCCTGGCGCCCCATTGCTCCCGCAGTGCTTCGCTTCTGCGCGCGGGCGAAAACAGGGCGGTATCCACGCCGCGTGCGACCACTTCGACCGCGCGAACCCCCTTTCGGCTCAGCTTGTCCGCCATTGCCCGCGTCGGCACCAGACACATCTCGCCCTTGTTGTGAAATCGGCGCAGGTAGGCCTCCACGGGCTGTTTGAGCCAGCCGACGCCGTAATACCGGCTGTAGCTGTGGAAGTTGGTGTGGAACTCGGTAATGGCCGGAATGCGCAATTTGCGCGCAGCGCCCAGCGCCGACCAGCCAAGCGGGCCTTCGGTCACGATCTGCACCACATCCGGGCGACGCACCGACCACAACTTGGTCAGCAGGTGGCGCGCCGGCAAGCCCATCTTGAGGTGGTTGTACTTCGGGATGGGGATGCCGCGGGACAACACCTCCTCGAATCGCTCGTCCTGGGCCGGGATGTCGGCCGCCCCCTGACGCGGGCGGACCAGGGTCACGATATGCCCCATCTCGATCAATTGAGACACGAGACGCCCCGTGGTCATGGCAACGCCATTGACCTCGGGCGGATAGGTTTCGGTCACCACGGCCACGCGCAACTGTCGGCGCACCCCGGCCAGGTGCTCAAGGGTCAGCGGACTCTGATTCATGGCACGGGATGCTGCTACCGGTACGCGACATCACCATGACGTGTTCGTGACGATCGCATGACATCGTCGCCCGGGAAGCATCGTCACCTTCGCGTAACGCGGCCGTCATGGTGCTGCAAAGTCGAATTTCTAGAGTGCGGGGCAACTTCAGAAAAAAGGACAGCACCATGTTGGAAAAACGTCTTGACGCCGCCGCACGCCGTCGCCGCAATCTCCGCGTTGGCCTGGCCACCTGCGAGACCGAAATCCTCGAAGCCCAGAAGCTGCGTTACCGCGTGTTTGCCGAAGAGATGGGCGCCAAGCTGTCCTCACGCACACCCGGCGTCGATCGCGATATCTACGATCCGTTCTGTGAACATCTGATCGTTCGCGACGAAGATCAGGGCAAGATCGTCGGCACCTACCGCATCCTGCCGCCGGACGCAGCCCGTCGCGTCGGTGGCTATTACTCCGAGAACGAATTCGACCTCACCCGCCTGCAGCATCTGCGCGGACGTCTGGTCGAGATCGGCCGCTCGTGCATCGATGCCGACTATCGCACCGGCGCGGTCATTACCCTGCTGTGGTCGGGCCTGGCCCGTTACATGCAGGAGCGCAGCTACGACTATCTGGTCGGCTGCGCCTCCGTGAGCATGGCCGACGGCGGTCATCTGGCAGCGAGTCTGTATAATCAGCTCAAGGAAAAACACCTGGCACCGCTTGAATATCGCGTCTTCCCACGCACGGCACTGCCGCTGGACAAGCTGAACGGGCATCTCGACGCCGAAGCCCCACCGCTGATCAAGGGCTATCTGCGTGCAGGCGCCTGGATTTGCGGAGAGCCAGCCTGGGATCCTGACTTCAACACCGCCGACCTGCCCATCCTGATGCCGATGACCCGGGTGGACGGCAAGTACGCCAAACACTTCATGGGACGTAAAGACTGAGCACCCTGCAGCCAACTTCTCGACCCAAGCGTCTGTGGCGCTACTCACGCATCGCCCTGCACCTGCTGCGGGGCATGCTCACTTCCGCCCTCGTATTTCCGATGCTCTCTCAAGAGCAACGCGGGCGCAGCCGACAACGCTGGTCGTGCAAACTGCTGACCATCCTCGGTATTGAACTGCAGAGCAGCGGCGCGCCGCTGATCGAGCGCGGGCTGATCGTGGCCAATCACGTGTCGTGGGTCGACATCTTCGTGATCAACGCAATCACGCCATCGGCGTTCATCTCCAAATCCGAAGTCCGCCAGTGGCCCGTCATCGGCTGGCTGGCGGCAGTGAACGAGACGGTGTTTCTGCGACGGGGCAGTCGGGGCCATGCACGGATCATCAATGAAGAGATCGCCCGCTGCATGGCGAGCGGTCGCCATGTGGCACTCTTTCCCGAAGGCACCACCACCGACGGCAGCCATGTGCAGCACTTCCATGCCGCGCTACTTCAGCCCGCCATCCTCACCGGCAACCCGATACAGCCGATGGCGCTGCGCTATCAGACCCCAGATGGGGACTACACGCGCGCGGCGGCCTATGACGGCGATCTTTCCCTAGGGCAGAGCATGGCCAGCATCGTCGGCGCCGAGCGAATCGTGGTCAGGGTCGATATTCTTCCGGCAATCGAGACGGACAACCTGCATCGCCGCGAGATTGCCTTGCAGGCGCATCAAGCCATCGAGGCGCTTGTCACCGCTGATGCTTCGCCCACGCAGGCTCAACCTGCCGAGGCCTCGCTCGCGGCTTAAGGTTTGACCTCCTGGGACGGCACCTGAAAAATGGCGCCGTCTTCCAGCCGATAGGCCGTGAGATGACCGCCCCAGAGGCAACCCGTGTCCAGACTGACGACCTGATCGGTCACCCGCAGACCGAGCGCAGACCAATGCCCCGTCAGCAGCGTGAATGCACCGTGTAAGCGACCCGGTACGTCAAACCAGGGCATCGTCCCTTCCGGTGCGTTGTCCGGGGCGCCCTTGTGACGAAACTCCATCTCGCCGCCCGCCGAGCAGAAGCGCATTCGCGTCATCGCATTCACGATACAACGCAACCGCCCCTGCCCGGAGAGGCTGTCATCCCAGCGCGCTGGCAGGTTTCCCGCCAGCGCCGCGAGGAATGCGTTCCGCCCCGACCCCCGCAGGACCTGTGTCACCTCATCAGCCAAATCCTTGGCCTTGGGCACATCCCATTGAGGCAGGATGCCCGCATGCACCATCGCGAACCCGTCTTCGACATGCATCAGCGGCTGACAGGCCACCCAGTCAAGCAAGGCATCGGCATCGGGCGCGTCAAGAACAGGCTGAAGCGTATCGTCCTTGCCGCGCTTGCGAAAGCCGGCCTGAACCATCAGAAGATAGAGATCGTGGTTGCCCAGCACGACGCGCGCCCGGTCACCCAGCCCGCGAACGAACCGCAAGACCTCAAGGGACTTCCGCCCTCGATTGACCAGATCACCCACGCACCACAACACGTCGCTTTCCGGATCGAACCGCACCCGGTGCAACAGGGCATGGAGCGAATCAAGACAGCCCTGGATGTCTCCGACGACGTATCGCGCCACAACCGAACTCAGGACGCGCGCTTGACCGCGTCAGCAGCGCGGTCGTGCACCAGCGTCAGCTCTGGTTTGTGGACGGCCGGCGCGTACTCAGGCACCCAGCGTCTCAACTCGTCGCGCACGCGAGCATCGTCGACCGGTCCCGGCTGATCCAGCCAGGCCGTCACAGCGGACAGGAAGCCCGCGTCGACAGGTCGCGAACGCGCGATTCTGAGTTTGGGATGCGGCGTCTCGCGGGTCTCTTCGGCGTCGGCAAGCAACTCTTCATAGAGCTTCTCGCCCGGCCGCAGCCCGGTGAATTCGATCCTGATCTCTTCTTCGGTGTAGCCGCACAAACGAATCATGTTGCGAGCCAGATCAACGATCTTGACTGGCTCCCCCATATCCATCACGAACACCTCGCCCCCGCGCCCCATGCTCGCTGCCTGCAGCACCAGCTGAGCCGCCTCGGGAATGGACATGAAGAACCGGTTGATCTCGGGATGGGTCACGGTCACCGGGCCTCCACGAGAGATTTGTTCCTGAAACTTGGGGATCACGCTGCCCGTACTCCCCAGCACGTTACCGAAGCGGACCATCTCGAACTGTGTCGATCCGCCTCGCGTGTGCAGTGCCTCGCATACCATCTCAGCCAGACGCTTGGTC
Source organism: Nitrogeniibacter aestuarii (assembly GCF_017309585.1). Classification (NCBI taxonomy): domain Bacteria; kingdom Pseudomonadati; phylum Pseudomonadota; class Betaproteobacteria; order Rhodocyclales; family Zoogloeaceae; genus Nitrogeniibacter; species Nitrogeniibacter aestuarii. Next base: position 1,185,863 of record NZ_CP071321.1, on the reverse strand, counting down.
GCCCCCATGACATTGGTCGGGTTGACCGCTTTGTCCGTCGACACCAGCACGAAGCGCTCGGCCCCATGCGCCTGCGCCTCGCGTGCCACCGTCAGCGTCCCCAGCACATTGTTGCGAACTGCTTGCCAGGCGTTGGACACTTCCATCAAGGGCACATGCTTGTATGCAGCGGCGTGAAAGACCAGATGTGGCTGCCATTGCCTGAACACCTCTCGCACACGCAGCGCATCCTTGACGTCGCCGACAAGCGGAATGATCTGAACAGCGCCGGTTCCATCGTTCAGACACTGCTCAACGCTGTAAAGCACAAATTCACTGGCCTCAAACAGAACAAGCCTCGCCGGCTCGAAACGTTTTAACTGGCGGCACAGCTCACTCCCAATCGAACCACCAGCTCCGGTCACCAGCACGGTCTTGCCTCGCACCATCGCACTGACATGGTCCGTCTGAATCGATACTGACTCGCGTCCGAGAAGGTCCTCGATATCCACCGGGCGCATGGCATTGATGGCCACTTTCCCGCCCATGATATCTTCAAGCCCGGGGACCGTGAATGTGTGCGCCCCCGATCTGACGGCAAGGTCAGCCGCTTTCGATAATGCTTGCCGGGCTGCTGACGGCATGGCAAGAATGACATGCTGCGCCTTGAAGACCTCAAGCACCCCCGGAAGATCATCAATTGCGCCTGCTACAAGCTTGCCGTGCAGTTCGAGCCCGCGTTTGCGCACATCATCATCAACCAGCGCAACGACGCGCCAGTCGGGGCTGCGTTCAAGCTCGCGAAGCAGCATGGCGCCTCCCGACCCGGCGCCAACCACAACCACTGGCTTCCCGGAGGCCTTCAGATCGCCGTATAACCGATGCTCTTTCCACATACGCCAGGCAGCCCGCCCGCCGCCCATCAACATCAGCAAGCACAGGGGGTACAGCACTGACATCGAACGGGGGATATTCGGCAAACTGCGATCAATCGAGAGCAGAAGCAGCACGGCGACAAACGAAACACCGACTGCCTTGAGTACGCGTTTGAGGTCGGGCAAGCTCGCGAATACCCACATGCCCCGATAGAGGCCGGCCCATCGGCAAGCACCGATGTGTACGACAAGCAACGCGAACGAACTCAGGAGGAACTTGAGTTCGTAGCCTGCAGGCCATTCGAAATTGAAACGCAGCAGAAACCCCAGCGCCCACGCGACAACCGCCGCAAGCGAATCAAAAAGGACGATGAGTATGGAGCGCTTCAGCATTCAAAAAGGCGTGCAGACTATTGGACCAGCGACATTATATCCGGCCAGCATTAGTCTCCACCAAATAACGGCACCTCGTCCGGCTGGCCCGCGCCCAGCAACCAAGCCATGATCATCAAGGGAACATAAGCCACCGCCAATCCGATCAGCACCGGCACCCAACCATGCGCGACGAGTAACGCGATGGGGCCCAGCCAGAACAGGTTAACCAAAGCAAACAACAACGTGACGGGCAGGTGCCGCCCGAAATGCCGGGCTGCACGCTGATACAGGTGTGACCGATGGGCCTCCCAGACTCGCTGACCGCGCAGTGCACGCCGGAACAGCGTGACGGATGCATCCGCCACAAACGTGGCAAGCAGAATCACCCACGCCGCAAAGAGCGGAAGGCCAAGAGACAGGCACCACACTGCGATCGAGCCCACGATCAGTCCAAGGAAGCCACTGCCCGCATCACCCATGAAAATCCGGGCGGGCGGAAAATTCCATGTCAGAAATCCTGCAGTACATGCGGCCAATACCAGAGGGAGCACCGCCATGTCGGGCTGCCCGAGACTCCAGAGCAATGCCGCACCCAAGGCGCATACCGTGATGGCCTCGATGCTGGCGATCCCGTCGATACCGTCCATGAAGTTGTACAGGTTGAGCATCCAGACCATGAAGATGGCAAGCACGGGGAACGCGACAGCCAAGGGCAATACCGCACTCAGCGGGCTCGCAATCGCTGGAGCCAACCAGAACAGCACCCAGAGAACACCCATAAAATGCGCCAGCAAGCGCCAGCGCGCTGGCACATGACGTCGATCATCCGCAAATCCGGCACCGGCCACCACCACACCACCGCCAAACATCGCCACGGCGACCCCGGCGCTCAGCTCTCCCAATGCGTAGAGAACGGGAAGGCTGGTCAGAAAGGTCAACACAATGGCGACACCACCCCCGCGCGGTGTCGGGGTGGCATGAGAGCTGCGCGCATTCGGTACATCGAGGATCTGCGCCGACAATGCGTAAATGCGCAGACGACCGGTCAACCACCAGGCACACGCCAGAGCACCCACAACGAGCACACCGACCATCAAGATTTCGTCGGTCATGTTCTGCCCATCGGGTCAGTGGATGTAACCATGCGCTTCAACCCCTCGTCTAGCGAGACCCGTGGTTTCCAACCGAGCTCAGTTCGCGCCTTCCGGATATCGACGCGCAGGTCACCGCACAAGCGATCAATCATGTCACTTCGGCCCAATCTCCTGGCGACCCAGGTGAGAAGTCGCACGGGCACAGGAACCAATCGCGTTGACACGCCCATGGCTCGACCGATGCTTTGCACCAGTTGGGACGTGGAGACATCCTGCCCATCACTCACCAGGAACACCTGCCCTGCGGCTTTTGGATGGTCGATGCAGGTCGCGATGAGATCGACCAGATTCTCAATTCCGACCAGAGATCTGCGATTTTCGACTTTGCCAAACGGCAATGGAACGCTTTTTCGAACCAAATTCACGAGACGCTGGAAATTTGCTTTGACGCCCGGGCCATACACCAGCGGCGGTCGAATCACGACCACCTCCATCCCGCTCTGAGCCGATAGTTCAAACAAGCGTTGCTCGGCGTTTAGCTTGGACACCCCATATGGGTCAACCGGCGCCGGCGTATCGAGTTCGGTAAAAGCGGGGCGGCCAGTCGTGCTTTCGCCGAGCACCTTCACCGAGCTGATAAAAATGAAACGGCGACAACCCGACAGGCACGCTTGCTTGGCCAAAGCCATCGTAGCGCCAACGTTGGTGTCCTCGAATGCTTGACTACTTTCATTGTCGGGCGACATGACGTGAACTCTGGCCGCACAATGGACGACCACCGTCGCATCAGCAAGCGCCCCCTCCCATCGCGTTGCCGTGTCGAAGTCCCCAATTGCCAGGCTCTCAACACCCGCTGGGACGTCGTCGCACCTACGCCGCGAAACGGCCCTGACCGCGACATGCGGCAAGGTCGCCAAATGCCGCACCAAATGCCCCCCGACAAAGCCACTGGCGCCCGTCACCAGCACTCGAACCATGCCACCCCCAAAACTGCAAAATATCTTGTACGAATCAAGGTGCAGAAAATACCCGATCGCCATTGATTCATCGAGTGACGCCGCATTCCGTTGCATATTGAAGCCAGGTCGTCATGATTCTGACGAGGTCCGAGGTTTTCTTGAGCCTCCATTTGAGGCTTGCACAAGAGCCGCGGGACAGATTCCATCCAGATGGCTGTCAATGAGTGGCCGATTGTAGAGGACTTCGCTGTTGTCAAAAACGTCAAGGCGGGTGAGATCTCGGACTTGGTCGACACGTTTTCGCGCCCGCTCCATATGCAAACTGCGCACGCAGGATTCAGCAACCGCGTCGTCCCAGCAACCGTCACCGCGGCTCATACCTGGTTCAAGTCCTTACGAACGACAGAAGCTCTGCCAGTCATCGCGATCGTACCGGGAATCCGGATTGGAATGTTCGATCACGCGCCCGTCAGAATTTTCGCCACAGATGGGTATCAACACGCTCGCTCGCCGGTGGCGGCTTGATAGACCCGGCGGCGACATGGCGCGCATGAACTGCCATATAGCGCCACGATGACACATGATGTCGGTCACCCAGGTTCGACCAGAGTGACCCACCTTGAAATCTCGCGTCAGACGCTTGGGGCAAATGATCGATTGGCGCCGTGCGATATATCGACGCGCTTTGCAGCCCGGGATTGTCTCGAAGCGGTTGCCAAGCACGATGTTTTCGATCCGGACGAGAGATCACACGTCACGCATGACGCAGCGACCGGCGACGCGGGATTACGGTCTGGCCTGACCGCCCTGCCCCACCTGAACGGACTGCGAGTGCCCCACCGGTACTCCCCGACTTCACCGTCCCAGAGCAGCCCCCGTTTGACGACTTGGCGGCTGCGTGTTGCGGGCATTCGGGCGTAAGCCGTTGAACGCCCAATGCTTCACACTGCGCTCATAACATCGGCTGTAAACGCAAACGATTCCCGGGGCAGTTCACACAGGTAATTGCCAAAGCCAACCACCTTGATCAGCTTCGAAACGTACCGCTCATAAACGCAGGATCAGGCTGAGCTGAGTCAGCACCCAGCCCACCTTTGGCAAACACCGTGTCTCCGCTCAGAGGCGAAAATAATCCCGATACCAGCTCACAAACCGCGCCACACCATCGTCAATCGACGTCCCCGGATGAAATCCTGTCCAATCAGACAGTTCCGAGACATCAGCGAAGGTCGCCGGAACATCGCCCGGCTGCATCGGCATGAGGTTTTTCTCGGCAGTAATGCCAAGCGACTTCTCGATGGCGTTCACGAATGCCATCAACTCGACCGGCCCCTGGTTGCCAATGTTGAACACCCGGTACGGTGCGCTGCTACGTGCCGGATCGGCCTTGACTGCATCGTACTCGGGGTCAGCGGCAGCATCGCGATCCGTCACACGAATCACGCCTTCGACGATGTCGTCCACATAGGTGAAGTCGCGCTGCATCTTGCCGTGGTTGAACACGTTGATCGCCTTGCCTTCGAGCATGGCTTTCGTGAACAGGAACAAGGCCATGTCCGGACGTCCCCATGGGCCGTACACGGTGAAAAAGCGCAGGCCGGTCGTCGGCAGGCCGTACAGATGGCTATAGGTATGCGCCATCAGCTCGTTGGCCTTCTTGGTTGCGGCATACATGCTGATCGGATGATCCACCGAGTCATGCTCGGAAAACGGCATCTTCGTGTTGCCGCCATATACGCTGGAACTGCTCGCGTACACCAGATGCTTCACCGCGTTGTGTCGGCACCCCTCGAGAATGTTCATGAACCCGACGATATTGCTGTCGATGTACGCGTGGGGGTTTTCAAGGGAATAGCGTACGCCCGCCTGAGCCGCGAGGTGAATCACCTTGTCGAACTTTTCTTCGGCAAAGAGCTTCTCCATTCCTGCACGGTCTGCCACATCCATCTTCACGAAACGGAAGTTCTCGTGCGGCTCGATTCGCGCAAGTCGGTCACGCTTGATCTGCGGGTCGTAGTAGTCGTTCAGATTGTCCAGCCCCACAACCTCGTCGCCACGAGCCAGCAGTCGCTCGGACGCGTGCATACCGATGAAGCCGGCTGCCCCGGTAACCAGCACCTTCATTGCGTTATTCCTGCAGTTTGAAATTGGGCGCCATTGTCTCACATCCGGCCCGGGTTTCGACGGCACGCGGCAGTCCTGCCAGCGATGCGCGCGAGACTGCAGCAAGCACTCGCCTATAATCGCGCCATGCGCCCCCCACGTACGCCTGTTGCTCAACACATCTACTCCAGCATCTGGACACTCGCCCTGCCCCTCGTTCTGGCACGCCTGTGGTGGAAAGGAAGAAAACAGCCGGAATATCGCCAGCATCTGGCTGAACGCTTTGGACGATACGCTGCCGAGCGCCTGGACCGTTCACTGTGGCTGCATGCGGTCTCGGTCGGAGAGACGCGCGCAGCCGCACCACTCGTGCGTGCGCTGCGCGAGCGCTATCAGGATGTGCCGTTGATCATCACGCACATGACACCGACCGGCCGAGCCACAGGAGAGGCGCTCTATGGCGCGGCCGACCCGATGATCCGTTCGGTCTATCTGCCCTACGACTTGCGCTGGCTCCATCGCCGATTTCTCCGACACTTCTCGCCGCGAGTCGGGATCATCATGGAGACCGAGGTATGGCCCAACCTGCTGACTGCCAGCGAGGGAGCAGCACTGCCGGTCTGTCTGGTCAATGCCCGCCTGTCCGAGCGCTCGGCAAAACGCTACGAAACCATGGGATCGATCGCGCGCGCCGCGTTTGCCCGCTTTACGCGTATCGGCGCCCAATCCCCAGCCGACGCGGCCAGACTCGAAGCCTTGGGAAGTCACGCTGTCACGGTGACCGGCAACATCAAGTTCGACAATCAACCGCAGCCCGACCAGATTCAGCGTGGACTGTCTTTCCGCAAATACATCGGCGAGCGGCAGGTCGTCCTGGCGGCGAGCACCCGCGAAGGCGAAGAAGCGCCTTTGCTGGACGCTGCGGCCCCGCTGATTGCCGCCGGCGTACTTCTGGTCATCGTGCCGCGCCACCCTCAGCGTTTCGACGACGTGTCCGAACTGGCCGTGAAGGCAGGCTACCGGGTGGGTCGGCGCAGCCAATCAGACGGCCCAGCGCCGGACGAGCAGATCTGGATCGGTGATTCAATGGGCGAAATGACCGCCTATTACACACTCGCCGATCTCACCCTCATGGGGGGCACCTGGCTACCGCTGGGCGGCCAGAACTTTATCGAGTGCTGCGCCGTTGGCACACCGGTGTTGCTGGGCCCCAGCGTGTTCAACTTTGCTCAGGCGGCCGAGCAGGCTCTGGCTTGCGGCGCAGCACACCGCTGCGAGGGCCTCACCAGTGCCATTGAGCTGGCGACTCGCCTTCTGTCTGCACCTGAAGAGTTGCGTGCAATGAGCACGGCGGGGTGCGCCTTTGCCTCGGCCCATGGCGGCGCCACTGAACGCACCATGGCGATGCTCTGCCCCATCATTGACGCGGCACTTGAGCCCAGCAAATAAAAAAAGCCGGCTCGTGCCGGCTTTTTATCAGTCGGGACGCCGCCTCACTGGTTTTGCAGCAGTTCATTGAGCTGAGCCACGTCGTCCTCACCCAAGGTCCCCACGGCCGCCTTGAGCTGCAATTGTGCGATGAGTGCGTCGTAGCGCGCCTTGGCCAATTGCTGCTCAGCGTCGGCCAACTGGCTCTGGGCATTGAGCACATCGATATTGATCCGCACGCCCACTTCGTAGCCCAAGCGGTTCGCTTCAAGCGCAGAGCGCGATGAAACACGGGCAGCTTCGAGTGCCTTGACCTGCGCCAGTCCGCTCGTCACCCCGAGATACGCCTGACGCGCCGCCAGGGCGGCGGTGCGCTGAGCATCATCCAGATCAGCCTGGGACTTGGTCAGCAGCGCCGCTGCTTCGCGCGTCTGGGAACTGACGAGCCCGCCCTGAAAAATCGGCACATTGAGCTCAAGCCCGATGGACCGGGTCGTCACTTCAGAGCGCGCATCAGTAAAGTTCGTGGCCCCCGCATTGGACTCGCCATAGCGCGCCACCACGTCGAGCGTGGGCATGTGGCCGGCGCGCGTTCGCGATACTTCACGCTGCGCGATGTCTGCCACGATCTGTTGGATCTGTACGCCATAGCTTTGCTGGGACGCTGCGCTTGCCCACTGGCCAATATCCTGCGGCTCGGGCAAGGCAAGGCTTGCACCTTCACGCAAGCCCTGGAGACCTTCAGGCTCTTTGCCGATGATCTGCGCCAGCCGCTGGCGTGCCACTTCAAGCGCATTTTCGGCGGCAATCACTTGTGCCGAGGTGAGGTCATATCGCGACTGAGCCTCGTGCACGTCTGTCACGGTCACGGTTCCGACTTCGAAGCTCTTCTTGGCCAACTCGAGCTGCTGGCCCGAAGCTTCATACAGCGTTCTGAGCGTGGTGAGCGAATCGCGCGCATTGAGCACGTCGAAATAGGCCTGTGAAACACGCAGGATCAGATCTTGTCGGGCGAGCTCGAATTGCGCATCGGCGAGCAGTGTCTGCAGTTCGCCCTGCCGGTACTGAACCCAGTTGTTCCAGTTGAATATGGGCTGGCGCAGCTCGGCACCGATCGTATTGCTGTTGAAGTCGCGGTCAGTGCCGTTGTAGGTGTTCTGGTTCCACGCCGTCGTGGCCGAAGCGCCAACGCCGGGCAGCAGCCCCGCCCGCCCCTGAATGCGCTTTTCCTGCCCGGCATCCAGCGACGCCTTGGCGGCCATGAACTGCGCGTCGTGGGTCAGTGCGTCGCGATACACCGACATCAGATCTGCCGCTTGCGCGGAGATCGAAAACAACCCTGCCAACAAGACGCCCAGACTACGCTTCATGAACCACTCCGTTGCTGTCTCAATACTGGGGCATGGACGGGTCAACCTGCCGTGCCCAGCCGGCGACACCCCCTGCCAGATTGATGACGTTCGAAAAACCCTGCTGTTTGAGGAACATGGCGACCTGCATGCTCCGCCCACCGTGATGGCAGATCACCACCGTCTCGGCATCGCGGTCGAGCTCGCTCACCCGCGCCGGCACCGACGCCATCGGCATATGCAGCGAACCATCAATGTGGCAGTACTCGAATTCATTCGGCTCACGCACGTCAAGCAGGACCAGCGGAGTATCGCCAGCCGTATCGAGGCGCTCTTTCAACTGGGCAGGTGACCACTGTTGCATGACATTCAACCTCAGAAGCGGAAGCCGTCGGCGCGCTTGGCATTCTTGAGCATCGGCACGACGTTCTCGAACAGATTCACGGTCTCGAACTTGCCTTCACTCACACAGGTCACCAGACGTGCCGTCATCAGATGGCCCTCACCGATGAACGCGACCAGGCGGCCACCCACATTGAGCTGAGCCTTGAAGGCCTGCGGCAGCATCGGCATGCCGGCGGAGACCACGATCACATCGTACGGCCCACGATCGGCCCAGCCCTCAGCGCCGTCGCCCTCTTCAACGATGACGTTTTCGACACCGGCGTTGTGCAGATTATTGCTCGCCAGGGAAGCCAGCTGGGGCTCGATCTCGATGGAGCGCACCCACTCGGCACGGGAGGCCAGCAGGGCCGCGAAGTAGCCAGAGCCTGCGCCGATTTCCAGCACCGTGTCGGTCTTCTTGACCTGGGCGGCCTGAAGCAGCTTGCCCTCAATTACCGGCGCCAGCATGATCTGACCGCAACCGATCGGAATCTCGGCTTCGGACAGGGCCAGCGACTTGAACTGGGCAGGCACGAATTCTTCGCGCTTGACCGTCATCATCGACTCAAGCACATCCTGATCCAGCACTTCCCACGGGCGGACCTGCTGCTCGACCATATTGAATCGGGCGCGTTCGAAATCCATCATCAACTCCTGTGCAAATATTAGCACACTCTAATATGTATGAGCGGGCGAAAACTGCGCTATTTTAGCTCAGTTGATGCACCTCGGCGCGCTCCGGGCCCGATGTTTCATCGGGCTTGACGCGGTACCACGCGGCATACAGCGCAGGCAGAAAGATCAGCGTCAGCACCGTTGCCACTGCCAGGCCACCCATGATGGCCACGGCCATCGGCCCGAAGAAGACGCTGCGAGAGAGCGGGATCATCGCCAGAATGGCGGCTGCCGCCGTCAGCATGATCGGGCGGAAGCGCCGCACGGTGGATTCCACCACCGCCTCCCACGGCGTAAAGCCGTCCTCGAGATCCTGACGGATCTGATCGACCAGAATCACCGAATTGCGCATGATCATGCCGGACAGGGCAATGGTGCCGAGCATGGCCACGAAGCCGAACGGTTTGTTGAACAGCAATAGCGCAGAGGCCACGCCAATGATGCCCAGTGGCGCGGTCAGCACCACCATGATCATGCGCGAGAAGCTTTGCAGCTGAATCATCAGCACGGTGAGCACCACGATGATGAACAGGGGCATGCCTGCCGCAACAGAGGCGCCACCCTGGGCACTCTTCTCGACGGCCCCCCCGATCTCCAGCCGATAACCCAGCGGCAGGCTCTGCTGCACTTGAGCGATCTGATCGGACAACTGGGCCACCACCTCCGCTGGCTGGGTGCCGTCATAGAGACTCGCCTGCACCCGAACCGTCGGGATTCGATTGCGCCGCCAGATCACCCCGGGTTCAAAGTCATACTCCGGCGTGACCACCTGTCCCAAGGGCACACTTTTACCGCCCACAACCGGAATCGCCAGATCGGTGAGCAAGGACAGGTGCTCGCGTTCGTTCGGCGCACCGCGAAGCAGGACACCAATGGTTTCCGTACCTTCACGGAACTCGGTCATCTGCATGCCGTGAAGCGAAGTTTTCAGGAAGCTGGAGATCTGCGCCGATGACAGGCCCAGCAAGCGAGCCTTGTCCTGATCGATACGCAGCCGCACCACCTTGGAGGGTTCGTTCCAGTTCAGGTGAACATTGCTCAAATGCGGATTTCCACGCAGGACAGCCGCGACCCGCTCGGCCTCTGTCTGCAGGGTGTCGAGTTCCGGCCCGCTGACCCGGTAGCGCACAGGGAAGCCCACTGGCGGCCCGTTTTCCAGGCGTTTGACAACTGCCATCACGCCGTCAGGGCGACCCTGATAGTGTTCGATCAGCTTTGCTCTCAAGGCCTCACGGGCTTCATACCCGTCGGTCAGGATGACGAATTCGGCAAAATTCACCTGGGGCAGCTTCTGGTCGATCGGCAGGTAGAAGCGCGGCGCCCCGGCGCCCACATAGGCCACATAGTTTTCGATGCCCGCCTGTTTTTCCAGCCAGGCCTCAAGATCGCGCACTTCGCGCTCGGTGGCCTGATGCGAGGCGCCCTCCTGCAACTCCAGATCCACCAGCAACTCCGGCCGGGTTGAATCCGGGAAGAATTGCTGCGGCACCGAACCGAACATGACGATCGAGCCGGCAAAGACGGCGAGCGTCACGAAAATGGTGACCCAGCGGTGGCGCACGCAGGCCTGCACCACCACACGGAAGCGTCGATAGAAGCCGGTGTCGTAGATCGCATGTTCGTCGTGCTCGCCGCCACCCGGTTGCGCTGCGGCCAGACGCTTGCCGAGCCTGGGTGACACCTTGCCCACCAGCCGGGCGAGCCAGCCCGGCTTGTCGCGCTTCTTGGTGAAATCCGGCAGCAGGTAGTAGCCCAGATACGGCACGAACACCACCGCAGCAACCCACGAGATCAGCAGAGCAATGACCGTCACCTGGAAGATCGAGCGGGTGTATTCCCCGGTCGCAGAGGCTGCGGTCGCAATCGGCAGGAAGCCGGCTGCGGTCACCAGCGTGCCGGACAGCATCGGTTTGGCCGTGGAGGTGAAAGCGAAGCTGGCGGCCTTGAGCCGATCCCACCCCTGCTCCATCTTGGTGGCCATCATCTCGACGGCAATGATCGCGTCATCGACCAGCAGTCCCAAGGCCAGGATCAGCGCGCCCAGTGAGATCTTGTGCAGCCCGATATCGAATTCGCGCATGAACAGGAAGGTAATGGCCAACACGACGGGAATGGTGATCGCCACCACGATACCGGTGCGCATGCCCAGGCTCAGCAAACTCACGGCCAGTACGATGACCACCGCTTCGGTGAGCACCTTGACGAACTCATTCACCGAGCGCTGCACAGCTCGTGGCTGATCGGCAACCCTCGCCAGCTCCACCCCGACGGGCAACTGCTGGTCGATCCGCTTGACCGCCGCATCGAGATGTTTGCCCAGCGCGATGATGTCGCCGCCCGTGCGCATGGAGACCCCGACCCCCAGCGACGCACGCCCCATGAATCGCACCCGGTCGGATGGCGGGTCTTCATAGCCACGCCAGACCTTGGCCACGTCACCCAGGCGGAACGTTCGCCCACCGGCTCGGATCAGGGTATTGCGCAGATCCTCAAGATCCGCGAACTGGCCATCCGGACGCAAGCGGATGCGCTCTTCACCGGTCTCGAAGAAACCCGACTCGATCATCGCATTCTGGTTGGCCAGCGCACCGGTGACGTCGCTCAGCGCCAGACCGAAGGTGGCCAGCTTGGTGTTCGACAATTCGATGAACACGCGCTCGTCCTGCGCGCCGAAGAAGTCCACCTTCGCCACATCCGGCACGCGCAGCAACTCGGTGCGGACGGCCTCGCCATACCGTTTGAGCTCGGCATAATTGAGGCCCTCGCCCACCAGCGCAAAAATATTGCCGTAAACGTCGCCGAATTCGTCATTGAAGAACGGGCCTTGCACGCCCTGAGGCAGCGTGTAGGCCATGTCGCCGATCTTCTTGCGCACCTGATACCAGATGTCCGGCATCTCTTTCGCGGGCGTGGAATCTTTCACCTCGAAGAGGATCACCATCTCGCCCGGCTTGGAGTAGCTGGTGATACTGTCGGTCTGCGGAATTTCCTGCAGCGTCTTTTCGATCTTGTCGGTCAGTTGATCGGCCACTTCCTTCGCGGTCGCGCCCGGCCACATCGCGCGGACGAGCATGATCTTGAAGGTGAAGGGCGGATCTTCCGACTGCCCCAGATCCTTGTATGCCAGCATGCCGATCAGCGTCAGCACGATCAGGAAGTAAGCGACCAGGGAAGAGTGACGAATTCCCCAGGCAGAGAGGTTGAAACGGCTCATCGGCTGGCGTCCAGCAAGATGGCCGAATCAGCAGCCACAGCATTGACCTGCTGACCTGACTGCAGCAGATGAATCCCGGCGACCACCACTTTCATGCCCGGCAGGAGGCCGTCGCTCACCACGGCACCGTCTTCGTCATATCGCAGCACCTTGACCGGCACCGGGCTCACCGTGCCAGCGCCCTCGTCGAACACCCAGGCCACCGGTTGATCATCAAGCTTGCCCAACGCACGCAGGGGCACGCGCACGCCCGCCAGCTCGCCGCCGTCGAATACCACGGTAGCCGTTGCCCCCAGCGGCAGCTGAACCACGGGGGCGTCCACTTTGACCTTCACGGCGTACGTGCGGGTGACCGTATCAGCCGAAGGCGCCACTTCCCGCACCTGCCCGACGAACTGCTTTTCCCCCTCGGACCACAGCCGCACCTGAGCAGCCCGGCCGACGCCGAGTTTTTCCTGAATGCCTTCGGGCACATTGATCCGCACCTCCCGGTCGCCCTCACGCGCAATCGTCACCACGGGGTTTCCCGCTGCCATCACCTGTCCCACCTCGGCATAGACCGCTGTCACGACACCATCGGCATCCGCTTCGAGACTGGTGTACTCAGTCTGATTCTCGGCCAGCTCAAGTTGGGCGCGCGCCTGGCGCAGCCGTGCAGCAGCAGCCTCCATCGACGTGCGCTGGGAGTCCACGGCGGAATCACTCACGAAGTTCTGCGACAGCAACGTCTCGACACGTTTCAGTTCGGTGCGGGCGAGATCGAGATCCGACTTTGCGGCCGCCACCTGCGCACGAGCCGCACTCACGTTGAGCTTCATGTCGGTCCCGTCGAGCTTGGCCAGTACCTGTCCTTTGCTGACAACAGCACCCACGTCCACCTTCCGCTCAATGAGTTTTCCACCGACACGAAACCCCAGGTCCGAGGCGTAACGGGGCACGACTTCACCCGTAAACACGCGGAGCTGTTCGCCCGCCCCGTCAGCCACCGTCTGTACCAGCACCGACGGCGGCGGAGGCGGCGGGGGGGCTTCTTTTGAACACCCAGCGAGCGCGGCCAGGAGTCCCACGGACACAATGCGACGGATCATGCGGAAGACTCCTTAACCTCGACCAAGAGCCCGTGGACGAGCAACTGGATATATTCGTTCAGATAATCGTCCGCGTTCATGTCAGGCACCTGACAGCACACGGCAAACGAGTTGCGCCACAGGGCCAGATGCAGCATGGGCGCCATGACGATATGGGTGATCAGTTTCGGGTCCACCGGGCGAAACACGCCTTGCTGAATGCCCCGCTCGACGATCTCGAGCAGGATGGCACGGCCCGGCTGGATAACTTCCTTGAGATAGTAGTCGGCCACATCGGGGAAATTCTGCGCCTCGGACATCATCAGCTTGGGGATGCCGCCGTAGGGCGTATCGCCAATCATCGACCACCAGCCATGGATATAGGCCCGCAAGCCCCCGACCGGATCATCCAAGTGCGATTCGAGCAACCGGCGCCCCTCTTCGACCACCGGCAGGATGCCCTCGCGGATCACCGCCAGGAACAGCGCTTCCTTGCTGTCGTAATACAGATAGAGCGTGCCCTTTGACACGCCGGCGCGGGCAGCCACCTCATCCAGGCGCGTGGCAGCAAACCCTTTCTCGACGAACAGATCCAGCGCGGCGGCCACCAACTCCTGGGGTCTCGCCTCCTTGCGTCGTTTGCGCACGGTCGCAGTGTGCTCACTCATTCGCGTTCTCGCCGATGCAGGAGATCGTCGGATCGATACCCATCGCCGCCCCTCTAAGTTAATAACTGACCGGTTAGTCAGTTTAGTGGGTTGCGCGAATTATTCAAGCACTCATTTGCCTTGGCTGCCGCCTATGTGTCGCGCTCGGAATCGCTGACAAGGCATGCGTATGACCGCGAATGCACTGACTGCGCCGGGCGTCACCCGCGAGATGTCCGGCAGTGCCCTCTCGCCGTCGTTGGCGCGACACGCTCCCTCAATCGACGCCGCCGGGAAGCACGTGAACGGGTTCCTCGCGCTCAGCCCCACGGCCATCGACGCCAGGGACACACTATGGGCACGTCCTCGGCGAGCCCTCACGTCGCGGCGAGAACAAACGAATCAAAGACAGGCCAGCGCGCGCTAGCTTTTTGATCATGCTCACATGCGCCAGCGAAGCTGGTGCTCGTCGAATCACGGAAGACAGCCGCCCGCAGAACACCAAGGTGCGCCAAGCCCCTTGCCATGCAGATGCAACGAACGACGAACTCCAGCCGGAAACTAGGCCCCAGCACCGCCTGACCTGCGCGTGTAGCGAACCGAAACCAAACACTGCGGCTTCCGGCATCGAACCGCGCGAGCAGCGTCGATACGCCCCGCGAGCGATAAAGGGAGCATCGGGAGTCGCCAACACCCTGCCCATTGGCCATGGTAAAAAAAGAACGATCGCCCAGCGCCACTACAGCCGTGGCAAGGCGATCGTTTCCAGCGGAATTTCAGTGCGACCCGCTCCCCGGATCGGCGGCGAGCTCCCCCGGAGCCGACCCCTTCAAAGGAAGCAAAGCATCGACCCCCAAGCTTGTGACTCAACCCTCAGCGACGCGCCACCATCGACTCGTCGGTCGGTCGGACCCGCGCCCAGCGGTTGAGCACCTGCCAGCGCCGGGCATCGACCAACAGGGTCTCGCTCGGCCCATGCACCCACACCAGCGCAGCATCTCCCGTGCCGGCCATGGACCAGACGCTACCCGGCTCAATGGACACGCGCCCGGTCTCCACGCCCGGCTCACCTCGCAGATGCCCGACCAGAGCGCGCCCATCACCAGAAATGCCGTAAACCTGTGTGTCGGTATCGATGCCCGCCACGCGCTCACTGCAGCCGGCCAACACCAGCGCCCAGGTGAGCAACACGCCCGACACGCTCAATAAAAGTCTGCTCCGTTCCATGGCGGCCTCCTTGACACCGCTAAACCATGAGCCAGACAATACCTGACAGTTACTCGTTAAATCAGAAACAATCCTACAGACACCGAGCACACTGTACCGGTCAAACGACCATGACAGGCTGACTCGAATTTGAGGACAAGGGCATGAGCATGTTGCAGCTGAGCATCGACCCGAACCAGCCCACCCCGCTGGTGGAACAGATTGTCCAGGCCGTCCGCCACCAGGTGGACGACCGCATCCTGCGCCCGGGTATGCGCCTGCCGCCCATCCGCAAACTGGCGCAAACCCAGCAGGTGAGCCGCTTTACGGTCGTCGAGGCTTATGATCGGCTGGTGGCCCTGGGCTACCTGCACTCCAAGCGCGGCTCGGGTTTCTATATCGCTCCGCAGCGTGCGGCAACCATCCGCAAGCCCGACCCGGTCATCACCGAACAGGCCGTGGATGTGGCCTGGTTGATGCGACAGGCACTGGACGATTCGCCCGACATTCTCAAGGCGAGTGCTGGCTGGCTGCCCCAGGAGTGGCTGGACCAGGACGGCCTGCGACGCCATCTGCGCTCGCTCGGCCGTCGCGCCGACGCGCGGGTCACCGGGTACGGCACCCCGGCCGGCTATCTGCCGCTCCGCCAGCAATTGCAGATTCGCCTCGCCGAGTTCGGCATCGGCGCCCCACCAGAGCAGATCATGCTCACCCATGGTGCCACCCAGGCGCTGGACATTGCCTCCCGCCACCTGATCAAGCCGGGTGACACGGTGTTCGTGGACGATCCGGGCTACTTCAACTTCTTCGGTAACCTGCGTCTGCTCGGGGCCAAGCTGGTGGGCGTACCGCGCGGCCTTGACGGCCCCGACGCCGATGCGCTCGAGTCCCTGCTGGAAACCCACAAACCCAAGGTGTTCTTCACCCATTCGGTGCTGCACAACCCCACGTGTGCCGACCTGTCTGCCGCAACGGCCTTCCGTGTGCTGCAGCTGGCGGCAAAGTACGATTTCCTGGTGATCGAGGACGACACCTACGCGGACATGCATCCGGGCACCGTGACCCGACTGGCCAATCTGGACCAGCTCGACCGGGTCATTTACGTGGGCAGCTTCAGCAAGACCCTGTCGAACAGCCTGCGCGTGGGTTTTCTCGCCGCACGCCCCGATCTCATCGCGCAATTCACGGATGTGAAGACGCTCACTGCCGTCTCCACCTCGGAATTCACCGAACAGCTGGTCTATCAGATGCTCACGGACGGCCATTATCGCAAGTACGTCGAGCGACTCCACGGCCGTCTGGACGAACACCGCGACGTCACCCTGCGCATGACCGAACGCGTCGGGCTCGAGGTGTTCCACGAACCCAAATGCGGCCTCTTCCTGTGGGCCCGAGCGCCCCACATCGAAGACTCGGCGCCATTGGCCTCACGCGCAGCCGAATCTCGCATCATGCTCGCGCCGGGCAAGGTGTTCCGTCCGCAGATGCAGGCCAGCCCTTGGATTCGACTGAACGTCACCTTTGGCAAGGAACCCCGGCTGGAACGCTTCCTCGACGAGGCGCTGGCCAAGGCCTGAAATGAATAACGGCGGCTCAGAGCCGCCGTTATTCACCCCGACGCCAAATGCGCTCAGCGTGATGCCTTGATCAGGCGACCGTTACCCTTCTGAATGGGCCGTGCGTTGTTGGGATAGAGGCGCGCAAAGATCGCGATCTGCTCCGGCGAGAGCTGGATCGGTTGCTTCATGACCATCCACAGCACATCTTCACTGCAGGGCGGCGTGGTCAGCGAACCCATGTAGGTGTAGTAGCTTGGATCGGCTGGCAGGATCGCCAGCGGATCAATGGTGGCATCCGGCGCATAGTCATGCCCCTGCTCCAGCGGCAGGTTGTTCCAGAGGGTCTGGATCAACTGGTGGGCCGAGCCACGCTCGATCAGCACGGCCACCACCGCCAGGCGACCGTCCAGATCCTTGTGCACGAGATGCGCCACCATCTCGAAGCCACGGCCATTGACACGCTCTTCGGACGGGCGATGGAAGTGAAACTGGACCAGATCGAAGTCACGCCCCATCACCGTCATGCGTGAGCCCATGCCGACACTCACCTTGACGGTGTGACCGTTGTTGAGAATGCGGAAATAGGTCGGAACGTAATCGAACTTGATCGGCTCGAGATCCACCCCGATGCCGTCGCGGATGTCGATGGGTGACTGTCGCTTGCCGCTGTCACAGGTACCCCACGCCGGGTTCATCTTGCCCCAGCGATCGGGGCCATCCAGGCCCTCGTAGGACCAGTGGAAATCCTGGTGCGCCGCGGCGGGTGACTCGGCTGCGCCATGACCATCTTCCCGCATGGCGACCTGAAGCAGGTTCGGCTGACTGCTCGCTTTGGCCTTGGGCGTTGCTTTATGCGCCACCTTCCGGGCCGGCTCAGCATGACTGGCCACCTTGCGTGCGGGCGCGGGGGCGGTCTTCTTCACCACCGGCGCATGGTCGGCTGCGGCGTGCGTTTTGGCCGGTGTGGATTCAGCACGCGCCGTGGGCGCCGGCTGCTCGTGGCCGCTGGTGTCGTGCTTGTCTGCTGCATGCACCTCGGCCGGTGCATGTGCATCGGCAGGTTCGGCCTCGGCACTCTTGGTTTTTTTGAAAGGCAGCTCGATCTTGCCTTCGGTCACCAGCTCATGACCCGGCTGGGCACTACCGGGTCGCAGCTCTTCGTGGGCCGGTGCAGCCACCTGGGGCGCCGGTGCGTTGTGAGAACCACCGATCTTTCCACCGTGGCTAGCGTCTCCGTGGTCGGTATCGGCCGTGCGCAGGGGTTCGAGCTTGCGCTCGTCAAGGCTCGCCATATCCGCATGGCGCACCGGGTTTTCCTTGGCCACCTCCGCCGCCGCCTGGCTTGCCGCTTCAGCCAGCGAAGCGATGTCCATTGCTTTTGGGGGACTGCACACCTCACGCCACAGACGCTCGTCCACACTGCGCGGATTGACCTGAATCGGACGCTGCTCGACCACCCGCTCTTCGCGAATGACACGGCTCTCGCCATCCAGATAGACCCGTTTGACCGTGGCAAAACTGCGCGCCTTGCAATCGTAACGATTGAGCGCCTTCACCGTGCTGTAGCCGGCTTCGCCGGCATCTTCCTGCGAGAGCACGATACGGCCCCACGCCACCTTGGTACCGGGGTCGGACTGCAGCACGCTGTCGCGGTCGATTTCGATGCGACGCGTGCGATCCTGAACCACCATGGTCCAGTCGGCTGCCGTCGCGGGCAGGGTAACGCTCAAGGCGAGCGCGGCGATGATCAGTCGTTGCTTCATGTCGGTCTCCAGCCTGCGGACCTTTACAATCACAGGGATACCCCCTGTTTCGGCAGGCGCAACGAATTCTTGAATTGGAGAAACCCGTGGCTTCCACCATTCCCAACGTGCTGAGCATCGCCGGCGTAGATCCGTCGGGCGGCGCCGGCATCTTTGCCGACCTGAAAGCCTTCAGCGCGCTTGGCGCCTATGGCTGCGGCGTAGTGGCCGCGCTCACGGCGCAGAACACCCAGGTGGTGGCGGCCGTGCACGTACCGCCCATCGACTTCCTGCGCCAGCAGCTGGACACGCTGTTCGCCGATGTCACCCTGCACGCGGTGAAGATCGGCATGCTGGGCGGCGCCGACGTGGTGGGCACCGTGGCCGACACCCTCGCTCGCGAAAACGCCCCTAATGTCGTGCTCGATCCGGTGATGGTGGCCAAGAGCGGCGACCATCTGCTGGCCAAAAGTGCCGTGGCCATGATGCGCGAGGCGCTGTTCCCGCAGGCGTTCATGATCACGCCCAACCTGCCCGAGGCGGGGGTGCTGCTCGAACAGCGTGCGCCGGAAACGGTCAAGGAGATGTACCGGGCGGCCGAGCGCCTGCGCGAGCAGCTCCCCACGTCATCCGAACGCTGGGTACTGCTCAAGGGCGGCCACCTGCCCGGCAACGAACTGACCGATCTGCTCTTCGACGGAGATCGCATGGTGGAGATGGGCGGCCATCGTATCGAGACCAGAAACACCCACGGCACCGGCTGCTCGCTGTCCTCCGCCGTGGCCGCACTGCTACCCCAGCGCACCCGCGAGATGCGCCCGGTCGAGGCGGCGGTGCGCGATGCCCGTCAGTGGCTGGCCGGCGCCATCGCGGCCTCGGGCCAGCTCGACGTGGGTCACGGGCACGGGCCGGTGCATCACTTCCACCGACTGTGGTGCCGGGACTGAACGCACCGATGTCATGAAAAAAGGCCGGCAAACGCCGACCTTGTTCTTGTCAGGCACGCCCGCTCAGGCGCGGAATTCAATCACTTCGCCCGTCTCCGGATCGGTATGCGTGACCGTCACCGTGCGGAAGCGCAGGTCGATGTGCGCGCGGCAGAAGTGATCGCCCGAACGCCACCCCTGATCCACCGACGTATCGTTCGAGTAGCGCAATTCGAACTCGCCCTCGAAGGCAGGGTGGTTGCTGCGCAGGCGCATGAGCGCCAGCAGGCGCTGCACCACCGGTTGAGCGGTGGCAATGTTGGCGGCATCGAGCGTGTAGTAGTGACGGTTGATGTCGCGCAGCTCACCGGTGGAAGTCATCAGCGCTTCATCGTTCTGCCCCGCCAGCAGGCCCACGTAATAGATCTGCGGGATGCCCGGCGCGAACAGCTGGATGGCCCGGGCGGCGATGTAGGCGTTGTCGTCACGCTTGAGCGCGTCGTAAAACGTACAGGTGAGCTGATAGATGGCACCCACGCTGTGCACGTTGGCGGCCGAGCCGCGCAGAATCGGGTCAGCCGAGCGCTCGGACACATTGGTGATGAGCCCTTCGATCGCCTCGGGCGGCAGAATGCCTTCCACATCAGGAATGCAGATGCCGTCGTGGGTATCGAGCACGGTTACCATCTGGTGCGGGCACATGCGCAGCCACGCCTTCAGGTACTTGCTGTCGGCATCGAGCAGCGAATACAGCACCAATGGCGGCAGCGCAAAGCCGTAGCACCACATGCCCCGGTCAGCGATGGCGTACTGATAGCTGGGGTGGTCGTGCACCTCTGGCATCACTTCTGCGTTGTATTCCGCGGCCTTGTCACGGAACCATTCGAGAATCCGCCACACCTCGGGCTCGACCAGGAAGCAGCTGGTGCCGATCTCCTTGGTGGTGTAGCCAAAGGCATCCAGACGGAAGAGCTTGACCCCCTTCTCGGTCATGAACCTGAGGTTGTCGTCCATGAAGGCGTAGGTTTCTTCGTTGCGGTAGTCCAGATCGATCTGGTGCTCGGTGAAGGTGCACCAGACGCGCCCCTGACTGCCATCGCGAAAGCTCACGTCGCGAAACGGCTCCTTCTCCTTGCGGATATGGATCTTGGCCAGATCGTCATGACTGATCTCGCCCATGCTGTCCACATTGATGAACAGGGCGGCATAGTCGGACGCGCTCCCCTTCTCGAGATAATCCTTGAACTCGATGGATTCATCGGCAATGTGGTTGAGCACCAGATCCAGGCACAGATCGTACTTGGCTGCAATGCTCGACACCTGCGCCCAGCTCCCGTACCTGGGGTCGATCTCCTGATGCGTCAGCGGCGAGAACCCGCCATCGGCATTCGACGGAAACGGCGGCAACAGATGCACGCCGCCGATCGCATCCCCGACCTGCTCATCGAGAAAACTTTCCAGATCCGCCAGATCCTGACCGATTCGGTCCGGATAGACGATGAGTTGCACCGCATTGCGTAGCGCCATGAAGCTCTCCCGTCGTGAGGATGGTCGAACCCATGGTACCGCAGCGCAACAAATCCTTAAACCGCGGGGTCACCTGCCCTGCGCCGTGTCTGGCGGATGCGGTTTGCCAGCAATGCCATGCCGGCGAACCACATGAACGCCGAGGCGGGCTCCGGCACCGCTGTCACCGCACGCAGTTCGATCGACGAGAACGACTCGCCGTCGAAGATCTCGGTGCTGCCACCGAGCGCGGTGAGCTCGCCACCGGCCACATACGCCCCTGTCGCGCTGTCCATGAAACCGTAGTAAGCGAACACTTCCGAATCGTTCTCGTTCGGCTTCGTCAGCGCCAGCACCAGGCGGTCAGCCCCCACCGGTACGGCGTAGGGCACCGAATCGATGACGGTTGCCGTCCCGTTGATGAAATCCTGTACGCGCCAGTGAATGAATTCAGCCCCTGCTTCGCGCCCCATGCGCAGATCGACCATATTATTGGCGTTGCTGAATGCATCGGTCAGGCGAATGCCGATGGCGCTCCCGTCACTGAAGCTCGGCAGCGCAAAGATGCCGGCAACCGCATTGCTTGCCGCGAAGTTGAACCCCCGCTCGGGGAACGCCTCGTCGTCATTGGAGAGCAGCCGGACACCGAGTGAGTGCGCAAACCCCTGACCCGCCGCGTTGCTACCCGGTGTGCTCTGACGGGGGTGCATATGCAGAAAACCGTTCGACTCGGTCACTGCGTCGGTTGCGCCCGAAGCAACATTGACGAGGGCATAACGCGCGGGGTTGCCGGTCCCGTAGATCCACGGCGAGGACGGCGGCGGCACGTTGTCGGTAAAGTCGTCGTAGAAGGCGGCAAAGCTGGCTGCATTCGTCCCGGTCCAGTCGGCGAGCGTACCGCCCTTGAACCAGACCAAGCTATCAACGTCGAACGCATCAGCCGCCTGGGCCGAGCCCCCCGCCAGGGTGGCTGCCAGTACCAGTGCGCGACCAAGCCCACCCATCGTCGTCCAGTTCGAAGCCATCAAGTACCCCTTGATCATATTACGCAGCTTTATTTATATACGCAGGGCATACGAAGCGCTCATAGATTGAATCAATGAGCGAGCCGAAGCTCATGAATGTGTCACGCCTCGCCGGGCCGGTACGCACATCGCGTTGGCAGTGGGCGTCAACCTGAATTGAACTTGTTGGCGTTTTCCTTTAGCGTGTCACTCATTCGTTGGGGGTGCCGCCGGTGCGGCTGAGAGAGTCCCTTGGAACCTGATCCGGATCATGCCGGCGAAGGGAAACGACGCGCCAAAGCCCCTGCCCTGAGCGCGATCCGACTCTCCCCCCAATCCATCTGGAGAGTCACGCATGAACGCCACCGAAAAATTCCTCGCTTCATCCGCCCACGTGGACGAAGCGGCCATAGCCCCGCTGCCCAACTCACGCAAGATCTACGTGCAAGGCTCACGCCCCGATGTGCGCGTGCCCATGCGCGAGGTCTCCCAGGCCGATACGCCCACCGGGTTTGGCGGTGAGCAGAACCCGCCGATCTTCGTCTACGACTGTTCCGGCCCCTACACCGACCCGGCGGCGAAGATCGACATCCGCTCCGGCCTGAGCCCGCTGCGCCAGCAGTGGATCGAAGAGCGCGGCGACACCGAGGTGCTGCCGGACCTGTCCTCCGAGTTCGGTCGTGCCCGTGCTGCGGATAGCGCGCTCGACGAGCTGCGCTTCCCCGGCCTGCACCGCACGCCGCGTCGGGCCAAGGCCGGCGCCAACGTCACGCAGATGCACTACGCCCGTCAGGGGATCATCACCCCCGAGATGGAGTTCATCGCCATTCGCGAGAACATGAACCGGGCGGCGTATATCGAGTCCCTGCAGGGCACGGGCCCCATGGGGGAACGCATGGCCAAACTCCTGACCCGTCAGCATCCGGGCCAGAGCTTCGGGGCATCGATTCCCGGCGAGATCACCCCCGAATTCGTGCGCGATGAAGTGGCCCGTGGCCGCGCCATCATCCCCTCGAACATCAACCACCCGGAATCGGAGCCGATGATCATCGGGCGCAACTTCCTGGTGAAGATCAACGCCAACATCGGCAACTCGGCCCTGGGCTCTTCCATCTCCGAGGAAGTGGACAAGATGACCTGGTCCATCCGCTGGGGCGGGGACACGGTGATGGATCTGTCCACGGGCAAGAACATCCATGAAACCCGTGAGTGGATCATCCGCAATTCGCCGGTGCCGATTGGCACGGTGCCGATCTACCAGGCACTCGAGAAGGTCGATGGCAAGGCCGAGGAACTGACCTGGGCCATCTTCCGCGACACGCTCATCGAGCAGGCCGAGCAAGGGGTGGATTACTTCACCATCCACGCCGGTGTGCTGCTGCGTTATGTGCCGCTCACGGCCAACCGCATGACGGGCATCGTGTCTCGCGGCGGGTCGATCATGGCCAAGTGGTGTCTGGCCCATCACAAGGAGAGTTTCCTCTACACGAACTTCGAGGAGATCTGCGAGATCATGAAGGCCTACGATGTGGCCTTCAGCCTGGGTGATGGTCTGCGTCCGGGTTCGATCTACGATGCCAACGACGAAGCCCAGCTCGGGGAACTGAAGACCCTCGGTGAGCTGACCGACATTGCCTGGAAGCATGATGTGCAGGTGATGATCGAGGGCCCGGGTCATGTGCCCATGCACATGATCAAGGAGAACATGGATCTGCAGCTGGAGTACTGCAAGGAGGCGCCCTTCTACACCCTGGGCCCGCTGACCACCGACATCGCCCCGGGCTACGACCACATCACCAGCGGCATCGGCGCGGCCAACATCGGCTGGTACGGCACCGCCATGCTGTGCTACGTGACCCCGAAGGAGCATCTGGGCCTGCCGGACAAGGATGATGTGAAGGAAGGGATCATCACCTACAAGCTGGCGGCCCATGCGGCCGATCTGGCCAAGGGCCATCCGGGCGCGCAGATCCGCGACAACGCGCTGTCCAAGGCGCGCTACGAGTTCCGCTGGGAAGACCAGTTCAACCTCGGCCTCGATCCGGACAAGGCACGCGAGTTCCATGACGAGACGCTGCCCAAGGAATCGGCCAAGGTCGCCCACTTCTGCTCCATGTGCGGGCCGCACTTCTGCTCGATGAAGATCACCCAGGAGGTGCGCGAGTTTGCCGCCCAGCAGGGCATCGGCGAGGACGCGGCGCTCTCCCGGGGCATGGAGGAAAAGGCGGTTGAGTTCGTCAAGTCCGGGGCCGAGATCTATCGCAAGGTGTGAGCCACACCAGGCGACGGACCAACAGAAACGGGCCGCAGTCCGAAATGTGAATAACGCCTGAGGCCCGGCGCGGGAGGTGACACAATGCCCGGCATCGAAAGATGCCGGGCATTGTGTTGTTGGATGTCGTAAAAGGCGAAGCGCGAACTCGGGGCTGCCTGCTGATGCAAGACGCCGGTGGCACGCGCGCCGCAAGAGCGCACGGCCGCCATTTTCCACGTCAGTGTGACGGATCAACGTTTTTCCCAGCGCGCTTCAGCTAAAGTCCCGAAGCCTCCCATTCTCACTGCCAATATCATGACTGCGACGACCTCCTCCGCCCTTGCGCGCTATGTTGCGGTCGTCCAGTTCTTGTTCCTGTGCAGCTGGACGGCCTATGTCGTGTTCCTGCCAGCGCTGCTCGAGAGCGTGGGCATTGCGCGGGAGATGACCATTTGGCTCCTGCTGGTCGATCAGATCCTGTTTGCCGTCTTCGACGTGGTCGCGGGTTTCGCCGCCGACCGGGCCCGACGCGCCTACGCTCGAATCGGCCCATGGTTGCTCGGCGCCACCTTGCTGTCGTGTGCGAGTTTTGCGGCGCTACCGTGGCTGGCGGGCCCGGCGGATGACACCTGGCGGGCCCCGCTGTTGCTGGCGCTGACGGCCCTGTGGGCGATCACCTCGTCGGCGCTTCGGGCACCTGTCTTCGCGATGATCACCCGTCACGCTGCGCGCCCGGCCATTCCCCGCCTTGCCTCCACCATGTTGATGGGCACCGCACTTGCCAGCGCACTGGCGCCGTACCTTGGCACCGTGCTGAGCGGGCTCGATCCGCGCCTGCCTTTTGCGCTGTCGAGTGCTGCGCTGGCGGCCTTATCCATCGGTCTGATCAAGGCCGAACGCCACGCCTCGAGCGAGACTGAACCAGCGCGTGAGGCGCGGCCCCTGCCCCAATTCCGGCTCCCCACCCTGTTCGGTCTCATCATGCTGGCGGCCCTGGGCTTTCAGGCGGACGCGAACCTGAATGCGCGTCCCCGCTATCTGCTGGACGCCTCTGCCAATGAACTGCCCTGGTTGCTGCCCATCTTCTGGATCGGATTCCATCTGGCGCTGACCCAGACGGGCCGCCTCACTCGCGCAGTGGGCAGCACCACCGCGCTGGCGCTGGGCTGCGCTGGCGGCGCCGTGGGTGCCGCGCTGACAGGACTGGCACCCGGACTGGCCGCCGCAGCTTCAGGCCAACTCATCGCCGGCATTGGCTGGGGCGTGTCCCTGGCCGCCGTCTTCGGTCTTGTCGGCGAGTTCGGCAGCGCCCGCGGTCAGCATGGACGCCTGACGGGCATCCTGTTCGCCCTGTTGGCACTGGCCACCTTCGTACGACTCGGCGTCAGCGCCAGCGGCGTGCCCCGGCAGGCTGACTGGCTACCATGGATACTCGCCTTTCCCGTGCTCGCATGGCTGATCGTGGCCCTCGCCGCCGGGCTTGCGGCACGGCGCATGCCAACAGCCTGAGCCCACACCTCGCACCATGCCCCTGAATGGCTGGTGGCGAGACAGTCCGGTTCCGACTTCATGGCGTCAGTTTGCCGGGCCATGGGGCGCAATTGCACCGACGTAAACCCGCCATATGGGCTCGACGGTGTTTCACCAATTCAAAATTTTGTTTGCAGTTATGGGAAATGCCGTGTAGCGTACGCATCAGCGATTTTAAGCAGTCCAGTTCTTTTGTCGGTTGTGTTCACGCACTCCTGCGCCGTACCAAGCCCCATCTGTACTCGCCGTCTTGATCTCGCCCTTTACGTTCGGGGCTAGACCCCATTAATTTCTACGGAGATACAAGACATGGCTACTGGCACTGTCAAATGGTTCAACGAGTCCAAGGGATTCGGTTTCATCAGCCCGGATGAAGGCGGCGAAGATCTGTTCGCGCACTTCTCCGCGATTCAGTCCAACGGTTTCCGCACGCTGACCGAAGGCCAGAAGGTGTCGTTTGACGTCACCACCGGCCCGAAAGGCAAGCAGGCAAGCAACATCAAGGCCGAGTAATAATTGCGTCAGAGCCCGCTTTCGGGCTCGTGACCAGGTCTGAAAAAGGGGCGGTTTCACCGCCCCTTTTTTCGTTTACTCCTTATGCTGGCCCCTCCCCCGGTCAGGCTGCCTTTGGCTGCTGTTCAACCACCTTGGCCTTGAGTCAGTATCGCGCCCGAAAGTGCCACTCGCCCGGTGCCATATCGTTCCGAATGGCCTGCCGGGTCGCTGAATCAATACGCGCATCATCCATATCGTAGAGACCGCACAAACGCAGCGCCTTGCGCACGTCGATGTGCGGCCCCAGAAATTCATAGACCACCCGCGCACAGCATGGCATCCGCTCGCCGCTGCCCGAGACGCCAAGCTTGAGTCCGGTCAGCCGTGAGACCCGGTTCTTGAACGAGGGGAACAGAATGGTCTGGGTGATTTCGAGCCCGGTCAGGGTCTCGTAGTCGTTCAGGAAGATGCGATCGGTGAGCAGGTGTACGACGCCCCGATACACACCGTGATAGGCCTTCTCGCTTGGATGCTCGATGAGCCGTTCCGTGCGCTGGTACACCACGCCGTCGTCCTGCCGTTCAAGGGTCACCAGCGTACGCAGTATCTTGCCCGGGCAGGCCATGGAGAGATAGGTCTCGAAATAACTGCCCAGAAAACGGTCCAGCCCGGCACTGCCGATCTCCTTGAGGTGGATCAGATGGCGGGCCTCGGCGGTTTGCGCCTCGGGCGCATGCTGCGGACGCGGTCGCACCGACACCAGTCGCTCGAACTGCGCGCTGGGCAGCATGATCTCGTGCACCTCGACACCGAAAAAATCGCATAGCCGGCGCAGGGTACCGTCGCCGGGACGGTACCGCCCTGACAGGTAGCGATTGAACTGCGGGCGGTTGATGTCCAGCCGCCGGCACACCTCGGCGATGGATTTGTAGTAGCTGCACAGCAGGCGCAGATTACGCGCGAAGTCTTCATTCATGAGGTTGCAGATCCGGAGCGCCCATGGCAACTGGCGCAGTATGGCGCAGTTTCAGCGTCGATTGGCGCCAATGTGTATCAAGCCGTCAAATTCCCGGCGCGCCCTCCTCCTTGTTCCAATGGCATCACCTGTCGGCAAAACATAGCTGCCGTCGTGACCACACGACCGAACAAGGAGACAACGACATGACCCTGCTTCATTCGCGCACACCTGGCTACGCCCGTCACACCGCCTCATTCACTGGAGGCCACCATGCTTGATCTGCTCAACGACCTGCTCTGGGGCAAGGTGCTGATCGTGGTGCTCATCGGTCTCGGCCTGTGGTTTACCGTGGGCTCGCGCTTCGTCCAGTTCCGCTACTTCGGGCGCATGTTCCGCATTCTCGGGGCCAACCAGGCCTTCGCCAAGGACCGCTACGGGCATCTGTCCTCCTTCCAGGCGCTCATGCTGTCCGTGGCCGGTCGCGTGGGCGGCGGCAACATTGCCGGCGTCGCCGTGGCCATCACCCTGGGCGGACCGGGCGCCATTTTCTGGATGTGGGTGGTGGGCCTGATCGGCATGGCCACCAGTTATTTCGAATGCACTCTCGCCCAGGCCTACAAGCAGGCCGAGCCCGATGGCACCTACCGCGGCGGGCCGGCATACTACATCTCGCGCGGCATGGGCCCGCAGTGGAAGTGGCTGGCCGGCATCTACTCGGTGCTGTTGCTTGCCACCTTCGGCTTCGGCTTCAATGCCCTGCAGTCCTACTCGGTGGCCACCTCGGTCAACGACGCCTTCGGCGTGCCGGTGTTCGCCTCGGGCATCGTGCTGGCGCTGGTGGTGGCCGGCATCGTCTTCGGCGGTGTGCGCCGCATCGCCCAGGTGGCCGAATTCCTGGTGCCGGTCATGGCGGTGGGCTATCTGGCCATCGCGCTGATCGTCATCGCCATGAACATCGACGCGGTCCCCGGCGTGTTTGCCCTGATCTTCAAGAGTGCTTTCGGTCTTGAGCCGGCCATTGGCGGCGGCATCGGTGGCGCCATTCTGCTGGGCGTGAAGCGCGGTCTGTTCTCCAACGAGGCCGGTCTGGGCAGCGCGCCCAACGTGGCGGCGGTGGCCTACGTGCCCCATCCGGCCAGCCAGGGCATCGTGCAGGCGTTCTCGGTATTCATCGACACCCTCATCCTGTGTTCCTGCACCGCCTTCATGGTGCTGCTGAGCAATGTCTATCAACCCGGCATGGCCACCGAGCTGGGCGGCGTTGCGCTGACCCAGGCATCACTGGCGGGCATCGTGGGCGAATGGGGCCGGGTGTTCGTGAGCGTTGCCCTGATGCTCTTCGGCTTCACCACCATGGTCTACAACTACTACCTGGGTGAAAACAGCCTGAGCTTCTTCACCGGTGAGAACCGCAGCGTGCTGGTGGTGTACCGGGTGATGGTCATTGCCCTGTGCGGCTGGGGCGCCACCACCGATCTGGGCACCGCGTTCGCCTTCGCCGACGTGACCATGGGCCTGCTCGCCCTGGTCAACCTGTTTGCCCTGGCCATGCTGTTCAAGACCGGCCTGCGTCTGATGAAGGACTACGACCAACAGGTGGCTGCCGGGGCGGACGAACCGCGATTCGATGCCCGCCGCTTTACCGACGTGGGCGTCGACCCCGCTGCCTGGACACTGGAGCCCGAGCTTCCGCAGTCCGCCTCTTCTGCACTGACACCCGAGCGTACCTGAGTGCGCCGCCCGCCCGGACGCTCCCCTGCATCCGGGCACCCCCAACCCCAACGGAAGCCTTCTCATGAACACCCGCATCGAACACGATCTGCTCGGCGACATGGCCATTCCGGCCGATGCCTGGTACGGCATCCAGACCCAGCGCGCACTGGACAACTTTGCCATCACCGGTGTGCCGATCAGTCATTTCCCGCACTTCGTCAAGGCCCTGGCCATGGTCAAGGCCGCGGCAGCCCGGGCCAACCGGGATCTGGGCCTGCTGGCGCCCGAAAAGGCGAAAGCCATTCTCGCCGCCTGCGACGACATCATCGGTGGCCGTCTTCACGAGGCCTTTGTGGTTGACCTGATCCAGGGTGGCGCCGGCACCTCCACCAACATGAACGCCAACGAGGTGATCGCCAATCTGGCGCTGGAGAAGCTCGGCCATGCCAAGGGCGACTACGCCCACCTGCACCCCAACGATGATGTGAACAAGTCCCAGTCCACCAATGACGCCTATCCCACGGCGGTCTGCGTGGGCCTGCAGTTCGCGGCCGAACCGCTCATGGACGCCATCGCCAGCCTCAAGCGTGCCCTCGAAGCCAAGGGGCTGGAATTTGCCGACGTGCTCAAGATGGGCCGGACCCAGTTGCAGGACGCCGTGCCCATGACCCTGGGGCAGGAGTTCGATGCCTTCGCGGTCAATCTGGGGGAGGACATCGACCGTATCCGCGAGGTGTGCCTGCTGCTGTGCGAGGTCAACCTCGGCGGCACGGCGATCGGCACGGGTATCAATACCCACCCGCAGTACGCGAAACTCGCGGTGCGTCACCTGGCCGACATTTCGGGCAAACCCATCGTCCCGGCCGCCAATCTGGTCGAGGCGACCTCCGACATGGGGGCCTTCGTGCTCTATTCGGGCATTCTCAAGCGCCTCGCGGTCAAGCTCTCCAAGGTCGCCAACGACCTGCGCCTGCTCTCGAGCGGCCCGCGCACCGGCCTGGGCGAAATCTTTCTGCCGCCGATGCAGCCGGGCTCGTCGATCATGCCCGGCAAGGTCAATCCGGTGATCCCCGAAGCGGTCAATCAGGTGGCCTATCAGGTGATCGGCGCCGATCTGGCGGTCACGCTGGCGGCCGAGGCCGGTCAGCTCCAGCTCAACGCCATGGAGCCGCTCATCGTCTACAACCTGCTCAACGCCACCCAGATGCTGGCCTCCGCCTGCCATATGCTCGAAACCCGCTGCATCCGGGGCATCCGCGCCAATCGCGAGCAATGCCAGCGCCACGTGGACACCAGCATCGGCGTGATCACCGCGCTGGTGCCGCATATCGGTTACGGCAACGCCACGCGCATTGCCTCGACCGCGCTCATGAGCGGCAGCACCGTGCGTGAGCTGGTGGTGGCCGAGGGCCTGCTCGACCACGGGCAACTCGACGCCCTGCTGAGCCCGAGCTCGATGCTCGCGCCAAGGACGGCGGCCTGATGGCATCGCGGGTTCTCGTCCTCTACGCGGGGGGCACCATCGGGATGGCGCCCTCGCCCGACGGGCTGCGTCCGATGGACGGGTTCGCCGAGCGGCTGCATGCCGCGCTCGCTGAAGATGCTCATCGTCTCCCGCATTTCGATGTGCAGTCGCTCGAGCACCCTATCGACAGCGCGCAATTGCGCCCGGGCGACTGGTCGGCGATTGCCGCCCCGCTCATCGCGCAATGGGACGCGTATGACGGCTTCGTGGTCCTGCACGGCACCGACACCCTGGCGTGGACCGCCTCCGCCCTGTCCTTCCTGCTGATGGGCGCGGACAAGCCGGTGATTCTCACCGGGGCGCAGATTCCCTGGTTGCAGGCACGCAGCGACGCCCTGGGCAACGTGCACGCGGCGCTGCAGTTCGCCGCCCGGCGCGAGATCCGCGAGGTGGCGGTGTGCTTCGGGCGCACGCTCATGCGTGGCAACCGCTGTCGCAAGCGTGCGAGCAGCGATTTCGACGCCTTCGATTCGCCCAACGCGCCGGCTCTGGCCCGCATCGGCATCGACCTTCAGGTCGATGAGCGTGCCCTGCTCTCGCCGCCAGCGCGGGATTTTCGCAACCCGCCACTCTCGACGGACACGGTCGAACTGCTGACCGTGCACCCGGGCCTGAGCGGACGCCGCATCGACGCCCTGTCGGCGGACCCGGCCGTGCGCGGGCTGATTCTGCTCAGCTACGGCGTGGGCAACCTGCCCAGCGACGATCCGACGCTATCGGCCGCGCTGGAGCGCGCCGCCGAGCGCGAGCTGGTCGTGCTGAACCTGACCCAGTGCTGGCAGGGCCGCGTGGCGCAGGACACCTACGCCAGCGGCGCGGCACTCTCCCGTCTGGGCGTGATCGACGGCGCCGACCTCACGCCCGAGGCCGCCTTCGCCAAGCTGCACTACCTGCTGGCCGTCGCGCACACGCCCGCGCAGGTGCGCGTGCACCTCCGCCAACCGTTGTGCGGCGAGATGCGCCCGGGCTGATTCACCTGGCCACCGCGCTCAGCGCGCGGCCGGCAGATCGGTACACACGCCCTCGAACACCTCGGCCGCCATGCCGATGGATTCGCCCAGTGTCGGGTGCGGGTGAATACTGCGCCCGATGTCCTGAGCCTTGGCCCCCATCTCGATGGCCAGCACCACCTCGCCGATCATGTCGCCCGCGCTGGGGCCGACCATGGCGCCGCCGATGCACTGATGCGTGGTCTCGTCAAAGATGAGCTTGGTCATGCCGTAGTCGGCGCCATTGGCGATGGCCCGGCCGCTGGCGGCCCAGGGAAACTTGGCGGCGCTCACCGCCCTGCCCTCGGCCTTGGCCTGGGTTTCGGTCATGCCCACCCAGGCCACTTCCGGATGCGTGTAGGCCACGCTCGGAATCACCGAGGCATCGAAGCGGCGATCGTGCCCCGCCGCCACTTCGGCGGCCACATGGGCCTCATGCACCGCCTTGTGGGCGAGCATGGGCTGGCCGACGATGTCGCCGATGGCGAAGATGTGCGGCACGTTGGTGCGCATGTGGGCATCCACCGAGATGAAGCCCTGCTCGCTCACGGTCACGCCGGCCTGGTCAGCGCCAATGGCGAGTCCGTTCGGCTTGCGGCCGGCCGATTGCAGGATGAGGTCGTAGCGCTGCGGCTCGGCCGGCGCCTTCTTGCCCTCGAAGCTCACATGCAGCCCGTCGTCGCGGGCATGCACGGCGGTGGTGCGCGTACCGGTCATGATGCGGTCGAAGCGATGCTTGTTCTGCTTCTCCCACACCCGCACCAGATCCCGGTCCGGCCCCTGCATCAGCGTGTCCTGCATCTCGACCACATCCACCCGGGCGCCGAGCGCGGAGTACACCGTGGCCATCTCCAGCCCGATGATGCCGCCGCCGATCACCAGCATCTTCTTCGGCACCTGACGCAGTTCCAGCGCGCCGGTGGAATCGACGATGCGCGCGTCCTCGGGCAGGAAGGGCAGATGCACCGCCGAACTGCCCGCCGCGATGATGCATTGCTTGAAGCGAATCTGCTGCGTCTCGCCCGTGGCGGCCTGCCCCGGCCCGGTGGTCAGCGCGACGGACAGCGTGTGCGCATCGGCGAACCTGCCGCTGCCGCGCACTACGGTCACCTTGCGCATCTGCGCCATGGCCGCCAGCCCGCCGGTGAGTTTGCCGACCACCTTGTTCTTGTGGGCCAGCAGACGGCTCACGTCGATGTTCGGCTCGTCGTATTCGACGCCGAGGTCTTCGAAAGAGGCCACCTCTTCCATCACGCTGGCCACATGCAGCAAGGCCTTGGAGGGAATGCAGCCCACGTTCAGGCACACGCCGCCGAGGGTGCCGTAGCGCTCGACGAGGATGGTCTTCATGCCCAGATCGGCTGACCGGAACGCGGCCGAATAGCCGCCGGGGCCGGCCCCGAGGACCAGCATGTCGCATTCGAGGGGCGTGCTTGTGCTCATGCCCTGTTCTCCTTGAGTGTGATGTGTTCGGACGAGCGCCGCCACGGACCGTTTCCGGTCCGGGCGGGCACTTCAATAGGTTGAATTACTTGCTGGCGCCGATCACGCCGCCCACGGGCGAGCTGGGGCTGCCCGCGTAGAGGCGTTTGGGCATGCGCCCGGCGAGGAAGGCGTCGCGCCCGGCCTGCACGGCCGAACGCATGGCGCCGGCCATGCGCACCGGATCGTTGGCGGCGGCAATGGCGGTGTTCATGAGCACCCCGTCGCAGCCCAGCTCCATGGCGATGGCGGCATCCGAGGCCGTGCCCACACCCGCATCGACGATCACCGGCACGCGGCTGCGGTCGATGATGATGCCCAGGTTCCACGGATTGAGAATGCCCATCCCCGAGCCGATCAGGCTGGCCAGGGGCATGATGGCCACGCAGCCCATGTCTTCGAGCATGCGTGCCTGGATGGGGTCATCCGAGCAATAGACCATCACCTCGAAGCCGTCCTTGACCAGCGTCTCGGCCGCCTTGAGCGTTTCGGGCATGTTGGGGAACAGGGTTTCCTGGTCCCCCAGCACTTCCAGCTTGACCAGGTTGTGCCCGTCAAGCAGCTCGCGGGCGAGCCTGAGCGTGCGCACCGCATCGTCGGCGGTGAAGCAGCCGGCGGAGTTGGGCAGCATCACGAACTCGTCGGGCGGGAGCGCATCGAGCAGGCTCGGTGCGTTGGGGTCCTGCCCGATGTTGGTGCGGCGAATGGCCACGGTGACCACTTGCGCCCCGCTGGCGTCGATGGCGGCGCGGGTCTCGTCGAAGTCGCGATACTTGCCGGTGCCCACCAGCAGGCGGGAGCTCACGATGTGCGAGCCCAGTTGCAGCATATCCATGGGGAAGTCCTTGGGCTTGTTCATGAAGCAGTCCTCAGGCCGGCTTGGCCATCTTCTTGCCCAGCGCCTCGCTGGCGTAGCCGAGCACCAGACCGGCAATCCACGAGAGGATCACGAAGAGAATGCTCTCGTCGACCTTGCCCCCCGAGCCGAAGTAGGTGGCCGCCCCCAGGAAGGCCGCAGGGGTATACGACAGCACCGCCACGTCCGAGAGCACCACCAGCACGAAAGCCAGGATGGCGACCAGCCCGATCATGGCGCCCAGGCCGCCACCCGCGACACCCACGGCATACATGGTGACAGCGGTCAGCAAGATGGCGACCGTGGCGGCCGCGAGCGGCTTGAACACCCCGTCGCGCCCGCCGCCCGCCGCGTAGAACGCGGCCCAGGCCACAAAGCCGATCCAGGGATAGAAGCCGAGATTCGGCATGCCGATGCTCACATAGACCCACAGGGCGACCAGCAGGGCAATGCTCAGTCCAAGTGCGTGCAGCAGTTTCATGGGTGTCTCCTTGTTTTGGTGTGGTGGTTGGGCGGTGTGTGCTCTAGCCGCCGCCCACGGCAATCACGATCTCGACCCGGTCGCCATCGCGCAGCACGGTGGCCTCGTGGGCCCCGCGCACGACGATCTCGCCATTGATCTCCACGGCGATGCGCTTGCCGGTGTAGCCCAGGTCTTCAATCAGATCGGACACGCGCCAGCCGGTCGGGATGTCGGTCGGGCGTGCGTTGATTTCGATTCGGTTCATGCGTGCTTCACCCCCGCAGCGGCAGCCACCTGATCGGCGCGGTAGCTCGAGCGCACCAGCGGGCCGGCAGCGACTTCGGCAAAACCGAGGCCCACCGCGTGCTCACGCAGGCGGTCGAAGGCGGCGGGTGTCACATAGCGGTCCACCGGCAGATGGTCTTTCGAGGGGCGCAGGTACTGCCCCAGGGTTAGAATGTCGCAGCCGTGGTCACGCAGGTCGGCCATCACGGCAATCACTTCGGCATCGGATTCACCCAGCCCGAGCATCAGGCCCGACTTGGTGGGCACACCGGGCATGGCGGCCTTGGCCGCTTGCAGCAGAGCCAGCGAGCCGAGATAGTCGCCCCCGGGGCGCGCGGCACGGTACAACCGCGGCACGGTCTCGATGTTGTGGTTGAACACGTCCGGCGGCGTGGCGGCGAGGATGTCCATCGCCACCGCTTCACGGCCGCGAAAATCCGGTGTCAGCACCTCGATGCGGATGCCCGGGTGCGCCTCGCGTGCGGCGCGAATGCATTGGGCGAAATGGTCCGCGCCGCCATCGCGCAGGTCGTCACGGTCCACCGAGGTGATCACCACATAGCGCAATCCCATGGCGGCAATGGCGCGGGCCAGGTGTTCGGGCTCGTCGGCGTCCGGAGCCGCCGGGCGACCGTGGGCCACATCGCAATAGGGGCAGCGCCGCGTGCAGATGCCCCCCAGAATCATGAAAGTGGCGGTGCCGTTGCTGAAGCACTCGCCAATGTTGGGGCAGGCAGCCTCTTCGCACACGGTGTGCAGCTCATGCTCGCGCAGAATGCCTTGCAGGCGCGCCACGGCGGGCAGCCCCGGGTCACGGGCGCGCAACCAGGCCGGTTTAGGTGGCGAAGCGCGCTCGCTGTCCACCTTCACCGGGATACGGGCGAGCTTGTCCCCCCCGCGCAGGCCCACGGGTTTTGGCTCTGTCATCATGGGTCACTCCGGAAAAACCGGCGGCCACCCATCCGGATGGCCGCCGCAAGGCTTAAGCGAGGAATCGCTCGATGATTCGATTGACGTCGTTCGCCGACTCCATCTGGACCATGTGGCCCTGCCCTTCGAGCACCTCGGTCTGCACCTTGCCACCTGCCGCCGGGGCATGTGCGGACGGGATGATCCGGTCGTTCTGACCCCAGATCACCAGCACCGGTTTGTCCAGCCGCTCGATCACGCCACGCAGGACGGTCTGCTGCTTGCCGCCCTTGAAGGCCGAGGCCGCGATGGCCGACAGGGACGCATCCACACCCTCGAGGCGCTTGTACTTGAGCATGTCGTCCACCAGCTGGCGGGTGACCAGGCTCTCGTCCGAGAACAGCTCCTTGAGCAGCGGCTTGAGCGAGCGACGATCCGCCGCACCCACGAAACCGTCGATGTACTCGCCGTTGATCTCGTCGCCCAGACCGGCACTGCAGATGAGGGTGAGCGAGCGCACCTTCTCCGGTGCCTTGTCGGCCACCGAGAGCGACACCGCGCCGCCCATGGAGTGCCCCACCAGATGCGCCGCGCCGATGCCCAGTTCATCCATGAAACCGATGACCGTGGCCGCCAGGGTGTCGAGACTGCCGTCGCCCACCTCCTTGACCGACGCACCATGCCCCGGCAGATCGAGGGCATAGACCTCGCGCTCGGCCGACAGGGGCTCATGGTTGAACAGCCAGTTGTTGAGGTCGCCGCCAAAACCATGGATCAGGATCATCGGCTCGCCGCCGTCGCCACGCTTGAGGTAACGGATGCGACGCCCGCCGATCTCGATGTTCTGAGTGGCGGGGCCGTCGTCCTCCTCATCGTCGGACGGCGGCACGAAGTTGGCGTTGAACTCGGCCACGGCAGCGTCGATGTCGGCGTCGGACACATCACCTTCGGTGACGATGCCCAGCAGTCCGCCCACGGGCAGCACGTCTTCCTCGTTGGCGCTCTGGCGGCGCAGCACGCCGGTCACACCGGCTTCGAGCGCACCGGCGATCTTTTCCGATTCGATCTCGACGATTTCCTCGCCCAGACTGATCTCATCGCCGATGTCCTTCAGCCAGCCGTTGACCTTCCCTTCTTTCATGGAAAGGCCCCATTTCGGCATGGTGAGGGTGTGGATTGCAGACATTACTTGTACTCCTTGACTCGCTTGGCGGCCGCTTCGATCTGGGCCACACTCGGCACGTAGATGTCTTCCAGCGCGTCGCTGAACGGCACCGGTACGTGGGGCGCGGTCACTTGCTCGATCGGCGCCTTCAGGGCACCGAAGGCCTTCTGGGCAACAATGCCGGCGATGTCGCTGGCCATGCTGCAACGGGGGTTGGACTCATCGACGACCACCAGACGACCGGTGTTCTCGACGCTCTCGAGGATGGTGTCCTCGTCCAGCGGCGAGGTGGTGCGCGGGTCGATCACTTCGCACTGGATGCCCTGCTTCTGCAGGTTGCCGGCCGCTTCCATGGCCAGATTCACCATGCGGCCGATGGCCACGATGGTCACGTCGTTACCTTCGCGCAGCACGTTGGCTTCACCGAAGGGGATGGCGTAGCTCTCTTCGGGCACGTCGCCTTCCATGGTGTAGAGCACCTTGTGCTCCATGAAGATGACCGGGTCGTTGTCGCGGATCGACTGGATCAGCAGGCCCTTGGCGTCATACGGGTTGGACGGCACCACCACCTTCAGACCCGGGATGTGGGTGAAGATGTTGTACAGGCACTGGGAGTGCTGGGCCGCTGCGCGGAAGCCCGCACCGTACATGGTACGGATCACCACCGGCGTTTCCGCCTTGCCACCGAACATGTACTTGAATTTGGCCGCCTGGTTGAAGATCTGGTCGAAACACACGCCGAGAAAATCCACGAACATGAGTTCGGCCACCGGACGCATGCCGTTGCAGGCGGCGCCCACCGCGGCACCAATGAAGCCCGACTCCGAGATCGGGGTGTCGAGCACGCGGCCCGGGTGCTTGTGGAACAGCCCCTTGGTCACGCCCAGCACACCGCCCCAGGAGTCTTCCTCGCCCGGCGATCCGGCGCCGCCGGCATTGTCCTCACCCATCACGATCACGGTCTGATCGCGGCTCATTTCCTGATCCAGTGCCTCGTTGATGGCCTGCTGGTAACTGATCTTTCTTGCCATTGTCGTCTCCTCGGATTCTGTTAGTAGCTCACGTACACGTCGGTCATCAGTTGGGATGCATCAGGCTTGGGATCCGACTTGGCCTTGATCACCGAGTCGTCGATCATCTTCAGCACCTCGGCGTCGATGGCATCGAGCTGTTCGTTGGTGATTTCACCGTTGGCGGTCACGCGCTTGCGGAACTGCATCAGGCAGTCCTTGGTTTCGCGCAGCTTCTGCACCTCGCCGGGCGCGCGATAGGTCTGCTGGTCACCCTCGAAGTGGCCGTAGTAGCGCGACAGCTTCACTTCCAGCAGGGTCGGGCCGCCACCATTGCGGGCGCGCTCGATGGCCTCGCCTGCCGCTTCATGCACGGCGAAGAAATCGAAGCCGTCGACGATCACGCCAGGCATGCCGAAGGCGGAGGCGCGGTCAGCGATGTTGTCCACCGCCACGGAGAAGGTGGAGGACGTGGCCTCGGCGTAACCATTGTTCTCGGCCACGAAGATGGCCGGCAGATTCCACACCGTGGCCAGGTTCATGGCCTCGAAGATGGTGCCCTGGTTGGAAGCGCCGTCACCGAAGAAGCACACACCCACGGTCCTGTCGCCACGCAGTTTGGAGGCCAGCGCGGTGCCGCAGATGAGCGGGCCGCCGCCACCGACGATGCCGTTGGCGCCGAGCATGCCCACTTCCAGATCGGCAATGTGCATGGAGCCGCCCTTGCCCTTGCAGGTGCCGGTGGCCTTGCCCCAGATCTCGGCCATCATGCCGACCGGATCGACGCCCTTGGCAATGCAATGGCCATGGCCGCGATGGGTACTGGCGATGTAGTCGTCGCCGTTCAGGTGGGCCATGACGCCGGTGGCCGAAGCCTCTTCGCCGGCATACAGGTGAACGAAGCCCGGGATCTCGCCGGTGGCAAAGTCGTTGTGCACCCGTTCCTCGAATTCGCGGATGGTGCGCATCGTCCGGTAGGCCTCGAGCAGGCCTTCACGATTGAGCGTGCTGGTCACGATTGTCTCCTTCTTGGGTTATTGGTCGGATCGACCGGATGCGAGCCGCCGCGAATCGGGCGACGCTGCAACTTGGAAAATGGATGAAGGCATCGATGCCTCCCGGGCCGCGGCCAGGGTTGCCGGCACGTCCAGCGTGAGCGGCCCGCGGGTGTCGATGCGCACAAAGGCCGGCGTGCGGCCATCGAGCTCGATCTCGCGCTCGCCATCGAGGGCCACGCTGCCCATCAGGGGCTCGATGCGATATTCGGTGCCGGGCACCAGCGCCTCGGCGCGGGTCACGCCCAGCTCGGCCAGCACCCCGGGGGCGATGGGCGCCAGGACTGGCTGCCCCGTCGGCCCGCAGACCACCCGCAAGCCCTGATCGCCCTCGCGCGGCACGGTAGCCACTGCCGCCGCGATGGCCGACAGGCCGATGGCGTCCGCCTCGGCAAAGGTGACGAACAGCTCGGTGATGGTGTCGGCCTCCCACACGGCGCGAGCGCCAATGTGCTGGTGACGGGTCACGCACAGGTCCACCAGCGCGATCTCTTCACGCTCGCCATAGCGCACCACCAGCCGCTTGTTCGGTTTGAGCGCTTTTTCTCGCGACACGCGCCCGGTCAGATACATGGCCGCCGCCAGTCCGGTCACCGTCGCTTCGCGAAGATCGGGGAACACGTTATTGGTGCCGCTCGAGAGCGTTGCCATGGGCAGCTCGGGCGCGGCAGCGGCCACCAGCCGATGGGTGCCGTCACCGCCGAGCACCACCACCAGCTGTGCGCCGGCCTCGACCAGCATGCGCGCCGCCACCACCGTGTCTTCCTGCGTTTCGGTGATCGGCATGTCGAGAAAGTCCACCTGCGGCCAGGGCGGCAGATGGGTGGCGTGGTGGGTGCGCAGGGCGCGGATCACCCCGGCAGCGATACCGGTCTTGTCCGGCATCATGAGCACGCGATCAACGCCGAGCCGACCGAGCGGACCCAGAACGCGCTGGACCATGTTCGCCTTCTCGGCGGTCGGGAACACCGAGGCCTTGGCGGTCAGCCGGCGAATGTCGCGCCCGGAAGCCGGGTTGGCGATGATGCCGACAGTGATGGCAGGTTGAGCGATGTGGGGCACGAGGCATCCTGTGGATTGAGTCCTCAGCCCTAGCGCAGGAGTCGTGCCGGAACACCCCCCCCAAACCGAAATCCACCGCTAAAACTTCGCTAATCGCTTTATTTTCAGCCACTTGAAACAGACGCACAGATCAGCCACAACCCGCTACGGGCATGCAAAACCGGCGCATCGCTCGAAGACAGGTGCGTCAGTGACCGTGTGTCCGGCCACAGCTGTCTCAGCCAAATGAGACACGTGTACCTATTGCGTTCGTGTAAACACACTCTTAGTCTTGACTCGGGGTCAAAGATGCTCCGCACCGCTCCCCGAGAGATCGGTGCTACTCGAGATATCCGGCGCAACAAGACCGGAACGGAGGAGACAAAATGCAATCACCACAGACAGTCGCAAGACATGTCGGCAAGGTGCTGGAAGTCGTCGAGCGCAAGACACAGCTCGGCCCCGACGCCAGCTCACAGCGGCTCATGCGCTCCTGGCAGCGTTCGCTCAACACCCACCAGGTCGATCCGGCACGAGTCAATACGCCCCGTATCGTCACCTCGCAGGAATTGCGCGAGCACCGCGACCGCCTGGAAGCCTTCATGCGCATCTCCCGTGAAGGCATCGACCGCCTGCACGCCCAGGTGCTGCCCGCCAACTACTGTGTACTCATGACCGACGGCGCCGGCATCACCCTCGACTACCGCACCGTGCCGAGTCTGGAAAAGGAATTCCGCGAACAGGGCTTTCGCCCCGGCACCTGCTGGTCGGAAGATACCGAGGGCACCTGCGGCGTGGGCACCAGCCTGATCGACGGCCAGCCCACCCTGGTGCACCGGGACGAACACTTCCGCACCCACAACATCGCCTTCACCTGCAGCTCGGCCCCCATCTTCGGCATGGAGGACTCGCCCATCGCCATCCTCGACGCCTCGGCGCTGCACTCCCCCACCGGCCGCGACAGTCAGGCGCTGGTGTTCCGCATGGTGATCGAGCGGGCGCAACAGATCGAGAATGCCTTTGCCTATTACACCCTGCGCCCCTACTGGGTGCTGCAGTGTGGTCGCCTGGCCGAATACCTGAGCGTGCAGACCGACTACCTCATCGGTTTCGACGAGAACGGACGCATCATGGGCGGCAACCGGCGCGCCAAGCTCGAGCTGTTCACCCGCGACGGCACGCCCCCGGAGTTCATTCACGACCTGTTCGAGTGCACCGCCCACGACATCCTTGCCACCGCCCACGGTCGTCCGGGTCAGGCCTTCCCGCTGCGCATCCAGGGCTCGGGTGAGCGCCTGTTCGCCAACCTGCATTCCCCGGCGCTGCGCAAGCGCACCTCCATCCGCCCCGAACCGGAAATGGTGCGGCAGGAACTGGCCAAACGCGAACCGAAAGAACACCTGCGCGGCTTCAGCCACCTGGCCATCGAAGACGTGCGCCTGCGCGACAACGTGGAGCGCGCCCTCAAGATTGCCAACCGCGACATCCCCGCCATGCTGCTGGGCGAAACCGGCACCGGCAAGGAAGCCTTCTCCCGCGCCATCCACGACTACTCCGAGCGGCGCGACAAACCCTTCGTGGCCCTCAACTGCGCGGCCATTCCGGAAAACCTGATCGAGAGCGAACTGTTCGGCTACCGGGACGGCGCCTTCACTGGCGCGCGCAACAAGGGCGCCCGCGGCAAGATCCTGCAGGCCGACGGCGGCACCCTCTTCCTGGACGAAATCGGCGACATGCCGCTGCAGCTGCAGTGCCGCTTGCTGCGCGTGCTGGCCGAAGGCGAAGTGCTGCCTCTGGGCGCCGAGACCCCCATCCCGGTGAACCTGCACATCATCTGCGCCACTCACCAGAACCTGCCCGAGCTGGTGCGCGAAGGCCGCTTCCGCGAGGACCTTTACTACCGCCTCAACGCTGCCGTCTTCATGCTCCCGCCCCTGCGCGAGCGCACCGACATCGGCCAGGTCATCGACAAGGTCCTGCGCGACGAATCGGCCGCCATGGGACGCGAGGGGCAGGAGCTGGACAGCGAAGTGCGCCGCGCGCTGGAGCAGTACGAATGGCCGGGCAACATCCGCCAGCTGCGCCACGCCATGCGCTACGCCTGTGCCATCGCCGACGGCAACGCCCTACGCCCCGAGCACTTCCCGCCGGAGATCTTCTCCGCCGCCTCGGACTGCATGACGCCCCCCAACATGCCGCCCATGGACCGCACACCCCTGCAGATGCCCGCCATGGCACGACCGGCCGCGCCCTCGGCACCACGCACGCCGGTCTCCATGACCGACGCCGAAGCCACCCTGCGCGCCCAGATGATCGAAACCCTGCGCCGCAACCAGTGGCAGGTGAAGAAGTCCGCCGAAGAACTGGGTATGTCGCGGGCGACCTTCTATCGCAAGCTGGACAAGCTGCAGATCGTGCCGCCGAATCGAAGAGATGGTTGGTAAGCGGCTCAGGCCAGCAAAGAAAAAAGGGGCGGCATGTGCCGCCCCTTTTTCCCGACAGAACGACTCGTCAATGTAACGGTATCGCAGCCCAACGCGCGCTACCGACCACCCATCGCCCAAGGCTTGGCTAGCCGCCCTTGATCTACCGTCTCCTGCCGACAGCCGTGAGAAGACAGCAACCGGCAATCAGCATGGTGGCAATGTTAGCTTCGGGCACCGGAGACAAGACCACGTTATCGAACTGAAAGGGCTTGATTTGGAAGCCGTATGTCTGTTCTGGCGGATAAGCTTGGATCCATTCAGCGTAAGCGATGCTGCGAAACGCATCGGAAAAATTAACCGCTGACCAGCCGTCACTTTCGAGGACAACCTCTTGCCTTGCAAGCTCAACCCCAGAAGCATCAAACCCCCTGACTTCGATCAAAAGAGGGAAGCCATTGGGATCGAAGTAGTCTTCGTAAAAGAGCAAGTCAAACTCCATCGAGACCAACCCGAATGTACCTCCATTTGTGGCGGATATCCGCGAGGTCTCCCCTCCGTAGTTATTAAAGAGCGCTGCCGACGCGTCGTATTCTGGATGCGAGCTACCCCACGTTCCGAAGAGATCTGGATCCTCTGGATATAGAGGATTTGGGTGCTCAATTTTGAAACCCGACGATTCGTAGTGATTCATGAGCACGTAAGAATCACCGGCCTGCTCAAGGTCGGAGAAATTCAGGGTCAACGCTTGAGACGGACCCGAAACCGTCAGCGCCAATGCACAAGCGAACAAAAACCTCATCGAAATTCCTTTTGGGTATTTTTTTGACATTCTCATTGTACTCCATGGACTGAACCCTTTGTCATACTCCATCAAGCAAAAGCAGGATGGCCTGGCAATATCTGCTAACTGCACTACGCCTGTTTAATCGCCGACGGCAACGCCCTGCGTCCCGAGCACTTCCCGCCGGAGATCTTCTCCGGCGCCTCGGACTGCATGACGCCCCCCAACATGCCGCCCATGGACCGCACGCCCCTGCAGATGCCCGCCATAGCACGACCGGCCGCGCCCCCCCGGCACCACGCACGCCGGTCTCCAAGACCGACGCCGAAGCCACCTTGCGCGCCCAGATGATCGAAACCCTGCGCCGCAACCAGTGGCAGGTGAAGAAGTCCGCCGAGGAACTTGGCATGTCGCGGGCGACCTTCTATCGCAAGCTGGACAAGCTGCAGATCGTGCCGCCGAACCGGAGGGACGGTTGGTAAGCGGCTCAGGCCAGCAAAGAAAAAAGGGGCGGCATGTGCCGCCCCTTTTTTTTGTTGGAGAACCAGACTCCAGGGGCGCATTTCACTGGTGAGTATTTTGCGGCCAAGTGACTTTGCCCTGCCCGACGCGACACCCGGCATCCGCCGGATCAGCGGGCCTCGCGAGCGCGCTGTCTCGCCACGAACCCGGTCACGGCAAGGCCGGAAAGAAACAGCGCCCAACTCTCCGGCTCTGGCACCGCGGTGACCTGGAATGCCAGGTTGCTCGCA
The DNA here is from genome assembly GCF_017309585.1 of Nitrogeniibacter aestuarii. Classification (NCBI taxonomy): domain Bacteria; kingdom Pseudomonadati; phylum Pseudomonadota; class Betaproteobacteria; order Rhodocyclales; family Zoogloeaceae; genus Nitrogeniibacter; species Nitrogeniibacter aestuarii. The sequence continues at coordinate 1,142,082 of NZ_CP071321.1, read as the reverse complement.
TCGGGGGCGAAGTCCGAGATCTGGCTGTTGCTGCCCAGCCCCACACGCGGCCACAGGTTCCAGGTGTATTGGTCGGGGGCAACGAATCCCGCGGCATTGGGCGCAAACAGGCTCAGGGGCAACGCCTCCACCGAGACGGTGACACTGCTCAGGTGAATCATCGACGGATCGAGCGGCGTGACGACCCCCTGGATGAAATCGTTGAACACGCCGGTGCCATCCAGCCGGACCAGCAGTACCGAGTCGAAGCTCACCCCCGCGCCGATGGACGGCGTGCCGGTCACAAAGCGCTCGGTGCCCAGGCCCCGGTCGATGCCCCACACATACAGCGCCCCCGGGGTGGTGCCGACCGTGTCGGCCAGGATCGTGCTGAAGGTGAAGTTTTGCGCCGCCCCGTCGTAGAAACCGGCTGCCGCAATCACGTCCAGATCACCATTGGCCGGGCCCGTGAACGTGGGAAGAAAATCACCATAGGCGTCCACCACCGCGCCATTTGCCTGCGCGGCACCCGCGCCCAGAGTAAGGATAGTGCCCAGTGCGAGGGCGATATGTCGGATCGAAAGCATCTTGCGCTCCTGCTCATTCATGGATCGGAGTTCGCTCCTGGCGAACATCTGCATGAACACACGCACGTTGCGACTTATTCCGGCGTAATGATTCCGGTTTGCTGATCGATAGCCATTGCCAAACGGCTATAAGAAGCATTCTGATGCCCTGAGCCCACTAGCCATGGGGCATTGCATCGCCTGTCGGGTCGAGGCACCATAACATCGACCCGGTGCCGCATCTTCTGGCCCTGTGAGAGATACGCCACACAGCGCAACACCCTCAGATACTTGAACCGCGCAAAACGGAATCGCCATGACGCCAATCGCCATCATCATGGTCGTACTCTTCGCCCTCTGGACCCTGCTCCTGCTTGTCATGACCGTGGGCATCTACCGCTGGGGAAACATCTTCAGAGGCAAGGCACAACTCACCGACTACAAGGCCGACGACGTTCGCGGCAGCGACTTCTACAAACGCGCCATGCGCGCTCATGCCAACTGTGTGGAAAACCTGCCGGTGTTTATCGCAGTGGTGTTTGGTGCGTATGCCACGAATTCGATCACGCATACGGTTGATACGTTGTCGGTCATCGCGGTGGTCGCGCGGGTGCTGCAGTCACTGGTTCATGTGTCGATGGTGCAGACGAACCGGGTTGTGTTGCTCAGATTTTTGCTGTTTCTGGCGCAGCTGGTTTGCTTCGCGGGGATCGGTGGTGTGGTATTGATGAGATAGGTTTGCATGACTAAATGCTTAAACCACAATTCAAAATAAAAAATATAAAATTCTTTCCAAGAAAATACTTCAACACATTACAGCAATGTCATTTCAGCACCAAAAAAAAACCTGCACAAAAGGCCTCAAATCGAATGCTTACTGAAATAATCCCTCTTGATTTGGGAGACAAATGGCTTAAGTCTCTCTGGGCGCATATTGGCCGCATCCGAAAAAAAAGACATAGCGAGCTGAATTCAATAAACAACGTAATTCTATTTAGCGACCCACTAGAGCTGGCAGAAGTTTACGTCGAGCCCTGCTGCCAAGAAGTCAATCCAGCCGACCGTCACGATGAAGATTTTTTCATTTCAAAACAACCTCTTTTTAGAAAGATTGAGGAATTTTTAAAAGCAAAAAGCTTCCAACAAGGAAACAATCAATTATTCATACTATCTGACGCAGGGATGGGAAAAACATCATCGCTCGTTATGATAAAGCTTCTACATCTCTCTCCATTTTGGCCTAAAGGCTATTCTTGCCACCTCGAAAAGCTTGGCGAAGACACAATAAATAGAATTTCTGCAATTGAAAACAGAAGAAAAACTTTATTACTCCTTGACTCACTTGATGAGGACATTACTGCGTACGGCAGAACACACGAGAGGCTACTAGAAATACTCGAAGCCACAAAAACTTTTAGCAAGGTAATAATCACATGCCGAACACAATTCTTCCCCGAACACGAGTCAGACCCTCTTGAGGCACTAGGAAGAATAAAAATAGGCCCATTTGTCTGCCCATCCAAATACTTATCCGTCTTCGACGACTATCAAGTCGACAGATACCTAGAAAATAGATTTCCAAAATCTTTTATATACGACAAAAACAAGGCGCGCCGATCCAAAGCCAAGCAAATAGTCTCGAGAATGGGATCTCTTAGGTGCCGTCCAATGTTGTTGTCGTTCATCGGCGAACTTGTCGAAGCTGACGAGAAACTTAAAGTTTGGTCAGAATACTCTCTGTACTACTCTCTTGTTAAGAATTGGCTTATTCGAGAGGAAGCTAAAACCGGAATAAAATCAGAAACGTTATTTCTCGTCTGCGCTCGACTCGCGTTTGAGATGCAAGCCAAGAAGAAAGTAAAAATATCTCCTCCGGAGCTAGATGAGCTAACGGAAAGCTTTGGCGAAATCGAGAAATTAACCAGACTCGACATCACCGGGAGGTCGCTACTCAATCGAAACTCAGACGGTGATTATCGTTTTTCGCACTACAGCATTCAGGAATTCTTAGTAGTTCACTTTATTCTTGAAGTAGCATCGATAGATGAAAATAGAAAGATATATCCAACTGATTTTATCAAACAGCTCTTGGAAGCCAACACTGAAAAGGTAAACCTACGCCTAAAAGAGGAATTATTCAGTTACGAAAACCACATCGAGCCCAATGGACAGAGAGCAACAACAGAAACAAGCCGAGAGTTTATGGATGAAAAAGAGATACTTAGTCTGCTTTCAGAATTTTCGGATCAACTTAACGAAATTGACATCTCCGCATTTGGGTCGGACATGGACATTCCAGCGTACTTAAGAAGAATTTTGATAAAGCATTCAAAAAGATCAGAAGGAACCTCATACAGACCTACCAATCGAACTATCGCAAACTCGTACAAACAATCAACGCGCGCAAGGCGGACTCTGTAGATACTGTTATCCGAATCAAGCCCCATGAAGGGCCGGATCGAATGGTTTTCCTGATTTGAGAACGCCGAAGGCGACCTGCAGTAGCTTCCTCATCATTGCGCCGATGATGAGTTTGGGATGCTTCCCCGCACTGGCGAGTCTTAGACGGAACAGGCCGCCCCAGCGGGTTTTGTAAGCAGCGACCATGGCGGGCATGTAGTGCGCTTTGCGCACCAACACATCACCGATCTTCGACAGATGCGTTCGGCCTCGCACGCTCGAACCGGATTCGTGCTGTCGTGGGTCGAGTCCTGCGAAAGCAACGGCCTTGCGGGCTTTGCCGAAGCGTTCGGGGTGCGCATAGAAGGCCAGCAGCACAGCGACGGTTCGCTCCCCGACTCCAGGGATTGATTCGAGCAGTTGTCGCTTGTCACGCATATCAGGGTCGCTATCGATGTGATCGCGGATTTGTCGCTCCAGCCGGGCGATCTGCTCGTCCAGCCACGTCAGATGCTCTTCGATTCCTGCGCGAACGGCTTCCCGAGCGCTCTCAAGTCGATTGCTCTCCTGCGTGCGCATGCCGTGCAAGGCATCGAGCCGAAGCACCATCGCGCGCAGAGCCTGCTCCTGAGCACTTGGTGGCTGCCAGGCCTCAGGACGGCGCTCCGTACAGAACCGGGCAATCAACGCTGCGTCGGCCTTATCGGTCTTGGTGCGAACCAGACGCGATGCACCGAAGGCCTTGATCTGAGCAGGATTGACGACGCTGACAACGCAGTCTGAGCGTTTGGCCATCGTTTCGGCCGCCAGCTCCCAATAGATGCCCGTCGCTTCCATGCACACGTGCAGCATCTCCACTTCGTGCTTGTCGAGCCACTGCTCAAGCATGGCAAGCCCCTCAACGCTATTGCCAACAACCTTGTGGCGCGTCTTGCCTTGCGAATAGAGCAACACGCAGTCCAGCTTGCTCTTTGAGACATCGATACCAAGTACAACCGTGTCCATCCCGATTCCTCCCTTGATCCACCTTGTTCATCCGGGCTGCCGGCCATGCCGGGCCAAAGATACTGTCCGATCTGTTGGTGAGGGTGAGCGGCTGCTGCTTGGATCTACGCTACGGGTTCGTTCCCAAGGGTGCGTTCGGCATCCAGCCACTCGGGTCGGGGGATCCCCCGACCCGACCTGATGACCGCAATTCCGAAGAATAGGCTGACAAGAGGTCTGGGAAAACAATACAAGGGTGCGTTAGGCGTCCGCCGTAACGCACCATTGGGCGCCTCAACTCGGGACTCAATTACCTATCGAAAATCCGCCCCGGTCCCGCAGTGCGCCTTCTCAAACGCCGCTCGACCTCGGGCGGCGTTTGTTTATTCCCCCCCCGTTCGGTGCGTTACGGCTTCGCCTAACGCACCCTACGCACCTCACCAGAATTCGAATCCAGCAAACAATAACGGGCGGCCAAAGCCGCCCGCTTTCATTCCGTCGCGATACTCACTCCGCCGGCTGCGTCCCCAGATACTGCAGGTACGCCACCAGTTCCCAGATGATCTCGTCCGACAGCGCTCCGCCCCACGGCGGCATCACGTCGGCACCTTCACGGCCGTGGTAGATGGTCTGGTACATGTCTTCGGCGGTGAGGTCATCCCGCCCTTTGAAATCGGGTGCGCGGCCGCCGACGCCTTCGTAGCCGTGGCAGTAGCCTGCGCAGGTCTTGTTGAAGCGTTTGTGGCCGGCTTCGATGCGTTCCGGGTCTTTCAGGTCGAAGGGGGCCAGGCCGGCGTGTTCGACCTTGCCTTGCTGCGTGCCCAGCCAGCTCACGTAGGCGACCAGCTCACCGATGGCTTTTTCATCCAGCACCGTGCCCCAGGGCGGCATGGGGTGCTCGCCGTGCTTGCCGGTGACGATGCGATCGTGAATGGCCGCTTTGGTCAGATCGGTACGCCCTTGCAGCTTGGGTGCGCGACCGGGGGCACCATCACCGGACGGGCCATGACAGGTGACGCACAGCTTTTCGAAGCGATGCTGCCCGGCGGTGGTGTCGGCCGTTTTGTCCTTGGCCGGGGGCGCGACCGCAAAGGCCGATGCGCTCAGCGCGATGCCGGCAAATGCCAGCAGCACGTGTTGAATCCGTTGGGGAATAGATTTCTCGACTCGACTCATGTTTTCAACTCCCTGCGGGTCGGGTCTCCCGCGTGGTGATACAAAAATCCCCGGGGCGTCGATGAGTACGCCCGCGGGGCAATACGACGGGGCCATGCGCCCCGCCGACAGGAGGTCGTTACGGCAGGGTGAAGGCGATGAGCGCCGCCCCGCCCGGCAGATCCTTGATCTGCGGATAGGCACCCGCGAGGAAGCCCGGCGCATGCGAGCCGAGACCAGTCGGGATCACGATGTACTGCTTGCCGCCGGCCTTGTAGCTGACCGGGCCGCCACGCAGGCCGGAGCCGGCGCTGAACTTCCACAGTTCCTTACCGTCCTTGGCATCGTAGCTGTAGATGTTGCCTTCCATGTCGCCAGTGAAGACCAGGCCACCGGCGGTGGTGAGCACGCTGGAGAGCGGCGGCATGTCGTAGCGGATGGACCATACGCGCTTGCCGGTGATCGGGTCACGGGCGTCGAGGCGGCCATGGGGCTTGTCACCCGGAGGCGGCACCAGCTTGATGGATTCGATGCCGAGCGACAGGGCCGAGATGGCCTTGAGGCTGTCGGGATCGTCCGGAGCCGAGGACACCTCGTTACACACTTCCATGGCGTGGGAGTACCACAGGCCGGTGCCCGGGTTGTAGGCGCCGTGGTTCCAGCTACGTGCGCCGAGCAGGTTCGGGCAGAAGAGTTTGACCTTGCCCTGCTCCGGGTAGACCGGGTCGATCAGTGCGCCGGTCTTGGGGTCGATGCCCTTGACCCAGTTCATGTGCTCGGCGAACTGCCAGACGTTTTCCAGGTCGCCGTTGTCCTTGTCCATCACGAACACGAAGCCGCTCTTGTTCAGGTGAACAATCACGTCCTTGCCGTCCTTGTCCTTGACCTGCAGGGCCTCGTAGGCGGCGTCGAAGTCCCATGAGTCATGCGGGATTTCCTGACGGCCCCACTTGAGCTTGCCGGTCTTCGGGTCGATGGCCAGCAGGCTGGCAGTCCACTTGTTGTCGCCCTTGCGGTCGCGCGCGAAGTAGTCGGGCGCGGCGTTCGAGGTGCCGATGTAGATGGTGTCGGTGCGCGGATCGTAGGTGCCCGGCATCCAGGCGGAACCGCCACCCACTTTCCAGGACTCGCCCGGGAAGCTCTCCGGATCGTCCTGCGGGATGTCGAAGGTCCACACGCGCTCACCGGTGTCGGCATTGACCGCGTAGATCTTGCCGCGAATCGGCTGGTCACCGCCGGTGGTGCCACCGAAAAGCACGTCGCCCGCCAGCTGGGGCGGTGCGGAGAACAGTGCGCCGAATTCTTCCTTCTGGTTGGTGAGCTGGGTGGACCACAGTTCCTTGCCGGTCTTCTGATCCAGCGCGATGAAGCGCCCGTCCAGCGAGCCCACATAGACCTTGCCACGACCGACGGTCACGCCCCGGCTGGCGGCCGCGTAGAACACCTGCTTGGAGATCGGGGCCAGCTTGGGCTCGTAATGCCACAGGGTCTTGCCGGTGGCGGCATCGACGGCCCACACGTTGTTGAAGGCCGAGATGTAGTACAGCACGCCGTCGATCACGATCGGGGTGGCCTGCAGACCGTGGGTGATGTTACCCGGCTGGTGGATCCACGCCACCTTGAGGTCCTTCACGTTGGCGGTGGTGATGTCCTTGAGCGGACTGTAGCGCCAGGCGTTGAAGCTGCGGTGGTACTGCGGCCAGTTGTTCGGATCGTCGTAGCCCGGGCCGGATTCGGCCAGGGCCGGCGTGGTCGCCATGGCCCCCACCAGGGCGAGCATGCTGCAGACGACGGTAGTTCGCGCTGAAATCATGAGTGTCTCCGTGAGTTGTTTTTTCAGCCGCCATTGAGCGGTGTCTGGTTCCGCGACGCTCCAGCCCGTGGTGCGTTGGCGGTGTCGCGCGTCTCCTAAGTGCGACTTCCGTGCCAGATGGAAATACAACTTAAATCAATAACTTATAAAACACCACTGCTTGATCAGCTGTCTCACCCGTTTCCATGAGGTGAGACGCGAGCGACATCTGTCTCATCGGCGGCGGACACGGCCGGCAGGCCATGGGCGCTTCATCAAAGAAAAATGCCCCGCGACATGTCGCGGGGCATGAAGACAGGCACGGACCAAGGTGACGCCGCAACCTGCGAGGAGATCGACTGTGCCGGAACGCTCAGTCGTCGAGGGAGAACGCGCGGACGGTGCCGTCCTTCATCATCGGGATGTAGGCCGTCTTGCCGTCGGCGGAGACGCCCAGGTCCGCCGAGCCGGGCGCCAGGGCATCGAGCTTGCTCACGGCCCCGTCGGGCGCCACACTCAACAGCCCCCCCGCCATCCAGTCAGTGAGCAGCAGCCGGCCGCCCGGAGTCATCTCGATGCCGTCCAGGTTCCCGATCGGGGCTGCCGAGCCATAGTCACTCAAGGCCTTGGTGGTCAGTGAAACGGTCTTCACATGCCCCGGTACCTCGGTGGAAAAGTCGGCCGGATTCATCACCCCCCAGCAAGCCACGTACAGGGTGTCCCCGCTCACGGCGAGGCCGTTCGGATTGGTCAGATCGGCTGAATCGAGCCAGACGGACAATGCCTTGCCGTCAAAACGGTAGATGCGATTGAGCAGCATGTCGGTCACATAGACATGGCCCTGGGCGTCGGCCGCCACGTCGTTGAGGAACACGGCGTCCTGGGCCGGATGGCGTGCGACGACCTGTCCGCTGTCAGCGTCGACCACCACCAGTACATCCACATCGGCGACAAACAGACGCCGGCCGACCAGGGCCATGCCTTTGGGGGCATTCAGGCCGGTCACCCACTCGAGTTGCTGAACGTGGCCGTCTTTGCCCATCAGGGAGATGAAGCCGTTGCCGTCCTTGTCGTTGGGCGCACCATCAATGTTGGACACGAACAGGCGCTCGCCCTGGGTGTCGGGCAGCACGGATTCGGGGGTGCGAAAGACGGCGTCGGTCTGCCACAGGGGCTGGGCGGCCGACGCGGCCCCGGCCAGGGTCGCGCACATCAGCGCCAGGGTCGTGGCCAGTGGTTTGAGTGTCATATTCGGTCTTCTCCTTTGGGTGGGCGCGGTATCAGTACCAAAGATCTTCTTCGGCGCTCTTGGGCGCCTTGGCGTCTTCGGCCTGGACGCGCACGGATTCTTCTCTCAGAAAGCGCACGATCTGCCAGATCTGCGCGTCACTGAGCATACCGGCGAAGGCGCCCATCTGGGTGTTGGGCCGGCCGTGGGCGATGGTGTCGAACATGAGCTGATCGGAGTTCGCTCCGCCCGGCGCCCAGGCGCCGCGCACCAGTTGCGGACACTTGCCGCCGTGACCACGGGTGTTGTGGCACTGCTGGCAGATGCGACCGAACAGGGCCTCGCCCTCCGCCGCATCCTGCTGGGTCTGAGCGGCCGACGGCGCTGCACCGCCTTCGGCACCACCGACGCCGAAGGCAGCGACGACGCCGGCCCAGCCGATCAGCAGGACGGTCGATGTCAGCGCGGCGGCGCGGCGGTAGCTCAGGTGAGCTTTGGTGTGAATTCGATTCATTGCGTAGTCCTGTTCAAGGCCCGGTCGATGGCAGGCCGTATTGCGCACCGGCACGGGCGATGGCCCCCTCGGCACGCATGGCGGCCAGGGCCTGGTTAATGTCTTTTTTCAGCTCGGTCTGATCGGCCGGCAACACCAGCGTCAGGTGCGCGAGCATGTCATCGTCGAAGCGGGTGTCGGGCACCACGGCGCCGGGCCACAAGGTGTTGCCATCTGCCACCAGCCGGGCCAGCGCCGGCCCCCAGACAATGGCGGCGTCCACATCGCCCGTTTGCACAGCGCGCAGCAAGGAGGCGTTGTTGCCATAGGGTTGCCGGGTCAGATGCTCGCGAAACAGAAAGAGGTCGGCCGGCGTGGCGGTCACGGCGCCCAGACGGGCGCCTTTCAGATCGGCCCGGCCGGAGATACCGCTGCCCGGCGCGCGCACCAGCACATAGCCCACGGTCAGGTAGGTGTCACTGGCCACCAGTTGGCGCTCTGCGAGGGACTCGCCCTCCTCCCCGTCGGTGGGCACGCCGGCAAACACCTCACACCGGCCTTTGCGCACAGTCTGGTTGAGCGCCTTGCCCAGCCCGCCGCGCGCGGGAATCTGCACCCATTCAATGCGCACCGGGCGATCGAGCCGGCGACCGAGTTCAGCGGTCACGAGCGGGTCGATGCCGCCGCCCGCCGATGACGAAAACGGCGCATTGTCCTCGGCCATGCAGACCTTGAGCGGCGCGCCTGCCTGAACGGGCAGACTCACCAGCATGGACATGAGCGCCGCCAGTGCCGTGATTGAAAAACGTGTGTGCTTCATGACGGTCTCCCGGCGCGCCCGCCGCAGCGGGCGCGCCTGTCAGGCTCAGTCCGGCAGCGCGAAGACAATCATGCCGCCGCCCCGGTTCTGGTGCTTGAACAGCTCGCCGTACACCAGCGGCCACAGGCTGCCGCCGCCCGGGCCGTACACGATGGCCACGTACTGCTTGCCATGCACGTTGTAGGTGGTCGGGTTGCCATGGATGCCGGTGCCCACGTTGAAGCGCCACAGCGTCTCGCCGGTGTCGTCACGCAGGGCCGAGAACCAGCCTTCGGCATCGCCCGAGAACACCAGCCCGCCTGCCGTGCTCACCAGACCACTGGTGGCCGGCGTGCTTTGCGGCCGGGTCCACACCAACTCGCCGGTGGTGGCATTGAAGGCCTTCACACCGCCGGTGTAGGGATTGGCCTTGAGCACCTTGGAGGCCAGGAACCACTCACCCGACTTCCACTCCATCTGCTTGGCCTGGATGTCCATGGAGCTGTCGATGAAGGGCACATAGAGCAGCTTGGTGAGCGGGCTGTAGGCCGCCGGGTGCCATTCCTTGCCGCCATCGAGAATCGGGGCGATGTCGGTGACCACCTTGTCGTAGGCCGGCACCTTGTCCGGATTGACCACCGGGCGGCAGTTGTCCTTGAAGCCGGTGACCCAGTTCACCCGCGCGATGGGCACCACCCAGTTGCACTTGGAGGAGTCGCGATTGATCGAGTACAGATGGCCGTTACGGTCGGCATGCAGCCACACCTTGCGACCCTTCTCGTCGTCGATGAGGATGGTCTCGTTGTTGCCGTCGTAGTCCCAGGCCCCGTTCGGGGTGTACTGGAAATGGTGCTTGATCTCGCCGGTGTCGGCATCGAGCGCCAGGGTGGAGTTGCTGTAGAGGTTGTCGCCCTCACGCACGCGCGGGTCGAAGTCCGGCGTCGGGTTGCCCACGCCCCAGAAGATGGTGTTGGTCTTGGGGTCGTAGTTGCCGGTCAGCCAGGCCGAGGCGCCGCCGGTTTTCCATGAGCCGTCCTTCCAGGTCTTGGCAACCGGGTCGTCCGCACTGATGGGGCGGGTGTGGCGCTGCCAGATCATCTTGCCGGTGTCCGGATCGAGCGCGGTGATCTTGCCCACGTTGGCGCCCACGTCACTGCCCGAGTTGCCGACCACGATCTTGCCGTTGGCCACCAGCGGCATGGAGGTGTAGATCTCGCCGGTGGTGTAGTCGCCCAGCTTCACGTCCCACACCACGCGGCCGGTGGTGTTGTCGAGCGCCACCACATGCGAGTCGAGCGTGGCCATGTAGACCATGTTCTTGAACACGGCGACGCCGCGGTTGACCGCCTCGCAGCACAGGCGCGGGCCGATGTCACCGGGCAGCGGATGCTCGTATTTCCAGATGATGCGACCGGTTTCTCCGTCGATGGAGAACACCTTGTTCTGGCTGGCGGTCACGTAGATGCGGCCATTGACCACGGTGGTCTGGCTGTCCTGCGCGTCGGTCACACCGAAGGACAGGTTCCACTTGGGCACCAGTTTGCCCACGTTTTCCTGGGTGATCTGACGCAGTTGGGAGAAGCGCGTGGCCTGATAGTCCTTGCCGTAATGCAGCCAGTTGTTGGCGTCCTTGTCGGCGTGCAGCAGCATGTCTTCCGACACGTAATTGGGCCGCCATTTGAAGCTGGCCTCGAGCACGTTCACGCCCAGGGGCGGTTCAGGATCTTCAGCCAGGGCGGGCAACGCGACGCCCAGGCTCAGCGTGAGTGCGGCCAGTGCCCTGGGCACGGCCATGCGGCTTGATGCATGTGTGGTCATGGTCTTCCTCTCTGTTTCTTATCGTTGGCACGTCCGGTGTGCGGACGCGCGAAGGCGCGACGCCGACCGGGTTCGGCGTCGCGCCTGTCGGCTCACGTTCAGAACATGAAGTTGATACCGGTGTTGATCAGGAAGGACTTTTCGCCCACCGACGGCACACCGGCCGCCACGATGCTGGTCTTGATGGTGGCGGCATCGCCGGCATCCACCCAGGCCGCCTGCACATAGATGGTGGTATCCGGCTTCCAGGCGAAGTCGTTGCTGATCACCAGGTTGCGGGTCTCGTCATCGTTATTGTTGCGATCCTTGTTGTGGTAGTAGGCCACGGTGGCTGAGTTGCGCTCGTTCCACTTCCAGTCCACACCCACGCCGATGGCCGCCACATCGGACTGCTCGACACCGGCTTCGGTCTCGTTCTTGGCGCCCAGGTAGTTGCCCTTGAAGGTGAAGTCCCCGACCGGCACCGCAGCGCCCAGTCCCCAGTGGGTGACGTTGTTGTTGCCGGTGGTATCGTCCTTGATCAGCTGGTAGGAAGCCGACAGGGTGACCGGGCCGTTGTAGGCGGCGCCGAGCGCGAAGGCGCTGTTGTCCTCGGCGCTGTCTTCCTGCCCGCCCAGGGCGTACATGATCCCGAAGTCCACCGGGCCCAGCGTGTTGCGGTACTGGATGGCGTTGCTGAAGAAGATACCCACGTCGTTGTTGGTGTTGCGATCACCGGAACCGAAGTCCCAGGTGGTGAGCAACTGGTTGTAGGCCCAGGCGTAGAGGTTGGAGAACTGCTCCTTGAAGGCGCGCGGTTCGGTGCCGATGTGGGCCAGCAGGGCCGGACCGTACTGGCGACCGAAGGTCAGGCTACCCCAGTCGCCGCGGATGCCGATGTTGGCCTGACGACGCCATTGCGGCACCGAGTAATCGCCGTTGGCATCGCGCGCATCGCCGGTGCCGTGCAGCTGACCGTTATTGGTGTCGAAGTGCGATTCGAGATTGAAGAAGGCGGTGATGCCATCGCCCATGTCGCGCTCGCCCTTGAAGCCCAGCACCGTCTGGCGCAGGCCACTGGTTTCCATCGACACCTTGCTGTCACCGTTGCTGCCGGACTTGCTCATGTAGAGCAGACCGACGTCGATGATGCCGAAGATGGAAATCTTGCCGCCTTCGAATTCAGCGATGGTCTTGTCGGCCAGGGCGGAGCCCGAAGCCATGCTCAGTGCCAGTACGAGTGCCCCGGTCGTCACACCATGGTTATGCTTTTTCATTGTCTCCTCCGAGAGTCTGGGTGGTGTTCTGTCTCAGTCCGACGCCATGACACGGCGCGTGCCATGGTCCGTCAGAGGGCATCTCAGGCAGCAACCGTGCCAAGGCCCAAGAGCCCCTAAATTCGGGCATCTTGCAGTTATTGCACCGCAAAAATCGGAGAAAAACGCTGAGACAGATGTTCAATCCGGAGAAGCCTGTCCGCGACAGTTGTGTCTTAATCCGCGGTACCGGGACCCATGTCTCACGAACTCGCCGGTACCTGCCCATGAGCACATCGACGCCCCAGCCCGCCTGATCGACGCGGTTTGACGGCATGCGAGCACCAGGGATGGCCCACCGCCCCCGAATGGCGTGGAACTTGCACCTGAACCGGCACACAGCCCCCCAGAGGGCCACGCCCATTCCCCGTTCCCAGCAGGAGACCGCATGAACGCCACCGAAAAATTCCTCGCTTCATCTGCCCACGTGGACGAAGCGGCCATTGCCCCGCTGCCCAACTCACGCAAGATCTACGTGCAAGGCTCACGCCCCGATGTGCGTGTGCCCATGCGCGAGGTCTCCCAGGCCGATACGCCCACCGGGTTTGGCGGCGAGCAGAACCCGCCGATCTTCGTTTACGACTGTTCCGGCCCCTATACCGACCCGGCGGCGAAGATCGACATCCGCTCCGGCCTGAGCCCGCTGCGCCAGCAGTGGATCGAAGAGCGCGGCGACACCGAGGTGCTGCCGGACCTGTCCTCCGAGTTCGGTCGTGCCCGTGCTGCGGATAGCGCGCTCGACGAGCTGCGCTTCCCCGGCCTGCACCGCACGCCGCGTCGGGCCAAGGCCGGCGCCAACGTCACGCAGATGCACTACGCCCGTCAGGGGATCATCACCCCCGAGATGGAGTTCATCGCCATTCGCGAGAACATGAACCGGGCGGCGTATATCGAGTCCCTGCAGGGCACGGGCCCCATGGGGGAACGCATGGCCAAACTCCTGACCCGTCAGCATCCGGGCCAGAGCTTCGGGGCATCGATTCCCGGCGAGATCACCCCCGAATTCGTGCGCGATGAAGTGGCCCGTGGCCGCGCCATCATCCCCTCGAACATCAACCACCCGGAATCGGAGCCGATGATCATCGGGCGCAACTTCCTGGTGAAGATCAACGCCAACATCGGCAACTCGGCCCTGGGCTCTTCCATCTCCGAGGAAGTGGACAAGATGACCTGGTCCATCCGCTGGGGTGGGGATACGGTGATGGATCTGTCCACGGGCAAGAACATTCACGAAACCCGTGAGTGGATCATCCGCAATTCGCCGGTGCCCATCGGCACCGTGCCCATCTATCAGGCACTCGAGAAGGTCGATGGCAAGGCCGAGGAACTGACCTGGGATATCTTCCGCGACACGCTCATCGAGCAGGCCGAGCAAGGGGTGGATTACTTCACCATCCACGCCGGTGTGCTGCTGCGTTATGTGCCGCTCACGGCCAATCGCATGACGGGCATCGTGTCTCGCGGCGGTTCGATCATGGCCAAGTGGTGTCTGGCCCATCACAAGGAGAGTTTCCTCTACACGAACTTCGAGGAGATCTGCGAGATCATGAAGGCCTACGATGTGGCCTTCAGCCTGGGTGATGGTCTGCGTCCGGGTTCGATCTACGATGCCAACGACGAAGCCCAGCTCGGGGAACTGAAGACCCTCGGTGAGCTGACCGACATTGCCTGGAAGCATGATGTGCAGGTGATGATCGAGGGCCCGGGTCATGTGCCCATGCACATGATCAAGGAGAACATGGATCTGCAGCTGGAGTACTGCAAGGAGGCGCCCTTCTACACCCTGGGCCCGCTGACCACCGACATCGCCCCGGGCTACGACCACATCACCAGCGGCATCGGCGCGGCCAACATCGGCTGGTACGGCACCGCCATGCTGTGCTACGTGACCCCGAAGGAGCATCTGGGCCTGCCGGACAAGGATGATGTGAAGGAAGGGATCATCACCTACAAGCTGGCGGCCCATGCGGCCGATCTGGCCAAGGGCCATCCGGGCGCGCAGATCCGCGACAACGCGCTGTCCAAGGCGCGCTACGAGTTCCGCTGGGAAGACCAGTTCAACCTCGGCCTCGATCCGGACAAGGCGCGCGAGTTCCATGACGAGACGCTGCCCAAGGAATCGGCCAAGGTCGCCCACTTTTGCTCCATGTGCGGGCCGCACTTCTGCTCGATGAAGATCACCCAGGAGGTGCGCGAGTTTGCCGCCCAGCAGGGCATCGGCGAGGACGCGGCGCTCTCCCGGGGCATGGAGGAGAAGGCGGTTGAGTTCGTCAAATCCGGGGCCGAGATCTATCGCAAGGTGTGAGCCACACCAAGCGACGGACGAACAGAAACGGGCCGCAGATGCGGCCCGTTTCTTGTGGCATGACGTACTTACTGTCCGCCGGTCGGCGGTTCGGCCCGGGATGACCGGTTTGCTTCTAGCCAGTCGAGCAAGGCGGCAAACAGCCCCTGGGGATCGACCGGCTTTCGAATGAAGTCGCTCATCCCCGCCTGGATGCAGCGCCGCCGGTCCTCCAGAAATGCATTGGCGGTCAGCGCCACGATAGGTGTCTTGCTGTAGCCGGGAAGCTGCCGGATCTGCCGGGTTGCATCCAGTCCGTTGAGGCGCGGCATCTGCATGTCCATGAGGATCAGGTCGTACTGATGATCCCCCGCCATGGTGACGGCTTCGAGCCCATCACCCGCAATTGTGATGGAGAGCCCCAGATCGGAAAGCATGGCGTCGAGAACTTCCTGGTTGAAAGGCTCGTCCTCGGCCACCAGGATTCGGGCATTGGCAAACTCGGTTCTCAAGCGCTGCTCGACCACCTCTGGCGCAATGGGCTCGCGCGCCTTGGGCGGCGCCTGGATCTTCTTGAGGCGAACGGTGAACCAGAACGTGCTGCCCTTGCCGGGGACACTCGTTGCGCCTGCATCGCCCCCCATCAGCCGCGCGATACGCAAGGTGATGGCCAGCCCCAGTCCAGTGCCGCCATACTTTCGGGTCAGGGAATTGTCGGCCTGCTCGAACGCCCTGAAAAGGCGCTCGAGCGCCTCGGCTTCAATCCCGATGCCCGTGTCTTCAACCGAGAATCGCACGAGCACCTCGGTGGGCGACTCCTGCAGCTGCTCGACACGGACGACGACACTGCCGGTGTCGGTAAAGCGAATGGCGTTGGCCATGTAGTTCAGCAAAGCCTGCTGGATACGCACCGGGTCACCGCTCAGGGGGTCGGGCAGCCGAGCCACGTCGTGCACCAGACTCAAGCCCTTGATCTGCGCACGCTCGGTCACGATCGACATGCAGGAATTGACGATTCGGGACACATCGACCATCTCGTCGTCGAGTTCAAACCGCCCCGCTTCGATCTTCGAGATATCGAGAATCGAGTTGATGACATCGAGCAGGTGCCGGGCCGAGGCTTCGAGCTTGTCGAAACGCGCGAGCTGCTCATCCGACAGCCCGTCGCGGCGAATGACGTGTGCCATGCCCAGGATGCCGTTGAGCGGCGTACGGATTTCATGCGACATGTTGGCCAGGAAGGCGCTCTTGGCCCTGGACGCCACTTCAGCGGCGGCCTTGGCCTCGGTGAGCTCCGAGGTCCGCTGGCTGACCAGTTCCTCCAGATGCTCGCGATAACGCGCCAGCTCCATGTCGGCAGCCACGCGCTCGGAGATATCCACGACATAGGCCACCCGGGCAAGCGGTACGCCCTCGTCGGACTTGGTGACGGTGATGTCGAGCAGCACCGGGAAACGATCCCCATACCGGGTGATGTGCTCACTCTGGAAGACCCCGTGACCGACCACATCCACATCGGCGAGCTGCTGTTTGACCCGGGAATGAATATCCGGCGGAAAAACCGACATGATCGACATGCCGACCATCTCGTCCTCCCGGTAGCCGCGCCGCCGCGCGAACGCAGGGTTCACCGCCACGAAAACGCCGCGATGGGGATCACTCAGTGCCAGACCGAACTCGGCATTCTGGAAGGCGTTGGCCCATTCGAGCAGTTGCCGTTCCATCGCTCGTCGCTCGGTCAGATCCTCGTAGGCGCCCGCGCGGAACACGACATTGCCCCACGCATCCCGATAGGCCGAGACCGCCGCATGACACGGGAAGGTCGAACCGTCCTTGCGCAAGCGAACGGTCTCGAACGCAAGATGCCCCTGGCGATCAACCTGCGCCTTTGTCTCGTCGATGACCGTGCACACATCCGGGGCGTAAAAGTCGTGGAAATTGCGCCCGCGCACCTCATCGATGGCATAACCATGCATCTGGGCGAAGGCCTCGTTGACGTGCGTGATGCGTTCGCTCGCCGCGTCGACGATCACCATGCCCCAGCCGGCGTTGGCGAACAGGGTCTCGTATTTCTGCATCTCCAGCTCCGCTTCCTTGCGGGCTGTGATGTCGAGCACAATCCCCTGGTATTGAGTGAGTTCCCCCTGTGCGTCGAAAGAAGGCATGCCGCGGGCGAACAACCACCGCGCCTTGCTGCCGCGCGGCACATCCACCTGCCATTCGATGTCGAACTGCGCCTTGTCGTGCGCAGCGCGCTCCACGGCCTCGACCACGGCGTCCCGGTCCTCGGGTCGAATACTCTTTCGCCAGGCATCGAAGCTGGGCTTGACCTCGGCATCGGCCACACCATAGACCGCCCAGAGATTGTCCGACCATTCATTGGCGTTGGTCTTGACATCCCAGGTCCACACCCCGGCGTTGGAGGCGCTCAGTGCGAACCTCAGACGCTCCTCACTGCGACGCAAGGCCTGCTCGGCGGCCTTTCGCGCCGACACGTCCGTCACCGTCGCGATGACCTGATTCTCGCCATCGATCTCGAAGGCGCTCAGACTGATCTCGACGCTGAATACCTCGCCGTTGCGACGGCGTCCGACGACATCGTTCAGGCGGGCCGTTGGACGCAATCCATGCTTGCCAAGAAACCGGGTGCGCAAATGCTCGTGCGCGGCACGCTGTGCCTCGGGCACCAGGGTCTCGATGCTCTGCCCCGTCAATTCCTCGACCGAGTAGCCGAACATCAGCGCCAGTGCCGGATTGCACATCTGGATGAAGCCGTCGCCATCGACAACGGTCATGCCCTCGACGCTCGACTCCCACACCAGCCGGAAGCGTCGCTCAAGCGCCTCGTTGGCGCTCTCGGCACGATGCAATGCGGAGACGTCGGAGAAGATCAGCACCGCCCCGGCCACCTCCTGCACTTCATTGCGGTACGGGTCGATCTGCATCAGGTAGTGGAACTCGCCGTGATGCACACGCTCCTTGACCGACACACTGGTCTCGATGACCTGGCTGACCTGCTCGCGCAACTGCGACAGATCGAGATGGCAGGGGATGCCATACAGGCTTTGCCCCACGTCGCTCTCGACGATCCCGAAAATACGGCTGGCCAGCGCATTGAAGCGCGCGATCCGGCCGCTCTTGTCCACCACGATGAGGCTTGAGCGCAGGGAGTTCTGGATATTCGCCAGCGTCGTGTTGAGGTCGATTGCCTCCATCGACTTGGTGCGCAACTCGTCGTTGAGGGTCGTGAGCTCCTCGTTGGACGACTGCAACTCTTCGTTGGACGCTTGCAGCTCCTCGCTGGAGGACTGAACCTCTTCGTTGAGCGACTGCAGTTCCTCGTTCGAGGTCTCGAGCTCTTCGATGACCGATTGCAAGTGCTCGCGGGTGTTGGCGAGTTCCGTTCTCAGGGTCGCCACCTCATTTGCCGGGAGTACCTCCTGGTCACCGGTGGGTGCACCCGCCACGACAGTCTCGACGCTGAGCTCCTCGAAGCACACCAGTAGAGACAGGTCGCTGGCGCCATCGTTGACGTCGAGCCGCCGCACCAATGGACGAATCCTCGAGGGCAGTCCGTGATGACTCAGGGCGATGGTGCCGCCATGGAGTGCCTGCGCATTCTCCTGCACCATGCGGTAGCACAGCGCCTTGAGTTCGGAACGCAGTTCGGGCAGGCACAGGGAGAACACCGCGAAGTCAGGATTGTCTTCGTCCAGCGAGAAGAAGCGCTGCGCGCGACCGAAGAAGCGCACCGGTTCGAAGTTGGCGTTGACCAGCACGGCCGGCGGCGCGTACTGGGCGACCAGCGCCGCCATGGCGTCATCGACCTGATGCTGGCGCTGCACGGTGGCCGTCGGTTTGGAAAACGCCTGAACCGGCCCGGCCCGGTGGCTGCGAAAGCGCAACTGTCCCAACGGATAGGATTCCACGCTGTTCTTGCGCCGGAAGAGTTTGGCATCGGCTTCGACCGCCGAAAACAGATTGCTCGCGAATCCGACCGACTCAGAACGCCCCAGCAACAGCAAGGCGTCAGGATTGAGGCTGTAGTGGAAGGTGCGGATCAGCTCCAGTTGCTGTTCCGGCTTGAGATAGATCAGCAGGTTACGGCAGCTGATGAGGTCCATCCGGATGAAGGGTGGATTGACCGTCACGTCATGCAGGGAGAACACCACCCGATCACGGATGTCCTTGCTGATCCGCCACCCGTCACTGCACGCCGAGAACCATCGGTCCCGGTGTGCCGGCTTCAGCTTGGCAATGGCCTCCTGCGAGAAGACAGCGCCCCGGGCACGCTCGAGCGCGCGCTGATCCACATCCGTGGCAAAGATCCGCAGATCGAGGCGCTTGTCAGCCCCCTCAAGCAGCTCAGCGAGCAGGATTGCAATCGAATACGCCTCTTCGCCCGTGGCGCAGCCAGGCACCCAGACGCGAAAGCTGTCCCCTTCGCGACGTGCTTCGATGACCGGCGCAAGCGCATCGCGCAAGGCGGTGAAGGCCTCTTCGTCGCGGAAGAAGGTGGTCACTGAAATCAGGAAGTTCTGGTAGAGCGTCAGCAGCTCGTCTTCATGGGTATCGACGTACTCCATGTAGTCGGAAAACCCGTCCAGGCCCAGGCTGCGATAGCGCCGCACGATCTGGCGCCGCAGCGTCTGGTCCTTGTAGCGGGACAGATCCAGATCGGTTGCGGCGCTGACCCGCTGCAGCAGTTCATCGATGCGCTTGGCGTCCACCTCGTGGCAGGCGTTGCCCTCGCTGATCAATGCCTCCGGCCGGTTCAGCCAGGCGGCAATCTGACCGGTATCGCCCATCAGATCGGCAATATCCGCATTGAGCACCGATTCGGGCATTGACGGATGCACCGCCTGATCTGGTGCCTGCGCTATGACATGCCCCCCGGCCGCGGCCACTTTGCCAGCGCCGATCGTGCCGTCACGGCCCGAACCGGAGAGAACAACGGCCACGGCACGCTCGCCGAACACGTCGGCCATGGACGCAAACAGGCGATCGATCGACGGTGAGATCGACGCACCGGGAAGCGGATCGACCAGGCGGACGCGCTCCTGCTCGACGATGATGTCGTATCCCGGCGGGCACACCAGAATCTGCCGCGGGCTGATCGGGCTGCCATCGCTGGCGTAACTGACCGACACGGCGGCCTGGGTGGCCAGCAATTCCGCCAGATTGCTCAGCTGATGCGACGCCATGTGGTGCGCCACGAGGATGAAATGCGGGGTGTCGGAGGCAATCTCCTTCACCAGAGGGCGCAAGCTCTGCAAGCCGCCCGCCGACGCCCCAATGCCGATGATGAGTCCTTTCTGGACCTGTTCGTCCACGACGCCCCCCTGGCTTTCGTCGTTTTATCCTGCCATGGAGCGGCCTGCATCGTGAGCGACGGGCCATCTCCTGTTACCCGATTGTATTGGGTTTGGAGGCGCAAATCGAATCACGGCCGTGCTTTTCAGGGGGTCAGGTGCCCGGAAGCACCCCTAGCGCCCGGGAAGCGAATCGCCGCCTTCCTGCTCCACCGTCACGGCAAAATCATAAGCACCACCCCCGGTGGCCGTCGGCTTCACACGGATCACCCAGAAGTGTCGATGGATGCAACCGGCCGGACAATCACCCCAGCCGTGCTCATAGCGCAGCTTGACGGGATCGGTGAACGTGGCGGCCCCGGAACTGCCGATCAGTTGCACACCCTTGTTCTCACCGATCCGGGCGAGTCTGATGGTGTCGAGCGCACTGAACAGTGTCTCGGCCCCTTCAATTCTGAGCGCCTCCGCCTTGACGAAACGCATGTCCCGCCAGCCGTCCGAATCCCCACCGGCATAAACCGTCAGCGTGGTGCCGTAGCGGGCGGCGTCTTCCTTGACGACGATGAGATTCAGCCCGATGGCGGCCAGTGCATCGGTCAGCCCTTTGGCAGCGCACTGCTGTCGGCTTCGGGTCCCCAGTTCGTACATGGTCGTGGTACTTCGGGTCACCTGCATCTCGCCATTGGAGATCTCGGAGATCGTGCTGCTCTTGCGATACGGGCAAGCTGCAACGACATCGTCAACGGCCGCCCGAAGGACGTCGCCCCGGCGCGGCTGCGCCTCTGCCACCGCGTCCGTCGCTGCGGCCATGAAGTCACTGGCCGAGAGGAAGCGAAAGGGCTCATGGTAACCGGCTCGCCCCGGGGGCTGAGTGGCCTCAGCCGGCTGAAGTTCGGGGATGGTCTCACCCACCGCCTTGAGCAGGGCGACCATGAAGCGGAATTCAGGTCCCGCGTCGGTCACCTCACGTGTGTGGCCGGCGTTGAAATGATCGATGGTCAGGGCCATGGCGTCACGATGGACGTCCTGCGCGCTTGCAGGCAGATGGATGGCTGCGAGGGCGGTCATGAGCAGCGTCTTGAGTATCGGGCGCATACGCGTTCTCTCGTTATTTGTTTGCCCCGCTCAGGGCAAGGGCCACAGGATGATGGCGGGCTCGCCCACCCGTTCAATGGTGAAGTGGCTCAGCACGGGCGCGCCATCCTCGATGCGGTAACACTGGACGATGTAGCCATCGCCCATGCCCGGAGCAATGCGCTGACGGCTCACCAGCGAACCGTCATCGTGCATTGTCGGGGACGACAGTTGGGTGGTCACCCCGATACGATCCATACGTGCATCCTGCCAGCGCGAGCCCATGCGCATGCCGGGTTCGGGAAAGTGCAGGGTCCGCAGCCCTCCGTCCTGCTCAAGAATGACGACCGAGATCACGTCGGCGAAGGTGGCGCGACACGGGACGACATGAAGGGCAGTACCGTCCTCGAGCGGATGAACGACGGTGCCGCTATCCGCGAGCTGCGCCATCGGGACGCAGGCGCCGCCGGTGACCGCGTCACGCTGCGCGTACAGCGCCTCGGGCGTCGCGGCCATCGACGCACCTGAAATCAGCAGTAGCAGTCCAGCCATTCGCCTGATCATGGCCTCTCCTTGAGTCAGCACCCTGGCAATCACCGGGGTCGTTGGTTGTGAATCCGACGCGGCACATGCCGGTTTCGTCATTCTGTCGAGCCCCGACGGGTTCCACCATGGGGTGCACACCCCATGTCGAGTCGATCAGGCGGCCACCATCAGGCCGACGCACTGCAAATACACCTTGGTCAAAATATGTTTTTTGATGATTTTATTATTTCAAGTTTTCCCATTCCCGACCGATACCAATAGGGTAAATGTGGATATGTCCGGTGCGCCCGAACCGGATAGTCAGGAAAGGATTTCGCCTTGAACGAGAGCGACATGCAGGACCAGCGCGCGCCGATGGCAGCGCAGACGGCCACGCCCGCGCTTTCATCCGACAGCGCTCTGGAACTCGAGCGCTTCAGGTTCGTTCTCGACGCTTCGGACGATGCCCTGATCACCAAGGCCCTCGACGGGACCATCACCACCTGGAATCGGGGCGCCGAGCGCATGTTCGGCTACACCGCTGGCGAGGCCATCGGCCAGTCCGTACTGATGCTCTACCCGGCCGAGCGCCGTCATGAAGAGCACCAGATCGTCGATCGCCTGCGCGCTGGCGAGCGCATCGACCCGTTCGACACGGTGCGACGGCACAAGGACGGCCGGCTGATTCATGTGTCGATCACCATTTCGCCCATGCAGAACGAGGCCGGACAGATCGTGGGTGCGGCCAAGATTGCCCGCGACATTTCCGAACGCAAGCACACCGACGCCCAGAAAGCATTGGCCGCCTTGCTGATCGAATCGTCGGACGACGCGATCATCAGCAAGACGCTCGACGGCATCATCACCAGCTGGAACAAGGGCGCCGAACGGGTGTTCGGCTACACCGCCGAAGAAGCCATCGGCCAGCCCATGCTGATGCTCTTCCCGCAGTACAAGATCGACGAAGAAGACGACATCCTGCGCAGGATTCGCAACGGCGAGCGCATCGAGCACTTCGAGACCCTTCGCGTCCGCAAGGACCGGCGACTGATCCACATTTCGGCCACGATCTCGCCCTTGCGCGACGAGCATGGGCGCATCGTCGGGGCCTCGAAAATCGCCCGCGACATTTCTGCCCGCAAACAGGCGGATGCACAGAACGCACTCGCCGCGCTGCTGATCGAATCCTCGGACGACGCCATCATCAGCAAGACGCTCGACGGCATCATCACCAGCTGGAACACCGGGGCGCAGCGCGTGTTCGGCTACACTGCCGAAGAAGCCATCGGCCAACCCATGCTGATGCTCTTCCCGCAGGAGAAGGCCCATGAAGAGGACTTCATTCTCGGCCAGATCCGGGCGGGGAAACGGGTCGACCATTTCGAGACGGTGCGCATCCGCCGTGACAAGACCCCGATCCACGTATCGGTGACGATCTCGCCTGTGCACGACGAACACGGACGCATTGTCGGCGCCTCGAAAATCGCCCGGGACATCACACAGCGACGACGCGCCGAAGCCCACATGCGCCTGGCCAGCACCGTGTTCGACCATACCCACGAGGGTGTCGCCATCGCCGATTTCAGCGGACGCATTCTGCAGATCAACGAGGCCTTCACCCAGATCACCGGGTACGACCGGCGCGAGGCGATCGGCCGTACCGGCGAGATGTTCACCACCGGCCCTCAGCTTGAGCGGCTCAAGACCAACATACTGCAGGCCCTCCAGACCGAGGGGTGCTGGAGCGGTGAAGTCCAGGGGCGGCGCAGAAGCGGTCAGAACTACGCCGGTCTGCTCACCATCAGCTCGGTGCCCAGCGACGACATGTCGGTGGGGCGCTATGTGGCGCTGATCTCGGACATCACCCAGTTGCGCGAACAACGCGAGGCGCTCAAGCGCATGGCGCATTTCGACGCGCTGACCGGGCTACCCAATCGCGCCCTGCTGCACGACCGCCTTGAGCAAGGCATCGCCCGCTGCGACCGGGACGACACCTCACTGGCCCTTCTGTACATGGACCTGGACGGATTCAAGGCCGTTAACGACAACCATGGGCACAAGGCCGGCGACGAAGTGCTCAAGGCCGTCTCCAACCGGGTCAAGGCCGTCCTGCGACGCACCGATACCCTGGCGCGACTTGGCGGCGATGAATTCGTCGCGGTGATGCCGGGGCTCTCGGACCTGGACCAGTGCATTCATCTGATCGAGCGGATCATCGAGGAATGCGCCCGACCGGTCTCCTTTCAAGGTGTCGAACTGAAGGTATCGACCAGCGTGGGGATGACCACCTATCCCAATGACAATGTTGACGGCGAGCACCTGATCCGGCATGCCGACAAAGCCATGTACGAAGCCAAGCATGCCGGCAAGAACGGCTACGCCATCTTCGACGCGACGACATCAACCAACTTCACCGGAGCCTTTGCCGATCCGGGGTTCTTGCAGGACTGAGCGCGGCGGCACACCGCGCTGGACGCACGTGCTACGGGTCTGTGTCAGACTGCGGCAACAACGATGATGCCCGCCGCCGCGGCCCCGCAGCCCATGCCCGAGTACAGCCCCAGCCCCCTCACCCCGGATGAAGTCAGCCTGACGCCCGGCTGCCTGATCCTCGATTTCGGCGCCCCCTGGTGCGGGCACTGCGCGCGGGCACGTGCATTGGTCGATCCGGCTTTGAGTGCTCATCCATCGCTGAACCATGTGCGTATCGAAGACGGCCCCGGCCGACGCCTCGGGCGCCACTTCAAGGTCAAGCTGTGGCCAACGCTCATCTTCTTGCGTGATGGTGTGGAGCGCACCCGTGTGGTGCGCCCGCAACAGCCTCAGGAGGTCGAAGACGCGCTCGCCGCCATGGGCCCGTGCCCGTGAGCAGCCCGGCCTTCGCGGCCCTCGATGCGGCCGGGCTCAACCTGCAGGCGGTATTCGACGTGGCCACACTGCCGGCGGATGTTCGTGCCGGCCTGCCGCGCACCGCACCCCGACAGTTGATTCTGGTGGGTCACGCCGGCCCCGGCTTCTGGCGTGCCCTGCTTCAATCGAACACCACCGGCGCCCATCCGATGGATGACTTCAGCCGGCATGTCGTCGCCGCGTGGCTCGCCGGGCTGACCGACATGGCCGATGTGCACTGGCTGTATCCCGGAGAGACTGCCGTCGGCCTTCAACGACTCGGCCAGCTTGCCGGCTGGCATCACGACTCGCCGTTCAAGGTGGGGGTTCACCCAGGCTGGGGCAGCTGGTTTGCCTATCGTGCGGCCGTCCTCGCCGACACGCACCTGCCCATCACCCCACGGGCCGAACTGCTTGTCAGCCCCTGCCAAAGCTGCGAGGGCACGCCCTGCGTGAGCGCCTGCCCGGCCCGCGCGATGGATGGCGACGGCTTCTCGCTGCCCGCCTGCCTGGCCAATCGCACCCGCCCGGATTCGAGTTGCGCCACCACCTGTCTGGCCCGGCTCGCCTGCCCGGTGGGCACGCAGTTTCGCTACCCGCCCGAGCAGATCGAGCACATGTACAGCCATTCGCTCGCCATGATCCGCGCTCACCTGAAGCAAACCAGCGAGACTTGATCTGGGTCGATGCATCATCACCGCCTCATGCGACAATGAGGCCAGTTCATTGAGCGGAAACGCAGTATGGAAGCCATGCCCATTGCCGCGGTCATCTACCCGGCCGACTACAACCCCTCTCCCCTGCTGGCCGACTTCGCCCAGGAACTCAAGGCCGCCGGTGTCCGTCTTGTGGGCGCTGTCCAGTATGACAACGGGCCCATGGAAACCTGCGGTATCGAGTTCGAAGTCCTCCCCACCGGGCAGCGCATGGGTCTGTCTCAGGACCTGGGTGCCGGGTCAAACGCCTGCCGGCTCGACCCGAACGCCATGGCCGACGCCGCCGCACTGATCAAGCAGGGCATCAGCGCCGGTGCGCAACTGGCCATCTTCAACAAATTCGGCGCTCAGGAGGCGGGTGGCGACGGTCTGCGTGCCGAGATGATCGATGCGGTTGTTGCCGGCATTCCCTTGCTCACGGCCGTACCCGAGCGTTTCACCGCCGAGTGGAACGAATTCACCGGTGGTGAAAGCGCCAGCCTGGCCATGACGGCCGACGCCCTGCGCCAGTGGTGGCAGGCCCTGAACGCCTGAACACCGACCCGACCAAGCTGCGCGACCGCTGGAACGATGCCAGCGGCGGGCTGGGCTACCACTGGCGCGCCTGGCGCTACCACGCCAGAGGCTGGGCACCTTTTCATCAGGCCGTCGGCACCTGGCTGAACGCCTGGAAGCCGGACGCACGCACGCTGGTACTGGTCGGCCCATCCGGTGGTTACGCGCTCAACGCACGCTTTCTGTCGCGCTTCGGGCGCCTTGTCGCGCTCGAGCCGGACCCCCTCGCCCGCTGGCTGCTGCGCCATCGTTTCCGGGACATGCCCTGGCACTTCCCGCGCGACGACGTGTTCCACGATCTGCAGGCCCTGTCGCGGCTGTCGGAGCACTGGTCAGATGCCGCCTTTCTGTTCTGCAACGTGATCGGGCAGGTGTTTCCGGCCGATGCGCTGGGCCGCTGGCTGACTACACACGCGGCCTGGTTCGACACTCACTCCTGGGCCAGCTGGCATGACGTGTTCTCGTCGAGCGTGGCGCCTGCCCGCCTGCCCGACTCGAATGAAGCGGCCATGGGGCCGACGGCCGGAATCGACGTGGCCCGCGCCCTGTGGGCCGGCATGCGTTGCGAAGTGGAAGATCACGGCACTTTCGGCTGGCGTCCACCCGCAAAATTTGCCCTGTGGCCGCTCACGCCCCGGCAATGGCATGTGATCGGCTGGGTGGAACACACGCCCCGCCGCTAGCGCCTATTTCATGGTCTCGGGCTGATCGATCCGTTGACCGATCGCTGCCAGCGCATCCGCAAACACCTTGTGCAGACGCTTGAGCTGAGCCTGGTGCCGGTCGGCTTTTCCGGCTTCGAACAGACGCTCGAACTCGCGCGCAGCTTCGCTCAGGCACACAGCGCCAACTGTCGCGGACGTGCTCTTGAGGGTATGGACCAGGCGGTAAGCCTCGACGTCATCGCCCGCCGCAAAGGCCGCGTCCAGACGATCCATCAGGTCATGCTGGGTTTCGCGAAAGCGTTTGAGTAAGCGCAGGTACAGGTCCGGCTTGTCACCGGCGTAGCGCATGCCCACCTTTTCGTCGAGCACCTGTGCCACGGCCGGCAGCGGCAGTTTGCCGAACACGCGCGGGGTGTCTTGCGCCTGCGACCGATCAACCAGGAACTGCACCAGCAGGGTATTGAGATCGATCGGATCCACCGGCTTGGTGAGCACATCGTTCATGCCCGCCTGCAGGCAGCGCGCACGCTCCTCGGCCATGGCATGGGCCGTCAGGGCAATAATCGGTAGTGCCTTGTGTTCGCTCATGAGGCGGATGCGCCGAGTGGCTTCGTACCCATCCATGACCGGCATCTGGATGTCCATGAGCACCAGGTCGAAGCGGTCACGAGCGAGACGCTGCAGGGCCATCTCGCCATGCTCGGCCACGGTCACCTGAATACCCCGCTCTTCGAGCAACTCCACCGCAAGCTGCTGGTTCAGTTCGTTGTCTTCCACCAGCAGCACACGGGCGCCCGCCAGTTGCGCCAACCGCTCCGACGCGGGTTGCGCGCGCGCGGTGATCACCAGTTGCGAGCGTGAGCTGGGTTCATACGGAATCTCGAAGCCGAAGGTCGAGCCCTGCCCTTCGTGGCTGGAAACGGTCAGTTTGCCACCCATGGCATGGACCAGCCGCTTGGCAATGGCCAGCCCGAGGCCCGAACCGCCGAAGCGGCGTGTGGTGGTGTTGTCCGCCTGCTGAAAGGGTTCGAACAAGCGGGCCAGCACGGCGGGCGCCATGCCGATGCCCGTGTCGCTGACCTCGCCACGCAACCACACCCGGCGGGCGCCGTCCCGGCGTGCCGCAAGATGCACCGAGATGCCGCCATGCTCGGTGAACTTGACCGCATTGGACAACAGGTTGGTGAGGATCTGGCGAAAACGCAGGGCGTCACCCTGCACCACCTCGGGCACATCAGGCGCGATCTCGACCTGCCAATCCAGACCTTTCTGCACGGCCCGGTACGAGACCATGGCAGAGACATTGCCCACGGCCTCGCGCACATCGAACGGCGCGCGCTCCAGCTCCAGCCGTTCCGCCTCGATCTTGGAGTAGTCAAGGATGTCGTTGAGGATGTCGAGCAGCGAGAGCGCCGCGCCGTTCACCTTGGTGATGTAATCACGCTGCTGCGCGTCCAGATCGGATTTCAGGCATTGGCCGGACAGGCCGATGATGGCGTTCATGGGCGTGCGGATTTCGTGGCTCATATTGGCCAGGAACATGCTCTTGGCCTGGTTGGCGCGCTCGGCACTTTCCTTGGCGGCCTCCAGATCGGCAGTGCGCTCGATGACCTGGGCCTCGAGCGCCTCGTTGTGCTGCTCACGCTCGCGCGCATGGCGCTGCTGCTCCGTCACATCACGCACCACGATCAGGTAGCGCTCTTCGTGGTCTGATCTCATGGGCAGACCGGTCAGCTCGAGTTCGACCACCTCCCCGTCTTCGCGCACACGGGTTGCCGTCTCGAGCGCCGGTTGGCGCCGGCGCATGCGCGCCAGCAGCCGCTGAGCGACCCGACGCTCATCCGGCGGGAGGTTCGCCATTTCGATCTGACCGGGGTGTGCCGCCACACGGCCCAGCAGCGCCTCGGCCATCGGATTGCACTGCAGACACCCGCCCTTTGCATCGAAGACCATGAGACCGTCATTGACGGCCTCGAACACGCCGCGCAACAGGGCATCGCCCGAGCTGATGCGGCGCTCCGATTCGATGCGCTGCGTCACGTCACGCGCCACCACCACGATGCCCTGCCGCCCGCCCTCGGGGCCGAACAGGGGCACGCGGGTGACATCGAACTGGCGCTCGCCAATACCCGAGACTGAAATCACTTCACGAGACATGGTGGTCGACCCGGCGATCCAGGCGCTCTCGTCGTTGCTCCAGAACCCCAGCAGCTCGGCGCGACGATCGGGAAACTGCCGCGCCAGATCGAGGTCGCTGCAGCCGCGCCACTGAATGTGCTGAAGGTTGAACAGGCTGAGCCCGACCAGGTTGACCACTTGCCAGCGGCCCTGACCGTCCTTGAGGAAAACACCGTCGGGCATGGCATCGACCAGTGTCGAGAGCTGTTTCTCACGCTCGCGCAGACCGATTTCAGCCAGCCGGCTGGCCGTCACGTCGGTGTAGGTGCCCACCGCACGCAGTCCGCGCCCGTGGCGGTCGCGCTCGACAATCTTGCCGCGCACCATGACCCAGCGCCAGCCGCCACCGGCGTGACGCGCCTTGAACTCGATGGACATGGCGCTGCGCACGCCCTTGACCATGTCATCAATTGTCTTTTCCACACGAGACAGGTCTTCGGGCGCCACTCGCGCCAGGAACTGCCCGAACGAGGCGAACATGGTTTCATCGGTCAGACCGAACATGTCCTTGGCCTGAGGCGAACAGTCGAGAACGTCGGATGAGACATCCCATTCCCAGATGCCGTGGTCGGCGCTCTCAAGGGCGAATTGCCAACGCATCTCGGCCTCGCGCGCCGCCTTCTCGATCAGCTTCTGGTCCGTGGTGTCGGTGTTGGTCCCCACCAGGCGCAGCGCCCAACCGTTTTCGTCACGCTCGACCACGGTGCCGCAGTTGAGCATCCAGCGGTAGGTCCCGTCCTTGCAACGGATCCGGGTCTCCACGCGCAAGGCCTCGGTCTCGCCCTTGAGATGTGCGGTAATGGCCTGGCGCGCCACTTCCACGTCGTCCGGGTGCACCAGGGACAGCCATTGCGCAAAGGTGTTGTCCAGCTCCCAGTCGTCGAATCCGATCAGCCGTTTGCCGATGGGGGACACCAGCACCATGTCGGAGTCAAAGCGCCAATCGAACAGGCCGTGTCCCGCCGCTTCGATCACCGACAGCCAGCGGCTCTTGTCTTCTTCGGCGCGCTCCGCCTCGTCCTCCGCGGCCTTGCGCTGGGTAATGTCTTCGACGCTGAGGGAAAAATAGACGACTTCGCCCTCATGATTGCGCACCGGCGACAGCACGCATCGCGCCCACACCACCTGCTCACCATGGCACCGGTAGCGACACTCGGTGACGTAGATATCGCGTTCGCCCGCCAGCATCTGGACGCGTGCATCGGCTTCGCGCGCCAGATCCTGCGGGTCGCTCACGGTGGCACGCCCCAGATTCATCAAGCGCTCGCGCGTGTGCCCCAGCACCCGGCACAGCGTCGCGTTGATTCGCACCCACTCGCCATCCAGACCAATGTGAGCCATGCCCATCGCCACGTGTTCGAACGCAGCCGCAAAGCGCATTTCCGTTTCGCGCAACTCACGTGTCCGTGACTCGACAACGCGGCGGATGGCGGTCTGTCGCCGCCACAGCCCATTTAGCGCCACCGCGGTCGCAAGCGAGGCGGCCATACCGAAAAGCGAGACGATGACCGGCGCGGCAGTCAGGTGAGTCGAGACGAATCCCGCCCGGGCTTCGGCTCGCACCGCGATGTGCTGTCCGTCTACTGTCACGGTGCTGACGGCACCGGGCCCTTCCCCCGGCATTTGCCCGGCAGGCAGGTCATCCGGTGTATGCAGTGAGAGGCTGAGACTGTCGAGTTCGAACGGTTGGGGCAAGGCACCGAGATCGAGCGACAGGGCCAGCAAGCCCATGCCGCCCTCCCGACCCGGCCGCTCGACGCGGTAAAACCAGAACGCGCCAGGCCCGTCGACGCCCGCAACGCCCGGGTCAATCACAAAGGCGCGCTCCCGCCCCCCCAGTGCCATGTGCGCGAGCGCACGCATGTGTGTGGTCGATGCCGGAACCACGGTTGCCTCGGCCGGCGCCATGAGCGAATGGGCCACGCCGTTTTCATCAAAATAGATCAGCGCCCGGTCGGCCGCGTCACGACGGTGTTCGGTCGGCAGCGTACCTTCAGTCGAGGCGATGGTGGCGGCGATCTGGCCGAGCCGCTCGGCGCGGACCTCAAGCTGCTGAACCAGCTGGCGTGCGCGTGCATCGGCGAGGCGGGCCACTTCGTCGGTCGCCCGACGCAGCTCCTGTTCACGCAACTGCCAACCCAGCAGAATGCTGGCGACCACGCCCAGCGCGACGCCGAGCCACAGCCCGCGAGGCCACCATCCGGCACGGACAATCTCATCTTTCATGCAGACTCACCGTTCACTCGGACGGTCCCCAGACATCAAATACCGCCATATGGGCATGATGGCACGAATGTTCTCTTTTGCGCTTGGCATTTGCCCTCAAGGCATAAAGCTACACGCATTGTCAGATTATCGTCATGCATTGAACATACTTGAGGGGGAGATCAACGGATCGGCGTCGCCTGTTTGTTGCACTGCATCGGTATAATCGAGCGCTCGATTCCACCGGCCCCGAACCACCATGGATTTATTGCTTCTGCTCAAGGCCCTTCTGCTCGGCATCATCGAGGGGCTGACCGAATTCTTGCCAGTGTCATCCACTGGACACCTGATCATTTTCGGGGACTTGCTCAACTACACCGACGAGAAGAGCAAGGTGTTCAAGATCGTCATCCAGTTCGCGGCCATTCTCGCCGTGTGCTGGGACTATCGGGCGCGACTGACGGACCGTCTGACTCAGGCGGCCGGCGTCACCGGCCACTACGCCAGGGTGGAATTCAAGCAGCACGGCCTCATGCAAGCGCTTCCGCGCTTCTTGCGTGAGGATTCGATCCGTTTCTGGTGGAATCTGTTCGTCGCCTTTCTGCCCGCGGCCGTGCTCGGGCTGCTGTTCTACAAGATCATCAAGGCGTATCTGTTCAATCCGATGGTCGTGGCGAGCATGCTCATCCTCGGTGGCTTGCTGATCCTCTACATCGAAAAGCGCGCGTATCACCCCAGACTCAACACCGTCGAGGACATGCGCTGGACCGACGCGCTCAAGGTCGGTTTCGCGCAGGCGATGGCCATGATCCCGGGCACTTCGCGCTCCGGCGCAACCATCATGGGCGGCCTGATCTTCGGCCTGTCGCGCAAAACCGCGGCCGAATTCTCGTTCTTCCTGGCCATCCCGACCATGTTTGCGGCCACGGTGTATGACATCTACAAGAACTGGGCCCAGTTCGACGCGGCCGATCTGCCGGTTTTCGCCGTTGGTTTCGTTGCCTCGTTCTTCGCTGCCATGGTCGCCGTCAAAGCGTTCATCAAGTACGTCTCGAACAACAGCTTCGTACCCTTCGCCTGGTACCGCATCATTTTCGGACTGGTGATTCTCGCCTCCTGGTACTTTGACTGGATCACCTGGAACGACGCCTGAGCGCCATGATTCTCTACCTGCACGGCTTTCGCTCTGCGCCCGGCTCGGTCAAGGCCACCCGGCTGCGTGACTATCTGACCGAACGCGGCCTTGGCGCACGTTACTGGTGCGAGCAGTTGCCGGTGTGCGCCACCGATGTCATCGCCCTGGTCGAAGCGCAGATAGCCCGCTGCGAGACGCCGCCCACCCTTATCGGCAGTTCACTGGGCGGTTACTACGCCACCTGGCTGGCCGAAAAGCACGACCTCAAGGCGATTCTGGTCAATCCGAGTGTGGTCTCGCACATCTCGCTGGCACCGTACGTCGGCCCGCAAACCAACCTCTACACGGGGGAGGCCTTCGACTTCACCCCGGCGCACATCGAGGCGCTGCGCGCCATTGAAGTGCCTCGCATCACCCGCCCGGAGCGTTACTGGCTGATGGTCGACACCGGCGACGAGATACTCGACTACCGGCACGCGGTGGCGCGCTACGCAGGCTGTCGCCAGACCATCCATGCGGGCGGTGACCATGGCTTCCGTCACTGGGATGAGCATCTGGACGAGGTTCTGGCGTTTGCCGGATTGGCCAGCGACTGAATGCCATGATTCGTGATGCCGAACCGGCGGGCATCCGCGCCGGACTGACCGCGGCGATCGCGGCCTTCAGCCTGTGGGGCCTGACGCCGATCTACTTCAAATGGGTCGCCGCCGTGCCCGCGAGCGAAATCGTCGCCCACCGCGTGGTGTGGTCCGTCGTGCTGCTGGGCCTGCTGGTGCTGGCCCGGCGCCATTGGCACCGGGTCACCGCCGTATTCAGGCAACCGCGCCTGCTCGCCACCCTGGGTCTGACGGCAGTGCTCAACGGCACCAACTGGCTGATTTTCGTGTGGGCCATCGCCCACGACCAGGTGCTTGAGACGAGTCTGGGTTATTTCATCAACCCCTTGCTCAGCGTGCTGCTCGGCCGCCTGTTCCTGGGCGAGCGCCTGCGCCCGTGGCAAAGCGCCGCCGTGCTGCTGGCCATGGCCGGCGTACTGTGGCGCATCGTCGGTGTGGGCCACCTGCCGGTGGTGGCCCTGATGCTGGCACTGACCTTCGGTTTCTATGGGCTGATCCGCAAGCGCACTGCCGTAGACGCCTTCACCGGGCTGCTGGTCGAGACGGTGCTGGTGCTGCCGCTGGCCGTCGGCTGGCTGGTCTGGCGGGTGTACCAGGGCGAAGCATGGATTGGCCGCGACCCATCGGTTGAAATCCTGTTGCCGCTGGCCGGCATTGTCACCGCCGTGCCGCTGACGCTCTTTGCCGTGGGTGCCCGGCGACTGCCGCTGGCCACCCTCGGGTTTCTGCAATATCTGGCACCGAGCATTTCGTTCTGTCTGGCCGTGTTCGCCTTCAAGGAGCCGTTCGACACCGGTCATCTGCTCGGATTCGTGCTGATCTGGCTGGGCCTGGCGCTGTATTCGCTCGACCTCTGGCGCGCTGGCCGCAGGCGTGTCCGCTGAGCGGTATCACACGACATTGTGCCGGGCGAATCCATTAAACTGTCGGGCTTGTTCTCATACGGTCGATCCGATGTTCGTGTTATTTGAAGAGAGCGGTGCATTCAAGTGCGGCACCGTTCTGGTGGACAACGACGCTTCCCTGCAGGTTGAAGCCACCACCGGCAAACGCCTCAAGCTCAAGCGCAATCACGTGCTACTGACCTTCGACAGCCCGACGGCCAGCGAACTGCTGCCACGTGCCGAAGCCGAGGCCGAACAGCTGGACACGGACTTTCTCTGGGAGGTGTGCGGCGAGGACGAATTCGGCTTTGAAGAATTTGCCGAAGAATATTTCGGCCACACACCGAACACGGTCGAAGCCGCCGCCGTGCTGCTGAGGCTGCATTCCGCCCCGGTGTATTTCCACCGCAAGGGCCGCGGCCGTTTCCGCAAGGCCCCCACCGACATCCTCCAGGCGGCACTGGCCGGCCTGGAGAAAAAACGTCAGCAGGCCGAAGCCGTCGATCGCATGCGCGACGAGCTGCTGGCGCACAAACTGCCCGCCGAATTCGAGGGCATGGTGCCCCAGCTGCTGTACCGGCCCGACCGTAACCGTCTCGAAGCCAAGGCGCTCGAGGCCGCCTGCGTCGACAGCGGCCTGAGCGCAGCCAACCTGATGCTGGCCTGCGGCGCGCTCGAGTCGAGCTACGACTTTCACTATGGCCGCTTCCTTTTCGACTTTTTCCCGGAGGGTGAAGGCTTCCCGGCACTCGATCTGCCGCAGGTCCCGACCGATCTGCCCGTGGCCGATGTACGCGCCTTCTCCATCGACGATGCAACCACCACGGAAATCGACGACGCCTTTTCAGTGACGCCCCGCGACGGCGGCGGCTGGACCGTGGGCATCCACATTGCCGCGCCGGGCCTGGGCATCGAACGCGGCTCGGCCCTCGACGCCATTGCCCGTCAGCGGCTGTCCACCGTGTACATGCCGGGCAACAAGATCACCATGCTGCCCGACGCGCTGGTCGAGATCTTCACCCTGCAGGCCGGCCGCACCTGCCCGGCCGTGTCGCTCTATCTCGAACTCAATGCCGACCTGTCGGTGTCGAACCAGTACTCGCGCCTTGAGCGCATCCCCGTCGAAGCGAACCTGCGTCATCACGACCTGGAGCCGGTGTTCAACGAGGACACCCTGCTCAATGGCGGCCCCGACTACCCCTGGAAGCAGGAACTGACACTGCTGTGGGAACTGGCCACCATCATGGAGGCCGGCCGCGGCAAGCCCGCCACCAACCAGACCCAGGTGGACTACAGCTTCTATGTGGACTGGGGCGTGCAAACCAGTGACGGCCCCGGTGCCGCCGCCATCTCCCCTCGCCTGCGTGGCTCGCCCATGGACAAGCTGGTCGCCGAACTGATGATCGTGGCCAACTCCACCTGGGGCAAACAGCTGGACGATGCCGGCATCCCCGGCATCTACCGCGTGCAGGGCGGCGGCAAGGTGCGCATGGCCACCGTGGCCGCGCCGCACGAGGGGCTCGGTGTCGATTGCTACGCCTGGTCCAGCTCACCGCTGCGCCGCTACGTCGATCTGGTCAATCAGTGGCAGCTGATCAGCGTGCTCCAGGCCACCGACCCGGTTTTCCCGCCCAAGTCCCCCGACCTGATGGAAGTGGTGCGCGACTTCGATATGGCCTACAGCGCCTATGCCGAATTCCAGCGCCACATGGAGCGCTACTGGTGCATCCGTGCCTTGCGCCAGCGTGACGACGACCGGATCACCGCCCGCGTGCTGCGCGAAAACGTGGTGCGCATCGACGACATGCCCTTCGTCTTCAAGGTCGGCGGCATGCCGCTGCAGGTGCCGGGTGCGCATGTAGCACTGGAAATGAAAGACAGTGACCTGCTCGACGTGGATCTGCGCGCTCGCTTCGTTTCCGTACTCTCCGAGCCCGCGGCCGGGGCCGACGCTTCCGAGTAGAATGCCGTCATGACGCGCTCGCCGAAGCCCCCCAAGATCAAGGCGCCCGCCAAGGGTCGGGCCAAGGCCGTCCAGGCGCCCCGACCGGGCTCGCAGACCTCGCCGCTGTTCATGGCCGCCCTGGGCATCTCGTTCCTGCTGCACGCCGTCATCCTCGCCATCCAGTTCAAGTTTCCGGACATCGCCCAGAGTCTGAAAAAGGACTCGGGTCTCGAGGTGGTACTGGTGAACGCCCGGCATGCCAAAGCACCGGAGAAGGCGGAGGCTCTCGCCCAGGCCAATCTCGACGGTGGCGGCAACACCGACACCAAACAGATGGCCAGCACCCCCCTGCCCCCGAAGGAAAAGCGGGTCGACGGAGATCAGCTGACCGAAGCGAAGCGTCGCGTCGCCAAGCTCGAAGCCGCCCAGCGCAAGCTGCTGGCCGAATCCAGGAAGGCGCAAACGGTCAAGCAGGTCCAGAAGGACAGCAATACCCCTGCTGAAGAACCGGCGGAAGTGTCGGGCGCCGATCTGGCCGACAGCGCCGCGGCCATTGCGCGCCTTGAAGCCAAGCTCGACAAGCAGCTCAACGAATATTCCAAGCGTCCGCGCAAGAAGTTCATCGGCGCGCGCACCAAGGAATATCGCTTCGCCCAGTACGTGGAAGACTGGCGCCAGAAGATCGAACGGGTCGGCACGCTCAACTACCCGGACTCGGCCCGGGGCAAGCTCTACGGCAGCCTGCTGATGTCCGTGGTCATCCGCTCCGATGGCACGGTGGGGCGTCTCACCATTCATCGCTCTTCGGGCCATGCGGTGCTCGATCAGGCGGCCGAGAATATCGTCCGCCTCGCCGCGCCCTTCTCGCCGTTCCCGCCGAACATCCGCAAGGACACCGACGAGCTGGAAATTACCCGCACCTGGACCTTCACCAACGCGGACGCCATTCGCACCGACTGAGTCACCCGGGCAAAACGGCCCGGCCATCAGCCGGTAGAATGCCTTTTTGATCCGAGATCGCCCCGCCATGGAACGCTACGCCGTCATCGGCAATCCGATTGCCCACAGCAAGTCGCCACGCATTCACGCCGCCTTCGCAGAACAGACCGGCCAGGTCATGACCTACGAGGCCGTTCTCGGCCCCGAAGAGGGATTTGCCGATACCGTGCGAGCCTTCGCGGCAAGCGGCGGCCGCGGCATGAACGTCACCGTGCCATTCAAGCTCCAGGCCTATGATCTCGCCGACCAGCTCTCCGAGCGCGCCCAGGCCGCCGGGGCCGTGAATACGCTGAGCTTTCGTGCCGATGGCATTCACGGCGACAACACCGACGGCGTCGGCCTCATACGCGACCTGCAGGACAACCTCGGTTGTGCGCTTCAGGGCAGCCGGGTCTTGCTGCTCGGTGCCGGCGGCGCCTCCCGTGGCGTGATGCTGCCCTTGCTGGCCACCCGCCCCGATTCCATCACCATCGCCAACCGTACCGCCTCGCGCGCCGACGAACTGGTCGAACGCTTTCGCCCTCTGTGCGAGGCCACGGTACTGCGCGGCTGCGGCTTCGACGCGGTGGGAGACGAGGGATTCGACGTCATCATCAATGCCACCTCGGCCAGCCTCAGCAGCGAAGTGCCGCCGATTCCGCCGCAGGCCTACTCAGGCTGCCAGCTGGCCTACGACATGATGTATGGTGCGCGCCCCACGCCCTTCATGCTCGAGGCCTCCGATCGCGGCGCCGCGCGCACCGCCGACGGCTTGGGCATGCTGGTGGAGCAGGCCGCCGAAAGCTTCGACATCTGGCGCGGCATCAGGCCGAAAACCGGCCCGGTCCTGGCCATGCTGAGAACCCAGCTGGCCACGGGCCGCTGACGCCTTCATGAAATCCATTGGCCGCGTGATCGGGCGCGCCCTGCTCATTGCCGTTGCGGCCCTCGTGCTCTATGAGGTGTGGATCTTCGCCCACGTGCTGTGGTGGCAGCACGTGAATCCGAGCAGCACCCGTTTCATGGATCTGCAACTGACGACCATGCGCGAGGCCCGACCCGACGCGCAGCTCAAGCATGAATGGGTCGACTACGAGCGCATCTCCCGCCATCTCAAGCAAGCCGTGGTCGCCGCCGAGGATGATCGTTTCCTTGAACACGACGGCTTCGACTGGGAAGGCATCCAGAACGCCATCGAGAAGAATGCCCGCAAGGGCAAACCGGTGGCCGGCGGCTCGACCATCAGCCAGCAACTGGCCAAGAACCTGTTCCTCACGCCCAGCAAGAGCTATCTGCGCAAGGCGCAGGAGGCGCTCATCACCCTGATGATCGAAACCTGCTGGTCCAAACGCAGGATTCTCGAGGTGTATCTGAACGTGGTCGAATGGGGTGCCGGCGTCTTTGGTGCCCAGGCGGCGGCCGTTCACTACTATGGCATTCCGGCCAGCCGGCTCGGCCCCGAGCAGGCGGCCCGACTCGCTGTCATGCTACCCAATCCGCGCCGTTACGAGCGCCAGTTCGGCCCCCGTCTGGCCGCTCATGCCCGCCGCGTCCAGGCGCGAATGCATCGCTCCGTCGTGCCCTGAAACGGGGTTAGGTCAGCGGCACCGGCGCACATCGCGCTGCAACAACAAAGCACGTACAATTTGCGCCGGGGCGACCCGCATGCCCCTCGCCAAACCATGTCCGAACCCGAGATCAAGCCCCGCGATACGCTTCAGGATCAACTCAAGGAGATCCAGGAACTGCTACACCGGCACAAGCTGGTGGAGTCGCTCGTCCAGCGTCAGGAAGACATGCCCCGGCACGAGCTGGTCGAAGGCCTGGTGCACAAACAACATGTGCACGAGCTGTCCAGCCGGCTCGACGACATGCACGCGGCCGACATTGCCGTGGTGCTTGAAAGCCTGCCCATCGAGGACCGCAAATTCGTCTGGGACCTGGTCAAGGCGGAGCGCGACGGTGAAATCCTGCTCGAAGTGTCCGACGCGGTGCGCGAATCGCTCATCGAGACCATGGACAACGATGAGCTCAAAGCCGCCGCCGAAACCCTTGACGCCGACGAGCTCGCCGACCTGGCGCCCGATCTGCCCGATGAGGTCATGGAGGACGTCTACCAGGCACTCGACCTGGAGGAGCGGGCCCAGCTGCGTGCGGCCATGTCCTACGACGAGGACGCGGTGGGCGCGCTCATGGATTTCGACATGGTCACCATCCGGCCGGACATCCGGCTGGAAGTGGTGCTGCGCTATCTGCGGCGGTTCTCCGAACTGCCGGACCACACGGACCAGCTGTTTGTCGCCAGCCGCGACGAGGCCCTCGTCGGCGTGCTGCCGCTGGGCAAGATGCTGGTGAGCGACCCGGAGCTGCTGGTCAGCGAGATCATGATCACCGATCCGGTGACCCTGCGCCCGGACGACAAGGCCGAAGATGCGGCCAATGCCTTCGAGCGCTATGACCTGGTCTCCGCGCCCGTGGTCACCGCCGAGCACAAGCTCATGGGCCGGGTGACGGTCGATACCGTGGTGGACTACATCCGCGAGGAGTCCGAGGCCGAGTTGCTCAACCAGGCCGGTCTGCGCGAAGAGGAAGACATCTTCGCGCCGGTGCTCGACTCGGTGAAGAACCGCTGGGCCTGGCTGGCCATCAACCTGATCACGGCATTTGCCGCATCGCGCGTGATTGGTCTGTTCGAGGGCTCGATCGAGAAGCTGGTCGCCCTCGCCGCGCTCATGCCCATCATCGCCGGCATCGGGGGCAATTCGGGCAACCAGACCATCACCATGATCGTGCGTGCCATGGCCATGGGCCAAGTGGATGGCGATTCAGGCAAGCGCCTGCTCAAGAAGGAAATGGGCGTCGCACTGATCAACGGACTCGTGTGGGGCGGCCTGATGGGCTTGGTGGCCTGGTGGCTCTACGGCAACTGGCAACTCGGTGCGGTCATGACCGCCGCCACCACGCTCAACCTGCTGCTCGCCGCCAGTATGGGGGTCATCATTCCCATGGGCATGCAACGCTTCGGCCGCGACCCGGCACTCGGTTCGAGCGTGATGATCACCGCCTGCACCGACTCCGGCGGCTTCTTCATTTTCCTGGGTCTGGCCACGCTGTTCCTGATCTGAGGCCGCGCTCAGGCACCCGCCAGAAAACCGACCGCCCTCGACACCACCTCGGGCGCGCCCAGCACCTTGTAGTGTCCGTATCCTTCGGTCGCCATCAATTCACTGCCCGGCCACAAATCTCCGAAACGCGCCAGATGCACAAAGCTCACCTCCGCGTCGTCCCGATCGTGGACGAACAGCGCGCGTGTGCGCCCCAGCGGGAGCCCCGAGAGCGCATCGAGCTCAGCCACCGGCTTGTGCGCCGACTCCATGCGGTCGACCAGATTCTCATGCGCCGCGGGGCTCAGTCCCACCCGACGGGACAAGTCGGCCATGTGATGCGCAAGCGATGCCGGCGCCGCCACCACCACAACCCGTTCGAGCTCGTGATGTTCCCGCAGGACCTGCATGCTCGCGGCGCCGCCCATGGAGTGGGCGGCAAGCGCCACCGCATTGGGCACATGGGTCAGTACCGTCGAGATGGCCGCCATGAATTCGTCCACCCTCCCGGCACGACCGGCACTCTCGCCATGGCCCGGCATGTCGAACACGGTCACGGCCAGGCCTGCGTCGAGCAAGGGCTTGATCCATGTCGAGAACTGGCCTCCATAGCCACCCCAACCATGCACCAGCACGGCCCGCGGCCCGGCCGCCTCACCGAAGTGCCACAGTGCCATCGCCTGTCCGTTCAGCTCGACATCTTCCCGCGCGCCCCAGGCGTCGAGGACCTCGGCCGCCCGGCCACGTGCGCGCGGCGGGCGCACCAGCAGACGCTCGGCACGCTCGGCCGTCCAGCCTGGCAACAGGGAGGATGTGACGCGCACCCAGCGACGCTGATTCGGCGTCAGCAACTCAACACGACCGTTCGTCCTTTTTTTGCCCGCTTTCTTCACGCTGTTCTCTGGTCCCGAATGACGGTTGGAACGGGGGCGCCATCGCGCCCCCGGAGGATCAATGCACGGTTTTCGCCGAAGAGCGCTCGACGAGCCCCTCAAAGGCCGTCTGCGCCCGCTGCGGCGTGATGTCATCATCCAGCAGGCGCCCGCGGTAGTAGGCCGCGCTGACGATCGCGAACAGTTCGAACACGAACTGCCCCTCGTCCAGTCCCTTGCGGAACTGCCCTTCCTCGATGGCAATGGTGACGGCCTTGCCAAGTTCCTTCTCCAGTTGAAGGAAGTGCGTCATCACCGCATCGCGGACCGGCCCTGGTCGGTCATCGAACTCAAGCGCGGCCGCCTGCAGGGGGCAACCGCCCTCCAGCCCGCCGAGTTCGACCCAGTTGAGCCACCGGTTGAAGAGAATCTCGATTCGCGCTATACCTCTGGGCGCTTTGAGCGCCGGTACGAAGACGAGGTCCGAGAACCGTGCGGCGGCCGCTTCGATGGCGGCAACCTGCAAGTCTTCACGCGAGCCGAAGTGGGCGAAGAGACCGCTCTTGGACATGCCCACTCGCCCGGCCAGCGCGCCGATGGAGAGGGATTCGAATCCGGCCTCGGACGCCATGGCGACCGCAGCATCCAGGATGGTCTGACGGGTACGTGCACCTTTATTCATGGCTGTCATTTTATCGAACGCTCGTTCTTTTTTTCAAGTCCGCCTGTCGGCTTCATGCCGCCAGATCGGCAAACACCTGCTCGGCGGCGCAGATGGTGGCATCGATGTCTTCCACGGTGTGCGCCGCTGACACGAAACCGGCCTCGAACGCCGATGGTGCAAAGTAATGACCGTGCTCCAGCATGGCGTGGAAGAAGCGGTTGAATCGCTCGCGATCCGAGGCCATGACGTCGGCAAACCCCTGAGGCGGCTCTTCGGAAAAATACAGACCGAACATGCCGCCCACGGACTGGGCGCAGAAGGCCACGCCATGCTGACGTGCAACGGCGCTCAGGCCCTCGGTCAGCTGCCGTGCGCGATCAGCCAGCTGCTCGTAGAACCCCGCCTGGCGCACCAGCTTGAGCGAGGCCAGCCCCGCGGCCACAGCCACCGGACTGCCCGAGAGCGTCCCCGCCTGATAGACCGGACCGAGCGGTGCAATCTTTTCCATGATGTCGCGACGCCCGCCAAAGGCGCCGACCGGCATGCCCCCCCCGACCACCTTGCCCAGCGTCGTCAGGTCGGGCGTGATGCCCACCAGTCCTTGCGCGCCTTGCGGCCCGACACGGAAGCCGGTCATGACCTCATCGAAGATCAGCACCGCCCCATGGGCAGTACACAACTCGCGGAGTGTTTGCAGGAAGCGGTCGCTCGGACGAACCAGGTTCATGTTGCCGGCAAACGGTTCGACGATGACGGCGGCGATGTCGCTACCCTTGGCCTTGAACGTGGCCTCGAGCTGATCGGGATCGTTGTAGTCGAGCACCAGCGTGTGCTTGGCGAAATCGGCCGGCACGCCACCGGAGGACGGATTGCCGAAGGTCAGTGCGCCCGAACCGGCCTTGACCAGCAAGCAATCCGCATGACCGTGAT
The DNA here is from genome assembly GCF_017309585.1 of Nitrogeniibacter aestuarii. NCBI lineage: Bacteria > Pseudomonadati > Pseudomonadota > Betaproteobacteria > Rhodocyclales > Zoogloeaceae > Nitrogeniibacter > Nitrogeniibacter aestuarii. The sequence continues at coordinate 1,100,041 of NZ_CP071321.1, read as the reverse complement.
AGCAACCTTCGAACTTGATGATGGCGTCACGCCCGGTGAAGCCGCGTGCCAGCCGAATGGCACTCATGGTCGCTTCGGTCCCCGAGCTGACCAGCCGCACCATGTCCATGCCGGGCAATTGCGCGCACAACTGCTCGGCCATCTCGACTTCCGCCTCGGTGGGTGCGCCAAAGGAGAGACCGTCGAGCGCGGCCTTGCGCACGGCTTCGACAATCTCGGGATGCGCATGACCCGCGATTGCCGGCCCCCATGAACCCACATAGTCGATGTAGGCCTTGCCGTCCGCATCCCACATCCGCGCCCCTTCCGCCCGCTGGATGAAGCGGGGAAATCCCCCCACGGATCCGAATGCCCGCACCGGCGAGTTCACGCCGCCGGGAATCACTTGCTGGGCACGATTGAAAAGGGTTTCGTTCTGACTCATGTCGGTTAGGTCCATCAAGCTGAAAGATTGGATTGACTGGCATACAGCGTAGCGTATGCGCGCGCTCGAACCGCGGGGTCCGGCGCGTCGAACACGTCCGAGATCACGGCCAGTTGAGATGCCCCCGCCCCAACCAGCGCGCCCGCGTTATCGAGTGTGATGCCACCGATGGCGACAACGCCGACCGCAAGCGACTTTCGGGCACGCGTGAGCAGATCGACACTCGCCGCCACCGCACCCGGTTTGGTACTGGACGGATACATGGCGCCGAAGGCCACGTAGTCGGCACCCGCCGCGGCAGCCGCTTCGGCCAGCGGCCATTCGTTGTAGCACGACACTCCGAGGATGCGCTCGCCACCGAGGCGGGCACGCGCGCGCGCCACGTCGCCGTCCTCGCGGCCCAGATGGACGCCATCGGCATCGAGGCGAACGGCCAGCTCCAGGTTGTCGTTCATGATGAAGGGGACGCCTGACGCGTAGCATCGGGTACGGATCTCGGCCGCCTGCTCCAGCTGAGCATCCCCCGTCAGACACTTGTTGCGGTACTGGAGCATCACGGGCTCGCCCTTCAGGGCCACTTCGACCCGTGCGATGAGCGCCTCGGTGTCCGGGGTGTCGGGCGTGATCAGGTACAAGCCTTGCGGCAGACGTCTGGCAGCCTTGTTCATTCAACTTCCCCCTCAGGGCGCGCCCAGAACATGCGATCGGGCACCAGCGCACCCATGCCCATGTGCAGCGCGGACGCTTCACACTTGTGCGCGAACTGGATGGCTTCACGCGTCGCTTCATCGAGCGAACGCCCCTGGGCCAGGCCGGCGGCAAGCCCGGACGCCACGGAACAACCGAACCCCAGGGTACGACGCCCGATATGTTCCAGGTCGATACTTTGCAAGATGCCCTGCTCGCCATAGAGCAGATGCACGGCCTTGGGTCCGTGACCGCCAGCGCCCAGGAACAGCACCGATTCGCAACCGATGCCACACAGGAGGGACGACATCTCTTCCAGCGTGAGGTCATCGGGCTCTTCGTCGGCGACGCCCGCCGCGATCAAACGGCGCCCGGCACTCGGATCAAGCACCAGTGCGGTGGCATAGGGCACCAACAACTCCAGGGCAGCGGTCAGGTGATCGTCATCGGCCTCGTCTTCTTCCGCCATGAGCGGCGGTAACTCGAGCACAAGGGGCGTCTCGGCATAATCGGCGACCAGTTCGGCCATGGCAGAGACCATGGCCACGCTGCCCGGCACCGTGAATTTCATGGCACTGACCGGCACATCCTCGAGCACAACTCGGGCCTGATCGACAACGATGTCACACTCCAATGGAATTCGCGCCTCGACTTGCGCGGTATCGCGCAGGCATACTTCGCTGGCGACGCACAGGGGATAGACACCCATGCAGGCAAGAGTCAGGGCATCGGCCGCAAGGCCGGTTGCACTTGTCGGCTCGGTTGGAGAGATGGTCAGTACGGCGGGGAGACGAAGCATTGTTTCCTACACGGGATCGGGGCTCATGCCAGCCGAGTCGGGACGTTCGAAATGCGTTAAGATCTGGCGGATTCTAGCATCCACACCCAACGCCAAAGACAACAGCAGCAATATGGCCGAAAACGACTACAAGACTTACATGTGTCTGATCTGCGGCTTCATCTACGACGAAGCGGCAGGTCTGCCTGATGAGGGCATCGCACCGGGGACGCGCTGGGAGGACATTCCCCCCAACTGGTCCTGCCCGGAATGCGACGCAAGGAAAGACGATTTCGAGATGGTCGAAATCTGATTCGTTCGCTCTCAAGATGCGAGACGATTCTCCGTTAGGAATAGACGACGTCATGTTTTGCCCTGGGCGACACGCGTCATAAACCCATTCGCAGGAAGAGACATCGTGGATCTGACCGGACTCAAGGTGATGGTGATTGATGACAGCAACACCATCCGACGCAGTGCTGAAATCTTTCTTGCGCAGGCAGGCTGTCAGGTGCTGCTCGCGGAAGACGGTTTCGATGCACTGGCCAAAATCACCGACCACCGACCGGACGTCATTTTTGTCGACATCATGATGCCGCGCCTAGACGGCTACCAGACCTGCGCGTTGATCAAGAAGAATCCGCGCCTGTCGAGTACGCCGGTCATCATGCTCTCGTCCAAGGACGGCCTGTTTGATCGTGCTCGCGGTCGCATGGTCGGCTCGGACGAGTATCTGACCAAACCGTTTACAAAAGACAGCCTGCTCAAAGCAGTTGCTGCGCACGCCTCCACACCACAAGCAACCGAGTGAGTTTCAAAACATGCCGATCAAAAAGATTCTTGTCGTTGACGACTCTCCGACCGAGCGCTACGCCCTGAGCGATGTGCTGCAAAAGAACGGCTTCGAGGTCATCACTGCTGAAAATGGCGAAGAGGGCATTGCCAAGAGCAAGTCCGAACTGCCCGACCTGATCCTGATGGATGTCGTCATGCCCGGCATGAACGGCTACCAGGCGACGCGCACCATCTCGCGCGACGAAGCCACGCGCAGCATCCCGGTCATCATCTGCACCACCAAGGGGCAGGAGACCGACAAGATCTGGGGCATGCGCCAGGGCGCCTTCGACTATCTGGTCAAACCGCTGGACCACGCCGTCCTGCTCGAGCGCATCCGCGCGATGGACTGACCCGATGGCCAAGCGCGTCAGTCTGAGGGAGTTTCAGGAAGGCCTGGTCAAGCGCCTCGCAGACGCCGAATCAGCGCCCCGGCGAGATCTTCTCGGTCTCGCCGCCGGCGAACGGAACTGGCTGGTCGATCTGTCCGATGCAGGCGAAATCCTGCCGGTGCCGCCTTTGGCGTCCGTACCACTTACCCGGCCCTGGTTTCGCGGCCTGGCCAACGTCCGCGGCACCTTGTTCGGTATCGTTGATCTGTCGGCCTTTTGCGGCGGCCCGGTCATCAACACGGGCGGCAGTGCCCGACTGGTGCTGGTGGGCCAGAAGCATGGCGCCAACTGCGGCCTGCTGGTCAGCGCCACCACCGGCCTGCGCAGCCCGGACGACTTCGAGCCGGACAACGCCCCCTACCAACCCCATGACTGGGTCAGCCACACCCTTCGGGACAGCCACGGACGCCCATGGCATCACATTGATGTGATCCGCCTCCTGGGCCATCCGTCCTTCCTCGAAGCCAGCGCGGCCTGATCCACATCCCGACAATGCACTCGCCCTCATCTTCGGAGCGATCTTCATGAGCACAGCACAGAACCCGACGGCCACCATGGCCCCCGACGAAACCGTCATGGACGCCCCCGCCGCCCCTCAGACGAAGGGCAAGCGCAAAGCGCGCGTGGCGACAGGCGGTCGAACCATGTCTGACCAGTTGCGCAAGTTCTTCGTGATTCTGGCCCTCCTGTTCATTGCACTGATCGTGCTGATCGTGCTGCAGGCGCAGCGTGCCGCGAACTCGACCTCCTATCTCTATGCGGCGGGTGAAATGCGGATGCTGTCCGAACAGACCGCCAAGGCCGGCCAGCTGGCCCTCCAGGGTGACCGGGACGCCTTTACGGAATTGCGCGATGGCCAGGCTGAATTCAACAAGATGCTCGGCGCCGTGACCGAAGGGGGCCTGGTTGACGCCAGCGTTGAAACCAGCGCCGTGCCGCCCAGCCCGGCGGCGTTCACCGACCGCCTCAGCGCGCTGTCGACGATCTGGACCAAGACCGAGGAAGACACCAACCTCCTGCTGTCCCAGGAAAAGAACCTGACCACACTGGGTCGTTCGGTGAGCACAATTAACGACAAGAACGCCCAACTGCTCGACGTTTCCGAGCAAGTCGCCGCACTCAAGCTGCAGTCGGGCGCGACCTCTGCCGAGATCGCCACCGCCAACCGGCTGGTGATGCTGACCCAGCGGATCGCCAAGAACGCAAACGCCCTGCTCGTGGCCGATGCCATCGACCCGGAAGTTGCCTTCCTGCTCGGCAAGGACACCAACAGCTTCCGCGAGATCCTGGCTCAATTGAAGGACATGACGCCGGATTCCATGACCCAGGACAAGCTGGCCGAACTCGAAGCGGTGGCCAATGAATCACTGGGCGCTGTCTCGGGCATTCTGAGCAACATCCAGTACCTCGTGCAGGCCAAGCAGGCCGGCCGCCGCATCATCGAAAACGCCCCGCAACTCTCCTCCGAGGCCCATGAGCTGACTGGCCAATACGCCAGCTACTTCGGTGGCTTCGGTTTGCTGCAGATCGGTATTGCCGCTGTCGGTGTGCTGATTCTGCTCACCATCTGGAGAATGGTGACGATCTACCGCAACGAACAGGACGCGCGTCAGAAAGAATCCGAATCCCAGCGGACCAGCGCTGAGGAAGAACGGAACATGACCCAGCAGGCCATCTTGCGGCTGATGAACGAAATGGGCGACCTGGCTGACGGTGACCTGACCATCCGCGCCACGGTGACCGAAGACATCACCGGCGCCATTGCCGACTCGGTGAACTACACCGTTGAAGAACTCGCCGTGCTGGTGCGACGCATCAACGACGCAGCCGGTCGCGTGACCAGTGCCACCGAGGCCGCCAAGCAGACCTCCGACGAACTGCTCGACGCCACGCAGCGACAGTCCGAAGAGCTTGAGGAAGTGGGTCAGACGGTGCAGGCCATGGCCCGCTCGATGAGTGAAGCCTCCCAGCGCGCCCTCGAGTCCGCACAGGTTGCCCGTCGCTCGCTCGATTCCGCGAACAAGGGTGCCGAGGCGGTGGAGAACACCATCAAGGGCATGAACGAGATTCGCGAGAAGATTCAGGAAACCTCCAAGCGAATCAAGCGACTCGGTGAATCCTCCCAGGAGATTGGCGAGATCGTGGAACTGATTTCGGACATTACCGAACAGACCAACGTGCTGGCGCTGAACGCGGCCATTCAGGCCGCATCGGCCGGTGAAGCCGGCCGCGGCTTTACCGTGGTTGCGGAAGAGGTGCAGCGACTCGCTGAACGCTCCGCCGAAGCAACGAAACAGATCTCGGCCATTGTGAAGACGATTCAGACCGACACTCAGGATGCCGTGTCCGCCATGGAGAACGCCACCCACGACGTGGTGGCCGGTGCGGCCCTGTCCGACTCCGCCGGTCAGGCGCTGGAAGAGATCTCCCACGTGTCTGCCGAAACCGCCAACCTCATTGAGCAGATTTCCAACGACACGCAGAAGCAGGCCGCCAACGCAATGCGAGTGGCCGAATCCATGCGCGGCATTCAGGCCATTACCGAACAGACCACCCGCGGCACCAAGCAGACCGCGGTGTCCATTGGTGAATTGGCCGAACTTGCTGTCGAACTGAAGGGCTCGGTGTCGGGCTTCAAGGTCTGACCCGTCATACCCGCGCCACGAGGCTGTAATTCATGACTCAAGCCATTGAGCAGGATCTGGGTCCGCTGACCTGGGTCAAGAGCGAAATCGACCAGGCCTTGGCTCAGGCCCTCACGGCCATCAACAAGGCTGCCGAGAACGAGGAAGAACGCGGTTCGCACCTGCAGTTTGCGCAAACGCACCTGCACCAGGCGCGCGGCGCCCTGTCCATCATCGGGCTCGACGGCCTGACGCAATTTACCGATGGCCTCGACAAACTGCTGGGCGAGCTCGCCCGGGGCGAGCAAGAGTTTAGCGATGAGATGGTTGACCTGTGCCGGCGCTCGTTCGCTGCCACCGGCAACTACCTGGATGAAATCTCTCACGGCGCCCCCGACCAGCCCTTGCGTCTGGCGCCCCTGCATGCCCGTGTCGCGCTTGCGCGCGGTATCGAGCCCCCCGACGAAAGCGACCTTTTCTTCCCTTCGACGGGCGTGCGAATTCCCAAGCGCGCCGATCCGAAACCCCTGAGCGCCGACGAAGAGCAACGCCTCGCCCGCTGGCTGCGTGTTCAGTTCCAGCAGGGCCTGCTTAACTGGATCCGCACGCCGCAGGACCCGAAAGGGGCTCGTCAGATGCACGAGGCGGTTGCCGGCATCGAGTCGCGCCAGACCCGCCAGCAAGACCGTGCATTCTGGCTCAGTGCCGCGGCATTCTGCGAGGTTCTGGCCGAGGGGCATGTTCCGATCACGCCGCGCATTCGCCGTATTTGCGGTCGTATAGACGCGCAGATACGTCGCCTGGTGTCGGGCGCATCACATTACCCCGAGCGCCTGCACCGCGACACCATGTTCGTCGTCGCCAAGGCGCCCGCCACATCACCGCTGGTCAAGGCACTCCACGGCCTGTATCGACTGCCCGACCAGCTGCCGCCGCCCAACTCCGCGGTGAGCGAATTACCCCTGGCGCCCATGCTGGCCGAGTTGCGCGATCAACTCAACCACGCCAAGGATGCCTGGGACCAGTTCTCGGAAGGCACGGCTGCGGCCCTGCCGAGCTTCGAAGAGCGCATGGCCAAGCTTGCCAGCGCCAGTCGCAAGCTGGGACGCCCCGCCTTCGTCCGCCTGATGAGCACCCTGTCGGCCTTTGCGCAGTGGCTGCGCAAAGACCCGATGAGAGCCAACGATGCCATCTCCATGGAGGTGGCATCCGCCCTGCTGCTGGCCGACCACGCACTCGACTCCGGTCGCGTTCCGGATGCCTCGTTTTCCATGCAGGTCGAGGACGCCATCGCGCGGATCGAAGCCTGCTCTCGCGGCGAACAGGTCGAGAGCCAGGATGCTGCCGCCTCGGCACGTGCTGCCCAGGAGCGCAGCGCCGTCAAACAGCTGTGCAAGGAAGTGCAATCCAGCCTCGCCCAGATCGAGCAGACGCTCGACAGCTTCTTCCGGGCACCGGAAAAACGCGACACCCTCAAGGGCGTCATGGGCCCCATGGCCCAGATCAGCGGCATCCTGAATCTGCTTGAAGAGACCGAGGCCCAGGACAGCCTGAGCGATTGCGAAAGCATCATCCAGCGCCTGGCCGATCCAGAGCAGGAAGTCGACACCGCACTGTTCGAACCCCTCGCCGACCTGCTGTCCGGGCTCGGGTTCTATATCGACAGCCTCGCCCGGGGTCGCCCGGAACGCCGCCATCTGACCGGCGAAGACGAGCCCGAGGACGACGAAGCTGCACAAGCGCCGACACTCGATCTGCCCGCACCCGATGTGGCGGCCTCCACCGCGGCACCGAGTCCGCTGCCGCCGGAAGCTGCGGCCATGCCTGAAGTCAAACTCTCGGGCAACGAAGGTCGTATCGAACACGAAGAGGACCGCCCGGATGCTCCGCTCCCGGTCCCCGAGACGTCCGCCGAAGCGGCCCAGCTCCTCGAGGCCAGCGATGAAGAGATCGACGCTGAGTTGCTCGACATCTTCATCGAAGAAGCGCGCGAAGTGCTCGGCAACATCGAATCGAGCCTCAAGGCCGTACGCGCCAACCCGAAAGACGGTGAAGAGCTGACGACAGTGCGCCGCGGCTTCCACACCCTGAAGGGCTCGGGCCGCATGGTTGGCCTCAATGCGCTTGGTGAAGTGGCCTGGGACATTGAGCAGATGCTCAACCGCTGGCTTCAGCTCGAATGGACGCCCAACACCGCCGTACTCGACCTCATCGGCGATTCCCATACCTTGTTTGACGCCTGGGTGAAGCAACTGGCGGCCGGCGGTGCGACAGGCAGGAACGACACGGCTGCCGTGAGCGCTCGCGCACAGCAGTTGATGTCGGTCGACAGCCCGGATGCGCCGCTGGATGAGTTCCAGGCGGACGACACCAGCGCAGCCGCTGAAACCGTGGTCGACACTGCCCCCGAGCCGGTGGTGCTTGAAGACGAAGCGGCCGAACCGGCGATGGATGCTCCGGCCGACGCGCTTGCGACTTCAGACAGCTTTAGCGAGTCGGCGCCTCAGGCAGACGACGAGGAAGAGGCGTCTTTCGAGATGTCGCTTGAGTCCACCGCCATTGACGGACTGGACCTGCCCTCCCTCGATGAAATGGCGCCGCCGTCAGAAGAGGTCCCGGTCTTCGATCAATCCGACGACGAGGAACTGGACTTCTCCGACCTCGAAGCCACCGATCTGGCGTTCGACCCGATGGTGCCCGAGGCACCCAGCGAAGAAGACGAGAGCTTGCAATTCACGGTGCTCGAGCCGCTTGCCCCGACCGCCGACAGCGCCGAACCGCCCGCGCCGGAATCCATCGATTTTCCCGAACTGGTCGCAGAAGCCGATTTGCCGACGGCAGAGGTCGTGCCGACGACATCGGCCACGGACGACATGACCGCCGACAGCGGCGTTCAGGCCGCGGAACAGGCGGCATCAGCCGAGTCCGCGCCCGCCGCGGGCCTCGAATTCGACCTCAGCGAACTCGAAGCGGAACTCGAATCCCCGAACCAGTTGCCTGAAGAAGCAGAGACGCTGGATATCGAGCTCGATCTGGATATCGATCTCGACGACAACGGCGACGCGGAAATCACGTCACTCGAACCGCTCGACATCCCCGATCTGGACGATTTCGACGACGAGGCGACATCGACGCCAGATGCCGGCATGCACGTTCAGTCGGCCGAGGTGAGCACTTTCGCAGCACTCGAGCCCGAACTCCACACCGACAGCATCGACCCGGCCTCGCTCGCCAGTCCCGAGACACCTGAGGTAACCGCCGAAGCCGAAGCCGAAGCCGAAGCCGAAGCCGAAGCCGAAGCCGAAGCCGAAGCCGAAGCCGAAGCCGAAGCGTCAGAGGCTATGCCGGACGAAACCATCTCGGTCGGCTCCGTCACGCTATCCCGCCCGCTCTACGATCTGTACGTGAATGAATCCCGCGAGCATCTCGCGGTGTTGCGCGCAGAGACTGCCCAACTGGGTGTCAACCCGACCCGCGTTCCGCAGGAAGATGCAGTACGCGCCGCTCACACCCTGGCGGGCATCTCCGGCACGGCGGGTTTTGACCCCACCCAGACGCTGGGTCGTGCGCTTGAACACGCCATGGCCCGACTGCTGGACACCAACACGGCCCCCACGGAAGAGCAGACCGCGCTGATCACGACCGCGGCGGACACGCTGGACGCCATGGTCGCCGAGATTCGTAGCGGCAGCCTGCCGCTCGAAGCACCAGTACTCGAAGCCCAGCTCGACAGCCTGCTGCGCACGCCCATCATCTCCGACACGGAAGCGGATGAAGCTCCCGCTGCGTCCGGGATCTCGTCAGGTGAAGCGTTCCAGGCGGACGACTCGGCGATGTCCGAGGCGGATGACTTCGCGGATGCCGAACCGATCGCAGCGGCCGACACCGCAGCACCGGTTCATGCCCCGACGAGCGAAAAGGCCAGTGTCCAGACACTGGACGTGCAGGACGATATCGACGAGCAGCTGCTGCCCATCTTCATCGAAGAGGGCCTGGATCTCATGGCGCAGCTCAACGCCGCCGTGCGTGACTGGCGCACGGAGCCGGCCAATGAAGAACACCGCGCCACCATCGCCCGTCTGCTCCACACCATCAAGGGCAGCGCGCGGATGACCGGCGCCATGACCCTCGGCGAGCACCTGCACGCACTCGAGGGCCGGCTCGAGGCTTCTCCCGAGGCCACACCGGACCTGCTCGATGAACTCGAACAGGGCCTGGACGTCACCAGCCAGTACATCGACCGCCTCAGCCGGGGCGAGCCGACCGTGCCCGAAGCCGAAACCGAGGCCGAGGCGGGCTCAACCGCAACCGCCAAGCCGGCCGCCGTTTCCATCGAGGCAGACGAGCCCGGGAGCGCGTCTGGCGGCACATTGCGGGTTCGCGCCGATCTGGTTGATCGTTTCGTGAACGAAGCGGGCGAAATCGGTATTGCCCGAACCCGTATCGAAGGCGAGCTGCGCACCCAGCGGCGCGCCCTGCTCGACCTGACCGAAAACGTGATCCGTTTGCGCAATCAGTTGCGTGAAGTGGAGATCCAGGCCGACATCCAGATGCAGTCGCGCATCGCGCAGGCTGAATCGCAGCACGCCAACTTCGACCCGCTCGAAATGGACCGTTACACGCGCCTGCAGGAACTGACGCGGATGATGGCCGAGAGCGTGAACGACGTCACCACGGTGCAGCACAACCTGCTGCGCAACCTCGACCAGGCGGATGCCGCACTGGTCGCGCAGAGCCGGCAGACCCGCTCTTTGCAGCAGGAACTGATGTCGGTCCGCATGACCCCGTTCGACAGCCTTGCTGACCGTCTCTATCGCGTGGTTCGGCAAAGTGCGAAAGACCTGGGCAAACGGGCCAACCTCGACTTGCGTGGCGGGCGCATCGAACTTGACCGTTCGGTGCTCGAACGCATCACCAGCCCACTGGAGCACCTGCTGCGAAATGCAGTCGCTCACGGCATCGAGTCGACGGATGAGCGCAAGCAGTCGCGCAAGCCGGAGATCGGCCAGATCACCCTCACCGTGCGCCACGAAGGCAACGAAGTGGTGGTCGAGATGGCCGACGACGGTAGCGGCCTGAATTACCCGCGCATCGAACAGCGCGCTCGCGAAGCGGGCCTGTTGGCCGATGGCGAGCAGGCCGATGAGCGTCGCCTGACCAACATGATCTTCCAACCCGGGTTCTCGACCGCCGGCGAGTTGTCTGCGGTTTCGGGCCGTGGCGTGGGGATGGACGTCGTCAAGGCCGAGACGGCCGCCGTGGGCGGGCGCATCGAGGTGGCCAGCAGCGCTGGCGCAGGTACTACCTTCCGCCTGTATCTGCCCCTGACCCTTGCCGTCACCCAGGCGCTGCTGGTGCAGGCGGGCGGCCGGACCTATGCGGTTCCGTCCAACATGGTCGCCCAGGTCATGGAGCTCAAGCCGGATGCCCTGGCCGAACTTCAGGAAGCGAGTGGCACCACCTGGCAGGGCGAGTTCTACACCTATGCCTATCTGCCGCGCCTGCTGGCCGACCATGCCAGCCAGCCGGAGATTCACCGTTTCAACTGGGTGTTGCTGCTGCGTTCAGGCAACCAGACCCTGGCGGTGCATGTGGATGCCTTGCGAGGCAACCAGGAAATCGTGGTCAAGAAGGCCGGGCCGCAGCTGGCCCGTCTGGTGGGCTACACCGGCGCCACGGTGCTCGGCGACGGCGAGATCGTCCTCATCATCAACCCGATTGCGCTGTCGGGCGTCGCGGTGGAAATCGATGACGGTGATGCAGTTGAGATCACCCCGCAAAGCGCGGCGCATACCCCGACCGTCATGGTGGTGGATGACTCGCTCACCGTGCGCAAGATTACCGGCCGTCTGCTGGAGCGTGAGGGCTATACGGTGATCACGGCAAAGGATGGCGTCGATGCCCTGGAGCATCTGCTGGAAGAATCTCCTGATGTGATTCTTTCCGACATCGAGATGCCCCGCATGGACGGCTTCGATCTGGCCCGCAACATTCGGAACGACGAGCGGCTCAAGGCCATCCCGATCATCATGATCACCTCGCGTCTGGCGGACAAGCACCGCCAGTACGCCGAGCAGATCGGGGTGAATCACTATCTGGGCAAGCCCTACCAGGAAGACGAACTGCTCAGCCTCATCGAGCAATACACCGGGGTGCCAAGCAAATAGAAAAAAGGGCCGGAAAACATCCGGCCCTTTTTTCTTTGTCCCGGCGTCAGTCGTCCGACCCGATCGCCTTGAATCGTGCCAGCGTACGTTCGCGCGCCACCGCGTGATCAACGATCGGCCTGGGGTAATCGCGACCGATGACACAAGCCGAATCCTGCTGTTTTTCGTCAGGCATCGTCCATGGCGCATGAATGAATTTATCCGGCACCTTCGTCAGCTCGGGCACATACCGCCGGATGAACTTGCCTTCCGGATCGAATCGCTCTGACTGGGTCACCGGGTTGAAAATCCGGAACCAGGGTTGGCCGTCACACCCGGTCGACGCCGCCCACTGCCAGCCCCCATTGTTGGCGGCCAGATCGTAATCATTCAGATGAGCGGCAAAGTACCGCTCGCCCTCAAACCAGTGGATGCCCAGATCCTTGGTCAGGAACGAAGCCACCACCATGCGCAGGCGGTTGTGCATGTACCCCGTCTCGTTGAGCTGGCGCATGCCCGCGTCCACCAGCGGATAGCCGGTACGCCCCTCGCACCAGGCCTGGAACCACTCGGGCTTGTCATCCCACTTGAGCGCATCGAATTCCGGTTTGAAGCTCTTGGTGACCACATCTGGCCGATGCCACAACACCATCTGGTAGAACTCGCGCCAGATCAGCTCCGACAGCCAGGTCTCGGCACCTTCTCCCCCCTGCGCCTGGGCGTAGCTCACCAGCTGGCGAATCGACACCGTACCGAAGCGTAAATGAACGGACAGATAGGAAACCCCCTTCTTCGCCGGGAAATCACGCAGCGCCTTGTAGCGGTTGATGCGCGCCTGAAAATCTTCGAATGCTGCCTCCCCGCCCGCTGCGCCCGTCTCGATCGGTAGCGCGTCGAGATTGCCCGCATCGAATCCGAGATCGTTCAGACTGGGCAGCGCAGGCGCTTGCGCAGGCATCTGGTCTGGGGCCACCTCAATGGAAAAAGCTTCGATGTGTGCGGGTGTCACCGCCTGCAGCCAGGCCCGCTTGTAGGGCGTGAACACCCCATAGGGCGTGCCCTTGTTGGTCAGCACTTCATCGCGCTCGAAAATGACCTGATCCTTGAAGTCGTGAAAGGCAATGCCGGCCCCGGCAAGGGCGTCTGACACAGCCGAATCACGCGCCACCGCGTCGGGTTCGTAGTCCCGGTTCGCAAACACGGCCTCGACGCCCAAGGCCCGGGCCAAACGGGGGATCGCATCGGCCGCCACATCGTGCAGGACATGCAGCACCGGCATCTGCCGATCAGCCAGTTGACGCAATCGTTCGTCAAGTTTCACTACACTGTCGTGTATGAATGCCACGCGCCGATCCGTCCGGGAGGGCAACTCATCCAGAATCGCCTTGTCGAACACGAACACGCAGTACACCGTCTCGCACGCCTGCAAGGCATGATGAAGCGCGGCATGATCATACGCACGCAGATCCCGACGAAACCAGACCAACCCCGACTTGTAGCTATTTGACACGCATTGCCTCCCCACACGGGTCGCCCGACGGGTTCCCGGCGGTGTAAATTCTGCCCAATTTCCGGGCTTTGGTCGCCCAGCGCTTTCGCCGGCCGGACAGCCCCTTTAAAATCTAGCCTGACATGAATCTGACGAATCACTTTCTCATCGCCATGCCACTCATGGACGACCCCAACTTCGCACGCACGCTCACCTACGTGGCCGAGCACAGCGACCGGGGCGCCCTGGGCATCATCGTCAATCGTCCGATAGACATGGATCTGGCGAATCTGTTCGAACGGATTGAAATCCCCCTGACCGATCCCACGCTGGCACGCCAGCCCGTCTTCTACGGCGGGCCCGTGCAAACCGACCGGGGCTTCGTGCTGCATCGACCGGCAGGCAACTGGAATGCCACGCTCAGCGTCAATGAAGAGATCGGCATGACCAGTTCGCGCGACATCCTCGAGGCCGTGGCCGGCGGTCTGGTCGAGCAGGACATCCTTGTCAGCCTGGGTTACGCCGGCTGGGACGCGGGACAACTGGAGCAGGAACTGGCCGAGAACGCCTGGCTTTCCACGCCGGCCGATCCGTCCATCATCTTCGATCTGCCGCCCGAAGAACGACTGGTGGCCGCCATGCAATCGATGGGCATCGACTTTACCAACCTGTCGGAGGACGCCGGGCATGCCTGATGCGGCGGCCGGCGGCCCCCGCCCCACCCGCGGCACACTCCTCGGCTTCGATTTCGGCGAAGCCCGCATTGGCGTCGCCGTGGGCGAATACGAAACAGCACAGGCCAGCGCACTGACGACCCTGCACGTTCAGAGCAATCGGGCGCGCTTCGATGCCATTGGCGCATTGATCAACGAATGGCGCCCCGTGCAGCTCGTGGTGGGCCTGCCCCTCGATATGGAGGGCGAAGCCCAGGAGCGCACCGCACGCTGCCAGCGATTTGCCAATCAGCTCAATGGCCGCTACAACCTGCCCGTCGCCCTGGTGGACGAGCGCTTCAGTTCGGTCGAAGCCGAACACCGGCTGGCCGATGCCGGCAAAACCCGCTGGCAGCAGCGCAAGCCCGAACTCGACGCGGCCGCTGCCCAGATCATTCTGCAGCACTACCTGGACCACTGACCATGACCGCCATCCCCGATGCAGAAGCCCTGCTTGAGGTGCTCGTCGCGAAGATGAAGCCTCACGTCACCCCCGAGACGGCCCTGGTGGGCATCCACACCGGGGGCGCGTGGCTGGCAGAACGCCTGCATGAAGCGCTGGACATCCAGCAGCCCCTGGGCACCATCGATGTCGCCTTCTACCGTGACGACTACGGCGAGCGTGCCCTGCAGCCGCAGCTTCGCCGGTCGGACATCCCGTTCGACATGGAGGGCGCTCCCGTCATCCTCGTCGATGACGTGCTCTTTACCGGGCGCACCACCCGAGCGGCACTCAACGAACTGTTCGATTACGGCCGCCCGGGCCGGGTCGATCTGGCCGTGCTCGTCGATCGCGGTGAGCGCGAGCTGCCGATCGCCCCGCTCTACTGCGCCCACACGCTGCCCCAGCCCCTGGGCGGCAAACAACGCCTTCGACTGGACCAGGCCGATGACGGCGCGCTTTCCCTGAGGTTGATCGATGTTTAACCCGCAACTCAATTCCAATGGCGAGCTTCAGCACCTGCTGTCGCTCGATGGCCTGCCGCGCGACATTCTCACGGCCATTCTCGACACCGCTGCGCCCTTCACCGAAGTGGCCGAGCGCGAAGTCAAGAAACTGCCCATCCTGCGCGGCAAAAGCATCTTCAACCTGTTTTTCGAAAACTCGACACGGACACGCACGACCTTCGAGATTGCCGCCAAGCGCCTGTCGGCCGACGTGATCAACCTCAACATCTCCACCTCGTCCACCAACAAGGGCGAGACACTGCTCGACACCATCGACAACCTGTGCGCGATGCAGGCCGACATGTTCGTGGTACGCCATGCTTCCAGCGGTGCGCCCTACCTGATCGCCGATCATCTGCGCAACACCGGCCGCCATGACATCCATGTGGTCAACGCCGGCGACGGACGTCATGCACACCCCACCCAGGGGCTGCTGGACATGTACACCATCCGGCATTTCAAGAAGGACTTCACCCAGCTGGTGGTGGCCGTCGTCGGCGACGTGCTCCACTCCCGGGTCGCCCGCTCGCAGATTGCCGCGCTGACCACGCTGGGCGTGCCCGAGGTGCGTGTCATTGGCCCGAAGACGCTCCTGCCGACCGGTCTCGAGCAGATGGGCTGTCGGGTCTTCCATGACATGAACGAAGGCCTCAGGGATGTGGACGTGGTCATGATGCTGCGCTTGCAGAACGAACGCATGAACGGCCCACTGCTGCCCAGCGGACAGGAGTTCTTCAAGGTCTGGGGCCTCACTGCGGAAAAGCTGGCCCGTGCCCGGCCGGACGCCATCGTGATGCACCCGGGCCCCATGAATCGCGGCGTTGAAATCGACTCAGCCGTGGCCGATGGCGCGCAGGCGGTCATTCTGCCGCAGGTCACCTTCGGCATCGCCGTGCGCATGGCGGTGATGAGCATGCTCGGTCGCAGTTGAGAGAACACGAATGAATCTGCATATCGCCAATGGCCGTCTGGTGGATCCGGCCCATGAAATCGACCACAACCACGACCTGTTCATCGCCGACGGCAAAGTGGCCAGTGTCGGCCAGCGCCCGGACGGGTTCGAAGCCGACACGGTCATCGACGCCAAGGGGCTGATCGTCTCTCCCGGGCTGGTGGACCTCGCCGCACGCCTGCGCGAGCCCGGTTTTGAGTACCTCGCCACCCTGGACTCCGAAATGGAAGCCGCCATGGCGGGCGGCGTCACCAGCCTGGCCATTCCCCCCGACACCGACCCTCCGCTCGACGAGCCCGGCCTGGTCGAGATGCTTCGCTACCGAGCCAAACTGTTGAACAAGGCTCACATCTACCCGGTGGGTGCGCTCACCGAGCGCCTGGAAGGCAAGCGCCTGTCCGAGATGGCCGAGCTCAAGGACGCCGGCTGCGTGGCGTTCAGCCAGGTCAACCGCCCGATCGGGGACACCCAGGTCCTGTTCTGCGCCCTCCAGTACGCTGCCACTTTCGGTTTCCGCGTCTGGCTCCAGCCCATCGCCCCGCACTTCGCCCGCGAGGGCGTCGCCCATGATGGCGAAGTCGCCTCACGCCTCGGCCTGGCCGGCATTCCGACCGCGGCAGAGACCATCGCGCTGTTCACCTATATCGAGCTGGCCCGACTGACCGGTGCCAAGCTGCACATCACCCGCATTTCGAGCGCAGAAGGCCTCTCCATGGTCAGCCGTGCGCGCGCCGAAGGGCTGGACATCACCTGCGACGTCTCCATTAACCATCTGCACCTGTGCGACATGGACATCGGATACTTCGACGCCAACTGCCGTCTCATTCCGCCCCTGCGCAGCCAGCGTGACCGCGACGCGCTCAAGGCTGGCCTTGCGGCAGGCGATATCGACGCCCTGTGCTCGAATCACACGCCGGTGGATGACGACGCCAAGCAGATTCCGTTTGCCGAGGCCGAAATCGGCGCCACCGGTCTGGAGCTGCTACTCCCCCTAGCGCTCAAGTGGGGCCAGGAACAGGCCTTGTCCATGTGCGATACATTGCGTCGCATCACAATCAATCCGGCCCGCATCATCGGCTCTCGATCGGGTCACCTGGGTGCCGGTGCGCGCGCCGACGTATGCATCTTCGATGCCAACGGAGAAACCACCGTTACTCGCAAGCAACTGAAAAGCCAAGGGAAAAACACGCCATTTATGGGGTACAACCTGCCGGGGCAGGTTCGTTACACTATCGTGGAAGGCAAGATCATGTTCGGAGAGGCCGCGGTTCGATAAGCTCCATCTATTGCTCCAGAAACAAGTTTTAGGCGCAAAAGACGAAAAACTTGTTGCAATGCAGCAAATCAATGGGTAGAGTTGGAACTGTCTCCTCCACAAACCGAACAGGTGTGGTTTAACGCCCGAGCCAACAAGCTGCGGGCGTTTTTTTATGCCTGTCCGCTTGGTAGGCGCATCAATCGAGATCCTTCAGCCGTCCCAGCCCGGACACGGAGAGCCCCGAAAGGCGAACCCGTTTGGCACGGGAGGTGTGCCCGGAGACAAGCTCAACCTTTGACTTCGGAAGACCGCAGAAATCGGCCAGGTAGGCAAGCAGTGCCTTGTTGGCCTTCCCGTCCACGGGCGGCGCGGCCAGCCGCAGCTTCATCGCGTCGCCGTGGCGCCCGGCAAAACCGCTCGTCTTCGCCCCTGGCTGGATATGCAGGCGAAGCACGACCTCGTCGGCCGACACCTGCATCCAGTCACTCACAAGCCGAAGATCAGCGGGGCGAATGCGCCACCAATGGTCTTGAGCACCATCAGCAGAATCTGCAGCACCAGCAGCAAGACCAGCGGGGACAGGTCCACATTCGCGATCGGGGGAATGACTTTTCGCAAGGGACGCAGGAAGGGCGTCGACAAACTGAAAAACAGCGGCGCCATCGGCGCGTGCGGATTCACCCAGGAGAACACGGCGGAAATCAGCACGATCCCCATCACCATGTAGATCATCAGTTGCATGAGTTCGACCAGACCAAGCCCCCAGACACCCAGCAGCAACGCGACGGTGTTTTCGTTGAGCGCCCCCGCACGGATCACGAGCCCGGCATAGACCAGAATCGTCTGCACTACCCAGGCGGGCAGCAGACTGGCCATATCCAGCCCGAACAGCCCGGGCAGAAAGCGTCTCAACGGTTTGACACACCAGTCGGTCGTCGCAATCACGAACTGCCCGAGCTGGTTGTGGAAACTCACCCGCTGCCATTGCATGAAGAAGCGCGCCAGCAGCATCAGGCTCAGAAAGCCCCCGGCGAAATTCAGAATCATCAACAGCAGGTTGGTCATCATACGCGGCGTGCTCCCGGTCTTTCAGTCAGTTTGTCCAGCGGCTTCAGTCAGCCCCAAGCTCGTCACCCATCTGCGCGCCCCGGGCACGAGCGGCCTCAACCGCACGCGCAATGATGGCGCTGAAATCATCCTGGGCCAGTGACGCGAGTGCGGCGGCTGTCGTGCCCCCCTTGGAGGTGACACGCTCACGCAGTGTACCCGGTGCCTCGTCGCTCTGTGCGGCCAGGCGGGCAGCCCCATCAACCGTGCCGATGGCCAGCGCCCGGGCCGTGCCCTCGTCAAACCCCAGGGCGACTCCCGCCGCCTCGAGCGCTTCAATGAAATGGAAAACATAGGCCGGGCCACTGCCTGAGATGGCCGTGACCGCGTCCATCTTGGCTTCGTCATCAATCCACACCGAGGTGCCGACCGAAGAGAGAATGCCGGCGACCTGGTTGCGTTCGTCGGCACTGACGGAGGGATCGGCATACAGGCCGGTGACACCGGCGCCAATCAGGGCCGGGGTATTGGGCATGCAGCGGACGATTCGCGAATAACCGCCCAGCCAGCGGCCGATATCCGAAGCACGCAAACCCGCGGCAATACTCACCACGACGGCACCGGCCAGTTTCCCGGCCAGCGGCGCCACGGCCGATTTCATTTGCTGAGGCTTCACGGCAAGCACGATCACCTGCGCAGAAGCGACCTGCTCGCTCACGGCCGGCAGGGTGCGCACGCCGAAATCGGCTTCCAGGGCAGTTCGCCCCTCTTCGCGCGGCTCAACGACACCAATCTCTTCAGGGCTTTGACCCTTGGCAACCATGCCCCCGATCATGGCCCGCGCCATGTTTCCACCGCCGATGAAACAAATCTTCATAGTCTTCAATTTTCCTGCGGGTCACCCGCGCGCGGGCGGGCCCCAAAGATGGCCGTGCCGACGCGAACGATGGTCGCCCCTTCGGCAATGGCCGGTTCAATGTCGTGGGACATGCCCATGGACAGGGTGTCGAGCCCGAAGCCGTCGGCGTTGAGCGATGCCATGAGCCGCCGCAGCACGGCGAAACGCTCTCGCAGCAAGGCCGAGTCCTCGGTGGGTTCCGGAATGCACATCAGACCGCGTAATCGCAGATTGGGGAGTGCAGCAATGCCACGCGCAAGTTCGGGCAGCGCTTCCGGCGATACGCCAGACTTGCTGAGCTCCCCGCTCACATTGACCTGCACACACAGGTTCAAGGCGGGCAATTGCGGGTCGCGCTGCTCGGACAGCCGGGCGGCAATCTTGAGTCGATCAATTGAATGAACCCAGTCGAACCGGCTGGCGACCAAACGCGTCTTGTTGCTTTGCAATGGGCCGATAAAATGCCATTCGAGTGACCGGTCGGCCAGTGCATCGACCTTGTCGGCACCTTCCTGCGCATAATTTTCACCGAAGGCGACCTGCCCGGCGTCGGCGGCTTCTGCCACACACGCTGCCGGCCATGTCTTGCTGACCGCCAGCAGGTGAATATCTTCCGGCGAACGGCCGCATGCCGCGGCAGCACTGCAGATGCGCTGGCGAACGGCTTGCAAGTTGCCTGCGATTGATGTCATATAGGTTGGCTGACGGCTAAAGAAACGCGTTTGAAACCCGAAAAATTATAGCATCGCGCCTTGGCCGCCCATTCCGTCACGGAGACTCAGAAACACTCATGGATATCACCGAACTGCTGGCATTTTCCGTCAAGAACCAGGCCTCGGACTTGCACCTGTCGGCAGGCCTGCCGCCGATGATTCGCGTGCACGGGGATGTGCGCCGGATCAACCTGCCGCCCATGGAGCACAAGGACGTGCATGCCATGGTCTACGACATCATGAACGACGGGCAGCGCAAGCAGTACGAAGAAGTACTCGAGACCGACTTCTCCTTCGCCGTGCCGAACCTGGCGCGCTTCCGGGTCAATGCATTCAATCAGGAGCGTGGCGCCGCCGCCGTGTTCCGGACGATTCCCTCCAAGGTGCTGACCCTCGAAGACCTCAATGCGCCGAAGATCTTCAAGGAAATCGCCGAGCAGCCGCGCGGTATCTGCCTGGTGACCGGCCCGACCGGTTCGGGCAAGTCCACCACGCTGGCAGCGATGATCGACTACATCAACGAGAACCACTACGGGCACATCCTGACCGTCGAGGATCCGATCGAATTCGTGCACGAAGCGAAACGCTGCCTGATCAACCAGCGCGAGGTGCATCGCGATACGCTGTCGTTCAACAACGCCCTGCGCTCTGCCCTGCGGGAAGATCCTGACGTGATTCTCGTGGGCGAGATGCGTGACCTGGAAACCATTCGCCTGGCGCTGACCGCAGCGGAAACCGGTCACTTGGTGTTCGGTACCTTGCATACCTCGTCGGCCGCCAAGACCATCGACCGTATCGTCGACGTCTTCCCCGCCGCAGAGAAGGACATGGTTCGCGCCATGCTCTCCGAATCACTCAAGGCGGTGATCTCGCAGACACTGCTCAAGACCAAGGATGGCAAGGGTCGGGTGGCCGCACACGAGATCATGATCGGCACGCCCGCGATCCGGAACCTCATTCGCGAAAACAAGATTGCCCAGATGTACTCAGCCATCCAGACCGGCCAGAGCGTCGGCATGCAGACCCTCGACCAGAACCTGGCCGAGCTGGTGCAACGCAACCTCATCTCAAATTCCGAAGCCCGCTTGCGCGCGCAGAACAAAGACAATTTCCTCGGCTGACGACCGAGCCGCCCCCGTCGGGGGGCGCAAATGCATTACGGAGCCAAAGCGATGGAACGCGATCAAGCCCTCAAATTCATGCACGACCTGCTGCGCCTGATGGAGCAGAAGAAAGGCTCGGACCTGTTCATCACCGCCGGCTTCCCGCCCGCCGTCAAAATCGACGGGCGCATCGTGCCGCAATCGAATCAGGTGCTTTCGGCCCAGCACACCACCGAGTTGGTGCGCGCCATCATGAACGACAAGCAGGCCGCCGAGTTCGAAGCCACCAAGGAGTGCAACTTCGCCATCTCGCCGGGGGACATCGGTCGTTTTCGTGTGAATGCGTACGTTCAGCAAGGCCGTGTCGGCTGCGTGCTGCGGACCATCGCCCAGAAGATTCCCACCATGGACGAGCTCGGCCTGCCGACCGTGATCCGTGAAGTGGCCATGGCCAAGCGCGGCCTGGTGATCTTCGTCGGCGGCACGGGCACCGGCAAGACGACCTCGCTGGCCTCGATGGTTGATTACCGCAACGAACACAGTTACGGGCACATCATCACGGTCGAGGATCCGATCGAATACGTGCATCAACACAAGAACTGCATCATCACCCAGCGCGAAGTGGGCATCGACACCGACGACTGGGAAATTGCCCTCAAGAACACCCTGCGGCAGGCGCCCGACGTGATTCTGATGGGCGAGATTCGCGATCGCGAAACCATGGACCATGCCATCGCCTTCGCCGAGACCGGTCACCTGTGCCTGGCCACCCTGCACGCCAACAGCGCCAACCAGGCCATCGACCGGATCATCAACTTCTTCCCGGAAGAGCGCCGCCAGCAGCTACTCATGGACCTGTCGCTGAACCTGCGCGCCATGATTTCCCAGCGCCTTCTGCCGATCAAAGGCAAAAAGGGTCGCGTGCCTGCGGTTGAAATCATGCTCAACTCACCGCTCATTTCCGACCTGATCTTCAAGGGCGAGATTTCCGAGATCAAGGAAATCATGAAGCGCTCCAACGAGCTGGGCATGCAGACCTTCGATCAGGCGCTCTTCAAGCTTTACGAAGCGGAACAGATCACCTACGAAGACGCGCTGCGCAACGCCGACTCGGTGAACGATCTGCGCCTGCAGATCAAGCTCAACAGCAAGCTCGGCGCGCAGGACCCCAATACCGGCATCCAGCATCTCGATATCGTGTAGGGCAGCACATGCGGCGCACCTGTCTCCCCTGACGGGGTTTCGGCGTGCTGACGTTATGCCTCAGATGAAAAACGGCGCCTTGGGCGCCGTTTTTCATTCCTCGGCGTCTTTGCGTTTGCGCAGACTGCCGTCGATCATCTTGTATTCATACACCCGGCACTCCAAGGCCCCGTTGTACAGCGGCGTCCGTTTGGACGCCCTCAAGCCGATACGCTTGGGCAATTCAGCGTCTGCGCTGAGGAAATAACAGCGCCAACCGCTCCAGTTCGCCTTGAGCGCGTCTCCCAGTTGCGGATAAAACGCTTCAAGCTCCGAGGCTTCACCAATGCGCACGCCATAGGGCGGATTGGCGACCATGACCCCCGCGGCGGCCGGTGGCTTGCGATCAAGCAGCCCCACGTGCTCAAGGGTCACCTGCTCTGCCAGACCGGCGGCCTCCAGGTTGATCCGCGCGCGCTTGACCTGCACCGGCTCGCTATCGGAGCCATAGATCGGCAGCTTGGCCGCATGGCGCCTGCGCCCTTCCACCTCACGGCGGATGCGCCGCCACAGGCTGACGTCAGCGTGCTTGAAGTTCTCGAAGGCGAAGGCGCGCCCCAGGCCCGGCGCAATGTCCAACGCCATCTGTGCGGCTTCGATCAGGAAGGTGCCGCTGCCGCACATGGGGTCGAGCAGGACTTCGTCGGTCTGCCAGCCGGCCATGCGCAGAATGCCCGCGGCCAGGTTTTCCTTCAGCGGCGCCTCGACGGCGGCCTGTTTGAAACCGCGCTTGTAGAGCGGCTCGCCGGACGTATCGAGATACAGGGTGACCTGATCCTGACTCAGGAAGGTGTGGATGCGCACATCCGGATTGGCCGTATCGATACTCGGCCGACGCCCATGCACCATGCGATGGTGATCACACACCGCATCCTTGACCCGCAGGGTCACGAACTCGAGGCTCTTCAGGGGCGAACGGCGGGCTGTGACATACACCCGGATCGTCTGATCCGGCGTGAACCATTTGGCCCAGGTCACCCCGTAGGCGAGTCGGTAGATATCGTCTTCGCTGCGGTAACGCCCGAAGGCGACCTGCCACAGAATCCGCGTCGCAAGTCGGCTTTCCAGGTTGGCGCGATAGGCCAGCGCCCAGTCCCCCATGAAGGCGACCCCGCCGTTGATCTGCTTGAGGTTTTGCGCCCCCAGCGCACCGAGTTCATCCATGAGGGCCGGCTCGAGGCCGCGCGGACAGGGAGCAAAGAATCGTTCAGACATGCGTCGGATCTCAGAAAGGTTTCAGGACCACCAGGAACACCACCACGAACAACACCAGCACTGGCACCTCGTTGAAGAATCGGTACCAGGTGTGGCTGCGGGTGTTTTCACCGCGCTCGAAGCGACGAAGCAGCTGACCGCAGTAGAGATGGTAGAGAATCAGAAAGACGACCAGCGACGTTTTGGCGTGCAGCCAACCACCGGTAAAGCCATAGCCGAACCACAGCCAGAACCCCAGACCGACAGCAATGATGCCCAGTGGCGTCATGAAGCGATATAGCTTGTTCGCCATGAGCAGCAGCCGCTTGCGCTCATCCTCGGCCCCGTCAGCCACCATGGCCAGATTCACATAGATGCGCGGCAGGTAGAACAGACCGGCGAACCAGCTCGTGACGAAAATGATGTGAAGGGCTTTTGAAACCAGCATCGGCGATGGACTCCTGGGTCAGTGGGCGGACGGCGCAGCAGCGGCCAGACCCGCGTGAATGTCGGGGTAACGCAGTTCGACGCGTAATTCGCGCTTGAGGCGCTGATTGACCAGCCGCCGGGATTCCCGCATGAAGGACAGGGTCATCGCCGACACCTGTCGGGCAAGCACCTCTCGCGACACGCGTGGCGGCCGGGCCAGTCCGAAGTGATCGGCGACCGCATCGAAGTAGTCGCCCATTTTCATGTCGGAGTCGTCACTGGCATTGAACACGCGCCCATTTCCCCCGCGAAACAGGGCCAGACACATGAGGCGCGCCAGATCGTCGGCGTGAATGTGATTGGTGAAAACGTCTTCGTCGCGGGCCAGTGCTGGATCGCCTCGCTGAAGGCGCTCGAGAGGCAAACGATCTGCCGCGTAAATGCCGGGCGCCCGCAACACCACCGCCTCGAGCACGCCCCTTGCGGCAACTGCGCGGATCATCTGCTCTGCGTCCACACGACGCTGCGCGCGCGGTGACTGCGCACGAACCGGCCTCGTTTCGTCGACCACGGCACCGGCACAATCGCCATAGACGCCGGTCGTGCTGATGTAGACCAGTCGCCTGGGGCGGTGAGCACTACCGCTCAGTGCCGCCAGCAGCCGACGAGTACGCCAGTCATGGGCGCCATCGCCCGCAGGCGGTGCGGTGTGGATCACATAATCTGCGATGCCTGCCAGCCGGCGCAGCGAGGCAAAATCGTCCAGATCGGCCGCAATCGCCTTGACGCCGAGCTTGCGCAGCGCAACACGCTGGCCCTCATCGCGTATCATCGCAATGACGCGAAAACGTCGCACCAGCCAGGAAAGCGCTCGCTGGGCCACGTCACCGCATCCCACGATCAACACTGTGTTCATGCACGGATTATCTCACGCCGGATTTTGACATGTCTTTCAAACTCACCATCTTGCCGGGCGACCATGAAATCGAGGTCGCGGAAGATCAACCGCTTGTCGACGCCGCCATCGAATCGGGCCTGATGTTGCCCTACAGCTGCAGGGACGGCGTCTGCGGCGCCTGCAAGGGCAAGATACTCAGCGGCACGGTCGATTACGGCAGGCATGGCCCGGACACGCTCACCGACGCAGACAAGGCCGAAGGGCTCGCCCTGTTCTGCTGTGCGACTGCAAAATCGGACCTGGTGATCGAGGCACGCAACGTCTCGCGCGTCGATGACATCCCCATCAAGAAGCTGCCCTGCCGCGTCCAGAAGCTCGAAAAGGCGGCGCCGGACGTGATGATTCTCGAGGTCAAGCTCCCTGCCACCGAAAAGTTCGCCTTCCGCGCCGGCCAGTACATCGACTTCCTGCTGCCCGGCGACAAGCGCCGCAGTTTTTCGATCGGCAACGGCCCCGAGGTGCAGGACAGCGTCGAACTGCACATCCGCCATGTGCCGGGCGGTCACTTCACCGACAAGGTGTTCACGACCATGAAGGAGCGGGACATCCTGCGCTTCGAGGGGCCGCTGGGCAGTTTCTTCCTGCGTGAAGACTCGGACGCACCCATCGTGCTGCTCGCAGGCGGCACCGGTTTCGCGCCCATCAAGAGCATTGTCGAGCATGCCATTGCCAAGGGCATGACGCGCCCCATGACGCTCTACTGGGGCGCCCGTGACCGCGCCGGCCTCTATCTGTCGGCGCTTGCCGAGCAGTGGGAAAAAGATCACGAATGGTTCAAGTTTGTGCCCGTGCTGTCCGATATGACACCGGAGGACGAATGGAAGGGCCGCACCGGTCTGGTCCATCTGGCTGTCGTCGAAGATCTGCCCGATCTGTCCGGTCATCAAGTGTATGCCTGCGGTGCGCCGGCGATGATCGAAGCCTCGATGGCAGACTTCATGAGCCAGTGCCGGTTGCCGGAAGACCAGTATTTTGCGGATTCCTTTACGTTCTCGGCCGATTCCCAACCCTGACGTCTGAAAGAGCCCGAACATGCTGCTGACCCGCGAGCCTGTCGTGAATCGCAACCGCGCGATTACCGCCAACCGCCTGATCGCCCACGCTACTACCGTTGCCGACGTTGTCGCGGGCCTGCAGCAATTCGAGGAAGAATGGCCGCGTCAGCATCCGGTGTTTCTGAGCCTGGGCAAGCTGGTACCGACGCCCGATCTGCTCGAGTGGTCACTGCCGGACAATCTGATGGTCGAGATTCCGGCGCCGACGCTTGCGCATCCGAAAACCCAGGCCCTGCTGCCCCAGCTGCAGACCGCGGGCATCAGCATGTGCCTGTCCTGGTTCGCCCCTGAAGCGGTGCTGCCGGCAGATATCGACTGGCGCTTCGTGATCATGGATCAGCGCAAGCTGCCGCAACCATCGGGTAGCCCCAGCCTCAGCCTGGCCTGGGGTCTGAAAGACATCGAAGGCTTCGACGCCGCGATTGACAACGGCTACGACGGCGCCGCCGGCTGGTTCTTCCTGAAAAGCAACACGCCGTCCAAGGGCATGTCTCCGTCCCATGCCCAGATCGTCAGGCTGCTCAATCTCGTGCGCTCCAACGCCGACATTGCCGACATCGAAGCCGTGCTCAAGCAGGACGTGGCCCTCTCCTACAAACTGCTGCGCCACATCAACTCGGCCGGTTTTGGCCTTCGCTGTGAAATCCAGTCGTTCCGGCACGCCGTGACCATCCTGGGCTACAACAACCTGAACAAGTGGCTGACCGTGCTGCTGGTGACCGCCAGCAAGGACCCGTCCGCCCCTGCACTGATGCAGGCATCGATCGCCCGCGGGCGCATGATGGAACACATCGGCGCCCCCTTCTTCGAGAAGGCCGATCATGACAACCTGTTCATCACCGGTGCGTTCTCCTTGCTGCCCTCACTGCTCGGCACCTCACTGGGTGACCTGCTCGGAGAAATGAGTCTGCCCGAATCCATCACCGACGCGCTGATCAACGAAGAAGGCGCCTATGCCCCCTTCCTCAAGCTGGCCCGCGCAGCCGAACGTTTCGACGCCTCGACCCTTCAGCAGCTGGCTGATGACCTGACCATCGATCCGCAAAAGGTCAACGCCGCCCTGCTCTCGGGCCTGCAGTTCGCTGACAGTTTGCAGGCCTAATTTGTCACAACTGGCGGCACACCACCTGACTTAAGTCGTACAAAACGCCACAATCCTCACGACGGGAACCGAGTCGCGCCATTAGAATTCACGCTGTCCCGAAATCCCGACAGTGTCCGCGCCTCCGTGAGTTTCAACCTCAGCCTGCCGTTCCCGCTGCATCTGCCGCCGCCCTCCGCGGCTCAGGCCGTTGCCTTGCTCGACGTCCTGAACGACGGCGATGTCACGGCAGATGCCGTCATCGAGACGGCCCTGGTCACGCCATCGCTGATCGTCGCGCTGCTGTGGATGACACCGCTGAAAGCCGGTGAAGACACCCTGCGCACTGCCATGACACAACGGCTGTCGACCGCGGGTGCGCCCCTGATCAGGGCATGGGTCCTTCAGGCCGGTGGCCATCTGAGCGACAACGATTTCGCATCGGCAAACGCCGCGCGCAGTCTCCACCTGTCCAGCCTGACCACGGCACTGGCCAGCGCATCCGGCATGTACGAGCACATGGCAGCGCAACTGGCCGGCCTCTGGATGGGTGCGGGGGAACTCAGTCTGGCTGCGTCCATACCCAACTATGTACAGATGCTTGAGGGCAGCGATTCAATCGATGCGCGCTTCGACATGGAGCAGGAACATCTGGGCACTGACCATCTCCAGGTCGCCTCGCGCCTTGCGGACGCCTGCGGCCTGGGTGTCGACATCCAGGACGCACTGTTGATGAGCCGACTGAATCCAGCACGACTCGAAGGGGCCCACCCGCTCTCCCGGCTGCTGCATACGGCGACGCAACTGACCCGAACACCCGCTGACATTGATGCCATCGCCCGCTTTTCAGGTATTGCCGCAGCCACACTCTCCGACCTGCGGGAGCGATATTCAAGCAGCGTCTCGACGGACCTGATCCATTCGGCGCACAGCGTGTATCCGATGGTGCCGTCGGCCTGGCGCACCACGGTACTGGCTTCGCTGACTGCAGACATCTTCGGTTCATTGGCCGATCACATCGACAACAGCCTGACGCGGGCATTCCGCTTGCTGTTCTGCGCACCCGCGCCTCTGCTGCTCAAGGAAGAAAGCGGACGTCTCATTCCGTTTGCCACCGGCACCGACCCCGGCGCCCAGACCCTGGCCCGTCGCCTGCGCGAGCTCGAACTGAATGTTGACGACGCTAGCAGCGTCGTGTCGCTGGCCGTTCGCAGTCAGGCGATCACCACCCAGTATGTGGGTCGCGATGCCCCCAGCCGGAACACCAAGGACTGGCATGTTGCGCGCTGGCTGGGCCACCGCAGCCTCACCTGCCTGCCCTTCGATATTGGCGGCCAACGGGGCGTCGGCGTTGTCGGTGAGCGTGATGACCCGGCCGGCATCACCGCCGAGCAACGCCTGATGGCGCAACTGGTCCAGCAGGCTGCCCGCAGCCACTTCCGGGACGCCTTGTATCGCCATCAGGTCGACGCCCACGGGGAACAGATCCGCGAAGACATCATGGCCCATGTTCGGCGCATCAAGCATGAAGCTTCTGGCCCACTGACCGTCCTGCAGGCGCAGTTGAGCCTGCTGGCCGAGCAAGATGACGACAGCGACAGCCCGGTGTCCTTGCACGAAATCAGCCATGAAGTGGCCCGGGTCAATGAGTTGCTTTCCGAACTCGTGACGCCACCCACTACGGTGGCTTCAAGCACAGAGGCCTCGATCAATGCCGAGGTCGGTCGCTTGCGGGAACTGTATGGCCACGCGTTGTTCGAGCAACGCGGTCGGCACCTCGACGTTCGCCTGCCCCCCAGCCTGCCGCCGGTTGCGATCACACCCAAGGCACTGACGCAGGTGCTCCTCAACCTGGTGCGCAACGCTGCCGAAGCGCTCCCGGAATCAGGCACCCTGTCGATTCGATCCTCCGGCGTTGCCATTACCGGCGGACGCCCCTGTGTGGAAATCCTGCTCAAGGACGACGGCCCTGGCCTGCCCCTGGAACGCCAGAAAGCCCTCTTCGAGGCAGCCCCGAGTACCAAGGGGGAGGACCATCAAGGCATCGGCCTGTCGATCGTCAAACAACTCCTGGACGAGCATGGCGCATATATCTTTTGTCGTACGATCAAAAACCAGGGAACGAGCTTCCAAATCTACATACCTGTGGTAGATTGCTGAAACTCAAAGTTTTTTACAAAGTCGCAGCACCGACGAAAGAAACGACAGGAGCACCATGGTCATTCCTGGCGAGGCGCCGTTCATCAGCGCGAGTTCGGATGGGTTTTCCCCGACCGATTCCGCCTGTCGCATCCTCCTCGTGGATGACGATGTCGCGCTGCGCACGACGCTGCCTCACGTTCTGGCCCAGCCGGGCCGGAGTTTTGACCAGTGCGGGAATGTGCAAGAGGCCATCGCGCGTCTCGAATCTCAGCACTACGAACTGATTCTCCTCGATTACCGTCTGCCTGACGGCACCGGCCTTGACGTCCTCGACTGGCTCGCTGGTGCCAAGCGCGATGAAGCCGTGGTCATGATCAGCGGCGAGGATGCCATCGACGCCGCCATCGGCGCCTTGCGCCGCGGCGCTGACGACTTCGTCCGCAAGCCCTACCACGTCGCTCAACTCCAGCGTGCTGTTCAGAATGCCTTGCACAAGGCCTTGCTGGAACGGGCCAACCTTGCCATGAGCCAGCGCCTCAAAGGCTCGGAACGGCTGCATCGTTACCTGGTCGAGAGTTCGCCCGACTTCATCTTCACGCTCAACACCGGCGGCCAGTTCACCTATGTGAACCCCCGTGTCGAGACCATGCTGGGCTACCCGCGCCAGTACCTCATCGGCAAGTCCCTGGCCCAGCTGACGGTCCACGAAGACATCGGCCGTGTGGACACGATGATGCATGAGGCCATCAACGGGTCGCGCAGCAACCAGTCGGTGGAATTGCGCCTGCGCCGGCGCGACCCGGGGTCGGGCAAGCCCGGCAGCTCGGCCATTCCGGTGGCGCTCAACGTGGTGCCCATTCAGGGGCGCAACCCCAACGGCCCGGGCGAAGTGCCCGTCGGCATCTACGGGGTGGCGCGTGACATTTCCGATCGCAAGCGCGCAGAAGAAATCATCACCTTTCAGGCCTATCACGATCAGCTCACGCATCTGCCCAACCGGATTCTGTTCAAGGATCGACTCGAGCTGGCGATTGCCCAGGCTCAACGCCGGGGCGGCCTGCTTGCCGTGATGTTCATCGATGTGGACCGGTTCAAGCTGGTCAATGACACCAGTGGCCACTCGGAAGGCGATCGACTACTCCGCGCCATCGCGCAGCGTATTCGCGACACCCTGCGCAAAGGCGACACCCTTGCCCGACTCGGCGGCGACGAGTTCACGGTGCTGTTGCCCGATATCGCCCATGAACACGATGCCGAGATCATTGCCCGCAAGATTCACGCTGCACTTGAAGCCCCATTCGAACTCAAGCATGGCAGCTTTCGGACCACGGTCAGTATCGGCATTTCCGTCTTTCCGCGTGACGGCGAAGTGGCCGAAATGCTCACCCAGCATGCCGATATCGCCATGTACCAGATCAAGCGGGGCGGCAAGAACGGTTACTGTTTCTTCCAGCCCGATCTGAATCAGCATCATCAGGAACGCATCACGCTTGAGCATGAACTGCGCGGCGCGCTCGAACGCAATGAATTCGCCCTGCTGTATCAACCCCAGGTCAGCCTCTCGCAACGCCGCGTGGTCGGCATGGAAGCCCTGCTGCGCTGGCAGCATCCAAAGCTCGGGCTGGTTACGCCGGATACCTTCATTCAGGTGGCCGAAGAGATCGGACTCATCGGCGAGATCAGCCGCTGGGTCGTCGATACCGCCACCGCACAACTGGCGCAGTGGCGAAAAGCCGGTTTCGACAAACTCCGCCTGTCGGTGAATCTGTCGTCACACGATTTTGATCGTGATGAAACCATTGCACGGGTCCAGAACCGGATCGAAGAGCACCGTCTGTCAAACGACTGCTTCGATGTCGAGATCACCGAAAGCGTCATGATGCGCGACACCGATGAAGTGGTCGCCCGCGTGCAGCGCCTGCGCGAATGCGGTGTCGGAATTTCGATCGATGATTTCGGGACCGGCTATTCCGCCCTGGCCTACCTGCAGAAATTTCCGGTCAGCAGCCTCAAGATCGACCGCAGCTTCGTGAGCGATCTGGACGGTCCGGCCGCCACGCCCATCATCTCCGCCATCACGGGCATTGCGCGCGGCTTCTCGCTGCATCTGGTGGTCGAGGGCGTTGAGCACGCTGAACAGGCAGAACGTCTGCGTCGCCTCGGCTGCGATGTCATGCAGGGTCACTATTTCTCTGCCGCGATCAGCGCCCATGAGGCTGAGCGCTGGCTCCGGGAACCCGCCGCCCTGATCCATTGAGCGCGTCAGCGGGTCACGTCGTCGTCACACGAGACAGTTAAGCTCGCAGGCAATTGTCACCCACAGGGGAGCGAGCAATGGCCTACCGACTCGTCCACCAGCACCGTTCAGCGACCGAGCGCATCGCGCTGGCCGAGCATGTCGATCTGACAGCACTCAAGCAGTTCGGTTACGACTCGGCGCGTGCGCTGGGCGATGAACACGCCTTGTGGTCTCCCAGCCTGCAACCGGGTGTGCTCTACGAGTTACATTGCCGCAGCGGCCATGCCTTGCTGATCGAAAAACCGCTCGCCCATTAAGTCTTTTCATGCATGAAAAAAGCCAGCCCGAAGGCTGGCTTTTCTTTTCGCCAGGTCCGAATTACTTCTGGGCCAGAACCCACTCGACCAGCGTCTTGGCCTCTTCGGCCGACACTTGCGGGTTAGGCGGCATCGGGACCGGACCCCAGGTGCCCTTACCACCTTTCATGACCTTCTCGGTCAGCATGGCAACAGCGCCTTCCTGACCCGCATACTTGGCCGCCACGTCTTTGTAGGAAGGGCCGACCAGTTTCTTGTCGACGGCGTGACAGGCCAGGCAGTTCTTGGACTTGGCCAGTTCGGCGCCATCAGCCATGGCGTGGCCAGCCATGAGCAGGCCAGCAGCAGCGGTCGCGACAACGAGTGCTTTCATGTGAGTCTTTCCTTTTTACAGTGAGGAATGAGTATTAGTCGATTCTAATGCGAAGCCGTGGCTACGTGAATCAAAACCAAGCTGCATGCCCTCAATGTCTGACGCATTGTTGGGCAACGCTCTCGTTAACGCCCGACGGGCGCTAGGGGTTGACACGCATTCTGCCAGTGGCGCGCCGTGAAGGCCAAGCCCGGATCGCATCGACATGTTGCGTGCACACCACATGCACTGGACGAGATAAAAAAACGGGCGCCGAGTGGCGCCCTTGATGTGCGACGAGGAGGGAAATCAGGCACCAAGCATGATCGCGCCGGTCGTTGCAATGGCGACACCCGTGGCTCGCTTGGCGACGCGGCCCAGCGAGCTGCGCGGCATCCACTGCCCCAGCGCAAAGCCGGCAGCATGCAACGCGGCGGTTGCCGCGACGAAACCAGCCATATAGGTCACCAGCGAGCCGGCGCCCATTTCGGCAAAGTGAGCAGAACCGTGGAACAGACCGAAAAAGGCCACCATCGGCAGAGCAAGCGCTGTGGGGGCCCGAAGGGCGACTGCCAGGGCGAGACCGAACACAAGCAGTGAAGCGGCAATGCCGGCTTCCTGCAGCGGCATGAAGACACCGCCGGCACCCGCGAGCGCACCGACGATCATGGCCAGCACGAATGCCCCCGGCACCGCAACGCGCGAGGCGCCCTGCATGCGGGTGGCGAACAGGCCCACAGCGACCATGGCCAGCAGGTGATCGAGGCCACTGAAGGGGTGAGCAAAACCGGTGGCGAACCCGGCCCCGTGGTGGCCGCTATGCGCCATTGCAGCGCCCGAGCCGGCCAGCAGCGCGAGGGCGACGATAAGACGGGAATGAACCATGTTGAGCCTCCTGAATTTTGTGCGGTATGAAACGAGTTTTTCGTGATTACGTATCAAGATGCGTGCCAAGGCAAAAACCCAGTCCAGACAGGCGTTTAGCCTCTTCACTCAACCACGGTGTGTCAATTGCGCTTCCACTTGCCGCACGCAGATGGATGCGCTTCGACCACCCGGTCGAACGTGGATTCCGACTCGCGCGCTTCACCGCGTCCTACACGCTTTGCAGCTGTCTCCTACAGGTCGACGCATGGCAAACACATAAAGTTGAAGCGTCACCGGCAGCAACCGGCTCAACCAACACAACACCAAGCGGAGGTTAGCATGCTCAAGTGGGCTCTGATTTTCTTCATTGTCTCGATTCTGGCCGGCCTGTTCGGCTTTACCGGCATCGCCGCCGGCGCCGCATCCATCGCCAAAATCCTGTTCTTTATTGCCGTCGCCCTGTTTGTCCTTTTCCTGGTCCTCGGCCTGACGGTCTTCAAATCGGTCACCTGAGCGTGACCGATTCAAGTCATACGCACGAATCAAGATCAAGCATTGAACCCATTCAAGGAGATACAAATGAAGTTCACCAAACGCAATATCGCCATCGCCACGCTGTCGGCTACCACCATCTTGCTGGCGGCCTGCTCTAACGATGACAACATGACGGCTGGCGAACAGCTCGACAAGACCATCGCCGAAACCAAGCAGGAAATGCAGGAAGCCAAGGTCGATGCCAAACAGGCCGCGAACGAAGCTGAAATGAAGGCCAGCGAGGCAGCCGACGAGGCCGGCGACAAGGTTGCGGCCACCACACAGGACGTCAAGGAAGGCGCGAAGGAGCTATGGTCGGACACCAAGGCTGCAGCGAACAACGCGGGTGAAGCTGTCTCTGAGTCGCTGGCTGACGCCGGTCAGGCCGTGGAAGACACCGCCATTACCACCAAAGTCAAAGCCCGGATCATCGACTCCGAAGTGCTCGATGGCATGGACATCGACGTCACCACGAAAGAAGGTGTGGTCATGCTCGAAGGCGTTGTGACCACCACCGAGATGCGTGAGCTGGCCGGCAAGCTGGCTATGGGCGTCGAGGGCGTCAAGTCGGTCAAGAACGAGATCGTGCTCAAGAGCTGAGCACACTTGATCCAGAGAAAAAGCACCCTGCGGGGTGCTTTTTTTTGGCGAGCTGCTCAGGTATCGAGTGGCATGGTGAGCACGAACACCGCACCGCCTCGCGGGTCGGTTCTGGCCTGGAGACGTCCTCCGTGGTGCTCGACGATGCCATAACTGATGGACAAGCCGAGCCCGGTGCCCTGTCCGACCGGCTTGGTGGTGAAAAATGGATCGAACACGTGCGGCAGATTCCCCGGCGCAATGCCCGATCCGTTGTCATGAAAGCGCAGTTCGATCAGGTCTTCTTCATCGCTTTGCTGTCGGACACCGGTGATTTCCAGCCGGGGTGTTTCGACCTCGCGGGTCGCATCGAAGGCGTTCTGGACCAGATTCATGAGCACCTGCTGCATCTGCCCGGGCGAGCCCACCACGGGCAACGGCCCCGGCAGATCGATGACCACATCAAAGGACTTGCGCGCGGCCTGACACACCCAGCGCACCGAGCGCTCAAGAACCTCGGTGAGATCGAAATGCTGTTGCTCGTCCCGATCGACCGCAGAGAAACGTTTCAGTCCATCGACGATCTGGCGGGTCCGTTCGGCCCCCTCGATGGTGCCATCGATCAGCGGATTGAGATCATCGAGAATCCGGTCGATGCGCAGACGCTGGCGCAGTTCGGCTAGATGATCCACCGCCCCGCCCTCGTGCACGGCCCCCAGATACTCCTCAAGACGGCCGGCATACCGGCGCAACGCATGCACATTGCCGAGAATGAAGCTGATCGGGTTGTTCAGTTCATGGGCCACACCCGCCACCAGACGCCCCAGTGAGGCCATCTTTTCCGAATGCAGCAGTTGCTGTTGGGTGAGCTTGAGGTCTTCATGCGCCTGACGCAGCTGATGGTAGGCCTTCTGCAATTCGCCGATCGGCCGTCCGGTCACCACCAGACCGAGGGATTTGCCCACCACACTGAAGCGGGGGCGGCAGTTGAACGACACCGGCACCAACTGGCCATCGTTCCCTCGCAGCGGCAACTCCCGGTCACGGACCTCTCCATCGCTCAAGGGGCTGAACAGCTTGCGCGCCTCGTCACGGGCCTCTTCGGTGCCGAACAGATCGAAAATCGAGGTGCCGCGCAGATCTTCGGTCCGCCGCCCGGTGATCTGTTCGAAGGCCGGGTTGACGTCTTCGATGCTGCCATCTCGGCCAATCACCACGAGGATGTCGGACATCGCCGTGAGCACCGAGAAGATGAACTGCTGGCTCTCTTCGAGCTTGGCGTTCTTCTCTTCCAGGGCCACTTCGTACTGCAACAGGTCGGAATAGACCTCGTCCATCTTGTGGATGACTTCCATCCACATGTCCTCACCCACGCCGACCAGTTCGCCGGGGTGTCCGGTGTGACCGATGTCCTCGGCCCGGTTGCCGGTGTCACTCATGTTTTGCCGCCCTCAGTGCACGGTGCACACCATGCAGGGATCAAAAGACCGTATCACATGCTGAACGCGTACGGGCATCTCGCGCCCGGTCTCGACGGGCGTGCCCACCAGCGCCTGTTCGAGCGCGCCCGGCACGCCTTGGGCATCCCGCGGGGAGAAGTTCCAGGTGGTCGGCGCAATGATCTGATAGTTGTGGATGCGTCCGCGCCGGATCACCAGCCAGTGGCCCAGCGACCCGCGAGCGGCCTCCACCATGCCGACGCCCTCGCCGTCCGAGGGCAGGCTCACTGACGCGTGAAAAGGCGCCCCCGGCTCCAGGGCGCGCGTCCACTGTTCCATCATGGGCACGATGCGGGCGATCTCGAGCAAGCGGCCGATCACCCGGCTCATGACGTTGCCCCCCGCGCGCGCCACCATGTCGCGCGCCAGCGGATGACCCGACACCACCTGGCGGGACAGGGCACCGCACTGGACCACCTGCCCCTGCCAGCGTGGCGCCTTGCACCAGCTGTAGGCATCGGCTTTATCCAGATCCGGCAAGGTACTGCCCTTGAGCGGATGCGCAGCGCCCCCCCCTGCCATCCACGCATGGGAGAGGTCTTCGACAATGTCGCTGGACACCATCGGTTCTAGCCGCTGGGCTGCCGCGTGCCACACCCCGCGCGCAAGGGCCGGCGTGCCCTCGACAGGATAATTGCCGAAACTCATGTAGCGCGGCACCTCCGGCGCCTGTCCCAGTGTATGCAAGTCGAGCGCATCGCACAGCTGTACGAAACGCCCCAGGTCGGCACCGCGTGGCCCGTCGCCGGTTGCCCACGACATCAAGTCGTCGATCGACTCCAGCGCACAGACCGCCTCCAGCCGATCACCAAACAGGTGGCGCTCCAGCCACTGGCGGAATTCGCGAATCATCGACAGCAGCCGGATACGCTCGTTCGCGCTGACGGCCCGGGC
The DNA here is from genome assembly GCF_017309585.1 of Nitrogeniibacter aestuarii. NCBI lineage: Bacteria > Pseudomonadati > Pseudomonadota > Betaproteobacteria > Rhodocyclales > Zoogloeaceae > Nitrogeniibacter > Nitrogeniibacter aestuarii. Next base: position 1,063,653 of record NZ_CP071321.1, on the reverse strand, counting down.
CGAGCCGCCGGCCTGAATGGTCAGGGTGTGCGGCCATTTGCCCGCCAGCAGGCCCATGATCTGCAAGAAGCGGGCGCGTGCGGGCAAGGCTTCAGCCGTCGCGCTGCCCTTGATCGCCCTGAAGCGGGCGGCCACCGGGTCGAACCAGGGGGTCCCCGCATACGCTTCGCGCGCAAAGTCGGGCATGAAAAAGAGATAGAAGTGGGTGAAGTGATCGGCCAGGTTTTCCGTTGCCAGCATCAGGTTGATGGCGCGCTCGCCATTGACGGGCACCTGTGCCCCTGCCGCATTCGTCAGGGCGGCCGCGGCGGCCACCGATTGCGACACGGAGCAGATCCCGCAGATGCGCGGCACCATCACCAGCGCATCATGCGGCGCCTTGCCCTGCAGAATCTGCTCGAATCCACGATACATGGGCGAATTCACCCAGGCGGCACTGACCTGACCGTCAGCGGCCTCAAGGCTGACCTCGAGATCGCCTTCGACCCGGTTGAAGGGGCCCAGAACGGTTCGACTCATCGGCGCTCGCCCCTCACTTCAGACCCGTCTTTCGATTGGCCGGCGCGATCACCGTGTGGTCGGACGTGGCGTTGACCCGCACCCGCTTGGGCGTGGCCGACTTGGACAGCGCGGCCAGCGCCACGAACCACGCCTTGGGCATGTCGGTGGGCAAGCCGATGGGGATACCGCTGACCTTGGGGGTTTCGGCGAAGGGGTGGCCCGGTTCCTCGAAGCCGGGCTCGGTGCAGCTGATGCAGGGATAACCGCCCGAAGTGCACGACCCGTTGCCATTCCACGGACGCAGGTTGCAATCGGCGTGGGCCTGGGTGCCCTTGCAGCCCATGTGCTCCATCATGCACCCCATGTCCGACGGCTTCTCGGCGCTGGCCTTGAACTCGTAGAACTCGTTGCGGGAACACCCGTGGTGCACCAGATGATCGGCATAGAAACGGGGGCGCCCCACTTCATCGAGCGCCTCGGCGCCCATTTCGCCCATCGACAGGGCCATCAGACTCTCGATGACCCAGTCCGGATGCGTTGGACAGCCTGCCACGTTGATGACCGGCAGGCCCGATCCACTGCGGAAATCCGCACCGAGCAGCCCCCCGGGCGTTGCGCCTTCATATTGCAGGCCGCAGGCATCGGTCGGGTTCAGGCCGCCGGACGTGACCCCGCCGAATGCCGCGCAGGTGCCAACCGCCATGGTGTGACGCGCCCGCGCTGCAAGCTTCGAGACCCACTCGATCATGGGGGTGCCGGTCCCGGCGAGCATGTGGAAACGCCCCGTGCCGTTCGGACCACGCAAGAGGGAGCCTTCGACACACAGCACGTCGAGAGGCAACTCGCCAGAGACGCAGCGATCAAGCACCGAGACCGCTTCGCTACCGCTTTCTTCGGAGAGACTGGGATGCCAGAGGAAATGGATATCGGCGTCCGCGAGCATGCCCAGGAGGTCGGGCGTTTCCGCGCACAACATCGACATGGTGCAGCCGCCACAGCCACCGGATTGGAGCCAGAGCACATTCATGATTGCTATTGAATCACAGACGTCCTCGAACGTCGCCCCGGACGCGTGCCGCACCGCAGCATTCGAAGCCTGCCCGAACCGACCGGTCAGCCTCCACGCGATGCCCATTCATCCCGGTCGCTGCGTCTCGAACGGGATCAGCGTCCCCCGGCCAAGGGATTGAGATGACGCATTTATTTCATGTCTCAAATCTGAAACAATCACGCCTTCGTTCGGGCATCGAGGGAATTGCCGCGTGGAACTCAAGCACATCAGCAAGATAGAAGAAGCCACCAAGCCGTCAAGCGGCGAGCTGTTCCGCTTCGGCATGGGGATGTTGTTCATCATTGGCGTGATGCTCTTCGCCTCTGCCCGCGGCATCGATGGCCACTTCAATGCCATGCTGGTGGCCGCGGCCGTGGTCGGCGGCTACATGGCCCTGAACATCGGGGCCAATGATGTGGCCAACAACGTCGGGCCCGCCGTGGGCTCCAAGGCCATGACGCTGGGGCTGGCGCTGGTCATCGCTGCGGTGTTCGAGGCGGCCGGTGCGCTCATTGCCGGCGGCGAAGTGGTTGGCACCATCCGCAAGGGCATCATCGACGCTTCCATGCTGCCTCGCGGCGAAACCTTCATCTGGCTGATGCTGGCCGCCCTGCTTGCCGGCGCCATCTGGCTCAACATCGCCACGGCAGTGGGCGCGCCGGTGTCGACCACGCACTCCATCGTCGGCGCCGTCCTCGGTGCCGGCATCGCAGCGAGCGGCTTCGGCGTGGCCAACTGGGGCAAGGTGGGCCAGATTGCCGCCAGCTGGGTGATCTCGCCGGTCATGGGCGGCCTGATTGCGGCCGGGTTTCTCTACCTGATCAAGCATCGCATCACCTACACCTCGGACATGCGCAAGGCCGCACTCAAGTGGGTGCCGCTGCTCATCGCCATCATGGCGTGGACCTCGGCCACCTACCTGATGCTCAAGGGGCTCAAGGCCATCTGGAAAGTGGGTTTCGGCGAGGCGGTGGTGTATGGCCTGATCGTTTCGGTGCTGATCTACCTGATCGTGAAGCCACTGATCGCCCGTCAGGCAAACAAGCTGCCCAATGACAAGAACGGGGTGAAGCAACTGTTCACCGTGCCGCTGATCTTCGCCGCGGCCCTGCTCTCCTTCGCCCATGGTTCCAACGACGTGGCCAACGCGGTCGGCCCGCTGGCGGCCATTGTCGACGCACTCGGCTCACTCGACGGCGAGTTCCACGCCAAAGCGACCATCCCCGTGTGGGTCATGATGATCGGCGCCATCGGCATCTCATTCGGCCTGGCCCTGTACGGCCCCAAAGTGATCAAGACGGTCGGGTCCGAAATCACCGAACTCGACCAGACGCGCGCCTACTGCATCGCCATGGCCGCCACCATCACGGTCATCATTGCCAGCCAGCTGGGCCTGCCGGTCAGTTCCACCCACATCGCCGTGGGCGGTGTGTTCGGGGTCGGCTTCCTGCGCGAATGGATCAAGCGCAAATACGCGCGCATCGAGGACGAAATCAAGGCCCATCACCCGGAGGGCGACCAGCAGGCGATCGACGCATTCATGGAGCGCTTCAACAAGGCACCGGTGGCCGAAAAGGGCACCATGCTCAACGAGCTCAAGGCGCAGGCCAAGGCGCAGCTTGACCCGGCACACTTCTCCAAGCAGGAACGCAAGGCGCTCAAGCAGGTGTATCGCTACGAACTGGTCAAACGCTCGCAGCTCATGCGTATTGCTGCGGCCTGGGTGATCACCGTGCCTGCCTCGGCGCTGATGGCAGCATTGCTGTTCTACATGATTCGCGGCATGATGCTGCCCTGACAAAAATGACGGCGTAATCGACCTGCGTCGCACGCGCCGGGCAGCAGCAACAGCAGGCGCCAGTCAATGACTGGCGCTTTTGTTTTTCAGGGGAACCGACCTTCATGTTTGATACCGCAGTGATCTTTCTCGTGCTCACGGCGCTCATGGCGTACGTGAACATCCGCTTCATCAAGCTACCCACCACCATCGGCGTCATGGCGATCGCCATGGGGCTGTCACTGGTCCTGTTCGGGCTCAACCACCTCGGTGTCAGCACCCTGCTCGAATACGAGGTCTCACTGCTCGAATCGGTGAATTTCTCTGAAGTGCTCATGCAGGGCATGCTCTCCTTGCTGCTCTTCGCCGGCGCGCTGCATGTGGATCTGTCCGAGCTCAAGACGCTCAAGTGGCAGATCGGCGCGCTGGCCGTGGTCGGCACGCTGGTCTCCACCTTCATTGTCGGCTATGCGGTGTACTTCATCCTGCCGCTGGCCGGGGTGGATATCCCGCTGATCTACTGCCTGCTGTTCGGCGCGCTCATCTCCCCCACCGACCCGATTGCCGTCATGGGTATCGTCAAGAAGGCCGGCGCACCCAAACAGATGGAACTGATGATCGCCGGCGAATCCCTGTTCAACGACGGCGTGGGCGTGGTGGTCTTCACCATCCTGCTCGCCGCCGCAACCAGCGGTCAGGCGCCCGATGCGAGCCATGTGGGTCTGCTGGTTGCCGAGGAAGTGGGTGGCGGCGTCCTCTTCGGTCTGCTGCTCGGCTTCGTCACCTACCAGTTGCTCAAGAGCATCGACAGCTACCAGGAAGAAGTGCTCATCACGCTGGCGGCCGTGCTCGGCGGTTATGCCCTGGCCACCCACCTGCACTTCTCCGGCCCGCTGGCCATGGTAGTGGCCGGCCTGATCGTGGGCAACCATGGCCGCGAGCGCGCCATGAGCCAGACCACGCGCCAGTACCTGGACATGTTCTGGGACCTGATCGATGCCATGCTCAACGCCGTCCTGTTCGTGCTCATCGGCCTCGAGATCGTGGTCATCGACTACGCACCGGGCCTGGCGACCTCGATTGCGCTGGTCATTCTGATCACCCTGTTTGCCCGTCTGGTGGCCGTCGGCGCACCGGTCGCCATGTTCAACCGGGTCTTCCGCCTGCCCGAGGGCTCGTGGAAGGTGCTGACCTGGGGTGGCCTGCGCGGGGGTATTTCAGTGGCACTGGCGCTTTCGATCCCGACCGGCACGGAACGCGACATCGTGCTCGCCCTGACCTACGCAGTGGTGGTCTGCTCGATCTTCGTTCAGGGGCTCAGTGTCGGCGCGGTAGTGCGCCGCGCTGTCCATTCGAGATCCGCCTGAGCCCCCTCGGGGGCACGTCAGGGGGCGGTGGCCGCACTCGAGAAGGCCGATAGCGCCTTGGCCATCGCCGGCACCACGGCGCAGTCAGCCGCGCCGTGGCGCGCCGCGATCCACACCGGGTCGTTGTAGCCGAGCCACGTCTGGCCCGCGTCGTCCTGCCAGACCATGGCCTTGAGCGGCAGATCGATACCGGCGGACTGGGCGCATTGCATCAGGGGCGTGCCGCCCTTGGGATTGCCGAAAATGATCAGTTCGGTCGGGCGCAGGCTCTGACCGACGCTGGCCGCGCCCGCCGCATGATCGATGCGCGCAAACACCTTCATGCCTTTCGATGCCACCACCGAGGCAAAGCGGTCCATGGTGGCCTGGGGTGAATGCGGGCTCTGAACGGTGATCAGCCCGTCCGTGGCGTGAACGGCGGTCGCGGTGGCTGCAAGGGCGCATGCGGCAAGCGTGGAACGGATCATGTCGATCTCCTCTGGATGGGTGACAGGAGTTGGACCGGCATGCCGGTCGCATCCTTACATCCATCAGACCGCGCCGATCAGTCCCGTTCCAACCCGTAGCGTGACAGCTTGTTTCTGAGGCCCACGCGGGACAGCCCGAGTTCCTTGGCCGCACGGGTCTTGTTCCAGCGATGGCGGATGAGGCTCTCCTTGACGATGCGCGCCTCCAGGGCCTCGAGACGGCTCTTGAGATCGCCATCCAGACCGGCCAGCAGTGACAGCTCCTGTTCGTCCTCGGCTTCGCCGGCACGCAACACGCGCGGCGACAGATCGGCCGCGCGCAAGGGCCCGCCGTCGGCCAGCGCCACCATGCGCAGCACTTCGTTGCGCAGTTCGCGCACGTTGCCCGGCCAGCGGTAGGCCGTCATGCAAGCCTGGATTTCACGATCCAGTTCCTGCGGCTCAGCGCCGATGGTGGTAAAGATCTCGTCCGCAAAGGCCTGGGCAATCAAGGAGATGTCCATGGTGCGCTCACGCAGCGGCGGCACGGTCACGGTGATGGCGGCAATCCGGTAATACAGATCCTCGCGGAAACGCCCTTCGCGCACCTCAACTTCGAGATCCCGGTTGGTGGCCGCAATCACCCGTGAATCGACCGGGATGGGGCGCGGCGCGCCGATCGGGCGTACCTCGCCCTCTTGCAGTACCCGCAGCAGCTTGACCTGGAAGGCCGCCGAGGTTTCGCCGATCTCATCGAGAAAGATCAAACCCCCATCGGCCTGCTTGAACAGGCCCACCCGGTCTTCATAGGCGCCGGTAAAGGCACCGCGCTTGTAGCCGAAGAGCTCAGATTCGAGCAGCTGGTCGGGCACGGCGCCGCAGTTTTCGGTCACGAACGGTTCCGCGTTGCGTGAGCTGGCCAGATGCAGGCCGCGGGCGAGCAACTCTTTGCCGGTGCCCGATTCTCCGGTGAGCAACACCGGCACGTCGACCCGGGCGACTTTCTCCAGGAGTTCGCAGACCGCATTCATGGGCGAATCGGCCGCGCGCAGGATGGCGTCGGTGGCGAAGTTGCGCCGCACCGCCTCGCGCTTTTCCGCCACCCGCTGACGCAACACCGGCTCGGCCACTTTCAGGTCCACCGACATGCGCTGGTTGTCGGCCTGCAAGCGATACAACTCGGCCGCGCCACGCAGGGTCAGCAGCAATTGCTCGGGCTGCCAGGGCTTGAGCAGGTACTGATAGATGCCGGCTTCGTTGATGCCGGCGATGATGTCTTCGGACTCGGTGTAGCCGGAGATGATGATGCGGATGGCGTCGGGCCAGCGCTCACGCACTTCGGTCAGGAACTGCACGCCGGAGGTGCCGGGCATGCGCTGATCACACAGCACGATGCGAATCCACTCGCGTTCGAGAATGGCCTTGGCGTCCTCGGCGGATGAGGCGGTGAACACCACGAAATCTTCTTCGAGCGTCCGCTGCAAGGCTTCCAGGGAACGGATCTCGTCATCGATGACGAGGACGGCGGGCATTTCGGCGACCATCAGCACGTCTCCGCCGTATCGGGCGTCTGCCAGCCAATCTCGCGGTGAATGGCCAGATGTCGCGGCGTCCACGATTGCGGTGTCTTGGCCACGAAGTGGTAGCGCGCCACGTGATAACTCGGGTCGAACCCGAAGAAATTGCGGTGCATGTGCTGCAGCTCCTCCTGTCGGTAGGCGGTCAGGGGCTTGATTGCCTCGTCGCGTTCGCGCGCCGCCTTTTTATCGTTCAGATGCTCAGCATAGCCGGGATCGGACGCCATGGCGGTGGCGCGCTTCGAAACTTCCCTCTCGAAAGTGGAAAGATCGTTTCCAAAGCAAGCGTCGATCAGCCCTTGGGATACGGCATCCTGCGCACGCAGTGGCAAGCGGTCTTCCATGATGCCGCGCGCCCGCGCCGCGCCCACCCGCTTGGGCAACAGGTAGGTCCAGTACTCGGAGCCGAACAGGTTGCCCATGTTCTTGTAGTGCGGATTGAGCACCACGCCTTCACGCGCCCACACGGCATCGGCCGCCAGCGCGAGAAAACATCCGCCGGCGCCCGCGTTGCCGCGCAGGGTCGCGACCGTGAGTTTGTCGGTCATCTGCAGGATCGCAAGGCACACATCATCCATGGCCTGAATGTTGTCCCACGACACGTCGGCCGCCGAGCCAGCGGCTTCGATCAGATTCAGGTGAATGCCGTTGGACCAGAAATCCCGCCCGCCTTCGAGCACGAGGACACGGGTTGGCCGCTCACCCGCCTGGCGAATCGCCGCTTCGAGTCGTCGGCACTGCTCCGGGCCCATGGCGCCGTTGTAGAAATCGAAGCTCAGATAGCCGACCTGGCCGTCGTCGCGCTCCCGGTAGTCGATCTCGTCGACGCCCTCGACCTCGGGCACGTCAGCCGCCTCGTCGGCGAAGGCCAGCGCCGCGGGCAGCTTGTAGGGATCGTCGCTGCCGCCGCGTTTGACGTGACCAATCCATACGGCCCCATCCACGGTGGCACGCAGCAAGGCGCCGCCACAACGGCCAATGACCTCGCCCGGCCGGCCCTGGCCATGGCCGGCACGCGTATCGAAAAGATGGCAGGGCCCCCCGAACAGGGCATCCGCCACGCCGGGGAAGCCGTCGGCTGCGCGAATCTTGCGCAACACGGTGCGCGTATCGTCCTGTGCCCAATCGATACGGCGGTCGGCCTGGCGCATCAGCGCACGCCACTCGCCGCGCGCATTCGGCCATTGCGCAGGCGGAACCGGCTGCCAGGCGCCACGGCGCCAGTCATCGACATGACCCAGCGCTTCACGCACGGCCGCCAGCGCGCCCGCCGTGACCTCGTTGCGATACAGGCTGGCCTTGGTGGCCTCGCGCATGGGGAACTCCCGCGTCGCCCATACCGGCCCGGCATCCATCTCGGCCTCGGCCTGAAGCACGGTCACGCTCCACTCGGACTCGTCGTTCATGATCGCCCAGTCGAGCGCCGACGGCCCTCGGTCACCCACCACGCCCGGGTGCACAATCAGCGTGAGATGCCGACGCCACACCGATTCAGGCACGGCACGTTTGAGAAAGGGCGCAACGATCACGTCGGGGGCGAACAGGGCAACCGCCTCTTCGGTGACCGAGTCGGCGATATCGAACTCCACCGACACGAGATGCCCGTCGGCGCGCAGTTCGGCAAAGAGGCGTTGGGTCAGGCTGTTGAAGGTATGCGTCAGCAGCAGGATCCGCATCAGCAGATCCTCGGCAACTGCTCGCCGGAGAGCCAGTCGACCATGCGCTTGCCGCCAAAACCGGTCTTGATCTGAACAAAGCCATTGCTGTCTTCGATCACGTCGCCGATCCTGGCCGCCTCGGCACCCAGGGGATGCGCACGCATGGCTGCGAGCGCGGCATCGGCATCTTCGGCCGGCACCACGGCAATCACCTTGCCCTCGTTGGCCACATAGAGCGGATCGAGACCCAGCAACTCGCACGCGGCATCGACCTGCTCGCGCACGGGAATGGCCTTCTCGTCGAGCACCATGCCGGCGCCAGACTGCTGAGCGATTTCGTTGAGCGTAGTGGCCAGGCCACCGCGGGTCGGGTCGCGCAGCACACGCACGGTCGGCACCGCTTCGAGCAACTGGGCGATTAGGCCATGCAGGGCCGCGGTATCGGAGACGATTTCGGAATCGAAGGACAAGGACTCGCGCTGCGCCATGATGGCCATGCCGTGGTCGCCAATGGACCCGGACAGCAGAATTGCATCGCCCGGGCGTGCATTGCGGCCAGAGAGGTCGATCCCGGCCGGCAAGGCCCCCACGCCGGTGGTGGAGATGAACACCCCATCGCCCTTGCCCGCCTCGACCACCTTGGTGTCGCCGGTCACGATCGGCACTCCGGCATCGCGCGCGGCCTTGCCCATGGATTCGACGATGCGCGCCAGATCGGCGAGCGGATAGCCCTCTTCGAGAATGAAGCTGGCCGACAGATACAGGGGGCGGGCGCCCATCACAGCCACATCGTTGACCGTGCCGTGCACCGACAGGCAGCCGATGTCGCCGCCGGGGAAGAACAGCGGCGAAACCACATGGGCGTCGGTGGCCATGACCAGACGCTCGCCGGGCGCGAGCGCCGGCAGAACGGCGCCGTCGTCACCGGCGTCGAGCGCGGGATTGGAAAAATGTCTGGCAAACAGCTCGCGAATCAGTTGCGCGGAGACACGACCACCCGCGCCATGGGAGAGATCGACGCGACCGCGTTTGATGTCGAGGGGACGTACGTAGTTTTCCTTCATTGTCTTTTTTATGGCCGCACATCCCCGTCAGTGGCCACCGGGGCCACTCGTCATCGGGTCAGCGCGACGAATACTCCGTTTGGGTCAGATCCTTCAGGGTGTCGGCCACGCGACGCGTGTGCTCCGCGGTGCCATGGGTTTGCCGGCTCGAGTCCTGAATGGCGGCGAGCAGGGAAGACAGCTCGGCAACACCGCCGGACTGCGCTTCGATATCTTCGGCCACGCGGCCGATCTCGCCGGCCAGATGCGTGATGTCGCGACCGATATCGTCTGCGCTGTCGCGCGACTTTTCGGCCAGCTTGCGGACCTCGTCGGCCACCACCGAAAAACCGCGCCCCGCCTCACCGGCGCGTGCCGCTTCGATGGCCGCATTCAGGGCCAGCAGGTTGGTCTGGTCGGCAATCTGCTGGATGGCCTCGACCACGCTCTGGATGCGCTCACTGGCCTCGGCCAGATCACGGGCGCTGCCCGCGACCTCGGTGGCGCGCCCGGTCAGGCTCTGGACGGTGCTGGCCGCCTCCTCCACGGTATTCTCCTGGGCAACAATGTGCTCGCCCAGTTCGCTCATGGAGCCATACAGATCGTTGGCACAGTCGGACAGCTTGTGCGCCGTGGCCTCGCGCAGCGAGTGAGAGTTGGCCAGCTCGGCGCCCAGGTCGTTCATGCCCTTGAAGACACGCGCCATGCTCTCGTCCAGCCCGGTCATGTCCAGGGTGGTATCGAAGCGCTGTCGTTTGAAGTCGTCGATCTGGCTGACCACGACGTTGGACAGCCCTGAGAGCTTGGCAATCTGGCGCCGCAGGAAGAAGGCCTTGAACTCGCCGTAGTGGGCAACAAAGTTGTCCACGTACTCGTCATGAAAACTCTGCCCTTGCGCCACGCGGAAGAAGAACACCGCCGTGAGGGTCTGGTTGAGGTTCAGGCCGAGGATTTCACCGAACGTGGAGAAACCGGCCACCGGCACGCCGTCAAGAACGCGCCCCATGCTGCTCAGCTCCTTGTCGTTGTAGAGGCGACGCAGGATGCAGTCGTTCAGGATACCGGCAATCGGCTTGACCGGTTTGCCGCGCATGAAGCGCTGCATGTCGTTTTCGGTGGTGCTGACGAGACTCGTCCGGCGCACCAGATGCAGGTCGTCGCCCGGCGCCAGATCGCAGTAGAAATGCACCCGACCATTGTCCACGTCGAGTTGGGAGATGGAGCGCACGAACAGCTCCTTGCCCACCTTGATGGCAAAGGAGTATTCGGCCAGCTTGGCCTCGAGTTCGGCCGGGCCGCACTTGAGCGTGTCACACAGGGCATCGACCAGTGTTCTGATCTGGCCGTTGCGATCGACCACCTGATTGACGAAGCGCTGCTCCACCGAGGCGGAAAGAATCTGGTACTGCTCGCCCGCCGGCTCGAAGTTCTGGCTCTTGAGCACGCCGAAACGCACCCCCGGTGCCATCTTCAGGAACACGACCAGCGCATGGTTTTCGAGACGACGGTTGCCGTCGTGCAGGTAGGTGTTCTTGAAATCGAACTTGCCGCCGGCAGAGCCGCCCACGAACAGGCAGGGGAACCGGCCCGAATCGTAAAGCGCCTCCATGAAGAAGGACTCGGAGGCCGACAGGCCGTCGAAGAGCACATAGGCGAGCGTATCGCGGTGATCGATGTGAATGTCGGTGTTGAGCTGTTCAATGTTGCTCTTGATCCGCTCGATGCGGTTCTTGAGCGGCATGCCGACCGAACCACCACGCAAGTCGTCGCATTCGAGCGGGGACGAAACAACCTGGGCGCGCGCAACGATGCTGGCGTCGAACAGCTGCAGCACGATGCCATCCCAGGAACCATCGGCCTTGCAGTACAGACCGCCACCGTCGCTGCACAACTCCCCTGCGGTGGAACAGAAGGCCAGCGCAGCGCCCGGAAATGCGTTGCGCACCTGCGAGGCCACCCGGTCAATATCGATATGCGGCGACACGTATCCGACCACGAAGGTGGGCTTGACGCGCACGCCGGACAAGGCGCCGGCCAGATTCGCGCTATTGGTGCTGAGCGTGCTGACGCCGTTCGAGCCTTGACCCGCAACGCGTTTGCTGCGTCCAAAGATGCCCATGCTGTTCTCCTGACTGCGTTTTTTGGTGTGAGAACACATAACGGCAGGAAAGGCGATATCTTTGATGCGCATGAATCGGCGGCGTGTCGAACGTCAGGCGGCGACCACCGGCACGTCGCGGAAACGGCCGTAGTTGTAGTGCGCGGCGCAGGCCCCTTCGGACGAGACCATGCACGAACCCATGGGGTTTTCGGGCGTGCATACCGTGCCGAATATCTTGCAGTCGGTGGGCTTCTTGACGCCACGCAGAATGGCGCCACACTCGCAGGCCTTGTTATCGGGCACCGAGGTGAATTCGAGACCGAACTTGCGCTCGGCGTCCTGCTCGCCAAACCCCTCGCGAATCTTGAGGGCGGAATACGGCACTTCGCGCAGACCGCGCCACTCGAAACTTCGGCGCAGTTCGAACACCTCACTCACCAGCGCCTGGGCCTTGAGGTTGCCATGCTCGTCCACCGCGCGGGTGAACTCGTTTTCCACCTCCGCCCGGCCTTCATTCACCTGCCGCACCAGCATGCGGATGGCCTGCATCACGTCCAGCGGCTCGAAACCCGCGATCACCACCGGCTTGCGATATTCCTCGGCAAAGAAGGCATAGGGCTTGGAACCGATGATGGTGGACACGTGCGCCGGGCCGATGAAACCGTCCAGCGGCACCGTGCCCAGCTCGCGTACTTCGGGCGACTCGAGGATGGTCATGATCGCCGAGGGCGTGAGCACATGGTTGCAGATCACGCTGAAGTTCTTGAGGCCCATGGTGCGCGCCTGCTTGATCACCAGCGCGGTCGGCGGCGTGGTGGTCTCGAAGCCGATGGCGAAGAACACCACCTCCCGTTCCGGATGTTTCTGCGCCAGCGCCAGCGCGTCGGCCGCGGAGTACACCATGCGCACGTCACCGCCCTGGGCCTTGGCCTTGAGCAGGGACAGCTGGTTGGAGGCCGGCACCCGCAGGCAGTCGCCATAGGTGGTGAGGATCACCTCGGGGCGCTCCAGCACCAGACGGATGGCCATGTCGATGCGGCCGATGGGCAGCACGCACACCGGGCAGCCGGGCCCATGGATCATGCGCACATTCGCAGGCAACAGATCGGTGACGCCATAGCGGGAGATGGCGTGGGTGTGGCCCCCGCAGAATTCCATGAAGGCGTAGCTGCGCCCGGTGTCGGATTCGCGGGCAATGGCCTCGGCCAGCCTGGCGGCGACGTCACCGTCGCGGAACTCATCCACGTACTTCATGCCGAGCCCTCGGCAATCGCCTGCAGATCCATGCCCGATTCCTCGAACAGGGCCAGCGTCTTCGCGGCTTCTTCGGGGTCGAGTCTGGACAGGGCGTAACCCACGTGCACGATCACGTAGTCGCCCACCTCGATCCCGTCGACCAGGGCCAGGGAAATCTCCTTGCGAACACCGCCCAGGTCCACCCGGGCCATGTCCTCTTCCATCAATTCCACCACGCGTGCGGGAATCGCCAGACACATAAGCTTGTCACTCCATCGCGCGGGCAATCGCCACCCAGGCCTGCCCCAGCGACAGACCGCCGTCGCTCGTGGGGGCCTGATGCGCCCGCAAAACCGTTAAACCCCGACTGCCCAATCGCCGGGACAATCCCTCTGTGATCAAGGCGTTGAGGAAGCAGCCGCCCCCCAGCGCCACGGTATCGAGTCCTTCTGCGCGCGCCGTATCGACCACCCAGTCCGCCAGTGCGGCAATCAGGGTGGTGTGGAACACGGCAGCACCCCGCGCCGGATGACGCTCGTCCATCAGCGACGCGATGAGCGGCCGCAGGTCGAGTTGCCGGTCACGATCGATGTACCAGCCCTGATGCAAGGGCAGCACCGGACCGTAGTCCGCCGCCAGGGCTTCGAGGCGCATGGCCGCTTCGCCTTCGTATTGCATCACGTCGCACACACCGAGCAGGCCGGCCGCCGCGTCGAACCAGCGCCCCATGCTCGAGGTGGGCGGGCAGCGCATGTCCTTTTCCAGCACCTCGGCAAGCCGGTCGGCCCCGCGATGCGCGCCGAAGCGATCCGCAATGAGGTCCCCATGGCCGATGTCGAACATCACCGAAGCGGCCATCCGCCAGGGTTCGCGCGCGGCGCGATCCCCACCGGGCAGGCGCAGCGGACGCAGATGGCCGAGGCGTTCGAAACGAGCGCCGTCCACCTTCAGCAACTCGCCGCCCCAGGCGTCTCCGTCGGCGCCCATGCCGACGCCGTCGAGCGCCAGACCGAGCACCGGGCCGTCGAAGCAATGCTCGGCCAGCACGGCGCCAATGTGGGCATGGTGATGCTGCACTTCAACCAGCGGCAGGTTGCGCTCGGCCGCCAGTGCATGCGCCACTCGCGTGGCGTGAAAATCGGGGTGAAGATCGCAGGCGATCCATTCGGGCTGGCATTCGAGCACCGACGACAGGTGCGCGATGGCCGCGTCCATGGCCTCACAGGTGGCCGCATTGGACAGGTCGCCCACATGCTGAGAGAGAAAGGCCTCGTCCCCACGCGTGAGACAGATCGTGTTCTTGAGGTAGCCGCCGGTGGCCAGCACCGCCGGCCCCTTGCGCGACAGGCGGATGGCTTGCGGCGTGTAGCCACGACCGCGTCGTATCGTCGTCGGTGCATGGTCGATGACCCGCATCACGCTGTCGTCGGCGCGCACCAGGATGTCGCGATCATGCGTGAGCACGAAGTCGGCAATGCCCTTGAGCTGATCGAAGGCCGCCACGTTGTCGATCACCAGCGGTTCGCCGCCCGGGTTGGCGGAGGTCACCACCAGCGCCAGCGGGTGCACTTCGTCGAGCCACTGTGTGCCGGCGGGGCGCCCGGCTTCGTCATGAAACAGCATGTAGTGCAACGGCGTGTTGGGCAGCATGAAACCGATCTGGCCCAGATCCGGCGCCACGCCCCACAGATGCATCTCGGCGTCACGGCGTTTGTTCATGAGCACGATCGGGCGCTCCGGGCCGCTCACGAGTTCGTCCTCGAGCAGACCGACACGGGCGAACTGGCGCGCCGAGTTGGCGTTGAGCACCATCACCGCGAAGGGCTTGTCGCCGCGCTGCTTGCGCATGCGCAGGTGCTCGACCGCTTCGGGGTTGCGCGCGTCACACACCAGGTTGTATCCACCCAGCCCCTTGATCGCCACGATCTGCCCGGACAGGATGGCGAGCAGCGCCTCGGCAATGGGGTCGCGGGTGGCGACTCGAACACCGTCGATGCGGTAGTAACTCAGGCTCGGGCCGCATGCCGGACAGGCATTGGGCTCGGCATGGAAACGCCGGTGCGTCGGCGCCTCGTATTCGTCCTGACAGGCTTCACACTGGGTGAAGCCGGCCATGCTGGTATTGGCCCGGTCATAGGGCAAGGCGCGCGTGATCGTGTAGCGCGGCCCACAGTGCGTGCAGTTGATGAAGGGGTAGCGCCAGCGGCGGTTCTCCTGATCGAACAGCTCGGCCAGACAGTCGGGGCAGACCGACGTATCGGCGCCAATCGCCGTCGTCACCGCGCCGCCATGACTCGGGCGGATGGTGAAACCACGATCGTCCGGGTCCGGCGCGCGGCCGTTGGCCTCGACGTGGTCCACCCGTGCCAGACGGGGCGCCTCCTTGACCATGCGCACCAGCAAGGCGGAGATGTTGCCGGGCAGCCCCTGCACTTCCATCTCGACGCCTTCGGCGTCATTGCGCACCCAGCCGGCCAGATCGAGCTCCTGGGCGAGCCGATACACGAAGGGCCGGAAGCCGACCCCCTGCACGATGCCGCGAACGCGCACGCGGCGGCGTTCAAGCAAGGGCACGGTACGGTCGGTGCGCGCGTCCATCGATCAGGCCTCTCCGGCCCCGGCCAGCCGACGCTCGAGGTCGGCCACCCGGGCCTTGAGCGACTCGACCTGCGACGACAGCTTCGCCTGCTGCGCGCTGACGCCCGCGTCAATCCATGCCAACCAGGCATCGAAGCCTTCGCCCGTGGTCGCCGAGACCCGGAACACCTTGAGGTTCGGATTCACGCGAAGTGCGAATTCAACCGCCTTGTCAGCATCAAAGCTCAGATAGGGCAGAAGATCCACCTTGTTGAGAATCATGATGTCGGCAGCCGCGAACATGTCCGGATACTTGAGCGGCTTGTCCTCGCCCTCGGTCACCGACAGGATGGCGACCTTGTGCGCCTCGCCCAGATCGAACGCCGCCGGGCACACCAGGTTGCCCACGTTCTCGATCAGCAGCAGGGAGTTGTCCTCCAGATCCATGCGCGGCATGGCCTGCCCCACCATAGCGGCGTCCAGATGACAGCCCTTGCCGGTGTTGATCTGCAGGGCCGGCGCACCGGTGGCGCGGATGCGATCGGCGTCGAATTCAGTCTGCTGGTCGCCCTCGATCACTGCCACGGGCATGCGCCCCTTGAGCGATTCGATGGTCTTGCACAGCAAGGTAGTCTTGCCGGAGCCCGGGCTGGAGACCAGATTGAGCGCAAAGATACCGTGATCGTCGAACCACTTGCGGTTCACATTCGCCAGCGAATCATTCTTGCCCAGGATGTCGCGCTCGATGCGCACCATCTCACCCTGCGAGAGACCCGGCGCATGGGCGCGGGCCGGGCCGTGACCAAAGTGCATGGCGCCTTCACTCACGTGCACGTGGTCATGATCGTGGCCATGGCCGTGATCATGAGGGTGATCGTGCGCATGATCATGGCTGTGCTCATGCGTCGCCGCCGGCTTGAAGCCCATGGTGGGCGCCTTGCTCGGCTCGGCCTGGGGGGTTTTGCGTCCGATGGTCACCTCGCCGGCGCCACATCCACACACGGTACACATTCACTCGACTCCTTCGGCGGCGCGCTCGGGCGCACCATCCACATCCAGCGCGACCACGCGCATCTCCGTGCCACCGGTGGCCTGCACCTGGTAGCTGCCGCAATCGGGGCAAGGGTCGTACAGGGCCTTGATCGGCACCGACTTGCCACAGGGCATGCACCAGCCGGTGCCGGGCACGGTCTCGATATCCAGACGCGCGCCATCGGCCACCGTGCCGCGCATCACCACGTCAAAACAGAACTTCAGCGACTCGACTTCCACCGAGGACAACTGTCCCACCTCGATCACCACCGCTTTCACACGGGCGAAACCCTGTGCCTGCGCGGTCTCCTCAACAATGCTGCGAATGCCTTCGGCCAGCGACATTTCATGCATGGGCCACTTCCTCATCGGTCTTCACCGAGACCTCGAAATTCACACAGGGGTCGAGCGCTAGCGCCAGCGCCTGGATGCGCCAGCGCGCATAGGTCGGGTCCGGCGCATCCCAACCCGCCCCTTCGTGTTCGAACACGCCACCGGGGCGAAAATTCCATTCGGTCGGCGCCACCACGGCATAGTCGGCGATCGCGTCGCCCTCCAGCCGTACCGCGTGCAGCAGCACGCCACGGGCCGTTTCCACCCGCGCCAGACCCACCCCATCGCCCAGACTGGCCGCGTCGATCATGGGCGGCATGTCGGTCGGCAGGGGGTAACGCATACGGCTTGCACAGTCCGACAGATCCACCAGGCGGGCAAACAGCCTGGCCGCAATGCGGTGCCGATGCGTGATCAGGCGGGCGACCAGCGGGTTGCTCACCTGTCGCGCCAGCGGCCCCGTCTCATACACCTGCCCGGCCAGCTGCGGCGCCCGGCAAAAGTCCTCGTCGGGCCAGCCGTTGGGCAGGGCCTCGATCAGGTCGCTGGCACGCAAGGACGGCAGCAAGGGCAACGTCTCTTCGAGCGGATCGCTGGCCCCCGCATCAATCAATTGCGAAAGAATCTTGCCCACGGTGCCCGCGCGTGAGCAGGTGGCCGAAAACTCGGTCAGGTTGCGCGGCTCGCGCATCGTCACGAAGAAACCACTGAGCAACTCGTTGCCCACGAGGTTCAGCACGTGACCACCCACCTCGAACGCGCTGGCCTTGTCGCGCACCTGGCTCAGGGCACGGTGCAGGAGCCCGAAGCGGTCGCGCACCGGCGCCATGCCGAACAGGTTGGGCCAATCGAGCAGCGCACGCCACATGTGCAGCTGCGCAGCCTCGATGGCCAGCGCCCGCTCGGTCTCGACATCCACTGCATACGCCTCACCCCGCGCCGCCTGACAGGCAGCCAGGACGGCATGACGCTGGGCCACACCACACAGGCTGAACAACACCCCGGCCATCTGCGCCGCCTCTTCCGGCGACTTGCCCTTGAGCAAGCCTGCCGCCATGGGGCGCGCATTGATTGCCTCGACCGATTCGACCCGGCCGTCACGCCACTGCGCCACGAGGTGAAGGGGGACCTGTGTCATTCCGCGTCCTTGCGGCCAAGCGCCTTGCGCAGGAAAGCGCGACGATCGAGTGGCTGCGGCTCGGGTGGCGTCTCGGGCTCGGGCGCGACGAACAGCTCGTCGAGCGAGGCCTCTGCCACTTCACGCGCCACCGCCTGGTCGATGAAATCGTCCATGGGCGAGAACAGCGAGCAGTAGTGATATTCGCCGAGGCCCGGCTCATTGTTTCCCATGAAGGGATACGCCCCGGAGGGAAACGCCCACTCGTGCTCCTGACCCACACGCAAGGGCGCAAATGACTCGCTTCCGGCGGGCAAGACCATGAGGTTCATCGCCCACGGCGTGATCACCACGCCCACCCAGAGGCCTTCCCAGTGGCGGAAACCAACGGTCTCGACCTCGAGTGCCCGGTTGCACAGCGGCACATCGTGCATGCGCTCCCGGTCAATGCACTCGAAAATGCGGCGCACCGTCTCGGCGGGGCTTTCCGCAAAGAAGGTTTCCGGCGCGTTCATCAGGCGTCCACCACCATGAACTTTTCGCGCGGCGCGTCGCAATTGGGGCAGGTCCAGTGCTCCGGGAGCGCTGCAAACGGCGTTCCCGGCGGAATCTGCCACACCGGGTCACCTTCGGCCGGGTCATAGACCTGCCAGCAGATGCCGCATTCGAGTTTGGCATCGTCGGCAATCCGGCCGTTGTCACCCAGATAACTGCCTTCAAACATCAAAGTCTCCTCCTCGCTCAGGCGGCGAGGTGATTAATCGTCGAGCAGGGCCTGAATCCATTCGCCCAGGCGCTCGATACTGTCAGCGTAATCCTCTTCGGCCGCGGGCGCCACGTCAGGCAGGCGCGTCACCTCGAGTGTATTGAGGATCAACTTGTCCGTACTGTTGAAGTACTGCACCCACCAGGTGTCGCGCAAACGCGTCTTGGTGATGCGGCAGTTGCCATAGCCACGGGACAGGATCACCACCGGTCCGACACCGAGGGCAGCGCCCAGATAGTCGAGATCCTGCGGGGTCATGGGCAGCAAGGTCAGGTTGATGATGTGCGCCGGATCGGTCGGCTGGCGACGGGCCACGACATCGTTGAGTTCGCTCAGCACCGCCGGCGCATTCATCACGCCTTCGGTCACCGGCGGCGGTTCGACCGCGGCCATCGCGTCCGCCTGACCGGCATTGATCACGGCGGCGGGCATGGGGCCCGCTTCGATCCGGTTGATGAGCGCCACGTCGCCATGCGCGTCGGACAGGGTTCTCCAGACACCGGCAAACACGGTCTCCTGGATGCGCAGGGGCATGTCACCAGCCACGGTCACACCCACCTCGCCCTCGCCCAGCGCGTCGTTCACGAGACGCAACACCTCGGGATCGAGACGGCCGATGTCAATGGCCACATCGCCCTCGAACGGGGTGGATTTCATCTTTGCCAGCAGGTCCTGGAGCACCGCCACCGCCGCATCGCGGGTGACCGGGTTTTCGGTGGCCGGGTACTGCGGCGTGTTGAACACCGACATTTCGCCCGGCGCGGCAATGTACTCGAGCTCTTCATCCTCTTGCTGGGAACCCGGACCAAAGCTGACGACGGGGATCGGAAAATCTTTCATGAATCTCTCCAGGGGTTCCGTTAGTGGCAGCCGGTACCGGCAGACGGGCCTTTGACAGGAATGCCGATGCTCGGCGGGCGCTGGGTGTCTTCTCCCAGCTTGCGTTCGATGGCGGCCACCAGATAGCCCCAGTCGAGCATGCCTTCGACGGTGCCCACGTATTCACCATCGCGACGGAACAGCATGGCCGGGAAGCGCTTGACGCCGTACTTGGCCGACAGCTGACGGCTGGCATCGAGGGTGGCGATACCGGCGCGCAGGGGTTGCTTGATGGATTTGAGCGCCTCGGGGAGCACGACCGCCACATCCCACACCTCGGGCGTGCGGACCACGTCCTCGATCACCAGGGTCAGGCTGTCGCCGGGGCCGTCACCGAAGGCCTCGGCGGTGTTCTCGTCCAGGGTCTCGATGTCGTGGTCGCGTTTGAGACGCTCGAGCAGCGTGGCAAAGCGCTCGGCATCGGGGCTCAGGATGTCTTGTTCCATGTTCAGCCTCCCTTGAGGAAATCGGGTAGTTGGGGTTCGCGACCGATGAGGTCGGCAAATGCGTTGTCGATATCGAGCGCTCCACCCGCCATGACGGCGGTGACCGCCTCCAGGGCCTCGCGCACCATCCGGGCTCGCGCTTCGTCGATGACGTCGCGCGCGGCATCCAGGAACACCAGCAGCCAGGTGCCGACGGGCTGCTTGCCGACCAGCAACAGGTCAATGGTACGCAGGTCGCCGAAGCGGTCACGACACTGCGCGACCATGCCCTCGACCGACTCGATGCGAACGGGCTCGCCGATACACATGATCAGAGCTCCACGTCGGTCGGATGACCTTCGGCCATGCGCGCGAGAAAGCGATCGTCGCCGATGCGGCAGGCGGCTTCTTCGTCGGGGCGCCCGGCCTCGTAGTCGTTCAGATTCAAAGGCGATGCATCTTCGGCGGCCTCGATGGCCACCGGCTCCACCCCCCAGCTGCGCAACTTGTAGAGTGCAATCTGAAGCGCCTCGGGCAGGCGGGCACGCACTTCCGGGCGCAGGCTGCCGCCGTAGTCTTCCAGCTCCTTGGGCTGAACGCCGATGAGCACCAGAGACTCGGGCAGACCGTCCATCAACATGGCGGAGGACAGCACCTCCTGAAAGCCGGTCTGGTGCAGGCTCATCTTCTTGGCGCCCATGAAGCGGGGGACGTCGTCGCCCTCGATCACCTTCAGGGTGCCGGGCTCGAGCCCGTAGTCGATGGCATCGAAGACGATCAGGTGCCGGGCCTCGGTCACGTAGGGCAGCAGGTAGAGCCCCTGCGTGCCGCCATCGAGAATGTTCACATTGTCGGGCAGGGACCACCCCGCCTGAAGCGCTTCGGCGCAACGCACACCAAAACCTTCATCGGCCCACAACAGGTTGCCGATCCCGAGAACCAGAATGGAATCACCACGATTGCTCATGGACAACGCCTCACTTTGTCAGTGTTACATGAAGCGTTACAGAGCAACCGGCGTGCCACCCTGACCACCGGAATCGATAGTGTTTATAAAACAGGGATTTAAGTTTTCGACTGCGATTTATTCCGGCGCTTTCACAGTGAAGTACCGATCAATTCGCTTTCACATTGGAAAGCGCGCTGTCAGTCTTGAAGCACTTCCAGCGCCAGCGGGTCGCCCTGCGCTTCGAGTTGTCGCCACGCCTGATGAACATCCCAGGCCGCCTGCATGGCCATCCACATGCGTGGATCGGTATGGAAGTAGATGCCCAGTCGCACCGCCGTGTCCGGCGTGAACGCACGACGCCCCCGCACCAGTTCATTCACGCGGCGCCGGGAGATGCCCAAGGCACGAGCGAGTGCATCCTGAGAGATTCGCGCGGGACGCATGAAGCGCGTCTCGAGAAAATACCCGGGATGGACCGGCGTTCGCCCCAGCGAGCTGGCGCGAAAATCCTTGGGTGACGCATCAGGAAAAAGGGCGCGCGGACCGTCGTCCGCGCGTTGCATCGCATTCATAGCTTGCAAAGTAGAGGGAACCACTGACGCATTGTCAGACAGGACGTGGGCACGTCCTGCAGGGTCTACCTAACAAGCATCGTGCCAGCCAGGGTTTTTCATTAAAAACAGAGACATGAGTGAAACACAGGCCAGAAGCACGGCAATCTGACTGACCAAGTCAGCCCGCGGGATGGAAATCGGCTTTCCACTCGTGGAGCGGGCGTTACCAGATCTTGAAGCGGCTCTTCTTGGTACTGACCATGGGCGCGATCCGCTGACCGGCCTCGTCGACCAGGGCGCCTCCCTTGGCCGCTTCATTGAGCAGGTCCTGGAGCATGTCGCGATCGAGCGGCAAGGTATCGTGAATGATCTGAACATCCACCGGCTTCGCCTGCATGGTCTCCAGCCAGCCCAGCAATTCGACCGACACCGGATATTTGGCCAGATTCGGGGACTTGAGCAAACGCACCTTGCGTCCGAACCAGGGCGGCGTATCTGCCGCCGGCGCGGCGGCCTCGCCGGGGACGTCGACGATGCGGGCATCGGCAGGCGCGGCCGGCTGTGGCGCGGGCGTGATGATCCGGGCCTCGGCCACGGCGTCCACCCCACCCGTCCGGTTCATGACCGAATCGAACAGGCGCATGAGGTGCACGGCCTTGAGGGGCTTGGTGACGATCTTGAGACCGGCGGAAGCATGCTCGAGCGAGTTGTCCAGACAGGCCACCCGTGCGTCGGCCAGCATGTCGGCGGGGGTCTTGTCCTGCGGCCGGGTCAGGTCAACGAGCCACAGGTCGGCATCGAAGAAGGAATCGACCCACACCCATGCGCGGGTGTGCAGTCGCGACGTGGAACGGACCAGGGTCAGGTCTTTTGCATCCAGATCATCTGCGCCGATACGCAATTCCATGATCTCGCCTCTCTGTATTGAAATGTTTTTTGATTATTCCAACGGCAAGAATATATGACCGGTGAACGGGAAAAGGCGGCGCAAGTCACGCGCCGCCTTTCAATCCCGTTCGAGTTTGCGAAATATCACACAAACATTCAGTTCTTGAACATGCGGAACCCACTGATCATGGTGCTGATGATGCTCTGGCGGCCCATGATGTCTTCGCGAATTGCCGCATACACATGCAGGATCACGAAGCAGATGATCACCCACATGCCCACGTGATGCCAGGTATGCAAGTCCTGGGAGTTGCTGAACAGCGGCAGCACCCAACTGGTGAAGAGCGTGTGCATCAGGTGGCCTTCCTGCGCCCCTTCGCCGTAAAGCGCGAAACCGGTGCACAGCATGAAGACACCCATGAGCAGGAAGCCGAAGAACATGGAGATCCGTGCCAGCGGGTTGTGACCCACGTAGCGGTTCGGATAGGGCCGCATGAAGCCGTACCACTTGAGCATGGAAAACAGTTCGCGCCAGTAGGCCACGGTAAAGATCGGCACGCTGAACAACTCGCGGGCATGGTGGTTGCCCACGATGGCCCAGTAGGCGCGCCCCACCAACCCGATGGCAAACACGTAACCCGCTGCAAAGTGCGTGAAGCGGATGTAGCCCATGAGGAAGTTGTTGCTCGCTTCACCCGGCACCGAGGGCAAGGGAGAGCCGATGAAGTAGCCGGTGATGCACAGCACCGTGATCGCCAGCGCGTTGATCCAGTGCCAGATGCGGACCGGAGCTTCATACACGTAGATGGCCTTGATGCTGGAGGCGTGCGCCACCGCATTGTCATCCACCCCCGTGACGTCAGCCATGTTTTTATGAGACATGTGTCACCTCCGTTAGCGGGGCGGGAAGGCGTCGCAACCGTCCTGCGGCCGTGACGCCCCGCCCCTCTGGCGTTATCGAACCTTGACCTCGGCCATCTCCTGACCATCCGGGCTCATCACGTGCGTTGAGCACGCCAGACACGGATCGAAGGAGTGGAGGGAACGCAGGATCTCGAGCGGCTCTTCCGCGCGTTCGACCGGGGTATTCATGAGCGAGGCTTCGAAAGCACCGATCTGCCCCTTGCCGTCACGCGGCGAACCGTTCCAGGTGGTCGGCACGACGCACTGGTAGTTCTCGATCTTGCCGTCCTTGATCTTGACCCAGTGACCCAGCATGCCGCGCGGCGCTGCCACGGTACCAACCCCCTTGGCTTCCTTCGGCCAGTTGGCGGGATCCCACTTCTCGACGTTCGCGGTGGCAGAGTCGCCCGCCTTGAGGTTGTCGATCAGCTCGTTGAAGTCGTCCATCATCATTTCGGCCGAGTACTGGCTTTCCAGTGCACGCGCCAGGGTGCGACCGATGGTGGTCGGCAGCAGCTGCTTCAGCCCGTAGTCGGTGTCCGGCATGCCGAGCAGACGCGGGATGTCGCGGTTGATCATGCGAGCGGAGTAATCGACCTGATCCTTGACGCGCTGGCAATGCTTGTTGCCCTTCGTGGCGTGCATGTAACCGAGGATGTAGCGCGCCAGCGGCCCCACTTCCATCGGATGGCCACGCCAGCGCGGCGACTTGATCCACGAGTACTTCCCGCCCTCGTCGAGCTCCTTGATGTTGGTGCGCGAGCCCTTGGTGTTGGGGCCGAGCTGGTAGAACGGTTCGGTGATGCCGTCCCAGGGGTGCAGGCCCTTGTTCTCGTCAGGGTAGGTGTACCAGGAGTGATTGACGAACTCCTGCACCTGCTCCGGATCACGCGGATCGATTTCCTGGATGTCGTCCCAGTTGCCATCGATGATGGCACCGCCCGGCAGCTGATGCGTGGAAAAGTCGTAGGGGACTTTTTCGTACGTACCGTAGTCCGCCACGTTGAGGGCAGACAGGCCGCCGCCGTACAGCCAGCCGGCGTTCTTGTAGATGGTGCCGATCGCCAGTACGTCCGGGATGTAGACGTTGTTGTTGAAGTCGATCATCTCCTGGATACGCGCCTTGACGAAGTTCAGGCGCTCCATGTTGATCGCACCCACCGCGCCGGTGTCGTCGATGTTGATCGCGCACGGCACGCCCCCGACCAGATAGTTCGGGTGAGGGTTCTTACCGCCGAAGATGGTGTGGACCTTCACCCACTCCTTCTGCAGATCCAGCGCTTCCAGATAGTGCGCCACGGCCATCAGGTTGGCTTCAGGCGGCAGTTTGTAACCCGGGTTGCCCCAGTAGCCGTTCATGAACGGGCCCAGCTGGCCGGACTCGACGAACTTCTTCAGGCGGTTCTGGATGTCGCGGAAGTAGCCGCGGGATGCCAGCGGATGCGACGGCGACACAACCTGCTGCAGCTCGGAGGTGGCGCGCGGATCAGCGCTCAGCGCCGAGACCACATCCACCCAGTCCAGGGCATGCAGGTGATAGAAGTGCACCGCGTGGTCATGGACCTGAAGGGTCTTGGCCATCATCTCGCGGATGAGGTGCGCATTCTTCGGGATCTGGATGCCCAGCGCGTCTTCGACGGCACGCACCGAGGTCAGCGCGTGACACCCGGTACACACCCCGCAGATGCGCTCCACGAAGGCCCAGGCGTCGCGCGGATCGCGCCCCTTCAGGATCACTTCGAGGCCACGCCACATGGTGCCGGTGGACACTGCGTTGCGGATCACGTTGTTCTCGTCGAGGTTCACTTCGACACGCATGTGCCCCTCGATACGGGTCACCGGATCGACGACCACACGCTGGCCGGAGTCGTCCAGCCGGAACCCTTGAGTCTCGTATGCTGCCATGATTAGTTGTCTCCCTTCGGCAAGTCAGAACCCGGCTTGTTGCGCACACGCGACAGTGCGGATACGGCCGCATGAGCCGCCGCCACGGCGCCCACGGTGCCGGCCACAGCCAGACCCACCTCGTCGGCATTCTTCTCGACGCCGAACTGCTTGATATCCGTCAGACGGTCGTAGAAGGAACCCTTGTCCCAGAAGCCGTCTTCCGAGCAACCGATACAACCGTGACCCGACTGGATGGGGAAGGACGTCCCCTCGTTCCAGCGCACGGTCGAGCAGGCGTTGTACGTGGTCGGGCCCTTGCAACCGACCTTGTAGAGGCAGTAGCCACGGCGCGCGTTCTCGTCGTCCCACTCCTCGACGAACTGACCGGCGTCGAAGTGCGGACGGCGGTAGCACTTGTCGTGGATCCGCTGGCCGTAGAACATCTTCGGACGCCCCTGGCGATCGAGTTCGGGAATCTTGTCGAAGGTCAGCATGTAGGTCACGACCCCCGTCATGACCTCGGCGATCGGCGGGCAGCCCGGCACCTTGATGATGGGCTTGTCGTGAATCACCTTGTGAATCGGCGTCGCCTGCGTCGGGTTCGGCTTGGCGGCCTGCACACAGCCCCAGGAAGCACACGAGCCCCAGGAAATGATGGCCTTGGCATCCGCGGCCGTCTCCTTGAGCACCTCGATGAACGGACGACCACCGTGGATACAGAACATGCCGTCCTCGTTCAGCGGCGGGTTGCCTTCCACGGCCAGAATGAAGTTGCCCTTGTACTTGCGGCGAACCTCTTCGAGAATCGCCTCGGCCTGATGACCGGCCGCGGCCATCAGCGTGTCGTCGTAATCGAGCGACAGCATGGACAGGACCACATCCTTGGTCAGCGGGTGGGCGGAACGGATGAACGACTCGGAACAGCAGGTGCATTCCAGGCCATGCAACCAGATCACCGGCGTGCGCGGCTTGTTTTCCAGCGCATGCGCGATCTTCGGCGCAAACGCGGAACCCAGTCCGAGCGACGTGGCGGTCAACGAGCAGAACTTCAGAAAACTGCGGCGCGTAATCCCCTGGCGGCGCAGTACCTCGTAAAAGGTTTCGGTCATCGGGCGTCTCCCATTGGGTGTTATTCGATGTGCCATCCACTGATCCGGACACGCATCAACGGGCACATAGACTCAAGATCCGTGCCACCCGCAACCGATGCCTCAAAACCCGCGTGGTTTCAGGCGGTTACAAATCACCCCGACGGCCCGAGCGCCCCTGTACTGGAAAGTGGATTACCAGTTTCCACCTCCGGGCGCGCGCCTTCCATCCACATGCCGATTCAAGCCTGCCCGCGCCGGCAGATCGGGACGATTACCCTGTCATCAACACGGTCCGGGCGTGATACGAGCCCCGTCACACCCACTGGCCTGCGCGACCTGCCACGCCTTTTCAAGCGCTTGTTTGGCAGCAGGATCGGAAAGCACACGACCACCCACATCGGGCGTCAGCCCACTACAATGAGGGCCGTTCATCCGGAGAAAACATGATGCTGACGGTATATGGCTGCCCGAATTCCCGTTCGCTGCGCGCGGTGTGGGCGCTCGAAGAGGCTGGCGCAGAATATGAGTACGTGCTGATCGACCTGTTTCGCGGCGCAGGACGCTCACCCGACTTTCTCAAGATCAACCCGGCCGGCAAGGTGCCCGCCCTGGTCGAGAATGGCACGGCCATGACCGAATCCGGCGCGATGCTGCTGTGGCTGGCAGAGAAGTTTCCAGAGGCGCAGCTCATGCCCGCCGCCGGTACGGCACGGGCAGAGGCCCTGCAATGGTTGATGTTCGGGCTGACCGAACTGGAGCCACCCCTGTGGACGATCGCAAAGCATCGATTTGTGCTGCCTGCCGCTCGGCGCAACGCCACCATCGAAGAGACCTGCCGCTGGGAGTTCGCCAGCGCCTGCTCACTACTGGCCAGGCATCTGGTTGGCCGATCCTTTGTCGCGGGTGAGCAGTTCTCGATTGCGGATATCGTGATCACCCACTGTCTGGCCTGGGCACAGTCCGCCAAACTCGAGATCGTCCCTTCCGTGCTGCTCGATTACATGGAACGCCACCTGGCCCGACCGGCCGTGACGCGAGCGCAGGCGCGCGAGCAGCGTCCTGCTGCCTGAACCGGGTCCTTCACGCCCCGTCGCGCAGACCGCTGGTCACCATGGGTGAGAGCTGCGCACCGACACGTCGATGGCGCCCCAGATGGCGCAGCAGCCGGGTCTTTCGATGCACGATGCGTCGATGGCGCTCGCGCGCGCCCAGCCGGGCCTGCAGGTTGGCCGCCTCGCGCATGAGTACGTGCTGGGTGTATCGCATCAGGCCGGCCTGAGCGGCCAGTGACAAGCCGGTCACCAGAAACAGCAACCAGGTATGCGGATCGACAAACACCGGGTGCAGCGCCGGCCCCCACAGGCGCACCACGACCGCCATCAGCAGATTGCCAACCGCCATGGCGACCGCCAACCGGGTGAGCCATGGCCACACCCGGAGGATGAGGGTTTCTCGCTGTTCAGACGCCATGACACGCTCCTCGCCCGTTTCATTGAATGACGACAGGACGTGGGACTGGTTCAACAGCGCCGACCACCGGCCGGCGGTGTCATGAAAAAGGGCCGCCGAAGCGACCCTGTTGATCAGGCGAACCGCGGCGCTCAGCGCTGCAGCTGGGACAGATCCCTGACCGCCCCCGTGTCGGCACTGGTGGTCAGCGCCGCATAGGCCTGCAAGGCCTGCGACACCACCCGCTCACGGCCGATGGGCTTCCAGGCATCAGCCCCCTTGGCCTCCATGGCGGCACGGCGCTTGGCCAGATCGTCGTCACTGATGGCCAGATTGATCGTGCGATTGGGGATATCGATTTCGATGGTATCGCCCTCTTCCACCAGCGCGATGGCGCCGCCCATGGCTGCTTCCGGCGACGCATGCCCGATCGACAGCCCCGAGGTGCCGCCCGAGAAGCGGCCATCGGTGAGCAAGGCGCACGCCTTGCCCAGCCCCTTGGACTTGAGGTAGCTGGTCGGGTAGAGCATCTCCTGCATGCCGGGCCCGCCCTTCGGGCCTTCGTAGCGGATGATGACCACATCGCCAGCCACCACCTGTTCACCCAGAATGGCTTCGACGGCGGCATCCTGACTTTCGAACACACGGGCACGGCCGGTGAAGGTCCAGATGGACTCATCCACACCCGCCGTCTTCACGATGCAACCCTTCTCGGCGATGTTGCCGTAAAGCACGGCCAGACCACCTTCCTGGCTGAAGGCATTGGCCTTGTCGCGGATCACCCCCTTGGTGCGGTCCATGTCCAGCTCGTTCCAGCGGCGGTCCTGGCTGAAGGCCACCTGAGTCGGCACCCCGCCGGGGGCCGCGCGATAGAAATCGAACACGGAATTGTCATGGGCTTTCATCACGTCCCAGCGGGCGAGTGCATCGCCCATCGTCTTGCTGTGGACCGTATGAGTATCACTGTGCAACAGCCCGGCACGATTGAGTTCGCCGAGAATGCCCATGATGCCGCCGGCGCGGTGCACGTCTTCGATATGCACGTCCGGCACCGCCGGGGCCACCTTGGACAGGCACGGCACCTTGCGCGAGATCCGGTCGATATCGGCCATGGTGAAATCCACCTTGGCCTCCTGCGCCGCTGCCAGCAGATGCAGCACGGTATTAGTCGAACCACCCATGGCCACATCAAGGCTCATGGCGTTCTCAAAGGCCGCAAAGGTCGCGATCGAGCGCGGCAGCACCGAGGCGTCGTCCTGCTCGTAGTAACGGCGGGCCATCTCCACCACGCGACGTCCGGCTTCCTCGAACAGACGACGGCGATCCGCATGGGTGGCCACGATGGTGCCGTTGCCCGGCAGCGACAGCCCCAGGGCCTCGGTCAGACAGTTCATGGAGTTGGCGGTGAACATGCCGGAGCACGAGCCACAGGTCGGGCACGCAGAACGCTCGATGGCGGCCACTTCCTCGTCGGAACAGCTGTCATCAGCCGCCTTGACCATGGCATCGACCAGATCCAGCGCAATCACCTTGTTTTCCCACTTCACCTTGCCGGCTTCCATCGGGCCGCCAGAGACGAAGATGGCCGGGATGTTCAGGCGCATGGCGGCCATCAGCATCCCCGGGGTGATCTTGTCGCAGTTCGAGATGCACACCATGGCGTCGGCCGTGTGGGCATTGACCATGTACTCGACGCTGTCGGCGATCAGGTCGCGCGAGGGCAGGCTGTAGAGCATGCCACCATGACCCATGGCGATGCCGTCATCGACCGCGATGGTGTTGAACTCCTTGGCCACCCCACCGGCTTTCTCGATTTCCCGTGCCACCAGCTGGCCCATGTCTTTGAGGTGCACATGACCGGGAACGAACTGGGTGAAGCTGTTGACCACCGCGATGATCGGCTTTTCGAAGTCGCCGTCTTTCATGCCGGTGGCGCGCCACAGGGCACGCGCACCGGCCATGTTGCGACCGGCCGTGGAGGTACGGGAACGATATTGGGGCATGGATGTGTCTCCGCAGATTCGGTTTAGCCCAACATTGTACTCCGCCCAAAGCACTCGCGCAGACAGGGTGACGGGCTGCCCGATCGACATGCTGCGCTGCAGCGTCCGCAGACGGATTGAACCTCGATGTGCTAACGTTTGCCCCATGAATGTCACTTCAATTGCAGCACAAGAACAGCATTGGATCGCGGCATGACCCAAACGACACGCCATGGCGCATGGCACCGTGTACAAGCACACGCAGACGCATTCAAGAGCCACCGGATTCGCGACCTTTTCGCCGCCGACGAGCGTCGCGCCGAGCGCATGCAGGTCCGCAGCGGCCCCGTCCTGCTCGATTACAGCAAGAACCGCATCGACCACGACGGCCTTGAGGCCCTGTTCTCGCTGGCCGATGCCATGGGACTGCGCACGGCCATCGACGCCATGTTCGCCGGAGAGTCCATCAACAGCACGGAACAGCGCCCCGCCCTGCATGCGGCCTTGCGCATGCCGCGCGATGCCGTCCTCGAGGTCGGCGGACGCAATGTGGTCGACGACGTTCACGCTGTCCTCTCCCGGGTTCGCCGTTTTGCCGACCAGGTCCGCGACGGCCAGTGGCTGGGTCGCACCGGCGAGGCCATAACCGATGTGGTCAACATCGGCATCGGCGGCTCCGACCTCGGTCCGCGCATGGTCTGCGACGCGCTGAGCGCGCATGCCCACCCCCGCCTGCGGACCCACTTCGTGGCCAACGTGGATGGCACGCTCATTACCGGACTGCTCAGGCACCTCGATCCGAACACCACCCTGTTCGTCATTGCGTCCAAGTCGTTCGGTACCCAGGAGACGCTGGTCAATGCCAACACGGCCCGCCAGTGGTTTCTCGATCAGGGGGCCAGCGAAGCCGACATCGCCAAACACTTCGTCGCCGTGTCCACCAACGCGGAGAAGGTCGCCGCCTTCGGTATCGACACCGACAACATGTTCGGCTTCTGGGACTGGGTCGGCGGGCGCTACTCGCTGTGGTCCGCAATCGGCTTGCCGGTCATGCTCTCGGTCGGCCCCGATGTCTTCGACGAGCTGCTCGCCGGTGCGCACCAGATGGACCATCACTTCCGCACGGCACCATGGCAGGAAAACCTGCCGGTGCTGCTCGCACTGATCGGCGTCTGGTACATCAACGGCATGGGCGCCAACACCCAACTGGTCTCGCCCTATGATCACGGGCTACGTCAGCTGCCAGCCTTCCTGCAGCAGCTGGACATGGAAAGCAACGGGAAATCGGTCACCCGTGACGGCAAGCCGGTCGAGCGTCATACCGGCCCGGTGGTCTGGGGCTACAGCGGCATCAATGGCCAGCACGCCTTCTATCAGCTGCTCCACCAGGGCACCGAGCTCATTCCGGCGGATTTCATCGTCAGCGTGCGCAACCGTCTGAGCCCGGACGCCCACCACAAGGTCATCCTCTCCAACTGCATCGCCCAAGCTCAGGCGCTCATGCAGGGTCGAAGTACCGAACAGGCGGTGGCGGAGATGCGCGAAGCCGGCGTGAGCGAGGCCCGCATCCGCGAACTGGCGCCCCATCGCACCTTCGCAGGCAACCGCCCAACCAACATGGTGCTGCTCGACGAACTGACCCCGCGCAGCCTGGGGGCGCTGATTGCCATGTACGAACACAAGGTGTTCACCCAGGGCGTTCTGTGGCAGGTCAACA
Organism: Nitrogeniibacter aestuarii; assembly: GCF_017309585.1. Taxonomy (NCBI): domain Bacteria; kingdom Pseudomonadati; phylum Pseudomonadota; class Betaproteobacteria; order Rhodocyclales; family Zoogloeaceae; genus Nitrogeniibacter; species Nitrogeniibacter aestuarii. The sequence goes on along the minus strand of NZ_CP071321.1, from coordinate 1,032,347 downwards.
GCTTTGACCAGTGGGGCGTCGAGCTGGGCAAACAGCTGGCCAAACGGATTGAAGCGGCCTACGACGAAGGCGGCTATCCGGACGACGCCGACGCGTCCACCCGGGCGCTCATCGACCTGACCCGCGAGGGTCTGCGCGCGTCGTAGCACGCCTTTGCAACGTGCTCGGCTATCATTCGGGTCTGCCCCGAACCAGGATGCCCCATGAGTGAAGAGAACACCGACGGCTTTGATCTGAGTGCCGAGGAGGCCCGCGTACTTGGCGTGCTCATCGAGAAGGGCTACACCACGCCCGACCAGTACCCGCTGAGCCTCAACGCGCTCACCAACGGGTGCAACCAGCTCACCGGGCGCGACCCGGTGATGAGTCTGGACGAGGCCACGGTGGCCGATGCCGTCGAATCCCTTCACGCCCGCGGCCTGGTCGGTCGCCGAGAGGGCGCGCGCGTGGTCAAGTACGAACAGCTGATTCGCCTGCGTCATTCCCTGCCACCGGCCGAGCAGGCCCTGCTGGCCCTGCTGATGCTGCGCGGCCCCCAGACAGCGGGCGAGCTTCGCACCCGCAGCGAACGCATGCACCGCTTTGACGATGTGGCCGCCGTCCAGGCCGGGCTCGAACATCTCGAAGAAAAATACCCCCCGATGGTGCTCGCCCTGCCCCGCGCCCCGGGCACCAAGGAAACCCGCTACGCGCACCTGATGTGTGGCGATGTGGACGTGGACGCCGTGGTGGCGTCGGTGGCCAGCGGTGGGGGCGGTGCCGGCGGCCTGTCCGCCCGGGTCGAGACGCTGGAAGCCGAAGTGGCGGCCCTGCGCGCCGAACTCAACGCGCTCAAGGCCAGCCTGGGCGAAGACTGACCCCATGCTCATCTACCCACAGATCGATCCGGTCGCGTTCGCGCTCGGCCCCCTGAAGGTTCATTGGTACGGCCTCACCTATCTGGCGGCCTTCGGCCTGTTCATGCTGCTTGGCCGCCTGCACATCCGGCGCCGGCCCGACCTGAACTGGACGCCGCAGCAGGTTGACGATCTGCTCTTTTACGGCGTGCTGGGTGTGATCGTGGGCGGGCGACTCGGCGAGATCCTGTTCTATCAGCCGGCCTACTATTTCAGCCATCCGCTGGAGATGTTCGCGGTGTGGAAAGGGGGCATGAGCTTCCATGGCGGCTTCCTCGGTGTGCTGGTGGCCATGTGGCTGTATGGCCGGCGTCATGGCAAGGGCTTCTGGGCGGTGACCGATTTCATCGCCCCGCTGGTGCCCACCGGTCTGGCGGCCGGGCGCATCGGCAACTTCATCAATGGTGAGCTGTGGGGCCGGGTCGCACCGGCCGACCTGCCCTGGGCCATGATCTTCCCTCACGTGGACGACCTACCGCGCCACCCCTCCCAGATCTACCAGATGGCGGGCGAAGGCCTGCTGCTGTTCCTGCTTCTGTGGTGGTACAGCCGCATACCCCGGCCCTTGCGTGCCACCTCGGCCATGTTCCTGATCGGCTATGGCGTGCTGCGCTTCTCGGCCGAGTTCTTCCGTACGCCGGATCCGGGCATCTTCAGCTGGATCACCCCCTATCTCACCACGGCACAGTGGCTTTGCGTGCCCATGATCGGCATTGGCATCGCCCTGCTCGTACAGGCAAACCGAAACGCCGCGGACTGATCCACGAGAGACGTCCGCGTTCCGGAGGCATCACCATGTCCAATCTCGTATCCCGTGGCCTCAACGCCATGCGCGCCATCATCTCCTGGGGCGGCAAGGAGCAGGCCCATCTCGAACCCCACGACCTGGATCGCATCCGCGAACAGCTGCAGGAATGCGCCGAGGGCGCTGGCGGCGAAGTCACCACGCGACAGCGTGCGGCACGCCTCGCCCACACCTACCTGCAGCTCGATGACGACGCCCGCCACGCGTTCCTGCGCATGATCGCGCTCGAATTCGGCCCCGACCCGGCGCGTGTCGCCGAAGCGCACGAAGCCTATCAACAGGCCATCGGCACGACAGCGCAATGGAACGCGGAGGCCTCCCTCCGGGCCGCCATGCGCTCTAAACGCATCCGCATACTCACCCAGTTCAACGCCATTCCCCAGGGGGTCAAGTTCCTGGTGGACCTGCGCGCCGACCTGCTGCGCTTTCTCAAGGACGACCCCGAACTCAAGGCCCTCGACCGCGAGCTCGAAGCGCGCCTGAATGCCTGGTTCGACGTGGGCTTTCTGGAATTGCGCCGCATCACCTGGGAATCGCCCGCCGCCCTGCTTGAAAAGCTGGTGCAGTACGAGGCCGTCCACGAGATCCGCTCGTGGATGGACCTCAAGAACCGCCTCGATGCCGACCGCCGCTGCTACGCGTTCTTCCATCCGCGCATGCCGCTCGAGCCGCTCATCTTCGTGGAAGTCGCCCTGGTTGAAGAGCTGGCCGGCAACGTTCAGCGCCTGCTCGACGAGATGGCCCCCCTTGCCGACCCGGAGAAGGCCAACACTGCCATCTTCTATTCGATCAGCAACACCCAGGTGGGGCTGCGCGGCGTGTCGTTCGGCAACTTCCTGCTCAAACGCGTGGTCGATGATCTGAAACGTGATCTACCCGGTCTCAAGCAGTTCGCCACCCTCTCGCCCATGCCGAGACTGCGCCACTGGCTGCGCGAGCACCCGGAGGTGCTCGATGACGCGGTGACCGACAGCGAATGGAAGAAACTGACCGACCTGGGCGTCCCTGCCGCCGATGCGGACACCCTGCTTGCGATGGTGCTTGAAGACACCTGGCTGGAGCAGCCCGGCATGCCGGATGCGCTCCAGCCTGCGCTCAGCCGCGTCGCCGCGCGCTATCTGGTTTCTGGCCGCGGCCGGGGCGACCTGCCCTTTGACCCGGTCGCCCGCTTCCATCTGGGCAATGGCGCGCGCATCGAACGGCTCAACTGGATGGGCGACACCTCCTCCAAGGGCATCAAGCAGTCCTTTGGCCTGATGGTGAACTACCTGTACGACCCGGACACCATCGAAGCCAATGTGGAAGCCTTTGTCACCGAAGGTTCGGTCGCAACTTCGAACGCCATCAGGAAACTCGCGAAGTAGTCCCCCGGGCAGCCGGCGTGGTCGGAGGCGGCCCGCCGGCCGGCTCGCGCATCAGAGCACCTTGATCGAAAGCTCGGCCACGCCTTCCACACCACCGACCAGGACATCCCCCTTCTTCGCCGGGCCGACGCCCGAGGGGGTTCCGGTCATGAGCAGATCACCCGGCGCGAGCAGGAAGTAGCGCGACAGTTCTGCCACGGCCTCGGCCACCGACCAGATCATGTCCGACAGATCGCCGGTCTGGCGACGCTCACCATTCACATCAAGCCAGATGGCGCCTGCGGTTGGATGACCGATCTCGCTCACCGGACGCAAGGCCGACATCGGTGCCGAGTGATCGAAGGCCTTGGCCACCTCCCAGCTACGCCCTTGTGCCTTGAGTTCGGCCTGAAGATCGCGACGGGTCATATCCAGCCCGACCCCATAACCCCAGACATGATCGAGCGCCGCGTCCACCACGATATTGCGCCCGCCCCGGCCGATGGCAGCCACCATTTCGATCTCGTGGTGCACGTCCTTGGTCATGCCCGGATAGCGCCAGTCCCCGGTTTCACCGGAGATGACGGGATAGACCGCATCCGCCGGCTTGCAGAAAAAGAACGGCGGCTCCCGATCGGGCGATCCCCCCATTTCCCTGGCGTGCGCGGCGTAGTTGCGCCCGATGCAGTACACCCGACGCACCGGAAATTCATCCGATCGACCGGCCACCGGCACGGTCGCCTGCCTGGGCGCAGAAATCACGAAAGCCATGGTGTTTTCCCTCGCGTTACCTTGCCGGACACCCGGCAGTCATGAACATCGCCTCACTATAAACCGCTCCCCGCGCTTTCGTCGCCAGGACGCAGTCCACAACAATGCGAATGCTTCGCATTCAGGTTGACTTGCCGCCTCACAGCTGATTAAATGCGAATCGTTCGTATTTTCATTGTTGATTGAAAGATGACGCCGCCCAAGCTCCCCGACACGCCCGCCTCGCACGCCGCCGCCACGACTGCTGCGTCCGAGACTGACGCGCCGATCGAAAGCCGGCAACTGCTGCGCGGTCGCAGCTGCGTCACCATCGAACACCGTGGGACCCGTTACCGCCTGCAGGAAACCAAGGCCGGCAAGCTGATCCTCACGAAATAGTCACAAGACACGACAGGGGCCAGACTCGAATGTACGTATGCGTGTGCAATGCAGTAACCGAGAGCGACATCCACAGCGCGGCGCAAAATGGCGCACGGCGCATGCGCGACTTGCGCGGCTGCCTGGGCATCGGCTCCGATTGCGGCGCCTGCTGCTGCCACGCGAAGGAATGCCTGGAGAGCGCGCTCGAACAACAGGCATCGACGCCACCGGCATTCCCGCTTGGTTATCAGGAAGCCTCGATATGAATCAAGACAGGCTGGCCGAAGACATGCGTGCCATGCAAGGCCAGCCGCGCTGCAGGCGCTGAAGCCGCCGTTCGAGTCCTTACTCGAAAACACCGCAGCACAACGCGCCCGCCCGAAGATCCGGTTCGACCATTTCAGGCAGATGGGCTCTCAGAAGATCCCGCTCCGATGATGGAGCCTTGCATCACAGTCCGACCGAGTGGCCGCCACTCATTGCCAGCCACAGCCCACGCGACGTACCCGAAGCACCATGCCCCAGCACAACGCCCATCGCCGTCGCGCCATCATCCTGCAAACCGCATTGACACTGGTGGGCCTCGCCGTGCTGCTCGATCTGCTGATCAGCAGCGCTCTGCCCCACCAACCCTGACCGCACATGCGCCAGAACGTCGCACACTCCGAATCGGGCGGCAGCACAGACGCTGTCGCGTTAGAATCGCCGGTCATGGTCTCCACCGCCCCCGCTCTCAACCTGGTCGATCACGGCCCGATGGCATGGCTCAGCGCCGTGCTCCGATTCGGCATCATCGTGCTCGCCCACGCGCTGCTGCTCGGGTACATCGCGCACCGCATGTCGGACACGACACTGCCGGAGCCCCCCAAGACCATTGAAGTCGCCCTGATCGCACCGCCCGCGCCGAAGCCGGTCGCGCCACCGCCGGTGGTCACCCCCCCGGCGCCCCCCAAGCCGGTGCCGCCGCCCCCTGTGCCCGAGGTGAAAAAACCGGAACCGCCCAAACCGGTGGTCAAGCCCAAGCCCCGGCCGCGCCCGACACCGAAGAAGGCGATTTCCGAGCCCAAGCCCGAGCCTGCCCCCGAGCCCACGCCGCCTCCGGTCGCTGAAGTGCCGGCCGAGCCCACGCCCGCGCCACCGGCCCCGCCTGCGCCATCGGCCCCGGTGCAGGCGCCGGTCGCCTCACAGGCCGCCGCCCCGGTGACCCAGGCCAGCTTCGACGCCGCCTACCTGAACAACCCGCGCCCGGCCTATCCGCGCCTGTCCCGCCGACTCAATGAAACCGGCAAGGTATTGCTACGGGTGCGTGTGAGCCCCGAAGGTGCGCCCGAACAAGTTAACCTGCACCAGTCGTCCGGCCACAACCGCCTGGATGACGCGGCACGCCGCGCTGTGGCGCAATGGCGCTTCGTCCCTGCCAAACAGGGCGGTACGCCCATTGCGTCCTGGGTGATCGTGCCCATCGAATTCAAACTGGAGGATCGCTGATCATGGAGGCTCAAAACGCCTTCGGAGTCGCCCAGCTGTGGGCACAATCCGACTTCATCACCCGAAGCACCGCCGTGCTGCTCGTCACCATGTCACTGGTGAGCTGGTACCTCATCCTGACCAAGGGAATCCGCTTCCTGAGTGCCAAGCGGCAGGCCGGCGCCATCGAAGCGTTCTGGCAGGCCGCCTCGATCAGCGAAGGGCTCGAACGCATGAGCGCCAAGGCAAGCAACGCGCCGTGCACCCATCTGGCGCGCCAGGCCGCCGCGGCACATGAACACTGCACCCGCCACGCGGCCGAAGCGACCCTGGGCAGCAAGCTCGACGCCGGTGAATTCGTCACCCGTGCGCTGCGCCGGGCCATTGCCGAATGCACGGGCGTGCTCGAACGCGGCCTCACGATACTCGCCTCCATCGGCGCCACCGCGCCGTTCGTGGGGCTGTTCGGCACGGTGTGGGGTATCTACCATGCGCTCACGACCATCAGCGTCTCCGGCGCAGCCACCATCGACAAGGTGGCCGGCCCGGTGGGCGAAGCCCTGATCATGACGGCCTTCGGTCTGTTCGTTGCCATTCCGGCCGTGCTGGCCTACAACGGCTTCAACCGGGCCAACCGGGTCGAGCTGTCCGAACTCGACGGCTTTGCCCACGATCTGCACGCGTTCTTCACGACGGGCGCCCGGGTCGGTACGCCCACGGGCGTCAAACCGGTCGCCAAGCGCGCGGTCACGAGCGAGGTGGCGTAATGGCTTTCGGCGGCTTCGGCGAGGGCGGCAACAACGCCCCCATGAGCGAGATCAACACCACCCCGTTGGTGGATGTGATGCTGGTGCTGCTGATCATTTTCATGATCACGGCCCCGCTGCTGACCCACTCGGTGAAGATCGATCTGCCCACGGCCACCAACGAACCGACCCAGGTCGATCCGGAGACCATCACGGTGTCGCTCAACGAATCCGGCCAACTGTTCTGGAACGACGACCCGATCGAAGAGACCGTGCTGGAGCAACGCCTGGCCGTCGAAGCCGACAAGACACCTCAGCCCGAATTGCACCTGCGCGCCGACAAGGCCACGCGCTATGAAGCCATTGCGCGCCTCATGGCGGCGGCCCGACAGGCCGGCATCGAGAAGCTGGGTTTCGTGACGCTCCCCGAAACCGGACAGGCCGAGGCAGGTACGTCCCCCCCGAATCCCTGAAGATTCAGCCCCCCATCAAGGACCAGCCCGCCACCCGATCGGCAGCCAGCCCGTCCGTCTCACCCCAGGACTCGCCATGTCAGGCTGCACGCCCTTCGCCCCTTCCTGTTGAACCGCGCCCCGCTCGCCGGGCGCGCCCATCCCGACCCGAACAGGAAGGAGGACACCATGTCCCGTTATACCGGCCCGCGCATGCGCGTCATGCGCGCCCTGGGCACCGAGCTGCCCGGCCTGTCACGCAAATCACTCGGAGAGCGCAGCCACCCCCCGGGCCAGCATGGTCTGCGCCAGCGTCGCAAATCGGACTACGGCCTCAAGCTCATCGAAAAACAGAAGCTGCGCTTCAACTACGGCCTCACCGAGGGCCAGTTGCGCCGGCTGTTCAAGGAAGCGAAACGCAGCCGCATCGCCACTGGCGAGCGCCTGCTGCAACTGCTCGAGAGCCGGCTCGACAATGCCGTGTTTCGTGCCGGCTTCGCCCCCACCGGCGTCGCTGCCCGGCAGCTGGTGCGCCATCGCCATGTGCTGCTCAACGGCAAGGCGGTCAATATTCCATCCATTCGCATCAAGCCGGGCGACACCCTCACGCTGACCGACAAGGCACGCAAGATCCCGATGGTGATCGAGACGCTCAACGAGCCCGCGCTGACCTGCCCCGAGTGGCTGTCCGTCAATGCGAGCGACGGCAGCGCCGTGGTCGCACGCACCCCGGAGGCGGACGAAGTGCCCTTCCCGGTGAGCGTGCAGGACGTGGTCGAATACTACGCGGTGAGCATGTGATAGACACCCTGCCGGAGTACCCGGAGCATCCCGAACTCGGTCTCGTGGCGACCCTGCAACTGGTGACCCGCTTTGCCAGCACCCGCAACCCCTCGCTGGCGGCCGCGGCCGGGCAGCAGTTACGATCCCTGTCTGCCGACGCGCGCCAGCCAGCGGCCGTGCGCGAGTGTGCGCGGCAGTTGCTCGGCGACTGGCAGACGCTGGCCATCACCAGTGCGGATCGCGCGCCCAGCTGCTGACGCCCGAGAAACACAAAGGAGGCCGCCAGGGCCTCCTTTGTGTCTCCCTCCGCCTCGATGGGGGCTTACTTGAGCTTGCCCACCATGTAGTCGACGCCGGCTTTCACTTCGTCGTCGGTCAGGTTGCTGCCACCACCGCGCGGCGGCATCATGCCTTTTTCACCCGTGAAGCCTTCGATGGCGTGCTTGTAGAGCACGTCCTCGCCCTGGGCGATACGCGCGTCCCAGTCGGCCTTGTTCCCGGGGATCGGCGCGCCGGCCACGCCGGACGAGTGACACAGGGCGCACACCTTCTTGTACACCTTCTCGCCCTCGCCGCCGCCGGCCGCTGGTGCCGGGGCGGGCGCAGGCGCGCTCGCCTGAGGCGCGGGTGCCGGCTTGGCGGCTTCGGGCGCCGGTGCGTCGTTTCCCCCGCATGCGCCCAAGGTCAGGGCCAGGGTGGCTGCGAGGATGAGTTTTGCGTTCTTCATGTGATCTCTCCGTGTTCAGGTCTGTGACGGATCCTAATGGGCCCGGATGACGCTGCCATTGACGCGCATCAAGCCGGACGGCCTCAGTGCATGTGCCCGTGTCCGGACGGCGATCCGGCGTTCGTCGGTGCAGCGGACAGACGCCGGGTCAACTCGGCCCCGCCGCGCACCAGGGTGCCGCCATGGGCCGCGATGAAACGCCGGGCAGATGGCAGGTCGGCAAATGCGGGCGCGCCATCAACCCGCATGGGCCCGGCGACATCGCTCCCGTGCACGAAGACGGCGTCTTCGAACGCCAGCCACCGGCCCTGACCGAAGGCCGTGACGAAGCGGGCCGCCAGCGCCTGAGTCTGACGCGCTGTGTCCAGCTGGCCACGCTCGCGCATGAAGTGCACCAGATCGACCGGCGAATCGAAAAACCGCGTGGCCCCGTCGTCGTAGATCAGTTGCGCCGCGAAGCGGGCCGAACGCGCCGGATACATGCCGCAGACACTGCAGCGGGCATCGGCGGGAATCGCCCGCGCCTGATCCGGCCGCAGACCGGGGAAGGCCTCGGCGGGCAGCGCCTCGATCCGGGTCGGCGCGACCACGCACAGATCGTCCGCCGCCGGAACGGCAGGCGTGGCCGAGGGCACCAGGCGACCGGCGGCAAACAGGGTCAGGATCACGAGCGCAAAGAGGCCGATACGTGCGACGAACCCGCCTCTTCGAACCAATGCGCCTGCTCCCCTGCGGTCGATCACGTCATGGCCTACATCGTATGATCGTGCTGCGCACCACCATCAAGCACGACCATCTCGGGCGTGACTTCATCGAAGCGCAGCAATCGCCCGCCATTCGCGTCGATGAAACGTCTGGCATCGGCCTCGTTGGCGAAGGCTGCCGCCGTCGGCCCCATGGAGCCATGCAGACGGGAGCCGAACACATAGAGGGCACTGCGCGCGTCGATCCAGTGGCCTTTTGGGCTCGCCCAGTCAGCCTGGCCCATGTCCTGCACATATAGGGCCTCGACGCGACGCGCCTGCTCCGGGTGCATGATCACGTTGAACATCTCGATGGTGTCGCAGAACCATTCCGCCTCGGTGCCGCCGGCGTAATGCATCTGAGCCTTCGGGCCCGGGTAGTCGGCCAGCAACATGCCATCGAGCGAGCACGTGGTTCCCGCCGAGATCTCCACCGGAACCAGCGCCTTGTCGCGCCCGCCACCGGCCTCACACCCCACCAGCGCGGCGGTACTGAACATGAGCAGCCCCAGGGCCGCGCAGCGGAATGAAAACGCTTGGGTCATCAGCAGGTCCTCCGAAAGCGCCAGGCCGCCACACTCAGCGGCAACACAACCCACGCCGCCATGATGAGTCCGAGCAGCCAGGGACTCGCCAGCTGCGCCGGGAACACGGTGGCGAGCCCGTACAGGTTGCGCACGTCGTCGAGCGAGAAAATATTGAGAATGCGGAACACGTCGGCCGGGTTGAACATCAGGGCATAGGGCAAGGCCTCGCCCCCCCACTGCCCGCCCGTGCCGACCAGGATGCCGAGCAGGGCCAGGTCGAACACCAGCACGAAGAAGAACCAGGTGGCAATGGCAAGCCCCGAGGCCCGTGTGCGGTCGGCGGCGAACACCGACAGCATCACGGCCAGGCTGAGGAAGGCGCAGCCGAGCAGCACCGAACTGAACATGAAGCCGAAGAAATGGAACAGCGACGTGAGGTCCAGCCGGCTGGCCAGCACGATGGCCACGAGCCCGAAACCGGCGAGCGTCGAAAACGTCAGTGCGCCCGCCAGGCCGAGATACTTGCCCAGCAGCAATTCGGTGCGCGTGATGGGCAAGGACAGCAGCAGATCGAGCGAACCACGCTCGCGTTCGCCGACAATCGCATCGAAGCCGAGCAGCAGGGCGATGAGCGGGATGAGATAGATCACCAGACTCACCAGGCTGGCGATGGTCACCTCGATCGAGCTGAAACCGACGCTGCCTTGCTGCGCTGAACCGAAATAGGCAATGGCCAGGGCAAACACGGCAAAGACGAGCGCCACCGCCAGCACCCAGCGATTGCGCACCCGGTCCCAGAATTCCTTGCCGGCCACGGTGGTGATCTGAGTCAGTTCCATCATGCCCCCTAGTCGGCAAAGCCGAAGAACACGTCTTCGAGCGACGGTTCGATCACGGTCAGGTCGCGCACCTGGGCGCCCAGCGCCGAGAGCGCTGCGATGACCGGCATCTTGAGATCGCGTCGGCATTCGACCGACACATGATCGTCGTGCGCGTCGACCCGCCCCAGTGCCAGCGCGTCGAGCGCCCCCCGGATCGCCAGCATGGCCTCGGGCGCGCCATGCACCCGCAGGCGCAGCGGCAGGTCCATGCGTTCGCGCAAGGCCTGGACGGTGCCGCAGGCCTGCACCTGACCGGCGGCCATGATGGCAAGCCGATCCACCCGCTCCTGGATCTCGGCCAGGATGTGCGAGGTGGTCACCACGGTGACGCCCTCGTCGCGCAATTGACGCAAGGTGGCGTAGAAACCACGGATGGCCTCCGGGTCCAGCCCCGAGGTGGGCTCGTCCAGAAACAGCAGGCGCGGCGAGCCGAGCAGTGCCTGCGCAAACCCGAGGCGCTGTCGCATCCCCTTGGAGTACTCGCGAACCCGCCGGCGGGCGGCGTGGGCCAAGCCCACGCGCTCGAGCACGCCCCCGATGTCGGGCCGCGCCACGCCCTTGAGGCGCGCAAAGAACTGGAGGGTTTCAACCGCCGTGAGGTTGTCGTAGAGCACCACGGACTCGGGCAGGTAACCCACCTGCCGGCGCACCTGGCGAAAGTCACCGCCCGACACCGGCACCCCGTTGATGCGGATCTCGCCGGCGCTGGGTTCGATCAGGCCGAGCATCATCTTGAACAGGGTGCTCTTGCCCGCGCCGTTGTGGCCGATCAGCCCGAACAGCTCACCGGCGCGGATCTCCAGATCGACGCCGTCCACCGCACGGGTGCGACCGAAATGCTTGTGCACACCGCGCACGGCAATCACGCCCGGCGCGACCGCCCCGTCATCGCGTTGTTGGAAAGTATCGGCCACGCCATTGGCTCCAATCGCTGTGCTTGGGTTTCATTCTCGGATGGGGATCGACAATGCTGGGGGCACGCAGCAGCGGAAACTGCTGTGCCACGAGCTTGAGGGTCTGCACGGCCGGGCTGGCCAGCAACAGCCGCAGGGTCGGAAACTTCCAGCCCAGCCGGTCGACCATGTCGTTGGCGGCGTAGCGCACATCGCCCCGGCCATCGCCGTCGCGATCCCATCCGCTGTAATTGCTCCAGAAGTTGCCCGTGCCGCCGCCCCACTCCTCGTCACGGCTGGCCACGTACTTGATCTGGGTGCGGTTCTCGACGAAGTCGTTGCCTTCAGCCACGTTGCGGTACGAGCCCGCCCACAGGTGCACCCCCACGGTGTTGTCCACCACCAGGTTGTCGCGCAGGGTGTTGTACTCGGCGTCGTAGATGAAAAAGCCCCGGGCGTTGCCCGCCACCACGTTGTTCTCGATCACCGAATCCTGAATGGTGCGCAACATGATGCCGTGGTCGGAATTGCCCCAGGCCCGGTTGTTCCGCACCACCTGGTTGCGGGTCATCATCAGCGCCAGCCCGCCCCGGTTGTGGTACGACTCGTTGCCCTCCCACACATTGTTGTGCGAGTTCATGTAATGGGTGCCGTAGCGCACGTTGTGGATGCGGTTGTTGCGAAAGACCGCGTGGTGGGAGACGTCCACGTAGATGCCGTCGCGCACGAAACTGATCCGGTTGCCCACGATCAGGGCCTCGCTGGCGTTGTACAGCTGGATGCCGTTCCCCCGGCGCGGGGAGATGAAGTCGCGCTTGCCGGTGATGAGATTGTTCAGCACCTGCACCCCGCGCGAGGTTTCGATCCACAGGCCGAACAGGTTGTAGGTCAGGTCGCAATTGCGCACGATCACGCCGTCGGATTTCGGCTCCAGGTAGATCCCCGCGTTCTGTGCCTTCTGGTCGCCACCCGAGTCGCGGATGATCAGGCCGTCGATCACCACCCGGGGCGAACGCACCCGGATCACATCGCCCTCGAGCCCACCACTGAGCGTCGGGCGCTGCCGACCGCTCAGGGTCAGCGGCTTGTCGATGTGCAGATTTTCCGTGTAGTGGCCGGGCTCGACGCTCACCGTATCGCCGACGGCGGCCCGGTCAATGGCGTTCTGGATCGACTCGCCCTCGGCCACGACCAGCGTGGCCGCAGCCACCGGCAGTATCGTCAGACCAAGACAGAGGGAAAGAAGGGCGCGGTAACGCATGATCCATCGTGCCGTCGCCCGCTCAGGCAACCAGCCGCCCCAGAGCCTTGAGGGTCAGAAACAGCACCGCACCGATGAGCAGGTTCTTGAACAGGACGTAGCAGACCATGTCCATCACCGAGGCACGGCGGAAACGGGCGCCCCACCAGGGCCCCTCCTTCACATACGGCTTGGTCTTGAGGCGCACCGGAATTTCGAGCAGGCTCCAGCCGAACCACCAGCCAATCACCATGCCGCTGGCCAGCTCGCCGGCGGCCGCCAGAGTCCAGACAACACTGACGGCGAGCGCCGCCACCAAGGCCAATGTGTGCATCAGCCGGTGTTCGGCAAACGCGCCACGGTGCCAGGGCCAGAGGTGCTCGCCCGCCTCGGCCACCCAGCGCGACATCGGCGCACGGCCGGCAAAGGCCGGGGTCACGGGCTCGCTCGGCATTCTCGGATCAACCATTCGGACCATCGCTCCTGTGGGTTCTCGATTCGGGTCGGGACCAATCTATCGGCTGGGCGTCGCCGCGCCCATGATCGTGATCAAGCGCGCGTCATTCCGTGACCGGCTTGATGGGGATGTAGTAGCCATCGGCGCCGATGGGCGTGAGCGTCACCCCGGCGCGGGTGCGTCGCTTGCGCTCCTGTGCCAGCGGCGGGCAGGCGTGAGGTTCGTAGTAATAGACCATGCAATCGAGGCACAACAGGCATTCGCGCTGATCGATCCGCCCGTCCGCGTCGATGGCCTGAGAGCCGCATCCGACCGCGCAGGCCTTGCACGAATCGCACTCCTGTTTGCGCTTCAGGCCGAACCAGCGGAAGGTCGTGGGCATGGCCAGCGCCGCCCCCAGCGGACACAGGTACTTGCAGAACGGCCGCTCGATGAAGATCGACAACCCGAGCAGGCCGGCGGCAAACAGGGTGTAGGGCCAGCTGCGATTGAAGAGGCCGACCAGGAAGGTGGTCTTGAATGGCTCCACCTCGGCCAGCTTTTCGGCCAGCCCCATGGAGAACAGGCTCACCCCGAGCAGACCGAAGAACACGGCGTACTTCACCCACTTGAGGCGGTCGTGCCAGCGCCGCGGCAGCTTGAACTGATAGCGCTTGAGACCGATTGCGCCACCCACCTTGTAGAGCAGCTCCGACAATGAGCCGAACGGGCACGCCCAACCGCAGAACAGCCCGCGCCCCCACAGGAAGACGGTGATGATGATGAAGATCCAGAACAGGAAGATGAACGGATCGGACAGGAACAGCTCCCACTGCCACTGGAACAGCAGGGAATGGAACCAGGTCAGCACCTGGGTGATCGACGGCTGCGCCAGCAGGCCGAAGCCGACAAACCCGATGCTCACCAGCCAGCCGACGTACTTGAAGCCATTGACCGCCCATTTGTTCTTGTGAGTGGCGCGACGCACCAGCGCGTCGCGACGCCCGTAGACCACACCGATGCCCACCAGGAATGCCAGAAACAGGGCGATCTGCGGCGCCCGGTCTTTCCAGATGCGCACCCAGACGGCATCCGGCTCGATCACCTCGGGGCGCCCGCCCTCCAGATAGCGCTCGGGCAGCCAGTAAGCCGTATCGAAGTTGGCGAACGTACGCGCGCCTGTGGCCTTGTCCATCTTGTTGGCCAGGAACACCAGCTTCCATGGATAGGCCGCCGAAAAAGCCTTGGAGCGGACGATGAAAATCGCCGATTCGCTGAAGCGCGGTGCCCCCGCCGCGTTGATGCCGTACAGGTTGAGATAGTCGGTGTCACGGAAGGTGAACGCGTCGCGCCCCTGGCGCACCTGCACCCGGTCGTAGATGCCGCCACGCACGAAGCCCGAGCCCTTGAAGGACTCCTGCCCGCCGGTGCGGATGATGAACAGGGCGTGATCGTCCGGGCCCAGACGCGACATCAGCCCGTTGTAGCCCCCGTCACCGAGAATGGCCCGGCCCACGGTCGGCTGGTTCAGATAGCCGAACCACAGATCGATGTAGGGCTCGCCCCGCGACGCGGCGCCCACTTCGGCAGGATCGACACTCAGGCGCTGGACGCTGCCTTCTTCGACCAGCGTGGCCCAGTCCGGTGTCTGGCCCACATCCACAAACTGCGCCTGCGGACGCACGGTGGGCTCGAGGATGCCGACCTGTTTGGCCACCTCGCCGCCGGAGAGCATCATCACCTGGTTCTGGGCGATCACGGTGACCGTGGCGCCGGTGATGGCATCGAGCCCGATCACGCCCTCCTCCGGTCGAGAGCGCCCCACCTCGATGTTGTCGCCCACGAACTTGCCCAGATACTGGTTGTTGAATTCGATGAGCGCCGACTCGGGAATGCCGAGCAGCAGGATCGGCTCGGAGTGCTTGAGCACCTTCACGCCGGTGAAGTGCCCGGTGGCATCCATGCCGATCAGGGTCACCACCGGCTTGCCCGAGTAGGCGGGAATGTCCGTGATGTCGGTCGACAGCATCACGTAGCCGACCAGGGTCTTTTCGCTGCCTTGCCCGCGATAGCCCTCCACGTAGGGCGGCTGTCCCTTGCGCTCGGAGAAGCTGTCGGCGCCGGGCAAGACCTGTTCGCAGGGTGCGTAGTCGCACAGCCTCGGCGACTGGGTCAGTTCCGGGGGCAGTTTGGCCTCGTAGGCATCGGCCAGGGCTGCCGTGTTCGCCCCCAGACAGGCGGCGAACAGCACGGCAAAACGCATCAATTTCTGGAGCAACATCTGGAATTCCGGTGACAGGCAACTGAATGATGAAAGGCTAATATTCAAGACGGCTAGCGGCCTTGTTTCATCTCAATTCTGCGGGCCGTCGCCGGCCCGGAAAGACAACGGGGGCCTTGCACAGGCCCCCGTTGTCATGGCGCGGATGCCGATCAGGCTTCGACGTACATGCGCGAGCGCATCTCCAGGTGAAGCGCGTGGCAGAAGTTGGTGCAGTAGCACCAGAACACCCCGGGCTTGTCGGCCTTGAAGGTGACCGACTGGGTCTGCTGCGGATTGACCACGAAGTTGATGTCGTACTTCGGGATCGCCATGGCGTGGGTCAGATCTTCCACCTTGTCCAGGTTGGTGAGGATGATCGTCACCTCGTCCCCGACCTTCACCTTGAAGTCGCGCAGGCTGAAGGCCGGTGCCTGGCTGGTGATTTTCACCGTCACCTTGTTGCCATCACGGAACACGCCGGATTCCTTCGGATCCTTGATGGCCAGCGGGAAGTCATCGATGCTGTAGATCTGGCGCGTCTTGACGATGTCGCGGCGCACGATGATCGAATCATGCGGCTCGGAATAGACCGAGTGATCGGCCACCAGCTTCATCTTGTCGCCACTGATGTCGATCAGCTGGGCGGTCTCCGCGTGCAGCGGCCCGACCGGCAGGAAACGGTCCTTGGAGAACTTGTTGTCCGAGATGAAGTAACGGCCGTCGGACTCCCTGGTCTCGCCCATGGAGGTGAAACCGTGACCCGGCTGGTAGTGCACATCGATGCGGTCGAGCACCACCTGGGCGTTCTGGTCACCGTTGAAGGACTTGATGGCGGCCTCCACGTTCCACTTCACGATCTGGCTGTCCAGGAACAGCGTGGTGTAGGCGTTCCCCTTGTTGTCGAAGCCGGTGTGCAGCGGGCCGAGGCCGATTTCCGGCTCGGCAACCACGGCCTTGCGGGCGTCGTCGAGCGCGCCATCGAACCAGGCCAGCACCTTCTCGTGCTCGATGACCGAGGCCGTCGGCGACAACTTGCCGGAGCAGGCGTAGTACTTGCCGTCCGGGCTGATGTTCACCCCGTGCGGGTTCTTCGGGATCGGCACGTAGCAGACCAGCGCACTCTTCGGGTCCTGGTTGGCGGCCTTGGTGGCATCGACCACCGGCACCGACGAGTTGCCCACGGTGGTGAACTTGCCGGCCTTGACCGCCGCTTCGATACGCGCCACGTTGAAGAACAGGCAGGCATCCATTTCGGAGGCCATCATCTCTTCATACAGTGCGCCCATCTCGGTGTTGTACTGGTTGGTGGCGGCGAGCTTGCCGTCATACGAGGTGGCCACCAGATCGCAGTTGCCATCGATCAGGGCCTGCCAGGCCACTTCCATGGTGTCCGCGTTGATGCAGGTGAACAGCGACTTGTACTGGCTGGCGTCCTCGAGCACCGAACCATCGTTGGGCAGCGGGATGGAGAACTCGGCGCCGCAGAACACCCGGGTGGTGTGGTTGATGGCAGCATCGACCGGATCACGCTTGTCCGGGAAGGTACCGTGAAAACCCTGAATGTTCGGGATTTCGGTGATCTTGTCGCATTCCATGGTGTCCATGCGGATGCGCCCGAGACGGCCGTGGATCTTGTCGTTCACGAACAGGTAGCGGCCGTCATAGGTGCCATCGGTGTAGGACAGATGCACATGGTGGGTGTCACCGGTGTGGTATTTGGGCTGACCGTCAGGGCGGGTACCGATCACCGCCTTCGACTCGTTGGTGATCCCCCAGCCCACCATGCAATCCATGTTGAACACCGGAATGCGCTTGAGCTCGCGCCCCGAGGGCAGGCCATAGATACGCACTTCGCCCGAGTGACCGCCACTGGAGAAGACGTAGTACTCGTCGAGCTCGCCCGGCGGCACTTCATATTTACCGAATTCGGATGCCTCGGCCGGTGCGGCGACCGTTGCGGTGGCGGCCGGCGCCGCCTTGTCACTGTTGCAGGCCGACAGGCCAATGGACGCACCGGCGCCGGCAAGGCCCGCAAAAGCGGCGGTATTGAGGAACTTCCGGCGGCCTTCGTCCGGCAGCGTGTCTGGTGTCTTGTCGATGTCTTTCATCTCGGGTCGCTCCCCTTTCAAGCGGTGTTCCGTGTCGAGGATGGACACGCAGGTCAGCCCGCGTCCCCAGGACCGCAGTTGATGTGAATATCGCTGCGGCATGCGGCAATTTGTCGCAGGGGCATTCTAGGAAGGGGGGTCAGGCGGCTCCTTGATCTGAAACAAGCGCCGCCGATGAGCCGCCGGACCGCGCCGGGGCGTGCCGTTTAGAGGCCGAATCCCTTGGTCAGGGTGAGCAGAACCGCCATGCCGACGGCAAAGGGGAGCCAGGGATTTCGCCAGCGCAGAGTGACCCCGATGACGGCAATGGCTGCCAGCAGTTTCGGGCTGACGATGACCACTTCATGACCGGCAACAAAAACACTTGGCGCAATGACGGCGGCCAGGGCCGCAGCGGGGGCGAACCTCAAGGCGTCCTGAACGCCGGCCGGCATCCTGGCGCGCCGCCCCAGCACGATGAAGCTGCCGCGTGGGCCATGAGTCGCCAGTGCGGCGACCACCAGGGCCAGCCAGAACCAGAGCCCGTCCATCACCCCGCCTCCGCGCGGCGCAGCGCGCGCTGCGCCAGAAAACCGGCAATCATGCCAATCAGAATCGCAACGATCACACCGAGCTTGAGCGGCATGTCCTGCAGCAGGACCGAAGCCGTTCCGCCAGTCGCGGCAGCCACCAGCATCGGGCGCTGCCGTGTCAGGGAGACCAGAATCACCAACAATGCGATGGGCGCCATGAAATCCAGTGACCAGTCGCGCGGCAGGACGTCCGCCCCCAACACACCGACGAACGTGGACACCTGCCACAGGCACCATCCCCAGGCCGCTGGCGCCAGGTAATACCCCAGCCGAAAGTCCCGATCGGGTTCGCGCAACATGCGATCCGTACAGACCGCAAAGATCCCGTCAATCAGCAGGTATCCGCAGATGAGGCGGCGAAACACACCAATCCCCTCGAAGCCCCGGGCAATGGCGGCACTGAAGATCATGAACCTGAGGTTGAGCGCCAGCGCCGTCAGACCGACCAGCCAAAGGGGCGCATCCGCGACAATCAAGGGCAAGGTGCCGATCTGCGCAACCGCAGCAAAGACGATCACGTTCATGCCCATGGCCTGGGCCATGGACAAACCTGCCGACTGCATGGCCACACCGGTGACGATCGCCCATGGAATCAGGCCGATCGACAGCGGCAGGAAGGCCCGAAAGCCCTCGCCCGCACCCGCGCGAAAAGCCGGTTTCATGCGCCCTTGGTCACGCCCGGCTCGATCCAGACGCCGCCATCCTCGGCACGGCGAACCTGCAGCCCGAGGCTGGCGAACACGGCCACCAGCGTTTCCTGGACAACATGGCGCTGGGCTTCGACAGCTTCGGCACCCGGAGCGCAGTAAAGCGCATCGAGCTGTTCGGTCAGCGGCCCCCAGTGCGGGCCGAAAAAGCTCTGTGACAGGGCGGCTTCCAGCTCGGGGCTGATGGCCCCCAGCGGTTTGCCCAGACCGGCCAGATAGCCCTGTGCATGCGCCGCGGTCTGCACCAGATGGGCGATACGACCCAGACTGCGCACGAACAGGCCGTCGAGGTCATTGCTTGCCATGGCCAGCGTAACGTCTTCCTGCGTGGCGGGTGGCAAGGCATCGACCACATCCATGAAATGCTTGAGCATGAGATCCGCATCGGCCGGCAGTGACCACACCGAGCGCCGGGTCACCGCGTACTCGCTGCGCATGGCCTCGACCACGGGACGCATCTGGCTGTCGAACACGGAATCCTGCCAGGCGCCCAGGGCATCTTCGCCGGCGGACAGCGCGTCCAGATGCAGGCGCATGCGCCACATCTCGGCATGCAACAGGTGAACGAAGCGGGCCATGTCTTCGGCTTCACCGCCCAGCGCCTTGGCCACCTGTTCGCTTTCGAGCACCAGCACGGCCCCGGCTTCGCGGTACAGGGTACGTGCCACGGTCGGCAGGATCGCACCGGCCGGTGGGGGTTGCTCCCCCAGGGACACCAGCGCTGCGGCAAAGTCATCGGCAATCACCACGTGGCCGGGCACGCCCTCAAGTGTCTGGTCGCGCGCGCAGATGCGACGCACCAGTTCCCTGAGCACGATCTCGACGGTTGGTGCCACTTCACTGATCTTTTCGCCCCGGCACTCCACTTGTGTGACCACGACACACTCCTGCATTCGTTCGAATCAAGCGCCCCATTCTACCCGGCCCGCCCAAGGGCCTGCCGGTCAACTGTGAGCCGATTTGAACAGATGCGTCCGGCCATGGTGCATGGCAGCAGAAGCAGGGTTAGACTGAGGTTTTCCTTCGCCATGACGTCCACCGTGTCCGATTGTCACTGCTCATCGAGCACCTGCTCGACCACCCCCGACGCAGCGTCGCCCGTGCCGGGGGACGCCAGCACCCGCAGCCGTTACCTGCTCCCGGGCATGGATTGCCCCAGTGAAGAGCAACTGGTGCGCATGCGCCTGGCCGAGCGGCCCGGCATTGTCCAGCTGGGATTCGACTTGCCGGAACGCATCCTCACGGTCTGGCACAACACCGACCCCCACCGGATCGCCAGCGACCTGGCGCCGCTGGGTTTCGGACACACCTTGCTCGACAGCGAAGCCTGCCATGACGCACCGCCCCCGGAGCAGGATGAGCGCACGGTGCTGTGGCAGCTCATGGCCATCAACGGCCTGATGTTCGTGATCGAAATGATTGCCGGCTGGATCGCCGAGTCCACCGGTCTGCTGGCCGATGGCCTGGACATGTTCGCCGACGCCGCCGTCTATGGTCTCGCCCTGGCGGCCGTGGGCGGCGCCGCCCACAAGAAGCTGAAGACGGCGCACCTGTCGGGCTGGCTTCAGCTGATTCTGGGGGTCGGCATTTTGCTCGAAGTCGCCCGTCGCGTCTGGGTCGGCGCCGAACCCCAGCCACCGGTGATGCTCGGCATTGCGTTTCTGGCGCTGGCGGCCAATCTGATGTGTGTGCTGCTGCTGGCCAAGCACCGGGACGGCGAAGCCCACATGAAAGCCAGCTGGATCTTCACCGCCAATGACGCCATCGCCAACGTCGGCGTGATCATCGCCGGGGTGCTGGTCGGCTGGCTGGGCAGCGCCTGGCCGGACTGGATCATCGGCACCGCCATCGGCGGCCTGATCCTGCACGGAGCCTGGCGCATCCTGCGGCTCAAGGCCGATTGAACGACCGCGCTACCGGTTTCCGCCGCCGGCTTCAGTTCCCGCAGGGGTGACGATCGTCTCCACACTGCTCGAAATTTCCCAGAGGGCGGTCAAAGGTGTATTCGAGCGGATCGCCGATCCATTCCTTGGCGGTCTCCTTGCTCGACCCGCTGGGTAGCGTGAACGGTAACGCCAGCACCCAGCCCACCGTACCCACCGCCGCCCCGACCAGCCCGAGCGGGCGCACCACCACCAGATCCACCGCCATGTCGGTGGCCTTGTCGCCCGTCACGGAGCGCCGATGCTCCTGCGCCTGGACAGACGTGGCGAGCAGCAGGGTGACGGCTGCGGCAAAAATCATCGTGCGTTTCATCTCGTTCTCCCCGGGGGCTGCGTCGCAGCCCCCGCCGGTGCGCTCAGTGGCTGGCGAAAACGCTCGCCGTGCCGTCGCGCTCGAAGGCCATCACGTCATATCGGTCGGGCGGGTAAGGCCCTTCCATACCCGGTGAGCCCTGCGGCATGCCGGGCGCAGACAGGCCGGCAACCTCAGGCTTCTCCTCCAGCATGCGCTTGACGTCCGCCGCCGGCACATGGCCCTCGACCAGGTAATTGCCCACGCGTGCGGTGTGGCAGGAACCCATCGCCTCGGGGATACCGAGCTGCGCCTTCACCCGGTCCATCCGGTCACTATGCAACTCCTTGACCGCGAAACCGGCCTCGCGCATGTGCTCTGCCCACTTGCCGCAGCAGCCGCAGGAGGGTGACTTGTACATGGTGACCTCCGGCAGGGCTGTCTCGGCCATGGCGGCATTGATCATCCAGGGCGCGATCAGGGCGACCGCGAGTGTCTTGAGGTTTTTCATGGTGTTGATTCCTTGTGTCGCGGGCGCGCTTCAGCGCCCGGAGGCACCAAAGCGCTGCTCGCGCGCGGCCCGAACCTGCTCGGGCCAAGTGCTTTCAATGTACGCCAGCACGTCACGGATTTCATCATCCGAGAGTACCTGCCCGAATCCGGGCATGTCGCTCTTGTAGCCCTCCGGCGCCACGGGCGGCACCAGACCGTGCTTGGTCATCTCGAAGAGCAGTTCCATCGGATGATGCCAGGTGTGACCGCTGGCATCGTGGGGCGGCGCCGGCAGGCGCCCGTCGGGTTTGCGCTCTCGCCAGTTGGGCTGACCCGCGAGGTCGGCTCCGTGGCAGCTGGCGCAGTGCTGTGCATACAGCGCTTCGCCGCGCGTCAGATCGCGCGCAGCATCGTCGGGTGAATCGCCACAGCCGGCCAGGACGACCAGCATGACGACAGCCCCGTATCGGCGAATCGAAGAGAACATGAAAGGCTCCGTTCGGATCTCAATCAGGCGCCCACCGGCGCCTGGCTCGTCAGGATCAGACCGGGCGTCTTGGGGGGCGTTCCTCGCGGAAAACCGGCGCAGGCTTGGGCGCCGGCTCACGACCGGAAACGAGCACGGCGTCGCCATGACTCAGACGCATGGCCACGCTCACCCCGGGCAGACCGAGGCCCGCGCAATGCGCGCTGCAGGCGTCAATGGCACAGAGATCACACGGCATCGGCGCCTCGTGAGCGCAGCATGCCATCTCGGCGTCTCCCATGGTGCTCCCCATGGCCTCGCCCTGAGTCGTCAGCGGCGCGTGCCCGACGGAGGGCCGGGCCCAGGTCGTTGGCAGCCCTTGCGCCAGGAGCAGACACAGCACGAGGAAGAGACGAAAGAGGCGACTCATGAGGCCAAGGATGGCACAGGTGCCGCATCAACACCTTGATCTGGATCGAAGCGATGATGCGCGCGCATGAACATGCGGTAGATGAGCGGAATCGCGAACAGGGTGAGCACGGTCGAGAAACCCAGCCCCCACACAATGCTTGCGGCCACCGGTCCCCACATGAGCGATTTGCCGCCCAGCCCGACGGCGAGCGAGAAGAGGCCACCGATGGTGGTCAGCGTCGTGATCAGGATCGGCACCACCCGCCGGCGCGCGGCATAGACGGCTGCGTGCAGCACGCTCATGCCGGCCTCAAGCCGTTCATTGGCTGCCGCGATGAGCACGATCGCGCTGTTGACCGCGATACCGGTCAACGCAATGACGCCATAGAGGGTATAGAGCGATAGCGGATTGCCCGAAACGAACAGGCCCAGCACCACCCCGGTGAAGGCCAGCGGCACGGTCACCATGATCATGAGCGGCTGGAAGTAGCTGCGGAACTGGGTCGCGAGAATGAGGTAGATGAGCCCGATGCCCAGGGAGAACAGGCGGATCATGGCATCGATGCTCTCCTGGATTTCGTCAAGCTCACCGGAAAAATCGAGCGCCACCTGCGGGTAGCTCGGCTGCAGCGTGGCCCAGGCGGCCTTGAGCATGTCGTTGGCCGTCACCGTATCGGTGGTCTCGGGCAACAGATCGGCTTCCAGGGTGATGGCCCGGCGCAACTGGTAATGGCGGATGTAGCCCTTGGCGACCCTCTCGGTGGCGTCGACGAGCGAGCCAAGCGAGACGGTGCGACCGTCATCGAGCAGGACATCATGCTGGAGCAGCTCTTCGATCTGGCCGAGGGTTTGCGGGCGCGCCCGCACCACCACCTCCACCTTTTCGCCCGCGTCGCGAATGCTCGCAATGGTCTCGCCCTCGCCATAGAGCCGCACCAGCCGGGCCACGACCGCCGGCTGGACGCCTGCACGCGCGAGCTTCTCGCGGTTGAGGCTCAGGCGCAGTTCGGCCCGGCCCGCCACGTCGTCGTCGCTCAGGTCCTTGATGCCCGGAATCTTCGCCGCCTCGGCCTTGAGCGCGTCGGTGGCCGCGCGCAGCACCTCGTAGTCGTCCGCTTTCACCTTCACGCTGATGGCCTTGCCAGCTGGCGGACCGCCTTTCATCTCCAGGAACGAGCGGGTGGATACGCCTCCCGCGGACATCACCGGCCCCCGCAGCGATTCGATGACTTCGTCGGTGAAGGCACCGTCGCTCGTGCGCGGGTTGAGGGACACCAGCACCTGCGCGTAATGGTCGCCGTAGAGCGGTTCGGTTTCGGTGAACTTGAGCCCGGCATAGGCGGTGACCGATCGCACGATGTCATCGGGCAACTCGTCATCGACGATGCGGGCAATACGCTCGGCTTCGGCCTGGGAGTCGGTCAGCGCAATGCCCGAGGGCATGTCCACATTCACGTAAAACAGGCGCAGCGAATCGAAGGCGAAGAACTGGGTCTTCACCACGCCACTGGCGATCATGCCGCCCGCCGCGGCCATGAGCAGTACGCCCACCAGCACCGCCACCTTGGGCCATCGCATCACGCGGATCAGCAGACGCGAATACTTGACCCGCACCCAGTGTGTGAAGCGCACGCGCCAGGCCTGGGTGCGCCCACCCCGGCTGGCCTCCGGCCGGATCGACATCACATGGGTGGGCAGAATCCAGAACGCTTCGAAGAGGCTGACCGCCAGCGCCGTCGTGACCACGAACGGCACCACGAACATGAACTTGCCGAGGATGCCCGGCAGCAGCATGAGCGGCAAGAAGGCCGCCATGGTGGTGAGCACTGCGCTGGTCACCGGGGCCGCCACCTCGGCCACCCCGTTCATGACCGCGTCGATCGGCGCCTCGCCGCGCTGCAGGCGGTAATAGATGGCCTCGATGACCACCACGGCATCGTCCACCAGCATGCCCAGGGCGATCACCACACCAAGCAGCACGGTCAGGTTGAGGGTCGAGCCGATGATTTCGACCATCAGGAAGGTGCCGGCCAGCGAAAACGGCACGCCCAGCCCCACCAGAATCGCCATGCGCGAGCCCAGAAACAGCCAGCACATCAGCAGCACGGCGAGCAGACCGATCAGGGCGTTCGACTCCATCACGCCGATGGCGCTGCGGGTCATGCCGGTCTGGTCGTCGAGCATCACCAGCTGGACGCCTTCGCTGAGCAGCAGGGGGTTGCGCTCGGCCACCATGGCGCTGAGCTGCTCGACCAGCTCGATGGTGTTGGTACCGCTCTCTTTATTGACCGACAACATGATCGCCGGCTGACCGCGAATGCTCACCAGCTGGGTGGTGCGCTCATGGGCGCGCTCGACGGTGGCCACCTGATCGAGCGCCACCCGCCCTTCCGGAGTGACCACGGCCATTTCGGCCAGCGTGTCGGGATCGGGGGTCTTGCCCTGCAGCCGCACCAGCCACTCCCGGTCTTCCACCCGCACACGGCCACCCAGGGTATTGCGGAACCAGGCACTGACGGTATCGGAGAGCGTCAGGGGCGAGATGTTGCGTGCGGACAGGGCCGATGGATCGAAATCCACATGCAGTTCCGGCTCGTCCAGCCCCGCCGCAATCACGGTATCCACCCCGGGCAGGCGCTCCAGGTCTTTCTTCAGGTTGAACGCCGCCCGGCGCAGGCGCTCGTCTCGGGCAGGCGCATAGACCGCCAGCATGGCCGTCGGAAAACCGTTGGACGACGTGAGCTCCAGTACGTGCGGGTCGTCGGCTTCATCGGGCAGCTCATCGGACGCCTTGTTCTGGATCTCCCGGCGCAGATCGTTGATGCGCTTGTCGAACTCGCGGGTGGAAATCTCTTCGAAGCGCACGAGAATGGACGACAGGTTCTCGCGGCTCGACGACGACACGAACTTGATGTCCTTGACCTGGGCGATCGCATCCTCGAGCGGCGAGGTGACCTCCTGCTCCACGTCCTCGGCCGACGCGCCCGGTAGCACGGTGGAAATCTGCACCCAGTTGAAATTGATCTCGGGGTCTTGCGCCCGGGGCAGCACCAGGTAGGTAACGATGCCGCCAATGAGCACCAGCGCAAAGGCGATATTGGCCAGCGGATGATTTTCGATCAGCCGGCGATACCAGCTCATTGCGACGACCCTGCGTCGACCGCGTCCCCGGCCTTTTCGAGACCGATCTGATAGCGCCCCTCATCCACCACGGGCAGATCCAGCGGCCACGATGCGGGCACCATCGCCGGCCGCCCGGCCTGCGCGTCCGGCAGTTCGCGGAACACCGGCACCTTGCCGTCCATCACGAACACCCCGTAGCGCCCCTCGCGGCGTTGCACATAGCCCGGCGGCAGCAAGGCGCGATTGCCCTGCCAGCGCACCTCGCCCGCCAGACCGATCGGCATCTGCTGAAGCGGCGCGAACACCGCCTCCTGCGTCTGTCCGGTCGTGTCGACCACCTCGGACACTCTGAGCAACTTGAGGGGGATTTCCATGCCGGCGGCCGCCAGCGTCCATTGTTCCGCCGCCTTGAGACCGGGCACCTGTTGAACCGGAATGCCCGCGCGGATCTCCGGCTCGGCCACTGCAGCAAGCGCGAACACCACCTCGCCCGCCGAAACGTAATCACCCACGCTGGCCTGCCGCGCCTGCACCACGGCGCGGAAGGGCGCCCTCAGCAAGGCACGCTCGAGATCGAGTTCAGCCGCCGCCACCGCCTGACGCGCGGCATCGCGCTCAGCTCGTCGCACGGCCAGTTCGGTCCGCTTGATTTTGAGCGCATCGGGGCTGACGAATTTCTGCTTCGCCAGCGACTCACTCTGCGCAAGCTGGGATTCGGCCAGGGTGATCTGGCTGCGCACCAGTGCCAGCTGTGCCTTGGCCTGATCGAGCCCGATGCGGTACTCGCGATCATCGAGTTGAGCGAGTGTCTGCCCCTGCTCGACCGTCTCTCCCACGCGCGCCTGCATGCGTGCAATGTGACCATCCACGGCAAACGCCAGCTGGGTCTCGTACAACGGATTGGCCGTCGCACTCGCACGAAAGGCCGGAAAGGACACCAGCGCTCGCAAGGGCTTGACGCTCAATTCGGCGGCCTGCGCCCACAGTGGCGTCAGCAACAGCAGCAATAACAGGGTTCTCACGGCGAAGTCGCGCCCGGCAATAGTCATTCGAAACTCAGGATTCTACGTTAATCGCATGACCGTTCGCCACGCGGCCCACATCATGTTTCATCCATCCAGCCCAGCCCCTCGACCGTACCCGATTCGGGCAAATATTCGGCACCGACCCAGCCGCGGTAGCCCAGGGCATCCAGACGCGCGAACAGGAAGGGAAAGTTGATCTCTCCGGTACCGGGCTCGTGCCGCCCCGGGTTGTCCGCCAACTGAATGTGGCCGATCCGGGACAGATGGCGTTCAAGCGTGCCGGCCAACTCGCCTTCCATACGCTGCGCATGGTAAAGATCGAACTGCACGAACAGGTTGTCCGCGCCCACCTCGTCAATCACCGCCAGGGCCTGGGCACTGCGGTTGAGAAAAAATCCCGGGATGTCGAAGGTATTGATCGGCTCGATGAGCAAACGCAAACCGGCCGACCCGAGCACCTGTGCGGCAAAGGCAAGATTGGCGACGAACGTGGCATGCGCTTCGCGCTCGGTGACATGGGGCGGCACGATACCGGCCAGACAGTTGAGCTGCGGGCAGTCCAGCGCGCGGGCGTAGTCGACGGCACGTTCGACCCCCGCGCGGAATTCCCCGATCCGGTCAGGGTGGCAGGCAATGCCACGCTCACCGGCCGACCAGTCTCCCGCAGGCAGATTGTGGAGTACCAGCGGCAGCCCGCTGGCCGCCTTCGCCTCGGCCACGACCCCGATGGGCCAGTCATACGGAAACTGGCACTCGACTGCCTTGAAACCCGCCGCCCGCGCCGCCTCGAATCGGTCGAGAAACGCGTGCTCGGTAAACAACATGCTGACATTGGCGCTGAAGCGTGGCATCGGCTTCTCCCGTTCAATCCTGACCGTCCTGCCCGGCCAGGGTAAACCCCGAGGCCGCCGCCGCCGCACTGATCGCCACGATGGCCGGGTGCGTCGAGCGCCGCTCGGCGGTGATGGCGTACAACTGCTCGGCAATTTCGGGCACCCGCCCGACGATCTGCGCCCCGGTCTGCTCGGTGACATCCTGGGCCACGGCCTCCGGCACGGCAAAGTAACCGGCGCCGGCCCGGCCAAAAGCGGTCATCAGCGCACTGTCGTCGAATTCTCCCACGATGCGCGGACGCACGCGCTTCGATTCGAACCAGCGCAGCAGGCTCGCACGCACGTTCACGTCTTCACCCGGCAGCAGGAATGGGGCTTCATCGAGCAGTTGGGGGAAGCCGTCTTCGCCCTGGTGCAGCGACGGATGGCCCAGCACGACCAACGCGCTTTCGCCCAACGAGTGGGTATACGCGCGCACATTGAGATTGCCAGGCAGGGGCCGGTCGGCGATGACCATGTCGAGCCGGTGAATGGACAATTCGGCCAGCAATGCCGCCAGCCGTCCCTCACGGCACACGAGCCGGGTGGGTGTGTCGAGTTGCAAGGCCGGCGCCACCAACCGATACGCCACCTGCTTGGGGACCGAATCGGCGATCCCGACGCGCAAGGGCTCCACCTGAGGCGACGACGGGTCGTTGAGTGCCTCGACCAATTCGTCGCCCAGCGCAAAGATTTCCTCCGCGTAGTGCAGCACGCGCCGACCTGCTTCGGTCAGCTCCAGGCGCCGCCCGACCCGCTTGAACAGATCCACGCCGATGCGTGCTTCGAAGGCGGTGATCTGCCCGCTCACCGACTGGGGCGTCAGATGCAATTGCTCGCTGGCCTTGGCGATACTGCCCGCCTTGGCGACCATCCAGAAATAGCGCAGATGCTTGAAGTTGAGCGCGGGCATCCCCATACCTCGAAAAAATCGATGTTTTTATGAACTTAATTCGATTTGGTTCTATCAAAACCAGAGCCTACACTGCAAGGCGTTAGCGTGCGTGAACCATGGGCGCCGCTGTCCCGACTCACACATGGAAAGCTTTTTAGGAGATCGACACATGAATCGAACTTCGCCGTTCCCGCAACAGGTGGGCCAGGCGCGTGAGCGTTCCGTCCTGGCGACCAACAAGGTCATCCGCAATACCTACACCCTGCTGTCCATGACGCTGCTGTTCGCCGCCGTCACGGCTGGTGCGGCCATGGCACTGAACCTGCCGCATCCGGGCATCATCATCACACTGGTCGGCTACTTCGGCCTGCTGTTCGCCACCACCAAACTGCGCAACAGCAGCTGGGGCATTCTCGCGGTATTCGGCCTGACCGGTTTCATGGGTTACACCCTCGGCCCGATCCTCAACGCCTATCTGGCACTGCCCAACGGCGGCCAGACGGTGATGACCGCCTTCGTGCTGACTGGCGCCATCTTCCTGGGCCTGTCAGGCTATGCGCTGACCACCCGCAAGGACTTTTCCTTCATGGGCGGTTTCCTGGCCGTCGGCATCCTGGTGGCCTTCCTGGCCGGCCTGGGCGCCATCTTCTTCAGCATCCCGGCCCTGTCGCTGACCGTCTCTGCCGCATTCGTGCTGCTGATGTCCGGCCTCATCCTGTATGAGACCTCCAATATCATCCACGGCGGCGAAACCAACTACATCATGGCCACGGTCACGCTGTTCGTGTCGCTGTTCAACCTTTTCACCAGCCTGCTGCATCTGCTGGGTTTCATGAACAACGACTGACCCGTCCGGCACCACGAAAAAGGCTCCCTTCGGGGAGCCTTTTTTATCGGACGTCAGCTCACCAGAGCTCGATCCGGGCCACGTCCTCGTCCCCGGTTTCAATACTGTGTTGGCCACGGCAAACGTCAGGCCGCTTGTCATCGGCGCGACGACCGGAATCCGTCGGGGCCTGCGCCTTTGAACCAGGGCCCCACACTCCAACGAATTGACGGAACGCCTCCGCTGGCGACATCCACGAGAACTGTTTTTGCAGCGCAATAGCAATAGCCAATCGACCCGATAGTTGCCGCAAGAAACGGCGCAACTTATCGTTGGCATGTCTTCAGGGATAAACACTGTCCCAGACAGATAATCCGGCGGAAGCGCCCCATAAGACGCGCCCGGACGCCGGAACGAACAGTTGCTCGGGAGCCCTCAACATGCCCACTATCGACCGCGCCCTCTACGCCTTTGCTGCCACCATGATGCTGCTGGCCATCGTCGGCCATACCATGTTCAAGTCACCGCACGCCGTCAAATCGAACCATCCGGCGCCGGTGGAACATCATCAACCGACCTACTTGCCCTTTGAGGGCACCCTGATCGTCTGACGATCTAGTCCGTGCTCGCCCCATCGTCATCAGGCAACCAGAGCACACGTCCCTGCGTCGATTCCGTGACGGCGGCCTTCAGCTGCACCAGCGCCTCAGCGCCGAGCGATATGCTCATGCGAACCGACTCGCCATGAGCCACCCCGTCAAGCGTTGCGCCCGCATCGTCAAGCAAGCGCCGAACCACCCCCTCGAAGGCGTACGGCACTTCGCAAGCAAACGCTGCCATGCGCACCAGCGGCTGACGCGTCGCACCCAGCAGGGCCTGAGCCACCGCATCCGTGTAGGCGCGTACCAGACCGCCGGCCCCCAGTTTCACGCCACCGTAGTAACGCACCACGGTCGCCAGCACACCCTCCAGATCCTGATGCCTGAGCACATCCAGCATCGGCCGGCCGGCAGTGCCACCGGGTTCGCCGTCGTCTACGGCCGCCGACTGCCCACCGGCCATCAAGGCCCAGCACACATGAGCCGCCCCCGGATGTGCCCCGCGCAGTTCATTGACCACCGCCACCGCCGCCGCCCGGTCGGACACGGGCTGCACACAGCCAATGAAACGGCTTTTCTTGATGATCAACTCGCTATGGCACGGTTCGGATAGCGTCTGCGGCAATGCGTCCTCCTGACGGCAGGCAAAAGAAAGACCCGGCGCTCACCGGGTCTTTTCATTCTGCCACGCGCAACGGACATCCATAACGACAGCCGCTCACCAAGGAAGCGCCTGATCAATCGCGCCATATCTCCTTTCAGACAAGAAACCCTTTCATGAGGCAAGGCCGCCCAAAAAAAGAATCCCCACTGAACGAACGGAGCCGATTCAGTGGGGAAAACACCGGAAGAATGGAGACTGAGCGCTGCGCGCAATTCCGGCGCTAGGAGTCGCCGCATCGTGCGACGAACGAGGAGTCAGTGTTCTGTCAGAACGTGCGCTTGATGTGGGCCAGGACCTTGCCCTTGCCCGTGTCCTTGCAGTGACTGTTGTCGTCACAGACGGTGTAGAGGTCCGAGTCCGCGGTGGTATCGACCCACGCGAGACCCGCCTCCCAGCCCGAGCCGAAGGCGTAGGCCACGCCGAGCTTCCAGTCGTTGAAGCTGTACTCGTTGTAGTTCTCCACGTGCTGCCGACCGGCATGCGCAATGGCGGTCCAGCCGGGGGCGAATTCATAGCCGACGTTGGCTTCGATGTAGTTCGATCCGCTCGAACCACCCCGCCCCTGACCGAAGGTCTTGTTGTTGAAGCCGAAGTAGTCGGTGACGGTGTGCGAGTACTTGATCCCCACCGGGCCCCAGCTGACACCCGCGTACAGTTCGAGCGTGTTGTAGCTCTCGTTCGTGCCGTTGATCTCGCCACCCGGAAAGAGGAACTGCAGGAAACCGACGTCGTAGCCGAAGTCACCGACCTGGCCCGCGTAGCCGCCGTAGATGTCGATCTCGCCCGCGGCGTTGTTCAGTGCTGCGTCACTGACGTTGGTACCCCAGATCCCCAGGTAGAGGCCGCTTTCATGCGA
Organism: Nitrogeniibacter aestuarii; assembly: GCF_017309585.1. Lineage (NCBI taxonomy): Bacteria > Pseudomonadati > Pseudomonadota > Betaproteobacteria > Rhodocyclales > Zoogloeaceae > Nitrogeniibacter > Nitrogeniibacter aestuarii. Next base: position 1,001,163 of record NZ_CP071321.1, on the reverse strand, counting down.
CACGTCGAAGCCGCCCTGCACGGCCGGGTTTTCCTGGGTGTAGCCGATGCCGCGGAACACATACTGGGAGTAGAGCCCCACATTGGCGCTGGTCGAAAACGACGAGCTGTCGCCTTCGGCATGGGCCAGCGGGGTGAACGCGCTGCCGGAAAAGACGGCGCCGAGCGCGATGATTCGAAGTGCTTGATTCATGAATTGCCTCCTGATTTTCTAGTGATGTGCACGCGGTGATTCGGCCCCCGCGGCTGCGGGCTGCTGCATGGTTCTGACAAAGGCACACGCCATGGCCACGTCGTCGGGCGAGACCGACAGGGCACGGCTGAGGGCCTCGCGACTGATGTCCGGGTGGCGCTGCTTGAGGCTGACGAGTTGGCCCAGATCCACCTGACCGGAGAAGCGCACGCCGCGCGGATACTCGGGGCTCACCAGCACCGGCCGCTTGACGATGCGGCCGCTTTCGACGACGCCCCGCTCTTCCAGGGTCACCGCCGGCGCGCTTCGGCCGGCCGCGGCCGGTGCCGACAGTTCGAAGGCCTGCATCTGGCGCCAGAAGGGCGCGTCGCGCCACGTGGTCTCCAGGCGATAGAGATCGCGGGCGGCCTGCATGCGCGACGCGAAGATGGCGCGGGATCTGTCCTCGAGATAGGCCACCGCCGTGTCGGCATCCCGAGGGTGGTGGATCAGGGTGTTGATGGCCGGTGCGGCCGCCAGTGCGCCGGAGGCCGCTTCGAACACGCCATGCCCCGAGAGCGGGTCATTGGTGTAGCAGGCGTCCCCCACATGCAGCTGGTCACGGCTGAAACGGGCGGCGCGTAGCACCGGCCGGATGGCACGCGCGCTCAGATGCCCCGTGGGCTCGCACGCGGTGCCGAGATAATCCGGAATCAGCGTCAGCGCACCCACACAGCGCGAGTGCACGGCGCTCAGGTCGTTGTCGTGTTCGGCCAGCATCTCCTGGGTGACGACGACCTGAAGGCTGGCCATCCCGGTGGGGTCGACGCCCCCCCACGCCCAGCCGTGCTCGAACGACTCCGTCAGCGTCACCCGGTCGTGCACCGGGACATTCGAAAACGTGCGGGTGATGGCCACCAGCGCGTAGGGCGCGTGAATGTCGGGCGCCTCCTTGGGGGCCGCTTGACCGCGACACTCCACGACCATCGCCGCCTGGGTCAGATGATGGTTGCCGAAGGCGTCCTGCCAGATGACTTCGAAGCCGCCGTCGCTCACCCGCTTGACACGACTCACCGTGCCTTCGTGAAACGACACGCCGTGCGCAATCGCGTCCTGCATCAGACTGCGATCGAACTGGCTGCGCTCGACCACGAACTCGCCATTCATCGCAGATTCGCTGCCGGCCCAACGCGACACCCGGTGCCAGCGGGGGCCGAGCATCTCGAGTGCGTGCCGGCATTCGAACCCGACCAGCGCATCCACCACCCGCTGCGACAGCCCTTCAACCGCGGGCCGACGACGATGGCGCCCGATGACGACGGGGGAAATCCCCAGGGGTTGGAGTGCCATCGACAGCAGACTTGCCGCCGGACCGGCACCGAGAATCAGCACGGGAATCGAACTCATCGGTCATGCTCCTTTGAATGTCCCATGGGAACAAATGCCAGCCAGGCCCCCGCCGCCACGGTCAGCACCAGACCGAGCCACAGCAGGGAGGCAAAGGGAAAGACGCGCAGCACCGCCACCACCGGCGGGGCGTCACCGCCGTCGGCCACGTTGATCAGGGCAGCCGGATTCACCCACAGCTGCGTATCCGACATCCAGCTTCGGGAGATGAAGGGATGCAGCACATAACCGGACACGTTGGCGTAGCGCGCAAAGCGGTAGTCGAGGATTTCGCAGATCTGCCGCACCGGGCCGCTATCGTTGGCCATCGCCGAGCGGCTGTCCCGGTACAGGGCATGCCCCTGCACCTGGCGGGCATCCGGCGTCATCAGCTCGATACTCGCCATCGCGAAATACGGCCCCTGGTCGGACCAGGCCCCGCCGTCGTCACCGCGACTGACCTCGACATCCGCGATGCGCAGCTGATAGCCCCGAACCACATGGGCCCAATCGGAGCCCACCTCGATCCGCTGCTGCCCGTAAGCATTCATCGCCGTGGCCAGCAGCCCGCCCCACAGGGCGATGACCGCGCCGGCGTGCAACACGCCGAGGGGAATGAGGTAGGACGCCGATTTCGGCGTACGCCAGGCACGCATCCCGGTCCACAGCAGACAGGCGAGCGCGAGATAGCTGCCGGCCACCAGGCAGACATCCAGTTGCGGCAGCATGTGGACGACCGACTGGGAGAGCACCCCGGTGCCTTTGTAGCTGCGGGTGAGCGGGCCTTCGACCAGGCTCACCCACGCCGCTGCGGCGCCGACCACCCCCAGGGACACCCACGCCGCCGCGCGCGACACGCGTCGCGTGAAGAACCAGCCGCCGACAAATCCCAGCGCAGCGAGCGGGAGCACCATCCACCGGGCCGCGCTGTATCCGTCCATGTCCCACTGCGCGAAGGCCGCCCGCAGCAGCGGAAGTTCGCTGCCGTTGGCCCAGTTGGTCAGGGTCTCGAAGAAGGGGCGCAAATGGCCGGGCCGCGGCAGGTCGAGCGCCGCGGCAGTGAACGCCCAGGCCAGATAGGCGGCGGCGCACACGGCCAGCACCACGAAACACAACTGGGTCAGCCGCAGGGCGAGCACCTGCAGCGAGAGGCCGCGCCCGGTGGCCGGCTGGTTCTGCGCCCCGCCCCGGCCTCGGCCCTGCCACCCGGCCACCAGGGCACCGATCAGGATGCCCCCGGCCGCCAGCAGATGCGCCATCCAGGTGCTGCTGCCCACGTAGCGATGGGAACTGGCCAGCACTTCATTGCGGGTCACCGCCATGGTCGCGGCCACCATCAGCGCCGCCAGCAACGACCACACCGGCACCCAGCGCCAGGTCCCCGGCCGTGTCGTCCAGCCGCGCGCGCCGTGCAGATGGGCGCCCAGTGCGCACCAGGCGGCGAAGATTGCGGTCTGCACCGGGTCCCAGTGCCAGAACTGACCGTACATGGCATCTTCAAACGCCCACACCATGCCGAAGCCGATCCCGGCGGTGAGCCACACCCACGCACGCCGGGCATCGATCAGCGCGCTCGACGGCCAGCGCGTGACCGAGCGGGACAGCGCCGCCAACGACGGCGCGACCAGTGCCAGCACCCAGGCATAGGCCAGCAACACCATGGGGGCGTGCAGCAGCATCCAGATATTCATCAGGTGGGCGTTCATGCCCTGAGCGCTCTTTTCCGCGAGCCACTCGGCCGGCGTTGCCGCGAACGGGGACAGCCATGCCGCCACCGCGAGATACCAGGCCGCCAGCCAGGCGGTGGCCTGATTCGGTGCCGTGCGCGTCGAACGCCGGGCAGCCAGCGCCACCAGCAGTGCCGCCAAAAGCAAGGTCGTGCCTTCGTCCCCGCCCCAGATGTTGGCCAGCTTGAGGTGGGTCGGCAGCGCCGCGCCGCTGTAGATCCACACGTAGCGCAACTGGAAATGATCAGCCAGCAGGTGGTATGCGAGGGCCAGGATGCTCCCCCAGGCCAGCCCATTGGCCGCGCACAGCAGCGCCGCACGATGGCGCTCATGGCGGATCGAGACAAGCACAAGAACGGCGGCCAGCCCGAGTCCCGCCTGACCGGTCACCGGCCACAGCACGAACAGGAGCGCCGCGGCAAGCGCCCACAGAGTGAAACGCCGATCAGGCACCGATCACCTCCGGGCCCACGTACGCTGCTCGTGCGACCAGTGCCGCCTCGACATGGGCGATGGAGACACCGCGCCGGACCATGTCCCCGATCAGGCCGGTCATGCGGGCCGTTGCAATGCTGGCACCGCCCCCATGCTGCGGCTGGCCGGCGTGCACAAACGGATGGGTGCCGAAGTCAGCCTTGGCCGTCCCGAGCAAGGCGATTTCACCGGGCTGGCAGCGCGCGTCCCCGGTCACGGCGATGCAGGCCCCGAACCCGGCCGGGTAGGTCGTCGGACCATGCGACGGTGCAGCCGCCACCAGCAGGCAATCGTGTGCCGTGGCGCGCTCGCATGCGGCCCTCAGGGCGGACACATCACGGGCGATGCCGAAACTCATGTTGATCAGGCTGACCTGCTGGGCAATCAGCCAGTCGATCGCGTCGATGATCGCCTCGACCGGCGCGGTGCGCCGCACATCGAAGACCTCTGCCGACACCAGCGCAGCCTCCGGGCAATGGGCGAGCACGCTCTGCGCCACCATGCCTGCATGCGCATCCACACTGGCGGCGTCCCCATGGAACCGTCGGGCTGCCACCACCGAGGTGGCCTGGGGCACGGCGACGGTGCCGTCGATCAGTCCGACGCGCACGGGCGCATTCATGCCCCGCTCCTGCGGATGTCGATGATCTGATCGAAGTCGCGCTCGTCGAGCGCACGATGACTGACGACGATGCGTGTTGCACGGGGCAGCAGCCGGTCGACCGCTGCGAGCGTTTCAGCCTCCAGCGCCTCGTCGAAGGACGATGTGCCCTCGTCCAGGATCAGTACGTCGGGCGCCATGAGCAGCGCGCGTGCCAGGGCAACGCGCTGGCGCTCGCCCCCGGAGAGCAAGGAACCCCCGGTGCCGATCAGGGTATCGAGCCCGTCAGAGAGGCGCGATGCGAATCGCGCAACACCCGAGGCGTCGATGACGGCCTGCAGCTCGGCGTCAGTGGCCGACGGCCGCCCGTAGCGGATGTTGTCGATCAGCGAACAGGAGAACAGTTCCGGCGTCTGGGCGACGAGCACCACATGCTCGCGATACGACTTGAGGGCAACACTGCGGATGTCCCGACCGGCAATGCTGATGGTACCGGCCTGCGGCTCGAGCTGGCGATGCAGCATGTCGATCAGACTCGACTTGCCCACGCCGGAGGGACCGCGCAACCACACCTTGTTGCCTTGCCCGATGTGGCAATCGAAGCCTTCGAAAAGCCCCTGGGGCGCGTCGGCATAGCGATGCGCCAGCCCATGAATGACGATATCGCCGTTGCGGAAAGTCTGGGTGCCGGGCGCGTGCGATGCGCCGTCGATAGTGCGTAGGGCATCGACCCGCTCCAGCCCGACCTTCACCCGTTGCCACTGCATGTAGATGCCCATCAGGCTATGCACCGGTGCGCTGGCCCGCTGCACGTAGGTGGCGAAGGCCACGAGTGTGCCGAGAGTGAGCGCCTCGCCGCCCAGCATGGCGAGCGCGCCGAACACGAAGATGCCGATCACGGCCAGTGACAGCACCAGGTTGGGAATGGCGCCGCCCAAATAGCCGAACAACTGCGCGTCGATCAGGCGCTGGCGCAGCACGCCGTGATACCCCTTGAGTCTGTCGAGCTCTTGCGCTTCGGCCAGATGGGTCTGCACACAGCGCACCCGCCCCACCCGCTCGACCAGAAAGCTGGACATGTCCACGCCCGCTTCGCGCGCGCGCTTCGACAACACCTCGATCCGGGGTCGTATCCAGGTCAGCGCCAGGCTGTTGATGACAATGAGCACCGCCAGCAGCAGCGCCAGTTTGGCGTTCATTGCGCTGAGCACGATGACCGTACCGATCAGTGTCAGGCTTGAACTGACGGCCGACAGCAAGGCGTCGACCGCGAAACGTTGAACTTCACCCAGATCGCCTTCGAGCCGGGTGAGCAGATCGCCCTGGCGCATGCGGGAAAAGAAGGCCGGTCGCAGGGTCAGCACGTGCGCGAACAGGTCTTCGCGCATGCGGTGCAGCACCCGGGCCGAGACGGCCACGTGCACCCGCCGACAGGCAAAGCCGACGGCGAGCGACGCAAAGGCCAGGGCCGCCATGCTGCCGCCGACCAGCACGATGGTGTCGCGATCACGCGCCAGAATGCCGGCGTCGATCAGGGCTTTCGTGAGGTAGGGCTGCGCCAGGCCGGCCAGCACAGCCACCACCGAGAGCAACAGGATGAGCAACAGCGCCGGATACTCCGGCCGCAGGCTGGCAACGATCCATTCGCGCAGCCCCGCCGGTGTTGCCGGTGCGGTTGGCTGGCTGGCGGCCGGCGCCTCGCCTGCGGGGAAATCCAGAGTATCCGTGCGCATGGCCGACCTCAGCGCGTGAACACGCGCAGTGAGGACAGCACCTGGTCGCCACCGCTCGGCGTGCGGATGTTGCCGATCCGCTCCAGGGTCTTGCTGTCATAGACGGCAATGTCACCCTGGGTGCCACCGATGTAGAGCTCGCTGCCGTCGCTGGAGACATTCACGTCGTAATACGTGTGATCCAGATCGACGCGCTCCATCTTGCCGGTATCGAGATCCACCTTCGTCAGCTGGGTGTACACCGTGTAGGTCTCATTGCGGCGCACCGGATTGACGACGGTCGAGAACAGCACCACCGAGGCGTCTTCAAACTCGGTGAACTTCACCTTGTCGGTTTCCAGGTCCAGCGACCAGATGCCCGCGCGGTAGTTCTTGAAGTCGCTGGTGTCGCGGGTGGTGTCGGCCACATAGAACGGCGTAGCGAAGATGTTGCTCTGCTCCCACTGCGGCCAGATCGCCAGGGTGTCGGGCTCGCCACGGTCCGGACGCTTCCACTCACGCCACGGGTGCTTGCCCTTGACCTCGCCGGTCTTGGGGTCGACCTTGAGCATGTCCCAGCTATAGACATACAGCGTGTCGCCCTTCGGCGAGTAGATCAGGGACGAGACGCGTCGCGGCGTCTTGAGCTTGCGATCGGGCTGCGCCTTGACGCCCGCATCGGTGTTGTAGACCGCGATGTAGGGGTCAAGCACCTTGTACTCGCCCGGTAACAGCTTGGTCGGGTTGACGAACACCGCCAGCTCCTTGCCGTCCGGGCTCAGGTCGATGGCGAACGGCGCCTTGCCGCGGATGTCGCCCCCAGAGAGCTCGGCACGGAACACCTCTTCGCCCGTGTCCAGATCGATGCCGGAAACCGTTTCCCAACGGTTGTGGATCACGTACCCGACCTTGCCGTCCTTCGACACCACCAACGCCTGCGGGCTGTTGCCCAGCGAAGTGTTGGGGATCTCGAACGAGCGCACGACCTTTCGCGCCTTGGCGTCGGCGACGAAGATGAGGTTCGGGCGCGCTGCCGTCACGATGTAGTCCTTGGCTGCCATCGCCGCAGGGGCGTGCAGCGCCAGGACCGATGCCGCCGCCATGAGCGTTCGGCTGATGGTTGTGAATGCCTTGTTAGCCATGATGTGTGTATTCCTCCAGATGATGACGATCGACATGCCCCGTTACTTGGGGAACACGCTCTTCAGGGCCTTCCAGTCGCGTGCAGCGTCGTCGCGACCTTCGTTCCAGTCCGGATAGCTGTGCAGCGTGTCCGGCACCTGGGCGGGCCACCAGCACGGGTCGGAACACCCGTACAGATCCGCCTCCATCGGCTGACAGAGACCGGCCACCCCCAGGAAGGGGTCCAGCTCCCAGCCCGGGTCGAAGGTGGTGGCGCAGCCGGCCACGTTGGCGGACATGGCCACCACTTCGTCGATCGCACCCTGATCCGTGGAGGATTCAATCTGGTGCGCCTTCTTGTTCAAGGCTTTCATTCGTTTCATAGCTCTGAGCTCCTGTTGGCAACGTGTCGCTGAAGGAAGGCCGGGTTCTTTTCAAGGATTTCGAGGTAGGCCTCGATCCCGAAATCGACCCAGTCCCTGAGCAGTTCGCAGTAGTGATAAACGGGTGAGTGGGGGTCACTGAAGTTGGCGTAGGACTCGTGGTAGCAGCCGCCGGAGCACAGGTTGCGAATCCGGCAGGTGCTGCAGCCGCGCTCCGAACGGTCGAGCGCCTTGTCGAGGAAAGCACCCAGCTGGGGCTTGTCGATGCCGGTCTCCACGTTGCCGAAGGTCGGCAGTTCGGAGCCGGTGAAGCGGTGGCACAGGTTCAGCTCACCCTTGTGATCGACGGCCAGCAGACCGATACCGGCGCCGCACGGCAAGGCCTTCTTGCGCCCTTCGTACAGATCCGAGAGCATCTGGTGCATGTTGGAGAAGCCGATGTTGCGGTCCGCCACGGCGGCCTCGACATACTCGCGCCCGAGGGACTTCATGGACTCGAAGACGGCCTTGAGCTCTTCACCGACCAGGTTGAAGGTGGTGATCGGATTGCCGGTCACCGGCGCAAAGCCGACCTCCGCAAAACCGATGTCGTCCTTCAGGTGGCGGTGAATCGTGGCCACGTCCGAATAGCCGGCCGTCAGGGTGACGCGGGCCCCCACCGGGCGCGATTTGTAGCGCGCCAGCAGCATGCGGGACTTGGCCGCGACCACTTCATACGTCCCCTTGCCGCCGACCGTCTTGCGCCGGGCGTCATGGACCGCTTCGGGGCCGTCCATGCTGATGGAGATGCCGAAGCGATGGGCGTCGAAGTAATCGACGATCTCTTCGGTGAGCATGGTGGCGTTGGTGGTCAGCGAGAAATCGACCTGCTTGCCCTCGGCCGCGCAACGCGCCTCGGCGTATGCCGTGACCTCGCGGATCAGCGGCATGTTGGTCAGCGGCTCGCCACCGAAGAAAACCACGTTCAGCTGCTTGCGGTTCCGGCCCTCGTGGATCAGCAGATCGATGCTCTTCTTTGCCTTCTCCAGCTCCATCTTCTCCCCCTTGGCGGGGGTGGTCAGATCCTCCTTGTAGCAATAGGTGCAACTGAGGTTGCAGCCGGTATTGACGTTGATGACGATGGTGCTGAGTGGAAACTCTTGCACGCTGACACCGGCCCCGCCATCGGGCGTCGGCGTCCTGTCCTTGAGAATGCCCAGGCTCTTGAGATCGTCGATCGACTCGGCCAGCGCCGACGGATTCGGCGTCTGCTCGAAGCGCTGCCGGATCTCATCGAAGGTGACGCTGTGCTTGCCGCGGACGAAATCGACAATCGATCCGCTCATCTCGTCCAGATCGAAAATGCCGGTACTGGGCACATGCAGCATCACGTGACGGTCACCGACCACGAAGTCGTGGTAGGCATCCCGGTCCACATACAGGGTGTTGGTTTCGCTCATTGGGGGTCTCCCTTGAGGCCGGATCAGCGAATGGTCGGATCGTTGAAGCGCTGAACAGTGACAATCAGGGGCGCACTGCCGCTGACCTCACGCGAACCGTCCTTGACCGTGGCGGTCACTTTCAGCTCGCCGGCGTTGTTGGTGCCGTACTTGCGCTCCGGATTGGGGCCGGCCACGGCCGGGATGAAACGCCCGGTGTCGGTCAGCTCGCCGGCAAAGCGCGTGTCCTGCATCTTCTCGGCCACTTCGTTGAGGTTGGCCACGCGCCAGGTGGCAGGCATGGCGCCCAGACGCACGTCGTCGTCGGTGCCCGCCTTGCCGTCCGACCCGTTGGCATAGGCAATCGCTTCGAGCTGGGCCGGCACCTTCGGCAGTGCGCCGCCTCCGCCGCCCACACGGGCCATGGCATGCTCGGGCACGACTTTCACCGAATCGATCTGCTGATAGGCCGCCAGCGTGTCACCGGCCTTGGCCTGGCCGACGCGCACCATCACGGCGCCTGCGTTCAGCGACGCCGGTGCTTCGTACTCGACAACCACCTGGTCCGCGCTGCGCTTGACCACCTTGCCGACCTTGATCTGGTCGCCAAGGCTGACCTTGCCTTCTAGCCCCACGCCGTTGATCGTCAGCACACCCTTGGTGCCCGCCTTGATCGCCTGCGGCATGGTCGACAGCACCTGCGCACCGGCGGTGGCTTTCACCGCATGCATGGTGCCGCCGATGGCGTCGTTATCCACCTCGTACCAGCGCCCTTCCAGCGCCTGGCCCGCATCGGCGAGCTGGAACACCTGATGGACCTTGCGCTTGCCCTGGTCGAGCGTCGCGCGCCATTCGTAGCCGGTGTAGACGATGGCTTTGCCGGAGGCCTTGTCGGTGGTGCCATCCTGGTAGCGAAGGGTCATCTTCAGCTCGTACTGGTCATCGCCCGAGCGCGTCACCGCCGCTTCACCTTCGTAGGCGCCGCGACCCGGCTCATGGCCAACCACCCGCCACTTGCCCGCCGGGTCCATGGCCTTGGCCGCTTTCCACTGATTCCATGCCTTGGACTCGTAGCCATAGACTTCACCCAAAGCCTGGGCGGCATCGCCGGTGGCAATCTCGAACCAGTTGCGATCCCGCCCACCGGCCTGGATCTCGATGGCCGGATACTGGCCCACGTGGAAGTGCACCAGCTTTCGCCAGTCGTCTTCGGTCCGCCGCTGCACGGCAATGCGCGCATAGGAATGGCAACGCGCACAGGTATCGGCGATCAGCTGGTTTTCGGCGTGCTCGACCACGCTCGGCGTCTTGTCGAGGATGTACCGGTGGTGTTCGGTTTCCTCCGGTGCCAGGCCGTAGTTGTCCGCCAGGTATTTGACGATGGCGCTACGTTCTTCGGCCGTGAGCTTGACGCCATGCGCGTAGCTCATCCGGGCCACCGTCATGTCCCAGCCTTCGGGGGTCCGGCGGCCGGCATCGATCCGGTCCGGCACGCCCTTGGCATCCGGCGCATGACATGCCGAGCATTTGCTGTTGACCAGGGCCTCCCCCGAGGGCGCGGCCATGACGCCAAGGGACAGCGTCGATGACGCGATCCCCGCGCCCAGCAGCAGGCTTCGTGCGATCACATTTGCTTTTACAGTTTTTCCCATGAGGGACATCTCCCGTTGGTTTCGCTTCATCCGGCACGCGCATCGCTATGCCGAACGTCGTAAAAGGCGACGAGCAATCGCCTACGGGATTCACTATAAAAACGGGGGTTATCGACGCGTTATCGCATTCCGGCCATCCGCAACGCAGCAACTATCAAATATCGGCCAGGCCGCACACATCACGGGAACAAACAAAGAAGCCGCGATCACATCGATCGCGGCTTCTCGCTCGCTTCGGGGCTACAGGCGCGATGCCTGCAGCCATCGTTCAACTCCGGAACCGACTCATCGAATCGAGCGGCCCGCGGATTCGCTTCGTGGTGTCCGACGGCGTTTCATGAAAGAGCTGCTTGTAGTACTGCCCGAACATGCCCATATGCCAGAAGCCCCAGTTGGCCGCGACAGTGGAAATGGACTCGCGACAGCCCGGATCGAGCAGCGCTTTTCTGACTTCATGCAAACGCACATAGCGCAGGAAGGTCACCGGATTGACGCCCAGCACATTCATGAAGGCATGATGCACGCCCCGCCGGCTCATGCGCAGGTGCTCGCACAGCTCGGCGACCGAGAGCGCCCGCTGCCGGTTGGCCAGGATGTAGGTGCGTGCGCGCTCGACAATCGAGCGCTGGACCGACTGACCATTCGACAGGCGTTTGCCGAAATCGCCCACCTGCGTCAGCGTCGCGAATACCGAATGCATCACGCTGTCGCTCAGATCGTTGCGCACCGCCTCATGTTCGAGCAGGCCGGGATTGTTCTGCGAGACGCTCAGTGCATTGAACAGCGCTGCCCGGAAATTCGACGCAATGTCGTCGCCGACTTCCACCACATGCGGGCGCTGAAACAGATCGTCCGCCGAACCGAAACCATCGCCTTCTGCAATGGCATCGAGCGCACAACAGGTGATGACGGTCACCAGGATGTTGGAGTGCTTCGGCGTCTTGAAATGCAGCTCTTCATTCGGCTTCAGGATCATGACGGAGCGGTCACTGAGCTCATGGCCCTGCCACCGACCGTTTTCGGTCACGCGGACCGGTATGCCGACGGTGTAGCTGTCCCGCCGGGGATTGGCCTTCTCGTCGATGACCTGATCGATGGTCTCCTGAAAAACCTGGACCGGCCCGAAGGTCGATTCCTTGATTTCCCCGAAGAACGGCCCCGCCTCAAGCTGGAGGTACTCCTGCGACCAGGCAGGCAGACTCTCCGCGTGCTGACAGGGGTCAGACGTGACGATATGAGACTGGCGGTGCTTCCAGTGTGCAGCCCGCTTGTCAGCGTCTGCATCTTCATCTCTCTGCATGGGTGGGCCTCCGCTCGCGATCCGAGGGAATGGCATTGAACCTCAATCACCCCGCCCGGATACATCTTTAGTTATATATACAAACTCCCACACCTTTGTGAAAACATAGCGTTCCCGATAGCGCTCATCAAGAAATGCTTGCCCCCGGCCACGCAGTCTGGCCGATTCTTGATAGTGCCGAACGTCAAATCGTCGCAAATCCTGACCATCCGGGCTTGCGCTTGACGACGAACGGAGCCTTCTCGATGAGCGATCAAGGGCACTCGGTGCCCGCCGCCGGGCACGGTGGCAGGGGCTTTCTGTTCATGTCCCCCGCCACCGGGACGCTCAGCGCGCCTGCGCGACGGCAGCCGTGTGTCGAGTCACACCGGCCAGACGGGGTGCCGACGCCTCACTGGCAGTCGCCGACGCCGCGCTGCCAGCCACCGTGCCGAGCGCACGGGCCAGAGCCTGTCCGAGCTGTTTGCCCTCCTCGTCGGCGAGCGCGGCGGTGCGCAGGTCCGCGAGCGTGCGGGCCGCGTCGTGGCGCCCGCACAGGGTGTCGGCCGCGTTCATCAAGGTCTCGAAGCGCTCGCCGCCGCGCTCGTGGGTACCACTGTAGCCCTTGACCAGCTGGCGGCAATGAACGATTTCGACGGCCAGGCCGTAGTCTTGCGCCATCACCTTCTCCACCCGCTTCAGCCAGCGTGCGATCTGTGCCGACTCGACCTGGTGGCGCAGGGTACGGCGCCGGAACCGGCGCATGCCGGCCACGGCATACAGGGAGAAAAAGCCGCCGAACGTACTGCTGGAGATCCGCTTGCCATGGGCGAAACGGCGTTTGACCCAGGCCGCGAACCAGGTCGACCGTTCCAGCCGTCGCCCGATGCCGGCCGGCAGGGTGCCGCAGATCTCTTCGAGGCGCGGGTGGGTGAATTCGGTGGTCTGCAGCACTTGCCCGCCCTTGAGGCCCACTTCCCGGGCGACGCGCTCGAAGCGGCTGCCCCGGGTCTTGAGATCGGCCACGCGGATCACGTCGTCGTAGCTCATGGCCACGGCCAGACGATGGGCCGCTGCCTGGGCCAGGGCCCAGTCCTTCGCCGCGCCACCGTAACGTTCGTCCAGCGCGCACAGGGTATGGCAACGCGCCAGATACTCCTTGGCGTAGGCCAGATCCTGATAATCGAGCAGCCGTCTCAACCCGGCCACGAGGATGCCGTGCGTCGCGGCGGGAAACTCCACCTTGAGCCGGTCCAGCAAGGCCTGCACCTGAGGCTGCGCCGCCCGTTCGGGCACATCCAGTGTCGGGCGCGGGGTCTCGATCGGCGCGGGCACGGCGGGCGCCGAGGCGGCCGCATTGAAGCCCAGGGCAAAGGCACGCAGGCTCGCCTCGACCCCCTTGCCGGCACTGCGAATGGTGTTTTCAAAGGCCTCCCGGCCGAAGGGCAGCGCGCCGGAGCCGGCAATGGCGCCGAACAGGCTGGCCGAAATCACGCTGCCGGCCTGTTCGGCCAGGACCTGGAGGTCGAGTGCGATCAGGCGCCTTGCGGCGTTGCGCCCGGCATCGAGCACGCTGTTGCCATCGCCGATGCCGTTACCCAGCGCGGCCTTCTCGGTCACCGAGTAGCTGCGGTGGGTGGAGGTGATCAGGGTGCTGCGATCGGGCGTGACCAGCCCGCGCTGCATGGCGCGGCCGGCCTCCATGAGTTCGGCGGCCACCACCAGGTCCACATCGCCCGGCGTGGGCATCATGGCCAGGGTGGGCGGCTTGCCGGCGGCCTCGGCATCCGCTTCGGGCAGCAGTTCGAGATAGTAGATCGTGGCGCCGGTGCGTTGGGCAACGCCGGGGACCGACGTGGTCTGTGCCCACCAGCCGGCATGTTCGGCCATGTCGACGATCCAGTCGGCAAGCACTCCGCCGCCCTGCCCGCCCATGGCGAGCACGGCGATCTTGATGGGGGTACCGGGAAGAAGCTCGGTTTTTCGGTTCATGATGCAGCTCTCGTCACAGGGCCAGGCGCGCCAGGCGGGCAGCGCGGCGGCGCTGCAGCCAGCCAATGGCCGCGCCTCGCAACCTGGCCAGCACGCGGTCGGTCCCTGTGGGATTGTGAATGATCTCGGCACGGTAGAAGGACGGACACAGGATCGCCGCTTCGGCGACCTCGCCGCAGTTGCCACAGCCGACGCAACTGCTGTCCACGTGGGCCACCGGGGTGTCCTTGAGCGGATCGCCGCTGTCCTTCACCGTCAGCGACGGACAGCCTGACAGGCGGATGCAGGCGTGATCGCCGGTGCACACGTCGGGGTCGACGCCGAAACGCTCCTTGACCGCACGCTTGCCGCCCTTGACCGCCTTGGCGAACAGGGGCTTTTCACGGCGCTGGCGATTGAGCATGCATTCGGACTGGGCAATGATGACCTTCGGACCGTCGGTGGTGGTGGTCAGCGCCTCGTCGAGGGTCTTTCGCATGCGCGCCACATCGTAGGTGCGGTCGATGGTGCGCACCCATTTCACCCCGGCGCCGCGAATGGCGTTCTCGATGGGGTTCTTGGTGGTGCGGTTGGGGTTGTCGGCCCGAGAAGACGGGATGTCCTGCCCACCGGTCGCCGAGGCGTAGTAGTTGTCGACGATGACGATGACACCATCGTTCTTGTTGAACACCGCGTTGGCAACACCGGAGGTCAGGCCGTTGTGCCAGAAGCCGCCGTCGCCCATCACCGAGATGGCGCGCTTGCCCGACTTGACGTTGAAGGCCGAGCTCGACGCGGCCCCCAGGCCGTAGCCCATGGTGGTGGCGCCCAGATTGAACGGCGGCAGGATCGAGAACAGGTGGCAGCCGATGTCGCAACTGACGTGGTGTTCGCCCAGATCCTGCTGCACCAGCTTCATGGCCGCGAAAATGGGCCGTTCCGGACAGCCGGTACAGAAACCGGCCGGCCGGGGTGGCACCACCTCGGCCAGCGCCTGCACCTTGGGATGGAAGGTGATCGGCACCGCCGCCGGCTTGGGCGCGTCCACGGCCACCGCGTCATGGGTCGCCAGCAGCTCGAGGTGATGCGTCTTGAGGAAGGCCTCGATGCCCGTTCTCATGACGTCGGTGGTGTATTCGCCCGCCACCGGCAGCACATCCTTGCCGGACAGCAGGGTGTCCACCTTGTTCTTGCGCAGGATCGCGTGCAGGTTCTGCTCGATGTAATCGGGCTGCCCCTCTTCGAGCATGAGCACGGCGCGCTTGTCCTGACAGAAGCGCACCACCTCCTCGTCGATCACCGGGTAGGTGACGTTCATCACGTACAGCGGAATGCGGCTGTTGCCGTAGCTGTCCGCCAGCCCCAGCAGTTGCAGGGCACGAATCACGCCGTTGTAGAGCCCGCCCTGCAGGATCAGGCCGATGTCTTCCACGTCGCCGTCGAAGAACTCGTTCAGGCCACGCGACTGGATGAACTTCACCGCCGCCGGCCAGCGCTGGCGGATCTTTTCCTGCTCGTGCACGAAGGACGCCGGCGGCAGCACGATGCGGCCGGTGTCGCGCACCGGACGCTCGAGCGCCTGCTTGAGGCTGAAGGCCGGGCGCTTGTTCTCCTTGGTGATGAATCGCCCGTGCACATGGCAGGAGCGGATGCGCACCTGGAGCATGACCGGCGTGTTGCTGGCTTCGGACAGCTCGAAGCCGTCTTCCACCGCCTGCACGATGGACTCCAGATTCGGCCGCGGGTCGAGCAACCACATCTGCGACTTCATGGCGAAGGCGTGGGAGCGCTCCTGCATGATGGAGGAGCCTTCGCCGTAGTCTTCGCCGACGATGATCAGCGCCCCGCCGGTGACCCCGCCCGAGGCCAGGTTCGCCAGCGCGTCGGAGGCCACGTTGGTGCCCACCGTCGATTTCCAGGTCACTGCGCCGCGGATGGGATACATCACCGAGGCCGCCAGCATGGCCGCGGCGCTCGCCTCCGAGGCGCTGGTTTCGAAATGCACGTCCAGCTCGTCGAGGATCTCGTTGGCATCCGCCAGCACGTCCATCAGGTGGGAGATGGGCGAGCCCTGATAGCCGCCCACATAGCCCACGCCCGACTGCAGTAGTGCCTTGGTGATGGCCAGAATGCCTTCACCGCGAAACTCGGTGCCGGCAGGGATTCGCAGTTGCTGGACTTCCTTCTTGAATGAACGCTCAGCCATGGCGCGCTCCTTCGGCGGCCAGGAAGGCCGGTCGCATCAGGGGCGGGCAGTAACAGGCCGGCCGGTGTTGGGGATACTTCATGGGTTCTCTCGTCGTTGGTTGGCGTCTTCGCGCCTGTTCATTCGGGGCAATTCGACTCAGTCCTGCACCAGGGCGAGCACCCGCAGGGGGCTCCCCGATCCGTTGCGCAGCTTCAGGGGCGCGGCGATGATCACTGCGCCCTGGGGCGGCAGGCGGTCGAGATTGGTGAGGCACTGCAGTCCGTAGCGGTTGTTGCCATGCATGAAGTAGTGGCAGGGAAACGGCGTCTCCCAGGCGAAGGACTGGCCCGCATCGGTATTGATGGACTCGACGCCGAAGCCGACCACGTCGCGCGCGTCGATCAGCCATTTGACGGTGCCTTCGGCCGGTCCCGGCGTGTGGGGGCCGTCTTCTCCGGCGTTCACATAGGCCTCGGGCATCGGCCGCTTGGACCAGTCGGTCCGCAGCAGCACCCAGGCACCGGCCGGAATGCGCCCGTGGGTCGCCTCCCAGGCTTCGAGAAACTCCACCGTGAGCAGAAAGTCCGGGTCGGCGGCGGCTTCGCGGCTGCAGTCGATCACGCAGGCGGGTGCGATGAAACGCGTCACCGGAATCGTGTCCACCGTGTTGTCCGGATGATCCTTGCCCGACACCCAGTGCACCGGCGCATCGAAATGGGTCCCGGTGTGCTCGGACATGGAGATGTTGTTCCAGTACCAGGCCGGGCCGCGTTCGTCGTAGCGGGAGATTTCCTCGGAGCGGAAGGGCCATGGCTGGCCGAACTCCGGCGGCAGTTGCAGGCCGGGAAACTCCGGGCTCAGGGTCTGCGTCAGGTCGACCACGCGGATGGCACCGCTGGCCAGTGCGCCGGCAAATTCGACAAGCGTGTTGTTCGTCGTCATCTCGATTCCTTCCCTTGATTCATTTCGTGAGCGCGCAGGCCACGTGGAAACCCGATGCGCCCGACAGCCCGGGGCCCGGGTGCGTCGAAGCACCGATCTGGTAGAGGTTCTTCACCGGGGTTTCATGGTTCTTCACCCCGCGCATCGGTCGCCACAGCATGTATTGATCGACACTGCATTCACCCGAGTAGGGGTCGCCCCCGACCAGGTTGATGTTCATCGTCTCGAGATCGGCCGGCGAGATGACCTTGCGGCCGAGGATGGACCCGGCCAGATTCGGCACCTGGGCAGCAATGCGCTCGACGATGCGGTCGGCGTAGGCCTCGGCAACCGGTGCGTTCCAGCGCCCGTCGGCCGGTACGTCGATCCGCCCGGCGGCGTCGCCCTTGATGTGACGCGGGCACTCGGGCACCTGCACCCACAGCACCGACTGCCCCTGCGGGGCACGTGACGGATCCACCGCGCAGGGCTGGGCCACGCAGATGGTGCCCGCGCTGGGCAACAGTCCGCGATCGGCCTCGTTCACCGAACGCGACACCCCATCGAGTCCATCGGTCAGGTGCAGGTAGATCACCTCGCCCAGATGCGCTTCCGGCCAGCGCGGCGGCTCGGACAGGGCCAGATGGATCTGCATGTTGCCCTTGCCGTAGCGGTACTCGGCGGCCTGCCTGCGCAGCGCGGGCGGCGCGTCGTCGCCCTTGAGCAACCGCCCATAGAGTTGCGTGGGGGTGACATTGGCCACCACCTCGCGCGCTTCGATGACGGAGCCGTCCGCCAGCCGGACCCCCTGCACCTTGCCGCGATGAACGAGAATCCGGTCCACATCCGCGCCGGTGCGGAACTGCCCGCCGCACGCCTCGATGTGCGCACGGAAGGCATCCACCGTTCTGGCGTTGCCACCGCGCACGATGGGCAGCCCCACCGCTTCGAGCGTGAAGGCGACCACCTTGGCCATCAGCGCCGACATGGCGCTCTCCGGCCCCAGACCGGTGTGCAGCACCCACGGCGCCAGCAGGGCCTGGGCCAGGGGCGAGCGGAAGTGCGTCTCCAGCCAGGCCCGGCAGCTTTGCATCGCGGGGCCGAAGAACGAAGCCGTCTCGTGCATGCCCTGCTTCCACACCCGGCTGGCCAGCGTTTTGGCGACACGCCCGCTCCACAGCTCGTTGCCCAGGAGCGTGAAGATGAACTCGGCGTTCTGCTCGATCAGCGCCATGGCCTCGCCATAGGCATCGCCATCGCCGGCCGACAGCGCATTCAGGGCACGCACGTTGGCGTCGCGCGAGGTCGCCATGACCAGGGACTGCCCGTCGGGCAGCAGCACGCCGGTGGGCGTTGCGTTGTTCCCGTAGTCCAGCCCGTTGGCGTGCAACACGTCCTTGAGCTCCGCGTAGCCGGGCGAAGTGACAAACAGCGGGTGTGCGGTCGACATGGTGTCGTGCACGAACCCGGGTGCGGTCAATTGTTCGGTGCGGATACAGCCACCGAGCACCGTCTCGCGCTCGAGCACGAGCACCTTGCGGCCACGCTTTGCCAACACCCCGGCGCAGACCAGGGAGTTGATGCCACTACCGATGATGATGACGTCGTGGGTGCTCATGGCCGTATCGCTCAGGCCGTGGCCGCTGCCATCACCCGCATCAGCCCGGAAAACGGACTGCTGTGCTCGGGCTCGGGTACCGCATACTGCCCACGATAGAACAGCAGCGGCGGACGCTCCGAGGTGGCGAAGCGTTGCACCCGGCCGACCAGGATGATGTGATCGCCCCCATCGTGGATGAACTCGGTATTGCACTCGAACACCGCCGCGCAACCGGGCAGCACCGGGACATCGTCCAGGCCGTCGCGGGTCTGGACGCCGGCGAACTTGTCTTCCCCGGCGCGGGCGAAACGGTTGGAGATGTCCTCCTGGTCGGCCGCCAGCACATGCACCGCAAACGACGGATGCGTTTCGAAGGCCGTGCGGCTGAACGACTTCTTGGCGAGACTCCACAGGATGAGTGGCGGCTCGAGCGAAACCGAGCTGAAGCTGTTGACCGTCACCCCCACCGGCTGGCGTTCGGCGTCCAGCGTGGTCACGACGGTCACGCCCGTGGCGAAATGCCCCAGTGCGTTGCGAAATTGGCGTGTATCAAACATGGTGTTTCTCCTTGTCTGCCGGGCGCTGCTCAGAAGCGCATGCCCAGGCTCAGGGACAGCCAGTCCTGGCCCATGTAGAGATCGGTCGAACCGTTCGGTCCCGGGCCATCGCCCTTCACCCGCTCCTTGGGGGAACGCGCGTAGGCCACGGACAATTCCATTGCCGGATCGATCTGGTAGGTGGCGCCCAGGGTCCAGTGCTTGCGGTTGGCCGACGGCGCCACGATGCCCAGGTAGGTACTGGCTGAATCAAGGATCTGATTACCCTGGTTATAGCCAGCGCGCAGGGTGAGTTGCTCGTTGAACTGATGAGCGACACCGAAGCGCCACACGGTCTGGTCGCGCCAGCCGAAGCCCGGGCCGTCCTTGTCGCCCGGCGCCCCCGTGGCGATCGCCACGCCCGGGTTGCCGAGGGACTTCACGTCCGACCACAGGATGCGCATCACGTCGGCGGCCAGCGTCGTGGCGCCCAGGTTCAGCGCCGCGCCGATGCCGTAGTGTTCCGGTGCATCCAGGTCACCATCGTCAGCCAGCAGCTTGTCGAACTTGTCCATCCGGCCCATGTCGATCTTGCTGGCGTAGGTGGCACCGAGTGTCAGGTTCGGCAGCACCTTGCCCTGCCAGCCGAGCGACAGTCCGTAGCCGAAGGAGGAGTCGTGCCCCTGCGGCAAACCCAGGCTACCCGGGCCGTGCAGCGCCAGACGCTGATAGGCCAGCACCAGACCCACGCCGACGCGCTGGTTCGGCGTGATACGGCGAGCCAGCGACACGGTGCTCACCATCTGCTTGTATTCCGACTTCGGGCGCTGCATGCCGCCCACGTTGACCTTGTCGTGTGCGGTGCCCACCCCGTTGCCCACCACGCTCAGACCGATCGAGGTCTCGGTGTCGATCATGTAATTCACGCCCAGCTGCGGGATCAGGTAGAGATCCTTCTCGCTACCGCCGTCGTAGTTGGTGCCACCGAAGTAGGCACCGTTATCCACCTGCAGCAGCGCCATGCCGATGTCGGCACGCGTGCCAACCTCGACCATGCCAGCCGGGTTGGTCGCGCCGGCCACCGCGTCCTGCGGCAGCGCGATGCCCACACCGCCCATGCCTTCGGACTTGACACCGTAGCCATGGGGAAAGGTGCCCTGCGTGGCCAGGGCGGGCGCGGCACTCACCGCCGCACCGATGAAACCCAGGGTGCGGACGATCTGCTTGATTCTGTTTGAGCTGTTCATGGAAATCCTCTCTGTCGGGTCTGGCGCGGCTCAGGCCACCGCCTGGGCTTGCATCGATTGGGCAATCAGGCGGTCCGTCGCGGCAG
Organism: Nitrogeniibacter aestuarii; assembly: GCF_017309585.1. Taxonomy (NCBI): domain Bacteria; kingdom Pseudomonadati; phylum Pseudomonadota; class Betaproteobacteria; order Rhodocyclales; family Zoogloeaceae; genus Nitrogeniibacter; species Nitrogeniibacter aestuarii. Next base: position 980,689 of record NZ_CP071321.1, on the reverse strand, counting down.
CGTCGAACCAGAAGTCCTTGAAGTCGCGCGGATCGTTGAATCCGTTGGCAATGCGGGCGGCCAGCGCCGGGGCTTGCTGTGCGGCACCCAGCAGCTTGACGATGTGCTCCGGCGGCGGGAACAGCAGGCTGTTGGTCCAGCGCACCACCGGCTCGGCGTAACCGTTGTAGAGATCGTCAAAGGTGCGGGTCATCCAGTCGCTGTCGAAGGACTGGTTGCCGCGGGCGACAATGGCATCGAAGTAGTGCTTGGCACTCTTGGTGGCGTTGTTGGAGCCCTGACCGGTGATCGGGTCATTGACCAGAATCGCGTCGCCCAGGCCCATCACCTGACGGCCGGACGGGAGGCTCAGCACCGCGTTGCGCACCATCGGCGTGACGCGCCCGGCCAGGCGGCCGTTGTCGTCGGTGAGCTGAACGTCGCGGCAACGCTCGTATTCCCAGGGCACAAAGGTCTTGAGGACCTCGAGACTCTTTTCCAGATGCTCTTCCGGCGTCTTGACATCGCCCCAGCAATCCATCGGACCGCCGGGCACACCCTCGAACACCATGATGTCGCAGGCCTGCGTGTCTTTCTCGCCCTTGGTGGTCAGCGCCGGGAACACGAAGTACTCACCCACGCCCGGGATCAGGTTGAAGTTCACGCACTCGTGGTAGTCGTGGCGCTTCATCCCGGTCACATAGCTCAGCGCCAGCTGACGCATCGGCTGGCGGATCGGCGAGCGAGCTTCGTTGCGCGGGAACAGATTCACGATTTCGCCCTTGCCACCGGCCAGCAACACCAGTTCATGAGCAGCGGCCAGGCGCTCCAGTTCGGGCACGCCCACGTTCTCGATGATCAGCTCGCCACCGCGACGTTCGAATTCAGCCATCCAGCCGGGCATCTTCACCCGCTGATCCACCGACTGCGCGACGGCATTGAGTCGTGACGCCCAGTGAATCGCCTTGTTGCCGCTGCCGTCCGGCGCCGGGATCGAGACGCTCAGCCCCTCGATGTCCGGGCAGGGCGCTTCCCACTGGTTCATGCCCCAGTCGCGCTCGATCTGGAGTGCCGGGTCAAACATGCACTGGGAGGACATCACACGGCCGTTCCAGACTTCTTCGGCCGTCCGGTTGGTCACCATGGTGACTTTGTAGCCGCGCTCCAGCAGGGCACAGCCCAGCAGCAGGCCGGCCTGGCCGGCACCCACGATGGCAACGCTGCGGCCGGTTTTCTGTTCTTGTTCCATGTCTCTTCGCTCCTTGGAAAATAGGCTCTTGGTGTGGCCGAAAAGGCGGCGGATCATCCGGATCATTCCGCCCTCCTCAATCAATCAAGCGGGCAATGGCAGCCGCCCTGCCCTCGGGGCCGAGCGCCGAGTAACCGCCGTCGCAGGCGTACTCCGCACCGGTCACGAAACCGGCCTCGTCGGACAGCAGGAAGCTGACCACCGAGGCGACTTCTTCAGGCAGGCCGAGGCGGCCGAGGATGTGGTAGTCAGCGGCCACGCGATCCGCCTTGGCGCGATCGTTGCCGGACAACTGGGCAATCACCGAGGACCAGGTCCAGCCCGGTGCCACGGCATTGACGCGAATCCGGTCGGAAGCCAGATCCAGGGCGGCACTGCGGGTCAGCTGCATGATGGCGGCCTTGCCGACCGGATACAGCCAGCGCCCGGCCTGGGCCGCGCCCGAGGATATGGACGAGAAATTCACCACCGAGCCGCCACCGCGCCGGACCATGTGCGGCCGGCATGCCTTGATCAGCTGTGCGGCGCCTACGACGTTCACGTTCAGGGAGGCGAGCCACTGCTCGCGGGTGGACTCGGCGCCCTCATCCACGTAGCTACAGGCGCAGTTGATCAGGAAGTCGACACCGCCAAAGCGCTCTGCCGCCACGTCCACACAGGCCGAGACCTGCGTGTCGTCGGTAATGTCGGTCGCCTGGAACAAACCGGCCGAGCCCAGGCGTTGAGCCACCCGGTCGCCGGTCTCGGCGTTGATGTCGGCAATCACGACGCGTGCACCGCGGCGGACGAGATCAGCCGCAACCGCCTCGCCGATCATGGTTGCACCACCGGATACGATGGCAGTCTTTCCTTCGATGCCGTTCATGTGCTTCTCCGTCTGTTCGTGGCAGGGACGAATCCAGTGTCGCGAGATGCACGCATGGCCGCTATCCAGAAACCGCTGAACCGCTATCCGAAAATCGCGTTCTTGGATGAACGTCGCGCCGCGACATTCGGATAGCGCTCAGGAGGGACGGGCCACAGAATGACCGGCAAGCGCCGGCAGACGCGGGATGGCGCGCCCAGGACGGACAAGACAACGGGAGGGAAGGCGCGCGAAGGCGCCACCGTTGGCACACGGCGGACAACATGGCGAAGCCGCCGCTCAGCCGGCGGCAGCCGCCATCACCGGGCGATGCCGGTGTGTCGGTTCAGATGTCGGGGAGACGCCCGGTCGGGGCGGCGTGCGCCCTCAGTCGTGCAGGCGCAGGGCCGCGCGGGCGGTTTCGGATGGGGTCTCGCCGTTGCGCTCGCGGTAGTAGGCGGAAAAGCGCCCCATGTGATTGAAGCCGAAGCGGAAGGCAATTTCGGTGATTTTCTGGGGCGAGCCCGCCAGCGCATTGGTGATGATCGCCGCACGCGCCTGCTCCAGCCGCTTGTTGCGCAGATAGAGCATGGGCGTGGTGTCGTAGTGCTTGCGGAAGCCTTCTTCAAGCGCCCGGATACTCAGGTGGGCATGCTCGGCAATGTCGGCCACGGTGATGGCGTCCACCGCCGTCTCTTCAATGAATTCGACCGCCCGCTGCAGTTGCCGCGAGTGCCCCGGGGCGACCGGACTGAACAGCAGGTCGGAATAGTTGTGCGGCTGCTGGTAGATGAGGCCCCGGATCAGGCAGTCCTCCAGGGCACCGGCCGCCGGGCGGAAGCGCAACCAATCGACCCCATTGGCATCCACGTTGCGCGCCAGATCCTTGACCATGGTGCACCAGGCGCTGGTGAGCCCCACGGCCTGGCTCAAGGCCACGTCGAAGCGCATGGGAGCATTCAGTTCATGTCCCAGCACTTCCGCCACACGCCGCTCCACCGATTCACGCGGAATCCAGAGCAGCAACTGCGCGGAGTCCACGCTCCAACGCATTCTGATGTGCTCGTCGGGATTGAGAATCGATCCCGATCGTGGCGAGGAATCGATCGACTCACGACCCGACTCGATCAATGCGCTGCCCTGCAGCGGCAATTGAACAAGATAGAAGTTCTGCAGGCACCCCGGGTGGATGAGTACATCGCTGCCGTAGGCCAGGTAGTTCAGTGCCGTTTCGCCGATGCGGACCCGGTTGTGCACCGCGGCCAGGGGCTGACTCGCCCCCACTTGCTCCAGACGATGCGAGCAGAACACGCGGCCGACTTCGTCCCGGACTTCTTCAAGATCGTTGGAGCGAAAGACGGGAAACGCGTTGAGCGGCGCGTGAGCGGGACGGGCATCGGGCAGCACCAGGTGCGCGGATGTGGAAGACATGATCGAACTCCGTTGGGCAATACAACTAATGCACTGGCACGTATTTTTCGCACCTTCCTATCACTAAAGACCTAAAAGCCCGGAAGAGGCAAGTGCTTTGTTTCGTGCCTCGCGACCGGCTTCACCGTTTTGCATCGCGCCGCTTCCGTGATCAGGCCACGGTACGGCTTTCGGACCTGTTTCAAGTCACCGTTGAAAATACTTTATATCTAAATAGTTCTTGACACAATAGTTTAATTAACATTCACTTTAATCATCACCTTTGCCCGAAAGACGATCGTCGAGGAGCCGTCATGCCCTACCCCATTGCCAGCACAGAAGAGATCATTGCCGAGTTCAAGGCCGGTCGCATGGTCGTGCTCGTGGACGAGGAAGACCGCGAGAACGAAGGCGATCTGGTACTTGCTGCTGACTTCGTCTCGCCGGAAGCCATCAACTTCATGGCCCGCCATGCCCGCGGCCTGATCTGCCTGACACTCACCGAGGCGCACTGCCGCAAACTTGGCCTGACGCAGATGGCACAGGCCAACGGCTCGCCGTACAGCACGGCGTTCACCGTTTCGATCGAAGCGGCCAAGGGCGTCACCACCGGCATTTCCGCGGCCGACCGGGCGCACACCATCCGCACCGCGGTGGCCGCCAACGCCACACAGAACGACATCGTTCAACCGGGACACGTGTTTCCGATCATGGCGCGACCGGGCGGTGTGCTGGTGCGCGCCGGCCATACCGAAGCCGGCTGCGACCTGGCGACCCTGGCCGGCCTGCAGCCCGCGTCGGTGATCTGCGAGATCATGAACGACGACGGCACCATGGCGCGGCTGCCGCAACTGGTGGAATTCGCCCGGCATCACGGACTTAAGATCGGCACCATCACCGATCTGATCCACTACCGCGCCGCCTCCGAGAAGCTCGTCGAGCGGGTTGCCAGCAAACCGATCGACACCGCGCACGGTCCGTTCACCCTCCATGCCTACAGCGACCGCAGCTCGGGCACAACCCACCTGGCCATGGTCAAGGGCACCATCCCGGCGGGCGAAGACACCGTGGCCCGTGTGCACGATGCGTTGTCGGTGCTCGACTTCATCGACCCCGCCAGCCGCGAACAGGCGTTTTCCATCGATCAGGCCCAGGCCGCCCTGGCCCATCATGGTCACGGCGTGATTCTGCTCATGCGCAGCCCCGAGGACGAGGCCACCCTCCTGGCGCGCCTGGGCGGCCAGCGCGCACGCGGTCGGCCCAGATGGGATACGCGGACCTACGGCATCGGCGCCCAGATCCTGCGCGACCTGGGTGTGCGGCGCGTGCGTCTGCTCTCGAGCCCCCACAACCTGCCTTCGATGGCCGGATTCGACCTTGAGGTCACCGGTTTCGTGACCTCGCCCGAGGAGCCTTGCCATGCTTCGCGTTAACACCAACACAGGCGGCGCGCCCGAGCTGGACGGCAGCGGACTGCACATCGGCGTGGTCGTGAGCCGCTTCAACGCCGACATCTGCGACGCCCTGCGCGACGCCTGTGTCCATGAACTCGAACACCTCGGCGCCGCCGCCACGGTCGTCTCGGTCCCCGGTGCACTCGAGATCCCCCTGGTGGCGCAAACCATGGGCCAGAGCGGCAATTTCGATGCGCTGATCGCCCTGGGGGCCGTCATCCGCGGCGAGACCTACCACTTCGAGGTGGTCTCCAACGAAGCCTCCCGTGGCGTCATGGCGGTGCAGCTCGACACCGGCATTCCGGTGGCCAACGGCATCCTCACCTGCTTCACCGACGCCCAGGCCCACGTCCGGGTGCGCCAGAAGGCCGAGGATTGCGCGCGCGCCGCCGTGGAAATGGCCAATCTGCTGATCGCGATGACCGGGCGGACCACCCGACACGACATCGCGCCCCCGGGCCCGCCCCCACAGGCGCGACGCGCTGTCACAGCGGAGGAAATTTAAGTGTCAAGTATTGAGTCAGCCGCTATAATCCGCCTTCGGGCGCACCTCTCCAAGGCCGGCGCCGACGTCATTCCTCCTGCCGAGAAGAGCCTCATGTCGAAACGCGCTCAGGCCGCGACACCTGAACCTGCCTCCGCGATGCAAACGCCGCATCCCGGGCAGGATCATGTCGCACTGCGCCTGTGGCTGCGGCTGCTGGCCTGCCACAATCTGATCGAGAGCACCCTGCGCACCCGGCTGCGCGACGAGTTCGATACCACCCTGGCGCGCTTCGACCTCATGTCCCAGCTGTACCGTCACCCCGAAGGGCTTCGCATGCGCGAAGTGTCGCGACTGTTGATGGTGACCGGTGGCAACGTCACCGGGCTGGCCGACCGCCTCGTGGCTGAAGGCATGATCGAACGCCGCGATGATCCGACCGATCGTCGCGCCTACTTCCTCTTGCTGACCGACAAGGGCAGAGATCTGTTTGCCCAGATGGCACGCAGCCACGAAGACTGGGTGGTCTCCCTGCTCTCGTCCCTCGATGACGACGAGCAGCATGAGCTGCACGATCTGCTCGGCAAGATGAAGAGCCTGCTGGCCAAACACAACCCGGCTTCCTGAGCGCAGGGCGTTTCCGCCCTGCTTTTTTTGACCGAATTAGTTTAGTTATAAAATTATCTTGACTTGTTAGTTTAGACATGAAATATTTTTAACTAAACATTGACGCTCGATCAAAGTAGTCCCGACAACGACCGAGCGTACGAGCCACACACCACAGGAGAACACCATGCGTATCGTTTGCTTGGGCGGAGGCCCCGCCGGACTGTACTTCTCGATCCTGATGAAGCAGGCCAATCCGGACCATGACATCACCGTGATCGACCGCAACGCTGCCGACAACACCTTCGGCTGGGGGATCGTTTTCTCCGACCAGACCATGGACGGCTTTCGCGAGGCGGACCCGAAGGTGGTGGAGGAAATCGAAGCCAACTTCCATCACTGGGACGACATCGACGTCTATTTCAAGGATCGCAAGATCACCTCGAGCGGCCATGGCTTTTGCGGTATCGCCCGCCTGAAGCTGCTGCAGATCTTCCAGGCGCGTGCCGCCGAACTGGGCGTCAACATGGTGTGGGAGCAGGAGATCAGGGATCCGGACGACTACGCCGCCGACTACGATCTGGTCATCGCCTCCGACGGCGTGTTCTCCACCGCCCGCAGCAAGTACGAAGCGCATTTCAATCCGCGCATCGACACCCGCAAGTGCCGCTTCATCTGGCTGGGCACCAAGAAGAAGCTCGATGCGTTCACCTTCGCATTCAAGGAAACCGAGTGGGGCTGGTTCAATCTGCACGCCTACCGTTTCAATGAAGACTGGTCCACCTTCATCGTCGAGACCCCGGAAGAAACCTGGCTCAAGGCCGGCATCGACCAGTTCGAGAAGGAAGAGTCCATCGCCTTCTGCGAAAACCTGTTTGCCGATCTGCTCGACGGCCATGAGCTGGTCTCCAACGCCCGCCACCTGCGTGGCTCGGCCATGTGGCTGAAGTTCAACCGGGTGCTGTGCGAGCGCTGGTACAAGGACAACATCGTGCTGCTCGGCGACGCGGCCCACACGGCGCACTTCGCCATCGGCTCGGGCACCAAGCTCGCCATGGAAGACGCCATTTCGCTGGTCAAGGTGCTCAACAGCACCGACGGCTCGGTGCCGGAGCGCCTCGCCCGCTACCAGGAAGAGCGCGAGATCGAAGCGCTCAAGCTGCAAAGTGCTGCCCGCAACCGCATGACCTGGTTCGAGAACGTCGCCGACTACACCGACATGGCGCCCGAGCAGTTTGCCTTCTCGCTGCTCACCGGCAGCCAGCGCGTCGGCCACGCCAACCAGAAAATGCGCGACGCCGAATACATGGCGCAGTACGACCGCTGGTTCCAGCAGCAGGCCGGCCTGCCGGTCGATCCGCAACAACCGCCGGTGCCCCCGATGTTCACGCCCTTCAAGCTGCGTGGCGTGACCCTCGGCAACCGCGTGGTCGTCTCCCCGATGTGCACCTACTCGGCGGTCGACGGGATCCCCGGTGGTTTCCACTTCCAGCACTACACGGCACGTGGCCTGGGCGGCGCCGGCCTGGTCATGACCGAAATGACCTGCATCTCCCCGGAAGCACGCATCACCCCGGGGTGCGCCGGCATCTGGAACGACCCCCAGACTGCGGCATGGAAAGACATCGTCGATTTCGTGCACGCCAACAGCGACGCCAAGATGGGGCTGCAGATCGGTCACGCCGGTCGCAAAGGCTCGACCAAGCTGTCCTGGGAAGGCATCGACCAGCCGCTCGAATCCGGCAACTGGCCGCTGATTTCAGCCTCGCCCCTGCCGTTGATGCCGGGCGTCTCCCAGGTGCCGCGCGAGATGACCCGCGCCGACATGGACAAGGTTCGCGACGACTTCGTTGCCGCGGCACGCCGCGCCCACACCGCCGGCTTCGATCTGATCGAATTCCACGCCGCGCACGGCTACCTGATCTCGTCCTTCATCTCGCCGCTGACCAATCAGCGCTCGGATGAATACGGTGGCAGCCTCGAGAACCGCTGTCGCTATCCGCTCGAAGTGTTCGAGGCGATGCGCGCAGCCTGGCCGGAAGACAAGCCGATGTCGGTGCGGATCTCGGCACACGACTGGGTGCCCGGCGGCACCACGCCCGAGGACGCGGTCGAGATTGCCCGCCTGTTCAAGGCGGCGGGCGCCGATATCGTGCATGTCTCATCCGGACAGGTGAGCAAGGAAGAGAAGCCCGTCTATGGCCGCATGTTCCAGACCCCCTTCTCCGACAAGATCCGCAACGAAGTGCATGTGCCCACCATCGCGGTCGGCAACATCTTCGAGGCCGACCATGTGAACACCATCATCGCCGCCGGCCGTGCCGATCTGTGCGCCCTCGCCCGCCCCCACCTGGCGGACCCGGCCTGGACGCTGCATGCCGCCGCCGACCAGGGCTACCAGAACGTGCGCTGGCCGCGACAGTACGTGGGCGGCAAGGTCCAGCTCGAACGCAACATCGAACGCGCCGGGCAGATGGCGCTGAACGCCTGATCCGGCCCATCCTTGAGGACGAACTCGATGAACACCTCCAACACCCACAACACCGCTGACCGCCCCCTGGCCGGACGCCACGCCGTGGTCACCGGCGCCAACGGCGGCATCGGCGAGGCCATCTGCCAGGCACTGGCCGCCCAGGGCGCCACCATCACCCTGCTGGGGCTCGAAGGCCCCGGTCTCAAGGCCTGCTGCGCCCGCCTGCCCGGCGAAGGTCACGGCGTGGCCGTGGCCGACATCACCGACCACGAGACGGTGACCGGCGTCATGCGCGAAGCCGCCGCTGCACGCGGCCCGGTCGCGCTGCTGGTCAACAACGCCGGGGTCGCCAGAAGCGCCCCCCTGGCCAAGACCAGTCCGGCCCAGTGGCAGATGATGATCAACGTCAACCTGACCGGCACCTTCAACTGCGTCCACGCCGCGCTGCCCGACATGCTCGAGGCCGGCTGGGGACGCATCATCAACATCGCCAGCACCGCCGGGCTGCTCGGCTACGCATACGTGGCGCCCTACTGCGCCGCCAAGCATGGCGTTGTCGGCCTCACCCGCGCCCTGGCGCTGGAAGTGGCCCAGCGCGGCATCACCGTCAATGCGGTATGCCCCGGCTACACCGACACCCCCTTGCTGGCCGGCGCCGTGGACAACATCGTGGCCAAGACCGGCCGCAGCGTCGAAGAAGCGCGTGCAGAGCTGGCCGCCGGCAACCCCCAGGGGCGCCTGGTCAAGCCTGCCGAAGTGGCCAACGCAGTCACCTGGCTGTGCCTGCCCGGTGCCGACGCCATCCATGGCCAATCCATCGCCGTCGCTGGCGGCGAAGTGATGTAACCCCGACGATCAGGAGAACTCCCGTGGCTGAACTTTCCATGCGAGACCACAAGCGCGCGTTCAAGGACTACCCGGCGAAACACTTCAAGTGGACGTGTTCCGACGACGGCCGGGTGGCGACCATCACCCTCAACCGCCCGGACAAGAAGAACCCGCTGACCTTCGACTCCTATGCCGAACTGCGCGACCTGTTCCGTGACCTCGTCCATGCCAGCGATGTGCGCAGCGTCGTCATCACCGGCGAAGGCGGCAACTTCTGCTCCGGCGGCGACGTGTTCGAGATCATCGAACCGCTCACCCATATGACCATGCCCGAGCTGCTCGATTTCACCCGCATGACCGGCGATCTGGTCAAGGCCATGCGCCGTGCGCCACAGCCGATCATCTCGGCCATCGACGGCATCTGCGCCGGCGCCGGCGCGATGATCGCGCTGGCCTCGGACATGCGTCTGGGCACCCCCGGCACCAGGACCGCCTTCCTGTTCACCCGGGTGGGGCTGGCCGGCGCCGACATGGGCGCCTGCGGCCTGCTGCCGCGCGTGATCGGACTGGGGCGCGCCAACGAGTTGCTCATGACCGGGCGCTCGATGCGTGCCGAAGAAGGCGCCGCCTGGGGCTTCTTCAACAGCCTGCACCCCTCGCAGGATGTGCTCGACCAGGCGCAGGCACTGGCCCGCGAACTGGCCGACGGCCCCTGGTTCGCCCACACGGTAACCAAGACCATGGTCAATCAGGAATGGGCCATGGGCATTGAGGAGATGATCGAGTCCGAAGCCCAGGCACAGGCCATCTGCATGATGACCGGCGATTTCCGTCGCGCGTTCGAGGCCTTTGCGGCCAAGCGCAAGCCCGAATTCCAGGGCGACTGAGGGACCGATCATGGACCGCACCTGCCTCGATCTCCCCTTCTTCGGCCCCGAGCACCGGCAGCTTTCGGATGCCCTGGTGGACTGGGCGGCCAGCTTGCCGGCCATCGACCACCACGACACCGACAACACCTGCCGGGAGCTGGTGGCCGCGCTCGGTCGCGCCGGCTTCCTGCGCTACTGCGTGCCGGCCGCGTTCGGCGGCGCGCTACCCGAACTCGATTCGCGCTCGCTCTGCGTTGCCCGCGAGACCCTTGCCTACCATGACGGTCTGGCCGACTTTGCCTTTGCCATGCAGGGCCTGGGTACCGGCGCGATCACCCTCGCGGGCACGCCGGAAATCCAGCGCCAGGTGCTCCCCCGGGTGGCCGCGGGCGAATGGATCGCAGCCTTCGCACTGACCGAGCCACTGGCCGGCTCGGATGTGGGCGCAATGACCTGCGAGGCCCGCCTTGAGGGCGATCACTACGTGATCAACGGCGAGAAGACCTGGATTTCCAACGGCGGCATCGCCGATGTGTACTGCCTGTTCGCCCGCACCGACGAAGCGCCGGGCACGCGCGGCATCTCGGCCTTCGTCATCACGCCGGACATGCCCGGTTTCGAGATCGCCGAACGGCTTGAGGTGATCGCCCCGCACCCGCTGGCGCGCCTGCGTTTCACCGACATGCGCGTGCCGGTGGGGCACCGCCTCGGCGCCGCGGGCGAAGGCTTCAAGGTGGCGATGCGTACGCTGGACATCTTCCGTGCCTCGGTGGGCGCTGCCGCCCTCGGCTTTGCCCGCCGCGCACTGGACGAGGCCATCACCCATGTGAAAGCCCGACCGATGTTCGGCCACACGCTGGCCGACTTCCAGCTGACCCAGGCCAGACTGGGCGAGATGGCCACCGACATCGATGCCGCCGCCTTGCTGACCGCACGCGCCGCCTGGCGCCGCGATGTGCAGAAACTACCCACCACCCGCGAAGCGGCCATGGCCAAGATGACCGCGACCGAGAACGCCCAGCGCATCATCGATGCGGCCGTGCAGATGCATGGCGGCCAGGGCGTGCGCAGCGGCGTGCGGGTCGAATCCCTGTATCGCGAAATCCGCGCGCTACGCATTTACGAAGGGGCAACCGAGGTGCAGAAACTCATCGTTGCCCGCGAACTCCTCAAACAACACACCTGACCCCAAGCCGGAGAAGCACATGAGCAAACTTCATTTCGATTGGAACGACCCGCTTCTGCTCGATCAGCAACTGTCCGAGACCGAACGCATGGTCCGCGACACCGCCCGCGATTACTGCCAGGAACGCCTGCTGCCGCGCGTGCAGGACGCCTTCCGGAACGAGAACACCGACCGCGCCATCTTCAACGAGATGGGTGAGCTGGGTCTGCTGGGCGCCACCATTCCCGAGGAATACGGCGGCTCCGGCCTCAACTACGTGTGCTACGGCCTGATCGCCCGCGAAGTGGAGCGTGTCGATTCGGGCTACCGCTCGATGATGAGCGTGCAAAGCTCGCTGGTGATGGTGCCGATCAACGCATTCGGCACCGAGGCGCAAAAGCGCAAGTACCTGCCCAAGCTTGCCACCGGCGAATGGGTCGGCTGCTTCGGCCTGACCGAGCCGAACCATGGCTCCGATCCGGGCAGCATGATCACCCGTGCCCGCAAGGTGGACGGCGGCTACCGCCTGAGCGGCGCCAAGACCTGGATCACCAACAGCCCCATTGCCGACGTGTTCGTGGTGTGGGCCAAGGACGACGAGGGCCAGATCCGCGGCTTCGTGCTCGAGAAGGGCTGGACGGGCCTCTCCGCCCCGGCCATCCACGGCAAGGTCGGCCTGCGCGCCTCGATCACTGGCGAAATCGTCATGGACGAGGTGTTCTGCCCCGAGGAGAACGCTTTCCCCGACGTGCGCGGTCTCAAAGGCCCGTTCACCTGCCTGAACAGCGCCCGCTTCGGTATCGCCTGGGGCGCCCTCGGCGCCGCCGAGGCCTGCTACGAGACAGCACGTCAATACACCCTGGATCGCAAGCAGTTCGGTCGTCCGCTGGCGGCCAACCAGCTCATCCAGAAGAAGCTGGCCGACATGCTCACCGAGATCACCCTCGGCCTGCAGACCTGCCTGCGCATCGGGCGCATGAAGGACGAAGGCAATGCGCCGGTGGAGCTCACCTCCATCGTCAAGCGCAACTCCTGCGGCAAGGCCCTGGACATTGCCCGCAACGCGCGCGACATGCTGGGCGGCAACGGCATCTCAGACGAGTTCTGCATCGCCCGCCATCTGGTGAATCTGGAGGTGGTCAATACCTACGAAGGCACGCATGACATCCATGCACTGATTCTCGGTCGCGCCATCACCGGGATCGCCGCCTTCGCCAACTGATTTCGGAGGCTTGCCGAACATGCACACAAACTCAGACATCCCCACCGGGCAATTCGTCGCCGAACGCCTGATCCGGTTCAGCCACTGCGACCCGGCGGGCATCGTGTTTTTCCCCCGCTACTTCGAGTTGCTCAACGGCGTGGTCGAAGACTGGTGGGCGCATATCGGCAAGCCATGGACCGAGACCGTGAGCGAACGACGCATGGGCACACCGACCGCCCAGATCGACACCACTTTCGTTGCCCCCTCGCATTTCGGCGAAACGGTGCGATTCGAGTTGTCGGTGACCCATGTCGGCAACAGCTCACTGCACCTGACACACCGCATCGTCGGCCCCGACGGGGGCGAACGCGTCCGTTTCGAGCAGCGCATGGTCGCCACCTCGCTGGACACCCACCGTCCCATGCCCTGGCCGGAAGACATCCGCCAGGCCATCCATGGATTCAAGGAGAAGTCATGAGCATCAAAGTCATTCAACCCGAGGGCTGGATTGCCCCCAAAGGCTACGCCAACGGTATCGAGGCACGTGGCCGGCAGATCTACGTCGGCGGCCAGATCGGCTGGAACGCCCAGTGCGAATTCGAAACCGACGACCTGGTCGAGCAGATCCAGCAGGCCCTGCATAACTGCATGGACGTGGTGCGCGCCGCCGGTGGCGGCCCGGAGCATGTGGTGCGCATGACCTGGTACCTGGAAGACAAGAAGGAATACGTCGCCCGCCTCAAGGACATCGGTGTCGTCTACCGCGATGTGATGGGCCGCAACTTCCCCGCCATGAGTGCCGTGCAGGTCGCCGATCTGGTCGAGGACCGCGCCAAGGTGGAAATCGAAGTGACCGCCGTCATTCCGGACTGAGAGCGATCATGACCAGGTACATCGCCGACGACTCCTTGCTGCGGGTGGGTGCGCCAGACAAGGGCGTGCTCGAGATCACCCTCAACCGCCCACAGGCACGCAACGCCCTGAGCACCCCCCTGCTGCAGGCCCTGGTGGCCTTGCTGGCGCAGGCGGAGCATGACGAGGCCGTGCGCTGCGTCATGCTCACCGGGGGCGAACAGGTCTTTGCCGCCGGTGCCGACCTGGCCGAAATGGCCCGGAAGGACCTGCAGGCCGTGCTCGTCGAGGACCGTCCCCGGCTGTTCGCCGCCATCGCCCGCTTCCCCAAACCGGTCGTCGCCGCCGTGTGCGGCTACGCCCTGGGGGGCGGTTGCGAACTGGCCATGCTCGCGGACATCGTCATCGCCGGCGAATCGGCCCAGTTCGGCCAGCCCGAAATCCGGCTCGGCATCATCCCCGGCGCCGGGGGCACCCAGCGACTCACCCGCACCGTGGGCAAGTCGATGGCCATGAAGATGGTGCTGAGCGGCGAGTTCATCAGCACCCGCGAGGCCCTGAGCAGCGGCCTGGTGGCCGAGGTCACCCCCGACAACGCCTGCCTGGATCGCGCCCGCGCACTGGCGACCAAGATCGCCGGCATGGCCCCGCTGGCCGCACGACTGGCCAAGGAGTCGGTGCTGCAGGCCTTCGACACCCCGCTGGGCGCCGGTCTGGCGGCGGAGCGCCGCAACTTCGTGATCCTCGCCGGTACCGATGACCGTCGCGAAGGCATCGACGCGTTCCTGGAAAAACGCACTCCCCAATGGACGGGGCGATAGACCCCAGGCTGATTGAGGCAAACGTCATGACCCATCCTTCCATTTCGCCACGCCCGTGCGCGCGGCCCCTCGGAGGCATCGCCCGATGAGCGCCCTGTCTTCCAACCGCCCGGTGGCCGTGGTCGGCAGCGGCGCCATGGGCAGCGGCATCGCCCAGGTCGCCGCGCTGGCCGGCCATCCGGTACGCCTGTTCGACGCGCGCCCCGACGCGGCCACCGCCGCCGTGGGCAAGCTGCGCGAGATGCTGGCCACCCTGGCCGCCAAAGGCAAACTGCCCCAAGAGACCGCCGATGCGGCCGCGCAGCGCCTGAGCGCCGCCGGCAGCCTGGCCGAACTGGCGGACAGCGGCCTGATCATCGAAGCCATCGTCGAAGACGCGGACGCCAAGCGCGGCCTGTTCGGCGAGCTGGAGACGCGGGTCGGCGCCGACTGTCTGTTCGCCACCAACACCTCGTCGATCTCGGTCACCGCCATCGCCGCCGGCCTGGCGCACCCGGGTCGACTGGCCGGCATGCATTTCTTCAACCCGGCACCACGCATGCCGCTGGTCGAAATCGTGAGCGGGCTGGCCACGGACCCGGCCACCGCCGAGACCCTGTTCGACACCGCGACGGCCTGGGGCAAGACCCCGGTCCTCGCCCGCTCCACGCCCGGTTTCATCGTCAACCGTGTCGCCCGCCCCTATTACGGCGAGGCCCTGCGCCTGCTCAACGAAGGCGTGGCCGACTGCGCCACCCTCGACGCGCTGATGCGCGAGGCCGGCGGTTTCCGCATGGGGCCCTTCGAACTGATGGACATGGTGGGCCTCGACGTGAGCCTCGCCGTCACCCAGTCGGTGTGGCAGGCCTTTGCCAACGACCCGCGCTTTGCCCCCTCGCTGATTCAGCATGAATACGTCGCGGCCGGCTGGCTGGGTCGCAAGAGCGGACGCGGTTTCTACCGCTACGACAAGGACGCCGAGCGCCCCGCACCGGCGAGCTGCACCGGGCAGCCGGCGCCGACCGGGATCACCGTGTACGGCAACACGCCGCTGGCCGAGGCCCTTGTCACGCGCCTGCCGGACACCACCCGCATCACCCGCGCCCCGGCCCATGCGGACCATCGGGTCGCCAGCACCGGCACCGCCTGCCTGTATGTGAGCGACGGCAGAACCGCCACCCGACGGGCCGCGGACAACGGCGTGGCCGACACGGTGCTGGTCGATCTGGCGCTGGACTACATGAGCGCGCCACGTCTGGGCATCGCCTGCGCGCAGCACTGCGGCGACGCCGCCAGCCAGGCCATGACCGGCCTGTTGCAGGCCGCCGGGTTCGCCGTGTCGCGCCTGCGTGACGTCCCGGGCCTGCCGGTCATGCGCACCGTGGCCATGCTCGCCAACGAAGCGGCGGACGCGGTCAATCAAGGCGTGGCCGAGACCGCCGCGGTGGATACCGCCATGCGCCTGGGCGTGGGCTACCCGCAGGGACCGCTGGCGTGGGCGGAGGGCGTCGGCTGGCCGACGATCCGCACCGTGCTGGCCCATCTGGGCAGCGGCTATGGCGAACCGCGCTATCGCATCTCACCCCATATCGAACAGCAGTACTTCGCCGCCATGGCCAAGGAACCGTCATGAACGACGCCTACATCTGCGACGCCGTCCGCACCCCGATCGGCCGCTACGGCGGCGCCCTCTCATCCGTGCGCACCGACGATCTGGCCGCCCATCCGTTGCGCGCCCTGATGGAGCGCAACCCCTCGGTGGACTGGGCCGCGTTGGACGACATCGTGCTCGGCTGCGCCAACCAGTCCGGCGAAGACAACCGCAACGTGGCGCGCATGGCGGGCCTGCTCGCGGGCCTGCCCATCGCGGTCCCCGGGGCCACCGTCAATCGCCTGTGTGGCTCCGGCATGGACGCCATCGGGATTGCCGCACGCGCCATCCGCAGCGGCGAGGCCGAGCTGATGATCGCCGGCGGCGTGGAGAGCATGTCGCGCGCGCCCTTTGTGATACCCAAGTCGGACACCCCCTTCGGGCGCGGCATGGAGATTTTCGACACCACCATCGGCTGGCGCTTCGTCAATCCGCGCATGAAGGAGCAGTTCGGCATCGATTCGATGCCCGAGACCGCCGACAACCTGGCAGTCGAGCTGGGCATCGCCCGCGAGGATCAGGATCTGTTCGCCTGGCGCAGCCAGCAACGCTGGGCCGCCGCGCAGGCCGCCGGGCGCTTTGCCGACGAGATCGTGCCGGTGCTCATCCCTCGGCGAAAGGGCGACGCGCTGCGAGTGGACACCGACGAGCACCCGCGCCCCGACACCACCGTGGACATGCTCGGCCGCCTCAAGCCCATCAACGGGCCGGACATGACCGTGACCGCCGGCAATGCCTCCGGCGTCAATGACGGCGCCGGTGCGCTGCTGATTGCCTCGGGCGCCGCGCTTGAGCGCCATGGGCTCACGCCCCGCGCCCGCATCCTGGGCGTGGCGACCGCCGGGGTCGAGCCACGCATCATGGGTATCGGCCCGGTGCCGGCCACCCGCAAGCTGCTTACCCGCCTGGGCCTGAGCATCGAACAGATGGACGTGATCGAGCTGAACGAAGCCTTCGCCGCGCAGGCCCTGGCCGTCATGCGCCAACTCGGCATTGCCGACGATGCCGCCCATGTGAACCCCAACGGCGGCGCCATCGCCATGGGCCACCCGCTCGGCATGAGCGGCGCCCGGCTGGTGGCCACCGCCAGTCACGAACTGACCCGCCGCCAGGGACGCTATGCCCTGTGCAGCATGTGCATCGGCGTCGGCCAGGGCATTGCCATGGTCATCGAGCGGGTCTGAACACGGAGAGTACGCAATGAAGATTCTCGTTCCCGTCAAACGGGTCATCGACTACAACGTCAAGGTTCGCGTGCGCTGCGACGGCACCGGCGTCGACCTGTCCAACGTCAAGATGAGCATGAACCCCTTCGACGAGATTGCCGTCGAGGAAGCGGTTCGCATGAAGGAAACCGGCACGGCCACCGAAGTGGTTGCCGTAAGCTGCGGCGTCACCGCCTGCCAGGAGACCCTGCGCACCGCCCTGGCCATGGGCGCCGACCGCGCCATTCTGGTGAGCACCGACACCGAGCTTCAACCCCTCGGCGTGGCCAAGCTGCTCCAGGCGATCTGTGCGCGCGAGCAGCCGCAACTGGTGCTGTGCGGCAAACAGGCCATCGATGACGACGCCAACCAGACCGGACAGATGCTGGCCGCGTTGCAAGGCTGGCCACAGGCCACCTTCGCCTCAAAGATCGTGGTCGAGGGCGGCGAGGTGTGCGTGACCCGCGAAGTGGACGGCGGACTGGAAACCCTGGCCTTCACCCTGCCGGGCGTGGTCTCCACCGATCTGCGCCTCAACGAGCCGCGCTACGCCACCTTGCCCAACATCATGAAAGCCAAGAAGAAGCCGCTCGACGTGCTGCCCGCCAGTGAGCTGGGCGTCGATCTGGCCCCGCGCCTGAGCACGCTCAAAGTCGTCGAGCCGCCCGCACGCAGCGCCGGCATCCGGGTGGCGGATGTCGCCGAGCTGGTCGCCCGACTCCGCAACGAAGCCAAAGTGATCTGAGGTTATCCATGAGCATTCTTGTCATCGCTGAACACGACCACACACGCCTCAAGGCGTCGACCCTCAACACCGTTGCCGCGGCCGCTCGACTCGGCGACGACGTGCATGTCCTTGTCGCCGGGCACCAGTGCGCCGACGCAGTTGCCGAAGCCACGCGCCTGAACGGCGTGGCCCGGGTGCTGTCCGCCGATGCGCCCCACTACGCGGACCCGAGTGCCGAAAACCTCGCCACCCTGGTGCTTGCGCGGATCGGCGCGGACGGCAGCTACGGTCACATCCTCGCGCCGGCGACCGCCTTCGGCCGCAATCTGGCACCGCGCATTGCCGCCCTGCTCGATGTGGCGCAGATCTCCGACATTGTCGCCATCGAAGACGCCGACACCTTCGTGCGCCCGATCTACGCGGGCAATGCGCTCGCCACCGTTCGGAGCGGCGATGCGTGCAAGGTGATCACCGTGCGCACCACCGCGTTCGACCCGGTCGGCACCGACAACCACGCCCCGGTGACGGCACTCGACCCTGCGGCCGACTGCGCCCTCGTCCGGCTGGTCGGTCGCGAACTGACACAGTCCACACGCCCCGAACTGGACACCGCCCAGGTGATCGTCTCGGGCGGACGCGGGCTGGGCAGTGGCGACGCCTACCGGGAGATTCTCGAGCCCCTGGCCGATGCGCTCAAGGCGGCGCTCGGGGCCTCGCGCGCGGCAGTGGATGCGGGCTTCGTGCCCAACGACTTCCAGGTCGGCCAGACCGGCAAGATCGTTGCGCCGGCACTCTATATCGCGGTCGGCATCTCGGGCGCCATTCAGCACCTGGCCGGCATGAAGGACTCCAAGGTCATCGTCGCCATCAACAAGGACCCGGAAGCCCCGATCTTTCAGGTTGCGGACTACGGCCTCGTTGCCGATCTGTTCTCCGCCGTACCGGCGCTGGTCGAGGCCTGCCAATGACTCCTCTTCCCACCCTGCTCGCCCCCTCCCAATCAGCGTCAGTGGTGGATTTCGCCCGGGCCTCCGGGCTTTTTTTACACGGAACAGGCCGTGGCGATTGAGGCCACGACCTTTGCTCATCCCCACGCACCCTCCGGCGCCTTCGCCGGAGGGTGCCGCGGGACACGAGGGCGCCGACCGCCGTGGCGCATGACGGCCAGCCCCTGATCGACACGCTTTGCCAGGAGATCAACCATGCCCGCCCACGAGCTCGACACCGATCAGGCAACGAAGCTCAGCTTCGTCGCCAGCACCCGCCTGCCCACCCCCTGGGGCACCTTTCTGCTTCATGGTTTCGAAGCGGACGGCCACGAACACCTGGCGCTCACCGTGGGTCGCCTGGATGGCGACGAACCCGTGCTGTGCCGCATTCACTCCGAATGCCTGACCGGCGACGCCCTGTTCAGCCAGCGCTGTGACTGCGGCGCCCAACTGGCGGCCGCCATGGCGGCCATCGCCGACGCCGGGCGCGGCGTCATCCTCTACCTGCGTCAGGAGGGTCGTGGCATCGGCCTGCTCAACAAACTGCGCGCCTACGCGCTGCAGGACATGGGACTGGACACCGTGGACGCCAACCTTCAACTCGGCTTCGCCCCCGACGCGCGCAACTACGCCATGTGTCGGCCCATGTTCGAGCACCTGGGCGTTGGGCGCGTTCAGCTCATGACCAACAACCCCCGCAAGGTGGCCGCACTCGAAGCTCAAGGTATCGAGGTGGTCGAGCGCCTTCCCCATCAGGCCGGCGCCTGTGCCACCAATGCCCGCTATCTGGCGACCAAGGCCGAACGCCTGGGTCACTTCCTCCCCGGCAATCTCACCCGACCCGACATCCGACGATACGCATCACGAAAGAGCCTCGTTTCCTGAGCCGAAGTGACGGGGCCACACGCCTTGGAGCCGCCGAAACAGCGACACGCGGCACCGGCGCCCCCCCCTGCTCGTGCTCACACACACTAGAGCACAGGATGATGGGCACTTGCGCAGACGAGGCCGGCCGTGACCTTGAGGAATCCCCGCGCCATTTCGCGCGAAAGATTGAGCATGAGGACGCCGAAATCGAAGGGAAGCTGCTCATGTAGCTGGTAGAAGAGCGCGGTGTCGACCTCGAGCACCACGGTTGCGCCATGCGCCTGCGCTTCACCGGGGCGCGGGAACAGGGCGATCATCGATGCGTAACCGATCTGCTCGCCGAAATCGAGCGTCAGGATGGGGACGTCTTCATCTGCCGTCTTGCAATAGGCGGCCAACTGGCCTTCGAGGACGATGAAGAAAGCGTCGGCGGTATCCCCGGTGCGGATCAGGGTCTCGCCGTCGGCCAGCGCGAGGATGCGCCCATGCTCGAAGAGGCAGCGGATTGCCGCCTCGCTCAAGGCGCCCAGGGTGGCCGCGCCCTGAAAATGGGCCACGCCCGCTTCGGCCAGCAGCGATGCCCCGTCAAGCCTGTCCATATCACGCTCCCATTGCCACGCGAGCCCAGAGCAAAGCGGCTCCTCCACGGACACGTTCCATGTCTTGAGTCTAGGTGCCTTGGTGTATGGCGCAAGCACCGGCGTAGCAACGACATCAATCCGTCAGACGACGGAGCCCTTCGGGGAACTGACGACTCAATGCGTTTGATTCGGCACTGCCATGAACGGCCTGATGTCGCTTCACGGAGTCAACACGCACTCAAGTTCCGCATTGGCGCGTCGCTATACAACATTGTTGATACTTAAACTATTCGCTCATAAACATAGCAGGCGTCAACGCGCAGTTCCTACTGTTGCCTCAAGGAGAGAGTCTCATGGCCCAAGACAAGGCCGGCGCCACCCTGCGCCATCCGTTTCCAAAGGGGAAGCTGGTCGTACTCAAGTACGACACGGATTTCAAGATCACCTATGCCAACGACGCCTGCGCACAGATGCTGGGCACGACGCGCGAAGCGCTTCTGGGCACCAGTGTCCGCGAGATCGCCCATCCCGACGTGCCCGCCGAGTTGCTCGCGGACATCCGCGGGACCACCGGTCAGGGCCGACCATGGCTGGGGCTGGCCAAGCTCCGCCATCAGGATGGCGGCGTCTGCTGGTCACAGGCATTGACGATTCCGGTCCGCCAGGACGGGCGCAACGTGGGCTACATGAGCCTGCGCAGTGAAGCCGCGCCCGAGCGGATCGATGCGGAGACGGCGCTGTATGACGCGATCCGCGCCGGTGGGCGGAAGTACCGCAATATCGACATGCCGGTCCGCCGCCCGATCCCGAACACCACCATGCTGGCGATGCTTGCCGTGCTCGCCTTCCTGCCCGTCGCGCAGGCGGCCTTGGCCGCGTTCGACCCGGGCACCCGCGCCCTCGCACTGACCGGCGTGTGCGGCCTTGTCGGCAGCCTGTGGCTGATTGCCCGACTGTGGCGCCGCTCGATCACCGAGCCCGCGACGATGCTGGGGATTTTCGAACGTATCGGCGAGGGCGATCTGACCGGCAAGCTGCCGGTGGGACGCTCGGACGAGATGGGCCGGCTGATGGAGTCCCTCATGTACATGCAGGGCCGGCTCAAGGTGATGCTGGACGAAATCCGGCAATCGGCCACCCACACCGAAGCGGAAAACACCCGCCTGCACCGTGAGGTGGAGACCCTTCAACAGGCCACTGCCGCGCAACGCGATCGCATCCTCTCGGTGAGCGCCGCCTGCGAACAGAACTGTGCGGCCGGTGCGGAAGCGGCCAGCGGTGCCAAGGACTCGGCCCACGCGGCGAAGGAAGCCCTCGCCCAGGTGGCCGAGGGACGTGCCCGGCTGAATCAGGCCGTGGCCGCCAGCCACCGGACCGTCGAAGCGGTGAACAGCGCCAACAGCGCCATGCGCAGCCTGGGGACCTCCATCGAGCAGGTGGCACAGATCTCGAACGAGATCCGCGAAATCTCCGATCAGACCAACCTGCTCGCCCTCAACGCCGCCATCGAAGCCGCGCGGGCCGGCGAAGTCGGGCGCGGATTCGCCGTGGTTGCCGACGAGGTGCGCAAGCTGGCCGAGCGCACCGCCAACTGCACCGGCAACATCTCACGCATCGTCGGCGACGTCAGCCGCAACTCAACCGAGATCACGCGCGACATGGATGGCGTTGCCGACACGGTCGGCGAGGCCGCCAGCGGCGCCGAAGAAAGCCTCGATGTCATGGACCAGATCGCCCGGGGCAGCGAAGAGGTGGCCTCGCTGGCCGGCCGTATCGCCGACGCGGCGGCAGAACATTCCGGCGCCTCTGAACAGATCGCTCGCGACATGGAACGCATTTCGAGCCTGGTGGACACCAGCGCCGCGGGCGCCGAAGGCGTTGGCCGCTCAGCCGACAACCTGGAGGCCAATGTCGCGGATCTGAACCGGCTGGTCGGCTTCTTCCGGGTGGTGGGCTGAGGCCCGAAGACCGCAATCACGAGGACGCGACACGACACAGGCGGCCGGCGCACGATCATCGACGGCCCGCCTGACGCAGCCATGTCATCGAAACGCGAACCGGAGCGGCCCCTTCGAAATCTCGTGCTCCGGCATCACGACGCCGATGCCTCGATCAGCCAGTCCCGGACGGCGACCACCTGGGCAGAAGCGGTCTCAAGCGGCGGCGCCACCAGGTTGTATGACCAGCCTTCGAGCGAGGGGCCGGGGACGACCCGAAGCAGCCCCAGCTTGAGTTCCTCCTGCACGAGCAACAGGCTCACGAGCGCCACCCCCTGGCCGGCAACCGCGGCCTGAATGGCGTGGGACTCTTCAGAGAAACGGATGCACTTGGCCAGCGGCGGCGCCTCCATGTCTGCCGCCTGCGCCCACGCCGCCCAGGACAGGGCGTTTGCCGTGCCCCGATGCCAGTCGAAGTGAATGAGCGGTGATTCGGCGATCTGCTCGCTGCTGATCGCCCCGAGCGCGGGGCTGGCGACCGGGGCAAAACGGTCCTGCATGAGCGGCGTGGCGTCCAGGCCCGGGTACGGGCCTTTGCCATAGCGCACGGCCAGATCGGCGCTGCCCGGGCCCAGGCGCACGACATCGTTCGAGGCGTGGACATGAAGGTTGATGTCCGGGTGGGCCGCCTGAAACGCGTCCAGACGCGGCACGAGCCACTTGGCCGCGAATGCGGGGGTGACGGAAACGGTGACCGCGCCACGGGTTGGCGCCCTCAGTTGCGCGACGCCCGCGGCAATGGCTTCGAAACCGGCATGAACGGCAGAAAACAGCACCTGCCCCTCCGGGGTCAGTTCGACCGAGCGGACTTTGCGATGGAACAGCGTGTGCCCGAGGTCGGCCTCCAGCACCCGGATCCGGTGGCTGATCGCCGTGGCGGTGACGGAAAGCTCCTCGGCCGCTTGCTTGAAGCTGCACAGCCGCGCGGCACATTCGAAGGCGCGCAGCGACGACAGGGACGGGAGTCTGGCTGAACGATTCATGGGTGATCTCAAATCATCTATCGATTGAACAATGATCGTTTGTACAAGCACTTGGACTGTACAAAACTCGACTTGCACTCATTGAAATCATCTCAGACATGCAAGGAGAGATTATGACCACCTTACTGCATATTGATAGCAGCGCCCGATCAGGCGCGTCCGACACGCTGGCCCACGGCTCTCACACCCGTCGCCTGACCAAACGCTTCATGGATCGCTGGTTGGAGACAGAGCCCTCGGCACGCGTCATTCGTCGCGATGTGGGGCTGGCGCCACCCGCCCCGGTCACGGGTGACTGGATTCATGCCGCCTTTACGCCCGAACCGAATCGTGAGCCCTGGATGCATGAGGCCCTGGGCCCGAGTGACCGGCTGGTGGACGAGTTGCTCGAGGCCGATGTCATCGTCGCCGGCGTGCCCATGTACAACTTTGGCCCGCCCGCCCAGTTCAAAGCCTATATCGACAACATCGTGCGGGTGGGGCGCACCTTCGGCTTCGACCGTTCGCGACCGGGCGAGCCCTACTGGCCCCTGCTGACCGGGATGGGCAAGCAGCTGGTCATCCTCTCCTCCCGGGGCGACTTCGGCTACGGCCCGGGGGAGCGCATCGCCGCGCGCAATCATGTCGAAGCCTCGGTGCAGACCGCCTTTGCCTACATGGGCGTCACCGACACACACACGGCGGCCATCGAGTACGACGAGTTCTCGGACGCGCGCCTCGTTCAATCGATCTCCGACGCCGAGCATCAGGTCGACGCCCTGGTTCACACCCTTCAGACGCGTGAGCTTGTGTGAAGGCTGGCACCTTGCGAGCGGCGGCGTCGGCCCCTCTCACAGGTCCATCGCCAGCGCGCATGGCACGCCACCGTCAGCGCACGTGCCGCTGACGGTAGCGCCGCCGGGGCTTAGTTCAGATCTTCAGCCGGGCCGAAGAATTCGAAATGGATGTGTCCTTCGGGCAGCCCGAGCTGTGTCAGAAACCGCTTGATCGCCGCCATGAACGGTTTGGGACCGAGAAAGTAGGCATCGAAAACAGGGGGGTCCGGCAGCCACTGCTTGAGCTGCTCCAGGGTCGGGCGCCCGAGCGCGTCCGGAGCGTCTGGCGCGCCGTCGTCGCTGTGCTCATACACGATATACGGCTTGAACTGCGGATAGTGGGCACGCCAGCGATGGACGAGCTGGCCAAAGGCATGGGATTCGGCGTCGCGGGCGTAGTGAATGAACACCACGGTCCGGTCGCTGTTCATCAGCGCGGCTTCGGCCATGGCCAGGGTCGGCGTGATGCCGACGCCGCCACTGATCAGCACCAGCGGGTGATCGCCATCCTTGAGCGTGAAGGCCCCCGCAGGCGGGAACAGTTCGAGCGTGCTGCCTTCTGACACGCGGTCGTGCAGATGGGTCGAGACCACCCCGCCCGGCTCGCGCTTGACGCTGATGCGATACCCCACGCCATTGGGGGCGGCGGACAGAGAGTAGTTGCGTCGAACCTCCTGCCCGTCGATGACAAGGCGCAGGCCGATGTACTGCCCGGGTTTGAAGTCGAGCACGGCGTCGCCGTCGACCGGCTCCAGGTAGAAGGAGGCGATCTGCGCACTTTCGCGTTCTTTGCGCACGACGCGGAACGTCCGGCCGCCGCGCCAGCCGCCCGGGGCCGCAGCGAGCGTGTCGTAGGCCTCGCGTTCTGCGCCGATGAGGATATCGGCCAGTTGCTGGTAGGCCACCCGCCAGGCATCGATGACGCCGTCGTTGGCCAGCTCGGGTCCCAACACCTCTTTGATGGCCTGCAGCAGGCAGGTGCCGACGATGGGATAGTGCTCGGGCTGGATCTGCAGGGCCACATGCTTGTTGACGATCTGCGCCGCGAGCGGGCCGAGCGCTTCGAGCCGGTCGATGTTGCGCGCATAGGTCAGCACCCCGTTGGCCAAGGCGCGTTGCTGGGTACCGCTGGCCTGGTGCGCCTGGTTGAACAGCGGCCGCACCTGCGGATAGTTGCCCAGCATCAGCTGATAGAAATGGGTGGTGAGCGCTTCGCCCCCCGATTCGAGCAGCGGCACGGTGGCCTTGATGATGTCGCGTTGTTGTTCGGTCAGCATGGGGTCTTCCTCATGGTTGGAGATGACGGGGGATGTGTGGTGAGCCGCGCCGAAAGCCTCCTGACGGGAGATGCTCCGGCGTGGCGATTCTGGTTCTGCGTGGGGGGGTGGCGTCAGGCCCGTGCGATCACGGCAGCCAGAACCGGCTGCGCTCGGAGACACTGATGCTCGGGTCGGCCACGTCAGTGACCGTAAAGCGGATGTCGTGAGCGCCCGAAGCGGCGGCATCGGCAGGGGCATGGACACGGATCACGCTCGAGCCCCTTGATGCCGCGTCGATGCGGATCGCCTGCGTCTGATCGAGGCGGATGCCGTCGAGGCCATCCACGGCAATGCGATAGTCGTGCGCCGTTTCCGTCGCGTTGATGATGACGAGCTGGAACACGTTTTCGATCTGGCCATCGGCCACTTCCCGCGCCAGGGTGTTGCGGTCGCGTTGAAGATCGACCTTGAGCGGCATGCGCGTCATGAGCGAGGCGGCCAGCGCGGCGCTCAGCGCCATGAAGATCACCGAATAGATCAGCACCCGCGGCCGCAGCATCCTGCGCATCGGGTTGTGCCCGCCCACCAGCGCGTTTTCGCTTGAATAGCGAATCAGCCCGCGCGGGTAGTTCATCTTGTCCATCACCTGATCGCAGGCATCAATACAGGCAGCACACCCGATGCACTCCATCTGCAAGCCGTCGCGAATGTCGATACCCGTGGGGCACACCTGCACGCAGATGCTGCAGTCGATGCAGTCACCCAGCCCGAGCGCGGTCGGGTCGGCGCTCCGCGCCCGGCCGCCACGCGACTCGCCCCGCTGCTGGTCGTAGGCGATGATCAGCGTGTCGTTGTCGAACATCACGGTCTGGAACTGCGCATACGGACAGATGTACTTGCACATCTGCTCGCGCATGAACCCAGCGTTGCCGTAGGTGGCCAGCGCATAGAAGCAGACCCAGAACATCGACCACGCTCCGGCGGTACCGGTCACGAAGGCACTGCCAAGCTGGTCGATCGGGGTAAAGTAGCCCACGAAGGTGAAACCGGTCCACGCCGAAACCAGCAGCCACAGGCTGTGTTTGACGACTCGCAGCTTGAGCTTGTGCAGGCTCCAGGGCGCCTGATCGAGCTTCATGCGCTTGTTGCGGTCGCCTTCGACGCGCGCCTCGATCCACAGGAATATTTCGGTGTACACCGTCTGCGGACAGGTGTAACCACACCACAGGCGCCCCGCCACCGCCGTGAACAGAAACAACGCCAGCGCACTGAGCACCAGAATGGCCGCGAGATAGATCGTGTCCTGTGGCCAGAGCACCAGGTCGAACACATAAAAGCGCCGGGCATCCAGGTCGAACAGCGCCGCCTGACGACCGTTCCACGGCAACCATGGCAGACCGTAGAACAGCAGCTGGGTGAGCCACACGAACACCCATCGCCAGCGCTGGAAGAGGCCGTGGATGGTGCGCGGATGGATCTTCTTGCGTTTGGCGTACAGCGGCGTGATGGGGATGACGGGTGAAGCGTTGTCTTTCATGATGCGTTGTCGAGCGGGCCGGGATGAACGGCCAGGTGGAGCGTCCGGATCAAGTCCGACTGCGTGAGGATCCCGACCAGACGCTGATGTTGATCAACGATCGGGATGTGATGATTGGCGCCGCCGGCAATGAGCCTGACCAGCTCGACCACCGGACGATCGGCACGCGCGGTGACCACCGGCGTGCTCATGAGCGCACCGACCGCGGCATGGCGGCCCGGCTGGCGCGTGGCCAGATGTTCGAGCACGTCCCAGGCGGTGAGGATGCCCACGACAAGGCCGCCACCTGCGGTCACCGGCAGCGCTTTGACACGATGCTGGCGCATCAGTCGATGGGCCTCGCTCACGGGGGTGTTGCGTTTCACCTGACAGACCGGGCGCACCATGATCTGCTCGCACCGCACGGCCCCGAGCGTGCGCCGGTAGGCGGCGGTTTCGGCGTGCTCGAGCAGGGTTTCGATATCGGCCCGACTCACATCGAGCAGTGCGTCGTGCTCACGCAGGGCGACATCGATATCGGCATCGCTGAAGCGACGCGGCCGGCCCGGCGGCGCCGCTTGGTGCGGGTAAGGGTGCGCCCCGAGCCGGTGAAACACGACGCCCGCCACCACCAGGAGCACCGAGTTGATGGCCACCGGATGCACGGCGAATATCGGCGTCTCGGCATGCATCAGCACCGCCAGCAAGGCTGTGGCCCCGCCCGGCGGATGCAGGCTGTGGGTGAGCGACATGACGACAATGGCAAGGCCGACGGCCAGCGCCGCGGCAAGGGCCGGCTCCGGAATGTGGCTGGCGCAGACGACCCCCACCAGGGCGCTGCCGGTATTGCCCACAATCACCGGCCAGGGTTGCGCCAGCGGGCTGGAGGGCACCGCAAAGACCAGCACGGCGCTGGCCCCCATGGGCGCGATCAGCCAGACGGCATTGGCCGGCAACAGCGCCCAGGTGCCCAGGGCCGCCGCCAGAATGCCCAGGCAAGCTCCGGTGGCCGCACACCACTGCACACCACTGCGCACGGCGAGCACCGCCGGCAGGCGCCGTGGTGGCAGGCCGAACAACGGCATCGAAAGGAGACGACCGAACTGCCGTCGTTTGAGCATACGGGACCGAAACACATGTGCATGTCCGGCAAGGCAGACCCGCACTGATTGAAGGAAGGTCGCATGCTAGGAGGCCGAATCGATCGCGTAAAATGAAATCGGCTGAGCCGAAATATCGAAAAATCAAATACATCAAGCGTGGAGCGCGGTTGTGGACATTACGCTGGCAAAAACTTTTATCGAGGTGGTCCGCTGCGGCAGCTTCGTGGCCGCCGCGGAGCAACTGCACGTGACCCAGACCACCGTGACGGCGCGTATCCAGAACCTGGAATCCATGCTCGGCTGCATCCTCTTCGTGCGCAGCCGGCACGGCGCGAGCATGACCGCCAACGGCGAGCGCTTTCTCGGGCACGCGGCACGCCTGATGCAGGTTTGGGAGGCCACCCTGCGCGACCTCCCCCTTCCGCAAGGCCATGAAACCCTGTTCGCGTTCGGCGGCGAGGTCACCCTCTCCAACCCCATGCTCTTTGCGTGGGCCGTGCGCCTGCGCGACGTGGCGCCGTCCCAGGCGATTCGCGTCGAATCAGGTGATGGAGAAGCGCTGCAGGTGAAAGTGGCCGAGGGCGAACTGGATGCCGCGCTGGTGTTCCAGCCGGTGTACCGGCCGGGGATACAGGTTGAACAACTGCTTGAGGAAAAGCTGATCCAGGTCAGGGCGACGCAGGGTGACGAACCCTACATCTATGTCGACTGGGGCCCGGAGTTTCGCCACCAGCACGACATCGCCCTGCCCCAGCAGACCCGGTCGGCCCTGAGCTTCAACCTCGGCCCCCTCGCCCTCCAGTATCTGCTCCAGCATGGCGGCCGTGGCTACTTCAGAACTCGCGTGGTCGAGCACTACCTGCAAACGGGCGAACTGACACGGGTGGAGGGGGCACCCGAGTTTTCATACCCGGTCTATCTCGTCTACTCGCGCGAAAACCGCTCCCCATTTCTGGCGCAAGCCATCGACACGCTCAAAGCCACCTGCGCCGAACCGATCGACTGGTCCCAGCGCTGGGTGCATTGATTAGAACGTTGAAGATCCGCTTCGGGTCGGCCAGAGACATCACCCCCACACGACTGAACTCCCGGGCCGGCCGAAGCCTCGCCACCCGGAGAGCGCCTGGATCTGCCAACCGCCGACTAGGCGTCTTGAGCTCGCCCCGGAGCGGCCTGTCGGAGACCCATTCCCCGACAACAACCCAGCCGTCTTGAAGGTGGCCCGGGGACCAACATGACTTATGTCGATGATGGAGGGCGAATTGGTTGGAGGGCGTCGACCGATCCTTCGGCAGGGTCTGTGTTCATTGGAGTTCTGATGCCAGATGGCGATCAACGCGCCGGCCTGAGCTCGAGGGCGAAACGAAACCGATGCGTGTGGATGACGTCGCCCGACGCCTGGATTTGCTCACGGCCGCGGACAGGGTTTTGCCGGCCAGGAGACCCGCACGCTCAACCCGCGGGCTTCCAGTCCAGCCCCGAGTTCGATTTCGGCCCCGGCCTGACGTGCAGCGGAAGCGACGATGGCTAGACCGAGGCCGGAGCCCGCAGCCCCCAATTGACTGCCCCGCCGAAACCGCTCGAATATGCGTTCCCGATCTTCCAGCGGAATACCCGGTCCGTCATCGCTGACCGACAGGGTCCAGGTTTCTCCGTCGCAAGAGGGTTCCATTCGAACAAGTACCTGGCCGCCTGCGTGGCCATACCGGATGGCATTGGCCACCAGATTTCCGACGATGCCTTCGAAAAGATGGCCAGCCCGTCCCACAGCGAGGTGATCGGGCCCCTGATAGATGAGTTCAATCGATCTGGTGCGGGCCTCCTGGGCATAGGCGGCGAGACACTCCCGAACGATATCGGCCGCATCGTCATCAGTTGCTTCCATGTCGGCCTGGGCTTCCAGTCGTGCCAGGGTCAGCAGCTGGTTCACCAGCCGATTGGCGCGGCCCAGACCCGCCTTGAGTACCGCGGCAGCCTCGGTCCGGGCCTCGGGTGAGACGGCCCGCAGTACCTCGTCGGCCTGGGCACTCACGACCGCAAGAGGGGTGCGCAACTCGTGGGCGGCGTCGGCGAGGAAATCCCGCTCCCGCTTCAGGAGGGCATCCAGCCGACCCAGAGTTCCGTTCACTTCCTCCACCACCGGCCTCAGTTCCGACACCAGATCACCGGTCTGGATGGGCGTAAGGTCGTCCGGCTTTCGAGCAGACAATGCTTCCGAGAACTTCTTCAGGGGTTTCAACCCGCAGCGCACCACGAACAACACCGGCAGCAACAGCATGGGCAATCCCACCAGAAGAGGGGCAACAATGCTGACAGGGCTGAGCATCACTGCATTGAAGTCCGTCCGGCGTCCCCTCGCCGTGTGCAAGACCTCGATCTGGTACACCCGATTCGCGGTCCAGCGAACAAACCCCCGGTAGTCTTCCCCCTCCAGGGTGGCGTCAAAAAAACCTTCCGTTCCCGGCGAACTCGCCCGTTGTCGCGGCACATTGGGACTGCCCGCCGCCCATTGGCCGTCAGCACGCCAAAGGTTGAAGCCAACGGCATCGTTGTGAGGGGTATCGCCGGCAAACCGGGAGATGACAAGATTGATGCCCAGCATGGATTGCTGCAGTGCGTCCTGGTCCAGATCCTGCTCCGAGACCTGGGCCAACCCGTCCGCAAATATCCGCATCTGCTTGTCGAACCCGCCGGAAGCCGGCCAGTACATGAGCGCGAGACCCACACCGTAAATGGCCACCCAGACCAGAACGCTACCCAGCAGTACCGTCACCACCAGAACCTTCGAGAGCGATGGCGCTTTCATTCGCCCAGAAAGTAACCAACGCCGCGCACGGTCTGGATCGTGCCCGCGCCAAGCTTGCGGCGCAGATTGTGTATGTGCCAGTCCAGGGTACTGAACGCGAGGGGGTCCCCATAGGGCTGAAGCAACTCGGCCATGCGGTGCTTGGTGACCACTTGTCCGGCATGCCGCGCCAACGCTTCGATGATCTGGAATTCCTTGGGAGAGAGCGGGATGGGCACGTCATTCTGGCTGACCTCACGTCGGCCGATGTGGATACGCATCGATCCGAATGACCACGCTGAAGATGACTGCCCCGCCGCGCGCCGGGTGACGGCTCTGATGCGAGAGGCCAGTTCCTCCGGGGCCACGGGCTTGATGACGTAATCGTCCGCGCCAGCATCCAGGCCGGAGACCTTTGAGGCCACGGCATCGCGCGCGGTCAGGACGATCACTGGCACTACGACACCATCCCGCCGCCAGGCACGAAGCACCTCCAGTCCCTCGCCATCAGGCAGCCCCAGATCCAGCACCAGACAGGCAAACTGTTCGAATGCCTGGACCTGCGAGCGCGCATCCTTGACGCTTCTGACCCAGGTGCATGCGTACCCGTGACCCATCAAGGCCCGCTGCAGGGCGGCACCCAGGTCGAGATCGTCTTCTATCAGCAATAGATGCATGACTGTCTACGAGCCTTCTGACCGCGCGTGACCGACAAACAAACGATGTGTCGGCCGGGACGGGGCTCCACCCCGCCCTGCGGGCATCCGACTCTGCTCATTCGGACGAATCGACTTTCCGCGACGCGCGACGATAGTGTTTCGCCCCCAGGACCAGCAAACCGAGCCCCAGCATGGAGACAGTCTCGGGCTCCGGCACGCCAGGCACGGGGGCACGCGTTTCGATGGCATCGAGAAAAAGGGCATTGATGGCCACGCTGGATCCATTCGCGCCATCCCAGAGCCGTATGGTGTCAAAGCCGCCCCCTTCGAATCCAAGATAGTGGAATGCGCTTTGGTGACTGACCGAACCGGACAGGATCCGTGCACCGTCATTCCATAGCTCGTAATATGCCGCGCCTCGCGTGGGGATGAAACCACTTCCAATCAAAAAGCCTAGGTCATCGAAATCCAGTCCGCTGACCAGACTGATCTGGGTGTAGCCCCGGTCGCCCCCGATGGGGTACCAACTGTACTGACCGTCACGACCACCGGGGTCGTAGTTCACGAGGATGCTGTCACCCGCGTCACCATTGATCTGCTCAACGCGAATGCCATCCTCGACGTAAGGCCCAGAACCACCGTCATACATGCCATTGGTGCTGGAAATGTTTTCAAAACTGTTGAAATGGCTACGGGCGGCATCATCAATGAAATCCGACGTGTGAACGATCGGGAGCGCGAAGCTGAGCGCTGGCCACAAAACGGCACAGACGAATGCGACTGGTTTTCTTGTCATGCAAATCACCTTCATATGGATCGGGTATCGAGTTGGCCCGACTGTACATGCCCAATCCTTTGGGATTTCTTTGCATTACCTCCGGTATCCACCAATGGATGAACCGGGTTCATCGACTCCGGATAGATGGCTCGCTCGCCCTTCAACCTCAGGGTGCCACCCCCAAGAATTCGCAAAGAATTCGCCCCCTATAGTGCGTTCTCCTCGTTCCCCATTCTGGAGAAATCATGAAAACGCCATTGATCACCCCCATCGTCTGTATCGCCCTTGCCCTGTCAGCTTGCGTAACGACCCAACCTCAACAGGCTGAAACAGAGCAGCCCGCGTCGGGAAGTGCCACGAGTGCCCGTGATGTGCGCGATGCGGCCCACGAGGCCAGTACAACAGCCCGTGACCTGCGCGGCGCCATCAACGACCTGAAGAGCATTTTCCGGTGAGGCTGGGACTGCTGATGATCGCCGCCCCGGTCATCGCGATGAACATGAGCGCTCAACTGGCCATGGCGGCTTCGCCCGAGCCCATGCCTTGCGTTGACAAGATCTGTCTGGGCGATGGAGCCAAAAGCCTGAGCAGTATGAAATGGGATGAAATCCCCAGCACAACGGCCCGACCGCTGTCGGGACGCCAACGTCAGAAACTGGAGGCGCTCTACAAGGGTCGCTTAGACGACATTGCATCCGGTCTCGCCCAGGGCAAGTTCGATCACCACCTGCTGAGGCGTCTGGACCGGGTCGAGGCCGCATGCGGGGGCCACAGCCTGATCGGACAGTTCACCTCGGCAGGGGGCAATCCCACCCGCGTCACATTGAGTCTTCTGCCCAACGCTTCCGGGCAACAGTCATGGCAGGTGATCGCCATCACCCGCACGTTCCCTGCGGCCAAGAATCGCAGGCAGCAGCAGGAAGTTCAACAGCAGCTCGATGCTCGCTACGGCCGTTACGACATGCACCGTCGCAGTCCTGAAACGGGTGGAGCCAGCTACCTTTACAGCTGGACAGGCATGCCGACCTTGGTATTGAACCTGAACCTTCCCCCACCCGCGGTCATGGAAACGCGCTTTGCCCTGAACCCGCTGTGCCCCCGGCCACCCACAATGAGCATCGACTGAGGTATTCGACATGCGGGCCATTCTGCAGAGGACTTACGGGGACGCGCGCGCGCTGACGGTGAGCCATGTGCAGCGCCCGCCGCCACCCGGGCCACGCCAGGTGCTGGTGCGGGTTCATGCAGCAGGCGTTGACCGGGCGGTCTGGCACATGCTCAATGGCACCCCTTATCCGCTTCGGCTGGCCATGGGTCTCAGGCGACCACGCCATCCCATCCCGGGCATCGACCTCTCCGGGCAGGTGATCGAGGTGGGTCGACAGGTTCGCCATCTTCGTGTGGGCGATGAAGTATTCGGTCTCGGGAAAGGCGCTTATGCGGAACTGGCCCTCGCCGAGGCAGATCAGATGGTCGTGCGCCCCGGAAACCTGGATGCCCTGGGTGCGTCGGTCTGCGCCATGTCAGGGGTCACCGCCCACCAGGCACTCCGGCGGGCGGCACCCATCCTCCCGGGACAGGACGTGCTCATTCTGGGCGCATCTGGTGGCGTGGGTTCCTATGCTGTACAGATCGCCCGCCATTTGGGGGCACAGGTCAGCGCCGTGTGCAGTCAGGCCAAAGCAGATTACGTGCTCGGGCTTGGCGCGCATCATGTGTTTGATTACACCCAATTCGGGCGACAAACCCTTCCGCGTCGCTTTCCTGTCGTCATCAACATCGGGGACAACCGGTCGCTTTCAGAATTGCGGTGCTTGCTCGATGAGCGCGGCATCTTGATTCTGGTCGGCGGAGAGCGTGGCAGTCCGTGGACCGTAGGGCTGAGACGCCCCCTGGCGGCTTGGTGCCTGAATCCGTTTCTGTCCCGGCACCGGCTCTTTCCGCTGGTCTCCACCGTACAGCAAGCTGATCTGCAGGCCCTCTGCGGCCTGATTGAAACCGGGGCGATCCGCCCGCCCGTGGACAGGGTCTTCAGTCTGGAACGGGGTGCCGAGGCCATCGAACACATGGCGCTCGGACGCGCACGAGGGAAGGTCGCCATCGCCATCAATCCGCCCGACAGAGTTCTCACCGCCGACTACGGGTCGCGCGTTCGCCTTCGCTAAAACGAAACCCTTCGTTCCCGATGTTCCGGTCGGAGAGGAAGATATCGACCCTGTCGCGGCCCGATTGATCGTAATGCCCCGACGGCTGTTCAGGCCGACGAGTTACCACCAAACAACCCAGAAGCTTGGACTAATCGAACAGCCTCTCGATTCGACAATCGTCGGGCATCGTCTTGCCGTGGAACGCGGCGTACCAGCCAATCAACACTTATCGGCAAGTCAGACATACACTCGGCGGCATGAATCTCTACGAACAGCTTGCCGCCGAGATCGAGACGCACATCAGCCGCGGCGTTCTTCGCGCGGGTGATCGCTTGCCTTCGGTGCGGAAGTCGTGCGAAACGAAGCGCATCAGTCCGTCGACGGTACTCAAAGCGTATTACCTGCTTGAGCGCCGCGGGCTGATCGAGGCCCGGCCTCAATCGGGGTATTACGTCCGGCCGCAACTGGGGTCCATGCTGGCCGAGCCCGAGATGACGCGGCCTGTGGGCGCGTCAACCTCGCTCAAGGTCAGCGAGTTCATTTTTGAAATTCTGGCTGCGGTGAAGAACCCGGCGGTTGTCCCGCTGGGCTCGAGTTTCGCCAGCCCGGACCTCTATCCGCTCAAGAAGCTGGGGAGCCGGCTGGCACGCGCGGCGCGCCATCTGGACCCACGGGCGACGGTCACGGATCTGCCGCCGGGCAATACGGAACTGCGCCGGGAATTGGCGAAACGCTACCTCGAGCGTGGCGTGGCGGTGCCGGTTGATGAAATCGTCATCACCAACGGCGCCATGGAAGCGCTGAACCTGTGTCTGGAAGCGTGCACCCAGCCGGGGGACCTGATTGCACTCGAGTCGCCGACCTTCCATGCGACCTTGCAGATGGCCGAGCGTCGTGGGCTGAAGGTGATCGAGATACCGACGCATCCGCGCGACGGCGTCAGTCTGCCGGCCCTTGCGGATGCGCTCCGACACCATCCCGTCAAGGCCTGCGTGTTCATGCTGAACTTTCAGCATCCGCTGGGCGCATTGGTGCCGGACGAGCATCGCAAGGCGCTGATCGATTTGCTCCGGAACCACGACGTGCCCTTGATCGAAGACGACACGTATGCCGACCTGCACTTCGATTCGCGCTGCCCGCTGGCCATCAAGTCGATGGACCAGACCGGGCTCGTCATGAATGTGTCCAGCTTTTCGAAGAGTCTGGCGCCTGGCTATCGCCTGGGTTGGGTCGCTGCGGGGCGGTACGCGCAACGAATTCAGCGGCTGAAGCTGTCGGCCAGTCTGGCAACAACCATCCCCGTGCAGATTGCGCTCGCCGAGTTTCTCAAACACGGCGAACTCGAACCCCACCTGAGGCGCCTTCGCGCCCGCCTGGAGCACCAGCAGACGGACATGGTTCGCGCCATTGAAGCGCGGTTTCCCCCGGGCACTCGCCTGAGCTGTCCGCAAGGCGGCTATTTCCTGTGGGTCGAGCTGCCCGCCGGCACCGATGCCCTGGCGGTTCACCGCATGGCGCTGGACGAAGGCATCAGTATTGCGCCGGGCCCGATCTTCTCGGCAAAGCGGGAATACGGCCACTGTATCCGGCTGAACTATGGCCACCCCTGGGGCCCGGACATTGACGCGGCCATCAGTCGCCTGGCGGCCATCGTTCAAACTGTTATGCTCAAATAGTTAAAAAACTGCGACTGTTATCCAAGTCGCTGAGGTGATGTACTGCGTCCATCGCCCTGATCACCCGCGTCCGCGCGGTGCAGGTTGCGATCGGAGCACGTCATGAGCAGTGAATCATCGAAAGCCCTTGCGGCCCGGGTGTCGTTCTATGAACGCACCGGGCGAATCCACCCACGTTCGGTCACCGGGCGTTTCAACACCTGGCGGTGGTCCATGGTCTGGGTCACCCAGATCATCTTCTATGCCACGTGCTGGCTGCAGTGGGACGGTCGCCAGGCACTTCTGTTCGATATCGCCGAGCGCAAGTTCTATGTCTTCGGGCTGGTGTTGTGGCCCCAGGACGCCATGCTGCTGACGCTGGCGCTGATCGGCGCGGCCAGCGGCCTGTTCATGGTCACGGCGCTGGCCGGACGCATGTTCTGCGGCTTCACCTGTCCCCAGACCGTCTATTCGGCCATCTTCCGCTGGGTCGAGGCCCGATTTGAAGGCGATCACCTGTCGCGAATGCGTCTGGACAGCAGTGCCGCGAGCACCGCAAAGATCGCACGCAAGACGGGCAAGCATCTGACCTGGGGCCTGATTGCCCTGTGGACCGGGATTACCTTCGTGGGCTACTTCTCGCCCATTCGCCAATTGCTCGCCGACCTCGCAAGCGGGTCACTGGGGCCGTGGGAAGGTTTCTGGGTGTTTTTCTACGCCGTGTTCACCTATGTCATGGCCGGCTTCGCGCGCGAGATGGTGTGCCTCCATATGTGCCCGTATGCGCGGTTCCAGGGCGTGATGATCGATGCGGATACCCGCACCATCAGTTACGACGCGCGCCGTGGCGAGCCGCGTGGCGCGAAAGGCGCGCAGCACGGTAAAGACAGCACGGGCCCGCGGGGCGACTGTGTGGATTGCAGCCTGTGTGTTCAGGTCTGCCCGACCGGCATCGACATTCGCAAGGGGCTGCAGTACGAGTGCATCAATTGCGGCCTGTGCGCCGACGCCTGCGATGAGGTGATGACGCGCGTCAAGGCACCCACGGGGCTGATCCGGTTTGCCTCCGAGCGCACCCTGCAGGCCCCTGTGCGTGGTGGCGGTAAACCTGCGTTTGGCGGAGCCCTGCGCCCGCGAGTCACGACCTACGCCAGTGCGTTGATCGTGTGCTTTGTGGCCGCCATGGTGCTGCTGGCGAACCGCGTCCCGCTGCAGGTGGATGTGCTGCGCGACCGCCGAGCCCTGATGCATGAAACGAGCGATGGCCGCATCGAAAACCCCTACATCCTGAAGATCGCCAACATGCTCGAAACGCCGCGCATGGTCGTTGTGAGTATTGTCGGTCCGGGCGACATGCGCATTGAAGGCGACACGCACATCCTCTTGCCTGCCGGCGAAGTGTCGTCCGTGCCCCTGGGGGTCAGCATGGCTGCCGACGAAACACGCCATGGGGCACAGCCCATTGCGTTCCAGGTGCACAGCACGGATGAAACGCCCGTGAGCCTCACCGAGAAATCCATTTTCCTGCTGCCCTGAACGGCGAGAACCTCAATGTATCAATACGACGAAAACGAAAAGCGCTTCTTGCGCCAGCGGGTGACGCGGTTCAGGGACCAGATGCTGCGGTACCTGAGCGGCCAGATGTCCGAAGACGACTTTCGCCCGCTGCGCCTTCAGAACGGGCTCTATATCCAGCGGCATGCGCCCATGCTGCGTGTCGCCATTCCGTACGGCACCCTGTCCTCGCGTCAGATGAGAGCGCTCGCCACCATTGCGCGCGATTTCGACCGTGGCTATGGGCACTTCACCACGCGATGCAATATCCAGTTCAACTGGGTGCGTCTCGAGGAAGTGCCGGACATTCTCGACGCACTGGCCGCGGTCGACATGCACGCCATCCAGACGTCCGGGAACTGCATCCGCAACATCACGACGGATCATTTCGCGGGCGTGGCCAGGGACGAAGTGCTCGACCCGAGACCGTACTGCGAGATTCTTCGCCAATGGTCGACCCTGTCGCCCGAATACAGCTTTCTGCCCAGGAAGTTCAAGGTCGCGATCACGGGTAGCCAGGTGGACCGAGCGGCCGTACGGTTTCACGACATCGGGCTCAGGGCGGTACACAGCGCTGAGGGCGAGGTTGGTTTCGAGGTGTTCGTGGGTGGCGGACTGGGGCGTACGCCCATGGTCGGCCAATGTGTCCGGGCGTTTCTGCCGCATCGGGAATTGCTCACCTATGTCGACGCCATCATGCGGACCTACAACCGATTCGGCCGGCGCGACAAGAAGTACAAGTCGCGCATCAAGATTCTCGTCAAGGAACTGGGCGTTGCCGCCTTTGCACGCGAGGTGGAGCACGAATGGATGTGCCTGCGCGATGGCCCCGCAACCCTCAGCGATGCCCGAATCGAAGCGGTCAGCGCCCACTTTCAGGCGCCCGCGTGCGACGTGCACGCCCCGGTGCCGGATGACGCCGCGCTCACGCGGATCTTCGATGATGCGTTTGCGGGGTGGGCCAACAGAAATACCTCGGCCCACAAGGCCTTGGGACACAGCATCGTCACCCTGTCACTGAAGCGGACCGGGACGCCCCCCGGCGACGCGACGGCAGACCAGATGGATCGGGTGGCCGATCTGGCCGATCGTTTCAGCCGGGGCGAGATCCGCGTCTCGCATGACCAGAATCTCGTGCTTCCGCATGTTCTGACCCGCGACCTGCATGCGCTGTGGTCGGCCGCACTGGACGCGCGGCTGGCAACCCCCAACGTCGGCACGGCAACTGATCTCGTGTGCTGTCCGGGGGGTGATTTCTGCAACCTCGCCAATGCCAGGTCTCTGCCACTGGCCGAAGCCATCCAGCGACGTTTCGACCAGGACGATGATCTGCAGGCAACCGGGGCACTGAGCCTCAACATCTCGGGATGCGTCAACGCCTGCGGCCATCATCACGTCGGCCACCTGGGCGTCCTCGGCGTCGACAAGAATGGCCAGGAGTTCTTCCAGGTCACGCTCGGCGGACATCCGGATGGCGAGCCCGCCATCGGAAAAATCATGGGTCCCGCCTTGCCCGCGGACCAGGTGCCCGTGGCGATCGAGCGCGTGATCAAGGTGTACCGCGAACACCGAGCCCCCGAGGAAGCCTTCATCCACACGGTCGAGCGCCTGGGACACGAACCGTTCAAAGCAGCTGTTTATGGAGGCAGGGATGGCAAGCATTCTCACGCTTGAGGGAACGTTCGAAGACACCCGCGCCCGAATCGAGCGCGGAGCGACCGCAGATCCGGCGACGCCGGCCTGCGTCAGCGTCGATCAATGGCTTGCCTGGCGGGAAGCGTCAGTCACGACGCACCGCGATATCGGGGTCTGGCTGGAGCCCGAGGATGACATCGGCGCGCTCGCCGCCCGGATTGAAGGTCTCGGACTGATCGCGATCGAGTTTCCCGTTTTTACGGACGGCAGGGGGTATTCCATGGCCCGCCTGCTGCGGGAGCGCATCGGCTATCGCGGAGAGCTGCGGGCCACCGGTGACATCCTCCGTGACCAACTCTGGTTCCTGCATCAGGTCGGCTTCGATGCTTTTCAGCTGAGGGCCGATCAAGACCTGGCCGCGGCATGCGAGGCATTCTCCGATTACACCGTGCCGGATGGGTGGACAAACGGGACGCGAACAATTTGACGGCATTGAATGCGTACAATAGTGCGGTCACCAGAAACAACGCCCGTTGCACAACATGCCCAACCGCCCGCTGTCCTGGACGCCCACGTCCATTGCCAAGGATCGACCTGCCTACATCGCGATCGCCGAGGCAATTGCCGATGACATCCGGGCCGGGCGGCTCAAGGCGAATGCCGCCTTGCCGCCACAGCGCAAGCTGGCCGATGCGCTCGGCTACAACTTCACGACCATCAGCCGTGCGTACGCCGAGGCGCAGCGCAGAGGGCTGATCGAGGCGCGGGTGGGACGGGGCACCTTCGTGCGCCCCAGCGCAGCCCCGCATATCCAGCGCGACATCGCCCGGCCGGCGGTGATCGACTTGTCCATGAACCTGCCACCGGAGCCGGATTCGACCGAGCTGCTGGCCCGGATGGAATCGGGCATGAAGCGCCTGTGCACCGACATTCGCGGCATGCTGCGCTACCAGACCTTCGGCGGCAGCCCCGAGGATCGGGACATGGCGGTTCAATGGCTCGCGCGGCGAGGCGTTCGCAGTGCGCTCAACAAGGTGTTGATCTGCCCGGGCACCCACAGTGCGCTCAACGCCTTGTTCGCGCTGCTGGCCGGGCATGGCGGGCGCATCTGCTGCGAGAACATCACCTACCCCGGTGCCCGTGCGCTGGCCGCGCTGCATTCAATCAGCCTGCTGGGCCTGACCTGTGATGCGCAAGGCGTCACACCCGAGGCATTCGAGGCGGCCTGCCGGGACCATGCGCCAGCGGCCCTGTATCTGAACCCCACCCTCCAGAACCCCACTACGGTCACCGTCCCGCTGGAGCGTCGCGAATCGCTCATCGAGGTCGCGCGACGTTACGGGGTGCCGATCATTGAGGACGACCCCTACAGTCTGTTGCTGACCGACGCCCCACCCAGTTTCCATGCGCTGGCGCCGGACATCACCTACTACGTCGGCGGCCTGTCGAAGACGCTCGGCGCGGGGCTGCGCATCGCCTATCTGGCGGCGCCCGATGTACGCCAGTTGCCCCGGTTGAGTGCGGCATTGCGGGCGGTATCGGTCATGGCGCCGCCCATCTCCATGGCCATTGCGACCGAATGGATCGCCGATGGTACGGCGGACGCTCTGGTGCAGTTCATCCGTGGAGAGTCGGTCGAGCGCCAACGGATTGCCCGCGAGGTGCTCGGCGCTGCGGACTATCTGGCCTCGGAAGAAGGCTTTCACCTTTGGCTGCCGCTGCCCGAGGGCTGGAGCCGGGTGAGCTTTGCGGCGCACCTGCGCTCGAGCGGTATCGGCGTGGTCACCAGCGACGCGTTCCTGGTCAGTGGCACGGCAGTCGAAGCGGTGCGCATCTGCCTGGGCGGTGTGGCCAGCCGCGATGATGTCCGCCACGCCATGGAGCTGGTTGGCTCGGCCCTGTCCCACCCACCGGCAATCTACTCTTCCATCGTCTGAGCACCGCCGGGTCGGTGGCGCGGGCATGGTCGTGATCCGTTCGATTTCCCCCTCGATTCCCTGACTGCTTCGGTCAGCGCCATCCGGCGCCGAGCCCCCTTGTTTCGGCCCCGGAAAGCCGGATCACATCGCGCACGACCCGCCGATTGTATGCATACAAAAATCGCACTTAATGCGTGCAATTCACCTCCTCGC
Organism: Nitrogeniibacter aestuarii; assembly: GCF_017309585.1. NCBI lineage: Bacteria > Pseudomonadati > Pseudomonadota > Betaproteobacteria > Rhodocyclales > Zoogloeaceae > Nitrogeniibacter > Nitrogeniibacter aestuarii. The sequence goes on along the minus strand of NZ_CP071321.1, from coordinate 939,434 downwards.
CGCACGCTTCCTGTGCGCGGAATTCTCTTGCAAATCCTGATGATGAGGCACCCCACGCGGGCACCAGAACGCTGAATGCGCCGTCGCACGCGCGATTACTTGTATGCATACAATAAAAATACAATGGCTGGCACATTGATTGCTCAATTGATGCTGCGCACCACGCTGAAACGTTCCGGTCTTCCGGCCGGGGCTGCGACGCGAAGTGCGCCCCCCAACACATCAAGGAGCAACAACATGCCCGCAGTCACTCAAGCCCCTCATGCCGATGGCGACTTCTTTGTCGATTACGAAGACAAGGTCTTTGAAGACGTAAAAGCCGAACCCGGCCAGAAAGCGCTGGTCACCTTTCACACCGTGGCCTTCGAGGGCTCGATCGGCCTGGTCAATTTGCTGCAGGCCACGCGTCTGCTGCGCAAGGGCTTCGACACCACCATCCTGCTGTACGGTCCGGGCGTCACCCTGGGCCTGCAGCGTGGCTTCCCCCGCCTGGGCGACGAGGCCTTCCCCGGCCACCTGGCCATGAACAAGCAGATCGCCAAGTTCATCGAAGAAGGCGGCAAGGTGTATGCATGCCGCTTCGGCCTGCAAGCCCTGTACGGCCATGGCGAGCCCTCACTGATCCCGGGCATCGTACCGATCAGCCCCCTCGATGTGATGGACCTTCAGTTGCTCCACAAGCGCGACAACGCGTTCGTGGTCAACACCTGGACCCTCTGACGGATCGAGGAGACCCCGCATGACGACCTCCCGAACCGTCCGCGTTGCCGCCGTGCAGATGGCACCGGATCTCGAGTCTGCGATGGGCACGGTGGACAAGGTCTGCCTGGCCATCACGGAGGCCGGGCAGAAAGGCGCGCACATGGTGGTCTTCCCGGAGACCTTCGTGCCCTACTACCCGTACTTCTCGTTCATCCAGCCCGCGGTCACCATGGGCGCCGCGCATCTGAAGCTGTACGAGTGGGCGGTGACCGTCCCCGGGCCGGTGACCCGGGCCGTGGGCAATGCCGCGCGCAAGGCCGGCACCGTCGTCGTGCTGGGGGTCAATGAGCGTGACCATGGCACGCTCTACAACACCCAGCTGATCTTCGATGCGACGGGCGAACTGGTGCTCAAGCGTCGCAAGATCACCCCCACCTACCATGAGCGCATGGTGTGGGGACAGGGCGACGGCAGCGGCCTCAAGGTGGTCGATACCGCCGTCGGCCGCGTCGGCGCCCTGGCCTGCTGGGAGCACTACAACCCGCTCGCCCGCTATGCCCTCATGGCCCAGCATGAGGAAATCCATGCTGCGCAGTTTCCCGGTTCGATGGTCGGCCAGATCTTTGCCGACCAGATGGCGGTGACCATCCGTCACCATGCGCTCGAGTCCGGCTGCTTCGTGGTCAACGCCACCGGCTGGCTCACCGATGCCCAGATCGAGTCGATTACCCCCGACCCGGCCATGCAGCGCGCACTGCGCGGCGGCTGCCATACCGCCATCGTCTCACCGGAAGGCAACTACGTGTGCCCGCCCCTCACCGAGGGCGAGGGCATGCTCGTGGCCGACCTGGACATGGCCCTCATCACCAAACGAAAACGCATGATGGATTCGGTCGGTCACTACGCCCGGCCCGAACTCCTGTCCCTGCATGCCGACCTGGCCACCAAGGCCCCGCTGCATGCGCTCGGCGACGCCGAGATGCCCAACCCCACGGGAGCACACGATGACCATGACGAGCCCGGCTGCCTCGCAGCACCTCATCTCTGACCTGCAAAGCCGCGGCTTTCGCCTGGAAGGCGTGGCAGCGGACATTCACAGCCGGCGCGGTGGCGCCGGCCCCTCGGACCATGCTGCGGTGGTGGTGGACGGCCGGCCCGTCATGGTGCCGGTGCACACCAGCAGCGCCCACAATTCGCCCTACCTGGCCTCGGTGCCCAACGCCGACGGGCAGGCCACGATCCGGCGCGACGGGGTCACCATCGCAAAGGTGGAGTTCGCCCGCAAGCCGCGCTTCTACCGACTGCAAACCCTCGACGGTGTGCCCTACAGCCACATCGCCACCCTGCACGGCACCGACGTGCTGGCCACCACGGTGCTGCAACAGTGCATCCGCTATCAGAGCCGCACCAAGAGCTGCCAGTTCTGCAGCATCGGCCAGTCACTCGCGGCCGGGCGCACGGTGGCCCACAAGAGCCCGGAGCAACTGGCCGAGGTCGCCCGTGCCGCCGTGCTGCTCGACGGCGTGCGTCACATGGTCATGACCACCGGCACGCCGCCGACCGCCGACCGGGGCGCCAAGGTGATGTGCGAGAGCGCCGAGGCCATTCGCGCGGCGGTGGATCTGCCGCTGCAGGCCCAGTTCGAACCGCCGGAAGACTTCGCCTGGTTCCGCCGGGTCCGTGAGGCCGGCGTCGACAGCGTGGGCCTGCATCTGGAAATCGTCACGCCGGCACTGCGCACACGCCTGATGCCGGGCAAGGCCACGGTCTCACTGGCCCGCTATGACGAGGCCTTTGCCGCGGCGGTGGAGACGTTCGGCCGCGGCCAGGTGTCCACCTACATCCTTGCTGGCCTGGGCGATACCCGGGATGCGATTCTCGAGACCTGCGCCCGGCTGGTGAACATGGGCGTGTATCCCTTTGTGGTGCCTTTCGTACCCATCTCCGGCACGCCGCTGGAAGATCACCCCGCCCCCGACAGCACCTTCATGGATGAACTGCTGCGGCCGCTGGCCGGGCTCATCCGGGGCGCCGGCCTGTCCGGGGCGGGCATGAAGGCCGGCTGCGGCAAATGCGGCGCCTGCTCCGCACTGGCCAGCTACGAGGCCCGGGCATGAACGCGCCGCTGCCCGAAAACCTGCGTCTGCTGGTGCCGCGCGACTATCGGATCGTGCACGCCGATGCGGCGGGGAAAGCCGCTGCGCAGCAACTGCGTCGCGCCGTGTTCTGCCACGAGCAGGGGCTTTTCGACGGCGACGACACCGACGCCATCGATCCCCACGCGCTGACGCTGGTGGCTTATCCGGCAACGGATGCCACGCCGCCGGGTGATCGCCCGGTGGTCGGCACGGTGCGCATCCATCAATGCGAGCCCGGCACCTGGCAAGGCTCTCGCCTCGCGGTGGCGAGCGAGTTCCGCCGGGTCGGCGTGATCGGCGCAGCGCTCATCCAGCTTGCCGTACGCAGTGCCCACACCTTCGGCTGCAAGCGTTTCATCGCCCAGGTGCAGGCCGCCAATGTGCGCATGTTCCAGCGACTGCATTGGCACAGCCTGGGCAGCACCGAGCTGCACGGTCAGCCGCACCACGTCATGTCGGCCGACCTCGCGCATTACCCGGCCTTTGCACCGGATGAGCCGCTGCGGGTGCACGTGCATCGGGGGCGATCATGACGCTCGACGCCCTGATGACTGAAATGCGTGCCCATAAGGGCCTGGCGCACAAGCGCGACATCGAGACGCTGCTGCGTCATGTGTCGGTGCCACATGTGCCGGGCGCGGCGGCCTGGCTGGGGGACGATTGCGCGGCCCTCCCGCGTGGCGACAGTCACCTGTTGTTCGCCATCGAAGGTTTCATGAACGAGTTCGTCGCCCACGATGCCTGGTTCGCCGGCTGGTGTGGCGTCATGGTCAACGTCTCCGACATCGCCGCCATGGGCGGCCGCGCCCTGGCGGTGGTCGATGCCCTGTGGAGCGATGGCGATGCCCATGCCGCCGCCGTGATGAAGGGCCTGGACGACGCAGCCCGCGCGCTGGGCGTGCCCATCGTGGGCGGCCACAGCAACCTGCGTACGACGCAGACCCAGCTGGCGGTGGCCATCGTGGGTGAAGCGAACACCTTGCTCACCAGCTTTGCGGCGCGGCCGGGGGATGCCCTGGTGGCAGCCATCGACCTGCGCGGTGCGTATCGCGAGCCCTTCGACAACTGGGATGCGGCCACCTCGGCTCCGGCCGGACGCATGTGCGGCGACCTCGAGCTGCTGCCGATCGCGGCGGAGCGTGGGCTGGCCCACGGCGCCAAGGACATCAGTCAGGCTGGCCTGCTGGGCACGGCGCTCATGTTCATGGAGTGCTCCGGCGTCGGCCTGCAGCTCGACCTGGATGCCGTTCCACAGCCGCACGGTGTGCCCCTCGCCCGCTGGCTCAGAAGTTTTCCGAGTTTCGGCTACCTGCTGGCCTGCCGCCCCGAGCAGGTGAGCGATCTGGTCGCGCATTTCGCAACGCGGGACATTACGGCGGCCGGCATCGGGCACTTCGACGCCAGCCGTCGCCTGCAGGTGCGCACCAACGCCGCGGGTGTTGCCGAGCAGGCGACTTTCTGGGATCTGACGCAGTCTCCCCTGATGGGGGTCGAAGCCCCCGCGCACCGGGAGGTCTGCCATGTGTGAGCGCCCCTTGCGTATCGCCCTGCTGACCCATTCGGTGAACCCGCGCGGCGGGGTGGTGCATTGCCTGTCGCTGGGCGAAGCACTCATGGCGCGCGGCCATGCGGTGACCATCCACGCGCCTGCGGCGGCCGGCTCACGCTTCTTTCGCGGGACTTCGTGTGCGACACGTTTCGTGCCCTGCGAGGTCGCTCCAGCGTCGCTCAGCGCGGTGGTCGAGGCCCGCATCCGCGGGTTCGTGGATTGGTTCTCGCAACCGGGACATGCCGATTTCGACGTGTTCCATGCCCACGACGGCATCGGCGCCAACGCGCTGCTGGCCTTGCGCCGGGCCGGCACGGTGGCCGGCTACCTGCGCACGGTCCACCACCTGGAAACCTCCTTCGGGGATGCCCGGGTCGATGCCTGGGAGGCACGTTGCATCGATCATGCGGATCGCCTGCTGACGGTCAGCCCCACCTGGCAGGACACGCTGCTGCAGCGTTTCGGCCGCGCTTCAACGCTGGTGGGCAATGGCGTGGATCTGTCCCGCTTCAATCCGCAGCCGACCGAGATGGATGTTCGCCTGCGTCACCGCCTGGGGCTGGGCCGCGGGCCGATCTTTCTGATGGTCGGCGGTATCGAGGCGCGCAAGAACACCATCGGCGCGCTGCGTGCCTTTGCCCGGCTCAGACACGGCGTACCCGACGCTCAACTGCTCATCGTGGGCGGCGCCAGCCTGCTCGACCATGATCGCTACCGCCGGGATTTCGATGCCGCGCTCGCCCAGGCCGGCCTGACAGCGGGGATCGAGGTGATTCTCGCCGGCGTGCTGGCCGATGACGAGATGCCTGCGGCCTACCGTCTTGCCGACGCGCTGGTGTTCGCCTCTCTGATCGAGGGTTTCGGGCTGGCGATCATCGAGGCCATGGCCTGCGGGGTCCCCACCCTGGTCTCGGGCATGGCGCCCTTCACCGATTTTCTCGGCGACACGGACTGCCTCTGGGTCGATCCGCACGACCCGGACTCGATTGCCACCGCCATGTGCCGCGCGCTCATCCCGGCCACCCGCCAGCAACTGATCGAAGCGGGCCACCAGGTGGCGGCGCACCACCTGTGGAGTGACTGCGCACACGCGCATGAAGCCGCCTATCTCGACCTGCTTAAAACCACAACCCCAATCACGGAGTTTCAACATGCCTGAGATCTACTTCGACGTCCGTTGGCCCGATGGCCAGCAGGAACGCTGCTACTCCCCCTCGCTGGTCATCCAGGATCACCTCGATGCCGGTGGCCGCTACCCGGTGGGTGATTTCGTCCAGCGCTGCGAGAGCGCCCTGGGCGAAGCCAGCGAACGGGTCAAGGCCAAGTACGGTTTCTACTGCTCCAGTGCCATGGATCAGCTCGCGCGCATCAGAACGCGCGCCGAGGACTTCGACCCCTCGGAAAGTGAAGTCCTCGTCGAAGGCTTCAAGCCCGGCGCCCGCTGAGCGCCGCCCCCCAACCCCGCAACACAGAGGATTTCCCATGAATACCCTATTCCCCCAATCGACAGAACTACTCTCGCGCACCCATTACCCGGTACTGATCATCGGCGGCGGCCAGGCCGGGCTGTCCTTGAGCTATCGCCTCAAGCAACAGGGCATCGACCATATCGTGTTCGAAAAGCGTCGTGTCGCCCATTCCTGGAAGCATGAACGCTGGGACAGTTTCTGCCTGGTGACGCCGAACTGGCAATGTCAGCTGCCGGACTTTCCGTATGCCGGCGATGATCCGACCGGCTACATGCTCAAGGACGAGATCGTGGATTACGTCGAGGCCTTCGCACGAAGCTTCGAGCCACCCATCGTCGAGGGCGTGTCGGTCCAGCAGGTGAGCCGGTCGGCGTCGGGACGCTTCGACGTGGCGACCAGCGCGGGGCGTTTCGAGGCCGACCAGGTGGCCATCTGCACCGGCGGTTACGACATCCCCATCGTGCCGGACTATGCGGCCAGCCTGCCGGCTCACATCCAGCAGATCCACTCGCGGGACTACCGCAATCCGGCGCAGCTGCCCGAGGGCGAAGTGCTGGTGGTCGGCTCCGGGCAATCCGGCGTGCAGTTGATGGAAGACCTGCACCTGGCCGGGCGCAAGGTGCACCTGTGTGTGGGCCCGGCCCCGCGCTCGCCCCGCAAGTACCGGGGCAAGGACGCCACCGAGTGGCTGTGGGACATGCGCTACTACGAGCTCACCATCGACCGTCACCCGCTCGGCGAAGCCGCCCGCGAGAAGACCAACCATTACATGACCGGGCGCGACGGCGGTCACGAGATCGATCTGCGCCGCTTCGCCCTCGAAGGCGTGAAGCTGTATGGCTCGATGGCCAACATCCAGAGTAGCCGGCTTGAATTTCTGCCCGACCTGAGCAAGAACCTGGACGACGCCGACGAGGTGTACGTGAGTATTCGCCGGGACATCGACAAGTTCATCGCCGACAAGGGCATCGACGCGCCGGAAGAGCCGCCGTTCGCCAAGGTCTGGGCGCCCGAGTCCGACCCCACGTCCCTCGATTGCGATGCGGCCGGGATCACGAGCATCGTGTGGGCCATCGGCTTTCGCCCGGACTACCGCTGGATCGACCTGCCCACCTTCGATGGGCGCGGTCGGCCGAAATTCACCCGCGGCGTCTCGCCGGTGGAGGGGCTTTACTTCCTCGGGCTGCCGTGGCTCAACACTTGGGGCTCGGGTCGCTTCCTCGGCGTGGCCGAGGATTCAGCCTACCTCGCCGAGGTGATCGCCGAGCGCCTGGCCAGCGTCCGACCGGCCGACGCCGCTGTTGCGGCAGCCGTCTGATCGCCCTGGGGAGATCACCATGTTCGATGCCGCCTTCTCAGCCTGGAGCCCCCCTGACACACGACCGGCCACCCTGCCGGCCCGGGTACGGGTGGGCATGCCGCAACTGGGTCTCAACGGCCTGTCGGAGAGCTGGCTTCTGGCCGAATGTGGTGATCGCCACTGGCAACTGCTGGCGGAGGCCTGCGGCCAGCCGGTGGTGAATCTGCGCGATGGCCGGGGGCGACGTGTGTATGCGGCGTTTCGTGCCATCCGGTTGCGGCAGGCCGCCCTTGAGCGGGTTGGCGAGGGCGATCTCCTTTCGCTCGACAGCCGGATCGGCCGCATCAGCCGCACCCAGTGCTACAGCAAGCATGTGATTGCCTGCGGGAACGAGATCATTGCTACGCTGGAGATGCAGTCGGTGTTTGTCGCCCGCGAGCGCGCGGACGACAACACCTCCGCGGTACGCAGCGCGGTCCCCGGCTTCGACGGCCTTCCCGAACTCGGCGACGGCGCGCGCTTCGCTGACTTGAACAGGCAGCGTTCGCAGAAAAAGCCGCGCCCGGAATCGGCGCATGCTCATGCCCACAGCTTTGCGCCGCAACTCCTGGACACCAACCCCAGCGCCCACTTCAATGGCGCGGGTTTCATGTACTTTGCACGTTTCCACGAGTTTGCAGATCAGGCCGAGTCACGCTGGTTCGGTCGTGCGGCCCACCACCTGAGTACGACCGAACGCCACATCCTGTTCCACGGAAACGCCAATCCCGGCGCCCGACTCGTCCTGCACCTGCATGAGCTGGCAAACCCTGACGGGCGCATGGATCATCACATCCAGATGGCCCGCAGCGCCGACGGTGTGGTAATCGCCGACATCTACTCACAGCGTTGTCATGTCAGACGCGTGGTCAATGCGGCCGACAATGTCGTGCCGATCGTTCCGCCGAGCCGTGAAGGTGCCACGACAGCCTAGAACGCAGGCGATCCGGGGGGCGCGTCAGCGATACCTGCGCGAGGCGAAGCGCTGGAGCGTATTGGACGGCATGGCGCCCAGCAAGGCCCCCAGCGACACGATCACGACACCAATGCCCGTCACCAGGCTCAGTGCTTCGTCCAGGATGAAGAAACCACCGATCGCGGTCAGCGCGGGCACCAGCGCCAGCATCATGGACGCTTCACAGGCACCGATCTTCTGGCTCGCGTAACTGTACATGCCCGCAGCCAACAAGGCGGCCACGATGCCTTGATAGACCGCTTGAAGCGCAATGGCGCCCCAACTCGCGCTGGCCAGCTCACTGGGCAACCAGAGCAGATACACGGGCATGTAGGTGACGACCGAGAACGCGGCGATGCCGAGAATGCAGTGCTGGGGCTTGATGCCCCATCGGCGCATCAACAGCCCGAAGATCGCCCAGCACAGGGCGGCCGCAAGAAACAGGACATCCCCGATCCATTGCCCGGCAACCGCCGGCGCGGCCAGGCTGTGGAAGCCGATCAGAACGAGCCCGGAGCTCGACAGGAGCAAGGCCAGAAGGGTCTGGCGTGCGATGTGGAAACCGGCCAGGACAGCGGCGATCACGACCGTCCAGAACGGGATGCCGCCATTGACGAAAAGCCCCGCGTGCGCCGCGGGGGCATAGGAAAATCCTGAGTACACGAAGATGCCGTAGCCGAGGCCGGCGAACGTTGCCAGCACCGCATGGCGGGGCCAGTCGCGGATCGGGACATACCTGAAAAAGAACGGCAGGGTCAGTGTGGCCGACACACCGTAGCGCAGCGCCGCAAGATCGAACGGGGTAAAGGAGGCCGTCGATCCAAACCGCGAAACGAGATTGAATCCGGTCCAGCACGCAACGACCACAAGTGCAGCCAGAAAACCCTTGGCGGTGTCTGAAGGCACGATCCCGTGGCGGCTCATTAAACTCATCTGAAAACCAATCTTGTTGTTTGTCGCAGGATCAGCAGCGCATCGGGGCGAAACCGCCTCCGATTGCGATCAGAGTCCTGCTTGGGGGACGTGTGGCGGTTGGCGCTGATTCGGGGTGCCACTCGGCGGCCACGGGCACGTGTGAGCTGATCGGCCGCCGGTGGCGCCGCCGATGAACCCTGCGTAAGCGCAATGGCCGTCACTTCACCACGTCTTGCTCGATTGCGCCAGAGTCAGATGGTGCGATTTTCAAGCGGAACAGCTGGCTCGGCCCCATGGCCGACAGGGCTGCCACGAAAATGGCGGTGGGACTCGAGCCGGAACGGCCAGCAGAACGCACGGGCGCGTTCGGCAGGCAGGCGTGATGACCCGGCGCTGGCATTCACCACAGCGCTCTGAAGCCGCGAACCGGCAAGGGCACACGCTGGCCGACAGCGATCTGACAGCCGCTCAGCGCGACTTCAGCAACAACGCGACCGCGGCGGCAGCGCTTGCACGGCTTCTAGGCCGTGGCGGGCGTGGGGACGCCGGACTGGATACGGGTGACAAGCATCTGCCGCTCGCGGGTCATCGCGCCCTGAAGGACAAATCCCGCCAGTGCGCCATCCGGGCCAAGATAGAGCGCACGCAGATCCGCACTGCCTGGATCACTGGCGTCCACCTGCCATGTGCCCGGCACGCCAGACGGGGGCGGGCAGATGACGGTCGGACACGCCGGCGTCTTCACCACGATGGGCATCACCGGATACACCAGCGCCTCGGCATGTCCGGTCAGTGTGCCGGCCAGCGTTTTGGCCTGCTGCATGATCGGCATCACGTACGGGAGGACTTGACCATCCGCCTCGACACAGTCGCCCAGCGCGTGGATATGCGGATCGGAAGTGCCGAGAAACGCATCCGCAACGATGCCGCGGTGGGTCTTGATCCCCGCCGAACGGGCAAGTTCAAGATTGGGGACGAGCCCGATGGCACTGATCACAAGATCGAATTCGGCAACGTCGCCGCTGGCCGTACTCAGCCGGTAGCCCTCGCCCACATGTTCGATGGCCGCCAGCTGCGTCGCCATGTGCAGGTCCACGCCTGCGGCCGTGAGCCGCTCTGCCATCGACCGGGCAGCAAAGGGCGGCAGCAAGCGCTCGAGCGGCTGTTCCGCCATGTCGTAGAGCGACACCTGAAAACCGCCCAGACAAAGGTCATTGGCAAATTCACACCCGATCAGTCCGGCACCGACGATGGCCACCCGGCGCTTGCCGTCAAGGCGCTGACGCAACCGTGCGTATTCATCCAACGTATTCACGCTGATCACGTCGGCCACGCCATTGCCCGCCAGGGGCAGTCGCATCTGCGAGGCCCCGACCGCGAGCACGAGTTCATCGTAGTCGAGCTTGCAACCATCGAGCGCCAGCGTTCGGGACGAGGCGTCGATACCCAGCACCCGTCGTCCGGCGAGGATCACGATGGAAAGATCCTGTTCGAGCTTTGCGGCGCGGGTCAGCACCAGCCCGGTCGCATCCTTGCCCGAGGCAAAGGCGGTGGACAGACCGGGTTTGGAGTAGAAGTGCCCGTCGTCGGCGCACACAAGCAGCATCTCGAGCGACTTGTCGCGCTTGCGGATTTCCCGCACCAGGGTCATGCCGGCCAATCCGCTGCCGACGATCACGATTCGCTTTCGCTGGGTCATTTGTCTTGCCTGTGTGATGCCTGTGGCGCCCGCCGCCGGCCAACGGGCCGGACGGACGGAACGCGATAGAGGTTGAAGTTCAGGCCACTGCGGCCTCGACCGGCGCAAACTCGTCGTAAGCGCGTACCGCCTCGGCGGCATACATGAGGGTCGGACCACCGCCCATGTAGATGCACACCGCCAGCGTCTCCATGAGCTGCTCCCGGGTGACGCCCAGTTTGTGCAAGGCCTTGACGTGAAAGCCGATGCAGGCATCACAGCGCGAGGACACACCGATGGCCAGTGCGATCAGCTCCTTTTGCAGGGGCGACATCGCGCCGTCGGAGAGCGCGGCCTGAGACATCTGGCCAAAGCCCTTCATGGTCTCCGGCACGGCGCTGCGCAGTTGCGCAAGCGCCTTGCCGACGTCACCCGTGATCACGGAAAACGACTTGCTCATCGTCTCAGGCCTCGGCGGCTTCGATGGTGCCGATCTCGAACGCGATCGGGTTGCGCATGCTGTTGGCCACCGGCGAGTAGTAGTTGGCGTGCTTGACGATGTCGTCGAGGGCCTCGCGGCTGGCATCGCCTTCCACCAGCACCTTCACCCGGATGTTCTGGAAACCCATTTGCTCCGGCTTCCGATCCGCGCCGCCCGCGCCCCAGGCGGCGGTGTTGCCGATCTCGGCTTCCATGAAGACTTCGAGGCGTGACAACTTCACCTCGCGATGGGTGGCCACCGCCGTGATGCCCACCGCCAGGCAGCCACCGAGGGCCGACAGCACGATCTCACCCGGTGCCGGCGCCGTATTTTCGCCGAACAGGTGCAGGGGCTCATCGACCACCACGGGGTTGTGGATGCCGACGAAGCTCCAGGAGCGGTACTGCCCCTGCATGACGGTGTGAACCTTGTTCACACCGCGACGCTCGGGGTTTTCGCGGCCGGCCTCGGCAAACTTCATGAGGCCATCACGGTCGATGGGGCGCAGGTAGGTATGGGACGATTGAGTGCTCATGTGACATTGCTCCGTAAGGATCTGGAATCAGAAATGAATGGCGTGATCAGTAGGTCTTGTAGGGCAGGAACTTGCCCGACATGGTGATGGCGACGCGGTCACCGGCCGAATGGGCCTCGCGCTTCAGATCCATCTTGAAGTCGATCGCGGACATGATTCCGTCGCCGAATTCTTCGTGGATAAGCTCTTTGAACGTGGTGCCATACACGTTGATGAGTTCGTAGAAACGGTAGATCAGCGGGTCGGTGGGCACGGCAGTGGGCAGCGATCCCTTGTACGGGACAGCCTGCAAAACGGGGATGGCCTCAGCCGGCAGCGAAAAGATCTCTGCGGTCATGCTGGCCTGCTCGGCGCTCATCGCCATCTGGCCCAGGCAGGCCGAGGTGACCCACTCCTTGGCGAGGCCGAAGCTGGCGGCCACATCCGACCACTTGATGCCCTTGGCGATCTTGGCGGTCATGATCATTTCAGTCACGTCATTGCGATTCATGCTCTTTCTCCTGAAGGGGGTAACTGCTTACTGGTTGACGATCTGTTTCAACTTGGCGGCCGGCCGTTTGGCCTCATCCACCTGGGGCTCCATATCCACGACCAATCCGGGGCGCACCACGCACGGGCGCCGGGGATCGTGCGGCAGTGCTGCAGCACCGGCGTACTCCTTGGAGCGATTCACCAGGAAGTCCACCAGGTGGTTGCGGATGCGGTAGTACTGCGGGTCGTGATGCATTTCGGCGCGGGTGCGCTCACGCGGCATGGTGATCTCGACGATCTCGGCGACCTTGGCGAGCGGCCCGTTGCTCATCAGGATCACCTTGTCGGCGAGGAGGATTGCCTCATCCACGTCGTGGGTGATCATGAACACCGTCTGGTGCGTGGCCTGCACGATGTTGAGCAGTTCGTCCTGGATCGTGCCCCGGGTGAGCGCATCGAGTGCCCCGAAAGGCTCGTCGAGCAGCAGCATCTTGGGTTGGATGGCGAAGGCGCGGGCGATACCCACCCGCTGCTTCATGCCTCCCGACAGCTCGGCGGGCTTCTTGTGGATGGCCTGACCCAGTCCGACCATGTCGAGAAAGCGGGTGCTGTGAGCCTCGATCTCGGTACGGGACCATTCCGGCCACCGGGATTTGACGGCAAAGGCCACGTTGCCGAGCACCGACATCCAGGGCATGAGCGCGTGATTCTGGAACACCACACCGCGCTCCAGACTCGGGCCCTTGACCTCCCGCTCGTTCATGATCACCACGCCGCTGGACGCCTGTTCGAGCCCTGCCAGCACGTTGAGGATGGTGGTCTTGCCGCACCCCGAATGTCCGATGATGCAGACGAACTCGCCCTTGTCGATACCGAAGTGAATGTCTTGAAAGACGGGGGTGCCGGCTTGACCGTCACTGGTTGGATAGACCTTGGTGAGGCCTTCCACGCTGAGAAAATGGTTCGTCATGGTGTCAGTCCTGATAGGTCACGGATTTCTGCAGGGCCCCGAAGGCCAGGTCGAGCAGCATCCCGACCAGCCCGATCATGGTGATCGCGAAGATCACGTTGGGCAGGGCCAGGTTGTTCCACTCGTTCCAGACGAAGTAGCCGATGCCCGTGCCGCCCACCAGCATTTCGGCGGCCACGATCACGATCCAGGCAATGCCCATCGAGATCCGCATGCCGGTGAGAATCGTTGGCGCGGCGGCCGGCAGAATCACCTGGAACGCCTTGCGCAGCGGCCCCACCTCCAGGGTGCGGGCGACATTGATCCAGTCACGCCGCACCGAGGCCACGCCGAACGAGGTGTTGATGAGCATCGGCCAGATCGAGCAGATGAAGATCACGAACACACCCGAAACGTCCGAATCCTTGAGCGTGTAGAGCGCAAGCGGCATCCACGCCAGCGGCGAAATCGGCTTCAGGATCTGGATGAAGGGATTCAGGGCCCGGGTCATGAGCGGCGACATGCCGATCACGAAGCCCAGCGGCAGCGCCACCAGCGTCGCCAGCAGGAAGCCGATGCCGACCCGCACCAGGGAATAGGCCAGCTGGATGCCAATGCCCTGGTCGTTGGGCCCGTTATCGTAGAAAGGGTCTGAGAGGTAATGGACGAAGGTCGCCGCCACCGTGGCCGGCGGTGGGAATCCCTCATGCTTGTCGCTGCCCTGGCCCATCAACGCGGCATACTCGGCATCTGCGGCGCTCATGGTCTGATCCGTCACCGACGGCACCGTCGCCAGATACCAGACGGCAAGGAACAGACCCAGCAGCATCAGCGAGAGCACCCCGGCCCGCAGGTTCATTCGATTCATGACGTCTCTCCTAGGCGCGCCGGATGGCGAAACTGTTCAGATAGGCGTCGGGCTGGCTGTGGTCGAATGGCTTGCCCAGGATCACGTGCTTGGCATAGGTGCTCTTGGGCGCTTCCACCCCCAGTTCCGCCATGCGCTTTTGCGCATCGGTGGCCAGAAAGACCCGCTCGGCAATGTCGCTGTAATTGACATCACCCTTGATGTAACCCCAGCGCTTCATCTGGGTGAGCATCCATACCGCCATCGAATGCCACGGGAAGGGATCGAAGCCGATGCGGTCCGGCACGTTGCGCACCTTGCCCAGGCCGTCCGCGAAGCGCCCGGTCAACACCTGCTCCACCACGATGGGGGGTTGGTTGAGATAGTTGGCCGGCGAGATCATCTCGGCCACGCCCTTGCGGTTTTCGGGCTTGTCGGCGAACACCGTGGCACGCATGATGGACCGCACCAGGGCCGCGAAGGTGTTGGGGTTCTCCTTGACGAAACTTTCGCTGGCAGCAAAAGCGCAACAGGGGTGGTTGTCCCAGATCTCGCTGGTCAGGGTGTGGATGAAGCCGACCTTCTCGAACACCGCGCGCTGATTGAAGGGCTCGGCCACGATGAAGCCGTCGATATTGCCCGAGCGCAGGTTGGCGACCATGTCGGGCGGGGCCATCACGCGCAATTGCACATCCTTGTCCGGATCGATCCCGTTGGCCGCCAGGTAGTAGCGCAGCAGGAAGTTGTGCATCGAGTAGTCGAAGGGAATGGCGAACTTCATGCCATTCCAGTTCTTCGGGTCGCGGTTGTCCTTGTGCTTCATCGCCAGCGTGATGGCATTGCCGTTGGTGTTTTCCATCACGGGCATCACCATCGGCTCGGCGCTCGACCCCACCCCCATCGAGATCGCCAGCGGCATCGGAGAGAGCATGTGGGAGGCGTCGAATTCCCTGGCCAGCACCTTGTCCCGCACGATCGCCCAACCGGCGGTCTTCTGCAGCGACACGTTGAGTCCTTCCTTGGCGTAGAAGTCCGCGGCACCCGCGAAGATGATCGGGGTCGCGCAGGTAATCGGCAGGAAGCCCACCTTGAGGTCCTTCTTCTCCAGCGGCCCCTTCTCCTGGGCCATGGCCGCGAGGGCTTCGAAGGGGAAGAGACTCGATACCGCCGCCAGGGCCGTTCCCGCGCCCACCGCTGACAGGAACTTGCGCCGTGTCGCGTCATGCGGGAACAACGCCCGCATGACGGTGGACTCCAGCAGGCGGCGCTGGAACGCGGCCTCGTCGGCCACTGCTGCGTCGTGCTCGGTCTCGCTGGCATGTTGACCACAGCTGCAGCCGAGTCGGCTATCGGGATTGAAAGGATTTTGCAAAGACATGTCGGGGCTCCTGATCAGATAGGTGTTTGCTGCGCGGCATCGAACGTGCCGTCACTGCAGGTAGTTCAGAATTCGAGCGGTTCGAAATCGACCTTGGTCACACCGCACTCGGGGCAGTACCAATCGTCCGGAATGTCCGCAAAGGCGGTGCCCGGCGCGATGCCATGATCAGGGGCACCCAGTGCCTCGTCGTAGATCCAGTTGCACACCTTGCAGATCCACTGGTTGGTTTGGAGCACGTCATTCATTTTTTGCCTCTCTGGAAAGGGATGGGAACCGTTGCTTACATGCCGTCGCAGCGCTCGCCGGATTCGATTCGCGCAATCTCGCGGCGCAGGTGCTTGGTGGCGGGGGTGACGATGGCCACGAAGTAGGCTTCGCGCAGGCGCCGCTGGGCGGGATTGCGCACCAGGTAGCCTTTGGCCCCCTGATGCAACATGGCCGCGTGGGCGGCGCGCACCGACAGCTCGCCCCCGGCCAGCCGCAGCTTGAGGATCTCGAGGATGCGCTCGGCGCCGGTGCCGGCGCTCAGTTCGTCGGCGATCTCATAGACTGACTCGCGTGCGCCGGCGAGCACCGTTTCGATGTCCCCGACCTGGTCATCCAGGTACTGATTCACGTGCGAGTGGCTTTTGTTGGATTGCTGCATGAGCTTGCAGCAGGCGTCGATGAGTCCGAGCCCCATCCCCATCTGCGCGTGAATCATGCCGGGCTTGATACGCTTGACGTACTCGTCGGACTCCTCGGGATGCGCGAGCACCCTGTCGTCCGGCACGAAGCTTTCCTTGAAGTGGCAAGCGAGTGTGCGCGTGCCGTCCAGGCCAATGAAACGGGCGCAGTCGAGCAGCTTGAAACCCGGTTGATCACAATCGACGAGCACGAAGACCAGCTTGCCGTCTTCGTCCTGAACCGGGCATCCGGTGGCGAAGACATGGTCGGCGCCCAGGTTCGACACCCAGGGCAGCACACCATTGATCAGATAACCGCCTTCGACGCGCCGGGCGCTGAGACGGAAGTCTTCGATGGTGTCACAGGACTTCACGGTGTTTGAGAGTCCGGTTCCTGCCAGCACCTCGCCGGACAGGATCCGAGGCAGAATCGACGCCTTGAGTTCGTCGTTGCCGGAAAGCTGGATGTAGCGTGCGCAGGCGGTCTGACACCACACCAGGAAGCCGGTGGAGAGGCATTCCTCCGACACCGCCTCCATCACCTCCACCACATGACGCATGCCGAGGCCGTTACCACCAAAGGCGGGCGCCGCAGCCCCACGGAAACCACCCGCTGCACCCAGTGCACGCATGAAATCCTGCGGATACTCGGCCTTGATATCCACGTCCAGCACCTTGGGCACAAGCTGGGAACGGATCAGCGAGCGAATCGCCGTCAGATCTCCAAGCTGAACTTCGGGCTCTTCGGGAACGGCAGGGAACGGTTGTTCGACAACCGCAGAGGCAAGGCTGGAAGAGGACATGAACAATCTCCTGGTCGGGCGGCTGGAACCGCGTGGCTGAGCTTTGCCAGGCTATTCGCGAGAACCGTGCCAGAAGATTTTTTCAAGCTAAAACAATGACTTGAAAATTCACTCCACTTTTAACAATTTCCAAAAT
The DNA here is from genome assembly GCF_017309585.1 of Nitrogeniibacter aestuarii. NCBI lineage: Bacteria > Pseudomonadati > Pseudomonadota > Betaproteobacteria > Rhodocyclales > Zoogloeaceae > Nitrogeniibacter > Nitrogeniibacter aestuarii. Next base: position 922,421 of record NZ_CP071321.1, on the reverse strand, counting down.
GTATACATTTTGTTCACATTTTGGGTGGTTTTCGAGGTGGGACCGGTACGTCGAGCACCTCGATCCGGTAGTTGAGCTGACGCAAGGTCAGGTTGAGTGCTCGTGCTGTCCGGGACTTGTTGCCGCCGTGATGGACAAGCGCCGCGTGAATCAGCTCCCGCTCGCCGCCCTGCACCGGCCGGTAGTCGCGCACGGCGGAGAGGGGAGGCGCAGCGAACGCCTCCGTCATCGCCGCGCCGACGACGCTCGTGGTCGTATTTCCCTGCGGTTCCGGCAACGCTTCGAGCGATTGACCCTGAGCCTCGGTGACCAGCGCCAGATCCACCGTATCCTCGTCGATTTCCTCGCCCTTCGAGAGCAGCACGATGCGTTCAACCACGTTGTAGAGCTGGCGAATGTTGCCCGGCCAGGGATACGAGACAAGACTGCTCATGCCTTCCGGCGTGATGACGACATTGCGCTGGTGCTGCTGGTTCAGTTGCGAAACGAAATGCCGCACCAGCAGTTTGATGTCGCCCTGCCGTTCGCGCAGCGCCGGCAGGCGGACCGGAATCACGTTGAGGCGGTAGAACAGGTCGAGGCGGAAGCGCCCCGCGTGAACAAGGGCCATCATGTCCTGATGGGTGGCCGCCACGATGCGCACGTCGACCGGGATCTCGGTGTGCCCCCCCAATCGTTCGATGACGCGCTCCTGGAGCACGCGCAACAATTTGACCTGCACGGCCAAGGGCAGATCGCCGATCTCGTCGAGAAACAGGGTGCCGCCGTTGGCTTGCTCAAAGCGACCGATGCGCTGCTGATTGGCGCTGGTGAAAGCACCCTTCTCATGGCCGAAGAGCTCCGCCTCGAAGAGGGTCTCCGGAATCGCGGCGCAATTGACCTTGACGAAGGCCTTGTCGCTCCGGGGACTCTGCAGATGCAGGGCACGCGCGAAGAGCTCCTTGCCGGTGCCGGACTCTCCCAGCAGCATCACCGTGGCGTCGGTGCCCGCGACCTGTTCGAGCTGATCGAGAGCCGCCTGGAGCTTGGGCGCCTGCCCGATGATCCCCCAGTTCGCCTTGCCATGCTCTCGATGGTTCAAGGCGGCCTTCAGGGTGCGGTTTTCCTCCTGCAGACGCGCGGTGCGCTTGGCGATGAGTTGCTCGATCTTGAAGATCTGCCCCATCAACTCCGCAACGGTCTGGAGTATCTGCAGATCAGCGCGGATCGGTCGCTGCCGTGATCTCAGACGATGCACCCCGAGCACACCGGCGACCCGCCTGTCCACCATGATGGGCATCGCGATATAGGAGACCGTCCCCAGCGGGAGCGTGATGCGCTCGACCGCTCGCGACAACCAGGCAGGTTCATTGTCGATGTCCTGGACGATGGCAATCTCACCGCTCTGCATCACGCGCCCGGTGACCCCTTCGCCCATCTTGTATCGCCCCCGCTCCACTTCCTCCCGGGTCAGCCCGTAGGCGACCCGGATCACGAGTTGATCGCCGTCGTCTTCGCGCATCACCAGTCGTCCCCGGTTCAGGCCGAGCAACTCCGACAGCAGGTGCAGCATTTCGCGAACCGCCTTGAACGGTTCAAGGCCACGGCTCAGCAGCCCGATGCTTTCACGGACCAGCAACTGCTCCTGCTCGACGAGCTCCTCCCGCACTTCGGGCGAAGCCTGATAGAACGATTCCAATTGAACACCCCGACAGATTTCGAAGAAGAGCTGCCGCCCCTCCGACATCGGAGCACTTTGCCACACCCGCCGCCGATGGGGTGCGTTCGGGCACGACTTTCGTGGTGCACAGTGGCGTGGCGCGCCGGATCACGCTCTTCGAGATGGCAGTTGAGGAAGCGGTCTGTCTAAAACCCGGCGGGTCAATCGCCTGACATGGGCCAATCCGAAGCAAGCCAGGTCAAGCGCGTATGCGTGGCGAAGAACACAGCCAGTCTGCAGTGTTCTTCGCCACGCGTCCGCTCAGAAGAAACGATAGGTGTAGTCAATGTACAGCCGATGATCTGTGCCGTCCGACTTCACACCATCGACCCGGCCAGTCTTGTCGGCGGTGTATTTCAGGTAGCGATAACGCACCTTCAGACCCTTGACCGCCGGCACGGCGTAGAACACGTTGGCCTCCACTTCGTCCTCGTCCGCCTCGCCCAGGCTGGCCACGTGGCTGTTGCGCGCGCCGCTGCCACTCTTGTAGCTGACGGTGGTCTTGACCCCATTGACCAGTTCCTTCCAGTCATAACCGCCACGGACCATCCACACCGTTTCGTCCCGGTTGGTCATGTCGGCCAGCACACCGCCGGTCGGGAACGGATTCTGCCCATGATCGCCGGCAAAGTTGTCCTCGATCCAGAGGCCGTCGAACTTCGCCACGGCGGCGCCCAGTGTCAATGCGCCGTGGTTCCAGTCCGCCTGCAGATAAACACCCTGGCCATCGTTGTCGCTGCGGGCGCCCTTGGCGTACTTGTCCTCGTCGTCCTGATCGCTTTCCGAGCCGGTCAGGAACAGTTTGCCGTCGTCCCTCGAGGTATGCAGCCCCGCGGTCAGTTTCAGTGCGCTCTTCTCCGCCAGACTGAAGGTGTACGAGCCGACAAGGCCGAACTTGCTCAGGTAGTCCTTCGCGTGCAGATATTCCACGTTCACCGCCACCGGCCCCTGCTCGAACTTCGCACCGATCAGGCCCACATAGTCGATCTCGTCGTCGACGGAGCGATCGGTCCTGAGACGCTCGAAGCTCGAATCGGCCCGGGCGGACCATTCGTTGAACATGGCGCCGTAGAAGCTCAAGCCTTTCATCGGCGTGACCACACCGCTGCCGCCCGAGTAGGAGGCGGGAATGGCGCGACTGGTCGAGCTGAACAGCAGCATCGAGTTGTAGACCTGGCGCCCCAGCTTGGCCTGGAGCAGATCCTGGTACTTCACCTTGATGAAGGCCTGACCGATCTTGCCGAAGGAGTCGTGATAGTCCCCATCCGAGTCCGTCGACAGGATGTCGGTGGCTTCGGGGCCGGACGACCCCAGCCGCGTCACGCTGTAGCCGGAAATGCCCACGCCGATCACGTCGGCCAGATAGGGCGATTCATAGTTCAGTTGCAAACCGAGAGCGCTTTGCGTGCGGTCCTTCGATGAGTCTTCAAAGGACCGATCGAAATGAATCCCGCGCGCCTTGAGTTCGAGCATGTGGCCGCTTTGTTCAGCGGCATGCGTCAATCCGGGCACGACGGCCAGCGTCGATACGAGCAGGGCAACCGCTCGCTTGCTTTGTACTTTCATTGAACTCCTCCTGAGGCTTTGTGTGACCCGGCTCCCCGGGCACTTTTTCATCCTCGGACGAGGCCGATCGCGGTGGTTCCCAACGATCCGGCCCGACCCGAGTCGTGACGCACGCAGGGCCCGGTATGCGCAGGTCCGCAGGACGAACGCACCCCTCCAGGCCAAACGTGGATTCATCCGGCGCCGTCGGCGCCTTCGATTTTCTGGAACACTTCCGCCCCGAGGGGCCGGCATGGACCGGAGCTGCCTCCGGCCGTCCGGATCGAGACGGACGAACTACGCTGGGAAGGGCAGAGTCACCCGGAGTGAGCGCCCCCGCCCAATGGTGGTTCGCTCAGTTGGTGGTGATGTGGGCGGCCTTGATGACCTTGGCCCAGCGATCGATCTCGCCGCGCACGTACTGGTCGTAGGCCTCCGGCGTACCTGCGTTGATCATCAGGCCCTCCGGCTGCACCCGATTGCGGAACGCCTCACTCTCGGCCGCTTTCTTGGCGGCCGCATTGAGCTTGGCGATCACCTCCGGCGGCGTACCGGCGGGCGCATAGATGCCGTACCAGCTATCGGCGACATAGCCCGGCAAACCGGCCTCGGCGATCGTCGGCAGATCGGGAAGCGCGGGGGAACGCTCAGCCGTGGTCACCGCCAGCGCGCGCAACTTGCCGCTCTCGACAAAGCCGCCCACGGCCGCTGCGGTACCGAACATCATGTCCACCTGGCCGCCAAGCAGATCGGTCAGTGCCGGACCGGCGCCCTTGTAGGGAACGTGGATGATGTCGACCTGGCCAAGGTACTTGAACAACTCCCCGGCCAAATGCGCCGAAGTACCGTTGCCCTGAGAGGCATAGGTGAGCCGCCCGGGGTCGGCCTTGGCCGCTTTCAGGATGTCCTCAACCGATTTGTACGGGCTGTCCGGATGCACCACCAGCACGTTGGGCGAGCGGGCGATCAACATCACCGGCGCGAAATCCGTGTCGGTGTTGTACGGCAGTTTGGCCATCAGGCTGGGATTGACCGCGTGGGCGATGGTCGACACCACCAGCGTGTATCCGTCCGGATCGGCCTTGGCCACCGTGTCGGTGCCGATGATCGTGCTCGCACCCGGCTTGTTCTCGATCACCACCGGCTGCCCCAGATCCTTGGACATCTCGGCACCCAGTGTCCGGGCCACCAGGTCAGTCCCGCCGCCAGGCGAGAACGGCACGACGATCCGGATGGGTTTGTCTGGGAAAGCAGCCTGTGCCGAGGGCATCGTCGCCCCGAAGGCAGTGGCCGCAATGACGGCCAGGCGAAGGCCGCGGTTCAATGTGGAAATAAGCGTTGATCGCATGGTTGTCTCCTGATTCGCGATGGTCTGTAGCCCCGCTGGCTGAATACCGCCACCTGCGGATTCGCTCTTGTTTTGCACGCTCAATGTAGGCCAACACCGTCCCTCGCCGCACCCCACAAATTCCACTCAGTGGAATTTTTTGAAACATACCCCTGTTGATCAGCGCTGGGGGAGCGCTGGCAGCCCCCATGGCGGCGCTGCATCTTCTTGCCTCGGGGCCACCCAGGCTGCGTCAATTCGCCTTGCCATGGAAACGAACAGGCTTGAGCGCGACCGCCTGCCTTCTGCAAACAGCCCTAGGAGACCGGCCCCGAATCCTGATTGATGACACGCGGTCGCCCACCCTGGTCGAGCGCCACGAACACGAAACTGGCGTCCGTCACCATGACCTGCTCCTCCCCATCACGGGAGCGTCGCCACGCCTCGACGTCGATCGTCAGCGAGGTGCGCCCGATCCGGGTGATCCGGGCGTGGAGACTGACTTCGTCCCCGATATAGACCGGCCGCAGGAAGGTAATACGATCGACCGACACGGTCGCGCAACGACCGCGCGCGCGTCTTGCCGCAACGTTGCCAGCGGCCAGATCCATCTGGGCCATGAGCCAGCCGCCGAAAATATCGCCGGCAGGGTTGGCATCGGCCGGCATCGCGATGGTCCGGATCGCCGGTTCGCCTTGGGGTTTCGCGGTCTCATTCATGGGTTGAGCCTCCTGTGTACCGCCCCGCCGGGGCGCCTCGTCCGTCATCTTCCGGACGCCGTCTTCAATGCAGCACCAGCACCGGCAAGCGGGTCTTGGAGATGAGCCCCTTGGCGTGGGAGCCGAACACGAACTCGCCCAGGGCGCCGCGCCCGTGGGTCACGATCACGATCATGTCGCAACCGAGCCGTTTGGCTTCTTCGGCGATCGTGCTGTCGACCATGTAGGCCGTCACCGCGACACCGGAATACTCGACGCCGGCGGCCGTGGCCCGGGCTTCGAACTGCCCGAGCAGCGACTGTGCATGCGCCTCGTTGCCTTTCTGGTGTGCCTCGATACGCTCCGAAAAGGTCTCCGCGTCACGGCTCGTCACCGCCAGCGGAAGATCGGGCTCGACCACCAGCCCGGTGATCCGGGCACCCAGTTGCCTGGCCAGCTCGATGCTGCCATCCATCGCACGGCGGGAAAGCGCCGAGCCGTCGATCGGGACCAACAAATGCTTGTACATAGGACCTCCCATTCAATCCATCAGACGCTCATGGCGATTCGCACGCCCTGCAGGCACGCGCTCCGCCATTCGCCATAACTGCTACTCACCGGGTCATTACAAGCGCCAAACCGCCCCATGGCCCCCGGTAAACTGAACATGCACCGCGCAACCGGGCAGCATCTCCGCCAGAGGTGCGCAGATCGCCGGTGGCGACTGACGCACACCGTTTCGACGGGCACACCCCGCGCGGGCACATGTCTGTCCGGTCGCTTTGCGGCCCATGGTCGCCATGTGGGTCGGCACGCACGGGCGCCTCCCCTACTTCACCAGCGTCACGGGTATGTCGGCGCGCCGGAGGACCTCCTCCGAGATCGAACCGAGCAGGACCTGCATCAAGCCGCTCCGGCCATGCGTGCCCATGACGATCTTGTCGAAGCCTTTCTCCTGCGCGTAGCGCAGAATGGTGTCGGCGACATGGCCGACCGCGATGTGGAACACATAGGGAAAGTCGGCCGCATCGAGCAATGCCCGCGCGCCCTTGAGCGCCTCGAGCCCCTCGTCACGGTAGTAGTCTTGAAGCTCGTCGTGCGCGACGAACATGCGCGCATGGCCAGACTCGATCGGAATCTGGACGTTGAGCAGATGCACCTCGAGGCCGGCGGACTGCTCACGCAACTTGAGCACATGGGCAACGGCTTTCTCGCCGTAGGCCGATCCATCGACCGGCAACAGAATCTTCAGCATGAGTGTGCTCCTTCAGCGGTTTGAGGCGGAATTTTCGCTGGCGGCTAGATCCACCAGCGGCCCTTTTCCGGCGGCCCCCTTGGCGGCCAGTGCCCGACCGACCAGGACGACGAAGAGCGCGCCCACCGCGGCCGTGACATAGTGCAACCAGCTTGGCGCCCCCTCCAGGAGCGGCTGGACCACCACATCGGTGACCAGCATGTTGCCCGCGATCCAGCCCAGCAGGGCAGCCCCGCCAGTGATGACGGCGGGGAAGCGATCCATCAGGCGCAGGACCAGCTTGCTCCCCCAGACGATGATCGGAATGCTCACCACGATGCCGAAGACCACCAGGTTCAGGTCCCCCTTGGCGGCACCGGCCACCGCGATCACGTTGTCCAGACTCATCACCGCGTCGGCCACGATGATGGTCTTGATCGCTCCGAACAGGCTGGTGCTGCCCTGGACGTTCGCATGCTCATCGTCGTCTTCGGGCTGCAGCAACTTGACGCCGATCCACAGCAGCAGCAGCGCACCGACCACCTTCAGGAACGGAAGGGCCAGCAGTTGCAGGGCGAAGAAGATCAGCACCACCCGCAACAGGATCGCCCCCGCCACGCCCCACACGATGCCCTGACTGCGCTGCTTCGGCGGCAGCTTCCGGCACGCCAGGGCAATCACCACCGCGTTGTCACCCCCCAGCAGAATGTCGATGGCAATGATCTGCAGCACCGATATCCAGAACGACGACTCCATCAAAAACTCAGGCATCTCCCTCTCCTTTCATGCTCATCCTCCGGGCTCTCCGGGCGGTTTCACTCATCCTCACAGAAAGCCTCCTCACGTTTCTTGCGAATGGCGGGCGAGATCACCACGATCAGCGCGATCACGGCGATCACAAGCATCGTTCCGCTGATCGGACGCTCGATGAACACCATCGCGTCGCCCCGCGACAACAACAGGGCCCTGCGCAGGTATTCCTCCATCATCGGACCGAGGATGAACCCGAGCATCAAGGGTGCGGGCTCGCAGTCGAGCTTGTGGAACAGGTAGCCGACCAGGCCGAACACCGCCATCAGATAGACATCGAAGGCGCTGTTGGACAGGCTGAACACACCGATCGCGCAGAACACCAGAATGGCCGGGAACAGCAAGTGATAGGGCACCGAAATCATCTTGACCCACAGGCTGATCAGCGGCAGGTTGAGCACCAGCAGCATGCCGTTGCCGATCCACATGGACACGATCAGGCCCCAGAAGAGTTCGGGCTGTTCGGTCATCACCGATGGCCCGGGCTGGATGCCCTGGATCATCATGGCGCCGATCATCAGCGCCATGACCGGATTGGACGGAATGCCCAGCGTCAGCATCGGGATGAACGAGGCCTGTGCGCCGGCATTGTTGGCCGACTCCGGTGCCGCCACGCCTTCGATGGCACCTTTGCCGAAGTTCTCGGAGTTCGGTGAAATCTTCTTTTCAAGGGCGTAGGAGGCGAACGACGAGAGCATCGCGCCGCCACCCGGCAAAATGCCGAGCACCGTCCCCATGCCGGTCCCCCGCAGCACCGGACCAATCATTCGCTTGAAATCCTCGCGGCTGGGCAGCAGGCCGGAGATCTTGCTCGCCGTCACGCTTCGGGTCGTTTCATGCTGCAGGTTGGCAATGATCTCGCCGAGCCCGAACACACCCATGGCCACCACCACGAAGTTGATGCCGTCGGTGAGGTGGGGCGAATCGAAGGAATAGCGCGCCAGACCCGAGTTGACATCGGTACCCACCATGCCGAGCAACAAGCCCAGGAGAATCATCCCCAAGGCGTGGAGCAGTGAACCGCTGGCCAGCACGATCGATGCGACCAGGCCAAGCGTCATCAGCGAGAAGTACTCCGCCGGACCGAACTTCAGCGCGACTTCGGTGAGCGGTGGCGCCGCCAGGGCGATCACGAAGGTGCAGATGGTACCGGCCACGAAAGAGCCGATCGCTGCCACCGCCAGGGCCTTGCCCGCATGCCCCTGGCGTGCCAGCTGATAGCCGTCGATGGCGGTCACCACCGATGAAGACTCGCCGGGCAGGTTCACCAGGATCGCGGTTGTCGACCCGCCATACTGCGCGCCGTAGTAGATCCCCGCGAGCATGATCAGCGCCGAAACCGGTGGCAGACCAAAGGTGAGGGGCAGCAGCATCGCGATGGTGGCCACCGGGCCGAGCCCGGGCAGCACGCCAATGGCGGTGCCGAAGAAAACGCCGATCAGGCAGTAGAGCAGATTCGAGAAGCTGGCAGCCATCTCGAGCCCGAGCCCGAGATTCGAGAAAATATCCATTTCCATTTCCGTTTCTCCTCAAGCACCGAACCAGGTACCGAACAAGGGCAGCGGAATACCGAGCCCCTCGACGAAGACCGCGGCACAGAACGCGATGAGCGCGAACATGGCGAGGGTCGCCTTCCATTCGAAGCGGAACTTGCTACTGGCCGACGCACTGATCAGGATGAGCGCCAGCAGCGCAACAACCAGGCCGGCGGGCTTGAGCAAGTAGGCGAAAGCCACCGTGGCGCCAACGATCAACGCAATGGGCTTCCAGGCAATCGTGCCGATGGCCTCGCCGCGACGCATCAAAGAGCGCCCCAGCGACAGCAGACCGAACACCACAAGCAACCCGCCCAGCACGGTGGGAAAGTAGCCCGGCCCCATGCGGGCGGTTTCGCCCATGCCGTAGTCACGGGCCATCACGACGGCCAGGCCCCCGATCGTCAAATAGAGCAGCCCGGTCCAGAAGTCCTTGGGCCCCTTGATCAATCCGTTCATCTTGTGTCTCCTTCCTTGTCATTTTTCGTCGACCGGCATCCCGAACCGGGCGGGGCGACGTTTTCGATCGTTATGTTCTTGTGACGCAGCCGTATCCGTCCCGCGCCCTCAGACGCGTTCCAGCACGACCGCCACCCCCTGCCCCACACCGATGCACATGGTGCATAGCGCGTAGCGCCCCTTGATTCGATGCAACTGGTTTACTGCCGTGGTCGCCAGCCGTGCGCCTGAAGCCCCCAAGGGATGCCCCAGGGCGATGGCGCCGCCGTTCGGATTGACGCGCGGATCGTCATCCGCCAGCCCCAGGTCGCGCAGCACCGCCAGCCCCTGCGCGGCGAATGCCTCGTTCAGCTCGATCACATCCATCTGCTCGAGCGTCAGACCCGCCAGTGCCAGCACCTTGCGCGTGGCCGGCGCCGGCCCCATGCCCATGATGCGCGGCGGCACCCCGGCGGTGGCCATCGCCACAACGCGGGCACGGGGATTCAAACCGTGGCGCGACGCGCTGCCGGCGTCGGCCAGCAGCAAGGCGCAGGCCCCGTCATTGACGCCGGAGGCGTTGCCGGCGGTCACCGTGCCGTCGGGGCGCACCACGCCCTTAAGACCGGCCAGGGCCTCCAGACTGGTGTCGCGCGGATGCTCGTCGGCATCCACCACCACCGGATCGCCCTTGCGCTGCGGTACGCTCACCGGTGTGATCTCGGCATTGAAGACGCCGCTTCGCTGCGCCGCCAGCGCCTTGTGCTGCGAGGCCAGGGCCATGCGATCCTGCGCGGCGCGGTCGATGCCGAATTCGGTGGCCACGTTCTCGGCCGTCTCGGGCATGGAATCGACGCCGTAGCGCGCCTTCATCAGCGGATTGATGAAGCGCCAGCCGATGGTGGTGTCCTCGATCGAGTTGGCGCGGGTGAAGGCAGATGTCGCCTTGGGCAGCACGAAGGGCGCACGGCTCATGCTCTCCACGCCGCCGGCGATCATCAGAGCCGCCTCGCCGCTCTTGATGGCGCGCGCCGCCGTGCCCAGTGCGTCCAGCCCCGAGCCGCACAGGCGGTTGACCGTCGAACCGGGCACCGTGACCGGCAGGCCCGCGAGCAGCGCGCTCATGCGCGCCACGTTGCGGTTGTCCTCGCCGGCCTGGTTAGCGCAACCGTAGATCACGTCGGTCAGCGCCTCCCAGTCCACCTCCGGGTTGCGCGCCATCAAGGCCTGCAGCGGCACCGCGCCCAGGTCGTCGGCCCGCACGGCGGACAGTGCGCCCCCGTAGCGGCCGAAGGGCGTGCGGATCGCATCGCAGATGAATGCATCGATTGTCATCGTGTTGTCCTCAATTGATCGATCGGTGGCGCCGACTCACCAGTCCAGCGCCGCCAGGGTGTCGAGCACGCGCAAGCGTTCGAGCAAGGCCCGCGCCGCGCCGTCGCCGATCACCGGCATCGCCAGTTCCAGCATCTTGTCGTCGAGTTCGGCATCGCTCAGCGGCGCCTCCGGATCGCCCTTGCGGTTGGGTTGCAGGTAGCTGAAACGCTCGCCGGTATCGGTCTCGAATTCGATGCGCGCGGCGCGCTTGCCCGGAAAGGCGGCATCCAGTTCGGGATCGACCGCCACCTCGATGCGCGCCATTAGCGCGCGGGTGGCGGGGTCGTCGAGGCGGGCCGGCATGTAGGCGGCCAGGCGCACGCTGCCGTGCACCAGCGCCGTGGCCACCACGTACTTGAGGCTGAAGCGTGCCTCGTTGACCGTCGTCGGGTTCTGGTAGCAGGCGATGTCCAGCGCCGGGCGATAGGTGCCGACACGCACGCGCGCGATCCGGTCGGCATGGAGCCCCGTCTCACGCTGCAGCGCCAGGGCGCCGTCGATGGCCGCGAAGGTGTGGCCACAGCCGATGTGGTTCTTGAACGTCAGCCGGGTGACATGAAAATCGTGCCCGAGCGTCGCGCCGACCGCGGACCAGTCCGGTCCATCGCTCATGGCCTGACCGAGGCCGGACTCGCCATCGAGCACGTCGAGCGAACCGGTCACCCCGCGCGCCGCGAGCTGCGCCGACAGCACGCCGCCCTCGGCCGCGCGCCCGGGGTGCAGCGGCTTGGACATGGAGTCCATGCGGAAGGCCTGTTGCAGGCCGGCGGCGAAGGTGGCGGCCGTCGCCAGCGCATGGGCGAAGGCGCGGCTGTCGAGTCCGTACAGGTAGGCGGCGGCCGAGGCGGCGCCGAAGGTCCCCACGGTGCCGGTGCTGTGCCAGTAGGTGTAGTGCGGCCGGCCCATGACCACGCCGATGCGGGTCGAGATCTCGTAACCGAGCACGACCGCGCGCAGAAACTCCAGGCCGCTTGCCTCGGTCTCCTGGGCCACCGCCAGGGCAGTGGCGATGGTCGCAGCGCCCGGGTGATACATGGCGTCGCGGAAGCTGTCGTCCACCTCGGCCGCATGCGCCGCCGCGCCGTTGATCAGTGCCGCCGTACGGGTGGTCGCGCTGCGCCCGAACGCGAGCCGGGCGGCGCCGCGGTCGAGATCGTCAATCAGCGTGGTTTCGAGCAGGCGAACCGGCTCGGTGGCCAAGCCCGGGAACAGCGAGGCATACCAGTCGACCACCGCGCGCTTGGCATGGTGGATCACCTCGTCGCTCAAGGGCGTCGCGCGAAACACGTCGGCGTAGGCGCCGAACACTTCGATGGCAGTCATCTCCGGATCACTCCTCGAACAGGTGGGTCAGATCACCGCGCACAAAGCCGGGACCACTCAGACGGGCCAGTTCGTCCAGGTCCGCCGCGAGCGCTTCGCGCCCGCGCTCACGCGCCCAGAACACCACGCCGCCTTCCCAGCGCGGGAAGCCGTAGCCATTGACCAGGGCCACGTCCACATCACCAGCATGTTGCGCCACGCCCTCGCCCAGCAACAGCGCCGCTTCGTTGGTCATCGCCAGCAGGGCGCGCCGCTGGATCTCCTCGGTGCCCAGTGCGCGCGGCACAACGCCCTTGGCGGCGCGCTCGGCGGCGATGATGTCGTGCACCGCCGGGTCGATCTCGCGGCTCTTGCCCTCGGCCGGATAGCGGTAGTAGCCGGCGCCGGTCTTGCGGCCGAGCCGGCCGGCCTCGCACAGGCGGTCGGGGATGTGGACATAGCGGGCAGCGGGGTCGCGCGTGGCGGCCTGGCTCTGGCGCATCCGCCAGGCGATGTCCAGGCCGGACAGGTCGGCCACCGCGAAGGGCCCCATGGCGAAGCCGAAGGCCTCGAGAGCGGCGTCCACTTCCTCCGGCCAGGCGCCCTCCTCGATCATGAATTCGCACTGGCGGCGATAGGCCGCGTAGATGCGGTTGCCGATGAAGCCGAAGGCGTTGGCCGTCACCACCGGCATCTTGCGCATCCGCTTGGCCACCGCCAGGCCGGTGGCCAGTGCGTCGGGTGCGGTGTCGGCGCCGCGCACCACTTCGACCAGGCGCATCACGTTGGCCGGGCTGAAGAAGTGCAGGCCAACAACGTCCTGCGGCCGGGCGGTGGCGCGGGCGATGGCGTCCAGATCCAGGTAGGAGGTGTTGGTGGCCAGCACCGCACCGGGCCGCGCGAATTCGTCGATCCGGCGGAACACCGACTGTTTGACGCCCAGCTCCTCGAACACCGCCTCGATGACCAGGTCGGCCTGCGACAGCACCGTCCAGTCGAGTCCGGCCTGCAGTCGCGCGCAGCACTCGTCGGCCGCGTCGGGGCGCATCTTGCCGGTCGCGGCGCGGCGCTCGTAGTGATCGTCGACCCGCGCCTTGCCGCGCGCCAGCGCGGCCTCGTCCTGCTCCAGCAGGCTCACCCGGTAGCCGGCGTCCAGCGCGGCAATGGCGATGCCGGTGCCCATGGTGCCGGCACCGATCACCGCGATCCGCTCGACCGGGCGCGCCTCGATGCCCTGCAGGTCGGGCAGCTTGGCCGCCTCGCGCTCGGCAAAGAACTGGTGTCTCAGCGCGCGCGCTTCGCGCGTCAGGCGCAGCTCCTGAAAGACCAGGCGTTCGCGCGCCAGGGCCTGATCGAAAGGCAGTTGCGCCGCCGCCACGATGGCGTCGATTGCTGCCTTCACGGCCGGGCGGTGCTTGCCCTTGCGCAGCGCGCCCTGGCTGGCCGCCGCGATCTCGTCGTCACTGGCGACCGGCACGGCACGTTCGCGCAGGCGTGCCTTGGCATCGACCAGCGATCGGGCATAGGCCACCGCGGCAGCGCGCAGCTCGCCGTCGGCAACGGCATCGACCATGCCCAGGCCGTGGGCCGTGTCGGCCTTCACACGTGTCCCGGCACAGACCAGTTCGATGGCCTTGGGCACGCCGATCAGGCGCGGCAGGCGCTGCGTGCCGCCGGCCCCCGGAATGATGCCCAGCGTAACCTCCGGCAGGCCGACCACGGTGCCCGGCGCGGCGATGCGCGCATCGCAGCCGAGCGCCAGCTCGTAACCGCCCCCCAGGGCCGCCCCGTGCAGGGCGGCCACCACGGGCTTGGGGCAGGCCTCGATGGCGGCGATGACCGTCGGCAACTGCGGTTCGGCCAGCGGCTGACCGAATTCCTTCAGGTCAGACCCGGCGATGAAGGTGGACCCCGCGCCGATGATGACGGCGGCCTTCAGTTGCGTATCCGACCCAACGGCGGCGACGGCCTCGAGCAGCCCTTGGCGGACCTCGGCCGAACCGGCGTTAATCGGGGGGTTATCGATCACGAGCACGGCGACATCGCCGTCCCGCTCCATGCGCACACGCGTGTTCATATCAATTCTCCAGCGCTGCATCGCCCAGCCAGTCGATCAGCAGGCGATTCACAAGATGGGGCTGCTCGTACTGCAGCCAATGGCCCGCGTCCGGCACGATGGCCGTGCGGCAGTTCGGCCGCCCGTTCGCCAGCTGCTCCGCCATCGCGTGCGGCTCGACGGTCACGTCGTGTTCGCCCCAGGCGAGCAAGACCGGCGCCGGACACGCATCGAGCACGTGCGCCAGGCCCCCGGTACGGGAAATTTCCTTGCTGCGAAAACGGGTGCGCAGGCACGCGTCGGTGTGGATCTGCAGCGCCAGGGCATCCACCGCGGTCTCGTCATGCAGCATCTGCAGCCGCAGGTTGTGCCGCATGACGTCCGCCAGCGTCGCCGCGTCGCCTTCGCGCGCGGCATGGCGCCAACTGCGCAGCTCCCCACGCGGTCGGCGCGCACCGCCGTGGCCGGCCGGCGCCAGCAGCGCCAGCCGCCGCACGCCGGTCCAGCGCGTCGCCAGATGCGCCGCGACCAGGCCCCCGAAGGAAAACCCGACCACGTCTACCGCCGGCCCCTCGCCGAAGAGCATCTCCATGCCCTCCGCCAGCGGATCGAGCACGGCGGCCAGATCCTTGCCGACCGGGGCATCCGAATCGCCGTAGCCGGGCAGTTCCGGCACCCACACCTGCGCATGCCCGGCCAACGCCTCGACGTTGTGGACCCAGTGCATCCAGCTGCCGTGACCGCCATGGACCAGCACCAGCGGACGCCCCTGACCCCAGCATCGCCAGACCATGGCGCGCCCGTCGCGGATGACGACGCGGCGCGTCGCGCGCGCATCCACCGCACCCAGGTCGGCGCGGGTCGCTTCGTCAGTGGTCGCGGTCGGTGGCAGCATGATCGACTCTCCGGTGACGGCCCGCGGCTCAGGCGCCCAGAACCACGACGCCATCGGCGGCGCGCACACCCTGCCCTTCGTTGAGCACGAAGACGGGGTTGATCTCGGCCTCGATCAGCCGCTCGCCCATCTGCGCCGCCATGGCGGAGAAGGCCACGATGGCACCGACCAAGGCCTCGACATCGGCTTTCGGGCGACCGCGGAAACCGTCGAGCAAGGGCCAGGTCTTGAGGTCTTTCGCCAGGGCCAGCGCCTCCGCCCGGCTCAGGGCGCCGCCCGGCGGCAGCAGGCGCATGGCGGTATCCTTGAACAACTCGGCCGTCACGCCGCCCATGCCGAGCAGCACCGCCGTGCCCAGCGGGTCGCGATGCATGCCGAGGATCAGCTCGGTGCCGCCGGACACCATTTCCTGCACCAGGAAGCGGGTCGGCACCGTCCCGGTCGCCGCTTCCACCTCGGCCGCCATGCGCTGCAGGCGGGCACCGATGTCCTCGGCAGCCACATTCACGGCCACGCCGCCCACGTCGCTCTTGTGGGTGATCTCGCCCGAGAGAATCTTGAGCACCACCCGGCCGCCCAGCTCGCGTGCCGCCTGTTCGGCCGCTTGTGCCGATTCGACAATGCGCTCGCGCACGCACGGCAGGCCGAAACGCGAGAACAGTTGCTTGGCCTGGGCTTCATCAAGCGAGCCGGCGGGGAAATCGGAGACGTCGACCGGGGCCGGCAGCGCCTCGGCACCCGGCACCTGCCAGGTGGAGGCCTGCAGCATGGATTCCAGCGCCACGGTGCAGCTTTCCGGCGCGGTGAAGGCCGGCACGCCCTGCTGGTTGAGCAGCGCGGCCAGGTCCGGGGCGTGCGGGCTCACGTAAGCGAGCACCGGCTTGTTGCTGTTGGGCAGGCAATCCTTGATCGCACCGACCATCAGCTCGGGCATCGCCAGGCTGGACGAGCCGACAATGATGACAAGTGCATCGTAGCTGGGGCTATCGAGCAAGGTATTGATCGCGCCGCGCAGCAGGTCGGGCTGCAGGCCGGCCAGGGTGACGTCGATGGGGTTGCGGTCGAGCGCGGCATGGTCGCCGGTCTGCAGGGCACGCAAGCGCTCGGCAGTCGCCTCGTCGGGCGCCGGGGTATCGAAGCCCGACACGCCAAGACTGTCGGACACCAGCGTGCCCGCGCCCCCGGTGGAGGTCAGGATGGCCACGCGCCGTCCCTTGAGCACCCGCGCGGTGGACAGCGCCGCGGGGATGTCGAGCAGGTCGCCGAACGTCTGCGCGCGGATGACGCCCACCTGGCGGAACAGCGCGTCGTACATGCGGTCGGCGCCGGCCAGCGCGCCGGTGTGCGACACCGCGGCCTTGGCACCGGCCTCGGAGCGCCCGATCTTGAAGGCCACCACCGGCTTGCCGGCGCGGGCCGCCTTGAGCGCGGCGGCGCGGAATTTCTCCGGATTGCGGATGGTTTCCACGTACAGCGCGATCACGCGGGTGGCCTCGTCGTCGACCAGGTGATCGATGAAGTCCGCCAGCTCGAGATCGACCTCGTTGCTGGTGGAGATGAGCTTGGACAGGCCGATGCCGCGCGCCGCGGCACGCGACAGGAAGGCCCCGAGAATGCCGCCGCTTTGCGACACGACACCAATGGAGCCCACCGGGAAGTGTTCCATTTCAAGCGCCCCGCTGGCCGACAGCGGAATGTTGTCGGTGAGGTTCACCAACCCGATGGTGTTCGGGCCCAGCAGGCGCATGTCGCCGGCCGCCTCGATCAACTCCTTCTGGCGACGGGCGCCCTCGGCGCCGGTTTCCGTGTAGCCGCTGGCCAGCACGATCGCCGCCGCCGCGCCACGCGCAGCCAGGTCGCGCACCGCCAGGTGGGCGCGCTCGGCGCCGAGCAGCACGATGCCCACGTCGGGCACCGCCGGCAGCGAGGCCACGTCCGGATAGCAACGCAGCCCGTCGATGGTTTCGGCGCGCGGATTGACCGGGTAGATGTCGCCGTCGAAGCCGTGCTTGCGCAGGTAGGACACCGGCCGGCCGGCGGTCTTGTTGAGGTCGGCAGACGCGCCGATGACGGCCACGCTGCGGGGCTTGATCAGTTTCGAAATGGCATCCATGGTGCGGTTCCTTGCTTCCGGGTTAGGCTTTCTTGGCGGCGCGCTTGGCGAGAAAATCCATCACGGACTCGCGGTGCTCGGTGCTGGTGTAGCAGATGCCCTGCGCCTGGCTGCCCTGCGCGAACACCTGGCTCGCGGACAGTTCAAAGCTCTGGTTGAGAATGGTCTTGCCCAGCGCCAGCGCGGTGGCCGACCCCCGGCTCAGTTCGGCAGCCCAGGCCTGCGCCTCGGCCACCAGGGTGTCGGTGCCGGCGCGCCGGTCGACGATGCCCAGTTGCTGCGCTTCGTCGATCTCCACCGTGCGCCCGCTGAAGATCAGCTCCTTGGCTTTCGACAGGCCGACGCGGCGCGGCAGGAAATACATGCCGCCACCGTCGGGGATGATCCCGCGCTTGATGTAGGACCAGGTGAAGCTGGCCGCATCGGTGGCGATGATGAAGTCGCAGGCCAGCGCGGTATCGGCACCCAGGCCCGAGGCGGCGCCATTGACGGCGGCGATGGTCGGTTTGGGCAGGGTGTGCAGCAGGGTCTGGGTGTGGTGCACGCGTTGCTGACGGTGCCAGCCGTTGAAGCCCACCTCACCGGCCGGTGCCTGCATGCGCCGCTCCATGCCGGTGATATCTCCGCCGGCGCAGAAGCCTTTGCCGCTGCCGGTGAGCACCAGCGCCCGGATCGCCTTGTCGGCGGCGACCCGCTCAAGCGCATGGATGAACTGGGTGCGCATCTCGTCGCTCATGGCGTTGCGCTTGTCGGGGCGATTCAGCGTGAGCGTGGCGATGCCATCGACAACCTGAAGATCGATGAAAGTTTGCGTATCCAATGGTGTCTTCCTTGAATGTCCGGACGAATTCCGGCACGGACCGATGCGTGTCGGCGTCGGTCCGGCCGCTCAGTTGGTGGTGATGTGGGCGGCCTTGATGACTTTGGCCCAGCGGTCGATCTCGCCGCGTACGTACTGGTCGTAAGCCTCCGGCGTACCGACGCTGATCATCAGGCCTTCGGGCTGGACCCGGCTACGGAAGGCCTCGCTCTGCGCTGCCTTGTTCGCCGCCGCATTGAGCTTGGCGATCACCTCCGGCGGCGTACCCGCCGGGGCGTACATGCCGTACCAGCTGTCCGCCACGAACCCGCTCAGGCCCGCCTCGGCGACGGTCGGCAGTTCGGGGTGCGCCGGCGAACGCTCGGCCGTGGTCACCGCAAGCGCCCGCAGCTTTCCGCTTTCGAGAAAGCCGCCCACGGCGGCGGCCGTGGCGAACATCATGTCCACCTGGCCACCGAGCAGATCCGTCAGCGCCGGGCCGGCGCCCTTGTAGGGCACATGAATCAGATCCACCTTGCCCAGATGCTTGAACAGCTCCCCGGCCAGATGGGCCGAAGTGCCGCTTCCCTGTGAGGCAAACGTCAGCTCGCCGGGCTTGGCGGCGGCGGCCGCAAGGATGTCCTTCACCGACTTGTAGGGGCTGTCCGGCCTCACTACCAGGATGTTGGGCGAGCGCGCGATCAGGATCACGGGCGCAAAGTCCTTGTCGGTGTCGTACGGCAACTTGGCCATCAGGCTCGGATTGACCGCATGCGCCGCGGTGGAAATCACCACCGTGTAGCCGTCGGGATCGGCCTTGGCCACCGTGTCGGTGCCGATGATGGTGCTCGCGCCCGGCTTGTTTTCAATAACGACCGGTTGGCCCAGATCCTTGGAGATCTCGGCACCAAGGGTGCGGGCGACCAGATCGGTGCCTCCGCCGGGTGAGAACGGCACCACGAAGCGGATCGGCTTCTCGGGGAAAGTGTCAGCCTGCGCAGAAGGCAGACTGATGGCGCCCAGCGCGGCGAAGAACGTGAAGGTGAGAGCCCGTGCGAAACGGCGCCCAGAATAGCGTGACATACCATGTCTCCTGATCAAGTTTGATCCGACCGGCGCTCTCCGATGCCCCTTTGGCATCTGGCTTTCGCGCTCTTGTGTCGTGATTCCACTATATGCATCCTCACCCACCGAGACACGCTGCAAATTCCACCTGATGGAAATATCTTGGCACTGCTCAGAGCGCCGGACCGGGCGGGCTGGTCAGCGCAATGAGCGGACACGATGCCGATGGAAGGTTGCGCCGGGGGGATCGGTGTTGGCAGCGGTCAGGAGCGTAAAATCACGGGAGATGATCAGGACAAGTCGTGCGCGTCGGAGAAGGTCCGACGACGAGCGATGACATCGCATCATCAATCGATCTGTCATCCGCGGGGAATACGCTCGGCGATGCAGCGTTTCACCATCGGTGGCGCCTCGCCCTGATGGAACGACAGCTTCTGCTGCTTGAGCGCCATGTGGGTGGCGGTGATGCGTTCATGGCGGCGAAGGTAGTCCGCCCAGGACTCATCCACGAACTGTTCCGAGAAACATCCACGATCGCTCACATCGCGAAACAGGTGCCAGGAGAGCACGCCGTTCTGCAGCCACACGCGACGACTCTCGCGCATGACCCGCACGAAGTCCTCCGCACGCGCCGGATCGATCCGGTATTCCACCGTCACCTGCACCGGTCCGCGTTGAAAATCGATGGGGATGGCCGCCTCTGGCGCCTTCCAGACCGGAGGCGTCAGCGGCCCCTGCTCCGGATCGCCGACAATCGACAGGCGCCGGGTCAGCAACCAGCCGACCAAGGTGGCGCACGCCGCTGCAAGCAAGCCGTGGCGCAAACCGAAGCTGCCCACCACATGCCCCCAGCAGGCGGCCCCCAGGGCGTTCCCGCCCATCATGGCCATCTGGTAGAACGCGATGCCCCGCGCCCGCACCCAGTCGGGCAGCGCAAAATGCGCCGATACATTGAAGGAATTGGCAACGGCGATCCATCCCATGCCCCCCGCGAACAGCGCAGGCAAGGCCAGAACAATGTCCGTTGCCGAGGCCGCTCCGACAACGGCACCGACATGCAGCAGGCAGCCCAGATCCACCATGCGGTCGCGCCCCAGATGGCGCCGGATGCGCGGCAGCAGCAGGGCACCGCAAATGGCACCACCGCCCATCGCCGCCATCAGCAGCGTATAACTCTGCGCGCCACCGCCGTACTGCTGCTTCGCCAGCAGCGGCAACATCGCCAGCAAGGCAATCGACGAAAACGAGAAGACGAACGCCCGACTCAACACGGCGCGCATCCGGGTCGAAGCTCGAACATGCTGCACACCGACGCGAATGGCCCCGAAAAAGCGTTCGCTCGGCAGCGCGGCCACCAGCCGCGGACGCTGCCAACGGAAAATGGCCAGCCCAGCCAGGACGGAAACCACCGCATTGAGCCCGAAGACCGCGACCGGACCGAGCGTTGCGATGAGTACTCCGGCGAGAAGGGGCCCCAGAATGCGCGACATGTTCATGGCCATGCCGCTCAAGGCCGTCGCCACCGGCAACTGTTCGCGCGGCACCAGCTCGGCGATGACTGCCGCAAACACCGGCCAGCGCATCGCCAGGCCCAGTCCGTTGGCGAAGGTCAACGCCAGCAGCACGCCCGGCGACATCACGCCGGACATCATCGCCAAACAGGTCAGGAATGCGACCGACGCCACCCAGAACTGGGTGAACATCAGGTAGCGCCGGCGGTCGACGATGTCCGCAAGGGCCCCGCTGGGCACGCCCAGCAGGAACACCGGCAAGGTCGAAGCGGACTGCACCAGCGCCACCATGAGCGGCGTACCGCTCAGCGCGGTCATCAACCAGGCGGCCGCCACATCATTCATCCACAGGCACAGGTTTGCCGCGAGCCAGACGGCCCAGAGCGTCCGGAACACCGGATTGACCAGCGGAAGAAACGGAGAAGATGACACAGCGTCTGGTTCGATGTTACTCATGCATCGGGCTCGCACACACCGGTGGCGATCACGCGATACGTTCACATCCTGATCGTCCGCGGGAATGGCCCCACCAAACGGGAAGCGTATCTGGCATGCTGTCGAAAATCCTGTCGCATTTCCAACAGGTGAAATCAATAAGAGGAGACGGACGAGCATGCCCTACACACCAACGGCAACGGACGGAGACGCCGACTCAAGAATCCAGAATCGTTCGCTGGAACGCGGCATTGAAATCCTCCGGGCCTTTCGCCCCGGCTCGGATCTGCTCGGCAACGGTGAAATTGCTGAGCGCACCGGCCTGTCCCGGGCGACCGTCAGCCGTTTGACGCAAACCCTCGCCGGCACCGGCGTGCTCGAACACGACCGGCGGGCACGCGCGTACCGGCTCGGCGCACCGGTACTGTCCTTCGCCCTCGCCATGCGCAGCAGCAACCCGATCCTCCAGATCGCCTCACCCATGATGCAACGACTCGCCGAGACCCAACACATCAACGTCGGCCTGGCCACGCCAGATCGGGACGAAATGGTCTATCTCGAATCGATTCGCTACAACCGCAAGGTCACACTTCGCTCGGTCGTCGCCGGCCAGCGAGTACCGATTGAACTGACCTCCCTCGGTCGCGCCTACCTGTCGACACTGACGCCAACAGAACAGACCATGGTCTTGAAGACGATCGATGCCAAACGTACACACGCCTGTTCCGCGGAACTGAAAGCGCAGATCAGCCGTTCCATTGCGGAGGTTCAGGAGCACGGATTCTGCGCCGTTTCATGGCAACCCGAAGTGGTTGCGCTCTCGACACCCTTGGTCCTGGATCGGAGCCCGGCCTACGTACTGAACGTCAGCGTCACCACCAAAACAGCAATAGGTGAGGTTTCTGGTGAACTTGCGCCAGCGCTCATGACGCTCCGCACGAAGATTCTTGAGCATTTCACTGAACAATGAATCACCTGCATCCGCGCATCGTCATGCCCTGAAGCGCCGTTGATCGCTGAGACCCCAAAGGCGTATGCCGGACTTCGGGAGTTTCGTCGAACGTCATTGACGATGACGTAGCTGCAGGAGATCGCCAAAGGACGGCCGCGCAGCTGACGGCGCGTTTTCGAGTGACGCGGCCATTCCCGCAATGGCCATGCCGAAATGATGAACGTCCACTACGAGTCGATAGCGCGTGCTCGAACCGTCTCGTCAGTGGTCATTGAATGCACGGGCGCGCCCGACGGCGAGAGCTCGGTCGGAGCAGCCGCGTGGGCTGCGCGACCAATTGGGCCGCAATAGAAGTTTTTCCTGCCTCTCCGCCTAGACTATCCGCGAACGACCGGTCTCGGTGCGGCGCGCGCGAACTCCCGACCCAAAACAGACGAAGTCCTCAGTAGCACGCCGGGGGCAATGACGGGTACGGCATCTAGATAGTCCAGTGCCTGTTCGTGTCATCGAACGCTTCGATCAATTGCGGCGGTACCAGAAAAACAATGTACGCATCGCCGAATGTTTCGACGATACGAAGTGCTCTGAGCGGCGGGTGCAACAGGTCGGTGATCTGGTGCGAAACGCTATAGATGCGTTTGTCAGTCAATGGAGCCGGCGCCGAGACAAGAACGGCTCGTTCTTGATCTGTAAGACAAGTCAGCTCCTCCAGGACATCTGAAAGAGACGCCTTCCAATCGACAACTGCTGCGTGCTGACCTTCGAGACTCTCAATCAGGAGCCGTTCGCTCTCTTCATCCGACGAGGCTTTCATGCGATCGAGGACTTCGGGATCAACCGCGAACAACTCTGCAGAACCAATCAGGTGAGTTCGATTCCCTTCTGCTGCACGGCCAATCGTGCGTTTCAGCCAGTTGAGAAAAGACATGGATTCTCCAGAGATGCCTAACGAATGAAAGGGACTTCCCCGTCCCGGGTGTGCGGGCGAAGCCGCGCTCGGCATCGGGTGCCATGATGGAAATAGCGGTTCTCATCAATCACGCAGGAGGGGAAGTCCATGACCATTATTGTCCTTGGGATCGATCTGGCCAAGAGCGTATTCGCTGTGCATGGGATCGGTCAATCCGGCAAGCCCGAACTGGTGCGCCCTCGGGTAGCGCGTGAGCAACTGCTTGAGCTGGTTGCTTCGCTGCCGCCGTGCCTGATCGGCATGGAAGCGTGCTCGGGTGCGCATCACTGGGCCCGGCAGTTCCAGGCCCTGGGTCATACCGTGCGGCTCATGGCGCCCAAGTTCGTCGCCCCTTACCGGCTCAGCGGCCGACGCGGCAAGAACGATGCGGCCGACGCGGCGGCCATCTGCGAAGCGGTGCAACGGCCCAACATGCGCTTCGTGCCCATCAAGAGCGAACAGCAGCAAAGCGTGCTTTGCCTGCATCGCACCCGCCAGGGTTTTGTGACCGAGCGCACCGCCACCTACAACCGTATCCGCGGCCTGATCAGCGAATTCGGGATCGTGCTGCCACTGAAGGTCGAACGGCTCCGAGTGCAGATCCGGGCTCATCTGGATCAACTCCCCCCGTGGGCGCTTCGCTGTGTCACCGATCTGCTCGAACACGCCACCGAGCTGGAGCGACGCATCGAGGAATACGACCACATCCTCAAGCAGATGGCTCGGGAGGATGGACAAGCCCGTGCCCTGATGCGTCTGCCCGGCATCGGCCCGGCCACCGCCAGCGCGCTGGTGGCCAGCGTCGGCAACGGACACGACTTCAGCAACGGCCGCCAGGTGGCCGCGTGGCTCGGGCTGGTGCCCGGCCAATACAGCAGCGGTGGAAAGACACGACTGGGGCGCATCACCAAGGCGGGAGACGCCTATCTCAGATCGCTGCTGCTGATGGGCGCCCGGGCGATCTTGTCCGGGCTGGGCGAGAAGCAGGATCGGTTCAGTCGCTGGGCTCGATCGCTGGTCGAAAGACGCGGCTACTGGAAAGCGGCCGTGGCAATCGCAGCGAAGAACGCGCGTCTGGCCTGGGCGGTATTGCACTACGGTGATCAGTTCCGGCTTAAGGCCGATCCGGTCGAATGATCTAGAACAGGAAATGAATTCTGGCAGGACAACACAGCGTTGATGTGAAGCGGTTTGGACCCGCGTGGGGCGTACCTGATTAACTCCAGGGGTGGCAACACCGAGCCCGGCTAACGAATGAGGCCCCCACGCGCGTCTTTCATCAGGGTCCGGGCCATTGATGCCCAACATGACCGGTTGTAGTACCGCAGTCCTTCAGCTTCTTCGACACGTCGTGTTGCCAGCACCAGGAGAATCAAATGATTTGAATCGATGCTTGCGATTCGGGGGGAAGCCCTTGTAGCTGGCGTTCTGCGAGCGGCAAAAGTGCAGCTTGTGTTGGGCGCAATATCCAAAGGACATTGCGCCAAGAAGCTCCTGACCGCTCCTGACCGAAAGTGCGAGTTCGGCGCGTATCGTAAGCGGTCATTGAACGCTGAGGCCCTCTCTACGGTAAGACCTTGGCCGAAGCTGCCGGCTGCGTGGCAACAGCGAGTCAATGCGTATGGCACCTACTTTGCTGCAACAGCGTCAATGACTTCAAGCGATGGGGCGCATACTAAGTTTGCAGCCGCCTCAACCGAACCGAGTAGCCAGGTATCAACATCAGCGAACTCGATGGCCACCACGCTGCGCTTGTCCTGTTGATCGGGTGGAAACTTCGGGTCGGGCTTGTGCATGCGAGACATTAGCGGATGTCTGTCAGCGTTGATCGTCAGCATCGTGTAGCTCTCGACGACCTCCCCGGTCTCTTTGTCGGTCCATGTATTCCATAGCCCAGCCAGTCCCCAGGGATTTCCATCCGCGCGCCGGAATGTCCACCACACATTGCGCCCGCTCTCCCAGCACGGTTCATCGAAGGACCACGCGGGGATGATGCAACGCTTGCCCCGCAACCATGATGTTTGTACGACGCCTTTGCCTCGATGCCTTCGAAACGGGCGTTATTGGTCGAATAACGGAGTTTGGTCGATTCAGCGAACCACGGGACCAGGCCCCACTGGCCGACAACCAGCTCCGGCCCTCTTTCCACGGATGCGCGCATAAACGGTCCTTGCGCACGCGGGAAGATCGCAGGCTGCCACCACGGGAGAGAGTTGCGCCGACCAATTTCCCAGAACCGTTCGATTTCTGCTTCTTCCGGGGATACGTAGCGATTGCACATAAGTGAAGTCTAGACGCTCTGAATGGCTCGTGGCACCGCAGGAATATTGCTCATTGGACAACGAGCATTTCTCGGCCGAAGCCGCCCACTAGACAGATACGCGCGAGCGTCTGCTTTATCGACGAGTCCCGTCATACGCGTCAACTGGGTATGCAGCGTCCATTCCTCGCGGCGCTGCCGAACACCATTGGTCAGCTGAGAATTCTTGCTAAGTCGCCCCTCTTAACGTTCACTGAGAACGACCCCCTTCTTCTTAAACAGGATCAAGGGCACGCAACGGCCTTCATCGTGATAGATCCCGACGCAGTCCAGACACTGGAAACAGTTGTCGTACCGGATCAGCCCGGTCTCTTCAATCGCGCCGTAATGACAGGCTGATGTGCAACGCTGGCAAGGTTTTCCACATTCCTTCCGTCGGGCGAGCCAGTCCAGACGCCTGAGGCGCCCACCGATCGACATGGCTGCGCCAAGCGGGCAAATGAATCGGCAGAAGAACTTGTAGTAGATCGCCCCGGCCACAAGCAAGCCAACGGCGTATGCAACGTACGGCCAGCCACGATCGAACGCGACCGTGATCGAGGTCTTGAACGGCTCGACCTCATTGAGCTTCTCCCCAAGCGACGGAAAGAATAGCGCGGCTCCGATCAGCATTGCGAGGACGCCGTATCGGAGTCTTTCCATCCGGCGCGTCGTCACGCCAGAGAGCTTGAGCTGCGGCAGACGCAGGCGCTGAGCGATCTTGCCGACAAACTCCTGCAGCGCACCGAACGGACACAGCCAGCCACAGAATGTCCCTCGGCCCCAGATGAAGAAGGTCACCAGCGTGAACACCAGAAGCACCAGGCACACCGGGTCATACAGATAGTTGTAGAGACTGTTCCCGCTCAGAAGACTCTTGATGGCAGCCGTGACGTGCACGACGGACAGTTGCCCCTGGGCGTACCAGCCGATAAAGCACAATGTGTACGCGAGAAAGCCCATGCGAAACCAGGCAAGGCGTGCAGGTCTGACCGAAATCCATCGGGGCCTGGACAGGAAGATGACCAGCACTAGCAGCGAAACACCGACGATGATCAAATCGATCTTACGGTCGAACCATGCAAGCGCCAGTTCCGACATGGGCGCTTCGGGTCGGATGAACAGATCTTCTGGCGGTTGGTATTCCAGGCTCAGTTGCTGATGGAAGAATTCCGGCAGCACGGAGCCTTTTGAACGCGTGATCGTCAGGACAAAGCTGACCGGGCTGGCAGGATCGATCCCTGAATCCTCCCGAACGCCGAAGATGCGTGATTCGTCCAGCGAAATCGCTGCATCGACCGGTATCGATTCATAGACTTGATCTCGAAAGTCTGCGAAGCCACCGAACTGCGACAGGGACAGGAACGGAGACTGTGTGCCGGGCGTAAAGTCCGCGTCGATCAGGCGAAACCGGCCCGAAGCACCGACCCACCACAGCTGCTGATCGTCGAAGTTGCGCGACATCACCCGCTCGTACTGATCTTTCCCGAGGAGTGCCACGCCAATGGTCGGCGCGTTCAGATAGGCCACGTACAGATCGACATAGGCCGCATCGGGCGCTGTCAGTGCCTCCGGGTCTTGATCGGAACCGTCTGTGCCCTCGAATAGCGCCTCGACCTCCCGGTTGAGAACACGAAAGTGTTTCACCATCCCCTGCGCGACCAATTCGTCGAAATCGAGTGAATGCAGGACTTCCTGAATCGGTTGCGCAGGTGGCCTGGATTCAGCTTGAGCCGAGAAGCCCAACCGGGCCCTCGCCACGGCAAGCGCTGAAGTCAGCACCGTCTGATTCACGATCCGCACGGATGTGGTCGCCTTGGCGATGCCGTCGAGCGTGGCGTGCCCAACGCTTGCCGAGCTGATGCTACCCGTCTTGTTTCGCGCCGCATCCAGGGCAATCACGAAGGGTTGATTCAGGCTCTTGCCAGCGTACTGGCCAATGAACTCACGCAGTGGCGTATCGCCCAGGCCCCCGAGGTCACGAAACGTGAAGACCGGCTCCCGCTGCTGGAGCACCTCGACGTCCATGAACACGCCGTTTCGATCAATCGCGATCAGAAAGTTCATGGGGGAGCCCTCGAACCCGGGCAGCGGTGCGATGTCGGCCGATTCAAAAACATACGCGACCGGGCCCACCTCCTTTTCCAGAGAGCTGGTCACCGGCCATGCCGGCACGTCCGACAGCATCTCCTGAACCTCGTACGGCGCACCGAACCGACGCTGAATGTCTTCCTTGCTCAACACCCCTGCGATTGCGCCCCCAGGCCACCCCGAGACAAGCACCAGCATGAGTCCAGCAAACATCGCCAACGCAGCAGGCATCGAGCGCGTGAATAGCAAGCGCATGGCTTTCCCCGACAAAGTTTCTCGAGACGCCATTGATTCACGTCGGGGCAGCGCCGCCCATAGGAAAACTTCCCGGAGTTGGCTGGGGCCTTGGACGCGCAAGACAACCGGTGGGGATTGCCCAATAAGACGCAGGAAATTTGCCCAACGGAACTGTCCCGGACTCTCGTAGGCTTCGCCAATAGCACGCAGTCACGACGTTTCATCAGTGGCACCTGCCTGCGCCCCGATCAACGAGCAGCACCTACCAAGAGTGAGTCCGGCCATCGACCATTCCGACGCCTCGCGGCCACCCAGTGACACTCGCGCAGTCGACCTCAAAGCGCTTCTTCTTTTGCGTGTCACCCTGTTCGCCCTCGTGGTGTCCGCGGTGTCGGCAATCGCCGTCTTCCATGTGGCGAAGACACGGATCAGCGAACACATCGTCGAGGCGGGTGGCGCACTGGTGGATCTGGTGAGCAAGGAAGCGACCCGTCCTCAGGGCTCCTTCCAGTTCAGCCTGGACAGGATCGACGGTCTGGACCTGAGCTCCATCGCCAGTATTGCCTCCATCCTCGGCGCCTGTGTCGAGGTCAAGGACATCTACAATCATCCGGTCGTGAAACGATGTTTTGGTGACCCGGGCGGAGCCCCCGGATTTGTCGAATGGATGCTCTCGCGTTTCGTTGGCGACGGGTCTCGATACACGGACGTGATCGAAGGCGGGCCTGGCGTGGTCATTGGAGAACTCGTGGTGACACCCGACTTCGAGCATGAAGCGATGGCCGTGTGGGACCAGCTGAAGATCGTGGGTGGCGCCACAATGAGCATCCTGGTGCTCAATTTCATCATCTACCGTCCGGTGCGTCGGGCCCTTCGGCCGACCGATCACATCATCGATACCATGCGCCAGCTTGAGTCCGGCGACCTTCGGGCAAGAATGCCGCGGCCGCGCTTGCGGGAACTGCGCGATATCGCGATCGGTTTCGATCACCTGGCGGATCGCCTCCAGCAGACCCTCGACGAGCGACAAGGAATTGCTCAACGTCTCATCACGGTGCGTGAGGAAGAGCGCCGCCATCTTTCTCGAGAACTGCACGATGAATTCGGTCAATTGCTCACGTCGGTCACCGCGGACGCCGCGTTTCTCTCGGGAAAACTCAAGGGCAGTCGGGACGACTTGCTGCCGGCCCTTGCGTCCATCCGGGCGGTGGCCACCCAGATGATGGAGAGCCTTCAGGGCATCCTGGCGCAACTGAGACCCCAGGGGCTGGACGAGTTCGGACTGGAGGCAGGCGTAGTCCACTTGATTGACGGCTGGCGGGGCAGAACAACCGGCTGCGAAATCGAGCTGATGATCGAGGGCGAATTCGATGACCTGCCCGACGATCTGACCGTCAGCCTGTATCGCATTGTTCAGGAAGCCTTGACCAACGCGATTCGCCACGGCTCACCAGAGCACATCGAGGTGCAACTGGTTCGAAACGAGACGAACATCTCGGTGGCCGTGAACGACGATGGTTCAGGGGTGGGCGCCGCGTCCCGGCGAGGCGGCTTCGGTTTGCTGGGCATGGAGGAACGCGTCGCCGCGCTGGGCGGAACGCTGCGGATGCAGGCGCGAACGCCACAAGGCGTCGGCGTCAAAGCCATCTTCGAGACTGACGTTTCAGGCGGGATGACACATGAATGAGCGGCTTAGACTCTTGCTGGTCGATGACCACGCAGTGGTGCGCAACGGTTATCGGCGCCTGCTGGAGTCCCAGGATGATCTGATCGTGGTCGGCGAGGCGGCCTGCGCGCGTGAGGCCCTGGATCGGCAACGCGAATGCTTGCCTGACGTGATTGTGCTTGACATCGGTTTGCCCGACATCGGCGGAGTCGAACTCATCGGTCGGTTTGTTCAAAGGGATCCGAGCTGCCGGATACTCATTTTCAGCATGCATCGTGACCCCATCTTCGTCACCCAGTCCCTGCGCGCCGGTGCCATCGGATACGTGACGAAAAGCAGCCAGCCAGAAGTGATGATCGACGCCATTTACCGGGTCGCTGCCAGGCAACAGGTCATCAGCCCGGACATTTCCTCCGACCTGGCGCTGTCACTCGTGAACGGGTCGCACGGCCCGGTGGAAACCTTGTCCCCCCGTGAGTTCGAGATTCTGCAAATGCTGCTGGACGGATGCGACTCAAACGAAATCGCCAGCCGACTCTCGATCTCCAACAAAACGGTTCAGAACTATCACTACCAGATCAAATTGAAACTGGGCGTCAGGAACGACATCGAAATGATGAAGGCAGCGATCACCCACGGGCTCTTCAAGCCTTGATGGCCGTTGCCAATCCAGCGCAACGCTATCGGCTCGAACTGAAGGAAAGCCGGGCGCCGCATCAGAGCGCCCGGCGTGGTGTCACGCCGCTTCGAGTTCGATCAGCGTATTGAACGTGATCAACCCGAGCACCTCCGAATTCTCATCGAACAGCTCGTAAAGCAGTTCGCCACTTCCGGGGCGAATGCTGAAATGCACGATCGTGTCGATATCGCCCCCGCCTTCACGATGCGGGACTTCGCTCGCAGGCGAACATGTGTAGCTGCCCGTTTGGCGCCTTTCCCGCAGTGTGCCGTCAGGCTCATATATGCGGTGTTCGCCTTGAACCACGAAGGTATGGTTCAAGGCGTGATGGCGGTGAAGAACGATCTGCTCCTTTGCTGGCAGCTTGAACAGTACGTCGGCAATCCGGTTCTCCTTGTCGATATTCAGAATCGAATAAAAGAACGCCGGGCTTGTATCGCCAAACCGAACCCAATTAACAGCGGAATCGTCGAACCTGAAGTCCATCATGTGTGCCTCCTTTGAAGGGTGACCTCCTTTAATGAACTTTCATTGGACTCGCTAAAGAAGCACCGCTGTGAGAGTGAAACTCCTGAGCTGGTACAGGAGTCCTTCCCGCAAGGTCACATGATTCGGGTAACGAGGATGCGCACGCCGCCACCGAGCACGGTGATGTGAAGGGTGTTGACTAAGGTTTTTAGCGAAGCGGAACCGTGAGGATCGCTGCTAGTCAAGACTGGAATTCGGCCAATGCTGTCGGCCCATATCGACGATATGAGCGACCGCAGTGGAACGTACTGCTGCCGCTCCATCGGGCATGTGGGCTATGCTCACTTTAGATCCACCCCTTCGACATATGTCAGAAATTGAGAGTTGTTACGCAATAACCGTTTTACAGCCACAAGCCTCCGTAGCGGGTTAACCTCGTGTCTCGCCGGGGTCAGTGGAAACTTGGTGCACTTGGAGTGCAATGAGTCGGATAAATGGCCGATAAATACGTTCTAGAGCAGCGCATCCTCGGACCGCGCTTGACATTGGAAATCACCGAGAAGCGCTATAGCGAACTAGCGCATGCGCGGGAGGTCTTGACGGACGCGTCGGCCTTCGAGCAGCGTTACGAATTGCTGCTCGGTAACTTCATCTCGATGGAGCTCGCCTTTACAGAGATTTGCCTGCGTGTAAAGGTTGAGCCGCAGTTTCGGTACCCAGAGATGGCTGAGACCATTCGGCAGGCGAATCGCCACATCGTAAACATCCTCACAGCCATGCGAGGCTATGCTGACCAAGTGCGGCAGGACTTCAAGTGCCTTGACCCACATCGTTGGTTCAGTTCGATTGCCAAAACGGAACTCGCCAAAGTATTCGAACGCAGTCCAGACTACCGATTTATGTGTGAATTACGGAATCACGTCCAGCACAAAGCGACTGCCATCCACGGCTTCGAGGGCGCGAATGCCGCAAGTGTGGACCCCAACGGTTGGGTCGAAATGATCAAGTTCTATGCGAGCAAGGCTTCCCTGAACGAGGACCGGGACTTCAAGACCCGAATCCTTGATGAACAGCCCGAGAAGATTGATGTTCGCCGGCGCGCGCGATTAAGTGTGCAAGAGTTGGGAGTAGCGCACTTGGCGTTACGTGACGCCGTCGCGGAGCCCGTCGCGCGAGCACGATCGGTCTTTGAATCGGCCATCCGTGACTACAAGAAGCACGGAGCGGAGTCGGTCATCGGACTTTGCGCACGACGTTCGGGTGATGCTGACGCCGACGTGCCGGTACTACTGGACTGGGACGACGTCCGACTCCAACTGGTCGAAAAGAACGACCGCCCGCCGCAGCTTTGGCCGCGCCACACGCATCGCGAACCAAAGACTGAGCAGATAGTTGCGCTACGGGAAAAGGCTCAACATTCGCCAGCTCAGGCAGCATCAGTGGTGTTCGTTCCGAAAGAGCGCTGGGAAGAATATGAAAGGGGGCTCCCTATGCCGGAGGGCCTGTTTATCCTCTACCAGTTGCAGGTAGGACTTCATCCTACACATCGCCTCCAGCAATTAGACTCCGCTGATGGCTAGAGGCGCCCTAGGGCCAGGAGCGGCCTGTCGGCCTTTTGCGCCACCCGGCGGTTCCGAACCCGAAGCAGGTATTCGTCAGTAGGGCGCAATAACCAACGGGCATTGCGCCGGATGTTGCACCGAGGCACTATGGATACCCATTCGGTGCAATGCCCTTCGGTTATTGCACCTTACGCGAGCTTGATTCGCTCGCTAGGCTGACGAGCTTTGAGGCAGACTATGAATGTTGCCACTAAACATAACCAAGCCGTCCAGCCGACGCTCGTACATCAGCGCAGCTGATGGATGGCGTTAGACTTCAGACCTTACCCTCAGCCGATCAACATGCGAACTCTCGCTGGACGTAACTGGTACTACGACTTTCGGGAAATCGATGCTACGTTTTCTGAGGCGTCATGTCGGAAGGTGGCGGCCAGACTTCTCGAACGTTACTCAAAGCTCACGAAGGCATGGAGTCCGGAACTAAATTCCGAGTGGACTTGCCGCCTTTTTATGGCCGCGAAGCTCGTAATGTCATCGACATTGCATGTCAACGCCGCGCATTTCGCAGAGGATCGCAATTTGCGAGTTGTCGTGCCGTATTTGCGTTACTACTCTGCGCTCTCTCTTTTGCGTGCTGTCTGCTACACCCTTCCTGACCATGAATGGAAGGAAGGTCAGTTGATCCAAATTCCCCATGGCAAGGCAATCGATGGAGCACTAGAGCACTTGCGCCGTTTCGACAAAGCGGTTGCTGATTCCGCCGAAAAGGAAATACGCGAATTGAAGGCGGAACGCGAACTGATTTCGTATCGTGCTCCGACATCAGGTGACGACCAAGTGTCTGAGAAGAATCAATTTCTTTCGCTCTGCATGCTTCTGGCAGAAGTCGCTCAATTCAATTCTGAGCTATTTGAATCCTCACTCCTCAAACACGCGGACCGCACTCACTTTCGCATTCTTCCCGAGTACGCAGTACGGATCGCCTGTGTCGAAATTGACGGGCACTACTTCGGAGATAGAGAAGATGCCTACCGTCTTGAATACCTCAAGCGCAGACAATCGCACCCTGTCAACATGCAGCACTTCATGAAGGCAGGTCACGTCGAAGATTTCTTTGGCGCATGGGTTGCGGATGAGGAAGCCGAAGAATTCTTCAACCCAGACGAAATGCAGCACATCATCTTTGACATTCCATGAGGTCTAACTCAAATGCTCAACGTCCGCTTCGAGGCGGTGGCGGTCTTCAGTCGACGCATTACTTTAGAGCGATTCGGGTCGGGAGTTCGCGTTCGTTAACCGAAACAAGTCGTTCGCGGATGCTCTGGGCTGAAAGGCAGGTAACTATCGTATCGCGGCCCGATTGGTCGTGATGCCCGGACGGCTGCTACGGCCGAAACTCTGCCGCTCACCTGCAGATCACGACGATACCGACGCCAAAACCTAGCCGTATCTCTGCTGACAATTAAAGTCGAAAACTCGACAAAACCTCTTAGAGACCTAAGACTCTGAAAAAAAAGAAAAAGCGCTCGACGGCTGTTGCCGCGAGCGCATTTTGATTGGTATGTGGTTTTCGACTTTATTTACGAGTTTTCGACTTTAATTGTCAGGAACAAAAAGCGTCGCAACCAAGCGCCCTCATTCCACCGTCACCGATTTGGCGAGGTTCCTGGGCTTATCAACGTCCGTGCCCTTCACCAGTGCAGCGTGATACGACAGCAGTTGCAGCGGAATCACGTGCAGCACGGGCGACAGCATGCCGTAGTGCTCCGGCATGTGAAGAATATGGACACCGTCGGACTCGGGGATTTCGCTGCCTGCGTCGGCGAAGACATACAACTCACCGCCACGCGCGCGCACTTCTTGCAGGTTGCTCTTGAGCTTCTCGATGAGCTCATCTGCCGGGGCGACGGCAATGACCGGCATGTCGCGGTCGACCAGGGCGAGCGGGCCGTGCTTGAGTTCGCCTGCGGCGTAGGACTCTGCGTGAATGTACGAAATTTCCTTGAGCTTGAGCGCGCCTTCCATGGCAATCGGCCAGTGGCGGCCACGGCCGAGGAAGAGTGCGTGCTGCTTGCTGGCGAAGCGCTGTGCCCACTGTTCGATTTCGGATTCGAGTTCCAGCACCTTGGCCACGGCCACGGGCAGGTGGCGCATGGCGGTGAGGTATCTGGATTCGTCTTCTTCGGTCAGTCGCCCATTGACCTTGGCCATGGACAGCGTCAGCAGCGCCAGCGCGGCGAGCTGCGTGGTGAAGGCTTTGGTGGAGGCCACACCGATCTCGGGGCCTGCGCGGGTGATGAAGCGCAACGCGGTTTCGCGCACGATGGCCGACTCGGGCACATTGCAGATCGCCAGCGTTTTTTTCATGCCGAGCGACTTGGCGTGCTTGAGGGCGGCCAGGGTGTCGGCGGTTTCGCCTGACTGGGAGATGACCACCACCAGGGTGTCGGGGTCGGGCACCGAGGTGCGATAGCGATACTCGCTGGCAATCTCGACCGAGCAGGGAATGCCGGCGATGGATTCGAGCCAGTAGCGAGCCACCAGCCCCGCGTGGAAGCTGGTGCCACAGGCAATGATGAGGACCCGCCGTGTGGCGCCGAGCACCTCGCCTGCCTGTGCGCCGAACACTTGCGGCGACACGACGTTGCCGCCGGCGATCATTTCGAGCGTGTTGGCCAGCGCCTGGGGCTGCTCGAAGATCTCTTTCTGCATGTAGTGGCGGTACTGGCCCAGTTCGATGGCGTCGGCCGACAGCGAGGAGACCGTGATGCCACGCTCGACGGGCGTGCCGTCGGAGAGGCAGATCCGGTAGCCGTCCAGCTTGAGTTCGGCCACGTCGCCATCTTCCAGATAGATGACCTTGCGGGTCACCTGGAGCAGTGCCGAGGTATCAGAGGCAGCATACATACCCTCTTCGCCCACGCCGAGCAGCAGCGGCGAGCCCTTGCGGGCCACGATGGCACGGGTGGAGTCGTTTTCGCAGACGACACCGATGGCGTAGGCGCCTTCGAGTTCGTTGGCGGCCAGCCGGACGGCCTCGAACAGATCGAGGCCTTCGTTGAGCTTGTCCTTGACCAGATGGGCGATGGTCTCGGTGTCGGTCTCGGAGGTGAACTTGAAGCCCTTGGCGGTGAGGCGCTCGCGAATCTCTTCGTAGTTTTCGATGATGCCGTTATGCACCACGGCAAGACCATCGGAGATGTGCGGGTGGGCGTTGCGTTCGGAGGGCTCACCGTGGGTGGCCCAGCGCGTGTGGGCGATACCGATGTTGGCGGCGAGGCTGCGCTCGTCGGCCATGGCGGCCAGGTCAGCCACACGTCCGGCGGCACGCAGGCGCACCAGATCGTTGTTGTACAGCACGGCCAGGCCGGCCGAATCGTAGCCCCGATATTCGAGCTTGCGCAGCCCTTCAAGCAGGACGGGGACCACGTTTTGAGTGGAAATGGCGGTTACGATGCCACACATGTTGCTCTCCAGAGGCGGCCCGCGCCGCCAGCAGTCTTACTTGGGTTGCTTGACCGGGCGCTTCCAGCCGGTAATCGTCAATTGCTTGGCCCGCGACACGGTCAGTTCGCCCGCCGGGGCGTCCTTGGTCAGCGTGGTGCCGGCACCGAGCGTGGCGCCTTTGCCGACACGCACCGGGGCCACCAGCTGGGTGTCGGAGCCGATGAAGACGTCGTCTTCGATGATCGTACGGAATTTGTTGGCGCCGTCGTAGTTGCAGGTGATGGTGCCTGCCCCGACATTGACGCGCTCGCCGATGTCGGCGTCGCCCACGTAGGCCAGGTGATTGGCTTTCGAACCGTTGGCGATGGTGCTGTTCTTGACCTCGACAAAGTTGCCCAAATGCACTTCGTTGCCCAGACGCGTGCCCGGCCGGGTGCGCGCATAGGGGCCGATCACGCAGCCCTCGCCCATGACGGTATCTTCCACATGAGAGAAAGGTGCAATTCGGGTGCCGCTGGCGATGTTCGCGTTGCGAATGACGCAGTTGGCGCCGATCTGGACACCATCGCCCAGGGCCACCTGCCCTTCGAAGACACAGTTGACGTCGATCTGGACGTCACGCCCGCATTCGAGCGTGCCGCGAATGTCGATACGTGCGGGGTCGATCAGAGTGACGCCGGCCTCGAGCAGTTGATCGGCCAGCATGCGCTGATGCATGCGTTCGAGCTCGGCCAGTTGCGCCTTGTTGTTCACGCCCAGGGTTTCGGCGACGTGATCGGGCTGCTCCGCGACCACAGAGACGCCATCCGCCACCGCCATGCCGATGATGTCGGTGAGGTAGTACTCCTCCTGCGCGTTGTCGTTCTTGAGGCGCCCCAGCCATTCGCGCAGGCGAAGCACCGGCGCGACCAGAATGCCCGTATTGACCTCGGTGATGGCGCGTTCGGCGTCGGAGGCGTCCTTGTGCTCGACAATGCGCTGCACCTTGCCGGCGCCATCGCGCACGATGCGACCGTATCCGGTCGGGTCGTCGAGTTCAACGGTCAGCAAGGCCATGGCGTCTTCACGGGCGGCTGACACCAGGCGCCGCAGCGTGGCTTCGCCGATGAGCGGGACGTCGCCGTACAGCACGAGCGCGAGATGACCGTCGTCCAGATGCGGCACGGCCTGTTGCACCGCATGCCCGGTGCCCAGCTGAGGCGATTGCAATGCCCAGGCCAGATCGGGCGCATCCAGGGCCTCGCGCACCGTTTCACCGCCATGCCCATACACGACGCAGATCTTTTCGCTGCCAAGGGCGCGTGCCGTGTCGAGCACATGGGCCAGCATGGGTTTGCCAGCGAGGGGCTGCAGTACCTTGGGCAGGACCGAGCGCATGCGCTTTCCCTGTCCGGCAGCGAGAACGACGACTTGCATAAAACGTCCATTCAGTGAGGATTGCCGGCGGATTCTAGCATGCAGGTTCGCCTGCAACTGTGACCTGCGCCCTCATTGCCATTAGCATGGTTGATCGAGCGAGCAATACAGTTATGCTGCAATGCACTATTCTTTGATTAACGTCTAAGGAATGGAAACAAACAGTCGTTAGACTGCTTTTGTTGCAACGCAAATACAGGAGCCGAGCCATGCACCGGGCCGTCCATCAATATATCGAGAACCGCACCTACGACGAGATCGCCATCGGCGACCATGCCCAGCTTGTGCGCACCCTGAAACCCAACGATATCCACCTGTTTGCCGCGGTGTCGGGGGATGTGAATCCAACCCACGTGGATCCGGAGTTTGCTCGTTCGGGGCAGTTCCGCGAGGTGGTGGGCCACAGCATGTGGGGCAGCACCCTGTTCTCCACAATTCTGGGGACCGAGTTCCCGGGGCCGGGCACCGTCTATGTCTCCCAGTCGCTCAAGTACTGGCGGCCGGTGAGCATTGGCGACACGCTCAATGTGGTCGTCACCTGCCGCGAGAAGTTCGATCACAACAACCACATCATCTTCGAATGTCTGGCGACCAACCAGGACGGCCTCAAGGTGATCGATGGCTGCGCCGAAGTGCTGGCCCCGACCGAGAAGATCAAGCGCCCGCGCGTGAATCTGCCCGAGGTCACCATCTCCGACAAGGAGTTGCGCTACCAGCACCTGGTGTCGCTCACCGACGGACTTGAGCCGATTCCCATCGCGGTTGCCCACCCATGCGACAAGGAGTCGCTGGGCGGGCCGCTCCAGGCGATGGAAGAAGGACTCGTCATTCCGGTGCTGGTGGGCCCCGAGGCGAAAATCCGGGCGGTCGCGGAAGAAGAAGGCTACAGCCTGGATGGCGTGCGGATCGTGGATGTGCCGCACAGCCATGCCGCTGCCGAAAAAGCCGTCGCAATGGCGCGCAACGGCGAAGTCGAGGCGCTGATGAAGGGCTCTCTTCATACCGACGAGCTCATGAGCGCCGTGGTGAGCAAGGCCACCGGCCTGCGCACCGAGCGACGCATCAGCCATGTGTTCATCGCCGAAGTGCCCACTTACTCCCATCCGCTGCTCATTACCGATGCTGCCATCAACATCGAGCCCTCTCTCGAAGACAAGGTGGACATCATCCAGAATGCGATCGAACTGGCCCAGACCATGGGCTTGACCGAACCGAAGGTCGCCATCCTGTCTGCGGTTGAAACCGTCACCTCGAAACTGCGATCCACCATCGAAGCGGCCGCCCTGTGCAAGATGGCTGATCGGGGGCAGATCAAGGGGGGCGTGCTGGACGGCCCGCTGGCTTTCGACAACGCCATTTCCATCGTCGCGGCCAAGACCAAGGGCATCAACTCCCCGGTCGCAGGGAACGCGGACATTCTCGTGGTGCCGGATCTCGAATCGGGCAACATGGTTGCCAAACAGCTCGAATACCTCGCCGATGCCGTCCTTGCCGGTGTCGTGCTGGGCGCGCGCGTGCCCATCGTACTGACCAGCCGTGCGGATACGTCCGAAACGCGCGCCGCCTCGTGCGCGATTGCCCAGCTCATGGCCCACCAACGCCGCAAGCAGATTCGCCTATGAACACCCTGCTCACCCTCAATGCAGGCTCGTCGAGCCTGAAGTTTGCCCTGTTCGAGATCGATGGCATGCTGGCGGAAACACCAGCCCTGTCGGGCCAGATCGAGGGCATCGGCATCAACGCCATGCTCCATGCGAAAGCGGCGGACGGCTCGCGCTACGCCGAGCCCGTGCAAGGGCCCGACGACGCCTCCATCGAGGCCCATCACGAGCACGCGCTCGATGCATTGCTTGGATGGTTACGCAGCCACAATGCCAACATGCAGATCGTGGCCGCGGGCCACCGCATCGTCCACGGCGGGCCGGCATTCAGTGCCCCCATGCGTCTGGACGCCGACGTGCTTCAGGTGCTTTCGGGTTTCATTCCGCTGGCGCCACTGCATCAACCCCATAACCTCAGAGCCGTGCATGCCATTGCCCGGCTGATGCCCGAGCTGCCCCAAGTCGGCTGCTTCGACACCGCGTTCCACCGCACCCAGGCGGACGTTGCCCAGGCCTTTGCACTACCCCGCGCCCTCAGTGCCGAGGGCATTCGTCGTTACGGCTTTCATGGCCTGTCCTACGAGTTCATCAGCCGCCAGCTTGACGATGTACTCGGGGCGGAAAACGCTCACGGCGCCGTCATCGTCGCGCATCTGGGCAACGGGGCGAGCATGTGTGCGCTGCGTGACAAGAAGAGCGTCGCTTCAACGATGGGTTTCACCGCCGTTGATGGGCTGATGATGGGGACCCGCCCGGGCAATATCGACCCCGGCGTGCTGCTGTATCTCATGGACCAGAAGCGTATGGATGCCAAGGCCCTGACCAACCTGCTCTACAAGGAGTGTGGCCTGCTCGGTGTCTCCGGCATCAGCTCTGACATGCGCGTTCTGCTCGACGCCGACGCCCCCGAAGCGCAAGAGGCGATTGAGCTGTTCTGCTATCGAATCAGCCGGGAACTAGGCTCGCTGGCAGCGGCTGCCGGTGGCGCCGATGCCATCGTGTTCACGGGCGGGATTGGCGAGCACGCCGCCGCGGTGCGCGAGCGCGTCATCGCCCAGGCGGCCTGGCTGGGGGCGAAGCTCGACGGCACCGCCAACCTGGGCCACGCAACCCGGATCGAGGCGGGCGACAGCTCGGTGGCCATTGCAGTCATCCCGACCAACGAAGAACGCATGATTGCCCAGCACACCTACGATCTCGTGCTGGCATGAAACGGCTCGTGGACAACAAAAAAGGCGGCCGAGGCCGCCTTTTTTGTTGCTGAACGCGGGCTTAGCGCGGCAGCTCGGTCTGCCCCATCAGGGCCAGATCGATCTCGCGAGCAGCCTGGCGGCCTTCGCGAATCGCCCAGACGACCAGGGACTGACCACGGCGCACGTCACCTGCGGCATAGACCTTGTCGACGTTGGTGGCGTAGCACCCTTCGCCATCCGTGGTCGCCTTGGCATTGCCGCGTGGATCCTTCTCCACACCGAATGCCTCGAGCAGGGAAGCGACCGGCTGGGTAAAGCCCATGGCGAACAGCACCAGATCTGCCTTGAAGGTTTCTTCCGAGCCCGGCACTTCAACCATCTTGCCGTCTTTCCACTCCAGACGAACGGTGGTCAGGCCGGTCACCTTGCCGTTTTCGCCCAGGAACTCCTTGGTGGCGATGGCAAACTCGCGACGGGTCTCACCTTCCTTGTGAGAGGACGAAGTGCGCAGTTTGATCGGCCAGTACGGCCAGGTCAGCGCCTTGTTCTCTTCTTCGGGCGGCTGGGGCATCAGCTCGAACTGGGTCACGGACGCTGCGCCGTGACGATAGCTCGTGCCCACACAATCAGAGCCGGTGTCGCCACCGCCAATCACGATCACGTGCTTGTCCTTGGCAGAAATCGGATTCGGGCCGTCACCGGCCACCGTCTTGTTCTGCGGAATCAGGAATTCGAGCGCGAAATGCACGCCGTCGAGCTCGCGACCGGTCACGGGCAGATCACGCGGGGTCTCGGAGCCAGCCGCCAGCAGCACGGCGTCGAACTCGGCCTTGAGTTCATCAGCCGTGACCAGCTTCTTGCCGTCGTCGGTCACGCCCGTCATGCTCGGATTGGCGCCGACACACACTTCGGTGCGGAACTCGACGCCCTCGGCCTTCATCTGGTCCAGACGACGGTCGATCACCGTCTTGTCGAGCTTGAAGTCAGGAATGCCGTAGCGCAGCAGACCACCGACGCGGGTGTTCTTCTCGAACACAACCACGTCGTGCCCGGCGCGTGCTAGTTGCTGAGCAGCCGCGAGGCCTGCCGGGCCGGACCCCACAACAGCCACTTTCTTGCCCGTCTTGGCCGAAGCCGGCTGCGGCTTCACCCAGCCGTTTTCCCACGCCTTGTCGATGATGGCGCGCTCGATGGACTTGATGCCCACCGCGTCGGCATTGATGTTGAGCGTACAGGCCGCTTCACAAGGCGCCGGGCAGATACGACCGGTGAACTCCGGGAAGTTGTTGGTCGAGTGCAGCACCACAATGGCCTGCTCCCACTTGCCATTGAAGACCAGATCGTTCCAGTCCGGAATGATGTTGTTGACCGGGCAACCGTTGTTGCAGAAGGGGATGCCGCAGTCCATGCAGCGCGCCCCCTGAACGGCGGCCTCGTCATCCGGCAAGCGGTCGACGAACTCGCGATAGTCCTTGATACGCTGCTCGACGGGCTCGATGGCCTCGGCCAGGCGGTCGTACTCGAGAAATCCGGTGGGCTTACCCATCTTATGCAGCCTCCAGTTGCTTCTGTTTCTGCGCAGCCATCTCGGCCAGTGCGCGACGATATTCGTGCGGGAAGACCTTCACGAACCTGGCGCGATAGGTCTCCCAGTCAGCCAGGATGGACTTGGCGCGCTCGCTGCCGGTGTATTCGGCGTGGCGCTCGATGAGCCCCTTGAGGACGACTTCGTCGATCTGGCCTTGATGACGGGTCTCCGGCTTGGAGTCGTCATCGGCTTCGGCCTTGACCGGCTCGAGTGCGACCTGAGCCAGGTTGCAACGAGCTGCGAAGTCACCCGCCTCGTCCAGCACATAAGCGATACCGCCGGACATACCAGCCGCAAAGTTGCGCCCGGTCTCACCCAGCACAACCACCGTGCCGCCGGTCATGTATTCACAGCCGTGGTCACCCACACCTTCGACAACCGCAGTACCGCCGGAGTTACGAACACAGAAACGCTCGCCACCCACGCCGGAGAAGAAGGCCTCGCCCTCGATCGCACCGTACATCACGGTGTTGCCGATGATGATGTTGTCGGCAGCGTCGCCACGGAAGGCACCGTCCGGGCGCACGATGATGCGACCGCCCGAGATGCCCTTGCCGACGTAGTCGTTACCTTCGCCAACCAGTTCAAGCGTCACGCCACGGGCAAGGAAAGCACCGAAACTCTGACCGGCCGTACCGGACAGTTTGACGTGGATGGTGTCATCCGGGAGGCCGGCATGACCGTAGCGCTTGGCCACTTCGCCCGACAGGATGGTGCCGACCGTACGATTGACGTTGCGCACCGGCAGGTCGATCGAGACTTTCTCACCCTTCTCGAGCGCAGGAGCAGCCAGCTTGACCAGCTCCTGGTCAAACGCCTTGTCGATACCGTGATCCTGGATCTCGGTGTGCAGACGCGGCACGGAAGCCGGCACGTCAGGGCGATAGAAGATGCGGCTGTAGTCGAGCCCCTTTGCCTTCCAGTGGTCGATGCCCTTCTTCATGTCGAGCAGGTCGGAACGACCGATGAGTTCGTCGAACCTGCGGATACCCATCTGGGCCATCAGCTCGCGCACCTCTTCGGCGATGAAGAAGAAGAAATTCACCACGTGTTCAGGCTGGCCGGAGAAGCGACGGCGCAGCTCCGGATCCTGCGTGGCCACGCCCACCGGGCAGGTGTTGAGGTGGCACTTGCGCATCATGATGCAGCCTTCGACAACCAGCGGCGCAGTGGCGAAACCGAACTCATCCGCACCCAGCAGGGCGCCGATGACCACGTCACGACCGGTCTTCATCTGGCCGTCCACCTGAACGCGGATACGCGAACGCAGGCGGTTGAGCACCAGGGTCTGCTGGGTTTCGGCCAGGCCAAGCTCCCACGGAGAACCGGCGTGCTTGATCGACGAGAGCGGAGATGCGCCCGTGCCGCCGTCATGGCCGGCGATCACCAGGTGATCGGCCTTGGCCTTGGACACACCCGCGGCCACGGTACCCACACCGATCTCGGACACGAGCTTCACGCTCACATCCGCCTTGCTGTTGGCGTTCTTCAGATCGTGAATCAGCTGCGCCAGATCCTCGATCGAGTAGATGTCGTGGTGCGGCGGAGGCGAAATCAGGCCGACACCCGGCACGGAGTGACGCAGGAAACCGATGTACTCGGACACCTTGTGACCCGGCAGCTGACCGCCCTCGCCCGGCTTGGCCCCCTGAGCCATCTTGATCTGGATCTGGTCGGCGTTGACGAGGTATTCCGTGGTCACACCGAAACGACCGGAGGCCACCTGCTTGATCGCCGAGCGCAGGCTGTCACCCGCGTTCAGTTCGAGATCACGCTCGATGCGGCTGGCACCGATGAGTTCGGAGAGCTTGGTCGGCTTGGCCACGGGCATGAAGCGCTTCGGATCCTCGCCGCCTTCACCGGTGTTCGACTTACCGCCAATCCGGTTCATGGCGATCGCCAGCGTGGTGTGTGCCTCGGTGGAGATCGAACCCAGTGACATGGCACCGGTGGCAAAACGCTTGACGATTTCCTTGGCCGGTTCAACCTCATCAAGGCTGATCGGCGCGCCGGCAGGCAGGATCTCGAACAGACCACGCAGCGTCATGTGACGCTTGGTCTGGTCGTTGATCAGGCGTGCGTATTCCTTGTAAGTCTCGTACTTGTTGGAACGCGTGGAATGCTGCAACTTGGCGATGGCATCCGGCGTCCACATGTGCTCTTCGCCACGGATACGGAACGCGTAATCGCCACCGGCGTCGAGCATCTCGGCCAGCACCGGGTCTTCACCAAAGGCCTTCTGGTGCAGACGCAGGGTCTCTTCCATCACCTCGAACACGCCAACGCCCTCAACCTGAGACGTCGTGCCGGTGAAGTACTTGTCAACGAAGGACTGCTTCAGGCCCACGGCTTCGAAGATCTGAGCGCCGGTGTAGGACATGTAGGTGGAAATGCCCATCTTGGACATGATCTTGCGCAGGCCCTTACCCACGGCCTTAACGAAATTCTTGACTGCCTTTTCGCCTGCCTCGGGCGTGCCGGCCAGCTCGCGCAGGGTTTCCAGCGTGAGGTAGGGATGAACAGCCTCGGCGCCATAACCGGCGAGCACGGCGAAGTGATGGTTCTCGCGAGCGGTGCCGGTTTCAACGATCAGGCCGGTGCGCGTGCGCAGGCCCTTGGTCACGAGATGCTGGTGGATCGCAGAGGTGGCCAACAACGCGGGAATCGCGACGTTGTCCTTGTTCACGTTGCGATCGGAAACGATCAGGATGTTGTAACCCTGCAGGACTGCATCTTCGGCTTCCGCGGCGAGAGACGCCAGGCGGGCCTCGACGCCCTCCTTGCCCCAGGCCACCGGATAGCAGATGCTCAGTTCCGCAGAACGGAACTTGTTGCCGGTATAGCGGGAGATGTCGCGAATACGCGCCATGTCGGCGAAGGTCAGCACGGGCTGCGCGACCTCGAGACGATACGGCGGGTTGATCTCGTTGATCTCGAGCAGGTTGGGCTTGGGCCCGATGAAGGACACCAGCGACATAACCAGTTCTTCACGGATCGGGTCGATCGGCGGGTTGGTCACCTGGGCAAACAGCTGACGGAAGTAGTTGAAGAGCGGCTTTTCCTTGCTGGAGAGCACAGCCATGGGCGAATCGTTACCCATGGAACCGGTGCCTTCCTCGCCCTTGTCCATCATCGGCTCAAGGATGAACTTGATATCTTCCTGCGTGAAGCCGAACGCCTGCTGGCGGTCGAGCAGGCTGACCTGACTCTTCGGGGTATCCAGAGACTCCGGCTTTTCCAGGTTGTCGAGCTTGATATTGATGCGCTCGTTCCACTCGCGGTAGGGCTTGGCCGTGGCGAGGGACTCCTTGAGCTCTTCGTCGTTGATGATGCGGCCCTGGTCCATATCGATCAGGAACATCTTGCCCGGCTGCAGACGCCACTTCTTGACGATCTTGCTGTCAGGAATCGGCAACACGCCGGATTCGGAGGCCATCACGACGAGATCATCGTCGGTCACGAGGTAACGAGCCGGACGCAGGCCGTTCCGATCCAGGGTGGCGCCGATCTGGCGGCCATCCGTAAAGGCCACGGCCGCCGGACCGTCCCACGGCTCCATCATCGCAGCATGGTATTCGTAGAACGCACGACGCTGCGGCGCCATCTGGGCGTGAGACTCCCACGCCTCCGGGATCATCATCATCACGGCGTGGGCCATGGAATAGCCCGCCATCACCAGCAGTTCAAGAGCGTT
Organism: Nitrogeniibacter aestuarii; assembly: GCF_017309585.1. NCBI lineage: Bacteria > Pseudomonadati > Pseudomonadota > Betaproteobacteria > Rhodocyclales > Zoogloeaceae > Nitrogeniibacter > Nitrogeniibacter aestuarii. Next base: position 877,740 of record NZ_CP071321.1, on the reverse strand, counting down.
ATCGAAAGCAGCGGAATCGGACTGGTTCGGGTAGATCAGCGGCCACAGCTTGTGAAGGTCGTCACCGAGCAGCGGGGAAGAGACGCCCTTTTCGCGGGCGCGCATCCAGTTGTAGTTGCCACGCAGGGTGTTGATCTCGCCGTTGTGGGCGATCATGCGGAACGGGTGCGAAAGGTTCCACTTCGGGAAAGTGTTGGTCGAAAAACGCTGATGCACCAACGCCAACGCCGACACAGCGCGGGGGTCAGTCAGGTCGGTGTAGTACTCGCCCACCTGGTTTGCCAGCAGCAGGCCCTTGTACACGATGGTACGGGCCGACATGGAGACCATGTAGAACTCTTTGGCGTGCTCTAGATCCAGCGCCTGGATAGCGTTGGCCGCGCGACGACGGATGACGTACAGCTTGCGTTCGAGCGCGTCCGTGACCATCACGTCCGGACCACGACCCACGAAAATCTGGCGAATCACCGGCTCCGTCTTCTTGACGGCGGGCGACATGGGCATGTCGCGGTTCAGCGGCACATCGCGCCAGCCAAGTACGACCTGCCCTTCGGCGCGCACGGCGCGCTCGATCTCTTCCTCACAGGCCAGGCGCGATGCGCTCTCTTTGGGCAGGAAGGCCATACCGACGCCGTAGCTCCCGGGAGACGGCAGGCTCACGCCCTGCTGGGCCATCTCATCGCGGTACAGCGCATCAGGTATCTGCAACAGCAGGCCCGCACCATCACCCTGCAGGGGATCAGCACCGACGGCGCCACGATGATCGATATTTTTCAGGATTTCGAGACCCTGAGTAATGATTTCGTGTCGTTTCTCGCCTTTGATGTGGGCGACAAAACCGACGCCACAGGCGTCATGCTCGTTGGCGGGGTCGTACAAACCCTGCTTGTGGGGAAGACTCATAGCTTTTCCTCGACACTGCGTCGCCTTTCGCTCAGCCACGGGCTTGAGACGTCCGGCAACACGGACACGAAAGACGTCAAAAAAGCCGGACGCAAACGCGCCGGCTCTCCACGGCCCCCGGAAAGAGGCCGTTATGAACTATTGGGCGGACTCTCGAATATACCTTTCGAGCGACTCTCGTTCAAGCCCTTTTTGCAGTGCGCAATGAACGCAAGGGCTTAATAAATCTCGCCAATTGCGAACAACCGTCGATGTTCGCGCATGGCGTAGCGGTCGGTCATTCCGGCAATGTAGTCAGCAATTGCCCTTGGCGTATCGTCTTCGGCGCGCAGCTGATATTGCGGCGGAAGAAGACGCGGGTCGGCCATGAAAGCGCCAAACAGGTCGGCGATTATGCGTTTGGCCTTATCGGTCATACGTAGCACCTGGTAGTGGTGGTACAGGTTTTCACGCAGAAAGCTCTTGAGTTCTTTGAGCTTGGGCAGCAGCGGTGCGGAGTAGGCAACAAGCCGAGGTGCCCTGTGGACGTCATCCAGTGTTTCAACCTGATGTTCGTGGATATTGGCATTGGTCTGAGCGATCAGATCAAGCGCCATCAGGTTGATCATGCGGCGGATGGTCTCGTGAATCAGACGCCTGCCGGCAAGGTCGGGGTAGGTCGTTTCCACCTCACGTCGCTGCACTGCAAACACGTCAACGGACTCAAGCTGATCGAGGGTAATCAGGCCGGAACGCAAACCATCGTCGACATCGTGGTTGTTATAGGCAATCTCATCGGCCAGGTTGGCCAGCTGAGCCTCCAGGCATGGCTGTTCGCCCTTGAGGAAGCGCTCACCAAGCTCTCCCAGCTGCTGAGCATTCGCGCGCGAACAGTGCTTGAGAATACCCTCACGGGTCTCATACATCAGATTCAGGCCGTCGAACTGAGCGTAGTGCTCCTCGAGCAGCTCAACCGTTCGGAGAGACTGGAGGTTGTGTTCAAAACCGCCATAAGGTCGCATGCAGTCGTTCAGCGCCGTCTGGCCGGCATGCCCAAAGGGGGTGTGCCCGAGGTCATGCGCCAGCGCAATGGCTTCAGCCAGATCCTCGTTGAGCCGCAGTGCACGCGCGAGCGAGCGTGTGATCTGCGCGACTTCGATGCTGTGGGTCAGGCGAGTACGGAACAGGTCGCCTTCGTGATTCACGAAAACCTGAGTTTTGTACTCCAGACGGCGAAACGCGGTCGAGTGAACGATACGATCCCGGTCGCGCTGAAACTCGCTACGCGCACTGGGCGATGCTTCGCGGTGCTTGCGCCCCCGCGAACGGGCCTCATCAACTGCGTATTCAGCAACGCCACTCATCGCAGACAACACTGCTCGATCGCCGCGGCAATCTCGCTCACGGGCACATCGGCGAATATCTCTGCGTCACCGATCGCTCGCATGAGAATCAGCCGTAGCCTTCCCGCCTCAACCTTCTTGTCATGCGACATGAGTTCAAGGTAGCGATCCGCCCCAAGCCCAGCCCCCACGACCGGCAAGCCGGCACGCTCGATAAGGGCAATTGCCCGGGAGCATTGATCTGCGGGCAGATAGCCCAGACGCTCGGAAAGCCGGGCCGCCATCACCATGCCGGCGCCCACCGCTTCACCATGGAGCCATTGACCATAGCCGACGCCCGCTTCGATTGCATGCCCGAAAGTATGCCCAAGATTTAGCAGAGCACGCACGCCCCGCTCGGTCTCATCTTCAGCGACGATACGGGCCTTGTTGACGCAGGAACGCTCGATTGCCTCCGACAGCAAGTCGGTATCGCGGGCCAGAAGACCGCTCATGTTCGACTCGAGCCACTCGAAGAAGGCCTCATCGCGAATGAGACCGTATTTCACCACCTCGGCCATACCGGCTTTCAGCTCGCGGTCTGGCAAGGTAGCAAGTGTATCGGTATCAGCCAGCACCAGTTTGGGCTGATGGAAGGCACCAATCATGTTCTTGCCAAGCGGATGATTGACCGCCGTCTTGCCGCCTACGCTGGAATCGACCTGAGCAAGCAAGGTCGTCGGAATCTGCACAAAATCGACGCCGCGCTGGTAAGTCGCTGCCGCAAAACCGGCCATGTCCCCGATGACGCCCCCACCCAGCGCAACTATGGAAGTACTCCGGTCGCAATGGGATGAGAGCAAACCATCGAAAACCCGGTTCAAGGTCTCAAGCGTCTTGTGCTGCTCCCCGTCTGGCAGAATGATCGAAGTATACGCAATACCCGCCTCATCAAGCGCAGCTTCCAGCCGACGCAGATAGAGCGGCCCGACAACATCGTTTGTGACGATGGCAACCTTCGGCGTGCGCAAGCGCTCCGCGATCAGGTCACCACGGTCCAGCAATCCACGACCAATCAGGATGGGGTAACTACGTTCACCAAGGGCGACATTCAGTTTGCGCATTGCTCTTGCAGTGCCTTCTCGATTTTCCGAAGCATTGATTTTGCACTGCCTCGCCCACCACTCACAACCAAATGAGCCACCTCCCGGTACAGTGGGTCCCGCTCACGGTAAAGAGACTCGATCTTTGCCCGAGGATTCTCAACCTGGAGTAGAGGTCGATTCTTGTCATGCCGCGTCCGTTCAAACAGGGTCTGCGGTGGCACATCTAGGTAGACGACGCGACAGCGGGATTTGAGAATCTCCCGATTCTCCGGTCGAAGAACCACCCCACCGCCAGTCGCCAGAACGACACCTGTGTCGTTCGACAGCTCGTCGATGACCATGGTCTCGCGTTTTCTGAATCCGTCTTCGCCTTCGACGTCGAAGATCACCGGTATGGACACACCGGTGCGATCGACAATCTCGTGATCGCTGTCAACGAAGCGACGGCCGAGACGCTTTGCCAACTCGCGTCCGACCGTCGTTTTGCCCGCCCCCATCATGCCAACGAGCACGATGCAGGGCAGGGATGCAGCAATAACAGCGCCAGCCGGACCTACATCAGCTGACACCATGTTTTCAACGCAGCGACAGCGCCTGGGTCACAACTCGCGGCGTGATGAAGATCAAGAGTTCACTACGCTCAGACACGTTCTGGGTGTTTCGGAACAACGCACCAAGGACGGGAATCTCGCCAAGCACAGGGACTCGATCCACCTGGTTACGCTCGGTTTCCTCATACACGCCACCGATCACGACGGTACCTCCGTTTTCAACAAGCACTTCAGTTTTCACGTGCTTGGTGTCGATGGCGACACCCCCCGGAACCACCTGGCCCGGCTGATCCTTGTTCACATCCACGAACAACTGGATGCGACCGTCAGGCGTGATGTTCGGTCGAACCTTGAGTGAAAGCACTGCTTTCCGGAACTGCACGGATGTTGCACCGGAGCTGGTCGCACTCTGGTATGGAATTTCGGTACCCTGCTCCATAATTGCTTCAACCTGATTGGCCGTCAGTACGCGCGGGCTCGAGATGACGCGGCCGCGCTCATCCACCTCAAGCGCTGACAATTCCAGGTTAAGGAATCGCGTCATGGCGCTGTTGAACAGCGTAAAGCCAATCTGAGCGGGCGTTCCGGTTGATGGAGACGCAGGCATATTAAGCATCAACGTATCGCCCAGGAACGTTGAACTCGCCGTCTGGCCTGTGTGGAAGCCGGTATCAACGACCGAGCCGCTAACAGCGAGACGCGACCCACCAATGAACCCGAGCGACTTTCCAGCGGTATCAGCACCTAGCCTCACCCCAAGATCACGTGCAAAGCCTTTGCTCGCTTCGACAATACGTGCTTCGATCAACACTTGACGCGGCGGCACATCGATTTCGGTAATCAAGCGACGCAGATCCTCCAGCCGGTTTGACACGTCGGTCACGAACACCTTGTTGCTTCGCTCATCAACGATCACGCTACCGCGCTTGGACAGAACCGTCTGGTCCTTGTCTTTCAGGAAATCGTAGATCGCCTTGGCTTCGTGATAATTGATCTGAAAGCTTTCCGTCTTGAGCGGCTCAAGATCGCCGATCTGCTGCTTTGACTCCAACTCAAGCTTCTCGCGGGCAGCGATCTCGTCTCTTGGTGCAATCCAGATCACGTTACCGTGCTTGCGTTTGTCCAGCCCTTTGGACTGAAGAATGATGTCAAGCGCCTGATCCCAAGGGACATCTTTCAAACGCAGCGTGAGGCTACCTTGAACGCTCTCGCTCGTGATGATGTTGAAGTTGGTAAAGTCGGCGATCACCTGCAACACGGAACGGACATCGATGTTCTGGAAGTTCAGGGAGAGTTTCTCGCCCTGATACTTGTCGCCGCCGCCTTGAATCAGTTTCTTCGGGTCTTCAAGAACCCGTTTCACTTCGAGCACGAACTGGTTGTCGCTCTGGTAAGCATTGTGCTCCCACAACCCGTTCGGTTTGACAACCAGGCGTGCGTTTGCACCTTGCTGCTGCGCCGTCATCTGCGTCACTGGCGTCGCGAAATCGGTGACGTCGGATTTCTTGCGCAGACTTGCAGGCAGATTGGTCCCGAGGAAATCAACAATGAGAGAACCTCCTTGCTGACGGATATCGATGCCAGTGTCGGGATTGCTCAGTTCAACAATGATGCGACCCTCGCCATCGGCACCACGGCGGAAATTGACATCGCGGATCGCCTTGCCACCTTCGTCAGAAGATGCCGAGGTACTGGCAAAACTCGCGAACGGGCGGTCCGCAGGCGTCATTTCCGAAGGATCGCGACGCACAGGCGTCAGTGCGATCGTTACGTAATTGCCATCGACCTTGGTGTCGTAAGGCGCCATGCGCAGCATATTGAGCACGACTCGGGTACGGTCGCCCACCTGGACGATGTTGGCACTACGCAGGTCGCCTTCTTCAATCTCCTGAACGTTGCGACCGGTTGCATTTGCGGTTGCCGGAAAATCAAAAGCAATCCTGGCCGGATTGGCGACACTGAAGCTGGCCGGCGGCTGAGCCAATGGTTGCTCGAGCGTCAGTCGGACGAAGATATCGCTGCCCTGTCGCGACACATCAAGTGCCTTGATCTGGTTTCCCGCGCTCTGAACCTCCTGAGCGCCGGCTGTTTGATCTTGAGCGAATGCAGGCGCCAGCGCGAGAAGAGTCGCTGCGAAAACCGTCAAGAACCTATTCATCAACTTCATTGCGTTGTCTCCTGCGGACCCTGCAAGTACAGCGGGGTTGTTCTTTCAACCCAATCGCCGTTCAGATCTTCTACCAACTCTTTCAAGGTGACTTCTGTTTCTGAAATCTTGGTCACGACACCAAAATTCTGGCCCATGTAATTACCTGTCTTGATTTGATACACACTGCCGTCAGCATCGATCAGCGCGTGGCCAACGCCATTTTTCGTCATTGACCCAACCATTTTCAGCGATTCAAGCGGGAAAGCTTCGAGCGGCTCCCGCTGACGATTGACGTCCGGCCGTACACCACTGGAGGCGATCGGAATCGCGGCAGCAACGAATTTCGACGGATCGAAGGGTGAACTCAAAGCAAAGCCTTCGTAGTCCACCGACGGGAATGGCTCCATCTCGGGCAGCGGCTTGACCTGCCCCCGCATGCCCGCGGTTTCCTTTTCCATCCAGGCCTTCAGATCTTCCTGCTCACCACTGCACCCGAGCAATAGAAAGGGCACGAGGAATAATATTTTCTTCATTCGCACGTCACTTCCTCTTCTTGGCAGCCTCGGCTTTCGCTTTTGCTTGCGCCGCCAGCTCTTCTTCATCCAGGTAGCGATAGGTCACGGCAGAAGCCTTCATCCGCAGTGGCTCGTCCGGTTTTTCCCGGAGTATTTCCAGGTTATTCAATGTCACGATACGCGGCATCTTGGCCACATCGCCCGCAAACGCGCCGAGGTCGTGGTATTCGCCGACAAGACTCACGTCGATCGGCATCTCCGCGTAGAACTCCTTGACGTTCTCGCCACCGGGTTTGAACAGCTGAAAGAGCAAGCCACGCCCGATACCCGCCTGGTTGATATCAGCCAGTAGAGAATCCATCTCGGCACGGTTGGGAAGCTGTCTGAGCAAGGCGCCAAACTGACGATCAATCTCGGCAAGTTGCGCCAGATGAGCATCAAGGTTGACCGACTGCCGCTTCTTGTTACGCCACTCGTCCTTCAGATCGAGCTCGGCCTTTTCACTCTTTTCGAGCGTCTCGACCTGCCCCTGCCAGACGAACCAGTAAGCCAGCCCCACGACGAGCGCCAGTACAAATGCGAGTGTCGCGACACGCGGCGCAAGTGGCCATACACCCGGATCGTTGTCCAGGCCCTTGAAATCGTCAGCGAGACGCTTGAAATCTATTTGCGCCGCTGGCTTCGAGCTTAATGATTTAACCATTTAGCTCTTCCTCCCTGCAGCTGTGGCGGGCGGCTCTTCGTCCTTGACTGGTCGTGCAAACGATATCTCCAGTACGAACTGACTGACCCGGCGTCCATCAACCGTTGCTGCCTTGACCTCTTTCAGTTCAGGCTTTTCGAGATACTCAGAGCCATCCAGATTGCGCATCAGCGTGGATACCCTGGCATTGGACTGAGCGTAACCCGACAACTCAACCACCTTGCCGCGCTGTTTGATGCCCTGCAGGTAGATACCTTCGGGCGTCTGTCGAGCCAAAGCGTTGAGCAAATTCACGGTCTCGGCCCGATTTCCCTGAAGCGACTCAATGACCTGTTTGCGGGCAAGGAGTGCTTCGATCTGGCCACGCAAGCGCTTGATTTCAGCGATATCCTTGTCGAGCTTGGCGATCTCGGTGCGCAGGAAGTTGTTCTTTTTCTCCTGAGCATCAATGACCTCGCCGATCGCAAAGCTGACGATCGCACCGATCACGACGCCGGCCAAGGCCATTGCACCGACCAGAGCGTAGAAATTGTTTCGGCGTTGCCGGCGTGCCTCCTCGCGGTGAGGAAGCAGGTTGATCCGAATCATGAATCAAACCTCCGGAGAGCAAGGCCGCACGCCACAAGAAGCGAGGGCGCATCGGCTATGAGGTTCTTCGGGCGCACCTTGGAAGCAAGCTGCATTTTTGCGAACGGGTTGGCCACAATGGTGTCGACCTGAGTGCGTCCGCCAACGACTTCGGCCAGGCCCGGAATCACGGCACAGCCACCCGCGAGAACGATGTGGTCCACCTGATTGAACTGCGTCGAGGTAAAGAAGAACTGGAGGGCACGAGACACCTCAAGCGCCAGGCTGTCCATGAAGGGGCGAAGCAACTCCGATGTGTAGTTCTCGGGCAGGCTGCCGCTACGCTTCGCGGACTCCGCCTCTTCTGCACTCATCCCGTATTGACGCGCAATATCCTGTGTCAGCTGCTGACCACCGAACGCCTGCTCGCGGGCATAGACCTGAACGCCATCGCGCAGCACGGTGACATTGAGCAGATTGGCGCCGATGTCGACCAGCGCAATGATGCTGCCCTTGCCCTGACCGGGAAGCTGACGAGCGACATGATGGAAGGCCGCTTGGGCAGCGAAGGACTCGACATCCATGATCACCGGTTTGAGACCTGCAGCTTCAGCCGCGGCAATCCGGTCTTCCACCTTCTCTTTTCGCGAGGCCGCGATGAGAACATCGAGTTCGCCTTCGGCGTCACCGGATTCCCCAATGACCTGGAAATCCAGATTGACCTCATCGAGCGCGAACGGAATGTACTGGTTGGCCTCAGCCTCAACCTGAACCTCCATCTCCTGCTCGCGTAATCCCGCAGGCAGAAGAATCCGCTTCGTGATGACAGCAGATGCAGGCAAGGCCATGGCGACATTTCGAATACCCGGCCCCATGCGTCGCAACGCACGCTTGATGGTGTCCGCGACGCCGTCGAGGTTAACGATATTGCCATCGGACACAGCATCCTTGGGCAACGACTCTACCGCATAGCGCTCCATCCGAATCCCTTCTTTGAGACCACCGGAAAGCTCGACGAGCTTTACCGATGAAGAAGAGATATCGAGCCCAACCAAGGGGCGCGCCTTCGGGTTAAAAACCGACAAGTCAATCACAAAGAAAATCCTTAAATTTCTTCATGTTAGGCGCAACATGTGAAAAACGGCTTCAATGCTAGCAACAACGATGGCATGTGTAAACAAACATCTCTGTCACACACTGATTGGTGCCGCACCGCCGCAAAACGTATAATTGCGCGATTTACTCACGGATATTTACGACGCATGCGCTGGGTTCTTTACCCGTTTTTGGCCCTGATTGGCCTTGTCGTGCTCGGAATGGCTACTTTGGCAGCCGTCGTTGCCTTTGCCTGGCCGAAGCTACCGTCCCTCGACATCCTGACCGACTACCAGCCCAAGATCCCGTTACGGATCTATACCGCCGACGGCCACCTGATCGGCGAATACGGCGAGGAGCGGCGGAATTTCGTCGACATCAACACGGTGCCCGAAGTCCTCAAGCACGCGATTCTCGCCGCCGAGGACGAGCGTTTCTACGAGCATCCGGGGGTTGATGTCCTGGGCATCGCTCGAGCCGCCTCGGCCAACCTGCTCTCGGGTGGCAAGGCGCAAGGCGCCTCCACCATCACGATGCAGGTGGCGCGCAATTTCTTTCTCTCGCGCGAAAAGTCCTACACCCGAAAAATCTACGAAATCCTGCTTTCGCTCAAGATCGAGAAAAATCTGACGAAAGACCAGATCCTTGGGCTCTATATCAACCAGATCTATCTCGGTCGGCGTGCCTACGGGTTCTCAGCGGCGGCAAAAACCTACTATGGAAAGCCACTCGCCGACCTGACTGTTGCCGAAGCCGCCATGCTCGCGGGTTTGCCCAAGGCACCGTCCAAGTACAACCCGGTCGTCAACCCGGAACGCGCCCGTCTCCGCCAGCACTATGTCCTTCGGCGCATGAACGAGCTGGGCTACATTTCCACGGCCGAACTCGAAAGCGCCAAGACCGAGCCCTTCAAAGCAGTCACGACTGATCGCAACGAAGCATCCACGGTGCATGCCGATTACGTAGCTGAAATGGCACGCCAGATCGCAGTCGAGCAGTTCGAAGACAAGGCCTACGAACTCGGCATCCGGATCATCACCACGATCCGCAAGGACGAGCAGGAAGCCGCCTACCGCGCCCTGCGCGATGGACTCATCGCGTACGACCTGCGGCATGGTTACCGTGGCCCAGAGAAATTCATCGAACTACCGCCGGCCGGCGAGCTGCGCACCGAGGCCATGGACGAGGCGCTAGATGAACTGCCCGACTATGGAGACATGCTCGCCGCCGTGGTGACCGAAGCGACGCCCAAGAAAGTGGTGGCCTATCGCAACGGCAAATCGTACGAGATCGAAGGCAAGGCCCTGAGCTTTGCGGCCCCCATGCTGGCCACCAAGGCACCGGCCGCCAAACGGATCCGCCCGGGGGCCGTCATCCGCCTTCAGCAGGAAGACAAGCTGGGCTGGACCATTCGCCAGCTGCCGACCGTCGAGGGCGCACTCGTTGCAATCAACGCAGATGATGGCGCGGTCCGTGCGCTGGTGGGCGGCTACGACTATTTCCGCAACAAGTTCAATCACGCGACACAGGCGTATCGCCAGCCTGGATCAAGCTTCAAGCCTTTCGTGTATTCCGCGGCACTTGAGCGCGGCTTCAGCCCTGGCAGCTACGTGGAAGACGAGCCGCTCTACTTCCCGCCAGGGGTCACCGGGTCTCAAGCGTGGGAGCCCGCGAACTATGATCACAAGTACGAAGGCCCCATGACACTTCGTCGTGCCCTGGCCAAGTCGAAGAACATGGTCTCGATCCGCTTGCTGCAGTCGATCGGCCCCGACTACACCCAGGACTTCGCGACCCGTTTCGGCTTCTCGGCGGATCGCACGCCGGCCTATTTGACCATGGCACTGGGCGCAGGCTCAGCCACACCTTGGCAAATGGCCACCGGATATGCGGTTTTCGCCAATGGCGGCTATCGGATTCAGCCGTACGTGATCAAGGAAATTCAGGACAGTGACGGCAACATTCTGGCGCGCGTCGACGCCCCGGTCGCCGGGAAATCGGCGGCGAGGGTGCTCGACGAACGCAACGCTTTCGTGATGAATTCGATGCTTCAGGATGTGGTCAACGCCGGCACAGCCGCGCGGGCGAAATCCTTGGGGCGTAGCGACCTCGCCGGCAAGACCGGCACAACCAACGACTATGTGGACGCCTGGTTCTGTGGTTATAACCCGGACATTGTCACGGTGGCATGGGTCGGCTTTGACCAGCCCAGTAATCTCGGTAGGGGAGAAACAGGCGGCCGCACGGCGCTACCGATCTGGATCGACTACATGAAGGTCGCGCTGGACGGCGTAAAGAACAAGTCGATACCCAAGCCAGCCCGAGTCGCCCGGGTGGCAGCGGTGGAAGGCATCGAGCCGGACTGGGTGTATGCCGAGAACGAAGCGCCGATCCCGCCCGAGCTTCCCGACGATCTGCTTGAACACGCCACGGCACCGATGGATGCCCCATCGGAAGTCATCCCGGCGTTCCCGGGTGGGCTGTTCGGCGGTGACAGCGAGGCCCCGCCCCAGGCACCCATCAAGATCGAACCGCGGGTTCAGCCACCGGCGCCGGTCGAAGACCTTCGTCCAACACCAGCGCCCGTCCTTGACGCAGCGCCGCGACCGGTCATTCGGCCGACACCCATACAATAAGTACGATCAGGCGGGCTCCAGCCGGACGGGCTCGCCTGCCTGATCGCTGATCACGCGTGAGAGCAAGACATACAGATCTTCGCCCGAACGCGAGTCCCGCCAGTCGCCGTCGACCGGACGGAAGTGGAATCCACCACTGCGCGCCGCAACCCAGATTTCGCGGGCCGCCACATGGCGATTGATGATGATCTGCGAGTCATCCTCGAACGTCAGCGCCAGTATGCCTCCGGGCTGCGGTTCGATATCGATGTCCACACCGCATTGCTCAAGCGCATCTTCGATATGCGCGAGTTCTTTTTCCGCCATGGAAACAAATACTGACTCATCCATTGCTGCCCCCTGTTTCTGCTAGCATTTTCCCTTTTCCCGTCGAGTCCGCCATGACCTCCACCCGCCTTCTCCTGATCCTGACCGCAGTGCTGAGCTTGAGTGCATGCGGCATCAAAGGCGCTCTGTTTGTGCCTGAACGGCCCGACATCAGCGCAGCGGATGGTAGCAAATCTGCCCAGGAAGAACCGAACAAATGACCGCGTTTCCGATCCCGACCCTCACGGGCACAGATCAGCTCCAGCTTGAATCCGTCGCATTGAGCGATATTGCCGCTCAATTCGGCACGCCCACCTACGTGTACTCTCGCAAGGCCCTGACGGACGCCTATCGCGCCTACGAAACAGCGCTAGCCGGTCGCAAGGCAATGATCTGCTATGCCGTCAAGGCCAACTCCAACCTCGGCATCCTGGACGCGTTTGCGCGTCTTGGTGCCGGTTTTGACATCGTCTCGGGTGGAGAACTCCAACGCGTCATCGCTGCCGGTGGCGACCCGGCCAAGGTCGTGTTCTCGGGTGTCGGCAAAACGGAAGCGGAAATGCGCCTGGCACTTGAGGCTGGCATTGGCTGTTTCAATATCGAGTCGCCCGAAGAACTCGTGCGGCTCGGAGAGACCGCCGCGACCATGGGCAAGGTGGCGCCGATCGCGTTTCGCGTCAACCCGGATGTGGACCCCAAGACCCACCCCTACATCTCGACCGGTCTGAAGGCCAACAAGTTCGGTGTGGCCTACGACGATGCACTCTCGCTGTATCGTCGCGCGGCCCAAACGCCGGGCATCGCCATTCACGGCATTGCCTCGCATATTGGCTCACAGTTGCTCGATGCCGCGCCAGTGGCCGAAGCCGCAGAACGGGTGCTCGCGCTGGTCGAACAGATCAACGACGCCGGCATCGAGTTGCATCACATCGATATCGGGGGCGGGATGGGCATCCGCTACGAAGATGAATCAGCGCCGCACGCCGATGCATTCCTGGCACCGGTGCTTGAGGTCTTGAAAGACCGTCCGGAAGCCATCCATCTGGAACCAGGTCGCTCACTCGTTGGCAATGCCGGGCTCTTGCTTACGCGAGTCGAGTTTCTCAAGCATGGTGAGGAAAAGCACTTTGCTATCGTCGACGCGGCCATGAACGACCTTGCCCGACCGGCACTGTATGACGCCTATCATGCCGTCGTCGAAGTCGAGAAAAGTGATGTGACGGCCGATGTGTACGACGTGGTGGGGCCGATCTGTGAGAGCGGCGACTTCCTCGCTCGAGACCGCAAGCTTGCTGTCCGCGCAGGTGATCTGCTTGCCATCCTGTCGGCCGGGGCGTATGGCATGACCATGGCGTCGAACTACAATACGCGACCGCGCGCGGCCGAGGTCATGGTCGACGGAGATCGTTGCCACCCCATCCGCGCTCGCGAGCGTGTCGAAGACCTGTTCGCCAACGAGCAGCGCCTGCCCTGAGGCCAACCGGACGCAACGGCAAAGGCGCCTGTGAAGGCGCCTTTGTCGTTTCAGAATGCATTGAATCTCAGCACTTGCGTCGGCGTTTGACCATGGTCCCGATCATGCCCAGGCCCGCCAGCATCATGGCATAGGTTTCGGGCTCAGGCACCGGCGCAGTCACAGTGAAGCCACCCAGATAGGGCGCCGTGTTGGTTTCGATGGTCTCCTTGCGGACAATCCACTGAGACGTGTCGAGCAACGACGTGCGGTAAGCCTCAAGCGTCGTTTCACCACTGCGCGGCCCCACGTACTCAGCAAAGTCCACACGCCCGTCCAGATTGACGACAGCACCGTCAAGGCCGGCACCCGGCGATGGAACGAACCCGCCCCAGCCAATGGCGGCCAAAGGTGTGATGACGCCTGCCTGATCAAGGTACAGCGTAACTGAATCGGTGAGCGCTGCCAGGGAAAAGCTCCCGGACCTTCCCAAATCGCCGACGGACGACCACAAACTCGTCGCACTATTGACCGAGGCAAAGCGGATCACTTCGCCCGCCGCCACATTGGCGTCCAATGTCCAGCTCAGCACGCCCTCGCCCGTCAGGAAAGCGCCGCCAGCGCCTGGAAGTGCGCCGTTCCACTCACGGTCGGTGAAATAGAGCTGTTCGCCAGCCGCCAGATCCACGAAGCTTGTCAGCGCAAATCCATCCTCATCGGCATTGACCGCAGTAAACGCCAGATCGCCGACAGAGGGAGCGGCCATGACCGCCGTTGAGGACACAAGTGCAGCCAGCGTGATACCGGCACGAAACGGGAAAGTCATTCTTCAATCTCCTTGAGTTTGGAGATCTCATGTTATGACGTTTAAATAATGACAGATATGTAACAGATCACTTCGGTGCTGTGCGTGATTTTGTTTCAGTGATCGCGTACAAGGCTCGAGCGAAGGATTTCCAGGCGCATCCGCCGTGGGTGTGAACCCCGATCCCCGCGCTCTCGGCCATGATTTTCAGCATGAGATTGGAGAGGGCAAAGATTTCGCCCTTGGCTCGTGTGGCCGGGTCTTTGGAGAGCACCAGCGCCTTGGTGGTTGCCGGTTGGCTCTTGAGCGCCTCGGCCGCGAGACAACGAACCGAGGCCGTGTCGTTCCAGTCGATGCCCATTGCAATGCCATGCATCTCAAGCGCACGCTCTATATCGCGGGCTTCCTGCGCAAAATTCTCGAAACCGCTCACTGGTTTGCCATCTCCGCCAGACAGGCTGCGAGCGCAACCTTCCAGTGGGGCATTGTAATCCCGGTTTCATTGTGCAGTGCAAAATTATCGAGCGACGAGTTCGCTGGCCGAGGGGCGGGTACCGGATAGTCCGAACTCGGGATCGGCGAAATCGACTTCACCGCCCACGCGCGTTCCGGCCATTGCGCCCTGGCTTGGGCGCGAATTTCTTCGGCAAAGCCATGCCAGGAAGTGCGCCCCGCCGAACACAGGTTGTAACGCCGGAACACGGGCTCCGCACCACCACGCCGCTCATCAGCCCAACGCACCAGGTGTGCAGTGGCGTCGGCGATATTGCGCGCCCATGTGGGCGCACCGTACTGATCGGCCACCACCGTGAGCGCCTCGCGCTCGGCAAACAGTCGCAACATCGTGGCCACGAAGTTCTTGCCTCGCGCCGCATAGACCCACGTCGTGCGCAGAATCAGCGCATCACATCCGCTCTCTTCGATCGCGCGCTCTCCTGCCAGCTTGGAGCGGCCGTACTCATTGACTGGCGCAGTGGGGTCGGTTTCCAGATAGGCACCCGCCTTTGTGCCGTCAAACACATAATCGGTCGAGTAGTGAACGAGCAGCGCGCCCGCCTGGCGCGCGGCCACCGCCAGCTCCCCGACCGCTGTCGCGTTGATGGCATGAGCCAGCTCGGGCTCGGATTCTGCCTTGTCCACAGCGGTGTACGCTGCCGCGTTAACGATCACATCGGGTTGATGGGCGCTGACCACGCCGGCTATGGTGTCTGGCTTTGAGAGGTCGCATGCGTTGCGGTCAAGCGCAATAACCTCACCCAGGGGCATGAGGCTTCGGGCCAGCTCCCAGCCCACCTGGCCGTTGCCCCCGGTCACGAGCAGCTTCATTCGTAGACCTCAGCGTCCTTGAGCAATATACCGGCCTTGTCCTTGCCAGACAGCATCGGTTCGCCATTCAGCGGCCACTCAATGCCCAGGGCCGGATCGTTCCAGAGAATGCTCCGCTCATGCTCGGGCGCGTAGTAGTCAGTGGTCTTGTACAGGAAGTCCGCCGAGGCCGACATCACCAGAAAACCATGAGCAAAGCCCGGCGGCACCCACAACTGGCGGTTGTTGTCTTCAGTCAGCTCTACGCCGACCCAAGCGCCGTACGTGGACGAGCTACGGCGCAGGTCGACAGCAACATCGAACACCGAACCACGCACTACGCGCACCAGTTTTCCCTGCGCTTGTTTGATCTGATAGTGCAAGCCGCGCAAGACACCCCGCTGACTGCGCGAGTGATTGTCCTGAACAAAGGGCAGTTCCACCCCAGTTGCCTCGGCAAAACGCTTTGCGTTGAAGCTCTCGAGGAAGAAACCGCGCGAATCGCCGAACACGTCCGGCTCGATGATCTTGACTGCATCGATATCGGTATCGATCACCTTCATCAGAACACCCGCTCTTCGAGGATGCGCTGCAGATACTTACCGTAGTCGTTCTTGGTCAGCGGCTTGGCCAAGTCGGCAAGTTGGTCATTGGAGATCCAGCCGCGACGCCACGCGATCTCTTCTGGGCACCCCACCTTGAGTCCTTGGCGCTTCTCGATGGTCTGGATGAAAAGACCCGCTTCGATCAGGCTTTCGTGGGTACCGGTATCGAGCCATGCATGTCCTCGGCCCATCACCTGAACATCGAGCCTGCCCTGCTCCAGATAGTGTTTGTTGACGTCCGTGATCTCCAGTTCACCACGCGGGCTCGGCTTGAGCCCTTTGGCAATCTCGACCACCGACGCATCGTAGAAGTACAACCCGGTCACCGCATAACGGCTCTTGGGTTTCGCCGGCTTTTCTTCCAGGCTGACCGCACGACCGGCTTCGTCGAATTCGACCACACCGTAACGCTCGGGATCGTGCACCGGATAGGCGAACACGGTCGCACCCACCGACGAGGCATCGGCAGCCGTCAGGCCTTTGGCAAAGTTATGCCCATAAAAGAGGTTGTCACCCAGCACCAGCGCGCAGGGGCTATCGCCCACGAAATCCGCCCCGATGATGAATGCCTGAGCGAGGCCATCCGGGCTGGGCTGGACTTCATAGCTGAGATTGAGGCCCCACTGTCTGCCGTCACCGAGCAACTGCTCGAACCGGGGGGTGTCCAGCGGGGTGGAAATGATGAGGATGTCGCGGATACCCGTCAGCATGAGCGTGCTCAGGGGGTAGTAGATCATCGGCTTGTCGTAAACCGGAATCAGCTGCTTCGAGACCGCCAGCGTCGCCGGATGCAGCCGCGTACTGGTGCCACCGGCGAGAATGATGCCCTTGCGGGCACTTGCGTGTGCCATGCCGTGCTCCCTTATCGATCAGCGTAGTTCGTGGAAACCCAGTCACGGTAGGCACCGCTCTGGACGTTGGCAATCCACGTTTCGTTGTCGAGAAACCACTGCACCGTCTTGCGAATACCGGTCTCGAATGTCTCTGCCGGTTTCCAGCCCAGCTCACACTCAATCTTGCGCGCATCAATCGCGTAGCGACGGTCGTGCCCCGGGCGATCCTTCACGTACGTGATCTGTTCAGCGTAGCTGGCCGCGCCAGGACGCATGTCATCGAGAATCGCGCAAATCGTCTTCACGATGTCCAGATTGGGCATCTCGTTCCAGCCGCCGACGTTGTAGGTCTCGCCGAGGCGACCGTCGGCCAGGACAGCCCGAATGGCACTGCAATGATCTTTGACGTACAGCCAGTCGCGCACGTTCATGCCATCGCCGTAGATAGGAAGCGTCTTTCCGGCCAAAGCATTGACGATCATGAGCGGAATCAGCTTCTCCGGAAACTGATATGGACCATAGTTGTTCGAGCAATTGGTGGTGAGCACCGGCAGACCATAGGTGTGGTGCCAGGCGCGCACCAGATGGTCGCTGGCCGCTTTGCTTGCTGAATACGGGCTGTTGGGTTCGTACGGATGCGTCTCCGTGAAGGCAGGCGCCTCGGCGGCCAAGGAACCATAGACCTCGTCGGTGCTCACATGCAGGAAACGGAAATCCGCCTTTGCAGCCTCGTCAAGCCCCCCCCAGTAGGCCCGCGCCGCCTCTAGCAGGGTGAACGTGCCTTCCACATTGGTCCGCACGAATTCGCCCGGGCCATGTATGGATCGATCCACATGGCTCTCGGCTGCGAAATGGACAATGGCGCGGGGCTGATGCGTAGCGAGCAATTGATCGACGAGCGCTCGATCGCAGATGTCACCCTGCACGAAGATATGGCGCCCATCACCCGCGAGCGACTTGAGCGTCTCGAGGTTACCGGCATAAGTCAATTTATCGAGGTTGACCACCGGCTCGCCCGTTTCAGCGATCCAGTCGAGGACAAAATTGGCTCCGATGAAGCCGGCACCACCGGTCACGAGAATCACGCAAGCGCCCTTCTTTTAGTCATTTATTGCTGCCCGCGGGATTTTACCAACTCGACACCACCCCCGTTCAAAGAAAAAGGCCGGCATAGCCGACCTTGTTTCAGCCGCAGGCTCAGTTTACCCGCGAGCATCCCCCCAGCGGTACGGACAATCGTCCTCACCCAGATAGTGGGCGACACCGGAGCGATCCACGCAGAACTTGGGCGACACGATCAACTCCGAGAAACGCTGCCCCTCGCCCACACGCGTGTACTCCTGAAGAATGCATCGCTCAACGCGCGAACCGGCCCTCACGTGAGAACCATGCCCAATCCAGGTTGGCCCGATGATAGACACCCCCGGTTCAATACGGACGCCCGACCCCACAAAAACAGGCCCGACAATCTGCACACTGTCCCAGGCAATTGATGTGTTGAGCCCCACCCAGACGCCCGGTTTCACTTCCTTCCCAGGCATATCCATCTGAGCCACCTCGCCGCGCAACACGCGCTGGGAGACCTCCCAGTAGTCCGAGAGGCGACCGATATCGATCCAGTTGAAGAAACGGCTTTGCGCAAAGAAGGGCACGCCCTCTTCGACCAGCTTGGGGAACAACTCAGAACCAATGTCATATTCGGTGTCTGGAGGCACCATGTCGATCACTTCGGGCTCGAGAATGTAAATCCCCGTACTGGCGAGCGTCGACAGGGCCTCATCCGGTTGAGGCTTCTCCTGGAAGGACGTGACACGGTCATCGTTGTCGGTGACCACCACGCCATAGTTGACGACCTGCTCGCGCGGCACATCGAGCGTGACCACGCTCGCCTTGGCGCCTTTGGTCTTGTGTTCGTGCAGGGCTGCCCCGATGTCCAGATCGACCACCGCATCGCCGCACATGACCAGCGTCGTGTCGTCGAAAAACCCGCCAAAATCCTGAATCTTGCGCAACGCTCCAGCCGAGCCGACCGCCTTCGAGACGATCTCACCATGGTCACGCTGCCCCTCGAAGGAGTAGCCAATGTTCACGCCCCAACGTCGGCCATCACCAAAGTAATTTTCAATCTTCCAGTGATTGAAAGCCACGTTGACCATGATGTCCTTGATCCCGTAACGCGCGAGATGCTCAATGAGGTACTCCATCACCGGCTTACCCAGAATCGGCACCATGGGTTTGGGCAGTTGCGAAGTCAACGGGCGGACACGTGTGCCCTTGCCCGCAGCGAGAATCATTCCTTTAGCCATGTTTTCCTTTCGATGCTGATGTGTCGATTACGAAACGCCCATGTCATTGTGCACTGCAGCGGCACAACGATATCACAACTGATACGTCATTCGCCTGACGGACACCGTAAGCGCCAAGGGTGTCCGGCCGCACATATTGCAAATCACGAGTTATCAATTGACGCCTCATCTCCGGCAGAACAGCCCAGCCGCCGAAAGTGCTGCCGATGGTCGGGACAATCCATCTGAGGCACAAAGGTGTCTAGGAAACCGTGGGCGATTCACGTGGAAATGGTTGCCATAGCAGAGTGTCCGCTCTTTATCAACCGTACGTAAGGCTGAACGCGCCGTTCGCCCGGATAGCGTAAAGCATGCGACCCCAAGACCGTTGCAACAACCAGTTCCCTCCCTGTCGGCGGCGAACACAAGTGGACACGAAACGGCCCGGACGTCATGCGTTCAAGGCGCCAGAATCGACGGTTTTTGCAATGACAAATTTTCAACTCTCTAGAATGCTACTCAGCGATATGGCAACACGCGCCGGAAAACAAGCGGAACGACGCTCTGCGTGGTCTACGCTGCGGGGCATCCTTCTATCAGCGGCCCTCATCTGTCTCGCGCTCGCGAACGGCGCGCTTCACGCTGAGGTTTTGCTGGGTAATTTCGATACCAGTCAATCTATTTCACCTTGGCAAACATGGCGTAGCGTCGAGACAGGAGTCACAGCAAGCACCGCTTTGGCTCCGGATGCTCTCGGGGGAAACGCACTCAAGCTGGACTACAACTTTACTTGCTCGCAGAAAAGTGCAGCCTGCAAACAATTTGCCGGTCTCAGATATCTGCCAGAGACAGTAGTTACGCCGCTCGCAGCAATCACGTTCGTCGCGAGACTCTCTCCAGAGGCAAACTTGATCGTGCGAATTCAAGACGAGAGCGATCAGGTTTTTCAATATAGAGTTGCGCGCCCTCTGGCGGCCTACGATCCGAACACCTGGTTTACAGCTAGTGTCGCCATTAACAACTTTGACTCCTACTTCGGTGGCGCGAACAACGGACTGTTTCAGGGCAACATCAAATCAATCTTTTTCATTGTCGAGTCGACAGCCTCCCCAGCCGGATCGGGCTTTCTCGTCATTGACAATGTATCCATGGTCTCTGAAACCTCCAGCCGGGTTAGCGGCACCACGGCCTTCGACTCGATCGTCGACGATTTCGAGAATCGCTCAACCATCTTGCCCTGGAAGATCTGGGTCCGCTCGAGTTTGACAGCCTCTGCCTGGGTCCAGGGAGCACCCGGATACTCAAGCGCAAAAGGACTCGCGCTCAACTACACGTTCTCTTGCTCCGGCTCGGGTGGCAACTGCGTGCCTGCTGCAGCCGCAACGATCAAGCTGCCGGTACCCTTGCCAGCGGGAGCAGGCGTACGCTTCATGACTCGGTCGTCGATCGACGCTCGATTGAAGCTCAGGGTAGTGGATTCGACAGGGCAAATATTCCAGTACGCCGTGGCAAAGCCGATCGAAGCCTACAACCCCGCCGTCTGGTACCAAGCCGAAGTCGATCTTTCCAAACCGGCAAGTCATTGGGGAGGGGCGGCAGATGGCGTCATCCATGGGAGCATTACCGAAGTGTGGATGATGGTTGAAGGCGACGATACAGCTACGGTATCAGGATTCGTTCACATCGACGATATTGAACTTGTCGCAAGTATTCCAAGCGCTGAGACCGCCTCGCCAATAACCTCCGATGTCATCATCGACGACTTCGACCGTCGCATCACGCCGTTGCCTTGGGCCACATGGACAGCGAGCGCCGGCTCGGCAAATGCTCACTTGGACACCTCCCCGGGACATGAGAGTACACGTGGTCTGAGGATGAATTACGCGCTGAACTGCGCGCCAACCGCAGCGCCCTGCAGCTCCGCCGCAGCCTCCGTTCTTGCGTTACCGACACCGACGGCGCTGCCCGGGGGTGTCGCCATCCGGGTGAAGGCACCGACGGATGTCGAACTGCAACTGCGCCTCCTGGACGTATCTGGACAGATGTTGCAGTACGCTCTGCGCCGCCCCCTCGACGGCTACACCCCCTCCACGTGGTACCTAGCCACCGCCGATATGAGCCGTCCAACGGACCACTGGGGTGGGGTCAACACAGGCGTCCCGCAAGGTGGCATATCCGAAATGTGGATCGTCGTTCGAAGTCGCAATAGCCAGTCGACCTCCGGCGCGGTTGACATTGATACCGTGACAATGACCAAAGACGCCCCCGTATCCATCGCGTTCAATCTTGATGACGGCCGCCTCGCCTTCGACGATTTCGATACGCGCCCAACGCATGCTCCTTGGGAAATCGAGTCACTCGTGGGATCGGTCGATGCCTCCTTGGGCACGGGCGCAGGCTACAACACCGCGCGCTCAATGCTGGTCACTTATAACGCCACCTGTGCGAGCAGTGCGGAATGCATGCCAAGCATCGTTAGCACGTTGGCGCTGCCCGAACCCCTTCCCCCCAAGGGTGCGCTTTCCTTCTGGGCCCGCGTCTCAAAGGAAACGCAGTTGCGCGTTCGCGTCACAGACGAAACCGGCCAGACGCTCCAGTACGAGACAGTCAAACCGATTGCGGCGTACAACCCAAACAGTTGGTACAAGAGTACCGTGGCGCTGGCCAAGCCAGATACGTATTGGGGCGGCGCAGCCACCGGGCAGATATCCGGCAACATCGTCGCGGTCTCGATTGTCGTCTGGGCGCGCCATGCGGGTACGCTTGAAGGCAGCGCGTTCATCGACCAGATCGGGATGGCAGATGAACCCGTGGTGCGCGTCGCCGCGCTCAGCACGGGACACGCAACGATTGACAACTTTGACGACCGCCTGAATACCGGTCCGTGGTACGGAGTCGCGGGCGGTGACAGTGGCGCATCGGGCTCAGTAGCACTCGGCGCCGGCAACGCATCGAACAGCAGCCTCGCTGTGAATTACGCCTTTAACTGCGTTGGCGTCTCGTGTGGCTATGTTGGCGCATGGCTTCAGCTGCCAAAACCGATTGAAGTTCCAGCGGCGCTGTCCATCAGCGCAAAAGCGCTCGCTTGCGTTCAACTCCATCTGCGGCTCGTCGATGAAGAGGGGCAGTCCCTTCAGTACCGCTTGTGGCGTCCTCTGGAAGGCAGCGATGCCACCGCCTGGTTCCATACTCGGGTCGCCGTATCCCGACCCGACAGCTTTTGGGGCGGACGAGCTGACGGAAAAGCGCATGGCAGTATCGAGGCCATCCAGCTGATCGTCCAGAACATCGTGGGGCTACCCTGCAGCGGCACTGCAAACTTTGACGACTTGAGCGTCTGGGCGAGCACAAACGTCACTTTTTCGCTCGACCCCGATACCAACGCGCTGACACAAGTGCCGCCGTCAGCGCGAAAACTGGGCAATCGCTTGGGTGTCGCGCATCACCTCAGCGCCGGTCTTGCGCCGGTCGCCATTGCCGCTCAACACGGCATACAGCTCATCCGAAGCGACTTGTACTGGACCGACGTCGAGCGCAATGGAGTCTATGACTTCAAACGTTTCGAACCCTTGGTCACCGAAGCTGAAGCACAGGGGATGGGCATGCTCTTCATCCTCGACTACGGTCATCCCGATCACGATGTTCGCACCGCCGCCGGCCGGGCCGCTTTCGCAGCGTACGCAAAAGCCGCCGCGCAATATTTCGCGGGGCGGTCGGTATCCTTCGAGGTGTGGAACGAACCCGACACCGAGGTGTTCTGGGGGTCTACGCCCGACCCACAAGCCTACGCAAGTCTCTGCAGAGCCGCGATCGACGGTGTGCACCAGGGCAATCCCGCCGCCAAGGTCTCCACAGGAGGCCTGGCCGGGTTCAACTGGCCCTACATGGAGACCATGCTCATGGCGGGCGCAGCGCAAAATGCAGACGCAGTTGCAATACACGGATATCGCGACGAAGCGCCCGAAACCATCATTGACCAATGGATCACCGCAAACTGGGTGATCAAGACCCTCGCTGGACGCACGCTGCCCATGTGGCTTACCGAATGGGGCTATTCCACCAACCGCATCGACACCCAGAGCGATCAGGACGCCTTTGAACACCGGCAGGCGGTCATGCTCGCGCGAGGCACCCTCTCCAACTGGGCATCCAATATCCCGATGTCGATCTGGTACAACCTGGTCAACAAGGGCGCCGACGTAGCTGATCACCAACATCATTTCGGCCTGCTGAACGAGTTTCTTCAAAACAAGCCGGGCGCGGACGCACTCGCACATCTTGTGTCTGCTGCAGCCGATCAAGAATTCATCGGCCTGGCAACAAACGCCCCGGCGGGCGTTCACGTCATGGGGCTCCAGGATGAGACGGGCCGCACATGGATTGTGTGGAACACCCGAACGGACGGTGATCTGACACTTTCCTTCCCGGATGCGCGGCTTGAGAGCATCACCGACATGTACGGAACCAGTAACGTCAACATATCTGCCAACCCCGACGGGGTTACGAGCAGAGTTGAATTAAGCGAGGCCGCAGGACCCGTTTATTTACGCTTCCTACAATGAACGCATCCGATCCTCAATCACGTTATTGTCTATTATCACACTTAATTGTTCCGCGCGGCTAAGACCATATTTACGGCATCGGACCGACACCCATAGAGCACATGAAAAGAAAATCTCTCAAACGACGTGCGTTCCTTGGCCGCGACTCAAATGTCTACCGAGTGCAATCGAAGGCATCTCAACAAACCGATAAACCAAAGAGGCGACACCCATAGTCAGAAGTGAAATAAAGCAAATCAAGACCCCCATGTGCGTCGCCTCAACACCCACGCTCAATGCTTTATCAACCCACAGCCCGACCATTTTCATAACAATTGGGTGAAAGAGGTAAAGAGAGTAGCTTATCGCTCCGAGCCACAACAAAATTCTACTTTCAATCCGGAGGACGTAAAACCCACCGACAAATATTACCAATCCAAATAGATGCCCGAAAAAGAAGCGCCCCGGATGCTCCACAAAATTTAGGCCAAAAATCGATAAAACGAAAACCAAAACAGGAATAGAAAAAACCAGCACAACTCCAGACAAACCCCAGAACTTAGCCACTCCTTCTCGTGGGAAGAAGTATTGGCGCAAGACAGTACCTGAATACATGATCGCAAGAACATATGGCAGATACCTCATCTCCTGACTTAGCGAAAACCCCAGAACCGAATATTTATCGAGAACAGACACAAGAAAAAAGGTTACCAACAGTAGAACGCACATACTAATCTGGATAGAAAGCCGCCACAAAAGCCCACATCGAAATAAAATTACACAAAGCGCATAAAAAACCAGCTCAACCTGAAGCGTCCAATACAAGCCCTGTATGTGCCCAACCCCCAAAAAACCTTGAATCATAGTGAGATTGGCAAGCACCTCGACTAATGAGAACTCCTTACCTTCACAAATTCGGTAAACAAAGATTGCCGCCAAGATTGACAACCAATAGGCCGGAAAAAGACGAAAAAATCTTCGGATCGCGAAGCTCTTTACAGCAGCCGCACCGGATGGAAAACTGTAAGGAATAACAAAGCCAGATATCAAAAAGAAACAAACAACCCCTATTCGTCCGAAGTCAAAATTCCACGCAAATGCAGCAAATGCTGCCCCACGCGCAGCCACCTCAGGTATTCGAGCCAGCATCTCAGAGCTATGCTGCCATACCACAAGCATCGCCGCGACCCCCCTCAGCACCTCAATACTATGCAGCCGGTGAGACGAATTCATACTTCTGCACAATTAGGTTGACTCACACCTTTCATTCGGCACCTCATATTTATTTGCGCACACTCAAAAGCCATTTCGAGCTACCGGCTGTAGTTTTTCCTGAATCGCCAATGCGGCTATATCACTAAGCGTCCGCCTAAACGAGGTTTCGGAAAATCTCAGGGAATTTTCCCTGCACGCTTTGGACGAAATATCAAACCCTGGTTTCTCGAATGCCTTCACTGCTTCCACAACCGCCTCGGGCGTCTGGGAAGGGTAGAACAAGCCAGTTCTTGCGCCGTCACCAACGCCTACAATAGATTCCAGAACGCCACCTTTCCCGTACGCGATCACCGGCGTACCGCATGCCTGTGCCTCAACCGGTGCAATGCCGAAGTCTTCCTCAGCGGCGAACACGAAGGCTCGCGCCCGCTTGATGTAATCGACGAGGACCTCGGTCGGCTGAAAACCGAGCACCGACACGTTGGGTGTCGCCAACTCCCTCACGCGCGCGAGTTCCGGGCCGTCCCCAATGACCACAAGTTTTTTGTCACGCATACGGGAGAACGCTTCAACGATCATCGGAATTTTTTTGTACGGCACCATCCTTGAAGCGGTTACGTAGAAATCCTCTTTCTGATCGGTCCACTCCAGTCGCTCGACACTGACCGGCGGGTACACAACGACAGCATCGCGACGATATGCTTTTGCGATACGCCGCGCGATGAACGATGAATTGGCGACAAACTGGTCCACGCCATTTGAAGTTCTCAGATCCCAAAGCCGCATGTAATGCAGCATCGAACGCGCCACTACGCTCTTGACGCCTTGATCGAGACGCGCTTCTTTCAGGTATTGGTGCTGCAGGTCCCACGCGTATCGCATAGGTGAATGAACGTAGCTGACGTGCACCTGATCAGGGCCAGTGATGACACCTTTTGCGACTGCGTGCGAGCTCGAAACCACGAGTTCATAGGCTGAGAGATCCAGCTGCTCAATCGCGATGGGCATCAGCGGCAGGTAGTTTCGATACTTTGTCCGTGCAAGCGGCATGCGCTGGATGAATGTGGTCTTGGCGCGCTTGCCTTGCAGAAACCCGCGTTCTGCCTCAGGCACGAAGTCAACGACCGAAAAAAGATCGGCATCAGGCCAGATCTGGATCAATTGCTCGAGAACACGCTCGGCTCCCGCGTAAACAGTGAGCCAGTCGTGAATGATTGCTACTTTCATTGTTCGGTTCTCACGCCGTCTGATTGGCGACTATTGTTGTTAGCTGTTCGCTCAGCGCACGTGCGCCACACTCCCAGTGAAAAGCCAGGGAGCGTTCCCGCCCCTTCGTCTGAAGATCGCGCCGAAAGCTATCGTCGCCGATTGCCCGTTCGAGCAATGCCGCCAATCCGTCCGGGTCGTTGGGGTCAAAATAAGCGGCCGCGTTACCGCACACCTCCGGAATGGATGCGGCATTTGAGGCCAGCACCGCACAGCCACAGGCCATCGCCTCAAGGGGCGGAATGCCGAAACCCTCGTACGTAGAGGGAAAGACGAAATAGGCTGCGGTCTCATAGAGAGCCTTCAGTTCAGCGTCGCTCACATATCCGAGATACTTGACGCTATCGGGGAGCTCCTGTTCCATTCCGGCGAAGATCTTGGGGTTACTTCCGCCAACCACAACAAGATCGAATCCCGACGAAGATAAGCGCGCCATTGCCCGTGAGATCAGACCGAAGTTCTTGTGTGGCGCCATGCTGCTGACGGCAAGCACAAAGGGGCGACGGGTCAAGTCGTGGCGCTCCAGGACCGTACGATCCGATTCAATTCGATCCATGTGATCGCCGCCCTCGCCCACGATGAACGCATCGCGAACGCCGTACACCTTGGCAAGCTCCTGTCGGGAGAATTCAGAAACGGTCCCGACTGCCATGGATCGTCGCACGAGAAAAGGAATCAGCACGCCATACCACATGCGAAAGACTCGACTGTAGGAAACGGGGGTGCGCACTGTTGCAGCATCGTGAATGATCGTCACTTGCCGACGTGCGCATATCGGGCCCACATTACATAGATTCAGAACGACCCCGTCCCTTGCTCGCCACGGGAGGTCTATTTGCTCCCAAAGCAAGCCATTTCGATGGCCTACCGTTTCAACACGAAGATGTTGAAAGCTTGCATCGGCGCCTGAAGGAACTAGGATCGTGACGTCGGTCGGAAGTTGAACTGCCGATCGCCCGAGCGCGTCGTCCATGGCTCGCAGTATTTCATGGGCAAAACGATCCACTCCCGTAGGCCGACGCCCAAGGAATCGGCCATTGATGTATATCGGTGTCATCCGGATTACCGTAAAAACAGAGTTGTGTCTGAATGGGCGGCTGTCGTTGATCAGTCAAAATCAAGCGAAATGTCTTCTGGTCGGAGATGATCCGGCAGGTTCAATACAATTGGCATGCCGCCTTCGAAGTTCACCTCAACATGCCCCGCAACGCGTGCCACACGTGCTGAGGAAGCCAACCGGCAGGGATCGAGCAATTCAGCCGTGCCGGCATTCATCACGCGCACGCTCGACCTCGCGGCCTGCTCGTTGCCGAAGAGAAAGATCAGATGCTCACCACTGCGCTTTTTGAACAGGTAGGCACTGAGGCCCTTCCTGGTCAGAACTCGAATCGGGCGATCTGAGATCACTTGATTGAAAGCCCTGACGGCACATGAAGATGGCTTTTCTTCCCCCGTCGTTCGCAGCAGGCCAAAGTGCGCCTGAATGCTGTCATCACGCCGGGGCGTGTCCATGAATTCGTAGACCCATACGCCCTTGACCCACTCACGCGCACTGGCCTCAAGGAGGAATCTCAAGGTGTATTCGGCCGCTGCACGTTCGCCAACGCCACACCGCCCCTCATAGGTGGGCCACCCCACCTCGGTGACGTAGACCCCCATGTTTTCGCGTCCAGCGTCGATCAGAATGGCGCGCAATTTATCCAGTCGGCCAATCAGATCATCTGCCCCAACGCGCTGTCGTTCGCAGTGATTGTAAAGATGGACGGAGAGTGCGTCGCCAGCCTCTAGCATGCCGGAACGTATCGCCTCCTGGAGCCACGGCCAGTTTTGACCGTCATGACCTAGCGCTCCGACAAGCACAGTTGCGTCTGGGCGCAAGCGCTTGATCTTCGCGTACGTCTGACGCGCCAGTGCAACGTAGGTTTCTGCCCTGCCACTGCGTTTGGGTTTCACCAGTCCGCCGCCAGTGTTCCATTCATTCCAGATTTCGAAATAACGTCGTTTTTGCGGCAACTGTCCCAGGAGCCAGCTCACATAACGTGTGTATGCGCTAACCGCCTCGGGCTGCTCGGGGTGGCCACCGCCGTACAAGGGATTTCCGTAACCCAGTACCGTCAGCAGTGCCACATCTCCAACCTCAGCCTCGATCGCGCCAAGGGCCAGTTTTGCCTGAAGGGGCTTACCGGTCCAAGTAAAGCTGTTCTTTTGCTTCTCCAGATGCCCCCAGTAGAATTCGTCCCGGATGGCACGGATACCGCTCTCACTCATCCATCGGGTCAGGTCTCGAGGCCCGGTTTTTGCCTGCCCCAAATGTGTTCCTACTCCGATGAGCAAAGGACCGTCGGCCGCATTTGCAGAAGGGCTGACGATGAGTCCCATCAGGCCCGCGACGATCAACACGGCGCCCACCGATCTGGTGACCGAGGACCTCAACCTGGGAACCCAAAGACGGTCCGCAAACCGATTGCTTGTTAGGTACTTCAGAGCGACACCAAGTGGGATTTGACTCATTGTGACTACGCCCTGCTGAGGAAGCCCGGGATACCAAACATCGACCAGAACCCGAGGCGACGACGAACCGCCCAGGCCGTCAGGACATTCTGAATCGCGATACCCAGGCTGAGACCGGCACAAACTCCGGTCAAGCCAAGTTGAAAGGACAGCATCACCGCAAGAGTGAATCCGGCGACAACACCTACAAACGCAGCACGCATGGCATCTCGCTCATGACCGCTCATCGTCAGCAGGAACCCGACTGGACCAGTGACGGCATTCACCAGTTGCCCCATGAGAAGCACCCTCAGGATGGCACCTTCAGATCCAAACTTGGCGCCAAACATTCCCATGACCTCGTGGGAAAAAGTTTCAAGCAAAACCACCAATGGCAGCGTCGCCAGCAAAAGCAAAAAAGTCACAGTGCGCGCCAGGTGCTTCAGCCCGTTGATGTCACCACGCGAATGCAAAGCCGAAAACCGGGGGGCAACAACCATGTTCATTGCGACGAGGAGAAAGTTCACGACCATCGTGACCCGCAGTGCGGCAGAAAATACGGCTACATCTTCAGTCGAAAGAAGGCTCCCGACGAGCAACTGCCCACCCCACTGCTGGGCCGCGTTCAAGGCAACCAGAATCCACAACGACGGGCACGTTCTCAAGAGCTCGCGGATCTCTTGGGCGGCACTTGCATTTCGCACAATCGGAAACCGGCCCCAAGAGACAACACCAACGGCCACAGCCGCGAATGCACCCGCCGCAATGGCGGAGGTCACACTAATTCCAAGTGTTCCCTGCCACACCCACAGAATGAGAAACGCGGGGAATGCGAATGACGATGTTAATACGGACCCCATCAGGCGCCCCACACCAAGCAGCGCCTGAGACAGGACAAGCGCCACGGCTAACGCAGGCACGGCAACAAACACTGCAACAGCAGATTGGAACCCCTCCACACCCAATGAAAACGGCAAGACGCCAAAATAGTCCGCGGTGAGTATCAGAAGGCCGAGCGCACCACCCGACGCCATGCACAACCGTGTGATAAACACCAGAAGGTCGTCAGACTTCTGCGGCTGTTTCGATTGCGTAAAGCGCCCGACAAAACGCAATGCACCTGTATTAGTGCCGTAACATGCCAAGGCGCCGCTCAGATTGACGACAGCCAGCAGGAGAAATAGCTGACCAGCAATCGATTGGGGCAACTCGCGCGTCACCACCACGGTCATCAGTAGGCCCGTCAGTGCACCGATCACCCGGGCGCCAAACGCAACGGCCAACTTTCCAAGCAATTCGCCGCGTCTCATGCAACCCAGTCCACACAGACGCCAACATCGCTGAGCCTCATTGCATTGCCGTCCGCCAATCGGCAAGATCGCGACCGGTCAGATGCTCCACTTTGTCGATTTCGCTAGCGAACACGGCCGCCATTTCTCGCATACAGTCGGCAGAAGGCATCGACTTGCCTTTCTGCGCCGTCTTCCGATTGAGAAGGCTCACCAGTCCAAGTCCGCCCGTGATACCGAGTCGCCGTTTGGAATCAACAACAACGCGGCTGACATGTGACACCCACTTCGGAACACGCCGCGCTTCGTTGGCATTGGTAAAGCTGCAGTCAAAACGGGAATCGACCTCCAAGAAGTCTAGAACACGCCTCAGGGTTTCGGCTGGCCGAACTCTGAGGTCGTCCTGAAAGAGCACCAAAAGCTGGGTCGAAGGGACTCGCTCGGCAAGCCGCTCAAGTTGCGATCCAACCCTGCATACATCGTCGTAACAAAGGTGCTTTGGATCCGGGCACAATGCGGGAACTTGAAGCCCCGACCTACGAGCTTCATTCAGGCGCCAGGCGGCCGAAAAGTCGTCAACGTTCTCATAGCCCACATAGCACATCTGACCATGCCAGGAGGGGGCCATCTCCATTGGATTGCGCAGACAAACGATGAATCGCGCCGCACTATTGTACGAAAGGATATTGGGGACAGCGTTAAACGACCGCAAGTACCCTGTCGACCCCTCCCCCACGGCAATATGACGATCAGTTGCGTGGTCGAAATAGCTCTCATAGCGGTTCAAGGAGTCGCCATGTCGATGCACAAAATCAGTACTGAAGTAATCTGGCTCCTTGACCTTCGAGAAGCAGACTTCAGGGTGCTCCTCAAGCCAATTGGCCAGCGAAGTCGTGCCGGATTTGGGCGCACCGACCAGAAAGAAATTAGGTTTCTTCATGGATACAATTTGTCCAATAGGCCACCGAGAAGCCTCACGCCAATGCGGTCAAGCCTTCCCAGTTTTTCCAGCCGAGGTGTTCGAAATGCAATCTGAATCGGGCCTCGATCATACCGATCGGGATTTCCGTTGAGCGAGTGATAATCTGTTGGGCTCTCGACAGACGACCCGTCGAGCCAGGGGATCTCACCCAACAAGCCATTGGGGCCCGTGATTCGAGCCGCCAGCAAGGCCTCTTCAGGGCTGTGAGCAAACTGAGCATAATCGATATGACGTATCGCTACCTGCTTGCGTAGCATCGCCGCCGACTGTTCGACACGCCACCAGTCAAAGGCCGCGTGGACAAGCGACATTTGCTTCATCGGCGCCTCACGCACCCTGTCCCACTTGGGGAGCATCCACGACGGAAAGACGTCTTGAGCCTGTCTTGTTACATGGACAAAACTCACACGGTCATCGAGAGCCATGATCCAACCGCGCGGGCCGGCCTTGGAACTGTCGATAATCGTAGTCTTTCCCGACACTGCACACACTGCGTCCAACAAGACGTCCTGATACCCGAGAAATTCCTTGACCTGCGGGTTCGATGTTAATCGAGCTAGAGAGAACCTCTGCTGCAGCAAGAATTTGTTGCGAACCACGCTATCCTCAAGAGTGCGTAAGCGGACGAGGTCTGCCTCTGAAATTCGAGAGGCCCGCACGACCTCTGTCCAGAATTCGCATCGAGAAAAAGTCTGTCCGCACGAACAGAGAAGTTCATGCGCTGGACGACGCCAGAAACAATGAAACTCACCGACACCAACAGTATCGGCAGCCGTTGCCATCACGCGCTCCAGCACGGTGGAACCGCTTCGGCCAGACCCAAGAACGTAGATTATCTTCATAGGAATTTCCCTCGATCACGAGGGGTAGCCTGAACGGCTACTCCGCCATCAGCGCTCATTGAACTCTTTCGAGAATGCACATATCCAGCAACCAAACCAAAGATGCTCATAGCTATTGGGGTCTCTACGTGATTTGTTGTTATTCCATAGCCAATAAATGCACAGAGAACAGCCAATATAGGAATCGCCAAATCATTCCCACGCAAAAGCAAAGCTTTTATAAAAACAGACAAAACGGTTAAGACACCGAACAGACCAAAAAGCCCGTATGTATACATTAAAAAATTATCAGCGGGATTAAAACTGGAAGCATCGCCACCCATTAGCATCGGAGTCCCAACTCCCCCGAAGCCAGAACCAAAAAACACCTCCCAGACAGTGTCAGATGCGTCAAATGCGTTTGGCCAAGTATGAATCATCCGAGCAACAAACGACCCTAAAAACCTAGGTGCGTCGGTAAGGTCCTGACGGTCTAGGACAAGCGAGAGCACCGGAAGCATAATCGCAACAAACAGCAGGGCCACCAACAATACCTTAAGCGCCAATGCCCTTCGAAAATAAAGGGCGCTCGCGCAAAAGAACACCAGCAAAGTGAACGCAGCCAACATCCCTTTCGATGTCGTTAAGACCAGCGCACCCAGCGCAGCTGTAGCAACGACCGTGAACCCGATACGCGTCTTGCTGTGCGCTAGCGCCAGTGCGCCGAAGCAGCCAATGACGGCCGCGGCATGTACCGAGCTCCGCGCAAACCCGGCCAACCTAGATATGCCCCCTTCCATCCACCAAAGGCGCGAGGAAGAGATCACACCGAAAGCTGACTCATACTCATAGCCTTGCCACGGAAATGTTCCATACAATCGATTCGCAAAAACTCCCGCCACACTAACCCAGAAGACAAGGGAGTAAATGCGCCCATAGGAAAGATGCCGCCCATCGGACCTAAGACCAATCGAGATACCGAGAACAACCGGGATCATCATCTTTATCGAAAAAACAGCTGAAAAAAGGCCACGCCCAACCAATAATGAATAGAAAAAATAGACCGCACAAAACCAAATTAAAAACAACTCGAGTTTTTTGGCTCGCCCAGTCGACAGCAAATCTATCCAAATAAAACCGAAAAACACAGCCGCCGCGAAGGCGTCACGAATATAAAAAAGCGACTCCGCACCCGCTTTTGACAGCAAAAACCGCAAAACACCTTCAAGTGCGACCGAGACCATGTAACCATAGAAATAGACTGTCGCAAACGAAAGGTATCCGCCAGCCGGGGGATTTACCGGAGGGAACCGTTGGTGGTCACCTCCAACTACCGAATACTCCAAACTAGCGATGGCCATTCAGAATCTCCCGGTAAAATTCTTCATGTTGCATCACCATCGCTTCCGTGTTCGCAAAACGCTCCGCAACGGCAGGCAGTTGGGTACGAACGCTGATGAGGGTTTCTGGCTCAGTCATACACCGCATGAGCGCATCCGCGAGTGCAGCAACGGTGGGTTCGCTCGCGAGGATACCCACACCGGAGCTTATGATTTCCGGGATGCCACCCACTGGATGAGCGACTACAGGGACGCCGTAGGCCGCCGCCTCAGCCACGACAAGGCCGAATGGTTCGTCCCAGATAGACGGAACAATCAGAACATCGATGTCTTGGTAGAAGGTTTCCGCCTTAACCCGACCTAGAAAGCGAATGTTTTCGGATTGAGAACGCGAAATCAGTGATTCGACATAGGTGGGATCCCCGTCTCCAGCGATCCAGAGGCAAGCCTCCGGAAAGCGGGCTTCGATTTCTTTAAACGCGTCAACCATCACTTCAACGCCTTTCTCTGGCGCTAAACGTCCAATAAATCCGAACCTTCGCACGTCCCAGAAGCCCCTTTGGTGTGACTCTGGAATAGGCGCTTGAGAAATCGAGTTGTAAATAACGGCTTTGGTCTGGGCGCACGAAAACAACCCTGCGTCGAAATGACGATCAAGAACAGCTTGACTTACCGCGATCACGCCGTTGACGTCTTTCGACATCTCCTCTTGACGACGACGAAAATATCGGCACGGGAGGCATCGCCCCACGCATCTTTTTTCACCATTGAACAGCGAGGTTTTGACGCATAAATTGTAATAATCGTGAAGCACTTGCACTACAGGTACGTTTATCGAAGCCAGTGCGGGCCAAATACTGGACGACCACCCGGAAATGTTGTGGCAAACGACGATGTCAGGGCGAACTTCTTCAACGAGTGACCGAAGATCGTTCGCAGCATCTTTATTGAATGCGTCAGCCGAATGCCAAAGGAGCCTGTCAGGCAACCCTTTCTTGTCCGGCGCATAGATCCAGTAGCGGTTCTTGATTGGGTAGCGGATCGACTGAACACCTTCGATCAGCTCGACATCGCGCTCATATTTTTCCGGCTCGCAGGTCGATGCGACGACAACATCGTGGCCGGCGGCCACCAAACCTTCCGAGAGGGTTTTCACTACAACTTCGGCACCACCTCTAACGTAGGGAAAATAAAGGCTATTGACCTTCAGGATCCGCATGCGTACCTCTCGGCTCTGTGTACGACCAATAGCATTGCTCAGCTGTTGCCAAGCAACATTCGCCGAGCACTCTCAGGTGTCGCCTCAACAAGCTCATGAAGGAACTCATCGAGGACGGGAAACGCACTTTCTGCAGATTCGTGATCCCGCACCCTCATCGACGCGCGAACGAGAATCCCATCGGGAATTTCACCCTTGAAACCTTGTTCAAATATATGCATACGGGTTTCGAACGCATTTTCACTGAATAGCGAACCAATTCGCATCCAGTAGCTGACTGCCTCAAACGTAGATCCATGCCGCGCTAGCATGTGTTTTCCGAGAATCTGTCTTTGTGACGTAGCCGAGATGGGTTGAAATTCGTGCGACACAAGCTTGTCAACTTTGAAGCCCTGCGCCACGTAACAGAGGTCGGGGCGGTGAATCTTTACCTCTTGACGCTGCTCCCGTCCCCACGCCAAGGCAAGAAAGACCGTCTCTCCCTTTTCGTTTTCGTATACGCGCATCACCGTCTGATCGTACGGTTGATACATGCTTGTACCATCGCCAGTAGAGAGACTCACTTGCATTGCAGTTGAAGGCTTCTCTGTCCAGCCAGCAAATGCTTTCGGAACGACATCTTCAAGGCTTGGTTCATTCATAACCCCGACGCTCTGCGGCGTCGCGATAAATGACATGGCTGCAGACAACATGAGCGCCACAGCCACGAATACGGCGGGCCACAGGGGAATACTGGGTAGGCGCAGCGTCATCATGTTGCAGCCCGCGACTGATTTAACGCTTGACGCCGCTTCCGATAATCCATGATCACTTGTAGCAAGCTATCGACCCCGATAATGAGAAGAAGTGCTGTAATAAAGAGGACCATGCCCGAAAAACCGTGCAAGAACCCTTGGCCTGCTTCATCCCCCAAGTAATAGGTGATCAAAGCCAGCGTGACCACACGAATTACGTTTGATGTAAAACTAATGGGAACGATTAAGGCCGCCAGAACGGCATTTCTCTTCATCGATTCATGGCGCACAACGTTTAAATACAAGAGACCTAGTGCCTCGAGTGTGAAGAGAGAATTCAGACCAGCACAAGCATCAGCGACAAGCAACTGATACTGGCCAACCATGAGGACAACTCCATTTCTAGCAATGGGATAGCCGAGCGCATAGAGAAGGTGCTCCGAACCCCAAGAGACTGCGACTTTCATTGGCTGTGTCATGGCATCGATGACAGAACCTGGCAACGGCACCATGAAAAAGAGGAAAAAGAATGCGAACCACAAACGTCTAAGTACTTGCGTGCCGAAAAACAGTAGAACGACACCGACAAGAACCGGAATTAATGAACCCGCTTCAAACAGATAAAATTCCTGAGAACGACCGACGACGTAGAGCAAGAGGCCCACCAAAAGTACGGGCCACCCCAACAGTGGTGCAGGCGAAATTTTGACATCAGGATCTGCGCTAATTAAGCGCCCCTTGAAATAGAAGAACCAAATAGCGACAGCCAAGACAATTGGGCCGTGTGCGTTTTGATCCGTACTCCATAAGGTACGAGAAAGGTCAATAAACGTAGGTAAATAGGTTGCGCCAAAACCCAATAGAATGAGCAGCCACGGAAAAAGACCACCCCCTTCATATCGCGAGCGGTTGCCGCCATTTCTCATCGTGACGCCGTCAACTGAAATCATATTCTTATGCTCACCGAGTTTACCGCTCGTTCAG
This sequence comes from Nitrogeniibacter aestuarii, assembly GCF_017309585.1. Lineage (NCBI taxonomy): Bacteria > Pseudomonadati > Pseudomonadota > Betaproteobacteria > Rhodocyclales > Zoogloeaceae > Nitrogeniibacter > Nitrogeniibacter aestuarii. Next base: position 841,741 of record NZ_CP071321.1, on the reverse strand, counting down.
CACCGTTCCCACAACCTCGACAGACGATTGTCTGAGTGCATCAGCGAAGCTCCGAAGCAGCCCCAAGCGACTTGCATTCTTACGCGCAACGACAAGCGCTCCACTCGCGCGAACAGCAACGGCGTAAGCATCTGCAAACTGAGTACTTGCTGGCGTATCAATTAGAATCACGTCGAAATTCTTACTTAGCTGTTCGAGCAAGCCAGAGAAAGCCGGCCGGGACAGTAATTCTTGCGGATTAGGCGGCACTGCGCCGGCAGGCAGAATGGAGAGATCCATCAGAGAAGGCACACGTTGCAAGGCTGAAGTTGCTTCCCGTCCAGACAAAGCTGACGACAGCCCTGACCGATTCTCGACGCCGAACAGAAGGTGCTGACGCGGGTGCCGCAGATCAGCATCCACAATCAGTGTTCGCTCGCCAAGTTGCGAAAAGACGACTCCCAGGTTTGCCGTTATCCACGATCGACCTTCCCCTCGCTCAGGACTTGTGATAGCTAACGTCCGTCGCTCTTGGTCTGTATCGAACCAGCGAATCATCAACTGGCTTCTCAGTGCGCGAAGCGCCTCAACAGGTGCTGCGAATGGGTTATATGCTGCCATCACTTCCGCGGATACACTGCTCTCGCCCTTCGTGAGATAGGGATAATCAAACTGTCGCGCCAAGGCTTGAGCAATATCCGCGTCTGTTATGAATCCGAGCTTCTTCGCGGCATCCCCGAATCGAAGGTTTTCCTGCTGCTGAAATCGAATAATTTGTTCAGCGTCCTCCGCCCTTATCTTTCCGGCGTCCACCAAAATCGCGCCAATTGATCTCTCGCGCCCAAATCGTCTGTGCGCCAACTGCTCAATCGTATTTGACGCCGAGTTCGAACCACATTTATTCAAATCGTCCGCACGTAGCTCGTTCATTGTGTCACCTGAAGATATCATTTTCGGGTTTTTCAGCATCGAGAATTAAGCGCCCGCAAGCGACTTTACAGCGGGAGGCACAATGCCCAGCACAGGCAGGCCGGCGACTTGCGACAGATCATTTCTCCCACGCACTCGTGGATCAAGAATCTCCCAGAAAAATCCAAACCCGACTCCAAGCAGCAATCCGAGAAATGAAGCCAATACGGTATTGAGAACAATCTTCGGACTCGAAGGCTCAAGCGGGGGCGAGGCGGGTGTTAGCACGACAATGTTTGTGTGCTGGGTCTGACTTTCGAGGTTTGTCTGAGCGAGCCGTTGTGTGACTAAGTCATATGCGTGCTGCGCATTCTCAACGTCTCTTAGCAAAACACTGATTTTGTCTCGTTCAGCCTTTAGTGCTAGCACTCTTTTTTTCTGCGCATCGAGCGCTGCCTGGATCTCGGATTCACGCTGAACGTCTACCCGAGTCGTTGTACCCAAGGAGCGAACAACGCGCTGTATTTCACTTGATATCTTCTGTTTAAGAGACGCAATATCGGCATCAACCCGAGCAATCTCCGGATAGTTAACACCGTAACGAGCGGCAAGTTGATCACGCATTGATTCCTGACGAGCCAAGTCTACTTTCAACCCCTGGATAACCCCATTCGACATCACTTCAGGCATGGACTCCGCGTTTCTGGATTGAGCCTGACGCGACTCGCTATCAACTCGTTGCGCTTTAATCATTGACAATTGAGTCGAAAGCTCAGCAAGACGAGCGCTCTCGACATCTAAACGCTCGTCTGTCGCGACAATGCCTTGTTCCTGTTGGTAATCAGATAAACGCTTTTGAGCTTCAGTCAGGTTTTTGCGCAGTTCATCCGTTTGAATATCGAACCATTTAGCGTATTGCTTAGCGGGTTCGACTTTAAGCTCCAAGCTCGTGTCGATGTAGGCTTGCGCCCAAGCATTTGCGAGCGCAGCTGAGAACTGAGGATCAGCACCAGAATACGAAATCTGGACGACATTGCTCTCTAACGAAGGCTCGACATCCAAGCTCTCTTTCAGCAGTCGCGCCAGCCATACAGTAATTGAACCGACCCCGTCAGTTTCCGACCGCCAATCATCCTGAATGGACTGAACTTTCGTCAGATTCAGCATCGAGACAACACGCTGAGCTACACGGTCAGACTCAATGATGTCAGTTTGAGTAGCCATGTAGCCCGGAATCATCTGGGCGGGTAAGAGCCCACCCATGAGGGGATCGTTTGTCTTTGCCTCGACAACGACCGAGGTCGTTGCAGTGTATTTCTTTGGCAGGACGAGACTGAGTACGACAGCCGCTCCCACGACGATCGAAAAGGTAATCAGGACCACCCAGATACGGGCCCGTAAGATAAGCAGTAATTGTTGAATGCTCACTGGCGATCTCTCCTAGCTGCCTTAGAACAGGCTTTCGCGCACATAGATCACATCATCGGCCTGGAGCGCGCTGCTAAGCCCCGGTTGAATCACCTGCAACTTACCTTCGCTGTCCCGACGGTGAATCTGGATGCCTTTTTCAGTTCCGCGTGCCGTGATGCCGCCCCCCGTGGCGAGCCCCTGCATGACGGTCATAGCGTCTTCTAGCCGGAATGCGCCTGGGCGATTCACCTCGCCATAGATGTAGAACATAGGTGCGCGCTGCACGTAAATTCGATCGCCGCCCTCGAGTCTCAGGTCTTTGCTGAAATCACCTTGGGCGAACGTCTTGGGGATGTTTACAGTGACCCGCAGGGGCTGCCCACCGCGCTCGCCGACCAAGACGACTTCGTCAGCACCGGTCTGCGAAATACCGCCTGCAGTGGCGAGCATGTCAGACAAGCGAGTATCGAGTGTTTCAAGTGGATACCGCCCTGGGCGATTGACCTGACCGAGCACTGCAACCTGATTCCCGCGAATCTGCAGCGGCAGGATGTTGACCTGTGGCTGCAGCACAAAACCCCCGCTGCGCAATTGCTGAGCAATGGCCCGCTCAGCGGCCGGCACGCTGAGCCCTCCCACCTTGACGCTACCGATCAACGGAAAGGTGATCACGTCGGATTCCGACACTCGAGCCTCGGTGGTGAGATCCGGGTTCTGGAAAACAGTGATGCGTACGATGTCGCCGGGGCCGAGCACATACTCGGGCACGACTTCCTGCGCGAAGACGTGCTGGGCAAAAAGCAACAGTGCCGCCACGAACAGGATGATCTGGGTCGTAATTCGGTGAGTCATGGGTGTGGGTTCAGCTTGTCTCAATCGAGTGGATGGCTTACTTGAGGCCTTCAAGGCCTTTCTTCATGGATTCGTCCATGGCGCCTTCGCCAGGGTTCGCTGCGGTGGCGTCGGGCTCAACCGGGGTTTCCGGCGCCTTGAAGTTACCCATGTATGAAATCTCGGCGGTGTCGCGCAAGCGCTTCATTTCAGCCTTGGCCATGTCGGCACGCTTTCGGTTGATGATGAAGCGTTCAATGAACGGGGTGGCTTTGTCGAAATCCATGGGCGCCTGCCGCGAGCCGGCCAGGTAGATGGCGAGCACACCGCCGCGCGTCTGCACCATGCCGATCTGGCCATCTTTCATCTGGGCGAATCTTGGCAGCGCCTCGAGGGGCAATTGCTCTGCGGCGCGGACACCACCGCCCGCCTTGAAGACAACATTGTTGCTTCGCAACCACTCAACCACATCATTGAGCGATTTCGCGTCGCCAATGGCCCCCCTGAGTGCGTCCAGCTGATCGGGGGCAATGGTGATGTTGAGTTCCTGGAGGTTATAGACGCGGCGCTCGGCGAACAGCGCCGGGTTCTCGTTGTAGAACTCACGCATTTCGTCTGCGGATGGCTTATCCACCGAAGCGGTGTACTGCTCCATGTAGCTGCGCGCCAGAATTTCACGCTCAGCCGCCTGGATCGCCTGAAGGACGCGCGGGTCGCGATCGAGTTTCTTGTCGCGCGCACGTTGAACCAGCAACTCCTGATCGATCAAGCGCGAGAGAGCCAGCTCAGTCGCCTTCTCCATCTGGTCGGGCTGGAGGTTGGGCGTTCGCGACAGCACCGCGTTGAGTTGGTGAACCGTCACCTCTCCGTCATTAACCTTCGCCGCCACCTGTGTGGCGCCCTTCGAGTCTGACCCGCTCCCGCAAGCAGCCAGAAGAAGTGAGAGAGCGGCGGCAGTTGCCAGCCGAGCGGCAGAGCCAAAAACGGTCATCCGTGTCTCCATGACATCGTGTTGAGTTAGTGTGCTGCGCCGCAGCAAAAATGGCAAGCGCAAACCCGAAACATATGTCGGCCATGTTACATCAACATGATCGCAACATATGATCAGCCGGAAAGTGTCCGACATACAGGGAGTGGGTCACATTCTCCGCTTGAACGGGGCCCTTTTTGCGGGCGCAGCAGATGATGTCATATCAATAAATCAGAAGCTGTACTGAGCGGAGAGGGCCGTCACGTTGGCATCGTACTCGTTTGCCGCGCGATCGCTTGTTCGACTGCTGGCTGTGTGAGAAAGACTCAGGCTGAGGCTGTCGAGCGGCATATAGGACACCGACAGACGGCATGTTGTCGTTTCGTCGTCCTGCTCAACGACACTCGTAACGAGGCCAGGATCCCCGCGGAAGTCACGCTGACGCCATTCCAGCAGGCCCTGTAGTGCGATTTTTGCCGTGGGCGCCCACGTCGGCTCAACGGAAACAGCCTTGGTCACCACAGAGTTATCGGTCAGATCCTCCCGGGCACCAATTTCGCGCCGGGCAGTCGTGCGCAACTGCACTTTCCCAGTGATGGTCCAGTCATGCTGCAGTCGAGCGGTCATACCACTGAAGTCTCTCACCTCAAGGTTTTCATATTCGCGCGAGGTGTAACCGAGATAGCCGGAAAGACGACTGGCGCCAGTTAGTCGCCAAGCGCCAACCAAGCGCAAGTCCCTTTGGCTGTATCCGTCATCCCGAATCGCACTCGAGGTTCTATCTGGGTATTTCCCATCAGTGAATCGCGCGCGGAGAGAAACTTTGTTACCAGATTGAGGCCGATAAGTGAGGCTCACTTCTGGAATGGATGCCTCGTAATTGAGATTCTGCGACGCATCATCCGAGTATTCTGACGCAAAGGCCTCATATCCAACACCTGCAGCCCAGTCCGGATGCCACCAGTAGTCTGCCTCGGCATCGAGAGTCCGTCGGCGGTTGATGCTGGTTTCGCGACTGTTTGTGCGGAAGTCGGAACGATCACGCGCCAGCTCGTCCTGCTTAAGTTCGAGCTTACCCGTCCAGTGGCTGCCGAAGCTCCAGTCCCAGCCGGTCGCCACACCCTTGGTGTCGTAATCCAGATCGCTGTAGGTGTCGAAGGCCGCATAAGCGAGATCGACCGAGGCATACAGGCGCTGACGACTGTAGACCCGGTCGAACATGGCCGAAAATGAGGTCACGCTGATGTTGTCATCGCGCTGACCATCACCGAACGGCTTGACACCATCAGCCAGGCGATAGAGGTTGTCGTCGTGCTGAAACGACTGGCTGATATAAAAGTTGAACGCATCGGCGGGGTCAGCAGCCAAGGCAGCGGCAGAGACACCGGACAGCAAGAGTATCGACAGCGGCCTGCCTGCTCCTCGGGCTGCCCACAGACGCGAACCAATTCCGAAAAATGTCACTGAAATATCCTTATCATGCCCCGTCGCACAAACAGTCGTTCGGCATATCCGTGCTTCCAGGGCGCTTACGGCTTGTGTCAAAGTTGACACCAAACCTGACAACCATGGGAATATGATTACGTAATTGGTGCTCTGCATCAAACTCGAATTCGTTACAAAGCAACTCAATGCTCGCCACGCTCGACAAGTCAAACGGCAGCCACCGCAGTGGACTGTCCTTCTCCAGCACAATCGAAACCTTTCTTGACCCGATTGTGGCTGTCGGGTCCCTGTTCGTCTGCGCCTACAGTTGCGGTGAAGTCCTGGGGCCCGAGTACGTCATCCTCGCGCTGATCGTGTTCTCGCTCACCTTTCCCGGCAACATCTTCCTCAACGACAGCCTGCGCCGCATGCTGCGCAAGACCTTCGTCAACTGGGTCATTGTCGCGGGCATCATGGTGTTCTTCGGTGAAGCAAGCGGGTACATCAACTTCTTTCCGCGTGATGTCATCTACAGCTGGCTCATCGCCACGCCCTTTGCCCTGATGACAGCCAACTCGCTGGCGCGCTGGATCATCCCGAACGTGCTGGCGATGGAGGGCAACACCCGCACAGCAGTGATCGCCGGATGCAACGATATCGGCACCCGACTGGCTGAGAACTTCGGCAGCAACAAGTTCATCGGGGTGCGCTTCGTGGGCTACTTCGACGACCGTCAGCGCGACCGGCTCGACGGCATTGGCGACGCGCCGCTCCTTGGCAGCTTTGACCAGCTGGCCGAGTACGTGAAAACCCACCACGTGGATCACATTTACCTCGCACTGCCCATGGCCACACAGCCGCGGATTCTGAAAATTCTGGACAATCTAAAGGACACGACGACATCCATCTTCTTCGTGCCGGATATTTTCGTAACAGATCTTATCCAGGGCCGCGTCGATCAGGTTGGCGGCATGCCGGTGGTGGCCGTTTGCGAAACGCCCTTCACCGGGGCCAGCGGCGTCATCAAACGCATCTCGGACATCATCCTGTCGATCCTGATCATGATCCTGATTTCGCCCATCATGCTGTTCGCAGCCATCGGGGTGAAACTGTCTTCCTCAGGCCCAGTGATCTTCAAGCAACGCCGCTATGGCCTCGACGGAAAGGAAATCGTCGTTTACAAGTTCCGCTCCATGACCACCTGCGACGATGGCAAGGACGTCAAGCAGGCCACCCGTGGCGATAGTCGCATCACCCGTTTCGGTGCATTCATTCGCAAGACGTCGATCGATGAGCTGCCGCAGTTCATCAATGTGCTGCAGGGCCGCATGAGCATTGTCGGCCCGCGACCGCACGCTGTTTCCCACAATGAAACCTACCGCAAACTCATCAAGGGCTACATGGTTCGCCACAAGGTCAAACCTGGCATCACCGGATGGGCTCAGGTGAATGGTTATCGCGGTGAAACTGAAACCGTCGAAAAGATGGAAAAGCGCATTGAGTATGATCTGGAATACCTGCGCAACTGGTCACTGAGCATGGACCTGTGGATCATCATCAAGACGGCTGCCACCACACTCAAGGACAGCAGTGCGTACTAGTGCAGCCCTTGGGCCCGCCCTCTTGCTGTCAGCATTACTCGCTCACGCGGCGGCGCTTGCGGAGCCATCGGACAACGCCTACCGGCTGCGCGTGGATCCGTCGCAGTATCAGATCAAGACTCAACCGGCCTGGCAGATGCCAGCACCGAAAACGACCAACGCGACCACGGATGCACGGCCATACGCACAGGCCATTGAAGACGCGGCCAGCGCCGCACAGATCGAGCCAGAGCTACTGCACGCCGTGGTCAAGGCCGAGTCCAACTATCGTGCGGATGCGCGCTCTCACAAGGGCGCTCAAGGGCTGGCGCAACTGATGCCTGGGACCGCTGCCATGTACGACCGGCGCGCACTCACCAGCGCTCGGCACAATCTCCAGGTGGGCGCGCTTTATCTGCGACAATTGCTCGATCAGTTCGACAACAACGTCGAGTTCGCGATCGCCGCTTACAACGCTGGGCCTGGTGCGGTCACGCGCTACGGTGGAATCCCGCCGTATGCCGAGACGCGCGGCTACGTCACCCGCGTCATGACCGAGTATGCTGAGCTGCGCGAACAACGCAAGGCCGTGCCACAGCCGTGGCAGCTTCAGAGTGCAACGGGCACCTTCCAGGCCCTGCCCCCGCCAGCCCCCTGATCGCACCGAGAACAACACCAAACATCAGATGTAAAGGGCATGGCGTCCCTGTCCGTTCTTCGGAATAATGGGCACTTCGATGCCGACCGCCTCGGGCGGGCGTATCGAGACACCCGCAACACACCGAAGCCAGGACGCAATTCCTACATGTCTTCAAAGCGCAGCATCCCGTCCCTTGTCGGCCCGCAGCCCGGCAACCGGACGCGCACCATCCTTCAACGCTGCCTGACTGCCTGCTGCAAGTGGGCGGCCGCCGCCGCGCTCACCGCTCCTCTGCTGGCCTCGGCCGCAGGCTTTCCCCCGGACCTCAAGAAGGCGCTCGACAAGGCCAATATTTCGCTCTCGGATGTCTCCATCTGGGTCAGCCGGGTCGACAAAAAACAGCCCAAGCTCTCCCACAATCCGGATACCCCCATGAATCCGGCATCGGTCATGAAGCTGGTGACGGCCTTCACCACGCTGGACCGGCTGGGCCCGGCCTACTTCTGGACGACGCGCCTGAAGATGGATGGCGAGATCTCCGGACGCAAGCTCGACGGCAACCTGTACGTGGTGGGTGGCGGAGACCCGATCTTCACCCATGCCGACCTGTGGAAGCTGCTGCGCCAGGTACGTGGACTGGGCATCGACCGCATCGCGGGCAACATCATCATTGATGACAGCGCGCTGCGCCTGCCCGCCCACAACCCCTACGCCTTTGACGGTCAGGGCATGCGCCCCTACAACGCAGGCCCCAGCGGCCTGATGATCAACTTCAATGCACTTCGCCTGACCTTTGTGCCGGAACCCGAGCCCGAAACGGCCGCTGCTCCCGGAGCCGGCCTGCAGGTGGTCAAGACCGCCAATGCAGCGTCGGCCACGGCCCCCACACACAAGACACGGCCACCACGCGTGCTCGTCGACCCGCCCATGGCTGCGTTCGAACTCGACAGCGAACTGGAAACACAGGACGGACGATGCGCCAGTCGCTGGTACAAGGCGCTTGATGCCGAGTCCACAGAGGACCGCAAGAAGCGCAAGCTGAGTATCAAGGGGGCCTGGCGCGACGATTGCGGCATCAAGGACTGGTTTGTCTCACCCGAGTCGCCCGAGGAATTTGCCCGCAACGTGATCGGCGGTCTCTGGGACGAAATGGGCGGCAAACTCAGTGGTCAGGTCAAGCACGGGCGCGCACCACGCGATGCCAAGACCCTGTTTGTACACACCTCGCGTCCGCTGGCAGACGTGGTGCGCGACATGAACAAGTGGTCCAACAACGTCATTGCCCGCCAGTTGCTCGCCACGCTGGGTGCCAGCGACAACACCGCGGCCGACATGGTCTCGGGCGGTGCTCGCCTGGCCACGGTTCAGCTGGCCGCCGCCGGCATCGACACCACCGGCCTGTCGATCGAGAACGGCTCGGGCCTGTCACGCACCGCGCGAATCACGGCACGCGGACTGGGTCAGTTACTGGAGCAGGCGTGGGAACGCCCCTTCATGCCCGAGTTCATGAGTTCAATGGCCGTGGCCGGTATCGACGGCACCGCACGCCGACGCCTCCGGGACAGCCCGGCGCGGGGCACCGCGCACATCAAGACCGGCACTCTCAACGGCGTACGCGCCATGGCGGGCTACGTCATCGACAAGAAAGGGGAGCGTTACGTGGTGGCCATGATGGTCAATAGCCCGAATGCGCACAACAGCCGCGACGCACAGGACATCTTGCTCGAGTGGGTGTGGGAAGGCTCATGACCACAGGGCGAGCTGACGTGCAGGACAGGTGAGCGCAACATCATCCGCCACAAGGCCATCACGTCACGTCACCGCCATGAGTCGGACGTTCAGTAGCGCCGGACCGGCAGCAATTCGTTGAGCTGGATTTGCCCGCCGACCGGATCCGGTCGGCCCCTCAAGGCATAGGCTTCAACACCCGCTTCCAGCGCCGTGCCCAGTGCGCGGGCATAAGCAGCATCGATCTCTTTCGCGGGCGAGAGCGATTCTGCATCTCCGCGTTGCACGCAATACACCATCGCCGCCCGACCGCCATCTCGAACAACCTGAACCATTTCATGCAGGTGCTTGGTACCGCGAGCGGTCACCGCATCTGGAAACAGGGCAACACCGTCACGAACCAGGGTGACGTTCTTCACCTCGACGTGACACGGCGGTCCGTGATCGAACTCAAGCAACAGGTCGATACGGCTGTTCTGGCCATAGCGCACTTCACGCCGGATCGATGCGGTCCCGGCTAGCGCCGGCAGGTGACCGGCACAGATGGCTTCTTCCACCAAGGCGTTGGCGCGACCGGTGTGAATACCCACCACGACACCAGGCTCGGCTTCAACCAGCTCCCAGGTGAACGCCAGTTTGCGCTTCGGGTTGCTGGAGGCCGACAACCAGACCCTCGACCCGGGTTCGGCGCAGCCCATCATGCTGCCGGTGTTGGCACTGTGAGCGGTCACCAGTCGGCCGTCGTCCAGCGTTACATCGGCGAGAAATCGCTTGTAGCGCTTGACCAGCCGACCGGCCACCAGGGGCGGGAGCTGCACCGGATCAGGCGACCGGCTCGGGCACAGGCATGGCCTGTCGGTTGGAGAGATTGATCCAGCCGCGTGCAATGCGGTAGAGCACCCACAGGCCCGCCAGACCGACCATCACGAACGCAAACGGAATGCCGATGATGGTGATCGCCAACAGCGTGGAAACGACAATCCAGAGCAGCGCGAACCAGAAGGTCCGGATCTGCCAGCGGAAATGGCTGTCAAGCCAGGTACCACGCACCGCATCGCGCTTCACGTAGTTGATGATCACCGCGACAATCGATGGCAGACCGGACACAAAGCTGCCAATGATGGTGGCGGACGTGGCCACGCCCGTAAACAGGGCAAAGGCGTGCAACGCGTAGATCACGTGCGTGAGGGTGACCATGCCGGATGACGGCAGCGGGTTGACGTCGATGGTTCGACTATCGGTCATCGGGTTCTCCAGTGGTTCAGGGCGCGCCCGCAGAGGCGACGAACAGCAAATGGGGGTAAAAAGCTTGAAATTCAAGCCCCTGCATCAGAGGCCGAGGCGATCCCACATGGCGTCCACGCGCGCCTTGACTGCCTCTTCCATGACAATGGGACGCCCCCATTCGCGTTTGGTTTCCCCGGGCCACTTGTTGGTGGCATCCAGTCCCATCTTGGAGCCCAGACCGGCCTCGGGACTGGCGAAGTCGAGATAATCGATCGGTGTGTTATCCACCAGCACCGTATCGCGGGTCGCGTCCATGCGCGTGGTCAGGGCCCAGATCACTTCCTTCCAGTCGCGGATATCCACGTCGTCGTCCACCACGATGATGAACTTGGTGTACATGAACTGGCGAAGGAAGCTCCAGATGCCGAACATGACCCGCTTGGCGTGCCCCGGATACTGCTTGCGGATGCTCACCACCGCCAGCCGGTAGGAACAGCCTTCAGGCGGCAAGTAGAAATCGACGATTTCGGTGAACTGCTTTTGCAACAACGGCACGAACACCTCGTTGAGCGCCAGGCCAAGCATGGCCGGCTCGTCGGGCGGTTTACCGGTATAGGTGCTGTGGTAGATGGGCTCGGATCGCATGGTGATGCGCTCGACCGTAAAGACCGGAAACTCGGCCTGCTCGTTGTAGTAGCCCGTGTGGTCGCCATACGGGCCTTCCAGTGCCGTTTCACCCGGATGGATCACACCTTCGAGGATGATCTCGGCCGTGGCCGGCACCTGCAGATCGCTCCCAAGGCATTTGACCAGTTCCGTTTTGCCACCGCGCAGCAGACCCGCGAACTGGTATTCCGACAGCGAATCGGGCACCGGAGTGACGGCGCCAAGGATGGTGGCCGGATCGCAGCCCAGCACCACGGCCACCGGAAACGGCTCGCCCGGCGTCGCCTGGCAGTGGTCGCGATAGTCGAGCGCACCGCCGCGATGCGCCAACCAGCGCATGATCAGTTTGTTGGGGCCGAGCACCTGCTGGCGGTAGATGCCCAGGTTTTGTCGCTTCTGATTAGGGCCCCGCGTGACCACCAGCCCCCAGGTCACCAGGGGCGCGGCGTCGCCCGGCCAGCAGTGCTGAATCGGCAGCGCGGAGAGGTCAACATCGGCGCCTTCGAGCACCCTGGCCTGGCAAGGCGCAGAGCGCACCGTTCTGGGCGACATGTTGAGCACCTGGCGAAAGGCCGGCAGCTTCTCCCAGGCATCGCGCAGGCCTTTGGGCGGCTCGGGCTCCTTCAGAAAAGCCAGCAGACGCCCCACCTCGCGCAATTGGGTTTTCCAGTCGCCATCAACGCCCATGCCCAGCGCCACCCGCTCAGGCGTACCGAACAGGTTGGCCAGCACCGGCATCGGCTGGGGCGTACCGTGGGTCTTGGGCTTCTCGAACAACAGGGCCGGACCACCGGCACGCAGGACCCGATCGGCGATCTCGGTCATTTCAAGGTAGGTATCCACCGGCTCGGCGATGCGCTTGAGCTCGCCACGCGTTTCAAGCTTGGCAATGAAATCGCGAAGATCGGTGTAACGCATGGTCGGACACTCCAGAGCGGGCAAGGTGACTCGGCATTATACGGGCCGCACGCCCCGCCCCACCGGCAGTAGCGGCCCCGTTCAGACTTCGGTTGGTATTCCTTTGGTGGCACAATGAGCGGCAATGACGAACGCCCCTTGACCTCTTCAATGAACCAGGACACCCCGTCGTCGTCACGCGATGACGAACACGAGCCGCCAGCGCCGCAGATCTCGACGGCTTGGGTGATTGCCATTCTGGGCTGCGTCGCCTTGTTTCTGCTCGCCACGGCAAGCACCCAGCATGCCGAAGGCAACGCTCAGATGCTCGCCTACCTGGCCGTCGGCTTGCTGGCGGTCATCCTATTCTTCGGGGTGCGGTATCTGCTTGACTTCGAAAGCAAGCAGCGCGAGGCCGCCCAAGCCCTGCGCGCCACCCGCAGCTTGCTGCGGACCATTGTTGATGAAAGTCCCGACATCATCATGGTCAAGAATTGGGACGGCCGGTTCGTGCTCGGCAATCAGCGGCTAGCCGATTTCTATGGCACGACAACGGCTGCGCTGCCCGGCAAGACGGATGCGGACTTCAACCCCAATACAGCGCAGGTCGAGGCGTATACGAAAAACATTCGCGAGATCATGCGCAGGGGCGAGACCCAGATCGTCGCGGAATCATCCACGGAGGTGGATTCGGGCGAAGAGCGCCATTTCCTGTCGATCAAGAAACCGCTCACCGGGCCGAATGGCGAGCGGCACATCCTGGTCGTGGCGCGCGACATCACCGACCGTCATCTGGCCGAGAAGCGCGAGCGTGAGCTCGACAGCATCATTTCCAAAGCGGGTGAGGGATTCTGGGACTGGAACATCACCACGAATGAGTTGCGTCACAACGACCAGTGGCACGAGATCCTCGCCTACGATCCGTCGCACCTCAAGGGCACCCTGGAGGACTTCGAATCCTGCCTGCTCGACGAGGAAAAGCAGCGCATCCACGCTGCAATTGAAGCCTGCCTCAACCAGAACCAGCCTTATCGCATCGAGCACCGCATGCGCCGTCGTGACGGACAGATCATCTGGGTGCTCGATCGCGGACACATCATCGAGCGCGACGAAAACGGTCGACCGACCCGCATGGCCGGCGTGCTTTCAGACATCAGCGAACGCAAGGCGGCCGAGATGTCGCTGCGCACCGCCAAGGAAGCGGCCGAAGGCGCGGTGCGCACCAAAAGCCTGTTCGTGGCCAACATGAGCCATGAGATCCGTACGCCGCTCAATGGCGTGCTGGGCATGATCCAGTTGCTCGAAGACTCGCCCATGGATGAGGAACAACGCGAATTCCTCGCCATTGCCCATCGCAGTGCCAACGCGCTGCTCGCGACGGTCAACGACATCCTCGACTTCTCCAGGGTCGATGCCGGCGAAATGCGTCTGGAGTCTGCGCCCTTCTCGCTGTTCGATGTCGCCGAAGATGTCATCGAAGTGGCACTGATGTCGGCCTCGGGCAAAGGCCTCGAACTGGCCTGGGAGGCCGCGCCCAACGTGCCTGAATTCGTGCTCGGCGACGTGCTGCGCTTCCGTCAGGTGCTGACGAACCTGGTCGGCAACGCCATCAAGTTCACGGACGAAGGCTGCGTGTCCATGCGCTTTGAAGTACAGCATCAGGGGAGCGGCGACACGGCTCACCTGCGGGTCTACATCACGGATACCGGCATAGGCATCGCGCCCCATGTGCAACAACAGCTTTTCCAGCCCTTCATGCAGGCTGACTCGTCGGTCAATCGCCGATTCGGCGGTACCGGGCTCGGCCTGTCCATTTGCAAGCGCCTGATCGAACTCATGGGCGGCGCGATCGGCGTCAACAGCGTTCAAGGGGTGGGGTCGACGTTCTGGGTGCGCATTCCGGTTCAACCCGTGCCGGCCGCCGCCACAGTCACCCCCCAGGAGCCCGCAACAATCCTGGTTGCGGAGCCCTTCCAGACGGCCCGCGGGCAGATCACGGGCCCCTTGCGTCGCTGGGGCTTCAAGGTGGTCGAATGCGAAGACTGGAACGGACTCATCGAAGCAGCACCGTCTGCCAAGGCCGCCTTTGTGCTCGAGAGTCTGCCCGGCCTCCCCCCCGACGCCGACAACTGCATCCGGCAACTGAGCATCCCCACGGAACGGCTCGTCTGTGTCGCCCCGGCACGCGCCGGTCATGCCCTGCCCTGCCAGTTGAAGCTGACCAAACCGGCCCGCCGCAGCCATCTGTTGCGTTGCCTGACCCGCATGGGGCTGGTCGCACCGCCCCCTGCGGACGAGCGCCCGGCGTCGCCACCGGCGCCTGGCGGTGGCGCCAAGGTGCTGGTGGTCGACGATCTGCCCGTGAATCAACGCGTGGCGGGCGAACACCTGGCTCGTCTGGGGCACACCGCCATGATGGCCGCCAGCGGGCTCGCAGCCATTGAAACCCTGCGGACGCACCCGGATATCGCGCTTGTGCTGATGGACACGCAGCTCCCCGAGCTTGACGGGCTCAGCACCACCGAGCAGATCCGCGCGGGGGCTGCCGGCACGGACATTCGGAACGTACCGATCGTGGCGTTCACCGGCGACATTCATTCCGACCGGGTCGCCGCCTGCGAACAGGCCGGCATGAACGGCGTGCTCGAAAAGCCACTGCAGCAGGAGGCACTCGCAGCCATCCTCAACCGCTGGATTCATGCCCTCGACGATCAGAAGCCGGCCGCCAGAGCGAAGACACGGTCCGCCATCAGCAGAAAGGCAGAACAACTCCCGGCCATTGATCTTGACCAGATGCGGGACCGCTTGCTCAACGACGAGGAGTTGATCGCTCAGGTCGTGACCGATGTACGTCGCGAAGCCGCACAGCATTTCAACCAGCTCAGCGATGCCCTGGCCCGCGACAATGCTGACGCTGCGGCGCTGGCCGCACACAGCCTGAAGAGCACCGTCCAGTTGATCAGCGCCCACGCCACGGCTCATGTCGCACAGGAAATCGAAACCGCCTGCCGTGGCGGCATGCTCGACATTGCCAAGGATGAGCAGCCCATTCTCGAGCAGATGCTGATCACGCTGCTCGACACCATGAACGCCCACTTTCCCGTGCGCTGACACATCCGGGTACGATCAACGCCTTCCAGACGTCATGCGGCTATGTCATCATCAGCCTGCCTTTCAGGATACGAACCAGTGAACCCCATGAAGAAAATGCTGTTTTGCGCCACCCTGGCCCTTGCTGCCGGATCCGCACAAGCCATCACCGTGCAGTTCGACTACACCTACGACAGCAACGGGTTCTTCACCACGCAACACCGCGGCATTCTCAACACGGTTGCCGACGAATTCGGCAGCCGGCTGACGGACAGCCTGGCAGCAATCAACAGCACCGGAGGCAACCGTTACCAGGCCGGCATCGGGACGGTCGCCACCGACGGCAGCCTGGTGACCGACCCGATATCGGTGCCCGAAGACACGGTGATCATCTACCTTGGCGCCCGCACGCTCGATCCTGACACCCTCGGTTTCGGCGGCTCGGGATACAGCGCCGGCGGGAGCAGCGCGTTCATCAGTTTGCTCGACAACCGTGGGCAAAGTGCTTCGCCCGACGTGGACTACGCCCCGGTGACCGGCTCCATTGTCTTCAATGCGAACAGCAACTGGTACCTGGATACCGACGTCAGTACGGTTGAATCATTTGCCGGCAACGACTTCTATTCGGTGGCCGTGCATGAGGTCGCCCACGTTCTGGGCATCGGCACCTCCGATGCCTGGGACAACCTGATCAGCGGCAACACCTTCACCGGTGCAAACGCCAGCCTCATCAATGGCGGCGCTGTCCCGCTGGCCGACGATGGGCACGTCTCCAGCGCACTGCGCTCCAGCTTCATGGGTACATTGCAACAACCCTCGCTGACCCCCGCCATCACCAGCGGCACCCGAAAATACATGACCGATCTGGACTGGGCGCTGCTCGCCGACATCGGCTGGGAGGTCCAACCCGTGACCGCGGTCCCCGAAGCTCAGACCTGGGCGATGATGCTCGCCGGGCTGGGCCTGCTCGGCTGGCGGCTTCGCCGACGGGCGCACTGAAAGCAGCGCTCCAAACGAAAAAACGCCACCTTGCCGGTGGCGTTTTTCTTGATACGTCATCCATCGGCCCAGCGCGCCGGATCAGCCCATGGGCGTGATCAGATAATCGAGTACGATGCCGGCAAAAACGACGGCACCCAGCCAGTTGTTGTGGAGAAACGCCTTGAAGCAGCGGTCGCGATCACGATCGCGAATCAGGGTGAAATGGTAGCCGGCCATCGCGGCGGCAGCCGCGAGCCCCATGTAGTAGAAGGTGCCGAGCTGCTCGTGCACGCCCACCCAGATCATGCAGCCCAGAAACGCTGCGTAACAGAGCATCACCGCTGCCACGTCGAACCGCCCGAAGGTGATCGCCGACGTCTTGATGCCGATCTTCAAATCATCCGGACGGTCCACCATCGCGTACTCGGTGTCATAAGCGATCGCCCAGAACACGTTGGCAGCCAGCATGACCCAGGCCACCGCAGGGACTGAATACTGAATGGCCGCGAACGCCATGGGGATGCCGAATCCGAACGCCACTCCGAGATAGGCCTGAGGAATGGCAAGGAAACGTTTGGTAAACGGATAACTGGCCGCCAGGACAAGCGCGGGGACCGACAGCCAGATCACCAGTGAATGGAGCGGCAGAATCATCACGAAGGCCGCCAGCGACAGCCCCGCCGCCAGCATCAGGGCCTCCTTGGTGCTGATCTCGCCCCTGGCGAGCGGACGATGCCGGGTCCGCTCCACATGTCCGTCGAAATTCCGGTCCGCGTAGTCATTGATCACGCAGCCGGCCGAGCGCATGAGCACGGTGCCCATCACGAAGATCCACAGCACGAAGATCGGCGGCTTGCCCATGCCGGCAATCCAGATGCCCCACAGGGTAGGCCACAGCAACAGGAGAATGCCGATGGGCTTGTCGAGCCGCATCAGCCGCTCATAGATCCTGAGCCGTTCGATGAGGGTCATGGGTCGAGATCAAGAATGGTTGGCAAAAAGAACTCGCTCACCAGCAGCGAGCGCCCGCGCAGCCGGAAGAGCGAGCGCCGCGCCCACAACGAGGGGGGCAGGCGCATGCGTCCGTGGGTCACGACGGCCAGCCGATGATACCGCGCATCACGCCGGTCCAGACGTGCACAACGCAACGGCTGACGCGCAATACGCGGATCGGAAAACAAAGCCGCCCCCAGAGGGCGGGCACCAATGCCGTGAAACACTCGCCATGCACCACGCAGATGTTTGCGCGGCAACACCGAGCGGGCATACACAACCGGGACGCCATCAGCATAGAGCAAGACTTCGCGCAGCCACGATCGCTCCTTGGCGCGCACACCCAAGGCAGCCGCTTCATCCGCATGCGGCCGCATGGGCGCCTGACGAATCACCTCGACATGGAAGCGGTCGCAACGGGCGCGAATACGGGCAGTGAGTGATTGCGGGTCGATCAGCCAGGGGCGCAAACGCGCATGGACAGTGGCGCGTGGCGGATGGGCCAGCCACAGATCGTCGGCAGCGGGAGAAGGCAGGCGGTCATGGATCATGATGCGGCGGCAATGATAGCGCGTTTGGCCGCGAGGCCCTTGCCCGGCGCGCGCTTTGCGGCTCGCCCCTAGGCCCGCAACAGGCTCTCGCGCCCAGCCAGCCAGCGCCCCATGATCTGTTCGGCGACGGGACGATGATATGCAAGCAGTTCGACGGCCAGATCACGGGCCTGATCGATCAGTTCGCCATCGGTTTCCAGGTCGGCATAGCGCAACATGGGCACGCCGCTCTGACGCGCGCCCACGAACTCACCCGGGCCGCGAATGCGCAGATCCTCGCGCGCGATCTCGAAGCCATCCGTGTGTTCGTAGATCACCTTCAATCGCGCTCGTGCGGTCTGCGACAACTCGCCACCGAACATGAGGATGCACACCGAATCCACCTTTCCCCGCCCGACCCGACCGCGCAGCTGATGCAGCTGGGCCAGGCCGAAACGTTCGGCATGCTCGATCACCATCAGGCTGGCGTTGGGGACATCCACCCCGACCTCGATCACCGTCGTGGCCACCAGCACGTTGAGTTCGCCCTCGGCGAACGCCGCCATGGTCGCGCGCTTCTCGTCCGCCTTGAGCCGGCCGTGTACCAGGCCGATCTTCAGCTCGCCCAACACCGATTCCAGATGGGCATGGGTATCGATGGCGGTCTGCAAATCCAGCGTTTCCGACTCTTCGACCAGCGGACACACCCAATACACCTGCCGCCCTTCGCGGCAGGCGTCGCGCACACGGGCCACCACCTCATCCCGACGGGCATCGGACACCAGTTTGGTGACGATGGGCGTGCGCCCGGGCGGCAATTCATCAAGCACCGACACATCCAGATCGGCGTAGTAACTCATGGCCAACGTGCGCGGGATGGGGGTGGCCGACATCATCAGCATGTGGGGGCTCACGCCCTCCCCTTTGTCGCGCAGGGCCAGGCGCTGACGCACACCGAAGCGGTGCTGCTCATCGACCACGGCCAGGCCCAGACGCGGCAGGGTCACCGGGTCTTCAATCAGGGCGTGCGTCCCCACGGCCAGCATGGACTCGCCGGTCTCGAGACGCGCGCAGGCCGCGGCGCGCTGCTTCTTGGTGAGGCTGCCCGAAATCCACTCAACAGAGATCGACAGCGGCGCGAGCCACTGATCGAGCTTGAGGTAGTGCTGTTCGGCCAGAATTTCGGTGGGCGCCATCAGCGCGGCCTGCCAACCGGCCTCCACCGCCCGCAACATGGCCAGTGCCGCAACGATGGTCTTTCCACTGCCCACATCGCCCTGCAACAGCCGCTGCATGGGATGTGGCTGGGCCAGATCGGCGTCGATCTGATCACCGGCGCGCACCTGCGCACCGGTCAGACCAAAGGGCAGGTCATCCAGCAGGGCCCGCACGAGCTGCCCCGGGCTGGTCAACACCGGTGCCGTCTTCGCCCGTCGCGCCGCATGCGCCTTGCGCAGGGAGAGTTGCTGCACGAGCAACTCCTCGAACTTCAGGCGTTGCCAGGCCGGGTGGGATCGGTCGTCGAGCGCGCTGCCGTCGATCTCGGGCGGCGGCTGATGGAGAAGCGGAATGGCCTCGGCGAGCGACATCAACCCGAGGCGGGCACGCACCGCTTCGGGGAGATAGTCCTCCATGCTGACACGGCCCACATGACGCTCGATCAGCTTGCGCAGCGCACTTTGTGCCAGCCCGGCCGTGGTGGGATAGACCGGTGTGAGTGATGTCGGAAGCGGTTCGCCGGCATCGACCGTGCGAATTCGCGGATGCACCATCTCGAAACCGAACATGCCGCCCCGAGCCTCGCCGAAAACGCGCACCCGCTTGCCGGGTTCGAGCTGTTTTTGCTGCTGGGGATAGAAATTCAGCAGGCGAACGGTGAGTGTGCCCGTGTCGTCCTGTATCTGGGCCACCAGCTGGCGCCGGCCGCGGATGCGCACCTCGCAGTCGGTGACCTCACCCTCCACCTGCATCGGTTCGCCACCGCGCAGCTCGGCGATACGGGCACAGCGGGTTTCGTCTTCGTAGCGCAGGGGCAGATGCAGGAGCAGGTCCTGCGGACCGTGGATGTCGAGCTTGACCAGCCGCCCCGCCAGCTGAGTGCCGACACCGGGCCAGCCGCGCACGGGCGGCGCGGCCGCCGCCTTGGCTTTCGCCATGGGGAGACTGGAGGTTCAGTCGATGACCAGAACAGCGTCGGCTTCGACCAGCGCGCCCTTGGGCAATTCCTTGACCCCGACGGCTGCACGCGCGGGATAGGGCTGCTCGAAGAAGGTCGCCATGATCTCGTTGACCTTGGCGAAATTGGACAGGTCCGTCAGGTAGATGTTGAGCTTGACCGTATCCGCCAGCGAGCCTCCGGCCGCCTCGGCCACCGCCTTGAGATTGGTGAACACGCGCTGGGTCTGCGCCTCGAAGCCGTCGACCATTTCCATGCTCGTCGGGTCGAGCCCGATCTGACCGGACAGGTAGACCGTATTGCCGGCACGCACGGCCTGTGAATAGGTGCCGATGGCGGCGGGGGCTTTGTCGGTGGCGATGATCTGCTTGCTCATGCTTTCAGGCTCCGTAGGGGTCGTTGCGCGCGAACGCGATTCGTCCCGCATTCTACCCAGCAACGGCCCGCCGTGCGCCCTGTTGTGCCCCCGCGATGCGCGGCCGGTCAGGCGCCCTTGAAGGTCACACTGCAACCCACGTTCTCGATGACCTTCTGCAGTCCGCGACGTGCGGCGGTGTTGATGACCAGGGGCGCCATGAAATTGGCCTTGAGTCCGGCTTCGGACGGCGACCCCGGAACCGCGCGTTTGCGGATGATGACCGCAACGGCCACATCGTCCGGCGATGACACCTCAAGCGTCTGGACTTCAGTATCCGTCAGCGTAAATTCATAGTTCGCACCGAGCGTCGAGGGATCGGCCACCGAGAAAACGATGCTTGGATCATCGACGCTTTGCATCTGCAGCACCTTGTCGGCGTCACCCTCTTCCACAAAGGTAAAGCGGCGGCAGCCTTCGAAACCGGGCAGGCCGTTGGGAAATTCAACGATGTTCTCGGGGCTGACATCCAACCCGCCGAACACGGGGCTGTCGATATGCATGGGAGTCTCCTTGATTGAAAGCATGGTGCCACGAAGCACCTTACGCCCCCCGGCTGGCAAGCAAAACAGCAAAAAGCCGGCGAAAGCCGGCCCTTTTGATGCTTTTCGAATCCCGGATCACGGCTTCAACGAGTGCGAACCACCAGCCCTTTGCCCAGGCCGGACGCTGACAGCTTACGTCGTGCGGCATCGGCTTCAGAGCGATCCTTGAATGGCCCCACGACGACGCGACTTTCGATATGGGCCGGAATCCCCAGGGCATCAACCCGCTCGATCAGCGCCTGCGCGTTGCCCGGCGCGCTGAAGACGCCCAACTGCACCATGTAGCCATTCTTGATCGCCTCCACCGATGTCTTTGCCGGCGTCGGCTCGGGCGCGGCCACCTTGGCCGCCGGCACCTCGGCCTTGGCCACTGTCTTGGGCGCGCGCTCCGGCGCCGGTGGTAACGCGGGTTTGTCCGAGGCCACGGGCGCCTCGTCCCCGAGGACAAGGCGTGGCGCCCCGCTCGCGGCGGGAGGCGTTTCATCCTTACGTGCTTCAGGCGCGACCACGGCAGGTGCGGCAGTGAGCTCGGGAACGGCGCCGTCTGCGCCCACGCCCGACGTGTTGCCGGCCACCGACGCTTCGGCCTCCTCCGCAGTCGGCATGGGTGGCGCACCGCGCAGGGGCTCTTCCAGCGTCGGTAGCGGTGGCGGTGGAGGTGCTTCGGTCAAGCGCGGCAAATCCGGGACGCTCTGGCTGCGTTCGTACCACGCCAGGCCCACCAGCAAGGCCAGAATCAGCCCACCGGCGATGCCGGCACGGCGCAACAGGACGGCACGCTGAACGGACCCCTTTTTGTTCTTCCTCACTTTTCTGGTCATTGCTCCTCCCCCGAGGCGGCCGAGTCACGAGCCAGCGATCTCACCAGCTCGGCTTCGGCCACCGAAATACTGCATCGTTCGGCGATGACATCCGCCGCCATGCCGCGCTGTGCCAGGGCCAGCGCTTCACCATAGATGGGTGAAACGTTCTGCGCCGCCTTGGTGGCCTCGATCTGCTGGCTCTGGCGGTCGATGATCACTCTCAGTTCGGCCATCTCGCCGCGCTGGGCATCAGCCTCGTCGCGCAACTGGGCGATATCCCGTCGCAGCTGTCGAACCTCCAGCGCAAGCTTGAAACTCTCTTCGGCCAGTTCGTCCGTCTCGGGCTGGGAACGCGGTTTCTCGTCCGTGCCGTCCGGGTCTTCGTCTTCGTCCGGCGCACGATCGGTCTCAACGGCCGTCTCTGACTCGGCGGCCTCATCGAGCAGTTCGGTCGGCATTTCGGTGAGCACTTCGCCCGGAATGCCGACCGCGTCATCCTTGACCTGCATCGCGCGAATCAGCTGAAACACCAGATAAACCGCAAGCAGCGCGATCACGACAAAAATCCATTCCCGCAAGCCCATGCTCACGCTCCCTTGCCGGCCAACGCCAGCGCCTGGTCCAGATCCCAGAGAATGTCGGCCTCGGTCTCGATGCCGACCGACAGGCGCACCATGTCCGGCGGCACACCGGCGGCGCGTTGCTCTTCTTCCGACAGCTGCCGGTGGGTGGTCGAGGCCGGATGGATCACCAGCGTTTTGGCATCACCCACGTTGGCCAGATGGCTGATCATCTGCACCGCATCGATGAAGCGCTCGCCCGCCGCTTGCCCCCCCTTGATCCCGAAGCTCAGGATCGCGCCCGCGCCTTTGGGTAGGTAGCGCTGCGCCAGCACATGGTCGGGGCTGTCGGGCAGCCCTGGATAATTCACCCACTCGACCATCGGATGCGCCTTCAGGAAGGCGGCCACGGCCATCGCATTCGACACATGCCGGTCCATGCGCACATGCAGGGTTTCAAGCCCCTGCAACAGCATGAACGCATTGAAGGGCGAAAGCGACTGGCCAAAGGTGCGTAAGGTTTCCATGCGCGCCTTCATGGTGAAACCGAAGTCGCCGAAGGTCTCGTAGAAGCGCACGCCGTGATAGCCGCGCGACGGTTCGACCATCTGCGGGAAACGGCCGTTGTCCCAGGGAAACTTGCCGGATTCGACCAGCACGCCGCCCATGGTGGTGCCGTGCCCCCCCATGTACTTGGTCGCCGAATGGATGACGATATCGGCGCCGTGCTCGATGGGGCGGCACAGGTAGGGCGAGGCCAGCGTGCTGTCGATGACCAGCGGCACGCCGGCTTCATGGGCGACCTCGGCAATGGGGGTGACGTCGAACACGTTCAGCCCCGGATTGCCGATGATTTCCCCATACACGGCCTTGGTGCGATCGTTGATGGCGGCGCGGAAGGCCTCGGGGTCCGAAGGGTCGACAAAATGCGTGGTGATGCCCAGCTTGCGCAGGCTCACATCGAGCTGCGAGTAACTGCCCCCGTACAGCGTGCGCGCCGCCACGATCTCGTCGCCCGCTTCGGCCAGTGTCAGCAGCGCGGTCATTTGCGCCGCCAGCCCCGACGATGCGGCGAGTGCAGCACGTCCGCCTTCGAGTGCGGCGACCCGCTCTTCAAAGGCGGCCACGGTCGGATTCGAAATGCGTGAATAGACGTTGCCGAAGGTCTGCAGATTGAACAGCGAGGCGGCGTGTTCGGGCGAATCGAAGACGAACGAGGTCGTCTGATAGATGGGCATGGCCCGCGCACCGGTGGCGGCGTCCGGCTGCTGGCCGGCATGCAGGCAAAGGGTTTCGATACCGTACTGGTGATCGGGCATGTTGCTGGCCGGGTAAAACCCCGGCAGTGGTCGATTTGGTCAAGGATAATACGGATACCCCGTCACCTCCACAACGCCCCATGCCGATCGATTTGTCCCTGCTGGCCTTCTGGGCCAAGAAAATCCTTGCCCTGTTCATTCTCCCGCCCAGCGGCCCGCTGCTGCTCATCGGCCTGGGCCTGATGCTCAAACGCTGGCGCGCGCTGGCCTGGCTCGGCTGGAGCTATGCACTGATCGCGAGCCTGCCGGTGACCGTCGGCATGCTCGCCGGAATTGTCGAACCACCGCCGGTCGCCGTGCGCCGCGACGCCGTGGCCCAGACCGGGGCCATCGTCATCCTCGGCGCTGGTGTTCGTTCAAGGGCGCCGGAATATCCGGACGGCGAAACCGTCGGCCGGCTGGCCCTGGAGCGACTGCGTTACGGGGCTCTGCTTGCTCGCGAGAGCGGCAAGCCGGTGCTGGTCACCGGAGGCGCGCCGCGCGACGGCATCATCGAGGCCGTGCAGATGCGCAAGGTGCTGGAGGAAGAATTCGGCGTACCGGTGCGCTGGGCGGAGAGCCAGTCCCTCGACACCCGTGACAACGCCAATTTCACCGCACAGATTCTCAGAAGCGCAGGAATCGATTCGATTACCCTGGTCACCCACGCCACCCACATGCTGCGGGCCCGACGCGCTTTCGAAGCGGCCGGCCTGCGCGTGACACCGGCCCCGACCGTGTGGATGCACAATCCCGACCCGGACGTTGACTGGGGCGATTTCATCCCCTCTGCCCGCGCGGCCTACGATGGCTGGTTTGCCGTGCACGAGCTGGTGGGCAATCTGGCCTATCGGCTGTCCGAATCCGATCCACCGGCCGACAACTCCCTGAGCAACGAACGCGCCATCCAGCCCAGCACCGCCACGCCGAGCGCGAGCACGCCCCAGAACAACCACTGATACGGGTCGTCGGCGATGGAGGTGGACTGCGGCCGTCCCTTGATCGGCATGTCGGGCGTCACCACCACACCCGGCCACAGGCGGATCTGCGCTGGCGTGCCATAGCCCGGCACAAGCGCGGCCGGCGGCCGCCACGCGGGTTCCATGCCACGCTGGCCGACCCGAAGCCGGTACGGCCCCTGACCGCGCGCCACGAACACGACCGACTCGGCCGGCCAGATCAGTCTCAGGCCGGGCACGGTGGCCGGCACACCGCCGTCCACCGTCAGGCGCCACAGGGTGTCTCGCGCCGAGAGCCCCGCAAAGATGCCGCCCTGGGTCACGCCGCCATCCGTCTTGAGCTTGTAGGCAAGACGCGTTCCGCGCGGCCGCCACGGCGCCGAAGGGCTCGCGCGCGAGCTCACCGTTGCCCGCAGCACATGAGTGTCCTCGCCCAACAGCAACTCGATGCCACTCACCGGAAACACCCCGGGTGACACGAAGAGCACATGATCGCCCTCGACCGTGCCCGTCAGCTCGATGCTGTGCTCGACAGGCTTGGCCACGTCGGTCTCGCTGATGAGGTCGACCTGGTCGATCGACACGTCGGGCGTCGTGCCGGCCCATCTCAGGCGCAGGTAGCGGGCCTTTACGCCGCTCAGCGAGACACGGTTCAGTTCGACGCGCGCCCCGGGCTCGCCCATCGCCAGCACCGGCGCGGACACATTGACCTGCCGCCAGCGCTTCAGGTCATCGGAGGCAGACACCTCCAGCATGGCCTCGAAGACCGGGTCGCCCCGCCACTTGAGTTCGATGGCGTCGATCGGGGCGTCGAACCCATCCGTATCGATCAGGTAGCCCGGCAAGCGCGGCGGCGCGCTGCCGCCCGGCCGGATGTCGATATCCACCGACTGCCCGCCATCGCGGGTCGCGACACTGAGCGCCGGATTGTGTGCTTGCGGCTCCACCGGCAGGCGCACCGGCGTGCGCCCGGCCCGCTTGATCACCTGCCGTGTCGGCTGTGGCAGGCGCGCCATCGGCAGGACCTCACCCGCCCCGTTGACGATGCGAAGATCGCCCAGATCGGGCCGATGGGCTGCGCGATAGACCGCCTCGGGCAGTTCGATCCTGACCAGATCCGCGCCCTCGGGTACCTGAATGCGCAGATCCAGCGCAAAGTCATCGGCCGCCCGCAGCACAGGGCTCGCCAGGAGGCACATCAGCAGCCACCAGAGACGCATCTTCATGATCGCAGCTCCCGCGCCGGCGGCAGTGGCGAGAAGTAACCCACCACCAGCAACACCACGCCCGCGCCAATGAAGGACACGATGCGCGCCACCGTGCCGGTGCTCGCCATGTCCACCAGAAACAGCTTGAGCACCACCACGCCGAGCAGCGCTGCGCCCGCCATCCACATCCAACGATGGGCACGCCGGCTCGCGATGAAGGTCAGCACCAGCCCGAGCGCCCCCCACAACAAGGACACACTGGCCTGCACCGTATCGCTGGCAAAGAGCCGATCGGCATCCCACGGCACCTGCGCAAGGTGGTGGATGGCGCGGATCACGCCCCAGGTGATGAGCACGAAGGCAAAGCCCGCCAGCACGCCCTGCGCGACGCGCGGATCGATGGGCAGCGCGTCACGCCATCGACGCCACCACTGCGCCGCGGCCATCAGCAGCATGGCAACGGTCAGATCGAAGGGGTTCAACACGGGCATATAGGGCAGCGGCGCCACCGAACCGCCGGTGCCCAGGCTCGTCGCCACCGCCCCGAGCAGCGCAACGACCAGCATCACGCCGACGCCAAGCTGCTGATAGATCGGCGCCCAGGCCCGCACCGGCCAGCGCGCCTCCACCTGCGGCAGGCGCATCAACCACCACGCCGACAGCGGCACCAACACCATGGCGGCAACCCGCCACAGATTCCCCACCTCGCCCAGCTGCGCAGCGCTCAACACCAGCGACAGGCACACCAGCCACAGCGTCACCAGATGCGCCATCGGCAGCACGAACGCCACCTGCGGCGCGCCCTCTGCCTTGCGCAGCGACCATCCCATCGCGCCGATCGCCAGCGGCCAGGCCAGCAGACCCAGCCCGGACCACGGCGCCTGATGTGCATCCGCATCGCCGAGCAGCGCAAAGGCCATGCCCATGACCGGCAGGAGTGCTGGCCAGCGCAACACCGACCACCCGCTTCGGTCGGCCATCAGGGTGGCGAGCGCCCCACTCGCGGAGAGGAACAGCAGCAGGGCGACCGGCTCAGATTCAAAGGGCAGCGCGTCGGTGATTTCATTGAAGCCGGCGCCCACCCACCACAACACACCCCATGCCAGCAGCAGGGGCTGACTCAGGCGCAGGAAACGCGGCCAGGCATCGCGCCAGCGGTCGGCCATGTGCGCGCTGGCCAGCCCGGCGAGGGCCACCAGCGCAGCGCCCAGGCATGTGCTGTTGAGCACGGGTGTGGCCGCGTCCGGATGGAATAGGGATTCGCCAAAGAAGATCACCCCGGCCGTCAGTTGCAGCAGCACCCCGGATGCCATGGCCAGTTTGCGCCGCTGTCGGGCGCCCACCCAAAGCAGGGCCGCGCCCTCGAGCGCCCAGGCCGCGCCGGTCCACTCACCATCGACCGCCAGCGGAATCGCCAGCGTCAGGAAGGCGACCCCGAGCGCCAGAAACGACTCCACCAGCAGGCCTAACGAAGGACGGGCACGGGCATGCAGCCAGCGCGCCAGCATCACATAGAAGCCGCCCACCACCAGTGCGCTGATCGCCAGCGCATGGGGCATGCCTTCGGTCAGTGCCGCTTGCAAGCCGAAGCCCACCACCGGGGTACCGAACACCACCGTGCCATCCACGTAGTGCTTGAGTTGCGGTGCGCTGCGCCAGGCATACAGCACGGCTGCGGCCACATACATGAGGAAGAACGCGATCAGGAACGGCTCGGTGGAATCAAACAGGCCGGGCCGATAATCCCGAGCCCCCCACAACAGCGCGATCGAAAAGGTGAACAGGAAGCCGGTGAGGTTAAGCCCGCGCCAGGCCTGCTTCCAGGCGATGCCAAGCACACCGGCATTGAGCAGCAGGTAATAGGAGAACAGCATCACGTGGCTGCCCTGCCCTGTCGAGGCGAGAATCGGCGCCATGAAGCCGCCCGCCGTGCCGATCACCGCCAGCGCCTGCGAGCGCTGCAATAGCGCCAGTACGGCCGAGAGCACCACAATCACCAGCAGCAGGCCAAAGCCCGCCGTCGGCGGGATCAGCCCGTAGAGCCGCATGGCGGCAAAGATGGTGAGGTAGAGCGCGGCCACACCGCCGCCTTGCAGGCTCAGGGCATAGCCTGCCCGTCGATGCCGCAGACGCCAGCCGACGCCAAGCAAGCCCACCGCCCCGAGCGCGATGCTCGCCAGACGCAGTTCGATGGGAAACAGGCTGTTCTCGACCGCATAGCGCGCCAGAAAGGCGAGGCCGAAGAACAGCACCAGCAACCCGACCCGCACCACCGTGTTGCCGCCCAGCAGCCAGCGTCGCGCTGTGTCGTAGAGCTGATCCAGTGAGGACGGCGCGCGTTCGGGTTCTGTCGCGGCGCCGCCGAGCACGTCAATGCCTCGCCGGCGAGACGGCGCGGGGGTTTCTGCCGACGCGACCGGGTCGGGCGCAGCCGGGGTGCTCGCCGCAGGCGCGGGCACCACCGGGGGTTCGACCGCCCAGGGCACACTGGGCAGCTCAGGCACTGTGGCATTACGCGCCGGGGTGGGCTCATCTTCAACAGCCGGCGTGGCACCCGTTCGCAACTGCAGGACTTGCGACTCCAGTTGCGCGATGCGCGCCTCCAGCTGATCGAGCCGCGCCCGTGCCGGACGGCTCAACACGACCTGAATCACCAGCCCCCCGAGGGCCCCCAGCACGCCGCCGCCGATGACTTCTTCAAGCCCGCCCCAGGAGCCCAGCCAGACACCGAGCACCAGACCAATGACAATCCACATGATGTGTTTTCCGTTCTATTTTTTGTCGCCGCGCAGGCAGAGCACCCGCTCGCGCAACGTGTCCGGATCCGCCTGTGATGCGCCAACGGCCGGGCCGATGCGCAGCGCGATCCGGTTGAAGATCCCGCGGCGGAATGGCCGACTCATGGCAGCGCCCCCCTTGCGGCTGAAGAAACTGCCCCACAGCCCCTGCAAGGCCATGGGAATGACCGGCACCGCATTGCGCTCGAGAATCCGTGTCACGCCTGGGCGGAAGGCACCCAGTTCGCCATCCGCGGTAATGCGCCCTTCCGGGAAAATGCCGACCACCTCCCCGGCATCGAGTGCCTCGCCCACACGCTCGAAAGCGCGCTCCATCATCGCCGCATCCTCTCTGGCCGACGCGATGGGAATGGCGCCACTGGTGCGAAACGCAAACGAGAGAATCGGCCAGCGGAAGATCTGGTGATCCATCACGAAGCGGATCGGCCGGCGGCAGGCGGCCATGATCACCAGCGCATCGACGAAGCTCACATGGTTGGCCACGATGAGCACCGGCCCCTCATCGGGAATGTGCTCTTCCCCTTCCACTTCGAGCCGGTAGGCGGTGTGCACCAGCAGCCACACGATGAAGCGCAGCAGGAACTCCGGCACCAGGGTGAAGATGTAGATCGCCACGCAGGCATTGAGGAGCGCGGTGATCAGGATCAGCTGGGGAATCTCGAGCCCGGCCGCCAGCAGTCCCGCCCCCATGCCGGCCGCCACCACCATGAACAGGGCATTGAGGATGTTGTTGCCGGCGATGATGCGTGAGCGGTGGCTCGGCGCGCTGCGCGCCTGCACCAGCGCATAGAGCGGCACGATGAAGAAACCGCCGAACACACCCACCATGACCAGATCGAAGATCACCCGCCAGGTGGTGCCATCGGCCAGCAAGGTGCTCAGGGGCAGACCGGCACCGGCAGCGCCGACCTCCGGGCTGGCCCACCACAGGTCGAGGCCGAACAGGGTCAGCCCGGCCGCGCCCATGGGCACCAGACCGATCTCCACATGCCGCCCCGAGAGCTTCTCGCACAACAGCGAGCCCATGCCGATGCCCACCGAGAACACGGCCAGCAGCAGCGTCACCGCATGCTCGTCGCCGCCGAGCACGTCCTTGGCGTAGCCCGGGAACTGGGAAAGAAACAGCGCCCCGTAGAACCAGAACCACGAGATGCCCAGAATCGACAGAAACACCGTGCGGTTCGTGCGTGTAAAGCCGATGGTTTTCCAGGTCTGGGTCAGCGGGTTCCAGTTCACCTTGAGCGCAGCGTCTGCCGCGTGCGCCAACGGAATACCCCGGCTCGCAAAATAGCCGATCACCGCCACCACGATGGCCGCGCCCGACACCCAGGCCGCCCCGCCGGGCAAGGCAATCATCACGCCGCCGGCAATGGTGCCGAGCAGGATGGCCACGAAGGTGCCCGACTCGACCAGCGCGTTGCCACCCACCAGTTCGGTTTCGGCCAGATGCTGGGGCAGGATGGCGTATTTCACCGGGCCGAAGATGGATGACTGCACCCCCATCAGGAACAGGGTCGCCAGCAGCAGCCAGAGCGACTCCATGGCATAGGCCACCGCCCCCAGGCCCATGATGACGATTTCCATGAGCTTGATGAGCCGCATCAGGTGGCTCTTTTCGTACTTGTCCGCCAACTGGCCGGCCGTGGCCGAGAACAGGAAGAAGGGCAGGATGAAAATACCCGCGGCGAGATTGACCAGCACCCCGGCGGAGAGCGTGGTGTAGCGCGCCGCCTCGAAGGTCATCAGCACCACCAGCGCATTCTTGAACAGGTTGTCGTTGAACGCACCGAAGAACTGGGTGAGGAAAAAGGGCAGGAAGCGTCGCTCCCGCATCAGGCCGAACTGGGAACTCATGCTGCCCTCGCGAGGCTGGAATCAAAGAAACGACGGGTTTCGAACACACTCGCCGGCAAACGCACACCGTCGCTGACCAGCAAGCGCTTGAGCGCGAAATCGAACAGGATGGGGTTGTGCTCTCGCACCCCCTCGAGCACCGGCACGGCCGCCTCGTCGAGCAGACCTTCGTCCGCCATTGTCGCCGGAGAAATCAGCGGGAGGATACCCGGCAGGGGATAGTCGGAACCAAACAGCAGGCGGCCATGCCATTCGGTGGTCTCGACAATTTGACGGATCACCGACACCTCCCGATTGCGCAGAATGATGGCCGAGATGTCGGCGTACAGCCGGTCGCGATACGCGGGCTCGGCCATCATGCGCGCAAACAGATCGAAGCTGCGTACCCGCGGCCCCTCCGAACCCTGGTCGAGATCCACATCGTCGCCCATGCTCGCGCAATGGGCCATCACCACGCGCACGCCGGCATCCAGCGCCCGGCGCAGACGCAAGGGATTGCCCCAGCTCGCTTCGCCGATACCATGCACTGCCTTCTCCTCACCCGCATGACTGATCAGGGGAAGCTGGTGCTGCGCCAGGGCCGCATAGAAGCGATCACACCGCTGCGAGGCGGGGTCGATGCCCATGGCCGGCGGCAGCCATTTCACCGCCCGCGCGCCCTGTGCCACCGCGGCGTCGAGCGCATCCACACAATCGGCCCGGTAGGGATGGATGGAACACACCCATTCGAACCATTCGGGGGACTCGGCGGCCACACGCCGCGCGTACTCATTGGGCACGAAGAACGCCGACGCCTCGGGTCGCGCGCGCCCAGTGTCGTCATGGGCATGTTCGAAGGCGAACAACATCAGCTTGGCCCCGGGCGCCATGCCCTCCATGAGGTTGTGAAGACGCTCCACATAACTCTGATCCACCCGGTCCGGCGCATCGTGGGCACAACCGGCATTCAGGTAGAACAGACGCTGCAGGTACTGCATGGGGCTGAGCGGGCTGAGCATGTCCTGGGAGATGGCGATACCGCTGCTCCCATCGCCCACGCCCGCCAGATGCACATGACAATCCCACACCATGGCCGGATCGACGCCCGCCCACACGCGCTTGAGCAAAGGATGCTCGCCCAGGTCTGCCGGCAGCGCCGCCAGACACGGATTGATCAGCCAGGGGCGGCTCAGGGCACCAATCGCGGCGCCGCCAGCCAGCAAGCCACCGGCGATCAGAAAATTCCGACGCGATCGCGACAGGGTCATGATCAGGCCTCGGCCGCCATCCGCTTGAGGGTGACGTAGTCGGTCTTGCCCGTGCCCAGCAAGGGCAGGCTGTCCACGGCCACGATCTTGCGCGGCACTGCCAGTTCGGCCGCCCCCTGGGCCTTGGCGGCTGCCACAAGCGCATCGCGGCCGAGTGTCTTGTCGGAGGTGAACAGCACCAGCGCTTCGCCTTTGGACGCATCGGGCTGGGTCGACACCGCATGGACGCCCGAGGGGCTGGCCGCCGCGGCGATCTTTTCGGCCACCTCCAGGCTCACCATCTCGCCCGCGATCTTGGCGAAGCGTTTGACGCGGCCGACGATGCGCACGAAGCCGTCCTCGTCCACATCCACGATATCGCCGGTCTCATACCAGCCGTCGCCGGCCTCGGACGAAGGCGGCTGCAGCACCCCGGGCTGATCGAACTTGAGGTAGCCACTCATGAGGTTCGGCCCTTTCACATGCAGCATGCCGCCGCGCTCGATGCCCGGCACGCGAACGAGTTCATGTTGCATCCCGGGAAGGAACTGCCCCACCGTGCCCCGGCGAAAAGCCATGGGCGTATTGACCGCCATCACCGGCGCGGTCTCCGTCGCCCCGTAGCCTTCGAAAATGCGCAGGCCGAACTTGTCGAACCACAGCTCGCGCACCGAATCGGCGAGCTTTTCGGCCCCGGCGATCACATAACGCAGGCGGAAGAAGTCGTACGGATGGGCGTGCTTGGCATAGTTGCCAAGAAAGGTCGAGGTGCCCAGCAACACGGTACACGCACGGTCATAGGCCAGCTCCGGAATGACCCGGTAGTGCAACGGGCTCGGGTAGAGGAACACATGGGCGCCGGTCAGGATCGGCAACAGACCGCCCCCGGTCAGGCCGAAGGAATGAAACAGCGGCAAGGCATTGAGGATCTTGTCATCCACCGAAAAATCCACCACCGCGCGGATCTGCGCCACATTGGCCAGCAAGGCCGAATGCGACAGCACCACGCCCTTGGGCTTGCCTTCGGAGCCCGAGGTGAACAGCACCACGGCAGCGTCGTCCGGCTGGCCGATGCGGGTGGCCAGACGCGGAAACGGCATGGCCCACAGCACCAGCCAGAGCTTGTCGGCCAGGCCCATGTCAGCCTTCATATCTTCCAGATAGAGGTAGTCGACACCCTCAAGCGCCTCGAGCTTGTCCGCCAGCTTGGCCTGCTCGATGAAGGCGCGTGAGGTCACGATCGTCCTGACCTGCGCCGCCACGCACGCCGCCTGCATGCCGTCGGCACCCGCCGTGTAGTTGAGCATGGCGGGGATGCGACCGAAGGCACTCATGCCGAAGACCAACCCCATGGTCGGCGCCAGGTTGGGCAGCAGCACGCCGACCCGCTCGCCTTCACCTGTGCGCTTCTCGACCATGCGCCCCAGCGCCAGGGCCATCTTGAGCAGGTCGCTGTAACTGTATTCCTCCTGCTTGAGGTCTTCGACCAGCCGACGTTTGCGTCCGTGGATCTCGGTCGCATCGAGCAGGGCCTCGAACAGGGTTTCCTGAGGCCGGCTGTTGAAGATCATGGTCTGCATGACGCGTCGCATGGCCTCGCCCGCCTTGCGACGACGCTCGCGCGCGGTGGGTGCTTCAGGTTTTTCGATCTTCGTGGTCGGCTGGATGGCCAGGCGCAACTGCGGGAACCAGCGACGCGGGTAGTCGCCACTCATGCGCGAGAAGAAGGTGCGCGAAGCGCCATCGATGCGCACCGGCAGGATGGTCGCGCCAGTACGCGCCGCGACGAAAGCCGGCCCGTCGTACGTCTTCATGAGGCTGCCGGTGGTGGTGATCCGCCCTTCAGGGAAGATGACCACCGGGCGCCCGGATTCGATCAGCCGCACCACCTGCTTCATGGCCATCGGGCTGGTCGGATCGACGGCCAGGTAATCCACGAGCGAGAGCATAGCTCGCAGGAGCGGATTCTTCACGACCCCGGTGTGCACCACGAACACCGGATCGAGCGGCAGGAAAAGCCCGAGCAGCAGGCCATCCAGAAACGACTCGTGGTTGGCGACGATCAGCAGGCGCTCCGTGTGACGGGGCATGTCGCCGGTGAGGCGAACCCGGAAGAGCACCTGAGCAATTGCACGCAGCAGGGGTTTGAGGAGTGTTCTCAGCATGGGGATCAGGCGTCCTTGTTCTCTTGCTTGCGTTCCATGGCCTTGAAGGCCGGCATCTTCCATGAGCGCATGCCCACCACGATGGTGAAAGGCTGTCGCTGTTCCGAGGGGAGTTTCTGATCCGCCAGGTGCTGATTGGAAAAATCCTGGCACACCCGAACGAGGCGGTCACGGAAGGAATTGGCTGCACTGCGCCCGATCTCGCCATGCGTGAGCGTGAGCAGCTCCGATTCGCCATCGAAGCCACCGGCAAAATAGTCGTGCAGCACTTCCCGACGAAAGAAGTCCATCACCGGGCCGTGGGGCAGCCATCGAAACCCCTTGGCCACCTTGAGGCGATAGCGATTGCCCGGACGCAGGTCGATGATGCCGATGCGGTCGAGACGTGTCAGGCACAACACGCATTCGGCCTCGGTCATGTCATAGGTGGCAACGATCTCCTCCATGGGAATCTGGCTCATCACGCAAATGGCCACCATCAGCAGATGCCGGTCCGCCACCACCGCCTTTTCCTGCTCCAGCGTCAGTTGCTGCAGCAAGGGCGTCTGGTCGGCCACGGCGCGCGCCAGTTCGGCGAAGTCCAGCCCCAGGGCCTGACAGATGGCATCGATGCGCGACAGCGGCAGATCACCCGCACGGGAGAACATGCGCTTGACACTCGACTCGGCCATGCCAAGTCGGCGCGCCAACTCGGCATAAGTGACACCGGCGGCCTTCAGTTCATTCTTGAGCGTCTGAACAAGACTGGCAGAGGTACTCATCGGGCGTGAATGCTCATGGGATTCGATACCCGGAGTCTAACCAATCGCGTCCGAAAAGAAAGAATCAAGATTCCGGTATCGGGAAACGATACCACGCGTTACTTACCGGGCACGGGGGTTGCGGGCACACCGACTCGAGCCGGACTTCTTCACGTTTTTCAGTCGCTTGACCGGCGCAGACGCATTTCGTCACGCCTTCATGATGACGAATACTTGAATAAAAATGACTTCGTCATTAATATTGGCCTCGTCTTCACGTTTTGTGAGAAGGCATGTGTCATCAGGTACCCACATCCCGGCTCTACACCGGGTGCGTTCGCGCACTGAGCCTGTGGGTGATCTGCCTCCTGCCCTGCCTCCCCCTAACCCGGCAGGGTTGATGTACGGCGCCTCTCGCCGGCATTTTTCAAAGCGGCCGCTTCGGCCGCTTTTTTTTGTCCACGCGAGATCAACCGTGAGGCGATGCCGGTCCGTCCGGTGCCCCGAGACGACCGGTTCCAGGCAACTTGATGGCCCAAGGCGAGGCATCAATGCCGACCGTCAGGCCAAGGACGTTGAACTCGAGCCCCTCTTCAGGCGCCACGGTCAGCCCGAGAAGACCCTTGGCAGACAACTGAACGCCCTGCCCCGAAGGCGCGGTCGACACCCAGCCGCCCTCGGGCAGATAGTCCTTGCCAATGGCCGTCGGCGGCATATCGATGTGCAATTCAGGCACCTGCCGGCCGAGGTAGGCGATGAAGGTATTGCTGTTGGGGCCGGGCCACACCCGGTATTCATGGTTGTGCGGATAGCGCCGCGCCGCCGCATGCAGACGCTCGATCAGCGCGTTGACTTCAGCCCCACCGCGCAAGTCGCGAAGCAACTCGGGGGTTGCGCCATACCACTTGGCGTCCGGGACGCCGGATAGAACGCGCACAGCCCCCTCGCCGCGCCGAACGCCCCAGCCAAAGACCTCGAACCGGGTCCAGGTCGTCGATCCGCTGGGCTTGGCGGCAATCCAGGTGTGCACGCCAAACGCACCCCGCCAGCTGAAAGCTGGCGCCGCATACACCTGAATAACGGCTTCGGGCGTGGCCCGGGGGTCGGGTGCCAGTCCCGAGCTCTCATGGCTGGCGGTGCGCCAGTCAGTGGGACGATCGTCGATGGCGAAGTGCCGTGCGAGCGCAACCCCGGTGGGTACGAAAAGAATCAGGAACAGGCCCAGCAGGGCCCAACGAAGAAAATGCATGGCGAACCAAATATGAGGGAGGGTCGATACTTGGTCCGCCATGCCGCCGCAAGGTTCCGGGTCCCCCGCGGCGGGAAAACCGGTCTGCTCAGCTCACGGCCCGCAGACTCTTCTTTTGCTGGACCACGCCCCCTGCCAACGGAAAGCGGACCGAGACCCGTACGATCCCTTCCGGCAGGTTTTCCACGTGGTAGTCTCCGCCCCATCTTTCTGCCGTCGCCGAAACGATGGCCAGTCCGATGCCCACTCCTTGTTGTTCGTTGATTGTTCGATTGAATTGCCGGAAGTTGCCCACGTGCTCCAGGTGATCGATCGGGAAAGGCTGACCGATATTTTCAACGGCCAACTGGTAGTAACCATCGCGCATCGGGCGTCCAGCGATCACCACCGGCGTATCCCGGTCAGAGAACTTGAGGCCGTTGGTGACGAGCTCGAAAAGCACATCACGCACGCTCTTGGCGTCGGCCGCCACCATGCCGGTGACGACACTCACGTCGGTCATCATCGCCATGTTTTCGGGTAGCAAGCTGACCGCGTCCTCGACCACGGATTCGACGAGCGCGTCATTGACCTCGGTCGATGCCCGTCGCGCAGCCGCCATGGCGCGGTCGCCATGCAGGTGGCTGAGGGTCAGGAAGCGATTGGTCTGGCTGAGCAGCCGTTTGCCGGCCTGCACGATTTCACGGCTGAATTCCTGAGTCATTTCCGGGCTGAGTCCGTCCTTGCCGATCACGCCCATGAGGTCGCCGTAGCCAAGGATCACGTTGAGCGGCGTCCTGAATTCGTGAGGCAGGACACTGCCGAGAATGTTGATCATGTGTTCGTCGAGCTGTTCCGCCGCGGCCTTTCGGCTGGCGTGACGGTTCAGCTGGGTACTGACCGCTTCGAGCACGGTGTCGGGGTCGAAGGGCTTGAAGAGGAAGTCCTCGGCGCCCAGGCTCATGGCCCGGCGCACATTGGAACGATCGGTGAGGCTGGTGAGCATGATGACGGGCGTGAGCGCCAGCTTGGGGTTCTCACGCAGATGCGCAAGCAGGGCGAAGCCATCCACCTCCGGCATCTCCACGTCACTGAGGATCAGATCAGGCAGGTGTTCTTCCGCCATGACGCTGCCCTGCCAGCCGTTCTCGGCGGTCAGCACGCTGTAGCCGGCGCCACTGAGACATGCGGCAATGATGGATCGCATCGACGGAGAATCCTCGACCACGAGGATGGTGGCTTTGGCCTTCTCCGGCTCGGCACCGGGTTGTGCCGGGTGTTCTTGTGCTAGCGCTGACATGGACGCCTCCTGCGGACATCGAAGCCGCTTCAAAAAATACTTTTAATCATTTTTATTACTTTTGATCTTTTATGCAAAGTATTTCTGCGTACGGACGACGAACGGTCGGTTCCCGCAGGCGAAAGTCGCGTCTGGCCCTGCCAACCGATAGCATCTATTCTCAATGGATGGATAAATCACGCATGCCCGAAGCCAACACCTCACCGCGTCCGCCATTGCAACGACGCCTCCTCCCCGTCATTGCTCTGGCTGCCCTGCTCTTGCCACTCACGGCTGGCGCGGACAACAGCTGGCTCAGGCAACTGGAGAGAGGCGATGTGGCCGGCGCCATTGAAGGGGCGGCAAAGGCGATTGGGCATGGCGACAAGCCGGATCGGCGCACCGACAATCCGGCCAGCAGGGCACCGCGTCCCCGCACAAGCGGCGTCGAGGAGGGCTCACGAGGCGATCGTCGCGCCGATCGCAAGCAGGTCAGGCAGGAACGGGAGGCCGCCCGGCAGATCCGGCGGGGTCCGGTCACGTTGCCAGAAGGCCCTTCAGCAAACCGCCGTGACCGGCGGCGCTGAGGTCAGGCGCTGATCAGCGTCCGCGAAATTCAGGTGTGCGCTTGCCAAGAAAGGCCTGCACCCCCTCGGCAAAGTCATCGGAGGCAGCACAACGGGCAAAGGCCTCGGCCTCGCTCTGGAGTTGAGTCTCGAGCGGCGCATCGAAGCTGGCATTCACCAGACGCTTGATCTCGCCATAGGCGTGACGCGCCCCGCGCTTCAGACGGCGTGACAGGCGATCGACCGCGTCATCCAGATCCGCGGCCGGCACGACCTGCGTAACAAGCCCCAGGCGTCTGGCCTCTGCGGCATCGAATCGATCCGCCAGCATGAGCAGCTCGAGCGTCTGTCGTCGTCCGATCATGCGCGGCAGGAAATACGACATGCCGCCATCCGCCGGCAGTCCGATGTTGGCATATGCGGCAGTGAACTTGGCGTTGTCCGCCGCAATGGTCAGGTCGCACCCGAGCATCAACGACAATCCGAAGCCGGCGCAGGCCCCCCGCACCTTGGCAATGACCGGTTGATGCATGCCTTGCAGCGTGGTGACGGTGGGATTGATGTGGTGCTCGATCATGGCCTTGAAGGTCGCCAACCGCGCCGGTGCACTCAGCCCAAGGTGCTTCTCGAAGTCCTTGATATCGCCGCCCGCCATGAAATGATCCCCGGCGCCTTCGATGACCAGCACCTCAACCGTCTCATCGCTCTTGGCGCGGGACAGCGCCTCGGCGAGATCCTGCATCATTTCCACGGACAGGGTGTTGAGAACCACAGGCCGATTGAGCGTCAGGGTGGCGACGCCATCGTTTACCTGCAACAAAACCGTGTTCGCCATGTCTGTCTCCTGTTCATGCGCCTTTTTGCGAAACCGGCCGCTGCCATGCCACACTCGCGGCTGGCCCAGCGCGATCGATACGCTAGCGTATGGCTAAAAACGACCTCTGACAACCGGACTCATCCATGCCTCCAGTCACCCAGTCGATCATCATCGGCACCGTTCTGATCTTTCTGCTACAGCTCAGCGGCGTCGGTGGCGCTTTGGCACCTTTGGCCCTGTGGCCCAGCCTGGACAACCTCGTGACCGCCCCATGGCAACTGGTCACGTACAGCCTGTTGCACGGTGATCTGACCCACATTTTCTTCAACATGTTCGCGGTCTACATGTTCGGAGGGCCGATGGAGATGGTGTTCGGCACCCGCCGATTCATCATCCTTTGGGTTGCCAGCGTGGTGGCAGGCGCGGTTGTTCAGGTGATCTTTGCCACCGCGACCGGCGACATGGTGCCGGTGATCGGCGCTTCGGCCGGCGTGTTCGGCCTGTTGCTGGCCTACGGCATGTTCTTTCCGGAACGCCGCATCATGCTGCTCATCCCGCCCATTCCCATGCCGGCAAAGTACTTCGTCATTGCTTACGGCGCGCTGGAACTGTTCTTCGGTGTCACCGGACTGCAGGCCGGGGTTGCCCACTTTGCCCACCTGGGGGGCATGCTGGGCGCGCTACTGGTGATTCGCAACTTCGCCGGTCGCCGGCGCCGCTGAATTCAACCCGCGGCGCCGCGCTCGTGCAGGAATGCCGCGAGTTTCTGATCAACCCCCAGAATGTGCTGTTGAAGCCAGCTGCCGAGAAACGACAGCAAGACGTCGCGATCGATGTTGCCTGTACTACCGAGTGTGTTGCGCATGGTGACCACCTGCTGCGCGAACTTCCGGTGATCCTCGATGTGTTGTCGCGCCGCCTCGGGTTCATGGGCTTCATAGTCATGCTCCAGCATCAGGTGCTCTTCGGTTTCGAAGTGGTAGAGCGCGTAGGCAAGCAGATCCTGCAATAACCGGTCGATGGCCGGGATGCTGGTCTCGTGGCGCAGTGTGAGGTTGGCTTCATTGAGTGTGTTGACCAGCACGTGGTGCTGATCGTCGATATCCCCGACGCCGGTATCGAATTTCGGCGCCCACACGAAGGGCCTCTGTTCGTGCATGGTCTCCGTCATGCCACATCTCCCGAGACGACCTGCGTCATTGACGCGGTCTGTTGATTCAACCGTTCGGACAGGTGGTCGGCATCGACCGCACCACCGAAGACTTCGCCCTGCAGCAACACACATCCGTGCGCCTTGAGCCATTGCGCCTGAGCCTCATCCATCACGCCCTTCACGACCAGATTCATTCCGGTGGCCTGGGCCACGGCGACGTATGAAGCCGTCAGCACCCCCACCCCGTCGTGTTCACCATTGAGACCCAAGGACTCGGCAGGCAGTTTGAATTCATCAAGGGCCAGTGTTGCCAATGAGTGGACCGAATCAGCCCCCGCCACCAGCCCGTCCAGACTGAGACGCACGCCCAT
The DNA here is from genome assembly GCF_017309585.1 of Nitrogeniibacter aestuarii. NCBI lineage: Bacteria > Pseudomonadati > Pseudomonadota > Betaproteobacteria > Rhodocyclales > Zoogloeaceae > Nitrogeniibacter > Nitrogeniibacter aestuarii. The sequence continues at coordinate 801,724 of NZ_CP071321.1, read as the reverse complement.
GGCATGACACGCGTCTCGCCAGGCCGGCAGCTGGGGCGCGAGCCGACGAAACACTTCCGGACTCAGTTCCACCGTCAAGCGCCCGGGCCCGAGCTGCGACGCCAAGGTGCGCAATGCGTCGAGCAGAGCATCGCGTCCGGCGTCTGGCGCAAACAGGTTGATCCGCAGTCCGACGCGACGGTCGTCCAGCGCGGCGATGTCTCGCTGAGCCTGACGGATGGCCCACAGGTCCACCTCGAGTTCCAGTGCCGGGTCCTTGATGAACGGCAGGAACTCGGATGCGGGGAGGATGCCCAGCACGGGGTGCTGCCAACGCATCTTGGCCTCGATACCGTCGATCACGCCACGAGCAACATCCACCAGCGGTTCGTAGAACAGCAGCAGTTTCTGTTCGTTGATGGCTCGAGCGACCCGGTCGAGCATGGCGGTGCGCGCCTTGATACGGTCCTCGTGCGCCTTGTTATGGAAAGCGTAGCGGTTGCGACCCGCGTCCTTGGCCCGGTACATGGCGTCATCGGCCGCATGCAGCAGCATCTCGTGATCGCTGCCGTCACTCGGATAGAGCGCAACGCCGATACTCCCGGTCACCCGCGCGTGCTCAGCACCGAGGGCCACCGGCTCGGCAATGCTCCCCAGGAGCCGACGCAGGATCTGCTCGCTCTCGGCCAGAGAACGCAACTCCCCGAGAAGAATCACGAATTCGTCGCCCCCGAGGCGCACGACCACATCGCCACCCCGCACCTGTGCCTTGATCCGCCGGGCGATCTGACGCAACAGTTCGTCGCCGGCATCGTGGCCGAGCTGGTCGTTGACGGCCTTGAAACCATCCAGATCGAGAAAACAGACCCCGAACAGCGTGCCGGTGCGTTGAGCGTTCGCAACGCCCATGCGCACCTGCTCCGGCAGCAGATTGCGGTTGAACAGGCCGGTCAGCGGATCCTGGTGCGCCAGCCGACTGAGTTTTTCACGCTGTTCGAGTTGATCCCCCAGATGCCGCACCACCACGAGGTGCACGGCATCCCCCTTCCAGCGCATGGCATTCGAGATCAGATCCACCGGAATGCGCTCGCCGCCCGCAGTGCGATGCCAGTGGCAAACGCGTTCGGCCAGGCTTGGGGATAGATCATCCGGGGCTGACGCCACGAGTTCTTCCAGGGGCCGCCCGATCAGCGCCTCGATGGGCCATCCGTACATCTCCGCGGCCGCGTGATTGGCGTCGTGAATGATGCCGTCCTCAGCCCCCACCACCAACATCGATTCCCCGCCATGCTCAAACAGGGTGTGATACCGATGGGCAACATCGTGCAGCCGTTCGGTTTGTGCCGTCAGCGCCCGGGACAGGCGCGCCAGCAGCAAATACAGCAGGATCGACGTGACAATGACGAACATCACGCCCTTGAACTCGCTCAGGCGTGTGGCGTCATCCAGATCGGCCGCCAGCTTGCTGACAAGCAGGTCCGACAACAAGATCCAGAGCAGCGCGACAGCCACGTAAAAGGCGACGACTTTCAGCACGAATCGAGGGATGCGCGGAGTCACATCAATCGTTTCCGGTTCGAACACAGGGGGCTTGGCACAAGCCCGGATACCTTAATGAACGGCGATGGCGTCCATTTCCTTGAAGACGTCCGCGCACGGTCGGTACCTGTGTGGCTCAGCCCAGGCCTTTGACCGCGGCGACATCCATCTGCAGTTCGGACACCGGCTGCGGGCGGCCGAAGAGGTAGCCTTGCAACAAGGCGCAGCCTGCCTTCACAAGATAGTCGCGCTGTGCATCGGTCTCCACCCCTTCGGCCACCACATCCATCCCCAGATCCCGCGCCATGGACAAGGTTGCCTGAGCAATGGCGCAGTCATCCGCGTCATGCGGCAGGTCGCGCACGAAGGAACGGTCGAGCTTCAGGCGTTCGATCGGGAAGCGCTTGAGATACGCCAGCGATGAATAGCCGGTGCCGAAATCGTCCAGCGCAAGCGTGAAACCGAGTCGCTTGAGCTGTTCGAGGCGATCGACCATCCCCTCGCCCATCTGCATCAGCGCGCTTTCGGTAATTTCCAGTTCGATCTGGCGCGGATTGGCACCGGTCTCCTGCAACAACTCGCTGAGCGTCGCGATGAAATTGATGTGCCGGAACTGCAGCGCCGAAATATTGACGGCAACGCGCAACTGCCGGCCCTCCTCCTGCTGCCAGCGCACCTGCTGGCGGAACGCGGCACGCAGAACCCACTCGCCGATGGCAAGCATCAGCCCGCTGGTCTCGGCAATGGGGATGAACTCGTCCGGCGAGACGGTACCGAGTTTGTCGTTTTTCCACCGCAGCAGCGCCTCGTAGCCGATCACGCGACCACTGGCGGCATCCACCTGCGCCTGGAAGAAGAGGGCGAACTCGCCGCGCTCCTCCGCCCGCCTGAGGGCGTTGTACAGTTGCATCTGCCGGTGGGCGCGGGCGTTCATGTCCTCGTGGAAGAACGCGTAACCATTGCGCCCCGACTCCTTGGCGCTGTACATGGCCAGGTCCGCCTGCGTGATGAGCGCGTCGGCCTCGTGGGCATCCTGCGGATAGAGCGAGATACCGATACTCACCGACACCAGCAGTTCGTTGTGATCGATCATGAACGGGCGCGCCATGGCCTCGATCATCTTGCTCGCCACGGCGGCGGCATCTTCAGCCCGGGGCAGCCGGGTGAGCAAGGCCACGAATTCGTCACCCCCCTGACGCGCCAGCATGTCGTCTTCGCGCAAGACCGAAGACAGTCGCTTGGAGACCATGGCCAACAAGCGGTCACCCTGGGCGTGGCCGAGCGAATCATTCACCGTCTTGAAGTTGTCCAGGTCGATGAACAACACCGCAAAGCGCTCTTCATGACGGCTGGCCGTGCGCACCTGCGCATACACCCGCTCGGTCCAGGTCGCACGGTTGGGCAGGCCCGTCAGCCCGTCGAAGCGGGCCAGCCGGTTGATGTGCGCTTCGGCCGCCCGCGCATCGGTCACATCACGCACGGTTCCGCGCAGCAACAACCCTTGCGCCGGGACCACTTCGCTCTCCATCTGGAAATGGCCGACGCGGACGGGCTCGCCTTCCACCTTGAAGCGACAATCGAGCGAAATCGCCCCGGGCACGCATTCGAGCCGGCCAATCGCGTCACGCAGTTTCGCGCTGTCTGTCTGAACAGTGCGCTCGAACAGTTGCTCCATGTTGCCCGTCACGGCTTCATCGAAGTGAAACATCTCGCGCATCTGTTCGGACCAGTCCACCCGGCCTGAAGACGGCTCAAGCTCCCAGCTGCCCATCTGTGCCAGGGCCTGGGCCCGCGCCAGCGCCTCTCGACCAGCACGCAACTGCTCACCACTGCTCTCGAGCTGACGGGTACGCTCGCGCACCAGCGCTTCGACCCGTTGCGTATGACCGGTGGTCACCAGCAAAAAGGCGCCAAGCAGCCCGACGGCCAGCGGATTGATGATCAACACGACCCAGGCAGCGAGGCTGCGATGCGTACTGCCATAGCCCGGCTTGGGCTCGACGTCGATGACCCAGGTGCGCCCGGCAAAGCTGAACGGGGCACTCCAGTGCATGGGCGTATCGGCTTGTGCCTTGAGCTCGCAATCAGCTTTGCCGAACAGGTGGATGTGCTGCGACGCCTGGTCGTACAGGCATACGCTGAGGGCATGATCGGTTTGGCGAGCCAACACGCCTTCGAGGACATCGGCCAGACGCAGGCCGATATACACCACGCCGATCATGCGCCCACCGAACTCGCCTGCCTGCAACTCCCGCACCACCTGGTAGACGAGCACACTGCGCTGGTCGTCCGGTTCCTGCTGCAATCGCAAGGGCACTGTGGCAGCAGGGTTGCCACTACGCATGCTGGCGTCAAGCGCCGTGCGCGCCAGTGAGAATCCCATCGGATCGAGCCCGATCACCGTTGAATTGCGCTCTGCGGGCTCGGCCCGGACGATGGGCAGGTGAAACCCTTCCGGCGACACCGGTCTGCGATTTCCCGCATCGTCGCGGGTGAAGACTTCAAAGGTCGGGGCAATGTTGCTGCGGGCCCAGCTGGAAAAGACGTCCAGATCGTCCGCCTCCACCCGTGGCGCCCAGCCGATCACGTACATGCCCTGATATCGTTCAAGCCAGGGCGCGGTCAGGGAGCGGAAAAACGGCCCACTGGCACCGCCCTGCGCAGCCACCGCCTGGCTGGTCGCATGAAGCGCGTCCATCTGGTCGGTGACCCGAGAGATGAGCATCTCTGAAAAGCCCCGCGCATCTCGCTGAAAGCTTGTCTTGAGACGTTCATTCTCCCACTGGCCGACCTGGAAGATCATGGCCGCCAGCATGCCGACCGCCAGTGTCAGCGGCCAGACGATGACCCGCCGGCGACTTCGCCAGGCATTGTCGGGAAAGTTGAAGATGGCGAGCACCAGCGGCGAGAACACCAGCACGCCGAGGGCATCGCCCGCCCACCAGTTCAGCCAGCTGAAACTCTGCTCTTCTGCCGGAATGGCCCCCAGGGAGACCAGCAAGGGCACGGACAGGCTGGCATTGACCAGGCAGGCCACCGGACCGCCGAGAATCAGGAAATGGATGGTCTGGTAGGTGCGATCGAGCGCCGATGGGAAGTCGGCAAAGCGCATGACCAGATATCGTCCCACCATGGCCTGCACACAGGCACCGACACTGACGTAACCTGCCGTCATCACGCTGTCGAGCGCCAGCCCCACATTGAGGCTCGAGACGGCGTTGGTGATGAAAGAGGCGAAGAAGATGGCCGGCAGACTGCGTGTGCCGAACATGAGGGCGGCCGCCAGAGCAATCCCCGCCGGTGGGAAGAAGGGCGCGACATACCCCGGAGCGATCGCCATCTGCAGCGACAGAACGCCCAGCACTGATGCCACGAGTGCGATCGTCAGCAACTGCCGAAACGCACGCTCTCCCTGTGTTGCTGCATGAGCCAGACCACTTCCCCCTCAAACACGCGGACATCCAGCCCGGCGAACCAATGCTTTCCCCTATTATCGGCCGCAAGCGCGCCCATCTTAGGTTTTTTTCCGGCGCCGGATACAACAAACCCGGCCAGGGCCGGGCTCGTTGCAAGGCAATCATACCCTTTACGGGATCATACGCGCTCGAAGATGCCCGCAGCGCCCATGCCGGTCCCGATACACATGGTCACCATGCCATAGCGCACCGCGGGATCACGCTGCATCGCGCTCATGATGGTCGCGGTCCGGATCGCGCCGGTCGCCCCCAGGGGGTGACCCAGCGCAATGGCGCCGCCCAGCGGATTCACCCTGGCCGGATCGAGCCCCAACTGGTTCATCACCGCCAGCGATTGGGCCGCGAACGCCTCGTTGAGCTCAATCCAGTTCATGTCTTCAAGCGACAGACCCCCTGCCTTGAGCGCGCGCGGAATGGCTTCGATCGGCCCGATGCCCATGACCTCGGGCGGCACGCCGGCTACCGAGAAGCTCACGAAGCGCGCAATCGGGGTCACCCCGTAACGCTTCACCGCCGCCTCGCTCATGAGCAACACGGCACCGGCGCCGTCGGACATCTGCGAGCTGTTGCCCGCCGTGACCGAACCACGCGCAGCAAACACGGGCCGCAGCTTGGCCAACTTCTCCAACGACGCGTCCGGGCGCGGCCCCTCATCGGTGTCGCAGACGCGCTCGATGACCTTGACTGTGCCGCCCTCGCCCGGCACATGCGTGCGGACGGTGTACGGCGTGATTTCAGCGGACAGGTGCCCGGTCTGAATCGCCGCCAGCGCACGCTGGTGGGACTGGTAGGCAAAAGCGTCCTGCGCCTCGCGACTGATGCCCCACTGCTCGGCCACCTTCTCAGCCGTCAAGCCCATGCCGAAGGCGATGGCACGGTTCTCGTCATTGGCGAACACGGCCGGGTTGATGCTGGTCTTGTTGCCGGTCATCTGCGGCATGGCGCTCATGGACTCGGTGCCCGCTGCGATCATCACATCGGCCTCGCCCAGACGAATGCGCGCGGCGGCATCGGCCACGGTCTGCACGCCCGAGGCGCAGAATCGATTGACCGTCACGCCCGGCACGGTGTTGGGCAGCCCCGCCAGCAGCAGGCCGATGCGCGACACGTTCATGCCCTGCTCGGCCTCCGGCATGGCGCAGCCGGTAATGACATCGCCGATCTCGGTCTCGTCCAGCCCCGGAACGGCATCGACCACGGCGCGCAGCACGTGCGCGAGCATGTCATCGGGTCGAACGTTGGCGAACATGCCGCCCTTCTTGCCCACCGGCGTGCGCGTGGCGGCGACGATGTAGGCGTCCTGAATCTGTTTGCTCATGAATGTCTCCTTCGTACGCCGGTCAGTTGCGCAGCGGCTTGCCGGTTTCGAGCATGTGAACGATGCGCTGCTGGGTCTTCTCGTTCTTCAGCAGATCGACGAAGAGCGCGCGCTCCACGTCCAGAATCCACTGCTCGCTGACCCGGGCATTGGTTTCCACTTCGCCACCGCACAGGGCGGTGGCGGCCGACCTGGCCACCAGATAATCGTGGGGCGAAATGAACCCGCCCTCGCCCATGTTCACCAGCATCATTTCGCAGGTAGCGATACCGTTGCGGCCGGCCACCTTCACGCCCTGGCTGACCACCGGCGGACGGTAGCCCGCCTCGAACATGCCGCGGGCACGACGGATGGCGGCATAGAGCAGTTCGTGCGGATTGAACAGCACGTCGTCCGAGGCCTTGGCAAAGCCCAGCTCGATGGCTTCCAGCGCACTCTTGGCCACAGTGGCCATGGCCACTGTCTGGAAGGCGTTCTGGATGTAAGGAAAGACGTCGCCCCCGGCAGCCCGGCTGGCCAGCGCCTCGGCCTGCAAGGCGAATTCCTTGCAACCGCCCCCGGCAGGAATCAGCCCCACCCCCGCCTCAACGAGGCCCACATAGCTTTCCAGCGCCATGACCCGATGGCCGGCATGCATCACGAACTCGCAACCGCCACCCAGGGCCATGCCCTGCACCGCGGCCACCACCGGCACCTGGGCATGCTTGAGCGTCATCGAGGCCAGCTGGAACTTGGCCACCGTCTTTTCAAGCAGGTCGAACTGTCCGCCCTGAATGGCCTGGGTGACCTGCATGAGGTTGGCCCCGACGGCAAACGGCGCCTCGTGCCACACCACCAGCCCATCCAGATCACGCTCGGCACGGGCCACGGCTTCGATCACACCATCGAGCACCTCTTCGCCGATGGCGTGCATCTTCGAGGTGATGGACAGGATACCGATCCGCGCGTCCTGGTCCGGACGGTGCCACAGGCGTACACCGGCGTTTTCCCAAAGCGTTTCGCCGATATCCGGCCGGTTTTCACCCAGTACCGTTTCCGGATAGAGCTGTCGGTGATAGACCGGCAGATCGGAGCGCGGCTTCATGGTCTGCTGCGCGGCCGAGAACGAGCCCACTGGCACGTGCACCGCTTCATGCTCGAACACCCAGTTGGGCAGCGGCGCGTCGGTCATGGCGTGGCCGGCGTCGATGTCTTCCTTGATGGCGTCGGCCGTCGCCTGCCAGCCGGAGGCCTGCCAGATTTCGAACGGCCCATGCGACCAGCCAAAGCCCCAACGCATGGCGAAGTCCAGATCGCGGGCGTTGTCGGCGATGTCGGCCAGGTGGTAGGCGCAGTAATGGAACACATCTCGGAAGATGGCCCACAGGAACTGGGCTTGAGGATGGGGGCAGGCACGCAGCTCGAGGAATTTCTCGGCCGGGTCGCGCAGCTTGAGGATCTCGTCCACCTCGGGTGCGATCAGCCCGCCGCTGGGCACGTAGTCCTGCTTGTGCAGGTCGAGCACGGCGATGGTCTTGCCCTGCTTGGTGTAGATGCCCGCGCGGGTTTTCTGACCCAGCGCGCCTTTCTCGATCAGGGCCTTGAGCCATGCCGGGGCCTCGAAGAACGCATGCCAGGGGTCCTGCGGCAAGGTGGCGTTCATGGTGCCGATCACATGCGCCAGGGTATCCAGACCCACCACGTCGGCGGTTCGGTAAGTAGCACTCTTGGGACGACCGATTTTCGGACCGGTCAGCGCATCGACCTCGTCAAATCCGAGGCCCAGCCGCGCGGTGTGGTGCATGACCGCGAGAATGGAGAACACACCGACGCGGTTGGCCACGAAGTTGGGCGTATCCTTGGCCCGCACGATGCTTTTGCCCAGGCGCGTGGTCAGCCAGGTTTCGAGCTCATCGAGCATGGCCGGCTCAGTACTCGGTGTGGCGATCAGTTCCACCAGCGCCATGTAGCGTGGCGGATTGAAGAAGTGAATGCCGCAGAAGCGACCACGCAATTCAGCCGGCATCCCCTCGGACAGGGTCGAGATCGACAGGCCGGAGGTGTTGGTCGCGAAAATCGCATCCGGGCGGATGAAGGGCGCCACCTTCTGGTAGAGGTCCAGTTTCCACTCCATCTTCTCGGCAATCGCCTCGATGATCAAGTCGCAGTCGCGCAGCTTCTCAAGATCGGTTTCGTAGTTGGCCGCCTCGATGGCCGCCAGCCGTGCCTTGGTGGCCGCGGGGGCCGGCTGCAACTTCTTTAGGCCGGCCAGCGCCTTCTTCACGATGCCGTTCGGATCGCCCTCTTTGGCCGGCAGGTCAAACAACACCACCGGCACATCGGCATTGGCACAGTGAGTGGCAATCTGCGCGCCCATCACCCCGGCACCGAGCACCGCTACCTTGCGTACGGTCATTCTGCTCACGTTGGTCTCCTCTGTTTGCCGGCGAGGCCAAGAGCGTATCGCCCCGCTCGCCGGCTCTGTCTCACTATGGCTCCCAAACGCCCGGAAGGCCAGAAGCGCACAGTCGTTCTTTTTTAATCGAAAAGAATGTCGATACCTTTGCAGATATCGACAAACCTGAAACGTTCAATGACGGGCGCCTGTTTCAGAGGCGCCCGCGGACAACAATCAGAAGGACATGGAGTACTGGGCACCCAGAATGATCACGCTGGACGAGTATTCACCCGTCACCTTGCCGCGATTGGACGTTGGCGAAGTCAGATCGGCGTTCAACTGATCATTGTTGATTTTGGTGTCGTCAACGATCAGGTAAGCCAATCCCATGTCGAGCCTGCTCTGGGGATTCAGTTTCCACTGCCCACCGACTGACAGCCACGTGCGGTTGGCGTCCGGCAGTGACACCAGCCGGTCGGACTGATTCTGCACCGGGGTCTGATCGTAGGCCACACCGAACTTGAGCTTCCATGCATCGTTGAGTTGGTAATTGGCCCCCAGAGCGATACGCCAAGTGTCGCGGAACTTGGTTTCAAGTGTTTGAACCACACGACCGGCCTTGTCGCTGTAGATATCAACGTCCTGGATGGAACTCCAGCCGGTCCAGGAAACATCACCCAGCATCTCCCAACGGTCGTTCAGCTGCTGCGCCACGCTCAGCGTGAATGTATCCGGCAGCTCCACGTCAGCGCTCGCGTCGCCGCCGACGGCAGCGTTCAGCGTCGCGTTGGCGGTACCTTCCGCCTTGAGTGAGCCTTCCAGTTCGTGCTTGATCTTGGAGCGATACGCGACACCCACCTTGGTGGTCGGCGAAATATTGAACAAGGCACCCACATTCCAGCCCCAGCTATCGTCATCAGCATCCAGGACGAGCTTCGATGCACGCAAGGCTGCGAACTGCGCGTTGACGATTGCCGGGAGAGCCCCGATCTGAGGAGTTGCCGTGGCAACGCGCTCATACTGGGCTTCCATGCGCTGCCAGTTCAGACCAATACCGAGGGAAACCACATCATTGACCTTGAACGCCAGTGACGGGTTGATGTTGATCGTCTTGATATCGAACAGCGTGGCTTGCGCTGCGCCGACCCAGTCGTCGTTGTACTCGGTCTTGAGTCCAAACGGCGCGCCCATCCCCACACCCACGTACAGGCGATCAGTCAACGCCCACGAGAGATAGGCATTCGGAATGGCGGCCCAACTGCCCGCATCGTCTGCCTCCGAACCGGTCGCAGCGATGTTCGGATAGGACTGGCTACCCTCATTCGAAAATTCGAACGACGGCCGCACGAAATCCAGGCCCACCGAGAACTCACGTGCCTGCAACTGGGTCATGCCGGCGGGGTTGAAGAAAATCGTGCTGGCATCTTCAGCGACAGCCGCCGTGCCGGCATACGCGTTACCAAGACCGCTGGCATTCTGTTCCAGCAGCTGGAAACCTGCAGCAGAGGCCTGCGAACCTGCCAACGCGAACATGGCAATCGGCACCAGCCGTGCAATCTGCTTCATCTTCATATTGAACGTCTCCTCATCTCATTTAACACGGGCTTTTTACCCGATTGTCACATCTCCCGCCAGCCTCAGGCTGCCGGGGGAATCTCTCGTTTCGTGCCGTCGGCACCCACCGCAACATAGGTCAGCCGGGCTTCGGTCACCTTGACCGTGATCGGATTTTCGGGGTGCCGCTGGGCGAACACCTCGACGTCCACCGACACCGAAGTCCGTCCGACGCTCCCGACCCGGGCATAGAAACTCACCAGATCACCGACCGAAACCGGTTGCTTGAACATGAAGGAATTGACCGCCACGGTGGCCACACGGCCGCGTGCACGGCGCATGGCCGGGATGGCTCCGGCAATATCGACCTGAGCCATGATCCAGCCGCCGAAAACATCGCCGTAGGCGTTCAGATCGGCCGGCATGGGCATGACGCGGAGTACCGGTTCGCAATCGGTCGGGAGCTGGGCAAGGTGGTCAGTCACGAAAACATCCTGTGCAGAGGGTCAGGCGGGCAGCACAACGGTATTGTCACGCTGGCCGAGATAGTGCATGGGGCCACCACGGAACGGGGCAAAGCCGGTACCAAATATTACACCGGCATCTGCCAGATCGGCATCGGCGACCACGGCGTTTTCCACGCAGCGGCGGGCGGCCTGTAACAGCGGTTCAATGATACGCGGGGCCACTGCCGCCGCTTCGACCGAATCATTTTTTTGCGCTTTGCCGTCTTTCCAGACGTAAAAACCCTCTCCACTCTTGCGCCCCAGCTTGCCCGCATCGACGCGCTGCATGAGCGCGCGCGGCGGCTCGGCATTGTTGCCCGCCAGGGTCTTGCCTGCGGCCACGGCAATGTCGAGCCCGACGGTATCAACCAGCTCGATCGGCCCCATGGGCATGCCGAACTCGACCAGCGCCTTGTCGATGGCTTCGGGCGCCATGCCCTCATCTACGCACTTGAGCGCTTCGTGCATGTAGGGGCCAAGCACGGCATTGACCAGAAATCCGGGGGCACTCTTGACCGGCAAAGGCAGTTTGTCGATCTTGCGCACGAAGGCCGCGGCCCGTTGGACCTGGGCGTCGGACGACTGTTCGCCATCGACCACTTCCACCAGCGGCAGCATGGCCACCGGGTTGAAGAAATGGATGCCCACCAGCCGGGTCGGGTCCTTGAGGGCCTGGGCAATGTCCTCGATCTTCAGGCTGGAGGTATTGGTCGCAAGGAGCGCCTCGGGTTTGGCGCGCTGTTCGATCTCGGCAAACAAGCGGCGTTTGACCTCGAGATCTTCAAAGATGGCTTCGATGATCACGTCCGCCCGGGCGACACCATGGCCATCCGGATCGGGCAACAGACGATCGAGCGTGAATTGCACCTGTTTGCGGTCGCCACGGTGCTTCTTCTCGTACAGCTTGCGGGCTCGCGCAATGGCGGGCGCAATGCGCTCGACCGACTGGTCCTGCAGGGTGACACGCATGCCGCGCAGCGCGCACCAGGCAGCGATGTCTCCGCCCATCACGCCGGCGCCGACCACATGGACGTGCGCAGGCGCGAAATCACTGGCCTTGCCGAAGCTCTTGAGACGCTCCTGAAGGAAGAAGACGCGAACCAGATTCTTGGCCGTGGGCGACTGGAAAATGGCTTCGAGCGAAGCCGGGTCACCCGCCGGCACGGCCAGCGCGTTGCCATCGTACTTCGCCCAGGTGTCGATGATGGCGTACGGGGCCGGGTAGTGCTCCGGCCGCGCTTTGGCCGCCACTTGCTTGCGTGCCTTGGCGGCCACGAGCGGCTTGAGCGGGCCGTTCATGAGTTGCTGCAAGCCGGGTAATTTGTGCGCGGGCGCACCCGACGTGACCATCATGCGCGCAGCGTTGTCCATCACCCGCACCGGCACGGCGGCATCCACCAGTCCGATTTTCTTCGCCCGCCTGGCGTCCATGCCCTTGCCGGTGAGCATCATGTCGAGCGCGACGGCCGGCCCGACCGTTTTGGGCAGACGCATCATGCCGCCCCAGGCGGGCACGATGCCGAGCATGACTTCCGGCAGGGCCATGCGGGTGCCCGGCTCGTCCACCGCGATGCGGTAACGACAGGCGAGAGACAACTCCAGGCCACCGCCCATGCAGTGCCCGCGAATGAGCGCCAGCGTGGGGTAAGGGACCTTGGCCAGTCGATTGAAGATATCCCAGCCGCGCTTGACCAGCTCACGGGCGGATTCGGCTGAATCGATCCGGGTGAATTCCTCGATGTTGGCCCCGGCAATGAAGCCCGCCGACTTGGCCGAACGGATGATCAGGCCCTTCGGTGCCGGGCTGGTCAGTGCCGAGAGCACATGATCGAATTCGCTCAAGGCGTCGCGCGACAGGGTATTGGTGGCGCTGTCTGCCGTATCGAAGTCGAGCCAGGCGAGGCCGTCGTCGTCCCGGGTCAGTCGCCAATGCTTGTAGGTCATTGTCTGTTCTCGTTCTCTGTGTGGGGCGTCAGGCGGTGAAATCCCGCGAAGCAAACGCCAGCGCCATGCCATTGGCCCCCACGTTGATGGCTGCCGTCATGCTCAGATGGGAGAGCAGTACCTCGACCTGGTGCTGACGTGCCTTGGTCACCAGGGCCTTGAAGCCGGGCAACTGGGCACAACGGGCGAGCGGGCCGCCATAACTGATGTTGATGAGCGGCACTTCAAGCGTGCCACGCTCGATCTGATCCATGGCATGGTCGAACACCGTCTGCACGCCTTTGCGGAATCCGCGAGCCTTCCCGACCGGACGGGTCTCGTCCCGATAACCGTAGAGAATCGGCTTGATATGCAGCATCGAACCGACCGCATAAGCGGCCCAGTTGACGCTGTTCTCGCCCTTTTTCGAGGCGCGCTTGACCACGTAGTACAGGTCGTCCGGAATCAGGAAAGCGTGAGTGCAGTCAGCCACCTCACGCAATCGCGACTCGATTGCCTCGACCGGCATCTGAGTCCCGATGAGTCGGGTGGCCTCATAAACGGTGATGCCCGGGCCGGCAAACAGGGCCCGGCTATTGATCACCGAAGCGCCCCATTTGGCACTCATGCCGGCACGGGCGCGCTTGTCCTTGGCGGGCCGCGCACACTGCAACGCGGCTTCGGTGGCGTTCATGAAGATCTTGCTGCGCCCTTTGGTCGTGGTGATGCACAGCAGGTGATCGCATTCGGTCACCCAATCGTCCAGAAAGGTTTGGGCGATATCCTCGGCCGAGGGCGGAAACGATTCGGCATAGCCTTCGGCCCGCTTGTCATCACTGCCGGCCAGAAAGCGCTCCGTCGCGACCGGATCCCGGCGGTCGATGATGAACTCGTTCCCGACGCGCAACTCGATCGGCAGCACGTGAATATCGTGATCGCGGATGAATGCCTGCGGCAGATCCACCGCAGCGTCGATCACCAATCCGGTTTTCATGGAGCAACCCTCCCCATCACTCGAACGTTCATACGCTATCGAGTTCGACGCGATGTCTCTCATGAAATTCACAACGGATACGGGCGACGCAGGCCTTGAAAACATGCAGGGGGTCGTCTTCGCCGCCTGCGCCGCTCGTAAGGGGTGAGGCATCGCCATCAGGGCGACACCGTCTCGATGAGCATGGCACCGCCCTGGCCACCGCCAATGCAGATGCTCGCCATGCCTCGTTGTTTGTTTTCTCTTCGCAGCGCTTCAAGCAGGTGGAGCACGATCCGCGCGCCACTGGCCCCGACGGGGTGGCCTTGCGCAATCGCACCGCCATCGACATTGAGCCTCGCCGGGTCCAGCGACCCCAAGGCCGTGTCAAGGCCCAGTTCTTCACGGCAATAGGCCTCGTCTTCCCAGGCTCGCAGGCAGGCGATGACCTGGGCGGCGAAGGCCTCGTTGATTTCCCACAGGTCCAGGTCATTGAGGCCCAGACCATGACGCTGGAGAATCGGGGTGGCGGCATGCACCGGGCCCAACCCCATCTGCTCCGGCGACAGACCGGCCCATTGGGCATCGACGATGCGTCCGATGGGATTCAGACCGTGTTTTTCAACCGCGGCTTCAGACGCGAGGATCAGCCACGCGGCACCGTCAGTGATCTGTGAACTGTTGCCGGCCGTCACTCGCCCGTACTTCTTGTCGAAAAACGGACGCAGCTTGGCCAGGTTCCGGGCGGTCGAGTCGGCGCGCACACCGTCATCGGCGTCATACACGGCGCCATCAGGCCCGACAAGGGGCACGATCTCGTCGAAATGTCCTGCCTGTTGCGCGGCAATCACCTTCTCGTGGCTGCGCGCGGCGAACTCATCCATGTCCTCGCGGGTGATACCGAACCGGTAGGCCAGGTTTTCTGCCGTCTGTCCCATGAGCTGCCCGCAGATCGGGTCGGTCAGCCCCTTGACGATGCCGAGCACCGGCGCAAGATTCTTCAGCTTGAACTGCTTGAGCAGCCCCAGACGCTGGCCGAGCGACTTGGCCGCAAACCACTTCGACAGCCATTTCACCATACCGTCCGAGAAGAACAGCGGCGCCCTCGACAAGGCATCCACACCGCCCGCCAGTACCAGTTCCGAACGTCCGGCCTGGATATTCACCATGGCCGAATCGAGCGCCTGCATGCCACTGGCGCAGTTGCGCATCACCGTCCAGCCCGGCACCTTGTTCCCGCAGCCCAGCCGCAGGGAAATGACACGCCCGATGTTGATCTCATCCGGCGACGGACTGGCGCAACCGACGATCACCTCATCAAAGCGGTCGGCCCCGAAGGGCTGTCGCGCCAGCAGATCGGCACCGGACATCACCGCCAGATCAGAGGCGGCAAAGGGCCCGGGCGTGTTGCGTGACTTCAGAAAGGGCGTGCGAGCCCCATCGATGATGTAAACCGGACGGGTCATGCGGCCTCGCGTCGCTGCAGCTGGTCATCAAGAGAAATGTCATCGAGCACAGCCTTGAGCCCGAAATCGTAGGGGAAGTCATCGACCCGGATCACCAGATCGCGCAGATACCCCTTGCGTTGAATGAGCTTGAACTCGTCGTCGGAAATCACGCCCGCTTCATGCGCTTTGACGTAGAGGGCATCGACGCCACCACCAACCAACAAACCCGGCTTGAAATCGCCACTGCGCACAGCCTGCTTCACCCGACTCTCGATCGGCTCGGCCTCTACCGTGGCACGCAACGCCAGCTCAAGCACACCCACCGGATCGTTCTCGTCATCAGGCGCAAAGGAGTCGGCAATCAGGCGGTCCCGGGTAGCGGACGGCTCGATCATCAGGCTGGCCACCTCATGCCCGGCGCGGTCACTCGGCACCACATACGGGCGACCGAGCGGGAACACCACGATCCGGCGCAACAGGAAGGCGAACAGCTTGTTCGGGAAGTTCGCAATGGTCCCCTCGAAGGCATTCTGGGCCTTGAACATGGCATCCCAGATCGCCCAATGCATGAGTGGCGCATCGGCGGCTTTGGCGCCTTCGGCCTCGTAGCGCTTGAGGGTGGCCGAAGCCAGATACATGAGCGACAGGATGTCGCCCAGGCGAGCCGAGAGTTTTTCCTTGCGCTTGAGCGCACCGCCCATGGTGCCCATGGAAATATCGCTCAGAAAGGCAAAGGCTGCCGAATACCGGGTGAGCTGCTGGTAGTAGCGCCTCGTCTCTTCAGGCACGCCGGCCGGGACCCTCACAAAGTGCGAGCCGGTCAGCCCCATCACCAGGGCACGCGCGGCATTCTGCATGGTGTAGCTGACATGCCCCCAAAGCGCGGCGTCGAAGGTCTCCAGATCGTTGTCTTGGGCCGCATGCATTTCCTTGAGCACATAGGGGTGACAGCGCACCGCCCCCTGGCCGAAGAGAATCAGGCTGCGCGTCAGGATGTTGGCCCCTTCCACCGTAATGCCCACCGGCACCTGCTGATACGCACGGCCGAGGAAGTTCTGCGGCCCCAGGCAGATGCCCTTGCCGCCGATGACATCCATGCCGTCATTGACCGTCTGGCGGGCCCGCTCGGTGATGTGATACTTCACGATGGCCGACACCACGGACGGCTTTTCGCCCTGATCGATGGAGCCGGCAGTGAAGATACGCGCCGCATCCGACAGGTAGGTGTTGGCACCGATACGGGTCAACGCCTCTTCCACGCCTTCGAAACGGCCGATGGCAGTCTTGAACTGATAGCGGACGCGGGCATAGGCCCCCACCGCACGGGCAGTGAGCTTCTGCATGCCGGTGTTTGATCCCGGCAGGGAAATGGACCGGCCGGCCGCCAGGCACTCCATCAGCATGCGCCAGCCCTGGCCAGCCATGGCCGGCCCCCCGATGATGAATTCGAGCGGAATGAACACGTCCTGACCACGGATCGGCCCGTTCATCCAGATCGCGTTGAGCGGGAAGTGACGCCGACCGATGTCCACGCCCGGGTGATTCCACGGGATCAGGGCGCAGGTGATGCCGATGTCTTCGGTCTCGCCGAGCAGATGCTCCGGGTCGAACATGCGGAAAGCCAGGCCGAAGACGGTGCACACCGGCGCCAGTGTGATGTAGCGCTTGTCGAAGTTCAGCCGGATGCCCACCACTTCTTCGCCTTTGTACCGGCCTTTGCACACCACCCCCGAATCCGGGATGGAGGCTGCGTCCGACCCCGCCCAGGGGCTGGTCAAGGCAAAAGCCGGGATTTCTTCGCCGCGCGCCAGACGCGGCAGGTAATGGTTTTTCTGGTCCTCGGTGCCGTAGTGCAGGAGCAATTCGGCCGGCCCGAGCGAGTTGGGCACCATGACGGTCACGGCGGCCGCCGACGAGCGCGTGGAGAGCTTGGTGACCACCTGGGAGTGCATGAAGGCCGAGAAGCCCTTGCCACCGTATTCCTTGGGAATAATCATGCCCAGGAAGCCTTCGGACTTGATGTAGTTCCACACCTCCATGGGCAGATCCTGACGCAAGGAGCCGTCCCACTCATCGGTCATGCGGCACAGCTCGGTGGTCTGGATATCGAGAAAACGCTGCTCTTCGTCCGTGAGCGCGGGCCACGGATAGCTGCGCATCTTGTCCCAGTCGGGTTTGCCGGCGAACAGATCGCCCTCCCACCAGACGGTGCCGGCTTCGAGCGCATCCTTCTCGGTCTGAGACATGCTGGGCAGTGCGGCGCGGAAAGCTTTCAGGATCGGACGTGTCACATACTGCTTGCGCACCGAGTCGATCAGGAAGACGGCAAACAACGCGCCGGCGATGATCACTGCCGGGATGCCCAGCCAACCCGGCCACCCCCCCGTCACTGCGAGGCCACCGAGCCAGACGACCGTTGCGACGGCCCAGGCAAAAAGTGGCGCCCGCCCGTAGGCGAGCGCGACAGCCACGAGAGGTAGGGCCAGTAGAAACCAGATCATGCGTTGTTCTCCTCATCGAAGGCCGGCGGGCTCTACGGCCCGCTCGGCCGATCATTCAGGCGGCATCTCGCGCCGCCCCTGCCGCCTGCAATCCAGGCAACGGGGCGCGCAGTCCACCCAGCAAAAAGGACATCAGTCGCGGCAGCATCCGCTCCGGGTCCGTGTCGTTCAATTCACCACCAAACAGCCTGAGTGCGTCCGTCCCCGCAATCGCGTAGGACATGGCCCCCATCATGAAATGGAAGCGCCACAGGATTTCATCCCGGGGCACATCCGGTATCGCATGGTAGAGCGCTCCCATGAAACGCTCTACGACCTCGGAATACTCCTCGGCCAGGAAACGCCGAACAAACTCGTTCGGCTCGGTATAGGTGCGACCGAGCAGACGCATGAAGGTTGCACCCGCCGGATCGGCCTCCGCCGCCATGACCAGTGGCATCCCGAAAAAGATCTCCACGATCCTGCTCGGTTTCACCGCGCTGCCAGCGGCAGCACGCTCGGCCTCTTCCAGCGCGGACATCCGCCGCTGGTTCAGGCCGGTCAATCGCCGTCGGAACACCTCCTGGATCAGCGCGTCCTTGCTGCCGAAGTGATAATTCACCGCCGCCAGGTTCACGTTGGCCAGACCGGTAATCATCCTCATGGACGTGGCTTCGAATCCATGCGCCGCGAACAAGACCTCCGCCGCATCCAGGATGCGCTCCCTCGTTTCGGTCCCTTGCTTGTAGTTTTCTGTCATCGGGCTCACCGCTCGCTATCGTTGTGGTTGCATGTGTCGCGTACAACTTTACTGCCCGACGTAAAAAACCGAACGTTCGTTTCAATCATACGTCGAGCAGAAGGGTTGTCAACCGGGTTTTAAGTGGCGTGCACGCAAAGATCAATGGGCAGTGCACAATGCGAACCTTCTAGCATAAAAAATAATCGCGTGTTGACGAGCCTCAAAAAAGAAAAAGGCGCATCGAATGCGCCTTTTTCGTTGTGCACAAAACCGCTCGTCAGGTATCCATGTCCGCCGCACTACGACCCTGCCCCATGCCGCGTTTCTCCCAGCGCTCCTGACGCGCTTCCTTGCGCTTCTTCAGTTCGGCTCTCTGCTCGTCGGTCAGCAACTGATAGACCTCGTTCTGATTGGCGAACTTCATTTGCGCCATCTGGCTCATGGCGGCTGCGCGTTCTTCGGTCAGGGTCTTGACCCTGGCAGCGTCGTACTCGCCTTGAGTCATCATCTCGCGCAAGGCAACACCCGCGGCACGCACAACTTTCATCTGCTCACGCATCTCGGGTTCGAGCTTGTGTCGCAGTTCAAAGATCTTGTCCTTCTGCGCTTCGGTCAGGTCCAGCCCACGCAGCATGCCGTGGCCACCGCCGTGACCGCCAAACATGTGCCGAGCCCCGTGCATCTGATGACCACGGCCTTCGCATCCACCGCCGAAACCGTAGTCACCGCCCCGGGCCTGGGCCGCGTAAGGGATGGCCAGCGCCACGCTGCTTGCCGCCAGAAAGGCACCGATGATCTTGGTCCGCTTATTCATGTCGTCACTCCTGTCTTCATCTTCATTCAGGGCAGGCCGGGCACTGCGCCCTCACCTGTTGGATGCACTATGCGGGGTGACCGGGTAAAGCACGGTCATGGCGACGTAAAGGCAGGTAAAGCGCGGTAAAGGCCGCCAAACCGGGCATTCGCCGCCGTATCATGTGCCTGCGATGACAGGAGGAATGAAGATGACGCGTGTGCTGCTGGTCGATGACGATGTGGAACTGTCCGGCATGCTCAGTGAGTACCTGACGCAGGAAGGCTTCGACACCGATGTGGCTCACGACGGCGAGGCTGGCGTCAAGGCGGCACTCGAGGGACCGTTCGACATTGTCGTGCTCGACGTGATGATGCCGGTTCTCAATGGCGTGGACGCCCTGCGCAAGATCCGGCAGCACAGCAACATGCCGGTGCTCATGCTCACCGCACGCGGCGATGACATCGACCGGGTGGTCGGTCTGGAACTGGGCGCGGATGACTACGTGCCCAAACCATGCACACCCCGCGAACTGGTGGCGCGCATTCGCGCCATCCTGCGGCGCATGAGCGCGCCAGCCACCGCCGCCGACCATGCCGATGCCATTCAGGAAGGCCCGCTCACCCTCTGGCCCGCCAAACGCACCGCCGAATGGCATGGCAACGCCCTGACGCTCACCAGCACCGAGTTTTCCATTCTCGAACTGCTCGCCCGGCATGCCGGCAGCGTGGTGAGCAAGAACGAACTTTCCGAGAAGGCACTCGGCCGCCCCCTGGCGCGCTTTGATCGCAGCATCGACGTGCATGTCTCCAGCATCCGCCAGAAGCTCGGGGCACGACGCGACGGGCAGTCCTGGATCCAGACGGTTCGCGGACAGGGCTACCAGTTCGTGCGGGAATAATTTATGGGCCGCCTGTTCTGGAAATCCTTTGCCGCCTTCTGGCTGGCGCTGATCGTCGCCGGCGTGGGTGTCGGCTCAGCCGTATGGGTGCATCGTCAGGCATCGATCGATGAAGCGAGCGAACGTCTCGGCCCGCGCATCAGTTTCTGGCTCGACACCACCGAAACGGTGCTCGCCGCCGGCAATCCGGACGCGGCGCGGCGCCTGATCTCCCGCTGGGGGCAGCGCCACGGTGTTCCGCCCGTGCTGATTCTCGATTCACAGGGCCGCGACCTCACCGGCAACCGCCTGCCCCCGCCGCATGAGCTGGACAGCATTCCCGCCAACGCGCGGCGATCCGTGGTCGCGGCCAACGGGCAACGCTACGAGATCATGATCCACCCGGAACGCCTGACTCATGAGCGCACGGACCGCAAACCGCCCTCGCTCCTAGTTCCCCTGAGTGCGGTGCTCATTGCAAGCGTCGCCTTCAGTGCCCTGCTCGCCTGGTACGTCGCCAAGCCGATTCGCGCATTGCGCCGCGCATTCGACGCGGCAGCGCGAGGCAATCTCGATGCCCGCGCAACCCCCTCCATGGGTGGCCGCCGAGATGAAATCGCCGACCTGGGCCAGGACTTCGATCGCATGGCGGCCCAGCTTCAGGCACAGATCAACGCCCAGCGGCGCCTGCTGCACGACGTGTCGCACGAGCTGCGATCCCCCCTTGCCCGCATGCAGGCGGCCATTGGTCTCGGGCGAAAGAACCCGGCGCAACTTGAAGCCACGTTCGACCGGCTCGAACTCGAATCCCAGCGCCTTGATACCTTGGTGGGCGAGCTGCTGACGCTGTCACGCCTTGAAGCTGGCGCCAACGGCCATCTTGAGCGCCTCGACCTCATGGAGTTGCTCACCGACATCGCGGGTGATGCCCAGTTCGAAGCCCGGGCCAAGGGACGCGACGTCCACTTCGAGAGCACCGGTGAGGCATGGGCGATGGTTCAGGCCACGCCGCTTCAACGCGCCTTTGAAAACGTGATCCGCAATGCCGTCAAATACACGGCCGAAGGCACCACCGTGTCGATCAAGGCCAGTGCATGCAACAGCGAATTGAGCGTCGACATCATCGACCAGGGCCCTGGTGTACCAGCGGATGATCTGCCCCACATCTTCGAGCCCTTCCATCGGGGAGGCGACGAACGCTCCGCTCAGGGCTTCGGTTTGGGTCTGGCCATCGCCCAGCGCGCCATGAAGGCCCATCAGGGCAGTATCGAGGCGAACAACGAGCCCGGTGGCGGTTTGCGCATGACCCTGCGCCTGCCGCTACAGAATCATGCGGACAAGGCCTGAAGCTGTCGATCATGCCAGCGCGCGAGCAGCCACTGGGCAAGGATCGATCCGATGAGCGCCAGCGCCATGTCGGCCTGAGTATCCCAGGGGTCGCCCTGTGTGCCCAGGAACTCGGTGGCGCCCTGCCCCATGATCACTGCGGCCTGCCATTCAATCAGCTCGTAGAGCGCTGAAATGGCCAGGCAGATCGAGCAGACGACAAAGAACAACCATGCACCGCCGCGGGCCAGTACCTTGAGCCGTATCAGCAACTCGCGGGCAATCATGGCGGGGATGAAGCCTTGCGCCAGGTGACCGATGCGGTCATAGGGATTGCGCTCGAAACCGAACGCGTCCTGTAGCCAGAACCCCAAGGGCACCCGGGCGTAAGAGTACGCACCGCCCAGAATGAGAATCAGCGCATGCAGCGCGATCAGCACGAGCACCAGTTCCGTGAGCGGGAATCGGCGGTGTGTCGCACCGATGATCACCAGTGCGAGCATTGCCGGCAAGACCTCCATCCACCAGGTGAGCCGATCGTATGGGTCGATACCCGACACCACCAACGCCGCCGTCACCAGGGCCCCCAGGCTCAACACCAGCGCATCTCTTCTCTGCATTTGCGCACCTTCCGAATCAAACCCACACGTTAGCACGCCCCCCGTCTCCCGCCTTGTCTGGCCCTGCTGGGCGCAGCAGCTTACACTGGCGGTGTTGTTGCGCGAGACCTGAATGCCCGATTTACCCACCCTGTTCACTTTCCTTGGTGCCTCACTGGTCGTGACCATCGCCCCGGGGCCGGATAACCTCATGGTTCTCGCCCACAGTCTGGCCCGCGGACGGCAGGCCGGATTCGCCTTTGCACTGGGCTGCACCCTCGGGTGCATGACGCACATCCTGTGGGCCACGCTCGGCGTCAGTGCTGCCGTGCTGGCGTCACCAACGGCGTTCACCGCGCTCAAATGGCTGGGCGCGGCCTACCTGGTGTGGATGGCAATATCGGCATGGCGCGTCCGGCCCGGCCCGGCCCCGACGGCGGGCCGGAGCATCAGACGCCCCTGGCTGCGGGACGTCTCGCGCGGTTTTGTCGCCAATGCCATCAACCCGAAGGTGGCGTTGTTCTTTCTGGCATTCATGCCTCAGTTCATCCATCCCGACTCAGGCCCGGTCACCCTGCAAATGCTCACCCTCGGCGGCCTCTTCATGGCGCAGACCATCGTCGTCTTCGGCTCGATTGCCCTGCTGGCAGGGCGCATTGGTCAATGGATGCAGAAGCATCCGCGAATGGCGCCCTGGCTCGATCGCTTCGCCAGCCTCGTTTTCCTCGCCCTGGCCGCAAGATTGGTCGCCGGCTCGCCTTCGGCTTGAAGCGCCGGAAACCCACGGCAGGCTAGAATCGCTGGATGCGACACCGAGTCTCCGGCGCCCTGCCCGCCCCCGATCCCACCGAGCGCCACGACTGGTACACGCTCAAGACCCTCATCCCGTACCTGTGGAGCTACAAAGGCCGCGTCATCTTTGCGCTGACGTGCCTGCTATTGGCGAAATTCGCCAACGTGGGCGTCCCCATGGTGTTCAAGCATCTGGTCGACGCGCTCACGATCACGCCGGAGCAGGCCTTCATCGTTGTCCCCGCGGCCATCCTGTTTGCCTACGGCGTGCTGCGCTTTTCCACGTCTCTGTTCACCGAACTGCGCGAACTGGTGTTCGCCCGGGTCACCCAGCAGGCGGTGCGAAACATCTCGCTGCAGGTGTTCAACCACCTGCATGCCCTGTCGCTGCGATTCCACCTGGAACGACAGACCGGCGGGCTGACGCGCGACATCGAGCGCGGCACCCGGTCCGTCGGCTCTTTGATCAGCTACACGCTGTACAGCATCCTGCCCACACTGGTCGAGATCGGCCTGGTGATCGGCATTCTCTATATCAATTACGACGCCGTGTTCTCGCTCATCACCGCCGGGACGCTGCTCTTCTACATCACCTTCACCGTGCGCGTCACCAACTGGCGCACGGCCCTGCGCCGCAAGGCCAACGAGCTGGATTCGGCGGCCAACGCGCGGGCCATCGACAGCCTGATCAACTTCGAAACGGTCAAGTACTTCAACAATGAACGTTTCGAGGCCGATCGCTACGACCGCCAGATGGGCGACTGGGCGGATGCCCAGATCAAGAACCAGCTCTCGCTGTCGGGACTGAACATCGGTCAGGCGGCCATCATTTCCACAGCCGTCGCCACCATGATGTGGCTGGCCGCCAACCGGGTGGCCGAGGGCAGCATGACCATCGGCGATATCGTGCTGATCAACGCCTACATGTTGCAGCTCTATATCCCGCTCAACTTCCTGGGTGTGATCTACCGTGAAATCCGCCAGTCACTCACCGACATCGAGCGCATGTTCGGCCTGCTCGGGCAGCACAAGGAAATCGACGACAAACCGGAAGCCGGCAGCCTGCCGCCCGGACCGGCCACGGTTCGCTTCGAGCATGTCGGTTTCCATTACGATCCGGCGCGTGAGATTCTCTTCGATGTGGACTTCGCCGTCCCCGCCGGCAAGACAGTCGCCGTGGTCGGGCATTCGGGCTCGGGCAAATCCACGCTGGCCCGCCTGCTGTTCCGCTTCTACGACGTGACCTCGGGACGCATCACGATCAATGGGGCCGACATCCGTGATGTTCAACAGCACAGCCTGCGCAAGGCCATCGGGATCGTCCCCCAGGACACGGTGCTGTTCAACGACACGCTTCGATACAACATCCAGTACGGCAACCCGGACGCGTCGGAGGGCGCGGTCGAGGCCGCCGCCAGCGCGGCTCAGCTCGATGACTTCATCTCCCGGCTGCCTGACGGCATGGATACCCGGGTTGGCGAGCGCGGATTGAAGTTGTCAGGGGGCGAAAAGCAGCGTGTGGCCATTGCCCGGGCCCTGCTCAAGGACCCGGCCATCCTCATCTTCGATGAAGCCACCTCGGCACTGGACTCCAAGACCGAAAAGGCCATTCAGGCTCAGATCGATCAGGCCGCCCGAGGTCGCACCGCGCTCATCATCGCTCACCGCCTGTCGACCATCGCGCAGGCCGATGAAATCATCGTGCTGGATCAAGGGCACATCGTCGAACGTGGCCACCATCGGGAATTGCTCGCCGCCGACAACGCATACGCGCAGATGTGGCGGCTCCAGCAACAGGAGGCGGCAGAGCACACTGAAAACGAGACCTGACAAAAAGAAACGGCGCCCTCGGGCGCCGTGAAAGACGGAGTGGTCGTCGTCTTATGAGCGACGGCGACGCATTCCCAGCACACCCAACAGACCGAGGCCTGCAAGTGCAAGGGAACCGGGCTCAGGCACGCCTGTGCTCTGTTGACCGCAGGTGCCGTTGGAGACAACACCGGTACATACATTGGCGCTCACAGCCGCGAGCTTGACCATGTCGTTACCGGTGCTCCAGCTGGTGTTGCCATTGAATGCCGGGTTGAACGCGCCAACCAGCCAGTAAGACGAGAACGTCGTGGAATTGGTCGCGCCCCAGCTGGTGCCGACATCCGACAGGTCGGCGATACCCACCCAGCCATTGGACGTCAGATTCGAGTAGGTCAGACCGGAAAGCGACGGCGCACCGGCGCCGAGATAGGCCATGACGGACAGGTCCGAATCACCGCTGTACCAACCGTTGCGCAAACCGGCGACGTTCACCGCCTCAGAGAACGACAGCAGGATCGAGTCGTAACGCTGGTCGTTGTCCATGGAGTGCTCTTGGCCATCGCCAATCACATCGTTGTAGTCTTTGTCGCTACTGCTGCTCGAGTATCCGTCGCGATTGATGACGCCCAGACCACTGGAACCATACGCCGAGAGATAGGCCGTTTCGAGCTGCTGGTTCGCAGTGCCCGACGTATTGGCCCAGGCAGACGCCGTCACGGTAATACCATTAGAGGTGAAGCTGCGGGTGTTGGCCCAGGTGGCGTTATTGTTATCGCCGCTGAAGTTCCACTCGGTCGCGGCCATCGCAGGGCCGGCCATCACAGCGGTAAGCGCCAACAGGGCGCGGAGTTTTGCGGGACTCATCAGGAGACCTCCGGTTATTCGTATCTAAACATTACAAAGCAATGCGCGTGCCAACACAACATCTATTTATATTTCAAAAACTTAGGCCATATTGGCTGAGCGCTTGGCATCAAAGCGTAAAATCTCTCGACACTCACTGTGCCAAGGTCTGTTTCAGTTCAAGCGCACGCGAACGCCCCGGAAACGCCTGCCCCCCCTCGAGGGCGAACTCCAGTTCCTTGCGCGCATCGTCAATCCGTCCCGCCGCCTGCAACGCCTTGGCCAGATGGAAACGGATCTCGCGATTGGAAGGATCACGCAAGCGCGCATCCCGAAGCAGATTGAGCGCACCCGAGACATCGCCCACATGCAATTTGATCCATCCAAGCGTGTCGGCCACCAGCGGGTCGTTCGGCGCAAGACGCCGAGCCTCTTCAGCAGTCGCCATTGCCTGGCCATCGCCCAACTCGAAATATACGGTGGCAAGCAGATTCAACACACTGGCATCACGCACACCGCTTTCAATCATCGTCTCCAGCTGGCCGCGAGCCTCCGCCCACTGACGCTCACGCATGAGCAGTTCGATCAGCGCACGTCTGACTGCCGTTGACGGCGCACGTTTGATGTCCCGCTTGAGAACCTCAATCGCCGCAGCGGCGTTGCCTGCCTCGAAGTTCGCACGCGCCAGCGCCATGGCACTCGACGGAGAAGGCGACATGTCATAGGCGCGTCGGAACAGCTTGAGCGCGGCTTCCCGCTCGCCCTTGAGCCATGCCAGGCGCGCCTGGTAACCGGGGATCTCCACATGCCTGGGCGCCACGGACTGAAGTTGATCGAGGCGCTTTCCGGCCTCGCCCGCATCGCCCTTGGCGATGGCAATCTCCACGGCAAGCGCCAGTGCCGGCTCGAAATCAGGTGACGCCGTGCGGGCTTTGCGTACGTTGTATTCGGCGTCATCGGGGGAGCCCACGTCCATGTACATGCGGCCGATACGCACCTGAGCAGCAGGATCGAACTCTGCAAGCCGCGTCATCTCCCGGAGCACCGAGCGAGCCGCGTCGGTGTCGCCCGCCAATTGATGCGCCCGAGCCAGGGTTGCGATGACCGCCATGTCTTCCCGATGACGCAGTGCGGCCTCTTTGGCGACGCTCAGGGCTTCGCTGAATCTGCGCTCCGCCCAGAGGGCATCGATCAGGGCAAGGCTGGCTTTGGGGTCACGCCGATCTTTCGCAACAGCAGTCCGCAGCGCATTGATGGCCCCCTCCATATCACCCTGCATGCCTGCCAACCGCCCTAATTCGTAGTAGATGCGCCCATCGTTCGGATACGTCTTGCTCATATCCGCCAGTCGCACCCGGGCCGACTCAAAGCGCTGACTGGCCATCTCCAATCGTGCAAGGTTGAGCTGGGCTGGGACGAAGCCGGCATCGACAGCGAGGGCACGCTCGTACGCCGACTGCGCCGCGGCAATGTCGCCCTTGGCCGCATGGATGGCTCCGAGCAGGTTCAGGGCAATCAGATCGTCAGGATTACTGTCCACCAGGGACTGTGCGACCGCAATGGCCCGATCGTGTTCGCCCTGGCGCATGTGCGCCGTCGCCAGGACCATGCCCACCGCGCCATTGGCGGGGTCGAGCCGAAAGGCTTCTTCGAGGCGAGCGAGACCATCGGCCTGACTCCCGGCACCGATCAGCCCGAAGCCTAGCGCCGCAAGCGACCGGGGATCATCCTTGACGCTGTCGGCGGCCTGCTCGAGATAGCGGTTGGCCTGGGTGAAGCGCTTGTCGATCAGGTGGGCGCGCCCCATGAGCAGCAAGGCCTGCGGGTCATTCGGCTTCGCGCGGAGCACGGGCTCGATCGTGCGCATGGCCCGAACGCTGTCGCGCTCGTCTACATAAATTCCAGCGAGCAGCTTCCTGGCAGCAAGGTTGGCGGGGTAGCGCGCCAGCAGCCGATCCAGATAACTCTTCGCCTTCACGGGCACATTCAGGCCGTGATGGGCCAGCGCTCCGAGCATCAGGAGTTGCTCACTGGCAGAGACGTATTCGCCAGGCAGGGCATCGATGCGCTGCGCGACCGCAGTCAGCCGCTGTCGTACTTCGCTTGAATCGTCCTCAATGCCGGCAAGCACCGCGCCAAGGTAGTTTGCGCGAGGCTCTTCAGGTACGAGTTCGCGCAGAAAATCCAAGTCCTGGCGGGCGGCATCGAGATTCTTGGCGTCAAGGTAGATCGAGGCCCGCGCAATACGTGCATCCACATGCCGCGGCTCCGCCTCCAGTGCCTTGCTGTACGCCTTGAGGGCATCGTCGAGACGCCCGCGAACATGAGACATCGACGCCTTCAGGTTCCATGTCGACGCAGCATCCGGCTGGATCACTTCGAGGGTATCGAGCGCATTTTGCGCTTCATCGAGCCGCCCGAGCTGCATCAGATAGGGAATGAGTTCAACGTAGGGCTTTTCGTCGCTCCGATTGGTCTCGATCGCAGCCTCGAAACCCCGCATGGCGGCTTCCTCGTCTCCCAGCGTGGCGTGAGCCTTGGCACGCAGGGTCAGCACTTCGGTCCGGTCTGCGCCGGAGACACCGTCAGCGCTCACCTTGTCCAGCAATTCGGCATGGCGGCCCAGGGCGCTGAGCAGCCGGGCACGCGGCACGGCAACTTCACTCGGACTGACGCCGAGTGTCATGGCCTTGTCGAGCGCGGCCTCTGCTGCCGAGAGCTGAAGATCCTCCAGCAAGGCTTTGGCCAGCAGCACATGAGCAGAGAGCAGATTGCCATTTTCCTGCAGGGCATTCTGGAGCTGGATGATCGCGCCGGCCCGATCGCCCGCTTCGAAGCGGCTCAGCCCGTCCTCGTAATACTCGGCGGCTTTTCCCGCATCAGCGCACCACACGCCGCTGGCACTGACAAGCAGGCTGACGAGGACGGAACCCCTGACAAGACGTTGAAGCTGGTTTGATGACATGAGGAAAAGCCGGAAGAAAGTAAGAAATGCCGACGAAGTATAAGAACTACACGTGACGCGAACTGTGACTTGTTGGGAATGAGCGCAAAGTTTTCCCGAACAATGGCCGCAAACGTCACGGATCGGGGCAGAATAGGACCGATCCACCGCAGAGGACCCCGTTTTGAAACGAAGCACCTGGACCGGCCTCCTGATGGGCGTAACGGTTGGCCTGCTGGGCTTGAGCATCCCGAGCCATGCCCAAGAGGCCGCAAGCACACTCGACAGTATCCGCGAACGCGGCGAAATTCGCCTCGGGCACCGCCTCTCATCCATCCCGTTTTCATATCTGGACGAGAAGGGCAAGGTGATGGGCTACTCCCACGACCTGGCCATGCACGTGGTCGAGGCGATTCGCGGCCGCTTGCGTCAGCCCGATCTGCGCGTGGAAATGGTTCCGATCACATCAGGCAACCGGTTTCGCCTGATCAAGAAGGGCGAAATCGACTTCGAGTGCGGCTCCACCACGCACAATACGACCCGAGCCCGCGAGGTTGCCTTCTCGACCAGCATTTTCATCATCGGCACCCGCTTGCTGACACGCCGTGACGCCGGCATCTCGGATTTTGATGATCTGGACGGTCGCCGGGTCGTCACCACGGCGGGAACCACGTCCGAGCGCCTGCTGCGCGAAATGAAAGAAGGCCACGCCAGCGGCCTGACGCTGATCACCGCGCGCGACCACGGCGAGAGCTTCCTGACACTCGAGACCGGTCGCGCCGATGCGTTCATGCTCGACGATGCGCTGCTGTATGGCGAGGTCGCCAAATCGACTCATCCGGAAGACTGGATCGTCACCGGCACGCCGCGTTCGTTCGAGGCCTATGGCTGCATGCTGCGCAAAGACGATCCGGACATGAAGGCGCTCGTCGACGACACGCTGCGCAAGCTCATGGCCAGCGGGGAAGCCGAGCGCATCTACACGAGATGGTTCATGCGCCCGATCCCGCCCAATAACCTGAATCTCAACTTCCCGCTGTCGACCTCCATGCGCGAGCTCTTCCGCACCCCCAACGACAAGCCTTTCCAGTAACTCGATTCACCCATGTCAACAGGCCACATCACCCTGCTCACCACCGGTGGCACCATTGCCGGTCGGGGCGCGCACGCCGGGAACGCATCGGATTACGTGGCCGGCAGCATGTCGGCCACTGACTTACTCACGGCGCTGGGTCACCCGGATGACCTGCCCCGCATCGAGACACAGGAACTGCTGTCCATCGACAGCAAGGACATGACGCCGGAACACTGGTTGATGATCGCAAGGGCCGTCGAGGCTGCGCGGGCATCGGCATCCTGTCAGGGGGTGGTGATCACTCATGGTACCGACACGCTAGAGGAAACCGCCTGGTTCCTGCATCTGGTGTGCTCACCCGGAAAGCCCGTCGTGCTGACGGCCGCCATGCGCCCGGCGACCGCCCTGTCGGCAGACGGCCCCATGAACCTGTATCAGGCCCTGTGCGTCGCTGCGCTGCCAGAGGCCCGTAACCATGGGGTGCTGGTCGTCATGAACGATCAGATCCTTGCCGCTTCAGAGATCGCCAAGACACATACACATGCGCTCGATGCCATAGCCGCCCCGCGCACCGGGACGGTCGGCAACGCTTCAGAGCGCACTTTTTGCCGGCCACCGGCGCCGGGCAGCGCGGGCTGCGTACCACTCGCCACGTTGCAAGACGACGCGACGCTCCCGGAGGTCGACATCCTGCACGTGGCTGCGGGCAGCCGCCCGGCACTGCTTGCAGAGGCGCATGAGCGCGGTTGCGCTGGGGTGGTTCTGGCCCTGCCCGGCAACGGCAGCCTGCCCGACACCTGGCGCGACGCTGCACTTGGCGCCGTTGACAACGGTGTCCGGGTGATACGTTCGAGCCGAGTCGCAAACGGTAGCGTATCCACACGCACAGCCGCCATCCTGCCCGGCAGCGGCGTGCTGAACCCCCTCCAGGCCCGCATTGCACTCATGCTCGAACTGGCCACCGGCACTTCAGGCCTGTTCGCGCGCCTGGCTGCCGGGCACGGCTGAATCTTGCGCCACCTCATAATCCCGGATCACTGCCGCCACCCGCTTGCGCCGCATCGATGATCCGCCGCGTAAGCGTGGGCGCAAACAGTTCGATGAACGCATACACATAGCCGCGCAGCCAGGCGTTGCGGCGAATACCGACCCGGGTGGTGCTCGACTCGAACAGATGCGCGGCATCGACCATCCCCAGCCCCTTGTCTGTGACCGGATCGAAGGCCATCCGGGCGACGATGCCAATGCCCAGTCCCATGCGTACGTAGGTCTTGATGACGTCCGAATCCATGGCGGTGAGCACCACACTCGGCTTGAGCCCGCGACCGAGAAAGGCCTTGTTCATCTGCCCGCGGCCGGTAAACGCCGTGTCGTAAGTGATCAGCGGCCACTTGGCGATTTCTTCGAGCGACAGGGGCTGCGCACGCAGGATGGGGTGATCCGCCGGGGCCACGACACAGCGATTCCACTGGTAGCAGGGGAGCATGACCAGTTCGTCGTAGTCCGAGATGGCTTCGGTGGCAATGGCCACGTCCGCCTCGCCGCTGATGGCCATCTCACACACTTGCCGCGGGCTTCCCTGGTGCAGCTCAAGCCGCACCCCCGGATACTGCCGCGTGAACTCGGCGATGACCTTGGGCAGCGCGTAACGCGCCTGCGTGTGAGTGGTTGCGATGGAGAGCCGGCCCTCCTTCTCGTTGCGAAAGTCCTCACCAACCTGGCTGAGATTATCCACGTCGCGCAGGATGCGCAGCGCAATGGCCAGCACCTCCCGGCCCGGCTCCGACACATCCACGATGCGCTTGCCGTGACGCACGAAGATGGGCACACCGAGCTCGTCTTCGAGCGCGCGGATCTGCTTCGACACGCCGGGTTGCGAGGTGAACAGCACTTCGGCGGCGTCGGAGACGTTCAGACCTTGCCGCTCCACTTCGACGATATAGCGTAACTGCTGGATGTTCATGGCAGCTCAAAATAACTTTTGGTTCTTAAAGTTTAACTTGAACCGCCTGTTCTGATCTATTCCCCATCCGTAGAGTGCACTGCACCATCAAGGGAATAGTTGAAATGGACTTTGCGTACACGGTTGCTGGATTTGTTGTGGGGGCCATCGTCGGTTTGACCGGCGTCGGTGGCGGCTCGCTCATGACGCCGTTGCTCGTCCTCATGTTCGGCATTCATCCGTCAGTGGCGGTCGGCACCGACCTGCTCTACGCAGCGCTGACCAAGGCGGGTGGCACGCTCGCTCACAGCCTCAAGGGCACCATTGACTGGACGATCACGCGTCGGTTGGCCAGCGGCAGCATTCCCTCCGCGCTGATCACGCTCTGGACGGTCCACACCTACGCCCCGGGCGGCATCGAGGGCGCCACCAGCGTGATCTCGGTGGCACTCGGTGGGGCACTGGTGCTCACGGCGGCTGCCATTTTGCTGCGGAGCAAGATTCAGGCGTTCTCACGTCGCGTGATGGGCGACACCCCGAACCCGAACCGGGTGCGCAACCTGACAATCATCACCGGCGTGGTGCTTGGCGCCCTGGTGTCGATTTCGAGTGTGGGCGCTGGTGCGCTGGGCGTCACAGCACTGTTTTTCCTGTACCCGGGCCTGCCGACCGTACGCATCGTGGGCTCCGACATCGCGCATGCCGTGCCGCTGACGGCCGTCGCCGGCCTTGGCCACATGGCCCTTGGCACGGTGGACTGGCTGCTGCTGGGTAGCCTGCTCATCGGCTCCCTGCCGGGCATCTGGCTGGGTAGCCATGTGTCTACCCGCGTGCCCGACCGCGTACTGCGCCCGATTCTGGCCACCACCCTGGTGCTGGTGGGCGCAAAACTGATAACCCATTGAGAGAACTGTCATGTATCGCTACGACGATTACGATCAACAACTGGTCGACGAACGCGTCAAACAGTACGCGGACCAGACCCGGCGCTACCTCGCCGGCGAACTGACCGAGGAGGAATACCTCCCGCTGCGTCTGCAGAACGGCCTGTACGTGCAGAAGCAGGCGCCGATGCTGCGCGTCGCCATTCCCTACGGCAACCTGCGTTCAGATCAGGTGCGCATGTTCGCGCACATCGCACGTACCTACGACAAGGGCTACGGCCACTTCTCCACGCGTCAGAACATTCAGTTCAACTGGCCGAAGATCGAAGACACGCCGAAAATCCTGGCCGATCTGGCCAGCGTGCAGATGCACGCCATCCAGACCTCGGGCAACTGTATCCGCAACACCACCTCGGACCCGTTTGCCGGCGTCGCCGCCGACGAGCTGATCGATCCGCGCCCGTGGTGCGAGCTGATCCGCCAGTGGAGCACCTTCCACCCGGAATTCGCCTACCTGCCGCGCAAGTTCAAGATGGCCGTCAATGGGGCGAAGGAAGATCGCGCGATCATCCGCTGCCACGACATCGGTCTGGAAGTACGCCAGAACGAGACCGGCGAACTAGGCTTCCGCGTTTTCGTCGGTGGCGGTCTGGGTCGCACCCCGATGGTAGGCAAGGAAATCACCGATTTCATCCCCTGGCAGCACCTGCTCACCTATCTGGAGGCCATCCTGCGGGTCTACAACCGCTTTGGCCGTCGCGACAACAAGTACAAGGCGCGCATCAAGATTCTGGTGCAAGCGCTGGGGATCGACGCCTTCCGTGAGCAAGTCGAGGCCGAGTGGGTGCATCTCAAAGATGGCCCGGCCACGCTGACACAGGAAGAAGTCGATCGCGTCGCCGCCTGTTTTGTCGATCCGGACTACGAAAACCTGCCGGCCATCGACGAGGGCTTCATCGCCAAGCAGGCCGAGAGCGTTCCGTTCGCCAAGTGGGTCGAGCGCAACGTGCGCGGCCACAAGCGTCCGGGCTATGCCTCTGCGGTCATCTCGCTCAAGAAGACCGGCGTGCCGCCGGGTGACATCACCGACGCCCAGCTGGATCTGGTGGCCGACTGGGCCGACCGCTACAGCTTCGGTGAAGTGCGCTCCACCCACGAGCAGAACCTGGTGCTGGCGGATGTGAAGCAGTCCAATCTGTTCGCCCTCTGGGAAGAGCTGCGCGCCCATGGTCTGGCCACGCCGAACTTCGGCCTGCTCACCGACATGATCTGCTGTCCGGGCGGCGACTTCTGCAACCTCGCCAACGCCAAGTCCATCCCCATCGCCGAGGCCGTGCAACAACGCTTCGACGATCTGGACTACCTGCACGACATCGGCGAGCTGGAGCTCAACATCTCCGGCTGCATGAACGCCTGTGGCCACCACCACGTGGGCCATATCGGCATTCTCGGCGTCGATAAGAACGGCGAAGAGTGGTACCAGATCACCATCGGTGGCCGTCAGGGCAACGAGGCCGGCATCGGCAAGGTCATCGGCCGCTCGTTTGCCGCCGCCGACGTGCCCGACGTGATTGAAAAACTCGTCGCCACCTATATCGATAACCGCCACGAGGGCGAGCGCTTCATCGACACGGTGCACCGCGTCGGTCAGGACCCGTTCAAGGCTCGTGTGTATGGCGAACAGCAGAATGAAAGGAAGGTCGTCAATGGCTAAGCTGATCAAGACCCAGGCCATCGTCGAAGACGCATGGCAAGTGCTGACCCTGACCGAAGACCAGAACGCCGATAGCGTTGAAGTCGCCGAAGGTCAGTGGATCGTGCCCCTGTCGGTTTACCTGGCGCAAACCGCCCTGCAGTCGCGTCGCGACGTTGCCGTGTGGCTGGCCGGTGACGACGAACCCGCGGATGTGGCGCCCTATCTCGCCCAGCTGCCGCTGGTGGCCGTGCATTTCCCGAAATTCGCCGACGGCCGTGGCTACTCCATCGCCACCTTGCTGCGCACCCGCCACGGTCACACCGGCGAGCTGCGCGCCATTGGTGATGTGCTGCGCGACCAGTTCGACTACCTCACCCGCTGCGGCTTCGATGCCCTGCAGCCGGCCGAGGGCAGGTACAGCGACGCTCAGCTCGAAGACGCCCTGCGCAACGTGAAGGATTTCAGTGAGCCGTACCAGACGTCCGTCACGGTGCAGAGTCCTCTGTTCCGCCGCCAAAGGAGGGTTGCCGCATGAGCGCCGTATCCGCCATCCCGATTCGTCAGGCCCTGAACAACCCGGCCATCCACCCGGAGCTGACGCCCGAACTGCTGGCGCGCGTGGCCGCCAAGAGTGAAGCCGTACTCAAGCAGCTGCGTGACGCCGTGGCCGAGTTCGGCGCCGAAGGCGCGATCACCTTTGCCAACAGCCTGGGCGCCGAGGACATGGTCGTGACCGACCTGATTCTCAAGCACTCGCTGCCGATCGAGATTTTCTCGCTCGACACCGGTCGCCTGCCGGTCGAGACCTACGACCTCATGGGCAAGGTGGAGCAACACTACGACACCCGACTGAAGGTGTTTTTCCCGGATGCGGCGGCGGTCGAAGCCTATGTGCGCAATGAAGGCATCAACGCCTTCTACGACTCGGTCGAGCTGCGCAAGAGCTGCTGCGCCATCCGCAAGATCGAACCGCTCAAGCGTGCCCTGTCCGGCAAGAAGGCCTGGATCACCGGCCTGCGCGCGGCCCAGTCGCCGACCCGCACCGGTCTGCCGACCCGCGAATTCGACGCCGGCAACGGCCTGGAAAAGCTCAACCCGCTGTCCGACTGGAGCGAGGCCGAAGTGTGGGCCTACATCCGCAGCAAGGACGTGCCCTACAGCGCCCTGCACGAGCAGTTCTACCCGAGCATCGGCTGCGCGCCCTGTACGCGTGCGGTTGCCGTCGGCGAAGACATCCGCGCCGGCCGCTGGTGGTGGGAAGACCCCGCCTCCAAGGAATGCGGCCTGCACGTGAAGAAAAGCTGAGCTCACATCGAGGAGAGCCCCCATGCCCAACAGCAGAACCCTGCCACCCAGCCTGACCCAGCAGATCGCCCGACAGATGGCGGCGCTGCGTGCAGGACTGGCCGCGGCCCTGCGCGCCCTGCGCCACTGATTTCATTTTTTTCAAGTTGTAGATAAGAAGATGTCGACCCTGACCCAACAGACCCTGTCCCACCTGGACTGGCTCGAGGCCGAGGCCATTCACATCATGCGTGAAGTGGCCGGCCAGTGCGCCAACCCGGTGCTGCTCTTTTCCGGCGGCAAGGATTCGGTGTGCATGCTGCGCATCGCCGAGAAAGCCTTCCGCCCGGGCCGTTTCCCGTTCCCGCTCATGCACATCGACACCGGGCACAACTACCCGGAGGTGATCGCCTTCCGCGACAAGCGTGCCGAGGAACTGGGCGAGCGCCTGATCGTGCGTTCGCTGGAAGACTCCATGGCCCGCGGCACCATCGTGCTCAAGCACGAGAACGAATCGCGCAACAAGCACCAGTCGGTGACCCTGCTCGAAGCCATCGAGGAATTCGGCTTCGACTGCTGCATCGGCGGCGCCCGTCGTGACGAGGAAAAGGCCCGCGCCAAAGAGCGGATCATGAGTTTCCGCGACGAGTTCGGCCAGTGGGACCCGAAGAACCAGCGCCCGGAACTGTGGAACCTCTACAACGCCCGCACCCATCAGGGCGAGAACATCCGCGCATTCCCGATCAGTAACTGGACCGAACTGGACGTGTGGCAGTACATCGAGCGCGAGCAACTGGAGCTGCCCTCGATCTATTTCGCCCACACCCGCCCGGTGGTACGCAAGGGCGACCTGCTCATGCCGGTCACCGACCTCACGCCGGCCGCGCCCGAAGACACGGTTGAGGACGTGATGGTGCGCTTCCGCACCGTGGGCGACATCAGCTGTACCGCCCCGGTCGCCTCCGACGCCGACTCCATCGAGAAGATTC
Organism: Nitrogeniibacter aestuarii; assembly: GCF_017309585.1. NCBI lineage: Bacteria > Pseudomonadati > Pseudomonadota > Betaproteobacteria > Rhodocyclales > Zoogloeaceae > Nitrogeniibacter > Nitrogeniibacter aestuarii. Next base: position 765,550 of record NZ_CP071321.1, on the reverse strand, counting down.
TCGCCGAGACGGCCACCACCACCATCACCGAACGCGGCGCCACGCGCATGGACGACCAGACCTCTGAAGCGTCCATGGAGCAGCGCAAGAAGGAAGGCTACTTCTGACCAGGGCCCTCCCCTTCAAGGGGAGGGTTGGGGTGGGGATGGGGGCATCGAACATCGAGACCCATCCCCCTCCCGGCCTCCCCCTTGAAGGGGGAGGGGATCAGACCGCCACTCCGTGCAGAACACGAAGTATTGAAGGAATGAACATGTCCGCGCTGGAACACCTGCCCGACACCGACAACGGCCTGCTGCGCTTTCTGACCTGCGGCAGCGTCGATGACGGCAAGAGCACCCTCATCGGCCGTCTGCTGTTCGACAGCAAGACCATCCTGGCCGACACCATGAACGCCATCGAGAAGACCTCCGCCAAGCGGGGCCTGACCGCGGTGGACCTGTCCCTGCTCACAGACGGCCTGCAGGCCGAGCGCGAGCAGGGCATCACCATCGATGTGGCCTACCGCTACTTCACCACCGGCACGCGCAAGTACATCATTGCCGACGCCCCGGGTCACGAGCAGTACACCCGCAACATGGTGACCGCTGCCTCGACCGCCAACCTGGCCATCATCCTGGTGGATGCGCGTAAAGGCATGCTGACCCAGACCCGGCGCCACTCCACCCTGGCCAAGATGGTCGGCATCCCGCATCTGGTGGTCGCCATCAACAAGATGGATCTGGTCGACTACGATCAGGCCACCTTCGAGTCGATCCGCAACGACTACCTCGCCTTTGCTGAAAAGGTGGGCATCAAGGACGTGCGCTTCATCCCCATGTCGGCCCTCAACGGCGACATGGTGGTCGAACGTGGCGATCGCATGGGCTGGTATGAAGGCCCGACCATGATGCAGATCCTCGAATCCGCCCCGGCCGCCCACACCGAAAAGCCGGAGGACTTCCGCTTCCCGGTGCAATACGTGTGCCGTCCGCGCGACTCGGCCAACCCGGAGCTGCACGACTACCGCGGCTTCATGGGCCGGGTTGAATCCGGCGAGATCGCCGTGGGCGACGCCGTCACCACCCTGCCCTCGGGTCAAAGCAGCCGGGTCAAGGCCATCGAGATCGGCGGCCAGCGCATCGACAAGGCCATTCACGAACAGTCAGTCACCCTGCTGTTCGAAGACGAAATCGACACCTCGCGCGGCGACATGATCGTCAAGAGCGCCGAGGCGCCCGCCGCACTCAAGCAGATCGACGCCGACGTATGCTGGCTCTCCGAAACCGCCTTGAGCCCGGCACGCACCTACCTGCTGCGCCACACCACCCGCGAAGTGAAGGCAAAAGTTGCTCGGATCGAGTACCGCCTCGACGTGAACACGCTCGACACTGGCGACGCAGCCACGCTCGAAATGAATGACATCGCCCGCGTGAGCCTCAAGCTGGCGCAACCGATCTTTGCCGACCCGTACCAGCGCAACCGGGCCACCGGCGCCTTCATCATCATTGATGAATCCACCAACAACACGGTGGGTGCAGGCATGATCGCCTGACAGCCCCAAATGAAATTCCGCGCCCTTGTGGTGCGGACATTCACCAAATTGGCGCAAAAAACGAAAGACGCCCGTGTTGCAGTGCAACCCGGGCGCTTTTGTTTTCAATCACTTAGATCAATTTGAAAGTGGCACGCTCTAAGCTTCGGGAATATCACCCCCGACGCTCAGCCGGCGCCGGGCCACCCACCTCGAGACAGCTCCATATCAAGGGCTGCAGGAAGGAGACTGATATGCCGACACGACCCATTCATGCCGTGATGCGCCCTGAGCATCTGGTGGTAGCCGACGCGAAACAGAGCGTTCGAGACGTGGTTCATCTGATGGCCAAGCACGACGCCAACGCAGTCATGATTACCGAGCATGGCATCCTCACGGGCATCTTCACCGAACATGACGCGACCTTTTCGGTGCTGGCCGCCGACGTGGACGCCGACGCGACGCCGGTGGCCGAGGTCATGACACACAACCCGATGACGATCGCGCCCGATCATCCCTTCGTCCATGCACTGCACATGATGTACGAAGGCGGCTTCCGGCATGTACCGGTGGTGGATCAGGACCGGCGCCCCATCGGACTGGTGGCCGCCACCGACGCACTGAACCTCGATGCGCGCGAGTTCGGTGCCGATCTGGAGCGCCGCGAGGAAATCACCGTCATCCTCTGACGGTGCTCTTGCCCCCGACATGAAAAAAGCCCCGGCATGCCGGGGCTTTTTCGTGAACGAAGCAGTGCTTAGCGCAGCTTGTCCATGGTGCCGGTCGCTTCGGCCAGCAGGTAGTAGAAGGTCACGCGGCTCTTCTGATTCACGCCCTTGAGCGTGGCGCACACCTTCTCGATACCGGCTTCAGCCGCGGCGGGTTCGAGTTCGAGCTTCTTCTTCGCGAAACCGTCGCGGACACGATCCAGTTCGGCTTTGTCCGATGCGGACACCAGCGAGGAATCCTTGTTACGCAGGGCAATGCCGCAGTACTTGACGATCTTGTCCACGACGGCTTCATCGACGTTCGAAGCGTACTTCTTCACGTCTGCCACGTAATCGCTCATGTCTAACCTCCCAAGTCTGAAATTCGAATTTGGATCGAAGCCCGTCCGGTTATCCGGTGGTCATCCGGTGCAAACCTAGCATGAAGCGACGGCCTTGTGCACCGACAGCGCATGACCAGGGCACAAAGTTTGATATTCAGAGCCCCGGCAATCGATCACTTGAAAAGGCCCTCAAGCCCTTTCTTCAGCTCATCCTTGATCTGGTCCTTGGCCTTTTCGCGTACCTCTTCCACCTTCTGGTCCACCTGCTCCTTGACCTTGGCTTTCTGCTCTTCGAGCCTGGCGCCCGCCGCCTCCTTGAGGAGCGCCTCCACATCCAGGCGATAGGTGGGGGCTGCGAATGTGCCGCCGACACGCACCGGCACCGTGACGCCGCGCACATCATCAAGCGACTTGCCGCCCTGCCCCGTCAGGGTGCCGACCACGGACGCCTTCACCAGATAGTCGATGGTCTCCTTCACCAGATTGGCCTGGCCCTCACCCGAGACGCGCAGCAGGGGCGAACGCAGCGACAGGTCCGAATTGCGGGCCACTCCGCCACCGAGTGAGACGGTCGCACTCATGTCGCTGAAGTCGGTCTGTTGCGCCCCCTGGGCAGTGTCGGCGTTGCTCCCCTGCAGCCTGGCCTGCGCCTCGCGCAGGAACTGGGCCACGTTCACACCTTTCACGGCACCGTCCTTGAGCACAAGACGCACCGAACCATCCAGGGTGGACCTGAGCGCTGCGCCTCCGAGCCCTCGCCCGGCCAGATTCATGCTCACGTTGCCCGTGCCGGTCAGTCGTTCCGGCTTGGCGGTGAGGTCTCGCAACAGCCCCCCGATCGCAACCCCGGAGACACCACCGTTGAGACTGAGCTGCTCGGTCTTGCCTTGTGCAAGCACGCCGACGTCCGCGTCGAGACGGCCGCCATACAGGGCCGCCTTCGGGGTCAATGTCAGCTTTCCGTTGGACAGGGCCACGCCGGTGTCCACCTGGCTCATGTTCAATCCACTGACCTTGAGCGCCCCAACTCTCAGGCGGCCTTTGACTGCCGGACCTCTCAGATCGAGGGGCTTCGTTGCGCCTCCGGCCCCCGCGCCTTCACCGGGTTTGGGGGCCGTTTCGGGTGCTGCCGTCGAAGGCGGCAGATAGCTGTCCACGTCCAGTTGATTGATGCTCAGGTCAAAGCTCAGCGCCTGACGGCTGAAATTGGCAACCTCCAGAGAACCACTGATTTCACTGTCATCGAGACTGCCCGCGAGGTTGCTCAGCTTCATCGACTGAGCCGTGCCAGACACATTGGCCGACAGGCGGGCGCGCTTGAGGCGCTCGGCGTTGGCGGTTGCCGGTGCATCCAGGCCCATGGACGCCATCAACGCGCGAGGATTGAAGCCGTCAATCTCGATCCGGCCGGAGTAATTGGGTGAGTCGCGCAGGCCCTCCACGTTCAGCCCACCACTGATGAGCAAGTCGTAGAGTTTCACGTTCATGTTGCCCACACTCAGGGTGCCCGCGTTCAGGTCGGCCACCACATCGGCGAGTGCGCCGGCTTCGATCTTGCCACCGGGCAAGCCGGCACCTTCAGCGTTCAGTTCGAAACGCATCTGGCGAAGCGTATATTTCTGTTGTTCGGTATCGAGCGTGGCTTGGCCGGAGAAGCCCAACCGCCCGTTCGCCGCAGGCTGCGAGACGGAAAAATCGAAACCGCCCTTGAAGTCGAAGGGTTCCGCCGGCTCAATACTCCCCGTCGAAAAGTCCACCTGATTGAGCAGATAGTCGGTACCGGCCATCGCGTCAGTCCAGCGTACAGCCGCGTCGGTCACATCAATGCCCCCGACGCTCAGGGCACCCGTCGCCCCGCGGTCCTCATCGCCTGACGAGCTTGTCGATTCCGGCGCCGGCGCCTCCTTCCCCTGACCAAAGTCAGCCCAGTTGGTCTGCCCGTCCTTGCGACGCTCCAGACTGAGCTGCAGGCCATTCATGGTGACCCGATCGATTTCGACATTGCCGCCGACTAGGGGCAAGAGCTTCACACGCGCTTCGGCCGAGGCCAGCGAGGCGAAGGGGCGATCGGAAAACCCCGGGGCGTTGCCCAGCTCCGCCGCGCCGATTGAAAACCCCAACCAGGGGAAAAGAGATAGCTTGATCGGGCCGTTGAGGGTCAGATCCCGTCCCGTTTGCGCCTTGACGGTCGATACCAACTGGTCCCGATAATCGTTGGCATCGAAGAGGAAGGCCAGATAAGCCGCCAGGGCGACGACCACCAGCACGACGATGGCGAACAGGCCGGCGATGAGCCGAAGCACCGATTTCATGAAAGCCCTCTATGATTGTTATAGGTGTGGTCAGAGGAGGCTAACAGCCGGAAAGTTTCGTCTCAAGCGCACGACACCCGGTTTTACGCCTCCTTACCGAAGCGGGCGGGAATCCGCATGCAGCGGGGCTTTTCCCGATTTGGCCTCAAATTTTTTGTGCAGTGCACAAAAAAACGCTTTACATCCTGATTTTCTTGACTAGAATGAAATTGTGCGCTGCAGCATTTTTATCCAAGGCGCTGTAGCAGAAAGCTTCTTTCAATTGAAAATCCAGGAGATTTGACCATGATGACCCCTGACAAAATCAGCGCAGGTAGCACTGAAGTCCTCAACACGTTCGTGACGCTCGTGGGCATGCAGTTCGAAACCCTCGAGCGTATGTCCGGCCTCACCTTCGACGCCAGCCGTACGGCCATGACCGACAGCTTCAAGAACATGACCAAACTCAGCAGCGCCAAGGACCCGAAAGAACTCGCGGCCCTGTCTGCCGGTATGGTTGAGCCGGCCATGGCCAGCAGCATTGGCTATGCCCGTGGCTGCTACGGTATCGCATCGGATCTGGGTGAGTCCATGGGTGATGTCATGACCGCCAAGTACGAAGCCGCCAGCAAAGAACTGGACGCCGCTCTCGAGAAGCTGTCCAAGACCGCTCCCGTCGGTGGTGACGCCATGGTCTCGGCACTGAAGACCGCGATGGCCACAGCAACCAAGGCGATCGACGAAGCCACCAAGGTCGCCAAGGAAACCGTCAGCCTGGCCGAAGCCAACATGGTGAAGTCAGCCGACGCGGCCCTGAAGGCCACGGCCAAGGCCGCCAAGTCCGTCGCCTGAGCGGACTCGCACCCAACCCCGGCCGCCGGCCTCCTTCGGGAGGCCGGTGTCTTTTCAGGCCGCCCTTCGCGCAGATACGGCGCTCGCACCCACCAGCGAAAACAGGTCGCGTGGATCATCCAGTTCCGGAATCAGCGCCAGCGGTGAACCCAGCGCCCCCCGCTCCACCTGCTCATGCAGGTAGCAGAGGGTCGAAAAGTCCTCCAGGGCAAAACCAACCGAGTCGAACAGCGTCACTTCAGAGTCGTCCTTGCGCCCCGACGCGGCGCCCGACAGTACGGACCACAGGGGCGTGACGTCGAAAGTCGGCGGCATGTGCTGAATCTCCCCCTCGAGACGCGTCTGCGGCTCGAACTCCACCACCACGCGCGCGCGCGCAACAATCCTTGTATCGAGTTCCGTCTTGCCCGGGCAATCGCCGCCAATGGCATTGAGATGCATCCCCGGCCTCACATCTGCCTCTTTGAGAATGGTCGCCAGCCGCTTGTCGGCCGTGGCCGTGGTGACAATGTCGGCGCCGCGCACCGCGTCGGCCACATCGCGACAGGTCTCGATACGCAGCCCGTCCACATGGGCCAGATTCGCCTTCAGGCGCGCGGTGGCCTTCGGGTCAACGTCAAACGCCCGGATGGTCGTCACGCCCAGCACATGGTGAAAACCAAGCGCCTGGAATTCGCTTTGGGCGCCATTGCCGATCAGGGCCATCACCCGCGCACCCGGCCGCGCCATGACCGAGGCCGCAAGCACCGAGGTGGCCGCGGTACGCAGCGCCGTGGCCAGCGTCATTTCCGAGAGCAGCAGCGGATAGCCCGTGGCCACATCGGCCAGCACGCCGAAGCCGGTCACCGTCAGAAGGCCACGCTGACTGTTGGCCGGATGACCGTTCACATACTTGAATCCGTAGCGCCGGCCGTCCGACGTCGGCATCAACTCGATGACACCGTCGGTGGAATGACTCGCCACCCGGGCGCTCTTCTCGAACTCGGGCCAACGCAGGTAATCGGCTCGGATCGCCTCCACCAGGTCGGCGATCACGCTCGCCACGCCCCGGCGCTGGAGCCAGCCACGCATCTGCGGCAGATCGATCACGGGCATCATGCGCACACCTCCCGGACCAGGATGTCACGGCCCACCAGCGGCACGGTGCTTCGATCCAGTCGCAAGGTCATGCAGAAGGCACCACCGCCCGCCAGCATGAAGGGCGCCAGTGGCACGTCGTGCACCCGATAGCCCCTTGCCTCCAGGAGCGCACGCAAACGCGGGGTGCATCGGGCCATGACGATGTCGCGCCCCACGTTCACGGCATTGACGTTGAATGCCGCCAGATCCTGTGCGTCGGCCGCAATCAGATTTGACATGCCGACCCGTTCAACCACCGTCGTCTGCGCCTGGGCCGAGAATGCCGGCGGATACCAGAGCACGTCGCCCCCCGTGAGCGGGGCGAAGCACACGTCAAGGTGATAGGCCCGCTCGGTGACGAGGCCAAGCGGTATGACCGGGCGGTCGAAGTGGCGCTCGACGAATCCGGCCGCCGCCGCGTCGCTTCTCGGCCCGAATCCCGCCCAGAAGCAGCCGCGATTGGCATCCCAGATACAGTCCCCGGCGCCCTCCTGAAAACACCCCTCGGGCAGCAAGGCCAACGATGTCAGCACCCCCTGCGCTTCGAGGCGCTTGAAGGCCTCGAGAAAAGGCCCCTCCTCGCCCTGACGCTCGGGATGACGAAACCGGGCCATCAGGGCACCGCCATCGAGCACCACGGCCGCGTTGGCCGGAAACACCATATCGGGCAAGCCGGGCACGCCATCGAGCACCGTTACCCGGCAGCCGATGCGCACGAGCGCGCGCCTGAGCGCATCGAAGCCGGCCCGTGCCTCATCCTTGAGGCGCTTCGCATCGGCTTGCCATGCCTCAGGCGACATCCAGGGGTTGATGGCGTAGTGCACATCGAAACAGGCTGGATCGACCAGCAGGATGTGCGCACCTTCTTTCGTGTGAGTGGTCATAGCTGCAATCTCTGTGAGGATGTGTTCTCCATTCAATATGGGCAGAATGCGCGACAAACGGAACACCGCACACTGACCACTTCCACCTCCATTGCGAGCACAATGGCAGACATGGCTGACACTTTGCACAAACTGGACGACACGGATCGGCAGCTCATTGCCCTGCTGCGGGACGATGCGCGCCAGAGCGTCAGCCAACTTGCCCAGCGGCTGAAGGTGGCACGCGGGACGGTACTCAACCGCTTGCGCCGGCTGGAGCACTCCGGCGTGATCAGCGGCTACACGGTGCGCCTGCGCCCTGAAGCCGAGCCGCACCGGATTCGGGCGTGGATGGGCATTGTGGTCGAGGGCAGCTCGACCGACGCGGTGCTCAAGGCCCTGCGCGGCGAACCGGCGATCGCGACACTGCATTCAACCAACGGTCGCTGGGATTTCATGGCCGAGTTACGGGCTGACAGCCTCGAAGCCTTCGATCGCGCGCTGGGTCGAATTCGAGCCATCGACGGCATTGCCAATACGGAGACGAGCATTCTCCTGTCGACGCACAAGGTCTGACGTGAGCGCACCGAAGGACGGCCTGTTCGCCCAGCGCGGCTTCACCCTGTTCTGGCTTGGCCGCATCGGCAGCGCGAGTGCCAACCAGATGCTTGCCGTCGCCATCGGCTGGCAGGTGTGGTCCATGACAGGCAGTGCCTACGCCCTGGGTTTTGTCGGTCTGCTGCAGTTTCTGCCGCGACTGATCCTCATGCCCGTGGCCGGTAACCTGGCGGACCGTCTCGATCGAAAGCGCTTGATCATGGCCTCGCAACTGATCCAGGCGGTCGGCCTCGGCATTCTCGCCATCACCTCGGCGACCGGGACCATCACGCTGCCGATCATATACGTGCTGATGCTCGTCACCGGCACCGGACGAACCTTCGAAACGCCCACGACTCAGGCCTTCGTCCCCCTGCTGGTCCCCAATCGCTTGCTGCCGCGCGCCGTCGCGATGAATGCTTCTGCCCATCAGGTCTCCACCATCGTGGCACCCGCCGTCGCCGGGTTCATCTACGTCGCGGGCCCGGAGGTTGTCTACTCGGTGGCCACCGCACTGATCACGCTGGCCTCCCTGCTGTTGGTACCGGTGCGGCCGGTCCGCGCCCAGACCTTCGGTCAGCGCGGACGCAACCCCGTGGACACTTTCATGGAAGGGTTGCGCTTCATTCGCCATCATCGTCCGGTGCTCGGCGCGCTGTCACTGGACATGATGGCCGTCCTGCTCGGCGGCGCCACCGCCCTGTTGCCGATCATCGCCAGCGAAGTGCTGCACACCGGCGCCTGGGGCCTGGGCCTGCTACGTTCTGCGCCGGCCGTCGGCGCGCTGGTGATGTCGGTATGGCTGGCAGGACATCCGATGGAAGGCCGGGTTGGCCCACGCCTGTTCGGCTCAGTGGCGATCTTCGGCGTGGCGACCATCGTATTCGGCCTGTCGACGCATCTCTGGCTGTCCATCGGCGCACTCGCGATCCTGGGCGCCGCGGACATGGTCAGCATGGTGTTCAGGGGCGCTTACATTCAGCTCGCGACGCCGGACGACATGCGCGGGCGGGTCGGCGCAGTCAATTCGCTGTTCATTGGCGCGTCGAACCAACTGGGGGAATTCGAGTCGGGCGTCACCGCGGCCTGGTTCGGTGCCGTCCCCGCCATCGTTCTCGGCGGGGTGGGGACGCTGGTGGTGGTGGTGTTGTGGATGCGCTGGTTCCCTGAACTGGCCAGACTCGATCGCTTGCCGGATGGCGAAGTACGCATGGGATAATCCGGTTCGACACCCACGACCCGCACGCCATGGACCTCACCACACCCGCCCTGCTCTTTCCGGCCATTTCGCTGCTGCTTCTGGCCTACACCAACCGTTTTCTGACCTTGGCCCAGATCGTCCGCCAACTGGCGGCCGACCGCACGAGCCCGCAACTGGTGGCGCGGCAGATTCCCGGCCTCAAGCGCCGCATCGGGCTGATCAAGTACATGCAGACATTTGGGGTGGTGAGCTTCCTGCTGTGCGCCCTGTCCATGCTCGCCATCTATGCCGCATATGGTCCGCTGGGCAACGCGCTGTTCGGCCTGTCGATCATCGCACTGGCGGTCTCGTTACTGCTGTCGCTGTGGGAAGTGGTGATCTCGACCCAAGCCCTGTCGGTCGTGGTCGAGGATATCGAACGCCGACGCCCGGAGGCCTGACCAACGCGATTCAGGGGCGTGGCTGTGCCACGTGGTGCCCGTCGATCGGGTGCCCACAGTACATGCAATGGGCCACCCGACTGTGTGCGTCACGGCCACAGCTGCCACACCGTGTCGGCACGCCGCCCATCTTTCCGTCGCGCACGCCGTCACGTTCATCGATCTCGGTCATTTTCTTGCGGATGTCGGCTTCGGTCAGGTCCGTATGCGCTTCGAGCAGTTCCCACATCGCCTGCGTGACAAGCGCCAACGTATCGATCTTGGCTTCAAGACGGTTGACGTCCCAGCGCAAATGGCCCCGAACGCGCTCCGCATCCCCCTTGAGCGCCTCGGTTTTCGCCGCTAGCTGACTGATCTGATGGTGTTGATAGAGGTCCCACAATATTGGGTTGTCCTGCGCGAAGAAACAGAAAATCGATCAGAAAATCGTTTTGGCATGTTCGATGGAGGTGTTGATCACCTTGTCGAGCATGTGATTGGCACTGGCACCGCCCAGCGAACGGATCAGCAGGTATATCACCACCAGCGCGATCACGGTGTTGAAGACCTTGCTCAAGCGCCCGGCGGCCCAGCGGCCGAGCGCCAGCCCCAGATGCCCCCGCGGCCGCGAGGTTCTGCCGCCGCCCAGCGTCTGCTCGATCATGTCCCCGAGAGCCCTGCCTGTCGTCGGCACTCTGGCGATGCGTGCGCGGGCCAGTGCGGGCACCTGATAGGCCAACTGATCAGCCAGCGCCTCGACATCCTGACGCCAGCGAATATCGGAAAGGGAAACGGCCTGACGGCCGGCCAGCGGGTCGAGCGAGTCCGGCAACTGCTCGGGCCAGGGCATGGTGGCTCCGTCGACCAGCACCGGCACCACCAAGCAATCGCGCGCAAGCACGTGCTCGATTTCCCGGCGAACCCAGTCGTCCGGCTGGTCGAGGCGACGGGCGCCGCCTTGATCACGTGCATCGAGCCAGTGGCGGCCGATGACCACCAGTGCCACGTCCGCAGCACCGAGACGTTCGCTCAGATGCTCGGCGAAGTCGGCACCGGCCGGTATTTCGCGATCACGAAAGACACTTGCATCGCCAAAGCATTCGGACAGATCGTCCTCTAGCCGTCCGGCGAAACCGCTACTGTCGTCCCGTCGATAACTGATGAAGATGCTGGTCATGGTCACAGCATAGCAACGCGAGACAGAGAACAGAAGCATAAATCTGGCCAGACGCCCCGGCCCCGCTTATGCTGGTCGCCCCATCGCATCGACACGATCCCATGAAGCCCGAGTCAGACGCCCTTGCCCACGAGTGGGCCACCCTGCAGAACAACATCGAACACTACGAGCGCCAGGCCTTGTGGGTGAAGCTCCTCGCCATCGTACTTGCCGCTCAACTGGGGTGGCTGGGGTGGCCTCTGCTCGGGATGGCCATGGTGCTCGTCCTGTGGCTGCAGGAGGCGATCTTCCGCACCTCACAATCACGCCTTGGCGAACGCATCCTCGAGCTTGAACAGCACCCGCAAACACGGTCGCACCAGCTGCATACGGCCTGGCAGGCGAAGCGCCCGGGCACGGTGGGCCTTGTCCGCGAATACCTGGCGCAGTCACTCAGGCCGACGGTGGCTTTTCCGTATCCGGTGCTGGTGCTCGTGTTGATTGCGGTGATGTTGGCTCGCGCCTGAAGACACCGCACGCACTTCAGTCGTGCGAAATCTTGCCGCGCGCCTGCTTTAGCTGCCCGCGTCGCTGCTTGGATTCCAGCCGCCGACGTTGTGAGCCGAGCGTCGGCCGGGTCGGACGGCGGTGCTTGGGCACATGCATGGCCTGGACGATCAGCTCGCGCAGACGGTCCATGGCGATCTCGCGATTGGCCGCCTGGCTACGGGCAGTCTGGGCCTTGATCACGACCACGCCTTCGCGCGTGATGCGCTGATCGCGCATCTGCATCAGCTTCGTCTTGACAGTGTCCGGCAGGGACGATGCGCCAATGTCGAAGCGCAGATGGATGGCCGTCGCCACCTTGTTGACGTTCTGGCCACCCGCACCTTGTGCGCGAATCGCCTCAAAGCTCAGTTCGGCGACCGGCAGCGAGAGCTGTTCGGTAATCTTCAGGTCATCCATCATGGCATCATGCCCGTGTTTCTCCATGTGGTTCAACGCACCATGACTCAACGCCCCGACGACCAAACCCTGGCCCATCACACCCTGGCGCATTACGAAGTCAATGCATCGGGCTATCGTGATGGCACGGCGGACCATGACGTCAGCCAGAACGTGGACGCCTTGTTACGCGCCATCGAGGGCACACCGCCCTTTCGTATTCTGGATCTGGGTTGCGGCCCGGGGCGCGACCTGCGCACCTTTCGCGATCTGGGGCACGAAGCCATCGGCCTGGATGGTGCCGCCAACTTCGTGGCCATCGCCCGGGAAGAGACCGGTTGCGATGTCTGGCATCAGAATTTCATTGCGCTTGATCTGCCCGCCGCCCATTTTGATGGCGTTTTTGCCAATGCCGCCCTGTTTCATACCCCCAAGGACAGCCTGCCCGGTTTGCTGGGTGAAGTGCACCGCACGCTCAAGCCGCGCGGCGTCCTCTTTTGCTCGAACCCCCGTGGCGAGAATCAGGAAGGCTTCAACGGTTCGCGCTATGGCTGCTACTACGACCTGCCCACCTGGCAGCACCTGCTGACGAACGCCGGCTTCGATGAAATCGAGCACTACTATCGCCCGCCCGGCAAACCACGCCACGAACAGCCCTGGCTGGCAAGCGTTTGGCGCAAGCGCGACTAGCGCAGCATCAAGCGCACGGCGATGGCGGCCGTGACCACCACGATCACCGGCTTGACCAGTGCAGCCCCCCGGTGAATGACCATATTGGAGCCCAGCCTCGCCCCCACCACCTGAGCCACGGCCATGGCGGCGACCAGCGACCAGATCACGTGCCCCCCGGCGATGAACATGACCATGGACGTGAAGTTCGTGACCAGCACCACCGGCTTGGTGCTCGCCGTCGCCCGGCGCATGTTGTAACCACGCAGCCCGGCAAAGGCCGCTGCGGCAAACGAGCCCATGCCCGGGCCAAAGAAACCGCCATAGAGCCCGAGCCCACCCCCGACCACCGGCGCGAAGCTGCGCCCGGACAAACGCGGCGGATGATCCAGATCGGACACTCTCGGCGAGACGGCAAAGTAGATCGACAACACGATCAGAATGGCCGGTAACAGGGTTTCGAGGACAGCCTTGTCCATCGACTGAACCAGCCAGGTACCGCCAATGGCGCCGAAAAAGGCCCACACCAGCGTGCCGCGCAAGGGTTTCAGATCAAGATGCCCTTTGCGGAAAAAGTTGATCGCCGACGACAGCGTGCCGAAGACGCTCTGTGTCTTGTTCGTGCCCAGCGCCAATACCGGCGGAATACCGGCCCAGAGCAGGCACGGCAGCACCAGCATGCCTCCGGCGCCGGCAATGGAGCTGACGAAGCCGCCCACGAAGGCGACCAGCGTGAGGCCGGCAAACACAGGCAAAGACAACTCGGGCATCAGGATCTCAGGCGTGCGCCTCGCCCTTGCCCAGCAGCTTCATCACGATCGTGAAGATGCCGACCAGCACGGCCCCGACGATGACGCCGAGCACGCCATTGAGCACTGTCGGCAGCAGACTGCCGATCAAGCCATCGGCCTGTTGGGCCCAATGCTCGATCGCATGATGGATGGGCCCGATGCCATGGGCCACGATCCCGCCACCGACCAGGAACATGGCAATGGTGCCCAGCACGGAGAGCCCGCGCATGAGCCAGGGCGCTGCAACGAGAATGCCGCGCCCGACGGCCCGTGCCATGGCACCAGTCTTCTCGGTGAGCCACAGGCCCAGATCGTCGAGTTTGACGATGCCGGCCACCACACCATACACGCCGATGGTAATCGCCAGGGCCACACCGGCGAGCACAGCCAGCCGGGTCACGAACTCGGCATCGGCGACCACGCCAAGCGTAATGACGATGATTTCCGCCGACAGAATGAAGTCGGTCCGAATGGCGCCCTTGATCTTCTTTTCCTCGAAGGCCACCAGATCCACCTTGGGATCGCACACCGCCTTTCGGCGTTCTTCGTGATGCGCCTGCTTCTTCTCTTTTTTCTCGAAGGCATGCAGCAATTTTTCGAAGCCTTCGAAACACAGGAAACCGCCCCCGAGCATGAGGAGCGGCAGGATCGCCCATGGCGCAATCGCGCTGATGATCATGGCCGCCGGCACCAGAATGGCCTTGTTCTTGAGCGAGCCCTTGAATACGGCCCACACCACCGGCAGCTCTCGATCCGCCTTCACGCCGGTCACCTGTTCGGCATTGAGCGCCAGGTCGTCCCCCAGCACCCCCGCCGTTTTCTTGGCAGCCACCTTGCCCAGAATGGACACGTCGTCCAGCAGGGTGGCAATGTCATCAATCAGCGCAAACAGGCTGGCTCCGGCCATGCGAATGTCCTCAGTGGGCAATGGATTCAAACGGCGCCATGGTAACCCGGATGGTCGCCGCCGACACCTTCGGGGAACCATCCCGCGCTCGCAGGCGTCAGTTCCATGCTTGTGCCACCGCAAGCTCAGGCGGGCTTGTTCCGCCGGCTGCTACACTCGGGCGCATCAGACATTCGGGAGTCACTCATGTCCACCTACGATTACGACCTGATCACCATCGGCGCCGGCTCAGGCGGCGTCGCCGCCAGTCGCCGCGCGGCCGCGCTCGGCGCCAGAGTGGCCATCTGTGAGGGCGACCGGGTGGGCGGTACCTGCGTGATCCGGGGCTGTGTGCCGAAAAAGCTCATGATGTATGCCTCCCAGTTCGCCGACGCGTTCGAGGATGCTCCCGGTTACGGTTGGTCGTTGGGCGCGCCCGAGTTCGATCTGGCGACACTGATCGGTGCCAAGAACAAGGAAACAGAGCGTCTCGAGGGCATTTACCGCACCATGCTCGACAATGCCCGCGTCACCCTGCTGGAAGGCAACGGCTGTCTGGTGGATGCGCACACGGTGTCCGTCGGCGGTCGCCACATCACCGCCGAGTACATCCTCATCGCTACCGGCGGCAAGCCCAGTCACCCGCCCATCGAGGGGCTGGAACTGGCTGTGGACTCCAATGGCCTGCTCGACATGACCGAGCAACCCCGCCGCCTGCTGGTGCTTGGCGCCGGTTATATCGGCATCGAGTTTGCCGGCATCTTTGCCGGACTCGGCAGCGAGGTCACCGTCGCTTACCGTGGTGATCTGCCTCTGCGCGGTTTCGACCATGACATCCGCACCCGATTGGCCACCGCCATGACCGATCGCGGCATCACGCTTGCCGATGGGTTCTCGACGACACGACTGGAAAAGACCGATGCCGGGATTGTCTGTCACAGCAAGGAGGGCAGAACCATCACCGCCGATGCGGTGCTCAGCGCACTGGGACGCTCGCCGAATACCGACGGCCTCGGTCTGGCAGAGGCTGGCGTGCGCATGGACCCGAGTTCCGGCGCCATCGAGGTCACACCGGATTCGAGAACATCAGTGGACAACATCTACGCCGTGGGCGACGTGACCGACCGGGCCGCGCTGACCCCCGTCGCCATCGCCGAGGGGCGCGCCTTTGCCGAGAGCATTTTTGGCGACACGCCCCGCGTGGTGGATCACAGCCTCATCGCCACCGCGGTGTTCAGCCAGCCGCCGATCGGCACCATCGGCCTGAGCGAAGAAGCTGCCAGGGCTGCCGGTCATGAAGTCACCGTATTCGAAGCGGATTTCCGCCCCATGAAGCATGTGCTGGCTGGCCGCGCAGAACGTGCCTACATGAAACTGGTGGTGGATACGGAAAGCGACAAGGTTCTGGGCGCGCACCTGATCGGCGCCGATTCGGGCGAAATGATTCAGGCCCTGGCCGTAGCCATCACCATGGGGGCCACCAAGGCCGATCTGGATCGCACGATTGCCGTGCACCCGACTGCCGCCGAAGAGCTCGTGCTGATGCGCACCCCCCGCGGCGCCTGAGCGCCGTCAGGGTGCCCCGAACGCCACCTTGAGTGACACGCGATAGGCAGGGAGTCCGCCGCACACTACCTTGCGTTGCTGGCGCACCCAGGCGCCGTGAATGTTGGAAAGATTCGCGCGCGCCTGGGCCATGCCGAAGCGAATGGCTTCGTCAAAGCTGGTGGATGATTCGGCCGTAAATTCGGTGACCTGAGTCGAAATCATGGGCTTCCCCTCGTGATGCCCCGGGCCAACGGGCACCGGCGGGTTTCATGCCACCAATATCGTCGTCACCCGGTTTGCAAACAAGCGCGAAAGCGTAAGTCATGACGGGCAAATCGAAACAAGGCCTGTCGCCACTTACACAACCGTGATCAGGGCAGCACGATCGCCAGGGCGACGGAGAGGAACAGAATCGCCGCCACGTTGCCGATGAGCACCATCGAAGCCACCTTGTCAGGCTCCTGTCCATAGCGCTCGGCGAAGATGTAGTTGAGCACCGCTGGCGGCAGCGCGCCGAACACCAGCACCAAGGCCTTTTGCAGGGGCGGAAAGTCGTACAGCATGATCAGGATGGCAGCAATCGCCATGCCCACCGCCGGCCGCACCACCGCGCCGATCAAGCCCAACCGGACCGAAGAAATCTGCGAGTCGGCCAGCCGCACTCCGAGACCGATCAGCATGAGCGGGATGGCAATGTCGCCAACCATCTTGATGGAGATCAGCAAGGGCTCCCACACCGGGATGCCGGCCATGCCCACGATCAGGCCGGCGAAGGTCGCCATCACAGAGGGCACTTTCCAGATCGTCACCATCCGCACACGGTGATCGAGCAGCCAGGCACCGAAGGAAAAGTGCAGCAGATTGGAGGCCATGAACATCACGATCATCGGCGCCAACGCCTGTTCGCCAAAGGCCAGCACGGCCAGCGGCAAGCCGAGATTGCCGCAATTGTTGAACATCACCGGCGGCACCAGGGTCTTCACGTCGATCTTGAGTGCGCGGGCAATGCCCCATGCCACCAGACCGGAACCGATCACCATCACCAGCGTTGCAACAAGCAAGGGGATGTCGTTTTCGGGCCGAAACGGTTTGCTGGCCAGCGCGGCAAACACCAATGCGGGCACGAACACATCCATGTTGAGCTTGTTTGCGTGCGCCAGATCGGGTCTTGCCTTCTTCCCCACCCAGTAACCCAGCGCAACGATGGCGAACAGGGGAAAAAGAATCGAGATGATGCGCAGGAGCATGACGACACGCGGCTCAGGGAGAACGACTGGCGATTGTACGTGCCCGCCAAGCGCTAAGACAGCGGGGAATGCCCGTACGAAAAAAGGGCGACGTTACCCTTGCACCGGGTCGACAGAGATGAATGATGAACGCATAATCTCGCCACTACAAACGAGGAACACCAATAATGCGCAAAACTGCACTTGCTCTGGCCACCCTGTTCTACATCGGAAACTGCGCGGCTCAATCAATCGACATGCTGGTCTGCAGCGGAGATCTGAGCTTCATCGAAGGCGCCAACACCAGCATCTCCTGCGCAGGGGACCTGTGGATTGGTGGCGACTGGACGCTCTCGGCGGAAGAGTCGATCGACCTGTGGGCCCAGTCCCGACTGGATATTTCCGACACCACGTTCGTCGCTCCGCGCGTGACGCTCAGCGTCGGCGACCTGAC
Source organism: Nitrogeniibacter aestuarii (assembly GCF_017309585.1). Taxonomy (NCBI): domain Bacteria; kingdom Pseudomonadati; phylum Pseudomonadota; class Betaproteobacteria; order Rhodocyclales; family Zoogloeaceae; genus Nitrogeniibacter; species Nitrogeniibacter aestuarii. The sequence continues at coordinate 747,969 of NZ_CP071321.1, read as the reverse complement.
CCTGACATCAAACGCGGCGGGCGGCCTGTGGATCGACACCCTGCACTTGTCGTCAACGAACTTCGGGTCGCAGACTGGCGTGCTCGCCAGTGGCGACATCAACATTTCGTCGCCGGTACCGGAACCCGGCCAGGCCTTCATGATGCTGACCGGGCTTGGGCTGCTGGGCCTGCGGGCGCGGCGGCGTCGCCCTAACCAGGCATGAAAAAAGCGCCGCTCAGGCGCTTTTTTCAATTCTGCGGGACACGGTCAAAGAACATACCGTGCCAGATCCTCGCGCTCGGCCAGCACCTCCAGGCGCTCATCCACGTAGGTGGGATCAACGACCACCTTGTCCAGGCCACTCTTGCCTGCTTCGAAAGACACTTCTTCGAGCAGCTTTTCCATCACGGTGTACAGGCGACGGGCACCGATGTTCTCGGTACGCTCGTTCACCTGGAAAGCGATCTCGGCCAGCCGCCGGATACCGGGCGCGGTGAACTCCACGCTTACGCCTTCGGTCGCCAGCAAAGCCTCGTACTGGGTCGTCAGGCAGGCGTCGGTACTGGTGAGAATGCGCTCGAAATCCTCGACGGACAGGGAATCGAGCTCAACGCGGATGGGAAAGCGGCCCTGCAACTCCGGAATGAGATCGCTGGGCTTGGACAGGTGAAAAGCACCGCTGGCGATGAACAGGATGTGGTCGGTCTTGATCATGCCATGCTTGGTACTCACCGTCGTCCCTTCAACCAGAGGCAACAGGTCGCGCTGCACGCCCTGTCGCGACACGTCACTGCCATGCGTATCGGAGCGGGTTGCCACCTTGTCGATCTCGTCCAGAAAGACGATACCGTGCTGTTCGACTGACTTCACGGCAGCGCTCTTGACCTCCTCGTCGTTGATCAGGCGCGCTGCTTCTTCATCGGCGAGCAGGCGAAGCGCTTCCTTGATGGGCAGCTTTCGGGTCTTTTTCTGCTGGCTGCCCAGGTTCTGGAACATGCCCTGCAGCTGGTTGGTCAGCTCTTCCATGCCCGGCGGGGCGAAGATCTCGGCGGTCATGCCGGCGTGCGCCAGTTCCACGTCGATTTCCTTGTCGTCCAGCTCGCCTTCGCGCAGCTTCTTGCGAAACTTCTGGCGAGTGCTCTGGTCGCCGTCCGCCGCGGGGGCGTCACTGAATCCGACAGGGCGCGCCGGCGGCAGCAGAATATCGAGCACGCGGTCTTCAGCGGCATCGATGGCCCGGTCCTTGACGTCCTTCATCGCACGTTCTCGGGCATCCTTGATGGCAATCTCCACCAGGTCCCGGATGATGGTTTCCACGTCACGACCCACGTAGCCCACTTCGGTGAACTTGGTCGCTTCGATCTTGATGAACGGCGCATTGGCCAGGCGCGCCAGACGACGGGCGATTTCGGTTTTACCCACCCCGGTGGGCCCGATCATGAGGATGTTCTTGGGTGTGATCTCGCCACGCAGGGGCTCTTCGATCTGAGCCCGTCGCCAACGGTTGCGCAGCGCAATGGCCACCGCACGCTTGGCGCGCGCCTGACCGACGATGTGCTTGTCGAGTTCGGAGACAATCTCCGGCGGTGTCATCTGAGTCATGGCTTCAGCGTCCTCCCCCCAGCACTTCAATCGTGTGATGGTGGTTGGTGTAAATGCACAGGTCTGCCGCAATGCCGAGCGATTTGCTGACAATGTCTTCAGGCGACAGGTCGGTATTGTCGAGCAGGGCGAGCGCGGCCGACTGGGCATAGGCGCCGCCACTGCCAATGGCCACGATCCCCTTCTCGGGTTCGAGGACATCGCCGTTGCCGGTGATGATCAGCGAATTCTCCTCATCGGCTACCGCCAGCATGGCTTCGAGCCGACGCAACATGCGGTCGGTGCGCCAGTCCTTCGCCAGCTCGACTGCGCTACGCAGCAGATTGCCCTGGTGTTTCTCCAGTTTGGCTTCGAAGCGCTCGAAAAGCGTGAATGCGTCAGCCGTGCCGCCCGCAAACCCGGCGAGAATCCGCTCCTGATAGAGGCGCCGCACCTTGCGCGCACTGCCCTTGACGACGATATTGCCGAGGGTGACCTGACCATCCCCGCCCAGCGCGACGTGACGCCCGCGCCGCACCGAGAGGATCGTGGTGCCGTGATACTGTTCCATGTTGAATCCTGACGGGCCTTGAACCGGCCGGTTTGACAGGCGTTGCATCGAATCGGCAACGCCAAGAGACGACTAGATGGGGATCAGGTCGGCCATTGCAAGGTGCACACCTGATCGATACCCATGACACGCAACAAGGCCGCGACCATCGCGTTGACCCGATTGAGCGAGATGTTCTTGCCCTGCCCCTGGAGGGTCGCCAGCACATTGAACAGGCTGCCCGCGGCAACGAAATCGACCCGGCGCAAACGGGAGCAATCCACATTCACCACCGCGTGATCCGAGGCAAAGGCCACAAGGCTGCGAATCCCCTCTGCGCTGGCACCGAGCAAATCACCTTCCAGCGCAAACCCCTGAGGCTCGGGTGCGGCAGCGGAGACATCCGTGGTGCTGACGAAGTCCTCCATGGCCGGTGGCTCCCATGACGGAGGCGATTCTTCGAAAGTCACGGCGTAATCGACCGCCACTTCCTCGAAACGGTCCATGTCATCGGTGTGTTGAAGCATGTCGAGCAGCAGCAGCCACAGGCTGCGATTTTCGGGCTGCCCCACGGTCACCTGCCCGCCCAGCATGGCCGCCATCGACGCACAGCCGGCCAGCTTGACCTGAATCCCTTCCTTGCGCAGTCCGTGAATGAGCGAGCGCAACATCTCGGCCCCGACCTCGTCAGCCGCTCGCAGGCGCGATAGATCGATCTTGACGGTGCCGTGCTTGCGGGCGGTCTCGCGAACCCGGTCGAACTGCTTGGCCACCTGCTCGTTGAGCGATGATCCGAGCGCAACAGACGGGGTACTGGCTTTGGCTTTCTTGACGGGCGCGTTTGCAACGTCCCAGGGCGGCGGGGATTTTTCGAAACTACGGGCGTATTCGATGACATGCTCGTCAAACTCGGCACGCATGCCGGTGAGTTTGTAGAGGTCGAGCAGCATCATCCACATGAACTCACCCTGGCCAGCGGGGAGACTGGTGACGTGCACTTCAAGCACGGCCGCAGCCGCGTCATTCTGGCCGTTGGCGTACAGCACCGCCGCTTCTTCGGCGATGGCCGAGGAATCGTCTGCACCTTCGTGCACTTCCATCTTGTCCGCACATTCGGCAAGCGCACGCTGTACATCAGCGCCGCCGGCGCCGAAGTCGAGCGTCGACAGTTCGGAACGCGGTCCCTTCATTTCGTTTGAATCGGGTGTTTGTTGCTTTTTCGATGAGCCGACCAAGATCGCACCCCCTCCAACAGCGATCAGGCCACGGGCCTTGAGGAGTTCGAGAATACCACTGTCTGAAGTAAACGGCAGGGATCCGGCGGCATTGAGAGAAAATGTAACGACCTGGTTGCGACTTGCATCACGCTCCTTATGGCTAAAATAGGCGACTTTGCAATTCGGCCTTCTGAACGCAGTGCGCGAGACCCGACTTCCGCTCCGGATTTACTACGAAGACACTGACGCCGGTGGCGTCGTCTATTACGCCAACTACTGGAAATTCTGCGAGCGCGGTCGGACAGAGTGGCTACGGGCACTGGGGTTCGAGCAACAAACCCTGCTCGATGAGGCCGGTCTGGCTTTCGTGGTACGCAAGGTGGAAGGCGACTATCTGCGCCCGGCCCGACTGGATGACGAGATCGTGGTCAATACGGTTATGGCCGACGCGCGCCGTGCCAGCCTCAAATTCACGCAATATATCGAACGCGGTACGGAACGCCTGTTCACCGCGACAGTCTCAATCGCGTGCCTCGATCTGGCCAGCGGTCGCCCCGCTGCCATTCCCGAGCACATCCGAAAAACCCTCGAAGCCGCGGCCTGACCATGCCCATCACCCAAGACCTGTCGATCATTTCCCTCATTGCCGAGGCCAGCCTGCTGGTCAAGCTGGTGATGGCCCTGCTGGCGGCCGTCTCCTTCATGTCGTGGTACTGGATCTTCCGCAAGTGGTTCGCCATCGGCGCCGCACGACGCAAGACCGAAATCTTCGAACGCAATTTCTGGAGCGGGGGCGACCTGAACCACCTGTACCAGAGCGCCTGCAACGACCGGCACAACACCGGGCCGATGGAACGGATCTTCGAATCCGGCTACCGGGAGTTTTCAAAGCTGCGTGGCAAGAACAGCGACCCCGACTCCGTGGTGGATGGCGCCCGACGTGCGATGCGCGCCACCTACCAGCGCGAGATCGACGAACTCGAGGCGCATCTGGCCTTTCTCGCCTCGGTCGGTTCGGTGTCCCCGTACGTGGGCCTGTTCGGCACGGTGTGGGGCATCATGAACGCATTCCGCGGCTTGTCCAATGTCTCCTCGGCCACCCTTGCCCATGTGGCGCCGGGGATTGCGGAGGCGCTGGTCGCCACCGCGATCGGCCTGTTCGCAGCCATCCCCGCCGTGGTGGCATACAACCGCTTTGCCCACGACATCGATCGCCTCTCCATCCGCGCCGAAAGCTTCATGGAAGAGTTCTCCAACATCCTTCAGCGTCAGCTGAGCTGATCGATCGCCGAGACGGAGTCGCGCATGCGCCAACGCCGCCTGATGAACCAGATCAACGTCGTTCCCTACATCGACGTGATGCTGGTGCTACTGGTGATCTTCATGGTCACCGCCCCCATGATCCAGACCGGCAGCATCGAGGTGCCCAGCGTCGGCAAGGCCTCGGACGCGCCGGCCGAGCCGATCAACGTGGTCGTCCGCGCTGATGGCTCGGTCGCCCTGCGCGATGGCAATGCCGACCCGAGGCCCATGGCGCTCGACGCCCTTGTGGGCGAACTGCAGGCCTTGCAGGGCGGAGAAAAGAAACGCCCCGTGCTCATTGCCGGCGACAAGGAGGCCAGGTACGAGGCCGTCCTCAAGGTCATGGACCAGCTCCAGCGGGGCAACATCGACCAGATCGGCCTGCTCGTTCAGCGAGGCGACAGCCGCTGACCACCATGAACATGGAAGCCGATTTCCACGACTTCAACCGCGATGACGACACGCCCGGCAAGTGGCCGTCCCTGGCGTTGGCGTTGCTCGTGCACGTGGGCCTGCTGATCTTTCTGTTTTTCGGCGTTCGCTGGCAGACCCAGCCACCCGCGGCCGTTCAGGTTTCGCTGGTGGCGGCACCGCAACCGAGCCGCCCGGCCATCAAGCCGCAGCCCAAACCCCAACCCAAGCCGCAGCCCAAGCCGGCTCCGGAGCCGAAACCCGAGCCCAAGCCGGAACCCAAACCACAGCCGAAGCCCGAGCCTAAACCACAGCCAAAGCCCGAACCGAAACCCGAGCCCAAGGCGCCGGACATCAAGACGCCCGAGAAAAAGCCGGAGCCGAAGCCAAAACCCGAGCCCAAGCCGGAACCCAAACCGCAGCCAAAGCCAAAGCCCGAGCCCAAGCCGAAACCCAAACCGGACCCGGCGGAAAAAACACGCGCCCTGGAAGACAACCGGATGGACGAACTGCTCGCCATGGACGCTCAGCGCGCCCGCGAGGCGGAATTGCTGCGCGCCGAGGCGGCCAGTGCCGCCCGGGTGCGCGGTCTGCAGACCTACATCGACCGGATTCGCGGCAAAGTCAAAGCCAACCTGATCCGTCCCCCCGGGCTGTCCGGCAACCCGGAGGCGATCTTTTCCGTCACACAAGGCCCCGGTGGCACCGTGCTCGACATCAGACTGAAGAAAAGCACCGGGAACCCGATCCTTGATGACGCCATCAAACGCGCAATACAGAAGTCGGATCCGCTACCGCAGCCTGACGATCCGTCGCTGTTCTCGCGTACACTCGAGCTTACATTCCGCCCGCTCGATGACTGAACGGGCTTGGGTATAATCCGCCGAACACAACGACAATGAAACCAACTGATTTGATTCGCTTTTTCCTGACCGCCCTGCTGTCCCTGTGGGCCTTCGCCGCCCAGGCGCAGTTGTCGATCGAGATCACCGGCGCAGGCGCCAATCGTTTCCCCGTGGCCATTGCCGCCATGGAAGGCGAATCCCAGCTCCCCCGCAGTGTGACCGAGGTGGTACGTGCCGACCTCGAGCGCAGCGGCCTGTTCAGTCTGGTCGAACTGGGCCCGACACCCCTCTCAGAAGGCGCCCTGCCCGACTATGCCTATCTGCGCACCCGCGCGGCCGATGCCGTCGCGGTGGGCAGCGTACGCGACATGGGCGCGGGCCGGTTCGAAGTGCGCATGCGCCTGTACGACACGCGCCAGGAAGCGCAGCTCGACGCCATCGTGCTGACCATGACGCCGGATCAGTACCGCGCCACCGGCCACCGCATCGCCGATGTCATCTTCGAGAAGATCACCGGCCTCAAAGGCGTGTTCTCCACGCGCATCGCCTATGTGGTCAAGTCGGGGAGCAACAGCTACAAGTTGCAGATTGCCGATTCCGACGGCGCCAATGCCCAGACGGCACTGAACTCGCGTGAGCCGATCATCTCGCCGGCCTGGTCACCCGACGGCAAAAAGCTGGCCTATGTCTCCTTCCAGCTCAAAAAGCCGATCGTGTATGTGCATGATCTTTCCGCCGGCATCCAGTCGGTCGTGGCCAATTTCAAGGGTTCCAACTCGGCACCGGCCTGGTCACCCGACGGTCAGCGCCTCGCGGTGGTGCTGACCAAGGACGGCCTGTCGCAGATGTACACCCTCAACGTGGACGGCTCCGGCCTCAAACGCCTGGCGACATCCTCAAGCATCGACACAGAACCTGCCTTCAGCCACGACGGACAATGGATCTACTTCACCTCCGACCGCGGCGGCAGCCCGCAGATCTATCGCATTTCCGCCAGCGGAGGCCGCGCCCAGCGCGTGACCTTTGAAGGCAGCTACAACGTGACGCCGCGCCCCTCGCCGGACGGCCTCACCATGACCTACATCACCCGTTCTGCCAACGGTTTCCAGGTTGCCATCATGGACCTGGCCACCAAGCAGTACGCCGTGCTGACCGATTCATCGCGAGATGAATCCCCAAGCTTCGCGCCCAACAGCCGCATGATCCTCTACGCCACCGAACTGGGTGGCCGCGGGGTCCTGTCTGCGGTATCTTCCGACGGTCGGATCAAGCAACGACTGTCGGTCAAGGCCGCCGATGTGCGCGAGCCGGCTTGGGGACCTTTGATGCAGTAACCCAGGCCCACAAGGCCGACAATATTGATACCCGCTCAACTCCAAGGAGTTAAAAAATGCGTTCAACCCTTGCCGCCTCATTCGTTGTCATCGGCCTGCTGGCCGGTTGCTCGAGCACCCCTATGACCCAGGACTCCGGGGCGGCCGTCGAAGACCGTAGCGCCTCCGACACCATCCCCACGGTCACCCCCGATCGCGTCTCCGGCGGCCTGCTGCCCGAGCTGACCGACCCGTCCAGCCCGCTGTCCAAGCGCAGCGTGTTCTTTGACTACGACAGCTTCGTCATTCGTGGCGAATACATGCCGCTGGTCGAAAATCACGCCCGCTTCCTGGTCGCGCATCCTGAATACAAGATGCTGATTCAGGGCAATGCCGACGAGCGCGGCAGCCGCGAGTACAACCTCGCGCTGGGCCAGAAGCGTGCCGACGCCATGAAGAAGGCGCTGCTGTTGCTGGGCGCAACCGAAAACCAGGTTGAAGCCGTCAGCCTGGGCGAGGAAAAGCCCCGTTGTACCGATGCATCCGAGTCCTGCTTCGCCGAGAACCGTCGCGGCGACATGCTCTATTCGGGTGAGTTCTGATGGCAGGCCTCAGGCGCCTGTCTATCGCCGTGCTTGCGCTGGCAGCTTCGCTGCCGGCGCAAGCCGGTTTGTTCGACGATACCGAAGCGCGCAAGGAGCTCCTGCGCATGCGCGAGGACTTCAACCAGCGCATCGCAACGCTTGAGGCCTCCAACCGGGCACAGCTGGAACTGTCCAACCAGATCGAAGCGCTCAAGGCTGAAGTGGCCCGTCTGCGTGGCGAGGTTGAATTGCTCAACCACAACATGGATTCGGTCCAGAAACGCCAGAAAGACTTCTATGTGGATCTGGACGAGCGCCTGCGTCGCATCGAGACCGGCGGCGCTGCCGCCGGGCCGATCGATCCAGCGGCCGAATCTGCCGATTACGAAGCGGCGCTGAACATGCTCAAAGGTGGGCAGTACGGTGAAGCCGCGGCGGCGTTCGACGCCTTCGTAGCCAAGTACCCAGGCAGCACCTTCCTGCCCAGTGCGCACTTCTGGGCCGGAAGCGCTGCCTTGCAGTCCAAGGACGTCAATCGCGCCTCCGAGCACTTCAATGCCGTCGTCAATCAGTGGCCTGACGACCCCCGGGCGCCGGATGCTTTGCTGGGCGTCGCCAACTGCCAGCGCGCCCTCGGCGAACGCAAGCTTGAGCAGAAAACGCTCAAGGATGTCATTGCCCGCTACCCACAGAGCGCTGCGGCCAAATCGGCCAAGCAACGTCTCGGCAGCTGAGGCCGGTTTCAAGCATGCGAGAAAACCCTTCCGTCACCCGGCTCCGGGTGACGGAAATCTTCGCTTCCGTCCAGGGTGAGGCCACCCGGATCGGGCTACCCACGGTGTTTGTGCGCCTGACCGGCTGCCCGCTGCGCTGCCGCTGGTGCGACACCGAATATGCCTTTCAGGGCGGGACCACCCGCAGCATTGACGAGGTGCTGACCGAAGTGGCTTCGCACGGCTTGCGCCAGGTGTGCGTGACCGGTGGCGAACCCCTGGCGCAGAAGCAGTGCCTGCCTTTGCTCACCGCCTTGTGCGACGCCGGTTACGACGTCTCCCTGGAAACGAGTGGCGCGCTCGATGTGTCGGAAGTCGATACGCGGGTTTCGCGCATCGTCGACCTCAAAGCCCCCGGCTCCGCCGAGCTGGACAAGAACCGCTGGGACAATCTGCCCTTGCTCGGCCAGCGCGATGAGGTGAAGATCGTCATCGCCGATGAAGCGGACTACCGCTGGGCCAGTGAGCAGGTCGTGACCCACAAGCTCGCAGAACGTTGTAACGTTCTGTTTTCACCGGTGGCCGGCGAACTTGCGCCCGCCACGCTGGCCGAGTGGATTGTGCGCGATCGCCTGCCAGTCCGTTTTCAAATGCAGTTGCATAAAATCCTCTGGGCGGACGCGCGAGGCCGCTGACCGCCCGAACACGCCAAGCCATGACCGATATCGAACAAACTGCGCCCAAGCGCGCTGTCGTGCTGCTCTCCGGCGGCCTCGACTCCGCCACCTGCCTGGCCATTGCGCTCAATCAGGGTTTCGAGTGCTACGCTCTTTCCGTCGCCTACGGGCAACGCCACGCCGCCGAGCTGTCGGCCTCCAAGAAACTGGCCGACCAGCTGGGTGCAAAAGAACACCGGCTCGCCCGCGTCGGTCTCGGCCAGTTCGGTGGCTCGGCGCTGACCGACCCGACCATCGACGTACCGACCGAGCGCAAGGACGGCGACAACCCGATTCCGGTCACCTATGTACCGGCACGCAATACCGTGATGCTGTCGATTGCCATGGCCTGGGCCGAAGTGCTGGGAGCCCGTGACATCTTCGTGGGCGTGAACGCGGTCGACTACTCCGGCTACCCCGATTGTCGCCCCGAATTCATCCAGGCGTTCGAGGCCATGGCCAACCTCGCCACCAAGGCGGGCATCGAAGGGCAGAAACTGCACATTCACGCACCGCTGATCAGCCTCACCAAGGCCGAGATCATTCGCCAGGGCACTGATCTCGGTGTGGACTACGCTCACACCGTCACCTGCTATCAGGCGGACGATACCGGACGCGCCTGTGGGCGCTGCGAGGCATGCAAACTCCGTCGGACCGGCTTCCACGAAGCGGGGGTCGAAGACCCCACGCGGTATTTCGACAGCAGCGCGATTTAGGGCTTGACACCTCCATAAACGCTACCTATAATGCGGCCTTCCTTTCGGGTCGTTAGCTCAGTTGGTAGAGCAGCGGACTTTTAATCCGTTGGTCGCGTGTTCGAGCCACGCACGGCCTACCAGGACATCAAAGGGCTTGACGGCAACGTCAAGCCCTTTTCCTATTTGAACGTGGGGAAATCGTGGGGAACGTCAAAACATCCCCGCCCCGACCGTTCTCAATCCTAGAAGCCGCCACCGTCAGATGTTCTGTCGCGTACTTCGCGTAGCGATCCACCATGCTGCGGGACTTCCACCCACCGAGTTCCTTGAGCTCATCACAGGACGTTCCCGCCTGTCTGTGCCAAGAGGCCCATGTGTGGCGCAGGTCATGAAAGCGCAAGTCTTCGATGCCTGCCTTTGCCAAGGCAGAGTGCCAAGCGCTGTTTGTCACCTCCCAGCGGATGGGCTTGCCCCGGTAGGTAAAGCAGAACCTTGTGCCCTGCCCCACCTGTTCCTGCAACACGGCAACCGCGTCGCTGTTTAGCGGTACGCCTCGCGGCGTTCCATTCTTGGTCTGGTTCAACCATGCCGTCCGGCGTTCCAGATCGACACGATTCCATTCCAAGCCGGTAATCTCACGCGCCCTGCAACCCGTGGCAAGCGCGAAACGAACCAAAGCGGCCAAATGTGCGGGACAGGCTTCGATCAAACGTGATGCCTCTTCCCTTGTCAGCCACCGGTCACGCTCCACCTCGCCGGGAAGCAGACGAATCTTCGGAAAGACATCGATCCACTGCCACTCATCACGCGCCATGCGCAGCAAGCTACGAATGGTTGCCAAGTAACGGTTGATCGTCGCCGGCTTGTTGCCCTTCTTCATCTCCCCCTGAATCACCGTCCAGACAAGATCGCCATTGATCTCATCAAGCATGCAGTGACCAAGGTAGGGATCAAGCTTGCGCAAAATCCGTCGAACATCCCCGATGCTCCGAAGGTTCGCTTTTACCGCGAGATACCGGATCACAGCTTCCTGCCACGAGCGTTGAGGCTTGATTCCGAAATGCGCTTCCTTGTACGCCGCGAGCTTTAACTGCGCGAGGTACGCTTCGGCGGCTTGTCGGTCTTCAGTCCGAGCGCTTTGGCGTATGCGTTCGCCGTTTGGTAAGACGGCGTCAATCCACCAGAAACGAGAGTCCGGTCTCCGGTAGATGCCGGTGTGTTGGGCCATAAATCAACCTCCTTTACGGCCCGCCCTCGGCGCTTATAGTCGTCAAGCCACTGGTCAAGGTCAAGCTTGTCGAACACGCACCGACGTCCAAGCTTGAGAAAAGGCACACCGAGTTCCATGAGAAGGGTCACCCCTATCCCGAGGTAGTCGGCTGCCTGATCCTTAGTGAGACACCGCCGGTGCGGCAAGGGCAGGCTATCGTCCTCGTCAGCCGCCCCGCGATTGCTTGCGGTACTCACGTGCCACCTCGTCATATCCCTCGCGAATCCGATCTTCGTGCGGAATCTCGGCCGCGTTGTTGATGGTGTTGAACTTGCGCCCCTTGAGACGGACCCGCTCCACCAACATCTGCTCGAACGGAATTCCCTGAAAATTGGAGCGTGTGGCGTGGTAGTCGTACAAACGGTTTCCAAGGTAGTGCCATGCCTCATTGAAGTCCCAGAGACATTCTCGCGCCATGAACGAGGTCAGCGCGCTAAACGCCATCTTGCAGAGGCCATCATCGCTAGGGGCTCGCAAGGGGGAAAACCGCTTCGACAACGGTGCGCCGTCATCTTCCCAATCCACGGACGCCACGGCGATCCAAAGGGGATGCACGGGCCACCGCGCTCTCGTCTTGTCGTCCGGATTCGGTTCGGTCAGACGCAGCCACTCGGTCGTCGCGTAGCTCCACAGGCCATTGAGATGCGAAAGCACGGAATAGAGCTTCTGGATGCCCTTCTGATCGAGTACTTCGCGCCGGAACTGAAACTCCAAGCGCCAGACCTTTTGATCGTCGGTCCAGCCTTGCTCGGACCACAGCGCTCTGAGATAGCCCTTCTTGCTCGTCTCGATTTCCAATGTCTTGTCATAGAGGCGGCAAGCGATCACTCCACCGAGCCCCACCGTCCAACCCGAAAAGCGCCCGCCAACAGAGTAGGCATTGACCGAAGACGCCCGAGTGACCCACGCGGATCTGGTCCAGCTCTCCATGTCCACAGAACTAACAAAATCGACGTACAGGTCAATCCGGCTGACATTGGCGCTATCCGTGATCTCTCCGAACTCTTCCAGCAGAGCGCGCAACTCGGATTCGATGTCTTGCGCCGATTTGTGGCATAGGTACTCGGACGACACCTTGGCATACGCCATTGGGAGCTTCTTGCCTGATCGTGAGAACTGAAGTCGATAGGCGTTATCGTCGAGAACATACGGAAACATTCCCGCCCCTTTGTCACGTACCTCGAAAACGTGCGCACCCGCCTCGTACTGGGCGAACGCCTGCTCATGCGTCTCTGAGGACTGTGCGACCGCTTTGAGTTCATTCAGGCGCTGTTCAACGTCCCTGAACAGATCTCCCTGAAAGGAGAGGTACAGACTATCCACTCCCCACCTGAGAGGCCTGAAGAAATCTCCAATGCATGTATTGGATGCAGTGTTACTAGGCACCGCATCCACTTCCCCCGATGTGCGTCGTCTGTCCTCGCCTGCGGCGAGCTCAGACGAGCGCCCCTCGGGGGATCGGTTTTGAGGTTGTTCGTGGTTGCTGCCCAGATCCGGGCGAGGTTTCTTGATCATATCCGCTCCTAGCGGTTCGCCGGGCATGCGATTGCGTCCCGGAACGGATACGAAAGTTATGCATGATCGCCTTCCCAGACGACCACCTGAAATCGCGTTTTCAGAGAGTTGAAAGCTTCTTTGAAGCGTGTATGTGCTTGCGAAGATTCTTTAGCGCCCCGGGCGAGTTGGGGTACAAGCGCGTGGAGATAAACAAGGTCTCAAGGTCCTGATCTGAAAATCGGTCGAATCCACAGTCCCTCAAGAGTGCAATGGAGTAACGCAGATCCTGAATGGCGCTCATGTACTTCTTTGAAGGCCCCTTCATCGCACCTCGTAACCGCAAGAAGAAGTGTTTGTCGTTAATGAGTTCAGCTCGTGACAATCTGTCGGAACACGTCGGCGCGAGTAACACAGAACGATCGACACGAACGGCATCGAACAATGCGTCTTCGTCACCTTCACGCACTCTTGCCACCAATGTCCCCATACTCTGCCCGAAGAGCATGATCGCCAAAACATTCCTTTGAACCATGACGCATAACCAGACGAGGTGTCGAAAATCCAGATCATCTTTGTGCTCTTCATACCACTGATCCAATCTCCCACCGTCGTTTACCCAATCGAGCAAGGCTTCCTGCGGGTCCTCCTGTGAGGCAGTTTCGTGAAGGTCGTCATTCCAACCAAGAAAGACAAACATCAATGCCATCTGCTCATGAAATGGTCGCTCGTAGATGCTTGCCCACGCCAGACCGGGCTCATCGAGCAGAGCCATAAACTTCTTTGCCTTTGTTCTAGCCACTTCTTCGAAGGCAGAGAACTCGCTTCGAACCTCTGGCAACAACCTCACCGTCGAACGAAACTGGTCGAGCGAGAGTTTTCCGTATTCCTTTTTATTCACACCTCACCCGTATCCTTCAACCACTTTCATGCGTAACGCATTTGACGATATCATGCAAAACCATAATTTCTTACACTTGTTGAGTTTTTACTATGGCCAATTACATGCGCCGAGAGGTGCTGTGCGAGGGATACACTCGCCTAAACGTGGAAGGTTTTGAATCCGATGAGGAGCGCGACAAACTCCGCGTTGCACTTGCGAGCTACCTCAAGGAGCGCGCTCAGTTCATGCTTGGAGCGGATGTCGAAGTCGAAATTGAGTTTGAAACGGGGAGCTTGATTAGCAAACTCCGGGTAATTGGGGTGGCAGGAACGATACTTCTCAGTGGTGTAACCGCATACGGAAGCTTCAGACAAGGCGTCGATCAACTCGCGAAGGACGCTAGCACCGTAGCGCATGCCGCTAACCTCGAATCGATCTTTAGGACGAGAGCCGCTTACTGCGATCGCGTTCGTGTCGAGGCGCGAAAAGGAGTCTTCGGTCGCGTGTCGTCGATCTTGTCAGAACTAGACGGGTTGAAAGTTAAAGTAGATCTAGCTCGGCTGCCCATATCGGCTCAGGGAGTGGAATACCAACAACACGTAATTGATGAGCTAGTCGAGTGGAACAAGAGAGTCGAACGACTCTTTACCAAGTTCGAATCAACCGAAACTCATGCATGCGTATCCGCTGGCTTAGCCTTTGAACTAGAAAGTTTTCCTGACAAATTTCCTTGGAGCGGGCAACTAAATTCTGAGAGTTTGAGGGTCAAGACTCTTGAATCAAATCCCGAGATCTCGAGTAAAGTTCATGCCGTAGCGGCAGAATACGCGCACCTAATTAAATCGATAAAACGCACAATGAACCAGCGCGTAAGTCAGAACGCGCCGAAATCTACGTAGCATTTCTAAAAACTCTCTACGAGCATTGGCGGCCGAGGGCGGGCACGTTATCAATAAAAACAATGTGTTAGATTAACTTTTAATCCGTTGGTCGCGTGTTCGAGCCACGCACGGCCTACCAGGACATTAGAGCCCAGTCGCAAGACTGGGCTCTTTCCGTTTACCGCCCGAAAAACGCCTCCGCCAGACATGAAAAAACCCGGCCCTGTGGACCGGGTTTTTGCGTCGCCGACACCGCCGCCTCAGTCGGCGCCCTTGAACCACCCCAGCCGGGGTGCCAGCGTCACCACAGTACCGATGATCATCAGCGCCGGAGGCTTGATGCCGGCCGCCTCGGCCTTTTCGGCCAGGTCGGCCAGTGTCGCGACCAGCACCCGTTGATCGGGAAGCGTGCCACGGCGAACGATCGCCGCAGGCGTGGTCCGGGGCAGTCCGTAGGCAACCATCCGCCGAGCAATCTCTTCGATTCGCGAAACGCCCATGTAGATGACGACGGTCTGCATGGGGCGCGCCAGGGCGGCCCAGTCCAGATCCACCGGCCCTTCCTTCTTGTGACCGGTCGCAAACACCACACTCTGCGCGTGGTCTCGATGTGTCAGCGGAATACCGGCGTAAGAGCCGATCCCTGAAGCAGCCGTCACGCCCGGCACGACCTCGAAGGGAATCCCGGCATCAACCAGGGTTTCCGCTTCTTCGCCACCGCGCCCGAAGACATACGGGTCACCGCCCTTGAGGCGCAGCACCCGCTTGTTCTCTTGCGCCAGCCGGACCAACAGGGCGCAGATGTCTTCCTGACGCATGGTGTGGTTGGCGGCTTTCTTGCCCACGTAGATGCGTTCGCACGAAGACGGCACGCGCGCCATCACTTCATCGCCCACGAGGTTGTCGTAGACCACCACATCGGCCTGCCGGATGATGCTGTCGGCCCGCAAGGTGAGCAGCTCGGCATCACCCGGTCCCGCGCCCACCAGATAGACACAACCGGGTTCGACAGGACGAGAAGTACTCATGGTCAGAACTCCATGCCGGGCATGGCCTGTATGCCCGCCTTGAACGCGTGTTTTTCAAGGCGCATCTCGGTGACTGTATCGGCAGCCTCCAGCAGCAGTTCAGGGGCGCCACGGCCGGTCACCACCACATGCTGCATCCGCGGCCGGGCCTTGATGTCATCCACCACCGTCCGGGCATCCAGGTAGCCATACTTGAGCGCGATATTCAGCTCGTCGAAGACCAGCAGGCCCAGGGATTCATCCTTGAGCATCTGTCGCGCGACCTCCCAGGCTGCCTGTGCCTTTTCGATGTCCCGCTGACGGTCCTGGGTCTCCCAGGTGAAACCTTCGCCCATCACATGCCATTGCACCTCGTGCTGCTTGCGCCAGAAGGCCTCTTCACCTGTGTCGGAGCGCCCTTTGATGAACTGCACCACACCCACTGTCTGCCCATGGCCGATGGCACGGGCGATGAGGCCGAAGCCAGCGCTCGACTTGCCCTTGCCGTTGCCGGTATTGACCAGAAACACCCCTTGCTGGCGCGTGGCCTGGGCAATCTTCTCGTCTACGACCGCTTTCTTGCGGGCCATGCGCTCGTTGTGGCGCGCATCTTTCTCTGCTGATTCCGTCATTGTTTTCTCATCTCTTTGGCCAGTGCCTCAAGACCTGCGAGTTGTCTCGGACCCGGGTTGAGGAAGTCATCTCCGTTCAGGTGAATGATACGTTGCTCTCGCTCTCCGAGGATGACGCGGCACTGGTCATCGGTGGATCGATTGAAGGTAAAGATGATCTCGGGCTTGTGGTGCGCGACCAGCGCCTCGATACCCTCAAAGGCACTGCCGGGCCTGAGCGCCTGCACCCGTCCCTGATCCAGCACATCAAACCCGGCATGGACGAACAGGTCACCCAGCATGTGTTCCCGGCCATACGAATACGGCGTGCCGGTGCATGCGGTGAGCAGCAACACCCGCTCGCCGTGTGCGCCGCTTTGACCGGCCAGCGCGCGCCAGCCGCGGGCAAACTCCTGCGCCTGCTCACCATCGGGCGAAGCACTGAGCCGGGCAAGGTCGCGCATCATCGCGTCCACGGCATCCATGGACTCGAAGCCACCTACCTTCGCGACATGCGTACCTGTGGGCACGGACAGCGCGATCAGATCGGCATCGCTGCTCATCGATGTGATGATCAGGTCCGGCGCAAGGTCAGCAAGCACATCGACGTCCGGGTCCTGAATGCCGCCGGTGCGCGGCAACTCGGTTAGCTGGCGGTCGTAGCGTGACACGCCCACGATGCATGAGGCGCGATCAAGCCACTGGAGCGCCATGGTGATGTAGGGCGACTGGCTCACGATGCGCGGGCACGACGCGGCACTGGCCACGCCCATACCGAGAAGCCCCAGCAAGAACACTCGAATCAGGAATGACATGGTTCTGGATCACTCAAGGATGAAAGTCACCCGACCGTCGATGACATGACGATGGATGGGATGACGGAAAGCAGTGCTCAGGACGTGCGGCTGGAGCACCTCATCCGCCGTGCCGGCCACCATGCGCCCGGCGCCATCGAGCAGCACCACATGGTCGGCAAAGCGCGCGGCAAGGTTCAGGTCGTGCAGCACGGCCACGACGCCAGCCCCTTCGCGGGCCAGTTCGCTGAAGTGTTCGAGCACACGCATCTGATAGTGAAGATCGAGATGCGAAAGTGGCTCATCGAGCAGATACAGTGCCGGCGCCTGGGCCAGCAGACTGGCGATGGCGAGACGTTGTCGCTCGCCGCCGGAAAGGTTGAGCGTGCTGCGCTCATGCATGTGCGACAGGCCCATCTGCTTGAGCGCCGCGGTCGCGATTCGCACATCTTCGGGGCCTTCCCAGGCCCAGCGACCGAGGTGCGGATGGCGGCCCACCAGCGCCGTCTCGAGGACCGACGCCGAAAACCAGTCCGGCTGTCGTTGCGGTAACACACCACGCGCACGGGCCAGGGCGCGCGGCTTCCAGTCACCCAGGCACTCGCCCATGAGCCGCACGCTGCCTTGTTGTGCCGCACGCAAGCCGGCCAGGGTGTGCAGCAAGGTGGTCTTGCCCGCGCCATTGGGGCCCAACAACACCAACCGTTCGCCCGCCCGCATTTGCATGGAGAGGTCGCAACAGATCCACCGGTCGGCAATCTGCACGGCCAGGCCATCCGCCTCGAGAAGGATCGGCGACCCGGTCATCGGGGATGGCGAATCAACAGGAAGAGAAAGACCGGCACCCCGATCATCGCGGTCAGCACCCCCACCGGCAACTGGGTGGGCGCCACCATCGTGCGCGCGGCGGTGTCGGCCAGGGTCATGAGCGTGCCGCCCGCAAACACCGCCACCGGCAAGAGCATGCGCTGATCGTTGCCGATGGCCAGGCGCACCAGGTGCGGCACGATGAGCCCGACAAAGCCCACCAGCCCCACCAGTGTGACCGCTACTGCGGTCAGCAACGAGGCGAGCACATAGATGCCGGCGCGCAATCCCCGCGTGCTCACTCCCAGCGCGCGGGCACTCAGTTCGCCCCGGGCCAGCACGTTCAGGTCGCGCGCAAACGGCAATACCACCAGCAAACCCGCAGCGAGAATCACCAGGGCCGGCCAGGGCCGGCTTGCGCCGGAGACGTCCCCGGTGAGCCAGAACAGCATGGACTGCACGCGGGTGTCGGTGGTCATGACCAGCATGAACACCACCACCGCGCCGCAACCGGCTGCCACGATGACGCCGGTGAGCAGCAAACGGCTCTGGGTCCAGGAACCGTCACCGCGCGCCAGACCGAAAACCAGCAGCATGGCCGAGAGAGCCCCCGCAAAGGCGGCCGTATCGACGATCCAGCTCGCCCAGCCCAGGAAGATGGCACTCAATGCCCCCACAGCGGCACCGCCGGAAACACCGAGAACGTAGGGGTCCGCGAGTGGATTGCGCAGAAGCAGCTGCATGAGGGCACCCGCGAGCGCCAGGAGGCCGCCGCTGGCAAAGGCCGCAAGCGCCCGGGGCAGGCGAAGCTCGCCCAGCACCGCTGCATCCAGACCCGATGCCTTTCCAGCAACAAATGCAACAACACTTTTAAACGAAATATCGACCGATCCAGCCATGAGAGCCGCCACCAAGGCGGCCGCACTGACGAACACCATCATCAGCATCAACCGAGGGATCGACTTTCTGAACACCACTTCTTCCCCGATCAGGCTGCCACGTCTCAGAAATCTGCCTGGACACCAATGCGCCACGTGCGCTTGAAGTCCGTCGGGTAAATGGAATCATCGCGAGTCCAGATGCCGTTGCGGGCCTCGAAAAGATTGTTCACACCCAACGTAGCCATCAAACGTTTTGCACCTAGCGCCTTGACTTCGTATCGGTAAAGAACATCCGTTGAATTGTAGGCACCTTGCTTCTGATTATTGTTGTTTTCGAAGTCACCAATGGCCCATGTCTGGCTACGCCAAGTATGCGTAAGCCGGATGTTGGAACGCTCAGAAAACTGCCAATCTCCGCCAATCAGCAGACCATGAGTTGGAACGCCGGGGAGATCTTTGCCGTCGTAGGCGCCATTACCACCATCTTCTCTGTCGATCTTGGCGCGCACCCACGTGTAATTCAGTACACCTGCGACAGTCTGGGTCAGTTGCCAATGGTCCTGAAACTCAAATCCATACTTATGCGACCGATCAAGATTGGTATTTGTGAAATTACCTTGATCGTAGTAGATCTCGTTTTTTAAGCGTGCGTGAAATACATTAGCCTTGATACGGTGTCCTGCTCCAGTCCAATGCGTTCCAAGGTTAAACGTCTTGACTTCAGCCGGCTCGATGAACCCGTTGAAATTGGCGACTCCCGTCGAAAAGTTCGTTCTGAAGAATCGGTCCACGTCCGGCGCCTGATACGCACTGTTGTAGTTGGCAAATACGGTCCACGCGTCCGTGATGCCGACGTTGGCGCCGATATCCCAAGCGTACAGTTTGTGGTCATCTGAAATTCCCACTGCGCCGAGCGGTTTGTGCGAATAAGAGACGACTTCCCGACGCCCACCTGCCGACAGCGTCAGAGCTCCAAGGGTTGCATTTGCCTGGATATACGCCGCATCGTTTTTCTTTGCCGTTCGCGCGCGGTTGCTTAAAGTCATACGCTCTGAGTCATTCGACTGCCAGCCCACAACAAGTTCCAGCGGACCAAATGCACCGTGCGCACTAATTTCGTCGTACGTTGAATCGACTTGGGTGGCGTAGCCCGAATTGACGAACACGGAATCACGTTCCAACTCGCTATGGCTATATCGCAGCTTTACCCCGTCTGCTAGCTCGAATTCAGCGCCCAGCCCCCAAACATCTTCACTCACCTGCTGCCAAGTGTAATCGCTTCCGGTGTCCTGAGCCGGATCGCGACGAAACTCCGCATTCGTCAGTTTGCCCACGTAGCGCGTATCAAAATACGTGTGAGATGCCTTGGCCTCCAGTTCGAGTCCGTCAAGAGGTTTGCCAGATAACGCCGCACGCCAAGTATTGCTTTCGGATTCGTTTGTATGCCCAGAAGAATCGGGATCCTTCGCGCCATCTGTTGTGGCGTGGTCGAGCGCGGCAGAAACACTCAATCGCTTGTGAACTGCCCCCACTGAGACAGATGCACCGCGGGAATCATCACTACCCAAATACCCCGACACACTCGCCCCGCTTCGGGGTTTGGTGATGATCTGAATCGACCCCGCCATCGCTCCGTCGCCATAAATCACAGAGCCGGAACCCTTCGTAATCTCAATTCGCTCAATATCGGAGAGCGGAATGCTACCCACCAGCTGAGGGGTCATGTCGATATTGTTCATGCGCCGACCGTCAATCGAGATGACGACATTCTGATAGCCGTCCCCGAGCCCGTACCCTCGCACGTCGATAGCAGGCGCCATGGAATTCCCGTATCTCGGCCGAACCTGGACTGAGGTGTTGCGTGCCAGATAATCAAACAGACTCGACGCGCCAGAGCGCTCAATATCCTCTCGCGAGTGAACCTCGGTCGCGAAAGTGGCATCGGCATCCTCGGTGGCAATCCGAGAGGCGGTAATCACCATTGGCTTTCCGCTAGAGTCAGCGAAAACAGAAGCCGGTAGCACAATGGGAACAGCCGCGACTGCGGCCACAACAAAACGGATATTCAAGAGACTCTCCCTGACATGCACGGCGTCCCCGCCGGACATGCGTCGCAGTGGTGAAAGCGCGAGGGGAGCGATTCATGTCAAGGAAATGGACATGCTTCAGCCGCACCCCGCGGCACTTCCGTCATGAGGCTCCAGGCCGGTATCCGGGCTCGTGGCTGCGAACTGGTCGCTCAGTGCATCGCCTTCCCGGGTCCTTGGACCCAGTGGCGGTGGGATGCACCTTGATGCCACTTACCGTTGCGGGGGCAGCACAGGCATTGCGTGCCACATAAGGGCGGCGCTCACCTGTTTCCCGATTATCCCTTGGGTGTGGATCACCCGACAGGCACCTGAAACAACAATTGCCCGAATTCCGGGCAAGTCCGCGATAATACATGAGTTTTTCTTCTTTTTGCACTGCAGGATCCATGACAACCGAACTGATTCTGGGCGGCGCCCGCTCGGGCAAGAGCCGCCTGGCCGAACAGCGAGCCATTGCCCACGGTGGTTGCGTCACGGTCATTGCCACCGCCGAGGCCGGCGACGACGAAATGGCGGCACGCATTGCGCGCCACCGGGCCGATCGCCCGGTGCACTGGCACGTCATCGAAGCCCCCATCGACCTCGCCGGCGCACTGATCGAGGCCGCAAAGCCGGACGGCTGCGTCATCGTCGACTGCCTGACGCTCTGGCTGTCCAACCTGCTCACCCGGGACCCGGTGTCACTCTCGGCACCCCATCCGGCCGACCATGAACCCGGCTGGCAGCGCGAACTGGATGCACTCATCGACACACTGCCCGCACTGCCCGGTGACATCATTCTCGTGGCCAACGAGGTGGGTCTCGGCCTGGTACCCGAGAGCGCACTCGGCCGCCTGTTCCGCGACGAGGCCGGCCGGCTCAACCAGACGGTGGCCGCGGCTTGCGATCGCGTCACCTTCGTCGCCGCAGGCCTGCCACTCACCCTCAAGGGCAGCGCGGCCTGACCCCGCTGGCGTGCTACCATCGGCGCCATTCACGCGCCCCGGATACTCCGTGATGAACATCGCCATCACCCCGCTGGACGACACTCAGGTTGCCAGTCTCCAGCACAAGATCGACACCAAGACCAAGCCGCTGGGCTCACTGGGCCGGATCGAAACCCTGGCCGCTCAGCTGGGGCGCATTCAGCAGACCGATTCGCCCAGCCTCTCGCGCCCTCACGTGGTGGTGTTCGCGGGTGATCACGGTGCCGCCAAAGCGGGCATCTCGGCCTATCCTCAGGATGTCACCTGGCAGATGGTCGAAAACTTTCTCGCAGGTGGCGCCGCCATCAACGTCTTCGCGCGACAGGCCGGCGTGGCACTGCGGGTGGTCGATGCGGGTGTGGCGCACGAGTTCGGCAAGCGCGAGGGGCTGATCAACGCCAAGATCGGGGCAGGCACGGCCAATTACCTCGAGGCGCCGGCCATGAGCGGCACCGATCGCGACAAGGCCATGGCCTACGGCCGACAGCTGGCACACACCCTGGCCAAGGCCGGCTGCAACGCGATCGGCTTCGGGGAAATGGGCATCGGCAACACCGCTTCGGCCTCGCTGATCACCCACTGCATCGTCGATATCGAACTGCCGCTGGTCATCGGCCGTGGCACGGGTCTGGACGACGCCGGGCTGGACCTCAAGAACGCGCTGCTCGCTCAGGCGGTCCGCCGTGGCGGACGCCCGTCAAATCCGCTCGACGCACTCGCCGAGTACGGTGGCTTCGAAATCGCGATGATGACCGGTGCCATCATGGGCGCGGCCGAAAAGCGCATGGTGATTCTCATCGACGGCTTTATCGTCACGGCCGCGCTGCTGGTGGCCCATGCGCTGATTCCGCACATCACCGACTATTGCGTCTTTGCCCATCGCTCGGGCGAGCCCGGCCATGAATTCCAGCTCATGCACCTCAACGCGGTGCCCCTGCTCGATCTGGGGCTGCGCCTGGGGGAAGGCACCGGCGCCGCACTGGCCTTCCCGCTGCTGCAGGCCGCCGTCGGCTTTCTGGCCGACATGGCGAGCTTCGATTCCGCTGGCGTCAGCGACAAAGGCTGAGCCCGCCAGGTGCGCTACCAGCTGGAACTCTTCTTCACGGCCCTGGGTTTCTTCACACGCATTCCCGTGCCTGGCTGGGTGCCGTTTTCCAGCGAGCGCCTGAACCATTCAGCGCGCTATTTCCCACTGGTCGGCATCATCGTCGGCCTGGTGGCCGCCGCCGTGTTCTGGTTCGCACGCCAGTGGTTGCCGTCCAGCCTGTCCGTCATCCTCTCCATGGCGGCCACCGTACGCTTGACCGGCGCCTTTCACGAAGACGGCTTCGCCGACACCTGCGACGGTCTGGGCGGCGGCTGGGAAAAGACGCAGGTCCTCGAGATCATGAAAGACTCGCGCATCGGCAGCTACGGCACGGTGGGCATCGTGCTCATGCTGCTCGCCAAGGCCGCGGCGCTGGTGGAGATCGCCGCGCACGGTGCGCAAGAGGCCATCGTGGCCATGATCGCGGCCCATGCGCTGTCGCGCTTCGCCTCCACCAGCCTGATCCACACCCTGCCCTATGTGCGTGAAGACGCCACCAGCAAGTCCAAGCCCCTGGCCCGTCAGCTTTCGAGCATGGAGCTGGCGATCGCCGCGCTCGGTGGCCTGGCCCCCATGCTGCTGCTCGGCTGGGTCGAGGCGCTGGGTGTTGCCGTCGCGGTACTGATCGTGACCTGGTGGGCGGCACGCATGTTCGCGCGTCGCCTCGGCGGCTATACGGGCGACTGCCTGGGCGCGGCACAGCAAGGCACCGAACTAGCCACTTACCTCGGAATTCTCATCGCATGGAACTCTATCTGATCCGCCACCCGCGCCCGGATGTGGCGCCGGGCATCTGCTACGGCCGCTCTGATGTCGGCATCACCGAATCCGCCCGTGATGTCGCGGCGCGGCTGAAGCCGCACCTGCCCGTCGCCTTCCACCTGCACGCCAGCCCGCTGCAACGCGCGCGCCTGCTGGCGGATGAGCTGGGCAGCGCCATCCTGGACGATCGGCTGATGGAAGTGGACTTCGGCGACTGGGAAGGCCAGAGTTTCGAGTCCATCGGCAGCGCCATCGACGATTGGTCCAAAGACCCGATGAACTTCCGCCCCCCCAATGGCGAAACCCCGCTGGAGATGGCGCAACGGGTGCGCCAATGGATGGAGCAACAGCTCGACCCGGAGGCCGACGCCCACGTGATCGTCGGCCACGGCGGGCCGCTGCGGGTGATCGCCGGCCAGCTGCTCGGCTTGCCTCCTGACCGCTGGCTGGCCCTCGATTTCGCCTGCGGCCATGTCACGCGTCTGGACGTGCACGGCTGGGGCGTGATGCTCAAATGGTTCAACCGGTAAGCACGCGACACTCCGGTATACTTCCGCGATTGTCTTACTGGCGGCGAGCGCCCCGTGTCCTTTGACCTGAACAAACCCTCGGGCCGCTTCCTGGCCTGGCTGAACATGCACGTGGTGGACCACGGCGCCATCCGCACGGTCTACAACAACCTGTACGACCTCGGTGGCGGCATGTACCGCAGCAGCCAGCCCAGTCCGGCCCAGATTCGCCGCTACCACCGCAAGCTGGGCATTCGCACGATTCTCAATCTGCGTGGCGAGAGCGAGTTCGGGTCTTACGCGCTCGAAAAGGCTACATGCCGCGAGCTGGGTATCGCCTTCCACGATGCCAAGCTGTTCTCGCGCGGCGCCCCCAGCCGCGAACGCATCCATATGCTCAAGCAGTTCTTCGAGACCATCGAGTATCCCGCCCTCATGCACTGCAAATCGGGCGCAGACCGGGCCGGCATCGCTGCGGCGCTCTATCGCATTCTGCATCTGGGCCACCCGGTGGCCGAGGCAACGCGTGAGCTTCACTGGAAGTACGGTCACTCGCGCACCGCGAAAACGGGCGTGCTCGACTTTTTCCTGGCCAGCTACGTGGCGTTCAATGCGCGCACGCCCATCGATTTCATGACCTGGGTGGACACCGTGTATGACGAAAAAGCGCTGAAGAAACAGTTCCGCGCCGACGGCTGGTCCAGCCTGATTGTCGATAAAGTGCTCCATCGCGAATGAAGATCCCGCACAGAAACGCACGCGTGTCGTCGGCACGCACCTGCCACGCTCACATCGCGGACCTCACCCCATGAAAGAAGGGCTCGCACTCTACAAGCGCCTGCTGGCCAGCATCCTGCCGTATCGAAAGGTGGTTGGCCTGTCGATTCTCGCGATGGTCGTCACGGCATCGCTCGAACCCGTCCTCCCGGCATTGCTCAAACCGCTGGTGGACGAGAGCCTGATTCAGAAGAACCAGACCGCCCAATGGCAAGTGCCGCTGCTCATCATGGTGGCCTTCATCGCCAAGGGCATCGCGGACTACGCAGCCAGCGTCTCCAGCCAGTGGATCGCCCTGCGGGCCATCACCGACCTGCGCCAGCAGGTCTTTCAGCACCAGTTGCACTTGCCCCTGTCCGCCCACCAATCCACCTCGCAAGGGCGCATGCTCTCGCGCATCCTGCACGATATTCCGCAGGTGGGCGCGGCGCTCTCCAACGCCTGGATCGTGATCATTCGCGACACCATGGTGGTGATCGGCCTGACCGGCTACCTCGTGTGGACAGCATGGGAGCTCACCTTGCTGCTGCTCGTGGTGGCCCCGCCCATGGCCTTCATCATCCGCAAGGCAAGCACCAAGCTGCGCGGAGGCAACCGCAAGGTGCAGGCCACGACCGGGGTGATGACCGGCGCGGTGAGTGAAACCATTGCCGGCGTGCGCGAGATCAAGCTCTTTGGCACCCATGCGCACGAAGACCGGCGTTTCGCCAGCATTGCCGAACGCCTCCGGAAGGAGTCGATGCGCAACGTCCGCATCGCCTCGGCCAACGTGCCCATCGTGCAGATGGTGGCGGCCACGGCGGTGGCACTGGTGATCTGGTTTGCCTCGGCACTGTCGGCCGAAGACCGCCTGACACCAGGCGCCTTCGTGGCCTATGTGGCTGCCATGGCGATGCTGTTCGAGCCGATCCGCCGGCTCACGAGCGTGAACAACACCATTCAGAAGGGGCTCGCCGGCGCGCAGAGCATCTTTGAACTGCTGGATACCCCGGCCGAGCCGGATACCGAAACATGCGACCGCCCGCGCGCCCGCGGCGCCCTTCGCTTCGAAGACGTGCGCTTTGCCTACCCGGGTCAGGACGAACCCGCACTGGCCGGCATCACGCTGGATATTCCGGCGGGCAAGACCATCGCCCTGGTGGGTGCCTCAGGCAGCGGCAAGACGACCGTCATCCAATTGATCGCACGCTTTTTCTCGCCGGACAGCGGACGAATCCTGCTCGATGGTGAGCCGATCTCGGCATTGCCGCTGGGCTGGGTACGCTCCCAGATCGGCTGGGTGGGTCAGCAAGTGGTGCTGTTCGACGACACCGTGGCCGCCAACATTGCCTACGGGCGACAGGACACCCCGCGCGAGGCCATCGAGGCCGCCGCCCGGCACGCCCACGCCATGGAATTCATCGGGCAGTTGCCGAAAGGGCTCGACAGCCCGGTCGGCGCCAACGGGAACCAGCTCTCCGGCGGGCAGCGCCAGCGCATTGCCATTGCCCGGGCCTTTCTCAAGGACGCTCCGATCCTGCTGCTCGATGAAGCCACATCGGCCCTCGACAACACCTCGGAACGCGCGATCAAGGACGCACTGGTCGAATTGCGCCAGAATCGCACCGTATTGGTCGTCGCCCACCGCCTGACCACCATTCGCGATGCCGATCACATTGTGGTCATGGCCCACGGGCGTATCGTCGAACAGGGCTCTCACGAGTCGCTCGCCAGTGCCGGCGGCGCCTATGCCGCCCTGCTTGCCAGTGGCGAGGGCGTTCTGGACGACGAATCCACCGCCCCGCGCGGATAAGAGCCGCCCTCTTCAAGCGCCAGGGCACTGCCAACAGGACATCAACACGACATGCGAATCGCCTTCGTCGCCTTCTCCGGTATCCCGTCGAATTCGGCTCAAAGCATCAATGTCATGCGCGGCTGCAGCGCCATGGCCGAGCTGGGCCATGAGGTGGTTCTGCTGGTCCCGAAGAGCCATCCCGAGCGCATCGAAGCCCCGGATGTCTTCGCCTTCTACGACGTGCCTCAGAATTTCCGCATCCAGTACCTGAGCAGCCCGCCGTTCCGCGGGGGCCGCACGCTGTTCAGCTGGCTGGTCGTCTGGTTTGCCCGCAAACATCGCATCGAACTCATCTTCACCCGCTATCTGCGTAGCGCAATGCTCTGCGCCCGCCTCGGCTACGACGTGATCTACGACATGCATTCCCCGGTCAAGAGCAAGGGCGCCAACTTGTCGGCGCTTGCCAGAACCGGCCGGCTGCGACTGATGGTGACCAATACCGAGCTCATGCGCCAGAACATCATCGGTCACAAGCTCCCCGGCCTGGACCCGGACATCGTGTTTCCCGTCCCGACCGGTCGCAACGGCCTGCGATCAGCACCGTCACCCAGACACCTTGCCAAGCACACCCAGGGACTGAACATCGGTTTCGTCGGCAAGCTTCAAGTACAAAAGGGGATGGCGCTCGTCGCCGAGCTGGCGAACCGGATGCCCAACCACGACTTCCACATCCTGGGGGGCGACCCCAAGCAGATCGCCGAGTGGAAGGCGAAAATGCCGGGGGCCCATGTGCACTTCCATGGCTATGTGCCGCAAAGCGACGTGGGCCGCTATCTGGCCGCAATCGATGTGTGCCTGCTGCCCAACACGCCTCATCATGAAAACCCCGACGGCGTGCTCTACTCCAGCCCCATGAAGGCGCTCGACTACATGGCCCACGGCAAAGCCATCCTGGCCTCGGACATGATCGAAATCCGGGAAATCGTCGGCAATGGCGCGGCCGCCATGCTGCTGCCCCACGACGACCCCGCCGCCTGGGTGGCGGCCATCGAGTCATTGACCGCCGAGAAAATCGATCACTTGGGCAAAGCCGCCGCCGCCCACCTGGAGGCCGAGCACACGATGCGCGCGCGATACGCCAAGATTCTGGCCAAAGCCGGCTTCTAGGCGTTCATCGCCCGGCCGGATCGAAGCTGTAGCCGAAGATCTCGATATCGCGGGCGAAGTGCGCGCCCACCCTCTCGGCAAGCTCGTCGCTGTAATAGCTGCGGTAATCCTTCTCGCGATCCTTGGCCCGGCGCTTGTGCAGTAGCGTCGGCGCCTTCACGCCGATGAGCCGGCAGGCTTCGTCGAAGTCTTCCGGCAGGCTCTCATACCGCCCGATGAAATCCACCAGCACCTTGCCGTGCAGATCGACCACATAGTCGCTTTGCAACTCGATGCTGGTATCCACATGAAACTGATAGGGGCGCTCGGGGTCGAGCTTCCAGCGAATGAAGTCGTCGAAGGATTCGATGTGGCTCATCAGGTGCGGCCGCTCGCGCCGGATGTGGTGAAACGAACTGACCTGAAGATCCCAGGGGTTGCGCACGAACACGAACTTGAAGAGCCCGTCGAAAGTCTCCTCGGGCAGCATTTCCCTGGCCGCGATGATCTTGGAATGCCGGGGAAACTTGATGCCCAGGCGGTGGCCCGAGAGCGACGACAGGCGCGAACACAGGAACTGCACCGGGAACCACGGATCACGCAGCCGCAGGGGACGCAGCGAATCGCGCACCGAGGTGCCGCCCGTCTTGGCGATATGCACGAACAGAAAGTTGTATTTCAGTGACAACAGCATGGGTTGAATCCGTGAGTGGGCAGCGTGTGCCGAGCTGGCCGAGAGTTTACTCCGTGGCGCGCTCGACCCCCAAGGCCACCAGATAGGCCGAGGCCGACGCGTCGCGGTGATAGGCGGAAACCGCGCCTTTGAGAAGATCTTCGGGCAGTGGCGACGCCAGGGTCGCCGCCATGGCATTGGCCATGGCCTCGGCATCCCCCACGGGAACCAGGCGCCCGAATCGCCCGCCGGCCAGCACCTCGCGCGGGCCGCTTGGACAGTCTGTCGACACGCTGGGGACGCCCAGGGCGAGCGCTTCGGTCAGCACATTGGGCGACCCTTCCCAGGCGGAGCTGAGAACGAACAGATCGGCCCGTGCCATCCACGCGTAGGGGTTGGGCGTGAAACCGGGCATGGCCACCGCGTCCACCAGCCCCAGAGCCTCGATGCGATCGCGCAGCTTCGCTCTCAGACGCCCGTCACCGAGAATGACGAGACGCGCCTGGATGCGGGTCCTGAGTTGCGAAAAGGCGCGCACCAGCGTGTCGAAATCCTTCTGCTCGGTGAGCCTGCCCGCCGCGAGGATCAGCGGCACCGATCCATCATGCGCCCAAGGATGATCAACGGCTTCAGCCGCCAGAGCGGCAAGGCGCGGCGTGACCACCGGATTGCGGATCACGCACAACTGCCCCGGCGTCAGTCCGGCCAGACGCGCGGTGTCTTCAAGCACACCCTCGGAGACACACACCACTTTGTCGACGGCCGGATAGATCCAGCGCATCGGCGCCACACGCAACCAGCGCGAGACGCCGGCACGCCCTTCGAGCGCTGCCGACAGATTCGTGCCCAGGCGCCCGACGATGCGCGTGTCCGTCCCGGCCAGACGCCGCGCGATCACCGCGGCACGAATGGCCCGGTCCTTGGCCGCCAGCAATGCAACCGGTCGCACACGACGCAGATAGCGCACCAGCGGAAATATGGACAACCCGCTATGACGGACGCCCAGATCGATGAGTGTGACCCCCTCGGGCAAGTCGCCCAGATGGGCGCTGTCGGCACGAATGGCAAGCAGATCGACCCGGTGACCCCGCGCAGCGAAACCTTCGACCAGGTTGAGCACCATGCGCTCGACACCGCCCTCGCCCGAAAAGGAAATCAACACCGCAATGCGCGACGCGCCGTCATTCTTTGTCATGAAAATTCCGTGAATCCGAGCGCGCTCAGATAGGCGCGAGCACTCGCTTCGTCGGTGTAGGCAGCGACCGCCGACATCGACTGCTCAGGAGGCGTCGGCGCGTCCAGTTGCTGCACCAGGCCGGCGGCAAAGGCTGCGTCGTCCTGAACCGGCACCAACGGCCCGACCCGGCCACCGTCAAGCACCTCGTCCGGTCCACTGGGGCAATCACAGGCCACACAGGGCCGGCCAAGACCGAGCGCCTCGATGAGGACGACCGGCATGCCCTCCCAGCGCGACGCCAGCGCAAAGACCGACGCCGCCGCCATGTAGGGATAGGGATTGACCACGAATCCGGGCAAGGCGACATCATCACTGACGCCCAGTTCGGCGGCCAGGGCTTCGAGCTCCGTTCGGCGCCGCCCTTCGCCCAGAATCATCAGGCGGCATTCGCGCGTCTGACGCACCCGGGCGAACGCGCGCAACAGGGTGGCAAAGTCCTTGCGTTCCGACAGTTCGCCCACCCCGAGAATCACCGGAGGCGCCTCCGATGCGAACCAGGGATGCTCGACGCCCTCGCGGGCACGCAGTTTCAAGGTGGGCGTCACAATCGGACTGGGCACGACATGGATCTTGCTCGCCGGCAGACGCGCAAAGGCAGCGATGTCATCCGCGGCCCCCTTCGAGGGCACGAGCACCGCGTCGGCATGCGGATAGAGCCAACGCATGGAGGCCGTCTGAACCAACCGGTCGCTGGTGCGCCGGCTCGCAAGATTGATCGAAACCGTCGTGCCCTGACGCACTCCGACCCGGGTCGGCACCCGTGCCATCCAGCGGGCAAACAGGGCGGCACGATTGACCCGGTCCTTGTCGGACATCATGGCAGCGGGACGTTCCGCCTTCAGGTAGCGAATCAGGGCGGGAATGGCCGTATTCACATGGGACGCCCCGAGCGGCAGGTGCCGCACGCCATCGGGCAGCTCCGTAAACGCGGGGCCATGCCCTTCGATGCCGAGCACATCGATGCGAACCCCCAGTCGGGCAATGGCCGGCACCAGATTGCGCAGCACGCGATCGACGCCGCTGTGGCCCGATGTGGCCGCGAAGATGACCAGATCAGTGCCCATGGCCACGGCCTCTGGCGTCGAGCAGGGATTGAAACAGCGCGTGGTAACGCGCCGCGCAGGTCTCGACCGTATATTCATTCACCGCCGCCTGGCGCATCGCCCGGTCGCCCGGTGTATCCAGTACCCGGTCGATGGCATCGGCCATGGCCGTCACGTCATCGACCGGCACCAACGGGGCGACCTCACCACCGCGAAGCACTTCCCTCGGGCCTGAAGGGCAGTCGGTCGACACCACCGGCGTGCCAAGCGCCAAGGCCTCGGTCAGGGCATTGGGCGACCCCTCCCAGCGCGATGACAACACAAAGACACTGGCCCTGCTGACACTGGGATACGGATCAGGATCGAAGCCCGGCATCAGCACATCGCCGACCACGCCAAGTTCCTCCGCCAGGCTGGTGAGGCTCGCGCGCAGGTGACCTTCGCCGAGAATCAGCAAGCGGCAGGGGCGCGCAGCACGAACACGGGCAAAAGCCCTGACAAGGGTGTCGAACCCCTTCTGCCGCCGCAGGCCGCCGACACCGAGGATCACCGGCGGTGCCGAATCGCCAAAACAGTCCGGCCGCGGTGCCTGCGCGGCGCGTTCGAACAGATCGGGCGTGATGACGGGATTCCGGATCAGGTGCATGCGCGCATCCGGTACGCCACTGATCATGGCCACGTCCCGAACCACACCTTCCGAATTGCCGACGACGGCAGCCGCCGGTTGATAGGTTTTCCGGATCAGGCGGTAGGCTCGCCAGCGCTTGAACCAGTTGCGCTTGGCCAAGCGCTCGGAGACAGTTGAACCGGGGCGCATAATCAACGCGAAATCGGCTTTCCACAACCGTTTGGCCAGCAGTGCTGTTCGCCCTGCGCGATCCTTGCCGCAAAGCACGAAATCGGGTCTGGCCTCGCTCAAATACTGCCGCAGGAAGGGCTGAAGCGACCACAAGCCTGTCTTGCCTGTTTCGATCAGCCGGACCTCTTTCGACAGCCTGTCCAGATAGGGCGCCTGAGCCGAGCGCGTCAGGAAATCCACATGCACCCCACGACGAGCCAGGCCCCCCGCCAGATTGACCAGCATGCGCTCGACCCCCCCATCCCCATACGATGGGATGAAGATGGCCACACGCATGGCCGGCGAATCGGAGACGGTCGTGCTCAACATGGTTTCGGTCCATCACCCCGAGGCTGATCGAGTTGCATCGCGCGCAGATACGCATCCACGGCAGCCGCGGGCGTGTATTTTGCGCCCTCGGCGACCAGGAGCTCACGCGGCACCGGATGGGCAAGCGTTGCTTCGATCGCATCCGCCATGGCCTGGCTGTCCGCGATCGGCACAAGCCGGCCGAAACGGCCGTCGTCGAGGATTTCACGCGGCCCGGCCGGACAGTCCGTGGACACCACCGGCGTTCCCAGCGCCATGGCTTCGACGATGACGTTGCCGAACCCCTCCCAGCGCGATGAGAGCACGAACACCGCCGATCTTGAAACGAAAGCGTACGGATTGGCCACGAACCCGGGCATGGATACGTCGTCGTCGAGCCCCAGCTCGGTGACCAGGGACGCCAGTGGCGCGCGCTCACTCCCCTCCCCCAGGATCAGCAATCGGATCGGCAACCGTTTTCGCAAGAGCGCGAAGGCCCGGATCAGTGTGGCGAAGTCCTTTTGCGGCTCCAGCCGCCCGACCCCGACAATGACCGGAACGGACTCACCCTCGGCAAACCAGGGATGATCAACCGCCTCGCGGGCCGAGCTCAGCATCGCTTCGGTGACCACCGGGTTCAGCACCACGTGGACGCGCTCGGCCGGTACGCCAAAGTGTTCGATCAAATCGCGCCCGATACCGCTCGACACCGGCAGGAACCCGGCGTTTCGTGGATAGGCCTTGGCGATGTCACGATACTTTCGCCGCTTCTTGTGGTCCGGCAGGTTTTCACCTTCGAGCTTGTGCTGAAGGACACCGTGAATACTGGCGAACACCGGTATCGTGCGGCGCACCAGCGCACAGGCACGATGAACGGCCAGGTTGACCCGCAACTTCTCGCACACGATGACGGCTGGCCGGGCGCGGCGCACGTAAAGCGCCAGTAGAATGATCGAACCCAGCGAATGCGTGGTTTTGATCGAGACCACGCGCACCCTCGGGTCGAGCTGTTCGACAAACGGCCCCGCGACGCGCCCCAGCACCAGATCCACCCGGAAGCCGCGCGAGACCAGCTCGCGGGTCAGCAGCACGGTGATCCGGCCGATGCCGCCCGAGCCCAGTTCAGCCATGACAAAGGCCACCCGGGGCCCGACCGGTCCGGTGTCGTGAACGTTTTTGGACGTGTCAGCCATCAAGTCCAAACGCCTTGAGATAGCCATCCACACTATGTTCGACCGTGTATTTCGCCACGCCCGCCTGAAGGCGCTCGGCCGCAGGGCGTTCGTCGAGCATCTGCATGATGCCGTTTGCCAGCGCCTGGCTGTCACCCATCGGAACGAGCGGCCCCAGCGCGCCGTCCTGGAGTATTTCCCTGGGCCCGACCGGACAGTCGGTTGCCACGACCGGCAGGCCGGTCGCCAGCGCTTCGACCATGACGTTGCCGAAGCCCTCCCAGCGCGAAGAGAGTGCGAAAACGTCGGCACGGGCCATGTATCGATAGGGGTTGGGTTCGAATCCGGGGAAGCTCACATCATCCTCGATGCCCAGGGTCCGCACCATGGCCTCCAGTTCGGCGAAGTGTCCGGCCTGATCGCCAAGCAAGACCATTTTGACGCGTCGCTCACGGCGGACCCGTTCGAATGCGCGAAGCAGCGTCGGAAAATCCTTCTGCTCGGTCATGCGACCGGCGGCGAGCACAACCGGATCATGATGGGATCCGAAAAAGGGATGATCGAGCGGCTGTGCCGCCAACTGCAAGATCTCCGGCGTAATCACCGGATTGGTGACCGTGCTGATGAATTCGGCGGGGACGCCGACATGCTCAACCAGGTCGGCCGCGACGCCGTCAGACACCGCGATCAATCTGTCATTTTTCAGGGCCCATTGCATGAACTCCCCATGCAGGCGTTTGCGCTTGGGCTCAGACAAGGCGTCCAGCTTGACCGACAGCGGATTGTGCATGCTGAGGTACAAGCGGGTCGGCACCCGCGACCAACTCACAGCGCGCTGACAGGCCTTGCTCAGGCGCAGTCGATCCGTCAGCAACACCGTCGGTTTACGGCGCCTGAAATAGCGGACAAGCGGAAAGAGACTGTAAAAGGGATGCGTCGTCCCGATCTGTTCGACGTGCACCGCATCGGGAATGCGGCCGAACAGCGGGCTGTCCGTCCTGGCGACCAGCAGATCCACCTCGTAACCACGACGTACCATTTCCCACATCAGGTGCGTGCGCATCTTCCCGACGCCACCCGTGGAAAGATCGGGGGTGTAGATGGCGATTCTTTCAGTCACCTCGGCACCCCGACATGTTTGATAGTGAGAAAGGGCGACTCATCGTCCAGCGCCTCATGCGCACCTGAATCCTGCCAACAAACCAGCGAAGACATCTTCAGCGTTCGTGTGCGTTTCGAGCCACTGGCGATGAAAGACCGAAGTCGTAGCCACTGGCGGTCAAAAGCGAAGCGCTCACGATACCAAACATCATCACCCCCGATCGATAGAACATGTAGGACTCGAAGCAGTTGGCGATGAGCCACAGCACACCGACCACTGCGGTAAAGACCTGAACATCCTTGATGCCTCGTCGTCGGCAGCCCTTGATGACGGTGGTGCCCACCCATGCATGCAAGGCGAGGATCAGGCTCAAGCCAAGCAGTCCATTGTTGACCAAGGTCTCCAGGTAGCTGTTGTGCAGATGCCCAAATTCATTCCGGATCGCTTCGGGCAGCGCAGTGGACTCCTTGATGGCCATGTTCTTTCCGTTCTGGCCCCAGCCGATCCATGGGCTCTGCCCGAACCATTTCCAGCCTTCCACCCACGTATGGATGCGTATGCCCGAACTGGTGTCATTGGGAATAGTCGAGACATCGCCAGACACCAGTGATTTCACCGTGTCCACTTCGCGCAACCAGTTGCTCACGGGATTCGACGTCAGGCTCAACGACATTGCCATCACAATCGCCAGAGCCGCGGTCACCAGCACGTCGCGCTTTTTGGGTTTCTTGTTTTTCAACAACATGCCCGCACCGGCCACGAGAACGCCCGCTGCCAGGCCAAGAAACACGCCGCGCGTATTGGCGATCGCCACGATCAGCACGGCGTAGATGATCGCCGCCGCAAGCACGGCACTGGCCCATGTCTTCGCTGACGGGAAGCCATCCAGAACGCGTTTTCTCAACACCACCAACGCCACCA
This sequence comes from Nitrogeniibacter aestuarii, assembly GCF_017309585.1. NCBI lineage: Bacteria > Pseudomonadati > Pseudomonadota > Betaproteobacteria > Rhodocyclales > Zoogloeaceae > Nitrogeniibacter > Nitrogeniibacter aestuarii. The sequence goes on along the minus strand of NZ_CP071321.1, from coordinate 713,024 downwards.
GTGACACCGCAAACACGATGGCGACGTGCTGGGCGTTCCGGTATCCGAAGTCGGATCGCTGCCCATCGAAAAAGTCGCTGGCACCATTGCCCATGGAAAAGGGCGTGATGCAGAGTCCGGCAAAAAACAGTACTGCCAGCACCCAAGGAGATCGATTGTTCGCTCCAAGCACCCAGGCCACCGGCAGAAACAGGAACAAGTGCCCCAATCGCTTCAGATCCGGATTCGACGCAGCGTACTGCGCGAAATTCTGCTGGCAGTACATCCATGATGCGATCTGAATCAGGATACTCGCGCCAAGCAACAGAACAACCGGATTGCGCCAGATCCTGGGTAGATGCCATATCAGACTCAATGCCCCGGTGATCAGGAAGAGTTCGAAGACCGGTCGCCCGATCGCCGGCCCCGCAAAATAGAGAAAAGCGCCGAAGTACAGCAGATACAAGGAAACGAGGTGAAAGTACCTCTTGAAATCAGAGCCGGTCAGCGAGGTCATTCATGCATGGTCTATTGAATAATTGAAAACGTCGGCATTGCCCGGATGCGTCACCCGAAAACCGCCGGGCTGTTGCCGGACGCACCAGCGCATGAATATGAAGACGACGCCTGTGACGCATCGAATTGTGCTGTCGTCGATTTCATTCTTCCGTTCGACGGCGGACGTCGTTTGAAGACAGCGGGGTTTAACATGGTGAGCTGACGTAGAGCAAGCGTTTGAGCATGACAGAGCCATGGGCATCGTACGCCTTGCACCGGATCACGCGGCCTCACGCGGCACGTCGATGAACGACCGGATGGCGTCGAGCACGTCACCAACATGCCCCGCATAGTCAGCCAACACCCCTGCTCGTTCGAGTGCGGCGCCACTGAAGCGCGCATAGCCGGCCTCATCGGCCGTCACGGCAAGCACGGCATTGGCCAGGCCCGCCGGATCCACGAGCCGCGCAGGACGGATGGCATCCGACGCGGGATCATAAACGTATCCCGGCACCCCATCCGCGACGCCACCATACGCACCGTAGTCCGTCAGCGGCAGACTCGGCGGGACGCAAACGCCGGTAACGCCATCGAGGACCACTTCAGGCAAGCCGTCGACGGCCGAGCACACAACCGGCAGCCCGTGGGCCATGGCCTCTGCGCACACCAGGCCAAAGGGCTCGCGAATCGACGGGCACAGAAAGACATCCAGCCGCGCATAGAACGACTGCATCTGGTCGACAAAGCCCAGAAACTCGACCCGCTCCGATATCTCCAGCGCGGCGGCCTGTTGCTCCAGACGCGCCCGATCCGGCCCCGTTCCTGCCACCAGCAACCGGGCATCCACGCCATGATCGAGCAAGGCGCGCAGCGCATGAAGCGCAAGCACGCCCCCCTTCAGCGACTCGAGGCGCCCGGCCATCCCCAGCGTCAGGCGAGCCCCCGGCGGCAGCGATCTTGGGGCTGCCGCACTGGCGCCCGTCGGCATCACCACCGCGTTGGGACACACGACCACCGGCTGGGCAGCTCCAACGCCCCACCGCAGACGCATCATGCGCGCGGAGGCATTGGAATTGCAGACAATGCCGTCGGCTCGCTTGACCTGTCGCGCCACCTCGTCCGTGTCGCGGTTGAACCAGGCGGCACCGTGCTCGTAATAGATCAGCCTGGTTGCGGGTGGCACATCGATGTGCTGCAGGGCTCGCGGCGCACTCCACAAGACGATGGCGTCGGCCTGCGAGCGTTTGACGGCACGTTGGAACCACCATTGACGCACCATGGGCAGGCCGGCCGGGATCTCCAGCGTGCCCCAATGCCGCAATGCGCGGATAGACGCGACCGAGGAACGCACTTGCGGGGCAATGGCTTCAGCGATGCCGGGGCGGGTCAGCAACAGATGGTGTTCAACGGCGCGACCGGCAGGACTGGTGCTGACAAAATTGGCAAAATCGCGCTGGATTCCGCCGACTTCTCTCAGACTGACCAGATGCAGCAACTTCAAGGGATTCCGCCGTCTCTGTAGGGAATTGACCTGACAAGCACCGGCGACGCACCCGGGGTTGGCATGCGTCTGCAAACACTCGTCATTCTAAAGTGGCGTAAGTCTAACATTGCCACCCATGACAGGGCGGCACCTCCGATCCAGCCGTGCCCGTGACTCGCGACTGAGTGTGCAAGACCGGGTAATATCTGTCGCCGTCATGACCCAATCGCCCCGCATCCTCATCGTCCGCACTTCCGCCATCGGCGACGTGGTGTTCGCCTCGCCCTTTGCGGCTGCGCTCAAGGCGACCTGGCCAGACGCCCATGTGGCCTGGCTGGTCGAGCCGGGCATCGCGCCTTTGCTGGCGGATGATCCGTGCGTCGATGAACTCATCCACTGGCCCAAGAGCGAGTGGAAGAAGCTATGGCAGGCTCGCCGCTTCGGGGATCTGTTCCGGGCAGTCCGCGGCCTGTCCCGCGAGCTCAAGTCAAAGCGCTTCGACATCGCCATCGACATGCAGAGCCTGCTCAAGAGCGGCTGGCTCACCTGGTTGTCGGGCGCGCCGCGACGCATTGGACTGGGCAGTCGTGAGGGCAGCCAATGGCTGATGACCGAGGTGATTCCGAAAGGCGGCGACGCCGGGCGGATCAGCTCCGAATATCTCTACCTCGCCCAGCAACTCGGGCTCGACACCGGCGAATTCCTGCCGCGTCTGGTCGTCGGTGACACGGTGGCAGCGAAGGTCGATGCGCTGCTGGCCGCGCAGGGTCTCGAGCGCGGGCATTTCGCGGCCTTTGCGCCCTTCACCACGCGCCCCCAGAAGCACTGGTTCGAAGACGCATGGCAAGCCCTGGGGCCCAAAGTGGCTGCCGAGCTGGGCATGACCCCGGTCATCCTCGGCGGCCCTGCCGATGTGGACGCAGCCGAGCGCATTGCCGGCGCCATTCCAGGCGCGGTCGTCCTCGCGGGCAAGACCAACATCCCCGAAGCTGCCGCCGTCATCGAGCGTGCCGGGCTGCTTGTCGGCGTCGATACCGGGCTGACCCACATGGGGATCGCCTTCGCCACCCCGACGGTCGCCCTCTTCGGCTCGACACGCCCCTATCTGGACACCGGTCGCGACAACGCCCGGGTGATCTGGCTCGGACTCGAATGCTCCCCCTGCCGCAGGCGCCCGACCTGCCATGGCGCATTCACCTGCCTGCGTGACATCACTGCCGAGCGCGTGATGGACGAAGCCCGCAGCGTCCTCGCCGCCGGAGGCACGACGTGAAAGTGCTTCACGTGGAATCCGGCCGGCACCTCTACGGTGGCGGTAAGCAGGTGCTCTACCTGATGGAGGGGCTGGCAAAACGCGGTATCGATAATGTGCTGGCCTGCCCGGCCGGATCGCACATTGCCGATGAGGCTCGCGTTTTTGGCGGGGTGATCGAAATGCCCATGAAGGGCGATCTCGACGCGGCGCTCGCTGGCCGGCTCAGACGCGCCATGAAAACGCAGGGTGCGGATCTGCTCCATGTACACAGTCGCCGTGGCGCGGACGTCTGGGGTGGCATTGCCGCGCGCCTGTCCGGCACCCCAGCAGTCATTTCGCGCCGGGTGGACAATCCCGAGTCGCGGCTGGCCGTGAGACTCAAGTACGGGCTCTATCACCACGTGATCACCATCTCGGAAGGCATCCGTCAGGTACTGCTTGCCGAAGGCATGAACGCCGAGCACGTGAGTTGCGTGCGCAGCGCGCTCGACCCGACCCCCTATCTGCGCGACTACGACAAGGGGGCTTTTCGCCGATCACTCGGCTTCCCCGAAACCACGCCGGTGGCCGGCATCGTGGCACAACTGATCGAGCGCAAGGGCCATCGCCACCTGCTCGCCGCCCTGCCCGCCGTGCTGGCCCGACACCCCGATCTGCAAGTCCTCATCTATGGCCGTGGTCCGCTGGACGCTGCACTGCGCGAAGCCATCGAGCACCAGGGTCTGAACGCCAATGTGCGCCTCATGGGCTTCGTCGACGACCTGCCCGCCCAGCTCGGTTGCCTCGATCTGCTCGTTCACCCGGCCGATATGGAAGGCTTGGGCGTGTCGCTGCTGCAGGCGTCCGCCGCGCAGGTGCCGATCATCGCCTGCCGTGCCGGCGGCATGCCGGAGGCCGTGCGCGACGGGCTCAACGGTCTGCTCATCGATGTGGGCGATGTCGCCGCGCTCGGCGAGGCAATGAACCGCCTGCTCGACGATGCTGCCCTGCGCGAACGCATGGGGGCCGCCGGTCGGCAGCGGGTACTCGACGAATTCTCGGTGGACGTGATGTGTGAAGGCAATCTGGCGATCTACGACAAGGTGCTGAACCGATGAAGTCACTCCACATCCTCGGCAGCAAGGAAATGGGCGGCGCCGAACGCTGGCTGCTGCGCTTCGTGGCCGCCATGCAGCGCCACGGCGAAGACATCGAGGTGCTGGTGCGCCGCGGCTCGGAGCTCGACCAGCACCACCTGCAGGACGTACCCAAGATCACCGCCGGCATGCGCACCGTCTGGGACCCGTTCTCGAAATACGAACTGTCCCGGCTCGTCGCCGCCAGCGCCGCGCCGATCGTGCAGACCTACATGGGTCGGGCGACCCGGCTCACCCACCTCAAGCGCGGGCGTGGTCAGGTGCATCTGTCGCGCCTCGGCGGCTATTACAAGCTCGACCCGTTCCGCCATGCCCACGCCTGGATCGGCAACACCAAGGGCTTGTGTGACTGGATGATCCAGGGCGGCCTGCCCGCGAAGGATGTCCACCACATCACCAATTTCGCCGACCCGGCCAGACCCTGCAACGCGGACACCCAGGCGGAACTGCGCGAAGCCTTGCAGGTACAGCCGGAAGACTGGCTCATGGTCACCGCCGGCAGGCTGATCGACGTCAAGGGCCACGCCACGCTCATCGAGGCGATGCGCCAGTTGCCGGCAGAACTGGGCGGACGGCGCCTGCGCCTGATCCTGCTCGGCGACGGCCCCCTGCGCGAGGCGCTGGAAACCCAGGTGCGCCAGGCCGGTCTGGGCAGTCGCGTCCACTTCGCCGGCTGGCAGCAGGACCCGGCGCAGTGGTTCCACCTGTCCGACATGGTCGTCTTCCCCTCGCAGGACCGGGAAACGCTCGGCAACGTCATTCTCGAAGCCTGGGCCTATGGCAAGCCGCTGGCCTGCACCGCCTTCAGGGGCGCGCGCGAAATCGCGCACCCTGGAGAGGACGCGCTGGTCAGCCCATGCGACGATGCCGAATCGCTGGCGGAGAACATGCGCCAGCTGATTGAAGATGCCTCATTGCAGAACACGCTCGCACGCAACGGTCTCAAGCGCATCGAGCAGGATTTCAGCGAACAGGTGATCATCGATCAGTACCGTGCGCTCTACGCCCAATTGCTGGACAATCGCTGAATGAACAGCGGTATCAACATCCTCATGTACCACCAGGTGGGCGACTTTGCGCCGATGAAAGCGCACCGCTCCACCTATTGCCATCACAAGCGCTTCGCTTCGCAAATGGCGTATCTGGCGCGATTCGGCTACACGGTCCTGTCCATGGATCAGGTGCTCGACTGCCTGCGCGGCGAGCGGCCGATTCCGCCCAGGGCGGTCGCCCTCACCTTCGACGATGGCTACGAGAATTTCTACGAACACGCCTGGCCGGTGCTGCAGAAGCACGGCTTTCCGGCCATGGTGTATCTGATCGCCGACCTGCTCGGCAAGCCGTCCTACTGGTTCGAATCGGACGGGCGCGACACGCCGCCACTCATGAGCGCGCAGCGCATTCGCCAGTTGCGTGGCGAAGGCTGCGACTTCGGCTCGCATTCAGCCTCGCACGCCAAGCTGGCGACCCTCGAAACCCCGGCCATCCTTGAAGAAGTCACCCGTTCAAAAGCCATGCTCGAAGACGTGCTGGGCGAGCCGGTCAATCACTTCTGCTATCCCTTTGGCAGTCACGATCGCCGTGCGGTCGACGCCGTCGCCGAAGCGGGCTACACCTGCGCCACCACCTGCGTGAGAGCACCTGCGACGGTCGCCGACGATCCACTCACCCTGCCGCGCAAGGCCATCTCCTACGGCGACAATCTGCTCGGCTACTTCTGGCGCCTGCACATGAAGAACACCCCGAAGCGGGCGTTCATTCGTCGCGACGGGCAGACCTTCGACGCCCGCCCCGCCTGATCGCCGAGCGTCACTGCCCTTCGCGCAGGGCCTTGAGGATCTTCATGCCGGCACGGCCATTCACTTCATAACCCAGCCGTTCCTGCTCCACCGCAATCGCGGCCTTGGACTTGGCGCCGATCAGCCCGTCCACTTCACCAATCGCGTGCCCGCGATCGAGCAGCAGTTGCTGCAGTTCGCGGCGCTCGGCGCGCGCAATGCCCGGATCGTCGGTGGGCCAGTCGGTCACGAAAGGCCCCGCGCCGCGCAGCCGGTCTGAGAGATGCGCAATCGCCAGCGCATAGCTTTCGGCCGCGTTGTAGCTGTAGATGGCGTTGAAGTTACGGAACACCAGAAAGGCGGGCCCTTCTGCGCCCGCAGGCAACAACACGGCGGCCTGGCTGTCGATGGCATCCAATGCGCTGCCATCGATCTGCCGAACACCCATGGCCGACCATTCGCTCACCGCACGGCGTGCCTTGCGCCCGGCCACGGAGGCGTCGAACCCGGCCGGCAGCTTGATCTCGTAACCCCAGCCCTGGCCTGTGCGCCAGCCGGCCTGCTTGAGATAGTTGGCGGTCGAGGCCAGCGCGTCCGGGACACTGTCCATCAGATCGCGGCGCCCGTCGCCATCGAAATCGACGGCAATGCGCATGAAGGTCGATGGCATGAACTGGGTGTGGCCGAAGGCCCCCGCCCATGAGCCGGTGAGACGCTCGGGCGCGATGTTGCCCTGCTCGAGGATCCTGAGCGTGGTGAAGAACTCGCCGCGGAAGAAATCCTGCCGCCGCCCCTCGCAGGAGAGGGTGGCCAGCGAGGTCACCAGCGGGCGCGAGCCGAAGTTCTTGCCGTAATTGCTCTCCACCCCCCACACCGCGACCACGGTCGCCCGGTCAACGCCGTACTCCGCTTCGACCCGGCCGAGCACCTCGCTCCACTGGGCGAGCATGGCCTTACCATCATCAATGCGCTCCTGATCGACCAGCGCCGCGAGGTAATCCCAAATGGGCGTCACGAACTCGGGCTGGTAGTCGAGCGACTCGAGCACGGTCTCGTCGGGGCTCACACCCGCAGTAAAGCGGTCGAAGGCGGCCTGGCTCACGCCCTTGCTGGGTGCGGCGGAACGCAACATGCGCATGCATTCATCGAAGGAGAGATCGGCGTGCGCCAAGGGGGCGGCCAGCGCACTCATCAGCGCCACGGCGCCGGTCAGGAGGTGTGATTTCATGGGCGATATTCTATGAGGACTGCCGGCGCCGTGCACCGGGCGTTGCAAAGCCTTACCAGGGTTTGGGCGCAGCGCTCCGGGGCGGTGCTATGGTGAAACACCTGCACCGAGTTCCTTCCCCCGTGAGCCGACGCTTTTCTCTCCTTGTCAGTTTGGGTCTGATCCTTGCCATGCCGGCGCATGCCCTGATGGCCGGCGCGGCACCGGACTCGCCCGCAGCGCGCGTGATCGCTCCGTCGCAATCGGCCGAGTGGCCCGGTCTGGGACAGGTGATTACCCCCGGCGGCCGTTTCAATGGCGTTGCCATCAGTCGCCGCCATGTGCTGACGGCGACGCACGTGGCCGGGGGGCATGGCGCCCTCCCGACGCTCGTGCGCTTCATTCCGTTCGGCCACGAGGCCGACGAGCGCCAGGCGGCACGCATCGCCACCCTGCCGGGCTACGCCATGCCGGCCAATGATCTGGCCGTCATCGAACTGGCAACACCGCTGCCACGCAACGTGCCCGTTGCCCGACTCATGCGCGGCACGCTCAATGCCGGTGATGTCATCGATCTGGTCGGCGCTGGCGCATCCGGCCACGGCGACACCGGCCTGCAGCACGACGCAAGCCCCCGCGAGTTTCGCTGGGGGCGTAACGTGGCCGACCTGGTCGGTGAGCATGTGCCGGGCGTGCCAACGGCGGGCCACTTCCTGTTCTACGACTTTGACGGCCCGCAGGGCAATGGCGTTCTCGGGGGACCGACACTCGGCAACCCGCTGGAAACCCTGGTGGCAGGAGGCGACTCGGGCGGGCCGATCTATGTCAGGCCTCGGGGGGCAAGCGAACGTCTGCTCGTCGGCATCAGCGTGGCGGTGATCAGCCCGGTCAGCGGCGAGCGCCCGCGCTTCACGTTCGGCAGCCTGGGCGTGGGCACGGACCTGACCGCCCCCGCCGTACGTGCCTGGCTCACCTCCGTCACGGATGGCGCACTCCAGGAAGCCAGCCCCCAACCGCGCGGACCCGACTCAGCAACGACGATGGTCGCCGTACTCGGACTCGCGCTTGTGCTGGTCGCGCTGGCGCTGGCCGGATGGCGCCGGCACGCTCAGCGTGGCGGGCGCTGGCCCGGCTGAGGCTCAAGCGCGTCGGCCGCCTTGTCCATGGCCCACGCGGCGGCCACCGTGCTGCCCTTGCGGATCAGGGTGGTGGCAATGATCGAGCCGATCAGGCCCTGCCACGGGCGGATGCGTACGGCGAGCGCACCAACAGCGGCGGCCGCAGCCAACGAACGCACCGGATAGCGGCGCACGATCTCTTCAGTGGCCGGTTTGACGACGGTGTCGAACATTTCGCTCGGCGACATGTCGCCGCCCTGAGCTTCTTCGTGCTCGCTTGCCTGAGACGCGGTGCGCGGGCTGAGGCGCTGCTTGAGCCGCTCGCGCGACGCTCGCAACCGGGCCTCGGCCGGATCGATCAGATCGTCAGGTTTCACATGGGCGTTCATTCGGATATCTCCTTGAGCAAACGCAGGTCGGCATCTACCTGATCCCACAGGCGATCGAAGGCCCCGTCGGGATCGGGCTGGCTGGCCGCCTGCCCGGCCGCCAGTAGTGTCAGCAACCAGGGCACCCCTGGCACGACCCACAGCAACCAGTGCGAATTCATCGTTGTCGCCCACAACATCAGGGCACAGCCGGTCATGATGAGTGCCACCATGGCCAGCAGGGCCGCCGCGGACCACCACAGCACGCGCTTGCGTGTGCGGTTGCGCCACTGGTGAAACTCATGGCGTGCGAGCAGCGAATAACCCTCCGCGTGCTCGGCCAGCAGGCCAGGCTCGCGGAGGGACAAACGGATCAGTGACGGAATCATGGCTTTCGCCAATGCACCGATCAGCGGTGACGGCGGGCAGCGGCACCGGCAGCCAACGCGATGAGAGCACCCGTGCCCGCAGCGATCAGCAGCGCCTTGAGCGGCTGCTCCTGCACGTAGACGGCGGTCTTGTCTGCCGCTTTGGTGGCGGTTTCTTCAAGCCTGGTCGCGCCCTCACGCACGGCGGTTTCAACCGCGGCAGCGCCTTCCTTCACCACGTCGGAACCGTCGTGAATCAGCTTTTTGGTGGCGGACTGAACTTCGCCAAAAGACTCCTTCGCGCGACCCACAGCCTCGCCCTTGATCGGGTTGGTCGTGGTGTTGGTCACAGCAGGATCGGTAACGGTATTCATGTCTGACTCCTTTTCATGGTCTGTTTCGGTCAACGCATTCGCGTCCGAACATCTCTTCGTGATTCGATGCGATGTGCATCGGTGAGCACGTGTGACCATGCTATGCCTCGCCCATGGGCCGGATCGTGGGATGGCGCCGGAGCCTTGTGTCGTCCTTGCCCCTGCGCGAATGTAGGCGCCGACTGACACCCGCCAAGGGGGTGACCGGCTTAAAGCGGATCGCGCACGCGCAGAAAGCTGGCGAACCGGGGCAGTCCGGTGCGCGTGTAACCACGAAAACGGAAGGTGATCTGCGCCCCCAGCGCAGGCGGTGAGCGGCGTTCAGCGTCACTCAGGCCGGTACCAATGCGCAACAGCCGACCATCGGCCAGCCGTACTTCGAGTGCCCCCAGCATGCCTTGAAGACGCCCGCTGCCGGGCAGGTGGGCGGTGACAATGCCCTCGGCGTCCTGCCACGGCTTGAGTTTGAGCAACGCATCGCTGCGCCCGGTCAGGTACGGCGCGTCGGCTCGATGCAGCATCAGCCCTTCACCCCCAGCATCGATCACCTCGGCGAGCCAGGCCTCCAGTCGGGCACGGTCGGGCACCCGCCGCTGCTCCACGGCCTGCAACCAGGGCAAACGGGTCTCGACGACAAGCGTCTTGATGCGTTGTGCGCGGTTGGCAAAATCCCCTTCGCCGCCGGGCAGCTCGAAGATCATGTAGCGCAATTGCCGCCAGCCCGCCTCGTCGGGCGGGTCGGTGCGCACGATGCCGGACACCGTCTCGAAACGTCCGCGCCCCATCCACAGCTCGCCATCCAGCGGCGTGGGCGGCAGTGCGTCGGTAAACCAGGCCGGAGCATTGATCTGACGACCACTGCGAAAGCGCAACACATGCCCATCCCAGTGCGCACGCACGCCGTCGAGCTTTTCACTGACCAGATAAGGGCGGGGATCGACACCCTCGGTCGCTTCCCGAGCCAGGAGCAGGGGCTCACCGGCGATCGCAAGGGGGCTTACCGCCAGGGACGACAGGGCGACCAGCAGCACGCGGCACCCATTGAGAATCAATGACATTTGCATTGGCCGATTATAGCGTCACACAAGTGCGCACCTCAGGCTATGCTTACGCCCATGACCGAACCGCTCTCCGATCTCTCACACGCCATCCAGCTGGCCGTTGCACCCGTGTTTTTGCTCACGGCGCTGGCCACGCTCATCAATGCGCTCAATGGCCGTCTCGCACGCGTCGTGGATCGGCGGCGGGTGGTACGCAAGCGGCTGCAGGAAGGTGCGGCCGAGGAACAGGCGGCCTCCATGGAACGCGAGCTGGATCTGCTGGGCCGGCGCGGCAACTTCATCTACAAGGCCATCTTCTGCCAGGTGCTCAGCGCCCTGCTGGTCTGTCTGGTGGTCGCCGGGGCCTTTGTCGGCACGATGATTCAGGCCAATGTCACCGAGGCCATCGCCACGCTGTTCATCCTGGCCATGCTCGCAATGATCGGAGGCCTGGGCCTGTTCCTGAGAGAGGTGTACATGGCGGTGAGCCATCCCACCCACTGGGAACCGTGATCTGAGGCCTCAGGCCTCGCTGGCAACAGAGGAGAAGGGGGCCGCCGGCGCCTGCACCGGGGCGAGATAGGCGTCTGCAAACGCGTCCGGCGCCAGCGGCGCATCGAACAGATAGCCTTGTCCCTGGGCGCAATCGAGCGCCAGCAAGGCGTCGCGCTGTGCCTCTCGCTCAATCCCCTCGGCGACCACGGTCATGTCGAACGCCCGGGCCATGGCGACCATCGCGCGCAGAATCGAGTGCTCGCGCGCGTGGCAGCCGGCATCCGCGGTCGAGACAAAGCTCCGATCGATTTTCAGGGTGTCGAATTCCTGCGCGCTCAGGTAGGAGAGTGACGAATACCCCGTTCCGAAGTCATCCAGCGCCAGTCGCACCCCATGCTGACGCATGCTCAGCATCTCCTCCCGGGCCGCGCTCTCGGGCTGCATGAACACCGATTCGGTCACTTCCACCTCAACCGCTTCGGCCGGCAGCTTGCGCTGGGCAAGCGCCGCGAACAGGGCCTCGGCAAACCCCGGACGGAGCAGCTGCAGCGCCGAAATATTGATGGCGACGGTGGGTGGCCGCAGACCCGCGTCGCGCCACAGGGCAATCTGGTCAAGGGCGGTGGTCATCACCCACAGCCCGATCTGTTCGATCAAGCCACAGCGCTCAGCCACCGGGATGAAGCGGTCCGGCCCGACCAGCGAACCATCGGCGCGATGCCAGCGCAACAGCGCTTCGCAGCCCTTGAGCTCGCCGCTGCCCAGGGACACCTTGGGTTGATAGACCAGACGCAGTTCGCCACGGTTGATGGCCATGCGCAAACCGACTTCGAGGTTCATGCGCTCACGCACCACATCGTTCATCTGATGGTTGTACATGCATACCTGGTTGCCGCCGGCCGCCTTGGCTTCGTACATGGCCGTATCGGCGTTGCTGAACAGGGTGTCGGCATCACTGGCATCGTCCGGGTAGATGCTGATCCCGATGCTGGCCGTGACCAGCATCTCCAGGCCCGTGACCTCAATGGGCGCCTCGACGGTATCGAGCAGCTTGCGCGCGATGGCCATGAGATCGGCGTGTTCGTCCACCTCGGAGAGCACCACGATGAATTCGTCCCCACCCTGGCGGGCCAGGGTGTCGCTGCCGCGCACACCCGCGCGCAGGCGCTTGGCAAGCTTGACGAGCAGCCGGTCGCCCACCTGATGGCCGTGAACGTCGTTGATGTCCTTGAAGCGGTCGATGTCGATGAACAGCACCGCCGTGCGGGAGGGCTCGCGACCGTTGTTACGTGTCAGCGCCAGGTCGAGCCGGTCGGAGAGGGCCGCCCGGTTCTGAAGGCCGGTGAGCTGATCATGGAAGGCAAGATCGCGAATGCGCGCTTCGCTCTGCCGGCGCACCGTGATGTCGGACACCGAGCCCGCCATGAGCGTGGCAAGGCCCTTGCGATTGCGCACGGCTTCACCACGCGAGGCAATCCAGCGATAGGTGCCGTCGTTCGCCTTGACCCGGTACTCGTGATAGAAAAACCGCGACTCACCCTTCAGATGCCGTGCCACCGCCAGGTTGTAGCTCACACGGTCATCCGGATGGACAAGCGCAAGCCAGCCGTGAGTGTCCTTCAGAAAATTCTCGGAGTACCCGAGGATTTCAAGCAGGCGGGCGCCCACCCACAGCCGTTTGGAAATCGGGTCCCACCACCACAGGCCGTCGTGTGCACCGCGCATCGCCAGCTTCTGTGCGGTGAAGGCTGCACGCAGGAAGGCAAATTCACACACGGCCAGCGGCAGGGTCAGCAGCCAGGCGATCGCGGCACCCACGGCCCAGAGTTCAGCCCCGCGCAACGCCATCGCCGTACCCACGCAGGCGAGCGCCGCAGTCAGGCCCAAGGCCCATCTGCGCCACCTGGTCGTGCTCGCAAACCCGAACATGCGTCGTGGCATCTCTTGGCGTCTGAATCTGGATCCGTTTGAACTGTTTACGGCGGTAATGGTGTGATCAGTAACTCTTTTTCCACATTCTCCGACAGATGGCAATCGCCCGTTTTAATCGTCGAAAACGAGCTCCATCTGGGTTATCGTGACCACTGCCCTCCTCGCATGTGGTCCGACCGCCATGAAACCTGTTCGCCTCGCGCCCTTGATCGCCCTTGTGCTGCTGGCCCTCGCCCCGACTGCCGGCGCGACTCCGGAGCACCCCTGGGTCACACAAAACCCGCGCCTCGACAAGTACGCCTGGTTCTCGAACCTGAAGTCGGGCGATCAGGTGGAATCCCCTTTTCTTGTCCGCTTCGGGCTGACCGGCATCGGCATTGCCGCGGTCAAGCATCCGGTCACGGGGACGGGGCACCACCACTTGCTCGTCGACCGTGAGCTGCCCCTCGACTTCACCGAGCCGCTCCCTTTCAACGATCAGTACATCCACTTCGGCAAGGGGCAGATGGAGGCCGTGCTCGACCTGCCGGAAGGCGAGCACACGCTGCGGCTGGTCTTTGCCGATCACAAGCACATCCCCAATTTCGTCTATAGCGACGCGCTCAGGATCACCGTGGTGGGCAAGAGCGGCAAAAGTGCCGAATCGCTCAGGCAGGCGGGCGTCAGCATTCTGGCGCCCGGAAACAACGCCCGTCTTCAAGCGCCGTTCGCCGTGGTGCTGCACGCCGCCGGCCACAACGTGTCGCACACCGACATCACGGAACCGAACACCGGCCATTTCCGGATTCGCCTCACGCCCGCCAAAGGCGAACCGGTGTCGATCGCACTGACCGACGGCGCCACCGAGTTGTGGCTGCAACCGCCCGCGGGTGACTACACGGTGCAGACCGAACTCGTTTCCAACGCCGAACCCGACACCGTCATCGCGGCCTCCGAAGGCATCAGGTTCAAGGTCATGCCGCGATAGCCACCGCAGGCGAACATCTGCCTGTGCAAGCGTCCGGGGATGGCTTGGCCAGCGGCTTTCGCGGCACGTGGGTGCGCCCTTCAGGGCAAATACTGATTGGTCGAGAACCCGTGCCTTTGTAGAATCGCGCCTTTTCCGGGTCTGCGGGTGGCATGAGCCAATCCGCCCGGATCACAACAACAAGGGGGAAACCATGCTGAGACGTCGTTTTGGTGCTGCCGTGGCGGCCATGTGCGCGAGCACCGTGCTGGGTCTGACGCTGCCGGCTACCGCAGCTGCCGAGTCCTACAAGAGCGAATACAAGCTCTCCACCGTGCTGGGCGATGCCTTCCCCTGGGGCTGGGGCGCAAGCCGCTGGGCCGAACTGGTGAAGGAGAAAACCGACGGGCGCATCAACATCAAGGTCTATCCGGGGGCGTCGCTCGTGTCCGGCGACCAGACCAAGGAGTTCACCGCGCTGCGCCAGGGCATCATCGACATGGCGGTGGGTTCGACCATCAACTGGTCGCCGCAGGTGAAGGAACTGAACCTGTTCTCCCTGCCTTTCCTGATGCCCGACTACAAGGCCATCGACGCCCTCACCCAGGGCCGCGTGGGCGAGAAGATTTTCGCCAGCCTGACCCAGCGCGACGTGGTGCCGCTGGCCTGGGGCGAGAACGGCTTCCGTGAAGTCACCAACTCCAAGCACCCGGTGCGCACGCCGGAAGACCTCAAGGGCATGAAGATGCGCGTGGTCGGCTCGCCGCTGTTCCTCGCCACCTTCAACGCCCTGGGCGCCAACCCGACGCAGATGAGCTGGGCCGATGCCCAGCCGGCCATGGCCACCGGCGCGGTGGACGGCCAGGAGAACCCGCTGGCCGTGTTCAGCGCGGCCAAGCTGCACACGGTGGACCAGAAGTTTGTCACCCTGTGGGGTTACGTGGCCGACCCGCTGATTTTCGTGGTCAATGAAAAAGTCTGGGCCAGCTGGAGTGCCGAAGACCAAAAGGCCGTGCGTGAAGCCGCGCTGCAGGCCGCCAGGGAAGAAGTGGCGCGCGCCCGCGCCAGCATCTCCGAGGGCGACGACGCGGTGCTCAAGTCCATCGAAGGCAACGGCGTGACCGTCACCCGCCTGAGCGACACCGAGCGCGACGCCTTCCGCCAGGCCACCGCCGGCGTGTATCAGGAATGGGCCGGCAAGATCGGCAACGACCTGGTCAAGCAGGCCGAAGAGGACATCGCCAAGCGCTGACCCTCAGCCGCGCCATGCCATCCGGGCAGCGCCGGCAACGGCCTGCCCGGTTTCGTTTTTTTGCCTCACCGTTGTACCCACCCGATGAAGCCAGACCACGCCCCGGAAAACACCCACACCGCCGATGAGTTGTTGCTCACCCACGCCGACGCACCGCTGACCATCGAGCAGCGCCTCACCGGCGTGGCCATGCTGCTGATCGTGCTCATTTCGCTGGGCAACGTGATCGTCCGCTACCTCACCGCCCAGTCGTTTGCCGCGACCGAAGAGTTCTCCATCGCGCTGCTGATCATCCTGGCCTTCCTCGGCTCCTCCACCGCCATTGCCTTTGACCGCCACATCCGCGTCACCTTCTTCATCGACAAGCTGCCCCCGCGCTGGCAGGCGGCCGCCGACTGGCTGTCGTTCGCAGTGACCGCCGGGCTGTTCGGCTTCATCGCCTTCTACGCCGGCCATCTGGCCTGGGACAACTACCGCTTTGAAGAGACCTCGCCCGCGCTGGGCGTGCCGCAGTGGTGGTATTCGGTGTGGATGCCCATCCTCGCCGTGGTCATCGTGCTGCGCCTGATCGCAACCCGCCTGAGGAAAGACCGATGACCACGGCGGTGCTTCTCGGCCTGTTCCTGGCGGCCTTGATCGCCGGCCTGCCCTTGGCGGTGGGCTTCGGTGTGGCCAGTGTCGCGGTGCTTGCCCTGGCCGGCTTCGACCAATTGGCCGTCCCCACCAACATCTACGCCGGCATTGCCAAGTACCCGCTGCTGGCGATCCCCATGTTCATCCTCGCCGGCACCATTTTCGAACGCTCCGGCGTGGCCGAGCGCCTGGTGCGCTTCGTCACCGCCATGGTCGGCGAATGGACCGGTTCGCTGGCGGTGGTGGCGATTCTGGTGTCGATGCTGCTCGGGGGTATCTCCGGCTCCGGCCCGGCCGACGCCGCCGCCGTGGCCACGGTGATGCTCCCCTCAATGGTCAAGCGCGGCTACGACCGCGGCTTCTCTGCCGGTCTGATCGCCGCCTCGGGCTCGACCGCCATCGTCATTCCGCCCTCGGTCGCTTTCATTCTCTACAGCGTGATGGTGCCGGCCGCCACCGTGCCGGCCTTGTTCGCCGCCGGCCTGTTCCCGGGTCTGCTGGCCGCCGCCTGCCTGCTGGTGCCGGCCATCCTCATCAGCCGCCGTCATGGCTATGGCGCCCATTACAAAGCGGAACGCCCGCCCCTGCTCAAGAGCCTCATCGACGCCGTGTGGGGCCTGCTGGCCCCGGTGATCATCCTCGGCGGCCTGCGCCTGGGCATCTTCACCCCCACCGAAGCCGCCGTGGTCGCCGTCGGCTACGGCATCTTCGTCGGGATGGTCATCTACCGCACGCTGACGTTCAAGGCACTGTTCCGCCTGTTCGTCGAAGCCGGTGAGCTGTCCGCCGTGGTGCTCATGATCATCGGCATCGCCTCAGTCTTTGCGTGGGCGGGCAACACGCTCGGCGTGTTCGACGGTGCCGCCAAGGCACTGGTGGACATGCATGCCAACGAGTGGGTGATGCTGCTGTCGATCAACGTGCTGTTGCTGGTCGCCGGCATGTTCCTCGACGCCATCTCCATCTTCCTCATCCTGCTGCCACTGCTCATCCCCATCGCCACGGCCATGGGCTGGGATCTGGTGTGGTTCGGCGTGATGATGACCATCAACCTGGCGATCGGTCAGTTCACCCCGCCCATGGCCATCTCGCTGATGATCACCTCGCGCATCGCCGGCATCGGCATGCAGGAGACGGTACGAACCGTGCTCTGGCTGATGCTCGCCATGCTCTCGGGCCTGGCGCTGATGATCGCGTTCCCGCAGATCGCGCTGTGGTTGCCGGGGCGGCTGGGGTATCTGTAGTGAATCTCCTCAAATCGACGCTCACCCGCAGCGTTGCGGCATGCATGCTGACGACTATTTCACGCATGCCATTTAGCTAATGCCATATCATTCATAAGCAAATAAAAACCGTCTTGAATGCATATGCCAAATTTTTCTTCTCGTGTCCGCCATGCAGTTACAACGACGTTCGCCGCAGGGTTGCTGAGCGCGGCGACGCCCATCGCTCATGCTCAGGCATCCAACCTCGTTACCGGTATCTATTCCGGCGAAATCATCAGTGACGATGGCTTGGGGTTCCTGGGCCAGAACTTGACTCTGGAATTCGCCTACCTGAGCGATGCCCCCACCGTGATGCCGGAACTGGCCGGATTTTCACTCGGCGCATATTTTGCATTTACGAAGCTGAATGTGTCAGTCGGTGATCTTTCCTGGTCGGGGACAGACGGTTTGATTCTGGTTGCCGACAATGCCGGCTTCCCCTTCCTGCCGGTCGAGACGCCGTCTGACGAGTTCGGCATCCAGTATGCGACCACTTTCACCGGGGATACGCTCACACCCCTGATCGCCACCCCGACCTACAGCTTCAGTCTGCTACTGCGTGACACGCTCCCCGCGGGCACCCCTGACGCCATCACGACGCACGGCGGCCTGCCAAGCCAGGCACCCAACCCGGGCCTGTTCAGCGAAACCGCTGTGAGCTTCATGCAGTTCAGCGTCTCGGATATCAACGATCCGAGCATCGCCTACGCCGTCACCACGGGTCCTTTCTCGCTGGTCAGCGCCGTGCCCGAACCGTCATCTTATGCCTTGTTCCTGACCGGTCTGGGCATCGTCGGCACCGCAGTACGTCGCCGCCGCTGACCCAGACAACGCCAAAAAAAAACGCCCCGACGTCGGGGCGTTTTCATTTCCAGCACACGCCAGCCCAACGGCCGGCGAGAGGATCAGCGGAATCGGCGTCGCGCCACACCGCCGATCAGCCCCAGCCCCGCCAGGAACATGGCGTAGGTTTCGGGCTCCGGCACCGCCGCAACGGCGGACACGTCGAACGACAGGGCGTCGCCTGCTTGAACCGTCAGACCAGTCATATTCACCCAGATATGATCGTCATCGAAAGTAATCCGCGAGGCATCAAACCCAGCCACGCTGGTCAATGGATTGATCGCCACCGAAGCAAAAGAATCAATATCTCCGTTGGCATCGGAAAAAACATAGCCTACGAACGGATGGCTGGCAAACGTGAAACTCGACCCGTAGATACCCAGAAGGTTGGTATCAGAAAAATCGATGAAGGCCACACCCGGAACATTGATTTCGGTACCTGGGCCAACGAGATAAGTTCCGTTGAGAACCTCGGAGGTGGTTGAATCCATGGCCGGGTAGTTGATGGCAAAATTCAGCTCCTTGCCATTGAACAGATTGGCATGCGCCAAACCGCTCGCCGAGATGGCGGCGGCGACACCAAGAGACATCAGCATTTTCTTCATTCGATTTATCCCTGAGACAAATGGCCAAGATTGGCATCAGGGGCGAATGATAAACGCAATTATTCTTATGCTTCGTGTGTTTTTACTCAACCACAGCAGGACGACTTTTTCGGCGTCGGCGCACAGCAAGAAGACGTCGATTCACTCGCTACCTCAGGCACGCAACATGCCCCTTCGGCTGCTTGTTCGTCATCACCAAACGTGACGGACGAGCCCATGGTCACGTAATGCTCCCAGGCCATACCCTGCGGATCGGTGACCCAGTGCTTGTCGCTGCGTGCATAGCAACAGGTGGTCTCACCCTCGTCGAGCAATTCGCCACCGGACGCCGCTTCCGCGAAACGGCGCAGTTCGCTCAATTCCTCGGCCGAATCCGCCTGCATGCCGAAATGATTGACCGCGTTGCCGTGACCGCGTGCCGAAATGGCGAAGTTAATGCGTGGGTCATCGAGCATCCACTTGGCGTAGTCCGCCTCTTGTCGACTCGGTGCCTGACCGAAGAGTTTGGAATAGAAGGCGATGTTCGCGTCGAGGTTATCGACAGTGAGGTGGACGTGGAAGCGTTTCATGGGCGACTCCGTTGGCGTGGTATCGAAGTGTAGCCCGGATGCAGCGCAGCGGAATCCGGGGAGCGCCGCCCGGCTTCGATAGAGCACCTTGAGTCACCTTTTGGCCCCTCATCCTGGCGCGTTCAAAATTCGTTCAACCCGCGAGTTGATCGACCTTAGCCTGCGCAGCCAGGCTTTTGCGTCGAACAAGGACGCCTACGAAGGGAACGCCAGCAAGCATCATGAACAACGAAGGCATTTCCGGTACAGCGGAGACGGCCCGCAACTCATAACTGTAGAACGGTTCGTAGGCATTACCCAGCGGCTCCGGCTGCTCGCCTTCGGGCAAGATCACGGCAAAAGGAAACCCCCCGAAACCACTTGCCTGATAACCGGAAAGCGTCAAAACTCCATGATTCAGGGCACCTTCGCTTGCACCACCGTACCCGAATTGCACGGAGCCAGTGCATGACCAGGAAAAGTCGGGCGGACTGTCAAAGTTGAAACCAAAACAAGGCCCGCTTCCATAAGACAGTTCAAACCCGTACTGCAAGAAATTCGAGGGCAGGGAGAAGCCCACCCCTGCGGGGGCTTCGGAGATCAATCCATCACGATCAATCTGAATCCGAGCGGCATTCGGCGTGTACATGGCAGGCGTTCGCGACACCTCAAGCACCCCCGAAAGGGCGAATCGATGCTCCACATCCTGCACCGTCCATTCAACCATGCCGGTCGGCTCACGCGTGATGAGATCAAGGTAAGGCGCTGAGACCCAAGCCTGGGTCGTCGCAGTCACAAAGCTCTGATCCGGATCGACAACGTAAGTTGCTGCTGATACTCCCTTGACTAAGCTCAGCGAAAAAACACAAGCGGTGACGAACTGCCCAAATCGTGATTCCATGGCTCACTCCAGATCAGGAACTGCTTCGAAGAAGCGCCAGAATATACCCCAATCGGGCATAAATTAAATGACGATTTGTTTATTTATTTCGCATCTCACAAAATACGAATAAAGCGCTCCACCCGGGTAGATGCTTAATCAATGCGCCTCATCCCAGTTCGCACCATCCCCCACTTCCGCTACCAGCGGCACCGAGAGCTTCGCCACCCCCGCCATGAGCTTCGGCAACTGCTCCCGAACCAGCGACAACTCGTCATCCGGCACTTCCAGCACCAGTTCGTCATGCACCTGCAGGATCAGCTTTGACTTGAGCTTTTCGTCCCGAAGCCAGTTCGACACCGCCACCATCGCCAGCTTGATGAGGTCCGCAGCCGTCCCCTGCATCGGGGCGTTGATGGCGGCGCGCTCGGCGCCTTGGCGGCGGCCGGCCTGGCGGGCGTGGATGTCGGGGAGGTGCAGGCGGCGGCCGAAGACGGTTTCCACATAACCCTTGTCGGCCGCTTCGGCGCGGGTGCGCGCCATGTAGTCGGCCACGCCGGGGTAGCGGGCGAAGTAGCGGTCGATGTAGTTCGCGGCGGCGCTGCGTTCAATGTCCAGGTTCTTGGCCAGGCCATGGGCGCTCATGCCGTAGATGAGGCCGAAGTTGATCACCTTGGCGTAGCGGCGCTGGTCGTTGCTGACCTCGATGGGGGTGACGCCGAAGATCTCCGAGGCGGTGGCGCGGTGCACGTCCTCGCCCTCGGCGAAGGCCTTGAGCAGGCCCTTGTCGCCCGACAGGTGCGCCATGATGCGCAGCTCGATCTGGGAGTAATCAGCACTGACGATGCGATGCCCCTGCGGCGCGATGAAGGCGGCACGGATGCGGCGGCCTTCGGCGGTGCGGATGGGGATGTTCTGCAGGTTGGGGTCGGAGCTGGCCAGACGCCCGGTGACTGCCACGGCCTGCGAGAAGCTGGTGTGCACCCGGCCGGTCTTGCGATTGACCATGAGCGGCAGCTTGTCGGCGTAGGTGCTCTTGAGTTTGGCGAGACTGCGGTAGTCGAGCAGCAGCTTGGGCAGCGGGTAGTCTTCGGCGAGTTTCTGAAGCACTTCTTCGTCCGTCGAGGGCTGTCCGGTGGCGGTCTTCTTGACGATGGGCAGTTCGAGCTTGCCGAACAACAGCTCACCCAGTTGCTTGGGCGAGTTGAGGTTGAAGGGCTGGCCGGCCAGTTCGTGTGCTTCCTTCTCCAGCTCGGCCAGACGACGGCCGAGTTCTTCGCTGTGCTGCGCGAGCAGGAAGTCGTCGATGAGCACGCCGTTGCGCTCCATCTCGAAGAGCACATGCATGGCGGGCAGCTCGATGTCCCTGTACAGCGCCTTGAGCTTGTCTTCCTTGCCCAGTTGCTTCTCGAAGAACTGCTGCAGACGCAGGGTGATGTCCGCGTCCTCGGCGGCGTATTCACTCGCCTGCTCGACATCCACCTCGTTGAAGCCGATCTGCTTGGCGCCCTTGCCGCAGATGGCAGTGTAGGGAATGGTCTCGAGGCCGAGGTGCCGTTTGGCGAGGCTGTCCATGTCGTGCGACTTGTCGGACTCGATGATGTAGGAGGCCAGCAAGGTGTCGTCGGCAATGCCGCCGATCTTCACGCCATAGTTCGCCAGCACATGCATGTCGTACTTGAGGTTCTGGCCGACCTTCTTGTGCTCGTCGCTTTCCAGCCAGGGCCTGAGGGCGTCGAGCACCGGTTCGATGCCGAGCTGGTCGGGGGCGCCGGGGCCGGTGTGGGCCATGGGCACATAGGCCGCACCGCCGTCGGGCACCGCAAAAGAGACGCCCACCAGGGTGGCGGCCATGGCGTCGAGGCTGGTGGTTTCGGTGTCGAAGGCGGCAATGGGCGCGGCCTTGAGTTTGTCGATCCAGGCGTCGAGCGCCTCTTTGGTGAGGATGGTGTCGTATTCACCCCGGTGCGCCGTCGGATCGCCAGCCGGTGTTTCGTCGATATCGGCGCTGGCTGCGGCGGCTGGCGTCGGGTTGTCGCCGGACTGCACCTCGCGCAGCCAGGTCTTGAATTCCAGATGGCTGAACAGCTCGATAAGCTTGTCGCGGTCCTGCTCGCGCGGGGCAAGATCGGCTGGCGCGATGCCCAGGTCAAGATCCGTGGCCACGGTCACCAGTTTGACCCCCATGGGCAGGAAGTCCAGATGCCTGCGCAGGTTCTCCCCCACCTTGCCGCCCACCTCGTCGGCATGCTCGACCAGGTTGTCCAGGGTGCCGAACTGGGTGAGCCATTTCACCGCAGTCTTGGGGCCGCACTTTTCGACGCCGGGAATGTTGTCCACCGAGTCGCCCACCAGCGCCAGGTAGTCGATGATGCGCTCGGGCGGCACGCCGAATTTTTCTTCCACGCCCGCCGGGTCGAGCACTTCATTGCTCATGGTGTTCACCCAGCGCACCCGGTCGTCCACGAGCTGGGTCAGGTCCTTGTCACCGGTCGAGATGACCACGTCCATGCCGGCGGCGCTGGCCTGCCTGGCGAGCGTGCCGATCACGTCATCGGCCTCGACCCCATCGACCATCAGCAACGGCCAGCCGCGGGCCTTGACCGCTTCATGCAACGGCGGGATCTGCACGGCCAGGTCTTCAGGCATGGACGGGCGGTTGGCCTTGTACTCGGGAAACCAGTCGTCGCGGAAGGTCTTGCCTTTGGCGTCGAAGACGCAGGCGCGGTACTCGGCCGGGTAATCGCTGTCGAGCCGACGCAGCATGTTGAGCACGCCATACACGGCGCCGGTCGGCTCGCCCGCGGCATTGCGCAGATCGGGCATGGCGTGAAAGGCGCGGAACAGGTAGCTGGATCCATCGACAAGCAACAGGGTGGGCATGCGTTTGACTCTCTCTGGTTTTTTCGTGGGCGCCGGGTGAATGCCTCAGCGCCCTTCGCGTGAATTGTAGATGTGGCCGCCTTGGGCCCGGTATTGATCCAGCACGGCGCGCGCCGCAGCACGGCCAACGCCCTCGTTCACCGAGATGCCGCGCGCTGCCAGGGCTTGAGCCCAGTCGGGGGGTTTGGGGCCTTCATCGAAGCCCACACTGCGGGCGTCGGCATCGGTGGCGCCCGAAACGACACGGCTCACGCCGGACCAGCCGATCGCGCCCAGACACATGGTGCACGGCTCGGTGCTGGTGACCAGTTCGTGGGGCGGCAAACCGGCGGCGCCGAGGTCGTAGGTCGCAAGGCGCCGCTGGGCCAGCGCCAGCGCCACCACTTCGGCATGCAGCATGGACAAGCCCTGGGTCGTGACCAGATTGACGCCCAGTGCCACGAGCCGGCCACTGACCTGTTCGAACACGCCCGCCGCGAACGGCCCGCCCGTCCCTTCAGCCACGTTTCGACGTGCCGCATCAACCACGAAGGCCATGCGTGCCTCGACATCCGCAGTAGCGACATAGGCTGCCGCATGAACGTCGAGCCAGTCCGGCAGGTCAAAGCAAAGTGAATTCGACATGATCGGGTCCGAGGTCTGTCTGCCGCGCAACGACGGCGGTCATGTGCTCAGGCTAAAATCGACTCCCCCTTAAAACAAGCGAGGCAGCGCACCCCATGAGCGCCAGGAACAAACTTCCCGCAGACATGCCCGAAGCGGCCATGCCCAAGCACAACGCCCGCGAGTCCTGGCGAATCTTCGGGATTATGGCAGAGTTCGTGGAGGCGACCGAACGGCTCAACGCCATCCGCCCGGCGGTTTCGGTCTTCGGCAGTGCGCGCACGGCGCCGGACCACCCCTACTACGTGCTCACCGAACAGATTTCCCGCAAATTGTCCGACGCGGGCTTCTCGGTCATCTCCGGCGGCGGCCCGGGCATCATGGAGGCGGCCAACAAGGGCGCCTATTTCGGCAAGAGCCCGTCCGTGGGGCTCAACATCCAGTTGCCGCACGAACAGCACGCCAACCCCTACCAGGACATCTCCCAGACCTTTCAGCATTTCTTCGCTCGCAAATTCATGTTCGTGAAGTTCGCGGCCGCCTATGTGGTCATGCCGGGCGGATTCGGCACGCTGGACGAGGTGATGGAAGCGCTGACACTCATCCAGACCCAGAAGAGCCGCAAGATCCCGCTGATTCTCGTCCATCGGCCGTTCTGGGAGGGGCTGATCGACTGGTTCCGCGACAAGCTGGTGGCTGAACGCATGATCAATCCCGAGGATCTGGATCTGATGCAGATCATTGACGATCCGGATGAGGTGGTGGATGCCATCTTCAAGCACTACGAGACACGTGGGTTCCTGCCGCTGCCGGAAGAGCATGAGCTGATGCTCAACCTGTGATCGGGCGGAGGCCGGGCGCGAAAGCCGGGTCGTGTCGTTTTTTGTCGGCGACGCCGAGGCGATCAGGTGAGTGCCGACTCAGAACTTCATCCCGTTCCTTGTGACGTTGATGGTTTCGCCCTGAAGGGCAACCTACTTTCTTGGCGCGCAAGAAAGTAGGCAAAGAGACGCATCCCGCTTTTCGTGGCCCTGCGGGCTGCCCTCGCTGTCCGAATGCCCGGCAGGCGCTTTCGCTAACTCGCCCCTGCGGGGCTCAGACAGCGAAACCGCTTTTTCTGCCGGTCGTTCGGACGACTCGGCACGACAGAGGGATTGGGGACGTGCCAACTGTTGCGGCCGTCCGTTTATGTTTCGCTGTATTCGGCGTCGCTACGCTCGGCCGGGCGACTGACCTCACCAGAGCGGCACGCCCGCCCCGCCCTCGATCGCGCCAATCGCCAAGCGCCGGGGGCGGAGAACCGGGCTTCGCTGTCTGAGCCCATAGGGCGAGTTGGCGAAGCACGCCGCCAGCGGGGCTTGGCGGTTGGGAATCGCCGCCAGGCGACGCGACCGTGGGCTGTGCTTCTTTGCTTACTTTCTTGCACAAGCAAGAAAGTGAGGCGCCCGCCGGGGCGAAACCCGGCCAATGCCGGTTCGTGCCTGAACGACCTCACGCATGAGTTCAGTGTTGAGTCGGGGCACCATTCCATTCTTGTTTCGCTGCCGGTTTCGCCCTGAGGGGCGACCTACTTTCTTGACGCGCAAGAAAGTAGGCAAAGAGACGCATCCCGCTTTTCGTGGCCCTTCGGGCTTCCCTCGCTGCCCGAACGCTCAGCAGGTGACTTCGCCAACTCGCCCTGCGGGCTCAGACAGCGAAGTCACTTTTTCTGCTGATCATCCGGACGACTCGGCACGACAGAGGGATTGGGGTGTGCCGGGCTGAGACGCAGAAGGTGATTTTGATGCGATGTTCCCCGCCTCGCTGCGCTTGGCCGGGCTACGGCTCTCACCAGAATGGCACGTCCGGGTCGCCCTCGATCGCGCCAATCGCCAAGCGCCGGGGGCGGATCAACGGGCTTCGCTGTCTGAGCCCGCAGGGCGAGTTGGCGAAGCACGCCGCCCACGGGGCTTGGCGATTGGGGATCGCCGAAGGCGACGCGACCGTGGGCTGTGCTTCTTTGCTTACTTTCTTGCACAAGCAAGAAAGTAAGGCGCCTGCCGGGGCGAAACCCGGCCAATGGCGGTCCGTGCCAGCAACACTTCGCAGATCAGGTCGCCACTGCCCCAGACCACCATCTCACGGTGATTGCTCGGCAGGTGGGCACTGCAAATGAATACGGGAGAGTTTGAGCTGGGCACGACAACTCGCTCACACGGAGCCGGCGGCGCGTCCTGAAGGCGGGAGATCGAAGCGCAGCCGAGATCACCGGCCTCGGGGTAAAACGGCTGAAAGTTGATGTGCTCCGAACGCGCGCAGCGGGCCGGTCACTTCGGCTTCATGAAGCAGTTCTTGCGCGCCTCGTTTTCGATGCCATGAAAGGTCCGCGCCAACTGCCGCCCGCCCTTGAGCCCCCGCATGACCTCGCCACGCTCACCGCCGATGCTGATGGCGTTGGAGGTGGTCGATTCCTTGACGAATTCGTCGTAGTCGAGCTGCTCGGCAATCTTGTCCACGACGCAACTGCACTTGTACATGTATTCCTGGCTGGCCTTGGGTGCATCGCGCATGCAGGCCACCACGTACTCGACACGGGTGATGGTCGGATAGTCGTTCTTGGGGGTCTCCGCCAGACTCGCGCCTGCCCACAGGCTCAGGCTTAGCGGGACGATGAGTGTCTTCACGGCGGCACGGAGGTGTTTCATGAGCCTTCCGAATTCAGGGTGAGGGTGATTTCATGCGTCAGCCTGCCATCCTTGTCGGGTACGCCGCTACGCAACTCGTAGATACCGCCGGGCACGCTCGGGCTGACGATGAATTCGTACTGCTTTGCTTCCTGCCCTTTCATCCGCTCGATCTTGGGCACATCGATGAACGGCAGAATGCGGATGCGGGTACCTTCATGGGCAGCACCGTCCAAGGTGAATTGCACAGGCGCGACATCAGCGCTGTTTGCCAAGGCCATGCGGATGTGACGGCGAAAATAGTTGGTGGCGCCCCCCAGATCCGCATGCATCTGCCGTACGTCCTGCTCCAGGAAATACAGGATGACCGGGTTGCTCTGCGCTTTGCTGACCACAGGCAGCGCCAGCTGCCGCTCGCCGCTCAGATAACGGGCGGACACGCGATAACTCGCGTCCTCGTCGTTTTCGATGGACAGGTCGGCCGTGTCCTCAATGGGCGACTGATCGGCCGCCGTCTCACGGTAGTTGTAGTGCAGCACGCCCGGCGCCTTGAAGCCGGCCAGGTGCGGTGTCATGAAAACGGCCTTTTCGGCCGCCGAGGGTTCGTCCGCTGCAACACTCAGCGCGCTGACCGCCGCCAGCGCAAGGGCGGCGATCCATCGCCGCCCTTGTGTCTTCGCTTCAGCGAGCCACATCATTGCCTCCCTCTTCGATCGGCAGGGTTGGCACCTGGTACTCGGCGAGGATGGCTGCGATCGCATCCTGATTCTTTTCGATCAGTGATTCGATCTTCGCCTTCCACTCGGGCTCGCCCCGACGTACGCCCATGGCCATGGCGTAGTCGAATTTGACACCCTTTTCCGAGCTCAACGGCACGATCCGGTAGGTACCCTCGCCCGCCTGTCGCGACAGGTGGCCGGCCAGCGGCCCCCAGACGACGGCTGCAGCAATCTTGCCGTTGGAAAGATCGGTCGCCACCAGGTCCGCCGGAGTCACATCGGGGTTGGGGTGCATGCTTCGGTAGGGCACACCGGCGTCCACCAGTTGGTGGTGCGCCAGCCAGGCAGAACCGGGCGATCGATCAAAGACGCCGATACGCACCTGACCGGTGTTCACGGCTTCGTTCTTGAGAAAGTCTTCTTCTGTATTCACGTCGGCCAGCGCGCCTTTCGGCGGGAACACCAGCGCATAGGTGGAACGATAGTAGGCCTTGGTGGCATCCACCTGCCCCCAGCCACTGGGCACGCCCATCACCACATCGCACGGGTAGTCCTGATCCGGCAGTTTGAAACGCAGCGTGTTGCGGATGAAGCCGAGCCGCTGGGGAAAGTTGTAGTCCTCCACCGGCAGGCCAAGGTCCTTGGCGAACAGGGCCGCAATGCGGTCTTCGAACCCTTCCCGCGCGGTGTTGGAAAACGGCAGGTTGTTGCCGTCCTTGCACACCCGGAAGGCCTTCGGATCGGGCCCGCCATCCATGGCAAAAGTCGCAACCGAAAAGCCAAGGGCGAGCGAACCGATCACGGCACCTCTGATGGCCCGTGTCACTGGGGTGGCGTTCATGAGCGGCTCCGGAACTTACTTTTCCATCTTCCGGACACGCGCCTTGGTGATCTCGCCGTCGGAGCGTCCTTTCAGATAGGCATAGAGCGCGTCGAGATTGTCGACCACCTGCTTGTTCGTGCTCCAGTTCGGCATACCTTTCTGCAGGCGGCCATTCATGATGACGTCCTTGAACTGGTCGTAGCTGAGCACCTTGAGGCTCTCGATCAGCGATGGGCCGACCATGCCTTCCTGGTTAGGGCCATGGCAGCGATCGCAGGCTGCGGCGCGCCAAGTCTTGAAGCCCTCGTAGGTGTGATCGTCCACGAAGTAACCATCCTTCACGGTATAGAGCGGCTTGTCGTCACCGCTGATGGCCGTGGCCGGGACTGCGGCGGCGATGGCGCCCATGGCGAACAAAGGTACGAGGTAGCGTTTCATGTTGTCTCTCTCCGGTGTTACCGTTTTTTATATGCTGTGTGCCAGGTCTTGCTTTGCCTTGCCCTGCCGCACGGGGCGGCAGGGCGGCATAAAAAGGAAACCGGCGCCAGTAGGAGGATGTCCGGCGCCGGCCGCTGTCCCTTACGGGATGGCGAAGACGGTGAGCGAGCCACCGAGGTTCGTGAATTTCTGCAGGTCACGATAGCCACCGACGGCACCCAGACCGTCACTATCCTTCTCCAGACCTGCGGCCATACCGATGCCGGCCCAGCCGCCGATACCCGAATACACGCCGACGTACTGCTTGCCTTTGTGCTCATAGGTAAAGACGTTGCCGATGATGCCGGACGGGGTCTTGAACTTCCACAGCTCCTTGCCGTCGGACAGGCGGACTGCCTTGAGGTAGCCTTCCAGCGTGCCGTAGAACACCACATCACCCGCGGTGGTCAGCGCACCACTCCAGACCGAGAACTGCTCCGGGTTGGACCAGACGATCTTGCCGGTGCCGGCATCCCAGGCGATGAAGTTACCCATGCCACCATGGCTCTCCGGTGCCGGATACATGGCAAGCGTGGCGCCCACGAACGGCTGGCCAGCGTTGTAGCTGACTTCATACGGCTCGTAGTCCATGCACACATGGTTGGTCGGCACGTAGAACAGACCGGTCTTCGGATGGAAGGCGGCAGGCTGCTGATCCTTCGAGCCGAGTGCGGCCGGGCAGACACCCTTGGTGTTCACGTCGGGACCGTTCTGTGCGGTGGAATACTTGGAGACGACCTGCGGACGGCCGGTCTTCATATCCACATGCGTGGCCCAGTTGACCGCCGGGTCATACTTCTCGGCAACCAGCAGTGCGCCGGAAACACGGTCCATGGTGTAGGCGAAACCGTTACGGTCGAAGTGAACCAGGGCTTTGGTGTCCTTGCCCTTGACCTTGATGTCGGCCAGGATCATTTCGTTGATACCGTCATAATCCCACTCATCGTGCGGGGTCATCTGGTATGCCCACTTGGCCATGCCGGTGTTCAGGTCACGGGCGAAGATGGTCATGGACCACTTGTTGTCGCCAGGACGCTGGGACGGGTTCCAGGTACTGGGGTTACCAGTGCCGTAGTACAGCAGGTTCAGATCCTTGTCGTAGCTGTACCAACCCCAGGTCGTGCCGCCACCGGTCTTCCACTGATCGCCCTGCCAGGTTTTCAGGGAGGAGTCCTTGCCAACCGGCGCGAGCTTGCCGTCGGCCCAGGCCATGGTCTTGTCCGGATCCATCAGCATTTCCGCGTCCGGGCCGGTGGAGTAGGCACGCCATGCCATCTTGCCGGTCTTGATGTCGTACGCGCTGATGTAGCCACGCACGCCCCACTCACCGCCGGAAATACCGGTGATGACCTTGTCGCCGAAAACGTGCGGCGAGTTGGTATTCACGGCACCCAGCTTCGGATCACCGTTCACCGCCGACCAGACGACCTTGCCGGTCTTGGCATCGAGTGCCTCGAGGACGGAGTCGGCACGCTGCAGGAAGATCTTGCCGTCGCCGTAAGCCAGACCACGGTTCACCGTGTCGCAGCACATCTGCGCGATCACCGCGGTGTCCTGCTTCGGCATGTGCTTCCAGACGATCTCCTGGGTGTTCAGGTCAACCGCAAACACGTTGTTGGGGAAAGCGGAGTGGATGTACATCATGTCGCCGATGACCAGCGGCGAGCCCTCATGACCGCGCAGCACGCCAGTCGAGAAGGTCCAGGCCACCTGCAACTTGTCCACGTTCTTGTCAGTGATCTGCTTCAGTTCGCTATAACGCTGGTTGTAATTGTCGCCGGCCTGTTGAGCCCAGTTGCCCGGGTCCGCCATGGCCTTGTCGAGCGCCGCGTCAGCACTGGCAAGACCGGAGGCACACAGACATGCGATCGAGACCGCGAGTTTCTGCTTCAGCCCAAGGTTCATTCAATGTCTCCTTCTTTTTTATCTGCCCCGAACGTGGCGCCTCTTTTTTTGCGACGCGTTCGCCGGTTTCTCCCCCGCCCGCCCAATTGACGGCTGGCGGCTCGTGTTGAGGTCAAGCTTCACACCTCCACGACACCTAAGTGCAAGTCACGTGCCACACTTGCGCCACGCACCCCCCAGGCGGTGCCCGGTGCGACGAACCGGGCGGAATCTCAAGGCTTTTCCAAATGTGGCATTCGACACATCCGCAAGCAGAACACCGGGCATGGTGAGATCAACGCACGAAGCCGCCCCGGGGATGACACACCTCGCGTGACACACTGCCCCGATCCCGGGACACAGCTCGTACCGCCCCCGGCCACGATTTCGACGCCAGGATCGCCACAGGCCTTGGATGCCGTCGAAATGCCCGAAAGCGCGGGCGATTGGCACGCTTTGTGTTTCATGACCTCCGGGGGTCACGACGCGCGTCTGGCCCAAACCTTTCAAATCTGCACCTGCGCCGGTTGAACAGCCCGGCGCCTGGGAGAAAAGAAACAAGATGTGGGTCATCAAGATCGGGGGACACCTGGCCGAAGACCCGGTTCTGACAGAGTGGCTGCAAAAAATCGCGGACCTGGGTGGGGGTCGCGTGGTGCTTGTGCCCGGCGGCGGCGATTTTGCGCGAAACGCCCTGCACATGCGTGATACGTGGAATATCTCGCCCCTGACCATGCACAACATCGCCGTCCTGGGGATGGGTCAGTTCGCTTTCATGCTGCAGGCCTTGCGACCGGAATTCGAACTGTGCGCACGCGAAGAGGACATCCTCAAGACCCTGCACAGCGGTCGGGTTGCCGTCTGGATGCCCCTGGCGCAACTGCGCCATGTGGCGCAGACGCCGGAGCACAGTCACGTGTCGGCCGACGGGCTCGCCCTGTGGCTGGCCGAGCGACTCAATGCCGAAGAGCTTGTATTGGTCAAGTCGTCCCCGCTGCCCGCCACGGCGGACTGGCAGAGCCTGGAGGCCGCCGGCATTATCGAAGCCCAGTTTTCCCGCATTGCCAGCGAGGCGAATGTGCCGATCACGGTGCTCGACCGTGACCACAGCATCACGCTGCACGACATGCTGATCGGCTCAAGCTGTACTCACGGCCTCAAACCACACCGGGCGGTCTGACGAGAGCCGGACGCAGACGGAAACGCCCGCAAATGCGGGCGTTCTTTCATGCCGCAAGCAACCTACTGCGGCGCGTGCAACTCGATGTGCAGACGGTGAAACTTGCGGTAGAGCGTATTCCGACTCACCCCCAGCGCCTTGGCCACATGCGAGACATTCCAGCGGTGCTCTTCGAGCAACTGGAGCAACAGCTGGCGCTCGTTGGCCTCGATCGGGTTGAGCACCGGCCCCTCCTCTTCGGGCTCATCGTGAACCGGTTCGTAGCCGATCTCCGTGGGCGCAGGCTTGATCGAGGGTGGCAGATGCACGAGTTCAAGGTGATCACCGTCGCACAATACCGCCGCCGTGCGCAGTACATGGCGCAACTGGCGCAAATTACCCGGCCATGGGTGCTCCATGAGCAGGGTTTCCACCGAGCGGCTCATGGTGACCACATGACCCGCCTCGTCATGAAGAATCTGGCAGATCAGCTCCCTGCGATCCGTGCGATCCCGCAGCGGCGGCAGGGCCACCTCAAGACCACACAGGCGGAAATACAGATCTTCGCGGAACTGACCGGCCTCGACCCGTTCAGGCAAATGCCGGTGACTGGCGCTCACGAGCTGGAATTCGACCGGCACCGGCTCTTCGGAACCCAACGGCGTCACCATGCGCTCGTCAAGCACCCGTAGCAGTCGCGCCTGCAGCGACAGCGGCATGTCGCCGATCTCGTCCAGAAACAGCGTACCCCGGTCAGCCTGCAGGATCTTGCCGCGTCGCCCGCTGCGCTGCGCGCCCGTAAAGGCGCCAGCGCGGTAGCCGAACAATTCTGCCTCGATCAGGGCTTCAGGCAACGAGGCGCAGTTGACCGCCACGAAGACCCCATCACGGCAAGGACTCGCTTCGTGGAGCGCGCGGGCGAAAATCTCTTTGCCCGATCCGGTTTCGCCATGCAGCAGCACCGGTATCCGGCGCGCAATCACTTTGCCCGCCAGCGCCAGCTGCGAGGTCAGGCGCTCGTCCTTGAAATAGCCTTTCTGATAGCAGGGCCTTGGCGCAGGCGGCGCCTCGACCTGAAGTACGGCGCCGCGGTCGCGTGCGTTTCCCGCACGGGACTTGGGCTCCTGGGCCACCATGAAGAAACGGCTAGACGAACCTGCGCTGAACGCCGGCACCGGATGGAAGGAACTGCGCGCGCTGCGGCTGACGATATCGTCGAGCGAGATCTGGAAGAGTTCCTCCAGCCGCTTTTCACGCACCTGAGCCACCGAGTCGAACCCGAGCTGGAACAGGGCACTGCGGTTGGCACCGCGCACATGCCCGTCTTCGCTGACGACCAGCATGCCTTCATGCAGGGTGTAGACCAGTTCCGGGCGGCTGTGGAAATGCACCGGATAGTCGTCCCGGTGGCGTCGATCGAGCAAGCGGTTTTCGATCATCTGCGCCGTCATGCCGAGGAGCACCAGCGAATGCTGCTGCATCAGCGGGGAGCGACTCGTTACATCCAGGACGGCAACAATCTGCCCGTCCGGTGCGTGAATCGGCACGGCCGAGCAGGTGAGCTGCGTGTATTGCGGGAAGAAGTGCTCATGCTGGCGCACGACGACCGGCTCGCCCACCACCAGGCAGGTGCCCATGCCGTTGGTACCCACTTCGCCCTCGCTCCAGACCGCACCGACCCGAAAGCCGGAGCGCCCGACCTCGTCGGCAAAATCCGGCGCGGCCACCATGTGCAGGATGACCCCGTCGGTATCGACGAGCACCACAGCCAGTTCTGCATCACCCAGCTGCTGGTAGAGCGTCGTCATCTCATGCTTGGCGCTTTCGATGACGTCTTCGGAGCGATATCTATGTTCGCTGAGTTCGCCATCCGTGAGGATGGTCGGGATGGTCGGCGTGGATGGATCAAGGTGATAGTCTCGCAGGCACCTCTGCCATGAACTGGTGACCAGTTCACTGACATCATTGCTTCGCCCGCGATCCACAATGTCGTGAATCCGGTGCACATGCCCACGGACCGATGAATGCGTCGGTACCGTCATTGTCTCCCCCGTTCATGGCGGGTCGGCTCGGGCAACGTCTCCTCCTGCCCGCGCAGACGAATAGCGCGCCTGCACGCCAGACCCTTGTATTTTTCATCGGGTTTCTGTGTGGTGTCGGTCATCACCAGTCGCGCGCCGGATGCTTTCATCACGTGGTCCCGCTCGCTCGGGCACCCGGTGCTTGCTGCGGCAGACGATCGCCGACTGAAGCATTATAGACACGGAACTTCGCCCTGCACGAGTTCTCAAAACAGGAAAATGCAAACCCTGTTGAAACATGACGAGGCCGGTGCGGCGCAGCATTGCCGGACTCACTTCGATGGCGCCAGCCTTGATACACTCTCGTCATTGAAGGAGAAACCCATGAAAACCGCTCAGTTCCTCGCCCTATCCGCCGTGCTTGCCGCTCTCGCTGCGCCGGTCGCTGCCGCCGAGGAGGCGCCCTCCAAACTCGAAGCAGTGCCTGCACCGCCACCGATTCCCGCTGGCGTCACCGAAGACGACTTCGAGCCGGAAGTGACCATCATCAAGAAAGGCGAAGACACCGTCGAAGAGTATCGCCACAACGGCAAGCTCTACATGGTCAAGGTCACCCCACCGCACGGCGTGCCCTACTACCTGGTTGACCGCAAGGGCGACGGCGTTTTCGAACGCGAGACTGCCGACCCGAAACTGAGCGTCCCCATGTGGGTGATCAAGCGCTGGTAATCCGGCCCGCAACCTGAACTTTCCGCGGCGGCACGTTCGTCGCTCAAAACATGTCCGTATTTACTCCCGTCACCGAAGACGCCCTCGGCGAGTGGCTCTCCAACTACGCCATCGGCCGTCTGGTCAGGCTCCAGGGCATCAGCGCCGGCGTCCAGAACAGCAATTTCTTCGTCACGACCACCCTCGGCCGTTACGTGCTCACGCTGTTCGAGACCATGCCGCGCGCCGAGCTGCCGTTCTATCTTCACCTGATGGCCCACCTGGCCCGCCACGGGCTGCCGGTGCCGGCCCCGATCGCCGATCTGGACAACGAATATCTGGGCACGCTCTCGGGCAAGCCCGCGGTGCTGGTCAAATGCCTGACCGGAGCGTCCGACATGCAGCCCGACCTAGATCGCTGCCGCAAGATGGGCACCATGCTCGCGGGCCTGCATCTGGCCGGCCAGCGTTTCGGCCGCCGTCAGGACAATCCCCGCGGCCCGGCGTGGCGCACACGTACAGCGCAGGCGGTACGCCACTATCTGCCTGACGACGAGCGCACCCTGCTCGACACGGAAATCCAGTTTCAGCACACGATCGACATCGACGCGCTGCCCGCGGGCGTCATTCACGCCGATGTCTTTCGAGACAACGTGCTGTGGGACGGCAACGACGTAGGCGGTGTCATCGACTTCTACTTTGCCGGCAACGACGCACTGCTGTTCGACGTGGCGGTCACGGTCAACGACTGGTGCAGCACCGAAACGCGCGAGCTTGATCCGGTGCGCACCCGCGCTTTTCTCGAGGGCTACCACGCGGAGCGCCCGCTCACCGACGCCGAGCATGCCGCCTGGCCGGCCATGTTGCGCGCTGCGGCTCTGCGTTTCTGGCTCTCGCGCGCCGAAGACTTCCACCTGCCACGTGACGGCGAGATGGTGCTGGTGAAGGATCCGGACGAATATCGCGACATGCTTCGCCTGCGCATTGCGGCGAGCCACGATCTGCCCTGGATCAGCCCCTGAGTACCACCCCCGGGAGGCCACCCATGAGTGAAGCACCCCTGCCGTGCCCCCGCACGGTGTCACCCGCCCGGTGCCTCGACTGGCTCGCGGAAGGCTGGCGCCTGTTTGCACGCGAGCCCCTGCCCTGGCTGCTGGCAGCGGGCAGCTTCCTGCTGGTGCTGACACTCATCGGTGTCGTCCCGCTCGTGGGCTGGGCCATCACGCTGCTGGGCTTCCCGATCCTCGGCGCCGGTCTGGTCGCACTGGCGGACGACGCCGCCCATGCGCGGCCACTGCGGTTGGTGACCCTCTTCGACGGCCTGCGTCGGGATGCCAACAGTCACATCATGGTCGGCGTCTTTCATCTGGCCGGCGCACTGGGCATCGGTTTTCTGGCGGCGCTGGTCGGCGCCAGTGCCGCACTGACCGGCGCCCTGATCGGTCCGCTCGCCGCCATCGGTCTGGCCACGGGTGGCTTCATGCTGGCGGTGGTGGTGTTCACCGCCCTGTGGCTGTTGCTGATCATGGCCTTGTGGTTCGCCCCGGCGTTGATCCGGTTGCATGGCATGGAGCCCGTCCCGGCACTGACCACCTCGATCCACGCCTGCATCCAGAATCTCCCCACCTGCCTGGTCCTCGCCCTCGGGCTCTATGTGCTGACCTGGGTTGCCATGATTCCCGCCGGACTCGGTCTGCTGGTGCTCATTCCGGTCGTTGCAGGTGCACATCACGCGGCATATCTTGATATCTTTGCCGACCGCCCCGCACTGACCGACAACGCGTCACGCTGACATGCAAGCCTACAAACGCTCTCCCTCCCATGGCGTCGCCTGGGTCTCCAAGGGCTTCGCCCTGTGGAAAAGCAATCCGGCCCTGGTCACCTACCTCGCCTTTGGCTACCTGCTTGCGCTGGTGGTGCTGAGCAGCCTGCCCTTCATCGGACAAGTGGTCGCCGCGCTGATCATGCCCGCCTTCTCCCTGAGCGTGCTCAACGGCCTGCTGGCCGTTCATGAGAAACGCAAGGTCGGACCCGAAATCCTGTTCTCAGGCTTCAAGTCCGACATGCAAGGCCTGATCACCACTGGCGGCCTCTATCTGATCGGTACGCTGATCGCGCTGTCACTCACCGCCCTGGCCGACAGCGGCACCCTGCTGCGCCTCATGACCGGCTTCCAGAAACTGGACGAAGAGGCTATGAACACACCCGGGCTCATGACGGCGGCGCTCATGGCGGTGGCCCTGACCACTCCGCTGATGATGGCCTACTGGTTTGCACCGATGCTCGTCGGCTGGCAAAAGGTCTCCGCGCCCAAGGCGCTGTTCTTCAGCCTGGTGGCATGCTGGCGCAACTGGCCGGCCTTCTTTCTGTATTCCATGGCGATCTTCTTCGTGATTGTCGGCGGTCCGGCGCTCATCATCGCCGTGGTCGCAACCGCATCGCCCATCATGGCGAATCTGCTGGCCATTCCGCTGCCGCTCATTGCCATTCCCATCGTGTTCGCCACCTTCCTGCCCAACGCGCTGGACGTGTTCGGACATGACATCCCGGGCCATGAAGTTGCCGACTGAGGCCCCTATCGGGCTGCTCGGCGGCACCTTCGACCCGATTCACTTCGGCCATCTGCGTCTGGCCGAGGAAGCACACGAAACCCTGGGACTGGGCCAGTTGCGGCTGGTGCCCGCAGGCGAACCCCCGCACCGCGGCACGCCGCGCTCACCGGCAGAGGATCGTCTGGCCATGGCGCGTCTGGCCGTGGAGGGCAATTCCCGGCTGGCCGTGGACGACATCGAGATCCGCCACCGGGGCCCCAGCTACTCGGTCCTCACGCTCACCCGCCTGCGCGAGGAAATCGGCACCGATCATCCGCTGGTATTGCTGCTTGGCGCCGACGCTTTCGAAGGGCTGGCCACCTGGCACCGATGGACGGACATCTTCGATCTGGCCCACATCGCCGTGGCCAATCGCCCGGGCTACGCCCCCCACGGTCGCCGCTGGCCCGAGGTACTGTCGCCCGAGCTGGCCAAAGCCTGCGAGGGGCGGGTCTTCAAATCGGCCGATCAACTGCGGGCGAGTCCGGCGGGGGGGATTCTGCCCTTCGACATGACCCCGCTGGCCATCTCCGCCACCCTGATCCGCGATCTGCTCCATCACGGCCACAGCGCGCGATATTTGCTCCCGGATCCGGTTCTCGACTATATTGCGGCGCGACAACTCTACGGTGGCAGCGCCAGCTGACCCCCCGGCCGCTTCCGGACCGCTTTCGGTCCGTTGATCATCGGCTACACTGAAACACCCGGGCCGCGCCCCGCCAGATACCCCAGAAGGCTCAATGGAACTCGACCAACTCCAGCAAATCGTCATCACCGCCCTTGAAGACATCAAGGCCAAGGACATCGAAGTCATCGACACGGCCAAACTCACGGCCATGTTCGATCGCATGATCATCGCCAGCGGCGACTCCGGCCGCCAGACCCGCGCCCTCGCCCGCAACGTGCAGGAAGAGGTCAAGAAGGCGGGCGGACAGGTCAATAGTGTCGAAGGCGAAGACAGCGGCGACTGGGTGCTGGTCGACCTGGGTTCCATCGTGGTTCACGTCATGCAACCGGCCGTGCGCGCCTACTACAACCTGGAAGAGCTCTGGAACGCCGGCCCCGGCCGACGTCCCGACCCGGCCAAGTGAAACTGCTGATCGTGGCCGTCGGCACGCGCATGCCCGCCTGGGTGAGCGCCGGTTTCGACGACTACGCCAAGCGCATGCCCCGCGAGGCCAGCCTTGAACTGGTCGAGGTCAAGGCCGAACCCCGCACCACCGGCAAGACGGTCGACGCCATGATGGCCGCCGAGGCCGCTCGCATCGAAGCCGCCCTGCCGGCCCGCTGCCGGCGCGTCATCCTCGACGAGCACGGCAAGGACACCACCACCCTCAAGCTCGCCGAGCGTTTCGAGCATTGGCTCGGAGAGGGTGAGGATGTCGCCTTCATCATCGGCGGCCCCGACGGCCTTGACGACAGCATCAAGCGCAGCGCCCGTGAAACCCTGCGCCTGTCCAGTCTGACCCTGCCCCATGCCATGGTCCGCCCCCTGCTGGCAGAAGCCCTCTATCGCGCCTGGAGTGTCACCCGCAACCACCCCTATCACCGGGAATAAACGCGGACATTGTCGGCCAGGCATCGCGGAACGGCCGACTTCCCTTAGAATGGCGAAAAACCATTCCATTTTTTGCCATGCCATCAGCCATTTATCTCGCGTCCAACAGCCCGCGTCGGCGCGATCTGTTGCGTCAGATGGGTGTGCGTTTCGAGGTCCTGCTGTTCCGGGCGGGCCATCGCTGCGATGAAGATGTGGACGAGTCGCCCTTGCCCGGCGAATCGCCCGATGTCTATGTGCAGCGCGTGGCGGCCGCCAAGGTGGCGGGCGGCATCGAACGCGTCCTGCTCCGGGGCCTGCCCCGCAAACCCGTGCTCTCGGCGGACACCACGCTCGCCGTCGATGGCGAGATCATCGGCAAGCCGGAAGACGCCAGGCACGCCATTGATATCCTCAAGCGCCTGTCGGGCCGTGACCACCGGGTCCTGACCTCGGTGGCCGTGACCGACGGAGAGCGCACCGAACAGGCGCTGAGTGCCAGCCTCGTACGCTTCGGGCCGCTGTCCGACGAGGCCATCCGCCGCTACGTGGCCACCGGCGAGCCTCTGGACAAGGCGGGCGCCTATGGCATCCAGGGCCGGGCAGGCATGTTCGTCGAGCATATCGAAGGCAGCTACACCGGCATCATGGGTTTGCCGCTGTACGAGACAGGACAACTGCTGGCCCTGTTCGACATCCCCCCGTGTAGTGCATTGGGAGCACATGTTTCATGAGTGTATTGAACTGGTTCAAGCGTATTGTCGGTGGCGAAGACATCCCTGCAGAGGCAAACGCTCCGTCAGATGGCACGGCCTCACTGCACGGTCTGGATGTGATGGCGACCATTGACGCCCACATGGCCTGGAAGAGCCGACTGGAGAGCTTCATCCGCGGGCAGAGCGATGAAACCCTCAAGATCGAGAACATCCGCCCCGACAATCTGTGCTCGCTGGGACAGTGGATCTACGGCGAGGGGCACGACCACTTCGGCCACCTGCCGGTGTTCAAACAGGTACGCCAGGAGCACGCCCGCTTTCACCTGTGCGCAGCCCGGACGCTCGACCTGGCTGCGCAGGAAGGCGAGGCGCGCGCGCTGGAAGAACTGAATCGCGGCGACTATTCCCGCGCGTCCCAGCGGGTCAAGCATTTGCTGGCCCAGCTCTATCTGGAAGCAAAGAACGAACACCCATGACCGAAGAATTCCTCGTCAACTTCACCCCGCAGGAGACGCGGGCGGCGCTGATGCAGCAAGGCGTGGTGCAGGAGCTCCATGTGGAGCGCACCGCCAGCCGCGGTATTGTCGGCAACATCTATCTGGGCAAGGTGGTCCGGGTGTTGCCCGGCATGCAGTCCGCCTTCATCGATATCGGCCTTGAGCGCACCGCCTTCCTGCACGTGGCCGACATCTGGACAGAGCGGCAGAACGGCGAGACACCTCAGCCCATCGAGCGCATTCTGGTCGAGGGGCAGAACCTGGTCGTTCAGGTGCTCAAAGACCCCATCGGCACCAAGGGCGCGCGCCTGTCCACCCAGATCAGCATTGCCGGCCGCCTGCTCGTCTACCTGCCACAGGAACACCACATCGGCATCTCCCAACGCATCGAGAATGAAGCTGGTCGCGAAGCACTGCGTGCGCGCCTGACCGCCCTCATGGGCGAAGAAGAAACCGGTGGCTTCATTGTGCGCACCATGGCCGAGTCGGCCAGCGATGACGAACTGGCCGCCGACATCGCCTACCTGCGCAAGCTGTGGTCGGAGATCGACAGCCGGAGCCAGGGCGCAAAGCCGCCGGTCGCGCTGTATCAGGACCTGACCCTGGGCCAGCGCGTGTTGCGCGACCTGGTCACCAACGACACCTCGCGCATCGTCATCGACTCGCGCGAGAACTTCGTCAAGATCGAGGCCTTCGCCAAGCAGTACATGCCCAGGGTGCTGCCCCTGCTCACCCACTACAAGGGCGAGCGTCCACTGTTCGACCTGCACAACGTGGAAGAGGAAATCCTCAAGGCGCTGGCCCGCCGGGTGGACCTCAAGAGCGGTGGCTACCTGATCATCGACCAGACCGAGGCGATGACCACCATCGACGTGAACACCGGCGGCTTCGTCGGCGCCCGCAACTTCGATGACACCATCTTCAAGACCAACCTCGAAGCCGCCCAGGCCATTGCCCGCCAACTGCGTCTGCGTAACCTCGGCGGCATCATCATCATCGACTTCATCGACATGGAGGCGGCAGAGCACCGCGATGCGGTCCTGATCGAGTTCCGCCGCGCGCTCGAAAAAGACCACACGAAGATGACGGTCAACGGTTTCACCGCCCTCGGGCTGGTGGAGATGACGCGCAAACGCACTCATGAATCGCTGGCCCACACGCTGTGCGAGCCCTGCCCCACCTGCGAAGGCCGGGGCGAAGTGAAGACCGCCCGCACCATGTGCTACGAGATCCTGCGCGAGCTGCTGCGCGAAGCGCGCCAGTACGACAACGCCCGGGAATTCCGCGTATTGGCCGCACCGAACGTGGTCGACCTGTTCCTGGACGAAGAGTCCCAGGCCCTGGCCATGCTGTCGGACTTCATCGGCAAGACCATTTCCCTGCATCCGGAAGCGAGCTACACGCAGGAGCAGTACGACATCGTGTTGCTGTAGGCAGGCGCATCATGCGATTCAATGGTCAGCTGAGTGAATGGAATGACGACCGGGGTTTCGGCTTTGCCTTCGTACCGGGACAGGCGGAACGGGTCTTCGTTCATATCAAGGCCTTCGAGGGGAACCCGCGGCGCCCGGAGGTCCACGACATGTTGACCTTCGAAACATCGGCCGGTCCCAAGGGGCCGGTTGCCAAGCGTATTCGCTATGCCCGCACCGAAGAGAAAGCGGAGCCCGTGCGCGCATCCGGTCGGCGAGCCTTCATCATCGATTGGGCGGTGACCGCCGTTTTGGTGCCTTTACAGATTTTCGCGGTGTCTGAATTACAGCTGCCACTCTGGAAATGGGCACTACTTCCACTCGCCGCACTCTGGGCATTCATCGCGTTCAACTGGGACAAAGGCGCTGCCCGCAGGAACGAGCGGCGTGTGAGCGAAGCCAACTTGCTGTTACTGAGCATTCCCGGCTGGATCGGCGCAGTGGCCGCGCAACAACTGTTCCGCCACAAGTCGTCCAAACACAGCTTTTATTACAAGTTCCGCGCCATCGGCGTGATCCAGATCGGAGTGATCACTTGGCTACTTTGGCGGGGGTTCTGACCCATGATTGCTGAACCCAGTGTGCAGCAGTTCGAGCGCGCCCGCGTGGCGGCCTATTTCGCCGCCACCCGCCCGGCCTTCCTGTCGGTCACGCTGGTCGCGTGCCTGATCGGGCTGGCCACGGCCCACGGCACCGGCGTGGACATCGATCCGGTCAACGCCATCCTGACCGTCCTGTTTGCGCTGGTGGCGCACGCCGGTGGCAACGTCATCAATGACTATCATGACGACGTCTCGGGTGCCGATGCCGCCAACACCCAGCGCCTGTTTCCGTTCACCGGGGGCAGCCGGTTCATCCAGAACGGGGTGCTCACCCGCCGTGAAACCGCCCGCTTCGGTTACGGCCTGCTGGCCGTGGTCATCCCGGCCGGTCTCTATCTGGCCTGGCAATCCGGGCCGGGGCTGATCGCCATCGGTCTGGTGGGGATGCTCGCCGGCTGGGCCTACTCGGCCCCGCCGTTCAAACTCATGTCGCGCGGCATGGGCGAACTGGGGATCACCGCCGCATGGCTGATCGTGGTCATCGGCGCCGACTTCGTCCAGCGCGGTGCGTTCAGCGCGGTGCCGGCCATGGCGGGTCTGTCCTATGCGCTGCTGGTGGCCAACATCCTCTACATCAACCAGTTTCCCGACCATCAAGGCGACGCCGCCAGCGGCAAGCGCACGCTGGTGGTCATCCTGGGTCCATCGGTGGCCAAATGGGGCTATCTGCTCATTGCGATCATCGCCTACGGCTGGCTGGTCGCCATGATCAGCGCCGACATGTTGCCGCAAAAAAGTGCCGCCGCAGCACTGACCCTGGTGCTGTCCTTTCGCGCCGGTCGCGACCTGATCGCCCACGCCACATCGCCCGGCGAACTGGGGCAAGCCATCAAGTTGACCATCGCCGCCGCCAATGTTCACGGTCTGGCGCTGGCCGCGATGCTGGCCTTTACCCGCTGGCCGGGTACGATAGGCACATGAACTGGTTCAAACCCGACACCATCGCTGCCGTCATCTTCGACATGGACGGTCTGCTGCTCGATAGCGAGCAGATTGCCTACGACATCGGCAAACAGGTCAGCATCGATCTGGGCATCCCATGGACACATGAAGTCGCCATACAGCTCATCGGTCGCAACTCGCGCGAACACGAATCCCTACTCAAGGGCGCATTCGGCGACGACTACCCGCTCGAAGTGCACCAGGCCGAGTTCGGTCGTCGATACGAGGCGGTGATCGCCACCGGCACGATCCCCCTCAAGCCCGGTGTTTATGCGCTTTTCGACACACTGGAGGCGCTCGGCATCCCCCGTGGCGTCGCCACGTCGACACGACGTTCCCGCGCACTGCCCAAGCTCGACGCCGTCGGCCTGCTGGCACGGGTGGACCAAGTGGTGACCGGCGATGAAGTCAGCCAGGGGAAACCCGCACCGGACATCTATCTGGAAGCGGCAGCCCGCCTCGGGGCCGATCCCGTCAGCTGCCTGGCTCTGGAAGATTCCAACGCGGGGGTGCGGGCCGCCCACGCCGCCCGCATGCAGGTGGTGATGGTGCCGGACCTGCTCGAACCCGCCGAGGACATACGCTCAGCAGGTATTCCGGTCGCCGATTCCCTGCTTGACATCGTCACCCGGTTCACGCGCCAATAGCCGCTCGCACGACCCCAGAAGTTCCCTCCATGAAGCTTATTGGCATGTTCGATTCGCCCTTTGTCAGGCGAACCCTCATCAGCGCTCATCTCATGAATCTGTCGCTCGACCATGAGCAGATTTCCGTTTTCCGGGACGCTGACAAGTTCCGGGCGCTCAACCCGATCGTCAAGGCGCCGACGCTGGTGTTCGATGACGGCACGGTGATGGTCGAGAGTCAGATCATCGTCAACTATCTGGAAACGCTCGCCGCCCCGTCCAAGCGCCTCACCCCGAT
The DNA here is from genome assembly GCF_017309585.1 of Nitrogeniibacter aestuarii. Lineage (NCBI taxonomy): Bacteria > Pseudomonadati > Pseudomonadota > Betaproteobacteria > Rhodocyclales > Zoogloeaceae > Nitrogeniibacter > Nitrogeniibacter aestuarii. Next base: position 669,800 of record NZ_CP071321.1, on the reverse strand, counting down.
CGACCCGGAAGCCCGCCTGCACTGCACACGGCTGACCAGTGTGGCCTTGGCCGCCTGTGACAAGGCGGTGCAGGTGTACTACGAAACCCGCATGCGCCCGCCCGAATTCCGCTGGCCGGAGTGGATCGACCGCAAGCGCGACCAGTTGCGCGCCGCCCTCGACCTGCTGGAGGGCGAAACCCCGGAAACGGGCTGGATCAGCGGCGGCCGCGACCCGAACCTGGCGGATGTCAGCATTGCGGTCATCTGGCGCTTCGTGCAGCATGCGCTGCCCGGCACCATCGAGGCTGACAGCTACCCCCGCCTCGCGCGGCATTCGGCCGATGCCGAAGCCTTGCCGGCCTTTGAAGCCACCGATTTCTGAGATCCGGAACACCCCATGATTGGACGCCTCTCGGGCACCGTGCTCGAAAAGAACCCGCCCCAGATCCTGCTGGACGTGGGTGGCATCGGCTATGAAGTCGACGTTCCCATGAGCACCTTCTACCACCTGCCCGCGCTCGGCGAGCCCGTGGTGCTGCACACCCACCTGGCGGTGCGTGAGGACGGGCACTTTCTCTACGGATTCTTCTCCGTCGAGGAGCGCGCCGCCTTCCGTCAGTTGATCAAGGTCTCGGGTATCGGCGCACGCACCGCGCTGGCCGTGCTCTCGGGGCTGTCGGTGAACGATCTGGCTCAGGCCGTGGCCCTTCAGGAAACCGCCCGCATCGTCAAGGTGCCGGGGATCGGCAAGAAAACCGCCGAGCGTCTGGTGCTCGAACTCAAGGACAAACTGGGCAAGGCCTTGCCGCACACCGGTGCCACCCTGACGGCAACCGCCCCCGGCGCACCGGCCGACGATCGCAGCGATATCCTCAACGCCCTCATGGCCCTGGGCTACAACGAGAAGGAAGCCTTGCGCGCCACCAAGGACCTGCCCCCGGACACGGGCGTATCAGTCGGCATCCGCGAGGCGCTGAAGGTTCTCGCCAAGGTCTGATGGGCGCCGACACCCCACGCCCGCGACAGGGCTTCCTGCGCAATCTTCGACTGAGCCCGAGGCTGCTGCGCTGGGGCATGAACCTGTGGCCGCCGTTTTTCGGTGCCGGCATCCGGGTGGAATCGATCTCGCCCGACTTCGACCGTATCGTCGTCAGCCTGCGCATGGGGCTGCTGAACCGGAACTATGTGGGCACGCACTTCGGCGGCTCCCTGTTCGCGATGACCGACCCGTTCTACATGCTGATGATGATGCACCGGCTCGGACGCGGCTATGTGGTGTGGGATCGCGCCGCCCGCATCGATTTCCTGCACCCCGCCAAGGGCACGGTGCGGGCGCACTTTGCCCTGGCTGACGACGAAGTGGCGCGCGTCCGTGCCGCAACCGACGACGGTCAGAAACATGAGCCGGTCTACGTCATCGAGGTCACGGATGCAGACGGCACGGTGTGCGCTCGCGTGGAGAAAACCTTGTACATCCGCAAGCTGCCTCCATCCGTTAAACTCCCCGAATGATCGAAACCGACAAACTCCAGGCCGGCAGCGAGCGCCTGATTGCGCCACAAGCCGCCAGCACGCAGGAAGACGCCATCGAGCGCGCCCTGCGCCCGAAGCGCCTGGACGACTACATCGGCCAGATGAAGATACGCGAGCAACTGGAGATCTTCATCAGCGCGGCGCGCAAGCGGGGTGAAGCGCTCGATCACGTGCTGCTGTTCGGGCCGCCCGGACTGGGCAAGACCACCCTGGCCCACATCGTCGCGGCTGAGATGGGGGTCAACCTGCGCCAGACTTCGGGGCCGGTGCTGGAACGCGCCGGCGACCTGGCCGCCTTGCTGACCAACCTCGAACCCCACGACGTGCTGTTCATCGACGAGATTCATCGTCTGTCGCCTGTGGTCGAGGAAATCCTCTACCCTGCGCTGGAAGACTTCCAGATCGACATCATGATCGGCGAGGGTCCCGCCGCGCGCTCGGTCAAGCTCGACCTGCCGCCGTTCACCCTGGTGGGCGCCACCACCCGCGCCGGCATGCTCACCAACCCGCTGCGTGACCGCTTCGGCATCGTCTCCCGCCTGGAGTTCTACACCCCCCAGGAGCTGGGCACCATCGTCAGCCGCTCTTCGGGCCTGCTGGGTGTCGACATCGACGATGCCGGTGCGCTGGAGATCGCCCGTCGATCCCGCGGTACGCCGCGCATCGCCAACCGGCTGCTGCGCCGGGTACGCGACTATGCCGAGGTGAAGGCCGACGGCCACATCTCCTCCCCGGTGGCTGATGCCGCGCTGTCCATGCTCGATGTCGATGCGTTGGGCCTCGACCTCATGGACCGCAAGCTGCTCAGCGCGGTGCTGGAGAAATTCGGTGGCGGCCCGGTGGGCCTGGACAACCTCGCGGCGGCCATCGGTGAGTCGACCGACACCATCGAAGACGTGCTGGAACCCTACCTGATCCAGCAAGGCTATCTGCAGCGCACGCCGCGCGGACGCATCGCCACCCACGCCATCTGGCAGCATTTCGGTCTGACGCCACCGCGCAGCGGAGGCGATCTGTTCGGCGCCGGCTGATCGCGGGCCGCCAGATGAACACGCTGTTTTTCATTGCGGCCCTCATCATCGGCAGCATCGCTTGGCGCCTGTTCCGCAAGCATGCCCGACGCCGCTTTATTGACGAATTCGACTTTGTCCGCCTGCTCGACAAGCGTCTGGCGGCGAAACAACCTCAGCTGACGGCAGCCCAGCGCATGGATGTTTTCATGGGTTTGCGTGACTGGTTCCTGATCAACCACACGGCCGGGCGCCGCGAACTCGCCATGCCGTCGCAGGCGGTCGACGATGCCTGGCACGAGTTCATCCTGTTCACCCGCAATTACCGGGATTTCTGCCAGCGCGGTCTTGGCCGCTTCCTGCATCACGTCCCGGCCGAGGCGATGAGCAGCCCGACCCAGGCTCAGGATGGCATCAAGCGAAGCTGGCGTCTGGCCTGCAAGCACGAAAGCATCAACCCGCAGGCACCCAGCCGCCTGCCTCGCCTGTTTGCTCTCGATGGCGCGCTCGGCATCAGCGGCGGCTTCACCTACCATCTGGATTGCATGGCCCGCAGCGCAGCAGGCGCCGATGCCTACTGCGCCGGTCATATCGGCTGCGGTGGAGGCTGTTCCGGCTGTGGTGGCGATGGCGACGGGGGGTGTGGCGGCGGCTGCGGGGGTGACTGACGCCCTTTCGATTCCGGCGCCTCGGTGCCGGCGTGTACCGAGCGGCCCCCGGGTCGGTTGAAACAATCAAGGAGAAGTTCATGAAGCAGATCCTGGTGTATTCCGACTCGCTGTCCTGGGGCATCATCCCGGGCTCTCGCCAGCGCCACCCGTTCGACGTGCGCTGGCCCGGGCGTCTCGAGAACGGTCTCAAGGCCGCGGGCGACGACGTTCGCGTGATCGAAGACTGCCTCAACGGCCGTCGAACGGTCTTCGATGACCCGTACAAACCCGGGCGCAGCGGACTCGAAGGCCTGGCCCAGCGCATCGAGGTCAACAGCCCACTGGCGCTGGTGATTCTCATGCTCGGCAACAACGACTTCCAGTCCATGCATCCACATTCCGCCTGGCATGCAGCACAGGGCAATGCCGCCCTGGTCCATGCCATCCGGACCGCACCAATCGAACCGGGCATGCCGGTGCCGCCCATCCTACTGGTGGCGCCGCCCCAGATCGGCATGCCGGCCGGCACCATGGCCGAGAAATTCAACGGTGGCGACGTCAAATGCACCGGCTTCCCGAAAGCGCTGGACAAGGTCGCGAAAGAGCTGAACTGCCCGTTCTTCGACGCCAGTCATATCATCCATGCCAGTGCGGTCGACGGTGTTCATCTGGACGCCCACAGCCACGAAACGCTGGGTGACGCGCTGGTGCCGGTCGTGGCGGCCTTGCTCGGAGAGCCCGCCACGCCATGATGCGCACGGTCTCGCTGTTCGTGGTCATCCTCAGCGCGCTGGGTGGGGCGTGGCTGATCATGCGCGGCGATTTCTATCTGCCCAACCGCTTCGACCCGTCGCTGGCCACTCATTTCGGCAGCACGGCCGCACGCCTGCTGGGCGCCGCCATGGTGGCCCTGGCGGTGGCGGGCATCAACTTCATGCGCCACATGGCCAGCGGCCTTCCGGTGGCCAAGGCCAAACGCTGGCAAACGCAGCAGTTCGTGTTCGTCAGCACCTCGATCGTGCTGTTCACGGCCGCATTCATCAGCGCAGACGTGCGCCCGAATCCGGACTACCGCCCCCCGACCCACAGCCAGAACGCGCGCTGAAACCACAAGCGCTGCCACAAAGCACTTGACGCCCCCCGCCCTCCTGTTTGCACAATGAGGTCGGAAAGCGCATTGCGGAGCGGCTCAAACCATGGGTATCGACATCGCGGAAGCGGACTTCACGCCACAGATGACCCGGGCATTCGCCCAGCGCCTGCAGGACAACCTGATTGCCCTGCGGCAGGTCCTGGAGTGGCCCCATTTCGGCCGCGGCGAGGGGTCGCTGGGCGCCGAGCTGGAGATGTATCTCATCGATGCCGATGGTCGTCCCCGCTGCGTCAATCGGGAGGTACAGGAGGCGGCGGGAGACCCCCAGCTCACGCTCGAACTCAATCGCTACAACCTGGAATACAACCTCTCGCCTCACCGCCTGTCTGCGCGACCGTTCGAAGCCACCGAGCGCGAGATGCTGGCGCGGCTCTGCTGGCTGCAGGCGCAGGCGGCCACGTTCGACGCGCGCATCGTCACCATCGGCATTCTGCCCACGCTGACCCAGGCCGACTTCGGCCCCGACTCGATGACCGACCGCACGCGTTACCACGTGCTTGTGGACGGCCTCAAACGCAGTCGGGGCAGCCAGTTCGAGGTCCATATCGACGGCCGCTCCCCGCTGGATCTGCATATGGACGACGTGACCCTCGAGGGGGCCAATACCTCGTTCCAGATCCATTACCGGGTCGCCCCCGGTGCCTACGCCGACACGTTCAATGCGGTGCAACTGGTCACACCGCTGGTGGTGGCCATCGCGGGCAACTCGCCCGGCCTGTTCGGGCACGACCTGTGGTGCGAGACCCGCATTCCGCTGTTCAAGCAATCCATCGACACCCGCATCAAGGACCGCTACCACTGGCACCAGAGCCCGCGTGTGGGTTTCGGTAACGGCTGGGTACGACAGGGCGCGCACGAACTGTTCGCCGAATCGGTGCTGCTCTACCCGCCCTTCTTTCCCATCTGCGGCGAAGAAAACCCGTTGGTGGCCGTGGCCCGGGGCAAGGTCCCGGCCCTGGAGGAACTGCGGCTGCACCAGGGCTCGGTGTGGCTGTGGAATCGTCCGGTGTATGACGACGCCGATGGCGGCCACCTGCGCATCGAACTGCGCGTGCTGCCCGCCGGCCCCACGCCGATCGACATGGTCGCCAACGCGGCCCTGTACATCGGCCTGGCCGAGGGGCTGCGCCCGCTGATCAATCGCCTGTTGCCCGGCCTGCCGTTCACGCTGGCGGAATACAACCTGTATCGCGCCGCCCAGTTCGGGCTCGACGCCTCACTGGTGTGGCCCGACACCGCGCAAAGCGCCTGCCGGGAACGCCCGGTCAGCGAGTTGCTTGCCGAGTTGCTGCCCATTGCGCGCGAAGGCCTGCACAGCATCGGCATCGAGGCCTCGGAGGCCGAGCGCTATCTGAGCGTGATCGAACAACGCCTCGCCAGCCGTCAGACCGGTGCCCAATGGCAGCGCAAGGCCATGGCCGCGCGCATCGACGGGCGCAGCGCACCGCATGCGGCGCAGGTGATGCTCGAGGACTATTACAATCGCAGTGTGAGCAACACGCCTGTGGGCGAATGGACCTGAGCCGCATGTCTAATCAAGCAGCACAGTTCGGCTCGACTGCCGACTTCTCCACGTTCAAGCATCTCCATGAACCGCGTCCCGAGGCACTCGGCGAGGATCACGCGTCGTTTCTTGCGCAGCTCGACCACCCCTTGTGCATCACGCTGGGCGGCCACGACACCACTCGGACGCGCGTCCTCGTGACGCTGCTCCACGGTAACGAACCATCGGGGTTCATCGCCCTGCACCGCTGGCTGCGCGCAAGCAAGCGCCCGGCCACCAATGTGGTCTGCCTCATCGCCTCGATCGAGGCGGCCCGGCGCGAGCCGGGTTTCACGCATCGCGCCCTGCCCGGCGCCCGGGACCTGAACCGCTGTTTTCGCCCGCCGTTTGACACCGACGCCCCGGGCCGGCTCGCCGGCCAGATGCTGACCTTGATCGAGCAGTTGCGCCCCGAGGCTGTCATCGACGTCCACAACACCTCGGGCAGCGGCCCCTCTTTTGCGGTGTCGATCAACGCGGACGCCCGCCATCTTGCTCTGGTGTCCCTGTTCACCCGACGACTGGTGCTCACCGACCTGCGCCTGGGTTCGCTCATGGAAATCAGCGAGCATCTGGTGCCAACCGTCACCATCGAATGTGGGGGACGCCTCGATGCCAACGCCCACACGGTCGCCTGGGCCGGCATCGATCACTATTTCACCCGCGACACGCTCTGGGACGCACTCCCTGCCGACGACGCGATCGAGATCATGTACAACCCGGTGCGTCTGGAACTGACGGAGACATGCGAACTGGCCTATGCGCGAGCACCGGTCAGCGACGTGCCACTGACCCTGCGCCCGGACATCGAACACCACAATTTCGGTCTCACGCCGGCAGGCACGCACCTTGGCTGGGTACACGGTGCCGGACTGCGTGACCTGTTCGTCGCCCGCAACACCGCTCACACCTGCGTCCTCGAAGACCTGGTGAGCCTCAGCAGCGGCGAATTGCGCACCAAGCGACCGCTCAAGCTGTTCATGATCACCACCAATCCGGTGATCGCGAAGTCGGACTGCCTGTTCTATGCGGTTCAGGATGACGGTCTGGAGGTCACGCCTTCAGGTCAGGTGAGCGCAGACGCGGTCTAGGCCACTTCGCAGCACAATCCCTTGAGGTATTCGCCCTCCGGGACCGAGAGGCCCACCGGATGGTCTACCGCCGCCGACAGGCGATGCACGATGCGCCCATCGACGCCGGCGTCGGCGGCCGCCCCCGCGATGATCTTCTGGAACAGCTCCACGCCGATACCGCCGGAACAGGAATACGTCATCAGCAAGCCACCCGGGTTGAGCAGCCGGAAACCCAGCAGATTGATGTCCTTGTACGCCCGGGCGGCACGCTCGGCATGGGCGGCGGACGGCGCGAACTTGGGCGGATCGAGAATGATCATGTCGAAGCGCTCGCCTGCGTCGCGCAGCTCGCGCAACGCCGAGAACACATCGGCCTCCTGCCAGGCAGCACGACCTGCGTCGAGCGACGGGTTGAGCGCCAGGTTGCGCTCAGCCGTGCTCAGGGCCGGCCCGGACGAATCGATGGACAGCACCGATGCGGCGCCGCCAGCCAATGCCTGCAGGCTGAAGCCACCGGTATAGCAGAAGCAGTTGAGCACCTTGCGACCGCTCGCCAGTTCGCGGGTCATCAGGCGGTTGTCGCGCTGATCGAGATAGAAGCCGGTCTTGTGACCGCCGACCACATCCACCTCCATGCGAATGCCGTTTTCCACGATGGTGAGCGCATCGGGCAACGCGCCATGAACACAGCCGGTGACCGGCTCGAGCCCTTCACGCCCGCGCACGTCGGAATCGGAGCGCTCATACACGGCCTCACAGCCCGTAGCCTGAACCAGCGCATTCACAATGGCATCGCGCCATTTGTCTGCACCGGCACTGGTCAACTGCATGACCACCACCGCCCCGAAGCGATCGACCACCACGCCCGGCAGTCCGTCCGATTCGCCATGGATGAGGCGCACCCCGTCCTGCCCGGCCAGACCCGGATGACGCTGCCGACGTGCCACCGAGGCGGCCACGGCGCGCTTGAAGAAGGCATGATCGATGACGGCCTCGGGGTCGAAGCTCCACATGCGCGCCCGGATCTTCGATTCGGGCGACCACGCCGCTTTACCCAGTACCTTGCCGCTGTCACTTAGCACGGTCACTGTATCGCCGGGCCGGGCACGGCCCTCAAGGCGGGCCACCGCCGAATCGTAGATCCACGGGTGACGGCGCGCCATGGCGCGGTCCTTGCCGGGTTTGAGAATGAGCTGCGCCATGGGCTTTGACTTATCGCAAAAGCCGCGAGTTTACGCCGCGCGCCGCGTTGCTGCCAGCTTTGTTCCGGGCGTAAGCTGGGCAGGATGACTCGACGATGCCGAAGAGGTCACTGGATGCGCCGGAGGTTCTGGGTCGCGCTGACGCTGATACAACTGCTGGCCGCCTGCAGTTCAACGGCGTACCGCAACGAGACCTTTGCCGAAGCCTCGCCCTATGAGGCCCGGTTCGCAACCACGCCCCCTGCCACCTGCGAAGCGGCAAGACGCGTCCTGCTTTCACAGGGCTATTCGCTGGTTGCCGCCGCAGCCGACGAGATCAGGGGCAGCAAGGCGTTCCAGCCCGATGAAGACGAACATGTCGTGCTGGATATCACCGTGATCTGCGTATCGCTCCCCGATGGCGCCATCGCCTACGTAAATGCGGTTCAGACAGAATATGCACTCAAGGAAAAGTCGGACTCGGCGGACCTGAGCATCTCGCGGCTCGGCTCCATCTCGCTTCCCTTGGGGGGCAGCAAGGACTCACTCGTCAAGGTGGGGGCCATGACCGTGGAAGACCCGACGTTCTATCAACGCTTTTTCGCTGCCGTGTCGCGACACGCCCCTCGCCTGAGGCCAACACGCTGAGGCTTTACTTTCCCTTCCTGGCGCGGGGGTGGGCGCTGTCATAAACCTTCGCCAGATGCTGAAAATCCAGGTGAGTATAGACCTGCGTACTCTGGATGGAGGCGTGACCGAGCATTTCCTGCACGGCGCGCAAATCGCCGCTCGATTGCAGCACATGACTGGCGAAACTGTGCCGCAACATGTGCGGATGAACATGCGCCCCCTGACCGTGGCGCTGCACCCACCGGTTGAGGCGCCCCCGCACCGCCGCCTGGGACATGCGCGACCCGGTGCGGGTCACGAACAGCGCTCGCTCCTGGGCCGGAACCAGTTGCGCGCGTACCGGCAACCAGGCCTGAAGGGCATCAACCGCCGCCCGACCAATCGGTACGACCCGCGTCTTGCCGCGCTTGCCGGTCACGGTCGCTTCGCCGGCGGCCAGATCAAGTCGGGCATCCAGGTCGATCGACAGCATTTCGGCCAGACGCATGCCCGACGAATACAGCAGCTCGAACATGGCGCGATCGCGAATCTCGAGTTCGTCGTCGGGGCTGGCATCGAGCAGTTGCCCCACGGCATCGGGCCCGAGACTTTTGGGCAGCGGCCGCGGCGCCTTGGGCGGGCGGATGCCCTCGACCGGGTTGATCGCGGCCCCGTGCAATCGCACCCGCCATCGAAAGAACCCGCGCCAGGCCGACAGCGCGCGCGCCACCGAGCGCGGCGCGAGCCCACCGGCATGCAGGCGGCCTGCCATGGCACGGATGCGTGGCGCAGTGATGTCGTCAGGCCCCGCCGGATCGGCGAGTTCGACCAGGCGGCGGAGTTCACGCCGGTAGTTGGTCAAGGTGTGCGCACTGGCTCGCCGCTGGCTCGCCAGATAGTCGAGATAGGCGTCGATCTGTCCCGCAAAATCGGACGGCAGCGACGCCATGTTCGTGTTCAGCCCAGATGACGGCGCATGACGGCGCTGATCATTTCGCCGATGCGCTCTACATAGAGCGTCCCCATTTCCGGGTAGAAGCGTTCGCTGTCTTCACTGCCCATGGCGAGCATGCCGAACACGCGGCCATCGCGATTGAGCGGTACCAGCGCAACGGAGCGCACATGCGGTCCGGCCTCACCGAACCACTCGATCACTTCGAGGTTGTTCGGCGCGCCGCAATAGGGGTGTTTGAGATCACCGGCGAAAAAGCGCACTTCTTCGGACACGGCATTGAATTCGGGCGTCTCACGTTGCAGCACGCTGTTCCAGATACGCATTGCCACATGAGGCACGGTAAAGTCGTCACGCAGGTGGGTGAGCACCGCGTCGCGTGCGCCTTCGAAGTCCTCTGCATCGAGCAGGGAGAGCACCATGCGATGGACCTTGGTGCTGATTTCATCGTTTTCTTCGCCGAAATGAATCAGCTCGGCCAGCTTGTGCTCAAGCTGCCGGATCTTGTCGCGCAGCACATGCAACTGCCGCTCGGTCAGCGAAATGGCCTCGCCGCTATGCGGATGGACCACCGTCATGGTGTCGAGCAGCTCACCCTGGTGCTGAAAGAAATCGGGGTTGTCGCGAAGGTATCGGACGATGTCTTCTGTGTTCATGTGTGTGCGGCGCTCCTTCGCCCTTGCATTCAATCGAGCTCGATCTGCGCGTCGAAAACGCTGACCGCCGGCCCCGTCATGAGGACCGGTTCGCCCCGACCATCCCAGGCGATGCTCAGCGGCCCGCCGCGGGTCTCGACCCGCACAGGGCTGTCGAGCAAGCCTCTCAGAATACCAGCGACGACCGCAGCGCATGCGCCGGTCCCACAGGCCAGCGTCTCACCCGCACCGCGTTCATAGACCCGGAGGCGGATGGCATGCGCATCGACCACCTGCATGAATCCGGCGTTCACCCGCGCCGGGAAACGCGGATGGGATTCGATCGCCGGGCCGAGCACCTCGACAGGCGCGGAATCAACGTCGGCAACCACCTGCACCGCGTGGGGATTGCCCATGCTCACGGCAGTGACGGGAACTACCTCGTCGCCCACCTGCAGCGGCTGCACGACGGCATCGGAGGCGGAATCAAAGGGAATGCGCGCTGGATCGAGCACCGGGACGCCCATATCGACCGTCACCTGACCATCGTCCTCAAGCCGGGGCTCGATGATGCCCGACCGGGTCTCAACACGAATTTTCCGCTTCCCGGTGAGCCCTTTATCGTGGACGAAGCGCACGAAACAGCGGGCGCCATTGCCGCACTGCTCGACCTCCCCCCCATCGGCATTGAAGATGCGATACCGGAAATCAACGCCTGATTGCGTCGCCGGTTCAACCACCAGCAGCTGGTCACACCCGACGCCGAAATGCCGGTCCGCAAGAAAACGCACGCGCTCAGGCGACAGATCAACGGTCTGGGTGACGGCATCGATGACGACGAAGTCGTTGCCGAGGCCATGCATCTTGGTAAAACTCAGGCGCATCTTTGAAGCATCTCGCGGTCGTGGGCCGAAGCCGGTTCAGGTCGTGGAATTGTCGCCCAGCAATGGCAGGCCGTCCACCGGAGTGCGCCCGGACACTACAATGAACGCTTTGCGCCCAGGACGCCAACCTCCGACATGTCTCGATGGCCACTTTCCGCCCGGATCATGGGTACGCTGGGTGCCCTGTGCCTGTGCGCCGGGCTTGCGTTGCTCGCCGGTCTCGGCACTACGCTGCATCCGCTGCTGGACAACGCCGGGGCCGGATTGGCAATCCTTGTTTCAGGCATCGCGCTGATCGGCAGCGCCGCATTCCCGGTGGTGATTGCCCGCCTCATGGCGCGCGACGAGGATGCCGCGTCCGGAGATCAATAGACGCCCGGCTCGCCGGGCGGGCGTGTCTTGAAGCGGCGGTGAACCCAGTAGTACTGCGCGGGGCGTTTGCGCACTTCCGCCTCGATCCACTCATTCATCCGCAGTACATCGGCGCGGGCGTCCTCCCCCGGATAGTCTTCCCAGGGCTCGCCGAAACGCGCGACGTAGCCGGCGCTGCCCGGCAGCATTTCCATCACCACCGGCACAACACGTGCCCGCGCCATCTTCGCCAGACGCGGCAAGCCTTCAATGGTGGCCGCCTGAACACCGAAGAACGGGACGAAGATGGACTCCCTGGGGCCAAAGTCCATGTCCGGCAGATAGTAGAACGGACGCCCACCGCGCATCTCCTTGATCACCCGGCGAAGACTGTCATGACGCGAGAGCAGGACCTGATTGCCAAAACGGGAACGGCCATGCCGAAGATAGCGATCGATCAGCGCATCTTTTTGCTTCGCATACATGATCACGGTATCAAGGTGCAGCCCGACACCGGCGCCCGCCAGATCCATCCCCAGGAAATGCGGCACCAGAAGAATGACGTTTTCCTGATTGTCGAGCAGGGCCTTGACCCGCTCGATGCCCTCGACCTGCGCGATGCGAGCGACCCGCTCGGGGACGCCCCACCACTGGATCCCGCGTTCGAGCAGGCTTCTGCCGAGAAGTCTGAAATGCTCCCGGCACAAGGCACGCCGGTCACCCTCACTCAGTTCCGGAAAACAGAGACCGATATTGACCGAAGCGATGTGCCGTCGTCGTTTCGCCAGTAAGTAAAGCAAGGACCCGAAACCATGGCCTATCGGCACCAGCAGGCGCAGCGGCAACCAGTGAAGCAACCACAGGGCCCCGACGAACAGGCGCGTCAAAGCGAGCCCTCCGGCGGCGGCACACCCCGTGGGCGGCGATAGCGATGGTAGCCCCACAGATACTGCGTCGGGCACTGGAGAATCAGGCGCTCCATTTCGCGATTGATGGCATGGGCGCGCGCTTCGGTATCCCCCTCCAGCGGCGTGCCGGGCGGGGAGACGTGGATGTGAAACCCCTTGCCGCCAGGCAGGCGCTCGGCCCAGATGCTGATGACACGCACGTGGCCGACCTCGGACAGTCGGGCAGCGAGCGTCATTGTCCACGCAGGCCGCCCGAAAAAGTGCGACCAGATGCCCTCACCCTCGTCGGGTGCCTGGTCCGGCAGCATGCCGATAGCCTCGTGCTGCCGCAATGCCCGAATCAGTTTTCTCACGCCTTTCACGTTGGCCGGCGCCATTGACATCATGGCCCGCTGACGCCCGATCTCGATCATTGGCACCAGCCCCTCGAAGTTGGGCGGGCGATAGAGAACCGTAATCGGCCGCTTCTCCGCGATGTACTGTGCGGTGATTTCGAAGCACCCCAGGTGCGGGGTCAGGAAGAGCAGGCCCTCACCCGCCGCCTCCGCCGCCTCGACGTGCTCCCAGCCGGAGACAGCGACGACTTTCTCAAGAACCTGAGCGTAGGGACGTAAGAGAATCCACGGTAACTCAAGGGATTGCTTTCCTGCGCCTGTCACCGCCTGGCCGAGCATCGACTTCATCTGTTCGTCGCCCACAGCAAGTGCCAGATTGGCTCGCAAGCGTCGCCGGTATTTGGGTGAACTCCAGTAGGCAATCCAGCCCAAGGCGGCCCCGAGTCGATGTACCCAGGACAGCGGCAAGGCGGCAATGAGGCGTGAAATCTTGAGGGTCAGCACGACGCGTTTATACCCGATTGCCGCGTCGTTGGGGTACCGGCATGAGCGCCGATGTTGCATCGCCGACACCCAGGATTGAAAACACACTTTGTCGGCGTATAATTGCCCGATTACCGCCGAGTTAAAGACAACTTGCAGGGCGGCGCACCCGAGTCGGGTCAAATACTGCTAAAGCGTCGCCGCTCGAGAAATCCCCGGAGCCGGCTTCGCCGGAAAACAACGGGGATTTTTTATTGGAGCGAGCAACCATGGCCAACGAATTCCTCTTTACCTCGGAATCTGTGTCCGAGGGCCACCCCGACAAAGTCGCCGACCAGGTGTCGGACAGCATCCTCGACGCCATTCTGGCCGAAGATCCCAATGGCCGCGTGGCCTGCGAGACACTGGTCTCGACCGGTCTGGTGGTCATCTCCGGCGAAATCACCACATCGGCGCACATCAATTACCGCGAGATCGCGCAAGAGGCGATCCGCCGCATCGGTTACAACGACTCGGACATCGGCTTCGACTACAAGTCCTGCGCCATCCTCACGGCCATCAACCGCCAGTCCGCCGATATCGCGGCGGGCGTCAATGAGGGCGAGGGTATCGATCTGGACCAGGGCGCCGGCGACCAGGGTCTGATGTTCGGCTATGCCTGCAACGAGACGCCGAGCCTGATGCCACTGCCGATCTACTACGCCCACCGCATCATGCAGCGCCAGGCCGAGCTGCGGAAGGATGGCCGCCTGCCCTGGCTGCGCCCCGACGCCAAAGCCCAGCTGACCGTCAAGTACGTGGACGGCAAGCCGGTCGGCATCGACGCCGTGGTGGTCTCCACCCAGCACTCGCCGGACATCGAACACAAGGCGCTGACCGAAGCCGTCATCGAGGAAGTGGTCAAGCCCGTGCTGCCCAAAGAGTTGCTCGGCGACAACGTCAAGTACTTCATCAACCCGACCGGCCGTTTCGTGGTCGGTGGCCCGCACGGCGATTGTGGCCTGACCGGCCGCAAGATCATCGTCGACACCTACGGTGGCGCGGCCCACCATGGTGGTGGCGCGTTCTCCGGCAAGGACCCGTCCAAGGTGGACCGTTCCGCCGCCTACGCCGGTCGTTACGTGGCGAAGAACATCGTCGCCGCAGGGCTGGCCGACAAGTGTGAAGTCCAGGTGGCGTACGCCATCGGCGTCTCCCAGCCGGTCTCGCTCATGGTCAACACCTTCGGCACCGGCAAGATCGACGAAGCGAAAATCGAAGCGCTGGTGCGCGACATCTTCGACCTGCGCCCGAAAGGCATCGTTCACACGCTCGACCTGCTGCGCCCGATCTACACCAAGACCGCCGCCTACGGACACTTTGGTCGCGACGAGCCGGAATTCACCTGGGAAGCCACCGACAAGGCCGAGGCCTTGCGCGCTGGCGCCGGTCTCTGAGCAAACCGTTTTTTACGCCCACAGAAAAGCCCGCGCTCCTGCGGGCTTTTTTCATTGTGTCTCCGCATAGAGGCAATTTCTGTCTTGACAGAAATTACTGCAAGACTAAACTTCGCTCATGGAACTCAAACCGGTCACACAACGATTCATCGTCCACTGGGGCGAAATGGGCTCGCGCTGGGGCGTCAACCGCACCGTCGCGCAGATTCATGCCCTGCTCTACCTTGCCGGCCGCCCCATGCACGCCGAAGAGATCCAGGAGACCCTGGGCGTGGCGCGCTCGAATGTCAGCAACAGCCTCAAGGAGTTGCAGTCATGGCGATTGGTCAAGGTGGTGCACCAGCTGGGCGATCGGCGTGACCATTTCGAGACCTCCACCGATGTCTGGGAACTGTTCAAGCTGATCGTCGAAGGCCGCCGGCAGCGCGAGATCGATCCGACCATCGGCGTGCTGCGTGAATGCCTGGCCAACCCAGAATTGGCCAAGGAAGATGAAGGCGCGCAGACCCGCATACGAGAGACGCTGGAGTTCATCGAGACCATGAACACCTGGGTGGACGAGATGATGCGCCTGCAGCCTGAGACGCTGATGAAGACACTGGGTGTCGGCGCAAAAATCAGCCGGACCTTGCGCAAACCCGGCAAGTGATCTGACAGAAATACCGGCGGAGCACGCTCCGCCAATTTTTGGCACCGTTATTTCTGTTTATACAGAAATTACATACACGGAGAGAAAAAATGAGTATCTACCCCCTGACCATTTTCTACGACGGTGACTGCCCGGTATGCGCCGTTGAGATCAACATGCTCCGCCGACGCTGCACCGATGGATCCTTGCGCTTCGAGGACATTCGCGCTGCGCACTTCGATTCCGCCGCCCTCAACGTGTCGATTGACACCCTCGACGCGCGCATTCATGCGCAGCGGGCTGACGGCGTGATGATCGAAGGGCCTGAGGTGTTTGCGCTGGCGTACAGGGCCGTTGGCCTGGACATGCTCGCCAGGCTGATCACCTGGCCGCCGCTGGCGCCTCTCACCCATTGGCTGTACTCGCGCTTTGCCCGCCACAGGCACCGTCTCGGGCGCTGTGTGGGGCCACTGCTGGCATGGCGCGCTCGACGCCAGCGGGCGCGGAACCTGGCGATGTGTTCAGAACACTGTGCGCCGCCGCCCCCACAACGCGGAGAAGAACAGCCATGAAGATCCTGATCTGCGGGGCCAACGGCTTCATTGGCCGTGCGCTGTCATCTCACCTGTCGGCCGCCGGTCACACCATTGTTCGCGGCGTTCGCGCACCTGCAATGTCCGGCGACATCGCCATCGATTACGAACGTGATCTCGATTCGACCGCCTGGGTCGGGCGTCTGAGCGGCGTCGACGCGGTCATCAACGCGGTCGGCGTGCTGACCGCAACCCCGGCTCGTTTCGATCGCATCCACAGCGCGGCGCCCATTGCGTTGTTCGACGCCTGCCGCGCGGCGGGTGTCGGCAAAGTGATCCAGGTGTCAGCGCTGGGCGTCGACGGCGGCCAAACCGCGTACTTTCGGTCGAAAGCGGCGGCGGATGCCCATCTGGCAAGCTTGCCCCTCGAGCGCTACGTGGTCCGCCCCGCACTGATCTACGGCCCCAGCGGGACGTCGGCGCGTTTCTTTCGCGCGCTGGCCAGCCTGCCCGTGCAATGCCTGCCCGGCGGCGGCCTCCAGCGCCTGCAGCCGATCCACATCGACGATCTGTGCACATGCATCCAGCGACTGCTCGAGGCGCCGGCCAGACAGGCGCGAGTGCTCGAACTGGCCGGGGACCACGTCGTGACCTGGAAAGACATGATCTCAAGCTACCGGGCACAGATGCGCTTTCCGCCTGCCCTCCAGATCCGTGTCCCCGCTGCGCTCATGAGCCTGAGTGCCCGGCTGCTTCAGCACCTGCCCGGCGCGCTGCTCACCCCGGACACCTGGCACATGCTGTCGCGTCACAACGTCGCCACATTCAACGCCGCGCCCGCGCTGCTGGGCCGAGAACCGGCCCGTGTCGACCAGTTCATTTCGGCGGCCGACGCACCGACCGCGCGTGCGCAGGCGCTGTCCGCCTGGCGTCCACTGCTCTGGCGCGGGTCACTTGCGTTCATCTGGCTCGCCACCGCCTGGGTCAGCGCGTTCGTGTATCCGGAGCAACTCAGCCTGGACCTGCTCGCCGCCGTGGGCCTGAGCGGCCAGACGGCCAGGTTCGCGCTGTATGGCGCAGCCACGCTCGACGCACTCCTGGGCATTGCGACGCTGTGGCGCCCCGGACGACGACTCTGGTGGGCCCAGATGGGCCTGATCATGGGCTACTCCATGATCATTGCCCTGGCACTACCGGCCTACCTCGCTCACCCCTTCGGTCCGATTCTCAAGAATGTCGCGATTCTCGCGCTCCTGCTCACGCTCTTGTCCGAGGAGACCACCAAATGAACACCTACCTGCTCATCAAGACCATCCACATCATCTCCTCGGTGCTCATGGTGGGCACCGGCTTCGGCTCCGCCTTCTATCTGTTCTTCACCCACCGGATCGGCAACGTGCGCTCGATTGCCGATGTATCCAGACTGGTCGTGCTTGCCGACTGGTGGTTCACCACGCCCACCGTCATCATCCAGCCGCTCAGCGGGCTGTGGCTTGCCCACGAGGCAGGCTGGCCACTGGATACGTCATGGATCGCACTGTCGCTCGGCCTGTACGCCCTTGCCGGCGCCTGCTGGTTACCGGTGGTCTGGCTGCAGATCCGTATGGAGAAAATGGCCGCCTCGGCCGCAACCGCCAACGCGCCTTTGCCAAGTATCTATTGGCAGTGCGCGCGACGGTGGGAGTGGCTGGGCTACCCGGCGTTCATTGCCATGGTGGTCGTCTTCGGGCTGATGGTGATCAAACCCACGCTCGGGTAAATATCGTCCCCTGTCCGGGCACCTGTCAGGCGCCCAGAAAAAAGCCCGCCGTGAAGGCGGGCTTTTTTTGACGCCTCAGGCGCGTCGCCGGGCGACAAAGCCGAGCATACCGAGCCCGGCGAGCATCATCGCCCAGCCTGACGCCTCAGGCACTGCGGTCACCGGCAAGCCGGCTGGCAGGAAAAGGGAAGCGTGTGAGAGTCCGGGCCCCGCCAGCCCATTGCCTTTTGCCACGCCCAGCGTGTCGTAGCTCAGCGAAGCAATGCCGGCAGCGCCGCCATCGAACAGGTAAAGGCTGTACGTCGGCCCGCCCTTGATGCCAAGCACGAATGCGCCGGTGATCAACTGATCGAAGTACAGCGTACCGGAGGTTTTGAAGCCGTCATCAGCAAACGGCCCGGCATCCATTGAATCGGTCGACCCCGTCAGGACGAAACTGCCATAGCCGTCGAAGGTGGCGACACTGGTTTGGCCCGGAGCGATGTTGCCGGTCACCACCCCCTGACAGGCTACGTAACCGAAACTGCCGGTCAGCGCAGAGGAATCCTCGCATGACACATCGGCAAGCGCGGGGGTGGCCGCCGTGGAGAGCAGGGCAACGGCACCCAGGGTTCTGAGCACATTATTCATCTTCGACGACTCCATGTTGTGTTGACCTCATGCATGCGACCAAGGCGGTCGATACAGGTTCGCTGCAATGCAGCATATCAAGACAAAAGCCTCACCCCGCGGACTTTTGCCACAATGTCATGGACGTGCCACAAGGGTTAACCGAACTGGCGCCACCCAATGCCGTCAGAGACAATCCCACCCTTCGCGCACCCCGCCCAGCACATGCTCCGTTTCTACCCCCTGCTGTTTGTCCTGCTCTGGAGCACCGGCTTCATCGGCGCCAAATACGGCCTGCCTTTCAGTGAGCCGCTGACCTTCCTGAGCATCCGGTACGCCCTGGTCATCGCACTCATGGGCGCGGTGGCCGTCATTGCACGCGCGCCCTGGCCGAAAGACGCACGCACCGTCGTGCACATCGGCATCACCGGGCTGCTGGTCCACGGGGTCTATCTGGGTGGCGTCTTCACCGCCATCAAGCATGGCCTGCCGGCGGGCATCACCAGCCTGGTGGTGGGCATGCAGCCGCTGTTGACCGCCGTGGGTGCGGGCTGGCTGCTGCGCGAGCGGATCAGCCGCTGGCAATGGCTCGGGCTGCTCCTCGGCTTTGTCGGGGTCGCACTCGTGGTCGCCGGGCGCGCGCGGTTGGATACCGTCGCGGCCGACACGCTGGTGCATATGCTTTGGCCCGCGCTGGCTGCGCTGCTGGGGATCACGATGGGCACGCTCTACCAGAAGCGCTATTGCCCCAGTTTCGATCTGCGCACGGGGTCCGTTGTGCAGTTCGTGCCCACCCTGATCGTGACCGCTCTGTTGGCGAGTGCCACCGAAACCATGGAAGTGCAGTGGAGCGGACCGTTCGTTTTTGCCCTGCTGTGGCTGGTGCTGGTGCTCTCTCTGGGCGCCATCAGCCTGCTGAACCTGCTGATCCGCTCGGGCAGCGCCACCCACGTGGCCAGCCTGTTCTACCTCACACCGCCGGTGACGGCGCTGATGGCCTGGGCGCTGTTCGACGAGCGTCTGTCCACGATGGCCATGATCGGCATGGGGATCGCCGTGACCGGGGTGTGGCTGGCGCGTCGCAAATAGACATGGCGCGAACGGATACGCGCGCAGGCAGTCTGTCTTTGCAGGAGGACTCCCCATGGTGTTGCGTATCATACGTCGCTGTCTGCTCGCGGCCACGCTGACCGTCACGACGCTCGGCACAGTACTGGCTCAACCGGAGCTCATCGCCCCCCTGCACAGAGGGGATCTGGTGATCCTGATTCGCCACACGGCCACCGAACCGGGGCTGGGCGATCCCCCCGACTTCTCGCTTGACGATTGCAGCACCCAGCGCAACCTGTCCGCGCAGGGGCGCGAGCAGGCCCGCAAGCTCGGCGTCTGGTTCGAGGCCCAGCGAATTCCGGTCGGCGAAGTGCGCACCAGCCAATGGTGTCGCTGCGTGGATACGGCCGAACTCGCCTTCGGCAGCCGGCACCCGGTCGAGCCATGGCCGGCGATCAACTCCTTCTTTCAGGATCGCGGGAGCGAAGCGGCCGCCACACGTGACGCGCTGGCATCGCTGGCCACCCCGGTGAAAGGCAATCGCGTCTGGGTGACGCATCAGGTGAACATCACCGCGCTCACGGGCATTTTCCCGGCCATGGGCGAGATGGTCATCGCCCGCCCGGTCGCTCACGGCGACGGCTACCGGCTTGAGGCGGTCGGCCGCATCAAGCCCGACCGCATGCTAGCGGATGCGCAGTTGCCCGAATTCGCGCGATGAGGGCTCCACATCACTGCGTTCGCCGATGCCGTAAGGCGGCTCGGGGGTCGTCGGCGGCGCACTGATCACGTTCAGATCCACGGCCTGAGGCGAACCGACGATGCCCTCATCGGTGATGCTCATCTTGTAGATGATGCCGTTCCACAGACGCGCGCCGAACTCGGCCGGATTCTTGTGCAGGAAGAGAAAGGCATGCTCCAGCCAGACCAGGTCATCAGGGGTGACGCTCTTCGGGTTCTTGTACGGATAAGGCACATGGCAGAACACCTCGTCCCGGCCGGTGATGCACTTGAATTCCTTCATGGACAGGAAGTAGTCCTGATAGGCCTTGTGCTCCGGCTTGAACGTGAAGCCGATACGCTCGCCCGCCGGCTTGAATTCAATGTCGCCCAGCGTCACCGTCGAGCCATCCTGGCGCACCAGTTCCACCGCATGCGTGCCGGCCAGGTCCCAGGCCATGGCCGGCATGCATGCCATGCTGCTCAGGGCCAGCGCCAGTGCAGCGCCCGTGCGTTTGATTGTCATCCTTCGCCTCTCTCTTCCGATGGGTCGTCTCAGGGCGACCTTTGCCCCCACTATGCGTGAGACCGGCGCAGATGGCAAAACCTGACATGCCCGGACGCATCGATCGCGACCGGGCATTACAATGACCCTTGAATCATCCACCGGAGATGCCCCCATGCTGATGTCCACCACCCCCACCTTCGAAGGCCGCCCCATCAAGCAATACCTGGGCGTGGTCAATGGCGAATCGATCATCGGCGCCAACATCTTCAAGGACATGTTCGCCGCCGTGCGCAACGTGGTGGGCGGCCGGGCCGGTGCCTACGAGAGCACCCTAGCCGACGCCCGCGAAATCGCCATGCGCGAAGCCCAGGAGGCGGCACAGAAGCTCGGTGCCAACGCCATCGTCGGCATCGATGTGGATTATGAAGTCCTCGGTGCCGACAACGGCATGCTCATGGTGTGCGTGAGCGGCACCGCCGTCGTCGTCTGAGGCACGACCCAACGATGCTCCGACGCGACCATATCCGTCTGATGGCGGACTACAACCAGTGGATGAACAGCCGTCTGCTCGAAGCGGCGGCGTCGCTGGATGCGGCGGCACTATCCGCAGACCGTGGAGCCTTCTTCGGCTCCATTCTCGGCTCGCTCAACCATCTGCTGGTGGCCGACATCCTGTGGCTCAAGCGCTTTGCCACTCACCCCACCGGTTTCATGGCACTCGCCCCGGTGCAGCAGATGCCCGACCCGAGCGCACTCGACCAGATCCTGTGCCCGACGCTCGACGAAGTGCGCGCCTTGCGGAACACGCTCGACGCCACCATTCTCGACTGGTCGAAGACACTCACCGAATCCGACCTGGACGTGGCGCTGGCCTACAAGAGCACCAAGGGCGTGCCAGCCACGCGCAACTTCTTCGCCCTGCTCACCCACTTCTTCAATCACCAGACCCACCATCGCGGCCAGATCACCACCCTGCTCTCGCAGGCGGGCGTGGACATGGGCGTGACCGACCTGCTGTGGCGCATCCCCAACCTGGACGAGGCGCCGTGAGCGGCACGGCTTCCGGCATCACCGCCACCCGCATTCTCGGGCTCGACCCGGGCCTGCGGGTGACCGGCTTTGGCGTCATCGACGTCCTCGGCCAGCAGAAGCGCTACGTGGCCAGCGGCTGCATCAAGACGAAAGACGGCGAACTGCCCGGCCGCCTCAAGACCCTGCTCGATGGCGTGCGCGAAGTCATCGCCACCTACGCGCCCGATCAGGTGGCGGTGGAGAAGGTGTTCGTGAACGTGAACCCGCAATCGACCCTGCTCCTCGGCCAGGCGCGCGGTGCGGTCATCTGCGGCGCCGTCTCCTGCGATCTGCCGGTGCTCGAATACACCGCACTGCAGGTCAAGCAGGCGGTGGTCGGCAACGGCAAGGCGCACAAGGATCAGGTGCAGCACATGGTTCAGCGTCTGCTGGACCTGTCGGCCGCGCCTCAGGCCGACGCCGCCGACGCGCTGGCCTGTGCCATCTGCCATGCCCACGGCGGCATGGGGCTGGGTGCGATGGCCACGGCTGGCATGCGGCGCCGGGGTGGGCGGCTGGTGGGATGACGAGGCAGGATCGATGAAACGGCCCACACCATCACAGGAAGATGTGCAACGCGCACACGTCCATTCATCGAATCATCGAAACGAGATCGTTGCCAGTGCGATCTGCGGTTGTTTTCACTGCAAGCAGACTTTCGCCCCAAGCGAGATCATCGAGTGGATTGACGAGGACAGTGAGGGCGTCGGTCAATGCGCCATGTGCCCGAGATGTGGCATCGACAGCGTCATCGGCTCGGCGTCAGGCTTTCCGATCAACACCGCGTTTTTGAGCGCGATGAGTCGTTTCTGGTTCTAGATCAGGCCACTGCGCCTTCGAAAATCATCCATATTCCAGGGTGGGCCGTGAATTTCCTTCACCCCCCTGACCAAAACCCTTCGCTTGTCGCCGCGCCCCCGCGCTGACTACCATGAAAGTTCATAACCATAACGACAGTCGAAGTGAGGAGACGCTGAACATGTCGAACGAAACCACCGGGGCCCGACCCCGGGTCGGATTGTTTGCCACCTGCCTGATGAATGCCATGCGGCCCAATATCGGCTTCGCTGCTGCCAAGCTGCTCGAAGACGCCGGCTGCGAGGTGCATGTGCCGCCCACCCAGACCTGTTGCGGCCAGCCCGGCTACAACAGCGGCGACTATGACGGCGCCCGTGCGCTGGCCAAGCAGGTCATTGCCGCCTTCGAAGGCTTCGATTACATCGTCGGCCCCTCCGGCTCGTGCATGGCCACCATCCGCCACGACTACCCGGATCTGTTCGCCGACATGGCCGACTGGCGGGCCCGTGCCGAAGCGATGGCCGCCAAGTCCTTTGAGCTGCTGTCCTTCCTCACCGACGTGATGGGCGTCACCGAAGTCGATGCCCGCTACGAAGGCTCGGTCACCTATCACGACTCCTGTTCCGGTCTGCGCAGTCTGGGCGTCAAGGGCCAGCCGCGCCAGTTGCTCGGCAGCGTTCAGGGGCTGGAGCTGCGCGAGATGGCCGACACCGACGTGTGTTGCGGCTTCGGCGGTACCTTCTGCGTGAAGTACCCGGAAATCTCCGAAAAGATCGCTGACGACAAGATCGCCAATGCCGACGCCACCGGCGCCACCACCCTGCTCGGCGGCGACCTGGGCTGCCTGCTGCATCTGGCCGGTCGCATGCGCCGGCGCGGGCTGCCGGTGAAGGTCTATCACACCGCCGAAGTGCTCGCCGGACTGGCCGACGGGCCGGGCATCGGCGACGCGCCGGTCAAGGGCTGAGGAGAGACGCCATGGAATTCCGTTCTGCCGAATTCAAGGGCCGCGCTGTCCACGCCCTGCACGACACCGAACTGCAAAAAGCCCTGGGCAACGCCAAGGGCGGCTTCATCGACAAGCGCCGCATTCAGGTGGAGGCCCTGCCCGAGTTCGAGGCCCTGCGCGACACCGCCCGTGACATCAAGAACCATGTGCTCGAGCACCTCGACCACTATCTTGAAAAATACGAAGCCGCAGTGACCGCCGCCGGCGGCCATGTGCACTGGGCGGCCGATGCAGAAGAAGCCCGCCGCATCATCCTCGACATCTGCCGCAAGGCCGGCGCCAAGCGCGTCACCAAGGGCAAGTCGATGGTCTCGGAAGAGATCGACCTCAACGAAGCCCTCATCAAGGAAGGCTACGACGTGGTCGAGACCGACCTGGGCGAGTACATCATCCAGCTCGCCGAGGAGCCGCCCTCCCACATCATCGCCCCGGCGGTGCACAAGACCAAGAAGCAGGTCTCTGACCTGTTCGAAGAACACCACAAGCTCCCCCGCAAGGAGACCGTACCCGAACTGGTCGGCGAAGCGCGCCAGATGCTGCGCGAAAAATACTTCACCGCCGAAGTGGGCATCACCGGCGGCAACTTCCTGGTGGCCGAAACCGGCTCGTCGGTCATCGTCACCAACGAAGGCAATGGCGACCTCACCCAGACGCTGGCCAAGGTGCATATCGTCACCAGCGGCATCGAGCGCGTCATCCCAACGCTGGACGACGTCTCCGTGTTCCTGCGCATCCTCGCCCGCAGCGCCACTGGCCAAGACACCGAGTGCTATACCACCTACTCGACCGGTCCGCGCCGCGAAGGCGATGTGGACGGACCCGAGGAATACCACGTGGTGCTGGTGGACAACGGCCGCTCGAAAATGCTCGGCACGCGCTTCCAGGACATGCTCCGCTGCATCCGCTGCGGTGCATGCATGAACCACTGCCCGGTGTATGGCTCCATCGGCGGCCACGCCTACGGCTGGGTGTATCCGGGCCCGATGGGCTCCATCCTCACCCCGCTCATCAAGGGCATGGACGGCAGCTACGATCTGCCCAACGCCTGCACACTCAACGGCCGCTGCGGCACCGTGTGCCCGGTGCGCATCCCCCTGCCCGACCTGTTGCGCGAAGTGCGACATAAACAATGGCGGCGCGACCAGACGCCCAAGCGTCAGAAGCAGGCGCTCAAGCTCTGGCGCTATGTGGCCGAGCGACCGAAGCTCTACCACTTTGCCGAGCGCCTCGGCGTGCGCATCCTCGCCTCCATGGCCAACGGCGAAGGCAAATTGCGCTCGCTCCCGTTCGACAAGGGCTGGACCAGCACCCGCGACCTGCCGGCCCCGACCGGCCGCACCTTCCTCGAACTGTGGCAAGCCAAGCGGGGTGAGCAATGAGCAGCCGTGACACCATCCTGAACGCCGTGCGCCAGGGCCTCGGCCGTGGTCCGCTCGACGAAGCCACCGTGCGCAAACTCGACGAGCGCAGCGCCAACCCGCCCCGCCACATTCGCCCGCCGGTGGACGACGAAGATCTCGTCGCGCGTTTTTGCGAGCGCATCGAATCCCGCTCGGGCACGACCTCGCGCCTCAAGGCGCTCGACGCCGTCCCGGCCGCCGTCGCGGCCCTGGCCGAGAAACATGGCCTGCCTCACGCCGCCGCCGTCGGCAACGCACTCGCCTCACTGAGCTGGCCAGAAGGCTGGTCCATTGAACATGGCGCTGCCGGTATCGACACCGCCCTGGGCGTGTCCATGGCCTGGCGCGCCATCGCCGAAACCGGCGCGGTGATGATGCACTCCGGCCCGGACAGCCCGATCACCCACAACTTCGTGCCGGAAACCCACGTGGTCGTGGTGCCGGTGGAGCGCATCGTGCGGTATTACGAAGACTGCTGGGTCGCCCTGCGCGAGGCCGGCAAGGGCGCGCCGCGGGCGATGAACTTCATCTCCGGGCCGTCGCGGACGGCGGATGTGGAGCAGACCATTGAGCTGGGGGCTCATGGGCCGAGGCGGATGCATTTGCTGGTTGTGGGGTGATCGCGTTCGCGATGCGATAGTGGCTTAGCCGGACCACTTAGCATTTCGTGGCGGGTTGGATTTTCGCCCTGAAGGGCGACCTACTTTCTTGAGCGCAAGAAAGTAGGCAAAGAGACGCATCCCGCTTTTCGTGGCCCTGCGGGCTACCCTCGCTGCCCGAACGCTCGGCAGGCGGTTTCGCAAACTCGCCCCTGCGGGGCTCAGACAGCGAAACCGCTTTTTCTGCCGGTCGTCCGGACGACTCGGCACGACAGAGGGATTGGCGTGTGCCGGGCTGAAGCTCCTTTCTGATCTCGACGGATGAACCCGGCGTCGGTTCACTCGGTCGAGCGACGGATCTCACCGGATTGGCACATCCGGAGTGCCCTCGGTCGCGCCAATCGACAAGCGCCGGGGGCGGATTAACGGGCTTCGCTGTCTGAGCCCGCAGGGCGAGTTGGCGAAGCACGCCGCCCACAGGGTTTGACGATTGGGCATCGCCGCCAGGCGACGCGATCGTGGGCTATGCTTCTTTGCTTACTTTCTTGCACAAGCAAGAAAGTGAGGCGCCCGCCGGGGCGAAACCCGGCCAATGCCGGTTTGTGCCTGAACGATCTCACGCATGAGTTCAGGGTTGAGTCGGAACACCATTCCAAGCTTGTGACGCCGCTGGTTTCGCCCTGAAGAGCGACCTACTTTCTTGACGCGCAAGAAAGTAGGTAAAGAGACGCATCCCGCTTCCCGTGGCCCTTCTTACTTCAAGCGCCGACGACCTGCCGCGACAACGCCAAGACCCGCGAGGAACATGCCCAAAGCTTCAGGTTCCGGCACGGCGCTCACTGTCAGGAACGCTGCGTCCAAGTATGCATCGTTGTTTGACCCGTCATCCCTGATTCCAACAAATTCAAAATGGATTGTCCGGGTTCCAGGCAAAATCTGACCTTCTCCACTTTGCTCTACCCATGTGTTGTTTGAGTAGAACGGAGTCAACTGGAAGCCGCCGATCTCGTCTGGCTCATCACTCACGAGAGCAAGAGTGATGTATCCATGGTCGGTCTGAGTATGCCAGCCGGATTGAAAACCACCGAAGCTTACAATCAGTTGCCCAGAGTCAATCGCCTCTGCGCTGAAGCCTGCCCCTAGCAGATCGATATCCTGCCAGACCGAATAAAGCGATGTACTGTCGCCGTACAGGTAGTTGTCACCTTCGTAGGCCAAGGGGTCGGCGGTGCGAATTGCCGCGTTTCCCATCGATTCCCATCCCAGCAATCCATCCTCGAACCCCCCATTGACAAGAAGGTTGTCGGCTGCATGGGCGCCCAATCCGCTGACTGCCAAGACTCCCATTAGCATCCACTGCTTCATGACTCGAACTCCAAAAAATACTAAATGACTAAAGCATAGACGCATTTTCTTTGGAAATCATAGCGTGAGGGAAACTTCTTCGAGTTCGGCGGGGCGAGTCGCGGCCAATGAACGCTACGCTAAGCGCTGACCCTACGCGCGCCCCAATCTGCCCCGCGTCGCCAGCGCAAAACCCATCACATCCCGAAGAAACTCCGAACTATCGGCCGCAAATGCCGAATACTGCTCCCGCAGCTCTACCCCACACCCGACAAACGCCTCCGGCCGACTCAGCCGCGAGGCAATCCGGTCCAGCGCATATTCAATCGTCCCTGCATCCGCGTAGGACGTCAGCCAGTCCGTCTCACTCATGCGCATGACCACCCGATGCGATGCCTCGGGCATGCGGTGGATGTGGTCGCGGAGCAGCGCGTACTGGCGGGCCGCAAACACCGGCAGCGGCTCATCGGCGTGATAGTCAGCCCAGTTCGCTGCCAGAAAATGGTCGTAGAACATGTCGACCATGACGCCGCCAAAGCGGCGGCGTGCGTCACTAACCCGGGCGCGGGAGCGCTGGAAGGCCGGATGCTCGTCGGCGAAGCGGTCGATGGCGCGGTGCAGTTCGGCGCCACGGGCAATATCGTCCGGCAAGCCCGCCGGCAACGGGCCCTTGACGAAATCCCCCGCGACGGCGCCCAGGCGCATGGCTTCGTCGGGCCCGGCGAGCCACAGGTGGGCAAGGAAATTCATGACGCGAATTCCTCACGCAGCCAGTCGACGAATTCGAGCACTTCCGGTCGCGCCATCCGGGCGCTGTCACAGGTCACGTAATAGCTGTGCGGCGGCACGGCGGTGACATCGCTGATCGGAACGAGGCGGCCGGCCTCGATCCACTGGGCGGCGAGCCGCCGCGAACACAGCGCCACGCCAAGCCCCACGCTGGCCGCTTCGAGCAACATGCCCAGGTCGTTGAAGGAGGCGCCGCGGTCCGGCTCGGGCAGGTTGAGGCCGGCGGCCTGGAACCAGGGCGCCCAGGGCAGCAAGGGGGTGCGCAGCAAGGGGGCCTTGGCCAGATCCGCGGCTTCGCCCAGCCCCCATTCGGCAACCATGCCGGGCGCGGCCAGCGGGCCGATGGCTTCATCGAAGAGGCGATGGGCGACGCCGGAGAGGTTGGCCCCATCGCTCCAGATGATGCTCACATCCACCGGTTCGTCGTGCGCGGCGGCGAGCGAGTTGGTCACGTGAACTTCAAGATCCAGATCGGGGCGCGTGGCCAGGTAGGCAGGCAGGCGCGGCATGAACAGCTGGCGCGCAAACGTGGGCGGAATCGAGACCCGCAGCCGCGCCCGGGCGGGTGATCCGTCGCCGGGCCGGGCCAGCGAGACAAAGGCTTCGCGCACACGCGCCAGGTACATGCGCCCCGACGTGGTCAGTTTCACGCCCGTGGGTGTGCGCTCGAACAGCTGCATGTCGAGCTGACGCTCGAGCTGGCGGATGCGATGGCTGACCGCACTGGGCGTGACGCATAACTCGTCCGCCGCCGGGGCAAAGCCGCCCAGGCGCGCAGCCGCCTCGAAGGCAGCCAGCGCATGCATGGGCGGAACACGGCGAAAGAGCGGCGGATCACTGGGCATGCGGCATCCGGATATCGATGGGGAGCCACCCATTGTCGGCGAGCATGTCGACCGCGGGCAAGTGTCGTCGCGGTTCAGCCTCTGCGTGCGGTCACCCAGCGAAAGAGCATGGGCGCGCCCAGGGTCAGCACGATGACGCGAACCGTGTGACATACCGTGACCAGCGCCACGCCCAGATGAAGCACCTTGGCGGTGATGCACATCTCGGCCACGCCACCGGGCGCTGCCGCCAGCGTCAGTGTCGGCCAATCCATGTCGAACAGCGGCGCGATCCCCACGCCCAGCGCCCCGGAAATGACCACGGCCAGTGCGGAGGCCACCGTCGTGGCCACCAGAAAGCGCGGCGCGGCGCGGAAGAATCCGGGGGAAAACCGGCAACCCAGTGAGCAGCCGATGAGCATCTGTCCGCCAAGCACCACGACCGGCGGCAGGGCCGACAGCGACATGCCGGACGCGGTGGCCAGCCCCACGCCGAGGATCGGACCGATCACCCAGGCATTCCCCACCCGCAGCACCCCGAGCGCGGCGGCCCCTGCGAGCCCCAGCGCCACAAGCCATGGCAGGCCGGACGGATCGACCGCCTGACGCGCGGTGGCCACATCGATCTGATGGCCCTCGGCCCCCACCCAGGTCAGCCCGAGCGGAATCACCGCCACCACGATCATGACCCGCAAGGCATGCGCGGCAGCGATCCGGTCGATGGCGCCGCCGAAGCGCTCGGCCAGCACGGCCATTTCCGACGCGCCGCCCGGCAGCGCCGAGAAGAACGCCGTATTGATGTCCACGCCGCTCAGCCGGCGCACCACCACGGTGTTGAGCAGCCCCACCACCACCGCGCCCAGGGTGGTCATGGCCACGACCGGCAGGTGTGCAGCCAGAAAGCTGACCGTCTCGGGCGTGAAGTACAGGCCGAGCGCGGTACCGATCACCCACTGACCCGCCTGGCGTCCGCCACGCACCGGGGCGATATGCACACCGCGAATGCGCAGCAGCGCAACCGCCCACAAGGGGCCGATCATCCACGGCAGAGGCAGGTGGATCGCGGTGGCAATGCCGCCAGCCAGCAGGCACACGAGAACGCCCAGCATGACCGGCCAGGCACCGGTCCGGAGTTGAAGCATGTCGTTCACCGGCCGCTTATTCGATGACGTCGGAAGCGCGTCCGATCGCCGCGCGCCACTGGGCGATGAACTGGCGGTATTTGTACTGGTCGAGGTAAGCGATGAGACCGGCCCCGAGGGCGAGCGGCCGGAACGCCGGGCCGAGTGCCTCGCGCTCACCCACCAGACCATCTCCCGCAAGGATGCGCTGACCCCGCGCCGAGAGCATATGATCGAGCCACAGCCGGGCAGCGTTCGGATGCCGGGCCCCTTTCGAGATGAAGGCCACCCGGCTGAGCACGAGGGTGTAGTCCTTCGGCTGCACGATGCCCAGCGAATCATCCTGGCGTGCGCGGCGCAGTGCGTAGGACCCGAGCATGTTGTACCCGAGGACCGCCTCACCGGCGGCGATCCGGTCGAGCATCACGCTCGTGGTCGGCTCGGTGCGCACGCGGTTGCGGCCCATGGCTTCGGCCAGTCGCCAGAACACGGTGGGATTGGCCTGCACGTCCTGCGTCTGCAACAGGAAGCCCAGGCCCGATCGCTCGGGATCGTAGGTCACCAGGCGCCCGTTGAGGGCCGGATCGCCGCGTTCGAGCAGGCGCAACAGCTCGGCGTGCGACTGGGGCGCCTGATCGCCGAACCAGGCCCGGTTGTAGACGAAGACGATGGGTTCCAGAGTCGTGCCGAAGGCTTCGTCCTTCCACACCGCCCAGGGCGGGAGCGCCTCGGTGACGGCCGACCGGTACGGCAGGGCATGCCCGTCATTGACCAGCTTCATCTGCAAGTCCATGGCGGAGCTCCACATCACGTCCGGGCCACCGCCATGGCGGCGCTCTTCCAGAAAGCGCGCGTTGAGCTCGGAGGTCTGCATGTCGTGATAGTCGACCCGCACTCCCGGATGTGCGCGCTCGAAGTCGTCGATGAGCGCGCGCACCGCATTCAGATCAGTCGCGGCATAGATGACCAGCCGGCCCTCCTCGGCCGCCAGCGCGCCCTGCTCGTCCGCTGCCGCGGCTGTGCCCCCGCCCACCATGCCGACCAGCGCCAGCAGGCAGCCCAACCATCTCGCGCGCTTCGAATGCTTCACGTCCCTGCGACTCCCTCGCGATTCACGGCACTCATGATGACGCTGTTCGCTTTCATCCTCCTTTCGCCCCGTGCCCGCGTTACCATGGCGCATCATGCGCCTGCTGCTTGTCGAAGACCATGCTGAGTTGGCCGATTGGGTCAGTCGCGCACTGACCCAGTCGGGCTATGCCGTGGACGTGCTCCATCGGGGTGATCATGCCGATCACGCGCTGCTCACTCAACCCTACGATCTGGTCATTCTCGACCTCAACCTGCCCGGCCTCGACGGGCTCGAGGTGCTGCGCCGCATGCGCGAGCGCGACACCACCCGCCTGGTTCCTGTGATCGTGCTCACCGCCCAGGGCAGTACGGAAGACCGGGTTCGCGGTCTCAACCTGGGCGCCGACGACTATCTGCCCAAGCCCTTCGAGCTGAGCGAGCTGGAAGCCCGTATCAAAGCCTTGCTGCGCCGCGCGGGCCAACAGGCCCCCACCGTGCGCCTCGGCGCCCTGGTGTTCGACCTCAATTCGCGGCTGGCCACGGTGGCGGACCAGCCGCTGGCACTGACACCCCGCGAGCTGGCCGTGCTCGAGGCGCTGATCGCCCGCATCGGCCGCCCGATTGCGCGAGAAGCCCTGTTCGAGAAAGTCTTCAGTTTCGACGAAGAAGCGCGGACCGAAGCCATCGAAATCTACGTCCACCGCCTGCGCAAGAAGCTTGAGGGCTCGGGCGTACGCATCACCACCCTGCGCGGCCTGGGCTACCTGATCGGCGAAGCACCGGATGCCTGAACACAGCGTCGGCCGCCCCGACCGCAACAGCCTGAGGGCACGGCTGGCGCGCTGGATGCTGCCGCCGCTGGCCGCCCTGATCGCCATCAACGCGGCGCTGTCCTACCTGGGCGCGCTGGACGCGGTCGACCGTGCCTACGACCGCAGCCTGGGGGCCTCGATCAGATCCATTGCCGAGCGCGTGCACTCGCTGGAGGGTGACATCTCGGTGGACATTCCCTCGTCCACCTTCGCCACCTTCGATGCCGATACACCGGAGCGCGTCTATCACGCCATCTTCGCGCCCGATGGCCACCTTGTCACTGGGTATGCGGAACTGGCACCGCCCGCGGGCCTGCGCGACGATGGCAGCCTGCGCTTTGCCGGCGCCGACTTCCGCGGCATCCCGATCCGCGTCGGCGCCATGCGCAAGCGCCTCTATGATCCGGCGCTGGCCGGTGGCGATCTGGTCACCATCGTGTTTGCCGAAAGCACCGATTCACGACGCAGCCTGGCCACGGACCTGTTCGTCGAAAGTCTCAAGCGCCAGGTCCTCATCATCGGCCTCGGCGCGGTGGTGCTGCTGTTCGCCCTGCGCTCGGCCTTCCGGCCCTTGCTGGCCCTGCACGACACCATCGAACAACGGGATGAAGAAGACCTGACGCCGATCGTGGCGAAAGACGTCCCGAGTGAAGTCCATCCGCTGATCCGCGCCATCAACCATCACATGGAGCGGATCTCCACCATGCTCGCCTCGCGCCGGCGTTTTCTGACCGACGCGGCCCATCAGATCCGCACGCCACTGGCGGTACTCACCACCCAGGCGGAAGTCGGCGTACGCCAGACGGACCCGGCCGCCATGCGCGACACCTTCAGGCATGTGCTGCGCAGCCTCGGCAACACGCAGCGCATGGCCAACCAGTTGCTGGCACTGTCGCGCGCAGAGCCCGCCAACGGTCTGATCGGGGACAAGGTGCCCTGCGACCTGACCGACCTCGCACGCGAGGTCGCCGCCGATCTGGTGCCGCTGGCACTGGCTCGGGACATCGAGATTGCCTTCGAAGGCGAGGCCGCCACGCCGCTGGCCGGCAATGAGGCCATGCTGCGCGAGATGGTGGCCAATCTGGTGGACAACGCCATCCGCTACAGCAGCGCCGGCACCCAGGTCGTGGTCTCGGCCGCGAGCCATCCGGACGCGGTCGAGCTGAGGGTGACCGACCAGGGGCCCGGCATCGCCCCCGAGGAGCGGGAGTTTGTCTTCCGCCGTTTCTACCGCATCCTCGGTCAGGGCAATGCCGAAGGCAGCGGCTTGGGCCTGGCCATCGTGCGCGAGATTGCCCACGCACACCGGGGCCGGATTACCCTGGAGAGCGGCCCGGACGGGCGCGGTCTGCAGGTACGTATCCGCTTTCCGCTCAACGAGGGCTGACGCCCCGGTCACACCGGGACGCCAGCGTTCGGCCTCAGGCCGCCTGAAGCGCGCGGCGCTGCTGACGGGCGCGCATCAGACGCGGACCGATCAGCATGAGGATGGCGCCGATCCACAGGCCGATGCTG
Source organism: Nitrogeniibacter aestuarii (assembly GCF_017309585.1). Classification (NCBI taxonomy): domain Bacteria; kingdom Pseudomonadati; phylum Pseudomonadota; class Betaproteobacteria; order Rhodocyclales; family Zoogloeaceae; genus Nitrogeniibacter; species Nitrogeniibacter aestuarii. The sequence goes on along the minus strand of NZ_CP071321.1, from coordinate 636,922 downwards.
ATCGGGCTGCTGTACAAAATGGACAGTTCGCCATTGCTGATCGACAGCGCGCGACGCAGGTTCTGCTCCATCATGTCCCCCAGCACGAAGCCGAGGATGAACGGCGCCAGCGGGAAGTTCATCACCCGCAACAGGTAGCCCAGCCCGCCCAGCAAGGTGCCCAGCACCAGATCGAACACCGTGCCATGTACCGCGTAGACACCCACCAGCGATACGGCGGCCACGCCGGGCACGAGGATCCAGTTGGGCACATCGAGGAACTTCACGAACACCTTGATGAGCGGAATGTTCATGAGCAGCAGCATCACGCTGGAGATGGCCAGCGAGGCGATCAGCCCCCAGACGATCACCGGCTGATCCTGGAACAGGGTCGGCCCTGGCGTGATGTTGTAGAGCGTCAGCGCGCCGATCATCACCGCCGTGGTGCCGGAGCCCGGCACCCCCAGGGTCAGCATCGGGATCAGCGAACCGAAGGCAGAGGCGTTGTTGGCCGCCTCCGGCGCCGCCACGCCGCGCACGTCGCCCCGGCCGAATTCGTGGTCCTCGCCCGCCATGCGCCGCTCCATCGAGTAGGTCATGGCCGACGCAATGGAGGCGCCCGCGCCCGGCAGCACGCCAACGAAGAAGCCGACCACCGACGAGCGCAGGATGGTCCATTTCACCCGCATGAACTCGGCCGCGTTGAACAGGGTGCGTCCGCTCATTTCCACCGGCGCGGCCCCGGCGTGCAGGCTCTGCAGCATGAGCATCAGCTCGCTGACCGCGAACAGACCGATCACCACCACGATGAACGGAATGCCGTCCGACAGGTGCAGCAGATCAAAGGTGTAGCGATACACGCCGCTGTTGGCGTCGATGCCGACGGTGGCCAGCACCAGCCCCAGCAGGCAGGCGATCAGGGCCTTGAGCATGGAGTCACCCACTAGGCCACCGAGGCAGGACAGGGCCAGCACCATGAGGGCAAAGTATTCGGCCGGCCCGAAGGCCAGCGCCCAGTCCGCCAGCAGTGGCGCGAAGGCCACGATGCCCACGGTGGCCACCATCGAACCGACAAAGGAGGCAAAGGCCGAAATCGACAGGGCCGGCCCCGCCAGCCCCTTGCGGGCCAGCGGATAACCATCCATGGTGGTCATGACCGCCCCCGCGTCACCGGGCACGTTGATGAGAATGGCCGAGATCCGGCCACCGACCTCGCAGCCGGCATACACCGCCGTGAGCAGGATGAGCGCCGACTCCGGCGGCAGCTTCATGGCGTAGGCGATCGGCAACAGGATCGCGACCCCGTTGATCGGACCCAGCCCCGGCAGCAGACCGATAACCGTCCCGAGGAAGGCGCCGATCAGCGCGATGAGCAGGTTGGTGGGCGTGCCGGCAACGGCAAACCCTTCCATCAGATGGGAAAGCACTTCCATGATGATTACCCCAGTAAGGGCTTGAGCCACAAGCCCGTGGGCAGGACCACGTCGAGGACGCGATCGAACAGGATGAACAGCCCGGCGCCGAGCCCGAGCGCCCCCAATGCCGACTGGCGCCAGGTACCGCCGAACAGGCGTGCCACCGGGATGCACATCAGCACGGTGCTGATCACGAAGCCGAGCTTGTCGAACAGGAAGGCGTAGGCCAGCACGATCAGGAACATTGCCCCGATGCGCAGCAGCACCGGTGACGGCGCCCAGGTCGTGGGCGGGCGACGGGATACGATCAACAGCAGCGCGCAGACCGCCAGCAGGCTGTGCACCAGCAGCGGGAAGGCGCGCGGGCCGACCGGTTCATAGGAAAATGCGGCCTTGAGATCCCAGCCGATGATGAGGCCGACGGCGCTCAGGCACAGCAGGAACATGCCGAAGATGCGTTCGCTCATGGTCCCCTCCGGAAAGTCTGATGAATACGATCGCCTGCCGAGCCCGCTGGGCGGGGCAGGCGCATGGCGTGCCCGGCTTACTGGGCCACCATGCCGAAGTCTTTGGCGAGTTCGGCGTAATGCTTGACGCGCTCCTTGACGAAGGCGTCCAGCGCATCACCGGTGAGGCTGAAGGGAAACAGTCCCTGCGTTTCGCGCAGCTTGGCGAACTCATCGCTGGCCAGCATCTTGTCGAAGGTACCGACCCACCACTGGTAATCGGCGTCGCTCACCTTCGGACCCACGTAGTAACCGCGAATGATCGGCCACTGGACGTCGTAGCCCTGCTCCATGGCCGTGGGGATGTTGCTCAGTTCGCCCGGCAGGCGTTTGTCGGAGAGGATGCCCAGCACGCGCACGCGGCCCCCCTTGAGGTGGGCAGCCACTTCCGAGGCATCGCCCGAATACACCTGCACATGCCCGCCCTGAAGCGCCGTCATGGCTTCACCACCGCCTTCAAAGGCGACATAGCGCATGGCCTTGTAATTCACCCCTGCGCTGCGTGCGACCAGGGCCGACTTCATCCAGTCCTGGCTGCCGACGGAGCCGCCCGCGCCGAACACCACCTTGGTGGGATCGGCCTTGAGCGCGGCCATCAGATCCCCGAGGGTCTGGAACGGGGAATCGCTGCGCACGATGATGGCGCCGTAGTCGGCCCCGGCGGCCGCCAGCCAGCGCACGTCGTTTTCGTTGAACCGACCGAACTTGCCGATGGCCAGATTGAGCAGCGAGCCGCCCGAGAAGGCGACAATGGTGCCGCCCTCGTCCGGACGGTTGGCAATGACCGTGTTGTAGGCCACCGCGCCGATACCGCCGGGCATGTAGGTGACGCGCATCGGCGCCGAGAGGAAGTTGCCGTTCTGCAGACCGGCTTGTGCCAGCTTGCAGGTGAGGTCGAAACCGCCGCCGGGCTTGGCCGGCGCAATGCATTCGGGCTTGGCCGGCTCTGCCTGGGCAGCGACGGCCGCGGCCGCCAACAGGGCCGCCATTAGGGTTCGTTTCAGCATGAAAGTCTCCTGGATTTGTCATCAGCCGCCTCGATTCGGGGGCGGCTTGACGGCAGTGTCCGAGGGTTTGCTTTCGAACCCCTTTCAGTGTCGACAGGAAGCTACTTTGCCTTGGGCACGCGCCCCATGAGATAGAAGGGCTCGTTCGGTGGCGTCCCGGTCAGATGCACCAGCCGGTTGCTCATGCTGAAGAAGGCGGTGATGGCACCGATGTCCCAGATGGCATCGTCGTCGAAACCATGGGCCTTGAGTGCGTCCACGTCGGCGTCTTCGATGGCCCCGCCATTGACCGACAGCTTCATGGCGAAATCGAGCATGGCACGCTGTCGCTCGGTGACATTGGCCTTGCGATAGTTGGTGGCCAGCTGGTCGGCGATCAGCGGGTCCCTGGCACGGATGCGCAGCACCGCGCCATGGGCGACCACGCAGTAGAGACACGCATTGGCCCCCGAGGTGGCCACCACGATCATTTCGCGTTCAGCCTTGGTGAGACCTTCATCCTTTTCCATGAGGGCGTCGTGGTAGTCGAAGAAAGCGCGAAACTCCGCCGGCCGGTGGGCCAGCATGAGGAACACGTTGGGCACGAAGCCGGCCTTCTCCTGCACGCCGAGGATGCGGTTGCGCACATCCTCGGGCACGTCGGTCAGTTCGGGTACGGCAAAGCGACTGATGCGCATGGTGGTTCTCCCTCCACACTCGGGCGTGCGGCTCTAGGGCCGCCCCTGGCGCCCGGGTTTTCGATTAGCGATTGACGTTGACGATGGTGCGCCCGCGCACCTTGCCTTCGAGCAGGCGGCCGGCGGTTTCGATGGCTTCGTCGAGACCGATCTCATTGACCATGAGTTCGAGCTTGTCCATGTCGAGGTCGACGCCGATACGCTCCCAGGCTTCCAATCGCGCCGCTTTGGGCGCCATGACGCTGTCGATCCCTTTCAGGGTGACCCCGCGCAGGATGAACGGCATGACGGTGGCCGGCAGGTCGGCACCGCCGGCCAGACCGCACGCAGTCACCGTGCCCAGGTATTTCGTGCTGGCGCAGACATTGGCCAGCGTATGACCGCCGACGGTATCCACGGCACCCGCCCAGCGCTCACGTGCCAGGGGCTTGCCCGGCTCGGAGAGCAACTTGCGGTCCATCACCTCGGCCGCACCGAGCGTCTTCAGGTAATCGGTCTCTTCCGGGCGGCCGGACGAGGCCACCACGGTGTAGCCCAGCCTGGCCAGAATGGCGACCGCCACGCTGCCGACACCGCCGGCAGCACCGGTCACCAGGATTTCCCCCTGATCGGGGGTGACGCCGGACTTCTCGAGCCCGAGCACACACAGCATGGCCGTGTAGCCGGCCGTGCCGACCGCCATGGCCTGGCGCGGTGTCACCCCTGCGGGCAGCGGGATCAGCCAGTCGCCCTTGAGCCGTGCCATCTGCGCCAAGCCACCGGGGTGCCCTTCGCCCACGCCCCAGCCGTTCAGGACCACCGCGTCTCCGACCGCGAAGGCCGGGTGTTCGCTGGACACCACACTGCCCGCCAGGTCGATGCCCGGCGTCATCGGAAACTTGCGCACCACCGGCCCCTTGCCGGTGATGGCCAGTCCGTCCTTGTAGTTCAGGCACGAGTAGTCGACCTTCACGGTCACGTCACCCTCGGGCAGCGCGGATTCGTCCAGCGTCTGCAAGTTGGCGCGATAGCCGGACTCGTCCTTGTTGATCACGATCGCCTTGTACATGGAATTCTCCTCCGTTTGGGACCCTGGCTCAGCCGCGTGGAATGGCGCGCTGCCAGGTGTCGTAATAGATGAACAGGGGGTCGCTGCTGCGATCGAGCTTGGCCCAAAGTACAGCGCCCTCCCAGCCGATCCAGAAGCTGCGTGCGAGCAGCCCGCAATCGGCCTGGGGATGAATGTCACCGCGCAGGCGTGCCAGCCTCAGGCACTGCTCCAGCAAGGTTTCCCATTCCTGAAAGGTGGCGCGCAGCCTGGCCCGGAACGACTCGGGCAGATTGCCCATCTCCTGCCCAAGATTGCCGATGAGGCAACCTCGCCGGAAATCGAATCGGGCCATCCCCTCCGCCGCATCGTCGACAAAGGCACCGACGCGCTCAAGCGGCGGCATCGAGTCATCGCCGAACGCACGAGCGAGCTTGCGGGCAAAGTAATCGCCATATGCGTCGATGACCGCCAGCCCGAAGGTCTCCTTGCTGTCGAACCAGTGATAGAACGAGCCCTTGGGTACGCCCACCTGACGCAGCACTTCATCAATGGCCGTCGCCACGAAGCCTTTTTCGGTCAACACGGCGAGCCCAGCACGCACGAGTGCCTCGCGGGTCTCGAGGTGATCCTCGAGTCGCTTCGGCGGTCGGCCGCGACGGCGCGCGGATGGGGTGATGTCAATCATGCTTTTATTTTTAGACCGAACGTCTAATAAAATCAATCCCCGTTCGTCGTACGCCTGCGTGTCACGCAAACGCCAAACCCGCTACCATGCGCGACACACCACACCTGAAGGAATCCCAGATGAAGAAAACCCTGATCGGCGCCTCGGTGCTGACTGCCTTTGCGCTCAACGCCATCGCGGCCGACCCTCAGCTTGACACCCATGAGAAGCAGTTCGGCTACGCCGTGGGCGTGCAGATGGGCATGTCACTCAAGCGTGACGGCGTCGAAATGGATCTGGACAGCCTGCTGCTGGGCATGCGCGATGCCATGGAAGGCAAAGAGCCGCGCATGACGCCCGAAGAAGCGCGCAACGTCATGATGAAGGCCCGTGAGGTCGAAGAGCAGAAGCGCGGCACCGTCGGCGCCAAGAACAAGGAAGCGGGTGAGAAATTCCTCGCCGACAACGCCAAGAAGGACGGCGTGAAAACCACCGCCAGCGGCCTTCAGTACAAGGTCATCAAGGCCGGAACCGGCCCGCAACCGGCACTGGAAGACAACGTGACGGTGCACTATGAAGGCCGCCTTCTCGACGGCACCGTCTTCGACAGCTCGCGCGAGCGCGGCAATGCGGCCACCTTCCCGGTTCGCGGCGTCATCGCCGGCTGGATCGAGGCGCTTCAGCTCATGAAACAGGGCGGCCACTGGGAAATCTATGTGCCCTCCGATCTGGCCTACGGCCCGCGCGGTGCCGGCACCACCATCGGCCCCAACAGCACGCTGGTGTTCGATATCGAGCTGCTCGAAGTGAAGAAGTAAAGCGACACACTCATGGTGCCGAAACGGGTAGCCTGGCTACCCGTTTTTTTTGCGATACACACCACCCGGCGCATGCACCGCGTCGCCGGGCACCCTTGCTGCATCAACGGCGATGGGGTTAGAGTGACCTGGTCGAGACTACGACGGTCGCATGTTCGGGATATTCCCTGTCACTGACCGGCGTAGCAAACTGCACGGAATCGGCGCATGAGTTCGCAGCCACCCGTCGTCATTGCACCGTCGGCAAGTTTACGGTCCAGACTCACCGCCATCATGGGGGTGATCGGCATTGTGCTGGTCCTGGTCATGGCGGGCATATTCCAGTGGCGCTTCGAGCACAACGCCCTGGCCCAGACAAAGCAGGCGCTCGACGGCATTGCCAGTCGGCTGGTTGATCGCCTCGAAGGGAATCTGGCAGCCCACCAACGTGAGCTGAGGCTGATCGCCGCGGCCGTCGAGCAGCTTCCCCGCCCCGACAACGACGCGCGCAGTCTGCTCGACACCCTGCAGCGCCAGCAGCACACGTATGCCTGGATTGGCCTCACCGATGAGCGCGGCACGGTGCTGGCCGCCACCGGCGGCATGCTCCAGGGCCAGAACGTCAGCCAGCGCCCCTGGTTCTCGGCAGGCAGGAAAGGCGACTACGCCGGCGAGCCCCACGAAGCCCTGCTGCTGGCCAAGGCCGTGGGGCCGGCGCCGGACGGCTCGCCACCGCGTTTCGTCGACCTCGCGCTGCCCGTGCGCCTGCCGTCGGGCGAGACCGGCGTCCTCGCCGCGCATCTCTACTGGCACTGGATCGAACAGATCATCGCCGGCCAGGCGGCCGCGGAGCTGTCCCCCGGCACGGGGCTCGGCCTGGCAGATCGCAATGGCGATCTGCTCATCGCGCCACGCATGCGCCCACAGTCCCCCGAGCCTCTGGAAGGCGGGTACGACGAGGGTCCGTCAGCGCCCGAAACCTACCTGAGCGCCAAGGCGGCCGGCGCACCCGGCAGCCTGATACAGGCGATGGGCTGGCGTGCCGTGGTGGTGCAGGACAGGAGCACCGCACTGGCGCATGTCATCCAGGCGCGCAATCTCATGCTGGCGCTCAGCCTCGGGCTGGCGGCCCTCTTTGCCCTGATGGTGCGTTTCGTGGTCACACGTGTCACCGCGCCCGTGCTCGACCTCACCCGCCGCGCAGGGACCTATCTCGCCGCCACGGGGGCGCCGTTCGACTCGGGGCATCGCGAACGACATGATGAGGTCGGCGTGCTCGCGCGGGTCCTGGAGCAGCTCGTTGAAGATCTGCTACGCTACGCGGCCCAGGCAAACCTGTTCATTCGCCACGCCCCGGCGGCGCTGGCCATGCTGGACACGCGCATGCGCTACCTGGCTGTCAGCCAGCGCTGGCTGGATGACTTCGGTCTCAATGAAGACAGCACCATCGGACGGGACCATCTGACGACCGTGCCGGCGCTGGGCCCGGAATGGCGCGAGCGGCTCCAGGCAGCACTCAAGGGTGAGGTCGTCCGGGTGGATGCCGAGGCCTACATCGGCAGCGCAGATGCCCTGCGCTGGTTCCGCTGGGAGGCCCGGGCCTGGCATACCCCCCAGGGCGAGGTCGGCGGTGTGGTGCTGTTTGCCGAGGATGTGAGCGACAGCCGCAACGCCGAGGCGGCGCAACGTGTGAGCGAACTCAAGTTCACCTCCACCTTCGAGCAGGCGGCGGTCGGCATTGCGCACGTGGCCCCCGACGGGCACTGGCTGAAGGTCAACGAAACCCTGTGCCAGATCGTCGGTTACCCGCGCGAGGAGCTGCTAGATCTGACCTTCCAGGAGATGACCCACCCGGACGATCTGTCACTCGACCTGGAGCATCTCGAGTCGCTGCTGGCGGGGCGCACGGACAACTATCGCATGGAGAAGCGCTATTTCCGGAAGGACGGCGAGCTCATCTGGATCAATCTGACCGTGGCCCTGGTGCGCAAGGAATCCGGCGCGCCGGATTACTTCATCTCGGTCGTCGAGGACATCAGCCAGAAAAAGCACATGCAGGCGGAACTTGACGACTACCACTGCGGCCTGGAGCGCCTGGTGGCGCAACGCACGGGCGAACTCGAACGCGCACAGCGGCGTGCGGAAGCGGCCAGCGAGGCCAAGTCGAGTTTCCTGGCCAACATGAGTCACGAGATTCGCACGCCCCTGAATGCCATCATCGGCATGGCGTATCTGCTGCGATTCACTCAACTCGATGCCGAGCAGCGTAGCCAGCTCGACACCATCCACAGCGCCGGGCGCAATCTGCTGTGGCTGCTCAACTCCATCCTGGATCTGGCCAGAATCGAATCCGGCGAGGACGATCTGGCGTTTGCGCCCTTCTCGCCCCTGCAGGTCGCGAATGAGGTGCAACTCATGCTCGGCCCCATGGCCGAGTCGAAAGGCCTGGCCCTGGTGGTCGAGGCCGTGGGCAGTGACATTCCCGCCAGCATCGAAGGCGACGAAGGCCGCATCCGGCAGATGCTCGTGAATCTGGTCAACAACGCCATCAAGTTCACCGATGCCGGTCAGGTCACCATAACCCTGCGCCGCATCGGTGCCACGGACAGCGATCTGCCGATGCTGCGCATGCGGGTGAGCGACACCGGCATCGGTATCGACAAGGCGCGTCAGGCCAAGCTGTTCGAGCACTTCAGCCAGGTGGACGCGTCCACGACGCGGGCCTACGGTGGCACCGGGCTCGGGCTGGCCATCGTGCGCGAACTGGCCCAGCGCATGGGGGGGCGCGTCGGGCTGGAGAGTGCGCCCGGTGCGGGCAGCCGGTTCTGGGTGGACATTCCCATGCTGGCGACACCACCCGCAGGGCTGGGCGCACAGCGCACCGGTTATTGTGTGGCCATCGTCGTTCGCGACGAGGCACTGCGCGCACGCCTCGTTTCCATGGCCGAAGCCCACGGCTGGAGCACCAAGGTTCGCGACCACCTCGGCGCCCTGGTCATGGAGTCGGATGCAAGCCGCGACTGCGCAGTCGATGATGTCCTGATCCAGTGGCCTCTGGCCCCGGAGGACCGGAAACACTTCGAGCAACTCGCCGACGCCTGCAGTCGCTGCGTGGTTCGCCCCTCCGTGCTGCTGCTGGTCGACGATCCCGGCGATCTGACGCCACAGGCCCGCCAGGTGGCCGACCGGGTGCTGATGCAGCCGGTCAGCGAGGCAGACATTCTCGACGCGGTGGCCGACACCGCCACCCTGGTCGCCAAACGCCGTGGCCTTCAGCTGACACCCGATGCGCCCCAAGCCGAGCACTTTGAATGGCTGACCGGGCTGAAAATCCTGGTGACCGACGACAACGAGTTCAACTTGGATGTCTGCCGTCGCATTCTAGAGCTGGAAGGCGCCGAGGTGCTCGCGTGCGCCAGCGCCCATGAGGCGCTCGAGCTGCTGACGTCGCACACCGTGGATGTGATTCTCATGGACGTCCACATGCCCGGCATGGACGGTCGCGAAGCGGCCGCACGTATTCGCCGGGATCTCCAGCTCAGCGGCGTGCCGATCATCGCACTGACGGCGGGCGCCACCACGGACGATCGCGAGGCAGCCATGTCGGCCGGCATGGACGATTTCCTGGCCAAACCCATCGACCCGAGCGAATTGATCCGCACGATTCGCATCGTGGTGGAGTCCTACGGTCACCGGCTGCACGCGCCCATTCCCAGACAGGAGCAGACCGCTGACCTCACGGTCGCAGAGTGATCGTCAAGCCGTTGAGCTCAGCCGGCGCGTCATGGCCTATAGTGTGGAGCACAAGCCCATCCAACGGAGACAAGCATGATCAAGGTCAGTGTGTTCTACCCCAATACCCCCGGTGCGAAATTCGATTTCGACTACTACACCCACTCGCACCTGCCCATGGTGCGCGACAAACTCGGCGCCGCATGCAAGGGTGTCGCTGCAGAGAAGGGGCTGGCGGGCGGTGCGCCCGACGCGCCGGCGACCTATGTGGCGATCGCTCACCTGTATTTCGAGTCGGTCGACGCCTTCAATACGGCCTTCGGCCCGGTGGCCGACGATATCCTGGGTGACATCCCGAACTACACCGACCTCTCCCCCGACCTGCAGATCAGCGAAGTCCTCGTCAACGCCAGCCGCAGCGAAACCGGCGAACTGCGCATATAGCGCCGGGCACGTCGACCCGGTGACGCAAGCGCCTCTATGCGCCACCGGGTCAGGTCACGGACAGTCCGGGAGCGGGCACGGCACCACGAGAATGGACATGTCGTCATGGGCGGGAAGCTGGCACAGGTGAGTCTGCAAGGCGTCGCTGACGGCCTCGATGACCGGTGACGCCCCGTCGACGGCCGCAAGCAGACGTTTGACCCCGAACTCGCGCCCATCCGGCGAGGTGGCTTCCACGACCCCGTCCGACACCATCACCAGTTGCGCCGCGACCGTCCAGTCGAAACTGACCGTGCGCCGCACATCATCCTCATCGGTACTGACCCCCAGGGGCAGGTGAAGCGAGGCGAAGCACTGAAGCAGTGCGCCATCGGCATCGAGCATGAGCACATCGGGCACGCCGCCCACCCAGACCTCGCCCCGCTGCGCCGACTCGTCGAGACACACAAAGGCGGCCGCCACGAAACGCCCGGCGGGCAGCGCGTTGGCGAGAATGAAGTTGATCGATTCCACCAGCGAGCCGAGGGGCTCACCCTGTTCCACCAGCCGGTAGAACTCCTGAACCACCGGCAGGGCGCTGACGGCCGACGCGAGCCCATGGCCCACGGCATCCGCGAGCAAGGCATACAGGCGCCCGTCGGGACTGCGCGCGGCCAATACCATGTCACCCGAAAAGTTATCGGCGGGGCTCACCCGGAAGGCAACCCCCGACTGCAGGGTGACGTCCGAGCGGATCTGGTGGTCGAGTATGCGCCGTGCCAGTTCCGCCTCGCGCTCATGGCTGTCGTAGTAAGCACGCAGTCGCCGGGCCTGCTCTTCGACCTGCACCGACGCCAGCTTGTTTTCCGTGTTGTCGCGCAGGGTTTCAACCACCGCAATGAGCTGACCGTGGTCATCGAAAACCGGCCCGGCATCGACCACCAGGTAGCGTCGCTCGCCCAGATGCGGCATGTCGCACCAGTTCTCCACATGCACCCCGTGGGCCGGCGTGGCCGGATCGTGATGGAGCGTGTAGAGCCGTTCGATGCGTCCCCAGTCCCGGGTGGCCACCAGGTCAGCGAGACATGGGCGAGCCTGGGTATAGAAGGCTCGCCAATGCTCGCGCGTACCGATCACCTGAGCGGCCGGCACACCGGTGAGGCGCTCGCAGGCACGATTCCAGACGACGACGCGCCGGTTCGCATCTAGCACGAAGGTCGGAACCACCAGATGCTCCATGAGGGTCACCGCATACGCTGTCGAGGGCGGCGTAGCCATGGAGTGGCTTGCTGACATGGAGGGGCTCCTGCGCAAAAGGGCCTTTAACTTTAGTTATAGCGACCCCGGCTCACCGAATTGAAGGTGACGCGCAAGAAAGACACAAAATGTGACACTCCCGATCCAGTCCGCGAAACTGCGAAGCTCAGCCCGGCCGTTCGCTACCCACGCGCGTCACTTCTTCGTGCAGCGCCATGTGGTCGAAATGCGAGAAGGGCAGACTCAGAAAGATACCGATGCGATGGGTCAGCAGACGAAACGCATGATGAACCGCCTCCCGGCAGGCGGCCTCGTCACCGAATACCTCAGCGGGGTCCTCGATACTCCAGTGAGCACTCACCCCATGGCCCGGCCAGTCCGGACGAGCCTCGCCGCTGACCTTGTCGCACAGGGTGATGATGAAATCGAACACAGGCGCCTGCGGTGTTTCGAATTCGCTCCAGTGCTTGCTGTGAAGCCCCTGAGTGGGCAAATCGTGCTCTCGCAGCAGTTGCAGCGCATGGGGATTGACGACCCCACTGGGACGGGCACCCGCGCTCCACGCCTTGAAGTGCCCTTCCCCCATCCGGTTGAGGAGGCTCTCGGCCATGATGCTGCGCGCCGAATTCCGATTGCACAGGAACAGGACGTTGTACGTGTTCTTCATGTCTCTCCCCGGTTGGTCTGTCCATGAGGCCTTGTCGGCATCGTGCGCGGGGACTGGAGGCCGCGCATGAAAAAGGGCGCCCGCGGGCGCCCTGTCAAACCAGCACGTCGAGCCTCGACGGCCAGACTCAGTGCAGATCGAAGCGGTCCGCGTTCATCACCTTGGTCCAGGCGGCCACGAAGTCCTTCACGAACTTCTCGCGGTTGTCATCCTGAGCATACACCTCGGCGTAGGCGCGGAGAATCGAGTTGGAACCGAACACCAGATCCACACGGGTCGCCGTCCATTTCACCTCGCCCGACTTGCGGTCGCGAATCTCGTACAGATCCTTGCCGGCAGGCTGCCACGTATTGGCCATGTCGGTGAGATTCACGAAGAAGTCGTTGGTCAGCGCACCGACACGATCCGTGAACACACCATGTTGCGTGCCGCCGTGGTTGGTGCCGAGCACGCGCATGCCGCCGACCAGCACGGTCATTTCATGTGCCGTGAGGCCCATCAGCTGGGTACGATCGAGCAGCATCTCCTCGGTGCTGACCACGTACTCCTTCTTGGCCCAGTTGCGGTAACCGTCCGCCAGGGGCTCGAGCACGTCGAAAGACTCGGCATCGGTCATGGCGTCGGTGGCATCCCCCCGGCCGGGCAAGAACGGTACCGTGATGTCCACCCCGCCGGCCCCGGCCGCCTGCTCCACACCCACGTTGCCGGCCAGCACGATCACATCGGCCACACTGGCACCGGTGTCCTTCGCGATCCCTTCGAGCACGCCGAGCACACGGGCCAGACGCTCCGGCTCGTTCCCGGCCCAATCCTTCTGTGGCGCAAGGCGAATGCGCGCGCCGTTGGCGCCGCCGCGCATGTCGGAACCGCGATAGGTGCGGGCGCTGTCCCAGGCGGTGCTGACCATATCGCTCACCGACAGGCCGCTGGCGGCAATCCTGGCCTTCACCGCGCTCACGTCGTACCCCGTGGGGCCTGCCGGCACCGGGTCTTGCCAGATGAGGTCTTCCGCCGGCACGTCCGGGCCGACGTAACGCGCTTTCGGGCCCATATCCCGGTGGGTGAGCTTGAACCAGGCACGGGCAAACACATCTTCGAAGTAGGCCTGATCGTGGCGGAAGCGCTCGGCAATCTGGCGATATGCCGGGTCCATCTTCAGCGCCATGTCGGCATCGGTCATCATCGGGTCGCGACGGATGGACGGATCTTCCACATCCACCGGACGATCCTCGTCCTTGATGCTCACCGGCTTCCATTGCCACGCGCCGGCCGGGCTCTTGGTCAATTCCCAGTCGTGGTCGAAGAGCATCTTGAAGTAGCCGTCATCCCAGGTCGTGGGGTTCGTGGTCCATGCCCCTTCGGGTCCGCCGGTCACGGCGTCACGCCCGACACCGCGGCTGACCTTGTTCATCCAGCCCAGCCCCTGGTCCTCAAGCTCCGCCCCCTCGGGTGCTGCGCCCAGGTTGTCGGCATCGCCGTTTCCGTGGCACTTGCCCAGGGTATGGCCGCCGGCAGTCAAGGCGACGGTCTCTTCATCGTTCATGGCCATGCGCTTGAAGGTGTCGCGCATGTCCTGGGCGGTCTTGAGCGGGTCGGGGTTGCCATCGACGCCTTCAGGGTTCACATAGATGAGCCCCATCATCACTGCGGCGAGCGGGTTCTCCATCTCGCGGTCGCCGTGGTAACGGCTGTTGTCATTGTCGCTCGGCGCCAGCCACTCGCGCTCGGAGCCCCAGTAGGTGTCCTTCTCCGGATGCCAGATGTCCTCGCGCCCGAAGCCGAAGCCGAAGGTCTTGAAACCGGTGGACTCATAGGCCACATTGCCCGCCAGGATGATGAGGTCGGCCCAGCTGATCTTGTTGCCGTATTTCTTCTTGATCGGCCAGAGCAGACGGCGCGCCTTGTCCAGGTTGGCGTTGTCGGGCCAGGAGTTGAGCGGCGCAAAGCGCTGGTTGCCCGTGTTGCCGCCGCCACGGCCGTCGGCCAGGCGATAGGAGCCCGCCGCGTGCCAGGCCATGCGGATCATCAGGCCGGCGTAGGTGCCCCAGTCGGCGGGCCACCAGTCCTGGCTGTCATGCATGAGTGCATGCAGGTCTTTCTTGAGCGCTTCCACATCGAGCGTCTTGAGCGCTTCGCGGTAATCGAAGCCCTCGCCCATCGGGTTCGTTTTGGTGTCGTGCTGGTGGAGGATGTCCAGATTGAGGGCCTTGGGCCACCAGTCGGTGTTGGATTGGCCGGCCGCCGTCACGCTGCCGTGCATCACCGGGCATTTACCCCGGCTGTTCATGTCGTTTGCGCCCATCAGAGTCTCCTTGCTTGCTGCATTGACCGTAAATCGCGAGGCGCGCCTTGGCGCGTTTCGCTCGCCTGCCCTGCAGTCTAGTCATTTAAAAAAAGAATAAAAGCAATAAAGACGATTGCTTTCACCTATAACGATCACTGAGGTCATGCACGGACTCTTTCCGCGGAAAATCCATCGTGCATGACGGCCGTATCGCTTGGTCTCACTTCTCGGCAGCGAGTTCAACCCGATGCAGTCAGCGGGCTCGACGCAACGGGGCACGCGTGCGCGACGCGGCTAATGGGAGTGACGGTGATGGATGTCGGGGAAATGCGGATGCTTGTGGGTGACCGGCTCGTGCCGATGCCAGTGTTCGTGAGGCTCACCGGGCGGGGTCTCGGGTTCGTGGGCGTGCTGGTGATGCGCGTCATGCACGTGCATGTGTCGGTGTGCTGTCGCCTCGTGGGTGTGCACGTGCTCATGACGCTCGCTCAGGTGCAGCCAGACGCCGATTGCCATGAAACCGGTCGCCCACCAGAAGCCGGGGCCCGCCACTTCATCGAGCATGACCAGCGAGAGGGCCGCGCCGATGAAGGGCGCCGTCGAAAAATAGGCCCCGGTGCGCGCCGTGCCCAGCCCGCGCAGGGCCAGAACGAACATCACCAGACTGACACCGTAGCCCAGCAGCCCGACCAACAGCGTCGCGCCCACGAGCTCGGCCGACGGCCAGTCGGCACCGAGCATCACCGCCAGCGCAACATTCACACCGCCCGCAACGGCGCCCTTGACGCTGGCAATGAACACCGCGTCCGCGGCCGATACCTGACGGGTAAGATTGTTGTCGATGGCCCAGCACAGGCAGGCAAGCACGATGGCCAGCGGCCCCGGCAGACTGCCGGCATCATGACCCGCTGAGGACGACCATGACAGCAAGAGCCCGCCAATCACGATGGCCACCATGCCCAGCACGACACGACGGTCGGTCGCTTCCCTGAACACGCACCACGCCAGCACGGCAGTGAGCACGGCTTCGAGGTTGAGCAACAGGGAGGCCGCCGCCCCCGGCGTCCGGGAGAGGCCGAACATCAATGCGAGCGGCCCGAGCACCCCGCCGAAGACGATGGCGCCTGCCAGCCACGGCCATTCCCCCGGTGTCAGGCCCGACGGCTTCCACTGTCCGTCGCGCACGACGCGATAGCCCCCCAGCCCGATCCCGCTGCCCAGGTAAAGCAGTCCGGCCAGCAACCACGGAGAAACGTCGCCCAGCAACAGTTTGGCAAACGGGGTACTGGCACCGAACAGGGCGGCGGCGAGCAGGGCGTAGACGATGGGACGGGTCATGGCGCATCCGGGCGTTACCAGCCTCCATTATGAAGGCGTCGGCACCAGACGGACACGGGACAGCCTGCGGGACCTTAGCTGTCGGCGGTGGGCGCGCCCGCGCCGTCCAGCCATCGTGTCACCACGCGTCTGAACTGTGTCGCATCGAGGGGCTTGGCGAGGAAATCGTCCATGCCGGCATCCCGACACCGGGTGGCATCGTCCTCGAACACGCCACCGGTCAGCGCGATGACCGGGGTACGGCGACAATATTCGCGGGCCTCCCGCTCGCGGATGAGCCGGGTGGCGCTCAGCCCGTCCAGCACCGGCATCTGCACATCCATGAGAATGAAGACCGGCCGCAGTCCCGCGTCGAGTCGATCGAGACACTCCTGCCCGTTGGTCGCCTGTACGACCTCGAGGCCGAACTGCCCGAGCATGATCTCGGCCACTCTGCGATTGATCGGGTTGTCGTCCACCAGCAGCACCGGCGCACCCGCGACCACCGTCTCCGGGGCACTCACCGTCGCGGCCGCTGGCGCGGGCCTGTCGGGGACGGCCGGGAGCGATAGCGTCGACTCACGGTCGATCTCGACCGGCACCTCGAACATGAAGCAGGCCCCCTCGTCCGGCGCACTGCGTACGCTGATCTCGCCCCCCATGAGCTGCGCAAGTCGCCGCACGATGGACAAGCCCAGACCACTACCGCCGTACTCGCGCGTGATCGAGCTGTCCGCCTGGGTGAATGGGACGAACAATCGATCCTGCACCGACTGGCTCATGCCGACCCCGGTGTCCGTGACGCGCACTTGCAGCACGGCCCGCCCACCCTCGGCCTCGAGCTCGGTCGCATCGACCTGGACTGCCCCCTGGGCAGTGAACTTGACCGCATTGTTGATGAGATTCGACAGCATCTGGCGCAGCCGCAAGGCGTCCGCGGAGTACCGCCGTTCGGGCGGCCCGTGCCACGTGGCGCTCAAGCACAGGCCCTTGCCCTGCGCAACCGGCTCGAAGGCGCGCACCGTGTCCATCAGCCAGGGCTCGACTGCCATCGGTGTTGCCGACAAGGCCATCCGTCCCGCCTCAATGCGCGAGATGTCGAGGATATCGTTGAGAATGGCGAGCAGGAGCTGGCCGGAGTCCAGAATCACGCCCGCATAGTCCTTCCGCTGCTCGGCACTGAGCGTGTCGGCGCTCTTCAGGGCCTGGGCCATGCCCAGGATGCCATTGAGGGGCGTGCGGATTTCATGCGACATGGTCGCCAGAAAGGCACTCTTGGCGTTGTTGGCGGCCTCGATGGCGCTGTTGGCCTCCTCCAGCCGGCTGACCATGTTCCCGCGCTCGAGCCCGAGCAGAATCGAGGCCCTGATGGTCTGGTGCAGGTAGCGAGCGCTCGAGAAGATGGCCAGGGTCATGACCACCACGATCAGCGCGAATCCGACATGGATCGGCGCACTGGCGTTCCAGAGGATGGAGAGCAGCAGCGGCACGCTGATCAAGCCGGTAAACCAGTACAAGGCCGACAGCACCGGTGCGAGCACGGTCGCAGAACCGGCCACCAGCCCGGCGACGAGCAGGCCGGTGAACAGTCTTGCGGTATCCGGCGCTGTCCACATGAACATCACGGCCCCGCCCCCCCACACCGCGGCGACCAGCCCGGTGAGCGCGACGTAGCGATGTCGCCAGCGACTGGCACTGAGCGCATCGGGACGCCTGCGTTGAAACAGCCGTGCATGGGCGTAGCGCCCCAGCGCAGCGGCGGCCAGGCCCATCCACCACAGCAGCGCCGGCTGCCAGGCGGCATGAATGGAGACATTCACATAAGCCAGCATGGCCCCGGTCACCAGATTGGCGATGAGTGCCACCAGCGCATTGCGAAAGAGCAACTCGGTCAGCTGACCCTGTACTTCGCATTCGAGTTTGTGATCGGTCTCTTCCATGCCCGGCCTGTTCCGCGCCTGCGCCTCCGAATTCAGTTGGCGTCGTCACGCCCAAACCCCGGATCATCCGCACGCTCAGGGGCTGCCTTGCATTAACGACTCAACGGAATACTGCTTGAGAACGGCCTCGTGGGCCAGGCCGCACCAGCGCCGGCTGCATGACGGGCCGATGTCCCCTGTTTGCCGGCGCGGAGGGCAATCGGCCTGACTCAAGCTTCACGGGTAATCTGCCGTAAGTCATAGATCGGGATCAAGCCGTCTGAACCGCCTGAGCCCGGAAGAACGCCGCCCCCGGACACACTGACACGACAGGAACGCTCACGTACATGGGACTGCACACCCGCTTGCACGACGGACTGATGCCCTCGCTGGCCAGCACGCCCCGCATCCGTCGTGTGCTCATTATTGCGGTACTTGTTCTCCATGCAGCGGCGATCCTCGCCACTTACCTGGCGGTCGACAACAGCCGCGTCGAGCATGTGGCCCACATCGAGGCCGAAACCCGCAGCCTCGCCCGGCTCGCTGACCAGAGCGTCACCAAGAGCGCCGAAGCATTCGACCTGGTGCTCAAGAGCATCCAGTTCCAGCTGGAAAACGCACTGCGCGAGACCGGCCATCTGGATACGATGAGCTTCACTGCCTTGCTCGCAGACCATGAACGCAACCTCGAGCACGCGGCGGGCATCCGGATCGCGGACGCCGAGGGCCGCGTGATTCTCGGCACGGACGTCCGGCCCGACGCGCATGCCACCTGGGGCGACCGCGATTTTTTCCTCCATCACCGTGCGACACCCCATGCCGGCATGACCGTGACCGATCCTATTTACGGGCGCGTGTCGCAGACCTGGGTGGTGTCTTTTGCGCGCCGCTACAACCACCCGAACGGGGATTTTGCCGGCGTCATCTCGCTTGCGATCCCGGTCAGCTATTTCAATGAATTGCTCTCCAGCTTCGACACCGGGCGCGACGGGGTGGCCATCATTCTCGACTCACATGCCCGACTGATGGTGCGCCAGCCGCCGACCGGCAATCCGGTTGCCCAGATGGGCACGCAGACCTACACGGAGCCACTGCGGGCCGCCATGGACTCGGGCAGAACGGAAGCCACGTACCACTCCGGCGCCAGCGCCGAGGGCCTGGAACTCATCCAGACTTACCGGCGCATGAGCGCCGTGCCCTTTCATCTCGTCGTCGGAATCGCCCCCGATGACCACATGGCCGACTGGCAGGAAGAGGCGCGCAACGCCATCACAATCCTGGTGCTGTTCCTCCTCATCACCACGGTGTTCACCTGGCTTCTGTGGCGCTTGATCCGCAATCTGCAGGTCGAAACGGAGCGCAACCGGAACCTGCTCACCAACGCCAGCGATGGCATTCATATCCTTGACCAGGGCGGCCACCTGATCGAGGCCAGCGACTCGTTCTGCGCCATGCTGGGTTACCCGCGCGAAGAGCTTCTCGGAAAACACGTCAGCTTCTGGGATGGGCAACACGGCCCCGAGGCGCTGAACGAGATGGTGCAGGGTCACTTCCGCACGCAGGCGCGCCTGGAGTTCCAGACCCGCCATCGCCACCGGGACGGCCACATCATTCCGGTCGAAGTCAGCGGCGCGGGCCTGGCACTCAATGGCCAGGCGGTGATGTTCTATTCGTCGCGGGACATCAGCGAGAAACGCCGTAGCCAGGCCGCCCTGCAGGCGTCCGAAAGCCGCTTTCGCACGCTGTTCGAATCCTCGCCCGACGGTCTGTGGATCGTGCGCGAGGAGCGCTTCATCGAGTGCAACCACGCCGCGCTCGCGCTCATGGGTCACGAGACAAAGGATGATCTCGTCGGCAAACACCCGGCCGAGCTTTCGCCCCCCTGCCAGCCCGACGGCGAAGCGTCGGCCAGCAAGTTTCGCAGGATGATCGACAGCACGCGCTACGATCATGTGACGCGCTTCGACTGGACCTTCGTGCGCCAGGACGGCAGCGAATTCATCGCAGAAGTCACCCTGTCGAAGATCAATCTGCACGACCAGGCGGCCGTTTTCGTCCAGATTCGCGATGTCACCGAGCAGAAACACGCCGAAGCAGAGCTGGAGCGCTATCGCAGTTCGCTCGAATCCGTCGTCGCCGAGCGGACCAGGGCCCTGGCCAAACAGCGCAATCACTTCGAGATCATTCTCAACAACATCCCCAGTGCCGTCGCCTACTGGGACAAGGACCTGATCAATCGCTTTTCCAACCCGCACTACCGCCGCTGGCTGGGCGTGTCGCTCAAGGAGATGCAGGACCGCCACATCACCCAGGTGCTCAAGGCGGATTTCCTCGACCATGTGTTGCCCCGGGCCGAAGCGGTCCTCGCAGGCAAGGCGCAGCATTTCATGGTGCGTATCCCGCTGGAAGATGGCCAGTTGCGTCACGCCGAAGCGCGCTACGTGCCCGACCGGATCGACGGCAAGGTTGTCGGTTTCTTCGTGCTGGCGGTCGATGTCACCGACCTCAAGCTGGCCAAGGACCAGGCCGAGGCGGCCAACCGCGCAAAATCGGTTTTCCTGGCCAACATGAGTCACGAGTTGCGCACGCCCATGAACGGGGTGCTGGGCATGATCGGCATCGCGCGCAAGCGCATGACCGACCCCGACGGGCTGGAGAAGCTCGACAAGGCCAAGCGCTCCGCCGAGCGCCTGCTCGCCGTACTCAACGACATCCTCGACCTCTCCAAGATCGAGGCCGAGCACCTCAAGCTCGAGCACATCCGCTTTACGCCGCAGGCGCTGATCACCCAGGTCAGCGAAATGATCGGCCATCAGGCCAGCGCCTCGGGCTCGCCACTGCGTTTCGATGCAGACGATGCCGTGCGTCAGCTCCCGCTGCAGGGCGACCCGTTGCGTCTGGGTCAGGTGCTGAACAACCTGGTGGGCAACGCGGTCAAGTTCGGGGCCGCGCACCCGATCGACATCCGCTTCCGCGCCAGCGCTGCTTCCAGCGAAATGGTCCGACTGAGAATCGAGGTGGAAGACCACGGGATCGGCATCGCGCCGGAAGACCAGAGCCGCCTGTTCTGTGCCTTCGAACAGGCCGACGGCTCGACCACCCGCAAATATGGCGGCACCGGTCTCGGGCTGGCGATCTGCAAACGACTGGTGGATCTGATGGGTGGCGAGATCGGCCTCGACAGCACCCCTGGCGCCGGCAGCCTGTTCTGGATCGAACTCGAGCTGCCTCGCGACACGTCGGCGTATCAGGACACCACGCCCGCCCCACACCCGGACACATCCGCGGACGAGCAGATTCGCGCCCGCCACTCGGGCGCCCGGGTGCTCGTCGCCGAGGACGAACCCTTCAACCAGGAAATCGCTCTATCCCTCCTCGAAGAGCTTGGCCTGATCGCAGACACCGCTGACAACGGCGAACAGGCGCTCGACATGGCGCGCTCGGCGCGCTACGACCTCATCCTCATGGACATGCAGATGCCGATCCTCAACGGGCTCGAGGCCACCCGTGCCATCCGCGCCGACAGCCAGAACATGGACACCCCCATCGTCGCCATGACGGCCAACGCCTTCGAATCCGACCGGGATGTCTGCCTGGCCGCAGGCATGAACGACCATCTGCCCAAACCGATCGACCCGGACGCGTTCTTCCGCACCGTGCTTTCATGGCTTGCGCACGCGACGGAAGAAGCCGAACCCGAAGCCCACTAAACGGCCTCAGCCAGGCGCCGGAAGAAAAGGCCGCTGCGACCGCGCTCGAACCCGGCCCCGGAGACCGGATCGCTACTTCTTCAACCGGTCGGCCTGCCGCTTCTTGACTTCATCACGTACCGTCGCCCGCGCCTTGAGCGCGTCGAGCACATCGGCATCGGCGGGCAGATCGTCCACCGTGATCAAGGGATCGATCCTGCCATCGAGCACATCGAACACCCGCGCCGAGCGCTTGCCCCCGGTGCCCACAGAACGCGTCATGACCACCACCTCGGGCTCGCCATCGGAATCCGGATCGGAGACCATCACGCGCTCCACGGTGCCCATGCGGGGCATGACGATGCCCGACACGAACAACGCGCCTGTATCGGACGCCTTCGCCGCCTCGTACAAACGCACGCTGTAGCTGCCCCGGGCCCGCGCTTCGAGATCGCCCTCGGCAACCACCACCGTCTGGCCATTGGGCAGGGCGACCTGCCCGACGAAGCGCTCGGCCTCATCCGCCAGGGCCGTCTGGGCGCACAAGAGCACCGCGCATGAAGTGGTGACGAGGACTTTGAACATGAATCAGGGGCTCCGGTGATCAGGCACAGGCGCGCCCGTAATGCGGTATCGAGCGCGTATTACAGCAGCGCACGCAGCGCGTCTCAAGTCCGACAGCATCACGCGCGGCATGAGCATTGACGCACAATACCCCATTGGCATATCTTGCGAGTTTCCCCTCTGGCGCGACGAGTGCGTTGCGCCCCCTGTTACGGAGACAAGTGACATGTTCATCGTCATCCTGCGATTCGGCGACCACAAACAGGACGCCCCGAAGTACATGAACGATCACAATCAGTGGATCAGCGACGGCTTCGAGTCCGGCGCGCTCCAGCTGGTGGGCAGCATCGTGCCAGCGGCCGGCGGCGTGCTGCTCGTGCGCGGCACCCGCGAGGAGGTCGAGGCCCGCGTGGCGCAAGACCCGTTCGTTGCGCATGGCGTGGTCACGGCCGAAGTCATCGAAGTGAACGTTGGCCGGCACACGCCCGGGCTTGAATGTCTGCTGTGATCCCGGCTCGCACCGGGCAAGCCTCCAGAGCGAAGAATCCACATGCTTGAGTCGAGCCGGCATCGCCTCAGATGGCTCAGGGAATTCTTTCGGGAGTTTCTCGCGATCTCCAGGAGCCTGCTGGCAATCATCGTTCCGGTGCTGTTGCTGCTGAGGGTGCTGGAGGCGCTCGGCGCCGTCCGGCACATCGGGGATGCACTCGAACCGGCCATGCGCCTGGTCGGACTCCCGGCAGAGACCGGGTTCGCGCTGGCCTCCACCATGGTGACGAACATTTACGGCGGGCTCATCGTTCTTGCCAGCCTGCCGGACCTGACCCTCACTCACGCACAGGCGAGCACGCTTGGCGGCATGATGTTGCTGTGTCACGGGCTGATCCTCGAAGGTGCCATCGCGAAACGCATTGGCCTCTCGTTTTCCTTGCATCTGGCGCTGCGATGCGGCTGCGCGATGGTCTTCGGCCTCATCTGCCATGGGCTGTTCACCGCCTTCGACATCGGCACCGACCCATCAAGCCTCCAACTGCCGCAGGCGCCGGACGACATCGCCAGCGTCGATGCCTGGCTCTACTTTCAAGCCAGGAACCTTCTGCTCATCGAAGCCGTGATCTTCGTTCTGCTACTGCTCAAGCGCGCCCTGGAGGCCAGCGGACTTGACCGCGCACTGACCTGGGCGCTCAAGCCATTGCTCGGCCTTTTCGGCGTCAGCCAGCGCCTGAGCAGCGTCTTTGCCGTCGGCATCACCATGGGTCTTGCCTACGGCGGCGGCATGCTCCTTCAGGAGACCCGGCGAGAAGGACTGCACCCGCGAGATGTCAAAGTCTCGCTGTGCTTCGTCGCGCTCTTCCATGGCGTCATTGAGGACACGCTTGCCGTCATGCTGATCGGCGGAGATCTGTTGGCGTTCGTATTACTGAGGCTCGTCATCGCTGTCGCGGCGACGTTTATCCTGGCGCGTGTCTGGCGCGTCCCGGTCTGCGCGCCACCGCGCCCAGGGTGAAAAGCCCGGTGAGCAGGCTCAGCCAGGTGGCCGGTTCGGGCACCGGGGTGGGGATGCCGTTGGCACCGAGCACCGTCAATAGCTGTGCATCGGTCACGCTGCCCGCATCGGCCAGGTCGAGCCCGAGCAAGGCCGGTGGCAGATCCACCGCCGCCACCCGGAACCAGTCGAAGCTGGCGGTCAGATCGGGCGCACCGGACAGCACCGTCGAGTTGTGTTCGTAGGCCGAGACGCCACTGGCCGTGGGATAGTCGGCATAGGCGACGATGCCGAGCTGCAGCGTGTCGGGCAGATCGGTGCGGGAGTAGCGATCATGGATCTGCCAGTTGGCGCCTTCGGCCCGGTAGGCCGTGATGAAGGTATCTCCGATGCGCGCCAGTTGCAATTCGACGAGCCCGGAAGTGATCGGTTGCTGTGCCCACACCGAGTTGCTGTCGACCGTGGTCTTGGTTTCCACCTGGAAACTGGCCTCGTTGGCGCCACTGCCCGCCCCGGACAGGACGTAGTTTTCGCCCCCGGCCGTCCATTCGGTCGTCGGATCGGTGATCGGACGTGGCGCACGCGCCATGAGCCCGGCAATGGAAAACGGTGAGGCGGGCACTGCATTGCCATCGGCGGCATCCCGATCCCGGACCCACAGTGCGGTTGTGGCGATGAAGTCGCCGGTCACCGCCTGAAAGGCAAGCGCCCCCTTGCGATTGTTGTACCAGACGCTCGAATGCGGTGTGAGCGTCATCGCGCCGGTCTGGGTGGCACCGATATCCCAGGTGTCGAGCTGATCTGCGCCCCAGCCTTCCGTGATGTAGAGGCGAGACCACTGGCTCAATGTGGCGGCGTCGTTGAATTCGTCACCGAGGGTGCCGAGCGGCGTGGCGGCAATGGCAGGGCCGCTGACCAGCGCGATGGCAAAGCCGATGAGGGCGTCAGCGCGTAGGGATCGCATGGTTCATCCTTGGATCGGGGTTTGGCGCACACCGGCGGTTATGACACCGGCACACAAACCCTCAGCTTAGCCCCTCAGGGCGAAAAGTCACGCCACCGCGCGCAAACGCTTCACCGGATCATGGGGCGGACATCCATGCCCGGCGGGAACCCTTGAGCGATCCGGCAAGCACGAATGCGCAAGATCACCAACAGCCGACGCCATGACGGCCGCCGCCCATCTCCGTCCGCTCCTCTCCATCGGGCACACCGCATCGTTCAAAGATTCGCCAAGGATCGACAAGATGCGCGCCGCCGGCTTTCCCTAGATTGCAACTCGCCCGCTTCTCGCCATCTTTCGCGACCGCTATCCGGTACGACACGGCCCGGGACGTGGCGGGAACGGCCTCATGTACCCAACAAGAACGGAGACAAAACCATGAAGCCATACCGCCTGACGCGCATCGCCACTCTGGTGGCGATGCTTTCCACCGGCCCGGCTCACGCACTGGATGTGGATGCCGGCGACTACACGGCCCTGCCTGCCGGCACCAATCTCGCGCTGCTGTACTACCAGCATGCGAGTCGCGACGCGCTCTACCAGCACGGCAGACGTGCAGATCTGGACGCTGGCCTGACCTCGGATATCGGCATTTTCCGCGCCGTGCATTTCGCGGACGTCGCCGATCACCGGATCGACGTTCAGTTCCTGTTGCCGTTCGGAAGACTCGAGGGGAAAGACGATCTGGCCACCATGGGCACGGCCCACGGCATGGGCGACCTGATTCTGGCCAGCGCGGTGTGGCTGCTCAATTCGCCCGACACCGGCCGGTATTTCGGGATCACGCCCTACCTGTTCCTGCCCACCGGCAACTACGACAGGCACGACGCGCTCAATCTGGGCGAGAACCGCTGGAAGCTCGTGCTCCAGGCAGGCTACATCACGCCCCTGAGCAAGACCGTGACACTGGATGTGGTGGCCGACGCCACGCTGTTCGGCGACAACGACGATTTCGGCATCTCGGGCGCCACGCTGGAGCAGAAACCCCTCTATCAGTTCCAGACCTTCCTGCGCTACCACGTCAGTCCCCAATGGGATCTGCGTGCCGGGCTCTCCCACGCCTTCGGCGGCGAAACGAGCGTCGACGGCGTGAACCAGGACGATCGCACGCGCACCACCAAGGCCAAC
The DNA here is from genome assembly GCF_017309585.1 of Nitrogeniibacter aestuarii. NCBI lineage: Bacteria > Pseudomonadati > Pseudomonadota > Betaproteobacteria > Rhodocyclales > Zoogloeaceae > Nitrogeniibacter > Nitrogeniibacter aestuarii. Next base: position 611,378 of record NZ_CP071321.1, on the reverse strand, counting down.
GTGGGAACCGCCTGGTTCGCCACACCGAGCGTCCAGGTGGTCTTCAATTACGGCCGCGACCTGTCCGTGGAGAACGGCTTGCGCGAAGACAACCGGGTCAATCTGAGACTGCTGAAAGTCTTCTGAGCGCGGCTTTTTCAGCAGCAACCGCCACATGAAGCGCCGGCGATCCCGTGACGGGTCGCCGGCGTTTTCTTGCCGCCCCTGGACAACCGGTCGCACGCCACCTCACCAGATCGTTCAAAACTTCGCCACGAAACGACAAGATGCGTCCCCCACCCCTTCCTTAAATTCCAATCACGGTCGACGCACCCCCGCGCCGGACCGCCACAACAAGGAAGGAGACAAAATGAGTACGCAACAGCTCCCCGTGAAGGGATGCGCCGGTCTGGACCTGCGCGGCGGCATCTATCTGGACGCGGTCGTCATCGGCGCCGGCGTCGCTGGCCTCTATCAGCTGCACCGCCTGCGCGACATGGGCATGTCGGTGCGTGCCTATGAAGCCGGCAGTGGCGTGGGCGGCACCTGGTACTGGAACCGCTACCCCGGCGCCCGCTTCGACTCCCAGGCAGAGATCTATCAGTACTGGTTTTCGGAAGAACTCTACAAATCGTGGCAGCCCTCGGAGCGCTTCCCCGCCCAGCCGGAAACCGAACGCTGGCTCAACCACGTGGCCGACACGCTCGACCTGAAGAAGGACATCCAGTTCAACACCCGCATCGCCTCGGCCCATTTCGACGAGGAAAACGAAGTCTGGCGCATCGAGACCACCGAGGGCGAGAAGATCGTCACCCAGTTCCTGATCGCCTGCTGCGGCATGCTCTCGGCGCCGCTGTCCGATCGCTTCGAAGGCCAGGCCAGCTTCAAGGGCCAGATCTACCACACAGCCCTGTGGCCCAAGGAACCGGTCGATCTGAAGGGCAAGCGGGTGGCGGTGATCGGCACCGGCGCCACCGGCATCCAGGTGATCCAGACCATCGCACCGGAAGTCGGCTCGATGAAGATCTTCGTGCGCACCCCGCAGTACATCATCCCCATGCGTAACCCCAAATACAGCAAGGCCGACTGGGATCAGTGGAGCTCGCGCTTCCATGAACTCAAGAAGCGCGTGCGCGAGACCTTCGCCGGTTTCGACTACGACTTCGACGCCGGCCCCTGGGAAGAGAAGACACCCGAAGAGCGCACCCAGGTGCTCGAGAGCCTGTGGGAAGACGGCTCCCTGTCCCTGTGGCTGGCCTCCTTCCCCGAGATGTTCTTCGACGAGGCGGTCAGCGAGGAAGTCTCCGAGTTCGTTCGCGGCAAGATGCGCGAGCGCCTCGGTAACGATCCCAAGCTGTGCGATCTGCTCATCCCGACCGACTACGGTTTCGGCACCCACCGCGTGCCGCTGGAGAACAAGTACCTCGAGGTGTATCTGCAACCCAACGTGGAAACGGTGGACTGCAAGAAGACCGCCATCACCCGCGTCGTGCCCGAGGGCATCGAAACCGCGGACGGCACCGTGCATGAAGTGGATGTGATCATCATGGCCGTGGGCTTCGATGCCGGCTCCGGCGCCCTGTCACGCATCGACATTCGCGGTCGCAACAATCGCTCGCTCAAGGACCAGTGGCAACAGGAGATCCGCACCTCCATGGGGCTTCAGGTGCACGGCTATCCCAACCTGTTCACCACCGGCGCACCGCTGGCTCCGTCCGCCGCCCTGTGCAACATGACCACCTGCCTGCAGCAACAGGTGGACTGGATCACCGGGTGCATCGACTACGCCCTCAAGCACGGCAATCAGGTGGTCGAAGCGACCGCCGAGTTCGAGGACGACTGGGTGCGCCACCACGACGAGACTGCCGCCAAGACCCTCGTGGTCAAGACCGACTCCTGGTACATGGGCTCCAACGTCGAAGGCAAGCCCCGTCGCCTGCTCTCCTACATCGGCGGTGTCGGCAACTACCACAAGCGCTGTGACGAACTGGCCCGCGACGGCTACCCCGGCTTCCAGATGCACTGAACGCAGGCCCGACAGGAGACACAACAATGAAACGACTCGAAAACAAGGTGGCGGTCATCACCGGCGGCAGCAACGGCTTCGGCGAGGCCACCAGCCTGCGCATGGCCGAACACGGTGCCGCCATCGGCATTCTCGACATGGACAGCAAGGGCGCCGAGCTGGCGCACCGGATCGAAGCCGGCGGCGGCCGGGCGATGTTCGTCCAGGTCGATGTCACCGACGAAGCGCAGGTGCGTGACGCGATGCAGGCGGTCGAGCAGCGCTTTGGCCGGCTCGACATTCTGGTCAACAACGCCGGCATCGAAGGCGAGAACACCCCCACCGATCAGCTCAGCCTGGCCGAGTGGAACCGCGTCATGAACGTGGATGCCACTTCCGTGTTCCTGTGCACCAAGCACGTGATTCCGGCCATGCGCCGGGCCGGTGGCGGTTCGGTGGTGAACATTTCGTCCATCTACGGGCTCGTCGGCGGGGGCGACATTCCGCCCTACCACGCCGCCAAGGGGGCGGTGCGGCTGATGACCAAGAACGATGCGCTCATCTATGCTCCGGACAAGATCCGCTTCAACTCCATCCACCCGGGCTTCGTGTTCACCGCCCTGGTCAAGCGCTACGCCAACAACGCGGGCATGGAGCTGGACAAGGCCAAAGCCGCCCTTGATGCCCTGCACCCGCTGCACGGCACGGGCGATCCGGACGACATCGCCTGGGGTGCGGTCTATCTCGCCTCGGACGAGGCACGCTGGATCACCGGCTCGGAACTGGTGATCGACGGCGGATACACCGCGCGCTGAGCGCACACGCCCCGGCGCCGGCCGGGGCACCCCACAGAGGAGACCTTGCCATGAACAACTACTACACGCAGGACAACCACGGCCCCTTCGAGCTGATCGACATCGGCCGTCTCGAGCTGGAAGAAGGCGGTGTCATCGAGCACTGCCAGCTGGCCGTGGCCATGCACGGCACACTCAACGAGGCGCGCGACAACGTCATTCTGGTGCCCACCTGGTACTCGGGCACCAGCAAGATCATGGGCGATGCCTACATCGGCGAAGGCCGGGCGCTGGACCCGTCACGCTACTGCATCATCGTGGTCAATCAGATCGGCAACGGTCTGTCCACGTCGCCCAGCAATGCGCCGGCGCCCATCGCGGGGCCGGATTTTCCGCGTGTGCGCATCGGTGACGACGTGCGCGCCCAGCACCGCTTGCTGACCGAGCACTTCGGTGTCGAAAAACTGCAACTCGTGGTCGGCGGCTCCATGGGTGCACAGCAGACCTACGAGTGGGCGGTGCGTTTTCCGCAGATGGTGCTGCGTGCGGCGCCAATCGCCGGCACGGCGAAAAACACCGAGCACGACTTCCTGTACGCCGAGACCCTGATCGAGGCCATCGTCACCGACCCGGGATTCAGCAACGGGCGCTACCGGACACCGGCCGACGTGGCCGCCGGCCTGAAGCGCCATGCCAAGCTGTGGACGGTCATGGGCTGGAGCACCGAGTTCTTCCGCGCCGGCCGCCATCGGGTGCTCGGCTTTGCCGACATGGGCGCGTTCGTGGACGAGTTCATGACCGGCTACTTCGGCCCCATGGACCCGAACAACCTGCTGTGCATGGCGTGGAAATGGCAACGCGGCGACGTCAGCCGGCACACCGACGGCAGTCTGGCCGAAGCCCTGAGCCGCATCACGGCCCGGACGTTTGTCATGCCGATCAGCCATGACATGTTCTTTCCGCCCAACGACTGCCTGGCCGAACAGCAACTCATCGCCAACAGCGAGTTTCATCCATTGAGCAGCATCGACGGCCATCTGGCGCTGTTCGGTACCGATGCAAACATGATGACCGAACTCGACCGGAATCTCTCGGCGTTGTTGTCCCGACCGGTGTCGTGACGACGTCCCCCGCTGCCGGCGCCGCCTGATCCAGCAACGCCGGCGGTGATCTTCGTGGAGAGTTGGCCGGGTGCCCGGAACGGCACCCGGCCTTTTTTCGTCTATGCGCCTGAGCGCCCCGCGCTGCGGCGCATCTGCGCCGGCGTCATGCCCTGTCGCGCGCGCAGGGCCCGCGTCAGGTGCGCCTGATCGGAAAAGCCGCAATCGGCCGCAATCTCCTTGATGGCCCGCTGACTGCTGGTGAGGAGCCGGGTGGCGCGCTCGAGCCGACGACGGATCACGTATTCGTAGGGGGACACCCCCGCGCTTTCCCGAAAATGCTTGGTGAAGGTCCACACCCCAAGGCCCGCGATCAACGCCATGCGTTCAATGGTGACCCCTTCATGCAGATGGGTGTCGATGAATTCATCAAGCCGACGCATGACCGACGGAGACAGAAGCCCCGCAGCCGCCTCGCCACGAAAACTCACCTCGGCGTACTCACGAATCAGATGCACTGCCAGCTGAATCGACAAGGCTTCGGCATACAAGGCACCACCCACACCCTGATGTTTCGCCTCGGTGGTGATCGCATCGGTGATCTGCGTGACCACCGGATCCTGGGCCTGCAGCACATCATGCAGGCGCACTTCGGCCACATCACGCTCGACAATATCGGTCGCGACCCGCGACATGAGCGCCTCGGACAGGTAGGTGTGCCCCACATCGATGCACTGGGTCCAGTGCCAGTGGGAATTGGCCGACCGGGTCAGCAACGAGAAATCGCCCGGGGTGCAGGTCTTGCGCGTCCAGCGCCCGTCAACCCAGCGATCCATCGGCGTGTCGCCGCCCCGGTAGCGAACGATCATGAAGCAGTCCATGGCGGGGATGGGAACATCCAGCCCGGTATAGAGATAGGCCCGGTGCGCCACGTCTTTCCAGCCTTGTCCATCACTGGCGGAAAGCACGCGTCCGGGCACCCAGGTGGGCAAGTCTCGTGGGGTGATCAGTGTCGCCATGCCTGATGCCTCCTGTTCGCTGGCGATGCCGACACAACGTGTCGGCAAGCCCGGTCGGGTGCCGCCCCGGACCGCGCCTCGTGTGGAAAACGCCTGCGTCTCGACCCAGCGAATATAAAAAACGGCTTATGGTTTTATCGAGGAATTATATGCCAACCCTACCCGCTTCGCTTGGTCTGCGGCGGGCAAGCACTCAACCCCGCCAGACGCTCTCGATGGCAGCCATCGCAGCCTTGATCGGCGCCTCGGTCCGTCGGTCGGCCCGGCAGACCAGACCCAGCTCGGCTTCCACCGACACGCTATCGGCAATCACGACACCCTCCGCATGCGCCGCGCGCAGCGCGAGGCTGTCACGGGCCAGCGCAAGGGCCACGCCCGAGCGGACCAGATCGAGCATGGAGGGTTCAAGATCCACCCGCGCCACCACGTGCGGGCGCACGCCCTCCGCAGCAAACACGGATGACAGCAGGCGGTGGTGCACCGAATCCGGCGGCGTTTCGATCCATGGCAGCGCCGCCAGCTCGCGCCAGCCCTTGCCCCGCACCTGCCCGGCCCAGCCCGGCGGTGCGACCACCCGGTAACTGAAGTCGGTCAGCTCGACCACGTGAAAACGCCCGGTCAGGTCCGGAAAGCCCGGCGGCCCCAGGGTGTAGGCCACATCGAGTTCACCCTGCTCCACTAGGCGCGTCACCGTGCCCGACATGCCGTGCGTCAGTTCGAAGGAGAGCGTGGGATGGCGCTCGGCCAGCGCACTCAGAAAGGCACCGAGACGAAGGAACTCGGGGTCGACGATGGTGCCCAGACGCAAACGACCGCTGATCGTATCCTTTAGCCCCGCTGCCGCCGCACGGAATTCCGCCACGCCCCCCAGCGCCCGCTCGGCCACCGGCAGCAGACGCTGACCGGCTTCGGTGAGACGCATGCCGCGCGGGGTGCGCTCGAAGAGCGTGAGCTCGAGCCCGGTCTGCAGCTTCTTGATCTGCAGGCTGAGCGCCGGCTGGGTCACGAACAGGCGCTCGGCGGCACGGGTGAGATTGCCTTCCCTTGCCACCGTGACGAAGGCGCTGAGCAGTTGGATATCCATCTTCAATGACCGCTGAAAACGAACCACCGTTATAAGCACTGCAAATAACGGAATCAAGCAGAAGTCATTGGACGCCTTGCCGAATCAGGGCTTCAATACGCTCACAGACCTAAATGAACTCACGAGCGGGAGAGACATCCATGAGCTTCACTTACATCAACGCCCCCGACACCCTCACCCACTGGATCGACGGCAAGCCGGTCGAAGCCACGGGCGGCGAGTCGAAGCCGGTGTTCGACCCGGCGCTGGGCGAAGTGGCCCGGCAGGTGGGTCTGGCCTCGGTCGAGGACGTGAACGCCGCCGTGACCAGCGCGGTGCAGGCCCAGGTCGCCTGGGGCGAGCTGGCACCGCAGCGCCGCGCCCGCGTGATGTTCAAGATGAAGGAGTTGGTGGAGCGTCATTCGAAAGACCTCGCCCGCCTGATCACCCGCGAGCATGGCAAGACCTTTCCGGATGCGCAGGGCGAAGTGCAGCGCGGGCTGGAAGTGATCGAGTTCGCCTGCGGCATCCCCCAACTGCTCAAGGGCCAGTATTCGGACAACGTGGGCGGGGGCATCGCCAACTGGTCGCAGCGCCACCCGTTGGGCGTCACCGCCGGCATCACGCCGTTCAACTTTCCCTTCATGGTGCCCATGTGGATGGCACCGGTGAGCATCGCCTGTGGCAACGCCTTCATCCTCAAGCCCTCCGAGCGCGACCCGTCGCCCTCGCTGCTGACCGCCGAACTGTTCCAGGACGCAGGCCTGCCCGATGGCGTGTTCAACGTGGTGCAGGGCGACAAGCTGGCGGTGGACACCCTGCTCGCCCACCCGGACGTGCAGGCGGTGAGCTTCGTGGGCTCCACCCCGATCGCCAGATACATCTACGAGACGGCGGCCCACCACGGCAAGCGTGCCCAGGCCCTGGGCGGCGCCAAGAACCACATGGTGGTGATGCCCGATGCCGATCTGGACCAGGCGGCCGACGCCCTCATTGGCGCTGCGTACGGCTCGGCCGGCGAGCGCTGCATGGCGATCTCGGTGGCGGTGGCCGTGGGCCACATCGCCGACGAGCTGATCGACAAGGTGCAGACCCGCGCCGCCGCGCTCAACATCAACGACGGGGAAGCCGAGGGCGCCGACATGGGCCCCATCGTCACCGCCGAGGCCAAGGCCCGCATCGAGGGCTACATCGACACCGGCGTGAACGAAGGCGCCACCCTGGTGATGGACGGGCGCGGCCTGACCGTGCCCGGTCGCGAGAACGGCTTCTTCACCGGCGCCACCCTGTTCGACCACGTGAAGCCGGGCATGAAGATCTACGAAGAGGAAATCTTCGGACCGGTGCTGTGCGTGGTGCGCGTGGACACCTTCGCCGAGGCGGTGGCGCTGATCAACAACCACGCCTTCGGCAACGGCGTGGCCTGCTACACGCGCGACGGGCGTACCGCGCAGGAGTTTTCCAACCGCATCCGCATCGGCATGGTGGGCATCAACGTGCCCATCCCGGTGCCCATGGCCTGGCACTCCTTCGGCGGCTGGAAGGCCAGCCTGTTCGGCGACCACCACGCCTACGGCGAAGAGGGCGTGCGCTTCTACACCCGCTACAAGAGCATCATGCAGCGCTGGCCGGACAGCGGCTCGAAAGGGCCCGAGTTCGTCATGCCGGTGAACTGACCCGCCCCACCATCGCCTGAACATCGCAAGGCTGACCACGGCGTCCGACACGCATCGGAGGCCGGGTCGCGACCCTGAGGAGGGAGAGACACCATGAAAGACTTCGGCGAATACGACTACATCATCGCGGGTGCGGGCGCCGCTGGCTGCGTGCTGGCCAACCGGCTCTCGGCCGACCCGGACGTGAAGGTCCTGCTGCTCGAAGCCGGCAATGACGAGCAATGGATCTGGACGAAGATCCCCGTCGGCTACCTGTACTGCATCAACAACCCGCGCACCGACTGGTGCTACAAGACCGAACCCGAGCCCGGCCTGAACGGGCGCAGCATCATCTACGCCCGCGGCAAGGGCCTGGGCGGCAGCACGCTCATCAACGCCATGCTCTACCTGCGCGGCCAGCAGCGCGACTACGACGAGTGGGCCGCGCTCACCGGCGACAGTGCCTGGGCCTGGCAGAACGTGCTGCCCGAGTTCAAGAAAGTGGAAAGCCACCACAAGGGCGGTTGCGACTTCCATGGCAAGGACGGTGAATGGCGCGTCGAGCAGCAGCGCCTGCGCTGGGACATTCTCGACCGTTTTGCCGAGGCCACCGTGCAGGCCGGCATTCCGGCCACCCCCGACTTCAACCGCGGCAGCAACCTGGGCGTGAGCCAGTTCGAGGTCAACCAGAAGAAGGGCACCCGCTGGAGCGCGGTGCGCGGCTTCCTCGACCCGGTGCGCCATCGCCCCAACCTCACCATCGTCACCGCCGCCCTGTCGGACAGGCTGATCATGGACGGCAAACGGGTCACCGGCATCGAGTTCCAGCAGCACGGGCAATCGTGCATGGCCAAGGCCCGCGTGGAAGTTGTGCTGGCCGCCGGCTCCATCGGCTCACCGGGCATCCTTCAGCGCTCGGGCATTGGTGACCCGGTCTTCCTGCAGTCACTCGGCATCCCGGTCGCGCACGCCCTGCCGGGTGTCGGGCAGAACCTGCAGGATCATTTGCAGCTGCGCAGCATCTACAAGGTCGATGGCATCCACACCCTCAACCAGCAGGCCAACAGCATCCTGGGCAAGATCAAGATGGGGCTGGAATACGCGCTTTTCAAACGCGGGCCACTGACCATGGCACCCAGCCAGCTCGGGCTGTTTGCCTGCTCGGACGAGACGGTGGGGACGCCCGATCTGGAGTACCACGTGCAGCCCCTGTCACTCGACAAGTTCGGCGACCCGCTGCACAAGTTCCCGGCCTTTACCGCCAGTGTGTGCGACCTGCGGCCGCAATCACGCGGGCACATCAGCATACGTGATCGCGACCCGAACACCGCGCCGAGGATCGCGCCCAACTACCTGTCGCACAAGGCCGACCGGGTAAAGGCCGCCAAGGCCATCCGTCTGACCCGGCGCATTGCCAGCCAGGCCGCGCTGGCGCCCTATCACCCCGAGGAATATCTGCCGGGTCCCGGCTTCGAGAGCGACGAAGAACTGGCGGTGGCCGCCGGCAATATCGGCACCACCATCTTCCACCCGGTGGGCACCTGCAAGATGGGTCGGAACGACGACGCCAAGGCGGTGACCGACAGCCGCCTGCGGGTGCGTGGTCTGGAAGGATTGCGCGTGGTCGACGCCTCGATCATGCCGACCATCACCTCGGGCAACACCAGCTCACCCACCATCATGATCGCCAGCCGTGGCGCACAGATGATTCGCGAAGACCGGCGCGTGCCCGCCTGAGTCGTGCATCTGATTGCCGTACCTCGGCCACCAGGCCCACCCAGCGGATGAGGAAGACGATGGCAATACCAGAGAAGGCACGTGTGCCCGGCGAGGCATCAGGACAAGCAGCCTTGCGTGATGCCAGTCTGGAGGGTGTGCCCGGCCGCAGCCGGGCGCCATCACAGCAAGTTCAAGCCGGTTGAACGCGCGGTGTTGGCTTCGTGCCTCAGGCAGTCCAATGTTCGATCCGGCCAACGAAATCGTCGATATCGAAAGGCTTGGACAGGTAGTCGTCCATACCGGCGGCAAGACACCGCTTTCGGTCACTGGGGAAGGCGTTGGCCGTGGCCGCCATGATGGGGGTATGCCCCTGGCCGTTGCGCTGTTCGAACTCGCGCAAGTGGCTCACCACTTCGTAGCCATCCATGATGGGCAGCTGAAGATCGACGATCACCAGATGGTAGTGCCCGGCTTCGAACTTGCGCACGCCGTCGCGGCCATTGCTGGCCACATCCACCTCGAAGGGCAGATCCACCAGAGACTCGAGCACCAACGCCTTGTTGATCTCGTTGTCTTCGATGAGAAGAATGCGTTTGGGCTCGATCATGGGAAGGCCAGAAGGGGAAACGCCAGCGATAGCGAAACGCTACCGAATCCTTCACAGGATGGATGTGAAGTATTACCAGACTACCCTTGCATCATACACAAACCCGTCGCAACCCGACTCAGCGCGGGCGCGTGAGCACCAACAGGCTTGTGCCCATGCCCATGAACACTGCGCCCGTCACCCGCTGAAAACGCCGCTGGCAGGCCGGCTCCGACAGCCGGCGACGCACACGCTGCGCCAGGCCGCCGTATGCCATGAGACAGGTGAAAGAGCAGCACATCATGGTGCCGGTCATGATCAGGAACTGCGGCCCGAGCGGGTGCCCCGCGTCCAGAAACACCGGAAACAGTGCGGTGAAGAACAGCAGCGCCTTGGGGTTGGTCAGCGCCACCAGCGCGCCCTCTCGCCAGAAGTGCCAGGGCCGCTCCGCCGCGTCGCTCTTGAGCGGCTCGACGCGCAGGCCCAGCGCGGGCTTGCGCCACTGCTTGACGCCCAGCCAGATCAGATAGGCCGCGCCGAGCAGCTTGATCGCGGTGAACGCGAGGGACGACGCCTTCAGCAAGGCGCCCAGCCCGAAAACGGACACGCTGGCGACGCACATCAGCCCCGTGACATTCCCCAGCGACGACCACAGCACACGACGAACCCCGCCAGCCACACCATTGGTGATCGCCAGCAGGATGGCTGGCCCCGGGCTCACCGCCGCGACCAGCGCCGTCACGCAAAACAGCAGCCAGACCTCGATCGCCATGCCACGCTCCTAAGCCTTATCGAGCGATCATCGTAGCGCTTGCGTGGGCTCACCGACCGACACGCCCGACGCGCCCACGCCGACGAATTGTCCGCTATCCTCCGCCCCATGAATCAAACACGCATACCGGCCGCGTGGATGCGCGGCGGCACCAGCAAAGGCCTGTTCCTGCTGACCTCCGATCTGCCTCGTGACCCGGCGACGCGCGACGCGCTACTGCTTCGAGCCATGGGCAGCCCGGACCCGTACGGCAAACAGATCGATGGCCTGGGCGGCGCCAGCTCCAGTACCAGCAAGGTGATTCTCGTCGCCCCTGCCGAGCGCGACGACGCAGACGTGGCCTACTGGTTCGGCCAGGTGCCCGTCAACGGCACCACCATCGACTGGTCGGGCAACTGCGGCAATCTCACTGCAGCCGTGGCGCCCTTCGCCATCCATCGCGGCTTGGTGAAGGCACCGGAGCGCGGCGAAGCCAGCGTTCGGCTGTGGCAAGGCAACCTGGGCAAACGCATTATTGCCCGCGTGCCGGTCGTCGACGGGCACCCCTTGGAGCACGGCGACTTCCAGCTGGATGGCGTGGCCTTTCCCAACGCACCGATCACGCTCACCTTCGTTGATCCGGGCGGTGCGGACGACGGGCGCATGCTGCCCACCGGCAATGTCATCGACACCCTGGTGCTGCCCGATGGCACCGAGGTCACCGCCTCGCTCGTCAATGCCGGCAACCCGATGATCTTCGTCGCCGCCACGGCCTTAGGCATCGACTGCACGGCTTCACAGACGGAACTCAACAGCGGCCCTGAACGGCTCGCGCGCTGCGAGCAGATCCGTCTGGCCGGCGCGGTCGCCATGGGGCTGGCGAGCACGATCGAAGAGGCCGCCGCTCGACAGCACACGCCCAAGCTGGCCTTCATGGCACCGAGTGCCGGCTTTGTGGCCGCCGACGGCCGTCGCTTTGCCGCAGGGGATGTGGATGTCTGTACCCGGGTGCTTTCCATGGGCGTCTTCCATCACGCCATCCCGGGCACGGCGGCCATTGCCATCGCCGCCGCAGCCGGCCTGCCCGGGGCCATCGTGGCCCGGCAACTGGCCACCGACCCGGCCGGCCCGCTGCGCATCGGCCACCCCTCCGGCCGGACGGAGGTGGCGGCGTCTGTGATCGAGGAAAACGGCCGGCGCATCCTCGAATCCGCCACCATGCGGCGCAGTGCCCGCACGCTGATGGACGGCTGGGTGTGCGTACCGGCCGCATGATTCGGCTTTGACGCGGCAAGGCGCACGTCTATGCTGCATTCAGCGGAACCCATGCCCGGCACTCATAGTCCATACGGGCACCCACGACGAGGAGCCCGACATGCAAGACACCGCCGATTTCGACAGCCTGGTCCCTGCGGCCCGGCTTACCCGCCGAAGTTTCATCGTGACCGCCACGGCCGCCGGCTTTGCGCTGGCCACCCAGCCCATCCACGCGCAGACGGTCATCAAGACCGATGACACCGACCTGGAGACGGGCAACGCGACCGTCGACACGGGCTCGGGCGCGCTGCCGGTCTACTTCGCCAAACCGGCTGGCGGAAAAGATCTCAAGACCGTGCTCGTGGTGCAGGAAATCTTCGGCGTCCACGAGCACATCCGCGACGTTTGCCGCCGCATCGCCAAACTCGACTATCTTGCCATCGCCCCCGAGCTGTATTTCCGCCAGGGTGACCCGGGCAAGTACGACAACGTGGGTGATCTGCTCGCCGGGCTGGTGTCGAAGGTGCCCGACGCCCAGGTCATGAGCGACCTGGACAAGACCGCCGAGTGGGCCGTCTCGCAGGGCGGCAACCCCGCGCACCTGGGCATCACCGGTTTTTGCTGGGGCGGTCGCATCACCTGGCTGTACGCCGCGCACAACCCCAAACTCAAGGCTGGCGTCGCCTGGTATGGACGACTCGACGGCGTACCCTCGGAGCTGAACCCGAAGCATCCGCTCGATATCGTCAAGGAACTGAGCGCACCGGTCCTCGGGCTCTATGGCGCCCAGGACCAGGGCATTCCGGTCGATGACGTGAAATACATGCAGGGGGAACTCGAAAGCGCCGGCAAGCCTCATGAGATCGTCATCTACCCGGACGCCGGACATGCGTTCAATGCCGACTATCGCCCGAGCTATCGCGAAGGCCCGGCCAAGGACGGCTGGCAACGCCTCACCGACTGGTTCGCCAAATACCTCTGACGGCCTCACCGACCGCGACGCCCGAATGTAATTGTCATTCTGGCGTCGCGAACAATCCGGTACGGTGAACGTTCCCCGATTCGGAGCGAACCCATGAACACGCACGAGAAGATCAATTACATCGAACTGCCGTCACGCGATCTGGCCGCCACCAAGACCTTTTACTCGAACGTGTTCGGCTGGGCATTCACCGACTACGGCCCGGAGTACGCCGCCTTCGACCACGCGGGCCTCGACGGTGGTTTCTACCAGGCAGACATGCACGCCAGCACTGCCAACGGCAGTGCGCTGGTGGTGATCTACAGCAAGAACCTGGAACAGACGCAAGCCAAGGTGGAAAGTGCCGGCGGCGTGATCGTGAAGCCGATCTTCAGCTTTCCGGGCGGACGGCGTTTTCACTTCACCGACCCGACGGGCAATGAACTGGCGGTGTGGTCGGATCCGGTGTGAGCTTCGTGCTGCTAGCGCGCATCGCCTCATCTTGCATGTTCGTTGCGAGCTGAAGACGCCATCCCGTTCTGTTCCGTTTAAGGTTTCGCCCTGAAGGGCGACCTACTTTCTTGGCGCGCAAGAAAGTAGGCAAAGAGACGCATCCCGCTTTTCGTGGCCCTTCGGGCTGCCCTCGCTGTCCGAATGCCCGGCAGGCGCTTTCGCCAACTCGCCCTGCGGGCTCAGACAGCGAAACCGCTTTTTCTGCCGGTCGTTCGGACGACTCGGCACGACAGAGGGATTGGGGGCGTGCCGGCCTGACGTTCCTTTCCAGCTTGGACGGGTGATCCCGGTGTCGCTGCGCTCGGCCCGGGCTACGGCCCCACCAGAACGGCACGTCCGGAGTGCCCTCGGTCGCGCCAATCGCCAAGCGCCGGGGGCGGAGAAACGGGCTTCGCTGTCTGAGCCCGCAGGGCGAGTTGGCGAAGCACGCCGCCCACGGTGATTGACGATTGGGCATCGCCGCAAGGCGACGCGAGCGCGGGCTGTGCTTCTTTGCTTACTTTCTTGCACAAGCAAGAAAGTAAGGCGCCCGCCGGGGCGAAACCCGGCCAATGGCGGTTCGTGCCTGAACGACCTCACGCATGAGTTCAGTGTTGAGTCGGGGCACCGTTCCAATCTTGTTATGCCGCTGGTTTCGCCCTTAAGGGCGACCTACTTTCTTGGCGCGCAAGAAAGTAGGCAAAGAGACGCATCCCGCTTTTCGTGGCCCTTCGGGCTCCCCTCGCTGCCCGAACGCCCGGCAGGCGGTTTCGCCAACTCGCCCCTGCGGGGCTCAGACAGCGAAACCGCTTTTTCTGCCGGTCATCCGGGCGACTCGGCACGACAGAGGGATTGGGGCGTGCCGGGCTGAAGCTTCTTTCTGATGTGGACGGATGATTCCGGCATCGCTTCACTCGGCCGGGCGACAGGCCTCACCAGAGTGGCACGTCCGGGTCGCCCTCGATCGCGCCGATCGCCAAGCCCCGGAGGCGGAAACACGGGCTTCGCTGTCTGAGCCCGCAGGGCGAGTTGGCGAAGCACGCCGCCAGCGGGGCTTGGCGATTGGGTATCGCCGCAGGCGACGCGACCGTGGGCTGTGCTTCTTTGCTTACTTTCTTGCACAAGCAAGAAAGTGAGGCGCCCGCCGGGGCGAGTCCCGGCCAATGGCCTTCGATTCCTGCAGCGCCTTACGCATCGAATCACAACTGATTCGAAACACCATTCCAATCTTGCTTCGCTGTTGGTTCCGGCCTGAAGGGCTGCTCGCCTTCACGCCCCGCCTACGCTTCCCGCGGCGGCAACTCCCTCAACAAGCGCGCAGCAACAAGACCATTCACCGTCCCGAACACGACCGCCGCCAGGGCGAACACCGGCACCAGATAGAACACCCCCTCATGCGGTACCAGCCACAGCCGCGCCACGATGAGTTGTCCGGCAAAGTGCCCGAAGGCCGCCAGCACGCTCTGGCTCACCGGTCCGAACCAGCGCTTGGGCAGGTGCATGGCCGCGCCCAGCACGGCAAGACTCACGAGCGCGCCAGACAGACTGAGAAAGAAGCCGGGTGCCAGGAAGAAGCCCAACAGCAGACTGGCCGCGATCACCCGCAGCAACACTACCCACACCGCTTCTTTCCAGCCCCAGCGGGCCAGTACCACCAAAGTGATGATGTTGCCCAGCCCCGGCTTCACGCCAGGCAGCGGCATCGGGATCGCTGCCTCGGCCACCGACAGCACGATGGCGGCGGCTGCATAGCGGGCAATCCGCTGGTCTTCGGCCGTGATCGGCAGGTCAATAGTTGAGCGTGTCATAGGCGGGCGAGTCGCCGATCAGGTGGAGGCTGACTTCGTTGGGCGCACAGATGGCCACGGCGCCGGCCTGGTTGAGCCAGCCCTGGCGGACGCAGTATTGTCGGGGGCCCGGATCACTCTTGACACGGGCACGCCCCGGCGCCACTTCGACCCGCGTTTCTCCGAGGGGCCCCTTGACGGTCACCTCGCCCGGGCGGTCGATGGGCAATCGGGCCACCACCTCACCGTGCGCGCGCACCTCGGCCCAGCGCGCAGCCCCGCCTTGCCACAGCATCCAGGCCGAAGCGCCGGCCGACACCAGCCCCAGTATGACGACCAGCCCGTCCCCCGGGCGAAGCTCGCCCAGCCATTCACGCCAGTGGAGGGTCATGTGTCCCGCGCAAGCGGGTGCCCGTCACGGGCACGACGGGCACTCGAGCGGTGACGCACCATCACGCTCACGGTACTGCTGAAGTGCTCGGCCAGACGCTCGGCAAAATAGACCGAGCGATGCTGCCCCCCGGTGCAGCCGATGGCCACGGTGAGGTAGCTGCGGTTGTCCCGGATATAGGCCGGTAGCCATTTGGCCACGAAATTACGGATGTCATCGAGCATGCGCTCGACCTCGGGCAGCTTTTCGAGGAACTCGATCACCGGTGCGTCCTTGCCGGTCAGCGGCCGCAGGTTGGGGTCGTAATGCGGATTGGGCAGGCAGCGCACATCGAAGACCAGATCGGCATCCACCGGAATGCCGTACTTGAAGCCGAAGGACTGGAACAGCAGCGTCAGCCCCTGCGATTCGTCCATCTGCATGAAGTCCTTCACCCAGGCGCGGAGGGTGTTGGCCTGCAGGTCGCTGGTGTCCATGCGATGGCCGAGATGCGAAATCGGCTCGAGCAGATCACGCTCACGCTGGATGGATTCGCCCAGGGTGAGCTTGTCGTCGCCCAGCGGATGACGGCGCCGCGTTTCGGAGAAGCGCTGGATCAGGGTGTCGTCCCGCGCATCGAGAAAGATGAAGCGCAAGTCGTCGACCATGTTGCCGAGACGCTCGATCTCGCCGGGCAGGGCGGAAATGGACGCACCGGCACGCACATCGATGGCCACCGCCACCTTCTGATAGCCGGCACCGCGCAAGGTGCTGATGAGCTGGGGCAGCAAGGTGGCCGGTAAATTGTCGACCACGTAGAAGGAGGCATCCTCCAGCACATTCAGGGCAATGGACTTGCCGGAGCCGGACAAGCCGCTGATGAGGACAATCTGCATGGGATTACTCGTGAGTCGATGACTTGAGTGTATCCATAACCGAGCCTCATTTCACCCGTGCGACGAACGGCCGGAATATTAGGGTAAAGCATGATTGTTCGTTCGAAAGTGGTATGGAATCGTGACAGCTTCCCGTTTCGCACTCGCGTTCGATTCGGGATTCGCGCGGCGTGCTTCAGGGGATTGATCGCGCCGAACGCCAAGCGGGAACCACAAAAATCCGGTACCGGAGGAGACAACTGTGACGTACGAAAGCAAAGACAAGACGCAGTCCGGCAACACCCCGAATCGACGCAACTTCCTCAAGAAGACCGCCATCGCCGGCGGGGCCGCCATTGTGGGCGCGCCTTTCATCGGCAATGCCGAGGCGGCCAAGGGCAAGACCTGGAAGGTGCAGTCCACCTGGGATGCGGGCACCACGGGCTACGCCCTCTTTGAAGCCTGGTGCAACGGCTTCAAGGAAGCCTCGGGCGGCGAGCTATCGATCACGCCCTTCGGCGCCAAGGCCGTGGCGGCCGACAACAACGCCCTGTTCGAGTCGGTGCGCACCGGCGTGCTCGACGGCATGAACCCTTTCACACTGTACTGGGCCGGCAAGATGCCGGCCTCGGTGTTTCTGTCCTCCTACCCGGTCGGCCCTGATCAGCCCGCTCAGTGGGACACCATGTTCTATGGCCTCGGTCTGCTCGAACTCACCCGAAAGATATATGCCAAGTTCGGGCTGGTTTATGTCGGCCCGATCCAGCATGATGCCAACATCATTCACTCCAAGAAGCCGGTGCAGAGCGTGGCCGACTTCCAGGGCCTCAAGCTGCGCGTGCCGGGCGGCATGGTCTCCGAAGTGTTCCAGGCCTTCGGCGCCTCGACCGTGAGCCTGCCGGGTTCCGACATCTTCCCGGCGCTCGAGAAAGGCACCATCGACGCGGCCGACTACGTGGGCCCGGCGGTGAACTGGGATCTGGGTTTCGCTCAGGTCACCAAATACATCCTCTTCGGCCCTCCGGGCCTGATGTCGGTCTATCAGCCGGTGGACCTGATGGACCTGACCGTGAACATGCGCGCCTGGAAGGGCCTGTCCCCGCAGATGCAGAAGCTGGTGGAAGACCGGGTCAAGACCTACTCGCTCGACCACTACGTATCGATCCAGAAGCGCAACGTCGAGGCCCTCAAGAAGTTCGAGGAAGCCGGCAGCGTGGTCAACCGCATGAGTCAGGCCGATCTGGACGCCTTCCGCAAGGCGGCCATCCCCATCTGGTTCAAGTGGGCCAAGAAGGATGCCGACGCTACGGCGGTGTTCAAGCTGCAGCTCGACTACATGATGAACCCCATCATGGGCTATGTGGACGCGGCCGACATCAAGGGCCAGAGCCTCTAAGACAAAGCAACCGCCTCAGCCGCTTCGGCGGCCAGCACGACACCGGCCTGCGCGTCGGTGTCCGGTGTCGTGCGGCCCGAGGCTGGCCGACGCGCAAGGAACATCAGAATGAACAGCGAACCCGATTTCGGTTTCGTGCTGCCCCACATGGTCTATTGGGGCTGGCTCGCGATCATGCCGATCATCTTCATCTTCCTCACCCGGCGGGAAGAGAAGCGAAACCCCCAGACGCCCACGCCGGATGAAGAACTGGCCGCCAACCTGCTCGCCGAGGAAGACCCGGCCCTGCACGTGGAAAACGGCTTCACCCGCATCATCGACGCGATCAGCAAATGGTCCGGCATCTTCGTGTCCTTCTGGACCGTGAACGCCGTATGCGCCTACTTCTATGAAGTGGTCATGCGCTACATCTTCAACCAGCCCACCATCTGGGTGCATGAGTCCTGCTTCCTGCTCTTCGGCATGCAGTACCTGCTCGCCGGCGCCTACACCCTGCTCACGGGCGGGCATGTGCGGGTGGACGTCATGTACATCAAGCTGCCCCCGCGCGGCCGTGTGGGCATGGACATCTTCACCTCGCTGTTCTTCTTCATCTTCACCATTGCACTGCTGGGCACCTCGTGGGGCTTCTTCGTGGACTCTTACAACATGAACGAAACCACCGTGGAAACCTGGGGCATTGAATACTGGCCGATCAAGGGCATGATGGTGCTGGGCGCCGTGCTGCTGCTGCTCGCCGGCATTTCCAAACTGGTGAAGGACATGATCCTGTTCCACCAGATGTGCCGGGAGGGACGCTCATGAGCGCCGCCAATGCCGCAAACGGGCCCACCGCCGTGGGGCGCCTGGGCACCATCCTCATGTACGTGGCCACGCTCGGGGTGCTGTTCGTCTTTGCCGTCGAACTGATCAACGTGCTGTTCTACGACCCCTACGCCGACGAGCACTTCCTGTTCACCACCGCCGGCATGCTGCAGGACGTGGACATCAAGGAGCTGACCTACATCATGTTCGGCTCCCTGCTCGTCATGCTCATGATGGGGCTGCCGCTGGCCTTCGTGACCGGGGGGCTCGGGGTGGTGTTCATCTACCTCATCGGCGGGCAGGTGATGGTCAACATCATCCCCTCGCGCATCTTCCCGATGATGACCAATTCGGATCTGGCGGCCATCCCGCTGTTCATCTTCATGGCCTCCATGCTCGAACGGGCGGGGCTCATCGAAGAGATGTTCGACGTCATCTACCAGTGGATGGGCGGCCTGCGCGGCGGCCTGGCCGCGGCCACCATCATCGCCTCGACCATTCTCGCCGCCATGGTGGGCGTGATCGGTGCGGCCGTGGTGACCATGGGCATCATCGCCCTGCCGGCCATGCTCAAACGCAACTACGACCCGCAGATCGCCATCGGCTCGATCATGGCCGGCGGGACGCTGGGCATTCTCATTCCACCGTCGATTCTCGCCATCCTCTATGCGGTGGTGGCGCAGCAGTCAGTCGGTGAGCTCTACCTCGGTTCGCTGGTGCCGGGTCTCATGCTCTCGGGCATGTATGTGGCCTACGTGCTCATCCGCACCTGGCTCAACCCGGAAAAGGGCCCGGCCGTGCCGGTGGAGGAGCGCATCAGCCTGGGTGCCAAGTTCAAGCTGCTGCTCAAGCTCATCGCCCCGCTCATCCTCGTGGTGCTGGTGCTCGGCCTGCTGTTCGCGGGCATCGCCACCCCGGTGGAAGCGGCCGGCATCGGCTCCTTCGGCGCCATCATCGTGGCCATCATGCACGGGCGCTTCAACCTGGTCGCCCTGCGCGAAGCCTCGGTCAGCACCGTGAAAGCCTCGGCCATGGTGCTATGGATCATCTTCGGCGCCTCCATCTTCGTGGGCTTCTACATC
This sequence comes from Nitrogeniibacter aestuarii, assembly GCF_017309585.1. Classification (NCBI taxonomy): domain Bacteria; kingdom Pseudomonadati; phylum Pseudomonadota; class Betaproteobacteria; order Rhodocyclales; family Zoogloeaceae; genus Nitrogeniibacter; species Nitrogeniibacter aestuarii. The sequence goes on along the minus strand of NZ_CP071321.1, from coordinate 591,683 downwards.
CTCCAGGGGGGGCAGGCCTTCATCAACGACGCCATCCTCGGCACGGGTCTGTCGCCCTACGGCATCCTGTTCCTGATGATGGTGCTGCTGGTGATCCTGGGCATGTTCCTGGATTGGGTCGGCATCCTGCTGCTGGCCGTCCCCATCTTCGTGCCCATCATCAAGTCGCTCACTTTCGACGGCCTGTTCGGCATGCCGCCGGTACCGGGCGACAAGGTGGCCCTGTGGTTCGGGGTGATCTATCTGGTGAACATGCAGATGAGCTTTCTGAGCCCACCCTTCGGCTACGCGCTGTTCTACATCCGCGGCGTGGCGCCCGATTCCATCAGCATGGCGACCATCTTCAAGTCGTCCCTGGTGTTCCTCGCCCTGCAGGCGCTCGGGCTGCTGCTGTGCATCCTGATTCCGGGCATCGTCACCTGGCTGCCGTCACTGGTGTATGGATGATGCACTGACACGGTAGCACCAGAAGAACGGCGGCCTGCGGGCCGCCGTTCTTCTGGTGCTACCGGGATCGAATCGATCAGTCTTCGCCCGGCTCCATGTGTGCCTGCAGGTAGTTGGGCAGGGTCACATCCTCGATCAGCGACTGCTGGGTTTCAAGCCAGTCGATGGCTTCCTCGCAGTGCTCGAGCAGCTCTTCGAGCAGATCCCGGCTCACGTAATCCTGCACTTCCTCGCACTTGGCGATGGCCTCGATCAGCAGCGGACGCTGGACGTCGTGCTCGTACTTGAGATCGCACTTGAGGCATTCGGCCACGTTCTCGCCGATCATGAGCTTGCCCAGGTTCTGCAGGTTGGGCAGGCCTTCGAGGAAGAGGATGCGTTCGATCAGCTCGTCCGCCTCCTTCATAACGCGGATCGACTGCTTGTACTGGTAGTCGTTGAGCTTTTCCAGGCCCCAGTTGCGGAACATGCGGGCATGCAGGAAATACTGGTTGATCGAGGTCAGCTCGTTGGTCAGCACCTTGTTGAGCAGCGCGATGATTTTCTTGTCGCCTTTCATGTGATGCTCCTCAAGCCGGATCGCCAGAGCCCATCTGGCTCTGCAGGTAGTTGGGCAGGCCAAGCATGTCGATCAGGCGAAGCTGCTTTTCGAGGTAGTAGGCGTGGTCCATCTCGGTGTCTTCGAGCTGGGTCTCGAGCATTTCGCGGGAGACGAAATCCGAGGCCTTCTCACAGGCGGCGATGGCCTTCTTCAGGTCGCCGGTCACTTTGTATTCAAGCGCCAGATCGGACTTGAGCATGTCGGGGACCGTCTTGCCCACCGTCAGCGGATCACGCTTGCTCAGGTCGGGTTTGCCTTCGAGGAAGAGAATGCGCTGGATCAGGGCACGGGCATGTTCGCGTTCGTGATCGGACTCGTGCAGGCTCTTCTGGGCAAGTTCGTTCAGGCCCATGTCGGCGTACATCTCGCCATGGATCAGGTACTGGTCTACGGCCGTGAGCTCGCCGACCAGCAGCTCGTTGAGGATATCGATGATTTTCTTATCGCCTTTCATGGCTGGGCTCCGTGAGGCTAGGTGTTTCAGGTATTCGCCCCTTCGTGAGGGGCGAACACTTTGCATTGTATGCACTCGGAGGGACTTGACCAAGGAAAGTTCAGGCGAATGCTTTATTTTTCATAAGCTTAAGAATCGTTTGCATTCTCATTTCCATTCAACAACCGCCCGTTCTCGTTCGACCGTGGTGCTGCGACCCCGACAGACAGAGGAAGCCGTTAACAGGGGCGCCGGCGACGATCAGGCTCTGCATGCGTGCTCAGGCGGAGACCACACGTCGATTGTCCGCCCCCGGAAGCACCTGAAGCGCCGGGCCGTCGAAGGCGGCGTATTCGGCCGCTTTCACCGTGCTCACGTAATGCCACTGCGCCGTGCACACCGCCCGGGTGACGGTCAGCACCATGTAACCCCGATCCGCCGTATTGGCGTAGCGCAGCGGTTCGATGAGCTGCGTCAGCCCCGCCGCCACCAGTGACGGATCCTCGTTGGGAAAGTAGCCTTCAAGACCGGGCGATGACACCGACGAGGTGGCAAACTCGACGCCCACGGCCGTACCGGCCGCATCGGCCAGATCGCTGGCCCAGGCGTTATGCGTGTCGCCCGCCAGCACCACCAGGTTCTTGTCCATGGCCCTGGCCATGCCCAGCACCACCTCACGGGCCACGGCGTAACCGTCCCAGGCGTCCAGGTTATAGGGAATGGACGGCTGCGCGAGAATGGCGCGCTCACTGTCGGTCAGCGTTGCGGGCTCGGTCTGGGCCTTGAAGACCAGTGCCGTGTAGTCACTGAAGCTGATGCTTTGCAGTGCCACCGGCGCAGGGATGTTCATGCGGCCCATGAGCACCTGCTGACCCAGCACCTGCCATGTCGCGCGCGAACCTGCCATCTGCTGCTGCAGCCACGCGGTCTGCTCGCGACCGAGCAGCTCGCGGGTCGGGTCGGCCATATCGGTCGAAAACGCCACCGCATCGAAACCGCCGGCCCCCAGGTAATTGGCGTAGTCCAGTTGCTCGTCGCGCCCGATGACGCGGGTGTCGAGCATGTGCAGCGACATCAGATTGCCGAAGTCGAAGCTGCGGTAGATGCGCTCCGGCCGACGCCCATCGGTCACGCGGGTGGGCAGCCACTCGTGATAGGCGCGGATGGCCGCCGCCTTGCGAGCGGCAAAGTCGCCGTCGTCCGGATTGTGGTTCTCGGCACCATTCTTCCAGGTGTCGTTGGCGATCTCGTGGTCGTCCCACACCGCAATCATCGGCATCGCCGCATGCAGGACCTGGCAATCCGGGTCACTGCGATACTGGGCGTAGCGCTTGCGGTAATCGTCGAGAGAGAGTATCTCGCCTTCCGGATCCACCTCACGGCCCAGCAGTGCGGCATCTTCCGACGCGTAACCGCCACGCCCGTACTCGTAGATGTAATCGCCCAGGTGAATGGAAGCAAAGAGGTCGTTGCGCCGGGCCGCTTCGCCATAGGCATGAAAGAAGCCGGCCGGGTAGTTCGAGCAGGAAAACACCGCCAGCTTCACTTCATCCACCGCGCCACGCGGCAGGGTGCGGGTCATGCCCACCGGCGACATGGCACGCCCGGAACGGAAGCGGTAGTAGAAGTGGCGGCCGGCGGGCAGACGGCTCACATCCACCTTCACCGTAAAGTCACGGCTCGCGTCGGTGCGAGTCACGCCCCGCTTCACCACATGCCGGAACGCCCGATCCACCGACACTTCCCAGAACACCGGCACCACCCCACGTCGCGCCACCGGACTCAGCCGCGTCCAGATGATCACCTGATGCTGCAGCGGATCACCGCTGGCGACACCATGAGTGAAGGTGCGCAGCGACGGCAGTTCGGCCCGATGGGCCAGCGCCTTGCCACCGCGCACCATGGCCGCACCGGCAACGGCCGTGCCGCCCATCAGGCGCAGGAAGCGACGGCGTGAGTTGTTGGAATCGAAAGACATGGTTCGGGCTCCGCGAGCAGCATTTTGGGGAATGTGCCGGAGGCTAGCGGAGGGATATGACTTTCTGGTGAAGGGGGAGTGAAGGATTCTTGGAGGTCTGTTAGTCCTCCAGGTTGGTGGCGCAGGTCGGTGGTGCGCTGCGCGACGACGTAAGAGCCCACGACTAGGCTACAACGCCAGATATCGAAGGCCATTGGCCGGGTTTCGCCCCGGCGGGCGCCTTACTTTCTTGCTTGTGCAAGAAAGTAAGCAAAGAAGCACAGCCCACGATCGCGTCGCCTTGCGGCGATGCCCAATCGTCAATCACCGTGGTCGGCGTGCTTCGCCAACTCGCCCTGCGGGCTCAGACAGCGAAGCCCGTGTTTCCGCCCCCGGCGCTTGTCGATCGGCGCGATCGAGGGCGACCCGGACGTGCCACTCTGGTGAGGCCTGTCGCCCGGCCGAGTGAAGCGATGCCGGAATCATCCGTCCACATCAGAAAGAAGCTTCAGCCCGGCACGCCCCAATCCCTCTGTCGTGCCGAGTCGCCCGAATGAACGGCAGAAAAAGCGGTTTCGCTGTCTGAGCCCCGCAGGGGCGAGTTGGCGAAACCGCCTGCCGGGCGTTCGGGCAGGGAGGGGAGCCCGCAGGGCCACGAAAGCGGGATGCGTCTCTTTGCCTACTTTCTTGCGCGCCAAGAAAGTAGGTCGCCCTTCAGGGCGAAACAACATCGTATCGAAGATCAACGAACGGCCCAGCGACAAAGGGTGTTCTACGCTGCGACCAGCCAGTCGCCCTCTCTTTTGGCCACCCCCGCTTTCTCAAGACTGTCCACCAACCAATCCGCCAGTCGTTCAGGCGTCTCATTGAGAAAGCGCCGGTTCGCCTCGGCAAACAGCGGCGTCCGCTCCAGCCAGCCAGGCATCTCATCGAGCAGCATCCGTCTCAGATCAAGCAACGCAAACGTCGTGCACGCGCGGATGGCGTTGCGGGCGATGCGGGCACCGTCGTCTTCGAAGGCCTTGAGGCGGCTATAGGCCGTGGCGAGCGCCTCCTCCACCTCCACGAAGGGCGCGCCGTGACCGGGGATGACGGTGCGGATGGGCAGCCGAGCAATGGCATCCAGCGTGCTGCGCGCGGCGCCGAGACCGTCGTCGGTCCCGAAGATTTCGACGAAGAGAATGCCGAAGCCGTCGCGCCACAGGGCGTCGCCGGAGATCAGAATGCCGGTCTCCGCATTCCAGAACATGAGCGCGTCCATGTCGTGGCCGGGGGCGGCCAGCGACTGCCATTCGCGCCCTCCCATGGCGAGGGTTTCACCGGCATGCGCCAGATAGTCGGCGGTGAAGCGCTCGCCGCGCTGGTCGGCCACGGTGAGCAACAACGCGGCTTCGTCCCATTGCTGGACGGCGGCGTGCATGCCCTCGGGGATGGTGATGCGGCAGCCGAAGCTGCGCTGCACGGCCGCATTGCCGCCGATGTGGTCCGAGTGGGAGTGGGTGTTGACGATGTCGGTGAGGGTGCGGCCATCGAGGCCGGCACGCACCAGCGCGATGGTCTGCTCGGCGTGGCTCACGTAGCCGGTGTCCACCAGCGTCGCGGCGCCACCATCAAAGAGCAGGATATTGTTGGCCGAGAGCCAGCCGCGCTCGAAGACCAGTATGTCATCGGGCAGCGCGGCGCTCATGCGCGCCCCGGATTACTTGGATTCGGGCAGGGAATCGTCCGTCGTGATGGGCACGTGGTCGGCCGCAGGCGGTTGGGCCTCGCCGTCGGTGGGGTCATCCGTGTGGTCGTTACCGAAGATCTCGTCCGCCGAGCGGCCGCAGCCGATGCAGGTTTCGGAAAAGGGGTCGATCTCACACACGCCGATGCATTCGGACATGAAACAGGCTTCCGGTCAGGCAAAGACGCCATTTTAGCGTTCGCACTCGCCGCGCAGGTCGTTTTCGAACAGATCGCAGGCGGCCTCGCGTTCGGCAACGTTGCGCAGAATCACCCGCTTGCCGGCGTCGTCGAGCCGGCTCCAGGCCGTGATCTCCTCGATGGTGCGGTAGCAGCCGAGGCAATACCCGGTGGCGGGATTCATCTGGCACACATTCGTGCAGGGGGATTCGACAGTCAATTCAAGCTCCGTTGCAGGTCGCGCCCTCGCGCTTGGCGAGCATCGCGCGCGCCACGCGCGAGGCCGGCGGGCGACCGAGTTGTTCGCTGATCCAGGCGGCGGTATCGACCAGGGCATCGAGGTCGATGCCGGTGTCGATGCCCAGACCGTTCAGCATGTAGACGACATCTTCGGTGGCGACGTTCCCGGTCGCGCCCTTGGCATAGGGGCAGCCGCCCAATCCGCCCACCGACGTGTCGAACAGGGTCATCCCCATTTCCAGCGAGGCATAGATGTTCACCAGCGCCTGACCATAGGTGTCGTGATAGTGCCCCACCAGCCGCTCGATGGGCACGCGCCGGGCCACCGCCTCGATCATCGCCTGGGTCTTGCCGGGCGTGCCGGTACCGATGGTATCGCCCAGACCGATGTCGGCGCAGCCCATGTCGATGAGCCGGGCGGAGACCTCGGCCACTGCCTCGGGGTCGATCTCGCCCTCGTAGGGGCAGCCGAGCACACAGGACACGTAGCCGCGCACCTCGATGCTCTGTGCCCGCGCCGCGGCCATCACCGGGAGAAATCGCTGCAGCGATTCATCGATGGAGCAGTTGATGTTCTTGCGATTGAAGCTCTCGGACGCGGCGGTGAACACGCCGATGTGAGTCACCCCCGCCGCCATGGCCGCCTCGAAGCCTTTCACATTGGGCGTGAGCACCGGATAGACCACGCCGGGCAGACGCTCGATGCCCGCCATCACATCCAGGTTGTCGCCCATCTGCGGCACCCACTTGGGCGACACGAAGGAAGTGGCCTCGATGCGCTTCAGGCCCGCTGCACCGAGCCGGGCGATGAGTTCTACCTTCACCGCCGTATCGATCACCTGTTTTTCGTTCTGCAGCCCGTCGCGCGGGCCGACGTCCATGATGTGGACGCGATTGGGTAGGGTCATTCATTCCTCCAGACGCTGGAGACAAAATACGTTATTTGCATATACTGGGCCATTCCACGAAAGGCATTCCTACAATGACCACTGCTTACGTTGAGGAGCGCAAACCTCCGACGGTACCCACTTGCGCCCGCGCTACCGTCGAGTTGTTTTTCGATGGCGCCCACTTGAGTGCCACTGGCGTTCGCGAGGCACTCCGCTTCCCTGCCGTGTCCGGGAAACCCGACGAAACAGGCAAATTCAACTATTCGATCGACCGTCAGAAACTCAAAGGCCGCGGCCCGATCCCTGAGGGCAAATACTGGATACAACCATCCCAAACCTGGGAAAACAACTGGTTGAAGAGCATGGTTGTTGCCCCGCGAGCCGCATGGGGCAACTATCGCATTACCATTCACCCGTTTCCCGAGACAAACACGTATGGTCGAGGCGGCTTCTTCATCCATGGCGGGACCGTGCCTGGCAGCGCCGGCTGCATTGATCTCACCGCTCAGATCGACCGATTCATCGACGCGCTCAAGCGCGAACTCAACGGGCTGCCCGAGTGCTACATCCATTTGACCGTCCGATATCCCGCACCGCGCTGATTGCGCTCCTGCTCGGCCCCGCGTCTGCGTGGGCAGAGGTGGGTGACAAGATCCCCGGCGCCATACAGATATGGACAATCGCTGGCCTGGCATCGATCGGCATCCTTCTGCTTATCCGATGGCCCCTGGTTACAGCGGCACTCGCAGTTGCGGCAAGCCTCTGGAGTGCAACGCTGTTGCTTGAAATACATGCGGCTGATCTTGCTCCCGCGATCGAGCAGGAACTTGGCGCGAGCTACTTCTGGCAGGCTCACGCTTCCGTAGCCCTTATCGCGATTGCGTGTAGCGTGGCTTGGTTCCTTTGGCGCCGAAGGTAAAAAGGCCGATAGCACTCAGGACGCACTCACCTCGAACTCAACCAGTTCCTCGCCATCGCCCACCTGATCACCCACGGCAAACCGATGGGCCTTGAGGACGCCGGCCGACGGCGCGGTGATGGTGTGCTCCATTTTCATGGCTTCCAGAATCAGCAGCGGTGCGCCTTTGGCCACCGTCACCCCGGCCTCGGCCAGCAGGGCGATGACCTTGCCCGGCATCGGAGCCACCAGTCCGCCTTCGGCCCCACCGCCTTCGCCGCTGTGCTGCAGCGGGTCGATGCGGGTGAGCGGCCAGGCATGGCCCGCGAGGAAGACGTGGCGTTTCTCGCTGGCGGCGACCACGGTCGCGTCCATGCGCCGGCCGTCCAGATCCACCCGCAGCTGACCGCGCGCATCCATCTGGCCACGCGCCTCGATGGCACGGCCATCGACCGTCAGGCGGAAGCCGCCGGAGCGGTAATCCACGCCCACGGCCTGCTCGGTTTCACCGTGGCGGAAGAGCAGCGTGCGCGAGGCGGCGGCGTTCATGCGCCAGCCGTCGCGCGCATGCCAGGGGGAGTCAGGCTCCACATGGTGGCGGGCATCACTGGTGGCGCGTTCGGCTTCGCGCAGCAGCTCGGCCAGCGCGGCGACGGTCCACACCTCATCGGGCACCGGACGCGCTTCCGGGAAGAGTTCGTCCCGTTCGCGCTCGATCAGGCCGGTGTCCAGATCGGCATTGCTGAAGGCGGAACAGGCGACCAGCCGCGAGAGGAAGCCGATGTTATTGGCCACGCCCACCACCCGGTACTCGGCCAGCGCCTGCAGCATGCGCGCCAGTGCGCCTTCGCGGGTCTCGTCCCAGACGATGAGCTTGGCGATCATGGGGTCGTAGTGAGGGCTGATGGCATCGCCCTCCTCCACGCCAGTGTCGACCCGCACATGCAGACCTTCGACCGGCGGCGACAGGTGCACCAGCGTGCCGGTGGCCGGCAGGAAGCCCTTGTCCGGGTCTTCGGCGTAGATGCGCGCCTCGAGGGCATGGCCGTGGATCTTCAGTTGCGACTGATTGAGCGGCAGGGGCTCGCCCGACGCCACACGCAGCTGCCACTCGACCAGATCGAGCCCGGTGATCATCTCGGTGACCGGGTGCTCCACCTGCAATCGGGTGTTCATCTCCATGAAGTAGAAGCTGCCGTCCGGGCTGGCGATGAATTCCACCGTGCCGGCGCCCACATAGCCCACGGCGCGCGCCGCTTCCACGGCGGCCTGCCCCATGGCGGCACGACGCTCGGGCGTCATGCCCGGCGCGGGCGCTTCTTCGAGCACTTTCTGATGGCGACGCTGCACCGAGCAGTCGCGCTCGAACAGGTAGGCGTAGTTGCCATGGGTGTCGCCGAACACCTGGATCTCGATGTGCCGCGGCTTGAGTACATACTTTTCGACCAGCACATGGTCGTCGCCAAAGCTGGAAGCAGCCTCCCGCTTGCACGAGGCCAGCGCGTCGGCAAAGTCCTCGGCGCGTTCGACCAGGCGCATGCCCTTGCCACCCCCACCCGCAGCGGCCTTGATGAGCACCGGATAGCCGATGACTTCGGCCTCGCTCGCCAGCAGCGCCGGGTCCTGGTCGTCGCCGTGGTAGCCCGGGGTGAGCGGCACGCCGGCCGCTTCCATCAGTTTCTTGGCCTCGGACTTGGAGCCCATGGCGTGAATCGCACTCACCGGCGGGCCGATGAAGACGATGCCCGCCGCATCGCAGGCATGGCAGAAGGCCTCGTTCTCGGAGAGAAAACCGTAGCCCGGGTGGATGGCCTGCGCACCAGTCGATTTTGCGGCCTCGATGATGCGCTCGATCACCAGGTAGCTCTCCTTCGCCGTCGCCGGCCCGATCAACACGGCCTCGTCCGCCATGCGGACATGGCGGGCGTGGGCGTCGGCCTCGGAATACACCGCCACCGTCTTGATGCCCATGCGCCGCGCGGTCTTGATGACCCGGCAGGCGATTTCGCCGCGGTTGGCGATGAGGATCTTTTCAAACATGGTGCCCCTCCGCGGCGAAATCGCCTGAGTCCGCGATGCGGACAAGGCCATGTGACTGCGTCGCTACGCCGCTTTGCGGCTGGTCACCGCGGTTGGCGATCAGGATTTTTTCAAACATGTTGTCTCCACTCCCTCAGCTCTTCTGGTTCGAAGCTGCCGTAGGGTGCGCTAGGCGCAGCCGTAACGCACCACCGGACATCGCGATCCGGCACACTTCCACACTTCTTGTCTGACATGCTCAACATCGCACGTCATCCCATGCTTCTCCACCGTTCGGTGCGTTGCGGCTGCGCCTGACGCACCCTACGCATCACCATCACCGAACAACCATCGCTCGCCCTTGGGCGTTGCGATCAGCGCCTTGAGCCCCGGTTTTTCGCTGTGCTGAACGCGCAGGCGCTCATCCTCAAAATCCACCGACTCAAGCCGCGCCTGAATCAGGGCGGGTGTCGGATGTTGAAGCACCAGCGCCAGCAAGCGGCACCCGGCGTCCGGCAGGCGCTCGGTCGGGTGGCCGCCCGCGTCCCACTGGATCAGGCTGGGCACCACGCCGCCCTCGGGCAGATGACCGTCGGCCGTGACGCTGATGCGCCATTCGAAATCGCCGCGCTGCATGGGGATAACCTCTTCCGCCGCGAAGCCCAGGTTGGCCGCCCAGGTGTCGATGTCCCGGCATGACAGCGCCCAATGAGCGAGGCTCGGACGGAGGACGCGCCGCGACAGGCCGAACCAGCGTGGACGCTGCGCATGCCCGGCCGGATCCACGGCAATCACCTCCAGGTATTCGTCCGGCCCCAGGCGAAGGACCGCATTGTGCGTACCCATCAGCACATGCTGCCCACCCGCAGCCATGCGCACGCCCAGTGAGGCCTCAACCGCGGCAATGCCCTCGGCCAGCGTGGGGGCAGTGACGATGAGATGGTCGAGCCGGGTGCTCATGCCCGCTCTCCGGTGTCGGTCAGCGCCGGCCGCTCGGCCCGTACCAAGCGCTCACGCGGGCGGAACAGCCGGCGCACGAAGCGCCACAGCGAGACGATCAGCCACACGGCCAGCAGCATGAAGACACCCAGCGCCACCAGGAAGATCACCGGGTAGGAGAGCAGCGCCCACAGGCCACCGACGAACACGGCGTCCTCACCGAAGGAGGTGAACACGTTCGAAAACGGCTCGGGCGAGGTGTTGATGGCCGCGCGCGCACCGGCCTTGGCGAAGTGGGTGCCGGCGGCCAGCGTGCCGCCGAGCAGCGCCGCCAGCAACTGCACATTGCCAGCCTGTTCACCCATCACGGCGGCCGCCAGCGCCGCGCCGGCTGGGATGCGGATGAAGGTGTGCACCGCATCCCAGAGCGAATCGAGCCAGGGCAACTTGTCGGCAAAGAATTCGGCCAGCAACATCAGGCCCGACACGCCCAGCACCAGCGGGTGGGTGAGCACATCCAGATCGCCCGGCAACTGCACGCCGGCAAAACGGCCGAGTGCGCCAAGGGTGAACACCAGTGCGTAGAGGCGCAAACCGCTTGCCCAGCCCAGGCCGGCGGCCAGGGCCACGAGCGAAGCCATGTCGACCGGCACGTCACGCCAGTCGAGCATGGGCTGGATCGCGTCCACGGTGGTGGCGATGTCCATGACGCGCTCAGTCCTTCGGCGCCCAGGCGGGCGGGCGTTTGTCGAGGAAGGCGCTCAGGCCTTCCTTTGCTTCGGGCGTGGCCCTCAGGGCCGCGATCCGCCGGGCAGTATCGTCGAGTACCGTTTCGGTCACCGGCTGATGCGCCACGGCGCGAATCAGGTCCTTGGCAGCGGCCTGCGACTTTGGCCCACCGAGCAGGATCGCCGCGACCAGCTCGGCCAGCGTCGCATCGAGGGCCGTTTCATCGTCCACCAACTCATGCACCAGCCCCAGCGCATGCGCCCGGGCCGCGTCGATGCGCTCGGCGGTCAGGAAATAGCGATGCGCCTGGCGTGGGCCGATGGCGCGCAGCACGTAGGGACTGATGGTCGCCGGCGTGAGGCCGAATTTCACTTCCGAGGTGGCGAACACCGCCCGATGGCTGGCCACGCAGATGTCACAGGCCGAGGCCAGCCCCATGCCGCCACCCAGCGCCGCACCGTGCACGCGGGCGATGGTCGGTTTGGTCAGCGTCGCCAGGCGCGCGAGCATGTCGGCGAGCTTGCGCGCATCGGCCACATTGGCCGCCTCACTGGCCTCGCCCTGCGCCTTCATCCAGTTCAGATCCGCCCCGGCGGAAAAGCTCTTGCCGCGTCCGGCGAGCACCACCACACGCACCGAGTCGTCCGCATCGAGCTGCGCGAAAGCCGCGTCGAGTTCGGCGATGAGGGTTTCGTTGAATGCGTTGTGCTTGTCGGGGCGATTCATCCACACGGTGGCGACGCCACCGCTACGCGCGATTTCGAGCGTGTCGAAAGTCGTGATCATGAGCGCTCCTTCGATTGCCGCGCCACCCAATCCGCCATGGCCCGCGCCGCTTCGTCGCCGCCCGACAGTTGCCGTATCACCCCGTCGCGATTCTTCGCCGGCTGGTTCTGACTCACCTTCCATTTGCCGACCAGTTCGGTGACTTCGATCTCGATGCCGACGATGGCGCCGAGCATGGCCTCGATGTAGTCATCGGGCGCGTCGGTCACCTTCCATGGCGTCGGCTGGTCGGCTTCGTGGGTGTGTGTCAGCTCGGAGACCAGCGCATGCAGCCAGTCGCGGTCGTCGATCACGCGCAGGAGGCCGCGGGCGTGCACCACCGTATAGTTCCAGGTGGGCACCACCTTGCCGGTCTCGGCCTTGCTCGGGTAGGCCGAGGGCGAGATGTAGTGCGCCGGCCCCTGGAAGATGCACAGCACGTGTTCGTCCGCATGGTCTTCCCATAACGGGTTGGCCCGCGCCACATGGCCGGCGAGGCGCTCCGAGCCTTCGGCACCGCGCACCAGCAGAGGCACGTGGTTGGCGTCGAGTCCGCCGGGGCCGTGGGTGACGATGGTAGCCAGCGGATGGGCGCGCATGAACGCGTGCAGTTGCGCGGGGTCCTCAATGGCGAAGTGTCGCGGCACGTACATGGCTTACATCCTGAACACGCCGAAGCGCGTCTCGGGGATCGGTGCGTTCAGTGAGGCCGACAGCGACAATCCGAGCAGGCGCCGGGTCTGGGCCGGATCGACCACGCCGTCGTCCCACAGGCGGGCGGTGGCGTAATAGGGGTGGCCCTGGGCTTCGTACTGGTCGCGGATGGGCGCCTTGAAGGCGTCTTCTTCCTCGGCGCTCCACTGCCCGCCCTTGGCCTCGATGCCGTCCCGGCGGACCGTGGCCAGCACGCTGGCGGCCTGCTCGCCGCCCATGACCGAGATGCGGCTGTTGGGCCACATCCACAGGAAGCGCGGACTGTAGGCGCGGCCGCACATGCCGTAGTTGCCGGCGCCGAAGCTGCCGCCGATAAGCACGGTGAGCTTGGGTACCTGCACGGTGGAGACCGCGGTGACCATCTTGGCGCCGTCCTTGGCGATGCCGCCGTTCTCGTACTTGCGCCCGACCATGAACCCGGTGATGTTCTGCAGGAACACCAGCGGAATGTTGCGCTGGCCGCACAGCTCGATGAAGTGCGCGCCCTTCTGGGCCGACTCGCCGAAGAGGATGCCGTTATTGGCAACGATGCCCACCGGCATGCCGTAGAGCCGGGCAAAGCCGGTCACCAGGGTGTTGCCGTAGCGCGCCTTGAACTCATCGAAACGCGAGCCATCGACCACCCGCGCGATCACCTCACGCACGTCGTAGGGCTTGCGGGTGTCGGTGGGGATGATGCCGTAGATCTCGGCCGGGTCGTAAATGGGCTCTTCCACCTCCTCCAGACTGAGGCTCACCGGCTTGACCCGGTTGAGGTTGGCCACGATGTTGCGGGCGATGTTGATCGCATGGGCGTCGTTCTCGGCCAGGTGATCGGCCACGCCTGACAGGCGGGTGTGCACATCGCCACCGCCCAGGTCCTCGGCCGTCACCACCTCACCCGTGGCCGCCTTTACCAGCGGCGGGCCACCCAGGAAGATGGTGCCCTGGTTCTTCACGATGATGGTCTCGTCACTCATGGCCGGCACATAGGCGCCGCCGGCAGTGCACGAGCCCATCACCACCGCGATCTGCGGAATGCCCTTGGCCGACATGTTGGCCTGATTGAAGAAGATGCGGCCGAAGTGGTCGCGGTCGGGGAAGACCTCGTCCTGCTTGGGCAGGAAGGCACCGCCGGAATCGACCAGATAGATGCACGGCAGGTGGTTCTGCTCGGCGATCTCCTGCGCGCGCAGGTGCTTCTTGACCGTCATCGGATAGTAGGTGCCGCCCTTCACGGTGGCGTCGTTGGCCACGATCATGCATTCGACGCCCTCCACCCGGCCGACGCCGGCGATCACGCCAGCCGACGGTGCGTCGCCGTCATACATGCCGAAGGCGGCGAGCTGGCCGATTTCCATGAAGGCGGTGCCCGGATCGATCAGGTGGCCAATGCGGTCGCGCGGCAGCAGCTTGCCGCGCGCCAGGTGCTTGTCCCGCGCGGAGGCTCCCCCCCCCAGAGAAACCTGCGCCACCTTGTCGCGCAGGTCAGCCACCTGGGCTTGCATGGCCGCTGCGTTGGCGCGGAATTCTTCGCTTCGGGTATTGATCTTCGACTGGATGACGCTCATGTCGCCTCTCTTGATGTGCTCTGGTGCTCAGAGCTGGTCGGTGTTTTCGATGCGGGCATCGGTGGTCGGCGCTTGATAGTCGCGCATCGCTGCGAGCAGCCCCGCCACCGAATCCTCGATGATCAGCAGCGCCGCGTTCTGCGGCTTCATGAAGCCCTCGCTCACGCCGCGCGCCATCATCTCGCGCATGGGGGCGTAGTAGCCGGCCACGTCGAGCAGGCCGATGGGTTTGCGATGAAAGCCCAGTTGCGCCCAGGTGAGCACCTCGAACAACTCTTCGAAAGTGCCGAGCCCACCGGGCAGGGCGATGAAGCCGTCGGCCAGTTCGGCCATGCGCGCCTTGCGGGTGTGCATGGAGTCGACCACCTCGAGCCGGCCGATCCGGGTGTGGCCCACCTCCCATTCCATCAACGCCTGCGGAATGATGCCGGTCACCTCGCCCCCGGCGGCCATGCAGGCATCAGCCACCACGCCCATGAGCCCGACATTGCCGCCACCATAGACCAGATCCACCCCCGACTCGCCCAGGGTGCGCCCCAGGGCCACGGCGGCTTCGGCATATTCGGCGCGCGAACCATGGCGCGATCCGCAGAACACGCACAGACGCTTGAAGGGCAGTTCCATCACCATTCAGAAGCCCCCGGTCTCGAGCCAGCGCTCGATCTGCTCATAGCGATCCATGCCCCAGAAGGCTTCGCCGTCGATGATCACGTGCGGCGAGCCGAACACGCCGCGGTCCATGGCCGCTTCGGTCTCCGTCTTGAGGCGTTCTTTCACTTCATCGGTCTGCAAGGCCGCGCTCAGCGCCGCGGCATCCACGCCCAGGCTGGCAGCAATGCCGACCACTTCTTCCGGTGAAGAGATGTCCTTGCCCTCGCGGAACATGGCGCGATAGGCGGCATGCGCAAAGCGACGGGCCAGCGCGCAATCCTGCCCGTGCAACCAGTAGTAGGTGCGCCCCGCCGCCTGGGTGGCGACCGGAAACTTCGCCGGCATGGTGAGCGGCACCTCGAAATAGCGGCCGGAGCGTTCGAAGTCGCGCCGCAGGTAATCGCCCTTGAGCGGGATGCCCACCGGCGCGGTGGCGCCCGTGGTCTTGAAGATCATGCCCAGCAGCACCGGATGCCAGCGCACCTTGCGCCCGAAGCGTTCGGCCAGGGCGTCGATCTTCTCGCTCATCAGATAGCCGTAAGGCGAGGTGAAGTCGAAGTAGAAATCGATGGGTTCGCTCATGGTGTCTCCTGCTGTCGTGTCGTCCTGTCTTGAGCTTAGGCCGTTCAGCCGGCCTTGGGCCACAGGATCATCTGGGTGCAGCGAAACAGCGCCAGGCGCTTGCCGGTCTCGCCGAACACCTCGGCATCCCAGATCTGGGTGGAACGCCCGGTGTGTGCCGCGCTCACCTCGCAGGTGAGACGACCTTCGATCTGGGTGGCCATGAAGTTGGTCTTGAGTTCGACCGTGGTGAAACCGCTCGCGCCCACCGGCAGATGCGCAAAAGCGGCCATGCCGGCGCCGGTGTCCGCCAGGGCGATCACCGAGGCGGCATGCAGGAAACCGTTGGGGGCAAGCATCTCGGGCCGGATCGTCATCGACAGGCTCATGCGCCCTTCGGACACGGCATCGATATGAATGCCGTACCAGCCGCACAGGGTGCCGGGTATGCGGGCGTTGAGCTCTTCAAGCGAGGTGTCCGGGTGAAGCAGGTGACTCATGGATGATTGATTCCTTCAAGCGGCCAGTGCGCGGCCAATGACGATGCGTTGAATGTCCGAGGCGCCTTCATAGATCTGGCACACACGCACATCCCGATAGATGCGTTCGACCGGAAAGTCGGTCACGTAGCCATAGCCGCCGTGGATCTGGATGGCGTCGGAGCACACCTGCTCGGCCATCTCGGACGCAAACAGCTTGGCCATGGAAGCCTCCTTGAGGCAGGGCTTGCCGGCGTCCTTGAGACTGGCCGCATGCCACACCAGCTGGCGGGCGGCTTCAAGCCGGGTGGCCATGTCGGCGAGGCGGAAGTTGACAGCCTGATGCTCGAAGATCGGCTTGCCGAAGCTCTCGCGCTCGTGGGCGTATTTCACCGCAGCCTCAAGCGCGGCGCGCGCCATGCCCAGGCACTGGGCGGCGATGCCGATGCGCCCGGCCTCCAGATTCGACAGTGCGATCCGATAACCCTCGCCCTCGGCGCCGAGCAGCGCGTCGGCGCCCACGCGACAGTGCTCGAACAGGATCTGGGCGGTGTCCGACGCACGCTGCCCCATCTTCTCCTCGATGCGCGCGACCACGTAACCCTCGGTGTCGGTCGGCACCAGAAAGGCGCTGATACCTTTCTTGCCGGCGCTCTTGTCGGTCACCGCGAACACGATGGCCACATCGGCCTCGCGCCCGGTGGTGATGAACTGCTTGACCCCGTTGATGATCCAGCCGCCGCCGTCCTTCACAGCCGTGGTTTTCAGTGCAGAGGCATCCGAACCCACATGCGGCTCGGTCAGACAGAAGCAGCCGAGCTTCTGCCCCTGGGCCAGCGGGCGCAGCCATTTGTCTTTCTGGGCGTCGGTGCCATAGCGCAGCGGAATACCGCAGGCCAGCGAGTTTTGCACACTCACGATGGTGGAGGTGGCCCCGTCACCGGCGGCAATTTCCTCGAGCGCCAGCACCAGCGACATGTAGTCCATGCCGGCACCGCCCCATTCGTCCGGCACCACCATGCCCATGGCACCGAGTTCGGCCAGCGCCTGAAGCGCTTCGCGCGGGAAGGTGTGGTTGCGATCCCACTCCGCCGCGTTGGGGGCGAGTTGCTCCTGCGCAAAGGCGCGCAGGGTGTCGCGGATCATTTCCTGCTCTTCGGTCAGGATCATGGGTGTCTCCTCTGTTGCTGGCGGGTGCCGTCCCGCCGTGTTCTTGTGTTTCGTCTTTCGTCGTCCGGACGACAGGTCAAACCAGTTCCACCGCCATGGCCGTGGCCTCACCGCCACCGATGCACAGGCTTGCAACGCCACGCTTGAGGCCACGATGGCGCAGCGCGCCGATCAAGGTCACCAGAATGCGGGCGCCGGACGCACCAATCGGGTGGCCCAGCGCGCAAGCACCGCCATTTACGTTCACCTTGTCGTGATCGAGCTTCATCTCGTGCATGGCCGCCATGGTCACCACGGCAAAGGCCTCGTTGATCTCCCACAGATCCACGTCGCCCACGCCCCAGCCGACCTTGGCCAGCAGCTTCTCCATGGCCCCTACCGGCGCGGTGGTGAACCAAGCCGGCGCCTGGGCGTGCGTGGTGTGTCCGAGGATGGTGGCGATGGGCGTGAGACCGAGCGCGTCGGCGGTGGACCGGCGCATCAGGATGAGCGCGGCGGCACCGTCGGAGATGGAGCTGGAGTTGGCCGGGGTCACCGTGCCGTCTTTCGCAAACGCCGGCTTGAGCGAACCGATCTTGTCGAGCCGCACCTTGAGGGGCTGCTCGTCCTTGTCGACAATCGTGTCGCCGCCGCGGCCAGACACGGTCACCGGCGCCACCTCCCAGTCGAAGCCGCCACCGTTGATGGCGGCCTGGGCGCGCGTGGTGGAGGCAATGGCGAACTCGTCCTGGGCTGCACGGCTGAAATCGTAGTGGCGAGCGCAGTCTTCGGCGAAGGTGCCCATCAGGCGCCCGGCGGTCTCCTTGCCGTAACGGTCTTCGAGACCATCGAAGAACATGTGGTCGATCATCTGGCCATGACCGAGCCGGTAGCCGCTGCGCGCCTTCGGCAACAGATAGGGCGCGTTGCTCATGGATTCCATGCCGCCGGAGATCATCACCGCGTTGGTGCCGGCGAGCAGCAGGTCGTGCGCCAGCATGGTGGCTTTCATGCCCGAACCGCACACCTTGTTGACCGTGGTGCAACCGGCCGACAGGGGCAGCCCGGCACCCAGTGCGGCCTGGCGCGCCGGCGCCTGACCGACCCCGGCGGGCAGCACGCAGCCCATGATGACTTCCTCGACCTGCTCGGCCGACAGACCGGCACGCTCGAGCGCGGCCGCAATGGCCACGCTGCCGAGTTGAGGTGCCGTGAGGCTCGCCAGATCGCCCTGGAAGCCGCCCATGGGCGTACGGGCGACAGAAACGATAACGACAGGATCGAACATGGCGAGCTACCTCATCAAAAGCGCCCCTAGTTGAGGGCGTCGAGTGCCGCGGCATAGCGCGGCACGAGTTGTTCGGGGCGGCTGACCGTGAGCCCCAGGTCGGTCACCAGACCGTCCTTGAGGCCGTAGGCCCAGCCATGAATGGTGACTTGCTGGCCACGCGCCCAGGCGTCCTGGACGACCAGCGTCTGACACAGGTTCACCACCTGTTCGAGCACATTGAGCTCGCACAGGCGGTCGTGACGCATTTCGGGCGGCAAGGCGCTCACCCGCGCCAGGTGCTTGGTGTGCACGTCCTGCACATGGCGCAGCCACATGTCCACCAGGCCCACACGCTCGCGCCGCAGGGCGGCGCCCACGCCGCCGCAGCCGTAGTGGCCGACGATCATGATGTGCTTCACCTTGAGCACATCGACCGCGAACTGGACCACCGACTGGCAGTTCAGATCGGTATGCACCACCACGTTGGCCACGTTGCGATGCACGAACACCTCGCCCGGCAGCAGGCCGACGATCTGGTTGGCCGGCACGCGCGAGTCGGAGCAACCGATCCACAGGTATTCGGGCGCCTGCAGGCGGGCGAGCTTGGAGAAGAATTCCGGATCCACCTGATTCATCTGGCGCGCCCAGGCGCGGTTGTAGTCGAACAGGTGATGCAGGTTTTCGTTATTGACCGCCGCTTCCGACCAGTCTTCCAGATCCAGCGACAGGAAGATGGTGCCTTCGACCGGGGTCGGGTAGTAGGCCGGCGCTTCCTGAAAGCCGAGTTCGCGATAGAGCTTCACGGCAATGCGCATCGCCGGTTGGGTGTCGATCATCACCCGCTTGTAGCCCAGGTCGATGGCCGCACGGATGGCCGCCAGGGCCAACTCGCGCCCCACGCTGTGGCCGCGCGAGTCGGGCTCCACATAGAGCCGCTTCATCTCGCACACACCTTCGGAGAAACGGCGCACACCCACACACCCGGCGGGCTTGCCGTCGAGCTCGGCATAGAACAATCGCCCATGAGGGGCACTGTAGTCGCCGGGCAGGGACTTCATCTCCGCATCGAAATTCTGGAAGCCCAGATCCACGCCGAGCCAGCCGGCGTAGTTGCGGAAAAACTGCCGGACATGGTCGAGTTCGACAGCGTCGGCGGCAGTGAGGATGCGCAGATTGATGGTCATAATTATGAATGATCGTCGTTAATTACAGCCGAGAGGATACCTGCACAGAGGGCCTCGTGCGCTGTAAATCCATGACGTCATTCGGTTTCCGAGAACAGCTCGCGACCGATGAGCATGCGGCGGATCTCGCTCGTGCCGGCGCCGATCTCGTACAGTTTGGCGTCGCGCCACAAACGCCCCACCGGATACTCATTGGTGTAGCCCACCCCGCCCAGGGTCTGGATCGCCTCACCGGCCATCCAGGTGGCCTTTTCGGCGGAATACAGAATGGCGCCGGCCGCATCCTTGCGCAGGCTGCGCGCGTGATCCGTGCGATCGCAGGCCTGACCGACCGCATACACATAGGCGCGCGTCGCCATCCACGTGGAGTACATGTCGGCCAGCTTGCCCTGCATGAGCTGGAATTCGCCAATGGCCTGCCCGAACTGCTTGCGCTCGTGCAGGTAGGGCACGACCGCATCCATGCAGGCGGCCATGATGCCGAGCGGCCCGCCGCACAGCACAGCACGCTCGTAATCCAGCCCGCTCATGAGCACCTTCACCCCATTGCCCTCGCCGCCCAGTACGTTCTCGACCGGCACTTCCACGTCATCGAAGAACAGCGGATAAGTGTTGGAGCCGCGCATGCCCAGCTTGTCCAGATGACTGCCGTGGCTGAAACCCTTCATGCCCTTCTCGATAATGAAGGCCGTGATGCCCTTCGGCCCGGCATTGATATCGGTCTTGGCGTAGACCACCAGCACGTCGGCGTCGCCGCCGTTGGTGATCCACATCTTCGAGCCGTTGAGCACGTAGTGATCGCCCTTTTTGTCGGCGCGCAGCTTCATGCTCACCACGTCGGAACCGGCATTAGGTTCGCTCATCGCCAGCGCACCTACGGCATCGCCCGAGATCAGACCGGGCAGATACTTCTGGCGCTGGGCCTGGGTGCCGTTGCGGTAGATCTGGTTCACGCACAGGTTGGAATGTGCCCCGTAGGACAGGCCCACCGAGGCCGACGCGCGGGAGACTTCTTCGAGCGCCACGATATGCGCCAGATAACCCATGGCAGTGCCGCCGTATTCCTCGGGCACGGTCATGCCGTGCAGGCCCAGGTCGCCCAGCTTCTTCCACAGATCGGCCGGAAACAGGTTGTCTTGGTCCACCTGCGCAGCACGCGGGGCGATTTCATGGCTGGCGAAGTCCCACACCGCGTCGCGCAGCATGTCGATGGTCTCGCCCAGATTGAACTGCAAGCTCGGAATGTTCACGTCCCGCTCCTCATTGTGTGTTCAGCCCCGGTCTTTCGCCGGGTGCATGGTCATCAGTGTCTGCTGCATGCTCGCGCAATGCCTGCGCTCGCCCTCTTGGATCACGAACACCTCGGCCCGTGTCACCACCAGATTCCGCCCGGCACGCACCACCGAGCCTTCCGCAATCATGCGCTCACCCACGGCCGGCGCCATCAGGTTGATCTTGTACTCCACCGTCAGCACGCTGGCCTCGTCCGGCATCAGGCTGTAGCCCGCAAAGCCGCCCGCGTTGTCCGCCAGCATGCCGATCACCCCGCCGTGGAAGTAGCCGTGGTGCTGCGACAGCTCGTCCCGGTAGGCCAGCTCGATCACGCATTCGCCCGGCGAGACGTGGGTGAGCTCGGCGCCGAGGAAGTGCATCAAGGGCTGGGCGTCGAACTCGCGCTTCACCTTGGCCACGCCAGGCATCTCGGTCAGCGACCTGTCGCTCACTCGGCGGCCTCCTGTCTTGAACTTACGTTTACGTTAACGTAAAGTTAATACAAAAAAAAGGGGGTGACCCCCACTCATTTTTTTTTGTGCCCTTCGAGCTGTTCGCGCGCCTGTTTTTCGAGCAGATCGATTTCGCCCAACACCACCTCGATATCCTCGAGCTGCTGCGCGAGGGCTTTGCGGCGGGTGTCGAGGATCTTGAGGAAGTGCTCCAGCTGCGGGGCGTTGTTGGCGCCGCCGTACATCTGCAGGATCTCCTTGATCTCGGCCAGCGACAGCCCCAGGCGCTTGCCGCGCAGGGCGAGCTTGAGACGGGTGCGGTCGGCGCGGGAGTAGATACGGTTGCGCCCCTGGCGGGCCGGCGTGAGCAGGCCCTGATCCTCGTAGAAACGGATCGTGCGCGGGGTGATGTCGAACTCGCGGGACAGCTCGGAAATGGTATAGGTGGTGTCTTTGTTCATGCATGCCGGTGGATCGCCACGATGACGGATCGCACCCTTGCCTGTTGGAATTGGAATTCGGGAAAGACGCGCGGCGAGTAAATCAGATTTGTCACATGCCCGCAATCAACCCGGCTGGAGAAGCAAACGATGAGTCCCCCTGAAGAACTGGTGTATCCCTTCGATGACATGCCCGAGACCGGCGGCTGGATCACGGTCGCCCCCGGCGTGCACTGGGTGCGCATGCCCCTGCCCTTCGTGCTCAACCACATCAATCTGTGGGTGCTCGACGATGGGGATGCCATCACCCTGGTCGATACCGGTTTCGGCCTGCCGGAGGTGCAGTCTGTGTGGGAGACGATTCTCGCGCGCTTCGACAAGCCGGTCTCGCGCATCATCGTCACCCACTGCCATCCGGATCATCTCGGCCTGGCGAACTGGCTGTCGGAGAAAACCGGCGCGCCCATCAGCATGACGCTGGGTGAATACCTGGGCGGCCACGCCCTGTGGCATCAGCTGCCGGGTTATCGGGTCGAAGACATGATCGAACAGTTCCGCGAGCACGGGCTGGACGAGGCACGCCTCAATGCCCTGGACACCCGCGGCAACGCCTACAAGCGCGGGGTGCCCTCCATGCCGCACCGCTATGATCGACTGCACGACCACGACCGCATCACCATCAACGGACACGATTGGGCCGTGATCATCGGCACCGGTCACTCGCCGGAGCATGCCGCACTGTACTGCGCCGATCTGGGCATACTCATCTCGGGTGACATGCTGCTGCCGCGAATCAGCACCAACGTGAGCGTTTTTGCTGCAACGCCACACGACGATCCGATTGGTCGCTTCCTCGTGTCGATTGACCGCTTCCTGGGCTTGCCCGACACGTCGCTCGTGCTACCATCGCACGGCAGGCCTTTCAAGGGGATTCACGCACGCGTTCGCCAATTGCATGAGCATCACCGCGAACGTTGCGATGCACTATTGGCCGCCTGCGATGCTCCGGTGAGCGCGGGCGACCTTCTGGAGACCCTGTTCCCTCGCGAACTGGACACGCATCAGGTCATGTTCGCCATGGGAGAAGCCATCGCCCATGTGAACTACCTCGTGCGCGGGAGGGAATTGCGCGAAGTCGATCATTCGGGTGGTGTGGCCCGCTATGTATCCACCGCTCTACCCAAATGAGGACAACAAGATGGCACCCCCTAAGACCGAAGACGTCGAACGCGAACTGCCCGATCCGAACGAAATCGCTCACACGTATGCCGAGGTCGCCCAGCGCGCCTCGACCCTGATCAGCGAGCATGTTCAGCGCCAGATGAAAAAAGGCGTCTCAGCGCCGGCGGACGAACTCGGCATTGCCCAGGCCTTCATGGACATGATGGCCAAGCTGCTCGCCAACCCCTACAAGCTGGCCCAGGCCCAGATGAACCTGGTGTGGGACTACTTCTCCCTGTGGCAGCATTCCATGCTGCGCTTCGCCGGCATGCAGGCGCCTCCGGTGGCCGCCCCGGCCAAGGACGACAAGCGCTTCCGCGATGACCAGTGGCAAGAGCACTTCATGTTCGACTTCATCAAGCAGTCGTACCTGATCACCGCCCGACACATCCACGACACCGTGTGCTGTGTCGAGGGCCTGGACGAGCAGACCCAGAAGAAGGTCAACTTCTACACCCGTCAGTACGTGGACGCCCTGTCCCCGTCCAACTTCGCGCTGACCAACCCGGAAGTGTTCCGCGAGACGGTCAAGAGCCACGGCGGCAACCTGCTCAAGGGCCTGAACAACCTGCTGCGCGACGTCGAAGAAGGCGGCGGCAACCTGCGCGTGAAGATGACCGACACCACAGCCTTCGAGCTGGGCAAGAACGTCGCCACCACGCCGGGCAAGGTGGTCTTCCAGACCGAAATGATGCAGCTGATCCAGTACACGCCCAGCACCGACAAGGTGCTCAAACGGCCGATGCTGATCGTGCCGCCCTGGATCAACAAGTTCTACATTCTCGACCTGCGCGAGAAGAACTCCTACATCAAGTGGTGCGTGGACCAGGGTCACACCGTGTTCGTGATCTCCTGGGTGAACCCGGACGAGAAGCTGGCCGAAAAGAGCTTCGACGCCTACGTGATCGACGGCGTGCTGGCCGCGCTGGACGCCATCGAAGAGCAGACCGGCGAGAAGGAAGTGAACGCCGCCGGCTACTGCCTGGGCGGCACCCTGCTGGCCACCACCTGCGCCTATCTGGCCGCCAAGCGCCGCAAGCGTATCGCCAGTGCCACCTTCTTCACCACCATGACCGACTTCTCCGAGCCGGGCGAACTGGGCGTCTTCATCGACGAGGGCCAGGTCTCCAGCCTCGAGAA
The DNA here is from genome assembly GCF_017309585.1 of Nitrogeniibacter aestuarii. Taxonomy (NCBI): domain Bacteria; kingdom Pseudomonadati; phylum Pseudomonadota; class Betaproteobacteria; order Rhodocyclales; family Zoogloeaceae; genus Nitrogeniibacter; species Nitrogeniibacter aestuarii. The sequence goes on along the minus strand of NZ_CP071321.1, from coordinate 567,777 downwards.
GAAGATGTTCGAGCGTGGCTACCTGGAAGGCTCGGAAATGGCCGGCACCTTCAACATGCTGCGCGCCAACGACCTGATCTGGTCCTTCGTGGTGAACAACTACCTGCTGGGCAAGGACCCGTTCCCGTTCGACCTGCTGTACTGGAACTCAGACTCCACGCGCATGCCGGCCAAGATGCACAGCTTCTACCTGCGCAACATGTACATGGAGAACCGTCTGGCCCAGCCCGGCGGCATCGAGATCGACGGCACCCCGATCGATCTGGGCAAGATCAAGATCCCGTGCTATTTCATCTCCACGATCGAAGATCACATTGCCCCGTGGAAGAGCACCTATACCGGTGCCCGCAACTTCGGCGGTGACACCCGCTTCGTGCTCGGCGGCTCCGGTCATATCGCCGGCATCGTGAACCCGCCGGTGGCCAACAAGTACGGCTTCTGGATCAACGAGAGCGGCGACATGCCCGAGACGGCCGATGAGTGGCTCAAGGGCACGACGCAGCACGAAGGCTCCTGGTGGACCGACTGGCAAGCCTGGGTGACCGGTCACAACAAGACCATGGTGGCCGCACGTGACCCCGAGCAAGGCAAGCTCGAGGTCATCGAGGAAGGTCCGGGCAGCTATGTGAAGTCCCGCATCGACACCCCGGCCTGATCATTGATGCGTCATTGAAAAAGGGGCTTCGGCCCCTTTTTCATGTCCACACACACCATGCACAGACTGCTACTCGACACCAATACCGTGATGGCCCTGTGGTTCTTTGTAGACCCGGGGCTGTCAGACTTGCGCGCCTTCATCGACACCGGCCGCGCGCGGCTCATTGCCCGTGACGATGCACTCGAAGAGCTCCGCCGCGTCCTCGCCTATCGCCAGTTCGCTTGTGATGAAGATCGCCAGACGGCCATTCACGCCGCCTACTCGGCGCGCACCGAAGCGGTTACCCCGGTCAACGATGGCGACCCGCTCCCCAAGTGCCGCGACGCCGACGACCAGAAATTTCTTGAAATCGCCCGCGACGGCAATGCGGACTGGCTCCTCACCCGCGACAAGGCCCTGCTCCGCTGCGGCCGGCACCGCCTGGTGCGCGATCGCTTTGCCATACTCACACCGGAGCGCTGGCAGACAGAGGTGTTGCCGACGCTTTAGTGTCGAAGCGCGCCCTCTAAATGCCGATCTGAATTCGGTATAAAAAGTGCAGCCGGCTGCTCTCACCACGCCCTCTGCCGTGCCGAGTTGGTCGAAAGATCAGCAGAATAGGGGTTTCGCTGTCTGAGCCCACAGGGCGAGTTTGCGAAACCCCCTGCTGATCATTCGAGCGACGAGGGCAGCCCGCAGGGCCACGAAAGCGGGGAGCGCTTCTTTGCCTCCTTTCTTGTCGCCACAAGAAAGGAGGTCGCCTGCCGGGGCGAGACCCGGCCAACGACTGTCACGCGACCAACGACTGCCGAAACGCCGCCAACGCGGCCACCCCCTCGATGGCCCTAGACCCATACCACGACGCCCACTCCCCATCGATGAGATGCACCGGCCGGTCCAGCCACGCACTCACTTCGGCCAGATGCTTTTCCCTGAAACGGTAGGGCTCTGACGACAGCAACACCCGATCCACATCGGCCAACCAGTCCGCGCTGGGTTCAAAGGCCGGATAACGCGTGAGCGGCGCCACCGGTTGGGTATGCCATCCGATCCGGGCAAGTGTAGCCGACACATAGGTCTCCGGGGCCACGGTCATCCAGGGTTCACGCCAGATGAGATAGAGCACGCGCTCGGTGGGGAGATCGGCCGCGGCAGCATCGGCCACGGACAGGGCCGCATCCAGTCGAGATACCAGCGTCTCCGCTTGCGCCTCGCGTCTGAACACATGACCAAGCAGACGATAGAGCCCCCGGTTGTCCTCCGGCGTGAGTGGATGGGTCACGATCAGATGGGGGACAAACGCCGCGAGCGCATCGGCGACCTCACGGGTGTTTTCGTCCATGTTCAGGATCACATGCGTCGGCGCCAGCGCCCGAATCCGGTCGAGCTTCACATCCTTGGTGCCACCGACTTTTTCGACCGCCCTGAGGCGCTCGCGCGGATGAATGCAGAAGCCGGTTCGACCAACCAGCTGTCCGGTCAGGCCAAGGTCGCACACCAGCTCCGTGATCGACGGCACCAGTGAAACGATGCGCACCGCCCCCTCGGCGGGCGGGTGAGACACACCCACCGCATCGATGCCGTGTTCAGCGCACATCACGCAGCGGCGAGCGTGGCCTTGCGACGCGACAACTGCAGGAAGATGATCAACGCCAGCAGGGCCAGGCCTGGAATGTAGAACACTTCCTTGTGCATTCGCTCGGCGTCCAGTTCGACCCGCTCGACCACCACCGGACGATCGCCGTAGAAGTCGAACATCTGCATCTTGGTGAAGTACGGCGTACCGGCCATGGGTTCCTCAAGTGCAATCGTGCCCTGCGGGGCATCCGGATTGTCACCCACCATCAGGCCCGCCTCCATCAGGCGCTGCGCCCCATCCCCCGGTGCCCCCATGGGGGCGACCAGCGTGAGCGAGGCCATGCGGTCGGGACGGTCGAAATCGGGGCCCGACACCACCATGCGCAACAGTCCCCCCTCGGGCAGACGCCCCGCCTCCTTCACCACCTCGGTGCCCGGACGATGCACGAACGGCTCCTCCACCTGATCGAGCCAGAAACCCGGCCGGAACAGCGTGAAGGCCACCAGTAGCAACGCCGCGGATTCATACCAGCGGCTTCGCGTGATGAAGAAACCCTGGGTGGCCGCCGCGAACAGCAACATGGCAATCACCGCGATGATGAAGACGAAGATCGCCTGCGCGAACGTCACGTCGATGAGCAGCAACTCGTGATTGAAGATGAACAGGAACGGCAGCAAGGCGGTGCGGATGTCGTACGTAAAGCCCTGGATACCCGTCTTGATCGGGTCCCCGCCGGAAATGGCCGCTGCCGCAAAGGCCGCCACGCCCACCGGTGGCGTATCGTCCGCGAGGATGCCGAAATAGAAGACGAACATGTGCACCGCGATGAGCGGCACGACCAGCCCGGTCTGCGCCCCTACCGAGACAATCACCGGCGCCATCAGCGAGGACACCACGATGTAGTTGGCCGTGGTCGGCAGGCCCATGCCGAGGATCAGACTCATCACCGCCACCAGCAGCAGCATGGCCATCACATTGCCACCGGCCAGCATCTCGACGAACTCGCCGACCACCTGATGGGCCCCCGTGAGCGACACGGTGCCGATCACCACCCCGGCCACCCCGGTGGCCACCCCGATGGGCACCATGTTGCGCGCCCCCGAGATCATGCCCTCGTACATGGCGACCACGCCGTCCCTGAAATGACCCAGGTGGGCATGCTCGCCACGGAACAGGGCCTTGAGAAAGTCCTGGGTGAGCACCACGAAGAGCATGGCCAGCGAGGCCCAGAAGGCGGACAGCGCGGGCGAGAGGCGCTCGATGAGGATCGACCACAGCAGCACGACGATGGGCAGCACATAGTAGAGCCCCGTCGGCGCCACCTCGTCGGCACGCGGGAGCACTTCGAAATGCTCCGGGTCCTTCATTTCGAGGTCCGGACGCTTGGCAGCCACGCGGATCAGGGCGAGATAGCCCAACAGGAAGATCAGCGCACCGGTCCACGTCGTCATGGACGGCATCATCTCGGCCACGCTGCCCAACACGAAATAAACAATGGCACCGAGCACGCCGATGGCCACGAAGCCCCCGAGAAAGCCCATCAGCTTCTGGATGAGGGTAAAACGCGCCGAGGGGCGCGGCATTCCCTCGAGTCCCATCTTCATGGCTTCGAGATGGACGATGTAGAACAGCGCGATGTAGGAGGCCAGCGCCGGCACCACCGCATGGCGGATCACATCGGTATAGGCAATGCCGGTGAATTCGGCGATCAGGAAGGCGGCCGCACCCATCACCGGCGGCGTGAGCTGGCCATTGGTCGACGACGCCACTTCCACGGCGCCCGCCTTTTCGCGGGAGAAGCCGGTCTTGACCATGAGCGGGATGGTGAATGTCCCGGTGGTCACCACGTTGGCGATGGACGACCCCGAATACAAGCCACTCAGGCCCGAGGCCACCACGGCCGCTTTGGCCGGCCCGCCCCGCAGGTGGCCAAGCAGGGACAGCGCCAGCTGGATGAAGTAATTGCCCGCACCCGCGCGCTCGAGCAGGGCGCCGAACAGCACGAACAGGAAGATCATCGTGGCCGACACGCCCAGCGCAACGCCAAACACCCCTTCGGTCTGCATCCAGAAATGCCACATTGCCTTGCCGAACGAGGCGCCCTTCCACTGGATGACTTCCGGCAGCCACGGCTGGTCACCGAAGAACACGTAGGTCATGAACACCGTGGCCACCAGCAACAGGGGCAGGCCCAGCGAGCGGAACACCGCAATGCCCAGGGAGATCAACCCGAGGGCAGAAATGACCAGATCACTCGTGGTCGGCAGACCGGCACGATCCGAGATGGTGTCCTTGAACACCAGCAGATACAGGCAGCAGCACACTCCTACCACCGTGAGAATCCAGTCGTACCAGGGAATGCGATGCTGCGGCGAGCCCTTGAACAGCGGATAGGCCAGCGAGCACAGCGCAATCGCAAAGGCCAGGTGGACCTGCCGCACCTCCTGGTTGTTGAACACCCAGTTCACGCCCAGATGCTCGGTCAGCCAGAATGGCACGCCCGAGGCGACGTACAACTGAAAGATCGACCAGGCAAAGGCCAGAATGCCAAGGAAGATGCCGACGCTGCCGGCGGGTTTGCGCGCGCCGGATTCGGACTGCGCCACCATGCTTTCGAGCTCTTGTGCTTTTGTTTTCGCGTGCCCGCTCATCTGACCTGCTCCTGGGGGACGGGGGAAGAAAAACGGGGGCGGCGGCGTCACACGCCGGCACCCCCGGTTTCACTGCAGCATGCGGATCACTTCATCCAGCCGCGTTCCTTGTAGTACTTGACGGCACCCGGATGCAGCGGCGCAGACAGGCCATCCTTGATCATCTCGGCCTCGGTCAGGTTGGCGAAGGCCGGGTGCAGCTTCTTGAAGTCGGAAAAGTTGTCGAACACCGCCTTGACGACGGTATAGACCACCTCGTCAGAGACGTCGGCCGAGGTCACGAAGGTGGCGCCCACACCAAAAGTCTGGGTGTCATCCGGGTTGCCGGCATACATGCCACCGGGAATCGTGGCCTTGCGATAGAAGGGGTTGTCGGCGACCAGTTTGTCGACCGGCGCCCCGACCACATTGACCAGGTTCAGGTCGCAGGTGGTGGTGGCTTCGGTAATGGCTGCGGCCGGGTGGCCCACGGTATAGACCATCACGTCGATCTTGCCATCACACACCGCCTGGGCCATTTCGGAGCCCTTGAGCTCGGCCGCCACGGCAAAATCATCCATCTTCATGCCGAAGGCGTCCATCACCACTTCCATGGTGGCGCGCTGCCCGGAGCCCGGGTTGCCCACGTTCACCTTCTTGCCCTTGACGTCTTCGAACTTGGTGATGCCGCTGTCCTTGCGGGCCAGTACGGTGAAGGGTTCCGGATGCACGGAAAAGACCGAGCGCAGCTTCTCGAAGGCCCCCTGGTCCGCAAACTTGGACGTGCCTTTGTAGGCGTGGTACTGCCAGTCGGACTGGGCGACGCCGAATTCGAGCTCACCGGCGCGGATGGTGTTGATGTTGTAGACCGAGCCACCCGTGGACTCGGCCGAGCAACGGATGCCGTGCTCTTTGCGGTTCTTGTTGACCAGGCGGCAGATCGCACCGCCCGTGGGGTAGTAAACCCCGGTGACGCCACCGGTGCCAATCGACACGAATTGCTGGGCCGCGCTGACCGGCGCAGGGGTCATGGACAACATCATGCCCGATACGGCGAGCGCAGATACGAGCTTCTTCATCACTGGGTCTCCTTTGGCCGAAAACAACCGCCAAGGCAGGCTGCGCCTGACGGCCTCACGCAGGCCAGTCTAACGCAAAGACCCCTCGGTCGGGCATACGGGACGGCCCGTATGCCCGCACGGGCTCAAACCAGGGATGGACCGGCGACGATATCGAGGGCTTCGTCCGCGCTCAAGGGCACGTTCGCAAGCCGGGCCACATGAACCGACAGCCACATGGCCAGCGTGTCCCGGCCCGCCCGGTCGAAACTCAGAATCCGGCAGCCGGCCATGCCGCTTTCGTGCGTTGCGCCCTTCTGGTAGTTCACCACCTGGGCCTGCCCGGTCACGGTCACCGGCATGTCCCGGTATTCGAGCCGGAAACTGAATTCGTGGCTCGCATCCGGAGCCGTGCTAGCCCGCATGGCAAAGCCCTCCAGGGAGAGATCCGCCACATCGGCCGGAGTACCTTCGCAAAAGAGTTTGAACGCCATATCCTCACCTTGATTGACCAGGATTCTCTGCCTCAACCGGCGCTCGCTCAGCTCGTCCATTGTTGTCTCCTTCATGTCCCCATGCCTCAAACAACGACCAGGAAACAGCTGACTTGAAGGCAGACGTCACACGGGCACAAAGAGCCTCGCTCACCACGCGCCGACCGGACACTCAATAGCCGCCGAAGGCAGCCTCCAGATTGAGCGAAGAGTTGCGCCCCACCTCGGCGTGATTCGCCTGGACCCAGCGCTTCGCCCGGGCACGGCCCATGTCCCGCAAACGCTCGAAGAAGGCCAGATTGGCGGCCAGCTTCGATTCGTACGGCAGATCACCGAGGGTATCCGCCTCGATGGAATGGAGTCGTGCATTCATGAGCCGCCGCTCCAGACGGCCCAGGGGCAGCCAGGAACGCGACACGTAGTCCCGTGCATGCGCAAGCATGCGCATCTCGCGCCGGAACGCATTGTTGAACCCGATTTCCATGGCGCGCTGCTGGATCTCGCGCGCACTGTGTGGCGTCTTGCCCAGGTCGGACGGCGCCAGCAGCACCAGCACGATGTCCTTGGCGCGACACTCGTAGAACAAGGGGAACACCGCCGGGTTGGCCGAGTAGCCACCGTCCCAGTAGGGCACACCGCGAATCTCGATGGCATGATGGATTTTCGGCAGGCAGGCCGAGGCCAGCACCGCATTGGCGGACATCTCCCGATTGGTGAACAGGCGCAGGCGACCGTTGTTGGCGTTGGTCGCGGCCACGAAGAGCTTGACCGGGCTGTGCCGGCGCAGGCGCTTGAAGTCGATCTGGGCTTCGACCACATCACGCAAGGGATTGAGGTCGAAGGGGTTCAGTTCGTAGGGCGAAAAATAGTTGGTCAGGTCGAGCAGCAAGGTCAGCGCCAGGGGCGTCTTGGTCCCCGTCTCGTCCGAGAGCTGGGACGCGAGCGTGATGGGGACACTCTCGGCCACGGCCGTCCAGAACTTCGCCAGGGCTTCGCGGGCGCCGTCGCACCCACCGGTCATCAGTCCCTGGGCCAGCACGACGGCGTTCATGGCGCCGGCACTCGTCCCGCTGACCCCGTCGAATTGATAGCGCCCGTCTTCAAGCAGATAGTCGAGCACGCCCCAGGTGAATGCGCCATGCGCGCCGCCGCCCTGAAGGGCGAGATTGATGCGGTGCTTCTTGCCGAGCAAGGGAAACGAGATACTCATGCGCTCCGTCCTTTGCCTGCCGCGCGGTGACGAACCTGTGCCGTTCGGGAAAGGCAAATATTGTGCATTGCACAATATGGACGCATGACCTGCCCGCAAAGTTTCTTTCGATTTTCAAATCAATCGAAGAAAACCCATTGATTCAAGCGATAGCCGGGAATCGCGAGAAGCCAGCCAGATGCTGCGATGCGCAACCCCTATAGAGGAAGCTGCCTCGGTTTGCGTCCCGCACGAGCAAACAGACGGTCATACACGCACCGGGGAAGGACACCCAGAACCCGCGCCACCAGCCCCATCTGCCAGGGCACCACGGCATGTCGTGCCCCCTTGTCGATGAGGGCTGCCATGCGCTCCGCGGCCTTGTCAGCGGGCATCAGAAACGGCATCGGGTATGTATTGACCTGAGTCATCGGGGTATCGATATAACCCGGCGACAGGGTCACCACACGCACGCCCGATCCGTGCAATTCCACGCGGAGGCTTTCCAGATAGGTGCGCGCCGCTGCCTTGGAGGCACTGTAAGCACCGGCACCGGGCAGGCCTCGAATGCCGGCCACCGACGCAATGCCCACGAGCGTGCCACGCCCGCATGAACGGAGCGGTTCGATGAAGGGCTGAAAGGTGTGCACCATGCCCAGCACGTTGGTCTGGAAGATCCGCTCGAACACCCGGGCGTCCTCTTCGAACTCGGTCAGCGTCCCTGCCGAGACGCCCGCGCTAGCAATGACGAGGTCCGGCACACCGAAATGCTCGATGAACGCCAGACCGGCCGCGTGCATGGCAACCGCATCAGCCACGTCCGCCGTATACAGCCAGGTCTGACACGGCAACTCAGCGGCAAGGGCCTCAAGCGCATCCCGCCGGCGACCGAGCAAGCCGATCTGCGCCCCTTCCTGTGCGTATCTGCGCGCCAGGGCGGTGCCGATGCCGCTGCTGGCGCCGGTCAGAAAAACGCGCCGCGGCCTTTCGGCATCGCGGCGCGCGCGGGCGTCACTCACCAACGATCAGCCTTTCTTGGTCTGGCGAATCAGCGAGATCAACTGGTCAGCCACCTTGAGCGAACTCTCGTGCGAGCCCGACATGGAGGCTGAAGTCATGAATTTGCCATCGATGGCTAGGGTCGGTACGCCACGGATGCGGTAGTTGCGGGCCAGCTGATCGGCACGCTGCACCTTGCCGCGAACGCCAAAAGATTTGTACGCGTCGGCGAACTTCTTGCCGTCGAAGCCATTGTCGCTGACCCACTGGATGGCACCTTCTTCGGTATCGAGCGGCACGCGACCATCCTGATAGGCCTTGAACACCTTGGGATGCAGCTCATGGGCAATCCCCACGGTTTCCATCGCATAGTAGAACTGGGCCAGAGCGCTGAGCTTCGGGTTACCCCAGATGGCGGGCACATGCGTGAAGGTGACGTCCTCGGGCAAGGTCTTGACCCAGTCCTGCACCAGCGGATCGAAATCGCGGCAATGCGGGCAGCCATAATGGAAGAACTCGATCACTTCGATCTTGGCCGGATCGGAAGTCGGCTGAGGCGGATTGACCGGCGCGTACTGCTCGGTAGCCTGGGCAAAGGCCGGCACACCGACGGCGGAAAGACCAGCCAGCGCTGCCAGCTGTTTAAGGACGTCACGACGTTCCATCACTGAATGTTCCTTGCATTGAGGCGGACGCGGTTGTGACGCGCCCGGCCATTTCAAGTTCCCGCGATCGATTACTTCACGCGCACGAGGTTGGATTCGATTCCTGCGCGCGCCAGTTCGGCACGGACGGCATTGAGATCATCGAGTCGCGCGTAGGGCCCGAGCCGCACCCGGTGAACCGTCCCGGCAGTGGCCGATTCTCCACGCTGAACCGATGCTTCCACCCCCATTAACGCAAGACGCGCCTTCAGGTTGTCAGCCTCGGTCGGATCTTCAAAGGCACCCACCTGTAAATAGAGCTTTTCGGCCGGCCGGGCCTCGGTGGGCGCAGGCTTGCCGTCGGTCGGGATATCGACCGAACCGTCGCCCTTGGGCAGGATCTTGTAGAAATCGAACTCCGGCTTCTCGAGCGGACGGTCACCCGGCTTGCCCGGCAGCACTTTCGGCGTCAGCGGGGCGCGGTCGGGGGACGAAGTGCTCGATGTCTGGTCGACAAACGGATTGGAGCGGGTCAGATACCAGGCCACGCCGGCCGCGAATACCGCCCCCAGCATGAGGCCGATGACGATGCCGACGAATACGCCGCCCCCGGCTTTCTTCGGGGGGGCTTTCTTAGTGTTCTTGCGTTGATTGCTCACGCGCACGGATCCTCGATTGGATTTACATGGAGGTCGGGGCACTGACCCCGAGCAGACGCAGGCCGTTGGCCAGCGTATGGCGGATAGCGGCCGCCAGGGCCAGACGCGCGGCCTTGAGGTCTTCGTCCTCGACCAGCATGCGCTCGGCGTTGTACCAGCTGTGGAACTCGCCGGCCAGGTCCTTCAGGTAGAAGGCGATCTGGTGCGGGGCGTAGTCGTCGGCAGCGGATTGCACCACCTCCGGGAACGTGGCCAGCCGGGCACACAGGCCCAGCTCGCGCTCGGATTCGAGACGACCGAGGTCCACCTCGAGCAGATCGCGCTCGACCCCGTTCCACTGCCCCAGCACGGAGCAGACACGGGCATGGGCGTACTGGATGTAGTACACCGGGTTCTCGTTGCTCTGGCTCTTGGCCAGATCGAGATCGAAGTCCAGATGCTGGTCGCTCTTGCGCAGCACATAGAAGAAGCGGCAGGCGTCGTTGCCCACTTCCTTGCGCAGATCGCGCAGGGTGACGAACTGACCCGAACGGGTCGACATCGGCGCCTTCTGGCCATTGCGATAGAGCACGGCGAACTGCACCAGCGACACCTCGAGCTTCTCGGGTGCCAGCGCGAGCGCCTGTATGGCCCCTTTCACACGCGGGATGTAGCCATGATGGTCGGCCCCCCAGATGTCGATCATGCGATCGAAGCCGCGCTCGTACTTGTTCAGGTGGTAGGCGATGTCGGAAGCAAAGTAGGTGAACAGCCCGTTGTCACGCTGCACCACACGATCCTTCTCGTCGCCGAAGGCGCTGGAGCGGAACCACTTGGCACCGTCCTGCACATAGATGTGACCGAGCTTTTCGAGCTGGGTCACGGCACGCTCGACCAGTCCGGTGTCGAACAGGCTCTTCTCGGAGAACCACTTGTCGAAGGTGACCCCGAACTCTCCCAGATCTTCGCGGCAGTCACCGAGCTGCTCGGTGAGCACGAAATCGTGAATCCAGTGGTAGTCCTGCCCCAGCAGGGCCTTGGCGTTGGCGATGAGGCCGTCCAGGTGGGCCTCCTTGTCGGCATCCACATCCACCAGACCGGCGGTCACCTGCTCAAGACTCACTTTCGCGAAACGGTCCTGATGACCATCGCGAATTTCGCGTGCCATGTCGATGACGTAGTCGCCCTGATAACCGTTGGGCGGGAAGGCCACCTCGATGCCGAAGAACGCCAGATAGCGCAGCCAGGTCGATGTGGCCAGGATATCCATCTGACGGCCGGCATCATTCACGTAGTACTCGCGGGCCACCTTGTAGCCGGCAAACTCCATGACCGACGACAGCGACGCACCATAGGCGGCACCTCGACCATGACCCACGTGCAGCGGACCGGTCGGGTTGGCGGAGACGAATTCGATCTGGACGCTGATGCCTTTATCCGCACCACGGCCGAAGGCCTCGCCCTGCTCGAGCACGGTGGTCACGATACCGGTCTTGGCATCGGTGGCGAGGGTGAAATTGATGAAACCGGGGCCGGCGATCTCGACCTTGCTCACCAGCTCGGAGGCAGGCAGCTCGGCCACCAGCATCTGCGCCAGATCGCGCGGGCTGCGGCGCAAGGGCTTGGCCAGCTGCATGGCCAGGTTCGAGGAAAAATCACCGTGCCCGGCCTGCTTGGGGCGCTCCAGCAGGATGTCTCGCTCGGGGGCGTCGGGCGCCACGCTGGCGAGCGCGGTCTTGAGAAGTTCGGCAAGGTGAAGTTTCGGGTCAGCGCTCATGGCCATCAGACAATTCGATCAAACCCGAGATTATACAAGGCTCCCGCCGCCAAATCCCATGCGAGACCCACGGTTTCACATGCGCAGCGGTCCGCCCGTCGGATATCGCGCTCCACCCTCAGGCCACGCTGGCACGCAAGCCACTGACATAGACCATGCGATCGGTGTGCGGGTCACGGATGTAGCTGAGCTTCTTGCCCCGGTTCTTCTTGCCCGAACCCGGCGCGCACAGGGAGATGTGCACCCAGCCGGCATTCGGCCCCAGGCGCGGGTCGTAGCACTCGCAGATGATCTGGTCGAATTCGCCCAGGATCTCCACCGCCCGCTCCGCCAGTTCCAGCGTAGGCACACCGGGAATCTCGATATCGCAGGCACAGCCGGTGGTGTGCTGGCTGGTGCTGATCCACGTGGCCGGTCGGCGCTTGAGCACCCGCTCTAACGCCTGACTGCGGAACACGCTGTTGGGCGAATACGGTTTGTCGAAGGCCTCGCGAATCGGCTGCAACACGTTGCGCGCCAGATGGATGGCGGCGCGCAACTGCTCATTGGTCTCGAACCGGTTGCTGATGCCCTGGCGCATCGCCAGTTCGGAGACAGTCAGCTCGTAGATGCGGAAGTTCGGACTGATGCGGTCCCGCGGATCGAGGTTGGCCAGATCGAAACTCTCGAGCGCCTCGTCAATTCTGTCTTTCATCGCCGTCTCCTCACAGGGCGCTGCGAATGACTGCCAGCGCCTCGCGCAGGGCCTTGCCCTCGCCCGCGCACAGGGCCACCACGAATTCCACATGCTCAACCACCGATGCCCGCTCCCGCGGGCTCGCACCGCGCATGAGGACTCGCTGGTAGCTGCGCGCGATATGGTCGGCATCGTCGCGCACGCCCCGCCGCGTGGGCCGCGCCAGCATGCGCACGAGCATGCAGTCCGGTTCGCCCAGAGCGTCCCACAGGTTGGGGTTGCGCTCGTTGCGCTCCTGCGTGCGCGCGATCATGGCCTCGCATTCGGCCAGCCAGTCGTCTCCGGGCATGTCGGCCTTGTTGAGCATGGCCGCCAGCACCTCGGCCAGGGCGCGATTGCTGAAGGCATAGGCCTTGGGCGGCTGCCCCGATTTCAGCTCCGCCTCCGAGGCCAGCCGGTAGTAGTTGGCCATGTTGATCAGCGCCTCGTTCCGCGGCCGCTTGTGGGTGTGCATCCACGCCAGACGCTTGCAGGCACTGCCCAGCAACTTGTAGCGCTCGGCCGTGGGGGCACGCTGGCAGATGAGGTCAAGCTCCATGATGGCCGCCTCGATGCGCTCGATCAGCGATTCGCGCACATCCTCGTCCACACCCCCCGTCTGCCACAGCCCGGCCCATTCCTGCCCGGCCAGCCGCACCTTGAAATTGGCACATTGTTCGACGGCCCGCACGGGGCAGTCGCCCGCGTCGAGCACCATGGCCTTCTCCAGCCATTCGATGGCCTCGGCGTAGGCCCCGGTCTCACCCCAGGCAAAGCCCAGTGCGGCGGCCACATCCGCCCGCGCCAGCCAGCTGTCGCGCACGTCTTCGGGTACCCGCGCCAGAATCTGGCCGATGTCGGCCCGCATGCGGGCAAGCCGCTCCGGCTCTTCGCCCTCGCGCTGGATCTGCATGCGCACCCACTCGGTGTGGTTGCCCAGCGCCACCACCAGTTCCACCGGTGCGAAGAAGGGTTGCGGGGCCCGATGCGTCCGCGCCGATCCGTCGCCGCGCAGGCGGTAACTCGGATCGCCGTAGCACTGGTAGGCGCCCCAGGTATTGACGCCGGGATAGTTGGACCAAACCACCTCGCGCGCCGCGCGCACCGCTTCGCCAAAACTCTGGCCCGCGAGCAGGTGACGATAGAAACTGCCCGCAAAAGCGGTGGCCGCGGCGTCATCGACCGCCCAGCCTGCCGCCACCACGGCCTTGACGCCCATACGCACGAACTGCACGGCCAGATTGGCCGCCAGCGCGGTGAAGGGCACGGCCGGCTCACCGCCGACCTTGCCCAGGTGACAGCAATTGATGAATACCACTTCGGGCACCCAGCGCATCTGCTCCACATCCCCCGGCGTCAGGAAAGCGTTCTTGCCGATGACCATGCCGGAGACCTTGCGCGGCTTGCCATCAGCCCCGGTGCCGATCTCGAATTCATGCTCGCCGTGACCCGCCAGATGAAGGATGCGCCAGGCATCACGATGCAGGCCGGCCACGATGGCGTCTGCGGTTTCATCCACGCTTTCGCGCACATCGAAACCGCCACCGCGCAGCATGGCAGCCACCTCTTCAGCCTCACGCCGAGCCCCCGGCAGATCGGGGAAGGTGGCCCAGCCCGCCAGATCCGGATTGCCGACCACCAGGGCCTTGGCACTCTGGCTGTGCAGCGGCTGGGCACGGAATTCCTTCGATTTGAGCTGTCGCACCAGCCCCGCCGCCACCGCGGGTGGCCGGTTGCACGCGCCCCAGCGATTTTCGAGCAGCTCCCACGGATAGCAGGCGGACTGCTGATCGAGCATGAGCACCATGTTCGACTGATCCGGCGCCATCAGTTTGAGCGTGTTCGGCAACAGCATTTCAAACAGCGTCTTGGCCACTTCGCTGTTGGCTGCCGGTGAGCGAGCGGCCTGGCGAATGAAGGCATCCGCCAGTTCCAGCTGGCCCGCGGCCAGGGTCTCCTCGGCACGCGCCCGGTCGGTGGCGAAGATGAAGCGCAGCGCGCGGCGGCCTTCCTCTTCGGCGATCTCGAGGCGATGCCACCAGTCTGGCTGCTCATCCCGACGCACCCGCCGGCGGCGCCCTTCACCCATCTGGATGTTGCGATCCGGCCAGTCGATGCGCGCGGCCAGATCGCCATCGCGCAGGGAGTTGCCCAGCGCCTCGGTGGCGCTGATGGCGATGTCTTCGAACACCTCGATGAACTCGATGGCGTCGATCACCACCCGGTTCTCCAGCCCCTGTTCGGTGAGCTTGTCCGCCGCCGCAACCGCGGCCCGCAAGATGGCATCCACCGAGGCCGAGACCGGCATGCCGCCGGCCCCCGTGCCCACCAGCAGACAGCTGACCGCGGCCGAGCGCGGCGCCGAGGCCGGGCCGAAGCGCGCATCGTCCGGCCACTGGGCCACCTGCAAGGCGAAATCGAGCAGGGCCGAACGCACACTGACTTCGAGGCCGCCGGGGCTCAGATCGCCCACCTGACCGAGGCCGACCACCACCGCGCCTTCCGGCTTGATGTCCACCGCGTCATTGAAAAACAGCGCGTGCGTGCCGGGCGTGGTCGGGTACATCCCCAGACGCATGCGTCGCGACAGGGCACCGTTGAGGCGGTAGTCCAGCGCCGCCTCGGCACTGACGATGGCGTCGCCCTCGTAGTGCCCCACCACCACCGGGTGGCGGGCGTAAGCCAGATCCCCGTGGCGCACGCTCACGCGGATGCGCGGCGCCACCACGGCATCCTCCTCGAAGGAGGGCGGCAGCCCGCCGCCGAAGCCGAAGCCGCGCACGGCGCTCTCGTCGGGCAGATCGTCGGTGAACGGCCGCTCCGGCATGGGGAAGCGCTCGGGCAGACCGGCCCGGGCACGCGGCGGCGAGGCCGGCAGGCGCTCGGTCGCGCCGGTCATGAGCAGGTCAAGCAGCCCCGGGAAGGCGCGCGTTTGCGTACACAGCGCGTCATGCGCCGTGTCCTCGATGTAATAGGTGGGCACGCCGGGCAAGCGTCCGGACGCCCAGGTCACCGTGCCGTCACCCTCGGCCGTGGCGTCGAAGGCCAGTCGTTTGCGGGCCGGCCAGGCGCCGTCATCCGGCGTTTCGACCCGGTAGTCCATCACCGTGGCCGGCTGTGTACCGGCCAGGTAGACCATGTGATCCGGGTCGCCGGGGGCCGCCAGCAGGCGTTGCCAGGTCGGGCGCACGCTGCGCAGCGTGGTGGCCGTCGAGGTGGGCCAGCTGGCGTCGATCTCCGCCTTGAGCGCCTTCCACAGGCTGGGCTCGGTGAAATCGGGGTCTTCCGGGGCGAAGGGCAGCAGTTCGATCAACCCGGGGAAGCGGCCCACGAGGCCGATGATGTCGTTGGTGCTGCGGGTGAAATCGAGCAGCGCCAGCTTCTGCTGGGTGGGGTTGCCACCGGTGAGCCAGCGCACCGCTTCATATGAACCGCGATTGGGGGTCCCCAGCATGGCGAAGCGACTGTTGGGCAAGGCCAGGATGCGCTGCCAGATGGCAGCCCCCCGACCGCCGTCGGCAATCATCGAGCGCACCACCAGACCACCCATGGAATGGGCAATCAGATGCACCGGCTGGCCGGTGCGCTCGGCCTCGGGGACCCAGCGCTCAAGTGATTCGGCCAGTCGCTCGGCCGCGTCACGCACCGAGTTGCGCCAGTCGTAGGGAAAGATCTCCACCCGGTGACTGCGGGCCATGAACTCGATGAGGGGGCCGTAGAAATCGCCCACCAGATCCACCGGCTCCACGTCGCGCTCGCCCATGCCGATGCGGCCAAGCTGCCCCCGCAACAATCGCCAGTAATGGATCCACACCGTCTCGCCATGCTGCTGCAGCACACTGCCCATGGTCCCCGGCAGAATCACCGCCAGCGGCCTGGGGGCGCCGCCACTGCGGCTGCGGGCCAGCGCCTCGCGCCAGCGCGGCGTCTTGACCTCGCCCTCTTCGATGGGCAGGAAACCGCCGCCGGAATCATCGGCACGCATGAGCCCGTTGGTGAGCCAGCGCACCGATTTTTCATTGGTGAAATAGCGGAAGTGATTGACCTGGCCACCCTCGTCGCGCAGATAGCGCGCGCCGCCTTTCATGCGACGCATGCCGCCGAGCATGGAGCCGGTATTGACCACCAGATCGTGGTCGTCGCCATAGAACCAGTCCACCGCCAGCAGCTTGATCTGGCTCCACAGGGTGTCGCCTTCCACATCCCCGGCAATGACCGAGAGGTCGGCGGCGGTGATCAGATCCGGGTGTTGCAGCAAACGCGTCAGCGCCGAACCCGGCATCATGGCTTCGAGGCCCGGCAGGCTGCGGGGGTCCGTGCGCTCCTTGACCACCGCGAGCAGGAAATCCAAGGCCTCGCCGAAGACGCCTTTACCGGAAACGAAGTCGAGCACCGACAGCCAGCGATCGAGCCGCCCGGAGGCCAGCGTGGTGCCACGCGCCGGGCAGGCCACGCGCACGAAGCGCGTGATGCGCAGTTTCTTGGTGTCGAGTTCGGCCACCAGTTCGAGCAGCGCGGCGCGATCTTCTTCATACGCCTTGTCGCGGGCCTTGGCTTCCTTGCCTTGCAGGGCGCCCAGACCCAGTTGCTCGCCCACGGTCATGTCGGCGGCAAACAGGGTGTCGATCAGCGCCGCGCGGATCGGGTCGCTTTGCGGGTCGCGCATGCCCAGGCACATCAACTCCCCCACCAGCCCGCCGCGCGAGTGGCTGACCAGATGCACCTCGGCCCCCATGGGCAAGGCCTTGGCGAGCGCCAGCGCATTCTGGATCGGGCTCTCGGTCATGGTGCGGTGCTGGAGCGCGAACACCCGGTCGCCGTAGCGCGACTCGAAGCGTCCGCGCAGGGCCGCCGCGGCATTGTTGTCGCTACGCCACAGGGCACCGAAACTGCCTTCCGTGCTCGAAGCCGTGCCGTGCAGGAAGACCAGCATCGGTCCGGCCGCCGGGTCGATCTGGCCCGGCTTGTTGAGCCCGGGCACCCCCTTTTCGTTCGGGGTCAGGTCACACCGGTAGAGCGCGGGCGGCGTCGAGCCCAGCTGTCTGTCTTCGAGCTTCTTGGCCAGCGTGGCGGCGGCTTTTCCGGTGAGATCGACGCCAAAGGCCTCAAGCAGGCGCACCCCGAGGCCGAGCCAGCCGCGCTGCGAGCCGCGATCCGGCTCGCCCGGTCGTGGGGCGAAGTCGATCTGCCAGGTGGTCTTGCCGTCGCGCTGACCGACCTTGCGCCCACGCTCGCGCAGCAGATCGTCCGCCCGGCTCCAGAGGACGAAGCCGTTCTCAAGCTCCACCCGGACGACGGCATCGCCATCCAGTTCGGCTGGCGCCTCGTTACCGCGGGACGCGCCGGGCATGATCTTGCGCGCCTCGGTGATCCTGATCTCGTCGGTCCGGGGCTTCTCGGCGACCGACTCGTGTCCGGCCAGCAGGTAGGTGTGATCGTCAGACATGCTCGACATCCTTATCGGGGTTCAGGCGTGCGCTCGAACCCATGGAGTTCTATTCGAAGATGGGAAAGTGACGTGCCGAACGCGAGCCAAGTATCTGCGGCGTCTGTGGCAGCCGTGTTGTCGGCAGATGGTTGCCGATGGCCCGGAACCAGTCCTGGTAGGAAGCATCCGGCCCGAGCTGCTGCAGTGTCTTGAGGGCGTAGTAGGTGAATGCGCCGTTGGGCCGCCCGCCGAAGCGGGTATCCCAGCTGAACTCGGCATCGCGACACCCCGCCATGAGCAGATCGCCGCCAAGGCGGGAGAAACTGCCGAAGCCGCCGCTGCGCGACAGCGCGGCCGGCGCCAGCTGGGTGTCGTCCGCCCACACGCTGGGCGGCAGGAAGCGCGCCCGTGGCATGCCCGGATCGAGGTCGGCATCGTTACCCCGGGTGACCGAGCCCGAGTGGCAACTGTCGGCAATGAGCAGCACCCGCACCCCGGCCTCGCGCAGGCGGAAGATCTCGGTCAGTTCGTCATCGAGCAGCACGTTGCCGTCGCTGATGTCGTGCGGACACAGGCCTTCATCGCGCCCGTCGGACTCGTCGCCGGAGGTATCGGGCACCCAGGTGCCATGACCTGAATAGGTGATGACCACCGAGTCGCCGTTGCGCGCCGCACCGATCAGATCACCGATCGCCTGCACCATGGCCGCCTTGGTCGCCTCGCCGTCGAGCATCTGGCGCACCAGATAGCCGCGCTGGCCCAACAGGCTCGACCAGTCGTTGGCGTCATTCACGCATCCGGCAAGATCGCTTTCGGTACCGGGGTAATCATTGATGCCAATACACAGGGCTGACTTGCTCACGGGTCTCCTCCATGATGCGCGTCGAGGCGGACTCGGGCCCGGATGACGGCGTCTTTCGTCTGATTAAAGCATGTCGGCGCCCGAGGTTAAATGCCCGTGACCCTCAGCAAGCCGACACGCGGCCGCACAGATGCTCGCGCCATGCGCCCTTTCGCGTCAGTGGAATGCATCACTCACGCGCCCGGCCGCCCCGTGCCACGCCAACACCCCTCTTGTGGCGTTTACAGGCAAAATGCCGTTTTCCCAACCCCAGACCCGTGCCCGTGCGACTGTTCCGACTGGTCAAAATCGTCTCCGTGAGCCTGCGTTTCGGCCTCGACCGGATGATTCTCGCCGCCGACCCGAGCGGTACCCTGGTGCGTGTGTGGGGCTTGCTGTTCTTCTGGCGACGCTTCGCCGACCCGCGCGCCGTGCGCCTGCGCAAGGCCCTCGAATCGCTCGGCCCGATCTTCGTGAAGTTCGGGCAGATGCTCTCCACCCGGCGCGATCTGTTGCCGCCGGACATCGCCGACGAACTGGCGCTGCTGCAGGACCGGGTACCGCCCTTTCCCATCGATCAGGCGATCAAGGTGCTGGAGGACTATTACGGCAAGCCGGTCGATGAGGTCTTCGCCGGTTTCACCCGCGAGCCGGTGGCCTCGGCCTCGGTGGCCCAGGTCCATTTCGCCGAACTGCACGACGGCACCGAAGTGGCCGTCAAGATCCTGCGCCCCGGCATCGAGCGCGTCATCGCCCACGATCTGGCTTTGCTCGACGTGGCCGCCACCGCGCTGGAAAAACTCTGGCCCGCCAGCCGGCGCCTCAAGCCCCGCGAGGTGGTGGGCGAATTCGCCAAGCACCTGCGCGACGAGCTGGATCTGATGCGCGAGGCCGCCAACTGCTCGCAGCTGCGCCGCAACTTCAAGGATTCGAACCTGCTCATCGTCCCTGAAGTGCATTGGGACTACTGCGGCAAGTCGGTGATGGTCATGCAGCGCATGCACGGCATTCCCATTTCGCGCATCGAGGCACTCAAGGCCCAGGGCACGAACCTGTCGGACCTGTCGATGGCGGGCGTGGAGATCTTCTTCACCCAGGTGTTTCGCGACGGCTTCTTTCACGCCGACATGCACCCGGGCAACATCATGGTGGCGGCCGACAGCCGCTACATCGCCCTCGATTTCGGCATCATGGGCACGCTCACCGACGTGGACAAGAACTACCTGGCGCAGAACTTTCTGGCCTTCTTCCAGCGTGACTACAAGCGCGTCGCCCAGGCGCACATCGACGCCGGCTGGGTGCCGCCACATACGCGGGTCGATGAGTTCGAATCCGCCATCCGCGCGGTGTGCGAGCCGATTTTCGACAAGCCGCTCAAGGACATCTCCTTCGGCAAGACCCTGCTGCGCCTGTTCCAGACGGCCCGCCGCTTCGAGATGGAAGTGCAGCCGCAACTGGTGCTGCTGCAAAAGACCCTGCTCAACATCGAAGGCCTCGGTCGTCAGCTCGACCCCGAGCTGGACCTGTGGAAGACCGCCAAGCCCTTCCTCGAGCGCTGGATGAACGAGCAAATCGGCTGGCGCGCGCTGGTGCGCCATGTGAAGGAAGAGGCCCCCAGCTGGGCCATGGCGATCCCGCAATTGCCACGCCTGGTGCACCACGCGCTGGACACCCGCGACCAGCAGATCGAGATGCAGAAGGAAATGGCCCGCCTGGCCCGTGCTCACCGGCGTCAGCACCGGCGTTTCAACGCCTTGCTGGTCATTCTGCTGATCGTGATCGGCGTCGAACTCTGGCACCTGTTCTTCCTGCGCTGAGCCGCCCGGGGCTTCGGACCCCAATCCCGGACGATTAATTGCCCAAAGGGGCAAACGGCTGTTCTACAATCGCGCGGATTGAAACCGGCCTCGTGCCGCCGAACCATCCCACGCCTCTCCGGGAGCGCCGCCCATGCTGCTCTGGCTCGTCATTGCCTATCTCGCCATTTCCATTGGTATCGGTCTGATGGCCGCCATGCGGGTGCACAATGCGCGCGACTACATCGTCGCCGGTCGCCACCTGCCCTTCTACATCGTGCTGGCCATGGTGTTCGCCACCTGGTTCGGCGCCGAGACGGTGCTGGGCATCTCGGCCACCTTCCTTGAAGAAGGCTTCATGGGGCTCATCTCCGACCCCCTCGGCGCCTCCCTGTGCCTGATCCTCTTCGGCCTGTTTTTCGCCAAACGCCTCTACCGGCAGAACCTGCTCACCCTGGGTGACTTCTTCCGCAAGCGCTACAACCGCAGCACGGAGATGATTCTCTCCCTGTGCATCGTGGTCTCCTACCTGGGCTGGGTGTCGGCGCAGGTGACCGCCCTGGGGCTGGTGTTCAATGTGGTCTCGCAAGGGCAGATCGCCATAAACGACGGCATGCTGATCGGCGCCGGCGTGGTAATGGTCTACACCCTGTTCGGCGGCATGTGGTCGGTGGCCATCACCACCTTCGTGCAGATGGTGGTGATCGTGCTCGGCCTGCTGTTCATTGGCTGGGAGGTGGCCGATCTGGCCGGGGGTGTCGGTACGGTGGTCGATCACGCCGCCGCCGCGGGCAAGTTCGAATGGCTGCCCGAGGCCAACGTGGGCGCCATCATCGCCTGGGTGGCCACCCTGCTCACCATGGCCTTCGGCTCGATCCCGCAGCAGGACGTGTTCCAGCGCGCCAACTCGGCCAAGAATGAACACGTGGCGGTCACCGGCACCGTGCTCGGTGGCGTCGCCTACTTCCTGTTCGCGGCCGTGCCCCTGTTCCTCGCCTATGCCGCCACCCTGATCGACCCGGAACTGGTGGCCCGCTACATGGAAGAGGACTCGCAACTCATCCTGCCGCAGCTCATTCTCAATCACCTGCCCATCACGGCCCAGGTGATCTTCTTCGGCGCCCTGCTCTCGGTGATCATGAGTACCGCCTCGGGCACCCTGCTGGCCCCGTCGGTGACCTTCTCCGAGAACATCCTCAAGGGCTTCATGCCGCATCTGAGCGACCGCGCCTTCCTGTGGATGACCCGCGCCTCGGTGGTGGCCTTCACCATTGCCGTCACCTGGTACGCCACCAGCACCGAAAGCTCCATCCACCAGATGGTCGAAGACGCCTACAAGGTCACCCTGGCGGCGGCCTTCGTGCCGCTCGCGGCCGGCCTCTACTGGAAACGCGCCAACAATCTGGGCGCCGCGCTGGCCATGGTGTTCGGTCTGGTCACGTGGATTTCGCTCGAGTTCGTCGCTCCGGAGGCCATCGTGCCGCCCCAGCTGGCCGGCCTGTGCGTCAGCGCGGTGGGTATGCTCATCGGCGGTCTTGTCGGTCGCCAGCCATCGGCCTACAACTGAACACGCCTTAATTCGGGCGGATTGATGCGGGTCAATCCGTTCATCATGTCCTGCCGATAGACTCGCGGGCTATTCACCACCACCGACGAGTCTTGCCATGGATCTGGTCTGCCCGGCCGGCAGCCTGCCCGCGCTCAAGAAAGCCGTTGATGCAGGCGCCGACTGCGTGTACGTGGGCCTCAAGAACGCCACCAACGCCCGCAACTTCACCGGCCTGAACTTCACCCGCGAGCAACTGCTCGACGGCGTCGCCTATGCCCACCGGCACCGCCGCCAGGTGCTGCTGGCGCTCAACACCTATCCGCAGGCCCGCAACTGGCGCGAGTGGACCGACACCATCGATCTGGCGGCCGAGCTGGAGGTGGATGCGGTCATCCTCGCCGACCCCGGGCTGATGCACTACGCGGTCGATCGCCACCCGGGCTTGCGCCTGCATCTGTCGGTGCAGGGCTCGGCCACCAGCTTCGAGGCCATCAACCTCTACCAGCGCTACTTCGGCATTCGCCGCGCCGTGCTGCCGCGCGTGCTCTCGCTGGCCCAGGTGCAACATGTGATCGACAACACCGATGTCGAGATCGAGGTCTTCGGTTTTGGCGGCCTGTGCGTGATGGTCGAGGGGCGCTGCGCCCTGTCGGCCTTTGCCACGGGCGAATCGCCCAACTGCAACGGCGCCTGCTCGCCGGGCAAGCATGTGCGCTGGGAGGACACCCCGCAGGGCATGGAGACACGCCTGAACGGCGTGCTCATCGACCGTTTCGGCAAGGACGAGCGCGCCGGCTACCCCACCCTGTGCAAGGGCCGCTTCGACGTGGAGGGCGAAACCTATTACGCCCTCGAAGAGCCGACCAGCCTCAACACCCTCGACCTGCTCCCCGAGCTGGCACGCATGGGCGTCAAGGCCATCAAGATCGAAGGTCGCCAGCGCAGCCCGGCCTACGTGGCCCAGGTGACGCGCATCTGGCGTGCCGCCATCGACCGCCTCCAGACACGCGGCGACGGATTCGAGGTCGACCCGGCCTGGATGGCCGCCCTCAACCAGGTCTCCGAGGGACAGAGTCACACCCTCGGCGCCTACTACCGGCCATGGAAATAAGCCCATGCCCCAGACACTGAAACTCGCCCTCGGCCCCAACCAGTACTACTGGCCCCGCCAGGCCATGCTGGATTTCTACGCCGGCATCGTCGACAGCCCGGTGGACATCGTCTACCTCGGTGAAACCGTGTGTGCCCGCCGTCACGAACTGCGCATGGACGACTGGCTCGAGATCGGCCAGGTACTGGCCGAAGCGGGCAAGGAAGTGGTGATCTCCACCCTGCCGCTGATCGAATCCGCCTCCGACCTCAAGGCCCTGCGCAAGCTCACCGAGCAGGCCGGCTTCCGCATCGAGGCCAACGACATGGCCGCGGTCAATCAGCTCGACCGGGCCGGTGTCGAAGGCTGGATCGCCGGCCCCACGCTGAACGTGTTCAACCCGCACACGCTCGGCTGGCTGCAGGCCATGGGCGCCCGCCGCTGGGTCGCACCGCCCGAAATGTCGCGTGCGGATCTCACCGCGCTCATCGCCGCCTGCGAGCAGCCGCCCGAGGTGGAGGTGATGGCCTACGGCCGCCTGCCGCTGGCCTACTCGGCCCGCTGCTTCACCGCCCGCCACTTCAACCTGCAGAAAGACACCTGCGAATTTCGCTGCCTGCAGTTCGCCGACGGCATCCGCCTGCACACCCGCGAGGGCGAACCCTTCCTCACGCTCAACGGCATCCAGACCCAGTCGGCGCAGGTGCACAACCTGCTGGCCGACCTGCCCGGCGTGGCCCAGGCCGGCGTGGGCGTCCTGCGCGTCCTGCCGCAGGGCGAACACACCGCCGACATTCTCGCCCTGTTCGATGACGCCCGACGCCACAAGCTCGACCCGCAGCTCGCCTTCGAGCACAGCCATGCGTACATGAGCGACGCCCCCTGCAACGGTTTCTGGCACGGGCGCCCGGGCGTCGAGCAATACGTCGTATCCAGCAGCATCGCTGCCTGAGGCTCATCATGCTGACCCTGCCTGCCCTTCGCCTGCCCCGGACCGTGCCCGACTTCAAACTGCCCGGCATCGCCGCCCGCATCGGTCGCCATCTGCCGCAGACACCGCCGACCCTGGCTCTGGTCACCGGTCTCAACCTCGCCCTCGGCCGCGTGCTCTCGGCAGACGACCTTGCCCCCCTCGCCGGCAAGCGCCTGCAGCTTGAAGTGACGGATCTCGGCATGACCCTGCGCTACGGCTTCAACGGCCGCTTCCACCTGCGCCAGGACACCCGGAAACCCGACCTCACCCTGCGCGCCGGGCTGCGCGACTACCTCGCCCTCGCCCTGCAGGAAGAAGACCCGGACACCCTCTTCTTCAGCCGCCGACTGGTCATGGAAGGCGATACCGACCTGGGACTGCTGGTCAAGAACACGCTGGACGCAGTGGACTGGGACGCCCTTTTCGATACGCTCCCCACGCCGCTCAAGCGCCTCGTCTCGCCAGCGCCCACAAGCCCCACCGGCATCGAAGCGTAGGGTTCCGTTAGGTGAAGCCATAACGCACCGAACGGCAGTGGATGAATAAACGCCGCCCGAGGTCGAGCGGCGTTTGGAGCGGCGCACCGTGGGCGAGGGGTTGGGTTTTCGATCAGCAACGGCGTCCCGGTTTGAAGCGCCCGATGGTGCGTTACGGCTTGCGCCTAACGTGACTTACGGAAATGAAATTGGCCGGAACGGCAACCAGTTCCAAGCCGAAAATCACCCGTCAAATAACCACCGCCGGCATTCCCGGCGTAGGGTGTGCTAGGCGAAGCCGTAGCGCACCAAACAGCGGTGGATGAACAAACGCCGTTCGAGGTCGAGCGGCGTTTGGAAAGGGGCGTCGTGGGCACTGGACCCGGTTTTCGATAAGCAACGGAGTCCCGGATTGCGACGCCCAATGGTGCGTTACGGCTTCGCCTAACGCACCTTACGGTGTCCGCCTTACGCGGGTTGATCCCCATCAGTGCTTCAAATTCCCCCTCCCAAACACCGCTCTCCACTACGGCTCCTCCGGATTCACTCGCAAGGAAACAGCTCGGTCAAAAAAATCAAAAACTTCAGAGACACCGTCAGCGAACCTTCCTCCCTCTACTTTTTCCGAGAACACCCTGGAGGTATCTTCGTCAATTTCTTCAACAAAAACTTCACATGCACCGTTTCTCGGAACGACGAAGATTCGTCCGAGATAGCTCTCGGCAACCACAAACTTCGATATCAACTCTAAAGAACGTCCTGCGTTAGCATCGTCATCCTCATAATAGAGTTGTTTCGCTCTCCGCAGCTCTTCTGGAACACTCTTTCCGTCAAGATCTGTAGATTGCGAGCTTATGGCCACTCGCACGCGCTGCAAGAAGTATTTGAAGTTTCCCGCGTCCTGGCTCGAAATCAGCAATCTCGATACAGGTGAATTTCGAACCCGTATATTGACGCAGTGGTCAAGGTACCGACCTCCTGCATCAGAGATTGCTGACGATCTCTCTAGATCCAGAACGAACTCCAGCGCGATTCCATCGAACGAGACTGTGCCTAGCATCAGATCTCGACAATTTACCTCCACTTCCATTTCTTTGTCCCCGGAAATCCCGCCTTCTTGGCAGCATTATGCACATCTTGCCGCGCCGGAACCGGCTGGCCAGACACGATAAACCCATGATAAATCTTGACACACGCAACTGGGTCAGCTCGCTCAAAATTGAACTGAATGACTTGGTCGCCAATGTGACCTACCAGAACTGTTTCATCCGCGGTCACCGGGATAGCCGTTTTCAGTGCGGCAGGAGCGTAAAGCGGGTCTGGCTCAGGCCCCGCCCAGTTTCCGTTCATCCAGCGCCCTTTCGACAAATGCTTCCCGGAGTTAGGCGCATAGATACGTTCCCATCTTTCGCAGCACTTCTCGGGTTCCGTGTTCTCAATCCCGGAACTTGAACCACTTCCTTTGTTAGGATCAGACTGCGCATAGATCAGACCAATCCCAACTCCGCCTCCACCGAGAATCCACGGAATGTACTGGGCAAATTCACCTGTCGGATCGGAGTAGCTAAGCGGATTCCCCCCGACATAGCCGTAGGTATTCCACCCCCCAGCCAACCCAATCGGATCCGACTGCAAATACCGCCCCGTACCCGCATGATAAAACCGGTTCCAGTTATAAAACAGCCCGCTCTCCCGGTCGTAATACTGCCCCGGAAACCGCAAGTTGAACGTCACTTTCCCCAACCCGCTCGGGTCTTCCGCCGGCAGCACATCGCCAAACGGCGGGCTCATCCAGCGCCAGCGGGCTTGCTGGGTGGCGTCGGTGAGTAACCTCGGGGTGCCGAGGTGGTCGGTTTCGACGGCGTAGGCAGTGGTGCTGCCGTCGGGGTTGGTGTCGATCACCGCCACGATCAGGTCGCCCAGCCAGACGTATTCGCGGATGGGGGTCCCGTCCTGCTGGTATTCACCGATGAGGTGGTTGTCGAGGTCGTAGGCGTACTGGATGTTGTAGGGCAGTGCGCTGGTACCGTAGTTGACCTTGCCGACCCGGCGCCCCAGGCCGTCGTAGACGTAGTTGACCCGCCCATCGGATCGAACAACGTTCATGAGTTTGACTTCAACGTTGTAGTAGAGATCGAGCCCGTCATATTTGCGCACGGCGCCATCGGCGGCGTAGGTGACGCTCTTGCCGCCAATGGTGTAGATGCGGTTCGATTTGTAGCGCATGACGATGTCGGTGAGCATGCCGGCAATGGTGTCGCTGGTGCGGTTGCCGTTGGCGTCGTAGGTGTAGCCGCGCGGGCCGGGGTGGCCGTTGTAGCCGGTGATGCGCCCGGCGGCGTCGTAACCGAAGCTCTGGTCATAGGCGCTGCCGCTGGTGTCATCCAGTGTGGTGATGCGCCCGGCCAGATCGTAGCCGTAGTCGGTGGCCACGCCGCCGAGGGTGATGCGGCTGGGCAGGCCGTTGGCGTCGAGCTCGCGAGTGTGCACCAGGCCGTTGAGCAGGGTCATCTGCCGGACCGGGCCGAAGGGGTGGTAGAGCACGCCGCTGACGAGCTGGTACGGGGCCATGGCGAGGTTGTCGATACGCCCGGCGGTGTCGTAGCCGATGTCGAGCTGGCGGCCCGAGGGGTAGGTGATACGGCTCAGGCGGCCAGCGTTGTCATAGGCGTAGCGGACATCCATGCCCGGCCCCATGACGCTGAACAGGTTGCGCGTCACGCGGCCCAGCGCGTCGTATTCGTACTTCATGTTGCCACCCGCGGCATTGAGCCGTTCGAGCTGGCCGCGCGGGTTCCACTGGTAGTCGAACTTGCGCCAGTAGGTGGTTGCGCCCTTCACATAGCGGATGCTCTCCGGACGTGAGGCCGCATCGTAGGTGCGCACTTCGGTGATGCCGCTGGCAAAGGTGCGGCTCACCAGATTGCCGGCGGCGTCATAGCCGTAGGTGATGTTGCCCCGGTCGGGGCTGCCTTCGAACAGCACCTGCCCGAGGCCGTTGACCTGGAAGCTGGTCTTTGCGCCGTTGGCGGCGATGACAGCTTCGGCCTGCCCATTGGCGTCGGGCACGATCTGGGTGGTGGCGTTGAGCGCGTCGACTTCTGCCTTGAGGTTGCCCAGCGCGTTGTACTGCCACTGGCGGGTTTCGCTCAGCGGGTTGATCTCGTGGGTGAGGCGGTCTTCGGCGTCGTGCAGGTAGTCGGTGGCGGCGCTCTGGCCATTGATGCTGCGAATTTCGCGCCACAGGCGCCCCAGGGCGTCAAACTCGCGCGCCAGTTGCCGGGCGACCTGCCCCTGAGCGTCGAACACGGTTTCGGCGGTGCGATTGCCGGCGTTGTCGAGGGTGTATTCGATGCGCTCGCCGGTGGCCACCTGGGTGATGCCGATGAGGCGGTGGGCGTCGTCGTAGGCGTAGGCAATGGCCGAGCCTTCGGCCAAGGTGACGCGTTCGAGCAGGCCGCGCGGGTCGTAGTCGAACACGGTGAGCAGGCTGCCCACCTGCTGGCTGGTCATGCGCTGGCGCAGGTCGTAGGTGTAGCGGGTGAGCACGCCGTTGGGGGCGACCATCTCCAGAATCTGGCCGTGGGCGTTGTACTTGAGATAGTCCGTCACCAGACCCACCGGGTCGGTGGCACGCACCAGCTCGCCCCGGCAGCCCTTGTCCATGCCGATGCCTTCACCCTCGCCCGGGCAGAGGGCGTCGGCGGGGAAGTATTCATAGGTCCACACGTCGGCCACGTCGGTGCGCGGACCGTCGGCAGTGAGCACCTTGCCGTAGCGGTTGTAGGTGTAGGTCCACGTGCGGGCCGGGCCGTCGACGCTTGCGCTGAAGCCCTGGGCGCCCGTGCCATCGGTGGTGGGTTGTTCGGTTTTCGAGCACACCACGGCAATCGGCATGCCGGCGATCACTTCCGCATCGGCCGGCGCACAGGCGGCGGTGCCGCCGTGAATCGGGTCCGGCTGGCCGTTATAGACCCAGGTGGTGATCAGCTTGGGCTCGGCGACACGGGTCTTGAGATGCCAGTCGGGGTGCCATTCGGTGGCGGTGGTGCGAGCCTCGGGGGTGCCGGCGGCTTCAACACGAAGGGTTTCGCGATTGGTGGCCGGGTCGTGCGTGTAGGTGGTCTGGGTGCCGTCAAAACTGGTGCGGCTGTCGACATTGCCGTTGGCGTCGTAGGTGATGTTGCTCGCGGATGGGGAGCAACCGGCACCGCCGGGTTTGGATTGGCCGGTGTAGCGGGCAACATGATTGACCGGGGAGAAGTTGTATTCGCGCTGAGTGCCAAAGCCATCGGTGACGCGGGTGATGTTTGTGCCGAATGAGAGGTCGATGCGGTCGACACCGCCAGCAGCTTCTTCGGCGATAGCGCGGCGTTCGCTGTCGTACCAGTAGTTGACGTAGCGCGTGCCTGACTCGTCAGTGATGCCTGTGATCAGTTCGGGGCGCAAGACCCGAGCAGTAAAATCTGTCTCTCGCAAATGATAGATCTTCTCGGATCCATCAGGATAAACAACTTGCGCGAGGTTACCGTCTTCGTTGTACCCGTATGAAATCTGGGAACCATCTTGCATCGTTATCGCCGCAAGAGAGAAGGCGTCGTCATAGCTCAGATCTACGAAGTTACCGTAACTGTTTTCAACACGGGCAACTCGCCCGGCACTGTTCCGCACCATCTTCCACGTCATGCCGTCAGCACTAACGATTTCGGCTAAACGTCCCTCGCTGTCGAAACGATCAACGTTCCCGCTCGCATCGAAGAACAGCCATCCTATGACTGTGCCGTTTTCAATAATCTCTCTTGCTCGCTCGGAACCACCCCCTGTTGGTAGAAAATCAGCTCCTGCACGCGCCATATTCAGATATCGACCGGTGCCCCGAAAAGCAGTAATCATGTCAGGAGAGTCGAGGCCGAGAGATCGGTCTATGTTGATGCGCCAACGCGCACCGAGGTCTACCCGCCCGTCAATTCCGAGCGAGTTGTAGTGCCGCGTAATTGACAACCCTTTCA
Source organism: Nitrogeniibacter aestuarii (assembly GCF_017309585.1). Classification (NCBI taxonomy): domain Bacteria; kingdom Pseudomonadati; phylum Pseudomonadota; class Betaproteobacteria; order Rhodocyclales; family Zoogloeaceae; genus Nitrogeniibacter; species Nitrogeniibacter aestuarii. Next base: position 538,255 of record NZ_CP071321.1, on the reverse strand, counting down.
ATGGCGAAGCAGAAACATCCTGCTCGCTCAGATACTTGTTTCCATTAACGTACGAGATTGGCCGATTGCTCGAAGCCTCGCATTGCCCGGCTAGATTTTCACCTGCCAGCTCCGGGGTAATGTAGTAACGGCAGTAGTAATCCGAATATGGTGGAACTCCGGATGGCTCGACCCCACTCCAATCCGGATCGACTTCATCGTCCATCACTGCCCGAGATCCGTATGACCTTCTTCCCGGTACGGCACAACTAATGAAACGCTTGTAAAGATGCTGCCAACGCCCGAATCCGTCTTCAACCCCGTAGACAACACCGTCTGCAATCGTGTAACCAAATGCTCTACTCATGATGTATTGCCCATCACTCCAAGGCGAATACACCAAAAAACTGTCGTCTTCTGGAAAAGAAATTGGCTCGTAATCGATTAATGGATTGTTTTTCGCCGACTTCTTCCATTCAATAATTTTGTCAACGCAAGAATAATCTGGAAGTGCGTTTTCCCCTGCATCGAATATGATATGAGTGGCATTAAAATCATTTTGGTGGCACCCCCACCGGGTGTACTGAGGCGTTAGACAATCAAGAAAGGCATTAGGATTTCCCGACTGACGGCATTGTGAGTTGGTAATAACAGCAGGAGCAGCGAATGCATGATTCGCCAGCCCCCCTAAACACAGCAGCAAAACCAAAACGAACCAACTGTTTTGCGGTACTTGATCAGCTCTCATTTAAATCCTGCTCCAACACTATCTACAGTCGTTTACCTGTCTCAGCGAATCGCTCGAAGAAGAGCCCTGACATCAGCTCTCCTAGTCGAGCACGATGCTAACGTCATTGAAAGCCGTTGTCATAGTATTTTGAGCAAATCTAGCCCGCAATCGCACAAGAAAATCCCGGCATCAGCCGGGCTTTTCCTCAACGCTCAAACCATCACCGCTTCGGCTGCTTCCCCGGAGAATGCGGCTTGCTCGTCGTCAGCAAGTCATCCACGAAGTCATGCGGAATCGGCAGCGGGGTGTTGGGCACTTCCAGCTCTTCGGGCTTGAGCTGATGCGCTTGCGGGTGAGGTGATCGTCGAAGGGGGCCGCTCATGTCGTGCATGGGGATGGCAACCGCGTGTTCGTCGGTGTGCCGGCCAGTGCGGCAAAACACGTCGGGCGCATCCTTGACGCCATGATGCACAAACGACTGCCAGTAGCCCCCGGCATGCTCCAGTCCGGCAGGCCGTTCGATCCGGCGCTTCACGGGGCCTGATCCGGATGAGAGTATCCACGGCGCCTCACCGAACAATCTCCGCTTTCACCTTCGGCGCAGTCGGAGGTCTCCACACCCCGTACAATCCCGTTTTCATCCCGACGCACACGCACCACCCTTGCGCTCAGCCACCCAACTCCCCCGCTATCTGGCACTCGCCTACGCCCTGCTGATCGGCTATGCCTGCCTGCATCCGTTCAGCGGCTGGCAGCCGAGCGGTCTGCCGCTGTTCGATTTCGTGGGTGCGCCGTGGCCGAAGTACATCACCGCGCTCGACATCGTGCTCAATGTGCTGGGCTTTGTGCCTTTCGGCTTCGTGCTGGCGGCGGCGCAGCCGGCGCGATGGCCGCGCTGGGCGGTGGTGGTGCTGGCGGCGGTCACCGGTGCGCTGTTGAGCTTTTCGCTCGAAACGGTGCAGAACTATCTGCCCACCCGCGTGGCCTCCAATGTGGATCTGGGCGCCAACGCGCTGGGCGGGCTGATCGGTGCGGTGCTGGGGGTGTTCGCCGGGCGCCGCCTGTTCGATGCCGATGGCTGGTGGCATCAGTGGTATTCGCGTCGCCTGATTCACGGCCATCTGGGCGACGTGGGCGTGGTGCTCATCGGCCTGTGGCTGCTCGCCCAGCTCTCGCCCAAGACGCTGCTGTTCGGCCTGGGCGATATCCGCAGCTTTTTTGATCTGCCGACCCCGCTCCCCTTCAATCCGGAGCGTTTCATGCGTCTGGAGACGGCCATCGTGGCCGCCAATGTGCTGGCGGTGGGGCTGCTCACGCGCAGCATGCTGCAGCGTTTTTCGCTGACGGTGATCGTGGTGCTGGTGCTCGGCCTGGGCATGCGCACGCTGGCGGCATCCAACTTCTATGTACCGCCCCGCCCCTTGCTGTGGCTCACCCCGGGCGCCATCGGCGGTCTGGCGGCCGGCGTGCCGCTGCTCATCGCCGGGCTGTTGCTGCCCCGCCTGATTCGCCACATGGTGGCGGCGGTGGCGCTGCTGGCCGGGGCGGTGCTGGTGAACATCGCGCCCGAAAACCCCTATCTGGTATTCAACCAGACGCTCATCAATCAGGGGCACTTTTTGAATTTCAGCGGTCTGACTCACTTGGTGGCAGGCGTCTGGCCGTTTCTGGCGCTGGGCTATCTGAGCGCCATCAATCTGCTTCGCAGCAACGGGCGCTGAGCCCCGGAACGTGCGCCCGGCCCGGGTGCCTTGCTGGCTATAATGGGCCGCAACCCACAGAGACACACACCATGAGTTATTTCAAACACCACGCTTTCATCTGCTGCAACCAACGCGATGGGGGCGAGAACTGCTGCAATAATTTCGGTGCCGACACGCTGCACAAATATGCCAAGGAGCGCATCGCCGAACTGGGGCTCAAGGGCAAGGGCGGCATCCGTTTCAACAAGGCCGGCTGCCTGGGCCGCTGCGATGAAGGCCCGGTGCTGGTCGTGTATCCGGAAGAGGTCTGGTACACCTTTGTGGACAAGGCCGACATCGACGAAATCATCAAGGAACACCTGATCGGCGGGCGCGTGGTCGAGCGCCTGCGCATCTGAGGACACCCCATGAGCCAGCCCAACACCGAATCCGTGCTCGTCAAGGGCCCGGACGGCAATATCGAACTGCTGATCGACGCGCCGGACGACGTGCGCGGCATTGCCATCGTGGCGCATCCGCACCCGCTCTTCGGGGGCGCGAACACCAACAAGGTGGCGCACACCCTGGCGCGCAGCCTGCGTGACCTGGGTTACGCGGCGATTCGCCCCAACTTCCGGGGCGTGGGCAAGAGCGAAGGCGAACACGATCACGGCATGGCCGAGACCGAAGACACCCTGGCGGTGCTGGCCTGGGCGCATTCGCGCTATGGCATGCTGCCGCTGGCGCTGGCGGGCTTCTCTTTCGGCGCGTTTGTGCAGACCCGCGTGGCTGCGCGCCTGGCCGACGGGGTGACGCCCGCCAAGCGCATCGTCCTGGTGGGCCTCGCCTCCGGTGAAGTCACCGGCGCGCGCAAGTACGCCACCGAACCGGTCGCCAGAGGCAGCCTCATCATCCACGGCGAAGAGGATGAAACCGTCCCCCTCGCCAATGTGCTCGACTGGGCCCGCCCGCTGGAGATGCCGGTGGTCGTGGTGCCGGGGGCCGACCATTTCTTCCACGGCCGTCTGCACATCATCCGCGACCTGATCGCGGATCGCTGGGACCCGCTCTGAGACACGCACCATGAAACTGACCGCCTCGCCCACCAGCCCCTATGCCCGCAAGATTCGCATCCTGCTGGCCGAGAAGGGCGTCGACTTCGAGCTGATCGAGGACTCCCCCTGGGAGTCGGACACCGGCGTCCCCGAGATCAATCCACTGGGCAAGGTGCCGGTGCTCGAAACCGACGCGGGCGAACACTTCTTCGATAGCCCGGTGATTGCGGGCTATCTGGAGGTGAAGTTTCCCGAACCCCCGTTCATTCCCGCGGACCCGATGGAAGCGGTTCGCGTGCGTCAGACCGAGGCCCTGGCCGACGGCATCACCGATGCTGCCCTGATCATCCGCCTCGAGACCCTGCGCCCGATGGAGGCGCAGCTGCGCGAGACCGTCGAGCGCCAGCAAGGCAAGATCGAGCGCGGCCTCCAGGCGCTGGAAGCCAAGCTCCCCTCCAAGGAGCACTGGTTTCACGGCAACCGGATCAGTCTTGCCGACATCGCGGCCGGCTGTGCGCTGGAGTATCTGGATTTTCGTCTGGCGCACCTGAACTGGCGCCAGCGTTTTCCGCACCTCAAGGAGCTGGCCCTGCGCATCGGCGCCCGCAACAGTTTTCTGGCCACCCGCCCGGACTGAGCGCCGCGCATGAGTACCCCCACGCTCGCCATTGACGGGCTGGTGAAGCGCTATGGCGACCAGACCGTGGTCAACGGTGTCTCCATTCGCGTCGAACCCGGTGAATGCTTCGCCTTGCTCGGCCCCAACGGTGCCGGCAAGACCACCACCCTGCGCTGCGCACTCGGCCTGACCACACCCGACAGCGGCACCATCACCCTGTGTGACGAGCCGGTGCCGGCGCGCGCCCGCGAGGCCCGCATCAAGACCGGGGTGGTGCCCCAGTTCGACAATCTCGACCCCGACTTCTCCTGCGCCGAGAATCTGGTGGTGTTCGGCCGCTATTTCGGGCTGGACCGGGCGACGGTCGAGCGACGGCTGCCCGGCCTGCTGGAATTTGCCGGCCTCGAAAGCAAAGCCGATTCAAAGATCAACACGCTGTCCGGCGGCATGAAACGCCGCCTCACCCTCGCCCGCGCGCTGGTCAACGAACCACGCCTGCTGGTGCTCGACGAACCGAGTACCGGTCTGGACCCGCAGGCACGGCACGTGATCTGGGAGCGCCTGCGCCGCCTGACCGCTGCCGGCACCAGCGTGCTGCTCACCACCCACTTCATGGACGAGGCCGAACGCCTCGCCCACCGCCTCGCGATCATGGATCACGGCCGCATTCTGGCCACCGGCACGCCGCGTGAGGTGATCGCACAGCACATCGAAGCGACCGTGGTGGAAGTGCATGGCGACTGGCCGGGCGGCATGGCCGCCTGGGTCGAGGCGCACGGGCGCAGGCTGTCGCGGCGCTGCGAACTAAGTGCCGAAACGGTGTTCTGTTATACGGAAGATGCTGGCGAACTTCTGGCGCATCTATCCGGGCAGGACGGGCTGCGTTACCTGCACCGACCAGCCAACCTGGAAGATGTCTTTCTCAAACTGACAGGTCGCGATCTGCGCGACTGAACGGACAAAGCGCACATGAAGTTCCTCGGCAAGATCTTTGCCACCGGTCTGCTGACGGTGGTGCCCATCGTGGCGACCCTCTACCTGCTGGCGTGGCTGTTCGTCACGGCGGAAACCTTCTTCAGCGACCTGATGGTGCGCTTCCTGCCCATGACCTTCCACTTCCCGGGCATGGGCATCTTCATGGGCCTGCTGGTGATCCTGGGCGTCGGCCTGCTGATGCGGGCCTGGATCTTCCGGGCCATCTTCCACAAGATGGAAGGGGCCGTGATGGCGGTGCCGCTGGTCAAGTCGATCTACTCGGCCATTCGCGACTTCTTCGGCCTGATGGCGAACGACGAAGGCACCGACGTGCTGCGTGTGGTGAGCTACACCCTGCCGGGCACCGAGGCGCGCATCATCGGCTTCGTGACCCGCAACAATTTCGACAACCTGCCCGACAACATCGGCCGCGAGGGCGATGTGGCGGTGTACTTCCCCATGAGCTACCAGATCGGCGGTTACACCGTCTTCCTGCCCGCGGACCAGCTCACCACCATCGACATGCCGCGCGAGGCGGCCATGCGCTTCGCCGTCACTGCCGGCGTCAACGCCAGCAGCAACGGCAAGAGCGGCAAGAGCAGCTGACAGGGTATTGGCTCAGCCCGATCAGCCGCGCATGCGCCACTGACCACCACCTGCATCGCAGGCGCTGCGTCGGTCACGTGCGCCATCGACGATCAGGTCGAACTCGCGACACGTGCGGCCCCCATCGCGGAAGCTGCGCACCGGCACCAGTTCATAATGCAGCCGGGTCTTGGGGTTGTCCCACACCACCCGATGCCGGTCACCACTCAACTCCAGTGCGTGCCCGATGCAGGCACGGTCCAGATCGGTGATGTCACGCGCCACCTTGGCGCCAATCACGGCACCGATGACGGTGCCCAGCACCGTGGCGATACGGCGGCCATCGCCTTCGCCCACCTGCGAGCCCACGGCACCGCCAATCACCCCGCCGATCACGGCGCCGACCGCATCGGCACTGCAGCGCCCCTTCAGCACGCCGTAGTCACGATCCCACTCGCGGCCACTGTGGCCACGGTAGCCGTGATAGTCGGGGTCATGCTTCTTGCGCCACCCGTGGGCCGGTGCATGCGCGGGCGGATCTGCCATCACCGGCAGGGCGGGCACGGCCAGCGCCACGCTCAGGGCGGCGGCCAGGGTGGTACGCATCAATCGATTGGGCATGTTGCCTCCGTTGCTGTGTCTTGCCCCTGCGTCAACGCACGGGGGTGCTGTTCTGTTGACGGCCGGTCACCACGGAAATTCACTGGCGCGGATCGCCCCCGTTGGGTGGCAGCGCCTCGCCCACCCTACTGCGGAAGGGGTTGATGTCCAGCCCGCCGCGCCGGGTGTAGCGCGCCCACACCGCCAGCGTTTCGGGCTGACAGCGGGCCATGAGGTCGACGAACACACGCTCCACGCACTGCTCGTGAAACTCGTTGTGCTCGCGAAACGACACCACGTAGCGCAGCAGACCGGCCCGGTCGATGGGTCGGCCGCGGTAGCGGATGTAGAGCGTTGCCCAGTCGGGCTGCCCGGTCACCAGGCAGTTGGACTTGAGCAGGTGCGAGATCAGGGTTTCGCTGACATCGCCGCCCTCGACCGTACCCAGGTGGTCGGGCGCGATCTGGTAGCCGGTGATGGCCACGTCGAGGTCGTCGATGCACTCGCCCGCCAGGGTTTCGGTGTCGCGGCGCACGTCATCAAGCTTGAAAAGCTCGATGGCGACGGGGGCGCCGGCCGCGGCCGACAGATCACGCGTCATGCGTTCGCGCGCCTCGTCCATGCCGCTCAGCGCGGTGCCATTGAAGCTGTTCAGATACAGCTTGAGTGACTTGGACTCGATCAGGTTCGGCGAGGTCGCCGGCACGCGGAACACCCCCATGGCCACCACGGGCTTGCCCTTGGGGTTGAGCCAGGAGATCTCGTAGGCGTTCCACACATCCTCGCCGACGAAGGGCAGCGTCTCGCCCACGCCGATCTCGGCCCGTTTGGCCGAGCGCGGCACCGGGAAGAGCAGTTCCGGCGCGTAGGTGTTGCGATAGGCCGCGGTCTTGCCCAGCGGCGAGGCTTCTGCACCGTGGGTCGGTTTGTGTCCGGTCATGGGAATCTGAGCCATCTCAAAAGGCGTTCATCAACGGATGATTATAATCAGCGCTTCGCCCTCACTCGTCGAGCCCATGTCCGCCACCACCCACTTTGCCCGGCTGCCCAGTCTCTCCTGGCGCTTCACGTCGGTCTGGCTGCGCAATTTCGGCGTCTGGCGCAAGCTGGCGGCACCGTCATTGCTGGGTAACCTGGCCGATCCGATGATCTACCTGCTGGGCCTCGGCTACGGCCTGGGGGCACTGGTCAAGTCCGTCGATGGCGTGCCTTACGTGAACTTCCTTGCCGCCGGCATGGTGTGCTTTTCAAGCATGAACACCGCCAGTTTCGAGACCCTGTACTCGGCCTTCTCGCGCATGCATGTGCAACGCACCTGGGAGGGCATCATGAACGCGCCACTCACGCTCGATGATGTGGTGCTGGCCGAGATGATGTGGGCCGCGAGCAAGGCCACGCTGTCGGGCACCGCCATCCTGCTGGTGGTGTCCCTGTTCGGCTTCACCACCAGCCCGCTGGCGGTGGGCGTGATCCCGCTGATCTTCCTGATCGGCGTCACCTTCTCGGCCATGGGGCTGGTGGTGACCGCACTGGCGCCGAACTACGACTTCTTCATGTACTACTTCACCCTGTTCATCACGCCCATGGCCTTGCTCTCCGGGGTGTTCTTCCCGCTCGATCAGTTGCCGGGCGCGCTGCAGATCGGCGCGCAGATGCTGCCCCTGTCACATGCCGTGGCATTGGCGCGTCCAATGATGCTGGGTCACCTGCCCAATGATGTGCTGCTCCACGTGACCGTGTTGCTGGGGTATGCGGCGGTGGCGTTCTGGCTGGCGGTCGCCCTGACCCGTCGCCGTCTGCTCAAGTGAGATGACCATGACCGACGCGGACGACGTGCTGCTGATCCTGACCAACCTGCCCGACGCCGAAAGCGCCAACACGCTGGCGGCTCAACTGATCGAACAGCGGCTGGCCGCCTGCGTGAACATCCTGGCGCCGGCCACCTCGGTCTATCGCTGGGATGGTGCCGTGCAGACCGATTCAGAGACCCCGATGCTCATCAAGAGCACGCGTTCGAACTATCCGATGTTGGAAAAGGCCATCCGCGCCGGTCACCCCTATGAACTTCCCGAAATCATTGCAGTCCCTGTGACACTGGGCCTGCCCGCTTATCTTGACTGGGTGCGCGACGAAACCCGCGCCACCGACTGACACCATGACCCGACGATTCCCCCTGCTCGGCCTTCTGCTGCTCGTCTTCCTGACGCTGCTGCGCCCGGCGTTTGCAGCGCCCGAACTGCTGCCGCCCGACAAGGCCTATCGTGCCAGTGTGGTCACCCGCGCGCCCGACCGTGTCGAAGTGCGCTTCGAGATCGAAGACGGCTACTACCTGTACAAGAAGCAGTTCCAGTTCCGCACCGAGCCCGAATCGGTCGTGGTCGGTCCGGCCGAGTTGCCGCCGGGCAAGGTGAAGCAGGACGAGTTCTTCGGCGAGGTGGAAACCTATCGCCATGAGCTGGTGTTCAATCTGCCCGTCAAGGCGCCGGCCGACGTGACCCAGTTCGAGCTCACGGTCATCAGCCAGGGTTGCGCCGACATCGGCGTGTGCTATCCGCCCCATCCGCAAGCGCTGATGGTGGATCTGACCCGCTCAGAGGCCCCCAAGGGCGGCTTTCTGAGTTCGCTGGGTATCGGTGGCGATGACGCCCGCCCGGCCATGGACACAACACCGGCCAAGGCGGAACAGCCCGCCCCTGCGCCCGTCGCGCCCGCCAGCACCGACGACGGTGACGAATCGGGCCGCATTGCCGGCCTGCTCTCCAACCAGAGCCTGCCGCTGGTCTTGCTCTCGTTTTTCGGCTTTGGCCTGCTGCTGGCCTTCACACCCTGCACCTTCCCGATGATCCCCATCCTCTCGGGCATCATCGTCGGCCACGGCCACAAGATCACCAGAATGCGGGCATTCGAGCTGTCACTCGCCTACGTGCTGGGCATGGCGGTAACGTATGCAGCGGCGGGCGTGGCTGCCGGCCTGTCCGGCGCCCTGCTCTCGGCGGCGCTGCAGAACGTTTGGGTGCTGTCGGCCTTTGCCCTGCTGTTCGTGGTGCTGTCGCTGTCCATGTTCGGTTTCTACGAGCTGCAACTGCCCACCGCACTGCAAAGCAAGCTGTCGGATACCGCCAGCCACGAGAAAGGCGGTTCGCTACATGGCGTGGTGGTCATGGGCGTGCTCTCGGCGCTGATTGTCGGCCCCTGTGTGGCCGCACCGCTCGCCGGCGCCTTGCTCTACATCGCCAAGACGGGCGATGCGGTGCTCGGGGGTAGCGCGCTGTTCGTGATGGCCCTGGGCATGGGCGCCCCGCTGCTGGCGGTGGGGGTCGCCGCGCGCTCGGTGCTGCCCAAGGCGGGCCCGTGGATGGAAGGGGTCAAGCGGGCCTTCGGCGTCATCCTGCTGGCGCTGGCCATCTGGATGATCAGTCCGGTGGTACCTGCCGTGGTACCCATGATCGGCTACGGCGTGCTGCTGGTGTTCTCCGGCATCTACCTGCACGCACTCGATCCGCTGCCGCAGCATGTGCGCAACTGGCAGCGTTTCTGGAAAGCGGTAGGCGTGATTGCCCTGATTCTGGGTGCCACCTTGCTGGTCGGCGCCATGGCCGGCTCGCGCGATCCGCTGCAACCGCTGGCCGGCCTGGGTGGTGGTGCCGCCGTGGCTGCGCCGGCACCGGTTTTCGAGAAAGTGCGTTCGGTGGCCGAGCTCGATGCACGCGTCGCCGCCTCCACCCGCCCGGTCATGCTCGATTTCTACGCCGACTGGTGCGTCTCCTGCAAGGAGATGGAACGCTTCACGTTCTCTGACCCTACGGTGCAGGCGCGCATGAACCAGATGCTGCTGCTCAAGGCCGACGTGACCGCCAATAACGAAGACGACCAGGCCCTGCTCAAGCGCTTCGACCTGTTCGGCCCGCCGGGCATCATCTTCTTCCGCCCCGGTGGCGAGGAAATCAATGGCCGCCGCGTGGTCGGCTACATGCCGGCGGAAGCGTTCGCCACCCAGCTCGACGCCGTCTTGCGGCGCTAACCCAGGACGCGGCCGACGCCGCGATCAGGGACTGCAACGATCGGGGTCGGACTCCGCTGCCTGGATGTAGTCGTTGAGCTGCCGGCCGCGCTGGTTCGGATAACGCGTCTCGAGCATGTGCAATGACTGGAAGCGATCGAGACGGAAGGTGCGAAACGCATCGCGCATTTCGCACCACGCGGCCAGCGTCCAGCTTTGCCCCCAGAACACCAGACCGAGTGGCCACAGCAGGCGCTCACTGAGCTCGCCATCGGCGCGACCGTAGGTGACCTCGATCTTGTGCCGCCCGTCGATCGCGGTGCGCAGGGTCTGCAACGGCGCCACCATGGCCGCCGGTACATGAAAGCCCGGTGCGTACACCGGCGCGTCGCGCAGCGATATGCGCCCGTTCGGCAGCACCGCCTCGATGCGCGCCAGCGCCAGCTCGGCGGCACGGCCGAGCACCGGATCGGTCCAGCCGCCCACCATACGCAAGCCCGTGGCCAACGCAGTCAACTCGTCCGGCGAAAACTGCATGGGCGGCAGGCGATATTCGCGGCGCAACCGGTAGCCGACCCCCGCCTCCCCGTCGATGGGAGTTCCCGAGCTGATCAGGTCGGCGACATCCCGGTAGATGGTGCGCTCGGAGACCTCCAGCAGTTCGGCCAGTCGCCGCGCGGTCATGATGCGCGCGCCGCCCAGGAGCGTCACGATTCGAAACAGGCGGTCGGCACGGCGCATGGGGTGAGACTCCTTGGCAAGACGCGTCGCATGATGCCCGGACTCTCCTGACACCATGCTGTCAGTATGACACGCGCACAGTAGGGGCTCCTTCCACTACATGGACACACACCCATGAAAAACGCACTTAACTGGTTCGAGATTCCGGTCACCGACATGACCCGCGCGTGCCGCTTCTACAGCAGCCTGCTGGCGACCGAGCTGGAAACCACCCCCAGTTGTGGCGGCCAGATGGCCGTTCTGCCGCATGAGAACGGCGCGGTCGGCGGTTGCCTTTTCCAGCACGAGCAGATGTCACCGGCCAACCATGGCACGATGATCTATCTGGACGCCGGTGGCGACCTGGCGGCCATGCTCGGCCGGGTCGAGTCGGCGGGCGGGCGGATCGACATGCCGATCACCCGGGTCAGTGACGAGGTCGGTGACATCGCCCTGATCATCGACACCGAAGGCAATCGCGTCGGTCTGCACGCACCCAGCTGATGATCTCCGGTCCTGCACCGCAATGCAGCGTGCAGGACCGAATTGGCTTAGAATACAAGGCTCTTTTCTTGCACCGCCCCTGGACCTGCCATGTTCTCAGGCATCGTCGCCGGCACCGGCCGGATCGAATCGATCACTCCCCTTGAAGACGGCGTTCGACTGAAGGTCGACACCGGCGCACTCGGCCTGGGCGACGTCGCCATTGGCGACAGTATTGCCAATAACGGCGTGTGCCTGACCGTGGTCGCCATGGATGGCGCCAAGGCCTGTTTCGATGTCTCCCGCGAGACGCTCAACTGCACTGCCGGCCTCGACGTCGAAGGCGGCGAGGTGAACCTGGAAAAAGCGCTGCGGGTCGACGATCGCCTCGGCGGGCACATTGTCACCGGCCATGTGGATGGCGTGGGCGAAGTGCTCAAGTTTGCCCCCATCGGCGAGAGCCACGAGCTGGTGATCCGCGCGCCGCGCAGCATTGCCGGCTACATCGCGCGCAAGGGCTCGATCACGGTCGATGGCGTGAGCCTGACCGTCAACACGGTCGAGAGCACCGATTTTTCGATCAACCTGATTCCGCACACGGTGGAAGTGACCACTTTCAAGCATCTCAAGCCCGGAGCGCAAGTCAATCTGGAGATTGACATCATTGCGCGCTACGTTGAGCGCATGACCGCCTGGAAGCAGGAAGAAGCACAAGCCAACAAGGCCTGATCGCGTAGCGGTCCGGCTCAAAAGAACACCCCGCTGGGGTACGGGAGAACATCGTGAGCGCTCTTGCGCCCATTACCGACATCATCGAAGACATCCGCGCCGGCCGCATGGTCGTGCTGGTGGATGAAGAAGACCGCGAAAACGAGGGCGACCTGGTGCTCGCCGCCGAGCATGTCACGCCTGAGGCGATCAACTTCATGGCCAAGTACGGCCGTGGCCTGATCTGCCTGACGCTTACCGAGCAGCGTTGCCAGCAGCTGGGCCTGAACCTCATGGCGCGCAGCAACGGCTCGTCCTTCGGCACTGCCTTCACCGTCTCCATCGAGGCGGCCGAGGGCGTGACCACCGGCATTTCGGCCGGCGACCGCGCGCGCACCATCCAGGCCGCCGTGGCCCGCGCCGCCAAGCCGAACGACATCGTCCAGCCGGGGCATATCTTCCCGATCATGGCGCGCCCCGGCGGTGTGCTGATCCGCGCCGGGCACACCGAAGCGGGCTGCGACCTGGCCGGCATGGCCGGGCTGGAGCCGGCCTCGGTGATCTGCGAGATCATGAATGACGACGGCACCATGGCGCGCATGCCGGATCTGATCACCTTCGCGAAGGAACACGGCCTCAAGATCGGCGCCATCCGCGATCTGATCGAGTACCGCGCCGCTACCGAGAGCCTGATCGAACGCGTGGCCGAGAAGACCGTCGAGACCGCCCACGGCCCCTTCCGCCTGTGCGCCTTCGAGGACAAGACCTCGGGCGACGTGCACCTGGCCATGGCCCGCGGCGAAATCACGCAGGAGGTCGAAACCCTGGTGCGTGTACATGAGCCGATCACCGTCATCGACTTTCTCGATACCAGCAGCGGCCGCCACAGTTTTCCGGTGGACAGCGCGCTCAAGAGCATTGCCGAGGCGGGCCGTGGCGTGCTCATCATGCTCTACCGCCCGCACACCGGCCGCGACCTGCTCGCGCAGCTGACCGACGACCCGGACCTGCCGCGCCCGGCCGTCAAGTGGGATCCGCGCCTGTTCGGCATCGGCGCCCAGATCCTGCGCGACCTCAAGGTCGGCAAGATGAAGCTGCTGGCCCGCGCCCGCAAGATTCCTTCCATGGCCGGTTTCGGTCTGGAAGTGACCGGTTACGTCGATGAAGACGGCACCGATCAATCCGAACCCTGACTTTCAACGGACACGACAATGCCCCGTTTCGACAACATCCCCGAAATCGAACCCAACCTCGACGGCAAGGGCCTCAAGATCGGCATCTGCATGAGCCGCTTCAACCAGGACGTGTGCGAAGGCCTGCTGTCGGCCTGCGTGGCCGAGCTCGAGCGTCTGGGCGTCACCCGCAGCGACATGCTCATCACCACCGTGCCCGGCGCGCTGGAAATCCCGCTGGTGCTGCAGAACATGGCCGAGACCGGCGACTACGACGCACTCGTGGCCCTGGGCGCGGTCATCCGCGGCGAGACCTACCACTTCGAGATCGTCTCCAACGAGATGGCCTCGGGCATCAATGAAGTGGGCCTCGACACCGGCATGCCCATCGCCAACGGCGTGCTGACCACCGAGGACGACGACCAGGCCCTGGCCCGCATGCACGAGAAAGGCACCGACTGCGCCCGGACCGCCGTCGAGATGGTGCACCTGCTGCGCGCGGTGAACGACCGATGAGCAGCAAGTCGGCCCGCCGCCGTTCGCGCGAGTTCGCCCTGCAAGGCGTCTATCAGTGGCTGATCTCCGGCAACAGCGTGCCGCAGATCGAAGACCAGGTGCAGCAGGCCGAGGGTTTCGACAAGGCCGATGCCGAGCTGTTCAAGGCCCTCATGCGCGGTGCGCTCGAAGCACCGTCCGAACTCGAGGCCGAATTCGCCCCGTTCGTGGATCGCACCGTCGCGGAACTGTCGCCCATCGAACGCGCCGTGCTTACTCTCGCCACCTATGAGCTGAAAAACCACATCGAGGTGCCCTACAAGGTGGTCATCAACGAAGCCATCGAACTCACCAAGAGCTACGGCGGCACCGACGGGCATCGCTTTGTGAACGGCGTGCTCGACAAGGTGGCCGCGCAACTGCGCAGCGTCGAGGTGGAAGCGCGCAAGGCTCAACAAACCAAGAATTGATCCGGCGACATTGCCCGCCCAGAAAACGCCCGGTCCGCCGGGCGCTTTTCTTTTCGCTCGGCCGAGGCAATGCTTGCACTGCGACATAACCATGATATAAAAATGGTCTTTCGAGTTGTAAGGCTCCTGAAAGCTGTGTCACGTATACCGTCACAGCAACTGCAAACCCATGATTCAAACGGCTATTTCAATAAGTAAGTAATCAACCGTATGGATCTATTGCGGCGCAGCAAGTAGACTCGAAGGGTTTTGCATTCAGGGGCGTGAGCGGAGACACAGAGGGTACCGCCACGTCCATCGCTCATTTCCTCGATAGGTCACTCTCCATGCAATTCAAGCTCAAGAAAGGCTTGGACCTCCCCATCACCGGGGTGCCGGAGCAACGCATCTACGATGCGCCGCCGGTACAGCATGTGGCAGTGGTCGGTGCCGATTACATCGACCTGAAGCCCACCATGCGCGTCGCAGAGGGCGATCGCGTCAAGCGCGGCCAGCCCCTTTTTGAACACAAGAAACTGCCCGGCGTGCTGTTCACCGCTCCGGCCAGCGGTGAAGTCGTCGCCATCCATCGTGGCGCCCGCCGGGCGCTGCAGTCGGTCGTGATCCGCATCGACGCGCCGGAAGAGGCCGAAGCCTTCACCCGCCACGATGCCGCCAGCCTCGACAGCCTCACGCCCGAGACCGTGGTCGAGCAGATGTGCGCTGCGGGCCTGTGGCCCATGCTGCGCCAACGGCCCTTCGCCAAGATCCCCGATCCCCAGAGCCGTCCGGCCGCCATCATCGTGCCCGCCATGGACACGAATCCGCTGGCGCCGGACATGTCGGTGGTGCTGGCCGCGCAAGCCGAGGATTTTGCCCACGGCTTGCGTGTGCTTGCCCGCCTGACCGACGGCAAGGTGTGGGTCACGACAGCGCCCGGCTCCAACGTTCCGGTGCCCGAGGGCCACGCCCGGATCAGCCGCGCCACCTTCGACGGCCCGCACCCGGCCGGCCTGCCCGGGACGCACATCCATTTCCTGGCGCCGGTGAGTGAGACCCGCAGCGCCTGGCATGTGGGTGCGCAGGACGTGGCCGCCATCGGCAAGCTGTTCACCACGGGTGAGTTGTCGGTCGAGCGCATCGTAGCGCTGGCCGGGCCGGTAGTGAAACAGCCGCGCCTGGTCCGCACCCGCGTGGGCGCCAGCCTCGCCCAGCTCACCGACGAGCAGCTGACCACCAGCCACAGCCGCATCATTTCGGGCTCGGTGTTCGGCGGCCGCACGGCGCGCGACGCCATGGCCTACCTCGGCCCGTACGAGCAACAGGTTAGCTGTCTTGAAGAAGGCGACCACCGCGAATTCATGCACTACCTGCGCGCCGGCACCAACAAGCACTCGGTGCTCAACATCTTCACCTCGGCACTGAACCGTGCCCGCCGCATCCCCATGACCACCTCCACCAACGGCAGCCCGCGCGCCATGGTGCCGGTTGGCAACTACGAGGAAGTGATGCCGCTGGACATCCTGGCCACGCAACTGCTGCGCTATCTGGTCGTCGGCGACGTGGAAATGGCCCAGAAGCTCGGCGCCCTGGAAGTGGCCGAGGAAGACCTGGCCCTGTGCACCTACGTGTGCGCCGGCAAGTATGAATACGGCCCCATCCTGCGGGATAACCTGGCCCGCATCGAGAAGGAGGGTTGATCGATGAGTCTGCGCAAGTTCCTCGACTCAATCGAGCACGAGTTTGAAAAGGGCGGTCGCCACGAGAAGTGGTACGCCCTGTATGAAGCGGTCGACACCATTTTCTACCGCCCCAAGGCCGTCACCCGGACCACTGCCCATGTGCGCGACGGTCTCGACCTCAAGCGCATGATGATCACCGTCTGGCTGTGCGTGTTCCCCGCCATGTTCTTCGGCATGTGGAACATCGGCTACCAGGCCAACAGTGCGCTGGCGGCCAACCCGGATCTCATGGCCGCCCAGGAGGGCTGGCGTCTGGCGCTCATCAGCGCGCTGACCGCCTTCAACCCGGGCAGCGTGTGGGACAACATGATCCACGGGGCCATGTACTTCCTACCGGTGTATCTGGTCACCTTCGTGGTCGGCGGCTTCTGGGAAGTGCTGTTTGCGTCCATTCGCCGGCATGAGGTCAATGAAGGCTTCTTCGTCACTTCCATCCTCTTCGCCCTCACCCTGCCGCCGAGCATTCCCCTGTGGCAGGTCGCCTTGGGCATCAGCTTCGGGGTGGTGATCGGCAAGGAAGTGTTCGGCGGTACGGGCAAGAACTTCCTCAACCCCGCGCTGGCTGGCCGCGCCTTCCTGTTCTTCGCCTACCCGGCGCAGATGTCGGGTGATGCGGTGTGGACGGCGGTCGATGGCTTCACCAGCGCCACCCCGCTGTCCCAGGGTGCCGCCGGTGGCGTCGATGCCATCACCGCCACCCTGAGCTGGACGGATGCCTTCATGGGCGTCATGCCCGGCTCCATGGGCGAGACCAGCACCCTGGCCATCTTCATTGGCGGCCTGATTCTGCTGGTCATGAAGATTGCCGCCTGGCGCATCGTCGCCGGCGTCATGCTCGGCATGATCGGCATCAGCCTCATGTTCAACGCCATCGGCTCCGACACCAACGCGGCCTTCGCCATTCCCTGGCACTGGCATCTGGTGATGGGCGGCTTCGCCTTCGGCATGATGTTCATGGCCACCGACCCGGTGTCGGCCTCCATGACCAATACCGGCAAGTGGATCTTCGGCGCAATCATCGGCGGCATGGCCGTGATGATCCGCGTGGCCAACCCGGCCTTCCCGGAAGGCATGATGCTTGCCATCCTCTTCGGCAACCTGTGCGCCCCGCTCATCGATCACTTCGTTGTGCAGGCCAACATCAAGCGGAGGCTCGCCCGGAATGTCCAATAAGGAATCAACCAGCAAGACGGTGATGGTGGCCCTCGCGGTCTCCCTGGTCAGCTCGGTGTTCGTGGCTGGCGCCGCCGTGTCGCTCAAGCCGGTGCAGGTGGAAAACCGCCTGCTCGACAAGCAGCGCTCGATCCTGTCGATCGCCGGCATCGGTGAAGGCACGCTGAGCCGCACCGAGGTGAAGAACCTCTTCGACCAGCAGATCACGCCTCATGTGCTCGACCTCGAGACCGGCGAGTACACCGACCAGTTCGACCCGACCCAGTTCGACAACCTGAAGGCCGCCCGCGACCCGAAGCTGTCCGAACCACTCGAAGACGATCCGGCCCTCATCAAGCGCCGTGAGCGCTACACCACGGTCTATACGGTGGAAGAGAACGGCCAGCTCAAGTCGGTGATCCTGCCCATCCGCGGCTACGGCCTGTGGTCCACGCTCCACGGTTTCATCGCCCTGGAGAAGGACCTCAATACCGTGGTCGGTCTGGGCTTCTACCAGCATGCCGAGACCCCGGGTCTGGGCGGCGAGGTGGACAATCCCAAGTGGAGGGGCCTGTGGCCCGGCAAGAAGCTCTACAACGCGTCGGGCGAGCCGGTCATCCACATCGTCAAGGGCGGCGTCGATCCGTCCAGCCCCAACGCCGAGCATCAGGTGGACGCCCTCGCCGGCGCCACCCTGACCAGCAAGGGCGTCGATCGTTTGCTCCAATTCTGGCTCGGTGAGCAGGGCTTCGGCCCGTATCTGGCCAAACTGCGCGCACAGGAGGGTGTCTGACCATGGCAAACCCAACCGTCAAGGAAGTCCTGTTCAATCCGGTCTTCAACAACAACCCGATCGGTCTTCAGATCCTCGGCATCTGCTCCGCACTGGCGGTCACGTCGAATCTCAAGACCGCGCTGGTGATGTCCATCGCGCTCACCCTGGTGACCGCGTTCTCGAACCTGTTCATCTCGATGATCCGGTCGCAGATTCCGGGTTCCATCCGCATGATCGTGCAGATGGTGATCATCGCCTCGCTGGTGATCGTGGTGGATCAGATCCTCAAGGCCTATGCCTTCAGCCTCGCCAAGCAGCTGTCGGTGTTCGTGGGCCTGATCATCACCAACTGCATCGTGATGGGCCGTGCAGAGGCCTTTGCCATGCAGAACCCGCCCTTCCTGTCGTTCATGGACGGCATCGGCAACGGCCTGGGCTACAGCGCCATGCTGATCGCCCTGGGCATCGTGCGCGAGCTGTTCGGCGCCGGCAAGCTGATGGGTATCGAGATCCTCTCGCTGGCCAAGGATGGCGGCTGGTACGTGCCCAACGGCCTGCTGCTGCTGCCGCCGTCGGCCTTCTTCCTGATTGGCCTGATCATCTGGGGCATCCGCACCTGGAAGAAGAACCAGGTCGAGGAACCCACCTTCAAGATCGCGCCGCAAGTGGCCAACCAGGAGGTCCACTGACATGGAACATCTGATCAGCCTCTTCGTGCGGGCCGTTTTCATCGAGAACATGGCCCTGGCCTTCTTCCTGGGGATGTGTACCTTCATCGCCATCTCCAAGAAGGTCGAAACCGCCATCGGTCTGGGGGTGGCCGTGGTCGTCGTGCAGGCGATTACCGTGCCGGCCAACTGGCTCATCTACAACCTGCTGCTGCGTGAAGGCGCCCTGGCCTGGGCCGGTCTGCCGGAGGTGGATCTGTCCTACCTCGGCCTGCTCTCCTACATCGGCGTGATCGCCGCCATCGTGCAGATCCTCGAGATGACCCTCGACAAGTACGTGCCCAGCCTCTACAACGCGCTGGGTGTGTTCCTGCCGCTGATCACGGTGAACTGCGCCATCATGGGCGGGACCCTGTTCATGGTCGAGCGCGACTACAACATGTCGGAAAGCGTGGTCTATGGCTTCGGCTCCGGTGCCTCGTGGGCGATCGCCATCGCCCTGCTGGCCGGCATCCGCGAGAAGCTCAAGTACAGCGATGTGCCCGAGGGCCTGCAGGGCCTGGGCATCACCTTCATCACCATCGGGCTGATGTCGCTGGGCTTCATGTCCTTCTCCGGCGTGAATCTGTAAGGACGGAACAAGCAACATGAACAGTCAAGAGATCATCCTCGCGATCGGCATGTTCACCGCCATCGTGCTGGCGCTCGTGGTCATCATTCTCATGGCCCGCGCCCGCCTGGTGTCGTCCGGCGACGTGACCATCAACATCAACGGCGAGCGCTCGCTCACCGTGCCGGCCGGCGGCAAGCTGCTGCAGACGTTGGCCAGCAACAACATCTTCCTGTCCTCCGCCTGTGGTGGCGGCGGCACCTGCGCCCAGTGCAAATGCGTGGTCGAAGAAGGCGGCGGCGAAATGCTGCCGACCGAGGAATCGCACTTCACCAAGGGCCAGCGCAAGGAAGGCTGGCGCCTGTCCTGCCAGACCCCGGTCAAGCAGGACATGAAGATCGAAGTGCCGGAAGAAGTCTTCGGCGTGAAGAAGTGGGAATGCACGGTCGAGTCCAACCCGAACGTGGCCACCTTCATCAAGGAACTGACCCTGCGCCTGCCCGAAGGCGAGAACGTGGACTTCCGCGCCGGCGGCTATGTGCAGCTCGAATGCCCGCCTCACACGGTGAACTACAAGGATTTCGAGATCGATCCCAAGTTCCACGAGGACTGGGACAAGTTCAACCTGTGGCGCTATGTCTCCAAGGTGGACGAGACCGTCATCCGCGCCTATTCCATGGCCAACTACCCCGAAGAAAAGGGTGTGGTGAAGTTCAACATCCGCGTGGCTTCGCCCCCGCCCAACCGCGACGACGTGCCCCCGGGGCAGATGTCGTCCTGGGTGTTCAACCTCAAGCCGGGCGACAAGGTCACGGTGTATGGTCCGTTCGGCGAGTTCTTCGCCCGCGAGACCGACAACGAGATGGTGTTCATCGGCGGCGGTGCCGGCATGGCGCCCATGCGTTCGCACATCTTCGACCAGCTCAAGCGCCTGGGTTCAAAGCGCAAGATCAGCTTCTGGTACGGCGCCCGTTCGCTGCGCGAAACCTTCTATGCGGAAGAGTTCGACCAGCTGGCGGCCGACAATCCCAACTTCGAGTGGCACCTGGCCCTGTCGGACCCGCTGCCGCAGGACAACTGGACCGGTTACACCGGCTTCATCCACAATGTCCTGTACGAGAACTACCTCAAGGACCACCCGGCCCCCGAGGATTGCGAGTTCTACATGTGCGGGCCACCGATGATGAACGCGGCGGTCATCAACATGTTGCTCGATCTGGGCGTGGAGCGTGAAAACATCATGCTCGACGACTTCGGCGGCTGACCCACGGTCCCAAAGGAGAAAACCATGAGTGTCTTCATCCTGACCTTCGCGGTCGTGCTCATCGTCGTGCTGGGCATGGCCATCGGCGTGATCGCCGGTCGCAAGCCCATCGGTGGCAGCTGCGGCGGCCTGGCCGCCGTGGGCATCGAGAAAGCCTGCGACTGCGACAAGCCCTGCCCGAAACGCCTCGCCCGCATGGAAGCGGAAGCCATGGCCCGTGCCGCACGCGGAGAACACTGACATGCTCAACTCGCTCAAGGTGAAGGACTACATGCTGGGCGACGCCCTGGCCTTCACGCCCGACACCAAGATCCTCGAAGCCACGCATGCGCTGGTCATGCACCAGCTCAGCGGCGCCCCGGTGGTCGACACCAATAACAAGGTGGTGGGCTTCCTGTCGGAAAAGGATTGTCTCAAGGCGGCGCTCAACGCCTCGTACTACGAGGAGTTCGGCGGGCTGGTCAAGGAAGTGATGACCACCAGCGCCATCACCATCGACGCCGAGTCCAGTCTCACCAAGGCCGCCGAGTCCTTCGTCGCCGGCGGGCACCGCGCCTATCCGGTGGTGGACGACGGCCGGCTGGTCGGCCAGCTTTCCCGCCGGGACGTGCTCAAGGCGCTGGAAAAGCTCTGGTAAGCCCAGCCTCGACAAGCAACAAAAAGCCCGGTCATGCGCCGGGCTTTTTGTTGCTTGCGTTATCTGCCTGCAATCGACACAGGCTCTAATGACGGGTCTGAATCAATGGGCATTCCCCGTGAGCTTGCACAAATGGGCGAGAATCGTCGTTGGACTCATCCTCGTGTTTGCGGGGTTTGTCCTTGTCTGGACGCCCTTGCCGGTCGGCCTGCCGCTGATGCTGGTCGGCCTGCCCCTGCTCATGCGCTTTTCACCCACCGCCCGCGGCATCGTGCTCAAGCGGCTTCGCCGCCACCCCGGCCTGGCGCGTCGCGTGCGCCGCATGGCGCCCCGCCATCGCGGCGACTGATCGCTCAGTCCCCAAGCAGAATCGAGGCAATCACGCCGGTCGCAATGGCCACCAGCACGTAGTCACCATCGACCTTGATCCATCGATGCCCCGGAGGCGGTGCTTTCAGCTTGACCGCACGCCAGTCTGACACCACGTAGCTCGCACCGCGATAGGCCTGAGGTACCACGTCTCCCTTGCTCCAGCCCCGGGCACCTCGATGCCCCCCTTTATCGGCGTGCTTGTTGCCCTTGTCCTTGTGTCCCTGGGCATGCTCCGGGGGACCACCGCGATCGTCATTCTGTCCTTTGGCCATGACCGGCGCTGTCGCCAGTGTCAGTGAAAGCAAGACCGCCAGAGTCTTCGCTGTTCTCATATCAAGCTCCTTGTCGTTATCGGTGACACGGTTTCCATGCGCTGTTCCCCCATTCTGACAGCCGCCGAGCCCGATGATTTCGCCACCGGGCTTCACCGTTGCGTCGGAATGTCACGATCGCGCGCCCTTGCAGTGCAGCACGGGCTCTGCTCCAATGGACCGAGACAAGCACGACGGTCTGCCCCGCAGCTGCGGGCATCCGATCCGTCGTGCGGGAGAACATCATGCGCATCACGGTCCAGCACGACACCTGGTACAACTACAGCGTACCAGTGGGCCTGGCGCCACACACCCTGAGGCTCAGCCCCCGGCGCGATCATGCCAATCTCGTCTGGCAGCAACTGAACATCGACCCATGGCCCAGCTGGCGCAGCGACACCATCGACGATGCCGGCAACGCCATCACATATGCCGAATTTTCCGGGTTGTTCAGCGGGCTCACCATCTCCAGTCAGTTCGAACTGAACGCGTATGGACCACCGATGCTCATCGACCCGGGCCTGCCGGCCCTGCCCTGGCCGACCCGGGTGGGCGATCGCCTCGATCTGTATCGCCACGAACCTTTCGCCGACCCGAGCGTGGCTCAGTTTGCCGAACTGCTCTGCTGGCAGGCCGGGCACTTTCCGCTGGGCTTCGTACAGGCGCTGTGCACCGATCTGTACAACCGTGTTTTTCGCCACGACCGTATCTACGGTCTGGCCGAGCTCCCGGCCACGACACTGGCCAATCAGGAAGGCGCCTGCCGCGACATCACCGTGCTGTTCATGGCCGCCTGCCGCCATCTGGGCATCCCCGCACGCTTCGTGAGCGGCTACTACGCCCCGCCCGGCAGCCCGGCGGGGCAACGTCAGCTCCACGCCTGGCCGGAAGTCTGGCTGCCGGGCCTGGGCTGGCGTGGGTGGGACCCCACCAACGGCATCATGGCCACCGAAGGGCACGTGGCCCTGTGCGCCGCTGCCGACCAGGCGAGCACCATGCCCATCGACGGTGGCTTCATCGCCAACGGCGTGACCGCCACCCTGAACTACGCCATCCAGATGTCGACCAGCCCCTGACTCAGCGCCCCATGGGCGACAGCAAGGCCGGATTGGTCACCAGATTGCGCACACCATGGGCGTGGTCTTCATTGAACACATTGCTCTTGCACCAGGCGCCCACGGTGGCGATGTCCACCTTTGCGACCCGGGGCCTGACCCGCCAGGTCACCTGAAAGGGCGATCCCTGCTCGTTGTAGCCCGGCCCCGTGGTCGAGCCGGCATACTCCACCGGCCGCCCGGTGTTGAGCGTCATGTTCGGCGCCTGGGCAAATCCGGCGCGTTCACTCACCGCGGCAAGCTTGCCAAAGTCCAGCGCCGACCGGTCATTGACCAGCACGAACACCTGCCCCTCGACCAGCAGTTGCGGATTCTTGATGGCATCGCTCAGGCATGCACCCAGCGTCGGCCCCGGCTGCACCTCTGCCGTCGAGAATACGTAGTGCACCTCGATGGTGTCACCCGGCGACAGGCTGCCGTGCGCACTCGGACACACCTCGGCCTCGACCGGTGCCAGTTCGGCTGCACTCAGGCGACCCGAATACCGGTAGCCGCTGCCATAACCATGCCCGTCACCATTGCCCGCGTAGTCGCTGAACGCGCGCCCCTTGTGCTCGGCATTCTTGTGGAAATGGATATTGCACAGATTCATGCGCGCCGACATGGGCGCCAGCGAAAAACTGACGGGGTTCTCGCCACCGCGCTGGTCAATGTCCCGCGGCGACTGCGGGCCAAAGCCCTTGCCCTCGGTGTTGCGCGCCAGCTGCGCACGCTGCTCGGCCACCACCGTATCGGGCACATCGCCATGCGTGGCCGCCTCGTGGTGACCTGCGCTGGCGCACCCACCCAGGAACAGCACGGCCCCCACCCGGTAAAACGTCTCGATCTTCATCATCAGCCTCCAGCCTGACTCATCACCCATCCTCAACGGCCGATCGCCCCATCGCTGAAGGCGACGGGAACGCCAGCCGCACGCGAAACTACATGCCGACACCATCCCGATGCCGAGCACCGCGCCGGAGCCTCGGTCACCTGGACCTGCAAGCGCTCAATCCCAAGGGCTTTATGCTCATTCGCCAGACCGATCTGCTCAGCCCGCCCGCGTGTATGCCGCAGTGGCACCACGTGTGATTCACCAACGACGCATCGCACTGGCGAATCGCCCCAGCACTGTCCACGACAGAGAGCCTCAGCATCAGAAGCCCACGAGAACTCATCAGCACTCAGACATGAACACCACACCCGCGCGCGGTCGCGCCGGTGCTCAGACAGTCAAGATGAAAGTGGCCATGGCTTTGAGCGAACCAGCACATCCGGCAGTTGCTGCCCAGCGGGATACCGCGCAGGGACTGCGCGAGCAAGACGACATCAATACTCGGATGTCATCGACAGGGCGCGAGGTTAACACGATCTGGAAATTCGCGACCGGCGCATGGCCTTCGGCCCCACCAGCAATCGGGTGCGTGACCCGATACGGTTGAAACTGCCCTGGGGTGAGAGGCCCCCTGGCAAGCGACGGCTTGCGCCTATTGCACGCCAGGTTTCATTGGAAGTCGTGCCCAATCGCGCGGATACACGCTTCGGCCGGCGTGGCGATGGGACAACGAATGCAGCCGATAGGCCACCCGGCTGACCCCGGCCCTGTTTGATGGGAATGAAATGCTGGTGATCGATACGGCAGCGGCGTCATGGGCATCTCGACCGTTCATGTCTGGCCCCATGACCTTGAACAGGTGTCGCATCACCCGGCTCAGCGCGTCATACTCGCACTTCATGTTGTCGCCTGAGGGAATAAGGCTTTCGAGTTACCAGCCCCTTCAGAGTGCACCTGTAGCGAATTGATCTGCTGGGTGTGGAAAGGGGCGGAATAATGAATATCCGGACACAATACCTCGACGCAGCGGAATTCAAATCAAAGCCGGGTCGGGTGCCTGAACGGAGCAATCGCCGTACTCAAGAATAGAAAACCAGGGTGGCCGAAACGACCACCCTGGAAATTGGAAAGCAACACTCAACCTGGTTTTGCTAAATCAAAGGCGTGCCATGCTTCTGATAGTTTTGTTGAAACGCCAGAATTTCATGATTAATGAAACACCGGCTGATCACTGACGCCTCAATCTCCCTATACCCTCAATCGTCACTCCTGCCGACCATTCACTTTCCCTGACTCATTTTGGTTGTCAAAGCCCAGCAGCTGTCCATCAGCCGGTCGATGTCTCTGACGTCGTGCCAAAGATGGGTTGAAACCCTCATCGGGTAATGGTTGGTGATAACCCCCCCTCGCACCACCGGCGCCGTGGTATTCCGAATCACGATCCCGTATTCACTGGCAAGGCGATCAACGAATGTCCTTGATGCGGACGAATCCAGAACCAGGTCCGGGTTGTCGTAGAAGGGATTAAACGACGTGAGGGCAGAGATCAGCTCGGGATCGTCCTTGGGAGAGTAGAGGGCGGACACCCCCCACTTACGGACGATCTGCTCCTTGAGATAGGTTGAAAGCCCGAGGACATAGTCCTGAATTGCTTCGCGCCCGATTGCATCCCACATGTCACATGCGACGCCCAAGGACTCAAGCATCGGCGAATGTTTGCTGCCACAACTCTGTATGACATTGCCGATGTTGTAGCTTTCGACCGGTCCGGTGGCTCGTTCGCCCCATGGAACACCACCAATGGTCGGCGCATACGAACTCGTTACCACCGGGAAATAAGGCGTGAGCGGCAGCGGGTTGTGGGCGCTGCGCACCTTGTTCCGGATAATCAGAATGCCGGTCGAACCCGGGCCACACTGCCACTTGTGCCCTGCGCCGGACATGAAGTCGACACCCAGTTCAGCGTAGTTGTACGCCATCATGCCGGGAAGGTGAGCACCGTCACAGATCGACACCAGCTCGTTGGCAATGGCGACATCGACGAGGCGCCGAATCGGCAACATGGTCCCGGTCACAAACGTCGGTGATGACCACATCATTGCACGTACATTCAGCCCGTCCCCGCGCGCTCGATCGATTGCGTTCTGGAACAGGTCCACGTAGTCCTGCGCAGTCTGGTCATTTCCCACCGGCAGATTGACTCGACGCACCACAACACCGTAGCGATCGACTGCGATCTGCAATGGCACGTTGCCGCCAGGGTGTTCATGATTGGTCGTGATCACGCAGTCGCCGGCTTGCCACGGGATTCCCAGGATTGCGTGGCACATGCCGTCCGACGTGTTGTAGGAAATGACAAGTTCGTCTTCATCCACACCGAAGCCCGGCGCAATCCGCTTTCTGAGATCCGCAAAATTGCCGTAGCCACTCAGCGACTCTCGCGCTTTTTCCTGGTTCGCGTTATTGAAATAGTGGAGAACATCCCTGGGCATGGATCCGGCTGTGCCGATATTCATGAATAGCTTTGTGGGATTGAGGACGAAGCGATGTTCAACCCCCGACCAGAAACCGGCGCCACCAGATGAGCCGAATTGTCGGGCGTGTACTCCTGTCGAAGCGACGACTGCCCCCGCGCCGATCATCTGCATGAAGCGCCTGCGGGCCAGATCATTCGGCGCGACTGCCATTGATTCCGGATGCGCTGCCTTATCTGCCTTGTCACCTACCATGTGTTTTTGCGAGTCCATAACCAACTCCTGGGTCTGATCAGACAAGACATCTGTCTGAACCAACTCTCTTTGGGAATACTCAGGCGAATCAGCCCGAGTGAAGATTCAGTTTTTATGGCTTTGCTGCAATGATGGAGATTTCGATGAGCACGTCGCGAGGAAGACGGGAAACCTCAACCGTCGCACGCGCTGGGGGCTGGTTTTTAAAATATTCGCCATAGATCGCATTCATCTTTGAAAAGTCGTTCAAGTCCTTCATGTAAACATTCGACATGACCACGTGTTCGAAACCCAGGCCCTGAGATTTCAGCTTTTCACCGATATACGTCAGCACCAAGCGGGTCTGTTCTTCAATGTCTTTCCCCTTGACCGCCTTGCCTTCTTTGTTCAGAGGAATAACGCCTGCCATGAAGATCAGGTTTCCGGCCTGCACCATCTGCGAATAGGGTCCGATGGCGGGATAGACGCCCGTCGTCGAGTGGATCTGCTTCCCTGTGTCGGCAACAGCGGGCCCTGAAAGGAGGATGGAAGCACAGGCTGCTGCAATCAAAACGGTGTGTCTTTTCATACTTTTCACCTAGTCCATTTAATAAACGTTGATGCGTATTTAAAATTGTATTTGCGTTGAACTTTTCCTTTTTGTCGGGTTAACCCTCCCCATTGAATTACCAATGAGCAGCGCACTTTTGCTTTTTCCCCTCGTCAAGAAAGGGAAAACCTGTAGTCTCCGGGACGACTCAGTCGAGTACAGTATTAGCTCCCGGAGCGGGTCTCTGTGCTAAGACCTTCGATGCATTCTTCGCCGTTAAATTGCCCCGGGCAAACGAGAAAATCTGTCCTGCATGCAAAGGAAAGTTTTGTCGCCATGAAATCGCCCATTCGTTTAAATGCATTGCGCGCCTTCGAGGCCAGCGCTCGCCATCGAAGTTTTTCAGCAGCAGCCGACGAGCTTCACGTAACGCCGGCGGCTGTTGGGCAGATGGTGCGTTCGCTGGAAGAATGGCTGGGGGCTCCGCTTTTCCTGCGTAGCAAGAACGGTCGAGCAAGATTGGTCACCACCGAGGCCGCCGAAGACGCATTGCCGGACATTCGGGCCGGCTTCGACCGCCTGGCGCTGGGACTTGAGCAACTGAAGACGGGTTCGCCCAAACGCGTGCTGACCGTCACCCTTAGTCCGTCACTTGCCACCAAGTGGTTGATGCCGCGCATTGGACGCTTCCATTCGGCCTGGCCCGACATTGACCTGCACTTGGATACGGACCCCAAACTCTCGGATTTTCCGGCTCGCCGGATCGACATCGGGGTTCGGTACGGTCCGGGAAACTGGCCGGGGCTGGTTGCACACAAGCTGGCAGACGAAGAGGTCTTCCCGGTGTGTTCCCCCATGTTCCTGTTCCGGCGCCAACGTCCGAAACGGCCCAAAGATCTGCTTCGCGAGACCTTGATCCACGACCTGTCGATGGAAGGTCATGCCAGTTTCCCCACATGGGCGGCCTGGTTTCAGAAAGCAGGCGTGAGCGGCGTCGCAACGGCATGTAGCCTGAGAACAAACAGCGCGGCGGCCGTCGTGCAATCGGCGATAGACGGCCACGGCGTCGCGCTCGCCCGGAGTTTGATGGCGCGAGATGATCTGGCGTCCGGGCGCCTTGTCCGCCTGTTTCCGGACATCAGCCTGGCATCGCCCTTTGCCTATTTCATCGTCTATCTGGCCGAACACGCCTCGCTGCCCAAGTTGGTTGCCTTTCGCGATTGGGCGCTTTCTGAAGGAATGGTTTCCTAACCCCGACAAGGGCGACATTGGCCTCCCGTGGCCACTCGCGACGGCCATTCGAAGGCAATGGGTTGTCGCGGGTGGGCGTCAGCCCGAGCACGCACGTGCCGAGCCGATGAGGTCTCGCACGGTGGCGACCAAAAAAAGCCCGGCATCAGCCGGGCTTTTGACATCTACGCTCAAACCATCACTTCTTCGATTTCTTCCCCGGAGAATGCGGCTTGGTGGTCGTCAGCAGCTCTTCCATGAAGTCGTGCGGAATCGGCAGCGGGGTATTGGGCACTTCCATCTCTTCGGGCTTGAGCTGTTCGGTAAAGCCGTCGATGGAGGCCATCTTCTGCTCGTCCCGGGCGGCCACCGGTTTGCTGAGGATGTAGTGCGTCGTCAGGCGCGCCAGCGCCGTAAGCGCAGAGCGGTGGGTGCGCTCGTAGGCGTGGGAGGCGTCGGCGCCGAAGCCGATAAGCGCGGTGCGGATGTCGTTCCCGGCCTCGACGGCGGCGGCACCGTCGCAGCGGTAGTAACGGAAGACGTCGCGGCGGTGGCCGATGCTGTATTTCTCGGCGATGCCGATGAGCTTGCGCGTGAGGTGGTAGTCGAAGGGGCCGCTCATGTCGCGCATGCAGATGGTGACGGCGTGTTCGTCGGTGTTCTGGCCGGGGGCGCCGATGGCGATGTCCATGCTCACCATCTCGGCGATATCGCCGTGGAGCGCGGCGGAGGCGCCGGTGCCGACTTCTTCGGTGATGGTGAACAGCGGGTGGGCGTCCACCGGCGGGGTGAGCCCGTGGTCCTGAATGGCCTTGCAGGCGGTGAGCAGTGCGGCCACGGCGGCCTTGTCGTCAAGGTAGCGCGAGGTGATGTAGCCCGCGGGCGTGATTTCGGTGTTGGGGTCGAAGGCAATGAAGTCGCCGACACGAAAGCCAGCGGCTTCCAGGTCCATGGCGCTGCGGGCAGAGACGTCCACGCGCACTTCGACCTGATCCCAGTTACTGGGCTGAACATCCACCTCTTCGCCAAAGGCATGGCCCGAGGTCTTGAGCGGCAGGCAGGTGCCGCGAATCTGCTTGTTGTCGGTAAAGATGGTGAGGCGGCAGCCTTCCGAGAACCGGGCAGACCAGTGTCCGATGGGCACGATGGCGAGGCGGCCGTTGGGCTTGAGCTCACGCACCATGGCGCCAAGGGTGTCCAGGTGGGCCACGATGGCGCGGGCCGGGCGCGGTTGCTTGCCCTTGAGGGTGGCGCGGATGGCACCGCGGCGGGTCATCTCGAAGGGGATGCCCATGGTGTCGAGCTGATTGGCGGTGTAGCGGGCCACGGCGTCGGTGAGGCCGACCGGGCTGGGGATGGCCAGCAACTGCAGGAGGGTCTCTTCGAGGTAGTCGTAGTCCAGTTCAAATTCGGCCATAGGGTGCTCTCCTGTTGATTTAGTCGTTTCTTCTCGTTCTGGGGAACAGCAGGTCGACGAATCGCTCCGCCGTAGGCTGCGGCTCGTGATTGGCGAGGCCGGGGCGCTCGTTGGCTTCGATCACCACATAGGTGTCGTCGGCCGGGTCCGGCACCATGAAATCGAGTCCGGTGACGGGGATGTCGAGCACACGGGCGGCCTCTTCCGCCGCGGCCTTGAGCTCCGGATGCAACACGTCGGTCACGTCGTGGATGGTGCCGCCGGTATGCAGATTGGCGGTGTTGCGCACGGTGACGCGCGTTTCGTGCTCGGGCACGTCGCTGAGTGAGAAGCCCTGCGCGGCCAGACAGCGCTCGGTTTCGGCGTCGATGGGGATACTCGATTCACCGCCCGTGGCTGTTTCGCGACGTCGGCTCTGTTTCTTGATCAACTGCTTGATGGTGCTGCGCCCATCGCCGACCACTTCGGGCGGACGGCGGACCGCCGCGGCGACGACGCGGTAGTCGATGACCACGATGCGCAAATCCTGCCCCGGGCAGAATTGCTCGATCAGCACCCGGTCGCAGTAGGCGCGGGCGCGCTCGACCGCCGCAGCCAGCTCGTCCTCGTCGCTGATATTCACGCTGATGCCCTTGCCCTGCTCGCCCTCGACGGGTTTGACCACCACGGCACCGCACTCGGCCATGAAAGCGGTGTCTTCCGCGCTGCCGTCGGCCAGCCGCTGCATGGGCACCTTGAGGCCGGCCTCGCGCAACAGGCGCAGGGTGACACGCTTGTCCTGGCAGCGGCTCATGGCGATGGCCGAGGTCAGTTCGGTGAGCGATTCGCGGCAGATGATGCTGCGCCCGCCCAGTTCGAGCTGAAAGTAGCCGGCCTCGGCATCGATCACCTTGACGTGAATACCGCGCTTGCGGGCCTCTTCGGTGATGAGTCGGGCGTAAGGGTTGAGATCGCCCTCGTCGTCCACCGGCTGGGTGAACAGGGTCTCATTGATGGCATTGCGGCGCTTGACCGCAAACACCTGCACCCGCTGGAAGCCCAGCTTGTCGTAGAGCGCGATGGCGCCCTCGTTGTTATGAAGCACGGACACGTCCATCCAGGCCCGTCCCCGCGCCTGAAAGAACTCGAGCAGGTAGCGCACCAGGGCCTCGCCCACGCCGGGGTGAGCGGCCTGTGGCGCCACGGCGAGCGACCACAGGCTGCTGCCGTGCTGCGGGTCCTTGAAGGCTTCAACGTGATCCACCCCCAGCGCCACCCCGATGATTTCGCCGGTGGTCTGGTCTTCGGCAATGGCCCAGGTGGTTTCGCGCGAGATGCGGTCGCGCCACACCCGCTTGGTATCGACCGGCACCATCTGACGGCTGCGATACAGCGCGTTGATGGCCGCCACGTCGCTGCGCGTGCGCAGGCGGCGCACGGTGAACCCCCGTCTTGAGGCACGCTTGGGGTGGTAGTCGCCCAGATGCCGGCGGTACGACTCCGAGGGGTCGAGAAACAGCTCCTGCGGCGCATGATTGACCACCAGATGCGGGCGCAGCACGTAGAAGGCGATGTCACGCTGCCCCGGCCGCTCGTTGAGCAGCGCTTCGGCGATACCGGTGGGGGTCTCGTAGGTCTGCGCCGGAATGATCCGCCCCCAGCCACATTCGATGGCCTTGTTCTGGGGCATGTCGCGCATATCGGGCTGGGATTCGTCCATGTACAGCGGCTGGCTGGCCGGACGCAGGGCGCGGGAGACGTACTTGCGGGTCATGATCGTGTCGCTCAGGAAAGATGCGTCTGCAGCCACCATTCGAGCAGCCCGAGCTGCCACAGCTTGGAGCCACGCAGCGGCGTGATGTGGTCGCTCGGCGCCGAGAGGTACTTGTCCATTTCAGCGGTGTTGAACAGGCCGCGCTCGCGGGCCGCCTGACTGTGCAGCGCGTCGCGCACGATATCGAAGGTGGCGCCCTTGAGATACTTGAGCCCCGGCACGGGGAAATAGCCCTTGGGCCGATCGATGACTGCCGCGGGGATGACCTTGCGGGCCGCCTCTTTGAGGATGCCCTTGCCGCCCTGGGTGAGCTTGTGCCGCGCGGGGATGCGGGCGGCAAACTCGACCAGCTCGTGATCCAGGAAGGGCACGCGCGCCTCCAGGCCGAAAGCCATGGTCATGTTGTCCACGCGCTTGACCGGGTCGTCCACCAGCATGATGGTGGTATCCAGGCGCAGTGCCTTGTCCACCGGGTCGTCCGCGCCCGGCAGGGCGAAATGGTCGGCCACGAACTGGCCGCTGAAATCGTCGGCGTGATAGGCCGGCTTGACCAGGGCCTTGTACTCGGCATGATCGCGATCGCGGAAGGCCGCCAGATAGTCGGCCACGGCTTGCTTGCTGCCATCGAGCTTGGGATACCAGTGATAGCCACCGAAGACTTCGTCCGCGCCCTGCCCGCTCTGAACCACCTTGGTGCGGCGCGACACCGCCTCGGAGAGCAGATAGAAACCGATGCAGTCATGGCTGACCATGGGCTCGCTCATGGCCTGGATGGCCTCAGGCAGGCGGGTGAGCAGCTCGGCCTCGGGCACGAAAATCTTCTCGTGCGTGGTGCCGAATTCGTCGGCCACGATCTGGGCGTACTCGAATTCGTTACCCTTCTCGCCGCCCACGTCTTCAAAGCCCACGTTGTAGGTGTGCAGATCGGTGACGCCCGCTTCGGCCATGAGGCCCACGATCAGGCTGGAATCCACGCCCCCCGAAAGCAGCGCCCCAACCGGCACATCGGCCACCAGGCGGCGCTTGACCGCAGCGCGAAGCTCTTCGAGCAGCATGTCGCGCCAGTCGTCGAAGCTGCGGGATTCGTCCTCGGCGGTGCGATTGGCCTGCAGCGTCCAGAATTGATGCGTTTTGCGCGTGCCGTCGGGCAGGACTTCCATCAGGTGACCCGGCGGCAGCTTGCGTACGCCGCGCAGCAGCGTGTAGGGCGCGGGGACGACGGCGTGGAAAGAGAGGTAACTGTTCAACGCCACCGGGTCGATGGCGGTGTCGACGCCGCCTGCCTTGACCAGGGCCGGCAAGGACGACGCAAAGCGCAGCGCGCCGTCCACTTCGGTGTAGTAAAACGGTTTGATGCCCAGGCGATCACGACCAAACAGCACCTTGCCGGAATCACGCTCCCAGATGGCGAAGGCAAACATGCCGTTGAGGCGCTTGACGAAGTCGGGGCCCCAGGCGTGATAGGCCTTGAGGAGGACCTCGGTGTCACCATGGGAGTAGAAGGTGTAGCCCATGCCCTCGAGCTCGCGATGCAGCTCGGGGTGGTTATAGACCGCACCATTGAAGACGATGCCGAGCCCCAGCGCCGGGTCGAACATGGGCTGGGCGGCCGCTTCGGTCAGGTCCATGATCTTGAGCCGGCGATGGCCGAAGCCACGGCCCAGTTGCATGTGGACGCCAGCCCCGTCAGGTCCCCGTTTCTCTTGTGCGCCGACGATGCAGGCAAGTGCCTGCGCGTCGGGCATCTGCCCGTCAAACCTGATTTCACCAGCAATGCCGCACATGCCATCTCCTTTCTCGAGTTTCCGGATCGGACATCCGCCCTCACCGGCGGATGTATCGGCAAAACGCTCGCGCATCGGGTGATTTGATGCGCTGCCGTTGCGGGTGCTGCTAAAGGGCGACACCAGCCGTCGCACGACTCAGTCGCGATGCCCAAGGCATCTGACCACAGACCAGGCCTGCGGGTGGCCGGCAACGACGACACCCGAAGCTTTCCGGGAGCGTTTCGCACTTTGCTTCGCGCGGCACCGGCCACAGGGCCACGCGAGACAAGCGTTACATTCTAACAAACTAATTTTGCGCAAACGTTTCGTCACATTTGCAGCCCATTCGGCGCGGGCGCTATGCTGGCGCGTCCAAGAAGCCCATTCGACCCATGCCGTCTGAATTCGACCTGATACACCGCTATTTCCAGTGGCCCGTGACCCACACGGACCTGGGTGGCGGCGACGATGCCGCACTCATCACCCCCGCCCCGGGTCACCAGTTGGCCGTATCGGCCGACATGCTGGTTGAGGGACGCCACTTCTTCGAGAACGCCGAGCCCGAAGCCCTGGGCTGGAAATCGCTCGCGGTGAATCTGTCCGACATAGCGGCCATGGGCGGAGTTCCCCGCTGGGCGTTTCTGTCTCTGGCCCTGCCGGCCGTCGATTCCGACTGGCTCGATGGCTTCGCCAGGGGGTTCAGGGCCTGTGCGAGCACCTTCGGCGTGGATCTCGCCGGTGGCGATACGACACGCGGGCCGCTCACCATCAACGTGACCATCATGGGAGAAGTCCCCACCGGAATGGCCATCACACGCGCCGGCGCCCAAGCGGGCGACGAGGTCTGGGTGTCAGGCCAGCCCGGCCGCGCTGCGCTGGCCCTGTGGCATCTGCGTGACGGCACAGCGCTCGATCGGACGATGCGCGATGACTGCATGGCGGCGCTACACCGCCCGCAACCCCGCACCGGACTGGGCATGGGCCTGCGTGGCCTGGCCAGTGCAATGCTCGACGTGTCGGACGGTTTGCTCGGCGACCTGGGGCACATTCTGGCATCCAGCGGCGTGGGCGTTCGCCTCCGCGAAGCGGGCCTGCCCACGGCACTCCTGCTGACCGCCTGTGGCGACGCCGGTCTCGCACACAAAGCCTGCCTGACCGGCGGCGACGATTACGAGTTGCTCTTTACCGCCCCCGCGGCGCACCATGATGCGATCGAAGCCGCCGCGCGCACGGCTGGCGTGCCGGTACATGCCATCGGCACCCTTGTGTCGAGCAACGACGGCTGCCGTATCCAGCGCATCTCCGGCCACATGGAAACACTCGAGATGCGTGGCTTCGACCATTTCACCTCCGATCACTGAACCGACCCAAGACATCACTCGCCCCACCCATGCGACGCCCCGATCTGCAGTTTCTGTTCGCTCATCCGGCACACTTCATCGCGCTCGGCTTTGGCGCCGGTCTATCGCCCAAAGGCCCGGGCACCGCAGGGACACTCGCCGCCTGGCTGCTGTTCCCCTTGCTGAGCACGGCCCTGCCCGAGCCCATGTTGCTGCTCTTCTTGCTGACGGCCTTCGTGCTCGGCGTTTTCGCAGCGGACCGCACCGGCAAGGCGCTTGGCGTCTCTGACCACGGCGCCATCGTCTGGGACGAAATGGTGCCCTTCTGGCTGGTCTTGGCTTTCACACCTGCCACCCTTGGCTGGCAGGCCGCCGCCTTCGTGCTGTTTCGCTTCTTCGATATCGTCAAACCACAACCCGTGGGCTGGGCCGACAGCAAGGTCAAGGGCGGATTCGGTGTCATGCTCGACGACGTGATCGCCGCCGGCTACACCCTGCTGGTGCTGGCCATTGCCATGCGCCTCCTGGAGGCCTGAGACATGAGCATGGATGACGAACTGCTTGAGCTGGCCCTGAGTACCGGCAAAGCCCTGGAGACGCGCGGCTGGATCCTGACCACGGCGGAATCGTGCACCGGCGGCTGGATCGCAGAGGCAATCACGGCCATCTCGGGCAGTTCGGCATGGTTCGACACCGGGTTCGTCACTTACTCCAATGCCGCAAAAATGAGGCTGCTCGCCGTGCCGGAGTCAACGCTCCAGCAATTCGGCGCGGTTTCGACACAAACCGTGGAGGCCATGGTCACCGGGGCACTGGCAAACAGCAATGCAAACGTGGCCATCGCGGTCTCGGGCGTCGCCGGCCCGACGGGCGGCACGCCCGACAAACCCGTCGGCACGGTCTGTCTGGCCTGGTCATGGCCCGGACAGCCGGTTTTTTCGGAAACTTGTCACTTCAACGGCGATCGCACCAGCATCCGTCGCCAGACGGTGATTCACGCACTGAGCTCGATACTGTATAAAGCTACATGAGCAGTCACTGGGAATGCGCCCCCGGAAAAACGGACGCAACACACCAGCAAACTCTGTGCCATAATCATCATCAACCGAAATTGAGGACATTCCACATGGACGACAACAAGGCCAAAGCGCTCGCCGCCGCACTGTCGCAGATCGAAAAACAGTTTGGTAAAGGCTCGATCATGCGCATGGGCGACGACAACCTCGCTCGCGACATCGAAGCCGTCTCGACCGGCTCGCTGGGCCTCGACATCGCGCTGGGCCTGGGTGGCCTGCCCCGTGGACGCGTGGTCGAGATCTACGGCCCGGAATCGTCCGGTAAAACAACGCTGACGCTGCAAGTCATTGCCGAGATGCAGAAACTCGGTGGCACGGCCGCCTTCGTGGATGCCGAGCACGCGCTGGATGTCGGCTACGCCGAGAAGCTGGGTGTCAACATCGACGATCTGCTGGTCTCCCAGCCCGACACCGGCGAACAGGCGCTCGAGATTTCCGACATGCTGGTGCGCTCCGGCGGCATCGACATCGTCGTGATCGACTCGGTGGCAGCCCTGACGCCAAAAGCCGAAATCGAAGGCGAAATGGGCGACCAGCTGCCGGGCCTGCAGGCCCGCCTCATGAGTCAGGCCCTGCGCAAGCTCACCGCCAACATCAAGCGCACCAATACCCTGGTGATCTTCATCAACCAGATCCGCATGAAGATCGGCGTGATGTTCGGCAACCCGGAGACCACCACCGGCGGAAATGCACTGAAGTTCTACTCGTCCGTGCGTATCGACATCCGCCGTACCGGCACCATCAAGAAGGGCGACGAGGTGGTCGGTTCCGAAACCCGCTGCAAGGTCGTCAAGAACAAGGTGGCTCCTCCGTTCAAGCAGGCCAACTTCGACATCCTGTACGGTGAAGGTATCTCCCGCGAGGGCGAAATCATCGATCTGGGCGTTGAGGCCAAGATCGTGGACAAGGCCGGCGCCTGGTATTCGTACAACGGCACAAAGATCGGTCAGGGCAAGGACAACACGCGCGAGTACCTGAAGGCCAACCCGGCCATCGCGCGTGAAATCGAAAACAAGGTTCGCGCCACCTTCAACCTGTCGGCCATGGCCGCCATCGAGGCCGCTGCCGAACCGGTTGAATCGACCGAGGCCTGAGCCCGAGCCTATGGCAGACGCCCTGAAGGCCCGCGCCCTGAGACTGCTCTCGGGGCGCGAGCACAGCCGGGCCGAACTGGCGCGCAAACTGGGCAGCGAAGGCAACCGGGATGAGCTCGACGCACTGCTCGACCGCCTGGAGTCGCTGGATCTGCTCTCCGATGCGCGATTTGCTGAAAGTTATGTTCGCAGCCGCCAGACCCGGATGGGCAACCGGCGATTGCGTCTTGAATTGAAACAGAAGGGCGTGCCCGACCATTTGATCGACGCCGCTCTTGAAGAGGCCACCGACTCGGACGACGCCGTGCGCGCCCGTGAAGTGTGGGAAAAGAAATTTGGCCGGCAGCCGGTCGACGCCCGTGAATGGGCGAAGCAAGCCCGCTTTTTGCAGGGCCGGGGCTTTGCTGCCGACGTGATACACAAGATTCTGAAAGATCGCGACGATGAGCCTGCTTAGGGTCACCGGACTACAGAAGAAGTACAAGTCACGCACCGTGGTGCACGACGTCTCGTTCGAGGTCGGCAGCGGTGAAGTGGTGGGTTTGCTCGGCCCCAACGGCGCGGGCAAGACCACGTGTTTCTACATGATCGTGGGGCTTGTCGCCGCCGACGGCGGACAGATCACCCTCGACGAAGCCGACGTGACCCATCTGCCCATCCATGCGCGCGCGAAGCTTGGCCTGTCTTACCTGCCTCAGGAAATGAGCGTATTTCGCAAGCTCACGGTCGAGGAGAACATCCTTGCGGTGCTGGAGCTTCAGGGCCTGCCCAGGACAGCCCAGCATGAAAAGCTCGAAGAACTGCTCGAAGAACTCGGGATTGCCCACCTGCGCGACAGCACGGCCATCTCGCTTTCCGGGGGTGAGCGGCGCCGATGCGAGATCGCGCGGGCCCTGGCCACGTCGCCACGGCTGATCCTGCTCGACGAGCCGTTTGCCGGCGTTGACCCCATCGCGGTGCTCGATATCCAGAAGATCATTCGCTTCCTGAAGGACCGTGGCATCGGTGTGTTGATCACCGATCACAACGTGCGCGAAACCCTCGGCATCTGCGAGCGCGCATTCATCATCAACTCGGGTGAAGTGCTTGCCAGTGGCACACCATCCGATATCGTGCAAAATGACCAGGTACGTCAGGTCTATCTCGGCGAACATTTCAGACTCTGACAGCGCGATTCCCCATGAAACCCACACTTCAACTCAAACTCTCGCAGCACCTCACGCTGACGCCACAACTGCAGCAGTCCATCAAACTGCTCCAGCTGTCGACGATCGAGTTGAATCAGGAAATCGAGAAGGCACTGCTCGACAACCCGCTGCTTGAGCGTGAAGAGGGCCCCGGCCCCGAAAGCGGCAGTGAGGGCGATGGCGAAGGCGAGCGCAACGAAAGCGAGAGCACCGAGTCCCAGAGCAACGAAGTGCTCGACGCGATGTCCGACTGGGCCAGCTCCAGTTCGGGCAGCAGCAGCAACCGGGACGATGACGACGACAGCGACTTTCAGTCCTTCCACGCCGCCCAGGTATCGCTGCGGGAACACCTCGACCAACAGATTGCACTGACCCCGATGAGCGACCGCGACCGGTCGCTGGTCCGCCTGCTCATGGAAGCTCTCGACGACGATGGCTACCTGACGCAATCACTCGACGACATTCTGGAGATGTTCGATCCGGAGAACGAAGTCGAGATCGAAGACCTGCAGATTGCCCTGCACCACCTGCAGCACCTCGACCCCCCGGGCGTCGGCGCACGCAGCCCGTCCGAATGTCTGGCACTCCAGCTGCGCTCGCTGCCCGAGTCACCCACCCGTGATCTGGCCATGCGCATCGTTGTCGAGCACCTCGAATTGCTGGCCCAGCGCGACTTTGTCCGCCTCCGCCGTAACCTGCAATGCTCGGAAGACAGCCTGCGGGAGGCGCACCACCTCATCTGCAGCCTCAGCCCGCGTCCGTGCGCCGAGTTTGCCCTCAACGACACGCGTTACGTCATCCCGGACGTGGTCGTGCGCAAGGTCCGCGGCCGGTGGACGGCCGCGCTCAACCCCGAGGCCATGCCCAAGCTCAAGGTCAATGCCCTGTATGCGCAATTGCTCCAGCAGAATCGCGGCAACAACGGCGATCTGGGCGGCCAGCTGCAGGAGGCCAAATGGCTGATCAAGAACGTGCAGCAGCGCTTCGACACCATTTTGCGCGTCGCGCAGTCCATCGTTGACCAACAGCGCCAGTTCTTCGATTATGGAGAGGTGGCGATGCGCCCCTTGACGCTGCGCGAGATCGCAGAGGAACTGGAGTTGCACGAGTCGACGATTTCACGCGTCACCACGCAAAAGTACATGTCCACGCCCCGCGGCGTACTGGAGTTCAAGTATTTCTTTGGCAGCCATGTTGCGACCGATACCGGTGGCGCTGCCTCGTCGACCGCCATCCGCGCGTTAATTCGTCAACTTGTGGAGGCTGAAGACCGTAAAAAACCCTTATCCGATTCCAAAATCGCAGATTTACTTGGCCAGCAGGGCATGGTGGTGGCCCGACGCACGGTTGCCAAATACCGTGAGTCCCTCAACATCCCGCCGGTCAGCAAACGCAAGACGATCTGACTACAGGAGCGATCATGAACCTCAATATCACCGGACACCATGTGGAAGTCACGCCCGCCATCCGCGAGTATGTGGAATCCAAGCTGGATCGTGTGATCCGACACTTCGACAACGTCACCAGCGTGAATGTCATCCTGTCGGTCGAGAAGCTGGTCCAGAAAGCTGAAGTGACCCTGCATGTGCGTGGCAAGGATCTGTTCGCCGAAAGCGAAAACGAAGACATGTACGCTGCCATCGACGCCATGACCGACAAGCTCGATCGTCAGGTCCTCAAGTACAAGCAGAAGGTCCAGGGGCACAGCAACGAAGCGCTCAAGCACCAAAGCATCGAATCGTGATCGATTCCCTCGCCGCCTGACCGGGGACAAGGGTTTATAATGCGGGCCAATCCGCTCAATTAACCCGTCCCGCCCCGGCCGGGCGGTCTCGACCCCAAGGGGTCGCAAGAAGTCTCCATGAACCTCATTGCCTCCCTCCTTTCCTCCGATAACGTCCTCGTTGACCTCGAAGCCAGCAGCAAGAAGCGCGTCTTCGAACAGGCAGGCCTGATTTTCGAAAACAATCAGGACATTGGCCGCAGTACGGTCTTCGACAGCCTCTTCGCACGCGAACGGCTCGGCTCTACCGGACTGGGTCAGGGCGTCGCCATCCCGCATGGTCGAATCAAGGGCCTCAAAGAGGCGACCGGAGCGGTCATCCGTCTGAGCACACCGATTCCCTTCGACGCCCCTGACGGCAAACCCGTGGATCTTCTGTTCGTGCTGCTGGTGCCCGAACAGGCCACCGAGCAACACCTTCAGTTGCTGTCAGAGCTCGCGCAGCTGTTCAGCGACAGCGAATTCCGCGATCGCGTCCATCATGCGTCGGATGCGGCTGCCGTACACGCCCTGTTCACCACATGGGGTGCCCATGCGCCAGACCAGCGTCAGCCGCCTCTTTGAGCGAGTTGGCGAACGCCTTGAGCTGACGCACATCTGCGGCACGCTCGACCGGACGCTGTCGGTCTCCGAAGAACGCGTCTGGCCCGCCGATCTCGTCGGGCACCTGAATCTGATTCACCCCGAGCGACTCCAGATCGTCGGCATGGCCGAAATTGCCTGGGCACGTCGCCAGACCGCGAATCGCCTTGCCCGCTATGTCGAGGAAATTCTGTCGGCCCGCCCGCCAGCCATGATCGTGGCTGACGGCTGCGAGGTGCCAGCGACCTTCGAGCGCAAATGTGCGGCGGCTGACGTGGCCCTCTTCCGCTCACCGCAGCCGGCGGCCAGTGTCGTGGATCAACTGCGACTCTATCTGTCTCGCGAAATGGCAGAACGTACGGCCCTCCATGGCGTGTTCATGGACGTGCTCGGCCTTGGCGTCTTCATCACGGGCGACTCGGGCGCCGGCAAATCCGAACTGGCGCTGGAGCTCATCTCGCGCGGCCACGGACTGGTTGCCGATGACATGGTCGAGTTCTCACGGATCGCGCCAACCGTGCTCGAAGGGCGTTGCCCCGAACTGCTCAAGAACTACCTGGAGGTTCGCGGGATCGGCATTCTTAACATCCGCACCATCTTTGGCGAAACGGCATGTCGTCGGAAAATGCGGCTCAAACTCGTGATCTACCTGCAACGGCGCCAGCCGGGCGAAGGCGATCCAACCCGCCTGCCCATCGAGCAGGACACCATGGAAATTCTCGGTGTCGCAGTACCGAAAATGGTGATTCCCGTGGCGGCCGGGCGTAACATCGCCGTGCTGCTTGAGGCCGCCGTACGCACCACCATTCTTCAACTGCGCGGCATCGATACCACTCAGGAATTCATTGCCCGTCAGCGCGCCCTGCTGCTGTCGGACAATCCCGATTGAACAACTGGCACGGCCTTCGTCAAGCGCACAGCTCACGTAACAACAATGTCATATCTACATGGCATTTACGCTTCAATCATCTAAGCTCGGAATCTCTTCAAGTCGAAACCTCAGGAGATTTCCATGCGCAAGATCGCTCACCTGCTGGCCCTTGTGGTCGCCCTCGCCCCTACCTCCGCCGTCATGGCAAATCCGCAGCATGAACGCATGCGCAACTGCAACAAGACCGCCAAGGAACAAGCCCTGAAGGGTGATGAACGTCGTGCATTCATGAAAACCTGCCTGTCGGGCAAACACGAAAAACCGGCTTCAGAACCCGAAGCTGCCGTGAGCAACGAACCAAAAAAGGCTTCTTGAATGACTGAGGGCGCCCGCAGGCGCCCTCAGTCATTCATTAGTCCGTTCACGCATCAGATGATTTCGTAGAACACCAGATCTTTCTCGGTCTCATTGGCCGAAAAACCACAGCCAATCCGGCCCTGACCGGCCAGCATGACCTCGCCGCTGCGAATACACTGCTCGCCGCCGCCCTCGTTTGCCACGAAGGTGCCGTTGGTGCTTTGATCCAC
Organism: Nitrogeniibacter aestuarii; assembly: GCF_017309585.1. Taxonomy (NCBI): domain Bacteria; kingdom Pseudomonadati; phylum Pseudomonadota; class Betaproteobacteria; order Rhodocyclales; family Zoogloeaceae; genus Nitrogeniibacter; species Nitrogeniibacter aestuarii. Next base: position 496,599 of record NZ_CP071321.1, on the reverse strand, counting down.
CAGGAAGAACCCGTCGCGCCGCCGCTCGATGCGGGCGTGCTGACGAGAGGTTCGCGGATCGATCACCACGATATCATTCCCCATCTCGCGCCCCATCAGCAGAATCGGCCGCAGCTCCTCGACCATGTGCGTGTCGTCCTGGTGTCGCACGCGCAGACGCTGGGATACGCGCGCTGCCGGGGGAATGGATGTCGCCATCCCGGCACGACCCGCCAGCGCATAGACCGGCCATTCGAAGCCTTCGACACTCAGGCCGTGTTCCTTGCCCTCACGGATGTACTGGCGCGTACCGGCCGTGAGCAACAGGACCGTCGCACCACTGATGAGCGCCTGCCCCGACTGCGCCATGCCGGCCAGACGCATGGCGACCGCCAATGCTTCACCCGCCGGGGGCGTTTCCTCTTCCATGGCACCGTAGTGCATGCCGATGCGGATCCCGAGGCGAACCCCGCGCACGGGCGGCAGACTGGCGACCCGTTCGACCATTTCGTTGGCCGAGATGATCGCGCCGTCACAGCGTTCGAATGCAACGCAGATTTCATCACTGGCCCGGCGTAGCAGCACACCGCCTTGGCCTTCGACCACCCGCTCGATGCGGTTCATGCTGCGCTCGACCGCGTGTCCGGCTTCGGTCTCGCTCAGCAGGGCAGCCAGACGCTCCCCACCGACGAGTTCGGCGTACATCACGCACACGTTACGTTGTTCTGTCATGAAAGATCACGCTTAACAGCGCCTTTCTCCGGCCTGAAACCCGTGCGCGCCGCCGAATGCGCGCACACGGTGCTGAAGGCTCGAAAGGCTGGGTGAACTTGATGCATCAGGACTCCCGGGTGACGTGCAACTGAATCGGCTGCGCCAGCGTTGGTGATGGCAGCTCGGGTGGGTCGAACACCGTATCGCCCTCGGCAACTTCGTCATTTCGGGTCAAGCCGACAAAATCGAAGAGGGACTTGTCCGCCAGATGCGACGGGATCACATGCTGCATCGCCGTGCTGATCGACTCGATCCGCCCGGGAAATTTCTCGGCCCAGTCGCGCAACATCAGTTTGATCTGACGGCGCTGGGCATTTTCCTGCGATCCACAGAGATTGCAGGGAATGATGGGGTACTGCATACCGCGCGCGAAGCGCTCGATCTCGGCTTCGGCACAGTAGGCCAGCGGACGAATGACCACATGCTCGCCGTCGTCGCTCACCAGCTTGGGCGGCATGGCCTTGATGCGCCCGCCAAAAAACATGTTGAGGAAAAGGGTTTCGATCATGTCATCCCGGTGATGGCCGAGCGCAATCTTGGTCGCGCCCAGATCCTTTGCAGTGCGGTATATGATGCCGCGCCGCAGTCGGGAGCATAACGAACAGGTGGTTTTCCCCTCTGGTATTTTTTCCTTGACGATCGAATAGGTGTCTTCCGTCACAATGCGGTACTCAACGCCAATCGATTCGAAGTAGGCGGGCAGCACATCGTCGGGGAATCCCGGTTGTTTCTGATCGAGGTTCATTGCGATCAGGCGGAAGTTGACCGGCGCCCGTTCGCGCAAGGCCAGCAGAATGGACAGCAACGAATACGAGTCCTTGCCACCGGAGATGCACACCATGACCGTATCGCCGTCTTCAATCATGTTGAAATCGGTGATGGCGGTACCTACTGCGCGCTCAAGCTTTTTCTTCAGTCGCAGAAAGGTGTTGGAGAATCGGCCCTCGGTGACGGGCTGCACGGCTTCGATGATGCGAACCTCAAACGAACAAACAACGCGCCATTATACCGGACACAAAACAGGGCAAATGCCTGATTTTTCTCACAGGTGGGCGCTTCTTCCCCCGTCCACGGCAAGGATCTGTCCGGTCACATAGGGCGCATCGAGCAGCAGAAAACGAACCGCACCGGCGATATCGTCGGGGCGGCCGGCACGTTTGAGCAAGGTGTGATCGATGATGGCGACCCGTTCGGCACCGGGAAACTGATCATCCTCGGGCCACATCACGGCCCCCGGGGCTACCCCGTTGACACGGACCCGGGGTGAGAGCTCGATGGCCATGGCGCGGGTCAGGCCCAGCAGACCGGCCTTGGCCGCACTGTAGACCGGATAGCCCGGCAACGGTCGTTCCGCGTGGATATCCACGATATTGACCACCGCGCCACCCGATTCGGCCAAGGCATCGCTGGCGGCCTGCATGAGGAAATAGGGGGCTCTCAGATTGGATCCCATCAGGTCGTCCCAGGCGGCCAGATCGGTCTTGCCGACAGGTGTGGGGAAGAAGCTGGAGGCGTTGTTCACCAGGGCGTCGAGGCGACCATAGTGGGCAGCGACGCGACTGATCAAACCCGGCATCGCCGACACATCGAGCAGGTCGGCCTGAAACACGGCCGCTGAGTCGGGGCGCATCGCGTTGAATTCGTTGGCCAGTGCCTGCGCCTCGACCACCGAATGGCGGCAGTGCAAGGCGAGCCGGGCGCCTGCGTGGTGCAAGGCCCGGGCGATACAGGCCCCGACCCGCCGGGCGCCTCCGGTCACCAGCACGACTTTACCCTGAGCCGTTTCGCTCGCCATCACCGCCTCCTGTTCTCATCAACCGGTTTTGTATCACAAGCAGACGCCACCCGGGCCCCGCGACAATACGCAGCAGGGGCGGTAGACTCGCCCTTCCGCCTTCAGCCCTGCCGCTCATGAAACTGCCCGAACCCTCTATCGACGCCCGCGCGCAAAGTGATGCCCTTCTGGCGCGCCTGAGCGAGCGCATCCGTGATTCGGGCGGGTGGATCAGTTTCGCCGACTACATGCACACCGCGCTCTACACGCCGGGCCTTGGCTATTACAGCGGCGGAGCGCAGAAGTTCGGGGCGGAGGGCGATTTCATCACCTCTCCGGAGTTGACGCCGCTGTTCGGTCAGGCACTGTCCGCGCAGATTGCCGAAATCATGTCGCAGAGCGCACCCACGGTTCTGGAGGTCGGTGCCGGCACGGGCCATCTGGCGGCCGATCTGTTGCTGACGCTCGACGAGCTGGGCTGCCTGCCGCAGGCATACCAGATTCTTGAAGTGTCAGGTGAATTGCGGGCGCGGCAGGCCGACACGCTCCGCGCCCGGGCGCCGTCACTGGCTGAACGCGTTCAGTGGATCGACACGCTGCCCGATACCTTCAGCGGTGTCGTGGTAGCCAACGAGGTGCTCGATGTGATGCCGGTGCACCTGCTGGTGTGGCGCGATGGCGGCCTGTTCGAGCGCGGGGTGAGTCTTGATGACGACGACCATCTCGCCTGGGCGGATGAACCCGCCAGCAACGCCTTGCAGCAGGCAGCGGCCACGTTGGGCGCGCCGATGCCGCAGGACGGGGAGTACGTGAGCGAACTGAATCTTGCTGGCGAAGCATGGATGCGCGACTGGGGCGCACGCCTGACCTCGGGCGCCCTGATCATGATCGATTACGGTTACCCCCGCGCCGAGTACTACCTGCCCAGCCGGAGCAATGGCACCTTACTGTGCTACTACCGTCACCAGGCCCACCCCGATCCGTTCAAATGGCCTGGCCTGAACGACATCACGGCCTTTGTCGATTTCACCGCCATGGCCGAGGCCGCGCATGCCGGCGGTCTGGACATCTACGGCTACGCCAATCAGGCGAGCTTTCTGTTCAACTGTGGCATTCTCGAGCGCCTGGCCCTTCGGGGAGACGAGCGCGAGCCGGCCTACATCCGCGCGGCCCGGGCCGTGCAGCGGCTGACCACGCCGCAGGAGATGGGCGAGTTGTTCAAGGTGATGGTGGCGGGGAAAGGTCTGCGAACGCCTCTGCTCGGCTTTCGCCGAGGAGATCGACTGCATACCCTGTGACGGCCGGTCACAGAGCGCCGGATCACTCGATATCCGAGCCCTGGCTACGGTAGACGACGTCGAGAAAATCGTCGACCTGCTTGCTGGCAGCCTCATTGGGCACGGGGGGATGCCCCTCGGGCTCCACGGAGAGGGCCTCGGGCGGTGGCACCCAGCCTGCGTCGAGCACCTCGTCGTCGTAATCGGGGCGACCGGTCATGGCCGGCGTGTTCTTATCGTTCATCGTTGTCTCCTCCGGCGAATCATTCGCGTCGGGTCGGTTCAATGATGCTGAATCGCTCGGCGTCCCCGTGCCATGAAAAAGCGCACATTCATGCCGCGATTTCCTGTCTGAGCCAGTGCTCGATGCGAACTGCGACCGCTTCCCAGTCCTGCTCGAGCATCATCGCGTGGCCCATCTCCTCGAATATCTGCTCACTGACCCCGTAGGTCTGCGCCGTTCGGTGCACCAGCGTTGGCGGAATCAGATGATCCTCGCCCGCCCCCAGCACCAGCATCGGCACCTCCACCATCCGCGACACCTGCGGCAGATTGAACAGCGTCATATCCCAGATCGCGCGATGCGATTCCGGCTGAGACTTGCGGGCAAATTCAAGCAGGCGCGCGTCATCGATCGGCTGGCTGAACAAGGCCTCACGCACACTGGCGACACTGGGTGTCACGCCGCCGAGCATGCGGTTGAGATCCTGCAACAGGGTCGGTTTCTTGAACATCAGCCCCAGCGCGGACGACCAGAGCCCCTGGGGCGGAACAGACGCCATCAGCACCACCCCCGGAACGTCGTGCTGCTCGAGGTACTTCTGAACCACGAAACCGCCCATGGAGTGGCCGATCAGCACCGGCGGTGCCGGCAGCGCCTGAACGGCCTCGCCCAGATCGTTCACGTAGTCATCGATGCTGTAGCCGTCCAGCATGTTGCGATCACGGCTCTTGCCATGCCCCGAGAGCGACACCGCATAGCTCTCGTAACCCGCCTTGGCAAACCACGGCAGGAAATGCTCCTCCCAGCACCAGGCCGCCGTATAGGCCCCATGGACGAACAACAAGGGCGTCGGGTTTGCTTCACCCGCAGGCGACCTGACGATGATTTCCAGTTCGCCAAAACGATTACGATTCATGTATTTCTCCAGACACCGCGTCCCGGACAGACCGTGCGCGGCACACGCCCCGCTCAGGCGAGCGAATGATCGTGCGATTTACGATTCGACGGTAACCGATTTTTCCCATCGACTCCATCGGGCAGCGCCTGCGAAACGCACACTGGTGTAACCTCGATCACACTCCTGACCTTCTTGTGCCATCCCACATGCTGCTCAAATGGCTGATCTCCGTCGTGATCGTTGTCGCCCTGCTCGGTGGATTGCAACCGCTGCTGGCGCGCTACCTGCCGTTGGGTCGCCTGCCCGGGGATATCGTGATTCACCGACGCGGGCGCCCCATCCTGCTCCCGTTCACCACCACCGTGCTGCTGTCCCTGGTTGCCTGGCTGATCCTGCGAATGCTCTGACTCAGGGCACCGCGACGTCCGCACTGACGGCGACCGAGTGTCTGGCGATCACGCGCCCCGTATCATCGCGCAACTCGATGGTCTGCAAACCGGCGTCGGGGCGCCATGCGGCCCGTCCCCCGTACCCCACCAATTGCCCGTTGATCCACCAACGCAACCGATCGTCCTGGCGGTCCGCCACCAGTTCAAGCAGCCCACCTTTCAGGTCGCCACGACGGATGACAGCCCGCGACCCGGGGGCCAGAATGCGCGCCGGAATGCGTGGCGTCTCGGCCACGCTCAGCGTCGTGCCACGCAGGAACCACTCGAGTCGATCAGGCTCGACCGGCGGATCGAAACGCACCAGCCCCTGGACCACCCCGGTGGGCACCACCCGCTCAGGCGGCCATGCCCCCAGGGACTGCAACTGGGTTTCAAGCCAGCTGCGCGCTTCGATACGCGCCGTCGGGCCCATCGACAGCCAGACGGCAATCGTCACCCGGGCATTGCCCCCGACTGCCCAGGCCGACTGACCGGGTTCCACTTCGGCCGACCACAGGTCACCGAACATATCCACGGCAATGAAGGCCGCCTTCGGCGTACACACCGGTATGGCCGCGCCCTGATCCTCCGCTTGCCAGAACGGCGCGCGCCAGAGGCCATCAACCGCCAGCATGCGGTACCAGGCGGCAAGCTCGGCGAGATTCAGGCGGGCCTCCTGCCAGGTCTTCAGCCCCTGGCCGCGCGCTCGCAGCAGCTCCAGCACCAGATCACGCCGTGCCGCCTCACCTTGCGTCGCCAAGGCCACCGGCCAGCGCCCCTGCATCAACCACCATCGAAGACTGTGCGCTGGCGAACCCGCATCGCCGGCAAACAAGGTCGCCGCGGTGACACCGCCACTGTCGAGAGCCAAGGCCGTCAGTGCGGGACGGATCAAGGGGCCCAGCGTTCTGCGGACGACGGTGGCGTCGTCATGCGCCGCGGCAACACCGCCGACATCGGCCAGCACCGCACCCGAGGCATTGTCGAGCACGACCACGGCCCCGCGCCCCGGGGCCGCGGCGTCGAGTGCATCCCGCATCGAGCGCTGCCACTGGGCATCGAGCACGGTGTGAACCACCTCGCCCGGCCGATGCACCAGCCGCCGGGCCAGCTGTGGCGCGTCCTGCCAGCGCGGCTCAAGGCTTACGGTGTCAAAACCGGCCGCAAGCGCCGTGGCGCGCTCACACTGATCAGCGCTGCCAATGCGCCGCAAGAGCTGGCAGGCTCGCCAGCTCACTTTCGACGTAGAGGCATTGGGCGCACGCAGCAAGGCCACAAGCAGCGCGGCTTCGGCTCGATCAAGCGCGCGCGGGGCTTTGCCGAACAAGCCCCAGGCCGTGGCATGGACCCCAATCAGCTCACCACGAAAAGGCACGAGATTGAGATAGGCCTCGAGAATTTCGGCCTTGCTCCAGTGAGCGTCGAGTTCCTGCGCCGCAAGGGCCTGGTCGAATTTCTGTTCGAGGGTGCGACGGCGCCCCCCGCTGGCACCGAGGCGCAGGGCCGGGTCGAGCATGCCGGCCAGCTGCATCGTCAGGGTCGAGGCACCCCGGGCATGCTCGAACCAGAGGTTCTGCACGGCAGCCGCGGCAAATGCACGCCAATCGACGCCATCGTGCTCATAAAAGCGGCGATCTTCCGCCTCGAGCAGCGCTTCGAGCACTGCGGGTGAAAGCTGGTCCAGCGGCACCCATTCCAGGCGCCGCCCCTCGAACACCACGCGCCGCTCCGAGAGCGGCTCGCCCGCCCGATCGACGAGGCGACCTTCCGTGGTGGTGTATTCCGAACGAACGGTGGCGAAATCCGGTGTTGTCACCGCGTGCGCAGAAGGCAGGGCCACCGTGATCGACACGAGGGCGCCCACCAGCAGGGAGTAAAACGACCGGATCATGCTGTCAGTCTGTCACGCCAGCCATTCGACCGGCATGTCGTTTTGAAAAATCGACGCCCTTCAACTCACCGACTCGATGGCCTTCAGGCGGGCCGCCTGAATGGCGGCCGGAATGTCGGAGGCTTTGCCGGCCTGTTTGGCCACCGCACCGCCATCAACGCCACGCGCCGCCGCCAGCGCGGCGCGCCAGGCGTCACGATCGAAGACCGGCAACTCAAGACGGCAGGCCGCGGCGGACATGACGCCCGTGAGCCGCTCGGGGCGGCGAAAAGCGTCCGTCCGACTCATGACCTCGAGCCGCGCCTGCGCCGTAGAGGCGCTCGCAAGATCACGACCCAGCCTGGCCAGCAGGACGGCAAGATCCCGACAGGCCTGTGGCACGCGAATGCGCGCACTGGCCGCCTCGGCCGCTTCTTCCTGATCGCCAAACAGCAGGGCCCAGCGCTCGGCCAGCGGCAAACCGTGGCGAACCGCGCATTCGAGCGAGCGCGCCAGGCCATCGGCATCGTGCCTCAGTCGTGCGTGCACCTCGGGCAGGCAGCGGGCCAGGGCACCACAGGCCTCAAGCACCTCGAACATGCGCATGGGCGATTCTTCGAGCAGGCCGCGCGAGATCTCCTGCCAGACGCGCTCGGGCACCAGATGATCCACTTCGCCAGCCTCGACCATGGATTGCATCAGGGTCAGGGTTTCGGGGGCCACGGTGAAGCCCTCGAAGCGGGCGGCAAAACGGGCGACGCGCAGAATCCGCACCGGATCCTCGGCAAACGCCGGACTCACATGACGAAAACGTCGTGCGACCAGATCCGCCTGGCCGTGGTAGGGGTCGATCAGCGTGCCGTCATCGGCCTGCGCCATGGCGTTGATGGTCAGGTCGCGACGCAGCAGGTCTTCTTCGAGGGTGACGTCAGGCGACGCGTGCACGGTGAAACCGGTATAGCCGTGCCCCGACTTTCGCTCGGTGCGCGCCAGCGCGTACTCCTCGTGCGTCTCCGGATGCAGAAAGACCGGGAAGTCCTTGCCAACCGGTGTATAGCCTTTTTCGAGCATCAGCTCGGGCGTGGCGCCGACGACCACGAAATCCCGGTCCTTGACCGGCAGGCCGAGCAGGGCGTCGCGCACGGCGCCGCCGACAATGTAGATATCCATCAAACGCCCTTGGGCTGTCGTCGTCGCGATTCGATGAGGCGACGACGGGTGGGTTTGCCGCCAAGATACTCCGGAACGACGGCTTCGACCGGATGCGGCGTCAGCCCGAAGGGCAGCGGTGCGCCATCGGTCACGTTATCGACCCGCATGGAGCGCACATTGTCGCGACTCATCATCGGATTGGGTAACAACTCGAGCAGGCGTGCCTGAAGCATGGCAGCGCCTTCCGGTATGGGCACGATGATCGGCTTGCGCCCCACCTGCGCCGCGGCAAAACGCACGAGCTCGGCCAGGGAGTACGTACCCGGACCGGCCACGTCAAAGGTCTTGCGAATGCTGTCGGAGCGCTGCAGGCAGGTGGCGACCACCTCGGCAACATCTTCCACCCACACCGGCTGGAAGCGCGCATGCGCCCCCCCGAGCGGCATGACCGGCGCCAGCTTGACGAGCCGCGCGAAGAGATTGAGGAAACTGTCGCCCTCGCCAAAGATCACCGAGGGGCGCAGGAGGGTCCAGTCGAGTTCGGGACGGATGTTGCGAATCGCCGCCTCGCCCGCGGCCTTGGAGCGCTGGTATTCCGATGGACCATTGATATCGGCCCCCAGCGCGCTGACCTGGAGCACGCGCTTGACCCCGTTGCGCCGGCAGGCCTCGCCGATGAGCTTGGGGAGTTGCACATGGGCTTTTTCGAAAGCGGGGCCGTAGGGCGTACCCGGCGTCGAGTGCAGCACCCCCACCAGATTGATGACCGCATCCATGCCGGCCATGAGGCGATCGAGTGCCTCGGGCGCGAACACGTCGGCCTGCTGGATATCGACCGTGGGCAACAGCGCCAGGTGTCGCGCGCGGGTGCGTCGCCGGGTCGGGATACGAACCCACCAGCCATCCGCCACCAGCCGTGCCGCCACGGCACTGCCCACGAAACCGCTGCCCCCGATGAGCAGCACCTTGCCCGGTTGCCTCATGTTTTTCGCCTCCTCAGCCCGGATCGATCACGCCGAGTCGCGTCTTGATCGACTGGGGCTTGCCTTCCATCATCGCCGCATAGACCACTGCGTTTTCCATCACCTGCTTCACATAGTGTCGAGTCTCGTCGAAGGGAATGGTTTCAATGTAGATGGCAGCGTCAATCGTGCGGCTGTCGCGCCAGCGCTTGGCACGCCCGGGCCCGGCGTTGTAACCGGCCGAGGCGAGCACCGGATGATCTTCCAGATCGTCCAGCACGATGCGCATGTAGCTGGTCCCCAGCATCACGTTGGTTTCCGGCTCGGCCAGCTTGTCGCGGGAGTAATCGCTCATGCCGATTTTCTTTGCCACCCATTTGCCGGTGGCCGGCATGACCTGCATCAGGCCCTGGGCGCCCACCCGCGACGCGGCCCGATGCACAAACCGGCTCTCCTGGCGCATCAGGCCATAGACCCAGGCCAGATCCAGCCCCTGGGCTCGCGCCTGGGGTTCGATGAGATCGCGATACGGCGTGATGAACCGCAACTCGTACTCGCCGTCCTTTGAGGCGACTTCAGCGGTGTTGATGGCCCGGTCGAACACCTCGTGCTTGAGCGCCACACGTGCCGCCGCCACCTTGAAGGTCGGGTCCGCCTTGCGCAAACGCCAGTTCCACTCGCGAACGCCCTCGGTATACAGATCCAGCCGGAACAGCGCCAAGGCGCGTCGGAGGTCAGGATCCGACTGGGCGTCCGCCATCACCTGAGCAGGAATCGGCTTTGCCGGTGGCGGTGGCGCGAACGGGTGGCCGAGTTCGTCCTGTGCAAGCAATTCGTAGTAATCAGGCCCGACCGGAATACGCTTGAGCAGCGCCGTGGCGGCGTCTCGATCCCCCAGGGCCTGCTCGGCACGCGCCAGCCAGTAGGTCCACACGCTCTGGCTGCGCTGCACCTCGGGCATGTCAAGGATGGCGGTGCGTACCCACTTCCAGTCGCGCTGGCGCAAGGCAGCACGCACATACCATTCGTACTGTTCCTCGGTCATCCTGGCTTTGCGCCCTGCCGCGCGAAACCAGTCGAGCGCCTGGGGCAGGTGGTCCTGCGCGCCACGCCAGCCGAGGATCACATAACCATAGGCCCGCTCCTCGGGCTTGAGTCGCTCCGACAGGCGCACGAAACGCATGTACGCCGTCTTGGGGTCACTGCGCGCCAGGCGTCCGATGGCCGCCAGCACCATTTCCCGGTCCGTGCGCGAGCGCTCGAAGCCCGGGCGCACCTTGGCAAGGTAGCGGTCCGGATCTTTCAGGATGAGCTTGAGTTCGGCCGGGTCGGGCATGTCGGCCGCAGGCAGCCAGGCCAGCGTCTGTTCGGCGCCGCGCACCGTCCGCGGCGACATCTGCGTTCGAAAACGCTGCCACAGCTCGTCCTCGTCAAGGCGGCCCTGCTGGGCCAGCAGGCCAATCACCGTATCGCAGTGATCGGCGCGCCAGGAGAGGGAGTTCCATTCTTTGAGTGCATCGTCGAGCCCGCCGCGATCCCCGATCTTGAGACGTGCCTGCCAGTGCAGGCAGCGCATGTCGTCCGACGGGGCTTCCAGCCCGCCCCAAGCACCAATGAAGCCGATCCAGTTGTCGTCGCGCGCCAGGCGCTCCAGCCAGGCCGCGCGCAGCCGCTCGGCCAGCACCGAGCCTGCGTAACGACTCAGAAAGGCTTCGATCTCGCGGGCGTCGGGCGCATCCCTGCGCGCCAGCACGTTGTGCAGTCGCCAATAATCGACATAGCGCTCGAGAATGTGCGGACTGCTCGTGACCGCGAGCTGGTCGAGCAGGTTGCGGTCGCCCTTCTGCAGGGCCTCGCGTGCGGCCAGAATCCGCTCATCGCCGGTCGGCAGTGCCGATTGCGCCAGACTCAGGCTGGCAAGACTGGCCATGGCCAGCCCGAGGAACGGGTGGACAAGACAGGAAAACGCGGAGCCGAACCGCCACCACGGCGCCCCTGGCGCGCGGACAGGTTGGCCGGATGATGCAGAGGTCATTGACTCGGAATGTGTCATGGTTCGACGAAGCAGAATAGCATAGAGGCCCTTGTATCAACTGGCGATCCGAATCATGGACGAGCAGCGAAAAGCGCTTCGTAACGCAGCCATTACGCAGCGCGAAGCCCTCACCGACGACGCGCGGGAACAGGCGAACATCGCCATCCTCGACGCGCTTGGCCCCCTGCTATCCCAGCATGCCCCCCGCGTGCTTGGATTTTGCTGGCCCTATCGCGGCGAACCCGACCTGACCGGCTTCATTGCCGGTTGGCTGATGATCGACCCGGCCCGTCGCGCAGCGCTGCCCGTGGTCATTGCCCCGGGCGCCCCCATGATCTTTCGTGAGTGGACAACCGGTAGCGAAATGATTCCCGACCGGCACGGGATTCCGATGCCGGCGACCGGCGACACACTCGTTCCGGACGTCATTCTGGTGCCGCTCAATGCCTTCGACAGCGCCGGTTACCGACTGGGTTATGGTGGCGGGTATTTCGACCGCACCCTGGCGAGCCTGACGCCCCCGCCGATCACCATCGGTATCGGCTACGAGGTCGGTCGCGTCGACACCACCCACCCACAGCCCCATGACCATCCGATGGACTGGATCGTGACCGAAGCGGGCATTCAGCACACAGCCGGTGCACGCTGATGGCGTGGCGTGATGCGCTCGACCTTTACTGCGAACGCACCGATGCGAGCTTCTGGTCCGAACCCCTCAACGCCGTGACCAATGCCGGCTTCCTCATTGCGGGGGCGGATATGCGTCGGCGGCTGGGCCGCAACGCGCCTGCGGACCTGCAATGGCTGGCAGCGCTGCTGGCAATGGTCGGTATCGGCAGCTTTGTCTTCCATACCGTTGCCGAACGCTGGGCGAGCGTGCTGGACGTGGCCTTCATCGCCCTGTTCGTCCTGCTGTTCATCCACCGGGCTTTGGTCCGGCTATTCCACTGGGACGCGACCCGCGCGGCCGGCGCAGTACTGGCCACCGTCTCACTGACCGCGCTGCTAGCCATGAGCGTCAAATCGGCCGCCCTGAATGGCTCGGAGCTTTACCTGGGCCCCTGGGCGGCGCTGATCGCACTCGCTCTGGGCTGCCCGCCGGGCGAAGCCAAGCATTGGCTCGGGCGCGCCGCCCTGCTCTTTCTGATCTCGATGATCCTGCGCAGTGTCGACCTGCGCGCATGCGACGCCCTGCCCACGGGTACCCACTTCCTCTGGCACCTGAACAATGCCCTGGTGTTGTGGTGCGGCATGCGCAGTTTGCTGGCCACGCCGCCCCTGGAGAGCAAGCTTCCATGAAGTGACGGACCTGGCGAAGATCTAATCTGCCCGCCCGGGGTGGATCCTGGACAGGAACATGTCCGCTATCGGCCGGGTGCTGCCGGCAAGCACGTCAATGGCGGCGCGGCGCTCAACCGCAGCGCCGCCCATGGCCACCTGTGCCACCAATCGAATCGCCTCGTCCGAGTCAACCTGCCCGAGCGCGCGCAGCGCTTCGAGCCGAACCCCGATATCGGGATCGCTGAGCGCCGAGCTGAGTTCGGGAAGGCGCTCGGCGTTGCCATCGATGCCCAGGCCAGCAATCTCGTGACGTCGCATCAGGGTGTCCGAATCGGGCGCAGGCGGCGCCTGCCAATGGTCGGTGCCTCGCAAAGTGCCGCTCGTTGGCAGGGCACGCGGCGTTGAGTCCCTCGGGCCCTGGGCCTGGGTCCGTGTCGGCTGCTGGCCACCAATCAGGTAGATCCGGCTCACACGCCCCTGATCGCCAAACAACACCATGACATCCAGCGGGCGCGCGAGCCGACGCACTGCATCGGCCACAGAGTGCTCATGCAGCAGCCAGTCACGAACCTCGCTGCCTGTCTCCCCGCGAAGGCGTAGTTCGGCCCCCGTCCGCTCGGCCAGTGCCTGCAGCACCTCGGTGCGCGTCACCCCGTGGGCCTCGACACTGACGCGATCGGCCCGCAGGTCGATGCGAATATCGCCGACACCCGCCCAGGACGCGAGAGGCAACCACGCCAGGACAAGGAGCCAGAGCCTGCGTCGGGTGTGCTTTGACACCATGCCATCCAAGAAATCGACTCCGGCTACATAGAGTCTTGAGCTTAGCGCATCCGATGTCGAAAACGCCGGAAAAACCATGTCGACGTTTTTTACACTTTTAAACAATCATGAATCAACAAGCCTGCCAGTTCGCTGTTTTTTAACACTTTAAGCACAACGGCATGGAAGTTGCCTCCTGAAACACCAGTCCCAAGGCGGCGACTCAGGTCGCTGACAACAAACACAACACCCTTGGCGACGGCCTGCTGCCCCCAGTGCGTCGGCGCCGACATATCCGTTTCAGAGAGGAGTCATTCATGAAGCACGTATTCGGCACCATCGCCACGTCCGCCTGTCTCCTGGCCGCCCCGGCCGCTCAGGCCGCCCTCATTACTTCCTCACTGGGAAACACGGCATCCGGCTTCCTTGACGGGGACATCCCTTCATTGTTCGCCATCTCGCCAGTGCAGTCCGGTCAGGCCGCACCGTTCGACGCGGCTTTGGGCAACGAAGCAGGCCTCGCCGGCAGTAACGCGGCAGGGAGCTGGACGCATACGTTCGGCGCGATTTCGGACCCGATCGTCTCTGCCTCGCTGGAAATCGGCCTGATCGATCACGACTCCCAGGCCAGCGGGGATCAGGTCGCCCTGTTCAGTGTGGACGGTGTCGCGCTGACCACGGAGATGAATCTGCTACTCGAAGGTCATGGCGGCGCCACGGCCGAATTCAACACCTACACCATCGATCTCACCGCTCTTGCCGCCTCTTTTGCCGATGGCAGTGCAGATATCACGCTGAACCTTCAGGGCCCCGGCCTGACGCCCTGTCTGTTCGGCTGTACCACCCCCGTGGTCGAAACCACGTTCAACGCCGCGTACTACATCTTCGCCACCCTCACCATCCAGACCCGCGACACGCCCCCGCCCCCCAACGGCGTTCCCGAGCCGACCAGCCTCGCGCTGCTGGGTCTTGGCATGGGCGCACTGGCCTGGCGCCGCAAGCACCGCACGGCCTGATCGCACGCCCCTTCCTTACTCCGCTGTCTTTCTTTGCTGCGATCGGGCACTGATATCCAGTGCCCCGGTCGCATGCTGCCCCGGTGACGTCAGCGCCACCCTGTTGTTCCCCACACCCACCAGGAGAAGCCTCATGTCTGAACCCTTCATCGGCGAAATCACCATGTTCGGCGGCAATTTCGCGCCACGTGGCTGGGCCTTCTGCGACGGCCAGCTGCTGCCGATCGCCCAGAACACCGCCCTGTTTTCCATTCTGGGCACCACGTATGGCGGTGACGGTCGCACCACCTTCGCCCTGCCAGATCTACGAGGGCGAACGCCCATGCATCCCGGCCATGGCCCCGGACTGTCGTCTCGTCGATTGGGCCAGAAAGGCGGCTCGGAAGCGGTCACGCTCACGGCCAACGAGATCCCCTCGCATTCGCACGCAGCCAATTGCGTGACGCCGGCCGGCAATACCAACGACGCCGCCGGCGCCGTCTGGGCGGATGACGCGGGCGTGTCCTCCGGCACCTACAGCACCGCAACGCCCAACGCCACCATGGCCGCCGGAGCCATCGGCAATGCTGGCGGCGGACAGGCGCATGACAACATGCAGCCGTTCCAGTGCGTCAACTTCATCATCGCGCTGTTCGGCATCTTCCCGTCCAGGAACTGATCCGCGTCCCCGAACGATTGCAGCGTTCTGGACAAATGGTCACAGGCGCTGTTGCACAGGAGGTATTTCCATGACCCAACGACGCGAGTTTCTCGGCGGTTGCGCCGCCGGCGCCGTGGCGCTGATGACCCCGGCATCGCTCATGGCAGCGGGCAGTGCGCCCAAGGCGGCCACATCGGCGCTATCGCGCGACGCCTTCGATGCGCTCACCCAATCCACGTTTCGCTGCCTGTCCGGCAGTGGTCAGGCCATTGATCTCGAGCTGACGGAAGTGCTGCACGGGCCACAAAGCCCGAAGCTGGATCAATTCACCCTGGTGCTTTCCCGCACGTCTGACAGCGGCGCCGAACTGGCCGAAGGCATCTATCAACTGCGCCACCCGAACACCGACGCCATGCTGGTTCGCCTGGCGCCGTCGGATTCAACGGATCGCACCTACATCGCCCACTTCGCCGTGCGCGCCTGACCGGGAGGATCTTCACCATGGCAGAACCCTTTCTCGGCCAGATCAAGATGTTCGGGGGCAATTTTGCCCCGCGCGGTTATGCATTTTGTGATGGCACCATCTTGCCGATTTCCCAGAACCAGGCACTGTTCTCCCTGCTGGGCACCACCTATGGGGGCGACGGTCGTACGACCTTCGCGCTGCCCGACCTGCGCGGTCGCCTGCCCGTCCACGAAGGCACGGGAACGGGCCTGACACCGCGCCCCCTGGGCGCGAAGGGCGGAGCAGAAGCGGTAACGCTGAACGCAGCCCAGCTGCCGGCACACAGTCACGCTGCGCGCTGCGTCACCCCGGCCGGCAACACCAACGACGCTGCGGCCGCCGTCTGGGCCGACGATGCAGGCGTCACGTCGGGCACCTACAGCACCGCCACACCGAACGCCACGATGGCATCGAGCGCTATTTCCAACGCAGGCGGGGATCAGGCGCACACCAATGTCCAGCCCTTCCTGTGCGTCAACTTCATCATTGCGCTGCAGGGCCTATTTCCGTCACGCAACTAACTTTCAGGTGACCACTCGATGGCGTAATGGACGCCATCGTCGCCAACCACCCGAAACCCCATCCGCTGCCACAGCGTCCATGCACGTCCATCCCGGACGACATGGGCGCTGACCTTTTGTCCCGCGGCGCTGGCCTGGGCCAGAAGCGCGGCAACCAGCGCCGATCCGATCCCCATCCCCGAGCAGTCAGGCCGCAGGGCAATGTCGATCAGGACGTGGCGATCCGGTCCGCGCAGCGCAAACAGATAGCCGATGACCTCTCCGGCACGCTCCACCAGATCATAGGACGCGCCCGGAAACAGGCGCCGATACTGCTCGTGCTGGGCCGCACATTGTTGCGCCATGAGCGTGTCGATCATGATCTCGGGCAGTCCGGCCGCACGGAACGGACCGGCGCGACAGTCGGAAAAGATCGCCTGAACCACGGCCAGGTCGTCGTCGCACATCGGTCGAAGCAGTACTCCAGCGTCAGCCACACCCGGCCTCGTCGGCCGTACGCAGCCATTTGATCATGTGAGGAAACGGTGGAACACCGAGCGCCGGTGCCTGCACCGTATCGGCGGTCATCCCGAGCCACTGCAACATGGGCAACGCCAGAGGCTCACCCGCGGTGAAGGTCTCGACCAGCCACGCCGCGTCGCCCTTGTAACCGGTATCGTGAAATACGATGCCGGGTGGCAAGTCCAGATAGGTCAGGGCCGCCCATGACCAGGCGATCGCCATCATCTCTTCAGCCGGATCGGCACACAGCGCGCTGGCGGAGGCACGCACCGCCGGTGGCATCACGGCCAGGTGCCCGGCTTCGTGCAGGAGGTCGCCCGGGTGCTGCAGCCGGGTGCGATCCACACACAGCGCGCCGGCCTCGATGGCGATGCCCGGCAAGAAGGTGCGCCCGGTCAGTTCGCGCTCGGTGACGGGGATACCGATCTCATCGAGAAACGCCAGTATTTTCGGCAGTGCTGCATCCGGCGTCGGTCCGATGACGGGCCAGGCAAGGTCTGCCGGGGCCGCTTCACCGGCAGGCGATTCCGGCTCGGGATGAGCGCCTTCGATCCACGCCGCCTGCCGGAAACGCTCAACGAGCCAGTCGTTGACGATGCAGTCGACCACGAGGTGAATCCGGTCCTGATCACCAGGGTTGCTCACCTGATGCTCCCGGCTGGCGTCGATGTACCACAGCTCACCCACGGCCATCACGACCCGGGCGCCCTCGACCCTGAAATCGACTTCCGGCTGAGTCTGGACCGGCACATGCAGCCGGACCTCGCCGTAGGCAAGCCCCAGGGCATGATCCCGATGAGGCGCAATCTGCGCACCGGCGCCCAGTCGCAGCAGCCGGGCCGCTCGCACCTCACAGGCCAGCGAGGCCAGAAATGCTCGCATGCCCGGACATGCTTCGAGGACAGGCAGGTCGATGAAGCGGGTGGACGTCGGCGCGTTGTGCGCGCGCTCGACCTCGTGCGCGGCATCTTCGGACGCACGCAAGGGCAGCACGCTCCAGTGCCCGGAATAGAGACCGGTATTGAAATGGGGGGTCCAGCCATGGTCGGCCAGACGCACCAGATCGGCCGCGAGTGCCGGCCCATCGATGTGGACGGGCAGACGCATGGCGACGGCCTGCGAGAAAGACGTATCTGGCGGTACTGTCGATGACAGATGCGTGTCGATCAAGCGCGCTCCCGCAAGCTCATGAGAA
This sequence comes from Nitrogeniibacter aestuarii, assembly GCF_017309585.1. Taxonomy (NCBI): domain Bacteria; kingdom Pseudomonadati; phylum Pseudomonadota; class Betaproteobacteria; order Rhodocyclales; family Zoogloeaceae; genus Nitrogeniibacter; species Nitrogeniibacter aestuarii. The sequence goes on along the minus strand of NZ_CP071321.1, from coordinate 478,806 downwards.
GCTTCAGTTTAGCGTAAGCTCAATACCTTCACCGACGCCTGCTCGACCCCGCCCTATGGACACGAACCTCACGCTCGATGTGTTTCTTCCGCTGGTGAACACGTCCATCCCCATCGAATCCGCAGGCGGCATGGGCGGCGAGGTCAGACTGATCGAAGCCAAACCCCTAGGACCGGCTCCTGACGAAGGGCAAAGCGGCCCGTTCGTACTGGTCTTTCTCGCCCCTGCCGATGCTGACGTCCAGCAAGGCATGCTGCGCTTGAGACACGAAACGCTCGGTGCGCTCGATCTTTTTGTCGTGCCTGCCCGCCGGACCGAAGAAGGCGTCTGTCTGGAGGCCATCTTCAACTGAACCCGCGAAGCGCCTTAGCGGTTCTTGAATTCCTTGTGGCAGGCGTAGCACGCATCCTCGACCGCTTTGTACGCTGTTTTTGCCACGTTCTTGTCGGGTGTGCCGGCGACCTCGATCAGGTGGTCAGTGGCCTTGAAAAACGCCTTGCGATCTTCTTCAAAGGCCGCCTGATCTGACCATACGGCCGCTTTGGCCTTGGTGGGCGGGTAATTGGTATCCGGCTGAAAATACGGCCATGGCCCGTCGCGCAGGTGTTCAAGTGCGTTGGCCAGTCGGGCAAAACGCTGCGGCTCATAGGTATCGGTGCGCAGCATCACCCCCATGGGCTCGAACACCTTGAGGATTTCCTTGAACGCAGCCCGACGATGAGCCACCGGCTGGCCCGGGCCCGTGTCCTCGACCTCGACGCTACACCCGGCCAGCGCGAAGGCCAGGGCAATGATCGGAACGACGCGCTTGTTCATGGCAGAACTCCGGGGCTGCGAATCAAGGGGGCGATTCTAGCCCTCGGCAGGAAATCGTGATCCGCGCCTCAGCGGCTCAGCCCAGGAACATCTTGTAGACCGGGTTCCCCGTCTCTTCGGTGTACTCGTAGGCGAGCTTGTCGAGGAAGGTCTTGAAGCGCTCGCGATCGGCCTCCGGCACCTGCATGCCCACCAGCACCCGACCGAAGTCGGAACCGTGGTTGCGGTAATGGAACAGGCTGATGTTCCAGTCCGAGCGCAAGGTGTCGAGGAAATTCATCAGCGCCCCGGGCCGCTCGGGGAAAATGAAGCGGAACAAGCGCTCATCCTTCGCCTGCGGCGCATGGCCGCCCACCATGTAGCGCACATGGCTCTTGGCCATTTCGTCGTCGGTCATGTCGAAGCACGGCAGGCCTTCCCGCGTGAGCATCTCGACCAGCGCCCGCGACTCGCTGCGGTTCAGCACCCCGACACCGACAAAAATGTGGGCATCGGCACTGTCGGCGTACCGGTAGTTGAATTCGGTGATGTTCCGGCTGCCCAGCAGCTCGCAGAAATGACGGAAGGAACCGGGCTTTTCCGGGATGGTCACCGCCAGCACCGCTTCGCGCTGCTCACCCACCTCGGCGCGCTCGGCCACGAAGCGCAGGCGGTCGAAATTCATGTTGGCGCCGGAAGCCACCGCCACCAGCGCCTCGTCACGCAGGCCCTCACGGGCCGCATAGGCCTTGGCACCGGCCACCGCCAGCGCGCCGGCCGGCTCGAGAATGGAGCGGGTATCTTCGAACACGTCCTTGATGGCGGCGCAGATGGCGTCGTTGTCCACACGGATCATCTCGTCCACATACTGCCGGCACAGCCGGAAGGTCTCCTCGCCCACCAGCTTCACCGCCGCACCGTCGGCAAACAGGCCCACCTGCTCAAGCTCGACCCGCTCACCCTTGGCCAGTGACTGGGTCATGGCGTCCGCGTCGGTGGCCTCGACCCCGATCACCTTGATGTCCGGACGCACCCGCTTCACGTAGGCCGCAATGCCCGCGATCAGCCCACCACCGCCCACACAGCAGAAGATGGCATGAATGGGCTTGGCATGCTGGCGCAGGATTTCCATGCCGATGGTGCCCTGACCCGCGATCACCTCAGGGTCGTCGTAGGGATGCACGAAGGTCAGCCCCTCGGCCTGCTCCAGTTCCTTGGCGTGCAGATAGGCATCGGAATAGCTCTCACCGGCCAGCACCACCTCGCCACCGCGACGACGCACCGCGTCCACCTTGATCAGCGGGGTGGTCGTGGGCATGACGATGACCGCGCGCACGCCCATCTTCTGCGCCGATAGCGCCAGGCCCTGGGCATGGTTGCCGGCCGACGCGCAGATCACGCCGCGGGACAGAGCCTCGGGCGACAGCTTGCTCATCTTGTTGTAGGCGCCACGCAACTTGAAGCTGAACACCGGCTGCAGGTCTTCGCGCTTGAAGTAAATCCGGTTGCCGATGCGCCCCGACAGGCTGGCGGCGTAGTCCAGTGGCGTTTCGATGGCCACGTCGTACACCTGCGCATTGAGGATACGTTCGAGATAGTCGGGCGCAGAAGAGCTCATTGGGGCAAAAAGACCGTAAACACAAGGGGAAACGTGAACGGTATCAGGCGCTGATGCGCTGCGGCAAGGACAGTCAGCCCTTTGTTCGGAGACAATGTGTGCGCCCACACACGCAACCCGACCGAATGGACCTCCTCGATTGGCTCGACCCTGGCCCCGATGCGGGCCTGGGCGCCGTCTTCCTGATCAGTTTCCTGTCCGCCACCCTGCTGCCCGGCGGCTCCGAAGTGGTGCTGGTCGCTTACGTAGTCCAGCACCCGGGCATGGCGCTGCCCGCATGGGCGCTGGCCAGCCTTGGCAATACCCTGGGCGGCATGAGCACCTACCTGCTGGCGCGCGTGTTCCCGAAACCGGCCAACGCGGATCGCACCGACTGGCTGCAGCGCCATGGCGCACCTGCCCTGGTGCTGGCCTGGGCACCGGTCGTGGGGGATGCCCTGTGCGCGGCCGCCGGCTGGCTGCGCCTGCCGTGGTGGCCCTGCCTGCTCTGGATGGCACTGGGCAAGGCAGCTCGCTACGCCCTGCTGGTCTGGCTGAGCCACTGAAAACGCCCGCCACGGCCACAAAATTTTGCAGTAAATTGAGCTTCTTTCATTCGCATGTCGCGCCCATGGATGCGAACCTGTCCCCCGCGCTGGCGCAGTTCGTGACTGGCCATCTATCCATCCACGTCGCCGCCGGCTGCGGCGACGGTCTGGCCACGCTGGTCAGAGGGCTGGGCGCCCGCATCGACCCGGCGGATTCGCACTACCTGCGGGTGCTGGTATCGCGCTCGCAATCGACCGGACTGCTCGCTGCGGTTGCAGGGGGCTATCCGGTCGCGGCCGTTTTCAACGAGCCGGAGAGCCACCGCACAGTGCAGCTCAAGGCCCCGGCCGCCGAAGTGGTCGCGGCGAACGAAGACGATCGCGCCCTGCTCGGCCCCTATGTGCGCGCCATGGCCGACCGGCTCAGAACTTTCGACACCCCGGAGCCCTATGTCCACACCCTGCTCGCGTGCGCCCCGGACGATCTCGCGGTGATCCGTTTCACCCCTCGGGACGTGTTCGGTCAGACCCCGGGGCCCCGGGCCGGTGCGCCGATCGCTGCTGACGGCCCCGCACCATGAGCCTGCTGTCCATGGATCGCCTGCGCAACTGCCTCGAAGGCATCGTGCCTGCCGGCATCGCAACCTGTGATCCGGACGGAATGCCCAACGTCACCTACATCTCCCAGCTCATGTATGTGGACGACGTCCACATCGCCCTGTCCTTTCAGTTCTTCAACAAGACGCGCGAGAACATTCTGGCCAATCCGGTGGCGACCGTCCTGATGATGGATCCGGACACGGCGGCGCGCTACCGGCTGCGCATCCGCTATCTGCGCACCGAAACCAGCGGGCCGCTGTTCGAGCGCATGAAAGCCAAGCTCGCCGGCATCGCCTCGCACACCGGCATGGTGGGCGTGTTCCGGCTACGCGGTGCCGACATTTACCGGGTGCTCGATATCGAGAGCGTGCCAGGTCGTACCTTGCCCTCCGCGCCGCTCACCCCTGCCGCACTCCCCGCGCTGCGGCGCAGCGCCGATGCGCTGGCGACGTGCAACAGCATCGACGCGCTGGTCGACACCTTGCAGAGCGCCCTGGAACGCCATTTCGGCATCGAACACCAGAGCCTGCTGATGGCCGACTGTGCTGCCGAGCGCCTGTGCGTGATCGCCAGCCGCGGCTATGCCAACTCCGGCGCGGGGGCAGAGATTGCCTTCGGCGACGGCATTGTGGGGGTGGCGGCGCGCGAAGGCACGCCGATCCGGCTGATGTTTCCTGCCGTGGAGTACGCCTACAGCCGGGCGGTGCGGGACCGCATCGCACCAGAAGACGGCCTTCCCGAACCCGGGGAGGAAATTCCCCTGCCCGGGCTGGCCGCACCCGCCAGCCAGCTGGCGGTCCCGTTGCTGGCCACGGGGCGCTGCCTGGGCGTGCTCTATGTCGAGAGCCGGCAGCTGTGCCGCTTCAACTACGATCTGGAAGATGCGCTGGTCACCCTGTGCGCCCAGTTTTCGCTCGCCTTGCGAGCCTTGCAGGCCGAACCCGGCGACGACACGTCCGTCACCGCGCCGCCACCGGGCGCCGTCCCCGACGGGCGACCGCTACGCGTGCGCCATTTCGCCCGCGACAACAGCGTGTTTTTCGATGACACCTACCTCATCAAGGGGGTCGCCGGCGCCATCCTCAAGCGCTTGCTCGAGATTCACGTGGACAGCGGGCGCACCGAGTTTTCCAATCGGGAACTGCGTCTCGACCCCTGCCTGAGGCTGCCCGACATCTGCGACAACCTCGACACCCGCCTCATCCTGCTGACCCGCCGGCTCATCGACCGAAGCGATGACGTACGGCTCGAAAAAACCGGTCGTGGCCGCTTTCGGTTACAGCTGAACCGTCCGATCCAGCTGGAACACGGCTGAGGCAGTTCATGCAGCGCACTTGAGCCCGCGGTCGAGCTTGACCAGATCCTTCGCCGACAGGTAGTGACGCACCATCGCATACACCTGATCGAACACGGCGGGCGGCATGGCCGCGGCCATCGGGCCGAGCAGTTCGAGACGCTCACGCGGCGACATGGCCGGAATCATCCAGCGCAGGCTTTGCATCAGTTCGGTCGGCGACAGCGACGCCACGATGCGTTCTTCAAGCGCCTGTATCTCGGCATCGTCATAGGCCCGCCACAGGCAGGCGTTGTGCTCGCACTCTTCCAGATGCATGTGCAGCAGGTTGTCGCCGACGAAGCAGGACAGCACCCGATACAGCCGCAAGACCCTCTCCGGTCGCTCGACCGGGGCGCTGGAGCGCACCTGTACCGCCAGCTGGCGCAAGCGTGCAATGGCGTGCTCATGATCGACATGGTCATCGCATGCCGCATCACTGGCACCGCGCGCGGCCGCATTCAGCGCGGGGTGGATCACCTGGTTTTCATGCACCAGGTGGGCAGCACACAGGTCGATCAGAGCCGTCAGTGCATCGAGGCTCTCGGCCAGTTCGACCGCGTCGTCCGGATCGAGCCGACCGAAGCGCAGCAGCGTGTCGGCCATGAAGGCGCGCAGGCCTTTGTGGATGCCCACGTAGATGTCGTGACGTGGCGCGGCAGGTGGCTGGAACTGTCGAATGAATGACATGGTGGAGCGCTCCTGAGTCGAATTGCGATCAACGGGGTGCAGCCATGCCGACGGTGGTCGGCGCCTGGGGCACGAAGACAAAATGCGGCGTCGGAATGGGCGCCCCGGGCGGCAAGGCAGCTGGTGTCTCATCGCCGGCCGGGCCCAGATGGCGCAAATAGCGATAGACGGAACGCAGGTCTGCATCGGTCATGGCCTGCAGCGCGGTCCACGGCATGGGCGGCAGACCACCGGCACGCACCCGGGCCATCCAGGCATCCTCGTCATGACGTGCCGCCGTGAGCCGCAGGTTGGCGGGGTAACTGACGCCCCATGGCCCGCTGAACCCCACCGGCACGCCGATGAGGCGCTGGGTTTCGGGGATCTGACCGCCCGTTTCGGCGAATTGCGCCGTGTGGCAATCGTTGCAACCGCCTACCGACACCAGGTAGCGACCGCGTTCCACATCATCGGCATGGGCCGCAGTGGCCATGACAAGGCAGAGGCTCAAAAAAGCCGTGGTCCGTTTCATGAAAAACTCCATTCGTTGATGAATGGAGCCAGCTTACGGAGGCGCAGTGTGGCCCGCCGCTAAGTCTTCCGTCACGAATCCCTAAATAATTGCTAAACCCGCCCTGCGCGGCGTCGGCGACCCTCACCAAAAGCGGCTAGACTCGATCACGACACGCACCCACTGAATCGAGAGCCCACCCATGAGCATCCAGCGCTTCGGCACCACACAGCGTTATTCCGACATCGTCGTTCACAACGGCACGCTCTTTACCGTCGAGGTGCCCACCAGCATCGACACCAATATCGAGACCCAGACCAGCGAAGTGCTCGGCAGCATCGACCGTCTGCTGGCCCAGGCGGGCAGCGACAAGTCGCGCATTCTCATGGCCACCATCTACCTGACCAGCATGGATGATCTGGAGGGCATGAACGCGGTGTGGGACAACTGGGTGCCAGCCGGCGCATCGCCCTGCCGGGCCTGCGTGCAGGTCGCCGCCCTGGCCAACGAGGGCTGGCGCATCGAGATTGCGCTGACGGCGGCGGTGGGCTGATCACCACCGCCAGCGCGCAGCCATTCAGCGCTGACGCTCGGCGGCACGGGTCGCGATGTAGGCAAGGATGTCGTCCCGACTGAGCCGCCCCTTCGCCTGGGTATCCATCTTGTCGAAGTGACGGGCCACGAAGGGCATGCCCGACTCGGCCTCGGCGCGCGTCACCCAGCCGTCCTTGTTCTGGTCGGCAGCGTCAAAGCGCTCGGCCAGCCGGGCCTGGAACTGCTCGAGCCGGCCTGCCTGCTGCGCCAGCGCCGCGTCCGACAAGCACACCAGCATCGCCGCTGCCAGTGCGGGCGTCATGTGTCGCCTGTGCTTCATGACGCACCCCCTCAGCGGCGCGGACAGGCGATGATGTCACCCGCAGCGTTGTAGCAGGTGCCCGAATGGCTCACGCCCGTGCTCGAATCATAGGTGGTGCTGCCCTTGTAGCTGTTGCCGGTCTGGGCATTGCTCACCGCCGTGTCGCGTTGCCCGCTGACATGACCGTCGGCATCCTTGGTGAATCCACCGGTGGACGAGGCGCTGCCTCTTGCGCCGGAGGTCGCCATACCACTGTGGTGCTGGACACTGCCATCAGCGCTGCGGGTGGTGACACCGGCGCGGCCGCCGACACCGCCGTTGGGCGTTTGCCAGGTGCGGGCGCTGCGGCCGGCCCGATTGCCTTCGTCGTCTGATCGCAGGATGCGGCGACTGGCCGTGGCACCGCCATCGGGGCCGGCACGACGGGTCACACGCCCGGCCGTCGTGCCGCCGGCGGGGTTGTCGCGGGAAAAGTGGCGCACGCTGTCGGCGGACGCATCGGCGCTGGCGAAGCTCAGGATGGCAAGACAACTTGCCGCCGCACACAGGTTGAGAAAGCCTTTCATGATCGAATCTCCGTGATTGATGTCCTGCCCCGACCGGTCGGCCGGGGCTTGATTCGACTCTAGGGGCCTGACCCGGCCGATGGGTTTCAGGACCGCCACGATTCATGACGTCGGGTTTCAACTTCGCCACACCGTAACCATCCGTAATGAAAAGCACGCCGGCGCCATCGACGGCTCGATAAGATGGCGGCATCCGGTAACGGAACGGGACATGGAAGAGGACAAGGCACGCATCCTGGTGGTGGACGACGAGGCAGAGCTCGGTGCCCTGCTGTCTCGCTATCTGGGCACCCGGGGTTACCAGGTGCGGCATTGCCTGAGCACGGCCGAGGCCGACCGGCTGCTCGGGCGCGAACGCTTTGACCTGATGGTGCTCGACCTGATGCTGCCGGGGGAGGACGGCCTGAGCTTCTGTGCCCGCCTCCGGGCACGCGGGGAGACCATCCCCGTGCTCATGCTCACCGCCCGGGGGGACGCCATCGACCGCATCGTGGGCCTCGAAATGGGCGCGGACGACTATCTGCCCAAGCCCTTCGAGCCACGCGAACTGCTGGCCCGGCTCGAAGCCATGCTGCGTCGCCAGCGCATGCTCGGCGCACAGATTCACACCCGCCCGCCGGCGGATCTGCGCTTCGGCCCGTTCCGGCTCGATACGGTGACCCGTCGGGTGCTGCGCGACGACGCCCCGGTGGACATCAGCAGCGGAGAATTCGAGCTGTTGCGCGCCCTGGCGGCCAATGCGGGGCGCGCGCTGAGCCGAGACCGGCTCATCGAGTTGGTGCACGGCGGGGGTCGCGAGCTCACCGAGCGCGCCATCGACGTACAGATCCTGCGCCTGCGCCGTGTGCTGGAGGACGACCCGGCCCAGCCGCGGCTGATCCTCACCGTGCGCGGCAAGGGCTACATGCTCGCTGCCGAGGCGCCGTGCGACTGACCCCGCGCTCCTTGTTCGGGCGCAACCTCCTGCTGCTGGTGGGCATGATCCTGCTCGGACAGCTGTTGGCGGGGGTGCTGTTCTTCGTGTTCGTGCAGAAGCCACGGGCCGCGGAAACCGCCGACATGCTGGCGCAGAACCTGATTGCCGTGCGCGAGGGCCTGGCGGCCCTGCCCGCGGCGGAACGCGTCGCCTTCGTGGCGCGACTGAACGCAGCCAATACCGGCGAAGGCGAGCCCGAAGCCATCCACGACAATCGCCTGCTGCCGGCACAGCGCATCCTCGTGCGCGCCATCTCCGCGCAACTGGCCCGCCACGGCATCGACGCCATCTGGCGGCGCGAGCGCGGCGCGCTGTCCGTTCGGCTGACGGTCGACGGAGAGGACCACTGGCTGACCGTGCAGGGCCCCAATCTCAGCGCCCGCCCGGGCCTGTCGACGCTGATGAGCTGGGCCGCCACCCTGGCCATCGCCCTGTTCGGCGCATGGCGCATCCAGCGGCGGATCAATCGCCCGCTGGACACGCTGGCCAGCGCCGCGGGCGCCATCGAGGCCGGACGCACGCCCGACCCGGTCTGCGAACAGGGGCCCGAGGAGCTGGCCGCAGTGGCCCGGGGATTCAACCGCATGCAGGCCGCGCTCGCCGAACGTGAGCGCAGCCGCGCACTGATGCTGGCCGGCATCTCCCACGATCTTCGAACCCCCTTGAGCAAGATGCGTCTGTCGGTCGAACTGCTCCGGGACGCACACGACACCCCGCCCGACCCGGTCCTGCTGGACAGCATGGCCGGCGCCTGCCAACGCATGGACGAGATCATCGGGCAGTTCATCGACTTTGCCCGCCTGGACGACACCACCCCGCCTGAGCCCCTGAATCTGCTCGATTGCCTTCACCAGGCACGGGGCGCCTGTCCGGAGGGTGAGACGGTGGCCATCGACGCGCCGGCCGACCTGGGTGTGCTGAGCCACCACCCGGCGCTCACGCGGCTGCTGACCAACCTGATCAGCAACGCACTGAAACACGGCGCGCCTCCGGTGCAGGTGCGCGCCCGCGCCGAGCGTGGCGAAGTGCTCATCGTCGTCGATGACGCCGGGCCGGGCATTGCCGCTGACCGGATCGACACACTTCGCCAGCCATTCACCCAGGGCGACAGTGCGCGCGGCGGCGTTCCGGGCGCCGGACTGGGCTTGGCCATCGCCGACCAGATTGCCCGCACCCTGGGCATCGCGCTGCGCTTCGACGCCGCGCCGTTGGGCGGGTTGCGGGTTGAATTGCGCCTGCCCGCCCCGAACTCCTGAACCATCAGCCCCTCAAACGCCCTGAGACTGCGATGGCGGGGCCGGATGCGACAAGACCCGCGCCGTCGTAAGGTCTTGTTGTGGCTGCATGTTGCGCCGCACATTGATAGAATCGAACGTTTCCCCGCGAAGAACCGCTAGCGCCCCACCATGACTCAACGCCTGCGCGAAATTCCGTACAACTACACCTCGTATTCCGATCGCGAGATTGTCATCCGTCTGCTCGGCGAAGAAAGCTGGCAGGCGCTGGACGATCTGCGCGCCGAACGCGTGACCGGCCGCTCCGCCCGCATGCTCTACGAGGTGCTCGGCGACATCTGGGTGGTGCAGCGCAACCCCTACCTGCTGGACGATCTGCTGGACAACCGCAATCGCCGCGATGCCCTGGTCGGCGCCCTGCGCCACCGTCTGGCCGAGGTGGAGAAGCGTCGCGTCGAGTCGCAATCCGACGACGTGGAGCGCAGCGCCAAGGTCGAAACGCTGGTGCAGGCGGCCTCCAACGCCATCGCCCGCTTCGAGATGCAGTTCCAGGAAACGCTGGATCTGCGCAAGCAGGCCATGCGCGTGCTCTCGCGCCACACCCGCAAGGACAACATCTGCTTCGACGGTCACGCTCGCGTCTCGCACGTAACCGACGCCACCGACTGGCGCGTGGAATACCCCTTCGTGGTCCTCTATCCGGACACCGAGGACGAGATCGGCCATCTGGTGCGCGACTGTATCGAACTGGGCCTGACCATCATCCCGCGCGGAGGTGGCACCGGCTACACCGGCGGCGCGATCCCGATGGACCCGAAGTCGGTGGTCATCAACACCGAAAAGCTCATCGATATCGGCCCGGTCGAAGACGTGGTCCTGCCGGGCATCGACGGCCCGATGGATGCGCCCTATGCCACCATCCGCACCGGCGCCGGCGTGGTGACGGCCCGTGTGGCTGAAGCCGCAACTGCAGCTGGCCGCGTGTTCGCGGTGGATCCGACCTCGGCCTCGGCCTCCTGTATCGGCGGCAACATCGCCATGAATGCCGGCGGCAAGAAGGCCGTGCTGTGGGGCACTGCGCTGGACAACCTGGCCTGGTGGAAGATGGTCACGCCGGACGGCAACTGGCTGGAGGTCGAGCGCCTCAACCACAATTACGGCAAGATCCACGAGCAGGACACCGTGCATTTCCGCCTGCGCCGCTTCGACGCCTCGGGCCGCAAGCAGCTGTCTGAAGAAGTGCTCCAGATGCCGGGCGCGGCCTGTCGCAAGGACGGCCTGGGCAAGGACGTGACCGACAAGTTCCTCGGCGGCGTGCCGGGCGTGCAGAAGGAAGGCACCGACGGCATCATCGTGGCCTCGCGCTGGGTGCTCCACAAGATGCCGCCGGTGACCCGCACCGTGTGTCTGGAGTTCTTCGGCCAGGTGCGCGAAGCCGTGCCGGCCATCGTCGAGATCACCGACTTCTTCAAGCCGGGGGGCGAAGGCCACGGGCTGGGCGTGCAGCTGGCGGGTCTGGAGCACCTGGACGAGCGCTACGTGAAAGCCGTTGGCTACGCCACCAAGGCCAAGCGCCACGGCCGCCCGAAGATGGTGCTGATCGGCGACATCGTCGGCCATGATGAAGACGCCGTCATGAAGGCGGCGTCGGAAGTCATCCGCATGACCAACGCACGCGGTTCGGAAGGCTTCATCGCCGTCTCCGACGAACAGCGCAAGAAGTTCTGGCTCGACCGCTCGCGCACCGCCGCCATCTCGCGACACACCAACGCCTTCAAGATCAACGAAGACGTGGTGATTCCGCTGCCGCGCATGGGCGACTACTGCGATGCCATCGAACGCATCAACATCGAGCTGTCCACGCGCAACAAGCTGGAACTGTGCGATGCGCTGATCGACGCCCTGTCCGGCGACCTGCCACTGAACACGCAGGATGCCGATCTGGAAGCCGCGGAACTCATCGGTGACCGCCAGCAGTCCGCGCTCCAGTACGTAACCAACGTGGGCCGCCGCTGGCAGTGGCTGCTCGACAACCTCGACATGCCGCTGCCGCAGGCTGAAAACCAGTTCGGCGAATACGGCATCGAAGCCGGCGAGCTGACCAACACGGCCACCGACCCGGTGCTGTTCCACCGCTTGCAGGACTACTCGGTGCGCACCTCGTGGAAGACCGAACTGCGCGCGCGCCTGATGAAGGTGTTCGACGGCGATCTGTACAAGCCGGTGCGTGAGCTCATCGACGCCACCCACGACCGGGTGCTGCGCGGTCGCCTGTTCGTGGCGCTGCACATGCACGCGGGCGACGGCAACGTGCACACCAACATCCCGGTCAACTCCGACAACTACGCCATGCTGCGCATGGCCGAAGAGACCGTGGAGCGCATCATGGGCATCGCCCGAGCCCTCGACGGGGTCATTTCCGGCGAGCACGGTATCGGCATCACCAAGCTGGACTTCCTCACCGACGAGGAAATGGCCAATTACTGGGACTACAAGCAGAAGGTGGACCCGGACGGCCGCTTCAACCGTGGCAAGCTGCAGCGCGGCGCCAACCTGGCGCGGGCCTACACGCCGAGCTTCGGCCTCATGGGGCACGAGTCGCTCATCATGGAGCAGACCGATGTGGGCGAGATCGCCCACGACATCAAGGACTGCCTGCGTTGCGGCAAGTGCAAGCCGGTGTGCTCGACCCACGTGCCGCGCGCCAACCTGCTCTACAGCCCGCGCAACAAGATCCTGTCCACCTCGTCGCTGATCGAAGCCTTCCTGTACGAAGAGCAGACCCGCCGGGGCGTCTCGCTGGCGCATTGGGCGGAGTTCGAGGACGTGGCCGACCACTGCACGGTGTGCCACAAGTGCGAGAAACCCTGTCCGGTGGATATCGACTTCGGCGACGTGTCGATCAAGATGCGCAACCTGCTGCGCAAGCAGGGCAAGAAGTCCTTCAATCCGGGCAAGGCGGCCGCCATGGCCTTCCTCACCGTCAAGGACCCGACCACCATCAAGATCATCCGCAAGGGCATGATCGAGTGGGGCTACAAGGCCCAGCGCTGGGCGCACAAGACGGCCAAGTCTTTCGGGCTGGTGCAGCCGCAGGTGGAACAGCCGCCCGCGACCCTGCGCAAGGCGCCGCTCAAGGAGCAGGTGATCCACTTCATCAACAAGCCCATGCCCGGCAACCTGCCCAAGCGCACCAGCCGTGCCCTGCTGGACATCGAGGACGACACCGTCATCCCGGTGATCCGCAATCCGCAGGTCAAGCGCGACGACTCCGAGGCGGTGTTCTACTTTCCTGGCTGTGGTTCAGAGCGCCTGTTCGGTCAGGTGGGCCTGGCCACCCAGGCCATGCTCTATCACGTCGGCGCCACCACGGTGCTGCCCCCGGGCTACCTGTGCTGCGGCTACCCGCAGACCGCCGCCGGCGAAGAGGACAAGGGTCAGAAGATCACCACTGACAACCGGGTGCTCTTCCACCGGGTCGCCAACACGCTCAACTACCTGGACATCAAGACCGTGGTGGTCTCCTGCGGCACCTGCATGGATCAGCTGCAGAAGTACCAGTTCGAGAAGATCTTCCCGGGTTGCCGCCTGATCGACATCCATGAATACCTCATGGAGAAAGGCGTGAAGCTCGAAGGCGTGAGCGGCACCAAGTACATGTACCACGAGCCCTGCCACACCCCGATGAAGATCCATTCGGGCATCAAGGTGGCCAACCAGCTCATGGGCACGCGCGTGGACCTGAACGATCGCTGCTGCGGCGAATCCGGCACCCTGGCCGTCGCACGGCCTGACATCTCTACACAGGTACGCTTCCGCAAGCAGCAGGAGATCGAAGCCGGCGCCGAGGCGCTGCGCGAGGGCGCTGCCACCGCCCCGGTGAAGGTGCTCACCTCCTGCCCGAGTTGCCTGCAGGGTCTGTCCCGTTACAGCGACGACGGCAATGTGGAAGCCGATTACATCGTGGTCGAGGTCGCCAAGCACATTCTCGGCGAGAACTGGATGCCCGAGTACGTGCAACAGGCCAACCGGGGCGGGATCGAGCGCGTCCTGCTCTGATGGCTTTGATGTTCGCTGCCGAGGTTCGGCAGCGAACATTCCATCGACATGGGAATCTGTCAGAAAATTTAACAAGTTGCATTTGTCATTATCTTGACTTCCGACGAATTGTCTTTAAAAACAAACCCCTTCGAGAATGGGCACACCATTTGCTGACACGTCTGTGTCCGCTTCGCGGTTTTAAAGTCAATTCCCAATCCTCACGGAGCTCAACATGATGAACATCAAGACCCTCGCCGCAGCCGTTGCACTGGCTTCAATGTCCGTGTCGGCAAATGCCGCGCTCTCCACCTTTTTCGGTGAAGACCCCACCACCGCCGGTGTACTCGGCCCCAACTCCACCGCAGCTCGCGCCAGCTTCCTGAGCGGTCTGAGCGGCGTCGGCAACCAGGACTTCGAAGCCCTGACCGGCGTTCAGCCGTTCAGCTTCCAGTTCCCGGGTACCACCACGCCGCTGGACGCCACCCTCGCCGGTAGCATCGGTCTGGCCACCTCACCGAGCACCGGTCGTTTTGCCACCTCCGGCACCAACTACATCACGGCTTCGACCGGCAACTTCACCATCAGCTTCGCGACGGCTGTCAGCGCCTTCGGCTTCAACGGCATCGACATCGGTGACTTCGTGACCAGCCAGATGACGCTGACCCTCACCGACATCAACGGCGTTGAAACCGAATTCACCGTGCCGCATTCCCTGAACATCGGCAACACGGACCAGGCCACGCTGTTCTGGGGCATCATCGACGATACCAACAGCTACACCGCAATCAGCTTCGCCAATGCGGGCGGTGGTGACACCTTCGCGTTCGACGACATGGTGATTGGTGACGTTGGCCAAATCGTGGTGACCAACCCGATTCCGGAGCCCACCTCCCTGCTGCTCGCCGGTCTCGGCCTTGGCCTGATGAGCCTGCGTCGCAAGAAGCAGTAAGCCGCTTCCGACAGAAAAACCGGGGTGCATGGCACCCCGGTTTTTTTTCGCCTTCATCTCTGAACACCCCCCACTACGCGCACCCTTTCCAGCGTGCTCGACCATCAAACAGCCGCCTCGCGGCTTTTTTGTCGTCGTCATACTTCCGCGTCACATGCGGAATAGATCACAACATGACATCGGTTTGTATCTCGATGTGTACCAGCTGTTGAAAACCGCACGGCTGTCATATTTGCCCTGAATTACGTTGCGCAGCGGCGCCTCCGGAATACCTCAGCCCCGAGCTGCCTACTTATGCCTTTTGACATAAGACCGGAAACACCTGAGAACGCTAAAACACAGGAAAATCAAATATGGACCGCCCTACGCCCAACGCATTAGTTCACCCGGAAGAGGCCAGCCGCCCGGACGACGTGGCCGATCTGATCATCGCGCACCTGGCAGCCATTGGCGTGGAATACGTTTTCGGCGTGCCCGGCGGTGCGATCGAGCCCATCTACAATGCTCTGGCGCGCAGCGAGCGCAAACGGGGTCCACGTGTCATCACCGCACGCCATGAAGCCGGTGCCGCCTACATGGCCGAAGGCTATGCCCGCGAGAGCGGAAAGATCGGCGTGTGCATCGCCACTTCCGGGCCCGGTGCCACCAACCTGATCACCGGGGTGGCGTGCGCTCACGACAACGACATTCCCTTGCTTGCCATCACCGGCCAGCCCAAGCTCGCCGCCTTTGGCCGCCGCGCACTGCAGGAATCCGGCTGTACCGGCATCAACACCCTGGGCATGTTCCGCCACTGCACCGGCTACAACTCCATGATCTCTCATCCGGAACAGGCGGAACCGAAGATCGTGGGCGCCCTCTCCTATGCAGCCCAGCACCGTGGTGCCGCCCATCTCACGATTCCGGTCGACATCCAGCGCAGCAACGCCCACGAAGGCTGGACCGGGCCGGCTGCCAACCTGACACGCTTGCTGACCCCGGCTGTGCTGGTGGACGACGATGCCGTTCAGGAAATGGCGCGCGAGCTGCTCCGCGCACAACACCCCGTCTTCGTTCTCGGCCATGGCAGTGGTGGTTCAGTGGACCTGTTCATGCAGGTCATCGAACGACTCGGCGCCCGCTTCGTCACCACACCGGATGCCAAGGGCTTCATCAATCCCGCCCATCCCGGATATCACGGCGTCTTCGGTTTTGCCGGGCACCAACAGGCCCACACGCTGCTCGCCTCCGAGCCCGACCTGCTCGTGGCCGTCGGCGTCAGCATGGGCGAGTGGACCAGCGCTGGCTGGAGCAACGTCCTGCTCAATCGACGCCTGATTCACGTGGATGCGGAAACGGAGCACCTGCAACGCTCGGCCATGGCACGCTTGCATGTCCCGGGCCAACCCGCGGGTGTCGCCCGTCGTCTGCTGCAGTACCTGCCCGAGCAATTCATGCGCACCCCGACGCCGGCACCCACCGCGATCACACGCCTGAACCCGACCCCACCGCCCATCGCTGCGGGCGTCCGGCCCCAGGTGCTGATGGAAGTCCTCTCGGAACGCTGTCCGCCAACCACGAATTTCCTGGCTGATCCGGGCAATGGGACAGCCTGGGCCATTCACCATCTTGAACTGAACTGTCGCCGCCGCTCGGCCACAGAAGCGGCTGAAAAGGGCTACCGTCGCAATCCGGCCGCCAGCTGGCTGCGCGTGCTGATGGACTTCGCCCCCATGGCCTGGGCCATCGGGGCCTCGATCGGCGTCGCACTGGCCCGCCGGGGACGCCCCGTCGTGTGTATCACGGGCGACGGCAGCTATCTCATGAGCGGCCAGGAAATCACGGTGGCGCAAGCCGAACGCCTGCCGATCATCTTCGTCGTGCTCAACGACGGCGCCCTGGGCATGGTGAAACACGGTCAGCGTCTTGCGCGCGCCGAACCCATTGGTTTCCAGTTGCCGGGCGTGGACTTTTCCCGGCAGGCCGAGGCACTCGGGGTCGACAGCATCGTGGTGCGCAACGAGGCCGACCTGGCTGCGCTCGACCTGCCCGGCCTGCTCGCCAAGTCGGCGCCGACCTTGCTGGATGTACGCATCGATGCGGAGCAGGAGCCGCCCATCCGCATGCGTCTCGAGGCACTGGGCACCGTGAAATGACACCGACGATCAAGACCCGCATATGGGATGAATCGCCCGATACGCGCTCGCCTTTTGCTGCACGCGCCATTCGCCTGTCGGGCTTCGACTACTTTGACGACCTGATCAAGCACGCAGGCTGGGCGGACCTGATCTGGCTGCTGTTCACGCACGAGCCGCCAACGGCCCAACAACGCGCCCTGTTCGAACAGCTCGCCGTTGCGCTGGCCAATCCAGGCCCCCGCGACCCCATGGTGCACGCGGCCATGTGCGGCGGCATCGGCGGCTCCCACCCCGCAGCCAGCCTGATGGCCGCGCTTGCGGTCGCCAGTGGCGATCAGGGCGGCAGCGCAGACCTGGTCCGCGCCATGGCTGCATGGGCTGACGCCGGCATCGATACGGATCAACTGAGCTCGGCCCTGGCGGAGCAGGCTGACACCGATGGCACCTGGCCCGGCTTCTCGCCACAGCTTCACTTCACGCCAGAGGTCGTACGCCAATGTCTCGACGCGCTGTGCCTCAATCCGCTGGCGACTCACCTGAGGTGCTTGCGCAACGCCGAACCCATGCTGTCGGCCCACTGCGGGCGCGGTCTGAGCCTTTCCGGCGTTGCGGCAGCTGCATGTATCGACCTGGGATTCAGCCCTGAACAGGCCCAGGCGATCCATCTGCTGCTGCGCTTGCCAGGAGCACTCGCACATGCCCTCGAGCAATCCGGGAAGTCGTATCGGGACTTTCCCTTCTTTACCCTCTCCGAGGCCCCCCTCGCGGAGCCGGGCCATGTCTGAACCCAGGGACTTCGACGCCGCCATCGGCCACGTCGTGACACAGGCAGGCGGATTCTTCCCGGGACTCGGGGCACGTGTTCGCGGTCTCCCCCTGCATGATCACGCGAGCACGCGCAGCTGGTTCGATCTCTATCTGTTCTCGCTCACCGGCAGGCAGTTCAGCTCAGCGGCCATCGAAATGCTCGAGACGGTGTGGACCTACACCAGCTATGCCGATCCGCGCATCTGGAACAACCGGATCGCAGCACTGGCAGGGAGCGCGCACGCCTCGGCCGGCCTGGCCATTGGCGCAGCCATTGCCGCGTCGGACGCCCACATCTACGGTCTGGGCCCGATTCTCGAGTGCTACGACTTCCTCAGGGCGCATGCACACGAGGATGATGAACAACTGGGTACCGCCGTGCGCGCCCATCGCCGACGCAAGCTGCGTTTTGGCGGCTATGGCCGCCCGATCGTGGCCGAAGACGAACGCATTGCCCCGCTCATGAAACGGGCAGGCACGCTTGGCCTGGACAAAGGCGCCGCAGTGAAAACCGCCTTCCGTCTCGAGCAATTGCTGGCGCGCGAGGGTCTGCCGCTGAAGATGAATTATGGCGCCATGGTCGCTGCCTTCTGCGTCGATCTTGAACTCGATCGCACAGCGGCGGAGGCCTACGTCGCCACCCTGTTTCTCGGGGGAATGCCCGCTGTGTGGAAGGAAGCGCGCGATCAACCATGCGGCGTACTCCTTCCGATTCCCGTTGAGATGATCGAATATGACGGTCAAATGCCCAGAAAATGGGCGGTTCCACAGGCAAATCAACGATAAGGCAGGAAAACTCGATGTAATTTGCGCTTGGCGGACGCATGAAAAACAAATATAACCAAGGTTAATACGCCAAGCAGAGGTTTTCATGCGTTTTCTCAGCGTCCTGTCGGTCAGTGTCTCGCTCATGGGGTCAGTCCCTTTGGCGGCCGCGATCGAGGCGCCTGCCGACCCGGACCTCCTGGCAGCCTTCGGCGGCAAGGATTTCGTGAGCATCGCCACGGGCGACCGGCAACTGCTCCGCAGGGCGCCCGCCGTGACGAGCGTGATCACACGCGAAGACCTGATCGCCACCGGCGCGCGTGACCTCGACGAGGCCCTGGAAGGCGTGCCCGGCCTGCACGTCTCCCGCGCCTTCCTGATGTCGAACCCGATCTATTCCTTTCGCGGGGTCCACAGCCAGTACAACTCCCAGGTGCTGGTGCTGATCAACGGCATCCCCATGACCAGCGTTTTCGTCGGCGACCGCGGCAACATGTGGGGCGGCATGCCCGTGGACAACGTGGAGCGCATTGAAGTGATCCGCGGTGCCGGATCTGCCCTCTATGGTGCGGATGCGTTCGCCGGTGTCATCAATGTCATCACGCGCTCGCCGCGCGACTGGCAAGGCACCGAATTCGGGTTCAGGGTGGGTAGCTTCAACACGCGGGACGTGTGGGCCAATCACGCGGGCTCCGCCGGGCCGGTCAAGTTCGGCCTGTATGTGGGGAGCAGCCGCACGGACGGCCATGACCAGCGCGTCTCCTACGACGCGCAAACCGGGCTGGACCAAATCTTCGCAACCCAGGCTTCACGGGCTCCGGGCGAAACCAACAACGAACAGAAAGGCACGGATCTCGGTCTGGACGCGATCATGGGCAACTGGCAATTGCGTGCTGCGCTCAAGGAACGACACGATCTGGGCACCGGCACCGGCATCGCCGACGCACTGGATCCTGTCGGCAAGGGCAGCTCTCGCCGCTGGACGGCGGACCTGACCTGGCAGAGTGATGATCTGGTCCGCGACTGGGAGTTCACGGTTCAGGGTACCTACCTGCACATGACCGACTTTTCGTCGTTTCAGCTCTACCCCCCGGGCGCATTCGGTGGCAGTTTCCCCGAGGGTATGCTCGGCAGCCCGAACAAATGGGAACGGCACGCCGGCGTGACGGCCGAGGCCATCTATACCGGCTGGTTCGATCACCGCCTCCGCTTTGGTGCCGGCTATCAGATGCTCGACCTGTACAAGGTCCGCGAGGTGAAGAATTACTATTTCGTCGGCGTCACACCCACGCCCCTGCCCGGCGGCAACGTGGTCGCCAGCGCCGATGACGCGTTCATCAAGCCACATAAGCGCACCAACCGCTTCTTTTATCTGCAGGACGAATGGAGCCTGTCTCGAAACTGGACGCTGACGGCCGGCCTTCGCCACGACAACTACTCCGATTTCGGGCACACCACCAATCCGCGCCTGGCCCTCGTCTGGGACACCGGCGCCTCGGTGACCGCCAAGCTGCTCTATGGCCGCGCCTTCCGCGCGCCCTCGTTCGTCGAGCAGTACAACATCAACAACCCGGTCGCACTGGGCAACCCGGAGGTTTCACCGGAAAAAATGGAAACCTGGGAGGCGGCAGTTTCCTGGCAAGCCAGCCAGGATCTGCAGCTGTCGGCCAACGTGTTCCACTACCGCATCCACGACACCCTGCGCTTCACGCCCGACGGCTCAGGCGCATCCACCGCGCAGAACGCGGGGTCGATCACGGGTCGCGGCGCCGAAATCGAATTTTCGTGGCAGGCGTTGCATTCGCTGGCCCTGAGCGGCTACTACGCCTACCAGTTCTCGCGCGATGAAGACACCGACCAGAGCACCGGCAATGCACCGCGCCAGAGCGCCTACCTGCGGTCGGACTGGGCGGCCGGGCATGACTGGCACCTGACCTCCACCCTGCACTGGGTGGCCGACCGTGCCCGCGAACCGGCCCGTGCAGGCCAGGCGGCTGACACGCGCGACGCCCTGTCCGACTATGCCTTGTTGGACCTGAGCTTGCGCAAGGAGCGCATCTGGCGCGATCTCGACCTCGCCCTCACAGTACGAAATGTCGCCGATGCCACCGCCTACGAGCCCAGTCCGTCACCCGGCCGGGTGGATGACTTCCCTCTCCCGGGTCGAAGCGTGCTCCTGAGCGGCAGCGTCCGATTCTGAATGCAGCCATTCGTGATGCGGCATTTTCTCAGAACCTCTCTCGCCTCGCTGTGCGCACTGCTCATGCTGTGTGCATGGCCCGAGGCCAGCTGGGCCCGGGCGCCTGATGCATTCAGTCCGGCTCAGGCAGCGAATCATCTTTTCTCGCGCGCGGCACTGGCGCTGGCGAGCCGGGCAGATGCCCCGGCCAATCAGCGTATTGCCGTGATCTATCCCCGGCTCGGCGAGCCCTATCGCAGCGTTTTCCGGCAGATCGTCGGCGGCATCGAAGAGGCGGCCTCCGATGCGGTGGTGAGCATCGAGCTCGATCAGGACGATTCGGTCGAAGCACTGTCCCGCGAACTGGCCGAACGACGGGTCGGCGTGGTCATCGCCCTGGGGCGTCACGGGCTTCAGGTGGCGGCCCAGCTTCCCGACGCGCTGCCGGTGGTCGGGGGCGCGGTCCTGGCCTCGCCAGACGACCGGCCGCCGACCGGCACTTTGGTCAGTCTCGCCCCCGATCCCCGTCAGATGATCGACCAGCTCAAGCGACTGGCCCCCTCGGTACAGCGCGTGTTCGTCGTCTATTCCCCCAAGGAAAACCACTGGCTGGTCGAGTTGGCAGCTCCGGCGGCGAGCGCCCGCGGACTTGAACTGGTCCCCATCGCCACGGAGGATCTGCGCTCCGCACTCAAGGAGTTTCACGGCATCATGGATGCCGCCGAAGTCGGTCGTGATGCCATCTGGCTGCCGCAGGACAGTCGCGTGCTCGACGATCAGGTGATCCTGCCCTTCGTGCTGCAAAAAGCCTGGGACCGCTCCATCGTGGTGTTCTCGAGCACGCTGGGTCATGTACGACGCGGCGCCCTCTTCGCGCTGTATCCGGACAACGAAGAGATGGGCCATCAACTGGCCACTTCCGCCAAATCCATTCTCGGGCAGCAGCGACGGCCACTGATCGAACCGGTCAATCACCTTCGACTGGCCCTCAATACCCGCACCGCCGGCCACCTCGGCCTCAATCTGGAGGCCATCGAAGACGAGATTGCCTTGCGCTTCCCGGCGCGATAGGCATGCACGTCACCCTCATGAAACGGCTGACTTCCATTCTTCGTCGCAGCACCTTCAGCACCCAGCTCCGGATGACCATCGGACTCGGCCTGCTGCTGCTCGCCATCGTCGCCTCCCTCGCCAGCTCTGTACGCGGCGACCGGCAGATTCGCGAAACCATGGTGCGTCAGGGTGAAAGCGTCGTTGCCAGCCTGGCCGCTCAGAGCCGACTCGCACTGCTCTCCGGCGCGCCCGAAAACGCCAAGGCTGCGATCGACGCCACCCTGTCCTTCCCCGATGTCATCGCCGTGCAGATTTTCGATGCCAACGGCAAGGTCCTGCTCGCACGCAACGCCCTAGAAACGGATCTGTCCGGCCTGCCCGCCCAGCCCGAGGCGACGCTCAGCAGCGATGTTCGCATCGAGGACGAAACCGATGCCTGGTGGAGTTATGTCTCCACCGTGGCCATCGCAGCGGAAGAGACGTCCCCGTTTGCCATGACCGAATCAACGGGGTCGAGCGTCCTGGGCACGGTACGGGTGGTTCAGAGCAAGGACGTCATCAACGATCTGCGCGTCGAGTTGTTCGCGTCCAACCTGGCCACCTCGGTGCTCTTCGCCATTCTCTTCCTGGCACTGGTCGAACTGCTGTCCCGCCGACTGACCCGCCCCCTCGACGAGCTGTCACGCAACATGACCGCGGCCCAGGCGGGCGAGCGCGGGGTACGGGTGAAGCTCGGCGGCCCCCGCGACATCGCCGACATGGAGCATGCCTTCAACAGCATGATGAAGGAGCTCGAAGACCGGGAGGGCGAACTGATCAAGTCGCGCGACAGCGCCATGGCCTACGCCAAGCTCAAGAGCCAGTTTGCCGCCACCGTGAGCCACGAAATCCGCACGCCGCTCAATGGCGTGATCGGCTCGCTGAACATGTTGCGCGCCAGCCGCCTGCCCGCCAAGGTGCAGCTGCTGACCGAAATGGCCTGGGATTCCGCGCGCCATCTGCTGGAAATGGTCAATGGCGTGCTCGACTTCTCGCGACTGGAGGCAGGCAAGATCGAACTCAACGCCGTCAGCTTCGATCTGCGACAACTGGTCGAGGATCTGATCGACGCCCTCAGCCCGCAAGCCTACGAAAAAGGTCTTGAACTGGGACACCACTTCAGCCCGGCACTGCCGTCGGCCTGGATCGGTGACGCCGACCGCATCCGCCAGATCCTGACCAATCTGGTCGGGAATGCCATCAAGTTCACCGATCGGGGGGATGTCTGGCTGACCATCGACCAGGCCGATTCTGGCGACGAAACGGGTGCCCGGGAGCTGCGATTCACGATCTGCGACACCGGCCCCGGCATCGACCTGCGCCTGCAAGAGCGCATCTTCGACTCCTTCACCCAGGGGGATGCCTCGACCACCCGCCAGCACGCGGGCAGCGGACTGGGCCTGGCCATCAGCCGACAGCTGGCCAAGCTGATGGGCGGTGACATTCAGCTTCAGAGTGCGCCCGGCCAGGGCAGCCGCTTTACCGTCACCTTGCCCATGCGGATCGCGCCCTCGACCGCCGCCACCCAGCCCGTGCCACTCGCCACCCCCTGCCGCGCCCTCGTGGTTGCCGACAGCCGTGTGTGTCGCGAGTACATGGAAACCGAACTGGATCTCATGGGTGCCAAGGTCGTCACCAGTCATTCGGCCACGCTCGGCCGCCGCCTGGATGACGACGACAAGTCCTATGACGTGGTCTTCGTCGACGGCGCCGTCACCCCCGGGCAACTCCAGTCGCTGCGCGACCATGACAGCTTCAAACGTGCCAGCTGGGTGCTCATGGCCCCGCTCGCCCGCTTCACCGACGACGACCAGCGCCACTGGAGCGACACGCTCGCCAAGCCACTGCGCCGCTCGCGCCTGGCGGATGTTCTGTCCAACCTGGCGCGAAGCGGAACATCCGGCGCCCCGGCAGTTCCCCCCAGCCAGTTCCGCATCCTGGTGGTCGAGGACAACCGGACCAACCAGGTGATCGTCCGCAGCATGCTCGAGATGCTGGGCCTCACTGTCGAGCTGGCCAATGATGGTCACGCAGCACTGCATGCCCACGCCGCCGACACCTGGGACCTGATCCTCATGGACTGCCGCATGCCGGGCATGGACGGCAACGACGCTACCCGCGCGATCCGCGCGCGCGAGCAGGCCACCGGGCACCACACGCCGATCATTGCCATGTCCGCCGAAACCGCCCAGGACGACATCAACCGCAGCATGGCCGCGGGCATGGACGACCATCTCGCCAAACCCCTGACGCTCGACGCGCTGGCGGCCAAGCTCCGGCGCTGGCTGGACATTCCGCTGACGATCAAGCAGCTCGACCCCGACGACGCGGACGAGCTGTCGCCCGACAATGCCGTCGACCCGGTGGTGATCGAGCGCCTGCGCGACGCCCTTGGCGGCGCCATCGACCGGGCCATCGACCCGTTCCTGGAAGACATGCCCAAGATTCTGGACATGCTGGGCACGGCCATCCCGACCAGTGACACGGCGGAAATCCGCTCCGGCGCACACCAGATCAAGGGGGCCGCGGGCAACCTGGGGGCCTACGCACTGGCTCAGCAGGCCGAACTGCTCGAACAGCACGCCAAGGACTCACCCACCACCATGACGCTCTATCTGGACCGCCTGCGCAAGGAGTTCCAGCTGGTGGCGACGGCGCTGCGAGCCTTCCTGCCCGAAGGTCAGTCCAGCGCCCCCACCGCCACCGAGAGCGGTGCGCGCGTGCTGGTGGTGGACGACGACCGCAGTACCCGCTCCGCCCTGCGCTACGCGCTGGAGCTCAACGGTTTCATGGTGCATGAGGCCGAATCGGGCACCTCGGCCATCGATCTGCTCTCGCGCTGCAAGCCCGATCTGGTGCTGCTCGACGCCGTCATGCCGGGCACGGACGGTTTCGCCACGTGCACCCAGCTGAAGGAGCTGCCCGAAGGCGTCGACATCCCGGTCCTGATGATCACCTCGCTCGATGATCGCCAGTCGATCGAACGCGCCTTCGCCGCGGGCGCGAGCGATTACATCACCAAGCCCCTGCACCTGAATGTGGTCGTGCAGCGCGTCCGCCGCACCATCGACGCCAGCCGCAGCGAGCGCCGCGTTCGCCATCTCGCCTACACCGATCTGCTCACCGGTCTGCCGAACCGCACCCACTTCCAGGAGCACCTCCAGCGACTGCTCAATCGGCCTGACAGCCGGCAACGCTCACTGGCGGTACTTTTCCTCGATCTGGACCGCTTCAAGTTCGTGAACGACTCACTGGGCCATGAAGTCGGCGATCGCCTGCTCACCGCCGCCGCCCGGCGCATCACCCACAGCGTACGCACTGGCGACTGCGTCGCCCGTCTGGGCGGTGACGAATTCACGGTGATCGTCGAAGACCTTGCCTCACCTTCCCTGGCAGCGACCGTGGCCAAGAACATCGCCACCGACCTGTCTGCGCCCTACGTCATCGATGGACACGACATCTTCGTGACCGCCAGCGTCGGCATCGCCATCTACCCGCGCGACGGTGAAGACCTGAGCACCCTCTTGCGCCATGCCGACACCGCCATGTACCGGGCCAAGCACTCCAATCACAGCTTCGTCTTCTATGAAGCCACCATGGAGGCCAGCACCAGCGAATCCATGCGCCTTGAGCGCGACCTGCGCCTGGCCATCGATCGCAAGGAGTTCGAACTGCATTACCAGCCGGAAATCGACACCCGCAGTGGCCGGCTGGTCGCCGCCGAGGCACTGGTGCGCTGGAACCACCCCACCCGTGGCATGCTCGGCCCCAACGAGTTCATCCCCATGGCCGAAGAAACCGGCCTCATCCTGCCGCTCGGCGAATGGGTGCTGCACACCGCCTGCACCCAGCTCAAGGCCTGGCGCGCCGCCGGGCACGACATCCACATCGCGGTCAACTTCTCGGGCCAGCAGCTCGAAGGCGAACAGATCGCCGTGACCGTGGAAGAGGCACTGGCCAAGGACGGCATTCCCGCGGACGCACTGATCGTGGAGCTGACCGAAAGCATCTGGATGGACCGCCAGAGCGAGGCCATCGACAACCTGTATCGCCTCAAGCGCCTCGGCGTGCGTCTGGCCATCGATGACTTCGGCACGGGCTACTCCTCGCTGAGCTACCTCAAGCGCATGCCGGTGGACATCCTCAAGGTCGATCGATCCTTCGTGATCGACCTGGCCAAGGAGCGCACTGCGGATTCGGGCGACGACACGGATGCCGCGATCGTGCGCGGCATCATTGCCCTGGCGCACAACCTCGACCTCCAGGTGGTCGCCGAGGGCGTCGAAACCCAGGACCAGCGGGACCTGCTCGCCCAGATGGGCTGCGACCTCATACAGGGCTACCTGATCAGCAAACCCCTGCCCGCTTCGCAACTGGAGCGCCTGTTTCTGACCGGCGCAGACGCCCGCCCCACCCCGGTTCAGAGCAGCCGCCCCGCCGACGCCTGAGTCTCGAGAATCCTGCCATCCCGGCACGCGACCGGGGCTGCGGCAGAGGATTCGGAAACATTCTGTTAATTTATGCAAACATCATTGTTACTTTCTGCGTCGCCGCCCGGATGCCCCTTGCTATGCCACTTTCAGACGATAGAGTACGAAGACCCCTCCAGTCCCGCGATTGAAGGGGTCTTCAAAAAATCAATCTATCAAGAGGTCATATCATGGCAATTCGCGAACTGACGACTCAAGAAGTCCAGAACGTCTCCGGCGGCACCTTCTGCCTGTTCGGCGGCCTGCTCAGCTGGAAACTGAAGCTGGTCAGCAGCCTGTTTTCCTGGGGCTCTTCCTGCACGCCCAAGCAGGAACCGACCCCGTGCAACACCGGCTGCAACACCGGCTGCTGATCGCCGACGTCGCATCCAGCCGCCACCGCATCTGGTGGCGGTTTTTTGCGTGAACTTTCCCATCGCAGCACCCCCCGCCTGACTTCCCCCCGACATGCAGGACGACGCTCTCTTTCGCCCCGAAGCCCTTGATGCGCAACGAACCCAGTGGCTGGGCCCGGTCACCCTGCGACGCCCGCCTTCGTTCCGCACCCTGACCCTCGTCGCCCTGCTGTGCGGTATCGCCCTGGTCTGCTTCGCGATTTTCGGCAGTTACACGAAGCGCAGCACCATCTCCGGCGAACTCTCCCCCCTGGGCGGCTTCGCCAAGGTCTTCCCCACCCAGAGCGGCATCGTGATCGAAAAGCACGCGCACGAAGGTCAGAGGGTCAAGGCCGGTGACGTGCTGTACGTGCTCAGCCTCGACCGCCCCGGCCAGACCGGCGGCGACAGCCTGGCGCGTATCAGCCGGCAAGTCGAACAGCGCCGGGGAAGCCTCACGCGCGAACTGGCGGAGCTGGGTCGCCTGCACGCCGAGCAGCGCTCGGCGCTGGCACACAAGCGTGAGCTGTTCCAGAACGAGCTGCGCGTGCTCGACCAGTCCATCGCCGGCCAGCGCAACCGTATCGCGCTGGCCGAAGACACCCTGTCACGCTACCGGGACCTGCTCGCCAAGGATTACATCGCCGGCGAACAGGTCCAGTTGCGCGAAGCGGACTGGATCGACCAGCGCTCGCGACTTCAGGCGCTGCAACGAGATCGCCTCACCCTCACCCGCGAGATCGCCCTCATCGATAGCGAGCAGGAGCGCCAGCCGATCGAGTTCGAGCAACAGCGTGCCGACCTGGAACGACGCATCGCGGCCACCGACCAGGAGCTGACCGAGAGCGAACTGCGCCGGCGGCTGGTGGTCACCGCACCGCGCGACGGCATTGTCACCGCGGTGTCCGCCGAGCTTGGCCAGACGGCCAGCGCCAGCCGGCCGCTGGTCGCCGTCATCCCCGAAGGCGCCACGCTGCAGGCGCACCTGTTCGCCCCCAGCCGCGCCGTCGGCTTCACCCGGCCGGGTGATCGCGCCATGATCCGGCTCGATGCCTTCCCCTACCAGAAGTTCGGTCATCTCGAAGGTCAGGTCGCCCAGATCACCCGTGCAGCCCTCAGCCCGCAAGAGCTTGCCACCCTCGACATCGGCGCCAGCCCGACCGGGGCAGGCGAATCGCTTTACCGGATCACGGTGTCACTGCCCGCACAGGCCATCCACGCCTATGGCCAGTCCCGACCGCTCCAGGTGGGCATGCGCGTCGAGGCCGACCTGATGCAGGAGAAGCGCCAGCTCTACGAATGGGCGCTCGAACCTTTGCTGAGCCTCAGCGGGCGACTCTGACCGACCCATGACACTACCGACCGTTTTCTTCGGCCTCGGCCGCCGCCTGCCGCTCATGCTGCAAACCGAAGCCACCGAATGTGGCCTGGCCTGCTTGGGGATGGTCGCCGGCTATCACGGTTTTCGCACCGACCTCGCCCGGCTTCGCCGTCGCTTCCCGGTGTCACAACACGGCGCCACGCTCGGGCAGTTGCTCGCCGTGGCCCATGAGCTGGGGCTGGCGAGCCGACCCCTGCGACTGGACCTGGAAGACCTGTCGGAACTGCGCCTCCCGTGCATCCTGCACTGGAACATGAATCACTTTGTCGTGCTCAAACGCGTCGGCCCGCGACACATCACGATTCACGACCCGGCCAGCGGTGAGCGCCGCATCCCCATGGACGAGGTCTCGCGCAGCTTCACCGGCGTCGCCCTCGAACTGTGGCCGACGCCCGCATTCCGCCCCTCCGCCGCGCCACCGAGCATCCGCTTTCGCGACCTGATCGGCCGCGTGGACGGCCTGTTCGGCGCCGCGGGCCAGATCCTGACACTCGCCCTCGTCCTCGAGGTGTTCGCACTGGTCAGCCCCTTCTATCTGCAGTGGGTCATCGATCATGTGCTCGTCTCGGCCGACCGCGACCTGCTCACCACGCTGGCGCTGGGGTTCGGGCTGCTGCTCATCGTCCAGTACGTTTTCTCCACGCTGCGCGCCTGGATACTGCTGCACGTGGGCACCGACCTGAAGCTGCAATGGCGCGCCAACGTGTTCTCGCACCTGCTGCGCCTGCCCATGGTGTATTTCGAGCGCCGCCACCTGGGTGACATCGTTTCCCGGTTCGGATCGGTGGACGAGATCCAGCGGGTGCTCACCACCGCCTTTTTCTCCGCCGTACTCGACGGGCTGATGTCGATCCTGACCGTGGTCATGATGTTCCTCTACAGCCCGCCGCTGGCCGGATTCGCGCTCGCGGCCATGGTCGGTTACAGCCTGATCCGCATTGTCTGGTTCCGTCCCCTGCGCAATGCCACGGAAGAGGAAATCGTGCACGAGGCCCGGCAGCACAGCCATTTCCTCGAAACCGTGCGCGGCATCAAGGCCGTGAAACTGTTCGGGCGACAGGAAGAACGGCGCGCCAGCTGGCTCACCCTGGTGGCCGACCAGGTCAACGCCTCGGTGCGCACCCAGCGACTGGGCATCGCCTTCGACACCGCCAATGGTCTGCTCTTCGGCCTGGTGACCATCGTCGTCATCTGGCTGGGCGCGCGGGAAGTCCTCGACGGGGTCATGACCGTCGGCATGCTCATGGCCTTCAAAGCCTACAAGGACCAGTTCGACCAGCGCATCGCCGGCCTGATCGAACGCTATTTCGAAATGCGCATGCTGCGCGTCCAGGGCGAGCGGCTGGCCGACATCGTGCTCGAAGCACCCGAAGCGGGCGCGCCCCCGCCACCATCGAACCCGAACGCCCCCACCACGGACGGGGTCGAGGTTCGTCTGCGCCAGCTGCGCTTCCGCTACGCCGATACCGACCCCTATGTGCTCGATGGCATCGACCTGAGCATCCCCGCCGGGCAGTCGGTCGCCATCGTCGGGCCCTCGGGCTGCGGAAAGACCACGCTCATGAATCTGCTGCTCGGCATCTTTGCCCCCAGCGCCGGCGAAATCGAGATCGGCGGGCTACGCGTCGACCGCGGCAACAGCGAAGCGGCGCGACGCCTGATCGGGACGGTCACCCAGGACGACACCCTGTTTGCGGGGTCGATCGCGGACAACATCTGCTTCTTCGACCCGCACGCCGACCGCGCGCGCATCGAGGCATGCGCGCGCATGGCCCACATCCATGACGACATCGCACGCATGGCCATGGGCTACAACACCCTGATCGGCGACATGGGCACGGTCCTGTCCGGCGGCCAGAAGCAGCGCGTGTTCCTGGCCCGGGCCCTGTACAAGCAACCCCAGCTGCTCATTCTCGACGAAGCCACCAGCCATCTCGACGTTGCACTCGAAACAGCGGTCAACGAGGCCGTCAAGGCACTGCCCCTGACACGCATCATCATCGCCCATCGCCCCGAAACGATCCTCTCTGCCGATCGCGTCATCACGCTCTACGACGGTGCCATCGCCGAGGACGAACCGGTCTCGGCCCTCAGGGCCCGGCACGCCGAATCATGAAGCGAGCCATGGCCGCACTGGCGGGGCTGTGTATTGCCTTCTCCGCCCACGCATTCGATCCGTTGCGGGTGGCCCGCGATTTGCCGCCACCGCCGTCGATGAACCTGACCCCCATGACCAATGCCAACGGCGCCCCATGGGCTTGCCCCGGCCCGCGTGACCCGGCCAGCCCGGAGATCCACATCGAAGAGGTGATCCGTCGCGCCTTGTGCACCGACCCACGCACCCGTATCGCCTGGGCCGGCATTGCCGCACGCGCCGCCGAGCGCGGGCAGGTCCGCGCCGAGTACCTGCCGCGTCTGGACGCCACGCTCAGTCGCAGCCGACTCGATCAGCGCGTCACACAAGGCGGTGCAACGCTCGATAGCGACGTCGACACCGATGCCTACCGCGTCGAACTGGGCTGGACACTCTTCGATTTCGGCCAGCGGGGTGCCCGCGCTGACAGCGCCGAACAGGCCATGCTGGCCGCGCTGGCCAGCCGCGACGCCACCTTGCAGCAGGTGTTCCTGGATGCCGCCACCGCCTACTACAACCTGCTCTCGGCACAAGGATCGCTCGCCGTGGCTGAGGAAGTGGAGCGCATCAATCTTCAGGGCTACCTCGCCGCAGACGCCAAGCACGCGGCCGCCATCGGCAATCTGACGGAAAAGCTGCAAACCCAGACCGCGCTCGGCCAAGCCATTCTGGCCCGCGTGCAGGCCGAGGGCGCGCTCCAGGAGGCCCGCGGGCGTCTGGCCGTCCTCATCGGCCTGCCGCCGGATACCCCGCTGCGTCTGGACGAAGACGATGCCCGACTCCCCGACACCTCCTTCGTGAGTGCGATGACGGACATGCTGCAAAAGGCCGAGACCCGGCATCCGGAGCTGCGCAACGCCCGGGCACGCGTCGAGGCGGCCCGGGCCCAACTGACGGCCACCGAGCGCGCCCACCTGCCCAGCGTGCGCCTGAGCGCCTCGCACCAGAACCAGCGCATCGCTCCATCCACCGGCGGGCGCAGCGATCAACGCGACAACCTGGTGGCGCTTGAGGTTCAGATCCCCTTGTTCGACGGTTTCGGTCGCACCTACGCCACACAGGCAGCGGAAGCGGCGCTCAGCGAGGCAGAAGGACAGCTGGAAGCCGCTCGACGCCAGGTGGCACAGGAAGTCTGGCTGGCCTTCCATGCCCTGCAGACGGGCACGCGCACTGTGGAGAAGAGCGCCGAATTGCTCGGTTTTGCGACCCGTTCGCTCGAAGTGGCCCAGGGGCGCTACAAGGCCGGGATCGGCGGCACACTGGAACTGCTCGAGGCGCAGCGCGCGCTGGCCGATGCGGCACGCCAGCGCATCAACGCCCTGGCCGACTGGCGGGCTGTCCGCCTGCGCCTGGCTGCCGCGCTCGGTCGCCTGGGTTTCTGGACGCTGGCTCCGGCCGCTGCCAACCCGTCGTGAAATGTGGCCAAGCTCACTGAAGCCCCGCCAATCCCGCGTATAATTCACACTTTTCAAACCTTTGTCCGGCATTGCGCGCTGCCGGAAGACGCCCGGCTCACCGAGGCCCGCCCTGGTCGCCGCCGAGCCTCGATTGGAAGTTGCATGGATTCACTCACGCTGATTCGAGAATTTGCCCACACGCACGGCAACATTCCCCCCGAGAACATCGTGCCTGCGGCCACCCTTGCCGATGTGGGCATCGACTCGCTGATGCTGCTCGAACTGCTGTTCGACTTCGAAGAGCAATCGGGCATCACGCTGCCCAAGGATCTGCCCAACCCGAAAACAGTGCAGGATCTGGTCAGCCAGCTCGACACACTGCGTGCTCAGGGCCAGCCCCAGGCATGAGTGCCGACCGTCGCGTGGCCATTACCGGGATCGGCGTGGCCGGTCCCTGGCACAGTGATGCCGACGATTTCTTTTCGCGCATGCTCGCCGGTGAGTCTGCCGTGCGCATGCACGAGCGCGACGAGGACCATCTCGCCATCTCGATTCCGGGCGTCAACTGGGACGACTTCAACGCTTTCACCGAACTCGGCGGCAACATTTCCACCCTCGACCGCGCCGGGCAACTGGGCTTGCTGGCGGCCCGCAAGGCCTGGCAGCAGGCCGGCCGGCCCACGAGCGACGCACCGCTGCGCAGTGGCGCCGTCTACTGGGGCACGGCGCTGGCCGGCACGCTGACCTTCGAGCGCGGCTACCGGGAGATGTACCTCCATCAGCGCCGTCGGGTGCCGCCCCTGTCCCTGCTGCTGGGCATGAACAACACGGCCGCCTCCCACATCGCCATCGAACACAAGCTCGGGGGCGCCTGTCTGACCTACACCATCGCCTGTGCCGCCGCGGCCACGGCCATTGGCGAGGCCTATCGGCGTATCCGCCGCGGCGAATCGGATGTGGCCATCTGCGGCGGTTCGGACAGCCCCATGTCGCTGGGCGTGGTGCGCGCCTGGGAAGCCCTGCGCGTGCTGGCCGACGCTGAACCCCATGGCGCCTCGGCCGCGTGCCGGCCATTCGCTACCGACCGCACCGGCCTCGTGCTCGGCGAAGGCGCCGCCGCACTGGTGCTGGAGGACTGGGACACCGCGCTCGCCCGCGGGGCGACCATTCTGGCGGAACTCGCCGGCTATGGTTGCAGCAGCGACGCGGACCATCTCGTGCGCCCGTCGGCCGACGGGCAGGTCCACGCCATGCAGCAGGCGCTGGGCGATGCCGGCCTGGATGTTGCCCAGATCGGCTACATCAATGCGCACGGCACCGCCACGCCCGAGGGCGACCCGATCGAAATCGACGCCATCCGTCAGGTTTTCGGGCCGCATGCCGAAAACCTTCCGGTGAGCGCCACCAAATCGATGCATGGCCACATGATGGGTGCCACCGGCGCCATCGAGGCCGTCATCTGTGTCCAGGCCCTGCGCCAGGGCAAGCTGCCGCCCACGGCGCACCTGGAGTCGCTCGATCCGGCCTGCGAGGGCGTCCGCCACATTCGCGAACATGCCCTCGAAGCACCGATCGATGCCTGCATCAGCAACGCGTTCGCCTTCGGCGGCAGTAATGCCGTGCTCGCGTTCCGGCGGGCAACACACTGACATCGACCGCCCGGCGCACGACGCGCTGGCCCCCAAGACAAAAACTTGAATCCCTGACCGACATGACACAAAACACCCCCATCGACGATGCCCTGATGGCCGAAGTGGCCGAGCAGATCGTGGCTGCCCTGAACCTGGAAATGAGCCCGTCCGAGATCGAGCCGGATGCTCCGCTGTATGGCGAAGGGCTGGGTCTGGACTCCATCGACATCCTCGAAGTCGCGCTGGTGCTCTCCAAGCGCTACGGCTTCACCCTGCGCGCCGACAACGAAGACAACGTCCGCATCTTCTCCTCCCTGCGCAGCCTCACCGAATACGTCGCCGAACACCGCACCCAATGAGCGCACGGGCCCGGCATCTGCTCCTGACGATTCTCGCCGGGCTGCTCGTCGTGCTCTACATCGGCCTGCTGCACCATTTCACCGCCCAGGGGCGCCCCAGTGTCATTGGCGGCGCACTGGCCCTGCTGCCGCTGGGGATCACCACCGCGTGGCTGGCCTGGGTCAGCCCCCTTCGCGCCCTTACCGTGGGCGCCTGGGTCGCCATCGCCGCGCTCCTGGCAGTCAACCATGAGGTGCTGGCCCAGCAGTTCGCCTACATCGAGCTGCTACAGCACGCCGGCACCTTCGCCTGTCTGAGCGCGGTCTTCGGCCGCACCCTGGCACCGGACCGCACCCCGATGGTGTCCGTCTTCGCGCGCACGGCACACGGCTCGCTACCGGACGCACTGGCCCGCTACACCCGCAAGGTCACCATCGCGTGGACAACCCTGTTCGTGCTGATGGCGACGACCTCTCTGGCCCTGTTCTTCAGTGGTCACATCGCCCAGTGGTCCCTGCTGGCCAATGTGCTGACGCCGATCATCATCGCCACCATGTTCCTCGTCGAGTACCTGGTGCGCCGCAAGGCGCTGCCCGCCGAGATGCGCAGCGGGCTGGTGGCCTCGGTGCGTGCTTCATGGCCGGCGTTCGACCGTTGGGCCGATACCTGGTCGCGCCTGTCCGACGATCCGCCTGACCGCAAGGCACAGGCCAAACCGGTGGATTGAGCCGTGAGCACACTGCCCATTCTCGTGACCCGCTCGCTGGATGCCCCGCTGGCGTTTCGCCAGGGGCAGGCCATCAGCGTCCGGCAATTCATTGCCGATGCACAGGCCCTTGCCGACCGACTGCCGACCGGGCAGCACCTGCTCAACGCCTGTGCGGACCGCTACCGTTTTGCCGTCACGCTGGTGGCCGGCATGCTCAGCGAGCGCATCAACCTGATGCCCTCCACCTACACCCGCGAAAGTGTTCGCGAGATGCTCGCCTTCGCGCCGGATGCTTTCATCGTCAGCGACGAGGACGACGCGTTCAACGTCATGCCCTGCATGATCTATCCCGACACGCTCGACACCGATCCCGGCAGCGTGCTCGCCGTACCGGATCTGCCCGCCGAACAGCGCGTGGCCTGGGTGTTCACCTCGGGTTCGACGGGCAGCCCGGTTCCGCATCTCAAGACCTGGGGCAAGCTGGTGGCCAACACGCGCGGCGCGGCGCGTCTGCTCGACATCGACACCTGGCCCGATCCGCGCTTCACTCTGCTCGGCACGGTCCCGCCCCAGCACATGTACGGGTTCGAGTCGACAATCCTGCTCGCGCTCCAGAATGGAGGGGCTTTCAGTGCCGACCGTGCCTTCTTTCCGGCCGAAGTCGTCAGCGCGCTCCAGGCCCTGCCCCACCCCCGCGTGCTCATCACGACCCCCTATCACCTGAACAACATCCTGCGTGCCGAGGCGGCATGCCCATCCGCCGACCTGCTGCTCAGCGCCACGGCCCCCCTGTCCGACGCATTGGCGCTGGAAGCAGAATCCCGTTTTGGTTGCCCCCTGCGGGAAATCTACGGCAGCACCGAGACCGGTCAGATCGCCATGCGGCGCACCGCCACGGGCGAGGACTGGCAGCTGTTCCCGGGGATTGAGCTGACCGACCAAGACGACGCCACCTGGGCCGCAGGCGGCCATATCGAGCACGCCGTCCCCATGGGGGACCGGATCGAGCACCTCCCGGACGGGCGCTTCAAGCTGCTCGGGCGCAATGCCGACCTCATCAACATTGCGGGCAAGCGCAGTTCCCTGGCCTATCTGGATCGCCAACTGCAGTCCATCGAAGGGGTCGTGGACGGCGCTTTTCACCTGCCACCGCATGAAGACGACACCCTGGTGCGCCTGGCCGCCCTTGTTGTCGCCCCCGGTCTCAGCCAGAGCGACATCACCCAGGCACTGCGCGAGCGCATCGACCCGCTGTTTCTGCCCCGCCCCCTGATTCTGCTCGACCAGCTACCGCGCAACGCGACCGGCAAACTGCCCTACGCCGCCCGTGAGCAATTGCTGCGCGACGCACACAATGCCCGCGAGAAAGGTGCCGTATGAGCCTGCCCCTTGAATCCACCCTGAGTCTGCCCAGCGACCACCCGATCTTCGCGGGCCACTTTCCCGAGCACCCCATCGTGCCCGGCGCGCTGATTCTGGATGAAGTGACCCGGGTCCTCGGCGAGCACACCGGCGTCGGGCGCAGCGCCGTCCGTTCGGCCAAATTCGTCCACCCGGCGCGACCGGGCCAGCGCTTGCGCATCGCGCTGACGCCCACGGCCAGCGGCGGTTTCGACTTCCGGGTCACCTCGGGTGACATCCTGATCGCCTCCGGCGCCGTGCAGGCCGGTTGACGCGCGGATCGATGCACCAGCGCACGCCCCACTGGAAATCACGCCCCGAGCGCAGCAACCGGCTGGCGCTCGGCGTCATCTGCTGGATCGCCCTGCGCCTCGGGCGGCGGGTGGCGCGCCTTGTGCTGTGGCCGGTGGCGGCGTACTTCCTCCTCTTCGGCGGCACATCCCGGCGTGCCTCGCTGGACTACCTGAGCCGTGCGCTGGGCCGCCGGGCCCGGTGGCGCGACGCATGGCAGCACATCTTCAGTTTCTCCGCCACGATCCTGGACCGCATCTACTTCCTGAAAGACCGTTTCGACCTGTTCGACATCGAGATCGAGGGCGAACCGCTCATGCAGGCGCGCTGGCAATCGGGCCGGGGTGCCATGCTGTTCGGCGCCCATCTGGGCAGCTTTGAAGCCATCCGCGCGCTGGGTCGCCGGATTCCGGGTCAGCGGATCGCACTGACGATGTACGAGGACAACGCCCGCAAGGTCAATGCCACCCTCGACGCCGTCAACCCCGCCAATCGCCCGGAGATCATCCCGCTCGGTCATGTGGACACCATGCTTCGGGTCAAGGATGCGCTGGACGACGGCGCCCTGGTCGGTCTGCTGGCGGATCGCAGCCTCGGCGACGAGGAAACCCGCCCCGTCACACTACTGGGGGAGACCGCGCAACTGCCCGTGGGCGCCTTCCGGATCGCCGCGATGATGCGCCAGCAGGTCATCTTCATGGCGGGCCTGTATCTCGGCGGTCACCGCTATCGGATAAGATTCGTGCCCATCATGGATTTTGGCGAGGTGGCACGCGAGGATCGCAATCGCGCCATCGACGCCGCCATGCACGCCTACGCGCAGGCACTCGACGAATGTCTGCGCCAGGCGCCGATGAACTGGTTCAACTTCTTTCCCTACTGGCCCTCGGATTCACGATGACGCGTCGCCCGCATGTCTCGGTTGCCCTGTTGCTCTTCTGCCTCTCCTGGCTGTGGGTGGCCAGTCCCGTCCGGGCCGCCCCCTGGGGGCTGGACACGCTGATGGCCGCACTGGCGGACAATCCGGGGGGGACGGCGCAGTTCGTCGAACGCAAATACCTGGCGGTCCTGGACGTGCCCATCGAATCGTCGGGCACACTGGTCTACAAGCGGCCGGGACGCCTGGAACGCCACACCGAACGTCCCCGCGCCGAATCGATGGTCCTCGACGGCAGTGCCCTGACCCTGTCCCGCGCATCGGGCGATTTGCACATGGACCTGCGCGACTACCCCGACGCGGCAGCCCTCATCGAAAGCATTCGCAGCACGCTGGCCGGCGACCGCAGCGCGCTGGAGAAGAACTACCTGCTCAGCCTCAGCGGCACGTCGAACGCGTGGACGCTCGACCTGTCACCCTCCGACCCCCAGATCACCGCGCTGGTTCACCGCATCCGCATCAACGGGCATGCAGGGCTGATCGACTCGGTCGAGATCCTGCAGGCTGACGGCGACCGCTCCGTCATGCTGATCACACCGCTGAGCCAGGACGCTTCTTGAAGCGGCGCATACTGCTCCTCCTCTGGGTGTCGATCCTGATGCTGTGCATCGCGGGCATCTCCCGCATGCGCTTCACCGCCGACCTGTCCGCCTTTCTGCCCAGCGCCCCCACCGAAGAGCAGGCACTGCTGGTCGATCTGCTGCGCGACGGCATCGCCTCCCGCATGCTGCTGGTCGGCATCGAAGGCGGCGACGCCCAGGCACGAGCCGCCGGCTCGCGTGCCCTGGCCGTGGCCCTGCGGTCCTCGCCAAGCTTCGTGGCTGCCAGCAATGGCGAGTCCATCGGTACCGACGCAGACCAGACGTGGCTGTTCGAGCATCGCTACCAGCTCAGCCCGGCCGTCACCCCCGCACGCTTCAGCGCGGAGGGCCTTCGTGCGGCCATCGCCGAGAGCATCGACATGCTTGCCTCGTCGGCAGGCCTGATGATCAAGCCCATTCTCACCCGCGACCCCACCGCCGAGACCTTGCAGGTCATCGAGCAGTTCAGCCGTTACCAGACCGCCCGGCCCGGTCTGTGGGTCGCCCGTGACGGCCAGCGCACCCTGCTGCTGGTGACCACCGCGGCCACGGGCGCCGACACCGACGGCCAGGCCGACGCCATCGACACGCTCAAGACCACCTTCGACCAGATCCGCGAACGCGAAGGGCTTGCCGATCTGCGCCTTCAGGTGTCAGGCCCCGGCGTGTTCGCGGTCAACGCCCGGGCGACCATCAAGGACGAGGTGGCGCGTCTTTCGCTCACCGGCGCGGCACTCATCATTGGACTGCTGCTGCTGATCTACCGCTCACCGACCGCCCTGTGTCTCGGCCTGGCCCCGGTCGTCACCGGGGCGCTGGTCGGCGTCTGCGCCGTCGGCCTGGTGTTCGGTCATGTCCACGGCATCACGCTCGGCTTCGGTATTCCACTGATCGGCGAGGCGGTGGACTACGCCATCTATTACTTCATCCAGCGCAACGGAGGCGACATCAACCGCTTCTGG
This sequence comes from Nitrogeniibacter aestuarii, assembly GCF_017309585.1. Taxonomy (NCBI): domain Bacteria; kingdom Pseudomonadati; phylum Pseudomonadota; class Betaproteobacteria; order Rhodocyclales; family Zoogloeaceae; genus Nitrogeniibacter; species Nitrogeniibacter aestuarii. Next base: position 440,543 of record NZ_CP071321.1, on the reverse strand, counting down.
CGCACGATCCGGCTGGGCGTACTGACCTCGGTTTTCGGATTCGCCGCGCTGTTGCTCTCGGGCTTCCCCGGGCTGGCGCAGGTGGGCCTGTTCTCCATGGCCGGCCTCATCGCGGCCGTGCTCACCACCCGCTACATCATCCCCGAGCTCACACCGGCCCGGTTCGCCATCCGCGAGGTCAATGGCTTCGCCCGGCCTCTGACCACCCTGATGGCACATGCCCGCATGCTGCGCTGGCTCCCCCTGCTGGCCAGCCTGGTGGCGGCCAGCTTCCTGTGGTTTCACCGTGACCGGCTGTGGCACCACGAACTGGGCGCGCTGAGTCCGGTGCCCGATGCCGATCAGGTCCTCGACGAACAGTTGCGGCGCGACCTGCCCGCGCCTGACGTGCGTTTTCTGGTCGTCACCTCCGGCAACAACGCCGCCAGCGTGCTGAGTCAGGCCGAACAGGCGGGCGAGGTCCTCGACCGGCTGGCCAGTGAGGCCATCATCGGGGGATTCGACAATCCGGCGCGATTCCTGCCCAGCCCGGCGACACAGCAAGCGCGCCTTGCAAGCCTGCCGGACGGCGAAGAACTCCGTCGGCGATTGAGCGCCGCCACGGCCGACCTACCCCTGTCCGCCGACAAACTCGCGCCTTTCGTGGCAGCGGTCGAGACGGCCCGTACCATGGCCCCGCTCACGCGCGACGACCTCGAAGGCACCTCCCTGGCCCTGGCCGTCGATGCCATGCTGATTCATCACGACGACCAATGGCGCGCCGTCTTGCCGGTGCGCGCCCCTGCGGACGGCGGCGCTATCGATGCTGCCGCCGTCCGCGCAGCCCTGGCCTCGGCCCGCATCGACAACACGGTGTTCGTGGACATCAAGCAAGAGTCCGAACGTCTGTACGCCAGCTACCTGAAAGAGGCGCGCACGGCAGCCATCGGCGGCGTGCTCGCCATCCTCGTCCTGCTTGCGTTCACGCTCAGATCACCCGTGCGCCTGATCCGCCTCGCCCTGCCCTTGCTCGCCACCGTGCTGGTGGTGGTCGGTGCGCTCAATGCCTTCGGCGAGCGCCTGACGCTGCTCCATCTGGTCGGCATGTTGCTCGTGGTGGCGGTCGGGTCGAACTATGCGCTCTTCTTCGATGCCGGCGAGCAGCGCGTCAATGGCCAGGACCTGCGCACCCTGGCCTCGCTGGTGGTGGCCAACCTGACCACCCTGGCCGGCTTCGGCATCCTGGCCTTCTCCACCGTGCCGGTCCTGCACGCCATCGGCATCGTCGTGGGCCCCGGTGCGTTGCTGGCGCTCGTTTTTGCGGCCATCATGCATCCGCCACAGGCGCGCCCGGCATGAGCGCAGACACACCGCTGATCGTGATGCTGCCCGGTGCCTATGACAGCCCGGACGATTTCGTCGAGCACGGATTCGACCGTATCGCCCGCACCGCCGGGTTCGACTGGCTCGCCCATCCGACCGATCTGACCGCCATTGCCGACGGCCGTCTGGTCCACCGGATTCACGAAGACGTCATCGGCCCCATGCGTGCTCGGGGGGATGCGCGCATCCTACTCGGCGGCATTTCCATCGGCGGCCTGACGGCACTGACCTACGCGGACACTTACCCCGACACGGTTGATGGGCTCGTCCTGATCGCCCCGTACCCGGGCAATCGCATGATCACGCAAACCATCGAGCGCGCCGGGGGCATCACGGGCTGGGTACCCGGCGCGCTGGAGACCGACGAGGGCGAACTGCGCGGATGGCGTGCGCTCAAATCCCTCGGCCGCGCCCTGCCGGCCGGGCTCTGGCTGGGCTATGGCGAATCCGACCGCTTCGCCCCGGGGCACCGGCTGATGGCTGAGGCCTTGCCGGCAGACCGGGTCCTGCGGGCGCCCGGCGGTCACGACTGGCCCACCTGGCAAACCCTGTGGCAGGGTCTGGTCGGGGCGATCGGCGCTCAATGATGCCGCAGGCGAACCTACCCCGTCCCTGGCGCCCCGGCAGCTTGCTGTGGCTGTCATTGGCCATTCATCTGGGCGCCCTTGCCCTGTGCGTGTTGCAGCCCCCCCTGTGGCCGTGGGCGGCACTGGCCGTCGTGCTCAATCACGGCGTCATCACGGCCGTGGGTCTGTGGCCACGCAGTCGCGCCCTGGGGCCCAACTGGACGCGTCTGCCCGAGGCGGCCATCCAGCGTCGCGAAATCGCCATCACTATCGACGACGGACCCGACCCCGAGGTCACCCCGCGGGTGCTCGATCTCCTCGACGCTTACGGCGCGCATGCCACGTTCTTCTGCATCGGCACGACAGCCGAAACGCACCCGGCCCTGGTCCGGGAGGTGGTTGCGCGTGGCCACCATGTCGAGAACCACAGCCACCGACACCGCCACCACTTTTCCCTGCTCGGCTTCAGTGGATTCGTCGCCGAAATCGGCCGTGCTCAGACAAGCCTCGGCCAGCTGACCGGACGCACACCGCGGTTCTTTCGCGCCCCGGCCGGCTTGCGCAATCCGTTCCTCGAGCCTGCACTCGCCCGTCTCGGCCTGCAGCTGGCCGCCTGGACGCGACGCGGATTCGACACGCGCTGCGGCGAGGTCGACACGGTGTTCGAACGCCTGAGCCATGCCCTGGCCCCGGGGGACATCCTCCTGCTTCACGATGGACATGCCGCCAGAACCGCGGATGGCACGCCCGTGATTCTTCCGGTACTTGAGCGCCTGCTCGAGACCTGCCGCGCGCAGCAGCTCGTGCCGGTCACGCTTGAGGCCGCCTCGCGATGAAGTCCGGCGCCGTGCGTGCGCTGGTCGAACAGGCGGCAGCGCCCTATCGCAAGAGCGGGCGCTTTGCCTGGCATTTTGCCCGCGGCAAGCTCGGCCATGACCCGGTTTTTTCCAGCCTGCTGCAGCAGGGGCTGTTTCAGACCCCGGTCAGCATCCTCGATGTCGGCTGTGGCCAGGCCCTGCTGGCGCACTGGCTTGTGGCCGCCGCGCAATCGAGCGCAGCCGGTCACCTGCCGGCCGGCTGGTCGGACGTTGCCCCCTACCGCCACTACTCGGGCCTCGACCTCATGGCGGCCGATATCCGCCGTGGCGAGACCTCGATGCCCGAACGCGCCCGCCTCACCTGTGCCGACATGTGCTCGGCACCGTTCCAGGCGGCGGAGCGCATCATCCTGCTCGATGTCCTTCACTACGTGTCGCCCGGGCAACAGTGCCACGTCCTCGACAAGGTCAAGGCCGCGCTGACGCCGGAAGGGTGTTTCATCCTGCGCGTGGGCGATGCAAGCGCTGGCTGGCGGGCCTGGCAGAGCCGGATGACCGACCAGCTGGTGATGCTGGGCCGAGGCCGCGGCTGGGGCACCCTGCACGCCCGCCCGCTGACCGAATGGGTCGAGCTGCTCGAGGCTCGGGGTTTTACGGTCGAGTCCATTCCCATGCACGACGGCCCCGCGTTAGGCAATACCTTGCTGATCGCGCGGCATGCCGCATGAGATGTCCAGTCTCGGCCCGTCCCTTTGCTAGAATGGTCCAAACCTCAACCGGCGTGCGCAATTGAAGCCCATCTCCCTGAGTCATTACACCGCCACCAGTTGCATCGGCACCGGCCTGAGCGCCATGCGCGCAGCCCTGGCCGGCGGCCGTGGCGGCCTGACGCCGTGTGCGTTCGAAACCGTCGATCTGGACACCTGGATCGGCGAAGTCCCGGATGTCGATGCCGTTGCACTCCCGGCCGATCTGCGGCATTTCGATTGTCGCAACAACCGGCTGGCCTGGCTGGGCCTGCAACAGGACGGTTTTTTCGATGCCATTCGCCTCGCCGCACAGACCCATGGCGAACAGCGCGTCGGCGTCTTCCTGGGCACCAGCACCTCCGGCATCCTCGACACCGAGCTGGCCTATCGCGAGCGCGACGCGCATAACGGCAAGCTTCCCCTGAGTTACAACTACCGTGGCTCGCACAACGTGTTTTCCGTGGCCGAGTTCGTGCGCACCGCGGCCGGGCTGCACGGCCCGGCGTTCGTCGTCTCGTCCGCATGTTCGTCAAGCGCCAAGGTCTTCGCCGCTGCAGCCCGCATGTTGCAATTGGGGCTTATCGATGCGGCCGTCGTCGGGGGTGTCGATTCACTGTGTCTGACCACCCTGTACGGTTTCAATTCGCTTGAATTGACGGCGCCCGAGGCCTGCCGCCCCTTCGACGTGGCGCGCAAGGGCATCTCGATTGGCGAAGCGGCCGCGTTCGCCTTGCTCAGCCGCGCCCCCCTTGCCGGTGGCGGGCCTGTCCGCTTGCTGGGCTATGGCGAATCGAGCGACGCGCACCACATGTCCTCACCCCATCCCGAGGGGCGTGGTGCGCGCCAGGCCATGGCCGGCGCACTTGAACGCGCCGGCCTGAGCGCCGACCAGATCGATTACATCAACCTGCACGGCACCGGAACACCCAGCAATGACGCGGCCGAAGGCAAGGCCGTCGAGGCCCTGTTCGGCGACCGCGTCGCCGCCAGCTCCACCAAAGGCGCCACGGGACACACGCTGGGTGCAGCGGGCGGGCTCGAAGCGGTCATTTGCGCACTTGCGCTCACCGACGGACTGGTGCCGGCCAATGTCGGCCTCGACACGCCAGACCCCGGCATCCACATCCGGCTTCAGCATCAGGTCGAGCACCGCTCGGTGCACCACGTCCTGTCAAACTCCTTCGGCTTCGGCGGCACCAATGCCAGCCTCGTTTTCGGTCAGGAGGTGGCATGAGCACGCTGAGCGCATCGCTGCGCGCCATCGGCGCCATCGGACCGGGTTTCAACGACTGGGACGAGCTGCGCCTGCAACTGACCGGCGCGCCCAGCAGCATCCACACGCACACGATCATTCCGGTGCCGGCCTCGCTGCCGCCGGCAGAGCGGCGTCGGGTCGGCAAAGTGGTGAAACTGGCCATCGCCACCGGGCTTCAGACCTGTGGGCATGCAGGCGCCAACCCGGCTTCGCTGACCACGGTCTTCGTCTCGTCGGGTGGCGACGGCGACAATTGCCACACCATCTGCGAAACCCTGGCCTCGGACGACCGGCTGATTTCGCCCACGCGTTTCCACAATTCCGTCAACAACGCGGCCTCCGGGTACTGGGGCATCGCCACCGGTGCGCAAGCACCGTCGACCATCGTCTCCGCCTACGACGGCAGCGCAGGCGCCGGTCTGCTCGAAGCCATGGCACAACTGGCGACGGGCGACTGCCAATCGGTGCTGATGATCTGCTACGACGCGCCCTACCCGGCGCCACTGGGTCAGGCGCGTCCCATCATGGATGCCATGGGCGTCGGCCTGCTGCTGACCACGTCCGCCGTCGACGATGCCCTGGCCAATGTCCGCGTCGCCCTGAGCGACGAGCACGTCACCCCGATGCATGATGCCGAGCTTGAACACTTGCGCCAGGGCATCCCCACGGCACGACTGCTGCCGCTGTTGAGCGGCGTGGCACGCGCCATCGGCGGGAAGGGACATCAACGCTGTGTGCTGGAACTTCTGCCGGGCGCACATCTGACCATCGACATCGACCCGACCACATGACGTCCTACGAATTCGACCGCGACTGGATCGCCGCGCGCATCCCCCATGCAGGCAGCATGTGTCTGCTCGACGGCGTGGTCTCCCATGACGAGGCCTCGATCCGTTGCCGGGCCACCAGCCACCGCAGCGACGACAATCCACTGCGCAACGCCGGCCGCCTCGGCGCCGCAGTGGGCGTCGAGTATGCAGCCCAGGCCATGGCGGTCCATGGCGCCATCCTCCAGCCGCCGGCCACCACGCCCAGCGTCGGCTTCCTGGCCAGCGTCCGCGGCGTTCAGCTGCATACCGACCGGCTCGACACCATCGATGCACCGCTGGAGGTTGAAGCCACCCGCCTGTCCGGCAACGACACGACGATTCTCTACCGTTTCAGTGTGAGCGCCGAAGGCCGGGCGTTGCTCGATGGCCGCGCCGCCGTGATCATCAGCCCGGAACTGCCCGGCAGTCCGGAGGCCACCCCGTGAGCCGACGCGCGCTGGTGACCGGGGGCAGTGGCGGCATCGGCGCGGCCATCTGCCAACGCCTTGCCGCCGACGGCCTGCATGTGATCATTCATGCCAACCGCAATACGACACGTGCGCAGGCGCTGGCCGATGCGATCGAACAACAGGGCGGAAGTGCCGAGGTCGTGACCTTCGACGTGGCTGATGCGCAGGCCACCCGGATCGCACTCGACGCCGTGCTGGAGCATGGCCCGGTTCAGGTGCTGGTCAACAACGCGGGCATTCACGACGATGCCGTCTTCCCCGGCATGTCCGGCGAGCAGTGGTCACGGGTGATCGATGTGAACCTCAATGGCTTTTTCAACGTCACCCAGCCGCTGACCATGCCCATGATCCGCACCCGCTGGGGCCGCATCATCAACATCACCTCGGTCGCGGCCATTGCCGGCAATCGCGGACAGACCAACTATGCGGCCGCCAAGGGTGCCCTGCACTCGGCCACCCGCGCCCTGTCGCTGGAACTGGCCAGCCGCAGCATCACCGTCAACGCGGTCGCCCCGGGTGTGATCGAGACCGACATGAGTGAAGGCAGCTTCACCCGGGAGGCCATTGCCCAACTGGTGCCCATGAAGCGCGCCGGCCGGCCGGACGAAGTGGCCAACCTGGTGGCCTTCCTCGCATCGGAGCAATCGAGCTACATCACCGGCCAGATCATTTCCGTCAATGGCGGGATGATCTGAGCCCCGCATGAGCGCTTCACGCCCGGCGCGCGCCTGGACCGCGCAACTGTTCGATCGCACCCGTCAGCACGCCTTCATCAAGGCCTTTGGGACGACGGCCTTCATCACCACCTTCTTTGTGGCGTACTTCTGGATTCTTGAAAATCCGTTTGCCGAGGTCACCGTGCTGTCACTGACGGCGGTCGACCGTGCCATCGGTTTTTCCAGCCTGTGGCTTCCGGCGTACCTGTCGCTGTGGGTGTATGTCTCGATCCCGCCGGCGCTGATCGCCGATCGCAAGGCGCTGGACGCATACGGGGTGTGGGTGGGATTGCTGTGTGTGAGTGGCCTGGCCCTTTTCGTGCTCTGGCCGACCACCATTCCACCGGATCTGATCGACTGGAGCGCCTCCCCCGAAATGGGATTGCTCAAGGGCATCGACGCTGCGGGCAATGCCTGCCCGTCCATGCATGTGGCCACCGCCCTGTTCTCGGGCCTATGGCTACATCGTCTGCTGTGCGAGGTGAGCGCACCAACGTGGCTGCGCCTGTTCAATGGCCTGTGGTGCGGTTCGATCATCTACGCCACGCTGGCGGTGAAACAGCACGTGTTCATCGACGTGGTCGGTGGCGTTGCCCTCGGCCTGGCGTTTGCGTGGCCGGCGCTGCGCGGACACCAGAAGCGGATGCGGGCCCTAGCGCAGGAAACGATCGGCCAACAGACGCGGCAGGCGTAACAGAAAGCCCAGAAACAGTCGCGTGTGCATCCAGGTCAGCAGCTTGTTGTCGCGCCAGTAATTGAAGTGCGAGACGCCGCCCTCGTCCTCGTTCAGATAACGGACCGGCGCGGACAGATTGATCGGGGCTACGCCGGCCCAGGCCAGTCGCACCACGGCTTCGGGGTCGAAGTCGAAACGTCGCATCCAGCGCTGACCGTGCATGATCTGCCGCAGCGGGGCCACCGGATAGACCCGAAAACCATAGAGCGAGTCGCCGATGCCCGACCACAGGGTCTCAAGATTCGCCCACCAGTTCGACACCTTGCGACCGCGGACCCGAAGCAGCGGCGCACTGGCATCGAAAACCGGCCGGCCAAGAATCATCGCATCGGGCCGCTGCTGCGAGGCCTCCATGAACGCCGGGATCAGATGGGCCGGGTGCTGGCCATCGGAATCCATGGTCAGCACGTGGGTGAAACCCGCCTGATCGGCGGCGTCGAGTGCATGGAGCACCGCCGCGCCCTTGCCGGAATTGACCGGTAGCCGCAGCACCCGCAAGCCCGGATCATGCTCGGCCATCGCCTCGAGACGCTCGGCCGTGCCATCCGTACTGCCATCGACCACCACCCAGACCGGCGACCAGCGCTCACGCGCACGGCTGACAGTCTCGAACACCAGTTCGCCCGGGTTGTAGCTGGGGATCAGAACAAGATGGGTGGCGGAGGTTGCGGGAGATAGCGTCATGAAGGACATGCTCAAGGTTTCGGCGGCACCGGAGGCGGCATGTCGGCGCGGGCCAGTGCCTCGGTGAAATACGCCTCCAGGCGCTGTGTGAACGCATTGACGTCGGCCGTCGGCTCGAAGCGCTCACCGAGTCGCACCCGATAGTGGATCGGCATTGACGGCTGGCGAAACACCCACCAGCCCTTGCTCAGAAAGGCCGAGTCCGTCTCGATGATGAGCGTCTGCACCGGCACCCCCGCGCGCTGGGCAATCAGGGCCGTCGAGGGGGTAAAGGCGTTGAGCGGCGCACGGACGGTTCGGGTCGCTTCGGGGAACAGCAGCAGGTGGCTCCCCGCGCGCAGATTGTCGACGGCACACAGGATCATGCCGACTGGCGGTTCGTTGCGTACATAGCGCGCCAGCCGGGCCGCGCCACCGAACATCGGGTTGTGCATGAGGCTGGTCTTCATGACACAGGCCACATCGGTCAGTCGCGAAAGAATCATCGGCGCATCGAGCAGGCACGGATGGTTGGCCACCAGAATGAGCGGTCTCTCGTTCGCCAGCACGTCGATGGCGGCCAGATCGAAATGGCAGGCGCCGATCCAGGACAGCCAGCGAAGGTAACGATCGAACCCGAAGCGGATTGCCCGGCGGCCAACGCGTTGGCCGACGCGCGCCGGCAGCAGCAAGTGAAGCACACTCGCCAGGGGGAACCATACGCCGCAGGCCAGCCCCAGAAAGGCGAGGCCAAGGTGAAAACGCATACGTTCGCGCAGTGTCGCCCACAGGGAATCCGGCATGTGCGCGCTCGCGCCAGGGCGTTCAGTCGTCAATCGGCACTCGCTGCGAGGACTGGCCCAGCATCCAGGCAATGCCGAAACCGGCGGCCCAGGCGTTGTCGCGCTTCACCAGCGGGCTGTCTTCGAAGGCCGCCCCGGACAAGGTGTCGTAGCGCACGAACGCCCCCACCCAGTATCCCGGATAGCGCTTGGACAGGGCGCCGATGAACTGCGTGCCGCTGTAGCCGCCATCGGCCTCGTAGGCTGGTCGGGTCGCCGTGGCATACCGAGGCGCAACATCGTAGAAATAGGCGTGATTGCGTTCGTCGGCATAGATGGGGCCGGTCAGCAGCCCCAGATTCCATCCGCTGTAGCCGAACGGATCGCGCACATCGAGATTGATCCGTGGCGAAAACACCATGCCCACGTCGCGGAACTCGCCGCTCACGGTCGTGGCCCATCGCAGCGGCAGGCGCAGATCCAGCTTCGCGCGTTGACCCGCGCTACGCCACAGCGTCACATCGACCGACGGCCCGATCTCCACCGTGGGGTCCAGATCGGGCATCCCCCGGCGGGCGTCGTTGCCGTCGCTGTCCACCGGTACGGAAGCGCCCAGCGAGACATTGATCTCGACCCGATCCGAGTCGAAGAACACGCCTCTCACGCCCTCACGGTCGGCCTTGAGGAACTCACCGCGATACACCACGTAAGGCACCGGCACCGCATGCACACGCTGGCGGTCACTGCCCCGATAGTCGGGAAAGCTGACCGCCCCGACCCCGAGCCCCACTTCCCACAAGGGAGCATCCGCTGCGCCGGCTGCGGCCGATCCTGCCAGCAGCACGGCGGCGAACCCATACTGAATCCGCTTCATGTCTCTGTCCCCCGGGGCAGCCCCCCGACCGCTTCGATCTCGACGAGCAATTCGGCACGACAGACGTCGGCCTGCACACAGATGGCTCGCGCCGCTTCACCCACGTGCGCCCGCAGCAGCGCCATGACCCGCCCCGCATCTTCGGCATGGCGGACATACACGGTGAAATCCATGTGTTCGAGCCGGTGGCGAACACCCCCCGGATAGGCACCGGCGGCGTCGACCACGGCCTCGAGGTTGGCCAGCGTCTCGCGCGTCTGGGCGTCGATATCGTTCGCGTGCAAGGAGGCGTGCCCCACGATGGCCGCCGTTCCGGACACGAACAGGGCGTCGACGCCGCCCACGCGCGCCAGCCCGGCACGCGAAAACGTGGGGCTCAGATCACCGTACTCGGGGGGATAGTGGTAGGCGCTCACCTGACGCGGATTCTCGACCGGCACGAATGGCGTCACGCCCGCCAGGAAGGCGACGCTCAACGGGCCGGCGCGCGTGCCCAGCGCGCATGCGGCGGGCACGCGTCCGGAACGCGGTCGGCCCGAAGCGGCAAACGCCGCCTGCCGGCCGGCATTGAACTGGCGGTAGCGCTCCACCCCGTCGGCGACCTCATTGATCTGCGCCATGTAGTTCCAGGCACGCAGCAGTGTCGGATAGCCCAGCGCATCCAGCGCCTCGAACACCGCGCCGTAGGCACGCGCGGTTGCCGCCTCCAGCGCACCGTCATGCAGTCGCACCACGCCGAACACCAGCTCGTCCGTCGCACAATAGCGCACGGGTCCGTGGTTGCCGCAGCGCCCCGGTCGATCGGTCAGCAACAGGCTTGTGGCGCCACTCGCGCCCGCCAGCACCGGTGCGTCCACTGTCAGTACCGGCGCTTCACCGCTCGCGGCCACATCACCATAAGCCACGCCGCCGAGGACGTGCGTGCCGCGCGGCACCCGCCGCTCGCCTGCACTCAGGTCGTGGTATAGCCGAACCCCCATCACCGGTCTTCGAAACTCAAGCCTTCCATGGGCCGGATGTTCTGCCGACGACGTCGCCAGGCGGCGATGGTGCGCGGCAGCCGGAACAGGCCCATGGTGAAATACAGTGCCTTGAACGCATACAGGGACGGCCAGATTGGCGTCTTGCCGAAGATGTCACCGGCCAGCAGGGAGAGCAGCGCCTCCTGCATGCGCAACAGGTTGCGCGGCTGCATGAACAGTTCGCGCATGTTGGGCGACGTAATCCGATAGATGAACCAGGAAAACTCCTTCGGACCGCGGCGCATGATCTTGTCGAAGCGTACCAGCGCCCGCGCCGCCTTGCCCGGCTCGCGCAGGCAGGTATCGATGGTCTCGGCACCGACCACACCGCTTTGCATGGCCAGCATCACGCCGGAGGAAAAGACCGGGTCGATGAACGCGTAGGCATCGCCGAGCAGGAGATAGTTGGCGCCATGGGTATGGTCTGCCGAATAGGCAAAATTCCCCGTGGCCTCGACCGGGGTCACCATGGTGGCGCCCGCGAGGCGCTCGGCCAGCGCAGGACTCATGGCGATGGTGTCCTTGAAGAAGGCCTCCAGCGAGCCCTTGCGCTGCTTGAGGTAATACGGCCACACGGTCGCGCCGATGCTGGTCACGCCGTCGCGCAGGGGAATGAACCAGAACCAGCCGTGATCGAACCAGAAGATGGTGATGTTGCCTTCCGCCTCACCCTGGTTGCGCTTCGCGCCCGCGAAATGCGCATAGATGGCCGAACTGTTGTGGTCGGGGTTACGGTGCTTGGCCTTGAACTTGTTGGCCATGAAGGTATCACGCCCCGAGGCGTCGACCACGAAGCGCGCACGCCACTGCTGCGTGCGCCCGTCATCGTGCTCGGCCGACACCTCGGCGCCTCCGTTGTCGGGCAGGAAGTCCACATCGCGCACCCGGCAGCCTTCGATGACCTCGGCCCCCTTGCGCTCGGCGTTGCGGATGAGCACATGATCGAAATCCGCACGCTTGACCTGGTAGGCGTAGGGCATCGACTTGTCCCAGGCATCGGCGAAATGGAAGGTCTGGGTGTGGTCATGCCAGGGCGAGACGAACTCGGCCCCCGGCTTCATCATGCCGATCTCGCGGATCTGGTCCGCGACCCCAAGGCGCTCGAACAACGGCATGTTGGCCGGCAGCAGCGATTCGCCGATATGAAAGCGGGGGTGATGGGCCTTCTCCAGCACCGTCACGGCATGACCCTGCTCGGCCAGCAAGGTCGCCACGGTCGACCCGGCCGGCCCTCCGCCAATCACCAGCACGTCACAATCGAACCCTTCGGTCATTCGCTGCACCCTGTCTGAAATCGTTGTCGCTGTCATACGCCGGGCGCCCCCGGCGCCCGCGTTACGGCACGAAGTATATCGCACCGCCCTGGTGCTCAAATCCTGCCCTTCCGCCGAATTCGTAAGCATTTTCGGGCCTGTGCCGACGATAAGGCAGGCCGGCCAAGTGGCGCCCACCGATGCTTACATTTTGATACACCACTGTTTAACCCCGTCCCGAGCGCTCGATCGTTACACCTGCAGAGTCACACAACAAGGACGAATCATCATGCGACGCCTCACCCTCATTGCCGCCGCCATCTCGCTCGGGGCCTGCTCCACCTCACAGAACACCCCATCGGAGGCGACGGGCCGCACCGTGCCACCTGTGCCGGAAGTCGCCCACGAATCCAGAATGGAGCACGATGCGCAACTGGTCGACACCCTCCCCGAGCCCGCGCTTCAAAAACACCGGGCGCTGAATGCCGCCCCCATGCGCTCGGCAGAGGCAATCGCGCAGCCGATGACCAAACCGGCCTCCCCGATGGTGGTGATGCCCGAGCCGGCTGACCGCGAGCGCTATCAGTCGCTGGACGAAAACCCGGTGAAGCTGGCCGCCCAGGAGCCGGTCTCCACCTTCAGCATCGACGTGGACACCGGTGCATGGTCGAACACCCGCCGCTTCATCAACAGCGGCCGCCTGCCGCCGGTCGATGCCGTGCGCGTCGAGGAATTCATCAACTACTTTCCTTACGACTACCAGGCCGACCGGAGTGACCACCCGTTCTCGGTCGGCACCGAACTGGCCCGCACACCGTGGAATGGCAACAACCTGCTGATGCGCGTCGCCATCAAGGGCAAGGATGTCGCCAAGGACAGCCTGCCCCCGGCCAACCTCGTCTTCCTGGTGGACGTCTCCGGCTCCATGGGCAGCGCGGACAAGCTCCCGCTGCTCAAGTCTTCGCTCAAGCTGCTGGTCAGGCAACTGCGGCCGCAGGATCGCATTGCCCTGGTCACCTACGCCGGCCAGGCCGGCATCGTGCTGCCTTCCACTCCGGGCAACGAACACCACAAGATCATGGCTGCCATCGACAACCTGAGTTCGGGCGGCAGCACCGCTGGCGCGACCGGCATCGAACTGGCCTATCGCACCGCCCGCGAGGGCTTCATCGACGGCGGTATCAACCGCATCCTGCTGTCGACGGACGGTGACTTCAACGTGGGCGTGACCAACTTCGACCAGCTCAAGCAAATGGTGGAGCGCGAGCGCAAGAGCGGTGTCTCGCTCTCGACCCTGGGCTTCGGCACCGGGAACTACAACGAACAGCTCATGGAGCAGATTGCCGACGCGGGCGACGGCGCGTACTCGTACATCGACACGCTCATGGAGGGCCACAAGGTGCTGGTCAACGAGATGACCTCCACCCTGGCCACCATTGCCAAGGATGTGAAAATCCAGGTGGAATTCAACCCAGCCGTGATCCGCGAATACCGCCTGATCGGATACGAAAACCGCCAGCTGGCACGCGAGGATTTCAACAATGACAAGGTCGATGCCGGCGAGATCGGCGCCGGCCACACGGTGACGGCCATCTACGAACTCACGCCCGTCGAGGCGCCGGGCCTGATCACGCCGCTACGCTACGGCTCCGACCCGGGCCCCGACCAGCACAAGGCCAATGAACTGGCTCAGGTGCGTCTGCGCTACAAGGCCCCCGGCTCGGACACCAGCACGCTGATCGAGCGTATCGTCCAGCGCGACAGCACGCGCCCCATGGCCGCCACCAGCGACGACTTCCGCTTCGCCACCGCCATCGCCGGTTTCGGCCAGCTCTTGCGCGGCGGCAAATACACGGGACAATGGCAGCTGTCCGATGCCCGCGCGCTGGCCGCCGGGGCCCTCGGCGCGGACCGTTTCGGCTATCGTGGCGAAGCGGTCCGCCTGATGGATCTGGCCAGCGCCCTGACACCCAACCGACCGGAAGCCCAAGCCCGACTGGAATGACCGACACGCCACGCACGAACGACGACCTGTCCGCCCTGCCCGACGAGGAGCTCATGCTGCTCGTGGCGCAGGGCGTCGTGCGTGAGCCGGCAGCCGAACTGTTCGCCCGGCACAACAAGGCCTTGTTCAACTTCATCGCATGGCTCAGCCAGGGCGACCTGAAGGAAGCCGAAGACATCGCCCAGAGCACCTGGATCCGTGTGCTGTCCCGGTGCGGCGACTACACGCCCAGTGCGGCGTTTCGCACCTTCCTGTTCCAGATCGCGCGCAACCTCTGGCTCGACGCCCGTGGCAGTGCCTGGCATCAGCGCACCCAGCCTGAAGACACCGCCCCCGAGGCCGAAGACGAAGATCTCAGTCCGGAAGCCGCCCTGCGCCTGGCCCAGGATAGCGGCCGGGTGCGTGCCGCGCTCATGGGCCTGCCCGCCCCTCAGCGCGAGGCCGTCGCCTTGCGGTTTTTCGCCGACATGTCGCTTGAGGACATCGCCACCACCGTGGGCGTCGGTTTCGAGACCATCAAGAGTCGCCTGCGCTACGCCTTCCGCCAGTTGCGCGATCAGTTGGAGCCGCCCGGATGAGCCAGGCCTTTGATCGCTTCGTGTCCGGCCAGGGGACCCTGGCAGCGCTGATCGCGTCGCAACCGAGATTCGATCCCCCCGCGGGGATGTTCGAACGCGTGCTGTCGGTGGTCGACACCGCACAATCCGGCCTGAGCTTCGCCCCGCCGTCATCGATTGAGGCGGCCGTGCTCGCCGAAGCCGCTCGCCTCGATGCCGCGCAGGCACCCCGACGCGATGCCCTGCTCGACCAGATCGCGGCGGGCACCGAGGCCTCCACCGCCCTGGGCGCGGCGGTCTCGCCACAGACAGCTCGGTGGCTTGCCGAACAGGCCGACCGGCGCGCGGCGCCGAGACGCACGCAGCAGCGTGCCAGCAGGAAACGCTGGTTCAACGGCTTCGGCCTGGCCGCCGCCGCGGCAATCGCCGCCAGCGTCGCACTCAAGATCTGGACAGATCCGACCGCACCGACCATGGAGCACGCAGCCGTTCGCCTGGAATCGGCAGAACAGGTCGCCGAGCGGATCGCCGCAAAACCTGCCGCCCCCATGCCAGAAGCCGACGCCCGACCGCCAGAGCCCGCTGCCGCCGCGGCGCCCATCGATCAGGCGCAGGTGGCCACTGCACCCCGACGGGAACGCGAGACTCACGAGACGCCACCGTCGGCACAGCTAAAACAGAAGTCGATAGCGGAGCGCAAAGCCGCCGTACCGACCAAACGCGAAACCGCGCCGACGGAGTCATTGAGCAACAGCGCGTCGGAAGAACACTGGCTCGCCGCGCCCCAGGCCTCGGAGGATCGCGCCGTGGCGGATTTGGACGACACGCCCATGGCCGACATGGCGAGCCCGACGCCGGCCGCAGAACCCATGGCTGCCGCACGCGCGCCGGCGCCCCTGCCGATCTGGGACCTGCCGCTGGCGACCCCCGGCACCGCCATTGCGCAGCGAATGCAGACGCAGCCGCCTCAGGCCTGGTTGTGGATCGTGCACCCCGACGACGCCACCGCCGCGGAGCACAAGCGTCTTGAAGTGATGTCGCTGCTCGAAGGTGACGGACGTTCGGATACGGTCCGCATCGACACCGCAGACCGACCGACCGGCAGCCTGCGCATCCGCCGCGTCGGCGACTAGCGCAAGCGCGCCTCGATGGCGCTCAGGGCATCGGCTGCCCCCATCCTCAGATGATGGGTCACGAAACCGCTGACAGGGGTGTCGCCCGGGTTGATCTCGACGGTCGGAATACCTTCCTCCGCCGCCCATATCACCGGCCCCGCAATATAGGGAAAGGCGCTGCTGGTGCCGACCGTGACCACCAGCTCGGGGCCCGACTCGAGCATGTGCTCAAGCTTCATGGTGGCCTCGATCGGCAGGGACTCGCCGAACAGCACCACGTCAGGACGCATGACACCGTGGCAGGTCGGACATGCCGGCGGAAACTGCAGCCCCACGAAATCCGGCACTCGTCGCCCACGGCCACATTCGGTGCACACCAGCTGATGCAGATTGCCGTGAATCTCGACCAGCCCGGGGGTGCCCACGGCGCGATGAAAGCCATCGACATTCTGGGTGAGCACCATCGACGCCGGCCGCTCGGCCACCAGGCGCGCCAGCACCCAGTGTGCTTCGTTGGGTTCGGCGCCACGGCAGGTGGCCTCGATCTGCGCCAGGTATTGCCAGGTAATGTCCGGTCGCTGCGCCATCATGGTGCCCGACAGCGCCTGCTCGATGGGAATACCGTGATCAGTGAGGGCTTCTTCGTAAAGGCCACCGATGCCCCGGTAGGTGGGCAGACCGGAGTCGGCCGAAATGCCGGCGCCGGTGATGAAGAGGATGCGCTGCGCCGCGCCGATCAGGGCCGCAACTGCATCGATCTGCGCAGACTCAACCAAGGTGTCGTCTCATCCCTCGAAGGCCTTCCATGGTGCGCCACGCGCCAGCTCCGCAACGGCCCCAAGCGGCCTCGCCGGCAGACAGGCTCGCCGTCAGCGCGACGCCTCTCCATGCCCGCTCAGCACCTTGTAGCGTTCGCGATCGCGGTCGAATCGGGCCTTCACGGCTTCGATACTTTTCTGCTTGGCCTCGATCACGGTCAGCTGAGCCGCCCGCTCGGCCTTGTTGTCGTTGACGGCCTGCTTCAGGTCCAGCGGGGTATCGCTGTCGGCGTAGAGCTTGGATTCTTCCGTCAGACGAACCGCCTCTTTCTCCAACTCTTCCATGCGGCGGCTTGCCTTGTCGAGATCCTGCTGGAAATCGTTAACCGCGCGGCGCTCACGTTCGTCGATGTCCTGGACGCTGTTGTAGGTGTCGAGCAAGGCACGGTCCTGGAGCTGCTGGCTGCGTCGCCGCGCCGCTTCAAGTTCCTTGCGTCGCTCTTCGCGTTCGGCCGCCGCCCGCTCTGCCGCGGACATGGGCGCGGCCACTTCCTTGATCACCATACCGTTCGCGCCGATGATGCGATGCGCCCGCCCCATGCAGACGTTGGGCAGCGGATTGCCGCACACGCGTTGCCCCGATTCCGACTCGCAGCAATAGATGGCCCCACCGGCGGCGATACTGCGGTCTTGAGCCAGCAGACCCAGGGCACACATCAACGAGAGGCTCGCAATATGGCGCTTCATCCAGCCTAGCCCGCAGAAACACCGTATTCGGTGCGATACGCTTTGACTGCCTTCAGATTGGCATTCAGGTCTTCGCTGTCGCCGAGGTAGTCGATCAGGTCGTTCAGGGTCGCCACCGCCACCACCGGCATGTCGTACTGAGCCCGGACCTCCTGCACGGCGGACAGCGCCCCCGTGCCACGTTCCATGCGGTCGAGCGCAATGACTACACCGGCGGGAATGGCGCCGTTGGCCCGAATGATCTCGACGGACTCGCGCACGGACGTTCCCGCGGAGATGACATCGTCCAGGATCAGGACACGCCCGGAGAGCGGCGCACCCACGAGGTTGCCGCCTTCGCCGTGGTCCTTGGCTTCCTTGCGGTTGAAGCAATAGGGCAGATTCACGCCCATCTCGGCCAGCCGCATGGCGGTGCCCGCCACCAGTGGAATGCCCTTGTAGGCGGGGCCGAAGAGCATGTTGGCGTCGAGCTTTGCCGCGACGATGCTGCGCGCGTAGAAGCCGCACAGCGCACCGAAGGAGGCGCCGTCGTTGAACAGCCCGGCGTTGAAGAAATAAGGCGACTTGCGACCCGCCTTGGTGATGAACTCACCGAAGCGAAGCACGCCCTTGTCGCAGGCCAGCGCAATGAATTCCCGGCTAAACTCCACGTTCTCTTTCCAATCAGCAGCTTTCTGGATCAGCCATGTTACGCGTCATCACAATCAACCTCAACGGCATCCGATCGGCGAACCGTAAGGGCTTTTTCGAATGGATGGCGCAACAGAACGCCGACGTGATCTGCCTGCAGGAGCTCAAGGCTCAGCACGGCGATCTCACTGAGGATATGCGTGCGCCCGGCGACTACCAGGGATTTTTTCACTGCGCCGAAAAGAAGGGCTATAGCGGCGTGGGCATCTACGCACGTCGCGCACCCGATGCCGTGATCGAGGGCCTGGGCAACGACGAGTTCGATGCCGAGGGCCGCTACATCGAGGCACAGTTCGGCAATCTGTCCGTCATCTCCCTGTACCTGCCCTCGGGGTCGAGTTCGGAGGAGCGCCAGGCAGCCAAGTACCGGTTCATGGATATCTTCCTGCCGCACATGCAGGCGCTGCTGGCCAGTGGTCGCGAGGTGGTGATCTGCGGCGACTGGAACATCGCTCACAAAGAGGCCGATCTGAAGAACTGGAAGTCCAACCAGAAGAACTCCGGCTTCCTGCCCGAGGAGCGTGCCTGGATGACGCAACTGTTCGACGACGTGGGCTGGAAGGACGTCTACCGCCAGTTGCATCCGGACACCACGGATGCCTGCTACACCTGGTGGTCAAACCGGGGCCAGGCCTGGGCAAAGAACGTCGGCTGGCGACTGGACTACCAGATCGCGACGCCCGCGCTGGCCGCCACCGCGAGGTCGACGAGTGTCTATAAGGAAGAGCGGTTCTCCGATCACGCACCACTGACGGTGGACTACGCGTTCGAGGCCTAACAAGTGCGCCCGGCTGCAGCGGTCGGGCGCACCCGTTCGATGCGCGGTAGAATCGGGTCTTGGCATCGCGCGCCTGGACCGCCCATCAAGTTTTCGACCAGGGCCCGCCCACGTGCGCTCGCATGAGGGATAATGCGCGATCCTGCCTTGGGGGGGCACACAATCAAATGAAACGCGTAGACGACTTTCGCCTGAAACTGGGTCAGAAGGAACTGGTTCCCATCATGATCGGCGGCATGGGCGTGGACATCTCCACGGCCGAACTGTCGCTGGTGGCCGCTCGCCTGGGCGGCATCGGACACATCTCCGACGCCATGGTACCCACCGTGTCCGACCGCCGGTTCAAGACCAAGTACGTCAAGGACAAGCTCAAGCAGTTCAAATTCAACGTTTCCAATTCGGACAAATCCGTCGTCCAGTTCGACATGGGTTTGCTGGCCGAGGCAACGGCCCGTCACGTGGGCGCCACCATGGAAGCCAAGCAGGGCGATGGACTCATCTTCATCAACTGCATGGAAAAGCTCACCATGAACTCCCCCAAGGAGACACTCAAGGTGCGCCTGTCGGCCGCGCTCGACGCCGGTATCGACGGCATCACGCTGGCGGCCGGCCTGCATCTGGGCTCCTTTTCGCTGATCGAAGATCATCCTCGTTTCCGCGACGCCAAGCTCGGCATCATCGTCTCGTCCCTGCGCGCGCTGCAGCTATTCATCAAGAAGAGTGCCCGCACCAACCGGCTGCCTGACTACGTGGTCGTGGAAGGGCCGCTGGCCGGTGGCCACCTCGGCTTCGGCATGGACTGGTCACAGTATTCGCTGCCGGTGATCGTGGCCGAGATTCGGGACTGGCTGCATGAACAGCAGCTGGAAATCCCCCTCATCCCGGCCGGCGGCGTCTTCACCGGCACCGATGCGGTCAACTACCTGGAGATGGGGGCCTCCGCCGTCCAGGTGGCCACGCGCTTCACCGTCACCGAAGAATGCGGACTGCCGGAGAAAGTCCAGCAGGAGTACTTCAAGGCCAGCGAGGACGACATCGAGGTCAATCAGATTTCGCCCACCGGCTATCCGATGCGCATGCTCAAGAACAGCCCCGCCATCGGCGACGGGATCCGTCCCAACTGCGAAGCCTATGGCTATCTGCTCGATGCCAAGGGCAACTGCCAGTACATCGAGGCCTACAACCGGGAAGTGGCGCTGCACCCGGACGCCCGGCGTGTTCACGTGTTCGATAAGACCTGCCTGTGCACCCACATGCGCAACTTCGATTGCTGGACCTGCGGGCACTATACCTACCGGCTCAAGGACACCAGCCACCGGAACGACGACGGCAACTATCAGATTCTCAGTGCCGAGCACGTGTTCAAGGACTACCAGTTCAGCACCGACGGGCAGATCGCCTTACCCGGCTGACATGCCTCCACAAGAAAAGGGCCGCTTGACGCGGCCCTTTTCTTGTCTGGCGTACGCTTATTGAATCTGACAACTCGCCGTTGCTTCGTCGGCACCATCGGCGGGCACATCGTGGGAACGATACGCCTTCGACGGCTTCATGATGTGCCCCAGCTTGGCCGCCTTGGTGTCCAGATAGGCCGTGTTGTGCGGATTACGGCCCACCTGCAGCGGCACATGCTCGACAATATTCAATCCCTGTGAGGTCAGACTGTCGAGCTTGCGCGGATTGTTCGTCATGAGCCGCACGGAGTTGACGCCCAGATGATCGAGCATCGGTTTGCAGATCGAGAAGTCGCGCATGTCCGCGGGGAAGCCCAGTTGCTCATTGGCTTCGACCGTATCGGCCCCCTGGTCCTGAAGCTTGTAGGCGCGAATCTTGTTGAGCAGGCCGATGCCACGACCCTCCTGACGCAGGTAGAGAATCAGGCCGCGCCCTTCCTCGACAATGCGGCGCATTGCCGCTTCGAGCTGGTAGCCACAGTCGCAGCGTTCACTGAACAGACCATCACCCGTCAGACACTCGGAGTGAATGCGCGCCAGCACCGGCGCGTCACCGGACACATCGCCATATGTGAGCGCCAGATGCTCGACACCGGTCGCTTCATCTTCGAAGCCGTGCAAAGTGAATTCGCCGAAGCGGTTGGGCAGACGACATGCGTCGACGAAACGGAGTGTCATCGGTTACTTCTCCTTGAGCGCTGGGCGCCTTCATTCTTGTCTCGCCGCCATCCCGGCGGTGATCTCACGGCCCGACATTATGGCAGGCTCGACGCCAAAGCCGGACATCGCCGACCCGAGATGGTGACGTGTCATGCTTCCTGTGGACCTGTTTCACGCCATTTTGTTCCATGACGCCATCCCGCTCAAGGTGGGCGTCAGCGACTGCTTCACCTAAAATGACGGGGGCACGCGATCGCCCTTCCCGGGCCACGCTCCTCGACCGGACACCACCATGACAGCTCTCTCAGCGGCTCTGCAGCACTGTATTCGAACAGTCCCCGACTGGCCGGCCCCAGGCGTTCAGTTTCGCGATATCACACCGGTGTTTGCCAATGCTGCCCTGTTCCAGCGTCTCATTGAGCACCTGGCGCAACGATACGCAGACCACCGGGATCTGATCGTCGCAGGGATCGATGCGCGCGGTTTCATCGTCGGCGCGGCGCTGGCCCATGCGCTCGGCAGTGGCTTTGTGCCATTGCGCAAACAGGGCAAGCTGCCACACGACACACTCGGCGAGGCCTACGCACTTGAATACGGCCAAGCCACGCTGGAAGTCCATGAAGACGCCATCACACTCGGACAACCCGTTGTCCTTGTCGACGACCTGATTGCCACCGGGGGTACCATGCTGGCAGCCGTCTCGCTCATCCGGCGCCTCGGCGGCCAGCTTCACGAAGTTGCCGCGATCATCGATCTGCCCGACCTCGGCGGCTCGACACGGCTCGCCAGCACCGGCGCCCTTCCTTATACCCTGACCGCGTATGCGGGCTGCTGAACGACCATGAACGACACCGTAAATAGCCTCAACACCACCTTCGACGAGGCCGACTGCCTAGCAGACAAGGCCACCGTCGAAGCCGCGCTCGATCGCATGGCACGGGCCATTACCGAGCGCTTCAGCGAACTCGACCCGGTGGTGTATGCCGTCATGAACGGAGGGCTCGTCCTCGCCGGCTCGCTATTGCCGCGCCTGCCCTTCCCCCTGGAGCTGGCCTACCTGCACGCCACCCGCTACGGCAACGCACTGAAAGGCCATGCGCTGGACTGGCGTGTACCGCCGACCCACCCCCCTGAAGGTCGCCACGTGCTCGTCCTGGATGACATTCTCGACGAGGGTCTCACCCTGGCCGCCATCGTCGATACGCTGCGCGCGCAGGGCGCCGCCTCGGTCAGTTCAGCCGTCCTCGTGCATAAATGCCATGACCGCAAGGCCTACCCCGGCATGCGGGCCGATTTCTGCGGACTGGACATCGAAGACCGGTTTCTCTTCGGCTACGGCATGGACTACAAGGGATACTGGCGTAACGCACCGGGCATATTTGCCGTCAAAGGACATTGAACCCCAGAGGTCGCCCGGGCTCAAACATCTGAAACCGTTCAAAAACTTACCTCCGAGGAGATCAGCATGCTCATCACGTTCAAGTCAGGTGCCTCTGCCGACGTCATCATGTTCGGCGACGCCGCCAGAAATCTGCTGAAAGTGCTCGGCAAGGACCCGAACGACGAGACCGGAATCGTCACTGTCGAACAACTGCCCGGCGCAATCACTGCGCTCAAGGCGGCCATCGATGAAAACAAGCATCAGCATGACGATGTCAGTGACGACGAAGCAGACGAAGAGGCACCGCGCGGGATGGGGGCACCGGTCAGTTTCGCTCAACGCGCCTGGCCCTTGCTGGATATGCTGGAGTACTCACTCAAGGAGCAGAAGCCGGTTACCTGGGGAGTCTGAAACACCCGTTTGAAAAGGCATTGCGGCCGATCGCCCGTCACGGGCGCATCGGCCGCATTTTTTTTGCGCCTGGAAATCGCGACCCTTACCCGGGAAAAATGCGCCGCCGGGACAGCCTTCGTCACCCTTACGACATTTTCATTATTTCATCTGATTGACATCAAGTCTTTGACAGGACATGAGAATTACACCTTACGAGATATCGCCCGGTAATCAAAAATTATGAAGACATAAGTCCAAAGCGACCGTAGCCCCTTGATATCTAGGCGATGTGTTCAGTTTCACGAGGGAATTGATCCTGACTGGCGAAAGAGCTAAAGTGCCGATACATTATTAAAACTACTACTTTTGGATTAGCCATGCCGCAGCGACACAAAGCCCAATCGCCCTCGTCTGAGCAAGTCTTGGAGTGGCGCAGAAAGAAAAAACTGAGTCAGTCTGAATTCTGGGCCCCGATCGGGGTGACCCAGTCAGCAGGCAGTCGGTACGAGAGCGGTCGCCCGCTTCCGATCCCGATCGCCCTGTTGCTCGAGATGGTCTATGGACCACCGAAACGCGCAGAGAAGATCCTCACCAAGCTGCGCGCGTCGCACGAGTAAGTCACAAGAAGAGACCTATCCGCGCCGGCTATCCGCTGACGAGGTCAGATAAAAAAACCGCCCTGACCGGGCGGTTTTTTCGATGCCGCATGCAGCCTCATTCGATGTTCTGCACCTGCTCGCGCATCTGCTCGATCAGCACCTTCAGTTCCATGGCCGCGGCGGTGACGTCCGTGCCCGCACTTTTCGATGCCAGGGTGTTGGCCTCGCGATTGAGTTCCTGCATCAGAAAGTCGAGACGCTTGCCGGCAATGCCGCCCTTCTTGAGAATGCGTTCCACTTCGTCCATGTGCGTGCGCAGGCGATCGAGTTCCTCGTCCACATCGATACGCTGGGCAAACACCGCCACTTCCTGGCGAATGCGATCCTCATCGAGGGTATCGACGGCTTCACGCAGTCGGTCGGTCAGCTTGGTCTGATAGGCCTGCACGATCTCCGGAATGCGCGGAGCGACCTGCTCGACCAGCGTCCGCATGCCTGAGACCCGCTCACGAATCACGCCGGCGAGCTTCTCTCCTTCCCGTCGCCGGCTGGCCAGAAACTCGTCGAGCGCCGCATCGGCCATCTCGACAATGCTGGGCATCAGATCGTCGAACCCGAGGCTATCGTCCGACAGCACCCCGGGCCAGCGCAGCAATTCGGTCACGCTCATGGGCTGGGCGCCCGGAAAGCGCTCCAGCACGCTGGTCTGGGCGGACTCAAGTTGCGCCAGCAATCCGCCGTTGAGTTGCATGGGGCCTGTGGCCGCTTCGTCGTTCTTCTGGAGTGCGAGGCGGCACTCGACCTTGCCCCTGCTCAGGCGCGCAGTCAGTTTCTCGCGCAGGGCGGGTTCGGCCTGGCGAACGTCATCGCCGAGGCGGAAGACCAGATCAAGAAAGCGAGAATTGACGCTGCGCAACTCCATATGCAGGCTGACCCGACCCAATTCACGGTGGGCGACCGCAAAACCGGTCATACTCAGTATCATTCAGGCTCTCCTTGATGATTGCCGTTTTGTCGGCAGCTGTGGCTTTACACAACTCGTTACAGACAAGACAATCCGAAAAAAGCGCATCTTAACGACCACACCATGCCCCCTCAAGTAAACAAGGCACTGCCGTCCGGATTTCAGCTGGATCAGTACCGGATCGAGCGACAGCTGTCTCTCGGGGGGTTTTCCATCGTGTACCTGGCCTACGACCAGGACGGAACACCGGTCGCCATCAAGGAATACCTGCCCAATTCGCTGGCACTGCGCACCGAGGGCGAAATCGAACCCAAGGTATCGGAGGAGCACACCGCGGCCTTCCGCTACGGCATGAAATGCTTCTTCGAGGAAGGACGCGCGCTGGCCAAGCTCATGCACCCCAACGTGGTTCGCGTGCTCAACTTCTTTCGCGCCAATGGCACCGTCTACATGGTGATGCAGTTCGAGCGCGGCCGCACACTGCACGATTACGTACACAAACATCGCGATGAACTGCGCGAGCGCTTCCTGCGCGGCGTGTTCACCCGTATGCTAAATGGTTTGCGGGAGGTGCATGCGCACAAGCTGCTGCACCTCGACATCAAGCCATCGAACATTTATCTGCGCAC
The DNA here is from genome assembly GCF_017309585.1 of Nitrogeniibacter aestuarii. Taxonomy (NCBI): domain Bacteria; kingdom Pseudomonadati; phylum Pseudomonadota; class Betaproteobacteria; order Rhodocyclales; family Zoogloeaceae; genus Nitrogeniibacter; species Nitrogeniibacter aestuarii. Next base: position 415,738 of record NZ_CP071321.1, on the reverse strand, counting down.
GGACGGCACCCCGGTGCTGCTCGATTTCGGCGCGGCAAGACAAACCCTGATGAACGGGCAGCCCATGCTCAAACCCATGTACACCCCCGGATTTGCCTCACCGGAGCAGTTTGCCGGCCGTGAGGCGCTGGGGCCGTGGAGTGACATCTACAGTGTCGGGGCCAGCCTGTATGCCTGTATCGGCGGCACCGCACCGCCCCGTTCGGACGAACGGGGCAAGAAAGACAGCTTCATCCCGGCCGTCCGGGCATTTCCGGGGCGCTACAGCGAGCAATTGCTGGAAACCATCGACTGGTGCCTTAAACTGGACCCCCTCGAACGGCCGCAAAGCGTCTACGCTTTACAGAAAGCATTGGTTCAACGCGGACCCAACGAAGCCATGCCGGCTTCCTGGTTTGCGGATGTGGGCTCCCGACTCAAATCCTTCATTGGTCGCTCATGAAATTCACCATTTACCAGGAAAGCCGGCCCGGCAAACGCCCTTCCAACCAGGATCGCCTCGCGTATTGCTACTCGCGCGATGCCTTGCTCATGGTGATCGCCGACGGCATGGGCGGTCATCTGCATGGCGAGGTCGCGGCCCAGATCGCGGCCCAGTACATCACCCAGACCTTCCAGCGTGAGGCACAGCCCGTGGTGCAGGACCCGGTCCTGTTTCTGTCGCACGTGATGACCAACGCGCATCATGCGATTCTGGATTACGCCTTCGACAAGCATCTGCCCGAAGCGCCGCGCACCACCTGTGTGGTGTGCCTGATCCAGAACGGTCTCGCCCACTGGGCCCACGCAGGCGACTCGCGCCTCTACCTGCTGCGTGGCGGCAAGGTCGAGGCCCAGACCAAGGACCACTCGCGCATCCAGCTCATGATGGATCAGGGGCTGATCGATGCCGAGGACGCCGCGACCCACCCGGGCCGCAACCGCATCTACAGCTGTCTGGGCGGCAACCACGCACCGCAGATCGAATTCTCCCGCCCGATTCCGCTGTATTCCGGCGACGTCATCCTGCTATGCACGGATGGCGTGTGGGGGCCCCTTGGCACCGAAGAACTGGTCAAGCGTTACGCCACCCCGAAGAACCTCATGAAAGACACGCCTCGCGTGCTCGACGCGGCAGAGCTCGCCGCCGGTCCGCATGCCGACAACCTGTCCATGATCAGCCTGGTCTGGCACGACGACTTCTCCGACGAAGTGCCCGACGTGATCTCGACCCAGACCATGGCCGTGAGTAGCTTCACCACGCAAATGGATAGCTTCGACCGCTCGACCACCGGCTCTGGCACCCAGGACCTGAGCGACGAAGAGATCGAGCAGGCCATCGCCGAGATCAACGTGGCGATCAAGAAATTCAGTGCCGACACCTGATCACCCGAACCACAAGGATTCACCCCGCCCCATGCGCCCCAGCAACAGAGAACCCAATCAGCTTCGCCCCGTTCGTATCACCCGCGGGTTCACCAAGCACGCCGAGGGCTCGGTGCTCATCGAGTTCGGGGATACCCGCGTGTTGTGCACGGCCAGCGTCGAGGAGAGCGTACCGGGTTTCCTGCGCGGTCAGGGCAAGGGCTGGCTGACGGCGGAATACGGCATGCTGCCGCGCTCGACCCATACCCGCAGCGGTCGCGAAGCGGCCCGTGGCAAGCAAAGCGGTCGCACGCAGGAAATCCAGCGTCTCATCGGACGCAGCCTGCGCGCCGTTGTCGACATGGAGGCGCTCGGCGAACGGCAGATCATCATCGACTGTGATGTCCTCCAGGCGGACGGCGGCACCCGCACGGCCTCGATCACGGGCGCCTGCGTGGCGGTTATGGATGCGCTCAATGGCCTGGTGGCCCGCGGTGCGCTGGCAAGCAACCCCATGCGCGAACTGGTCGCGGCGATTTCCGTGGGGGTCTTCGACGGCCGCCCCGTGCTCGACCTGGATTACCCGGAAGACTCGGCCTGCGACACCGACATGAATGTGGTCATGACGGCCTCGGGTCATTTCGTCGAAGTCCAGGGCACCGCCGAAGGTGCCGCCTTCGACCGCAAGACGCTCGATGCCCTGCTCGACCTGGCCGCCGACGGCATTGCCCAGCTCAACGACATCCAGCGCCAGGTCCTGGCCAGCGCAGACGCATGATCACCGAACTCGTCCTGGCCAGCGGCAACAAGGGCAAGCTCAAGGAGTTTGCCGCCCTGCTCGAACCGCTGGGCATCACCGTGCGACCGCAGTCCGACTTCGATGTCCCTGAGGCCGAAGAACCCTTCCCCAGCTTCGTTGAAAACGCCATCGCCAAGGCACGTCACGCCTCACGGCACACCGGGCTGCCCGCACTGGCCGACGACTCGGGCCTATGCGTGAATGCCCTGGGCGGCGCGCCGGGCGTACGCTCGGCGCGCTACGCCGGCGAGCCGAAGTCGGATGAACGCAATATCGACCAGCTGCTCGCCGATCTGGCCGGCGAAGCCGATCGTGATGCGCGGTTCGTCTGTGTGCTCGCGCTGGTTCGCCACGCCGACGACCCGCAGCCGATCATCGCCGAAGGCGAATGGCATGGCAGTATTCTCAAGACGCCTCAGGGCGAGCACGGCTTTGGCTACGATCCGGTGTTCTGGCTCGACGATCTCAAGCAAAGCGCTGCCGAGCTCGACCCCAAACTCAAGAACGCCTTGAGTCACCGTGGCAACGCCTGCCGCCATCTGCTCGACCGGCTCGCGCTGGAGCAGACCGCCGAATGAGCGAGCGACGGGTCATCCCGTTGCGTCCGCAGCCCCCGCAGGCCCGCAACACCCCGCAACTGAAGTCGCCACCGCCGCTGACGCTCTACGTGCACTTTCCCTGGTGCGTCAAGAAGTGCCCCTACTGCGACTTCAACTCCCATGCCGCGCATCACGAGGGCATTCCGGAGGCGGCGTATCTCGATGCCGTCATCGCCGATCTGGAAGCCGCCCTGCCCTCGGTCTGGGGGCGGCGCGTTCATTCCATCTTCATCGGCGGCGGCACACCCAGCCTGCTCACCGAGGCCGGCCTCGATCGCCTGCTCACCGACATCCGCATGCGCCTGCCGCTCGATCCCATGGCCGAGATCACGCTTGAGGCCAACCCGGGCACGGTCGAGGCGGGTCGCTTCGCCGCGTACGCGGCCTCGGGGGTGAACCGGGTTTCACTGGGCATCCAGAGCTTCGACGACCTGCACCTGCACGCGCTTGGCCGCATCCATTCGGCCGCAGAGGCCCGGCAGGCCGTCGAACTGGCGCTCAAGCATTTCGAGCGGGTGAACCTCGACCTCATGTACGCGCTGCCCGGGCAGACCCCGACCCAGCTGGCTGCCGATCTGGCCACGGCCATTGCGTTCGACCCGCAACACCTGTCGTGCTACCACCTCACCCTGGAACCGAATACGCCGTTCCACCACAGCCCGCCCGTCCTGCCCGACCCGGACGTCGCGGCCGACATGCAGGACCAGGTCGAAACCATGCTGGCGGACGCCGGATACCTGCACTACGAGACATCGGCCTTCTCAAAGCCCCACGGCCAATGCCGGCACAACCTCAATTACTGGGGCTTTGGCGACTACCTGGGCATCGGGGCCGGTGCGCACAGCAAGCTCTCCAGCCACGAGGGCATCGTGCGCCAGATGCGCCACAAGCATCCCGGCGCCTATCTGGCGGCGCACAGTACCGGACAGTTCATCCAGGATCAGCACGGCGTCGGCGCCGACGACCTGCCCTTCGAATTCATGATGAACGCCATGCGCCTGATCGACGGCGTGCCCGCCGATCTGTTCGAGGCACGCACCGGCCTGCCGCTGAGTGCGATCGAGCCCGCCCTGATCCGTGCCCGCGACAAGGGCCTGGTGCTTGCCGACGTCGAACGCTGGCGACCCACGCCGCAAGGGCAACGTTTTCTCAACGACCTGCTCCAGCTCTTTCTCTGACGCCCATGAAAAAGCCCCGCATCCGGCGGGGCTTTTTCATTGAACGGCGCCAGTGTCAGCCGGCACGGCACTCGCTGGCCAGGGGTTTGCCCGACTCCTGATCCAGCAGATAGCTCTTCCAGGGCAGATCGATCCATACCAGCGGGCTGGCCGGGTGCTCGTAGCGCGGCAGGCCGGAGGCCGACGGATTGCGCTGCAGATCATGGCTGCGCCCCTTCCAGCTCACATTGATGTGATTGCCGTCCTTCCGATCGCGCATCACCTTCACCACCTCACCGGCATTGCAATGGTAGCTGCCGCTGGCAAGCGCGAACTCCATCTGCTGGGGCTCGTCCGGCGGCGGCGACTCGACAATGGTGCGCTCTGGCACAGGCACAGTTGAGCAAGCCACCAGCAGGGTGGGCAGCGTCAGAAGCAGAAGGCGTTTTTTCATGGTGATCCCGAACCGAAACGAGTGACACAACATACCAGCAGCACGCGCTGCCACCGGCAAGGATCTGCAACAAATCCTTACCGGCATCCACTGATCATAACGGTTCGCACAGGCAATGTGCATACAGATTGGCCGGATCGTTCCAGTTGAGCAGCTGATCGGCCTCCTGCATGACACGACTCACCCAGGGCGCGACACCGCTACTGGCACGGGCGTCAGGGAGAAACTCCTTGAGCAACTGCAGGCGCAGCGGCAGGGGCTCCGACGCCTCGACGCGGTGATAGTCGCTCACGTTGGCCAGCCGGGCAGCGGCGGCCACGGCCTGATCGAGGCCCCCGAGCTGGTCCACGAGCCCGCGCGCCTTGGCCTCGGCACCGGTCCACACCCGGCCCTGCCCCAGCGCGTCCGCCTCGGAAATCGACATCTTGCGTGCCTTGGAGACCCGCTGAATGAATTGGGTGTAGGTGTGCTCGACGCTCAGCTGGAGCGCATCGCGCGCGTCGTCCGACAATGGGCGCCGCGGGTCGAGCGCCCCAGCCAGCGGTGCCGTGCGCACGCCGTCCACATCGATCCCCAGCGCGTCGAGCGGTTCCGAGATGTCCGGGAACAGGCCGAACACACCGATCGAGCCGGTCAGCGTCATCGGATAGGCCCAGACCTCGTCAGCGCCCGTGGCGATCCAGTAACCGCCCGACGCCGCCACGGAACTCATCGAGGCCACCACCGGTTTGCCCGCGGCACGTACGCCTTCGACCGCAACACGGATCTGCTCGGCCGCAAAGGCGCTGCCCCCCGGGCTGTCGATGCGCAGGACCACGGCCTTGATCCCGTCGTTGTCGCGCAACTCGTGCAGCATCTGGCTGACTGCGGCACCACCGACCGTCCCCGGCGGCCCATCGCCGTCAACGATGGCCCCTTGGAGGGTCAGCACGGCAATCCCCGCGCCTTCCCTCGGGAACCAGTGCCGGGTATCGCCCAGATAGGCCTCCATCCCGACCAGCGGCAGATCGCCGTCCGCATTGCGCCCAAGCTGCTCGGCCAGGAAGGCCTCCCATTCATTGCTGTCAAGCAAGCGGTCCACCAGCCCACCGTCAACCGCCATCTTTGCCGGATCGCCACCCGCCGCAGCCAGTTGGCTTCGATAGTCGTTCACGTAAGTGTCGATCGCCTCTTCGGGCAACTGGCGCGTCGAGGAAAGATCCGCTTTGAGATTCGCCCAGACGGAATCGAGCAGGCCCTGGGTCATGGCACGGTTTTCCTCGGACATGCCCTCCCGGGTGTACGGCTCGACGAAAGACTTGTACTTGCCCGCGCGGAACACATGCACCTTCACGCCCAGTTGGTCGAGCGCGCGCTTGTAGAAGGTGTTGTAGGCCGCCAGCCCCTGCACCAGTGCGTAGCCGTCGGGTGCCATGAAGACCTGGTCGGCGGCACTGGCCAGGTAGTACTGGGACTGGTTGAAGCGCCCGGCGTAGGCATACACCGGCTTGCCGCTCTCCTTGAACGAGGCAATCTCGTCGCGAATGGCCGCCAGCTTGCTGACGGAGGACGGCCCCAGGCGTTCGGGCGCAATCACCAGCATCTGAATGCGCGAATCGGCCTTGGCGCGGCGAATGGTCTGCAACACGTCATCGAGCTGAACCTCGGCCACGCCACGCCCACCCGCAAGCAGGTCGCTGGGCGATGGCGGCGTGGCCGCCTCGACCAGACGACCGACCGGTGCAACCACCAGCGCCGCCTTGGCCGGCAGGGGCGGCGTGCGTCCGGCCCACCAGGCCGCGACGATGATCAGCAGAAAGATCAGCAGCAGCAGGTTGGCCAGCACCCGACGGGTGCCGTCGACGGCAGCCCAGAGAAAACGGAACGGTGCGGTGATGAAACGCCACATGGGGCTGGACTCCTGCAATGACGATGTTCAGTGCCTGGGCCGACGGGAAATCGGGGTCAGCGGCGGCGGAAGACCAGATCCCAGACGCCGTGCCCGAGTCTCAGACCGCGGGCCTCGAAGCGGGTTTCCGGTCGGTAGTCGGGGCGTGGCGCATAGTCGCTGGCCGTGTTTTCGAGACTGCTCTCGCCACTGAGGACTTCGAGCATCTGTTCGGCATATTCTTCCCAGTCGGTCGCACAATGCAAGTACCCGCCGGGTTTAAGCCGGCTGGCAATCAGGTGTACGAAGGCCGGCTGGATGAGGCGGCGCTTGTGATGCCGCTTCTTGGGCCAAGGGTCCGGGAAGAAGACGTGCACGCCATCGAGGCTGTCCGGCGCGATCATGTCACGCATGACCTCCACCGCGTCATGCTGGACGATGCGGATGTTGTCGATGCCTTCCAGGTCGATGAGCTTGCACAGATTGCCCACGCCGGGGCCGTGCACCTCCACCCCCACAAAATCGGTACCGGGCAGGAATTGAGCGATCCGGGCACTGGCGTCCCCCATGCCGAAGCCAATCTCGACCACCTTGGGCGCCTCGCGTCCGAAGATGGCGTCGAGATCGACATTCGACTCCGTGTAGGGAATGCCGATGCGCGGCATCTGCTCGGCCAGGTAGCGATGCTGCGCGTCCGACATGCGGCCCTGACGCAGCACGAAGCTGCGGATGGGCTGGCGTGACAGGCGTGGCGTCTGCGCTTCGGTCGTCTGTGCCTCAGGAGGCACTTCGTTGTTCTCGGGCGTGTTCTGATCCGTCATGAACCGATTCCGTCAAAAGCAGGACGGGCCGCACAGGCGACCCGTTCGATGTTGGGTAGAGGGCACAGCGTCCGGCTTACTGGCCGATCAGCCCGCCGGTGGGCGAGCTGGGGCTCGCGGCATAGGTTTTTCGCGGCATGCGGCCCGCCAGGTAGGCCTCGCGACCGGCCTCGACGCCCAGCTTCATGGCCCGCGCCATGCGCACCGGGTCGTTGGCCTTGGCGATGGCGGTGTTCATGAGCACGCCATCGCAGCCCAGTTCCATGGCAATGGCCGCGTCAGAGGCCGTGCCCACGCCGGCATCGACCAGCACCGGCACCTTGCTCTGCTCGATGATGAGCTTGAGGTTCCACGGGTTCAGAATCCCCATGCCGGAGCCGATCAGGCTGGCCAGCGGCATCACCGCCACGCAGCCGATGTCTTCGAGCATACGCGCCTGGATCGGGTCGTCCGAACAGTAAACCATCACGTCAAAACCGTCCTTGACCAGCACCTCGGCCGCCTTGAGCGTCTCGGGCATGTTCGGGAACAGGGTCTCCGGGTCGCCCAGCACCTCCAGCTTCACCAGCGCATGGCCGTCGAGCAGCTCACGCGCCAGACGAAGGGTGCGCACCGCATCGTCGGCGGTGTAGCAACCGGCGGTGTTGGGCAGGATGGTGAACCGGTCGGGCGGCAGGGCGTCGAGCAGGTTGGGCTCATCGGCGTTCTGCCCGATGTTGGTACGGCGAATGGCGACCGTGACGATCTGCGCGCCGCTGGCGTCGATGGCCTCGCGGGTCTGGGCAAAGTCACGGTACTTTCCGGTCCCCACCAACAGGCGGGAGTCATACGCCTTTCCGGCAATGACGAGAGCGTCGCTCATGAATGCTTTCCTGAAAAATCGGGCGGGGGTTCAACCGCCACCGACCGCCACGACGATTTCGAGCCGATCCCCGTTCTCGAGTGCGGTGTCGGCATGCTGGCCCCGCGGCACGATGTCACCGTTGCGCTCGACGGCCAGCCGCTTGCCCGTCAGCCCCTTGGCCTCAAGCAGGTCGGCAACCGTCAACGGCCCATCGACCGTCTCGGTCTGACCGTTGATGACGAGTGAAATGGCGGACATGGATGTGGGCGCAAACCGGGGTTGAATGGGCTCCGATTGTAGCACCAGCCCCACATCCCCTGCCCCGTTGCACCCGGGCAAATTGCCAAAGCGCCCATGGCCCGGATACAATCCGCACGTCGCGATCGCGGCACTTCACCCGGGCGGGTGTAGTTCAATGGTAGAACGGCAGCTTCCCAAGCTGCATACGAGGGTTCGATTCCCTTCACCCGCTCCAGTCACACCGGCATTCAGCGCATTTCGAGACGATCAGGCATTCATGCCGGACGTTCGCGCATGGCGCACCCATGACGTCGTCCTTAAAGTGGGTTTGTAGCCCCGCCACGCGGGCAATCGATTCTCCACCCTCAAGGATGCCAACCCATGCTCGCCCCCCATCGACTGATCCTCGCCATGATGGCAGGCACGTCCCTGTTTGCCGCCTCCGGCACCGCCAACGCGCTTCAGGTTCGTGTGACCGTTGAAAATCTCGCGCCGTCGAACGGCACCCTGTTCACCCCGGTATGGGTGGGCATCCACGACGGCAGTTTCGATCTGTTCAACCCGGGCGAAGGCGCCAGTGCGGAACTCGAGCGCCTTGCCGAAGACGGCAACCCCGGCCCCCTGTCGAGCAGTTTCACCGGCTTCGGACAAGGCATCGTCTTCGGGCCCGGCCTCGGCGCGGGCACGCCACCGGTGTTTGCGCCGGGCGCGAAGAGCAGCATCGTGATCGACTTCGACCCGGGTGAAGACACGGCCTACCTGAGCTTCGCCTCGATGATTCTGCCCAGCAACGACGCCTTCTTTGCCAACGCTGATCCCAGACGGTTCCGGATCTTCGACGACGGCGAATTTCTCAGTGTCCGCCGCGTGATCTTCGGCAGCGACATCTGGGATGCAGGCACTGAGGTCAACACCGAGCTGGCGGCGGACACCCCGCTGCTGGGTCAGAGCGTTCCCGACACCGGGCTTACCGAGGGCGGCGTCGTGACGGCACACGCCGGTTTCCTGCCCGGCGGCAACATTCTCAATGCGTTCCCGGGCGCCACCATTGACCAGCCGAACTATCGGGCCGCGTTGATCACGGTCAGCCCGGTGCCCGAGCCCCCGAGCTGGGCGCTCATGCTGGCGGCCTTCGGCGTCGGCGGTCTGGCACGGGGTTTCCGCAAACTGCGCAAGTCATGAGTCCGTGATGTAAGCGTTCGCGCATCCCTTCGGTCTACCGGGTCAGATCGCCGCCATCGCGGCCCTGACCCGGACTTGCATCATGACCGAGAATGAATCCACCGACTGGATTGCCAGTCTGCTCCGACACCTCGCCCCCAGTATCCGCATTTCGTTTCGTGGGCAGGTGTGCGCGCCATGGAATGTGGACACCTCCGGCTCTGGCCGCATCACTTTTCACATCACCCACGACACCACCACCTGGCTCCACCTGCCGGACGCGCCCCCTGTCCCGATTGCCCCGGGTCATGTGCTCATCCTGCCCGGCGACACGGCACATGTGCTCACCGACACTGCCCACGCGACGCCCCGTTACGGCGTGATTGACGCAGGTGCGCGCGGGCAGGGTCGCGGGCTGTCACTGGTGTGCGGCTTCATTGACGTGGACACCCACTCGCAACAGGTACTCAAGGATACGCTCCCGGCGGCACTGATCGTGCCGACCCGCGACAACCCCGTGGGCGAACTGACGCTGCTACTGTTCCGGGAGGCCGACCGGCTGCCCAGCGAAGACGATCCGGCCTTTATCCATCTGGCCCATGCCCTGCTCACCTACGCGCTGCGACATGCTTTCGAAACTCACGGCGAGACGCTCGAGGGCATCGCCGCCGCCCTCACCCACCCTCGTCTGGGCAAGGTCGTGCACGCCATGCTCGAGTGTCCGGACCACAACTGGTCCGTGGCAGCACTGGCGGCGCTCACGCACCAGTCCCGTTCGGTCTTTGCCTCCACCTTCCGGAAGACTGTCGGCTGCGGCCCGATGGAATGGCTGACCCACTACCGGATGCAACGCGCCTGCCGCTTGCTGCTGATCCCCGGCGCGCAGCTGCCGGACGTTGCAATGCAATGCGGCTACCAGTCGGAAGCCGCATTCTCCAAGGCGTTCAAGCGGGTGGTGGGTTGTGCCCCGGGAGAGGCCCGGCGGCGGGGTGAAGTGCTCTGAGGGCTCAGCGCGCCAGCGTGCGGTATTGTCCGCCGAAATAGACCAGGGGCGAGCGCGCCGGCTCGTGGGTGTGGCGGACCACTTCGCTCACGAACATCAGGTGATCGCCGCCGTCGTGACGGACGGTATTGCGGCATTCGAACCAGGCGCAGCAATCATTGAGCAAGGGCGCGCCCCCCAGGCCGTCACGCAGTTCAAGCCCGGCGAATTTGTCGATATCCCGCGTGGCGAAGCGCTGCGACATGTCCTGCTGGCCGTCCGCCAGCACATTGATGGCGTAATACTCGCAGTTGGAGAAAACCTCCACATTACCCAGGTGCGCAGCCAGCGACCACACGATCAGGGGCGGATCGAGCGACACTGAATTGAATGAATTCACGGTCAGACCCACGGGCGTACCATTGGGGGCACGGGCGGTCACCACCGTGATGCCGGTGGCAAACATGCCCAGACTGTCGCGCAGGGCGCGTTCTGGATTGTCGGATCTGGAAGTCATTGATCTGTCGAAGCTTGAAGCAAGTCGGCCATTATCTCAGGCCATGCCAGCGGCGTCGACTCGGGAATGCCCTGTCCTTGCTGACGAAACGTCTGTTTGACCCAGGTCACGACAGCCGCCGGGGTGCCATCCGATACTGCAGCGACCCGTTCACCACGATGGCCATCATGGAAAATGAAACCGCCCCGTGCCTTCACCGCAAGCCCGTCGGCCTGCCGTGCATCCAGTGCTGCCTCTCCGACGTTTTCGAGCGCACAGGGCAGGTCCCGGCCAAGCTGCTTCAGCTGGTCGATCACATCCACGAGCGCACGCTACCCAAGGGCGAACAACTCTACCGCGAGGGCGACCATGCCCATGCGCTACTGATCATCAACCACGGCCTGATCAAACTGACCCAGACCCTCGCAAACGGCCAGCAGCGCATCGTCCGCCTGCTGCATGGGGGCGACATCATCGGCCTTGAAAGCCTGGTCAACCATCAGGCGCGGCACACCGCCACAACCATCGCAGCGTCACACGTTTGCAAACTGCCGACCGCGCTCATCCTGCAGCTCGAATCCATGGACCCTCAGGTCTATGAACGGCTCATGGTCCAGTGGCAGCGCAGCCTCGACGAGGCCGACAGCTTCATCACCGAACTGTCCACCGGCACAGCCGAAGCGCGGCTGGCGCGACTGCTGATGAAACTCAGCGGCGGGGTGAACGCGGCGCCCTTTCCCTCGCTCACGCGCGAAGACATCGGCTCCATCATCGGCGTTTCCACCGAAACGGCCAGCCGCATGATGGCCCGCTTCAAACGCGAGGGCTTTCTTCAGGAACGCGGCGACGAACTCAGTTGCCGGGAAGTGGGCGCATTGATGCGCCTCGCACAGAACTAGTCGCTCGGTCGCGGCGCGCCCAACCCCCGCGCGCTGCGTTCAAGCCGAGCACTCACTGCCCCGATTTCTCCCGGGTTTCGGTCTGGGTCTGCACCCGGTCCTGATTGCGGATCTGCTGCTGAGCCCCGGTGCCAGTGCCGTCTTTCAGACGCTCCTGCGTGCGGGTCTCGTCACGGATCTGGTCTCGGGTGCGGGTTTCGATCTGCTTCTGGCTTTTGGCTTTAGCGCCCTGGCTCATGCCGGCCCCGTAACCGCCGCCCATGCCACCCCCCATGCCGCCACCGCCGGCACCGCCGCCTCCACCTGCAGCCATCGCAGCGCCGCTGACAGCGACGACCGAGGCCAGGGCCATGATCTCAAGAAACCGGGTGTTCATGATGTGCTCCTTGCATTCGCCGTGTGCATCACGGCCTGTATATCAGACATCCCTAATATGACCTTGAGGCAGGGCGGCGACATTGAGAATTGTCATTCCGACCTGTAAGCAGTCATGACATTTCGCGCTACGGGTAACATCCGGTTTCTGCCACCGCCCAAAGCCCATCAATGAGCGACTTCGCCGACCGACTGATTGCCTGGCACGCCCACAGTGGCCGCCACGACCTGCCCTGGCAGAACACCACCGACCCCTACCGCATCTGGCTGTCGGAAATCATGCTGCAGCAGACCCAGGTGGACACGGTCATCCCCTACTACGCCCGTTTTCTGGCGCGCTGCCCCACCCTCGCCTCACTCGCTGACGCCCCGGCCGATGACGTCATGGCGCTGTGGGCAGGTCTGGGCTATTACGCTCGGGCGCGCAACCTGCACGCCTGCGCCAAGCAGGTGATGGCCGAGTTCGGCGGCGAGTTTCCGCAAACCCCTGAGCAGATCGCCACCCTCCCCGGCATCGGCCGCTCCACCGCCGCCGCCATCGCCGCCTTCGCCTTCGGCCAGCACGCCGCCATCCTCGACGGCAACGTCAAGCGCGTGCTGTGCCGCGTCTTCGGCGTCGAAGGCTTCCCCGGCAGCGTGCCGGTGGAGCGCAAGCTCTGGGACCTGGCCGAAGACCTGCTGCCAAAGAAAAACATCCAGACCTACACCCAGGCCCAGATGGACCTGGGCGCCACCGTCTGCGTACGCGGCACCCCCAAATGCGAGCGCTGCCCCATGGCGGAGATCTGCGTCGCCCACACAACCGGCCGCACCGCCGAACTGCCCGAAGCCCGTCCGCGCAAGAAGCCGCCGATCCGGAGCACGCAGATGGCGGTGGTGACGGATGGCGAGCGGGTGCTGCTGGTGCAGCGGCCACCCAAGGGCATCTGGGGGGGCTTGCTGTCGCTGCCTGAGTTTGAATCGGAGATGGCGCCGGAGGACTGGTGGCGGGCGTTCGCCGGGGAGGTGGCGGTGACGGTTTCCGCGTTGCCGGAACTGCGACATACGTTTACGCACTATGTGCTGGATATTTCGCCGGTGCGGTTTGAGGTGGGGAATATGGACTCCATTGGCGAAATCGGAGCCGGGCGGGTCGTTTCGCTTGAGGAAGCGAAGGGGCTTGGGCTGCCCAAGCCGGTGAGTCGGATACTTGGATTCGGCTGATCCGTAGGGCGGAAGAGCGGTAGGCGTCATCCACCGAATGCGAATGACCGAGCAGACAGAACGGCGGATGACGCTTCGCTCTTCCGCCCTACGCGAGCTGATGTCCTGTCGCCCAAGCGTCCAGCAGCTCGAAATAAGTACACATATTTCTTTATCATGATGAAAGAAGACGGACGGCTGAAGAACCAGTACGGAAGCGAGGCAAGAGGCGCTCACAAATTGAGGCATCATGGCTCACAGCAGCCTCAGACACATTCCACCTCTCGACCACCACACGGCCTGAATTCGATCAGTCTCGGAACAAAACATGATGACCTGCACATGCAAAAACGACTCGCAGTTGCACAAGCCAACGACGAGCAAACTGTCTGAAAGCAAGCACCTACAGGCCATAGATACAGTAAGCGCAGGTGAGTGTTGTTACGTAGCGGGCACAACGATTCACACAAAAGATGGCACAAAACCCATCGAACATATAGAAATTGGTGACCTTGTCCTCACGCAGCAGGTTGAGGGAGGCGAAAAGGCATACGCGCCGGTCATCAAAACCTCGCGTACTGACAATGCAGTGGTCTGGAGCCTGTTTTACCTGCCCACGTCAGCCACGGAAGAAGCCAAGCGAACCAAAACACTTGTCCAGGCCAGCGCTTATCGACGCCTGACACTGACACCGGATCACCGTCTATGGGTTCTTGGCAAAGGCTGGCTCCAAGTTCAGCAACTTGATTTCGATGCAGACGTGTTGCAGCTGGCAAGCGGTGACACGGCAGGCATTGTTCAGGTTTCTCCGCTTTATCTCAGCGACACGGATGGCATGGGGTGGCAACAAGGTATTTTCGATGAAACGAGTGGCCAGCTTATCGACCTGAGAAATGGGGCCTCAGGGGAACTCGATGTTTTCAGGCTCAAGGAGCATCAGCCCGGAAGTGTCGAGCTTTGGGACGAAGCATCATATTTCCGTTGTGCCGTGTTCAATCTTGAACTCGAAAGCAAGCACACGTATTTCGTCGGTGAACTCGGCGTTTGGAGCCAGGATTCGTCCTGCGGGGACACGCTTTGAGCACCGCATCCGAGGTACGCGGTCGGGTTCGGCTGAATCGTAGGGCGGAAGAGCGCAGCGTCATCCGGCATTCTTGCAGCTCGGGAAGATGAATCCGGCGGGTGACGCCTTAAGCGCCTCCACCCTAATTGAGCTGTTGGATGCTTTCCGGCTTCGCCTAACGCACGCCACCTTTCTACGAGCCTCATCACCGAATTAGAAAGCTTAGCAAGAGCGAGGCCAAAGGCCCGGCCCCGGGGTTCAGTGGTTGCCCCACCACCGCTCCCCGATTCCGCTTCACTGCATCCGGGCTACAACCTACGACCCGAATCCGGCTTCAACTCCCCTTCGCCCCCGTCAGCAGATTCCGCTGATCCAGATACTGCTGGATGATCTCCAGCCGGCTGACCACGTCGTCCAGTTCCAGCAGCTTCTGCTTGGCCAGCGGCTGAATGGGGAGCACTTCGGCGTAGCGGGCACCGACCCATTCGGCGTCGTCGAAGCGGTGGGGTGTTGGCACACGGTCACCCAGGTCGGCGACGATCTTTTCGAGCAGGGGGATGAGGTTGGCCTGGGCCTCGGGCACCTCGGTGTGGTGGATGGGCGGGAGCCATTCGACTTCGCCCTCCAAGGCCTGCAGCTTGCCCACCGAATGGTCATGCAGGCGGAAGCGGCGCTCGCCGGTGACCACGATTTCGAGCAGGCCGGGCTCCTTGCTGTCGGCGCCGAGGATGCGCGCTTCGGTGCCCACATGGTGGGGGATGGCCGCCTCGCCCACTTCCGCCCCCGCCGCGATCAGGCAGATGCCGAAGCTGTCACCGTTGCGCAGGCAGGCGCTGACCATGTCCACGTAGCGCGCTTCGAAGATGCGCAGGGGCAGCAGGCCACCGGGGAAGAGCACGGTCTGGAGGGGAAAGAGGGGCAGCGTCTGTAAGGTGGGCATGGGCGCGAAGTCTGGTTGAGTGAGACGACACGGGCGCCAGTCAGGCGCCCGTTTCAACCATAACCGATTGGATGCGCGCTTGCATCCGGGCAGTGAGAATCAATGATTCAGGATCTGGCTCAGGAATAGCTGGGTGCGCTCGTTCTGCGGGTTGTTGAAGAACTCGTGCGGGGCGTTGCTCTCCACGATCTGGCCGCGATCCATGAAGATGACCCGGTCGGCCACGGTCTTGGCGAAGCCCATCTCGTGGGTGACGCACATCATGGTCATGCCGGACTCGGCCAGCGAGATCATGGTGTCGAGCACTTCCTTGATCATCTCGGGGTCGAGCGCCGAGGTGGGCTCGTCGAAGAGCATGATGCGCGGGTTCATGCACAGGCTGCGGGCGATGGCCACGCGCTGCTGCTGGCCGCCGGAGAGCTGGCCGGGGTACTTCTTTGCCTGGTCGGGAATCTTCACCTTTTCCAGGTAGCTCATGGCGGCGGCCTCGGCCTCTTTCCGCGGGGTCTTGCGCACCCACATGGGCGCCAGCACGCAGTTCTCGAGCACGGTGAGGTGCGGGAACAGGTTGAAGTGCTGGAACACCATGCCCACTTCCTTGCGGATGGTCTCGATGTTGCGCAGATCGTTGGTCAGCTCGATGCCGTCGACAATGATCTGGCCTTTCTGATGCTCTTCGAGCCGGTTGATGCAACGGATCATGGTGGACTTGCCCGAGCCCGAGGGCCCGCACACCACGATGCGCTCGCCCTTGGCGACTTCGAGGTTGATGTCCTTGAGCACGTGGAACTTGTCGTACCACTTGTTCACGCCCACCAGACGGATCATGGTCTCCGAACTCTTTGCGGTGGCTACCTGTGCTTCAGCCGTCATTTGAAACTCCAGATTCGAAAGTCAGTGTCAGCGCTTGTGGCCGGTGTGCAGTTTGCGTTCCAGCCACTGGCTGTAGCGCGACATGGCAAAGCAGAAAATCCAGAACATGAAGGCGGCAAAGACGTAGCCCTCGCGGGACACATCCGGCCAGGCGGGGTCGCCCAGCGAGGCCTTCACCATGCCCAGCAGTTCGAGCAGGCCCACGATGATCACCAGCGTGGTGTCCTTGAACAAGGCAATGAAAGTGTTCACGATGCCCGGAATCACGATCTTCAGCGCCTGGGGCAGGATGATCAGCCCCATCTTGCGCCAATAGCCCAGGCCGAGCGCGTCGGCCGCTTCGTACTGCCCCTTGGGGATGGCCTGCAGCCCGCCGCGCACCACCTCGGCCATGTAGGCCGACTGGAACAGGGTGATACCGATGAGCGCGCGCAGCAGCTTGTCGAAGTTCACGCCCTCGGGCAGGAACAGGGGCAGCATCACCGAAGACATGAACAACACGGTGATCAGCGGCACCCCGCGCCAGAACTCGATGAACATCACGCACATGCCCTTGACCACCGGCATGTTGGTGGCCTGGCGCCCGAGCGCCAGCAGCACCCCCAGCGGCAGCGCGGCGATACAGCCCACGCCGGCCAGCAGCAGGGTGAGCGTGAAGCCGCCCCACTTGGCGGTTTCCACCGACTCCAGGCCGAACACGCCACCGCGCATGAGGAAGAAGGCGATGATCGGGTAGATGAACAGGATGAAGCCACCCAGGTAGAGCTTGCCCGGCAGCTGTTTGAAGAACAGCGGCGCGGTGAGCACCAGCAGCGCACCGAAGATCAGATCCACCCGCCACAGCTGGTCCGTGGGGTAGAAGCCGTAGATGAAGATGTCCCAGCGGTTGGCCACGAACACCCAGCAGGCACCGCCCGAATCGCAGGCTTCCTTACCCTGCCCGACCCAGTCGGCGTTGATGAACATCCAGCTGATCAGCGGCGGCAGCGTGGTGGCGATCACGTAAATGGCCACCACGGTGAGTGCCGTGTTCAGCCAGCCGGAGAACAGGTTGGTCCGCAGCCACGCAATGGCCCCCACCGAGTTGCCCGGGGGCGGCAGGTCGGGCAGCGGCACGAAGTTGTTGCTGCTCATCTCAGCGCTCCCGCAACGCCATCTTGGCGTTGTACCAGTTCATGAACATGGAAATGGCAAGGCTCAGGGTCAGGTAAACCGCCATGGTGATGGCGATGATCTCGACCGCCTGACCGGTCTGGTTGAGCGTGGTGCCTGAAAACACCGCCACCAGATCCGGGTAACCGATGGCCACCGCCAGTGACGAGTTCTTGGTGAGGTTGAGGTACTGGCTGGTGAGCGGCGGAATGATCACCCGCATGGCCTGCGGGATCACCACCAGGCGCAGGGTGCGCCCATGCGACAGGCCCAGCGCGCTGGCGGCCTCGGTCTGACCGTGCGACACCGCCTGGATGCCGCTGCGCACCGTCTCGGCAATGAAGGCGGCGGTGTAGATGGACAGGGCCAGGGTCAGCGCAAAGAGTTCGGGAATGACCGTCAGCCCGCCCTTGAAGTTGAAGCCCTTGAGTTCGGGCAGCTCCCAGTGCAGGGGCGAGCCGGAGGCGAGGAAGACGATCAGCGGCAGGCCGATGAGCAGGCCCAGCGACGCGTACAACGTGGGAAAAGTCTGCCCGGTGGCTTCGAAGCGCTTGCGCGACCAGCGCACCAGGAAAATGGTGCCGACGATGGCGGCGACGATGGCCACGGCAGTCAGCCAGAAGCCCTCGCCGAACTGCGGCGCGGGCAGGTACATGCCCCGGTTGTTCAGGAAGACCGTATCGCCCATCGACAGGCTTTGCCGTGGCGAGGGCAGGTTGAAGGCGATGGCGAAGTACCAGAACAGAATCTGCAACAGCAGCGGAATGTTGCGGAACAGCTCGATGTAGATCATCGCCAGTTTGTTCACCAACCAGTTTTTGGACAGGCGCAGCACGCCCACCACAAAGCCGATGATGGTGGCGAAGAAGATACCCAGCGCCGACACCAGAATGGTGTTGAGCAGACCGACGATGAAGGTACGCCCGTAGGTCGAGGCTTCGCTATAGGGCACCAGCGACTGCAGGATGGCAAAGCCCGACGAGCGATCGAGGAAGTCGAAACCCGTCGAGATCCCGCGCGACTCCATGTTGTGGAGCGTGTTGCGGACGATGTAGATGAAGAAGGCCGCCACCGCCACGGTGACAAGAATCTGGAAGATCAGTGCCCTGAAGGCCGGGTCCCGCAGCCGCTTGGGCTTGGCGGGCATCTCGCTGTGCGCAGACGTATCAGTCATCGAGTCGCTCTGGCGATGGATCAGGTGGATGGTAAAAGGGCTGGTGCCCTGAAGGTCACCAGCCCTTTTGTCGCTTTAGCGAACCGGCGGTGCGTACTGAATGCCGCCCTTGTTCCACAAGGCGTTGAGGCCTCGGGAAATCTTCAGCGGGCTACCCTGACCGACGTTGCGCTCGAACATCTCGCCATAGTTACCCACGTGCTTGACGATGTAGTAGGCCCACTTGTCGTCCAGGCCCAGGAACTTGCCGAAGCCGGCCTCGCCGCCGAGCAGTCGCTTGATGCCGGGGTCGGCACTCTTGACCATCTCGTCCACGTTCTTGGAGGTCACGCCCAGTTCCTCGGCGTTGAGCTGCGCGAACAGCGCCCAGCGAACCACGTTGAACCACTCGTCATCCCCCTGGCGCACGACCGGGCCGAGCGGTTCTTTGGAGACGACTTCCGGCAGCACCACGGCGCTTTCCGGATCGGGCAGCTTGGTACGCAGGCCGTAGAGCTGCGACTGGTCGGAGGTCAGCACATCGCAACGACCGGCCTCGAAGCCCTTGATGGTCTCTTCCGAGGTGTCATAGGTGATGGCGGTGTATTCCATCTTGTTGGCGCGGAAGTAATCGGCCAGGTTCAGTTCGGTGGTGGTGCCGGCCTGAATACAGATGGCCGCGCCGGACAATTCCAGCGCGCTCTTCACGCCCAGCTTCTTGCTCACCAGGAAGCCCTGACCGTCGTAGTAGTTCACGCCGGTGAAGTTCAGGCCCAGGCTGGTGTCGCGGGTGAAGGTCCAGGTGGTGTTGCGAGAGAGCATGTCGATCTCGCCGGACTGCAGCGCGGTGAAGCGCTCTTTGGCGGTCAGCGGCTTGAAGTCCACCTTGGTGGCATCGCCGAACATGGCTGCGGCCACGGCGCGGCAGGTATCCACATCGATACCCGTCCAGTTGCCCTTTTCGTCCGGTGCCGAGAAGCCGGGCAGACCGGTCGTCACGCCACACACCAGCTTGCCACGCTTCTTGACAGCGTCGAAGGTCGCGCCGGCCTGGGCAGAGCCCATGACCATCATCCCGGCGGCGGCCACTGCGGCCAATACGGAAACCCGTTGCATCTTCATGTGAACAGCTCCTCCTGCTTGGATCGATTGAGAGATCAATCACTCTGTTTTATGTGCGGCACGGTCAGGGCCGGCCAGCGAACACTATAAACAGGGTGACAAAACCGTGACAACGCGTCTGCGCCTGTGGAAATCCCTTATACCGCCACCTCGGCGGTACGGCACAGGCGTTTGTTCAGTAAATCAATGAAGCAGGTTTGGTGCCATTCGCACCCCCGTAGCCAGGCCACCGGCGAGTGCCCTCAGGAAAGGGCTGATTTCACTCGCTTTCCCCCCAGCGGGGGGCGAGCGAGTGTTCAACGCCCAGTTGATCCAGCACCCGCGCGACGACAAAGTCCACCAGATCCTGCACCGATTTGGGGCGTGTGTAAAACCCCGGATTGGCCGGCAGAATGCAGACGCCCAGCCGCGCCAGTTTCAGCATGTTCTCCAGGTGGATGGCCGAGAACGGCGTTTCGCGCGGCACCAGGACCAGCTTGCGGCCTTCCTTGATGACCACATCGGCCGCACGCTCAATGAGGTTGGCGCTCAGCCCCTGCGCAATGGAGGCCAGCGTGCCCATGGTGCACGGACACACCACCATGGCATCGGGCGGATTGGAGCCCGAGGCCGGCGGGGCAAACCATTCTTCACGGCCGAACACGCGCAGTTGTCCTTCGGCTGCCCCGAAGCGCTCACTCAACTCGGCTTCCACTTCAGCGGGTCGCGAAGGCAGCTTCCAGTCCATCTCCTGCTGCGCGACGATCTGCGCCACCTGGGAATAGAGCAACCACACGCGATGTCCGGCCGAGAGCAAGGTCTCGATCAGGCGCACGCCGTAGGGCATGCCGGAGGCGCCGGTAAGGGCAACTGCGATGGTCTTGGGGTTGCTCATGGGCAGTGGGCGTTCGATGTCGATCCGCCTAGCCTACCTCATGCGCTGCCCGCCCGGGCGAAAGCGCGCGGCGCATGCCACCGAACTTGCGCCGGTACTGGGCCGGCGTGATCCCCACCTTGCGGCGGAACAGGCGGCTGAAGAAACTGGCGTCTTCATAGCCGACCTCCACGGCAATGGCCTCGACCGAATCGCCGCTGGCTTCGAGCAGTTGCTTCGCGTCTTCCAGACGAAGGGTATGGATGTATTCGAGCGGCGACATGCCGGTCGCCTGCGCAAAGCGGCGCTTGAACGAGCGCTCGGGAATGCCGGCACGCTCGATCATGGCCTTGACCGGGGCCGGCTGCCGGTAGTTGTCGGCGATCCACACCTGGGCATCGGCGATGAGCCGGTCACCGCTTTGCGAGGCGCGTGCCAGCCGGGCATACGGCTGCTGGCCGAAATCGTGCCAGTTGACCATGTAGATGCGCGCCACATGCATGGCCTCGTCCACCGAGACCAGCCGCGAAATGATGTAGAGCGTGAGGTCGATCCAGGTGGTGCCACCGCCGGCCATGATCAGCCGCTGGCCGTCGCCCGAGGCCACCAGCGCCTGACGCTCCAGCACCCGCACGCCCGGGTACTGCTGCGCCATGGCATCGCAATAGGCCCAGTGAGTGGTGGCGTCCTGACCGCGCAGCAACCCGGCCTCGCCCAGCAACAAGGCCCCCGAACACGCCGAGGCAATCATGGTCCCACGCTCGAAACACTCGCGCATCCAGCCGATCACGGCGTCAAAGCGCCCCGCCAGGGCTTCGCCCGGTGCCACGAACAGATCGGGCACGCAGATCACGGCCGGGTCCGGACAGTCCGCCAGCGAGCCGTCCGGCACGATGGTGACCCCATTGGCCGCCACCACCGGCTGGCCGTCAGCGCTGACCACCATCGGCGCAAGCAAGCTGTCGCCGGGTGCTCCGGTGGTCACCAGGGCCCAGTCCCGCCCCGGTGCCTTGAGCAGGTCATACATCCCGTACAGGGTCGAAGCCGTGGCCTCCGGCGTGGCGATGAGCGCCACCTGAATCGGGTGTTTTGTCACATCCATGGCCGAATCGTCCTCTTTTTGACTCTTTCCACTTTAGTCAGCCGCACACCTGCGGACTACCTTTGCCTCACCGCGGGTCAACGACACGCGACCACACAAAAGACCACGGAGAACCCATCCATGACGACGCAAAACCACACATTCGATTTCCTCAACGGCCGCGCCATCCTCACCGACGGCGGACTCGAAACCACGCTGGTCTTCCACGAAGGGATCGACCTGCCGGCCTTCGCCGCCTTTCCCCTGCTGGACACGCCCGAGGGCCGCGAACAGCTCGCCCGCTACTACCGCCGTTACATCGCACTGGCCGAGGCCAACGGCCGCGGTCTGCTACTTGAAACACCCACCTGGCGCGCCCATGCCGACTGGGGGCCCATGCTCGGCTATTCGCCAGCCGAGCTCGACCGCGTCAATCGATATGCGGTGCGCTGGCTGCGTGACCTGATGCCCGATAGCGACCGGCCCCATGTGGTCGGCGGAAACATCGGCCCGCGCGGCGATGGCTACGTGCTCGACGCCGTGATGAGCGCCGAGCAAGCCGAGCGCTATCACAGCACGCAGGTGGCCAGCCTGGCCGCGGCGGGTGCCGACCTGATCAGCGCCTACACCATCGGTTACAGCAATGAAGCCATCGGTATCGTGCGGGCCGCGCACGGCTGTCGCATGCCCGCAGTGATGTCCTTCACGGTGGAAACGGACGGGCGCCTGCCCTCAGGCGAAGCCCTCGGCGAAGCGATTGCCCGGGTGGATGCCGCCACCGACGGCGGCCCGGCCTACTACATGATCAACTGCGCCCATCCGAGCCACTTCCGTCATGTGCTGGAAGACAGCTCGGGCTGGCATCTGCGCATTCGCGGGCTGCGCGCCAACGCCTCCTGCCGGAGCCATGCCGAGCTGGACGCGGCCACCGAACTCGATGCCGGTGATCCCCACGCCCTGGCGCTGGACTACGAACAGTTGCGCACCGAACTGCCGGCGCTGCGCGTGATCGGCGGCTGCTGCGGGACCGATCATCGCCATGTGGCGGCCATCAGTGCAGCCTTTGCCGGCTGACCAGCGGCATCGACAAAGGGCCGAATGACACGGTAATACGCTCATCAGCCGCTATACTCTGATCCGTTCCCGGCCGGCACGCAGATGCCGGCCACAAACCAGACCGATCGAGTACCCATGAAAAAAACCTGGCTTGCCGTTCTCGCCCTCCCCGTCATCGCCTACCCGGCCACCAGCTGGTACCTGGGCAAACAGGTTCAGTCGAACCTGGATCAGCAGTACGCCCAGCTCGACGCCAATCCGTTCATCAAGGTCGTGCAACGCACCTACGAGCGCGGTGTCTTTTCCGCCAACGAGAGTGTCACCATCGAAGTGTTCGGCGACATGATGCGTTCCATGGCCGGCGACATGCCCGAAGGCGTGGAGGCACCTGAGCCGCTGCAGCTGACCTTCAATTCCGCCATCTCGCATGGCCCGTTCGTGGCCGGCCTCTCGGCCGCCGTGATCGACAGTGAGCTGGTGATTCCGGAAACGGCGCAGGAAGAAGCACGCAAGCTCTTCGGCGACGCCAAGCCACTGACCGCGCATACCGTCGTGAAATTCAATGGCAGCGGCTCGAGCGCCGTGAAGAGCCCGGCCCTGTCGGCACCGCTGCTGGCGGTGGACGGCGGCGAGCCGGGTCACATGGCCT
Source organism: Nitrogeniibacter aestuarii (assembly GCF_017309585.1). Taxonomy (NCBI): domain Bacteria; kingdom Pseudomonadati; phylum Pseudomonadota; class Betaproteobacteria; order Rhodocyclales; family Zoogloeaceae; genus Nitrogeniibacter; species Nitrogeniibacter aestuarii. The sequence goes on along the minus strand of NZ_CP071321.1, from coordinate 392,576 downwards.
GGGAAGGCCTCGACGTGAACATCGACTTTGCGGCCGACATGTCCCACTACACCATGAACGGCACCGCACCGAAGCTGGAAATCCTCGACGGCAAGGGCGTGCACATGGTCATGACCGGCATGACCCTGGCCGCCGACCAGACCCGTGTCTTCGAAGACGACCCCTTCCTGTTTGCGGGCACCCAGAATTTCACCGTCGGCACCGTGTCGATCAGCGGCCCGGAGCTCGAGGGCGAACCGGTCAGCCTCAAGGATGTGAGCTACGACATCAGTGCCCCGCTGAAGGACGACTTCCTCGACCTCGGTGCCAGGATCAGTGCCCAGGTGGTGCAGGTGGGCGACTTCAACTTCGGCCCGGCCCACTACGATTTTTCACTCGAACACCTGCACGCGCGCACCGTCTCCGAGCTGTACAAGCGGATGATGGAGATGTATTCGGACCCGAGCATGTTCATGGGCAAGGGCGACCCGGCCATGGCCATGTCGGCAATGGCCGGCCCCGCCATGGCCCTGCTGCAGCATGATCCGGTGCTCAAGCTCGACCGCCTGAGCTTCAACACTCCCAGCGGCGAAGCCCTCGTCCAGGCACGCGCCAGCCTGCCGGGGCTCCAGCCCGAAGAGGCGGGCAACCCCATGATCATGATCGGCAAGCTGCAGGCCAGTGGCAGCCTGGCACTGCCCGAGCAGATGATGCGCGAGATGATGCTCAACCGCACCCAGAGCCAGCTGGCCATGATGGACCCGGAGGCCACCCTCACCGACGAACAGGTGGCCATGGTCAACGCCCAGCTCGATGCCCAGCTGCAGCAGTTCGAGTCACAAGGCTACATCGACCGCGCCGACGGCCTCATCAAGGCGCGCTTCGCCTTCAAACAGGGTCAGCTCACGGTCAACGACAAGCCCTTCAACCCGGGCCGCTGATCCAGCGTCCGCCCGGCGGGCACACCGCCGGGCCCGCAGTCAGCCTTTGCAGACGCCGCTCTTGCCCATCGCGCAGGCGGCGTCGTATTCCTCGCCCAGACGGGCAATCAGCTCGGCCACCGGTGGCGCATCATGGATGGTCGCCACCCCGTGGCCGGCGCTCCAGAAATCGCGCCAGGCCTTGGCCTCATCGGCGATCGGCTTGAGCTTGCCCTTGCCGACATTGAGCGACAGTGCCTCGCGGTCGTAGCCGCCCTTCTCAAGACTCGGCCACAGAAAGTTGGCGTTGGTACCAGAGATGGCATCGGTGTAGACGATGTCCTTGGGTGTGCTGTCGATGATCATCTGCTTGTAGGCCTCGTCAGCCATCGCTTCGCGGGTGGCGATGAAGCGGGTGCCCATGTAGGCCAGATCGGCCCCCAGCACTTCGGCCGCACGCACGCTGGCGCCATCGGAAATCGCCCCGCCCAGAATCAGTGTGCCGTCCCAGAATTCCCGAATCTCGCGCACCAGGCTGAAGGGGTTCTGCGTGCCGGCATGCCCGCCGGCACCGCCCCCCACCGCGATGATGCCGTCCACCCCGGCGGCGGCCGCCTTTTTCGCGTGGTATGCGTGCACGACATCGGAGAACACCAGCCCTCCATAAGACTTCACCGCCTCCACCACCGGCGCGGGGTTGCCCAGGCTGGTGATCACGAACGGCGTCCTGTGCTTGACCAGCAAGGCCAGATCCGGCTGAACGCGCGGATTGCTCGGGTGAAGGATCAGATTGACCCCGTAGGGGGCGCACAAGGCGTCCGGCCCGGTGGCCCGCCGGGCGTCCAGCGCGGCGTCGATGGCACCGAGCCATTCGTCGAGCCGTTCGGGGGTGCGTGCATTGAGCGCCGGAAACGTGCCCGCCACACCGGCTGTACATGTGTTGATCACCAGTTCGGGGCCGGACACAAGAAACATGGGGGCAGCGATGGCCGGCAGGCGCATGCACCCGGCAAAGGCAGCAGGCAAGCTCATGAAGGTCTCCTCGTTGTGAGTCGCGCTACCGGGTGTTCGGCGCGCGTTTGATTCGACTCTAACACGATCCGCTCAAGAATAAACCGATCGTTCTTTTCTCGATCATTCGGGATCGCCAAGCCTCACCTCGGCATCACGGGCCACCATCCCCTGCCAGGTCAGCCGGCCCACGCGCAAATCCAGCAGCACCGGCCAGTCGCGCCATACGTCGAGTGCCACCTCGGTGTCGCCATCCGTGGCGGGCGGCGGTGTCCACCGGTCCAGATCGAGCTGATCGACGGTTGCATCGAGTCGCCATGGCGGGCTCGCCTCGGCCGAATACGTGAGCGCGCCGTTCAGCGTACTGCCCTCGGCATGCGCAGTCACCACCCCCTGCGCCTCGGGGCCGTCGGGCATGAGGGTGCCGGTCAATTCAGCGGTGACCGACACGCGCGCGCCGGCCCGGGCTGGATCGGGCACCTGGGCGGTCAGGCTGAGCCCATCGACGGCGACCACGCCCTCTTGTATGGCATAGGCGACCGCGCCCGACCCGGTGCGCAGCTCGACCTCCCCCTGCGGCGTCGTGGCAGTCAGGTGGGCCCGCAAGGGCGTCACACGCAATGCGGCCGAATCGCCGCTGACCGCCATCTCATCAAGTGTCAGCCGCGAGGCATACGCACCCTCGAGACGAGCCTCCACAGGCCCCACCCGCCCTGACCAAGCGTCGGGCGCCCCCTCGATGGCGGGCACGGAAACACTGAGGCTCAGGGTGCCCGCTTCAGCGCCGTGCCTCAGTGTCACCTGGCCGGACAGGCCCGTGAGCGCAAATCGGCCATCAGCCAACCGGATCGCCCCAACCGTCAGCTGCGGCACCTCGATCTGCGTACCGCCATACCCGACCTCACCATGAAACCCTATCTCATCGAGCCGGATAGCCTCGCCCTCGATGTGCAGACCGGATGTCAGCTGTCCGTCGCCCCCGAGCGCCTCTCGGCGGCCTGCGCCCGCCAGATCGATCCGCCAGCGGTCGCCGCTGGCCACGATGCTGCCCTCGCGCACGAGCCCCTCGATCGGCGGCGCATCATGGGGTATGAGCTTGAGTTTCACGTCGGCGAGCGTGAGTCTGTCGAGCGTCACGAACGGTGCCGACGTACTTGGATCCCCGGCCGGACCAGCCACCCGTTCTGGAAAGATCCAACCGCCATCCGCCCGTTGATGCAGTTCGACCTCGCCGCCGATAAGGTCGACCGTCAGCGCGCGCGTCCCGGTCGGCCCGGCGGTCCAGCTGCTGCGTGCCACCAGTCGGTCCACATCGATGCGCCCCGGCTCGCCATTCGCCGGCCGCCAATGCACATTGACGGCTTCGAGGGTCGGCGCAGCACCGAGCGCTCGGGTGCTCAGGTCGAAACTCAACTCACCCGTGATCTGATTGCCCACTTGCCGGGCCAGCATGCGGTCGAGCCAGTCGGGCATGGCCAGCACAACGAACAGCCCGATCACCACCACCAGCAAGGGCACCGCCAGCACCGCGGCGGCGACATGCCTGCGCTTCATGCGTGGCCCTGCCTGTGCACCTTCAGGCCTCGTCGAGGGCTGGCAGGCGGAAGCGGAACACGGCCCCGTGGCCCGGCTCCGAGGCCACCGACACACCGCCACCGTGGCGTTCCGCCACGGTCTTGACGATCATCAGCCCCAGCCCCACGCCCTTTTCGCGTCGGGTGGCCGGATTCTTGAGGCGGCCGAAGCGCCGGAACAGACCGGGCAACTGTTCGGGCGCTATGCCCTCACCATCGTCACTGACGCTCACTTCCCACTGGTCATCCACGCGCGCGAGCCCGACGCTCACCTGTCCATCCTCGGCACCGTACTTGATGGCATTGGTGAGCAGATTGAGCACGGCGCGGCGCACCAGCTCCATGTCGCCGTGCACCTGGGAGGCATCGACGATGTCGTCGGTGGCCTCGAAGATGACCTTGACCGACTTGCCCCGCGCCAGCGCCCAGGATTCATCGATGGCGTCCTGCACCGTGGCGGCAAGATTGAATTCCACGAAACGGCTCTGGTCGATGGCATCGGCACGCACAAGACGGAACAGATCGTCTGCCAGCTTGAGTGCCGAGTTGGCGTAGCGACCGAGCTGGCGCAGGAATTCAAGTTGCTCCGGCCCCAGGTCTCCGGCCACCTTCTCGGCCTCGATGAGCGTGAGGACGGAGGCGATCGGGGAGCGCAGATCGTGCGACAGATAATGCATCGTCTCTTCGCGCGCGCGATGCGCATCGCGAATGCGCGTGATGTCCGACAGGCCCAGCACACGCCCCACCGGCACACCGTCGGCACTGCGCAGTTGCGCCATCTGGGTGAGCAGGCGCCGATCATTGGGCCCGTCCACCTCGGCGGTCACCACCTGGTCGGCCTCGAGGGCCACCGGCAGGCCGGCACTCAGATGCACCCCCGGCGGCCATTCGATCTGCCCGAGCGCCGCCGCCAGCTGCGCTTCATCATGCGCCGAGAGCAGGGAGAGGGCCTCCCGGTTGGTGAGCAAGATGCGCCCTTCGGTATCGGTCACGATCGCCCCCACGGGCAGCGAGTCGAGCGTCTCACTCACGAAGCGGCGGAAATGGCGCTGCCGCTCGATGGCCTCTTCGACCCGCATGATCCGCTGCTGAAGCGGATCGAACGCATCGGAGGCGACGGTTGCCTCGGGCATGCCCGGGATGAACCGCACCGCGCTCCGGTGCAGTTCATCGAGCTGTTCGTCCAGGTGGCGTTGCGCCGCCTCAAGCCGCCGCCAGCTCCACAGCGGGTAACACAGCATGCAGCCGAGCACTGCCCCCGCGGGTGGAAACCAGAAGCCCCCCATCTGCATGGCAATCCACATCAGCACCAGCGTGCCGGCAACCCCGGCAAAGGCCCACACCAGGGCCGTGCGCGGCTTGGTGCGCAGCATCACCACCATGAGCACAATGACGATGATGGCGGCAAGGGCGCCGGTGAGGGCCGGCGACACCTGGCGGACGGCATCGCCGCGGGTCAGTGCACCGTACACGTTGGCAATGACTTCCACCCCCGGCATGGGCCGGTTGAACCCGGACGTCGGGGTAGGCACGCTGTCGGTCAGCCCCAGGGCCGTGGCGCCGACGAACACCACCTTGTCCTGAAACACGCTGGCATCCACATCGCCACGCAACACGTCGGCATAGGAGACGTAACGGTAGGTGCCCGGCGGCCCCGAAAACGGAATGCGCAGCCAACTGTCGCGATGCCACAGATCGTCTTCGGCCGCCCCGGGTGCCGGCGCGCCGTAGCGGGCGGCACGAGCCGGGTCGGCCAACTGAAGCGCCGCCAGCGCCATCTGCGGATGACGCGCGGCGCCGAAGCCTTCCCACAGGTACACGCTGCGGGCGATACCGTCGGGATCGAACTCGACATGGATGTGGCCGACACTGCTCGCGCCGGCCAGGAAGATGGGCGCCGGTGGCGCTTCACCGATGATCCGGTTGGCGCGCGAGGCCTGCACCAGCGGCAGGATCACGCGTCCGCTGGCGGCGATGGCATCGGCCAGCACCCGGTCGGCCTCGCGGTTGTCGGGATTGGGTTCGTGGAGGATGACATCGAAGGCGATCACCCGGGCGCCCGCCGCACTGAGCCGATCGATGAGCGCTGCATGCACCGAGCGGCGCCATGGCCAGCGACCGATCTCGGCAAGGCTCGGGTCATCGATGGCCACCACCACCACGTCTTCGGCCGGCTTGCGCGGCACCAGTGACAGGGTGGCATCGTAGGCCGACATGTCCATCCGCCACAGCCATCCGAAGGTGGTTGACGCGGCGGCCACGGTGGCGCAGAACGCCGTCACCACCAACCACTCAAACAGGGTGCGATCGCCCATCAGCCGTCCGGATCGGTTCATCGTCCGGGGCTCAGAGGAAGATCAGCAGCAGCGGTACACCCAGCAGCCAGTCGGGCAGTTCGGCCGGCACCACGATTTTCTGGGGTGACGAGTACGCGCCCACGAATCCGTCGGCGTCGATGGCCCGAATGCGCAGGTAGTAGGCTCCCGGACCGGGCTTGTCGAGCTTCACTTCCGGGCTGTCCACCGAGCCCTCGGCAATGCGCTTGTCGAAGGTCTTGTCGTCGGCCAGCTGGTACTCGAAGCGCTGACCCGGCTCGCCCTGCCAGGCGAAGTACATGGTGTCCGCGTCAAAGCTCGGGGGCGGCACCTCGGCCATGGGCGGGCGCACGATCACTTTCACCGGATCGCCCCAGGGCCCCAGATCGCCATCCGCGCGCGTGCTGCCCAGGCGCCAGTAGTACGTCCCCTCCTCCAGCGGCCTGGAAACTGCCGGCTCGGTCAGACCGGTCTCGGCCACCATCGGCGCCGAGAGATCTTCATTGCGCGACAGCTCGAAACGGTAGCGGGCGGCCCCCTCGGGCTGGGACCAGCTGAACTTGATGTCGCCGGCGTTCACCTTGCCGCCCGGACGCGGTGTGCTCACCAGGGGCGGCTCGGGTCGCGCCTTGAGCCGGAAGGCCATCTGCGCGTCGCGCCCTTCGAGCCCGCGCGAGTCGATACCGCGCACCCGTGCGTAGTAATCGCCATCGGGCAAGCCGTCGAATTTAACCGTGGGCAGCGCACTGCGGCTTTCCGCAAGAATCTTCACGAAGCGGGCGTCGGCTGCCACCTGGCCGCGATAGGCCACCGCACCGGCCACCGGTTCGAGTTCCATGCTCACCAGCGGGCGCTCGTAGAGCGTCGGCATCCCCGCCACTGCCGGCGCGTCGAGCAGGGGCACCGGTTCGGGCAGCGGCCGGTCCGCCTGCGCCACCAGCCCGTAACCCTCGGTCAGGCGCACCGGCTTGCCGGCCTCGCCCGGCCGCTCGACCGCCACCGTGCCCTCGCGCATTTCGGCGCGCGATGTCGTTTCGTCGGCCGCCACGCGGAAGCTGGTGCCGCGCACGCCGATGACCGCCGTCGGCGTCTGGATGCGATAGCGCGCTGCCGGGCCGGACTGACGCTCCACCTCGGTCTCGATGCGCCCGCGTTCGACCTGGAAGTCGGCCCGCTGGGCGGCCTCGAAGCCTTCGTAGGTATGGAGTGATTCGATGCGAACCTTGCTCTGTGGCTGCATGGTCAGGCGCGAGCCATCGGGCAGTTCAATGGTCAGAAAGCTGCGTGCGGCGGTCGACAGCTGCGCGCCTTCGGCCACCATCGCCCCCTCGGCCACAGGCTGTCCATCGCGGGTCGCCTCACCCGACACGAACACCACCTGCCCCTGACGCGGCACCTTGCGCAGCAAACGCACCGGAATCGTCAGCACGCTGCCGACCGGAATGCGCCGGGGATTGGCCACCCGGTTGATCCGCTGCACCAGCGGCCAGGCGGCCGGATCTTCGAAGAGCGTTTGACCGAGGCCGATCAGGGTGTCGTCCTGGCGCACCACGTAGCGCAGCGTCTCTTCCTCGGCCACTGCGTGGGTCACCATCACTGTCGCGAGCAGCCATCCGGCCACCCACCGTGCGACTCGCCTTGCCGTGCACTCGGTCAGCATTCGCTTCTCCGTTTGATACTTTTGGGTCAAAGCGTATGGTGCCACGGGCCGGGGCGCGGGGAAACGACTAATAAATTATTGCAACGCCGGGCTTCGTCGGGGTCGCGAACAACCGATTGGTGTCATAGACTGCAAACCGTCGCGGGCGCCAGTGCGGATGACCTGCCTCGGGGACCATAAACTTCAGATAACACCCTCACAAGGAGGTCAGAGCATGAGCTTCATTTCGGAATTCAAAGAATTTGCCATGAAAGGCAACGTGGTCGACATGGCCGTTGGTGTGATCATCGGCGGTGCATTCGGCAAGATCGTCAGCTCGCTCGTGGCCGACGTGGTCATGCCGGTGATCGGCCTGATCGTTGGCGGTGTCGACTTCTCTGAACTGTACGTCAATCTCGGCGATGGCGAATACGCCAGCCTGGCCGCCGCCGTCGAAGCCGGCGCGCCGGTCATCAAGTACGGTGTGTTCATCAACACCGCGCTCGATTTCCTGATCATCGCCTTCGTGATCTTCATGGCCATCAAGGGCATCAACAAGCTCAAGCGCGAAGAGCCGCCTGCACCCGAAGCACCCAAAGAAGATCCGGAAGACATCAAACTGCTGCGCGAAATCCGCGATTCCCTGCAGAACAAGGCCTGATCCGACACGCTGCAACAAAAAAGCCCCGCTGGTGTGCGGGGCTTTTTTTGCGTCTGCCTGTTCGCGTCGCTCACTCCACGTCGTCGTCGACGAGGCGCTCCAGGCGGTAACCATAGTTATAGGTCGGCGTCAGGCGGAAGCCGTTTTCCGGGCGCAGGCCCAGTTTGCTGCGCACACGGCTGATGTGCGTATCGACCGTACGTGTGGCCAGGTTGGGATTGCGCCCCCAGACAGCCTCGAGCATGTGACCGCGCGAGATCAGGCGCCCCAGATTGCGGAACAGGAACATCGACAGGTCGAATTCCTTGTCGGTGAGCTCGATCTGTTCGCCAGCAACGGTCACCCGCTTGGCAGTGATATCGAAAAAGTACGGCGGTACATCGATGACCTGTTCCTGTGCCAGTGGCCGGGCACGACGCATGACCGCCTCGATGCGCGAGACCAGCTCGTAGCGACGCAGCGGTTTGATGATGTAGTCATCGGCACCCGAGGACAGTGCCGTCACGATGTCCTCTTCCGCATCGCGGGCGGTGACGAAGATGACCGGCGTGTCGTTGGCACGATCCTGACGCAACCAGTTGAGCACATCGGTGCCACTGATTTCGGGGAGCATCCAGTCGATCAGACACAGATCGAAGCTCTCTCGCCCGGCCACCCGGATGAACTCGCGCGGATCGACAAATGAATGAACATCGTGACCGGCCTGCCGGAGCCATTCAGTCAACGTCTCATTCTGTACAGAGTCATCCTCGAGAATCGCCAATCGCACTCGTCGTTTCCTTTCACCAGCGGCTTTACCCGCAATAACTGATCATGCTACCGCATGCACAGTCCATAAGAGTGATTTCGGACACACAGAAGACATCCTTTAACACTGAGTCACGATTGGGGGCCTCAAACACGTGGCAAAACCGTGATTTCACCCACAGACGTAGGGATTGGAACGCCTCTCCGCACCGAAGGTGGACATCGGCCCGTGCCCCGGAATGAAGCGAATGTCATCCCCCAAGGGTAAGAGTTTGCCCTTGATGGCACTGATGAGTGCGCCATGGTCTCCGCGCGGAAAATCGGTGCGCCCGATGGAACCGGCAAAGAGCACATCGCCCACGATCGCCAGCTTGCTCTGCGGATCGAAAAACACCACATGGCCGGGGGTATGCCCGGGGCAGTGGATCACCTCCAGCGTCACCTGGCCGACGGTGACCTGATCACCATCGTTCAGCCAGGTGTCCGGAGTGAAGTCTTCCACCTGCGGGAAGCCGAACATGCGGCTTTGCTCGGCCAGCTGGTCAATCCAGAAGCGCTCTTCCTCCTGCGGGCCCTCGATCGGCACATTCAGCTTGCGCGCCAGCTCGGCAGTGGCGCCCGCGTGGTCGATGTGACCGTGGGTGAGCAGCACCTTCTCGACCGTCACGCCGGCCTCGGCGATCGCGGCTTCAATACGGTCGATATCGCCACCGGGGTCGACCACAGCGGCTTTTCGGGTTTCGGAACACCACAGAATCGAGCAGTTCTGGGCAAACGGGGTCACGGGGACAATTTTGAATTCGAGCATGGTGGTCAGGGGCGAGAACGGCTCGCGCACAGATGATTCGGAACAAGGCGGAGCATACCGCAGTCGCCGGCCACCACGAGCCCCTCGCCACGCGCACAGCCGGGACGAAAAAAAGCCGGGGAACACCCGGCTCAATGCTCGTCGGAGGTCCCTGGCCTGACCCGCGGGAGACATACGGGCCAGGCCCTCGATCACGAGTGGGACGACTCAGCCAGCACGCTGTGCACCGTGTCGGCAAACTGTTTCACCTGCGTCTTCTCCCAGGCATCGCCCTTGTTCTGCTCGGCAATCACCGGGCATTCGAGCGCGATCATGAAATTGGCAACGCCTTCGTCGCTGGCTTTGGGGTACATCACCTTCAGCGTGCCGATGATCGACTCGGCCGCCGCGGCCGGATTTTCAGCCGCCAGGCGCTTCTGGAATTGCTTGATCTGCGGTGCGTTGGCCACGATCTCGTGCTTGCTGGCCGCGTTCGGGCTCACCGGGCATTCCAGCGCATGGGCCGGCAGGGCGGCGCTCAGGGGCAGCAGCATCAGGGCGGCGCGCAGCAGTTGGGTGGTTGTCATGGTTCCTCTCCTTTGGATGAATGATCTGTGCCGGGCACGCTCAGGGCGGCGCGCCGGGGTTTTTAGCGGCTCAGGCCGCCATGGCCGAGCGGCCCAGGCCGGCCGGGTCGCGTCGCACCAGGTCGTCGGGCCGGTGGATGTCGCTGCGCAGGAAGGTCCCCTGCGTCTGGTGCAGGTGCTCAAGCACATGCTGGCTGTTGTTCTTTCGGGACAGCACGAAGAGCACTGCCGCCTTGCGTTCGAGCAGGGTCAGCACCTGTTCCATGTAGGTGTCGCTGATGCCGAACTCGGCGAGTGTCTCGGCACGGGCCAGACCGTCCTTCACCGAGGGGTGGTGTTGCAGCACCCCGGCCAGCGTGCCCCAGATGGCCCGACCCGACAGGCCCACCGGCCACACGTCCACCAAGTGCTCAAGCCGCATGTGATGTCGCCCGTCGCCCACCGCCACGGCCGCGTCGGCCACATCGATGAGGTATTGGCTGGACAGCTTGATCAAGGTGCTTCGGGCCGAGTCGGCGTCTAGGGCTGAGTCGTACCCGATGGTGAGCAGTTCGTACATGACGGGTCTCCTGGGTTGGGGCTTTCGCGTGGGGTGACGCCCTTCCCTTGGCAAGCCGTGTGCCAACGCACAATATCTTTACGATTCAATATCTTGCCGACAGCCCCCGGAACACCCTGCGGAACTTCGGTGGATATCCACCACTCAGACGGTTCAAATCCACCACCCTGGTGGCGTTCCACCGGCTCGACGTCTGCCACACCCCCGCGACATCCAGTCCCTGCGCGGCTCCGGTAGCGGCCTCAAGCCTTGGCACGCCCATTGCGTCATGAACATCAATGCCATCGATCCGGAGCGCCGCCAGCGCATCATGAAACGCACTCTCCGTCCGCCACCAACCATCCACACCGCCCTGTTGCGCCCCTTCCGGCTCGCGGCGGTGCTCACCATCGTGGCGCTGGTGGTGTCGCTCGGCTTTCTCGCCTACACCTCGTGGACCTCGGCCCAGCGCCTCGACCCGCTGGAGCGCCACATTACCCACCTGCAGGACCTGCAGCAGACCAGCATCGACATCCAGGAACTGCTCATCCGCCATGTGCAGACCGACTCGACACCCACCAATGCCGAAGTGGCCCGCATCAGCAAGGAGCTGACCGGGCTGATCAGCCGCGGCGCCCATCTGCATCCGGATACTCCCGTTCAGCTGGCGCGTGCACGGGGCTTTCTGGACGACTCTCAGCCCGACTTGAAAACCGGCCTGCTGGCCGCGCTCACCGTCATTCGCGAGACGCTTCACCAGGAAAACGATCTGCAGCGTAAGGTGGTCGGCCAGACCCGCAAGGCCGCGGAGGTGGAGCTGGCCGTGGCCGCCGGGGCCATGCTCGTACTGCCGGTGCTGGCCATGGTGATGCTGGCCGCCATCCGCCGCCGCGCCTTCGGCTCGATCAACCGGCTCACCAGCCTGCTGGAGAACGTGGGCAACCTGAATTTCCACACCACCGACGTGCCCGCAGACGATCCGCTGGCCAATGTGTATGCCCGCTACAACGACATGGCCGAGCGCCTGCGCGAGGCGAGCCACGCGGCCGAGGCTCATGCCGAGTCTTTGGAGCGACAGGTGAAGGTGGCCTCCGAAACCCTGCTGCGCCAGCAGGCCGAGCTGGAGAATGGCTCACGGCTCGCGGCCGTCGGCGAGTTCTCCGCCCGTCTGGCCCATGAGCTGCGCAACCCCATCTCGGGCATCAGTGCCGCCCTGCACAACATGGAAGAAGAGCTGCCCGACGGTGACGAGCGCGAGCGCGTGCGCCTCATTGCCGATGAAATGGAGCGGGTCACCGGCCTGCTCAACCGCATGCTCGAACAGGGGCGCGCCCACCTGGAAACCCCCATGGAGGTCGATGCCCAAAAGCTGGTGGGCGACATCGTGCACCTCATGCACTATCAGCTGCCCGAGCGCATCGCCATCGACACCGACGTGGCCGCCGGTACCTGCGTGATCCCGCGCGACACCCTGCGCCAGGTGCTCATCAACCTCATCCGCAATTCGTCCGACGCGCTGGCCGATGCCGCCGGGCGCATCGTCATCCGCATGAGTCGCGACGAGCGCCAGGTCACGCTGAGCGTGGCCGACACCGGCCCAGGCTACCCGGACGCCCTGCTCAAGCACGGCATCCGCCCCTTCCACACCAGCAAGGCCGACGGCACCGGACTGGGCATGTCCATCATCCAGCGCCTGGTCCGCTCGGCCGGCGGCGAAATACAACTCAAACGCGGGGACGACGGTGGCGCCCTCACCATCGTGACCCTGCCTTGTGGAGACTGACCCATGCGAACCATGACCATCATCGAAGACGAACGCCTGCTGGGCTCCGAACTCAAACGCCGCTTCGAGCGCGACGGCTGGCAGGTCACCCTGTGCGAAACGCTGGGTGACGCCCGCCACCTGCTCATCGAACTGGGCTTTGCCCCATCCATCGTGCTCTCGGACATGAACCTGCCCGACGGCAACGGGCTGGACTTTCTGCAGGAGGTGCGCGAGGCCGGCGGCCTGGGCGAATGGATCTTCCTCTCCGGCTACGGCACCCGCCGCGACATCGAGCGTGCCGCCGAGCTGGGGGCGCTGGACTTTCTGGCCAAGCCCATCGACGACCACAAGCTGGATCTGACCATCGCCGCCGCCGTACGCGGCGCCCGCCAGCGCCAGCGTATTGCCGACAGCACCGAAACCGCCGCCCGCAAGTTCTCGCCCGAAGCGCTCATCGGCGTGAGCGCCGCCGCCACGCGGGTGCGCACCATGCTCACCCAGCTGGCCAGGGTGCCCATCTCGAGCGTGCTGATCTCGGGCGAGACCGGCACCGGCAAGGGTCTGGCGGCGAAGATATTGCACTACTCGGGCGAGCGCAGCGAAGGCCCCTTCGTGGATGTAAACTGCGCCGCCTTCCCCAAGGATCTGCTCGAATCGCAGCTCTTTGGCCATGAGTCCGGCGCCTTCACCGGCGCCAAGGGCCGCCACCGGGGCCTGCTCGAACAGGCAGACGGCGGCACCCTGTTTCTGGACGAAATCGGCGAGATGGATCTGGGCCTGCAATCGAAACTGCTCAAGGCTTTGGAGGACCAACGCTTCCGCCGCGTGGGTGGCGAGCGCGAGATCGAGGTGGACGTGCAACTGGTGGCCGCCTCCAACCGCAACCTGCGCCAGATGGCCGCCGACGGCGACTTCCGCGCCGACCTCTACCACCGCATTTCGGTGTTCGAAGTCACCCTGCCCAGCCTGCGTGATCGCAAGGAAGACATCGAACCGCTGGTCGATTCGCTGGTGAGCGAATTCAACGCCCAGGCCGGCAAGCATGTGGCCCGCGTGCCTGCCGCCGTGTGGACCGCGCTCAAGGACTACAGTTGGCCCGGCAACGTACGCGAGCTGCGCAACGTGATCGAGCGCTGCGTGCTGCTCTCCAGCGGGCCGGAACTACCTGTTGAATGGCTCGGCCTGCCCACCGCCGGCCAGCGCGACGGCGCGGCAGTCGAATCCAGCGACACCATCCGCCTGCCGCTGGACGGCTCCATGGCGCTGGACGAGATGGACCGCTTCATCATCCAGACCGCACTGGAACGCCACGACTACAACGTGATGGCCACCGCCCGCGCCCTGGGCACCACGCGGGAGACGCTGCGCTACCGGATACAGAAATATCAGTTGGCGCCGGATGCCAAGCGGGCGTAACCAAAACTCGACACCAAACGAGCCATCCGCATGACTTCCCCAAAATGGCACTCTCCGGATCCCCTCCCCTTCAAGGGGGTGAGGCGGGGGTTTCGCGAAGCACCGCTTCGCGCCCGGCGAACGGGCTGGCTGTGTAAAGCCAGCCCACCGGCAGGATTGGGGATGGGTTTCATCCCCCCCCACAACAAACCACCAAACCCCATCCCCCACCCAAGCTCCCCCTTGAAGGGGGAGGAGCGAAACACCCCACTCCCATGACGCCGCCTCATTTGCCAACACTCCAGCACCTGCTCGACGCCGGTCTCCCCGTCGTCACCGCAGTGGTGGCGCTCGAAGCCATCGGCGCGCCGCTGCCCGGCGAATCCCTCATCATTGCCCTGGGTGTCGCCCTCGGCCACGCCCACCAATCGATCGTCCCGGCCTTCTTCGCCCTTTGGCTGGGCGCCGTGATTGGCGACAGCCTGGGCTACGTCATCGGTCGCCGTCTGGGGCGTCACGCCCTGCTCAAGCATGGCGGGCGTATCGGCCTGACCGAACCGCGCCTCGCCCGGGCCGAAACCCTGTTTGCCCGATGGGGCGTGGGCGTCGTGGTGGTGGCGCGCTTCTTCGTGTTTCTGCGTCAGCTCAACGGCGTGCTTGCCGGCAGCCTCGGCTTGCCCTGGTGGCGATTTCTCGCGGCCAACATGGTGGGCGGCGCCTTGTGGGTGGGGGTGTGGCTGACGCTCAGCGACAAGGTGTCAGGGGCTCTGGTCGAGGTCTTGAAACACCTCCCCGGCCTCAAGCTCGTCGTGCTGGGCGCACTCGTGATCGGGCTGGCTGCCGTGTTTGTCGTGCGGCGTCGGCAATCAGGCCGCCCGCACCCGGGCCGCTGAACCATCCAGGCCGTGCGACCCGTCCCTCAGAGCTGAAAGGCCGTGAGCAGAACCAGCCCTTCCAGGGTCTGGGTGAGCACCCCCGGCGGCGTGGGCTGCCACAGCGGGCAACGGCTCCGAAGCCCCTCCACCCAGGCGGCAAGCTGCGCCACATCGGCCCGGTCGTGGAACAGCACCATCAGTTCGAAATTGAGCAACAGGCTGCGCGGGTCCAGATTGGCCGAGCCGGCCAGCGCCATGTGACCGTCGATCAGCACCGCCTTGGCATGCAGCATGGCGTCGGGCAGCAGATACACTCGCACCCCCGCATGGGCCAACTCGCGCAACGCACGGCCGCGCGCCAGATCGGCCAGCCGGTGGTTCGATCGCCGGGGTAGTATCAACTCGACCCGGACGCCGCGCTGTGCCGCCAGCCGCAACATGGTCTGCAACACTTCGTCGGGCACGAAGTAGGGGCTCACCAGCACGATGCGATCCTGCGCATGGGTCATCAGCAACACGAGCAGATCATGCAACACGTCCTGCGCCATGTCAGGCCCGGCGGGCACCAGCTGGACACCCTCGCCCGCCCCGGCCGGCAGGCGGGCCGACGCGGCAGGTGACTCGGGCCGCGCCTGCCCGCGCGCAAAGGCCCAGTCCGCCTCGAACACCTGCTGGAAGTCTGCCACCGCCGCGCCACCCAGCTCGAAACTCAGGTCCCACCAGTGACTCTGAGCCTCGTCCGCCAAGTACTCCGCGCCGATATTGCGCCCACCGGCCCAGACCCGGGCGCCATCGACGATCACCAGCTTGCGGTGATTGCGCAGATTGGTCCGCCCGCGAAACGGCTGCCGCAACAGCGGCACGAACCAGGCCGTCTCGCCACCTGCCTGCTGCAGCGGCCTGAGCCGTCGCTTGGGCAGCAAGAAAGAACCGACGCCATCGAGCAACAAGCGCACCCGCACGCCCGCGCGCGCCCGCTCGGCAAGTAGATCGAGCATCTTGCGCCCCATGACGTCGTCGCCCAGCAGAAACACACACACGTCGATCGACGTCTGCGCTTCGCCCAACAAACGCTTCAAAGCGCTCCGGGCCTCGGCCGCCCCCGCATGGAAACGCACGCCCTCCGCCGGCGCGGGCGGCGCCATGCCCGCCACGTCCAGAAAGTGCCGGACCGGATCAGACGGCACCGTCGGCAATGCCGGATGTACCCCCGCGCTCAGGGGCCGCCGTTTGGCTGAAAAGAACTTGCGGCTGCCGAACAACAGATAGAGCGGCACGCCGATGTAGGGCAGCAGAATCAGAAACAGCAACCACGCCACGGATGCCGACGGTGTCCGCGCCTGGCGCAACATGCTCACGATCAAGAGCAGCATCATGAGCGCCCCCGTGATCACCAGCACATGGGCCGCGAGCGCCCACTGAACCACGTCTTGCCACATATCCCTGCCTCCAGCTCCGGGACGCTCAACGCGTCGCACGGTAAGTGGCGACATGGTGCCATGGCTGGCGGATGATCAACCCCGCTTGAAGGGCGCGACCCGCTCGCTGCCGTCGCCTCAGCGCCCGCGAGAAGCGGGCAACCAGCACCTTGCCGGCTCGGAGACCCCCATGCTTGATCGCCAGCGGCGACTTGCGCGCGATTGACTCGATCCCCCGACAGATCACTGCCTGACCCGCCGGTCATACGTCGACTTCAGAACTTCACCTGGAACATCCACGAACGTCGTCGAAACACACGCTTTCTGCGCTCAGAATCCCTCGCTTTGAGTAACAAAATATGAGTACGTAAAAATACTTATGATGGCATAAAAAGTATTGTGGATTTCCACAATCCGTTGATTTTATTGACACTATCGAGATTTTTTTGTGCTTAGAATAGTACGGAGGGGAGCCCGCTCACAGAGAGGCCATAACAATGAAAAGAATGTTCACACCAGCCGTCGCCTTGCTCGACCGGTTTGGATACGTCGCAAAATTCAACCTGATTGGCGCCATCACAATCCTTGTGTCGGCGTTCTTCGTCATTCAGATCTACAGCCAGACCGGTCGTGACATCGACGACATCGAGCAAGAGGTGGTGGGCCTGCAGTCACTGAACGGCTCACTTGATCTGCTCTCTGCCATTCAAGCCCATCGCGACCTCGTCGGCGGTGTGCTCGGCGGCCGGGAGGAACTGAACGCACAGGCCGACGCCGTGCGCGACGCCGTCGATACGACGCTCGCCAGCCTGATTCAGCAACTCGAGGTCGATGGCGACGCCTTCAGCCTCCTGGCCAGCCTCAAGTCCATCGAAGGCAAGTGGACGGCCCTGAGGTTCCGCACGCCGCCCGACTGGGAAGTCAATCAGAACGCCCACACGGTGCTCATCGCCCAGATCCTGACCTTCATTGATGAACTCGCCCTGCGATCCGGACTGCTGTTCAACACCGACCCCGCCGCCACCCATCTGGTGAACACGCTGGTGACCAACGGACCGGAGATGACCGAACGCATCTCCCGCGTGCGCGGGATGGCCACAGCGCTGCTGGCCAAGAACGTGATGACCCTGGACCAGGAGGACCAGCTCATCAGCCGCCTGGCGCAGCTCGACCAGACGCGGGATGCACTCATTCTGCGTCTGCACCGCGCCGCGGACGCGGTACCGGCACTCTCCAAGGGGCTGGAGGCCTCTGCCATCCGGCTGGTGGCCGACGCGGCACGCATTCGTGCGCTGGTTCGCCAGCAGATTCTCGACAACAACTTCGAGATGACGCCGGAGCAGTTCTTCGACGAGAGCACACGCGCCATCTCCCCGCTGGTGACCGAACTCAAGAGCACTGTCCTGCCCGACCTGCGGAACATGCTGCTGGCCCGCCAGCAGAGCCTGCGGGTGCGTCAGATCGCGCTCATGGCTGTCTCGCTCGGTGCGGCTTTTCTGGTCTGCTACCTGGTGGGCGGCATGTACTACTCGGTCATGGGCGCCGTCCGGGCGCTGTCGGCCGGCGCAAGTCGGATGGCAGAGGGGGATTTCACCCAGTCCATCGTGGTCCGCTCGCGCGACGAACTCGGCGAGGTCGCAACCCGCTTCAACGACATGGCGCAGCGCTTGCGCACCGCCATCGCCCAGTTCAAGGAGACGGTCGAGGAACTGGGCCATGCCTCCAGACAGATGACACACACGGCCTCCGACGTGGCCGACGCTTCGTCCCGGCAATATGAATCGGCCAGCGCCATGGCAACCGCCATCGACGAGGTGAAATGCAGCATCGATGCCCTCTCGCGCAACGCGGACAAGTCGGCCGAACAGACCAAGACATCCAGCGGTCTGGCCACCCATGGAGCGCAAGCCGCCCAGGAGTCGGTCTCCGAAATGAAGAACACCGCGCAGATGGTCGATGAAGCCGCACGGGCAATCAGCGCCCTGGGTGAACGCTCGAACGAGATCTCGCGCATCGTCGCGGCCATTGCCGACATCACCGAGCAGACCAACATGCTCGCCCTCAACGCCGCCATCGAAGCGGCCCGCGCCGGCGAGAACGGACGCGGATTCGCCATCGTGGCCGAAGAAGTGCGCAAGCTGGCCGAGCGCACGGCCACCTCGACGGCAGAGATCACCGAGATGGTGCTCGGCATGCAGCACGGCACGGCAGAAGCCGTGCGCGCGATGAATAGCGGGGTCGAACGCGTGCGCAACGGGGTGGCGGTCGCCACCGGCATCGGCAACTCGATGGAGCACATCAACATCAGCGCCACCAACGTGGTGCAACTCGTCGATGGCATCTCCCGGGCCTTGCAGGAGCAAAGCCAGGCAAGTGCCCGCATCTCGCAGAATGTGGAATCGGTCTCGCAGCTGGCGGCCCGCAACAGCGAGGCAGTCCATCACGTGGCCAGCTCGGCGGCGAATCTTGAAAAGATCGCCTCGAAACTGACCACCGTGGTCGAGCGCTTCAGCGTCTAGCAGGCATCAGACACACCTCGCACGGCCAATCCAAAGCTTTTGTCACCCACCTCTTGAGACGCCGGCCTTGCCGGTCAAAGGGCCCCATCATGCGCTTTCGTTCCTTGCAGAGCAGGCTGATTCTCCTCTCCGCCGTCGCGGTCGCCGGCCTTGTCATCGCCTGCGTCCTGCTGGTCCTTCACTTGCACTCGCGCATGCTCGACGACCGGCGCATGCTCCTGAACGCCTCGATCGACAACGCGGTGAGCCTGCTCAGCGGCTATGCCAAACGGGCCGAAGAGGGGAAACTGAGCAAGCAGGACGCCCAACAGCAGGCGCGTGAGGCGCTGCGGCACATGCGCTACCTGGGGGACGCGTATTACTACGTCTACTCCACCAAGGGCGAAGGGGTGATGCACCCCATCCGCAGCGAATACGAGGGCGCCGCGCACTGGGACCGCCAGGACAAGCAGGGCGGCTACCCGGTGCGCACCCTGGTCGAGGCCGCCATGAGCAACGACCCGCTCACCCGCACCATGACCGCCAAGCCCGGCAGCGACAAACAAGTGGAGAAATGGCAACGGGTCGAGCACTTCGCGCCCTGGGACTGGGTCGTCGGCACCGGGCTCTATGTGGACGACATCGACGCAGCCTTTTCCGGTGCGCTGTTGCGGATCGCGCTCATGGTCACGCCGATTGCCGCGCTGATCCTGCTCATCTCGGCATGGATCACCCGTTCGGTACTCCGCCAGATCGGGGGCGACCCGGCGCTGGCCGGCCAGACGATGCAAGAGGTCGCCGCCGGCAATCTGGCCGTTCATATGCCGCCGGCGCCCGCCAACAGCGTGCTCGCCGACCTGAGCGCGCTCATTCAAGCCCTCTCCCGCTCGGTCACCGACATCATGGGCGGTGCGCGCAACATTGCAGAGGCCGCGCGTGACATCGAACGCACCTCGGCGAATGTCGCCCAGGGCGCCAACGAACAAAGCAACGCCACCCAGGGCATGGCCGCTGCCATGCAGCAGCTGACTGTCAGCATCCAGCACATCTCCGACGGCGCCAGCGAAACCGCTCACTACACCCAGCGTACCGTGCTGTATGCCACCAACGGACAGGAGCTGGTCACGACCTCCTCAAGGGAGCTGGACGCGCTGTCCAACCGCGTCACCGACGCCTCGGCACGCATCGCCACGCTCAAGACCCGCGCCGACCGGGTCAGCCTGATCGCCGCCTCCATCAAGGACATCGCCTCGCAGACCAACCTGCTGGCGCTCAACGCCGCCATTGAAGCGGCCCGCGCCGGCGAACAGGGGCGCGGCTTCGCCGTGGTGGCCGACGAGGTACGCAAGCTTGCCGAGCGCACCGCCGATGCCACCGTCGAAATCGAGGAGACGCTCTGCGGCATTCAGGACGAGACCAATGCCGCTGTCACCGCCATGGAATCGGCCCTCCCTCAGGTCAAACGCAGTGTCACCGCCGCCGACGAAGTCGCTCAGGGTCTTGCCGCCATTGTCGAAGGCGCCAGGAAAGCGGCCGACCTGGTTCAAGGGGTCGCCGACGCCACCCGTGAGCAGGGCGACGCCAGCACCGACCTGGCCAGGCAGGTCGAACTGGTCGCCCAGATGGTCGAGCGCACCACCGAAGGCATGGTGCGCACCGCCGAATCAGCACGGGTGCTCTCGGAAATCTCCGCCTCGCTGAATCTCACCGTCTCCCGATTCAAGGTCCCGCCCGCGGCAGGCCTGGTAGCGCACGAACCACAAGTTCCCGCGTAGTCCAGACATCTGGCCGGTCTTTGATTCCTCCCAGCCGGCTCCAGTGTTGCGCCTCCCGCAATTTCGGCCCGCCATGTGCGGGCCACTTTTTTGGCGAGGACACCGACTCGTTGCCGGGGATTGCAGGAGAAGAACCGCGACCTGTCGCTGCAGGGCCCTTGAGTCGACGCTTCACCACGAAGGCGCTGGACGGCGCCCCGTGGGTGGGGCAAGGCCCTGACCGAGGCGGTGACTCATCGGTCTTGCCCTTCGCAGCGCACGCCGACAAGACCCGCGCCGTGAACGCGCCCTCCTGACCGGGAGGGCGCAGCCAAACGATCAGAACACTTTCAGCAGCCGGAGGTTGAGCCGGTTGTCCTCACGGAAGCCCTGACGCACATCGACGTCACGACCATAGTTGGCGATGAACTGCACGGTCGGGGTCACGAACACCCCGGTGCCGACCGAGACCTTGGTCGTCTGCAGACGATCGTTCTGGCTCACGCCGTCCACCTGGGTCTTGCCGCCCGTGGTGTGCGAGATGCCGGCGCGCAAGTCCCAGGTGTCGCTCATCTGGTAGCGCAGAAAGCCCTGCAGCTGGATGCTCGGGTCCTGCTCCAGCTTGGCGCCGGTGGGCCCGAAGTCGTCGTTGTCGCCATAGACGGTCACGTCGGCCACCACGTCGAGCAGCAGCTTGGGCGCAATCTGCGTGATGTAGCCAGCCTGGAGCGCGAACTTCCAACGGTTCTCGCCCAGATTCAGCGCGTCTTTCTTGTCGTAGTCGCCCGTGGGCAGGAACAGGAAGGGCGTGATGCCGAAGTAGGTGCTGTCCTTCGGGTCGTTCACCAGCCACACGGTGGCCGCCAGAATCAGATCCCCCATGCCGTCGGCGTCGCCGAGGGCGGACAGGTCATCCTTGGCCTCCAGCCGGCCGAAGGGCAGCAGGAACTGCGGATCGACGATGTAGCCGCCCACATCCATGTAGTGCACGCCCCGCAGGATGCCCACGTTCGAATCGAGCCCGGCATCGACATCGACCTTGTCACCATCCGCAAACAAGGCGTCGCGGGTGGCGTGCTGGTAATACACGATGGCCAGGTTGGTGCCATCGGGCAGTGCGGTGTAGTCGCCGGCATCCACATCCACCGCGTGTGCACCCGGGCTTGCCGCCGCCAGCGCCAGCGCCATCGCGCATGCGGCCACGATGCCGCGCGCACGACCACGATACGACGCCTGCTTGTCTCCAGTCCCCCTGGATTCGATCATTGAATCTTCTCCTAGTAACGATGTATCTTTTTTTGGATGCCCTCACCGAGGCGCCGCGCGACACACAAGGGCGTGCGCGGCACACGATGCGGGTATCTGCCTATTTGCAGGGTGCATGCCAGGAAAACAAAAACCCAACAAAAACAAACCACTGCAATAAAAAAGACAGCACGCAGCGGGATACGGAGACCAATCGCCCCGTCGCAGAACGGATCATTCGGCGGCGGGCGTTGACTCAATTTGAGTCAACCGCGAAGGAGGAGACATGGCCAGTTTCAATACCGAGTTCGACCAGACGCTTCACCACGCCTGGCATCTTTTCCGTGAAGGGCACGACGTGCCGCACCACGACGTGCCGGACACCGTTCAACGGTCCTGGTCGCGGTCGCGGGACTACGGCCTGAACGAATCGGCGCGGATTCTGTTCGACCCGGTGCCGCGTGCGCGCATTCGCGAGCTGTCGGAACAGCACCGCCAGCTGCTCGAGCTGGTGCAGCCCGACATGACGCGCCTGTTCGACACCCTCAGCAGCCGGGACTGGGCGTTGGCCTTCCTCGAAGCCGAAGGCTGCGTGCTGGCCTCCATCGGGGGCGAGAAGCCCGACATGCGCGACGTGGTCACCGCCCTGCGCCCCGGCGTGAATCTGAGCGAGCACATCGCCGGCACCAGCGGCCCGGCCTGCGTGCTGGCCGAGGGCCGCCCCGCCGTGGTCAGCGGGGGCGAGCATTTCTTCGAGGCCATCCGCCGCTTTTCATGTGCCGCGGTGCCGGTCATGTCGCCGCAAGGGGGCCTGGCCGGGGTGCTCAACGGCTCGCGCTGCCATGACGGCCGCCCCCTGGGGGTGATCGAGCCGCTCATGCTGGCGGCCCGGTCGATTGAAAACCGCATGGTCGAGGCACTGCCCGGCGCCACCGTCATCCGCCTGCACTGCGACCCGGCCTTTGTCGCCTCGCCGCTGGCCGGCGTCATTGCCCTGTCGGACCAGGGCACCGTGCTGGGGGCCACCGCCTACGCCCGCCACCTGCTCGGCCTCGACAGCACCGAACCGGCCGGCATCGACGCGCTGCTGGACACCACCCACGACGCCTTGCTCGACGCCCTGCGAGACACCAGCAGGCCGGCGCGGCTCTGGCGCCACAACGGCATTGCCCTGCATGCGCAACGGGTGCAGCGCGAGCCAGCCCGGGGGGTTCCACGGCCCGCCGCGCGCACGGCCTCGGGCGCTGCCAGCCCGCGCTTCGACCGCCAGACCCATCGCGCCGTATGGCAGGCCGAGCGCGTCTATGCCCAGGGCCTGCCGGTGCTCATCACCGGCGAAACCGGCACGGGCAAGGAAGTGCTGGCCCGACACCTGCACGACACCGGGCCGCGCAGCCAGGGGCCCTTCGTGGCCATCAACTGCGCTGCAATCCCCGCCGACCTGATCGAATCCGAACTGTTCGGCTACGAGCCCGGCGCCTTCACCGGCGCCAGCCGGCACGGCAAACCCGGCAAGTTAGAACAAGCCAACGGCGGCACCCTGTTCCTCGACGAAATCGGCGACATGCCGCTGCCCCTGCAGGCCCGGCTGCTGCGCGTCATTCAAGAGCGCGCCGTCACCCGCGTGGGCGGCACGCGCCTGCTGACACTCGACTGCGCCCTGCTCTGCGCCACCCACCGCGACCTGCGCCGCAGCGTACAGACCGGCGAATTCCGCGAAGACCTCTACTACCGCATCAACGGCCTCAGCGTCTCGCTCACCCCGCTGCGCGCCCGCGAGGATTTCGAAGCCCTCATCGACACCCTGCTCGCCGAGCTGGGCGCGCCCGGCCGACCGCTTCGCCTCGACAGCGCCAGCCGGCAACGGCTACGACAACACCGCTGGCCCGGCAACATCCGCGAGCTTCAGCAAGTGCTCCGCCTGGGCGCCGCCCTGTCCCACGACGGCATCATCCGCAGCGACGACCTGCCCGCCGAACTGGTCGCCCCGACAGACAACACGCTGCAACCCAGCCAGACACTCCAAAGCGCCGAACGCGCCGCCATCGTCCAGGCCCTCGCCCGCAACGGCGGCAACGTCTCGGCCACCGCCCGCGAACTGGGGGTCGCGCGCGCGACGATCTACAGGAAGATGGAGCCGTTTGAGTTGGAGGGGGTCAGGGACTTGGATTCGGATCGGGGCGAAGCGGCGGACTAAATCGGAACGGACGACACAGCGGTGGTGGCACTGGCAGCCATCGGCACCACCCTGCCCGGCGAATCACTCATCATCGCCCTGGGCGCCACCCTCGGCCACGCCATCGGCCGACAGCTCGGCCGCCACGCCCTGCTCAAGCACGGCGCGCGTCGGCCTCATCGACGCCCGGCTCGTCCGGAGAGAATGCCTGTTCGCCAAATGGGGAGTGAGGGTCGTGGTGATGGCGCGATTCTTTGTGTTTCTGCGTCAGTTGAATGGGGTGCTCGCGGGGAGCCTGGGTTTAACGCGGTGGCGGTTTCTGCCGGCGAATATGGTGGGGGGTGCGCTATGGGTGGGGGTTTGGTTGTCGTTGAGTGACAAGGTGTCGGGGGTGTTGGTGGAGGTGTCGAGGCACATGCCGGGGGTGAAGCTGAGTGTGCTGATCGTGGGTTTAGTCGTTTGCTTGAGCTTGGTCATTTACCTACGACGCAAGCCAAGCGCATGACCGTCTAACAGCAACTCCAACTCGAAATACGCTATCCGCCGATTTATCTGCGTGGCGCTGGCCGGATGGCGCTGTGCCTTTTGCAAGTCAAGCGGATACTTCGTTTTCCCTGGCACGACCATTCGGTAGTACGCTGCGATAACCATCAGGCATTGCAACGTCTGATTCTCCGGGGCACTATGGAAAGCCATTTGACGCACTATCTTTCGGCCATTGCTCCCTACGCGAGTTGAACCAAATCGAGATATCACGACAAGCCTGTATGTACATAAAATCCATTGAAATAGAAAACCTAAAAAGCTTCTTGAATTCGGAAACGATACATCTACACCCTGGATTCAATCTATTTATTGGCTCAAACAACTCCGGAAAAACCACGGCCATGGAAACCGTGGACCTCGATGTCACAAATTCCTTTCCACACAAATCCATCGCAAACCTTGTCGAATACGGGGATCAACCAGCACCACAATCTAGATTCCAAGTAGCCATTGGAACGAATTTTACTGAATACAAAAAACTCTCGGCTCAAGATTTATTTGTACCACTTTCACGGGACACCTTGAGGGGTTTGCCAAGCCAGACAAACGATGCCGCACAAATAATTCTTGACGGGCTAGCCAACAACCCAGAAATGTCAATATATTTCGACGTTCACAACGGACGGAATCATATTTCTATTGAAACCCATTTCGGAAGATCAACAAGCATAGCTTTGAACGCAAACACGGAAAGCGGACTCGCGCTCAGGGCTGCCATAAGTGACGCAAATGAGTCAATCCGAAATGGAAGTATTTCGAACTTTGGCGGAATTGGAAACATACTGAGCAATGTTGCCGACAAGTACAAGTCGAGAATTTACAGATTCTCTGCACAACGACTCCCAGCGGCGAAATCATCTACGTCAGGCAAGCCCCTGCTAGAGAAGACAGCTGGAAATTTGCCTTATTGCATAAATCATTTATCTTCAAACGATGCTGAAGGCCATCGCATGCTTTGCAACTGGGTTCATCGAATATTTCCTTCGGTGAAATGGATTCAATCCCCACCAATCACAGATCAGAAAGCGTTTGAGCTTCAATGCTTACCAGAGCCGCCTGAGGCACGTCGAAATGACTTAGCAGTACCACTTGACCGAATGGGAAGCGGGATAGGCAACGTGATAGCAATTCTGTATGTCGTCTTGACTGCACGGCATCCTAAAGTTATTGCTATCGACGAACCAAACTCTTTCTTGCACCCCAAAGCGTTGCGCGAACTCCTTAGCATCCTTGCTCACGAGGGGAAGGAGCATCAGTACATTCTCACAGGCCACTCACCAGACGTTTTAACTGCAGTTGCGCCAAGTTCAATATCAATGTTCGAACTTCAAGGCACCTTCTCCGTAACGAAACAGGTTTCCGGAGCGGACTTTCCCAAG
This sequence comes from Nitrogeniibacter aestuarii, assembly GCF_017309585.1. Lineage (NCBI taxonomy): Bacteria > Pseudomonadati > Pseudomonadota > Betaproteobacteria > Rhodocyclales > Zoogloeaceae > Nitrogeniibacter > Nitrogeniibacter aestuarii. The sequence goes on along the minus strand of NZ_CP071321.1, from coordinate 366,767 downwards.
CTGCGAAACGAACTCGCGGAATTGGGAATTCGCATGACCGATCTACACGGACGCGATCGCATTCTCTGGGTTGAGGGGCAAACAGAGGAAATTGTCATACCTGCTCTCTTAGATGAATTCTGCTCAGAGATATCCGCTGGCACTGCAGTTCTTAGGGTGGAGCATACCGGCTCCTTCGATAAGAAGAGGAGCATATCTCCTCAAGAAGTCGCAAATATCTACAAACGCCTCTCAGAATCCTCGGCTCTTGTCCCACCGATGGTAGCTATACTTCTCGATAAGGAAGAGCGAAAGAGCGCCGATTGCGAACGCATTTCAAGGGAATCACAAGGAAAATTATTATTTTTAGAGAGACGGATGCTTGAGAATTACGGATTAGTAGCAGACGCGATTGCTGCCATTCTGAGCGCTCACGGAGAAAATATACCGATTGAGGCTGTTGCTGAAGAACTCGACTCAGCTATTGAAGATTGCGCAACCGATGTCAATGGAGCGGAGATCCTTTCAAATATATTCTCAAAGCTGTCTGAAACTAGATTAGAGTTCAAAAAAACACGTGACATGCCGATGATTTTTACATGGCTAATAAAGAATCAACCAGATTCCCTCAGCGATCTACGCTCCTTTCTAAGGAAAATTTTCGACTTAAAACAAGACTCACAATAACCATCGAATCACAACTACAAAGCAACAGGGGAAATTTGCAGAGCAGTCGATGGAATATGATTATTAAAAACTTAGCCAAAACCAGACATTCCATACACCTGCAAAACCAATACCAATGAATTTTATAGCCAAGCTTTTATCTATCATCGGCATGATGACCACGGTAGCGTGGCTATTTTGGAATCCAATCGAATGGGAATTCCAATGGGAACCATTTGCTGCATTTATTTTCTCGCTCTCAAGTTTTATAGCCACGGAAGTTAGCACCCAAAGAAGGGTACGCACTTCAGAATCGCACCCAAACGATGTTCAACTCTTTTCAAAGTTTCTCAAAGATTTGCCAAATGAATCTTTTATTGATTTTTTGAAAGAACACGACTTCTTACTTGATTTTAATCTTGAAGACTTGAAACCGCTGAGAATATTCTTAATAGAATGGGATAATGCCGCTCATGAATTCCAAGACAAAGACCTAGAAGTAAAGCGAAAAAATTTGATGGAAGCCGGTCAAGAACTTATGAACTTGATTGGACTTTACACGTCACCAAATTCCGGCGGCTGGCAAGGGGTACGTCATGAATCACTCAAAGGAAATCCGTTACATGAGGAGCGTTTTAGAGAAGAGGCTAGATTGATCGACGTAGCTTCGGATAGGTTTGTCGAAATTCATCAAGATCTCGTTAGAACTGGACGCAGGTCAATTTGTATTTAACGAAATAGGGGACAGACGGATCAATAGGGTCAGAGTCATCGGATCAATGGGGTCGATCAATGGGGTCAGAGTCATTGATTTCCGCCTTCACGGAGCGCCAGCGACTTTTGATCATGAATAGCGGACAGACCACAGTTTTTAATCACGGCTTCACCGCTACTGCCCACCGGCTTGATGCCGCCGGTGAGCGGTGATGAGGGCTTCTATCTGGCATGGAGGGGCGCGATCAATGGGGTCAGAGTCATTGATTTCCGCCTTCACGGAGCGCCAGCGACTTTTGATCATGAATAGCGGACAGACCACAGTTTTTAATCACGGCTTCACCGCTACTGCCCACCGGCTTGATGCCGCCGGTGAGCGGTGATGAGGGCTTCTATCTGGCATGGCGCGGCGTGCCATCGCAGGCGACATCGGGGTCGTCCTGCACGGAGGTCGTCGCCCAGACGACGCCCCCCAAATCCGCACCAGCGCCGACGCTGGGGGTCAGCGTGAATCCCTGGAACACGTTGTCGTTGCCGAACCAGAGGGTGACGCCAACGTCCCATCCCGGCTTGACCATGTCGGACAGGCGGGCGCCTTCGACCCCTTTCAAGCCCCTGGCGAACGCGAGAATGTCGTTGGGGCCGAATTCCACCCCCCAGGCGTTACCGCCGATCTTGTTGGCCTGACACACCCAGAAGCCGATATCCGCGCCACCGGCAGCGCCGAAGCCGAGTGAGGCGTCGTGATCCACCGTAGCGTAGGCATACACGGGCAGGCGTGCGGTGAGGTCGATGGCGGCACCGACGCCGGCAGAACCGCCGTAGATGACCTTGGCCCCGACCGTGGCGCCCACGGTCATGGTGCGCAGCACGTTGCCGTCCGGCATGGTCGTGTTGCCTGCGGCTGCGGTGTTGACTGCCTTGGCCGCGGTTTCCGGTTTGTCCGTGCTCAACGCATTGCGCACTTGGGGGTTCTTTGCCACCGAGTTGGCAAAGCTGACCTTGCTCGCCACAAAGTTCGCGATCTCGGCCAGCTTTTTCGCGGCGATTTCCTGACGCTGGCGGGTCTCGCTCTTGACGCACCGGTGCTTGAGAAAATCCTCGACCAGGTCGCCATCGCAGGACTTTCTCAGTGTGGTGAGCGGACATGGGGTGCCATTGAGGCCACCACACTTGGTACATGCGCCAAAGGTGGTCGGGTCGGTGCCGGTGTTGGCGTTGCGGTAGGAACCGGCCGGGCAGCTGTAACACTTCGACGGGAACAGATGCTGGAACGATCCCTCGGGACAACCGCCCGGTGAGCCGCGTTCGATCGCTCTCGCTTTGACGAGCGGAACCAGTTTCGAGCATGCGCGGGGATCGGTGATCTTATAACCCAGCGTCCGATTGTAGCCCTCGCAGCTGTAACACCCGCCAACATCCAGGAACCAGCCTTCGCGGCAGTTGGTATTGATGAAGCCCAACAGGGGCGTCGGGTTCTCCGGGCCTTTGGCGTGCTTGAACACTTCGTGGGCAGGTTGTTCGCAGGCCCATTCGCGGTCGACCGGCCAGATCGTGCGCTTGGGCGCTGATTTCGGGCATTCCCAACACGAGCGTGTGCCGGGATCCCAGAACGAATTCTCCCAGCTGTTGGCGCAGCTGACGTCTTTGACAAACTCGGCGGCCACGTCTTCTGCATATGCATTGTTGGTGGCCAGCATGTTCAGGCAAAGCAAGGCGAGAAACACCATGAGGTGTATGGGCCGTTGGAGATATCGGGACCGCAGCGCAGGGTGTGGATGCGCGGCACGCAGGATCTGATCCGGCATAGGGAACCTCTTATTATTTTTTTATCGGAGGGTACCGGCGCTGAATACCCGATTTGTGCCAGGCATTTAACACCTGAATCAGGTGATTTGAATACGTTTTCATGCACACGCATGAGTCCGCAAGGAACTGTGGCGCCATGGATTGCAGTCGCGCAAATGTTGGCCTGGATGAACCAACCCCGATGGCTTTATTGGCATCGGGAGGACGGCGTTCTGGCGGCGAGACTTCCGCCCGACAGGCGTGTGACTCAATGCCAACGGTCTTGCACCCACCCCTCCCGCTCGCCATACTGGCCAGACAACGAACAAAGAACATTGGCTGCGCTTGCGTGGCCCTGCCATTGATTCGTCTTGGAGTACATGACATGTTGAAAGGAACGACCAGCACCGCCATCGGCGCGGTGGCACGAACGGCAGCGGTATGTGTGATGGGCGTGTTGGCGTTGCCGGCGATGGCCAATGGCGTGGCCAAGGCCTCGGCCGGTGCGAATAGCAACACGGCCAACTTTCCCGGCATCGCGACTGCGTCTGACAGCGGCGGCTTTGCCAGCTATGACTGGAACGCGTCGGCCCGGGCCAGCCCCCTCGGCCTGCATGCGCAGGCCTACATGTACTACGGCACCGATCGCTACTACGCCTCGGCCTCGTTCACCTCGGCCGAGGACACCACGTTCTACTACTCGTCCAACTACAACGGCGGCCAGAGCGACTGGGTCGAATTCAGCCTGGGTGGCGGCCTCACCGGCACCGTTACCGGGACCGACTGGGGTGGTGCCGGCAGCTGGGATCTGGTGCTGGGCCTGAGCGGGCCGCTGTATCTGGAGCCTGACTTCAGCAAACCGGCCAGCTCGTCGGACACGAGCACACGGATCTCGGGCCGCGCAGTGGTGAACCCCACCGAGGGCATGACCTACACCGTGAATGAGACGGCATCGATCCAGCGGCTGTGGGTGCCCCGCGGTGCGGCCATCGGTGTTAACGCCGCATTGACGGTGGCGGCTCAGGGCAGGTTTTCTAACTTCCAGTACGGCGGCGCCGACGTCGACTTCTCCGACAGCTTTCACTTCAATCCCAATGGGATGTTCACCATTTACACCGAGGGCGTCACCGTCGATGCCCCCAGCATGGGCCTCTACGGCAATGTGCTGAGCGCGGTGCCCGAGCCGGAAACCTACGCCATGCTGCTCGCCGGCCTCGGTCTGGTGGGCGCTGCGGCGCGTCGTCGCCAGCGCAGGGCGTGAATTCGGCGTGCGCGGCTGAAGGCCGCGAGCACTGAGACAAACGGCAGGCTTCGGCCTGCCGTTTTTGCATTCTGGCGTTGCGTTCGGGATTCCCGTGCTCTGGTGCGTTTGGTCGCCCTGGTTCGCCGCGCTCGATCGGGGCGGTGTCGGCCGGTCGAATCCGGCACCCGGTGCATTGGTGGTTATCACCCCCACACCGCCATCAATTCCTGAATCGGCTGTCGATGTTTCGACGCGTTTTCAAAGGCTTAGCTCACTGGCACGCCTGATGCGTCATCACAGTCGGCACAAGCAGTAACGCCAACTGGATGGCCAGCCGACCCGACACCCCGTCGCGACCACCCTCATCCATTCAATCGGGTGCAGGAGAATCAACATGAACAAGACCGTTCGCAATCTCGTGCTTGGCGCCTTCGCGACCGCCACCTTCGCTTCCGCCGGGCTTGCCCCGCTGGTGGCCAACGCCGCCACGCCGAACAACCCCACCGTCAAGCATGAACAGCTCACCAAGGCCGAGAAGATGAACCTGGCCGTCTCCGACGACGGTTACCAGGTGATGCGTGATGTGCACGCCGCGCGCATCGCCCTCTTCAACGGCAATACGGATCAGGCGAAGAAGCTGATCGATCAGGCGCAGCAGGGGCTGAAGAAGACCCGCACCGACGAGAAGGCACTGGGGGCCAATTCGAAGAACGACCCCAACCTGGTCTCCATTGACGGGCAACTGGTGGTGGGCCACGACTACGTGCCCACACCGGAGAAAACGGCCGCCCTCAACAAGGGCAACGACACCCTCAAGCAAGGCGACAGCAAGTCGGCCATCGAACAGCTCAAGCTCGCCGAGGTGGATATCGGTTACTCGCGCATCCTGATGCCGCTGGCCGAAACCCAGAAGAACGTGGATGAAGCCGCAGGGTTGATCTACAGCCAGAACTACTACGACGCCAACCTGGCGCTGATGCGCGCCGAAAACGGCCTCGACACCGAAACGGTGATGCTGGTTGAAGCACCCAAGGCGCCCGCCGGCACCGGGGCGGACAACGCGCAGGCACAGGCCCCTGCCACCTCCGGCACGGCGGTGAATTGAGCAGACGCGTGATTTGAAAACGCCCCGGCGACGGGGCGAGAAATGGAAACATTCCAACCGAGGTGCTGACGGCACCTCTTTTTTTTATTGGACGACAATCTCCAGCGCCGGGGAGCCCTGAGCGCCGTCACCACTGGCGTATTCCACCTCCATCTCCGTACCGCGAACAATGACACGCACAGGCGTGCCGCGCGCCGGATCGATGTATGCGTCGCTCAAAACCTTTTGGTCGGTCTGCCCGCAGGTGTCGAACGTCGGCTTTTGCGCGTAAAGCTCGAACAACCGGGTCTTGTCGGTGACGCCCACCGTGCGCGAGTAGATGTAGTAGTCCGATCCGCCGACCCGCGCCTGCCCAAGCTCGACAAGCGCGTCGGCGACGCCACACTCGGGCGCATCGGTACAGGCGGTCATCAGGGATATCGCCACCAGGCCAGCCATTGCGCTCTTCACCACCATCAATTGCCCCTCCATGCTGTCCAGACGGCAGAGTACACAAAGCGATATGCCAATCAAATTTGGGGCAATCGATCGAAGCAAGGGCGGCCGGTGGATATCCACCACTCGCACCGGGGGCGTTCCACCAGCGCACTATATGCCAAATTTTCAAGTCATTGTTTTAATGAGTTTTTTCCTCTGGCACAGCTGATGCGTATTGATAGGCAACCAAAACAAGGAGCCTGTCATGAACGCCCCGGAACGCTTCACCCCCAACGCCCGATTCGACCAGACCGCGCTTGTGCTGCAAGGCGGCGGCGCGCTGGGCTCTTACCAGGGCGGGGTGTATCAGGCCCTGAGTGAAGCCGGGGTGAGCCCCGACTGGTTTGCCGGCATCTCGATTGGCGCGATCAATGCCGCCATCCTCGCCGGCAACCGCCCGCAGGATCGCCTCGACAAGCTCACCACCTTCTGGGACCGGGTCACCCACGACGATGCGCTGGCGCCGTTTTCGATGGAAGACACGGTGTCGCGCCGTACCCTGGGGGCCTTGAGCGGGCTGCAAACGGTGGCTCGGGGCATCCCCGGTTTCTTTGCGCCCCGGGTGCCCTCGCCCTGGCTGTCGCTGCCCGGCTCGCCCCGCGCGCTGAGCCACTACGACACCGCGCCGCTACGCGACACCTTGCTGGAACTGGTGGATTTCGAGCGCATCAACCGCGGCGAGGTGCGCCTGAGCCTGGGCGCGGTGAATGTGCGCACCGGCAACTTCAGCTTTTTCGACAATCACCGCATGGCGCTCGGCCCCGAGCATGTGATGGCCAGCGGGGCGCTGCCGCCGGGTTTTCCGCCGGTGGAGATCGAGGGCGAGTGGTTCTGGGACGGCGGGCTGGTCTCCAACACGCCGCTTTCCCATGTGCTCGACAACGCCAGTGCGCGCAGCACGCTGGTGTTTCAGGTGGATCTGTTCAGCGCCTTCGGCCCCATGCCGCAACACCTGTTCGATGTGGAGGAGCGGCACAAGGACATCACCTATTCGAGCCGCACGCGCATGAACACCAACCATTTCCGCCAGGTGCATGCCCTGCGCCAGGCCATCGGCAAGCTCGCCGAGCGGCTGCCGCCCGAGGTGCTGGCCGAGCCGGAAATTGCCGCGCTGGCCGACCTGGCCCCGACGCACGCCTTTTCGATCGTGCATCTGATCTATCGCCGGGCCGCCTACGACGGCCCCAACAAGGACTACGAGTTCTCCAGGCGTTCCATGCGCGACCACTGGCGCGCCGGGCTCAACGATGCCCGCCGCACCCTGCGCAAGGACTGCTGGCAGAACCCGCCCGAACCCGCCGAAGGCATTGCCGTCTTCGACACCAATCGCGCTGGCGTGCTTTGAACGCCACCCCCTGAGAGAGAAGGAGAACAAGCATGAAACTCGACAACAACGTGGCCGTCGTCACCGGCGCCGGTTCAGGCATCGGCCGCCAGATCGCCCTCACCCTCGCCCGCCAGGGCGCCCGCGTGGCCATTGCCGATATCGACATGGACGGCGCCAGCGAAACGGTGGAGCAGATCCGCCAGGACCGTGGCCGCGAAGCCATGGCGGTGCACATGGATGTGACCAACGAGGCCGAGGTGACCGAATCGATGGATGCGGTGGCCAAACGCTTCGGCCGCATCGACACCCTGGTGTCCAACGCGGGCATCCAGATCGTGCATCCGATTCAGGACTTTCCGTACGCGCAATTCCAGAAACTCATGGACATCCACGTGGGCGGGGCCTTCCTGACCACCAAGGCGGCGGTGAAGCACATGTATCCGCAGGGCTCCGGTTCGCTCATCTACATGGGCTCGGTGCATAGCCACGAGGCCTCGCCCCTCAAGAGCGCCTACGTGGCCGCCAAGCACGCCATCCTCGGCCTTGCCCGCGTGATGGCCAAGGAAGGCGCCGAGCACGGGGTGCGCTCCAACGTGATCTGCCCGGGCTTCGTGAAAACGCCGCTGGTGGAAAAGCAGATCCCCGAGCAGGCGCACGACCTGGGCATCTCGGAAGAAGAGGTGGTCAACCGCGTGATGCTGGGCGACACGGTGGATCAGACCTTCACCACCGTGCAGGACGTGGCCGATGTGGCCGCCTTCCTGGCCGGCTTCGAGACCAACGCGCTCACCGGGCAATCGATCATCGTGAGCCATGGGTGGTGCATGAAGTGAGGGCTGGGCGCACACCCCACCGAAGGCACAGGGGCGAACGCCTCCCCCTTCAAGGGGGAGGTTGGGAGGGGGATGGGGTTCGTTGCCGTTTCTCACCGAAGTTCACCCCATCCCCACCCCCGCCCTCCCCTTGAAGGGGAGGGAGCACGACCAACCGACAGTAAAGCGCCAAAGTCCCATTTGCGTGAGGCCGGCGCCCCCAGAAAACGCAGCAAGTAACACTAGGATAACCACCATGAACATCGGTCAGATTCGCGAAAACGCCTGGGCCATGCCCGTCACCAGCCCGTCCTACCCCAAGGGGCCTTACCGCTTCTTCAACCGGGAGTTTCTGGTGATCACCTACCGCACCGACCCGGCGAAACTGCGCGCCGTGGTGCCCGAGCCGCTCACCATTGAAGAACCGCTGGTGAACTACGAGTTCATCCGCATGCCCGACTCCACCGGCTTTGGTGACTACACCGAGTCCGGGCAGGTGATTCCGGTGAGCCACAACGGCGTGGCGGGCAACTACACCCACGCCATGTATCTGAACGACCACCCGGCCACCGCTGGCGGGCGCGAGCTGTGGGGCTTTCCGAAAAAGATCGCCACCCCGCATCTGGAGACCTTCTCCGACACCCTTGTGGGCACGCTCGACTACGGCCCACTGCGCGTGGCCACCGGCACCATGGGCTACAAGCACGCGCCGCTGGACGCCGAGGCCCTGGGGCGCTCGCTGGCGAAGACGCCCAACTACCTGCTCAAGGTCATGCCCCATGTGGATGGCAGCGCGCGGGTGTGCGAGCTGGTGCGCTTCTACCTGCAGGACATCCAGATGAAAGGCGCGTGGAGCGGCCCGGCCGCGCTGGAATTCGCCGCCCATGCCCGCGCCCCGGTGGCCGAGCTGCCGGTGCTGGAGGTGGTCGGGGCCAAACACTTTGTGGCCGACCTGACCCTCGGCCTGGGCGAGGTGGTGTTCGACTACCTCGAGTAAGCCAAGCACAGACAACCGGGCGGCGGCCTGGCCCCGCCCGGGATGGAGCACAACGCGGAGGACCACGCCATGATCATCAAAGACCAGAACCGCCCCTACATTGCAGCGGGGCTCATCATCCTCATTTCGCTCGGCTTTGCCGGCTATCGCGCCTTCAAGGGCAGCCCCCTGAGCCCGGCGCGGGAAGAGGCCATTGCCATCCACGAATTCCAGAACGGCCAGGGCCGCGAAGCAGCGCCGCTGTTCAAACAGCTGGCGACCAAAGACGATTCCACGGCCGAGTACTACCTGGGCGAGATGTACCGCCTGGGGGACGGCGTGCCGCGCAGCGGGCCCGAGGCCGTCAAATGGCTCACCCGCGCCGCCGAGGCCGGCAATACCGAAGCCGCCCGCCAGCTCGGCCTGCTCTACCTGAACGGTGACGACGCGGTGCAAGACCTTTCCAAGGCGCGCCACTGGTTCAACCAGGCCGCCCTGCACCAGGACGCCATCGCCCTGCGCCACCTGGGCACCATGAATGCCCAGGGCCTGGCCGGCCCGGCCGATCCGATCCTCGCCTATGCCGACTACGCCGCCGCGGCCTATGAGGGCGACAGCGTGGCCGTCGATCTGCGCGACCGGCAAGCGCTCTCGCTCACCGCCGAGGAGCAGGCCCACGCCGAGTCGCTGGCCCGCACGCTCACCAAACGGGACGCCGCCCCAGCCAAGGCCGCTGCGACATCCAGCACACACACCGGCACCCCCGCACACACGACGGCGCCATCCGGCACCGCCTCACACACCGCCCAGGCCCAGCGCTGATCGCACGGCCACGCGGACGAAAGAAGGAGCGTCATCATGAACACCCCCAACACCGATACCGATGTGCTGATCGTGGGCGCCGGCCCGGTCGGCCTCTTCATGGCCAACGAATGCGCCCGGCGCGGCCTGCGCTGGCGCATTGTTGAAGCGCGCCGTGGCCTCTCCGAACATTCCAAGGCGCTGGCGATCTTCCCGCGCACGCTGGAAGTATTCGACATGGCCGGCATTGCCGAGCCCTTTGTCGAGAGTGCCAACCGGGTCACCTCGGTACGCGTCATGACGCACGGCCGCAGCCTGGCGCACCTGCCCTTCCGGCCCGAGGACAGCCCCTACCCTTTCATTGCCATGGTGCCGCAGAACCTCACCGAGGCCCATCTGGCCGACGCGCTCACCTCGCGCGGTGGCCACATCGACTTCGACACCCGCTTCGAGCACGCCACGCAGGGCACGGGCATGGGCATGGTGCATGTACAGCTCAAGCGCCACGGCGAACCCGAGTTCGTCTCCACCACCTATCTGGTGGCCTGCGACGGCGCCCACAGCACGGTACGCAAGGATCTGGGCCTGCCCTTTCGCGGCGGCGAATATGCCGAGCAGTTCATGCTCGCCGACATCGAAACCGACGCCCCCTGCCCACACGACGAGCTGCTCGTCTGCCCGCATGAGGACGGCCCGCTGGCGATCTTTCCCATGAGTGCGACCCATCACCGGGTGGTCGCCAGCGTGAAGCAGGTGGATGACGAGGTGCCGCACCTCGCCCTCGTGCAACGCCTGCTCAATGAACGCGCCCCCGGTGGCATCCGCGCCGCCGGCCTGATCTGGAGCAGCTATTTCCACATCCACCATCGCCGGGTGCCACACCTGCGCCAGGGCAATACCTTTCTGGCCGGCGACGCGGCCCACATCCACAGCCCCTTCGGCGGCCAGGGCATGAACACCGGCCTGCAGGACGCGTGGAATCTGGTGTGGAAGCTGGATCTGACCCTCAAGGGCCACGGCACGCGCGCCCTGATCGACAGTTACGATGAAGAACGCACGCCGGTGATCCGCCATGTGGTGGGCATCACCGATGTGCTCACCCGTGCCATGGCCTCGACCAATCCGGTGGTGCGCGGCCTGCGCGACCGCATGATTCCGCTCGCGGCCGGGCGACCCGGCGTACAGCACGCGGTGGTCCAGCAGCTCTCCGAACTGGGCATCGACTACCACGGCAGCCCCATCGTGACCGGCGACGCCCCGCGCTACCTGGACGACAGCCTGCGCGGCGGCCAGGGCATCGTCAGCCGCTACCTGCTGCTCATGGGCAAGGACCTGAGCGCCTCGCTGCAGCTGGCCGCCCGCCACATGGCGCTGGCCTTCAAGGACGTGCTGGAGGTGCGCTTCGGCAGCCAGCACGGCATCGCGCTGGTGCGCCCCGACGGCTACCTGGCCTACCAGGGGCATCGCGGCGAGGGCATGTCGGCGCTGGAGAAGATCTTCAGCCTGCTGGAGCGCCAGGCGCACTGACCGCAAAGGCGGAGGCGCCGGGGCGTCATCCGCCGTCGCACCACGCCCGATCGGCGCTCGATGGGGCGCTCAAGCCACCGTCCGTCGCCTGTATCGACCGGCGCTGCTGCCGGCCATGACATTTTGAAGGCGGGTGATAACTAATTTGCTTTTTCCGGCATCGGCGCGTGATCGAATGTGTGCCAGTGCACACATTCCGCGTGCACACAGGCGGAAACCAAATGAACCCGATCATCAAGATGTCACTGGCGATTACCGTCGCCAGCTTCATGGCAACAGCGCACGCCATCCCCATCGGCGTCACGGCAGCGACCCTGACGCCCGGCACCGGCTATGGTGTGGATAGCCAGGAGAGTGCCAGCAGTACCTATCTCGACACACGTTTCACCAGTCTCTTTACCCCGCCACAGTCGTTTTCCCTCAATGCGGTCGGCGATGTCTTCACCTTTGCCGTGGCAAACGTCAGCTTCCGGGAACCGACCACCCACTCAGCCGGCAACAACGGGCAACTGTCCATCGTCGCTGGCGAGACCGACAACCTCGGCCTCGACCTAGAATTCACCTTTTCCGGTCCGTTCGCGGTCACAGCGACCCTGAGCGCGCAAGGCTGGGCGGACCCCGGCAAGATCAGTGACGGTAAAGTCGATTACGCGCTGTACTGGTCACCGCTGGAGATGGCCTTCGGCACGGGCGGCCTGCTGGAAATCAGCCTGTCGGACCTGATGTTCACCGACGTGGGCGACCAGACCCTGAACGCGAGCATCACCCTGCGCGCGCTGCCACAGACGATCAACGCCGCTGCCATCCAGGCCACCGCCGTGCCGGAGCCGGCATCGATTGCGCTGGTGGGCCTCGGCCTGGCCGGCGCAGGCGTCTTCCGCCGTCGGAAGACATCTGAGCGCTGACGGATCAGCCAGGCGCTGTGTCACGGATGCACACGGGCCACCCATACTCGGGTGGCCTTTTTCATGGCATGCGAACGCCATCGACAGGCCGGCAAGGTACTCAGTAGGTGACATCCGGCCCTGCCCATGCCTCGGTCCGCGGGCGCGCCCGCGCGATGGCCTCGGTCGCGCTGATCCAGCCCTCGCAGGCGTTGCGGCCACTGCGACCGCGCACGAGATTGAGCCACCACTTGCACCTGGCGTAAAAGCTGAAGAAGCGCAGCACCGTTTCAATGTCGGCCGCACTCGGCTCATGCGCGCAGCAGATGAGCTTGTCGTCGATCATGCCCCGATCCATGAGCGTAACCGCCCCCCAGACCGGCAGCGTGATGCGCGCCTCGTAAGGCAGCCGCGGTCCGAGTACGAGGGCGTCGAGCAGGTCCCCCTCAAGCCCGATCATGTCGGGCACCGAGCCGTAGTTGAACGGGCACGGCAACGGGGAGATGAAGTCGATATGCCCACTCGACCCGCGCTTGAGAAAGCTGCCGCGCGGCACCTCGATGACAATCTCCAGCAGGGGGGGCGTCGATGTACTTGAGGGTGATGCCGGCCCGAATCCGGCGTGCGTGTTCATCGACACAGCATAACGGAGCACGGCAGGTCGGCAACGCAAAAGCCATTGTCTGGCGTGTGCGTTGTGCGCCGCGCGAAGGTCGGCGCAGCGTGGCGGGTGTCAGTCGAGGCCCGGGTCTCGGGGGGCATCGCCCGCCTGGTGCGTGCGCACCGGGGTATGGGCCCATCCCACCCCATCGGCAAACGGAAAGTCTTTCGCCTCCCACCAGTCGGGCTTTCCGGTGGGCCACGGGTCGAAAAACACCACGCGCCCGCTGCAGGACTGGAGCCGCACGAAGTGATGGAAGCCGAACAGCGTCCAGTGCTGGCGGGCACGGATCTTCTGCACATGCCAGCACTGCCAGCTGCGGGTCACGAGCGCGGCCCACGACACCTGGGCCCAATCGGCGCAATTACCCACCTTGTGGAACCCGAGGCCGGGGTCCGAGTAGCCGGGGTCGTTGCCGGCCTGGTAGCCCTGGGCACGGGCATTGTTCACATCATTGCTGTACCAGGAAAGCATCTGCTGGAATTCGGCATCCTCCTCGGCCGGGCTGCAGCGGCACGGCCTGAGGCTGGGCGCGGTCACCGTGCTGGCGGTGATCGGTGCGACAGAGGACGGTGATGTCGGGCGTTCCCGTTCCATGGCGGTCCCTCTCTCGATCAGGCCGGCCAGCGGCCTGAATACTGAGTCATGCCCTTAATAAAGCAAAGAGGGCGTGCTGGCGCAAGCTCGACGCCCCGGATGTAAGCAATCGAAGCGGCATCGGTCCAATCTTCAGGGAACGTTCCCGACGAGCGCAGGGAGGCACGCCATGGGACCACTGAGCACCTGGATCGGCACCCGCCTGGGGCGCTGGCTGAGCCATGAACGCCATCAGCACGAGGCGACGCCCGTGGTCAGTCGCGCCGCACTGGCCGACGCCCTGTCGCCCGGTGACGTGCTGCTGGTGGACGGCAGCACCCGCATCAGCACCGCCATCAAATACCTTACCCAGTCCACCTGGTCACACGCGGCGCTCTACATCGGTGACGATGGCGCGCAGGCGCATCAGTTCATCGAGGCGGATCTGGTGGAGGGTGTGCGTCAGGTCGGGCTCGACACCTTTGCGGGGCGGCACTGCCGCATCTGCCGCCCGGTGGGGCTGTCACCGGAGGAGATCGATGCACTCGTCGCCTTTGCCCGGCGGCGTCTGGGCAACCGCTACGACCTGCGTAACGTGATCGATCTGGCGCGCTACCTGTTGCCCATGCCACCATTACCGGTGCGCTGGCGGCGGCGCATGATCGCCCTGGGCAGTGGCGACCCGACCCGCGCCATCTGCTCTACTCTGATTGCCGAATGCTTCCACTCGGTGCGCTACCCGATTCTGCCCATGGTCGAGCAACGTGACGATACGCGCCCCGATTGCCCCGGCTGCGTGGCCGAGATTCTGCATATCCGCCATCACAGTCTGTTCGCACCACGCGATTTCGACGTTTCCCCCTACTTTCGCATCGTCAAACCGGCGCTGGCGCCGGGCTTTGATCCGCATGCCGTGGTCTGGTCCGACGAACGGCCGTAAGAAATGCCGTGCATCGACAGACTCATCAGGACACCCCACGGAGTTTTCACCATGTCGTCCCCCCGCCGATTCATTCACCACTGGGCGCGCCGCGCCACCCTGTTCCCCGCCGCGCGGCTGGCGCTGGTGGTGGGTACGGTGCTCAACACCATCAACCAGGGTTCCGCCATCATGGCGGGGCAGCCGCCGTCGTGGCCCCATCTGCTGCTCAACTATGTGGTGCCCTTCTGTGTGGCCAGCTACACCGTAACCCGCCAACGCATGCTCATCGATACGGCCTGCCGCTCATGAAGTCGTGCAAGGACATCACCGCCCTGGTGTCGGCCTCGCTCGACCGCAAACTGTCGGCCCGGGAGCGACTGCAGGTGCGATTCCATCTGTTGTTCTGCACCGGTTGCACCCGCTTCGAACGGCAGTTGCAGTTCATGCGCCGGGCGTTCAAGCGGCGCTTCGGGGAGCGCGACTAGCGCGCTGACGCGCTGCGGATTGTCATTTGCGCGCACCGGACCGAAACTGTGGGCTCGATCCATCGTCTGACCGGGTGTTTCCGCCCTTTCGAGCTCAATGACAGACACTGCGCCCACCCCTGCCGCTGCCCCCGCCGACGATCTGCCCGTGCAGCACATGCGCTTCGACGCCCACGGCAAGATGCTCGAAGCCAACTCGCCTCACCAGCGATTCGAATGGATTCACCTCAAGCGCGGCACACCCGAGGCGCAGGCGTGGCTGGCCGATTCGAGTCTGAGCCCGTTTCTCGTGCAGGCACTCACCGCTGAGGAAACGCGGCCGCGCTGCATCGTGGATGACGAAGGCACCTTGCTGATCCTGCGCGGGGTCAATCTGGCCGCGGGGGCCGAGCCCGAGGACATGGTGTCGATCCGTCTGTTCTGCGACGGCAAGCGGGTCGTCAGCGTGTGGCGACGACCGCTGCTGTCGATGACCGACCTGCTGGCCGCCGTCGGGCGCGGCGCCGGCCCGGTGAGCCCGGGCGACCTGATCGCCAAGATCGCCCTGCGCCTGGCCGATCGGGCCGAACCCATCGTGGCGGCGCTGAACGACAAGGTGGACGACCTGGAAGACGCGGTGCTCGATGAAGACACCACCGCCACCCGCCGCGATCTGGCCGATGTGCGGCGCATGTCGATTCTCATCCGCCGATTCATGTTCCCCCAGCGCGATGCGCTCACCACGCTGGAGATTGAAGACCTGCCCTGGATGACCCGCCCGGATCGCACCCGGGTGCGCGAGGCGAGCGAGCGCACCACGCGACTGGCCGAAGAACTCGAAGCCATCCGCGACCGGGCCACGGTGGTGCATGAGCAGATCATGGACATGCGCGCCGAGACCATGAACCGCAGCATGTACGCGCTGGCGATCATCACCGCCATCTTCCTGCCCCTGGGCCTGCTGACCGGTCTGCTGGGCATCAATGTAGGCGGGATTCCGGGAGCCAGCGACCCGGACGCCTTCTGGGTGGTGTGCGCCATCCTCGGCGCGCTGGTGGTAGGCCAGGTGGCGCTGTTGCGCTGGCTGAAGGTGATCTGAGCCGGCTCAGTCCACCCCGGCCAGAAACCCGGCGATATCGTCAATGACCGCCTCGGGGCACTCCCGGTGCGGCATGTGGCGCACGCCGGGGTAGATCACCAGCCGGGCCTCGGCGCCAATGCCCGCGGCAATCCGCCGGGGATGTTCGACCGAACCGTATTCGTCTTCTTCACCGTGCATGACCAGCGCCGGACAGCGCACCTGATCGAGCACGCCGTCCAGCGACCAGTCGTCAAAGGCCGGACTCAGCCAGGTGTCGATCCAGGCATCGAGCACCCAGCGCGCCTTGTCGCCGTGGTAGCGGGCCAGTCGCGCCACCTGCTGCGGGTCGTCGAACAGGGCCTGGGCCTCGCGAATGCCGGCGCGAGTGCGCGCTTCCACAAAGGCCTGCCCGGCCATGGTGACAACGGCGGCACAGCGCTGCGGGTCGGCGGCGGCGAGATGAATCGCCATACCACCGCCAACGCTGTGCCCGAGCGCCACAAAGCGATCGAGCCCGAGGGCCTGACGCACCGCGGCGAACGCGCCCTGCGCTTCGGCGGAGATGAAATCGAGTGCTTGCAGGCCGGGCGCAGGGGACGACTGCCCGTAACCCAGCCGGTCGTAGGCGATGACCGTGCGGCCGGTGGCGGCGCTCAGTGCATGCGGAAAGTCTCGCCACAGGGCCACGGCCCCGAGCGAGTCGTGCAGCAGCACGACGGGTAGCGCTTCGACATCCTGGCCGGGCCACTGGCACACGAAAAGGCGCCCGGCCGGGTGATCCACCCAACGGGACGCGCTCGGGTCAGGCAGCATCTGCGGTGTCGACGACATGCGCCGATTATGCCCCGGTTGACCTTAACGTCAACCGGGGCGGTACACCTTCATTCCACCCGTGCCTGCTGCTCGCGCATGTAGGCGATGAAATCCCGCCCCGACATGGGCTGCGCGTAGTAGAAGCCCTGACTGAGCGAGCACCCCTCGTTGAGCACGAAGTCGTGCTGCGCCTCGGTCTCGACGCCCTCGGCAATGACCTCCAGCCCCAGGGTGTCGCCCAGACGCAGGATCGAGCGCGCGATGGCGATGTCGTTGCGGTCTTCCGGGATATCGCGCACGAAGGACTGGTCGAGCTTGAGCTTGGTGACCGGCAGACGCTTGAGGTAGGCCAGCGACGAATACCCGGTGCCGAAGTCGTCGATGGCGATGCCGAAGCCGATGTCGCGCAGCAGGTTGAGCAGGCTGATGGCGTCGGCGCTCTCGTGCATGAGATAGCTTTCGGTGAGCTCGAGCACGATGTCTTCGGGCGAGCAGCCGATCTCGTCGAGCATGCGCAGCACCGCATCCACAAAGCCACGCTGGGCCACCTGCTTGCCCGACACGTTCACCGACACGAAATCGGGTGCCACACCGGCCTCGCGCCACTGGATGTATTGCTCGCAGGTCTGGCGGAACACCCAGTCGCCCAGCGGGTGAATGAGCCCGCGCTCTTCGGCCACCGGAATGAAGCGCCCGGGCGCGATGCTGCCCCGCTCCCCGTGGGGCCAGCGGGCCAGCGCCTCGACACCGACGCAGCGCCGGGTGGTCACGTCAACAACCGGCTGGTAGTAGACCTCGATGGTGTGCTGGTCGACCGCCTCGCGCAGTTCGTTGTGCAGGGTCATGCGCTCTTCGGCCTTGCTGGCCATGTCCTGCGTGTAGAAGTGGAACTGGTTGCGCCCACCGTCCTTGGAGCGGTACATGGCCAGGTCGGCGTTCTTGACTAGGGTGTCCACGTCGCCGCCGTCTTCGGGATAGACTGCCACGCCGATGCTGGCGGACACGTAAAGCGGCCCGGTGGCCACTTCGACGGGGTCGGAGAGCACATGCAGGATCTTGCGTGCCGTGGTCTCGGCCGCATCCGCGTCGTCCGCGTTTTCGATGAGGACGGTGAATTCGTCGCCACTGAGGCGGGCGACGGTGTCGCTGGCGCGGGTGATGGCGCGCAGTCGCTCCCCCACCTCGACGAGCAGTTCGTCACCCACCGGGTGGCCGTAGGTATCGTTGATGTGCTTGAAGTTGTCCAGATCGATGAACATCAGCGCCAGCTTGCGGCCCTGCCGGTTGGCCTGCGCCAGCGCGTGGCCGAGGCGATCCATGAACAGGGAGCGGTTGGGCAGGCCGGTGAGCCCGTCGTAGTGCGCCAGGTGGTTGATGCGCTCCTGCGAGGTCTTCTGCTCACTGATGTCGTACATCACCCCGATCATGCGGGCCGCGCTGCCCGACTCGCCGCTGATGCACGACAGACTCAGCCACACGGGCACGAGATGCCCGGCCTTGTGGCGGTTCCACACCTCGCCCTGCCAGGAGCCGGTTTCGGTCACGCACCGCCAGACTTCCCGATGGAATTCCTCGTCGTGGCGGTCGGACTGCCACAGGCTGCAGTCCTGCCCCACCGCGTCGGCATCGCTGTAGCCGGTGATGTGCTCGAAAGCCCGGTTGACCTTGAGGATCTTGCCCTCGCGCGTGGCAATGAAGATGCCGTCCATGGTGCTGGAGAACACCGAGGCGGCCAGGTGAAGTTCATCCTGGTCGCGCTTGCGCCGGGTGATGTCCTGGATCTGCACGATGAAATAGCGCGCGCCGCCTTCGTCGCCGGGCACCAGCGAGACGTTGAGCCCCACCCACACCAGTCGGCCGTCCTTGTGCCGGTAGCGCTTTTCGACGGCGTAGTTCTCCAGCGCGCCGTCGAGCAGCTTGCGCACTTCGGCGCGATCAAGGCTGCGATCTTCCGGCAGGGACAGATCGAGGAAGGACATCCCGGTCAGCTCGTCCGCCGAATAGCCGACGATCTGGCACAGCGCAGCGTTGAACTCGACCCACTGTCCCTCGGGCGTCACCAGCGCCATGCCGATGGGCGCAAAGCGCATGGCCTGCTGGAACTTGAGTTGGCTCTCGCGCAAGACCGCCTCGGCCTTGCCGCGCTCGGTCAGATCGCGCAGGAAGCCGATGAAGCGCACCTCGCCGCCGCCAAGACGCTGAACGCCAATGCTCAGGTGCAGATGGATGTCGTGCCCGTCCTTGTGGCGCCCGAGCACGTCGCGTCCGGTGCTCGGCGCGGCATTGCCCCGCGCCAGAAAGCGCTGGATGAATCCATCGTGACGGGCAGTGTCCTGGTCGGCCATGAGCATGGCCACGTTGTTGCCCAGCAGTGCCGGGGCGTCGTAGCCGAACACGCGCGCGCAGGCCGGGTTGCACTGCACCATGCGCCCATGCTGGTCGATGACCACCACCGCATCCGGCGCCGCTTCGATGAGCGCGCGGTTATGCGCCTCGCTCTCGCGCAAGGCCAGCTCCACATGCTTGCGCCGGCTGGTGTCGCTGATCGAGCCGGCCATGCGCACCGCCTCGCCTGCGCCGTTGCGCACCGCCTCGCCGCGCGCCAGCACCCAGATGTACCCGCCGGACTTGTGCCGCAGCCGGTACTCGATTTCATAAGGCTCGCTCTGCTTCAGGTGCGCATCGATCGCAGCGAGCACTGCCGGTTTGTCCTCCGGGTGCAGGCGACTGACCCAGGCCTCGAAGCTCGCCTCCAGTTCATGCTCGCGGTAACCGAGCATCTCCTTGAAACGTGGCGAGAAATACAGCTGCTGGTCGGCAATTTCCCAGTCCCACAGCCCGTCATTGCTCCCCCGCACCGCCAGGTCGAAGCGCTCGTTGCTCTGGGCCAGTGCCTGCTCGGCCAGGCGCTGGCGGGTAATGTCTTCGAACACCAGCACGGCGCCGTCAATGGCGCCGGCCGCCGTGCGGTAGGCCATCGCGTCGAGCCGGAAGGCACGTCCGTCGTCGGACAGAAGCACCTCGGCATGAGGCTGGCCGTTGGCGAGCACCTGGCGCACGCGAACACTGAGCCCCGGCGCCTCCATGCGCCAATGGACCCCGGTCAGCGAACAGCCTTCGAGCGGTGTCTCGGTGGTCACGATGGCGGCGCACGCCCGATTGGCCTGCGTGATGCGCAGGTGGGTATCGACCACGATGAGCGGAAACGACAGACTCTGCTTGACGTTGGTCAGGTCCGTGGCGGTGGTCTCAAGTTCGCCGGATTTGACCTGCAACTCTTCATTGACCGTGAGCAGCTCTTCGTTGGTGGACTGAAGCTCCTCGTTCGATGTCTGCAATTCTTCGTTGGTGGACTGCAACTCCTCGTTGGTCGATTGCAGCTCCTCGTTGAGCGACTGCAACTCTTCGTTGGAGGTCTCCAGCTCCTGCACGACCAGATGCAGGTGCGCACGGGTGTCGGAGAGTTCCTGCTCGAGTTCGCTGATGATGAGGCCATCCTGGGCACTGCCGTCAGCGGGTGCAGCGCGCGGCGTGTCGAGCGACACCGGCTCGCTCAGGAATGAGACCAGCAGCATCTGGCCGGCATCCGCCTCCAGCGGGCTGAGCTCGATGCTCACGCGATGCGGCACCCCGTCGATGTCGATCACCAGCGCACTGCTGCGCACCTCCGACTGATCCCGTCGGCAGCGATACACCAGGGCGCGAAGCTCGGCGCGCGCGTTGGAATCCACTAGGTCGAACAGGTGCATGTTGGCCGCCCCGGTGGGAAAGCCGAGGAAGGGCTTGAGATTGCCCTGGAAGTGCACCACGTCATCCGCCTCATTGATCACCAGCGAGGGCGGTGCAAAGCGCTGGGCCAGCGCTTCGAGCGTGCGCATGCTGAGGGCATCGGTGGTGCTGGTCTTGTTGCGGGCCGCGAACGGCCGACGGGCCGTCGGCGCAGACAACCCCGACGGCACCGGCAAGGCATAACTGGTGATGCCCTCCACCCGCTGGTACAGGCGTGCCCTGGCATCGATGGGGCGATACAGTTCGGCGTAACTCTCTGCACTTTCCGATTTACCCAGGAACAGCATGCCGCGGGCGCAAAGCGAGTAGTGAAAGAGTTCCAGCACCCGCTTCTGCACCGGCGGATTGAGGTAGATGAGCAGGTTGCGGCAGCTGATCAGGTCGAGCCGGGCGAACGGCGGGTCTTCGATCACGTTCTGGCGGGCGAACACCAGGCGGTTGCGCACACTCTTGAGGATGTGACAGTAGCCACCGACCTGGTCGGTATAGCGCTCGCGCAGCCCTTCGGGCAGATGCTCCAGATCCGCCACCGGATAGATCCCCTGGCGCGCACGCTCAAGCGCTTCGTCGTCCAGATCGGACGCGAAGATCATGTATTGCAGGTCGGTACGCCCGAGGCGCGTAAGCGCCTCCTCGATGAGCATGGCAATGCTGTAGGCCTCTTCACCGGTCGCACACGCGGGCACCCAGCAGCGGATGATCGCGCGGGCCTCCAGACGGCGCACCAGCGCATCGACCGCCTGCGCGAGCGCCTGGAACGCGTCGATATCGCGAAAGAACGAGGTGACGCTGATGAAGGTATCGCGCACCAGCGCCTGGGCTTCTTCCGGGTCTTCGGCGAGGCGCGCACTGTACTCGCTGAGGGAATCGATCCCGAGGATCTGCAGGCGGCGCGCAATACGTCGGCGGACCGTGCCGGCTTTGTAGTCGTCGAGGCGGAAGGCGGTTTTCAGGCGCACCAGCTTGCCGATGTGGGCGAAATCGTCCTCGGGCGAGTCGGGACGGGACAGCAAGGCCAGGGCCGGCTCATGCGCCACCAGCCGGCTGATGGCCTGGCCCATTTCCATCGGGCGCAGGATGAGATCCACACTGCCGGTGTGGATCGCGGCCCGGGGCATGCCGTCGTATTTCGCGGTGTCAGGATCCTGCACCAGCGTGATGCCACCGGCTGCCTTGATCATCCTGAGGCCTGCGGCGCCATCCGAGCCGGTCCCGGACAGGATGACGGCAATGGCCTGATCACCGAGGCCTTCGGCCAGGGATTGGAAGAAATGATTGACCGAGGGTTTGGGGCCGACAGGCTGCGATGGCTCGGTCAGGCGCAGCTGACCGCGCTGGAAGATCACGTCCCGGTTGGGTGGCGTGATGTAGACCGTGCCCGCGCGCGGCACCTCACCGTCTTCGAGATTGGCGACCTGCAGGTCGGTCCGCGGCGCCAGCAGGTTCTGCAACATGCTCACATGGCTGGGCGACACATGCTGGGCGATCACGTAGGCCAGCAAGTGGTGCTCGACCAGGCCATCCATGAGCTCGCGCAAGGCTTCGAGGCCGCCGGCCGATGCGCCGATACCCACGACCCGCGCACCCTCGGCGGGCCCTTGGGGTTCCCCTGCACCGGACGCGGGGGTTTGTGCGTCCGGTCTGACTGGCTGTTCCATGCACCTGACCTTTCATACCCGGCTGGAACGCAGTGACTCAGCGGGCGCTACGGATCATCCGCGCGCACCTGAGCCTGTCGTGCCGACATGCGCCGCCGACCGCCTGGGATGTGCTGAATGACCTCTGTTTTTTTCAGTTTTTCACATCATCATGACAGAACTTCTTCCCGTTCTGTTCAGGATTTCAGCGCATTAGAGGCCATTGATATTCCTTTCGGATAGTCCTCACCGGTCCACGGACTTCGCAAAACGAACGCACATGCTATGAAACGCGCTGATGATCACCCCATCATGCGCAGGTGCAGGTCGTGCATCACCCAATAGGTGCCTCCCACCATGATGAGGATCAGCAGGAGGGAAAAACCGACGGCCAGATTCACGGTGCGGGAAGACCCGGTTTTACCCACATCCAGGAAAAGGACCAGGTGAACCCCCATCTGAAGCGCTGCCAGCGCGGCCATGAGCCCGATGACCAGATCACGCGGGAGCGGCGCCCGGGTGAGCCCGAAGGCGACCAGGGTGAGCACGAAGGCCAGCGCCAGGCCGAAGACGCGACGGCGCACCGCGCGACTGTGAGGGGTTTGGGACAGGAACATTTCAGAGACTCCCGGCCAGGTAGACGAAGGTGAACACGCCCACCCAGATCACGTCGAGAAAATGCCAGAACAGCCCGAGACGCCGTAGCCGCGACTTCACGGGGCGGCTGAGCCCGAATACCCGGATCTGTGCCAGCAATGCGAGCAGGCCGATCATGCCGACACTCACATGCAACCCGTGGGTGCCGACCAGCGTGAAGAACGCGGACAGGAAGCCGCTGCGATCCGGCCCGGCTCCGGCGAGCACCAGCTCGATGAACTCCAGCCCTTCAATACACAGGAAGGCACCACCGAGCATGGTGGTAACCGCCAGCCAGGCGACCGTGCGCGGCCGGTCGTTGCCCTCGGCCGCCAGATCCGCCAGCGCAAAGGTGAAGCTGCTCGCCAGAAGGCAGAGGGTCTCGATGAAGGCGCGGTTGAGGTCCACCAGCGCAGCGGCATCCGGCCCGCCGGCGGTGCGATCGACCATCACGCCGTAGGTGACAAACAACAGCGCAAAGATGATCGCGTCGCTCAGCAGGTACCACCAGAAGCCGATCTCGCGTGCCTCGAAGGTGTGCGCCATGTGATGGTCGATCAGCGCGCCGCGCTGGAAGCGGTCGTGCGCACTCAGCATGGCGTCACCTCCGGGGCATCGACGACCCTGAACTCGGGCGTCTCGGAGAACATCGCGAACACCACGAAACCGATCAATCCGCACAGGCTGAGGGCAGCGAGCCACCACACATACCAGACCATCGCGAACCCGAAAACGAAGGCCAGCGCGCCGAGCCACACGCCCGAGGCCGTGTCGTTGGGCATCACGATGGGGGCCGGTGCGCCATCCGCCGTGGCGTCGTAGTGGCGCGCCTTGCGCCAGGCCAGTTCGTCGAGCGCATGCACGGTGGGCTGGACGTCGAAATTCCATGCCGGGGGCGGCGAGGCGGTGGCCCATTCCAGCGTGCGACCGTCCCACGGATCGCCCGTGGTGTCCCGCAGGGCCTCACGATGACGGATCGACACGGCCAGCTGGATGGCCAGACACAACACGCCGATGCCGATGAACACCGCCCCCAGTTCGGCCACCCAGAGCAGCGGTTGCCATGCCGCGTTGCTGTAATGCTCCATGCGCCGTGGCATGCCCATGATGCCGGTGGCGTACAGGGGCATGAAGGCCAGATAGAAACCGATGATCCACGCCCAGAAGCTGCGCTTGCCCCAGCGCTCGTCGAGGCGGAAGCCGAACACCTTGGGAAACCAGTACATGTAGCCGGCCAGATAGCCGAACAGCGCACCGGGCACCAGCATGTTGTGGAAGTGCGCCACCAGGAACACCGAGTTGTGCATGGCGAAGTCCACCGGCGGGATCGACAGCAGCACCCCGGTGGCACCACCGATCACGAAGGTGACGATGAAGCCGAGCGTCCACAGCATGGGGGCCGTGAATCGCACCCGGCCGTGGTACATCGTGAACAACCAGTCGAACACCTTCACCCCAGTGGGCACCGCGATCACCATGGTGGCGATACCGAAGGCGGCGTTCACGTTGGCGCTCGCTCCCATGGTGAAGAAATGATGCAGCCACACGGTGAAGGACAGAATGCCGATGGCCGCCGTGGCATAGACCAGCGACGCGTAGCCGAACAGGGGCTTGCGCGAAAAGGTGGCCACCACTTCGGAGAAGATGCCGAAGGCCGGCAGGATGAGGATATAGACCTCCGGATGCCCCCAGATCCAGAACAGGTTCATGTAGTTCATCATGTTGCCGCCGCCACCATTGGTGAAGAAGTGCATGCCCAGATCGCGATCGAGGGCGAGCATGACGGTGGAAACGGTCAGCGCCGGAAAGGCAAACACCATGAGCACGCTGGTGACCAGCGCCGTCCACGTGAGCAGCGGCATGCGCATCAGCGTCATGCCCGGCGCCCGCTCGCGCAGGATGGTGACCAGAAAGTTGATACCGGTCATCGTCGAGCCCACCCCGGCGATGAGCACCGACCAGATCCAGTAATCCACCCCGGTGTCCGGCGTGGTCGCCAGCTCCGAATACGGCGGGTAGCCCGTCCAGCCGGCCGTTGAAAAGGTCCCCAGCACCAACGACAACAACACCAGCGCCGCACCGGCGGCCGTCATCCACAGGCTCATCGCATTGAGCCGGGGAAACGCCACGTCCCGCGCGCCGATCTGCAAGGGCACCACGATATTGAGCAAGCCCACCAGAAACGGCATGGCCATGAAGAAGATCATGATCGTGCCGTGGGCAGTGAAGATCTGGTCGAAGTGATCCGGCGGCAGGATGCCTTCGCTGTTGAGCGCGATGGCCTGCTGGGTACGCATGAGGAAGGCATCGGCAAAGCCCCGCAGCAACATCACCAGCGCCAGCACCACATACATGACCCCGAGCTTCTTGTGATCGACCGTGGTCAGCCAGTCGCGCCACAGACGTGTCCACCAGCCCTTGCGCCAGATCAGCAGGACAATGGCCAAGCCCGCGAGTACCTCCACGCCGGCACCGATCGCCGCGATGGGCGAATACAGGGGCAGCGCATCCAACGAGAGCCGTCCGAGCCAGTTCATGGGCGATCCCCCGCCGTCGTCTGATCGCAATCGGTGGCGCAGTACTTGTGGACCACCTGATCGAACAAGCGGGGCGGAAAACCGCCGAACACGGCGGGTCTGGCCGTCGCATGTGCATTGGCCAGCTGTCGATACGTGGCCGTGCTCAACTGCGGCGAGTGGCCCTGGTGCTCGCGCACGAAGCGCTGGAAATCACCCGCGGACTCCACCGAGACATCGAAGCGATGATCGGGGAAACCATCGCCCGAATACTGCATGTTGCGACCGGTGAAGTGGCCGCGATGGTCAGGTGCGAAATTCAGATGCGTCACCATGCCCGCCATGGCGTAGATCTGACCGGCCAGGCCCGGCAGGTAGAGAGCGTTCATGACCGTATCGGAGGTAATCGACATCTCCACCGGCCGCCCCTCGGGCAGGATCAGCGTATTGACCGAGGCCACGCCGTTGTCCGGATAGAGAAAGACCCACTTCCAGTCCAGGCTGATGGCCTGCACATGCAGCGGCTCACCTCGGGCCACCGGGGACGCGTAAGGGTCAAGCCGGTGGGTGTACACCCACACCAGCGCACTGATCGCCACCACCAGGATGGCCGGCACGATCCACACCACCGCCTCGATCAGGTTCGAATGCGCCCAGTCGGGCCGATAGTCGGCCCCGCTCTTGTCCTCGCGATAGCGCCAGGGAAACCAGATCGCCATCACCCACACCGGAATGAGTACCACGAGCATGAGCCCGAACGCCCAGATCATGAGGTCGCGCTGACTCTCGGCCGTCAGACTGGCCGGATTGAGGAAGGAATGCGTTTCGGTGGTGCAGCCCGCAAGCACCGCTGCCCCCAGCAGGGACAAGGTTCGCGGGCCGATTGCGGGGCGTATGCGCGCCATGGCCGTCTCCGAAGTCATGAAATTCGTGTTTTCGGAGGGGATAACGCAAGTTCGGCGCCAGCACGCAAGGCACTGTGAAACAAAGGATTTGTGAACATCCGGCGATCCAAGCCGGTGGATATCCACCAGCGGATCGGGCCATATCCACCAGCGCCCGGACAAAGAAAAACGGGTCAGGCATTTGGCCTGACCCGTTTTCGGCAATTCTGGCGCGCCCGGCGCGATTCGAACGCACGACCCCTGCCTTCGGAGGGCAGTACTCTATCCAGCTGAGCTACGGGCGCTTGGGAGGCGGCAAGCATAACCGCTTTTCGACATGTCGTCCACGCGTTGTGCTTTCATGCTGCACCTGCGACCGCTATAATCGACGGGTTTTGAAAATTGCCTGCCTTTGAGGATCCTCCGCATGACCAAGTCCCGCGCTCTGATCGCCCTGATGGCCGCGTCAGCACTGACGCTCGCCGCCTGTGGCAAAGACAAGTCCATCGACAGTGAAATGTCCGCCAGCCTGACCCAGCCGGTCGCTCAGGTGGCCCTGAAGGTCCAGAAAGAAGAGCCGGGCAAGCGCACCGGTGAAGAGATCGTGGGCAAGGTCTGTGGCGCCTGCCACAACTCCGGCGCACTGAATGCACCGAAGACGGGTGACGCCGATGCCTGGGCACCGCGTATCGCCAAGGGCTACGATGCCCTGATCCAGACCGCCACCAACGGCATCAACAACATGCCCCCGAAAGGTGGCGCCGCCGACCTGACCGACAAGGAACTGGCGCGCGCCGTGGCCTACCTGGCCAACCAGGCCGGTGCCAGTTTCGAGGCACCCCCGGTCGAGTAATCCACCGGATTGCTGTTGAACGAAAGCGGCTCTTTGGAGCCGCTTTTGCTTTGCCGGAGACTTGCATGAGCACCCAACGCAAACTCGCCCTGACCCGGGACCGTATCCTCGGCAACCTGGAATGGCTAGCCGATGCCGAGCATGAGCCGCCCCACATGGGCATCTACACCTGGACGGCGTGCTGGGAGGACTGGGTCCCGGCCCATCCGTCGGCCGAGACCTTGCCCGCCCCCACCTACACCCCCGACGAAGTCACCGCGATCGCGCAAGTGAGCGAGGCGGTGGACACCTTCTGGGATGCATTTGACGGCGAGGATGAAGAGGGGGTGAAGCTCCCCGAATGGGCGGCACTGGTCAGCGCCTGCCGGGCTGCGCTCGCGATCATGATGGTACGAGGCCGCCTCACCGAGGCCGGCTGAGGCTCAGTCGCCTCCAGGCGGGCCGCCCTTGCCCGCCAGCATGGCCTTGAGATTGGCCAGCCGTGCCTTGCCCTCGTCCTGACTGACGGGGGCATCGTCTTTTCGGGCGGTGGCAATGCCCTCGCCCATCTCGCCGATGAAGCGCGAGGCCTCGCACACCCGCACATCCGCACCCGCCTTGCGACGCTCACACCAGGTGATGGTGAGCGAGCGCTGGGCACGGGTGATGCCCACGTACATCAGACGTCGCTCCTCTTCCAGATTGCCTTCGTCCAGCGCGCTCTGGTGCGGCAACATGCCCTCTTCGACGCCGACCAGGAACACGTGCTTGAACTCCAGGCCCTTTGAGGCATGGAGCGTGGCCAGCTGGACCCCGTCGAACTCCTCATCGCCCTTGTCGAGCATGGAAATGAGGTTGATGGTCTGGGTCAGTTCGATGAGGTTCTTGCCGTCCTGCTCGCCCTTGCGGCTGAGCCATTCGACGAAGTCGCGCACGTTCTTCCACTTGCTCTCGGCTTCGCGGGTGTTGTCCGCGGTCATCAGCCAGGCTTCGTAATGGGTGTCGCGCAGCAGGTCTTCCAGAATGCGGCCGGCCGGCTCCCGCTCGGCACGGAAGGTGAGCTGGTTGATGAAGTTGCCGAAGTCGCGCACCGCTTCGAGTTGACGTTCCTTGAGATGCTGCCCCACGCCCTCTTCGAAGGCCGCTTCGAACAGCCCCACATGGCGCTTGCCCGCGTAGTTGCCCAGCGCTTCGATGGTGCTCGGTCCGACACCCCGTCGCGGCGTGGTGATGGCGCGAATGAAGGCCAGATCGTCATCCGGATTGAGCAACAGGCGCAGATAGCTGATGAGGTCACGGATCTCGGAACGGTCAAAGAAAGACTGCCCCCCTGAAATCAC
Organism: Nitrogeniibacter aestuarii; assembly: GCF_017309585.1. Taxonomy (NCBI): domain Bacteria; kingdom Pseudomonadati; phylum Pseudomonadota; class Betaproteobacteria; order Rhodocyclales; family Zoogloeaceae; genus Nitrogeniibacter; species Nitrogeniibacter aestuarii. Next base: position 338,317 of record NZ_CP071321.1, on the reverse strand, counting down.
GTACGGAATCTTGTGATTGCGCAGCTGCTGCTCGAACAGACGGGCCTGGTGGTTGCCGCGGTAGAGAATGGCGTAGTCGCTGAACTTGGTTCGGAACTCGAACTTGTGCGCCTGGATGCGCATGGCCACGAGCTGGGCTTCGTTTTCCGGATCGCGCGCCGAGGCCACGCGGATGGGCTCGCCGGGGCCGTGTTCGGACCACAACTTTTTCTCGAAGAGCTTTTCGTTGTTGCCGATCAGGGTGTTGGCCGCGCCCAGAATGCGCCCGCTGGAGCGGTAGTTCTGCTCGAGCTTGATGACCCGCAGGCTGGGGTAATCGGTCTGCAGCAGCTTGAGGTTTTCCACGTCAGCACCGCGCCATGCATAGATGGCCTGGTCGTCGTCGCCCACGGCGGTGAACGCGCCACGTTCGCCCGAGAGCAAACGCAGCAGGGTGTATTGCGCCCGGTTGGTGTCCTGGTATTCGTCAATGAGCAGATAGCGCAACCGGCGCTGCCAGCGCTCGCGCACCTCTTCATGCTCACCCAGGAGACGCACCGGCAGGCTGATGAGATCGTCGAAATCCACCGCCTGATAGGCGCGCAAGGTGCGTTCGTAGTCCGGATACACCTTGGCCGCCGCCGCCGCGATGTCGTCATTGGCGATCTTGACCGCCTCTTCGGGCGTGATCATGGCGTTCTTCCAGCTGGAAATCTGCCACTGCAGGCTGCGCGCGTAGGCCTTGTCGGTGTCGCCGACCACGTCCGAGATGATCTGCGTGATGTCCGAGGTATCGAGGATGGAGAACTGCGGTTTGAGCCCGCAGTGCTTGGCCTCCTGGCGCACGATGCGCACCCCCAGCGCGTGGAAGGTGCACACGGTCAGCCCTTTGGCTCGCCCGCCACCAAGCAGCCCGCCCACGCGCTCCTGCATTTCCTTGGCCGCCTTGTTGGTGAAGGTGATGGCCGCGATGTTGGTGGGCGAGTAGCCACATTCGTCCACCAGATAGGCGATTTTCTGGGTGATCACGCGCGTCTTGCCACTGCCCGCGCCCGCCAGCACGAGGCAGGGGCCGTTCAGGTAGTGGATGGCTTCACGTTGCGGAGCGTTGAGACCGAGAGACATGGGCGGGGATCAAAAACAGCACGCCGCCCGGGCGGGCGGCGCGAACAGTGCGTTGGGCGTCATTTTACCGGAGCACCGGGGTGCGCCGGGGGCGAACCGACAAGCGCGGGTCACTTCATGGCTTCGAACACTTTCTTGGCCAGCGAGCCGGCCGCCTGCATGGGGTTGGCGCGAATGGCCCGCTCCTGCTCGGCGATGGTGGCGTAGAGGCCGTCGAGCGCCTTGGCGGTCACGAAGGTCTCCACCGAACTTTCTTCGCCCTTGAGCAGCCCGGTCTTGGCGGCCTTGCCCGCCAGCTGGTTGTACTGGCCGGCCAGCGACAGACGGTTGGTCTGTTCGGTCACCACCGGCAGGAAGCGCTTGGTGAGCGCGTCGCGGGTCTTGGACTCGAAATAGCGGGTGACCGAATTGTCGCCACCGGACAGAATCTTCTTGGCGTCATCCACGCTCATCGACTTGACCGCACCGACGAGCAGCGTGCGCGCCTCGGGTACGGCCGCTTCGGCCGCGCGGTTCATGGCCGTTTGCAGGTTGTCGAGTTCGTCGGCCTTGCCCATCATCTTGAGAATGGGGCGGGTCTTTTCCAGCGCGCTGGGCAGCGGGATGCGCACCTTGGCATTGTTGAGGAAGCCCCCCTTGGTGCCGAGCTGGTCGACCGCCACGTTGGCCCCCTGTTCCAGCGCCTCCTTGAGGCCGCCGCTGGCCTGCGTGCTCGACAACAGATCCAGGCCGCCGGCAAAGGCCGGAGACGCCATCATGAGGAAGAAGACTGCGCGTCGAAGAAACTGCATTGGGCTCGCTCCGTGAGAGTGGTTCGAGGGGGTCGATTCAGACCGGCTGGCCTAGCTTACCACCCCGACATATCTGCAGGATGAGCATCCCCGTCCACGAGCGCAAAGGAATGTGTCAGGACAGGTCGCCCACCGGCGGCCCGAAAGGCTCGCCGAGCTCCCCGGCACACACCCGGTTGCGCCCCGCACGCTTCGCTTCGTAGAGGCGCTGATCGGCCTGTGCGAGCAGGTGCTCGGGCGAAAAACCGGTGTCGGGCACAATCGCAGCCACACCAAGACTGACACTCACCAGACCGTCAACATCCGGGTGTTCGTGGGCCATGCGATGACCGCGGACGGCGTCGCACATGCGCTGGGCGATGAGACGTGCGCCGTCGATCTCCACACCGGGCATCAGGCACACGAATTCCTCACCGCCATAGCGCGCCACGAGATCGCAGGCACGCTTGACCTGACTGCTCATGAGGCTGGCAACGGTCTTCAGGCACTGGTCGCCCGCCGCATGACCGTGGTGATCGTTGTAGGCCTTGAAGTGATCCACATCGGCCAGAATCAGGGCCAGCGGCTGTTGCTGGCGAATACCGCAACGCCAGGCGCCGGCCAAGGCATCGTCAAAGGCACGGCGATTGGCCACCTGGGTGAGTCCATCGACCGTGGACAGGCGTTGCCAGTGATCGCGCAGACGTTTGAGCTCCACGTGCGTGCGGATGCGCATCTTGAGAATGGCCGGCGCAAAGGGCTTGGTCACGTAGTCGACCGCGCCGATCTTCAGCCCGGTGGCCTCGTCGTCTTCCTCGCTCATGGCGGAGATGAAAATGACCGGGATGTCGTGAGTCTCGGGGTCGTCCTTGAGCCGCCGACACACCTCATGACCATCCATACCGGGCATGATCACGTCGAGCAGAATGAGATCGGGGCGCATCTCGCCGGCCGCACGCGCCAGCGCTGTCGGACCATCGGTCGCGACCAGCACATCGAATTCGGGCACCAGCAGGTTGCCCAGGATATTGATGTTGGAGCGCTCGTCATCGACGATGAGCACGCGCGGTTTCGATTCAATCACGCTCTTGGCCTCCGGAAGTGATCGATAGCGATTCATGCAGCTTGCGCAGCGCAGCACGTGCTGCCGCGAAATCAAAGGCACGCACGGCCTGACTCAGCACACCCAGTTCGGCCGCGTTGCGTCCGCCGAGTGCGGCAGTCAGGGCGTCGAGGCGCTGGGCGGCCTCGAAATTGCCTTCTCTCAATGAGGTATCCAGGGCTTCGATCAGCCGGGGCACCGCCCGCTCGTCGACGCCGCTGACGGACGCGTCGCGTTCGACCGGGCTGAGGTCCCCAATGGATTTCAGCACCTCCTCGAGTGCGGCCTGCACGCCATCAAGTGCCTCGGCAACATCCAGATGCTCGCGCTGAGCGCGCTCGAAGCTTTGCAGGCTCTGCTCCAGGGTGCGAGCGCCCAGGTTGGCAGCCGTGCCCTTGAGGTTGTGCGCGATGCGTGCAGCCACGACCGAATCGCCCGCCTCCACCGACTGCTGCAGGCGCTGCGCACTGCCGGCATGATCCTGCGCAAATTCGGCAAGCAGCTGCCGGTACAAACCGGGCTTGTGTCCGGCACGGGCGAGCCCGGCAGCCACATGCAGGCCGGGCAGCTCCTCGGGCCAACCGAGTCTGGCGCCCTCGATGCCCCCCGGTGACGACACCGCCAGCCAGTGGCCGAGCACGGAGGCCAGTTCGGCGGGGTCGATCGGCTTGGGCAGATGCGCATTCATCCCGGCCGACAGGCACTTGACCTTGTCCTCCTCTCGGCCATGTGCGGTCATGGCAATGATGGGCAACCGCTGGGCATCGAAGCGCTCACGCAGGCGCGCCGTCGCTTCGTAGCCGTCCATGTTGGGCATCTGCAGATCCATCAGCACCAGATCGAAGGACTTGTTGTCCACCGCGACCAACGCCTCGGCCCCGTCGCTGGCCACATCGGCGCGAATGCCCAGGGCATCGAGCAACTCGACCATGATGCGCCGGTTGATGTTGTTGTCGTCCACCACCAGCACCTTGGCGCCGCGACGCACGGTGGCCGTGGTGCGCTTCTGGGGACGCTTGAGTATCGGTCCGGTGGCTGCGGCAAGACGCACGGTGAACCAGAACTGGCTGCCTTGACCGGGCTCGCTGTTTACCCCGATCTCGCCGCCCATCAGCTCGACAAGCGACCGGCTGATGGCCAGGCCCAGCCCCGTACCGCCGTGTTTGCGGGTAATCGAGCTGTCGGCCTGGGTGAAGGACTGGAACAGGCATTCGATGGCGCTGGCGGAGATGCCGATCCCGGTGTCGCTGACCTCGAAGCGCAGCAGCAGGTCAGCGTCTTTCATCTCCACCAGATCGACACTCAGCTTGACCCGCCCGTCTTCGGTGAACTTGAGCGCGTTGCCGATGAGATTGGTCAGCACCTGCTTGATGCGGTGTTCGTCGCCGAGCACCGCATCCGGCACCTCGTCACCCACATGGGCATCGAGCGCGAGGCCCTTGCGATCAGCGAGCACGCCGAACATGTCGAGCAGATCGCTCACCATGGCCGCGACGCTGAAGTCCACTTCGTCCAGTTCGAGCTTGCCGGCGTCGAGCTTGGAGAAATCGAGGATGTTGTTGATCACGCCCAGCAGCAGATCCGTCGCCTTGCGGATCGAGGTGAGATAGCCGCGTTGCTTGGCGTCGAGCTGCGTGCGTTCGGCCAGGTGGCAGAAACCGGTGACGGCATTGAGCGGCGTGCGGATCTCGTGGCTCATGTTGGCCACGAACAGGCTCTTGGCGCGGGTTGCCTGCTCGGCAGCGTCCTTGGCGTCGGTCAACTCCTGCTGGATCTGCTTGAGCGCGGTGATGTCGGCGTAGCTGATGATATGGGCCGCCTCGTCGAGGAAACCGATCGGATGCGACGAAGTCAGCACCCAATGTTTCGTTCGGTCAGCCGCTTCGATGACGATCTCGCGCCCCTCCACGTCGGTCTGTGCGGCGCCGGGGCCACTGAGGGGGCGCATGTCGCCCTGGCTGACATGCACTTCTTCGCCCTTCAGCGTCGCCAGGTCGCTCACCGGCACGCCAAACAGATCCGCCGCGGCCTGATTGCCCTTGAGGATGCGGTCGTCGCGCTGACGCACCAGCACCATCGGCACCGGTGCAGCCTCGAAAACATTGCGCAGGTTGCGTTCGCTGCGGGCAATCTTGCGCAGCAGGTTCACCACCGCCCACCAGATGCCGCCGATGACCACCAGCAACAGCGCGGCACCGATGGACAGCTTGTTGCGCACATCGGCACGCAGTGCCTTCAGAAACACCAGATTGGCGTCGAACTGGGCTATCCCGATCAATTCACGACCCGCGCGCGAATACAGCGGCACATCGATCTGCAGACAGTCGTCGCACGCGCCGCTGCGCTTGGCGATGTCGAACAGGCCGTCGGGTGCAGCGACCATGTCGTAGTCGATTTCGGTGCGGACACCGAGAAAGATGGGCTCGCCCGTGGTGGGCTCGCGCGCGATCAGCAACTCATCCATGGCGCTGGCCAGCTGGCGCCGCGCCGCCTGCGGATCGGGCTCGGCCATGGCGTCTTCGAGCGTCCTGGCCTGGGAGTCGGCCAGTGCCGTCGCGCTGGCCCGGGCGTTGGCATCGAGCTGGGGCGCGAGCACGGCAAACCAGTAATAGGCAACGAACGCCGCCAGCACCACCATCAGGGCAAGGAACAGGGGTGTAACGGCCACGCCGGCCGGCAGACGTTTTCGCAGGCGGCGGCGCTGAGCGGGCTTACTCATATCGTTCGGCTATCCGCATGAAGAAGGGTTTGATGCGCAGGCCGGCCTGGCCCAGGGCGGTCACATTCACATAGGGCAGCACGCGGTCGCTGACCGCAATGCCCGCAGCAATGCCGCGCTCCACATCACCTTCAAAAGGAGAAAAACACAACACGCGCTTCTGGTTGCAATAGATGGCGACCGACGGAACCCGGTCGCCCAGCCGCTGCGCAATGAAGACACCCGCCACGCCATCAGGCCCGCGCGTGCCGAGCGCGTCCACGGTCAGCACCTCGACCCGGATCGGCGCGCCGCGCACCGCACCCTTGTCCTTGAGGACTTCGGCCAGGCGGTCGGCCAGGGCGGCATCATCGCGGTGGACGATGAGCAGGGTCAGTTCGCCAGAGGCGGAGCGTTTGGCTTCGATGTCTCGATCGGCGGCAAGGACTGCGGGGAATACGTTGATGCCGACGGTGACGCGGCGTGCGTCCTGCTCGTCGGCGGCAACGGCGCCGAGCCAGGGCGACGCAAGCACCACCAGTACGGCGGCACAGGCCACGAGCGAACGCATCCAGCCCGACCGCTGGCCGGGCATGGACGGGCCTCGCCCGATGGGCGGGCCCTCAGGGCGCGAAGCTGCCTTCAACACCCCGACAGAATCCATTGAGCTCCACATAGGCCTTGCCGTCGACCTGACCGTCGACCGTCGCTGCGCCCTCCCAGTACTCGGGGCCCGGCCAGAAACCATGACTGGCCCGCAGCTCCTGATCCTTCACCATAGGCTGAACCTCGAAGACTTCATCCTCGACGTGAACCCGCCAGCCGGACGGATAGGTACAACCCGTGTGCGGACTCTTCCATTGGCCGAGCACCTCGACGCTGAACTGATGGCCTGCGATGGGCCGCGTGTTGCCCTCGGCATCGGTGATGGAGCCTGCCCGTTCCACCGCGTTGGTCTTGCCGAGAATGTCGTACAGCATGATCTGGCGATCGTCATCGAGTTCGATGGCGAACCACTGCCAGCCCTTCACAATGGCCTGGTACAGCTCGCCGTACTGACGATCGAACCAGCTGGTGCCGGTCACGTGGTAGGTCTGCCCGTCGACGGTGATCGTGCCTTTCGTGGCCATCTTCACCCTCGAGTAATAATAGGTATACCCCCCGAAGCGGTAGGGATGGGCGTCGCCGCCGTAGTGCATGGCCACCGGCTTGGTCGCCTCCATCTCCAGATCGAGCACATAGCCGTTCACCTCGCTATGGATGCGGTCGGTCTGGTTGTCGCCCACGGCGCGAACGATGTCGCCGGGCCCGGCAGTCAGCTCGAAACGATTGCTGGACTGTGCCGGGAGGTGAAATTTCAGGTGCTCGGCAAACTCGAAGCGGTCGTTCTGCACATCGGTGACGGCCACCTGGGTGAGCTGATCGCGCATGATCAGGAAGCTGTCGAAGCTGAAGAACACCACTTCGAACCCGAACTTGCGCCCCTCTTCGGTTTCCAGATGCCCGGTCCAGTACCACCACTGCACATCCTGACTGGGCAGAAACGCGTCATCATTGGGCAGATTGACCGGCCCGATGAGACTCTGATTCGGGCGCAGCGCGGCCAGTCCGAACCCCGCTGCCGCCGCCATGGCCAGGGCAAGCACCATGTGACGCTTTCGGCCAGCGCCGGCGCCCCCCGACAGACTGTGCAACCCGACACGCGAGCGCGCCGGCCACAGGAAGCCGGTCAGACCGAGGATGGAAAACACGGGCAGCACAATGCCCAGCTCCGGGGTCTGGCGATGCAGGTTGCCGCCGAACAGGATGACCATGGACGCGGCATAGAGGAACAGTGCCGGCGCCAGCACCATGGGATCGAGCGTGCAGTTGGCTGGCGCACGCACCAGCGGCCGGATGGACAACGCCAGCCACAGGCCGAAGAAGATCACCACCAGCATGTCCGGATCGACGATCGCCCTTGCCTCAAGCCACAGATAGCAGAGCATGACCCCCACAAAGGTGCCGAACGCCAACGGTACGGTGAGCCAGGCCGCCAGAATCTGGATGGCGGTTCGCGCCGACCCGAGCCGCAGCAGGACGTCATGCCAGAGCGTGTAGGCCGCGACGATGACGAACCAGCCCACGTAGTTGGTCCACGGGATGCCGAACCAGGCACCAGGCTCGGCCCAGATCCAGAAATCGAGCGAGACGAAGGCCGGGTCCGACACGAAGTCGATGGCCGTGGCGAGCAGGCCTGCAATGACCGGGCGGCTCCAGCGCGAGACCTGCATCAGCCGCAGGGTCGCGAGCACGGCGTAGATGATGGTGCCCCAGCTGAGCACCACGCCCAGTGGCACCATCCCCGGCAAGGGCACCAGGGCCTCGGTGTAATGGTATGGCGGGACCGCTTTCGAGACTTGTGAATACTCGATGACGAACCCGAAGACGATGGCCGCCGGAATGACCCAGAACAGATCGCGTTGCCGGCGCCAGGCGTGCACAAGCACGCCGACGGTCAGCAGGTAGTTGAGCGCCTGGAGGACGATGAATCCGGTCGATGCGTGCATGTGCGCTCCTCTTTCAGGCCCGGGTCAGAGACGCCAGGCCAGTTCGAGCCACGCAGTGCGGCCCGGCTGGGGATAGTCGGCTTCGTAGGACTGGATGGTCTGATCAACCACATCGCGCGTCAGCAGCGCGGGATACCGCACATCGCGATCGAACAGGTTACGGATACCCACACGAATCATCGGACCGGCGCTGAAGGGGAGCCGGAAGTTGGCACTCAGATCAACTGTCTCGTAGCTCTCCAGCGACTTGCGCGCATCGCCCTCTTCCCGGGCGCGATCACCGACATGGCGGACCCATATCGCGTACTGCTGGGCACTGCTCGGCTTGTAGCGGACGACCAGGTTGGCAAGACGATCTGCGGCGGCCGGCACTCGATCACCCGTCTTGACGCTCTCGCTTTCGGCAACGGTGACATTAGCGTCAATCTGCCAGGTCACACCGAAGCGCTGACGCACTTCGAACTCAAGCCCTCGACTCTTCACTTCAGGCGCGTTCCTGAAACCCAGAATGCCGTTTCCGGTGATGACATCCGTAAGCCGCGAGCGAAACCCGGTGACGCGCAACTCGGTATCCGGTGCCTTGTAGATGTACGCGAGTTCCGACGTGCGTATTTTCTCCGGCTCCAGGTCCGCCTCGAAGGCAGTTTCGTAGAACGTGGGCGGCCGGAAGGCCTGGGCATACTGCGCCTTGAGCACATGATCCCGACCCAGGCGCCACACTGCGGCGATCCGGGGCGACGTGTTCTGACCGACGTCGTCATAGTCGTCGTGGCGCAGACCCGCGGTGATCGTGATCTCGTCGCTGGCACGATATTCATCCTGCAGGGTGAGGCTCAGGATCTGACGATCGCGATCCCGGCCCGGCCAGGGGATACCGTCCTTGCTCGTATACTTCCGGGTGGCCGCCGGACCCAGGGTACGCGGATTGATGTTGTTGCGTTGCCAGGCATCGTTGACCTCGATCTGGCTGACGCCCAGCGAAGCGAGCCAGCGGTGATTTTGCCACCCGCTCCAGACAAGATCGAACGTGCCCGAGTAGCGCGACTCCTCGTAATAACCTTCGGTCTGGAAGCCGTCGAGTAGCGTGGTTGGAATCGCCGGGGTGGCCCACGTGAATCCGTCTGGCAGCAGGCGTGCGTTGTACCGATTCTGGTATTGCTGCCATCCGATCTCGGTATTGAGCTCAAGCGTCTCGCTGAGCGCCCACTTCCCGCGCCCGTTCAGCATGAGATACCGATTGTGGTACTTGATCCCGTTTTCGTCCGGGGCACTCAGCACGTTGATCGTGCCGTAGTGGTCACCATTGCCGTCTTCAGCGTAGGCAAATGAAAGCGACAGCGCATCATAGAACCAGTCAATCAGTACGGATCGCTGCTCCATGGCGTCATTCACGGCGCCCGGGGCATTGGAGAGGGTGGCGTAAGTGGGGTTGAAGACGGCGTTGAAACCGTTGTAGACCGCGTCCTCGCCCGCTTGCACGTCCCCCGCCTGCTTCTGCCAGCCACCGATGTTGATACTTCCACCCTGGCGTCCATCCGCACTCGCCCAGTGGGCAAAGCCTCCTCCGGTGTAGGTTTCATCCTCGTCAAACCGAAGGAAGACACCATCGTCCGTCTTGCGCGTGACGACGTTGAGCACGCCGGCGTAGGCAAACTCTCCGTGCACTGCCGAGCCCGGTCCGCGCACCACCTCGATGTGATCGATTTGCGCCACCGGCATGTTGAGTACCGGGTTCGAATTGGCCGACAGCGTGGAGTTCATCGACTTGCCGTTGAGCAGAATCTTCATGTTGCCCGACGCGAAACTGCCGCCGACGCCGCGCACCAGCGTCTGACGCCCGCCGATCTGATCAATCGACGGCTCGATCCCTGGCACCAGCCGCAGTGCTTCCCAGACCGTTCGAATCCCGAGCTCCGACAATTCGTCGGCATGCAATACCGTCACCAGCCCCGGCACGTAATCGGCATTGAGCTTGGTCTTGGTCGCAATTTCCGTTTGCTGATCGAGCACCTCTAGCAGGTTCTGAAGCTCCTCGACCTCATCGCTATCGTTGGGTGCAGCGACAGCACCATGTATCCAGCCAAAGGCGAGCATGACGCTCCCCATCCGGCAGGCAAGTCCCCGTATTTTCATATTTTTTCCCCTGAGCCCTGATGACGCCCAACGCATGGATCAGCCGGGTCCGTGGAAGTTTATCGACCCTCTTCCCGCGCGACTTGATAGCAATCTTGCATAAGGCGTTTGATCCACAGCAGACCGGAGCGCTGCGGACCAAGGGCGTTTCTATCACGAAAGCGTTATGTCGGGGGAACGCGTCTTCGAAAAACGGAGGGGGCGGCCATGCTGGCCTGGGGGGTACTGCGGGGCGTAAGACGCGGGTCGAAGCGCAGGGAAAGCGGACGGATTCAGTCGAGCTGATAGACGAAGGTAGACACCACGCGCAGGCGCTTGCCGATGGTACGACCACGGTCGTAGTCGGAACCATCGTCGTCGGTGATGCGGATCACGCCCTGGTTGGCGCTCTTCAGTTCGCCCAGCGTCGCTCCCGCATCATCGGCGAAAGCGACTGCCTGCTCGCGGGCATTGGTTGTGGCCTGTTTGAGCAGTGGCGACTTGAGGGCATTCACACCACGAAGCTGGAACACCGGCAGCCCCTGGCCTTCCCCCTCGCCCGTCAGTTGCACGCCGGCGGCGATGAGGGGATCGGTCTGGTTGGCGGCCTTGGCCACCGCGTCGACCCGTGCCGTCTTGACCGTGACCCGACCGACGCCGTTGTAGCGCAGGGGCGCATTGGCCTGAGCGTATTCGCGCGCGTAGACGTCCTGAACCTGCACGGGCGCCGCGTCGAGTTCACTATCGGCGAAGCCCTGGGATTTCAGGAAGGCCAGCACGCTGGCCCGGTCCTCACTCAATGCCTGTTGTACATCGGCAAACGCGTTGCCGGCCCGACGGAAGCTCAGTGCCCACACCGCAAAATCGCTTTTCACGTCCTGCTCGGCGAGCCCCTTGATGGTCACCGAGCGATCGCCGGTGCGCAGCTTGAGCAGCCCTTCACCCACCGAGTACCCGGCAAAGGCGATGGCCGCGGCCAGCAGCACCCCGACAAGTCGGCTACCTGCTGCCATGAGTCAGACCACCCCGGCGCCGTGGGCCTGCTGATCGGCCCAATAGCTCGAACGCACCATGGGACCGCAGGCGGCGTTCCTGAAGCCCATCTTGAGCGCTTCGGTCTCGAACATCTTGAAGGTGTCCGGGTGCACATAGCGCAGCACCGGCAGGTGCCCGCCGGAGGGCTGCAGATACTGCCCGATGGTGAGCATCTCGACGTCGTGAGCACGCAGGTCACGCATCACCTCGAGAATTTCTTCGTCGGTCTCGCCCAGACCGACCATCAGGCCTGATTTGGTCGGCACTTCCGGGTGGCGCGCCTTGAAGGCCTTGAGCAGATCGAGGGAATACTGATAGTCGGAGCCCGGGCGTGCCTGCTTGTAGAGGCGGGGCACCGTCTCGAGGTTGTGGTTCATCACGTCAGGCGGCGCCTGATCGAAAATCTCCAGGGCAATCTCCATCCGGCCGCGGAAGTCGGGCACCAGCACCTCGATGGAGGTCTTGGGCGACTTGGCGCGGGTCTCGCGGATGCACTCCACAAAGTGCTGAGCGCCACCGTCGCGCAGGTCGTCGCGGTCGACCGAGGTGATCACGACGTAATTGAGGCGCATGGCAGCGATGGTATCGGCCAGGTCTTTGGGTTCGTCCGTGTTGAGCGGATCCGGCCGGCCGTGGCCGACGTCGCAGAACGGGCAACGCCGGGTACAGATGTCACCCATGATCATGAAGGTGGCCGTGCCCTTGCCGAAGCATTCGTGGATGTTCGGGCAGGAGGCTTCTTCGCACACGGTGTGCAGCTTCTGCTCGCGCAGCGTGGCCTTGATCTCGTTGAAGCGCTCGGCTTCCTTGCCGGCACCGATCTTGATGCGGATCCACTCGGGCTTTTTGAGCCGCTCGGCGGGCACGATCTTGATGGGGATGCGGGCGGTCTTGTCAGCGCCGCGCTGTTTCTTGGCTTTGGTTTCCATTCGATTCCCTCGGCGCCCCGACCCTCATGCGGTCGCAGCGTCCACCTGTCGCATCGGGGGCAGCAGGCGGGTCAGGTGGCCCACCAGCTTTTCGCCCACCTCGTCGGTGGAGGCGATGACCCCGAAGTCTTTGAGTTGTATGGTTTTGAGCCCACTATAGCCGCAGGGATTGATCCAGGTAAATGGTGTCAAATCCATATCGACATTGAGGCTCAGGCCGTGGTAGGTGCACCCGTTGCGCACCCGCAGGCCCAGGGCGGCGATCTTCTCGCCCTTGATGTAGACGCCGGGCGCGCCGTCCTGCCGCTCCGCCGTCAGCCCGTAATCGGCCAGCGCGTCGATAATGGCCTGCTCCATGAGCTGCACCATCTCGCGCACCCGGATGCCGCGCCGGCGCAGATCGATGAGCAGGTAGATCACCACCTGGCCCGGGCCGTGGTACGTGATCTGCCCGCCGCGGTCGATCTTTACCAGCGGGATGTCGGTCTGGCGCAGCAGATGTTCCGGCTTGCCGGCCTGACCGAGCGTATAGACCGGTGGGTGCTCGAGTACCCAAAGCTCGTCCTGCGCAGCCCCATCGCGTACCGCCGTGTATTCCTGCATCGCGTGCCACGTCGGTTCGTACGGCTGTTGGCCGAGCGCCCGGATCTGGCAGCCGTTCACTTCCATCTCAGAGCACGACCTTGACCATGGGGTGACTGCTCAGCTCACGGTACAGGTTGTCCAGTTGCACCTGCGAGGTGGCACGCACGGTACAGGTGAGCGACAGGTAGGTGCCTTTGCTCGACGGGCGCATTTCCATGCGCGCCGCGTCGAATTCGCTGTCGTGCCTGACCACCACTTCAAGGATGGCCTGGGCGAAATCGTCGACGCGAGCCCCCATCACCTTGATGGGAAAGTCGCAGGGAAACTCGATGAGACTCTCTTTTTGCTTGTCATCCGCCATGGCGCATGACCTCCTGTTTGAATTCCTGATACCACCCATACATCTGGGCGGCCATGGGCCCAGGCAAGCCCTTGCCGACCGGACGGCCATCAAGCCGGGTGATCGGCAACACCTCCTTGGTCGACGAGGTCATCCAGATTTCGTCGGCGCTGCGCACCTCGTCTTCGAGAATTTCACGCACCTGCAAGGGCATGCCATGACGCTGGGCCAGTTCGATCACCACGTCGTACGTGATGCCGGGCAGCATGAGGTGGCTCTTGGGCGGCACATAGACGGTGCCATCGATCACCACGAAGATGCTCGATGCCGCCCCTTCGGTCAGGAATCCGTCACGGAACAGGATGGTTTCGACACATGCGTTCTCTGCCGCATGCTGCTTGAGCAGACAGTTGGCCAGCAAGGACACCGCCTTGAGGTCGCAACGCAGCCAGCGGAAATCCGCCGCACTCACCGCCGAGCCCCCCTGGGCGCGGGTGGCTTCATCGGGCGTCGTCAACGTCTCGACCATGAGGAATACCGTAGGCGTCACCTCGGCCGGGAAGGCGTGGTTGCGCACCGCCCCCACGCCACGGGTCACCTGCAGATAGACCGACTGGTCAGTGCCTTCGTTGCGCTCGACCGCCTCCGCGACGATCTTGCGCCACTCGGCCCGGTTCATCGGGTTTTCAAGTCCGATCGCCTTGAGCGAGTTGTCCAGACGCTTCAGGTGCTCGTCGACCCGGAACAGGTGCTTTGAGTACGACGGAATGACTTCATAGACCCCGTCGCCGAACAGGAAGCCGCGATCCATGGGCGAGACACGCGCCTCGGCCAGATCCATCCACTGCCCGTTCAGGTAACACACACTCACGATCGCTCTCCGCTTACAGGTTCTTGATCCACAGCTGCAGGGAATCCCAGGTGCGGCCGAACCAGCCTGCCAGAGGCACATCTTCAAGCGCCTCGACCGGGTAGGTCCCGATCAGCGCGCCGTCCAGCGTCAGCACCATCTCGCCCACTTTCTGGCCCTTGCCGACCGGGGCTTCGAGCGGCTGCAGGCTGTTGAGCGTCACCTGCAGTTTCTCGGCCTGGCCCTTCGGCAGGGACAGGACGAAATCCTTGCTGAAGCCGACCTTCACCTGATCGATCTCACCCTGCCAGATGCGGAACTGGGAAATGGCCTGATTGGCCTCATACAGCCGCACGGTGTCGTAGAAGCGGAAACCGAAATTCAGCAGCTTGAGCGACTCCTGGGTGCGCATGGCATCGGACTCGGTGCCCAGCACCACCGAAATCAAACGACGCGGGCCGCGCTTGGCCGAAGACACCAGGCAATAGCCGGCCGCTTCGGTATGGCCGGTCTTCATACCGTCGACGGTGGAATCGAGCCACAGCAGGCGGTTGCGGTTCGGCTGCGTAATCTTGTTATAGGTGTATTCCTTCTGCGAATACAGGCTGTAGTACTCGGGAAAATCACGCACGATGGACGCCGCCAGCACGGCAAGATCGCGGGCGGTGGTGTAGTGCTGCGCGTCGGGCATGCCGCTGGAATTCATGAAGTGGGTGTTCTTCATCCCCAGGCGTTCGGCCTCCCGGTTCATGAGTGCGGCAAACGCATCTTCCGACCCGGCCACCAGTTCGGCCAGCGCCACGGAAGCATCGTTGCCGGACTGGATGATCATGCCGTGCAGCAGTTCATCCACGGTCACCTGATGGCGCGGCTCGATGAACATGCGCGAGCCGCCCATTTTCCAGGCCTTCTCGGAGATCGGTGCAATCTGGTCGCCCTGCAGGGTATTGGCCTTGAGGGCGGAGAACACCAGATAGGCGGTCATGAGCTTGGTCAGGGAGGCAGGCTCGATACGGTCGTCGGCCTTGTGTTCGACCAGGGCCTGTCCGGTACCGACATCCATCAGCAACCAGGCCGTGGCGGCGAGCGTCGGCGGTGGAGGGACCTGAGCGTGAGCAAAAACGGTGAAGAATGAGAGCAGCAGTGCAACAAGAAAGCGCATGAGATCAGTAGCGTTCCAGATTGGGGGGTGATCGAATGGGTCCAAGGACCGGCGCAAGCGGCAATTATCCTTGAATCCGCCGGGGCGCGCATTGGCGTGACCGCAAGGACCGACAAGCCAACGCCTGACCAGACCCGCGGCAACCATCAAGGTTCAACGGGTCACGACGAAGGGCTGCAGATTGAGAGCCTCGCTGATGCGGCGCGCCGCATCCCGCGCCGCATCAGCGTTCGGGTAAGGACCGGCATGCAGGCGGAAATGGTCCGCATCGGCAAGCACGTCAAGCTGCCCGCGCAACCAGTCCAGATTGCGGCCGACATAATCGAGAAAGCCTTCCGCATTGTCTCGGGTCTGGAAAGCACCCAGCTGCAGATAGACGCCGGGCGCAGGCGGCACGACGCTTGGCTCGGCCTCAAACCGGGGCGAATGCTTGCCGTCGAGAATATCCGCCGGATCGACAGCGGCCAGCGGCGGCATGCCTTCGGGTGTGATGTCGCCAGCATCGGGCACCGTTTCCTCGAGCGCTGCGACAGTGGTCACAACCGGCTGCGGTTCGGGCGCTGGCGGCGGCGTTTCGACACGAATGGGTGCGGGCGGAGACGGCGCCGGCGCTTCGTCGCCGGGGCGGACCAGTTCGATACGGACTCGGGTACTGCCCTGACTCAGGTACCCGAGCTTGTACGCCGCTGCATACGACAGATCGATGATGCGCCCCGAGTGGAACGGCCCGCGGTCGTTGACCCGGACCACCACCTGCCGGCCATTGGCCAGGTTGGTCACCCGCACGTAGGACGGCAGCGGCAGCGTCTTGTGCGCGCCGCTCATGGCGTACATATCGTAGGTCTCGCCATTGGCCGTGCGGTTGCCATGAAACTTGCGCCCATACCAGCTGGCCCGCCCCTCCTGGACAAAGTCGTCGCGCGCGGACATGGGCACATAGCGCACACCAAACACCGAATACGGTCGGGTGGTAGCGCGGTGAATCGGTTCGTCGCGGGGGACGGCGTCGGCGATCTGATCGATGTCGTGGGGCACGTTCGCGCCCGGACCATCGTCCTTGTAGTACTTGCCCCCCGACCAGGGCAGATCGGGGTGGCCGCTGGGCGCACTGCGGCTGGTTTGCTTGGGCGGCGCGCTGGAACAGGCCGCCAGCAGGCCGACCATGACCAGGGAGATGACAAGTCGCATCCAGCGTTGGATTGAATCGAGGTGCTCTGTTCGACTCATGACTGACTCAGTATGCGCTCCCGCTGAATGCTCATGAGGATACCGACCCCGACACACAGGGTCACCAGCGCCGTGCCGCCGTAGCTGATGAAGGGCAGCGGCACGCCCACGACCGGCAGAATACCACTCACCATCCCCATGTTCACGAAGGCATACGTAAAGAAAATCATCGTGATGGCACCGGCCAGCAAACGCTGCCCAAGGCTCGTCGCACCCACGGCAATGACCAGGCCGCGCAGGATCAGTGTCATCAGCACCGCCAACAGCAACAGGGTACCGACCAGCCCGAACTCCTCGGCAAGCACGGCAAAAATGAAGTCGGTGTGGCGTTCGGGGATGAAGGCCAGATGGGTCTGGGTGCCATTGAGCCAGCCCTTGCCGAGCAGACCACCCGAACCGATCGCAATGGTCGACTGGATGATGTGGAATCCACTGCCCAGCGGGTCGGACGTGGGGTCGAGCAGGGTACACACCCGCTGCTTCTGGTATTCGCGCAGGATTTGCCAGTCCACGCCCGGCTGGCAGAGACTGTCACCAAGTACGACGATCGTACCCAGCGCCACCACACCGACCAGGAAGACCGGCACCAGCAACCGCCAGGAGAGCCCCGCAAAATAGATCACGTAGAAACCCGCCGCTGCCACCAGCAAGCTGGTGCCCAGATCGGGCTGGGTCACGATGAGCCCGACCGGGATCGCCAGCAGAATGCCCGCCACCACGAACTCCATGAAGCCGATGGCGCCTTCGCGCTGGTGGAAGTACCAGGCAAGCATGAGCGGCATGGCGATCTTCATGAGCTCGGACGGCTGGATACGCGTCACCCCGATGTGCAGCCAGCGCTGCGCGCCTTTGGAGGTTTCACCGAACAGGGCCACCCCCACCAGCAGGAGCACGCCGATGAGGTAGAGCGGCATGGCCATGGACAGCAGCCGGGGCGCAGGCACCCGGGCCGTGATCCACATGAGCGTGAGCGCCACGCCGGTGTTCATGAGATGGGCCTGCATGCGCTCGGGTGACGCGCTTTGCATGAGCATGAGCGAGGCCGCCATGAGCAGGCAGACCATGAGAAAAAGGGGCGCATCAATGGGCCGGAACAGCCCCTTGATCAGGGCCACCGGATGCAGCTTCCACTCCATCAGTCGCCCCCTCCTGCCGGTGCCTGCGGTTCAGGCGTCACGACGGGGTCACCCGGCCGCTTGCCCAGCAGGTAGTAGTCCATCACGGTTCGTGCGATGGGTGCCGCCGAGCGCGAACCGAAGCCCCCGTTTTCCACCAGCACCGCCATGGCGATCTTGGGATCTTCCGCCGGCGCGTAGGCGATGAACCAGGAATGGTCGCGAAGACGCTCGGCCACATCACCCTCCCGATAACGCCCCCCTTTGAGCGAGAACACCTGAGCGGTACCGGTCTTGCCCCCCACCGTGTAACCCGCGTCCTTGAACGGCCGGGCGCCGGTGCCTTCGAGGGTCACATCCACCATCGCATTACGCACCGCCTTGAGGTTCTCGGGTTTGAGCGGAATGCGGCGGATCGGCTCCGGCTCCACCTGCGTGCGAGCCCCGGTCACCGGATCGACGATGTACTTGACGATATGCGGCCGGAACATCACCCCGTCGTTGACCAGCGTGGACAGTGCCGTGGCCAGCTGAATCGGGGTATAGGCGTTATAGCCTTGGCCGATGCCGACCGAAATGGTCTCGCCGCCGTACCACTTCTGCTGGCCGGGCTTCTTGAATCGTGCCCGCTTCCAGGCTGGCGAGGGCAGCACCCCGGAGGCCTCGCCGGGAATGTCGACACCGGTCTGAGAACCGAAGCCGAACGGCGCCATGAAATCGGCGATGGCCTCGATCCCGAGGTCGTTGGCCAGCATGTAGTAGTAGGTATTGCACGAATCGACAATGGATTTGTGCAGATCGACCATGCCGTGACCACCGACCTTGTCATCCATGAAGCGGTGGCCCCCGAAGACGAAATACCCCGGGTCGGCGATCGCCTGCCGCGCGCTGCGCTTGCCCAGCTCCAGCCCGGCCAGCCCCATGAACGGCTTGAAAGTGGAACCCGGCGGGTAGGCGGAATAAATGGCGCGATTGAGCAGCGGGTGGTCGGGCGAGTCGTTCAATGCCTTCCAGTCGGCCACCGAAATGCCATCCACGAACAGATTGGGGTCGAAGCTCGGAGAGGACACCAGCGCCAGCACACCGCCGGTCTTGGGGTCCATGGCCACGAGCGCCCCCCGCCGGCCTTCAAAGGCCTCGCTGGCGACCCGCTGAAGTCCCACATCCACCGTGAGAATCAGGCTGTTGCCCGGTTGCGCGGTCTGCCGGTCAAGCACACGCACCGCGCGACCGCCGACATCGACCTCGACCTGCTCGGAACCCGTTCGGCCGTGCAGCAGTGACTCGTAGCTTTGCTCAAGCCCGCGTTTGCCGATGTGGTCGGTCCCCCGGTAGTTGGCCTCTTCACCGTCGGCTTCGATGCGCTCTTCGTCACGCGTATTGATGCGCCCCATGTAGCCGATGACATGGCCAAACAGATCGCCATGGGGATACACGCGGAACAACCGGGCCTTCACGTCCACGCCGGGAAACAGGTAGCGCCGGGCCACGAACCGCGCCACTTCCTGGTCTGTCAGCTTGGTGCGGATCGGCACACTTTCGAAGAACTTGCTGCTTTCGCGGAATTTGCGGAAGCGCCGGCGATCGTAGTCGTCGATCTGCACGATCTCGCCGAGACGGTCGATGGTGTCGTCGATGTCATCGACGCGCGAGGGATTGATCTCGAGCGTATAGGCGGCAAAGTTGCGCGCCAGCACCTCGCCCTTGCGATCAACGATCGTGCCCCGGTTGGGCGCAACCGGCACCACCGCGATCCGGTTGTCCTCGGCGCGCGTGTGGTAGTAGTCGTAGCGCATCACTTCCAGATAGAAGAAGCGCGACGCCAGCAGACATAGGCAGATGAACACGAAGCCGCCGGCCACGATCGCCCGCTGGCGAACCTGCCCGACTTCTTCGTCCTGGGATCGGAATTCGGTCATTTCACTTCAACCCGCCCGCCCCAAGGGCGCATGACGCCCCTTCGTGGGGGCAAGACCGGTGTTTCGCGAACGCAGTGGGCGTGGGGCCGTCCGCGCGCCCGCTCGGCCGCCCGAAAGGCGCGCGCCGCCCCCTCGGGGGGCAGCGAACCCGGTGAGCGTGGGGGCCCATCTAGATCGGCCGGTTGTCATCGCGCTCTTCGGGCTGATACTGGGGCAGCAACAGCACGAAATGCAGCGGCATCCACAACACGGCCGCCGTGAAACTACCGGTGAAGTACCACCAGCCGGGGAATTCCGCACCGGCCGCCAGACGCACCAGTACCATGACCAGTTGCACGCCCAGCAACAGGGGCAGGATCTGCACCGACTGCTGAATCGGTCCGAACCACAACACCCGGCGCGCCAGTGCATTGGCACCATAAGCGAGCAATACATAGGCCAGCGCGTGCTGCCCCATGGCCGCCCCGTACGCGACATCGGTCAGCACACCGAAAACGAAGCCCGTACCCATACCGACGAGCAAGGGCTCGCGCACGCACCAGAACGCCAGCACCAGCGCCAGCCAGTCGGGGATCCCCGGCAGACGGCCGGTGGGAATAAAGTTCAGGCCGAGGGCAACGATGAGCGAGAAGTAGACGAACCACAGGCGGACCGGGCGCAGGATTCGTCGTGATCGATTGGTCGGTTGCATGGTGTCCCTATTCCTTGGCCGGCACAGCCTCACCGGCCGCTGCGTCCTCGGGGGCGGAATCCGCCGACGCCTCCTGGGGAGCCAGCGGTACGGCACGGGCCAGGATCAGCACCTGCGAGGTCTGGCCCACCCGGGCGATCGGCTCGCAGGTGATCAGCGCAAAGGCCTGTCGTGTGCGATCCACCGCCACCACCTTCGCCACCGGGATACCCGACAGATACACGTCATCGAGGCCGGAGGTGACAAGCAGGTCGCCCGGCTCCACATCGGCATTGGCCAGCAGGTAGCGAAGCTCCAGGCGGCCGTCGCCCGCCCCGTAAACGACCCCACGCTGCCCGGTACGTTCCACCCGCACCGGCACAGCCTGCCCCTTGTCGGTCACCAGGGTGACCTCGGACTGAATCGGATACACCCGCGTCACCTGACCGACCATGCCGAGTTCATCGACCACGGCCTGACCCGCACCCACATCGTGCTGGGCGCCACGATCGAGAATCACCTTGCGCGTAAAGGCATCACGGGCTTCGTAAAGCACATCGGCCGCAACGGATTCGACGCCGACACGCTCCGACATGGTCAGCAGCGCACGCAGGCGGGCGTTTTCACGTTCAAGTTCGGTCTGGCGCAGCAGGCGATCGGCGTCAGCAAGGGCCTTGCGGCGCAACTGCCGGTTCTCGCCCTGCACTTCGACGAGCGTAGCGAAATAGCGGGAGGCATTGGAGAGGAATTCCACCGGCGCGGCGGCAGCAATCTCGAGCGGATAGAGCACCACCGAGACGGTCTTGCGGACCACTTCCAGGTAACGGAACTGGAGGTCGGCAACCAGCATGCCCAGACAGATACAGACGAGCAGGAAGAGCCGCACCAGCGGTGCGGGGCCACGGCGGAATATCGGAGGAGGCTGATGACCGACCACGTGGCGACGTCAGGTAAGGCAAACAGGGCGGATGCGCCGGGATCGGCGCATCCGGGAACACAAGATCACTCTGAAGTGAAGATGGAACCGAGCTTGTCCATCTTTTCCAGCGCCATGCCGGAGCCACGGGCCACGCAGGTAAGCGGCTCATCGGCCACGATCACCGGCAGACCCGTTTCTTCCATGAGCAATCGATCCAGATCGCGCAGTAGCGCACCACCGCCGGTCAGCACCATGCCGCGCTCGGCAATGTCGGCGCCCAGCTCGGGCGGCGTCTGCTCGAGCGCGATCTTGACGGCAGAGACGATCTGATTGAGCGGCTCGTTGAGCGCTTCGAGGATTTCGTTGGAGGAAATGGTGAAGCTGCGGGGAATACCCTCGGCCAGGTTGCGGCCCTTCACTTCCATCTCCTTGACTTCGGAGCCCGGGAAGGCAGAACCGATTTCCTTCTTGATGTTCTCGGCCGTGGTATCGCCGATGAGCATGCCGTAGTTGCGGCGGATGTAATTGACGATGGCGTCGTCGAACTTGTCGCCCCCCACGCGCACCGAGCCGGAATACACCATGCCGCCCAGGGAGATCACGCCCACTTCCGTGGTGCCGCCCCCGATATCGACCACCATGGAACCGGTCGCATCGGCCACCGGCAGGCCGGCACCAATGGCGGCAGCCATGGGCTCTTCGATGAGGTAGACCTGGCTCGCGCCGGCAGCGAGGGCTGCATCACGAATCGCCCGGCGCTCGACCTGGGTGGAGCCGCAGGGCACGCACACGATGATGCGCGGGCTCGGCGAGAACAGGCGGGAGTCGTGCACCTTCTTGATGAACTGCTTGATCATCTGCTCGGTAACGACGAAGTCGGCAATCACGCCGTCCTTCATGGGGCGGATCGCGGTGATGTTGCCCGGCGTCTTGCCCAGCATCTGCTTGGCGGCGTGACCGACGGCCTGGATGGTTTTCTTGGCATTGGGGCCGCCCTCGGTGCGAATGGCAACGACAGACGGCTCGTCCAACACAATGCCCTTGGCGCGCACGTAAATCAGGGTGTTGGCAGTACCCAGGTCAATCGCAAGGTCATTGGAAAAATACGAACGCAAAAATCCAAACATGGAAGTCCCGAAAAGTCCTTTGGGGGTTGCGTAAGGCCTCATCGCTGGTCTGTCCGGCAGGTATCGCAGCAGACAGCACGAGAACGAGATCAGGCCCTAGTGAACATAAACGATTATGATAACCTACAAACCCTTGTGATTTAAGCAGGTTTATCTCGTCATGTCTCTTTCGCTCGAAGAGGTCCATAAGATTGCCCGGCTCGCCCGTATCGAGCTGGCCGACGGCGAGGCACAGGACACCCTCGACAAGCTCAACAACATCTTCGGCCTGATCGAGCAGATGCAGGCGGTGGACACCACCGGCATCGAGCCCATGTCGCACCCGCAGGACGTGGCACAGCGCCTGCGAGACGACGCGGCCACCGAAGAGAATCGGCGCGAGGCCTTCCAGGCGGTCGCTCCCCAGACCGAAGCCGGGCTGTATCTCGTCCCCCAGGTCATCGAATAACCCGGGCGCATGCCCCGGCGCACGAAGCACATCATGATCCAATCCAGTCTCACCGAACTTGCCGCTGCCCTGCAGGGCAAGCTGGTCTCCAGCGTCGAACTGACGCGGGCCTGCCTGTCACGCATCGACGCCCTCAACCCGACCCTCAACGCCTTCATCACGGTGGACCACGAAGGTGCGCTAGCGGCGGCACGAGCGGCCGATGAACGCATCGCAGCGGGTCACGCCGGCCCGCTGACCGGCATTCCGCTCGCCCACAAGGACGTCTTCTGCACCGAGGGCCTGCGCACCAGCTGTGCCTCGAAGATGCTCGACAACTTCGTGAGCCCCTACGACGCCCATGTGGTCAGCCAGCTCAAGGCAGCCGGAGCGGTCTTGGTCGGCAAGACCAATATGGACGAGTTCGCCATGGGCTCGTCCAATGAAAACACGCACTACGGCCCGACGCGCAATGCCTGGCAGCAGGACCGCGTTGCAGGCGGCTCATCGGGTGGTTCGGCCGTCGCCGTGGCGGCGCGCATGGTCCCCATGGCCACCGGCACCGACACGGGCGGCTCCGTGCGCCAGCCGGCCGCCATGAACGGCGTCACCGGCATCAAGCCCACTTACGGCGTAGTCAGCCGCTACGGCATGATTGCCTACGCATCTTCCCTTGATCAGGGTGGCGCCTTCGGTCGCAGCGCTCAGGACTGCGCCCTGCTGCTCTCGGCCATGGCCGGCTTCGATCCGCGCGATTCGACCAGCATCGACCGGCCCGCCGAAGACTACACCCGCGATCTCGACAAGCCACTGGCCGGCCTGCGCATCGGCCTGCCGACCGAATTCTTCGCTGACGGCATGGATGCCGACGTGCGCCTGGCCATCGACGCGGCCATCGCCAAGTATCGCGAACTGGGCGCCACCACGGTGGAAGTCAGTCTGCCCAATGCCAAGCTGGCGATCCCGGCGTATTACGTGATCGCCCCGGCAGAGGCCAGCTCCAACCTGTCACGATTCGATGGCGTGCGCTATGGCCACCGTGCCGAGGGCTATGACAGTCTGGAGAGCATGTACGAGAAGAGTCGCGCCGAAGGCTTCGGCGCCGAGGTGAAGCGCCGCATTCTGGTGGGCACCTACGTGCTTTCACATGGCTACTACGACGCTTATTACCTCAAGGCCCAGAAGCTGCGCCGACTGATCGCGCAGGACTTCCAGAAGGCGTTCGAACAGTGCGACGTCATCGCCGGCCCCACCAGCCCGACGGTGGCCTGGGCCATCGGCGAGAAGAGCGACGACCCGGTGCAGATGTACTTGCAGGATATCTACACCATCGCCGTCAACCTGGCCGGCCTGCCGGGCCTCTCCCTGCCCTGCGGCACGGGGGCGAACGACCTGCCCGTGGGCCTGCAGCTGATCGGCAACTATTTCGATGAAGCGCGCCTGCTGCAGGCTGCCCATGGCTTCCAGCAAGCCACGGACTGGCACCTGCGCTCGCCGGAGCTGGGGTGATCTCGAGCCGCGCCAGCCGCCATCTCAGCCTGGTTGCGCTGGCAGCCGGGCTGGCCGCTTGCGCATCGCCCCTGCCCCCCTATCGACCCGCACCGGAAACACCGCCCCCCGTGGAGCCCCCGCTCCCGGAGGCCCAGGGCCCGCAACTGCGGGATCTGCCCCCGGCGCCACTGGCCAAGACACCACCAGCGCCCCCGGCGCCGCGTGCCGGCCGCCCCACCCGCGCCATGACGGCAAAGCCGATCACGCTCGCCATGCGCTGCGCGGCCATGGATGAGCGCAAGCACACCGTGCAGGCTGATGTGGACGTGCGTGGCGGCCAGGTGCGCTACCTGCGCACGCGCCTGGCACAGCCCAGAGGCAGCTGCGAATTCGCACTGCCCGATTTCGCACAGACCAAAGCCATGCCCAGCATCGAACTGCGGGACCGTCGAGGCTCGGCGTGCGTGCTGCGCATGTGGGAGCAGGGCCCTCAGGTGGTGCTCGCCTATCACGGCTGCGAGTCGTACTGTCAGCCGGGCCAGGCGTTCGGCGACATGCTGCCGGTGCTCTTCGACCGTCGGGTCGGGCGCTGCGATTGATGAACAATGCGTGTCGGCACCGGCCGGCACTTTGATGGAAAGACAGAGCAAAACACCATGAGTCGTCAGGATTGGGAAGTCGTCATCGGGCTGGAAATTCACGCCCAGCTCAATACCGCCTCCAAGATTTTCTCGGGCGCCAGCACAGCCTTCGGCGCAGAGCCCAATGCACAGGCCTGCGGCGTGGACATCGCCCTGCCCGGCGTGCTGCCGGTGCTCAACAAGGGTGCCGTCGAGCGCGCCATCCGCTTCGGCCTGGCCATTGGCGCGGAAGTGGCCAAAAAGAGCGTGTTCGCCCGCAAGAACTACTTCTACCCCGATCTGCCCAAGGGCTACCAGATCAGCCAGTTCGAGCTGCCCGTGGTGGTCGGCGGTCAGGTGACCGTTCAGGTCGGCGAGGGCGACAACGCCTACGAAAAGACCATCAACCTGACCCGCGCCCATCTGGAAGAAGATGCCGGCAAGAGCCTGCATGAAGACTTCCACGGCATGAGCGGCATCGACCTCAACCGTGCCGGCACGCCCCTGCTCGAGATCGTCTCGGAACCCGACATGCGCTCTTCGGCCGAAGCCGTCGCCTACGCCCGCGCGCTGCACACCCTGGTGCGCTGGATCGACATCTGCGACGGCAACATGCAGGAGGGCTCCTTCCGCTGTGACGCCAACGTGTCGGTGCGCCCGCGCGGTCAGGAAGAATTCGGCACCCGACGCGAGATCAAGAACCTGAACTCCTTCCGCTTCCTGCAGCAGGCGATCGACTACGAGATCCAGTGGCAGATCGAGCACATCGAGGACGGCGGCACAGTGCAGCAGGCCACGGTGCTGTTCGACCCGGACACGGGCGAGACGCGCGTGATGCGTACCAAGGAAGACGCCCACGACTACCGCTACTTCCCGGACCCCGATCTGCTACCGCTGGTGATCACCGACGAAGAGATCGAGCGCGCCCGCGAAATCATGCCCGAGCTGCCGGCGGCCATGCGCGCACGCTTCGTGAGCGACTGGGGCCTGACGCCCTATGACGCGCAAACACTCACCGCAAACCGCGATATCGCCGCCTACTTCGAAGCCACAGTCGCCGTCGCCGGCGACAAACTCGCCAAACCCTGCGCCAACTGGGTCATGGGTGAGCTGGCCAAACGCCTGAACAAGGAAGAACTCGAACTCGTCGACGCGCCCCTCAAGCCGGGCCAGCTGGCCAAGCTGGTGATGCGCATTGGTGATGGCACCATCTCCAACAACGCCGCCAAGAAGGTCTTCGAAGCGCTGTGGAGCGGCAACGGTAATGACGTGGACGCCATCATCGAGGCCGAAGGGCTCAAGCAGATGAACGACACGGGCGAGCTGGAGCGCATCGTCGACGAAGTGATCGCCAACAACGCCAAGAACGTCGAAGAATTCCGCGCTGGCAAGGAAAAGGCACTCAACGCCCTCGTCGGGCAGGTGATGAAGGCGTCGCGCGGCAAGGCCAATCCGGCACAGGTCAACGAGTTGCTGCGCGCCAAACTGGCCGGCTGAACTCGGACACCGGCGCCACAGTCCAATGCACATGAAAACGACTCTGGGCCTGCTGCTCTCGCTGACCTCGGCCATCAGCCTCGCCGCCACCGACCTGCCCCAGCGCAAGGCCGGCCTCTGGGAACATCGGGTCCAGATGTCCCAGACCGGCGGTTTCACCCACGCGGTGCACGTGTGCACCGACGGCAGCCTCGACGACATGGCCATCCAGCAAGGGGTATCGAACTGCAGCAAGCTGGACATCCGCCAGGAGGGTGACCGCATCACCGTCGAATCCGTGTGTCAGGCCGGCGGCAGTACCGCCACCAGTCGCGGGAGTTTCAGCGGTGATTTCACCAGCCACATTGCCGGGCAAGTGCTCACCACCTTCTCGCCGCCACTGAACGGGATGCAACAGAACACCACCCGCATCGATGCCCGGTGGTTGGGCCCCTGTCAGGCCGGCCAGCAACCGGGGGACGTGATCATGCAGGGCCTGCCCGGCGGCATCAACCTCAATGAGCTCATGAAGCGGATGCCCGGCGCGCGCTGATGGCCTCGCGACTGCTCCTCAGCCTCCTGCTCTGCGCTTCGACCATGTCCGCTCACGCCTATACCAGCTGCCACGGCACCACCATCGACAATCCGGCAGAGCAGCTCATGCCCTGCCCCGACACCCCCAACTGCGTATCGACCGACCACGCCAAGTCGAACCGACGCCTGCCGGCACCGACCGATGTTTCCCTGGCACAAGTGCGTCGCGCAGTCGAAGCCGAGGCACGCAGCAGCATCGTCGCTGAAGGCGACAACTGGCTGATTGCCCATTTCAAGTCGCGTCTGTTCGGCTTCGTCGATGAAGCCCACTTCATCTCCCGCCCGGACGGCTCACTGGCCATGCGCAGCGGTGCCTGTTCGGGCTACTGGGATATGGGGGTCAATGGCCGGCGCATTGAGCGCTTGCTCGAGCGCGCCCGTGAGGACCAATCCCCCTAGGAGACCGCCATGTGCCAACTCCTCGGCATGAACTGCAATACGCCGACCGACATCTGCTTTTCCTTCACCGGCTTTCAGGCACGGGGCGGCCTGACGGATCACCACCGGGACGGCTGGGGCATCGGCTTTTTCGAAGGCGATGGTTGCCGGGTGTTCGTGGATTCACGACCCAGCGTCGACTCCCCCGTGGCCGAGCTCGTCCGCCACTACCCGATCCGTTCCCTCAACGTCATTGCTCACATCCGCAAGGCCACCCACGGACGCATCGCGCTGGAGAACACCCATCCGTTCATCCGCGAATTGTGGGGACAGTACTGGCTGTTCGCCCACAACGGCGACCTGAAGGCGTTCGCCCCAAACTACTCCGGCCGGTTCCTGCCCGTGGGCGACACCGACTCCGAGCGGGCGTTCTGTCATATCCTCGACACGCTGGCCCAGCGCTACCCGAAAGTACCGCCGACACTCGACGTGCTTCATGCCGACCTGGTCGGACTGGCCGCCGACATCGGCGCCCACGGGGAATTCAACTTCCTGCTCTCCAACGGTCGCTGGCTGTTCGCCCATTGCGCTTCGCGCCTGGCCTACATCGTCCGCAAGGCCCCGTTTGCCGAAGCTCACCTGATGGACCAGGATGTGAGCGTGGATTTCAGCGACGTCACCACGCCAGACGACCGGGTGGCAGTCATTGCCACCACCCCTCTGACCGACAATGAAGCGTGGACCACCATGCTGCCGGGCACGTTGCTGAGCTTCGAGAACGGCCAGGCGCACGCCTTCGGCAACAACACAACCCGCCCCTTCATCAAGGAATAATTCACACGCCCGCCGTGACCAGTCGTCACACGCATGGCACCAAAGCCCGTCATACTATCGGGCCCAAGCCATTCAGACCTGCGAACGATCATGACCTGCCCCCTGTGCCGGACCGAAGGCGAGAACATCCTCTGGCAGGATGAGCACTGTCGAATCATCCGCGTCGAGGACGCCGACTATGCCGGCTATTGCCGGGTGATCTGGACTGAGCATATGGCCGAAATGACCGATCTTGATCCGGCGGGCCGCGATCTGATCATGCGCCGTGTCTTCGCACTGGAAGGGGCGATGCGCGAATGCTTCAGGCCGGCGAAGATCAATGTGGCGAGTCTGGGCAACATGGTTCCCCACCTGCACTGGCATGTCATCGCCCGCTTCGAGGACGATGCCCACTTTCCGGACCCGATCTGGGCCGCACGCCGTCGGGCGCCGGCAGATCAGCCGCAGGTTGACGATGACACCCTGTGCCGCGCCCTCGGCATCTGGATTGGCCGAATGGATGATTGATTCATGCCGCGACGCACGTCATGATGTGAAAAACAATAAACCCGCCTCGTTACGCGCGACACACCCGCAGCGAACGACATGGACGACAAAGCCTTGCCATGAACTACCATGATCCCAATGTCGCGCTCGACCTGATCCGCCACGCCAGTCCGATGGACGTCGCGGACACGCATGCCACGCTGGCACGCATCATCAATGACATGCACGACAAGCCACCCGCGCCCGATCGGCATTTCGAGGTGCTGGAGGCTGCGCGCTCCAACGTTGCCCTTGTTCAGGAAGCTCTGTCGCGCCGTTATGCCGAGCATCCGCTGCCCCCCAATGATCGCGGCGAGAATACCCTTCAGCAGGTCGTGAGTCTGTGGCGCGACCTGTCGCGCTCTTACGCACTAATCACGCAGCGCGACGCGACCACCGGCGTTCTGGTGGCGCAGCGCCCCATCCTCTATCAGCGCCGGCTCCACTACGCCGGCCTGGCCTTGCTTGAATTTTTCCGCGCGCACCGATCCATCCCGCCCGGCCTGTGGCTTGATTTTCACGCCGGTTACGCGGTGGCCGAACAGCAGAATGTGGCCAAGACGCGCGTGGCAGACCCGCTCAACGACGTGTGGAAAGCGCAAAGCAGTGTCGAGGCCTATGTGGCCGTGCTGCTGGTCGATCTGGCCAATCCGTTCGGCCGCAGTCAGCGGGAATTTGACTGGGTCTGTCGCTGGGCACAGCGCTTTGCGCCTTACTGTGCCCTGCACCAGCCTGGCGAGGGTGAAAAACCCGGCACCTACGCACTCGATCTGAGTCGGGACCATGGATTACGCCCACTGGCCACACTGGCCCAGTCGGAACATGTCCGCCGCTTCGACGGGACCCGGCTCGCCGGTCAGATCCAGGCGGTACTGACCCAGTTCAAGCAGGGCGTCACCCCCAGCTCGCTGGGGCTGGGTGACGATTGCACCACTGAGTCGGGCGGCCGGCTGCTCCTCTCCCTGTACCGCCCGTGGGGCCTCGCCTCGGCTGGCCGCCGCTACACCCGGCGCATCTCGCGCGGACGCCTCGAGCTTTGCGCGGAGTGGGACGCCATCGGCTTCTACATCCTCGGCAAACCCTTCGAGTCGCCCCGGCACTCGGTCTTCAACCCGGTTCAGACGGACATTGCCATGCTCACCTTCGGTGAGCGCGCCGACGAGATTCCGCAAGAAGACGACATGAAGCGCATTGCCATCGAGCGCGGCTACATCCCCCAGATCTGGGAGATCGTTGACCAGTCGGTCGGTGGCTTCCGCCTGCAGTGCCAGCCACGCGGGCAACGGCTGGAGCACCACCAGCTGGTGGGCATTCGCCCACCCGATGGCGAACACTACCTGCTGGCGCATGTCAGCTGGCTGATGTTCCGCGGCGACGGCGTCATGGAATTGGGCGTGCACACCCTGCCGGGGCTGCCCGAAGGCGTGGCCGTGCGGCTCGTCGGACTGCACAGCAATGCGCGCGACCCCTTCAAACTCGGCTTCCTGTTGCCTGCCGTGCCGGCACTCAAGACCCAGCCCGGCCTGATCGTGCCGGGTGGCTGGTTCCAGCCGCAGCGCATTGTGGAACTGAAAGTGGGCGAGAAAGTAATGCAGGCGCGTCTGACCAAGCTGGTCGCGCGGGGCAGCAACTTCGATCAGGTGGAATTTACGACGGTCGGTCGCAGCTGACGATGCGGGCAGCCGGCACGATCACGCAAAACTCGCTGCCCTGCCCCAATCTGCTGGAAATCTTCATCTCGCACTGATGGCGCGTGAGCACGTGCTTGACGATGGCCAGACCGAGGCCTGTTCCACCGGTCTCACGTGATCGACCACGATCCACCCGGTAGAAACGCTCGGTCAGTCGCGGGATGTGCTCCGGTGCAATGCCGATACCGGTATCGCGCACGCAGTATTTGCCCACACCGTTCTTGCCCAGTTGCCAACTGAGTGTCACGGTCCCGCCATCGGGCGTGTAGCGCACCGCATTGCTGGCCAGGTTGGCGAACGCACTGTGCAATTCCTTCGGGCTTCCCTGGCACTTGCAATCGCAATCGACTTCCACCACGACCGTGTGTCGCCCCCCGGAGAGCGCCTCGGTTTCGCGCCCGATCTCGCGGACGATGCCCCCGACGTCGAACAATTCTTCGGCAGGCTGGGGCGCCCCGGTTTCAAGCGCCGAAAGCGTGAGCAAATCGTTGATCAGGCGACGCATGCGACCGGACTGCTCAAGCGCAAGCCCCAGATAGTGGTTCCGATCGGCCAAATCCAGATCGTCTTCAGCGTCGATGACCGTCTCGAGAAATCCGCCCACCACGGTCAGCGGGGTGCGCAGTTCATGGGAGACATTGGCCACGAAGTCGCGCCGCATGGTCTCGAGCTTTTCGATGTGCGAGACATCGCGGGAGATCACCATCTTGCGGTGATCTCCAAACCGGATCACCTGCACCAGCAAGGCAGCCCCCTTGCGATGAATGGGGTGAAACAGGAATGGCTCGTCGTAGTGCCCCTTGTCCAGGTAATGCACGAAATCGGGCTGACGAACCAGATTGGTCACCTGGGCGCCACGATCGCGCTCCTCGTCGAGGCTGAAATCGATCGAGGCCTGGTAGTTCATCCATTCGATGGTCCCCGTGTGCGACAGGTACATGACACCGTCGGGCATGGCCTGGCTGGCCTCGCGGAAGCGGTCAAGCGCAGCACTCAGGCGCTCTCGCGCTTCGCTGGCCTGGCGGGAACGTCGATTCAGGTCGGAGAAAACGAAGTCCCACACCCCGAATGCATGCGGCAGCGGGGTACCGATGGGTTCATGCGTCCACTGGACGAGTTGCGTCAGGTACAGGTTGTGCCGCACCAGAATGAGCAGCACACCGATCGCGGCCACGATGGCGCCCACCAGCGGCGAGACGAGCAAGGCCACCGGCACGGCGAAAAGCGTGACGGCGGCCAGTGCAGTGGCAAAACCGACCCAGATGTAGCGGGATGATGCGCGAATGAAACAGCTCCGACGATGTCCGGCTCTCGCGAATTATCGCATTGCCTGCGCCACTTCTGTCTGGGCAGAGAGGCGATATCCGCTCCCACGGACAGTCTGGATCAGTCGATCATGCCCGGTGGGCTCGAGCGCACAGCGCAGCCGGCGAATATGCACGTCGACCGTCCGTTCCTCAACGAAGACGTGATCACCCCAGACCTGATCGAGCAACTGAGCGCGGGAATGGACCCGCTCGGGATGCGTCATCAGGAAATGGAGCAGACGGAACTCCGTCGGCCCGAGCGACAGGCTCTGTTCGCCGGCACTGATCCGGTGTGTGGCCGGATCCAGGCGAAGGCCACCGACCTCGACCGGGTCCTCGGTCGCCTGCGGAGCCCGGCGACGCAGCACTGCCTTGATCCGGGCAACCAGCTCACGCGGGCTGAACGGCTTGGTGATGTAATCGTCTGCACCGGTCTCGAGCCCCTGCACCTTGTCCTGCTCCTCGCCGCGGGCGGTCAGCATGATCAGAGGGATGTCCCGAGTGCGCTCCTCGGCGCGAAAACGCTTGGCCAGCTCGATGCCGGACATGCCCGGCAACATCCAGTCGAGCAGGATCAGGTCCGGCAGTGCATCGCGAACGATCCGCAGCGCGGTTTCCGCATCCGAGGCGCGCACGACATGATGGCCGGCCCGGCCAAGGTTGGCCGCGATCAATTCCTGGATCGCGGGTTCGTCTTCTACAAGCAAAATATTGGCTGCCATTCGATCAAACTCCAAAACATGCGCACAGTCTATTGCAGGTATTTGACGGTTTCATGACGCGTCACCGTTCTGCAACACGTGATCATCAAGGCGGACGATGTGCGCATCGCGGTATCATTGACGCTTACTGAAACGAACACAATGATCAAGGATCGACACCATGGCTGGATTGGACGCCGGCACCCCACTGCCGACCGATATCGTGCTGCATCAGCAGTCACGCGTCCTCGAAGTGGCTTTCGACAACGGCGCACGTTATCGCTTTCCCTTTGAATTCCTGCGTGTCTACTCTCCCTCGGCAGAGGTTCGCGGGCACGGACCCGGTCAGGAAACGCTCCAGAGCGGCAAGCGCAACGTGATTCTGAACGAGGTTGAACCGGTCGGTCACTATGCGCTCAAACTGGTGTTTTCTGACGGGCATGACAGCGGCCTGTATTCCTGGGACTACCTCGTCGAGATTGGCGAACAACAGGATGCACTCTGGGACGACTATCTGGCGCGCCTGGAAGCCGCCGGTGCCGACCGGGACGTCGACACCACAACACCGCCCAAGCCCGCCGGGGGCTGCGGCAGCAAGGCGCACTGAACAGCATGGACGACAAAACCACACATTTCGGTTACGAAACGGTTGCTGAATCCGAAAAGGCCGGGAAGGTTGCCGGCGTCTTTTCCTCGGTCGCCAGCAACTACGACATCATGAACGATCTGATGTCCGGCGGACTGCATCGGCTGTGGAAGGCATTCACCGTCCGCGTGGCCAGCGTCAAGGCAGGCGACCGGGTGCTGGACGTGGCAGGCGGCACCGCCGATCTGTCGATGGCCTTCGCCAAGCGGGTCGGCCCAAGCGGCCAGGTCTGGCTGACCGATATCAACAATGCCATGCTGACGCATGGCCGGGACCGCACCATCGACCACGGACTCACGCTCCCGGTTGCCCAGTGCGACGCCGAGAAGCTTCCGTTTCCGGACAATCACTTCAACCTCGTCACGGTCGCGTTCGGTCTTCGCAACATGACTCACAAGGACCTGGCGCTGGCCGAGATGCGCCGGGTGCTCAAGCCGGGTGGCCGCCTGCTGGTGCTTGAATTCTCCAAGGTACACAAACCGCTCGCGCCCGCCTACGACCTGTATTCGTTCAAGATTCTGCCGTGGTTGGGCGCCAGGGTCGCCGGCGATGCCGACAGTTACCGCTATCTGGCCGAGTCGATTCGGATGCATCCCGATCAGGATAGTCTGAAGACAATGATGGAATCTGTCGGCTTTGATCGTGTCGACTACTTCAACCTCACCGGGGGCATCGTCGCCCTGCATCGAGGTTACAAATTATGAGTTCGGTGGCCAGGACCACCGACCTACGATGAGGAGACAAACCATGAAAAAGCTGTTCGTATCGTTCTTCGCCGTTTTCCTGACTTTCGGATTCTTTGCGCAGGAGGCAGATGCAAGACGCTTCGGTGGTGGCGGCTCATTCGGCATGCAGCGTTCTGCACCCGTCAATCGCACAGCACCTGCCCCCGCCCCCAAACAACCGGCGACGGCCAATCCCGCCGGCCGGAGCGGCGTCTGGGGCGCCATCGGTGGGCTGGCAGCCGGTCTCGGCCTCGCCGCCCTGTTCTCGCATCTCGGTTTCGGCGAAGAGATGGGCAGTTTCATCCTCATTGCACTGCTGGTTTTTGCCGGCGTCATGATTTTCCGTCGTCTGACCGGAGGTGCACCCGCAAACGCCAACAAGATGGCGTATGCCGGTTACAACCCGCACGACGAACGGCAGACCGCGACCTCAGTCCCGAATGCCGGCACGGGTGCGCAGCGTGACGGCTTCGACGAGGCGGCCTTCGCACGTCAGGCAAAGCTCAATTTCATCCGCCTGCAAACGGCCTACGACGAGGGTAATCTCGAAGACATCCGCGCCTTCACCTCACCGGAAGTGTTTGCCGAAGTCCGCATGCAATATGAGGAACGCGGCGGCGCTTCGCAGAAAACCGATGTGGTCGAACTGAACGCAGAAGTCATCGAAGTCGCTCAGGAAGGGAACCGATATGTGGTCAGTGTCCGCTTTTCCGGCCTGATCCGGGAAGAGAGCAACACTGCGCCCGCACCCTTCGACGAGATCTGGCACCTGACCAAACCACTGGAAGGGGACGGTGGCTGGGTCGTTTCGGGTATTCAACAGTCCCATTGAGCGCCTGATGGAAGCCCTACTTGCTCCCGTTATCAACCACCTCCTTGCCCAGCAGCCCTGGGCAAGGCAACGCCTGCTGCCACACGCGGGCAAACAGGCAGAGGTGAACGTCTCAGGCCAGCATCTCCGGTTTCGCATCACGGACGCGGGCGAGCTTGAAGCCGGCACCACGGACGCCCTCAGCGACGTATCGATTGAATTGGGCTACGGCGCACTCAAGGCACTCACGGAGGGTGTCGACGGGGTCATGGCCCACGTTCGGCTGACGGGGAATGCCGAGCTCGCAGATACCTTGAGCTTCGTCGCTCGGCACCTCCGTTGGGATCGCGAAGCCGATCTGGCGCGTCTTTTTGGCCCAATCCTCGGGCGCCGAATGCACATCACTGCCAAGCAGGTCGAGAAGGCCGTCCCGGACACCGGACGGCGTCTGGCTCGAAACGCGACTGAATATCTGGTGCATGAAGGGGGCGTCCTGGTCGGACAGGACGAATTCAATTCACACCTGGCATCCCTGCGTCGCCTGCGCGATGATCTCGCACGACTCACCCAACGCATTGAGCGCGTGAGCACGAAAACCCGTCAATCATTGTCATAGCCACGATGCCTCCTCCCCCGGGAACAAACAAAAAAGCAGCCCGTGGGCTGCTTTTTTGTTTGTTGCTTCGACTGACCTGATCAGTGACGCGGGTTACGCATCTTCTTGATCGCAGCCAACTGCGCGATTGCGGCAGCCAGTTCGGCCTGAGCAGCAGCGTAGTCGATTTCGGCGTTCTGGTTGGCCAGCGCTTCTTCAGCCTTTTGCTTGGCTTCCAGCGCCTTGGCTTCGTCCAGGTCCTTGCCACGAATGGCGGTGTCGGCAAGTACCGTCACCAGACCGGGTTGAACCTCCAGCAAGCCACCGGCGACGAAAACCAGCTCTTCTTCGCCGTTCTGAGGCTTCACGCGCACCGCACCCGGTTTGATCCGGGTCATCAGCGGCATATGGCCAGGCAGAATACCGAGCTCGCCGGATTCACCAGGCAAGGCCACGAACTCGGCCAGCCCGGAGAAGATTTCCTCTTCGGCGCTCACGATATCGACATGAACAGTCATTGCCATCGTTAATACCTCCGCTAGACCCCGCTTCATGGAAGCGGGGCTTTGCTCGCGTTACTGGACGGTCTTGGCCTTCTCGAAAGCTTCTTCGATATTGCCGACCATGTAGAACGCCTGCTCCGGCAGCTGGTCGCACTCACCTTCCACGATCATCTTGAAGCCCTTGATCGTGTCGGCCAGCGAAACGTATTTGCCCGGCGAACCCGTGAACACTTCTGCCACGTGGAACGGCTGAGACAGGAAACGCTGGATCTTACGCGCACGGGACACGGCGAGTTTGTCTTCCGGAGACAGTTCGTCCATACCCAGAATCGCGATGATGTCGCGCAGTTCCTTGTACTTCTGCAGGGTCTGCTGAACTTCACGAGCCACGTTGTAGTGCTCTTCACCCACGACCAGCGGATCGAGCTGGCGGGAGGTGGAGTCGAGCGGATCGACCGCCGGGTAGATACCCAGGGCAGCAATATCACGCGACAACACGACGGTGGAGTCCAAGTGCAGGAAGGTGGTGGCAGGCGACGGATCGGTCAAGTCATCCGCCGGCACATACACGGCCTGGATGGAAGTAATGGAACCGACCTTGGTGGAGGTAATACGCTCCTGCAGGCGACCCATTTCTTCAGCCAGCGTCGGCTGGTAACCCACCGCGGAAGGCATACGACCGAGCAGTGCGGACACTTCGGTACCGGCCAGGGTGTAGCGGTAGATGTTATCCACGAAGAACAGGATGTCACGGCCTTCGTCACGGAAGCGCTCGGCCATGGTCAGGCCGGTCAGCGCCACGCGCAGACGGTTGCCCGGGGGCTCGTTCATCTGACCGAACACCATCGCGACCTTGTCCAGCACGTTGGAGTCCTTCATCTCGTGGTAGAAGTCGTTACCCTCACGAGTACGCTCACCCACGCCAGCAAACACGGACAGACCGGAGTGCTGTTTTGCGATGTTGTTGATCAACTCCATCATGTTCACGGTCTTGCCCACACCGGCGCCACCGAACAGACCCACCTTA
The DNA here is from genome assembly GCF_017309585.1 of Nitrogeniibacter aestuarii. Taxonomy (NCBI): domain Bacteria; kingdom Pseudomonadati; phylum Pseudomonadota; class Betaproteobacteria; order Rhodocyclales; family Zoogloeaceae; genus Nitrogeniibacter; species Nitrogeniibacter aestuarii. The sequence goes on along the minus strand of NZ_CP071321.1, from coordinate 301,753 downwards.
CCGCCTTTGGCGAACGGGCAGATCAGGTCGATCACCTTGATACCGGTTTCGAGCAGTTCCACAGACGGGGACAGCTCGTCGAACTTCGGGGCCTTCTGGTGGATGGCACGCAGCTCGTCACACTCGATATCACCGGCCTCGTCGATCGGGCGACCCAGCACGTCCATGATTCGACCCAGGGTACCGTGACCGACCGGGACCGAAATCGGTGCACCGGTGTTGCTCACGGCCATACCACGACGCAGTCCGTCGCTGGAACCCAGAGCAATGGTGCGGACCACGCCGTCACCAAGCTGCTGCTGGACTTCGAAGGTCAGGCCGTCTTCCGCGAAGGAGTTGGCTGCATCTTCCAGCTTCAGGGCGTCATACACTTTCGGCAGAGCGTCGCGCGGGAACTGGATGTCCACCACGGCGCCGATGCACTGTACGATCGTACCGTTACTCATCGTCATTTCCTCAATTCAATAATCCGTTACACCGCGGCGGCACCGCCGACAATCTCGGACAGTTCCTTGGTAATTGCAGCCTGACGGGTCTTGTTGTAGACCAGTTGCAGTTCGCCGATGACGTTTTTCGCGTTGTCGGAGGCGGCCTTCATGGCCACCATGCGGGCGCTCTGTTCCGATGCCATGTTCTCGGCAACGGCTTGATACACCAGCGCTTCAACATAACGAAGCAACAGTTCATCGATCACGACCTGCGGATCGGGCTCGTAGAGATAATCCCAGGAGCCCTCAGGCGCACCAAGGCGCTCACCCGTCAGGGGGAGCAGCTGCTCGACTTCCGGCTCCTGCTTCATCGTGTTGATGAAGCGGGTGAAGGCCAGATAGACCGCGTCAATTTCGCCATTCTGGAACTTGTCCAACATGACCTTGACCGGCCCGATCAGCTTTTCGAGATGCGGGGTATCACCGAGCTGCGTGGCTTCAGAGATCACTTTGACGCCCATGCGCTGCATGAAGCTGTAACCCTTGTTGCCGATGCAGGTGGCGACGATTTCCGTCGCCCCGCCAGCTTGCCATTCCTTCATGTTGCTGACGGTCTGACGCAGGATGTTGGTGTTCAAGCCACCACACAGGCCCTTGTCTGTCGTCACCACGATGATGCCGATACGCTTGGCGTCATTCTTCTTCACGAGGAAGGGGTGCTGATACTCGGTGATGTTTGCCTGAGACAGGTTCGCAGCGAGTCGGCGGATTTTTTCGGCGTAGGGACGAGCGCTACGCATCCGGTCTTGCGCCTTGCGCATTTTGGATGCTGCGACCATCTCCATCGCTTTCGTGATCTTGCGAGTGTTCTGAACACTCTTGATCTTCGTACGGATTTCCTTACCGCTTGCCATAGTCCGTCTCCGTCCGCCGGCTTACGCCCAGCTCTTCTTGAAGGCTTCGATCGCGGCAACCAGTTCCTTCTCGGCGTCGCCGTCAAGGTTCTTGGTGGACTCGATCTTCTCGACAAGCGCTGAGTGGTTGGCCTGCACATACTGATGCAGTGCAGACTCGCAAGCCAGCACACGGTTGGTTTCGACATCGTCGAAGTAACCGTTGTTGGAGGCGTACAGCGTCATGGCCATTTCAGCGACGGACAGCGGCGAGTACTGCGGCTGCTTCATCAGCTCGGTGACCTGACGACCGCGGTCCAGCTGCTTACGGGTGGCTTCGTCCAGATCGGAAGCAAACTGCGCAAACGCAGCCAGTTCGCGATACTGGGCCAGTGCGAGACGCACACCACCGCCGAGCTTCTTGATGACCTTGGTCTGTGCAGCACCACCGACTCGCGACACCGAAATACCGGCGTTGATGGCGGGACGGATACCGGCGTTGAACAGGTCGGTTTCCAGGAAGATCTGACCGTCGGTAATGGAAATGACGTTGGTCGGCACGAAGGCGGACACGTCACCAGCCTGGGTTTCGATGACCGGCAGTGCGGTCAGGGAACCCGTCTTGCCCTTCACTTCACCATTGGTGAACTTCTCGACATAGTCGGCGTTCACACGAGCAGCACGCTCGAGCAGGCGGGAGTGCAGGTAGAACACGTCACCCGGGTAGGCTTCACGGCCCGGCGGACGACGCAGCAGCAGGGAGATCTGACGGTAGGCCCAAGCCTGCTTGGTCAGATCGTCATACACGATCAGGGCATCTTCACCGCGGTCGCGGAAATATTCACCCATCGTGCAGCCTGCGTAGGCAGACAGATACTGCATGGCAGCGGAGTCGGAGGCAGTTGCCGCGACCACGATGGTGTATTCCATCGCGCCGTTCTCTTCCAGCTTGCGCACCACGTTGGCAATGGTGGAGGCCTTCTGGCCAATTGCCACGTACACGCAGGTCATGTCCTGACCTTTCTGGTTGATGATCGCATCGACAGCCACGGCGGTCTTGCCGGTCTGACGGTCACCAATGATCAGCTCACGCTGGCCACGGCCGATCGGCACCATCGAGTCAACCGATTTCAGACCGGTCTGCACCGGCTGATCAACCGACTTACGTGCGATCACGCCCGGGGCGACTTTCTCGATCTTGTCGGTCAGCTTGGCGTTGATCGGGCCCTTGCCGTCGATCGGCTGACCGAGCGCGTTGACCACGCGGCCTTTCAGCTCGGGGCCGACAGGCACTTCCAGAATGCGGCCGGTCGCCTTGACCGTATCGCCTTCGGAGATGTGCTCGTATTCACCAAGCACAACGGCACCAACGGAATCACGCTCAAGGTTGAGCGCAAGACCAAAGGTGTTGCCGGGGAACTCCAGCATTTCGCCCTGCATCACGTCTGCGAGACCGTGAACACGGCAGATACCGTCGGTAACGGATACCACGGTACCTTCATTGCGCGCTGAGGCGGCAAGCTGCAGGTCCTGAATCCGGCTCTTAATCAGATCACTGATTTCAGAGGGGTTGAGTTGCATTTCCAATGCTCCTAATTCTTAAGCGCAGCGGCCATGTTCGCGAGCTTGCCGCGGACCGAGGCGTCGATGACGTCGTCGCCGACAGTGACGGTCACACCACCGATGAGTTCGGGGTTGACCGACACGGACACGTTCAGCTTGGTCTTGAATTTGGCTTCAAGCGTCTGTGTCAGCGTATTCAGCGTTGCGTCGTCGAGCTCGAAAGCGGACTCGATGTCCGCGTCGAGCGTGCCTTCTCGTTCGTTCTTGAGTTCAACGAACAGGTCACGGATCTCGGGAAGCACCTGCAGACGTTCGTTCTCGACCAGCACACGCACGAAGTTTTTCTGCGTGTCGTCGAGATCACCCACAACCCCGACAAACAGGTCGGCGAGTTTGTCTTCGCCGAGCTTCGGGTCGTTGATGAGATCCATCATCTGCGGATCGGAGGCGGCAAGCGCCATCCGTTCGATAGCTTCCGACCAGGGCCCCAGCGCACCTGCCCCGTCTGCCTGCTTGAAAGCAGCTTCCGCATAGGGGCGCGCGATGGTGACGTTTTCGGCCATGACTTATTGAAGTTCCTGTTTCAGGTTAGCCAGTAGTTCGGCGTGGGCCTTGGCATCAACCTCTTTGCGGAGGATTTGCTCGGCACCGGCGACAGCGAGGTTGGCGACCTGTTCGCGCAGGGCTTCTTTCGCACGTTGGGCAGCGACGGCGGCTTCGCCTTCGGCAGCTTCACGAGCGGCAGCGACAATGCGGGCAGCTTCGGCACGGGCTTCGTCGATCAGCGCGGCAGCCTGCTTTTCAGCAGCGGTCCGTGCTTCGGAGGCCGATTCCCGCGCGGTGCGCAGTTCCTCGACAACCTTTTTCTCGGCGAGCGCCAGATCAGCCTTGGCCTTGTCCGCAGCCGCCAGCCCGTCCGCGACCTTTTGCGCACGCTCGTCCAGTGCCTTCACGATGGGCGGCCACACGAATTTCATCGTGAAGACGACCAGGATGAAGAACACAACGAGCTGAGCTATCAGGGTAGCGTTCAGATTCACGTTGCGATGTCCTTATGGTTCGTTGGTAAGTGAAACGACCCGAGGATCAAACGACAAACGGGTTGGCGAACGCGAACATCATGGCAATACCGACACCGATCAGGAATGCAGCGTCGATCAGACCAGCCAGCAGGAACATCTTGGTTTGCAGTGCGTTCATCAACTCAGGCTGGCGAGCAGAGGCTTCCAGGTACTTGGAACCCATGATGCCGATACCGATACATGCACCGATTGCACCCAGACCAATGATCAGACCAGCGGCCAGTGCAACAAAACCCAGAACGTTTTCCATGACAACTCCTTGAGAGATAAAGTGGTTCTTTGAAACCGGGTTAAAAGAAAAACAGCGAAATCAGAAATTAGTGACTTTCGTGAGCCTGACCCACATAGACCAGCGCCAGCATCATGAAGATGAATGCCTGCAGCACGATGATCAGGATGTGGAAGATGGCCCAGATCGAACCGGCAATGACGTGACCGATGAAGCCGAACACGGTTGCCGTACCACCGAGCAGCGCGATCAGCATGAACACCAGCTCACCAGCATACATGTTGCCGAACAGTCGCATGCCGTGAGAGACGGTCTTGGCCAGGAACTCGATCATCTGCATGAGAAAGTTCACCGGGTACAGCAACGGGTGGCTGCCGAAGGGGGCGGTGAAGAGCTCGTGGATCCAGCCGCCAACGCCCTTGATCTTGACGTTGTAGTACAGGCAGACCAGCAACACGCCGATGGCCAGACCCAGCGCGCCGTTCAGGTCGGCGGTGGCGACCACACGCATGTAGTGGATACCGAACATCTCGCCGATACGCGGCAGCAGATCGACCGGCAGCAGGTCCATCGCGTTCATCATGAAAATCCAGACAAACACGGTCAGGGCCAGCGGCGCGACGAACTTGCGGGATTCTTCACTGTGAATGATGCCCTTGGCCTGATCCGCGACCATTTCGACGAGCAACTCGACGGCGGCCTGGAAGCGGCCCGGCACACCCGAGGTGGCCTTGGAGGCTGCACGCCACAGGAAAAAGAGGGAAACAACACCAATCAGGATCGAATAGAACATTGTGTCGATATTGATAATCGACCAATCGATCACGTTTTCCTGAGCGTGGCCCGATGTATTGAGCTGGGTCAGGTGGTGGACGATGTACTCGGATGCGGTGGGTGCGTGCCCTGTAGAAGCCATGTTAGTTCTTCACCAGTAATGCAAATAAATTCGCTTTGAGCGCCAGCACCATCCCGATGATCAATGCCCCCCAGTGGAGGTCGTCGATCAGGGCGGCTGCTAGCGCCATTAATCCCACGGTCGCGGCGACCTTGATGAATTCGCCAACGAAGAAAGCGGCGGGGTAAGAAGTGGGGGTGCGGCCGCGAGCGGCGGCCAGCCGAAAGGCAAAGAAGGCATTTGGCAAGGCAACAGCCAAGCCGCCGGCGAGCGCCGAATAGCCACCTTCATAACCGAACAGCGCTGCCGAAATTCCCGCGGCGATTAATGTCGCGATCAGCTGGATTCCGACAGCTTTATACATCCCGTCCCTTACGCGCCCGACCCCGGTTTTCAACTCGGGTGGCCGCTAAAAAATCCCGGCGATTCTAGGGGTTAACCACAGGGAAGTCAAACCTTATTGCAGTGCAACATGCTGTCATGGAAGCCTTGATTGACACGGATCCCGTGTCAACGCAGGCGTTCAAGCAAGCTGTCCAATTGGTCCAGCGACCCGAAGTCTACTACAAGACTGCCCGCACCTTTACGATTCGCCTTGATCTTCACCGTTGCGCCCAGCGCATCCGACATTTCTTCTTCGAGTCGCTGCAGATCGCGATCCGGTTGCGGTTTGGCGCGCAAGCTGCGCGGCTTGAGCTCATGGTGCACAAGACGCTCCACCTCGCGGACCGACAGCCCCCTGCCGGCCGCACGATTGGCCAGCTGAACCTGACTCGCGTTGTCCAGCGGCAGCAACGCCCTGGCGTGCCCCATGTCGATGTCACCGGCCATGAGGAGCTCCTGCACGGCCGGCGCCAGTTGAAGCAGGCGCAACAGGTTGCTGGCTGCCGGGCGGGAACGACCAACTGCGTCCGCGGCCTGCTGGTGGGTCATGTCAAACTCATCGACCAGCCGCTGGATACCGGCAGCTTCCTCAAGCGGGTTGAGGTTTTCGCGCTGGATGTTCTCGATGAGGGACATGGCCAGCGCGGCTTCGTCGGGGATCTCGCGCACCAGGCAGGGTGCCTGTTCGAGCCCCGCGATCTGGCTGGCGCGCCAGCGACGCTCACCGGCGATGATTTCGAAACGATCTTCGCCCACCGGACGCACCAGAATCGGCTGCATCACCCCCTGCGCCTTGATGGACGCGGCTAGCTCTTCGAGCGACCCCGGGTCCATGCGCGTTCGCGGCTGATACTTGCCGGGCTGCAGGGCGTCGATCGGCAGGGTCTGCAGCTCGCCCTTTTCTTCGTCGTCGTCCGTGTTGGCCGCCAGCAGTGCATCGAGGCCGCGGCCCAGTCCCTTGAGTTTCGGAGGTGCCATCGTCGTATCCTTCAGAGCGTTCTGACGCGCTCGATCATTTCTTCAGCAAATTCGAGATAGGCTTGCGAGCCCTTGGCGCTCGGGTCATAGACCACGCCGGGCATGCCATGGCTGGGGGCTTCGGCCAGTCGCACATTCCGGGGCACAACCGCCCGAAAGACCTTGTCGCCAAAGTGATCCTCAAGCTGCGCCGATACCTGCTGCTGCAAGGTCATGCGCGGGTCGAACATGACCCTGAGCAGGCCGATGATCTTCAGATCGCGGTTGAGGTTGGCATGCACCTTCTTGATGGTATTGACCAGGTCCGACAGGCCTTCCAGTGCGTAATACTCGCACTGCATCGGAATGATGACCCCGTGCGCAGAACACAGGCCGTTGAGGGTCAGCAATGACAGCGATGGCGGGCAGTCGATGAGGACGAAATCATAGTCGTCCATGACACCGGCCAGCGCCTTCTTGAGCCGTTTCTCGCGCCCTTCCAGTTCGACCATCTCCACTTCAGCGCCGGCCAGATCCCGGTTCGCGGGCAGCACGTCGAATTTGCCCGACGGAGAGGTCACGCGCACAGCCGCCAGATCGGCCATCCCCACGAGCACGTGGTAGACCGACTGCGAAAGACTGCGCTTGTCGACCCCGCTGCCCCCGGTGGCGTTGCCCTGGGGATCCAGATCCACGAGCAGCACACGTTGATTGCGCGCCGCCAGAGCCGCGGCAAGGTTGACGCAGGTGGTGGTCTTGCCGACACCGCCTTTCTGGTTGGCAACACAAAAGATTCGGGCCATCAGGCGGTTCCGTTACGTTCGATGATGATCAGATGGCGGTGCGCGTCCAGTTCAGGCACGCGCAATTCGAGGCTCTCAGCCACGCCGAAGCCCTCTGGCAGGCGGGCGATCTCCTCGTGAGGATAAACGCCCTTCATGGCATAAAAGCGACCGGCCGGCGCCAGCAGGTGTGCGGACAGGCGAACGAAGTCCGACAGTTCGGCAAACGCGCGGGAAACAATGCCGTCGAACAGCTGCACCGGCTGCACGTCCTCGACACGGGCACACAGCGGATGGAAATTGTCGAGCTTCAGCTCGATCTTCGCCTGCTGCTGGAAGGTGGACTTCTTGTTCACCGTCTCGATGGACGTCACTTGCAGATCCGGCCGCGAAATCGCCAGCGGAATCCCGGGCAAGCCGCCGCCGGAACCAATGTCGGCAAGATGTCCGACGGAAGCCAGCGCCGGAAGAATCACCAGCGAATCGAGCAGGTGGTGCGTGAGCATCTGGCTGGCATCGCGAATGGCCGTCAGGTTATAGACCTTGTTCCACTTGGTCAGAAGCGCAGCATACGCCACGAGCTTCTCGTGGGCCGCCTCGGGCAGGTCGATCCCCATGGCGCTCAGGCCACGTTCGAGTCGCGCCGCCTCGCTCATGCCGATGCCCTGTCGTCTTTGAGCGAACCGGCCGCGCCCTTGCGCTTGAGATGCACGATCAACAGCGAAATGGCAGCCGGCGTGACCCCCTGAATCCGCCCGGCCTGTCCGATGGTCTCGGGGCGGTGCTCGGTCAGTTTCTGCTGCACTTCCTTGGACAGACCCCGCACCTGGCTGTAGTCCATGTCGACCGGCAACGCGGTAGCCTCCGCCTTGGCGGCGCGGGCCACTTCGTCCTGCTGACGGTCGATATAACCTTGATACTGCGCTGCGATTTCAAGCTGCTCGACGACCAGCGGGTCTGTCTCGGGCTGCTCGGGTGCCGCGGGAAGCGCCATCAGGTCGGCGTACCGTACGCCGGGGCGACGCAACAGTTCGAAGAAGGTGTATTCCCGCTCCAGCGCTTTACCCACCGCCTTTTCCGCTGCCTCGGCGGGGATGGTCTCCGGACGCGCCCAGGTCGCCTTGAGGCGGGCTGTCTCGCGTTCGATGGCTTCGCGCTTGGCACAGAAGGCCGCCCAACGCACATCATCCACCAGCCCCAGTTCGCGTCCTTTTTCGGTCAGGCGCAGGTCGGCATTGTCTTCACGCAGGGAGAGTCGATATTCGGCGCGCGAGGTGAACATGCGGTAGGGCTCGGCCACACCACGGGTGATCAGGTCGTCTACCAGCACGCCGAGATAGGCTTCATCGCGGCGCGGGCACCACGCGTCCTTGCCCTGGACCTGCAACGCGGCGTTGGCCCCGGCGAGCAGGCCCTGGGCCGCGGCTTCTTCATAGCCGGTGGTGCCATTGATCTGGCCGGCGAAGAACAGCCCTTGGAAGGTCTTGGTTTCCAGGCTGCTCTTGAGGTTGCGCGGGTCGAAATAGTCGTACTCGATGGCGTAACCGGGGCGCAGGATATGGGCGTTTTCCATGCCCGTGATCGAGCGCACCACCTGCAGCTGCACGTCGAAGGGCAGTGACGTGGAGATTCCGTTCGGATACAGCTCGTGCGTCTCCAGCCCCTCGGGCTCCAGGAAGACGTTATGGCTGTCCTTGTCGGCAAAGCGATGGATCTTGTCCTCGATGGACGGGCAGTAACGCGGCCCGACCCCCTCGATCACGCCCGAATACATGGGCGAGCGATCCAGGTTGTTGCGGATGATCTCGTGGGTGCGCGCATTGGTCTTGGTGATCCAGCACGGCAGCTGCTTCGGGTGCTGCGCGACCGAACCCATGAAACTGAAGACCGGTTCCGGATCATCGCCCGGCTGCACCGTCATGACCGAAAAATCGACCGTGCGCCCGTCAATGCGCGGAGGCGTGCCGGTCTTGAGGCGACCTTGCGGGAGCTTCAGTTCCTTGAGGCGCTCACCCAGCGAGATCGAGGGCTGGTCGCCGGCGCGCCCGCCGGCGTGATTCGTCAGGCCCACATGAATGAGGCCGTTCAGGAAGGTCCCCGCCGTGAGCACCACCGTGGGTGCTTCGAAGCGAATGCCCAGCTGGGTGACCACACCGGTGACCCGGTCGCCCTCGACGGTGATGTCATCGACCGCCTGCTGGAACAGGGTGAGATTTGCCTGGTTCTCCAGCCGTTTGCGGATGGCCGCCTTGTACATCACACGGTCGGCCTGGGCGCGGGTGGCACGCACGGCCGGCCCCTTGGAAGCGTTCAGGATGCGGAACTGGATGCCCCCCTCGTCGGTGGCCGCCGCTATAGCGCCCCCCAGGGCATCCACTTCCTTGACGAGATGCCCCTTGCCGATACCGCCAATGGACGGATTGCAACTCATCTGGCCAAGCGTCTCGATGTTGTGGGTCAGCAATAGCGTGCGCACGCCCATGCGGGCGGCGGCAAGCGCGGCCTCGGTGCCGGCATGGCCGCCACCGACAACAATGACATCGAATCGACTTGGGTAGAGCATGGCGCGTCCTGCGCGTGAGCATTCCGTGGGGAAGGGACGGAATTCTAATGCTTCAGCCCTGTAGACACCACCCCCACCGGGCGATGTTCCACGTATTTTTCATGTGGAAACATGCCCTTAAGTGGTGCATGAGTTTCATTTGCGTTATCGGACTACAGTCGCCAGATCAGCGCGCTGGTGTATTTGAAATCGTTCTTGTCCAAACCGTCTTCACGCTCGGATTCGTGTTCGTTGACCACCCCGAGCTTGAGGCCCAGACCGGCCTCCTTGTCCAGATCGATGATCCAGTCGAAGGTGGTGACATTCCGGAACTCACCACTGTGTTTGAGGCTTGGGTACAGCGTATTGGCCAGCGCCACGGACTGCTGCTTCGAGACTTTCCAGTCCATGTCGAAGCCAAGCAACCCTTCGGGCGCGGTGTTCTGCCCTTCCGGCCCACCCCAGGAATGGGTCGCGCCCAGACCGAGACGACCGAGCAGCCGGTAGCGCTCGGTCTTGACCATCTGGAGACCGACACCGCCGTTGATGGCGACCCGGTTGCGCCAGTCCTGAAACTCGTCCCGATCGAAGCGCCCTCCGGCGAAACTGAACCACGGTGACCCGGGCATCAGATCATCGCGGTTGATACTGACCATGGCACTGTTCGCGGTTTCGTCGCCCTCGCTCTCGGAGCGGAAAAACCGGGCCCGCTGCTGCCAGCGCACTTGCGGGTCTTCGTAGTCAGCCATGAAGCCCACGTGAGCCTGCTGGTTGCTCGAGACGCCGGACGCACCGCTCACGCCGGCTTCGAGACGGCGGTCCCAATCCTTGAGCCAGCCCAGCCCGAGCAGCCCGCCGTCGGCATGCTTCGGCGGCTCAACCTTCACGACCTTGGCCGGTTGGGGTGTCTGGGCCTTGGCGATGGCACCGGCTCCGATGGCAAAGGTCTTGATGTCGTCGCGCGGGATGCCGATGTCACCCAGCAGGGGATGCCTGATCAGCATCTGCTCGTCCGTTTCGCGGAGCGTCTCCCCGTAGAGCACATCTCCGGTCTTGAGTTCGACACGGATCGCGTCGGCTATGGCGTTCTGGGCAAGCCCCAGCGCCACCATCACCATCGGCATCAACTTGACGACACGCATTCAGCCTCCTGTGGCGTTATCCAACTGTTCCAGAGATGACCCGCAGCACACGCGGTGGTTCAACTGTCTTGCTGCATTGCAAAACAGAAATGGCGGGCCGCAGCCCGCCATTCAAGCCTTGAGTCACTCAGTTCAACGCTGCCTTGGCCGCCTCGTAATCAGGCTCTTCGGCAATCTCCGGTACCAGCTGGGCATGCAGCACCGTGTCGTCCTTGTCGAGCACCACCACGGCGCGTGCCGTGAGCCCGGTCATGGGGCCCGAACTGAGCGCCACACCCCAGTCCTTGGCGAACCCGGCGCTTCGGAACGTGGACAGCGGCACGACGTTTTCCAGCCCCTCCACCGAGCAGAATCGCTTGGCGGCAAAGGGCAGATCGGCCGACACCACCAGCACCACCGTATCGGGCAGGCTGCCGGCCTCGGTATTGAATTTACGGGTCGAGACCGCGCATGTCGGTGTATCCAGGCTCGGCACGATGTTCAGCACCTTGCGCTTGCCCGCAAAATCGTCCAGCCCAACATCCTTCAACTCACCGTTGGTCAGCGAAAAACCGGGCGCCTTGCTGCCACGGGCCGGCATCGTGCCAGCGACGTCCACCGGATTGCCACGCAGAGTGACGGTTGCCATATTCATGTCTCCTTGGGTGTGATCCACCAGCGCGCTGGCGAACCTGTTTGCTGCAAGTGCACTAGCGCACTTGCTTCACTGAAGGTGTCGGACCAAGATGAAGTCGATTCGTTTCACCCGGATTCGCCATGTTTCGCCTCCGACATCTACTGTTGTTCGCCTTCGCGACCCCCGCCTGGGCCGCCGACCCCTTACCCGCGGTCGGCGCCGACGTCAGCCAGATCACGGTGTCGGGCATCTCGTCCGGCGGCTACATGTCGGTGCAGTTTCACGTGGCCCACTCCAGTCGGGTCAGCGGCGCCGGCATCGTCGCCGGCGGCCCCTACGAATGTGCTCAGGGGAGCGCCTCACGCGCCCTGAGCAACTGCATGGCCCCTGACGGCAACGATCCGGTCCCCGACACCGCGACCAGTCTTGGCCGCGTCAATGAAGACGCGGCCGCCGGCCGCATCGATGCCCCCACGGGCCTGTCCGGCGACCGCGTCTGGTTGCTGTCCGGCGGCGCCGACCGCACCGTCGAACGCCCGGTGGTCGATGCGCTGGCGGCCTTCTACCGCACCTGGATCAGCGCAGACGCACTGGCCTACGTGAAGCTCCCGGGCGCGGGTCACGCCATGATCTCGGCCGATGACCCCCAGGCCAATGCCTGCAATACCTCGGAACCCCCCTTCATCAACCGGTGCGAAACCGCCGAACCACCCGGAACACTGTTCGACGCCCCCGGTCAATTGCTCAATCACCTGCTCGGCCCCCTGCAAGCCAAGGCCGCCGAGGCCCGCGGTGAGCTGATCAGCTTCGATCAGATCCCCTTCACCGACGCCGCCGACGCCCTGGGCATGAGCCAGACAGGCTACGCCTATGTGCCGACCGGATGCCGCGGCCAGCAGTGCAAGGTCCATGTGGCTTTCCACGGTTGCCGCCAGAGCGCCGACCAGATCGGCACCACCTATGTGACCGAGGCCGGCTACAACCGCTGGGCCGAATCGAACCGCATCATCGTGCTCTACCCGCAGACCACCCCGCGCTATGGCTGGACCTGGTCCGGCTGGTGGCCTCGCTGGGTATTCAACCCCAAGGCCTGCTGGGACTGGTGGGGCTACGAAGACGCAGACTATGCCACCGCCAAGGGCGTTCAGATCAAGGCCGTGATGGGCATGATCGAGCAACTCGGCCAGCCCGCGCCCTGACCCCTCATGTGCGATATCACGCTCCTCACCGAGATGCGCTATCGCAATCTGGACATGAGCCACTGGTACGAGCAGCAGATCGCCCTTGAGGAAGGCCTGCTCATCGACGCATTGGCCGCCATCGGCCTACGCGCCGAGCGCCAGGCCTGGGACGACCCGTTCATGAACTGGCGCAACACCGACACCCTGGTGTTCCGTTCGACCTGGAACTATTTCGACTGCATCGACCGGTTTCGCCCGTGGCTCGATACCGCGAGTGCTCATGCGCGCTGTATCAACGACGCGGCGCTGGTGCAGTGGAACATGGACAAACACTACCTGGCCGACCTGTCAGCCAGGGGCGTGCGGGTGGTCCCAACCGTATTCATCGAGGCCGGGTCGTGCGGCTCGCTGAGCGGCATACTTGGCGATACCGGCTGGGACGAAGTGGTCATCAAGCCGGCCGTCGGCGGCGCCGCACGGCTCACCTGGCGGGCAAATCGCGCTACCGCAGAGTCAGAAACCCCTGTGCTGCAGGACTGCCTGCGCCGGGAAGGGATGCTGATCCAGCCCTTTCAGCGCGCCATCGAGCACAGCGGCGAAGTGTCGGTCATCGTGATCGGCGGCGCGGTCACCCACGGCGTGCGAAAACAGCCGCGAACAGGTGATTTTCGCGTTCAGGACGATCACGGCGGTACGGTTCATCCACACGACCCCACCCCGCCAGAGGTCGAACTGGCACTCCAGGCCGTGGCCGCCTGCCCCCAGTCTCCTTGCTACGCCCGGGTGGACATGGTGTCCAGCGACGAAGGCCCGCGGCTCATGGAAATCGAACTCATCGAACCCGAACTTTTCCTGCGCCATCACCCGAGTGCTGCGGCCGCCCTCGCCCGGGCCATTGCTTCGGCACGAGGCTAGGCTCTTCCCGGTCTTGCGGGCACTAACGCCCTTGCCACAAAAACCCTAACGTCATAAACTGTGTCCGAGATCATGCTCAGGGGATACCCGTGCTGCGCCTTAGCCTTCCGTTCATGGTGGCTTTATCGCTATCCGCCTGCACCACGGGCGGCGCTTACCGCTCGACAACCGCCGACCTGCCCGGCATGGTCGTGTCAATTGCCGACGCCACCTGGAACGGGCAGCAGATACCGAAGTCCGGCATCTGCTCAAACGAGGGCGGCGCCGACCGCGGCCCGGCACTGTTCGTGCGCGACATCCCTGACGGCGCCAATGCCATCATTGTGCAATTCAACGATCTCGATCACCCGTCACTCGACCGCAACGGCGGGCTCGGCTCCATCGGACTGTGGCTTGAGGGCGCCAGCGAAGCCCTGTTTCCGCCAGTGACCGGCTATTCGGTCGACATGCCCCGTCAGGTGTTCATCGAGCGTGGGGCGCTGACACGAGGGCGCACCGCCTCACAGGGCTATCTGGCACCGTGTTCAGGCGGTCACGGACATCGCTACGTCGCCGAGGTACTGGCGGTGTACAAGGCCACCGCAGCCGGCGAGATCAACCGCGTGCTGGCCCGCCAGCCGCTGATGCTCGGCCGTTACTGAACCGGCACCGGCGCGGGTCTGGCCAGGGCGATCGCTTTGGCCGCGTCGTAGTCCAGATCGCCGGTTTTGGGAATGGTCGAAGCGGCCAGGTTGAAGCCATGCGGGCTTTCGGGCCCCTGCATGTACACCGCGCGCCTTGCGTCGATCCAGTAGCCGCCCTTGTAGTCGATGATCCAGAACGTCAATTCGTGCTCCGGCACTTGCTGCGCCTTGATCCAGTGAACCGCGCAGCCGAAGTCATCAAAGAAATGGTAAGTGCCTGCCTTGTCACGGATCTGGGCGGCAAACGGCCGGGCCGTGATCTTCATCCTGCAGACCGGGCATTCAGACTCGCCGTCCTTGAGCGGCATCGGGTCAAACTTGCTGCAGGCCGACAACAGCGCGGCACCGGCAGGCATCAACGCCAACCCCAGGGCATGACGGAAAAAATGGCGGCGGAGCATCTCGGGACCTCTCGATCAACAGTTCGACCGGGACTGTACCAGAGACGCCCCCTGCCTTCGCGCCTCAGCGCGCGTGGGGCAGATCGAGCACCTCGGCGATGCGGGCCCGTAGCACGGGCAGGAACGACGACTCGAACCATGGGTGGCGCGAACACCAGCCCTGGTTTCTCGGGCTGGGATGAGGCAGACAGACGACGGTCGGCCAACCCGCCTGCCAGTCGGACACCCGTTCGGTGACCGAACGCCGGTCTTCGGGCAGATGCCAGGTCTGCGCATACGCACCAATCAACAAGGTCATGTGCACTGCACTCAAGGTGTCGAGCAGTGCGCTGCGCCAGTGGGCCGCGCATTCGGTTCGCGGCGGCGCGTCTCCCGAGGCCGCCTGCCCCGGGTAGCACAGACCCATCGGCACGATGGCCACGCGCGCCGGATCGTAGAACTCGTCCCGCGTCAGCCCCAGCCATGCCCGCAAGCGGACGCCGCTGGCATCATCGAAGGGGACGCCCGAGGCATGCGCCTTTCGCCCCGGCGCCTGCCCTGCAATCAGTAAACGCGCGGCCGGATCAACCTGCATGATCGGCCGCGCGCCCAGGGGCAGCTGCGGTTCGCATTGACGACACGCACGCACCCGGGCGTATAGGGCATGGGCGTCCGCGAGCGTGCCCTCGGCAGGCTCGCGGTCGCTGTCACTTTGCATTGAGGATGGGGGCATAGAACTTGGTGAACACCATGTCTTCCGTCGCGTTGGCCTCATGACAGCCGGCGCAGGCATCTTTCGGCGCCGGCTCGGCGAGTTTGGCATAGGGCGGCGCATGATGGCCAAAGTTGAAAAAGCCCCAGCCGGAGGTGCCCGCAAAGCGCTGGCTATCTTTCACCGAAATGTCGATGCCGTTCAGTTGCGCGGGAAAGTAGCCCCGCCCCGACGCCTCGTCGCTGGAGCCGTCCGCATGACGGGCCTCACGCGTCAGCTGCAACTCCTTGAGCAGCACCGTGCCTTCCGGCCAACGCCCGCTCTGGCGATAGGCCTTGTAGGCCGCCGGATGGACGTAGACATTGTGATACTCGGGAAATCCGGCCGCACCACCATTGAGCGCATGGGGCGTCAGGGGCGCGCCGAGAAACACCCAGGAGTGAAAGTCCTTGGGCAACTCGAGTTTGCCGTCCGACGTCCACGTTGCGCCATAGTCGCCGCCACCGGCGGCGAATGCATGCGTTGCCACCGCCATGCCCGACAAGGCCACCGACAGCGCCACCGCGCCGTGAATCAGAAGATTGGCTTTCATGATCGTCTCCTTGCTCGAATCACACGGCCACGGACGGAAAGTCCACGTCCGTGCCGGCAATGTGGTTGGTGTAGTTGGTCAGCACATTGAGTGCCACATGGGCCAGCACTTCGATCATCAGCGCATCGTCGAGTCCGTCGCGGCGCAGCGCGCCCAGATCACCGGGTGACAGACGACCGCGTGCTTCGACCACCTGACGGGCAAAGCGGGCGATCGCGTCGTCGAGCGTCGAGGCGCCACGTCCCTGTCGTGCCAGGGCGGTACCGGCTTCGTCCAGCCCGGCGTGCCGGGCCAGCATGGTGTGTGCGCTCAGGCAGTAGTGGCAGGCGTTCGACTGCCCCACGGCCAGGGCGACGATTTCCCGCTGAACCGCTGTGAGACGACCGTTGCCCAGGGCATCGGTCAAGGCGAGATAGCCGTTGAGGGCGGCCGGTGCATGGGCCAGGGTGGAAAAGAGGTTGGGAATCATCCCCAGCTTGCCGCGCACGGCATCCAGGGTCTGGCGCGTGGCCGCATCGGTCGCGGCAGGAGCCAGGGGTTCAATCATGGGCATGGTGTTCTCCATCAGTGGTGGCGTGCAAGAGTGCACGGACCCCATGATGGCGACACAGGCAGGACTAAAGACGCCTTTACATCTCAAATATTCAACCTATAGTCTCATCATGCTCGACCGACTGGCCGCCCTTCTCCGCCACTACCCTGTCGAGGCCCGCCTCATTCACGCGGGCCGTTTCTGTCGTGAACAGGCCTACACCGAGGCCACCGGGTATCTGCACGTCCTCAGGGCCGGCTCGATCCATGTGCGCTCGGACGTGCACGACAGCTGGACGGTGTCGGAACCCACCTTGATCTTCTATCCCGCGCAAGCCCGGCATGTCTTCGTCTCGACGGACGACTGCCACACCGACCTGTTCTGCGCCACCGTGGGTCTGGGTCAGGGCGAACTCAACCCGCTGGTGCGGGCACTGCCACGGGTCATCACCCGGCCGCTCTTAGCGGTGCCCTCGATCAGCGCCACACTCGATCTGCTGATCGATGAGGCCACCGGCGCACACTGCGGCTGGCAGGCGGCGGCGGACCGGCTCTTCGAGATCGTGCTGATCCAGTTGCTGCGCCATCTGATGGACGAAGGGCAGATGCACACCGGCTTGTTGGCCGGCTTGTCGGATCCGCGTCTGGCCAAGGCCATCACCGCGGTCCACGAGTCACCGGCCTCGCCCTGGGGGCTGGAGACCATGGCCAGTGCGGCGGGCATGTCACGGGCCCGGTTTGCCGCTCATTTCCATGCGGTGGTCGGCGAGCCGCCGGGGCAATTCCTGTCCCGCTGGCGCACCGGGGTGGCCTGCACGCTGTTGCGCCGGGGCAAGCCCGTGAGCGTGGTGGCCAACGAGGTGGGCTATGGCAGCGCCACGGCACTCGGCCGCGCTTTTCGCGCGCATCTGGCCTGCTCCCCTCGCGAATGGCTCGGCCGCCAACGCGTGTGACGCGGCTCAGAGCGACCGATCGGGCACCACCCGCAAGGGCAGCAGATCGCTGTCCGTGGTGATCACCAGGGACGGATCGACCCGCACGCAGGCACCGCCGTACATGCCATCGACGGAGAAGGTGCACACCTGCACGTTGAGCCCTTCGATGTTGGGCAGGCCGAAGTAGGCCTGGTAGATCTGCGCCCGATCGTCGAACTTGCCGTCGGTCTCGGTCAGCAAGGTATCGTCCGCGCTGTAGATGCTGATATTGGCCCCGCAGCGCCCGACGATGGGCTTGACCACGTATCCGCCTTCACCGAAATCCGGCGCCGGCTCGAAACGCGAGTCCAGCAGATAGGGGTGATTGGGGAAGATCGACCACAGGATCGGCAGGATCGCCTTGTTGCTGGGGATGAGCGTCCATAGCGGCTCGAACACCACCACATCGCGCCGCAACAGCACATCCGCGAGCCGGGGCGCACGGCGAGCCCCCTCCGGCCCGAGCGCGATGGGCACCCGGTCGTCCTCGATGCATTCATCGCGCAGCTGATCGAGCGCGGTTTCCCAGGACCAGGTCTTCCACACCCAGCGGATGGGGTGACCTTGCGGGTCGATCACCTCGCCCGCGGCATTCCAGCCCAGACCGGCGACGCCACGGATCATGCGGCACTCGATGCCCGCCGCCTCGGCGGCCGATCTGATGAAGCGGGCGTGGTAGGCCTCTTCCATGTCGGCGTCGTACATGATGTGCAGCACATCATCCACACCCGCGTCCCGCCAGGCCTTGACCAGGGCATCGAACAGGTCGTCGCCCGGATCGCGCCCGTCGTCGCAGCCGAAATGCGCGGCCCATTTACCCTGCACACGCCCGGTTTCCATGTGGCAGGAGGCCGAATCGGCGTTGTATTCGTACACCTTCACGCCTCGATGCGAGACCGAAAAGTCGAAACGACCGGTGATCATCTGCCCCCGCCGGCGCTCCCAGCTCACTCGCAGGCGCGGCCACAGCACCTCCGGGATGTTGAACAGGGCCAGCAGTTTGTCGTCATTGAGCACCACCTGGGTGGCGTGCATGAACATGGCGTGCAGTTCGTCGGTGGCACGGCGCAATTCGTCGAGCGCGGTCTCCGAGAGGCGGAAGTAGCGGTACTGGTCCGCCACGTCCGTGGTCAGTCGGTGACCCGCCATGGCCGCCACGAAGGCAGCCTCGTCCTCGCGGGCAAGGTCCAGCCACGGGCGGGCGTGCTGCCCCGCGTCCACCACCCCGGCGACACCGATGTCGAACAGCGCCGGATCGGTCTGTTCGAGCGGAACGGCATGGTCGGTGTCATCGGTCTGCAGCATCCATCCGAGGATGCTGGCGCCGGGCAAGGTGGCCTGAATCCAGTAGCCCCCCTCGGCATCGATGCGGGCCGGCAGCTCTCGGGACCAGGACTGCCCCGCCGGCCACGGGGAGTGGTGCACGTTCTGTTCCGCGATGCGCACCCGATCGGGCAGCACCTCGATCACGATGGCCACATGCCCGGTCACGTGGAATTCGCCGCCCTCGTTCCAGATCAGCAGGCAGCCGGGCTGGGGGTGGCGCACGGCGCCATTGTGAAATGCCTGCAGGGGCAGGCGCTGCTCATCGCCGACCCGCCGCAGCGAACGCAGGCGGAAGATGTCGTACGCCATGGGGACATCGTCGAACACCACACCATGGTTCAAATACAGCCAGCGGCGCGCAAACTCCACGCATTGCCACTTGTAACCCATGTACTCGCCATCGATGAAATGGCGATAGCTGTCGTGATCGGGATGATCGAGCGGATCAGCGCTCTCGTAATCGCTCGAATGGGCGGTCACGCCGCCGTGCGTGGTCCCGAGGATGGCGCCGAAGGGCTCGGCGGCCGTGGAAGTTGAATCGGTCAAGGTCGAACCCTCACCTGAGCCACGCACAACCGGTGCGTCGCGGCGCCGCGAAGACGGCGAGGTATCGACCTTGCCATCATGCGGCAGTTCCCTGCCGCATGATGATTCAAAAAGGGTCAGGACTGAAAGCGCGCTACCGTCTCGCGCAGGGCTTCGCTCACGCGCACCAGCGCTCCGGCTTCATCGGCATTGCGCTGCGAGCGCTGGACCGCCCCCTGGGTGCTCTGGGCGATGCGCTCGACGCCACCGGCCACGAGTCTGGCCGTCTGGGTTTGCTCGGCGACGGCCTCGGCGATTTCCTGGATCGCGGCCACCACACCGCTGACCGACGATTCGATCCGCGCCATGGCAGCGGCCGCGCTCTGGCCTTCGGAGGCGGTGGTGTCCGCCGCGCTCGCTGCACCTTCAATGCTGCTCGTCACCTGCCCGGTGCCTCGCTGGATGCGATCGACCGTTGCCGAGATTTCCTCGGTGGACTGGGCAGTGCGCTCGGCGAGTTTGCGCACTTCGTCCGCCACCACCGCAAAGCCACGGCCCTGCTCACCGGCGCGTGCCGCCTCGATGGCCGCATTGAGTGCCAGCAGATTGGTCTGGTCGGCGATCTCGCGGATCACCTGAACGATGCGCGAAATCTCGCCCGACTGCTCACCGAGCACCCGCACCGTTTCCACCGAATCGGAAATCGTGCTCGCGACCGTGCGCATGTGGTCCACGGTCGAGCGAATCATCGCCACCCCTTCATGCGCCGCCACGCCGGCCACATCGGCCAGTTTGCGCGCCTCGGCCGCGTTCTCGGACACACAGGTCACCGAGGCGGACAGCTCCTCCGCCGCCGCGGCGATTTCGCTGGTGCTTTCCATCTGCTGCGCCACCGAATTGCGCGCCGCGTTGGCTCGGTCACGCAGCTCCGGCGCGATGGTGCCGACCGAGGTGGCATTGTTGGCAATCACCCCGGTGATGTCCCGCAGGGACTGGCGCATGGCCTCGAGCGCACCGATCACCCCGGGCGCACGGGCATCCAGCGCAAAAGTGAGATCACCCTGGGAAATACGGTGGGCAGCCTCGAGTGCCTGGGAGGGCTCGCCGCCAAGGCGCTGCCTGAGCTGCCCGAGCAGCAAGATCATCAACACCACGATCACCCCCATGCCCCCGAAACCGACCGCGCTGAGAATCCAGCCCATCCGGGCCGTATCGTCATTGAGTCCGGTCAGCGCGTCGCTGGCAAAGGCCGAGGCCGCCGTGGCCGTATTGCTGGCGCCGGCCCGGTGCGCCCGGAACAGGGCTTCCAGACGCCCCAGCGATGCCTCCACCTGGTCAGCATCACCGCGCTTGAGCGCCGGCACGAACACCGATTCCATTTCCGTCCAGTACGACTCGCCCTGCGTGCGTTGCTCGCCCAGCAGGCCGGACTTCACGTGATCAGGCAGTTCGCGGGCCGCCCAGTACTGATTGCGCGCCTCGTACTCGGCGCGCAGGCGCTTGAGATCGTCCACCCGGGCGGCCACCTGGCTTTGCGGCGCACGCGCCGCCTCATGCGCGGTGAGTTGGGCTTCGACCAGAAACAGCGGCGAGGGCAGGACATCGGCCACCAGGTCCTTGCCCAGCCCCATCCGCTCGGCGTCACGGGCGACGCCATTGATACTCAACTGACCCAGGCCACCCACCGTCGCCACCAGTACCAGCACGATGAGGCCGATGGCGATGACGAAGCGTTTCATCGAAATCTTGTCGAACATATTCTTTTCCTTGTCGCTTCCGACACGTTTGTTCCAGCGCAAACGGCACAGCCCACAGAAGGTTGAGCACGATTCCGCGCGGACAACACGCGTTTGAATTCACTGTTTGAACCCAGTGTTCGAAAGCCCAAGGCAGACGGGCGCTTGCGCGCATTGAAGGCACGCATGCACCCGAATCGGATTTTCATTTGAATTTGGCTGGACAGCCTCGACAGGCGCGTCCCGGTGCGGTCCGACGACACCCCACCCCCGCATCGGGGCGAGCGACCGTGGTGGCCCCGCGTCAGGCAGTCCGATCCGGCTGCGTGGTCTGCTCTGCCGGCAATGGGTCTGCCTCTTCCGGCACGTCGACACTGTTGGCATCGTCCGCGGGTGCTTCGGCGATCGCTTGCCCCGCCAGCAGTTCGCCATCGGTCTGGCCGCCGTCCGCTGCCTCGCCCGGGGCTTCCCTTGCCTCATGCGGTGTCGGATCGAGCACGGCCTTGGCATGCCTGACCAGGTCCATGGACGCCGGCTCGAGGTTGGGGACCAGATTGAAGTCCTCCATGTACACGTCCATCATGTCCAGCTCGTTGAAGTGCGGGTGACTGAACAGATGCTGCATGGCCTTGTGCTTGAGGGCCGGCGGCACCTTGTCGCGCAGGAAGGCGGAAAAGTCGTCCGCCATGCCCAGGGTCAGGGGGTCGGGCAGGGCCGGCTCCGGCTGAGCGGCGGGCGCGGTGGCAACGGCCGGTGATGGTGGTTCGGCAGGCGTCTCACCGCGGGCAATGGCCTGCTTGCGACGCGACCAGCGGCTCAGGAAGCCCGCCTCGGCTTCTTCTTCGGCCAGGCTGAGCGGCGTTTTCGGGTCAGTGTCCGGGGCGTTCATGCTTGTCTCCGGTGCGCGCGTAGCGCTTCTGTTTCCTTTCGAACGGCTTGAAATGGGCGCGGGCGAAGTCCGCGATGGCACGTGTCCAGTCTGCGGGCAAGGGCAGGCGTTCAACGCTCTCACCGGCATCCATCCAGCGCGACGCCTCGTAGAAGTTGGCACTCACCTCGATGACCGTCGGCGCACTGTCGGGGTTCTCGTCGTCGCTCGGGCGCACCATGAAGAACAGGGACGGCTCATCGGCCGTCACGTTCATGTAATAGCCTTCGGCCTCGTCACCGTGCAGGGTCAGCGTGAGCCCGCTCACCACCACTTGCTCGGCCGGTATCGGCGGCGGTTCGGCGCCCACGTGCATACCCACGAGTGCCCAGCGATGGGTGATCCATCGATTGCCGGTCACGGCCTCGCGGGCAAAGCTGACGGCCAGTTGCATGGCCGGTGGCGGAAGGGGTGCTGGTGCGTTCATCCGTGTTTTCCTGTCGCGCGGCAGCGGTGTCGATCGCGCGTTCGGGCTAAAATAGCCCATCCATAACGAAACGGCGAAGGCGCCTGTCGCCATTGGCCGAAGAGACGAAATCCCCGCTCATGTCCTCTGACACCGAGGCAGTCTTTCAGATTCCGCTGGGCGATGCGCCCGGCACCCCGTCCCTGTCCATGACCCGCGCCCGGCGCCCGGCGACCGAGGCCACCACGGTCATCGATCATGAGGGTCAGTCCCGCGAGGTGGAGGTGCCCGGCGAGCATCCGCTCACCCTGTACCTCAACAAGCAGGAAGTGGTCACCCTCATGACCCTCGGCCAGGCCCCCGAGGCGCTGATCATGGGTTACCTGCGCAACCAGCGACTGGTCGAATCGCTCGCCGATCTGGCCACGGTGCACGTGGACTGGGAGACCGGCGCCTGCGCCGTCACCACCCGTGAAGCGTTCGATGTGCGCGAACGCACCGCCAAGCGCACGGTGACCACCGGCTGCGGCCAGGGCACCATGTTCGGTGACTGGCTCGAGGCGCTGCGCCCCATCGAGAGCGACGCCACCGTGTCGGTAGAGACGCTCGATGCGGCACTGGCGCAGATCCTGGCGCTCGACACCATCTACAAGCGCTCCGGCTCGGTGCATGGCTGCGCCCTGCTGCGCAACCTCGAGGGCGCCCCCCTGCTCTACCACGTGGAAGACGTCGGTCGGCACAACGCGGTCGATTCCATCAGCGGCTTCATGTGGCTGGACGAAGAGACCGGTGCCGACAAGATCTTCTACACCACCGGGCGCCTCACCTCCGAGATGGTCATGAAGGCGGTGCAGATGGGCGTGCCCTTTCTGGTCTCGCGTTCCGGCCTCACCCAGATGGGGCTGCAGCTGGCGAAGGAGATGGGGGTCACGCTGGTGTGTCGCGCGCGGGTCGGCCGTCATCTGATCTACTCCCACCCTGAACGCATCACGAGGTCGGCATGAGCGCATCTCACATTCCCGCGGACATCCCTGTTATCGGCCTGATTCTCGCCGGCGGCATGGGCAGCCGCATGGGCGGTGTGGACAAGGGGCTGGTCGAGCTGGACGGCAAGGCGATGGTCGCTCACGTGATCGAGCGGCTGGGCCCGCAATGTGACCGCCTCATGATCAACGCCAACCGCAATGCCGACACCTATGCCGGCTATGGCGTGCCGGTGATCGGCGACCGGCTTGAAGGCTACGCCGGGCCGCTGGCCGGGCTCGACGCGGGGCTGCATGCCCTGGGCGATCAAGACGCCTGGGTGGTCACCTGCCCCTGCGATTCGCCCTTCGTCCCCGTCGATCTGGTCAGCCGCCTGCGAACGGCGGCCGAACACGCGAATGCCGACATCGCCATGGTGCGTGCCGGCGGTTTCAATCAGCCGGTCTTCCTGCTGGCGCGCACGAAGGTGGCCGCCTCGCTGGCCGACTTCCTTGCCTCCGGCGATCGCAAGATCGATCGCTGGGTCTTCAAGCAGGCGCATGTGGTGGTGGACTTCGACGACTGCGTCGAGGCCTTCGCCAACATCAACACGCCGGAAGAACTCGCCAGTCATCAGAAGACCTGAACCACACGGCGCCGCCCGTGAGCGGCGCCGGTATCCTCAGCGTGCCGTGGCCGAGCCGTGCGGCACCGGGGCGTCCACCGGTTGTCCGGCCTGCTTCTTGGCCTCGCGATACCAGTATTCGTGGTGCTCCCTGGCCCAGGTTTCGTCCACATAGCCGGTCTTCATGCCGTCGAGCGCGCCTTCCATGCCGATTGAGCCGATGTAGATGTGGCCCAGCGACAGGGTGATGAAGAGCATCGCCCCGCCCGCGTGAAGAATGTGCGCCAGCTGCATGTCCTGACGGATCTGCCCATTGCCCGGGAAGTCCAGGATCAGGCCGGTGATGCTCACCAGCAGACCCAGGAACACCACGCCGAGCCAGAACCAGGTCTTCTCACCGAAATTGAAGCGCCAGGACGGCACATGCTCGCCTGAAAGCAGACCACCCGCCTTCTTGATCCACAGGGCGTCGATCGGCTGCCAGACGTTGTCCTTCACGAACATGATGGCGAACAGCACGATGGAGACGAAGAACAGCGGGCCAATGAAGTTGTGCAGGTTCTTGGCGATGACCGCGAACCAGGAGAAGGCCTGATAGCCGATGAGCGGGATCACCAGATGCTTGCCGAACAGCAGCAGCAGCCCGGTGAGCCCGAGCACGACAAAACACGCCGCCACCGACCAGTGGGCCAGCCGCTCCACCATGGTGAAGCGCTGGATGAGCCGCCCGGTGGGCTTGTCCTCCAGACGGATCTTGCCGCGGACGGCGTAGAACAGCACCAGCGCCACGAACATGATCGCGATGGCCCAACCGCCGTAAACGGTAATCGGGCCATTGCGCCACTGGCGCCAGCTCTCGCCCTCGGACTGGATCAGTTGCCGATCCGCCGGGGCCTGGAAGGTGATGGACTGGTTCTCACCGCGACGCGCGTCGGTGAAGGCCTGTACGTTGTTGTGGCGTTCCGAGGCGGAGGTCTGATCACTGTCCTGCGCCAGGGCCGGCGTCCCCGCCAGCCCGAGGCCCAGGGCCAGAGTCAGCAGCAGCGCCCGTAGCCACAGAGTGAAGCTTCCGTTCATGCGCACCTCCCTTTACTGGGTGATACGACCGAGTTCGGTCTGCTTGTGAGCGCGGGCGCGCATGTCGGACTCCCACATGGCCTTGTCGCCGTTGTAGGCGGACGACTCCCAGGGCCGGGTGTCCGGCTTGCCCGAGTAGGTGCCCGCCTTGTACTCGACCACCTGGGTCTTCTCGCCACAGCCGGCCACGGCGAAGGCCGCGACCAGGGCGAGCATCACGGTGTGCTTGCTCATGACTTGCCTCCCTTGCCGTAGGCGGTGTCCCAGCCGATGAGTTCGGCGCCTGAGCCCCCGCGACGCACCACGCGCTGGCGGAAGATCTCGGAGATCTCCTGGCCATCGCCGCCCAGCAGGGCCTTGGTGGAGCACATCTCGGCGCACAGGGGCAGCTTGCCCTCGGCAATCCGGTTGCGACCGTACTTCTCGAACTCGGCGTCCGAGCCGTCCGCCTCGGGGCCACCGGCGCAGAAGGTGCACTTGTCCATCTTGCCGCGCTGGCCGAAGGCGCCTTCCTGCGGGAACTGCGGTGCGCCGAACGGGCAGGCATAGAAGCAGTAGCCACAGCCGATACAGGCGTCCTTGTCATGCAGCACCACACCGTCTTCGGTGCGGTAGAAGCAATCGACCGGACACACCGCCATGCACGGGGCGTCGGAGCAGTGCATACAGGCCACGGACAAGGATTTCTCCTCGTTCTCGACCCCGTCGTTGATGGTCACCACGCGGCGGCGCTGGATGCCCCAGGGCACCTCGTGTTCGTTCTTGCAGGCGGTGACGCAGCTGTTGCATTCGATGCAGCGCTCGGCATCGCAAAGGAATTTCATTCGTGCCATTTTTTATCTCTCCTCCGGGCCTCAGGCCTTCGCGATCTGGCAGACCGTGCTCTTGGTTTCCTGCATCATGGTCACCACGTCGTAACCGTAGGTGGTGGCGGTGTTGACCGCTTCACCGCGCACGATCGGCGCTGCGCCCTCCGGGTAGTACTTGAGCATGTCTTCGCCCATCCAGCGGCCGGAGAAGTGGAAAGGCAGGAACACCGTGTCCGCCCCCACCCGCTCGGTCACCAGCGCGCGCACCTTGATCTGTGCGCCGGTGGGCGACTTGACCCACACCCAGTCCTTGTCGACGATGCCGCGGTCGGCGGCCGCTCGCGGGTTCAACTCCACGAACATGTCCTGCTGCAGCTCGGCCAGCCACGGGTTGGAACGGGTCTCCTCGCCGCCGCCCTCGTACTCGACCAGTCGGCCCGAGGTCATGATCAGCGGGAAGTCGTTCACCACGTCGCGATACTTCTCCTGCACCGTCTTGTAGAGGGTCGGCAGGCGCCAGAACTTGGCCTTGTCGTCGTGTGTCGGGTACTTGGCGACCAGATCCGGCCGGGTGGAATACAAGGGCTCGCGGTGCTTGGGCACCGGGTCCGGGAAGTTCCACACCACCGAGCGGGCACGGGCGTTGCCATAGGGCATGCAGCCATGGTTCTTCATGACCACGCGGATGATTCCGCCGGACAGGTCGGTCTTCCAGTTCTTGCCTTCGGCCGCCTCTTTTTCCGAGTCGGTCAGTTCATCCCACCAGCCCAGTTTCTTGAGCAGCACGGCGTCGAACTCGGGGTAACCGAAGTTCAGGTCCGCGCCCTTGGACGAGGAGCCCTCGGCCGCCAGCAGCGACACGCCGTCCTTCTCCACCCCGAAACGGGCGCGGAAGTTGCCGCCGCCATCCATGACGTGACGGGTGGTGTCGTACAGGTTGGGCGAGCCCGGGTGCTTCATTTCCGGATTGCCCCAGCACGGCCACGGCAGGCCGAAATATTCGCCGTCGCACGGCCCGCCCTCGGCGCGCAGGGTGCTCGGGTTGAAGGTGGACAGGTGCTGCATCTGCAGCTTCAGGCGCTCGGGCGACTGGCCGCTGTAACCGATGGTCCAGGTGCCGCGGTTGATCTCGCGCAGGATGTCTTCCACATCCGGCTCCATCCAGCCCTTGGCGTCCTTGTTGAGCTTGATGTTCTTGCACAGCTCGTCTGCGTAGCCGAACTTCTTGGCAAACGCATAGATGATGGTGTGATCCGCCTTGGACTCGAACAGGGGCTCGATCACCTTCTCGCGCCACTGCAAGGAGCGGTTGGAGGCGGTCACCGACCCGTAGGTCTCGAACTGGGTCGCCGCCGGCAGCAGATACACGCCGTCCTGACGCACCATGGCCGCCATGGAGGCCGTGGCAGAGGGGTAGGGATCGACCACCACCAGCAGTTCCAGCGCCTTCATGGCCTCGACCATGTCCTTGCCGCGGCTCTGGGAGTTGGGCGCCATGCCCCAGAAGACCTGGGCCTTGATGTTGGTGGCCTGGTCCATGAGCTCGGGGTTCTCGGTCACGCCGTCGATCCAGCGCGACACGGTGATGCCCGGCTTTTCCATCATGGTCTGGTCCTTGAAGCGGCCCAGCATCCACTCGTAATCGACGCCCCAGACGCGGCACCAGTGCTTCCAGGAGCCGGTCGCCAGGCCGTAGTAGCCGGGCAGCGAATCGGGGTTGGGACCGATGTCGGTCGCGCCCTGAACGTTGTCATGACCCCGGAAGATGTTGGTGCCGCCACCGGCCACGCCCACATTGCCGAGCACCAGCTGCAGGTTGCACATCAGGCGGGTGATGGCGTTGCCCACGGTGTGCTGGGTCTGGCCCATGCACCACACCACCGTGGAGGGGCGGTTCTTGGCCATGGTTTCGGCGATGGTGCGCACCTGCTCGTCGGGCACGCCGGTCGCCTCGAGCACCTTCTCGGGCGTCCACTCCATGGCCTCGGCCTTGACCTGGTCCATGCCGTACACACGGTCCTCGATGTACTTCCTGTCTTCCCAGCCGTTCTCGAAAATGGTGCGGATCACCCCGTAGAGCAGCGGAATGTCCGAGCCCGAACGCAGGCGCACGAAGTGGTCGGCTTTGGCCGCCGTGCGGGTGTAGCGCGGGTCGGCCACGATGACCTTGGCGCCGCCTTCCTTGGCATGCAGGATGTGCAGCATGCTCACCGGGTGCGCCTCGGCGGCGTTCGACCCGATGAAGAAGATCGCCTTGGAGAAATGCATGTCGTTGTACGAGTTCGTCATCGCACCGTAGCCCCAGGTGTTTGCCACCCCCGCCACCGTGGTGGAGTGGCAGATCCGGGCCTGGTGGTCGGTGTTGTTGGTGCCGAACATGCGCACGAACTTGCAGAACAGATAAGCCTGTTCATTGGAGTGCTTGGACGAGCCGATCCAGTGGGTGGCATCGGCGCCGTACTTGTCGCGAATCTCCATGAGCTTGCTGCCCACTTCCTCGATGGCGTCTTCCCACTTCATGGCCACCCACTTGCCGCCTTGCAGCTTCATGGGCGTGCGCAGGCGGTGCTCACCATGACCGTGCTCGCGCACCGACGCGCCCTTGGCGCAGTGCGCGCCCAGGTTGATCGGGCTGTCGAACACCGGCTCCTGGCCGACCCACACGCCGTTCTTCACCTCGGCATCCACCGCACAGCCCACCGAACAGTGGGTGCAGATGGTGCGCTTGACGTCCACCTGACCGTCACCGGCCGCCTTGGCCGCATCGGCCGGCTTGACCATGCCGAATGGCAGGCTTGCGCCGACCGCGCCGGCGCCCGCCGCAAAGCCGGATCGCTTCAGGAAACTGCGACGATCCAGGCGTTTCGGTGCGCTGCGCGTGCTGATGGCATCGCTCAGCGCACTGCCCGTTGAGACGTTTGTCTTCTTTGATTTCTTGACGAGCATGGCTCCCTCCTCACAACTTCGTGCTGCGGTAGTACTGCGACACATGGGTCGTGACGCGGTAACCCTTGCCCTGGCCATCAGGCTCGGCCTGGGGTGTTTCCTGCGCGGTGGCGGCATGGGCCGCGCCCGTGGCGGCCGCGAGTCCGGCGGCGCCGGTACCGGCAGCAGCAAACAGGAAACTGCGCCGCCCGTAACTGGCCGGCGCCTTGGTGCGTTTTTCGCGTGCGTCACTCATGGTTCTTTCTCCCGAAAGGTCCGTGCGGACCCTGTTCTTGTCTCTCATTGGTCGTACCCCAGCACCCGCGCCTCCCACTGAAAGAAGGCATGAGCAAAATCAGCCAGCACCGCATAGAAGCGGGCTGACGAAAGCGATGACAGTTCGGTGCAGCAGCGGCTCACCCACGGCTGCATGTGGCGTTCGTAGAAGCGCGGCTGGGCTGCCCAGTCACCGCGCTCGATGAGCCGGCGCATGACTTCGCATACACCGGCCAGGTGGTCTTCCGGCTCGCCGTTGCCCGCCTCGCGCTGCAGACCCAGTTCAGCGAGGGTGTCGCGCAGCTCGGCCAGCGGCTTCTCCATGAGGAAGCCGGTCAGGTAATACGAGGCATAGGGCAGCACGGCCGGGCGCCCGGTGCCGGCGAACAGGTCGGACCATTCGGCCGCCACCTGCGCCTCGGTCATGCTGTGACAGGCCCTGCGCAGCGCATTCCAGGCCTCGGCCAGCGCCACCGCCTCGGGCAGTTGCGGATCCGCCTCGAGCGCGGGCGAGCGGCTGATCGCACCCAGGGTGTCGCGGCTCGGGGCCTGACTCATCAGGTGGGCGATCAGGCCATAGAAGCCGGCGCGATCCGCGTCCTCGGGTTCGACCGCCGGCAACAGGGCCTCGGGGTTCAGTGGTTCAGGGGCATGGGGGGTGTTCATCTCAATGCTCCAGGATCGAGGCTTGCGGACGGCCATCCGGCGGCGACATCATGTCCACCACCCGGCAGTCGCCGCACATCTGCAGACGCTTGCGCTGTTCTGGCGTGGAAAAGTGCGGGTTGCCCGCCAACTTCTCGACGATGCGGTTGATGGCGGCGGTGGAGCCGAAGGGCTTGCCGCAACGGGCGCAGTGGCACGGCGGGTCTTCATGGATCACCCTGGGCTGGCGCGCTTCGGCGGTGAGATTGAGTCGCGGGAGCAGCGACAGCGCGTCTTCCGGACAGGTCTCGACACACAGGCCGCACTGCACGCAACTCATCTCGCGGAAGCGCAGTTGCAGCGCGTCGGGCGCCTCGGTGAGCGCCTTGCTCGGACAAGCGCCGACACAGGATTTGCACAGGGTGCACTTGCCGCCGTCGATCTGCACCGTGCCGTAGGGGCTGCCCGCGGGCAAGGGCAGCGGCTCGGCCGGAATCGCACCGGCCAGCTTCATGAAGTGCTCGAAGCACATCTCCAGTGTGGTGCGCTTGTCCTTCTGACCGTGGAAGCGCGCCGGCTCGCCCAGTGCCGTCGGTGCGGCAGTGCCCAGCCCGGCCAGCAGGGCGTCAGCATCGCCTTCGACGCAGGCCAGGCGCGCCGCCGCCTGTGGCAACCCGAGACCATCGAGCACGGCGGTGGCGAAGCTCACGGTACGTCGTGCTGAAGCCGTGTAGGTCACGGGGGCGTCTTCGGCCTGCCAGACCATCACCCGCCCGGCACCCACGGCCAGCGCATAGAGCAGCAGATCGGGGCCGACGCTGGCGCCATCGTGGAGCGCCAGCGGCAACAGCTGATCGGGCAAGGCCTCGGTCTCGGCCAGGGCCTGCAAGGCGGTTGCCTGGGCGGCACCATGGAGCACGAGGGTCGGCACCGGGCCATCGACCGCCTGCCATGCGTTGAGCGCGGCACGAATGCGCCCACCGATCTCCGGCACGGCCGGGTAGTTGTAGCGCATGGCCCCGGTGGGGCACACACTGGCACAGGCGCCACAGCCCATGCACAGATGCGGCTCGACGCGGATGCCGTCGCCGTCGGCCTCGATGGCCGAGGTCGAACAGGTGTCGATACAGCGCGAACAGCCATCGATCTTGTTGCGCGAGTGGGCGCAGATGCTGCGCTGGTAGTCGAAGAACCTGGGCTTCTCGAACTCACCGACCATCTCGGTCATGGCCAGCAGCGCATCGGTGAGTTTCACCGGATCGCCCGCGGGCGCGAAATATCCTTGCGGTGGGTGGGGCATGGTGAGACGCGGCTGTAGCGACAGATCGAGCACCAGATCGAAGCGCGCCGACCGTGGGGTGAAGCTGAAGTCGATGGCGCCCACCTCGCACACCTCGATGCAACGCCGCTTGTCGTTGCAGCGTCCGGCATCCACATAGGCGGCAATGCCATCGCGCACGATGGCATCCGAGCTACAGGCGGTGATACAGGCGCCACAGCCGGTACAGGTCGCTGCGTCGACCGCATTGGCAGGCGTCCACGCCAGGTCGAAGTGGCCCAGCCAGCCGGTCACGCTCACGCCACGGGCGCGATGGACCGGAATGCGGCGCGGGCTCTGGGCGGTCAGCGGCTGCTCGTCTTCGGCAAACACGGTCACCTGCAGCTCGCCGTCCGCTTTACTCTGAAGGCGATGCGCCCACTGCAGGGCCTCGGGGCCTGCGCCGATGATCGCGACGCGACCCGCGCTCTGATAGCTGACCGCATCCACCGGCGGTGGCTCGGGCAACTGCGCCATAGCCACCAGTGCCGCAAGTCGCGGGGTCGCCCCCGATCCGCCGGCGGCGAATTCGCGGGCCGGGAAAAAGCGGATCGCTGCTCCCTCGCCCGCGCGCTGCGCAAGCACGGGCGCCTCGCGGGTACAGCCAATGGCGCCCTCGGTGCCGGGCGTCCCGCTCCGACACAATTGATCCACGACCTGAACCCCGTCCAGCGCCGATGTCACTGACGCGACGGCCGCGTCATGAATCCGTCCCTGGCAACGGCACAGGGTGACACCAGCCGCGTCCGGCCGGCCTTGCTTGAGATCCAAACTCGTCTCCTCGATGCGTTATCCATTTTTTGGATAACGCTGCCCACGTTGGTGCGCGACTTGATGCGCGCTTGATCGATAGAGCCATAGCGGCTTTCGTGCCAACGCGTCAAAGACCGGAAAAACAAGCACTTGGTGTTTTACCACCAGCCCACGTCGGGACATTTTGTCCAAGGCGCCAGTGCCGGCGAGACAAAATGTCGCACCTGGCTTGAATGGCACGCCGTCACTGGCGCCACGCCCCGGGTGGGCGCCCATGCGCGACAGTCTGTCGCAGGCCCTGCCCGGCCCGCGCGCTTAGCATCGCGACCGATCTGAAAACGCCTGACCCGGAGCCCGCATGCCTTTCCCGCGCCTGACCCTGGCCGCCTTGATGGCCACCCTGCCGCTTGTCGCTGCCGCCGATGACACGCGTCTGCCACGCACGGTCGTGACCGACCAGGCGGATCATGTGCCTGATGCCGCCACACGCAGTGGCAAGACCCTGCGCGAGGCCACGCCGGCCACCGACGACACGGCCAGCCTGTTGCGTGGCCTGCCCGGAGTCAGCCTTTACAAGGCCGGCGGTGTCTCGAGCCTGCCTGCGATCCGGGGCCTGGCAGACGACCGTCTGCGCATCAGGGTCGATGGCATGGACCTGATTGCCTCCTGCCCCAATCACATGAACCCGGCCCTGTCCTACATCGAGCCGGCCGCGGTGGCGCACGCCAGCGTGTTTGCCGGCATCACGCCCGTGAGCGTGGGGGGCGACAGTATTGGCGGCAGCATCGTCGTCGATTCTGCCGCCCCGCGCTTTGCTGCGCCGGGTGAAGGCATGCGGGTGAGCGGCGAGGCGGGCGCACGCTATGGCAGCAACGGCGACGCCTTCTCGGCCAACCTGTCGGCCGCCGCGGCCAGCGAGCAGTTCAGCGCCCACTACACCGGCTCGACCGCCCGTTCGAACGATCTCAGCGCCGGGGGCAACTTCACGCGCAGCACTGCCATCGGTCGCGTGGGCCATACGCTGGATCGGGACACCATCGGCTCGACCGCCTACCAGACCAGCAACCACCAGCTGAACCTCGCCTTCCGCCAGCAGAACCATCTGTTCGAAGCGCGCTTCGGCCTGCAGGACATGGCCGAGCAGTTGTATCCGAACCAGCGCATGGACCTGCTCGACAACTCGGCCCAACGCACCAACCTGCGCTACGAGGGACGCTTCGACCGGGGCCGTTTCGAAGCCCGCGCCTACCATGAAGAAGTCGATCACTTCATGGACTTCGGCGACGATAAACGCTACTGGTACAGCGCCGCCTCGGGTGGCAGCGCGGCCATCAATGGCGTGCCCTGCGCTCCCATTGCCGCCAACTGCGCCGCCGGCATGCCCATGTACACATCCAGCCAGACGGACGGCCTGCGTCTGCAGGCGGACATCACGCTGAACGACACCGACCTCGTACGCACCGGGGTCGACTACCAGGCGTATGAACTGGACGACTGGTGGCCGGCCTCGGGCGGCGGCATGTGGCCTGGCACTTTCTGGAACATTCGCGATGGCGAGCGTGACCGGTGGGCCGTGTTCGGTGAGTGGGAAGGCATGCTGGCCCAGCCGTGGACGGCCCTTTTCGGCGTGCGCTATGAGCGCGTGGCGTCAGATGCGGGCGATGCCATTGGCTACAATCCGGCCGGCGGCGGTTTTCAGGGCCGCGATGCCGACGCCTTCAATGCCCAGGACCACCAGCGCACCGACAACAACTGGGACGTGACCGCGCTGGCCCGCTATGCACTGAGCGCCACCGCCGAGCTGGAATTCGGTTTCGCCCGCAAGACCCGCTCGCCCAATCTCTACGAGCGCTACACCTGGTCCACCTGGCAGATGGCCGCCCTCATGAACAACTTCGTGGGGGACGGCAACGGCTACGTGGGCAACCTGGATCTTGAACCCGAGAAGGCCCACACCCTCTCCGCCACGCTCAACTGGCACGCCGAGGACGACGCCTGGGGTCTGAAGGTGACCCCTTTCTACACGCGCGTGACCGACTACATCGACGCCGCGCAGTGGAACGGCACCACCAACACCGAGCGCGACGTGCTGCTCGAAGACCAGTTCACCGTGCTGCGCTACACCAACCAGACGGCGCGTCTGTTCGGCATTGATCTGGCCGGCCACCTGCCGCTCGGGCACACGGCTTACGGCGCATTCGGTCTCAAGGGCGTACTGAGTTATGTGGACGGCAAGAACCTGGACACCGGCGACGATCTGTACAACATCATGCCGATCAACACGCGCCTGACGCTCACGCACCAGGTCGGCGGATGGAACAACGCCGCTGAAGTCGTGGCCGTGGGCGGCAAGCATGATGTGTCCGATCAGCGCAACGAGATCGAAACCAGCGGCTACACCCTGCTCAACCTGCGTGCCAGCTATGCCTGGCAGCAGGTGCAGGTGGATTTCGGCGTCGAGAACGTCTTCGACCGCCTCTACTTCGACCCACTCGGCGGCGCCTACCTGGGCCAGGGCACGACGATGTCGGCCACCGCCGCCGGCGCGCCGGTGTGGGGCGTCGGCGTGCCGGGTGCCGGTCGAAATCTGTATGCGGGGGTGAAGCTACGCTTCTGATCCGATTGACGGGGTGCCGCCCCGTCAAACTCACAATCCGTCGGGAATCTCCGGCTCGACCAGTTTGATCAACAGTTCCAGCGACTCCTGCCAGCCCAGGTAGCAGGCCTCGGACGGGATCATGTCTGGGATGCCGGACTGCTCGATGCGCAGCTCGGTCCCAACCGACACCGGCGACAACGTGATGGTGGTCATCATGGTGCCGGGTACGGCGGGATCATCGAACTGGTCGTCGTAGACCAGCTTTTCGCCCTCGACCAGTTCGATGTAGCGGCCGCCGAACGAATGGCTTGTTCCGGTGCTGAAGTTGGTGAAATACATCCGATAGGTGCCGCCGACGCGGGCATCCAGATGATCCACATGCGCGGTGTAGCCATGGGGTGCCATCCATTTGCACAGGGCGTCCGCATCAACGAAGGCACGGTACAGGCGCGAGGCCGGGGCGCGGACAACACGGTGCAGGGTCACGGTATGAGGCATGGAGTTCTCCTTTGTGTTTGATGGGTGACACCTGTTAGTCGTCATTGAAGCGCATCAATCGACATGCCGCGCGACATTTTGGTGAACAGGCGGCCGATCCGGACTGGCCGCTCCCGGTGCCTTCGCCTGTTTGCCTTTCGAGGGTATGCTCGGTGACCTAACCATTATGACGTTTCACCCCGGAGCCGACCTTGAAGATCGCCCTGCTGATTACTGGCCTGCTGGCCGTCACGCCCGCACTCGCCGCGGAATTCACCGGCCCCGACTACAGCGGCGTCTATGACTGCACCGGCAACGACGCGCATGAGGGTGCCTATACCGGGACGGTCACCATCGAAAACATCCCGACGCAAAGCACGGGTGAATACGGCGCCTACCGGTTCCAGCTCGAAGTGCCGGATTACGGCGTGTATGAGGGCCAGGCGGCCGCCCGCGGCGAGCACATGGGCATTTTCTTCTCACTCACCGACCCGACGACGCGCGACTACGGCACCGGCACCGCGATGTTCAGCAAGAACGCCGAGGGCAAGTGGACGTTCCACAAGTTCTACTACGAGCCGGAGTACAAAGGCGGCAATCACGGCACCGAGGACTGCGTGCAGCGTTGAGCGCCGCCGCTCTATGGCTCAGTTGCTGCCAAAGCGCCAGCGCGCCTTGAATCCGGGTGCGCTCGGTCCTTCTTCGTAAACGGCGTCGCACAGCAGCCAGACGTGGAAAATGGTGCCCTCGCCCGGGGTGCTGTCGGCCGTGATGCGCCCGCCGTAGCGCTGCACCAAGGTCTGACTGATGGACAGCCCCAGGCCGGTGCCGCTGCCCTGTTTGGTGGTGAAGAAGGCATCGAAAATGCGGTTGAGATCCGCGTCTTCGATGCCGGCGCCCGTGTCCTTGACGCCAATGCGCACCCCGATGACCCGCTCCCCATCCAGCCAGTCCTCGCTGCTGAGGGTGAGTCGCCCCCCCTCGGCCATGGCCTGCACCGCATTGACGATCAGATTGATGAGCACCTGCTGCAGCTCGCTGCGGTTGATCTCCACCTTCCGGGTCGCCGCATGCACGACTTCGACCTTGACCTGGCGCTTGTCCAGGGTGTGACGGGACAGCACCAGGCAATCGGCAATCACCGACGGCACGTCCACCTGCTCGGTGTAACCCGCAAACTCGCCGGGACGGGCGAACTGGAGCAGTTTGGTGACGATCTGGCGGATGCGGTCCACCTGCTGGTGGATGAGGCGGATCTCCTCGCGCACCGGGTCGGCCTGGGGCCCGAGAATGTCCGCCAGCACATCGAGGTTGCCCTGGATCACCGCCACCGGATTGTTGATTTCGTGCGCCACACCGGCAGTGAGTTCACCCACCGCGGCGAGTTTTTCGCTGACCACCAGTTGTTGCTGCGCGCGACGCAGGGTCTCGTTGGCATCGGCCAGCTCGGCGGTGCGCTCCGCCACCTTGCGGTCAAGTTCATCGGCCCACTGCTGCAACTGCTCACGCTTGGTGGCCAGACTGTCGAGCAGATGATCGAACTCGTGCGCCACCC
The DNA here is from genome assembly GCF_017309585.1 of Nitrogeniibacter aestuarii. Classification (NCBI taxonomy): domain Bacteria; kingdom Pseudomonadati; phylum Pseudomonadota; class Betaproteobacteria; order Rhodocyclales; family Zoogloeaceae; genus Nitrogeniibacter; species Nitrogeniibacter aestuarii. The sequence continues at coordinate 265,329 of NZ_CP071321.1, read as the reverse complement.
GCCCGAGTTCGTCCTCCCGCTTCAGATCGCCCACGCGGGCGGCCGAGTGTCCCTGCTCCACTTCGTGGATGACCCGGTTCATCTGCTCGACCGGCCGGAAAATGGCGCGCGCCCAGCGTAAGGACACCACGGCACCGAGCAGCGAGATGATCACGAACAGGCCGAACAGCACCCCCATGGCCGTCTGCTTGGCAGCGCGCAGGGGCGCCTCCAGAAAACCCACGTAGAGCATGCCCACCTTGTTACCCGACCCATCCACAAAAGGCTCGTAGCCCGACACATAGAAGTCATTCACCACAAAGGCCGTGTCGTGCCAGATCTTGCCCTGGCCGATCACATAGTCGTAGACCACTTCGGACACCCGGGTCCCGAGGGCGCGCTGGTTCTCGAAGAGTTTCACGTTGGTCGCCACACGCGTATCGCCGAGAAACAGGGTGGCCGTGCCCTGGCTGCCCAGCGGCAGTGAGCCTTCCCGATAGACGATGGCGTTGATGTTGTCGACCATGTCCAGGTTGCCGTTGAGCAACACCCCGCCCTCGAGCACGCCAATCACCTCGCCCGCCAGATTGCGGATGGGCGCCGCGGAATGGATCATCAGGCCGCGCTCTTCCGAGGTGCGATCGTCCGGCCGCGCAGCCGGGGTCGAGACCAGTCGGGTATGGGCACGCACGGCCAGCGCCGGGTCGATGGCCGCCAGCTCGTTCGGACCGAACAGCTCGATCCCGGTGCCCGGCGTGCCTTTCATGGCCTCAGCCACCACCGGCCAGCGCTCCCGGTCGGGCAGCGCGCGCACCTGCCCGCGCGCCGACGCCACCGGTTGCCCCGTCATGTCGAGCACCTGCAGGAAGTCCACCCGGGTCGACTGCAAGGTCTGCTTGAGCAATTGCTGAAGCGCCACCGGGTCGCCGTCGGGATAGGCCAGCGCCAGACGGTGAGAGCCGGCCACGCCGCGCAGCTCCTGGCCGATCCCGTCCTTGACCCGGTCGAAGTACTCATGGGCAATGACCAGATCCGCCCGGATCTTGGAGATGAGCAGCCGCTGGTAGGCCTCGTTCCCCCAGGTCCATACCAGCGCCAGCAGAATCGGCACACCGATGAGCAGCGGCGCCAGCACCAGGGCCAGCAACTGGGCGCGTACCGAGCGCCGCAAGGGCGCGAGCCAGCGTTTGAACATGGCTAGCGCGGCGCGGCCACTAGAGCGAGACGCCCCAGTCGGCGCACTTGCGTTCGAGCGTCTTGCGGGAGACTTCGAGCAGTTCGGCGGCGCGCGTCTTGTTGCCCTCGCACTGGCGCAGCACCGCCAGGATGTGGCGCTTTTCCACCTCGGCCAGGGTCAGGGGCATGTCCTTGGCACCGCCCACCGTGTCCTGCTCTGCGTCCACCGGAAAGTGTCCGAGGATGAGCGCCCGTTCGATGAAGTTGCGCAGTTCGCGCGCATTGCCCGGCCAACGATAGCCGGCCAGCCGTGCCGCCACTTCGGGCAGGATGTCGAGCGGCGGCAGGCCGATGCGCGCCGCCAGCTGGTGATTGAAATGCTCGGCCAGCGGCACGATGTCGTCCGGCCGGTCACGCAGCGGCGGGATCGTCAGCGTCAGCACCTCGAGCCGGTAGTAAAGATCTTCACGGAAACGCCCGGCCGCCACTTCGGCCTGCAGGTCGCGGTTGGTGGCGGCGATCACGCGCACGTCCACCGGCACTTCCTTGGTCGAGCCCACCGGCCGGACGCGCTGCTCTTCGAGGGCGCGCAGGAGCTTGGTCTGCAGGGCCAGCGGCAGTTCGCCGATTTCGTCGAGGAACAGCGTGCCCCCGTTGGCGTACACGAACAGGCCACTACGGCTGTCAGCGGCGCCGGTGAACGCCCCCTTCACATGCCCGAACAGCTCGCTCTCGATGAGTTCGGGCGACACCGCCGCACAGTTGACCGGCACGAAAGTGCGCTCGGCCCGGGTGCTCATGCCGTGCAGGGCCCGTGCTGCCAGCTCCTTGCCAACGCCCGATTCACCCTGGATCAGCACCGTGGTCGGCGTTGGCGCCACACGCTTGATGAGGCCGTACAGCTGACGCATGGCCTGGGAGCTGCCCACGATGCCGGTCTCGCCCGACAGGTCGGCCACTTCCCGGCGCAGCACGTAGTTTTCCCGCGCCAGACGGGCACGCTCGAAACAGCGCTGCAGGGAGTTGAGAATCTGATCCACCCGGAAGGGCTTGAGGATGAAGTCCGCCGCACCGGCGCGCAGCGCATCGATGGCGGTGTCCATGTCGGCAAACGCGGTGATGAGGATCACGTCGCCCGAGTAGGCCCCGGCACGCAGCTCCCGCAGCCACTCGATGCCGGCCTTGCCGGGCAGGGCGATGTCGAGCACGATCGCGTCAAAATGCCCGTCGGCCAGCACGGCCGCCGCGGCCTCGGCCGACTCGGCCGTCTCCACACGCGCTCCGCGTGCGCTCAGCGCACGGTTCAGGAAGCTGCGCAGCCCCTCCTCATCGTCGACCACCAGCACGGCGTAATCCGCCCACTGGGCTCGGTCGGGGGATGCGCTGTCGGTGTTTGCTGGGGTCGTCATGAATGGCAGTGTCGGGCGATCGGCCCATTAGACCATCAATGAAAAACGCGCGGCGGGTGCCGCGCGTCAGTATTTTCCCTAGGTCAGCGGTCGGCTCAACCCATGGCCCGCAGGCGGGCAATGCGCTCCTCGGTGCTCGGGTGGGTCGAGAACAGGCCACGCAGACCACCGCCGGAGAGGGGGTTCATGATCATCATCTGCGCCGTCTCCGGATGGCGCTCCGCCGTGTGCATCGGGATGCCGCGAGCGTAGGCGTCGATCTTGGCCAACGCATCCGCCAGCGCATGCGGATCACCGGAAATTTCGGCGCCACCCCGATCTGCACCGAATTCACGGGTCCGCGAGATCGCCATCTGGATAATCATGCCCGCCATCGGCGCCAGGATCATCATGGCAATGGCGACCACCGGGTTGGGCCGGTCATCGTTGTTGCCGCCGAAAAACATGCCGAAGTTGGCCAGCATGGAAATCGCACCGGCCACCGTGGCGGACATGGTCGAGATGAGAATGTCGCGATGCTTCACGTGCGCCAGCTCGTGCGCCATCACGCCGCGCAGTTCGCGCTCGCTGAGCATCTTCATGATGCCCGTCGTGGCTGCAACGGCGGCGTTGTCGGGATTCCGTCCGGTGGCAAAGGCATTGGGCTGGTCTTCATCGATGATGTAGACCTTCGGCATCGGCAGCCCGGCACGGCCCGCCAGCTCCTTGACCATGTTGTAGAGATACGGAGAACTCGCGGCATCCACCTGACGTGCCCGATACATCTTGAGCACCATCTTGTCCGAGAACCAGTAGGCCCACAGGTTCATGGCGCCACCGAAGACGAGCGCGAGCAACATGCCCTGCTGGCCGCCAATGGCTGCGCCGACGGCACCGAACAGGGCCACGATCCCCGCCATCAGGATCGAGGTTTTCATCCAGTTTCCGAACATTTCCAGTCTTTCCTCCAGTCAAGCGCGGGCAACTTTCGCCACGCCCCGATTAGATGGGGTATAGACAAAAAAATTCAATCCGTTACGGCAAGTCGCAAACCATGCCGGGCACCAGCTCAAGGCCCTGCAGTACATCGCCAACCGGCTGACGCTTCTTGCCCGGTTTTTGGGCGGTGGTGATCTTCAGCGCGCCTTCACCGCAGGCGATGACCAGGCCCTCGGCATCGGCCTGCAACACTTCGCCCGGCGCGCCCTGTCGATCACACGGGGCGGCCGCCCACAGCTTGAGCGTTGTTCCACCCAGCTCGGCCACGGCACCGGGAAACGGATTGAAGGCACGCACGGCCCGATCGAGCTCGATCGCCGGGCGTCGCCAGTCGATGCGGGATTCTGCCTTGTCGATCTTGTGAGCGTAGGTGACGCCTTCTTCGGGCTGAGGGGTACGCGTCAGGCCATCTGGCAGCGCGGCGAGCGCCTCGACGATCATCTCGCCGCCCAGCGCCGCCAGCGCGTCGTGGAGCGAGGCGGTGGTCGCGTCGGCCCGGATGGGCATGGCGCGCTTGAGCAACATGTCGCCCGTGTCCAGACCTGCGTCCATCTGCATGATGGTGATGCCGGTTTCGGCGTCGCCGGCCTCGATGGCACGATGGATGGGTGCCGCACCCCGCCAGCGCGGGAGCAGTGACGCATGGATGTTGAGGCAACCGTGGGTCGGGATGTCGAGCACGGCCTGCGGCAGGATGATGCCGTAGGCCGCCACCACCAGCACCTCGGGCGCGGCTGCGCGCAACGCGGCCTGCTGTTCTTCGGTGCGCAGTTTTTCCGGTTGATCGACCGCAATGCCGTGTTCGAGCGCCACCACCTTGACCGGACTGGGCGTGAGCTTCATGCCACGGCCCGCCGGACGATCGGGCTGCGTCAGCACCAGCACAACCTCGTGCCCGGCTTCGATGAGCGCGCGCAGGGCCTGCGCCGCGAATTCCGGCGTGCCGGCAAAAGCGATTTTCATGGGTCTCAGGCCGTGATGCGGGCGCGCTTGGCCAGCTTGCTCTTGATGCGGCCCTGCTTGAGTTGTGACAGGTATTCGACGAACACCTTGCCGTCGAGATGATCGAGCTCATGCTGGATGCAGATGGCCAGCAAGCCATCCGCCTCGAGTTCGAAGGCTTCACCACGCTCGTTGAGCGCCTTGACCCTGACCCGCTCCGCCCGCGTGACCTTGTCGTAGATCCCGGGCACCGACAGGCAGCCTTCCTCGCCCACCGTCTCGCCATGGCGTTCGATGATCTCCGGATTGATGAAGGCCCGCAGTTCGTTGCGCTCCTCCGAGACGTCGATGACGACCACACGTTCATGGACGTTCACCTGCGTCGCCGCCAGACCGATGCCCGGCGCTTCGTACATGGTCTCGGCCATGTCGGCCACGAGGGTACGGATGCGCTCATCCACCTCGGCCACCGGTTTCGCCTTGGTATGGAGTCGCTCGTCAGGGTAGTGAAGGATAGGAAGAAGTGCCATAAAAGCTTGCCGCGTTATGGGATTACGTGCAGAATTTCAAGTGATTTGCCATCCCCGATGATTGCACGTTTGTCATCGGGGCACTCAACTTCCGGGATTTGTGACCGTCATTGGGTGAACAAATTCCCGGCAGGGCTTTGAAAATGCCGCCCGCATCAATACGGAAGCGAGTGATGATCCGCATTATATTCTCTATGTTCATCGGCGTCGCCGCCCTCGTCCAGCCCGCTGCAGCCGCAGCGCCTGTCGAACTGGCCGCCAACGCGCCTGACAGCTACGTGGTCAAGAAAGGCGACACGCTCTGGGATATCTCAGGGAAGTTTCTCCGCCGCCCGTGGCGCTGGCCCGAAGTGTGGCAGATGAACAAGGACGAGATTCGCAATCCGCACCTCATCTACCCCGGCCAGGTCATCATGCTCGACCGCAGCGGCCCCTATCTGCGACTCGGTCGTCGCGTGGGCCGTGACATCAAGCCGACGGTCTACACCGAGGATCTGGCAGACGCCATCCCGAGCATCCCGCAGAACGAGATCGAGCCCTTCCTGTCCCAACCGCTCGTGGTGGATGAGCAGAACATCCAGAACGCCGCCGTGATCGTTGCCACCCAGGAGAACCGGCTCTTCACGGGCCAGGGCGACACCGTGTTCGCCAAGGACGTCGATCCGGGCACCGACCAGTGGCATGTCTTCCGTCCTGCCCGCCCGCTCGTCGACCCGCTGACCAAGGAAGTGCTCGGTTACGAAGCCTTCCATCTGGGTACCGCGGCGGTGACCCAGCATGGCGCGCCGGCAGTGCTCCAGATCATTTCGGCCAAGCAGGAAATCGGCAGCGGCGAGCGCATGCTGCCCGCCACCCGCCCGGAAATCACCTCCTATGTGCCGCACTCGCCCGAGGCGAGCGTCGAAGGCCGCGTGATCGGCGTGTATGGCGGCGTCAGCGAGACCGGTCGCCAAGGGGTCATCACGCTCGGCGTCGGTCAGCAAGAAGGCATCGAAGTCGGTCACGTGCTCGCGCTGTACCGTGCGCGCGGCGAAGTGAAATACAAGGACCCGGAAACCGGCGAGAAGGAAACCTTCGACCTGCCCGAAAACCGTTATGGGCTGGTGTTCGTGTTCCGCGTGTTCAACCGTGTGTCCTACGGCCTCGTCGTGGATGCCTCCGCACCGGTCCAGATCGCCGATACCATCCGCAATCCCTGACGTGGCGGATCGCCACGACGCATTCGCCGCCTGGCTCAGACTGACGCTCATTCCCGGGATCGGGGGTGAGCGTCAGCGTCGTTTACTGAGCGTCTTCGGGCTCCCTGTGGCGATTTTCGACGCCGGCCATGGCGCGCTGGCAAAGGTGGTGGGCGACAAGCTCGCCCACGCCATCCGCGATCACGACGCCAGCGAGCAGATCGATCGAACCCGCCAATGGCTGGAGACACCCGGCAATCATGTGGTCACGTTGGCGGACGACACCTACCCCCGAGCCCTGCTGGATACCGCCGACCCGCCGTCGCTGCTCTACGTCAAAGGCGATCTGTCCGTCCTGAACAGGACATCCATCGCCATCGTCGGCTCGCGCAACGCGACGGCACAGGGCATCGACAATGCGCGTGCCTTCGCGCACAACCTGGCAAGCGGCGGATTGTGCGTGGTGAGCGGCCTGGCGCTCGGTATCGACGCTGCGGCCCATGAGGGCGCCCTCGAAGCCCACGGCGACACGGTGGCGGTCATCGGCACCGGGGCCGATCGCATGTACCCGGCGCGGAACAAGGCATTGGCCGAACGGATCGTCGCCCACGGCGCGATCGTCAGCGAGTTTCCGCTGGGCACGGCCGCCGTCGCGCACAACTTCCCGCGCCGTAACCGCATCATCTCGGGCCTGTCACGCGGCGTTCTCGTGGTCGAAGCCGCTCCGGGCAGTGGCTCGCTCATCACCGCACGGCAAGCCGTTGATCAGGGACGAGAGGTTTTCGCCATCCCCGGCTCCATCCATTCGCCGCTCGCCAAAGGTTGCCATCAGCTCATTCGCGAAGGTGCCAAGCTGGTCGAAACTGCGCGGGACATTCTTGAAGAACAAGCGTTTAGCGCGCTGGAACGCCCGTTGGAGCGCGCCGTGGAGACCGTCTCGACCGACACGCAAACGGCGGACCCGTTGCTCGATGCGATGGGTTTCGATCCTGTGACGATCGACACAATGGTGCACCGCACCGGCTTGACGACGGAAACACTCTACGCCATGCTGCTTGACATGGAACTGGAAGGGCGAGTCAGCCGCCTGCCCGGCGGCCGCTTCCAGCGACTTTGACTCCAAGGCGCCTCGAAAACCCGTCATGAGCGGTCCGAGGACGAGGTGCACGGTGTTCAGGATCCGGTCAAACCCCGATCCGAATGCCGCGCAACGCAACCATCGGAACGCGCTGCCGGTCTCACGAGGAGCCTTCCATAAAGCAGGCCCCAACATGTTCGACGTCCTTGTTTATCTGTTTGAAAACTATATTCACGCCGAGGCGTGTCCCGAACCGGATCAACTGGCTCGGCGCCTGTCCGCGGCCGGATTCGAGGACGAGGAAATCTCCGAAGCACTCGAGTGGCTCTCCGGTCTCGACGATGTGGCCGGCACCAGCGTGTTGCCGGTGGCGCCGTCCATCGGCGCCATTCGCATCTATGTGGCCGAAGAGCAGGTCAAGCTCGGCACCGAAGGGATCGGCTTCATCACCTTCCTGGAAAGTGCCGGCGTCCTCGATGCCCGCAGCCGCGAACTGATCGTGGATCGTGTCATGGCGCTGCCTGAAGCAGCGGTTTCCATGGGGCGGATCAAGGTCATCGTGCTGATGGTGATGTGGCGCGAGGCGCGCCCGATGGACTCCTTGCTGGTGGATGAACTGCTCACCGAAGACGACGAAGACGAGCGCCCGGTTCTTCAGTAAACAGCTGCTTCGCCGTAACAGGCTGGAGCGGCCTTCCGATGCAGGTCGGCTGCCGGTGTCGCATGCGATACCGGCACTTCGCACTTGTGCCGAAACTTGCCAGCGTCGCCGCGGCTTCCTTATCATGCCGCGCTCAATGACCTAACAAATGCGGGAACCATGCGGACCCAAAAGGGCTCGCAGCCATGACATGAGCAAAAAACTGATCATTGCGGAAAAACCCTCCGTCGCACAGGACATCGCCCGTGCGATCGGTGGTTTCACCCGCCAGAAAGACTACTTCGAGTCGGACGACTACGTGCTGTCGTCCGCCGTCGGTCATTTGCTCGAGCTGGCGGTCCCGCCGGACGAAGAGGTCAAGCGCGGCAAGTGGTCATTTGCCAACCTTCCGGTCATTCCCACCCACTTTGCACTGCAACCGATCAAGAAGAGTGAAGACCGGCTCAAGCTGCTCACACGGCTGATCAAGCGCAAGGACGTCGATAGCCTCGTGAACGCATGCGACGCGGGGCGCGAGGGCGAGCTGATCTTCAATTTCATCGTCGAGCACTCCAAGACCAAGAAACCGGTCCAGCGTCTGTGGCTGCAGTCCATGACACCGACCGCGATTCGCGACGGCTTTCAGCAGTTGCGTGATGCCGAAGCGGTGGCCGGCCTGGCCGCCGCCGCCGTCAGCCGCGCGGAAAGCGACTGGCTGATCGGGATCAATGGCACCCGCGCCATGACGGCGTTCAACTCTAAGACCGGCGGTTTCCACCTCACCACCGTCGGCCGCGTCCAGACGCCGACCCTGGCTATCGTCATCGAACGCGAGAACCGGATTCGCCAGTTCAAGTCCCGCGACTACTGGGAGCTTCACGCCAGCTTCGCGTGCGCCGAAGGTGAATACCCGGGCCGCTGGTTCGACGAGAACTTCAAGAAGAACGACGACGAGCATGCCCGCGCCGAACGCCTGTGGACGGCCGACAAGGCCGAGGCCATCCGCGCCAAGTGCGAAGGCAAGCCGGGCACGGTGGAGGAAGCGACCAAGCCCTCCACCCAGCAATCGCCCATGCTGTTCGACCTGACCAGCCTGCAGCGCGAGGCCAACGGCCGTTTCGGCTTTTCGGCCCGCGCCACGCTACAGGTTGCCCAGGCCCTGTACGAACGCCACAAGGTGCTTACCTATCCGCGTACCGACGCCCGCGCCCTGCCCGAAGACTATGTGGACACGGTCAAGGAGGTGATGGGCAACCTGCCGGCTGAGTACAGCAAGTTCGCCAACGAGATCAAACGCGAAGGCTGGGTCAAGGGCGGCAACAAGCGCATCTTCAACAACGCCAAGATTTCCGATCACTTCGCGATCATCCCCACCGGCACCGAGCCCAAGAAGCTCTCCGAGCCGGAGCAGAAGATCTACGACCTGGTCACCCGTCGCTTCCTGTCGGTGTTCTATCCGGCCGCCGAGTACAACGTCACCACCCGCATCACCCGGGTCGAGGGTGAAGCCTTCAAGACCGAGGGCAAGGTGCTGGTCAAGCCGGGCTGGCTGGTGGTCGTGGGCCGCGAGAAGAGTGGTGACGACGAGCTGGTGGCTGTGGCCGCCGGCGAAAAGGTCAAGACGGACGAACTGGAAGTTCGCGCCCTGCAGACCCGCCCGCCTGCCCGCTACAACGAAGCGACCCTGCTCTCCGCCATGGAAGGCGCCGGCAAGATGGTGGACGACGAGGAGTTGCGTGCCGCCATGGCCGAGCGCGGCCTCGGCACCCCGGCCACCCGCGCCCAGATCATCGAGAACCTGATCGGCGAACAGTACATGCTGCGCGAGGGCAAGGAGCTGGTGCCCACCGCCAAGGCCTTTTCACTGATCACCCTGCTCACCGGCCTGGGCGTGTCCGAACTGACTTCGCCCGAGCTGACCGGCGAGTGGGAATACAAGCTCTCGCAGATCGAAAAAGGCGCCCTGTCCCGTGACGCGTTCATGGATGAGATCGCGCGCATGGCGCAGGAGATGGTCGATCGCGCCAAGCAGTACGAATCCGACACCGTGCCGGGCGACTTCGTCACCCTGAAGACCCCCTGCCCCAAGTGCGGCGGGGTGGTGAAGGAGAACTACAAGAAGTTCGCCTGCCAGGCCTGTGACTGGAGCACGTGGAAGATCGTGGCCAGCCGTCAGTTCGAGATCGACGAGATCGAAACCCTGCTCAAGGAAGGTCACGTCGGTCCGCTCATGGGCTTCCGCAACAAGATGGGCCGCCTGTTCAACGCGGACATCGTCCTCAACGACGAGCAGCAGCCGACGTTCGACTTCGGCCAACCCAAGGACGACGAAAACGCCGAACCCGTCGATTTCTCGGATCAGGAGCCGCTGGGCGAATGCCCCAAGTGCCAGAGCAAGGTCTACGAGCACGGCATGGCCTACGTCTGCGAGAAGTCGGTCGGGCCGGACAAGTCCTGCGACTTCCGCTCCGGCAAGATCATTCTTCAGCAACCGGTGGAACGCGAGCAGATGCAGAAATTGCTGGCCGAGGGCAAGACCGAGTTGCTGCGCGGGTTCGTCTCCAACAAGACCAAGCGCAAGTTCTCCGCCTTCCTGGTGCGTCAGAAGGACGGCAAGGTCGGCTTCGAGTTTGAGCCCCGGGCGCCCAAGAAGCCGGCCGCCAAGGGCAAAGCCAAGGCCAAATCCGAATGAGCCTGCCCCCCGACGCGCAAGCCGTACTTGATTTCTGGTTCGGCGCGCCGGGGAGCGACACCTACGGCCGGCAGCGCAAGTTGTGGTTCGTCAAACGCGACGAGACGGACGCCCATATCCGCGAGCATTTCGGCACCCTCACGGACAGTGCGCTCGACGGCAGGCTGCCGGACTGGGGCACAACGCCGCACGCAGCGTTGGCGCAACTGCTCCTGCTCGATCAGTTCCCCCGCAACATGCATCGCAACACGCCACGTGCCTTTGTAGGCGACGCCACGGCCCTGTCCATTGCGCAAGACCTCGTCTCGCGCGGCGACGATCAGACCCTGATCCCCGTCGAACGCATTTTTGCCTACCTGCCTTTCGAGCACTCGGAAGACATCGGTGATCAGCGCATGGCGCTTCGGTTGTTCCGCGCGCTGGCAGACGAGCACGCCGGGTTTGAAAGCACGCTGGACTACGCGGAACGGCACTACGCCGTCATTGAACGTTTCGGTCGCTTTCCTCACCGCAACGCCATCCTCAACCGCAGCAGCACCCCCGAGGAACTTGATTATCTCGCCCAGCCGGGTAGCGGCTTCTGAATGAAAAAACGGCCGGATTCACCCGGCCGCTGTCGCTGAGCGCAAGCCTCAATCCTCGAGCAGACTTCGCAGCATCCATGCCGTCTTTTCGTGCACCTGCATGCGCTGGGTCAGCAGATCGGCCGTGGGTTCGTCGCCCGCGGCATCCACCACCGGCATCAGTTCGCGGGCGGTCTTGACCACCGCTTCCTGTCCCTTGACCAACGCACGGATCATGCTCGCGGCGTCCGGCACACCGACGGGCTCCTCGATGCGGGTCAGCGCTGCAAAGGCGGCATAGGTGCCGGGCGCGGGCTCGCCCAGCGCACGGATGCGCTCGGCAATGCCATCCACCGCCAGCGCCAGTTCGTTGTACTGCGTCTCGAACATGAGATGCAGCGTGTTGAACATGGGCCCCTTCACATTCCAGTGGAAGTTGTGGGTCATCAGGTAGAGCGTGTAGCTGTCGGCCAGCAGGCGCGACAGGCCGTTGGTGATGGTCTTGCGGTCTTCCCGGGTGATGCCGATATCGATGTCCATGGCTGACTCCTTGATGTGCAGAGGTGATGGCGTCAGCTTAATTCCGCAACATCGATAGAGCCAATCAAACGTATCGATTGAATTAATATCGATTGACTATGCAGCAACCCCCTGCATCGCGCCGCTCACCGGTCGCGTGCCGGGCAAGTGGCACTCGAGAATGGCGCGCCTCAACACATCGATGGCACCACTGCGCGGATAAGTCACCCGCCAGGCCAGTGCCACGGTGCGCGTCGGGTCGGGCGACTCGAAGGGGCGCACCGCCACGAGCTTGTTCTGATCGGGCATGGTGTCGGCCGCCGTGCTTGGCAGCACCGTCACCCCGATGCCACTGGCCACCATGAGCCGGATGGTCTCGAGCGAGCTGCCTTGCAAGGTCCGCTGCAGACCCGCCACACCGCTGCACTCCGGGCACACCTCAAGCACCTGATCGCGGAAGCAGTTGCCCGCACCCAGCAACAGCAACTGGTCTTCGGCCAGCTGCCTGGAGGCGATGGCCTCTTGCGTCGTCCACGCGTGATCGGCCGGCATCAGCACCCGGAAAGGTTCGTCGTAGATGGGTTGTGCGACGATGCCCGGTTGCTCGAACGGCAGCGCAAGAATCGCCACGTCGATGTCGCCTCGCTTGAGCGACTCGGCCAGCGAGGCCGTGTAGTTCTCTTCGATGATGAGCGGCATGCGCGGCGCCAGCTCTTTCACCTTCGGGATCAGATGCGGAAACAGATAGGGTCCGATCGTGTAGATGGCCCCGACGCGCAGCGCACCACCGAGCGGATCCTTGCCCGCCTGGGCGATTTCCTTGATCTGCGCGGCTTCCACCAGCACGCGCTGCGCCTGCTCGACCACGCGCTCACCCAACTCGGTCACCTTGACGTCGCTGGTGCCACGTTCGAACAACAACACGCCCAGCTGCTCTTCGACTTTCTTGATGGCCACCGACAGGGTCGGCTGGCTCACGTGGCAGGCCTCGGCCGCGCGGCCGAAATGGCGTTCGCGCGAAAGCGCGACAATGTACTTCAGGTCGGTCAATGTCATGCGAAATCCAGGTCTGGAACGGTCGTGCGACGCCATGGTCCCTATCAGTGAGGCTGATTATCTCAGGCTATCGTGACAGTGGGTAGTCACGAAACGTCTCAAGATCCGGCTTGTGTCGCACCGATTCGGCCCCACATGTATAAAGTAGTGTCCGGCGCGGCAGGGCGGTCCCTGTCTGTCGGCAAATCGATTTCAGGAGAGGATGCATGCTTCGACGCAGTGCCCGGCTGGCCTTGGTCGCCAGCGCCATCGGCTTGGCCACCAGCGGTCTGGCCCCCTTCACCGCGCCATTGGCCCAGGCCGCGCCTGTCGCCCCTGCCGCGGCCAACAGTCTGGCCGCCTTCGGGTCATTGCCTGACTTTGCCGAGCTGGTCGAGCGTGTCGGCCCGGCTGTGGTCAACATCGGCGTCGTGCAGGAAGTGGAAGCCCAGCTCAATGTCCCGCCCGAGATGCAGGACTTCCTGCGTCGATTCGGTATCCCGCTGCCGGGTATGCCGGGGGGGCCTAACGGACCGGGGCCGCAGATCTCCCGCGGCGTCGGGTCCGGCTTCATCGTCAGCGAGGACGGCTACGTGCTCACCAATGCGCACGTGGTCGACGACGCCACCGAAGTGATCGTGCGCCTCACCGACAAGCGCGAGTTCAAGGCCAAGGTCGAAGGCGTGGATACCCGCACCGATGTCGCCCTGCTCAAGATCGACGCCACGGATCTGCCGGTAGTCAAGATCGGCAACCCGGAAGATGCCCGGGTGGGCGAATGGGTGGTGGCCGTGGGTTCGCCCTTCGGCTTCGACAACACGGTGACCGCCGGCATCATCTCCGCCAAGGCGCGCCGCCTGCCCGATGAAACCTATGTGCCCTTCCTGCAGACCGACGTGGCCATCAATCCCGGGAACTCGGGCGGGCCGCTGTTCAATCTTGAAGGCGAAGTGATCGGCATCAACTCGCAGATCTATTCGCGCTCGGGCGGCTTCATGGGCATTTCCTTCGCCATTCCCATCGACGTGGCCATGAAGGTCAAGGCCCAGTTGCAGGAATTCGGCGTGGTCAGCCGCGGCCGTCTCGGTGTGGCCATCCAGAGCGTTACGGAAGAGTTGGCCGATTCGTTCGGCCTCGACAAGCCTCGCGGCGCGCTTGTGTCGAGTGTCGAGCCCGGCTCGGCCGCCGACAAGGCAGAGCTTCAGGCCGGTGACGTGATTCTGGGCGTGAATGGCGCCCCGGTCGACGATTCCGTCGATCTGCCGCGCATCATCGGCGAGATGCGCCCGGGCACCGAGATCAAGCTTGAAATCTGGCGCAGCGGCAAATCGCGCATTGTCTCGGCCACCCTCGGCAGCATGGACGGTGAATCCATCCGCGCGACCGAGCGACGCACCGATTCATCCGACACGGCACTGGGCCTGTCAGCGCGCCCTCTGACCAACCAGGAAGCAGAACAACTGGGCGTTCGCGGCGGCCTTGCCGTTGAACGCGTCGCCGGACCGGCAGCCCAGGCGGGGCTGCAGCGGGGCGATGTCATTCTGGCCATCAACAATGCGCAGGTGACCGATGTAAAGACCTTCCGGCAGCAACTCAAGCAGGCCGGTAACCGCTTTGCCCTGCTGATTCAGCGCGGAGACGAGCGTTTGTACGTACCCATCAAGCTCAAATAGCGCGACAGCGGACCTTATCAGGACACGGCCGGCACCCTGATGCCGGCCGTGTTTTTTTGTATCATGAGACGAACGACCGTGCTTAAAGTGAACAATTACCACTACGACGAAAGTTAAATCCGCTTATCCTCACTTCATTCTGATCAAGTTCTGGCCCCGGCGGCCCCGTATGAGCTCCATGCGTATATCGCTACCCATCACGGGTCTCCTTTTTTCCCTGCTGGCACCTGCCCTCTGTCATGGTCAGAAGTTCGAGGAAGACGCTTTCTTCGAGCCGCTGCCGGTCGTCCTGACGGCCTCCCGACTCCCCCAGTTGCTGGCCGACGCGCCCGGCTCAATCACTGTGATCGATCGCGACACGATCGAGGCGTCGAACTACCGCAACGTGTCGCGGCTGCTTCGCGCGGTCCCCGGTCTCAATATCGGCTACGAGCGCTCCCATGCCTCGTGGGTCAGTTATCACGGCATCGGCGTCAGCTCTCCGGGGGTCATGCAGGTGCTCGTCAACGGCGCAACGGTCGAGGTTCCGGTCAACTTCGGTGCCTTGAGCTGGACCACCATGCCAATCTTCTTGAGCGAGCTCGAGCAGATCGAGGTCCTTCGCGGCGCCAGCGCCAGCACCTACGGATCAACCTCCCTGCTCGGTTCTGCCAATCTGATCACCCGCAGTATCGGCGACACGCCGACAACCCACGTGAGAACATACCTGGGCGACAACGCCTTGCGCGATATCGAGATCGGCTGGTCGGGCCGAGTCGGCAACACGGGCACCCGCCTGATTGTGGGCGAACAGCATGAAGAGGGCTTTCGCGGTCTGGCTGACGATCGAAGCACACAACGACTGAGCCTCGTCACCGAAACGCGGATTGACGCTCACAATAGCCTCCATCTGCGACTCGGCAGCACGGGAGAGCGCACGGAGCGTGGCTACCCTGACTCCCCCTTCGGCTCCAACAAGGTTCGCGAATCACGCGACCGGCACACCCTGTTCCACCTGCGCTGGCTGAACGCGGAGGACACCGACCGCGAATGGTCGTTGGGCTTCTACCGTCAATACGTCCGTCTGGAAGACAGCTGGCTAACCTCATATGCCGTTTTCAACGACATCCACCTCTCGCGCGACCGCCGGGGCGGCACAAGCCGTTTCGAGCTTCAGCGCCGCGACCGGTTGGCCCGTTCGTTGCGCATCGCCTGGGGCGCGAGCACACAACGCGCAGAGACGGTGTCGCCGGCCCAGTTCGCACGCAGCGACAGCCTCGTTAGCCGTCAGAACAAGGTGTTCGCCAATGCCGAGTGGCAGGCCTCCGACATGGTAACGGTCAACGCCGGTCTGACCGCGGAAGACGCTGGCGAAGGCTGGCGCGTCAGCCCGCGGCTCTACACCAACCTCAAGGCAACCGCCGATACCACCTGGCGGATTGGCGCCTCACGGGTCTACCGCGCGCCAGAGGTTTTTGAAAAAGGCATTGATTTTCGTATCTACGACAGCGCCTTTCCCGGCGTGCTGCTCGCGCATCCCTTCGTACCCAACCCGGCGCTGCGCGAGACACGTGCCGACACGCTGGAAGCCGGAGTACTGTCGCGATTCGACAGCACCGGGACAACACTCGACCTGCGGCTGTTTCGGGAGCGACTGCAGAACCAGATCGTGCGACTGCCCGTATCGTCCCCTTCGCTGCTCTCTTCACAGATCCAGTCCACCCAGTTTCAGAATGCTGCCAGCACCACCACACTCACAGGCCTAGAGCTACAACTGGGCACACACCCATGGACCGGAGGCGAGTTTCAACTGGCCTGGAGTGTTGTCGACCGCGATGCGGGCAGCGAGGCCGCTTCGTCAGCGATTGCCCCATACGTCGCCAACCTGATCTGGAAGCAGCGCTGGCCGGCGCACTGGAGCAGCTACCTGAGCATCAATCGGGTGGGGCCGGTCGCCTCGGGCGACAGTTACCTGGCCAACGGCCGTGTCGTGGTCGAAGACCACACCACGTTCGATGTGTCCCTCACCCGCGCTTTCACCGCCTTTGGCCGACCGGCGACCGCCAGCCTCACTGCGCTCAACCTGGGCGGACGTCATCAGGAAATTGCCGACCCTGCCATGCAGCTGGTGTATGGCAACCGTGCCGCCAACCGGGTCTCACGACAGGTCTACGCCGGGCTGAACCTGCAGTTCTGACCCCCCGGTAAGCGGTCCGGAGGCCGCACGCCCTGGCTTGGCAGCCCTCATTCAAACGCTGTATATTTGAACAGCACAATGAGGGCCCCATGCTCGAACACAAAATCCGCATCCTTGCCGACGCCGCCAAGTTCGACGCCTCCTGTTCGTCCAGCGGGGCACCCCGGCGCGACTCCGCCGGCAGCAAGGGCATCGGCTCGACCGGCGGCATGGGTATCTGCCACAGCTACGCGCCGGACGGGCGCTGCATCTCCCTGCTCAAGATCCTGCTCACCAACTGGTGCATCTACGACTGCCTGTATTGCGTCAATCGCGAGAGCAGCAACACCCCCCGCGCCCGCTTCAAGGTCGAAGAACTGGTCGCACTCACCATGGACTTCTACCGGCGCAACCTCATCGAAGGCCTGTTCCTCAGCTCCGGCATCATCCGCAGCCCCGACTACACCATGGAGCAGCTCGTACTCGTGGCCAAGAAGCTACGGGAAGAAGAAAACTTCCGCGGCTACATCCACCTCAAGTCCATCCCCGATTGCAGCGAAGAGCTGCTGACCGAAGCCGGAAAATACGCCGACCGCCTGAGTATCAACGTCGAACTCCCCAGCGACGCAGCCATGAAAACGCTGGCCCCGGAGAAGGACATCGGCGACATCAAGCGCGCCATGGGCCGCATCCGCCTGGCCGTGGACGACAACAAGGAAGCCCGCAAGGCCCGCGCGCCTCGCACCATGGCCGGCGCCAAGCCCCGCATTGCCAAGCCGCCGCGCTTCGCCCCCGCCGGGCAGACCACCCAGATGGTGATCGGCGCGGACGACTCCAACGATGCGAGCATCCTGCGCACCAGCATCACGCTCTACCGCAACTACCAGCTGCGCCGGGTGTATTACTCCGCCTTCAGCCCCATCCCCGGTGCTCCGGCGGCGCTACCGTCCCGCGCGGCCCCGCTCATGCGCGAGCACCGGCTCTATCAGGCCGACTGGCTCATGCGCTTCTATGGCTTTGAGTGCGAAGAGATCGCCACCGACGGCGGCATGCTGTCGCTCGATATCGACCCGAAAATGGCCTGGGCGCTGGCACATCCTGAGCACTTCCCGGTGGATCTGAATCGCGCGTCCAAAGAGATGCTGCTGCGCGTGCCCGGCCTCGGCCCCACATCGGTTCAGCGCCTGCTCACCGCCCGGCGCGTGCGCCGCCTGCGCACCGACGACCTGCAACGCATGCGCCTGCCCCGCAAACGGGTGCTGCCCTTCGTGGTGCTGCCCGACCACCGGCCGGGCAGCAAGGATGTGGCGGCACTGGTGCAGGAAGACAAGCAGGCCACCGCACCGGTTCAGGGTGACCTGTTCGCGGATCCGATGCCCGCAGCACCGGCAGTATCCCGCCTGGAAGCATGCTGACGATCCAGCTCGACGGCCCCACCGACTGGACCGGGTTTCGCCTCGCCCTGCGCCATCTCATCAGCGAAGGCGTCGAACCGTCAGACGTGCGCTGGCAAACCGGCACCATCGAACACCAGGGCGGGCTGTTCGACGCCGACACCAGGGCAATGATTCATCCCCATGAACTGCCCACCCCGCCGGCCATGAACCTGCCCAAGGGCGCCGTGGACATGGCCGCCGTCGCCTTCCTCCACGCCGAGCCGGCGCGCTTCACTGCCATCCACACCTGCCTCGCCCGGGTCGCCGCCGACCGCCGTCACTGGCACGACACCCTCGCCCCTGAGCGCGTCGCGATGGAGCAGTTCGTCAAACAGGTGAGGCGCGAGAAGCACAAGATGAAAGCCTTCGTGCGCTTTCATCCAGTGGCCGATGCGCTGGGCAACGAGCGCTACCTGGCCTGGTTCGAGCCCGATCACTACATCGTCGATGCGGTGGCGCCTTTCTTCGCCAAGCGCTTCGCCGGCATGCGCTGGGCCATCTTCACGCCCAAAGGCTGCGTGGAGTGGGACGGCACCGCCCTGCGCCACGCCCCAGGCTGCGCCAGCCCGCCCTTCGCCCTGGACACCACCGATAGCGGCGAGTGGCTCGCCTACTACGAGAGCACGTTCAACCCGGCCCGCGCCAATCCAGACCAGATGCGCCGCGAAATGCCGGTGCGCTACTGGAAGAACCTGCCTGAGGCGCGCAGCATCCCCCGCCTGCTCAACGAGGCTCAAGCCCGCACGACCACCATGACCGAAGCCCCCGGCGAGGCGCGCGAGCGTCGCGCTGGCCACCTCCCTGGCCGCCCGACACGACAGATCTCGCCGGACGACGCGCGCGCCACGCTGGAGCGCGCCGTGCGCAACTGCCAGGACTGCCCGATCGGCGCCGCGGCCACCCAGGCCGTTTGCGGTGAAGGTCCGCTGGACGCCCCGGTGATGATCGTCGGCGAACAGCCCGGTGACCGTGAAGACCTCATCGGCCGTCCCTTCGTCGGCCCTGCCGGCAGCCTGCTGCGCGACGCGCTACAGCACCAGCCGTGGGCGCAGCACACGTACCTCACCAACGCGGTGAAGCACTTCAAATACGAAATGCGTGGCAAACGACGGCTGCACAAGACGCCAGGTCAACGCGAGGCTGCGGCCTGCTCGCAATGGCTCGATCACGAGATTGCGCTGGTGCAACCGCGCTGCATCGTCGCGCTGGGTGCCACCGCCGCGCGCAGCGTGCTCGGACAGAGCGTCCGCATCCATACCACTGAGGGCCAATGGCTGGCCCGACCCGATGGCACCCCGGTGCTTGTCCTTACCCACCCGTCCGCCCTTCTGCGCATGGCACCGGAGCAGCGCGAACGTGTCGAACCCGCCTGGCGCGCGGCCTTCGACCAGGTCCGTCACGTACTCGACAACGCCGCAGCCTCCGAACACGCCTGAGCGGGGATCGTTCATCTTCGCGGCATTGTCCGTCATATCCAGTCGGCATTGTCCGACAAGGCGGCGCGACGCCACTCGGTAGTCTCCTGAAGTCACCACACCCGACCAGGAAAACCGATCATGGCCAAGCGCAACCCCGGCGGCAGCACCGCCACCCCTGACACACGCATGTCCGCGCCCAAGGACGCCGAGACCCGACGCGGCAACGCCGGCGAACTGCAGCAGCAGGCCGGTGGCGAGCATCCCGCCCTGACCACCCAGCAGGGCACGGTCATTGCCGATAACCAGAACTCGCTGACTCAGGGCGCCAAAGGCCCGACGCTGCTGGAAGACTTCATCCTGCGCGAGAAGATCACCCACTTCGACCACGAACGTATCCCCGAGCGCATCGTGCATGCGCGCGGCACGGCGGCTCATGGTTACTTCGAGCTGACCGACCCGCTCAAGGGCATCACCACCGCCAAGGTGCTTACCGAGAAGGGCGCGCGCACGCCGGTGTTCTGCCGTATCTCCACTGTCGCCGGCGGCGCTGGCTCGGTGGATACGCCCCGCGACGTGCGCGGGTTCGCCGTCAAGTTCTACACCCAGGAAGGTAACTGGGATCTGGTTGGCAACAACATCCCGGTGTTCTTCATCCAGGACGCGATGAAGTTTCCCGACCTGATCCACGCGGTGAAGATGGAGCCGGATCGCGGCTACCCGCAAGCCGCCAGCGCCCACGACACGTTCTGGGACTATATCTCCCTCACCCCCGAGGCCATGCACATGGTCATGTGGGCCATGAGCGACCGCGCCATCCCGCGCAGCATCCGCATGATCGAGGGCTTCGGCATCCACACCTTCCGCCTCATCAATGCCAAGGGCGAATCCACCTTCGTGAAGTTCCACTGGCGGCCCAAGCTGGGCCTGCAATCCACCGTGTGGGACGAGGCGGTCAAGCTGCAGTGTGCCGACAACGACTTCCATCGCCGTGATCTTTTCGAAGCCATTCAGGCGGGTCAGTATCCCGAGTGGGAACTGGCCGTGCAGTTGTTCTCTGAAGAAGAAGCCGCCGGATTCCCCTTCGATCATCTCGACCCGACCAAGCTGATCCCGGAAGAGCTGGTGCCCCTTCGCACCATCGGGCGCATGGTGCTGGACCGCTGGCCGGACAACTTCTTTGCCGAGACCGAGCAGGTCGCCTTCTGCCCGGCCAACGTGGTCCCCGGCATCGATTTCTCCAACGACCCGCTGCTGCAGGGCCGCCTGTTCTCTTATCTGGACACCCAGCTCTCCCGACTCGGCAGCCCCAACTTTGCGCAGTTGCCGATCAATGCTCCCAAATGCCCGTTCCACAACAACCAGCGCGATGGCCACATGCAGATGCAGGTGCCGAAAGGCCGCGTCGCGTACGAGCCCAGCAGCCTGGAAGGCAACAGCCCGCGCGCTAGTGCCGCGACTGGCCTCCAGAGCTTTGCCGAGCGCATCGACGACCCGGCCAAGGGCCGTATCCGCCCCGAAAGCTTCGCCGACCACTACAGTCAGGCGCGTCAGTTCTATCGTAGCCAGACCCCGGTCGAGCAGGGCCATATCGCCTCGGCCATCGTCTTCGAGCTGTCCAAAGTGGAGACCGCCGAGGTGGTCGAGCGGGTGGTCAGCCATCTGCGGGTGATCGATCAGGACCTGGCCAAGGAAGTGGGCAAGGGGCTCGGCATGAGCAAGCTGCCCAAGGCGGCCAAACCCACCGTGCCGGTGCAGGACATGCCCGCCTCCCCCGCCCTGCAGGTCATCGGCAAGGCGAAAGACACGCTTGAAGGCCGTGTGATCGGCATCCTCGTTGCCGAGGGTTCCAACGGCAAGGCGGTGGATAGCTTCCGCAAGGCCGCCGAGAAAGCCGGCGCCATGGTCAAACTGGTCGCCCCGACCAAGCGTGTGAGCTTCAAGGACGGCACCGAAGTGGCTGTCGACGGCCAGTTGGCTGGCACGCCGAGCGTGGTCTTCGACGCCGTGGTGAGCATCCTCATGCCGAAGGAAGGCGAAAAACTCGCCGACGATCCGGCGGCCGTGAGCTGGTTCAGCGATGCCTACCACCACCTCAAGGCCATCGCCGCCTGCCCTGGCACCCAGATCATCCTCGAGCGCGCGCACGTGAAACACGACGACGGCGTGGTGGGCATCGATGATCCCAAGCCCTTCATCAAGGTCGCAGGTACGCGTCAGTGGTCGCGCGATCCGGCTAGCAAGAAGAAGTAATTTGGCGCGCCCGCGCGTAAAGCAAGGCTGGGGTTCAAGCCCCCGGTTAGCAACGACCGGGGGCTTTTTCGTCGAAGCAGGTGCGGTTAGTAGGCCGGATAAGCGCAGCGCCATCCGGCGTTCGCACCCTCCCGAGAGGCTGTGTTGCCGGATGGCGCATTCGCTTATCCGGCCTACGGAACATCCCTCAGGACGACAGCGGCCAACGCATTCTGGTCGCCATCACACGTCGCATCGCCGCGAGAACAGGTAGGGCGGAAGAGCCGCAGGCGTCATCCGCCGTTTCGGAGCTACCTGAGGGCAAAATTGGAGGATGACGCTCCGCTCTTCGGCCCTACGCACCGACGTAAAAATGCCGATCGCCCCCCAATCGGCGTGACCAACTCGGCTTCAATCAAGTTTAGGAGACGCCCCCGTAGGCCGGATAAGCGAAGCGCCATCCGGCGTTCGTACCCTCCCGAGAGGCTGTTTTGCCGGATGGCGCCTTCGCTTATCCGGCCAACGCGATTTTCCTCAGGACGACGGACGCGAGAGCATCCAGATCGCCACCAGACTGCACGTGGCCGCGGGCGTCCAGTGCCAGCCGTTGGGAATCCAGAACCAGCAGATGAGGGAGCTGAGGGCCATCATGAAGATGGCCATGCGCTTGGCGTAGGCTGGGATGGCGCCGCGTTCGCGCCAGGCGATGATGGAGGGGCCGAAGCGGGGGTCGGCCAGCAGCCGTGCTTCCCACGCGGGGTTGGCGCGGGCGAAGCAGAAGGCGGCGAGGAGGACGAACGGGGTCGTGGGCAGCAGCGGCAGGAAAATGCCGATGAAGCCCACGCCCAGAGCCAGCAGCCCGGCGCTCATGTAGAGCGGTCGTCGCATGATCACAGTGTCCTCCGCGGGTACTCAGATGGGACTCTATCAAACGGCCTCTGTTCCCTTCACCGGCCCGCGCGCCATCACCTACGCGTTCTGGCCGACCTTTCCAGCTTCATCGGCATGCTCACGGCGTAGCTTGAGAAATTCCGCCAGCAGTCGGGCCGTGTGCCCCTTACCCGCCTTGAGTACTTTCGCCACCGGGCCACTGGCGACGATCTGGCCGCCGCCGTCGCCGCCTTCCGGCCCCATGTCGATCAGCCAGTCGGCCTCGGCCATCACGTCCAGGTCATGCTCGATCACCACCACCGTGTTGCCCGCATCCACCAGCCGGTGCAGCACATGGATGAGCTTTTCCACGTCGGCCATGTGCAGGCCCACGGTGGGTTCGTCGAGCACATACAGGGTCTGCCCGGCGCTCACCCGGCCGCGCACCTTGCCGGCGGGGGTGAGCGATTTGGACAGCTCGGTCACCAGCTTGATGCGCTGGGCCTCGCCGCCCGAGAGCGTGGGGCTGGCCTGGCCGAGGGTGAGGTAACCCAGACCCACGTCCTGCATCAGTCTGAGGGCGTGGTGGATGCGCGGGTGTGCTGCGAAGAAGTCCACCGCTTCGTCGATGTCCATCGACAACACCTCGCCGATGTTCTTGCCGCGCCAACGCACTGACAGGGTCTCGCGGTTGAAGCGCCGGCCGCCGCAGGCCTCGCAGGGCACCTTCACGTCAGGCAGAAAGCTCATCTCGATGCGTTGCTGGCCCTGCCCTTCGCACACCGGGCATCGGCCGTCGCCGGTGTTGAAGGAGAAGCGCCCCGCCGCCCAGCCGCGCATGCGCGCCTCGCTGGTGTCGGCAAAGGCCTTGCGGATCAGATCCCAGAAGCCCACGTAGGTGGCCGGGCAGGAGCGTGGCGTCTTGCCGATGGGGGTCTGGTCCACTTCCAACACCCGCTCGATCTGCTCCACGCCCTCGATGGCCTTGCAGCCGGGGGCCTCGCCTTCGTGGATCAGGGCCTTGATGCCTTCGAGCAGCACATCGCGGGCGAGTGTGGACTTGCCCGAGCCGGACACCCCGGTCACCACCGTGAGCCGTTGCAGCGGGATGCGCGCGTCCACGCCGCGCAGGTTGTGCAGGCTGGCGCCGCGCACCCACAGGCTGTCGTCGTCCTTGCCGACGGCGCGCGGCGGGTAGAGCGGGTGCTGCAGGGGCGCGCGCAGGTGCTTGCCAGTCACCGATTCCGGCGAAGCGATCAGCGCCTCGGCATTGCCTTCGGCCACGATGCGGCCGCCCCGCACGCCAGCGCCCGGCCCCAGGTCGATCACATGGTCGGCGCGGCGGATGGTGTCTTCGTCATGCTCCACCACCACCAGGGTGTTGCCCTTGGCTTCCAGCTCGGCCAGGGTGTCGAGCAGCACCCGGTTGTCACGCGGGTGCAGGCCGATGGTTGGCTCGTCGAGGATGTAGCACACCCCCGTCAGGCTCGAGCCCAGCTGCGCCGCCAGGCGGATGCGCTGCGCCTCGCCGCCGGACAGCGTCGGCGCCGCCCGGTCGAGCGCCAGATAGCCCAGGCCCACCTGTTGCAGAAAGCCCAGCCGGCTGCCCAGCTCGGCCACGATGTCGCGGGCGATGTCGGCCTCGCGGCCGGTGAGCGCCATGCCCTTCACGAAGTCCGCCACCGCATCCACCGACCCGGCCGTCAGTGCATGAATCGGCCGGTCGGCAAAGCGCACCGCCCGCGCCACCGGGTTCAGTCGCGCGCCCTCGCAGCTCGGGCAGGTTTCGGTGGGCTCCTCGTCCATGGACGCCAGGTCCAGGTCGTGCACTTCCTCTTCCTTCACCTTGCCGACCACCAGCCCGGTGCCGAAACACGAGTTGCACCAGCCATGCTTGCTGTTGAACGAGAACAGCCGCGGGTCCAGCTCGGGGAAGCTCTTGCCGCAGCTCGGGCAGGCCCGGTGGGTGGAGAACACTTCGGGCTTGGCGCCCACGGTGCCCAGGCGCAGCACCTTGAGCACGCCCTTGCCCACGTCCAGCGCCTCCTTCACCTGCTCGCGCAGCAGGCCCTCGTGCTCGGGGCCGACCTTGACCATACCCACCGGCAGTTCGATGGTGTGCTCCACATAGCGGTCCAGGCGCGGCCACTTGCGGGTGGGCAGGTAGTCGCCATCCACCCGCAGTTGCTCGTAACCCTTGCCCCGCGCCCACTTGGCCAGATCGGTGTACAGGCCCTTGCGGTTGTTGATGAGCGGCGCGAGCAGCTCCACCGAGTGGCCCCGGTGCTCTTCGCTGATGCGCGCGATGATGGATTCGAAACTCTGCGGCGACACCGGCACGTCGCAGGTGGGGCAATACTGGGTGCCCAGCTTCACGTAGATCAGGCGCAGGAAGTGGTACAGCTCGGTGAGCGTGGCCACCGTGCTCTTGCGCCCGCCCCGGCTGGTGCGCTGCTCGATGGCCACCGTGGGCGGGATGCCGAAGATGGCGTCCACCTCGGGCCGCGCCGCCGGCTGCACGAACTGGCGGGCATAGGCATTGAGCGATTCCAGATAGCGCCGCTGCCCCTCGCCGAAGAGGATGTCGAAGGCCAGCGTGGACTTGCCCGAGCCGGACACCCCGGTGATCACCGTAAAGCCCTCGCGCGGGATGTCCACGTCGATGTTCTTGAGGTTGTGCTCGCGGGCGTGGCGGATGCTCACCGCCCCGGCGGAACGCGGCCGGTAGGCCACCGACTTTTCCGCCACCTTGAAGGCGGTGGCGGGTTTCGACAGCTCCGCCTCGTACTCGGCCAGCGCCCGCCCGGTGTGGGATGTCGGGTGCTTTGCCACCTCGGCGGGCGTGCCCTCGGCGATCAGCAGGCCACCGCCCTCGCCCCCTTCAGGCCCCAGGTCCACCAGCCAGTCGGCGGCGCGGATCACGTCCAGGTTGTGTTCGATCACCAGCAGCGAGTGCCCGGCATCCACCAGCTTCTGGAACGCCTTGAGCAGGCGCGCGGTGTCGTCGAAGTGCAGGCCGGTGGTGGGCTCGTCGAACAGAAACAGCGTGCCACCCGGCTTCTGCTTCTTGCCCGGATTGCGCTTCTTCGCCTTGGCCGCAAACTCGGCCAGATGCCCCGCCAGTTTCAGGCGCTGGGCCTCGCCGCCCGAGAGCGTGGGCACCGGCTGGCCGAGGCGCAGGTAGTCCAGCCCCACATCGATGATCGGCTGCAGCGCGGTGGCGATGGCGGCGTCGCCGTCGAAAAAGGCCAGCGCCTCGGAGACGGTCATCTCCAGCACGTCGGCCACATTGCGCCCGTCGATCTCCAGCTCCAGCACCTCGGGGCGGTAGCGCTTGCCGTCGCAGTCCGGGCAGCGCAGATACACGTCGGAGAGGAACTGCATCTCCACATGCTCGAAGCCCGAGCCGGTGCACGTGGGGCAGCGCCCCTGGCCGGCGTTGAAGCTGAAGGTGCCCGGCGTGTAGCCGCGCTGCTTGGCCGCCGGCAGATTGGCAAAACGCGCGCGCACCGCGTCCCAGGCGCCCACATAGCTCACCGGGTTGGAGCGCGAGCTCTTGCCGATGGGGCTCTGGTCCACCATCACCACGTCGTCGATGAAACCGATGCCGGTGATGTCTTCATGGGCACCGGGCGCCTCGGTGGGCTGGCCGAAGTGCTTGAGCAAGGCGGGATAGAGCACGTCCTGCACCAGGGTGGATTTGCCCGAGCCAGAGACGCCGGTCACGCACACCATGCGCCCCAGCGGCAGGGACACGTCGATGCCCTGCAGGTTGTGCTCGCGCACCCCGTGCAGCACCAGCCGGGGGGTGTCGTCGTCCAGCGGCTGGGGCGGCGTGCCGCCGTCGATGCGCTTGCGGCCCGACAGGTAGTCGGCGGTCAGCGTCGTGCCCTCGGCGCGCAGGGCGTCCGGCGTGCCGGAGAACACGATCTGCCCGCCCCGCTCGCCCGGGCCGGGGCCGATGTCGAAAATATGGTCGGCGGCCAGCATCACCGCCGGGTCATGCTCCACCACCACCAGCGAGTTGCCCGCGTCGCGCAGGCGGCGCATCACCTGCACGATACGGTCCATGTCGCGCGGGTGCAGGCCAATCGAGGGCTCATCGAGCACGAACAACGTGTTCACCAGCGAGGTGCCCAGCGCCGTGGTGAGGTTGATCCGCTGCACCTCGCCGCCCGACAGGGTGCGGCTCTGGCGGTCCAGCGTGAGGTAGCTCAGACCCACCTCGTTGAGATAGCGCACCCGGGTGCGGATCTCGTCGCACACCAGCCGGGTGGCCTCGTCCTCGGCGGAATGGCCCTCGGGCTGGATGGTGTCCATGAAGCGCCCCAGCCGCTCGATGGAGAGCTGCATCAGGTCATGGATGCACAGGCCCGGCAGCGTGGGCAGCAACTCGGGCGTCATGCCCGGCGGCAGCAGGCGGTCGGCCAGCGGCATCACGTCGTCGGCGGCTGCGGCTGAGCCGGTCCTCCAGTAAAGCGCTTCGGGTTTGAGTCGGGCCCCGTGGCACGACGGGCACTCGGTATAGCTGCGGTACTTCGACAGCAGCACCCGAACATGCATCTTGTAGGCCTTGGTCTCCAGCCAGTCGAAGAAGCGGCGCACCCCGTACCACACGCCCGGCCAGGAGCGGCTCCAGTTCTTCCACTTGTCCTCGCCTTCCAGCACCCAGTGCTTCTGTGCGTCGGTGAGGTCGCGCCAGGGCACGTCGAGGGGGATGCCGGCCTTCTTGGCCATCATCTCCATGTCGTCCTGGCATTCGGAATAGCTCGCCGTCTGCCAGGGCTTCACCGCGCCCTGCTTGAGCGTCTTGCTCTCGTCCGGCACCACCAGCCCGAAGTCGATGCCGATCACCCGGCCAAAGCCACGGCAGGTCTCACAGGCGCCCAGGGGCGAGTTGAAGGAAAACAGGCTGGGCAGCGGCTCGCCATAGGCGATGTCGCAATCGGCGCAGTGAAAGTCCTGCGAAAAGCGCCACACCGCGCCCTCGTTGCCCTCGCCATCCATCACCCGCACCGCCATGCGCCCCTGCCCGGTGCGCAGCGCCGCCTCCACCGCCTCGCCAATGCGGGCGGGCTCCGCCGACCCGGCGCGGAAGCGATCCTGAATCACCCACAGCCGGTCGCCCTCGCTGCCATGGATGCGGGTGTAACCCTGCTGCTCCAGATAGCCGCGAATCTCGTCCTCGGTGAAATTGGCCGGCACATCGATGGGAAAGGTCACATGCAGGCGCGGGTCGCCCGCCTCGGCCGCCCGCGCCGTCACCGCCGCCGTGATGCTGTCCGGCGTGTCCCGCTGCACATGCTGGCCGCAGCACTTGCAGTGCAGATGCCCGGTGCGGGCGAACAGCAGCTTGAAGTGGTCGGTGAGCTCCGTCATGGTGCCCACCGTGGATCGCGAGGTGCGCACCGGATTGGTCTGGTCAATCGCAATCGCCGGCGGCACCCCCTCGATACGGCTCACATGAGGCTTGTCCATGCGGTCCAGAAACTGCCGCGCATAGGGCGAAAAGGTCTCTACATACCGCCGCTGCCCCTCGGCATACAGCGTGTCGAACACCAGCGACGACTTGCCCGACCCCGACGGCCCGGTGAACACCACCAGCGCCCCCAGGGGGATCTCCAGATCCAGGTTCTTCAGATTGTTCTGGGTCGCGCCGGTAATGCGGATGACATCGGCGGTAGAGCGGTCGGACATGGGGATCTCTGAGGCAGCGAAGTGGACTCAGAGAGGATACCGGAACTGGAGAAAAGTTCAGTAGTGCGTGTGCAGGGAGTTGCGGCTTCGACGGTAGGGTGCGTAGCCCGGATGCAGCGAAGCGGAATCCGGGGTCAGTTGGAGATCCACCAATGACTCCCGGAGTCCGGCCCGCGATCCTTGTTCAGGCAACGCTTTACGCAGGCTAAATCGCTAGATCATTTGTCGCATTCAACACTCGCACATACTGATCCGACAAGACTTTAAGAAAATTTTTACCCCCGGCAATCTCTTTGACTTGCGCGAGCCCAAAAGGAATTACGCGATCGCCTTTAAC
Source organism: Nitrogeniibacter aestuarii (assembly GCF_017309585.1). Classification (NCBI taxonomy): domain Bacteria; kingdom Pseudomonadati; phylum Pseudomonadota; class Betaproteobacteria; order Rhodocyclales; family Zoogloeaceae; genus Nitrogeniibacter; species Nitrogeniibacter aestuarii. The sequence continues at coordinate 236,795 of NZ_CP071321.1, read as the reverse complement.
TCCATGCAACTGAATCGCGTGTCGATGCTCAGCTCGAAGCACCTTGGATGGAGAGGCAGTAAAAATAATACTGTGATTCGCGCTATGCAACTGCATTATTCCTACCAACTCATTGACCCACTCAGACTTGAATCCTGATGAGTAACATTTAGCCTCTCCGATTAAGTGTGTTTTTGCCGATTTGAATATTGGTATAACAAGAGCCAACGGTCCAACCTGAACCAAGAAATCAATTTCCGAAGTAGTCGACCGAATATTTGCACCAACGCTGATACAGCGACAGCCCTTAAGGAGAGTCAGCATAATCTGCTCTAGCACCTTACCAAGCATAGCCGCCTGCCTCCCTCGAACAGACCGCACTGAAGAATGTGGGTGCGGTTTTGACCGTGATTTCGCGATTTCCTTGGCATCGAGAGATCGGATGTGATCCAACCTATGCAACAAGACTTCTAGGCGGGGAATGTCTGTATCTGAAAGGTAATCATAAATCTGATCGTCAGGGGATATGTCTTTCTCGACAAGATCCCTAATAAATTCATTCATCCCATACGTCATTGCCAAACTCCTTCGAGGTTAGCAACGCGCCGGAACGCCACCTCTATGTTCGCCGGATCAGAGCCATCAATAACGCGACCGCCGTCCGTCTCAACAATAGTCTTTAGTTGCGACAACTCAGTCGTCCAATGATTTGAAAAGCTCTCAAAAACTTCATTGATAGCGATTCGATAGACAGCCTCAATGACACCAGCTTTCATAGCATTTAGCAGCAAAGCTCTTGCTTCTTTTGCCTCTAGTTCAAAACGCTGAGCCAAATTACCAGGCGTGATGATGGTCAACGGCTTCTGACGTGTTATCCAAGATAGGATTGGCTCGTTGTCGGCTCCTGCGCCAGCCTTAGACTGCATGCGACTAGTTTCACTTAAAGTCCTTGCAATCTCATCCACCGAATAGTAACTAGCGGACTCTTTGTTCCAAACAAAGAAAAGCTCAGCTCCAAAATCCCAGAACTTGAGCCGGGTAAATAATTTTTCTTCAAGCCAGAAGAGCACAATCGTGTTTGGCGTAGCGTTACTGAAAGCCAAATTAGCTGCAGCTAACAGATCTTCTTTATTGACACCAGGCAAATGATCCGCAAAAAAATGCGTCAGCGCGCTTTCAATACTACCGGCCTCTGAATTTGCGCTGACATCAATACGCCCAAGAACAGTATCAACGTCTGCACGCATCCTCACTACTCTTTTGTTCCCACCCAAAAGAAAATAGTTCAGTGCTGTTTGAATCCCAATCGATCGGGTTTTCCATCCGAAGCTGGCATTCAGCATTTTCACAAAACTCGCCAAGACCGCCTCATAAGACTCAGCCGTGGAATCGCGAGATCTCGAATTCGAGAAACCCGGATAACTGATCACGAGGAGCTTATCGTCTGGATGAACGCGAACCACGATGGGGTGTCGCGTTACTACGGTTTGTCGCTTCCTGACATCGGTTTCAACTTCAACCCACTCCTTAAGCTCAACATCGTGCTCAAAGGTCAGGGATAGAGTTCGAGAAGATGATAAGTGCGCAAACCTAAATACATAATTTCCATAGCCAAATGAGCGCCCCACTTTCTCGCTATCTAGATTTGACCCAGAAAAAGAATCAAGCCTTATTAAAAGGCAGTGCTTAAACGGCTGAGAACTCTCGGCCTCCAACAAAGCTCTTTCGATTTCTTCAATTGACGCACCTGTCGAAACCACCGCATCCAGGGAAGCAGCATGAGCCTTTAACGATATTTTCTTTTTTGGGGCCAGTCGGTACATCGCCCCACGTATTTGATCTAATGTGAGGGAGTTGAGAAGCGTTTGAACGTAACTCCCATCGCCGTCAACCTGGCGTCGCCTTACGCGCGAACTTTCGCCAGCAACCTCCGAAGTCAATTCTCGCCCCCTAATATTTATTTTCAACTGCTCTTTAGAAGCAACATGTTTAACTCGTTGAGAATATCACGCGACTTCACTTACACCAAGTGGATTGTTGTTATTTATATTTTAAGTTAACGGCAATCTTTACTTAAGTCGTAATGCGATTCATCTCGCGTACAAACCGACAACCAACGGGCATCACTCCGCAACATGTCTCCGCAATACTTCGTCGAAGCCCGCATTGAGCGCAATAACTGAAGGGCATTGCGTCGCATGGGCTCAATAGTGCCTCGCTGAACCATTCGGCGCAATGCCCTTCGGTTATTGCGCTCTACTAGGAACTTGAGACCATTGCCCGACACCTCTCGGCGGGACCGTGCTAGTTTCACAGAATCAATCGAGTGCCTCTAAAAGCCACCGGTTAGTCAGCGTCCTCATAACTCAAACGCCTCAACCCCAAGCCAACCCATGACCACCCACCACCTCATCCCCACCAACATCATCACCGGCTTCCTCGGCGTCGGGAAAACTACCGCCATCAATACCCTGCTCGAGAACCGCCCCGCGGGCGAATCCTGGGCCGTGCTGGTGAATGAGTTTGGGCAGGTGGGCATTGATCAGGAGATGATGCCGGACGGGGACGGGCTGCATATCAAGGAGCTGGCGGGCGGGTGTATCTGCTGTGCACTGGGGCCGTCCCTGCGGGCGACGGTGAAAGACCTGATCGAGCTGGCCCGGCCGGACCGGCTGATCATCGAGCCCACCGGCATCGGCCACCCGGAGGGCATCATCGATGCGCTCACCGGGCCGACCTTCAAGGACAGGCTCGACCTGCGCGCCACCGTGTGCCTGCTCGACCCCCGGGGGCTCGGGGATGAGGAAGTTCTGGACAACAACGTCTTTCACGACCAGCTCAACCTGGCCGATGTGGTGCTGATCAATAAATGCGATCTGGCCGAAGAGGCGCAGATTGCCGCCGCCGAAGCCAGCCTGGGCAACATGTTCCCGCTCAAACAGCATGTGGGCCGCACCACCCGCGGCGTGATCGCCCCCGCCCTGCTCGACCTGGTGCGCAACGGCGAACTGGAATCGCAATTCCCCGAGGCCCATACCCAGGCTCTCCACCCGGCACCGGGCGGCGCCCACCCCTACCAGCAGAAGCGCAGCCCGGTACGCAACGCCGATTCAGTCCCGGTCGCAGCCCCCGCCCCCGAACCCGGCCAGCCGATCCGCAAGACCGGCCAGGGCGCCGGGCTGTTCACCTGCGGCTGGGTGTTCCACCGGAACGACTGCTTCGATTTCTGGAAGCTGGAGGCGGTGTTGAATGCGCTGGAACCCGTCAACCGCATCAAGGGCGTGATCCGCATCGGTGAGGCGTGGGTGTTCTACAACCGGGTGAGGAACGAACACGACTTCGACAAGGTGGCCTACCGGCGCGACAGCCGGATCGAGATCATCAGTCCGCAGGTGCTCGATTGGGATGGCATCGAGCGGGACATGCTGGCGTGTCTTGAAGCATGACGGCGTCAGGTAGGGTGCGTTAGGCGAAGCCGTAACGCACCAAGCGGCGGTGAATAAGCAGATGCTGCCCGAGGTCGAACGCCGTTTGAGACGGCACGCATCGGGCGCGGGGCCGTGTCTCCGATATGGAATGGGGTTCCAGATTGAGACGCCCAATGGTGGGTTACGGCTTACGCCTAACCCACCCTACGCGACTCACCCCACCTGAACGCGGCGAACACCCACTTATTTGCTGCGCAGCAATCGCCACAGGGTCGCCTGATCGGGGAAGCCGGTGGGCTCGAAGCCGATGGACGTCTGGTACTTGGCAATGCCTGAGGACAGTGCCGGGCTGAACTGGCCGTCGGCCTTGCCTTGATAGAGCCCGGCGGCTTTGAGCTTGCGTTGCACCCGCTGGATCAGCTCGGTGTAGTGCTGGGCGTCGCGCCCGTCCTGTTCGATGAGGATCTTGTCGGCGCGGGCCTTGATCCGGTCGGCCTTGAGCTGTTCGAAGAGCTTGTGCACCACTGAGAACACCCGGTCGGTGGGGCGCTCGCGGCAGTGACGGTCGACGATTTCGAGGATCAGCTCGGTGGTTTCGAAGGACAGGATGTCGTAGGTGTCCGGCGTGGCCTGGTTGATGCCGGAGACGTAGCCATCGACCCAGGAGGCGACGATCTTTGAGACATCGGCGCGCGCCGCGTGCTCGCGGGAGAACACGGCGCAGTCGATGAGGCTGGCGCCACGCACGGCGAACTGGTCTTTGCCATCGGCGGCTGCCGCAGGCAGCGACAGGCCGATGCCGAGCAGCAGCAGGCAGGTTTTCAGGGACATGCCGGCATTATGCGCCGATCATGCCCGGCGTCGAAGCAGCGCGGCCACGCCGCTGCGTGGCGCCCCAGCCGATAAGCACAGCGAGCGCCAGCCACAGGGTGCCGGGCTCGGGGACCAGATTGCCGCCCTGCCCGGGATCGGTGGCCAGGGCAAGCAGGATGGGCGAGCCCTGAATCGGGTCGAAACCGCCGAGGCCGAAGGTGTCGCTGAAGATGTCGAACAGGAGCTTGTCGGTCGAGAACAGGGTGTTGTCGAGGCCGAGCAGGTTGTTGAGGCTCAGCGGGTTGAGGCCGAGCACATCGATGCCGCCGACCGAGGCCGTGGCGCCGAGCTTGAGCAGGTCCATCGTGCCTTCGAGCCCGAGATCCAGACCCATGTTGTTGGTCAGGAAGGCGTCGATCCAGAACACCGGGTTGGCGGTGGTGGTCTGGGAAATGGCGATGGCGGGCAGGTCGCTCCATTTACCGGTCCAGGAGGTTTGCGGGCCGATCATGCCGGCGATTTCAACCGGGTTGCTGAAGTTGATGGTGGTCATCAGCGTGGGCGAGAACTCGAAGTCCTGCGCCAGCCCGAGAACCGGCCCGGCATCGACGTCGATCAGGTCGAGTGAGGCGCCGACCTTGAAGACCGGGGTGTCGATGAGGTCGAAGTTGAGGCCGGTCGGGGGCAGGCCCGCAAACATGGTGGCCATGCCGTCCAGATCCACCTGGGCCGACAGCACATCGTCGCGCCCGCTGGAGGTGATCGGCGCATTCGAGCCCGAGCCGCTGGTAGCGATGTCCGGCAACTGTACGGTCAGTTCGGCCATGTCGGCCGTCACCGACGGCACGGGGGGCATGGTGTTGACGATGGTCGCCGCGCCGTTGAGCGTGGTGAGCTTGAAGCCCGGAACCAGGGTGGCACTCAGGCCGCCTTCAAGCGTGAGGCTCTGGTTGAAGAGCGTGGTCTCGGCAATGGGCGCGCCCCCGGGCCCGGCACCGTCGAGCACCTTGATGCTGTTCGGGTCCACCGACAGGATGCGCTGGTTGAGGTCGATGGTCGGCAAGGCGGCGGTGCCCTTGGCCGAACAGCCGAAGGGCACGAGACAGGCCTGGGCGTCGATGGAGCCCGACAGCTGCATGATCGCGCTCATGTAGGCCTCGACCTTGGGCGACTGGCTCTGGATCGTGCCACTGCCCAGTACGCTGGCGGTGTTGAGGCTGAAATACTGCGCCGCCTGGATCTGGTCCGGCACGATGGCCGAGGCGTTGAAATTGGCGGTGGTGTTGATCGAGCCGCTGTCGATGGTGTAGCCGAACTCGAGGCCGACCTTGCCGGAGGTGTGCAGGTTGATCTCGGCGCCCGTGCGGGTGTCGGCGGTCACCGGCGGAATGCCGGGAATGGTCTTGCTGCGGGTGCAACCGCAACCGATGGACGTGAAGCCCAGGTTGATGCGCGGCTCGAACCAGCGAATGGTGTAGTCGTTGGTGCCGGGAATGATGACCGTATTGGGGTCGCCGGCAATGCCGCCGATGGTGGCGGTCTTGTTGCTCCATTGGGTGCCGACAAAGACCGAGTTGGTATTGACGTAGGCGCTGCCGCTACCCCACATCGACTGGTTGGTGCTCTCGAAATTGAGCGCGCCTGCGTCGTACATGACGGCCGCATGGACGGCCGGGACGAGAAGCACGCCCACGAACGATGCGATTGTTCTGAGTGTTGTTCGCATGGTGTTTGTCTCCGTTGTGCGACCGGTAACAGTCGGCAACGACACCCGCAATAACTATGCCTTTAGCAATACCTCCTGAAATTCAATGACTTGGAGTGTGACTTTTTACAAATTTTAATAATTTGTAAAGAATCTCGACGTCATCGGTCGACTATTGGGAGCAGACTCCGGTGTTTTTATACAGGGCGTGCTTATGCTGAAGCGGGCATGCGTCCAGAACCCGGTCAGACCGCTCGCAACGCCATTTATCGCCTCACGCCCCCCCACCGCACCACCAACCCGGCCCCCAGCACCCCCACCACACACACCGGCCCGAAAGGCTGATCCGCGACCAGCGCGACCACGAACGCCGCGGCATAGCCGAGCACGCCGACCATCACCACCTGCCTTTGTGCCTGCCGCCAGCTGCGGGCGCGGTCGAACACGATCCAGGCGGGCACCCAGGTGAGCGCGAAGGCGGCCATGACGCCCAGCGAGAGGATGCCCACCCCCACGCTGATGCCCACGAGCAAGTCGAAACGCCAGTGCGCCCGGCGGGTGTGTGCGCAGGCGCGAGCGAGCACCGGGTGGGCACGGGCCAGCAGCAGCCGCTGGCCGTGGCGGTGGAGCAGTGCCCCGCCGAGGATGGTGATGACCAGCGTGGCGAGGGCGTGGTCGCTGTCGGCGAAATAGAGCTGGCCGTCGAACAGGCCCTGCCCCACGTGCTCGATGGCCGGGTGGTTGGCAAGCAGCAGCACGGCGAGGGACCAGCCGATGAGCAGCATGAGTACATAGGCGCCCATGCCGCCGCCACGGCCCATGCGCTTGGCGACGACGGCGCCCACGCCGGCCGCACCCGCGCCGAGCAGGCCGGGGAGCGCGAACACGCTGGCAGCGAGCGCACCGAGGGCGGCCAACTGGGCGATGCCGAGCACGGCGAGCCATTCGCCCCGCATGCGCAGGTAGAGCCCGAGTAGCGGCAGGCCGATGGCGAGGCCCAGGCCGGTGACGAAGGGCAGGCGAAACAGGGGGTCGAGGAGCAGGTCCCAGTTCATGCCGGCTCCAGGCTCAGACGACGCTGGCGCGCGGCAACCAGACGGCTGTCGTGGGTCACGAGCAGCACCGCCTGGGCGGGATGGGGCTGGGCAAGCCAGTGCTGCAAGGCCCGCACGCCGGCTTCGTCCAGGTTGTTGCTGGGCTCGTCGAGCAGCAGCACGTCGAAGGGCGCGGCGGCGATGGACCAGAAGCGCAGGAACTGGCGTTGCCCGCCGGAGAGGGCATCGAGCCGCTGGTCGAGGCAGGCGCCGAGCGCCGGGGGCAGGCCCGCCGGCGTGGCCTGGGTGAGGCCGAGCAGTTCGCGGCCGCTGAGCGGCAGAGCGTCGAGCGCTTCGCCCGACTGGGCGAGATAGCCCACCCGCGCGCCGGGAGCGAGGTGGAGCTCGCCCCCGAGGCGCAGCGCGGGGTCGAGCAGCGCCTGCAGGAAGGTGCTTTTGCCGACCCCGTTGGGGCCGAGCAGCACCGCCTGCTCACCGGCGATCAGGTCAAGATCGAGCGCGCGGGCAAGCACCTGCCCGCGCCCGAAGCGGAAGGCCGACAGGCGCAGCAGGCTCATTGAACGACCCTCCTGTCGCTGACGCGACATCCTCCCCGGGGGTGGTTCGCGTGCCCTTCGGGCGGCCGGGCGGGCGGGCTCATGGCGCGGCCTTGACGAGGGCAGTGACGATACCGGCGTACCAGTCACGCAAGCCCTGCTCGGTGGCTTCCGCCGGCGCGATGGGCGCATCGAGTACGGGCACGCCGGTGGCCTCGGCCAGCCACTGGTCCGGCGCCTCGCTGGTGTAGGGCGGGCGCAGGATGGCCCGCACCGGGGTGTCGGCCATCTGCGCGCGCAGACCCGCCAGATGGGCCGAGGTGGGCGCCACGCCGGGCTTGGGCTCCAGGGCGCCCAGGCGCTTGAGGCCGAGCCAGTCGGCCAGGTAGGGATAGGCGGTGTGATGCACCACGATGGCCGACCCGCGAAGCGGCGCAGCCTGGGCCGACCAGCCGTCGATGGCGCCCTGCCAGCGGGTGGCGAAGGCGTGCCAGTTGGCATGATAGGCCGAGGCCTGGGCCGGGTCGAGGGCGGCCATGCGCTCGGTGAGCGCCGCACCCACGGTCAGCAACCGCCGGGGGTCTAGCCCGATGTGGGGGTTGCCGGCCGCGTGCACGTCGCCATCGGCCCGGTCGAGGCGCGCGGGGATCTCCAGCAGCGGCACCTGGGCGGCGGCCTCGAAATAGCCCGGCCGCCCGGGCACGGTGGCGGCATTGCCGGCGCTGCGCAGGACCACCGGCAACCAGCCGATCTCCAGCTCGGCGCCATTGGCCACTACCAGATCGGCCGCCCGCGCGCGGGCAATGAGGCTGGGGCGGGCGTCCACATGATGCGGGTCCTGCCGGGCGTGGGTGGCCACGAACACGTCCGCCTCGTTGCCACCGATGATCTGCGCCAGCGCGCCCCATTCTGGGAGCGTGGCGAAGACCTTGAGCCCCGCCCAGGCGGGGGTGGCCAGCGCCATGAGCAGCAGGCCGAAAGAAAGGATGCGTTTCATGCGTGCGCCCTCAGAACGTGTGCGCGCCGTGGGCGCCCAGGCTCATGATGTATTGCAGCCACAGCTGGTTGTCGGTCTCGCCGGCCATGGACTGGTCCCGGGCCCATTGCAGGCGCAGGCGGGCGAACTCGCTAGGGCTCCAGTCGGCCATGAGGGTGGTGCGATGGGGGTTGTGGTCCTCGCGCTCGAGATTGGCGTTGTTCACCCCGTAGTCCTGGGTGCCGGGGTCGAGCCGGTCGTAGCGCAGGCCGACGCGCCATTCGGGCATGAACTGATAGACCGCCTGGGCATACCAGCCGGATTGCCGGGTGAGGTAATCGCTGTCCACACCGCCGTCGCAGGCAGTGCCGGTGGCGCCATTGCATTCCAGATCACCGCGCTCCTTGCGGATGAAGTACTCGCCCTGCAGCTTGAGGTAACGGTCGCGGGCGTTGCCGTCGGGCGCCCATTTCCACACGCCGTCGAGAATCCAGGCCCGGCTGGTGCCACTGAAGTTGGTATGCACCTCTTCGCCGCCCACGTCTTCGAAGTGCGAATGGCGGTCTTCGGCCCGGGCGTTGAGGTAAGACAACCCGGCGCGCCAGCTGTGGCTGGTGCCGACGTCGCCGCCCAGGTGGGCATAGAGCGCGCCGCTGCCCACGCCGTTGGTGTCGCGGTCGGTGCCGGGGAAGTTGGCGCCGCGGCCCACTTCGGCGCCGAATTCCAGATACACCGGGGTGGGTGCCACCCAGCGCAGTTGCAGGCCGTCATTGGCATAGCTGGCGTGCTCGCCGAACAGCGCCTGATACATGAGCGAGGCGTCGGCAAAGTCCCAGGCGTGGGGGTGTTGCTGGTTGGCGTAACCGATGCCGGAGCGGAAGCGACCGCCACGCACGGTGAGCCCGTGGCCGAGGCCGAGGGTTTCGAACCACGCCTCTTCCACTTCGACCTCGCCATCGGCCATGGCGAAGTTGGCCAGGCCGGTGAAGCGGTTGTCGATGTTGGCCGAGAACACCAGTTCGGAATGGTCGATGGAGAAGCCGCGCGACCCGGCGCCATGGGCGTGGTCGTCATCGCCATGCTCGGCCACCGAGGTAAAGCCGCTGATGTGACGCTCGTCGATGTCCTTCATGCGCCGGTACTGGCCCATGAGGATAAGCGAGACGTCGGGATTGAAGCCACCGCCACGGGGGGCGGCATGGGCCACGGGCGCGACGGGCGCAGCGGCGGCCGGGGCCGGGGCCGCCTGCTGTTGCTCAAGCCGGGATTCGAGGTCGGCAAGGCGCTGCTCGTAAGCCGCGCGCAGCTGGCGGATCTCATCGCGCAGGGCCGACAGTTCGGCATCGTCGGCGGCCAGGGCCGGCAGGGGGAAAGACAGGGCGAGCGCCAGGCTGAGGGCCATGCGGCGGGGGGTGGGGGCAAACATCAGGAATTTCTCCGTCAAATCGGTTCGTCGTGCGCCAGGCGCACGAACAGTGACCGGACACGCCCGAAGGCGGGTCCGGCTGGTCGGTTTCAGTCAGGGGAGGTGAAACGACTCAGCCGAGGGGCGGAGAGCGGCTGCGGGGCCGCGCCGGACAGCGGCCGTCCGGCGTACAGGGGGGTGGCGTCCAGCCCGTTCGGGCGGTGGCGTTGAGGCTGATGACCCAGGGCGTGACCGGCATGGCCACGCGGGCCACCTGCCCGGCCACGCAGTCGAAGCAGACGCGGTCTTCGGCGTGGCCCGGCAGGTCGAGGCCGGCGTCATCGAGATCTGACGCGCTGAGCGTTGGCGCGGCACTGCCAAAGCCTGGCAGGTGCTTGAAGGGGTGCAACAACGCCTGGGTGGACGCCAGCACGAGCAGCACGCACAGCAGGCCGAGCCATCGGCGCAGCAGGGGGTGCGGCATCAGGCGGCGGCCGGCAAAGCTCACTGCCCCTCTTCCCGATACGGCTCGACCTCGATGGCGTCGATGCGGTAGCCGGCATCGCCCAGATCAGTCTTGGCGGCGGCGAGGCTGATGATGCCATTGACCCACACCGCGCCCATGTCGGGGCCGACCGGCACGGGTTTACGCGGCTTCACGTACACCACCTGGTTGGCGGGCGGGGGCGGCACATGGATGCAGGCGCCGAAGTACGGCACCAGCAGGAATTCGCGGATTTCCTTGTCGTCGCCTTCGAGGCGCACGAGAAAGCCGGCCATGCGGATCTTCTGGCCCGACAGCGCCGGCACCACCGGGGCCTGCTCCCAGGCCTGCTTGATCTTGTCCATCATCTCGGCGGCACGAGGGTCGTTGTCCTGCAGGGCACTGAGGTCGATTTCCTTGAAGATGGCGTTGGGGTCCCAATCGAGCGGCATGAGGTCGTCGAAGGTGATGGTCTTGTAGCTCCCGGCCGCCTCGGCCGCGGGCTTGGCAAGGCGGTCGCCCACCTGGTAGTCCTCGGCGTGGACGCCGAGGGTCGCCAGACAGATCAGGGTGGATATCAGCACGTGTTTCATATGCAGGTCCATTCAGAGGGGTGAGCGCTCCTCCCCTTGAAGGGGAGGGGGTGTGTCGTGCCACGGCGGGTCGTTGTCCGCAAGGGCAGAATGTCGGTGGCCATCGTCTTTGTGCTCACATCCTCACGCTCATGCCATCGGCGAGCGAATATCGATAAGCGCGCCACGCGGGCACCAGACTGGCCAGTACCGCCGCGCCCACCACCCCGGCAAGCAGGGCGCACTCTCTCAGATCGATGATACGGGGCACAAGTTGCACGCCGTGGACAGCCGCCAGCCAGGGGGCGGCCACGGTACTGGCCAGCCACAGGATGAACACGCCCAGCACGCCACCGGCCACCGACAGCAACAGGCTCTCGGCCAGCAGCAGGGTGAAGATGTCGCGCGGGCCGGCGCCCATGGCACGCAGGATGGCCAGTTCGCGGCGGCGGGCCGACAGCGCGCCCACCATCATGGCTACCAGGCCGGACAGACCCACCAGCACCACAAAACCCGAAACGGCCAGCAGCACCTGCTCGGCCACGCCCACCACGCGCCACAGCTGATCGAGCGTCACACCCGGCAGAATGGCCTGCAGGGGCTCGGCCTTGAAGGTGTTGATCTCGCGCTGGACGCGGAACACCGCGGTGCGCTGCTTGAGGCCGACAAAGGCGGCGGTGACCGACTTGGGACTCAGGTCGAATTTCTTCACGAACTCGGGCGGGATCTGCACACCCGGAATGCGGCTGCCGCCCTGCCAGTCCAGATGGATGGCTTCGATGGCCCCCAGACTCACCAGCACGGCACGGTCGATGGGGGTGCCGGTGGGGGCGAGCACCCCGGTGACGGTGAAGGGCTTGTCACCATGCTCGGCACCGGTGAATTCGCCCGCGCCGTGCGAGAGCACAATGCGGCTGCCCGGCGCATAACCCAGCTTGCGGGCCACCTCGGCGCCGACCACGGTATCGAACAGCCCCTCGAAAGCACGGCCCTGGGCGAAGGCCAGTGGCTGGCGGCGCCCATATTGATAGTGGGCGAAAAAGTCCGGCGTACTGCCGATGACCCGGTAGCCCTTGTGCGAATCGCCCAGCGAGACGGGCACCACCCAGTCCACCGCCGGCATCTTTTCAAGGGCCTGGATGCTCTGCCAGCTCACGTTGGCGGTGGCATCGCCGATGTGGAAGACCGAATACAGCAGCAGCGGCACGGCACCGCTACGCGCACCGACGATGAGGTCGGTCCCCGACAGGGTGTTGGCGAAGCCGGCGCGGGCGTCGTTGCGCAGCCGCTCCACCCCGAGCAGCAGGGTGACCGACAGGGCAATGGCAATGAGCGTGAGCACGCTGGCCAGCGCGCGGTTGCGCAGGCTGGCCCAGGTGAGGAAGAAAACCGGCAGCCTCATGCCGCCGTCTCCATCCCGGCCCGATTGATCTCCGCCAGCGGCACGGTGCGGTCGAATTGGTCGGCCAGCCACAGATCGTGGCTCACGAACAGCAGCGCCGAGCCGGCCTCGCGGCATTCATCGAGCAGCAAGGAGAGAAACGCCGCCTGCCGGTCGGCATCGAGCGCGGAGGTGGGCTCGTCGGCAATCACCAGCGCGGGCGCGCCGATCAGGGCCCGGGCGGCGGCCACCCGTTGCTGCTGCCCCACGCTCAGCTCGGCGGCCGGCGCGTCGAGCACGTCGGCCGACAGATCCAGATGCTCTGCCAGCCGCGACACGGCACGCGGCAGATCGCCCGCCTGCGCCGCGCGCTTGCGCGAGAAGCGGCACGGCAAGGTGATGTTGTCCGCCGCCGACAGGTAGGGAATGAGGTTGAACTGCTGGAAGATGAAGCCGATGTGGTCCGCCCGGTGGCGGTCACGTGCCGGGCCGGTGAGCACGGTCAGATCCTTCTCGAGCACCTGTACCGAACCGAGCTGGGGCACGGTCACGCCGCCGATGAGCGAGAGCAGCGTGCTCTTGCCGCTTCCGCTGGGGCCGTGGAGAAAGACGCGCTCACCCCGGCCGAGCGAAAAATGCACGATGTCGAGGCAGGGCGCACTCGCCTTTTTCCAGGCAAAGCGCACCCCGTCGAGTGTGACCGCGGCACTCACGGCGTCGGGAGCGTCCACGCCGTGTTCTCCCGGGTGAGGCGCGCCGCCCCCTGGCGAGTGTCGGTGAGCACGGCAGCTTCGACCCGCTGCAGGCGCTCGAAGCTGTCGAAGGCAGTGACCTGCACCACCTTGAGTGCCTCGGGGTGCTGGCAGGTGAAGTCATAGGTGACGATCAGGTCGGCGTGCTCACCGTGCATGGCGTCGGCGCCCTCTCCCTTTTCTTGCTCGTCTTCATGTTCATGCTCGTGTTCGTGCTCGCCCTCGGCGTCTTCGGCCTGAAACGGCATGGCGACGTTGGCGGACATCAGCTGGCATCCGGCGGCGGGCGGCATCGAAACCACGGTTACCGGGTTGCGCAGGCGTTCGATGGCATCCGCCAGCGCCTGTTTCTCGGCCGCCGTGGATGGAGCGTGCTCAAAACCCACGACGGTATCGAGCGGCCCGGACCATTCGACGCCGACTTCGGACCCCGACTGGACGAGCCCGAGGCGGGCCACGCCATGCTCATGGGCGTGCTGGGCAAACAGCGGGCTGGCGGAGAGAGTGAGCAGCAAGGCAATCGGCAGAAGTTTCATGGGGCTCCGAATGCGCGGTCTCGCGGACCGGCGGGTTGTTCATGAGGCGGCGCAAATGCTACAGTGTTGCATTAACAGCTGCAACTGACTTGCAAAACGTGCCCGAATCCAAAGCTGCTTCCCTCATCGCCGAAAACGGTGGCCGTGTCACCCGCACCCGGGTGGCGGTCCTTGATGTGCTGCTCTCGTCCGAGGGCTCGCTGGCCCACGAAGACATTTCCGCGATGCTCAGTGCCCAGGGTGTACGCCACGACCGCGTGACGCTTTACCGCACCCTCGACTGGCTGGTGGAGGTCGGCGTGGCGCATACCATGACCGCGGGCGACGGCCGGACGCGGCGTTTTGGCGTGGCCGCCACCGCTCCGCACGAGCATGCGCACTTTCATTGCGACCGCTGCGGCAAGGTGGTGTGCCTGGAGGGCCTGGCCCCCGCGGTGGCAGTGAATCTGCCCGGCGGCTATCAGCTGGACCGGGCCGAGCTGGTGTTGCACGGCGCCTGCCCCACCTGTGGCGATCAGCACTGATCGCGGCTTGCAACTAACGCAACTCCGTTGCATTATCTCCATCAAAATCACGATAAAACATTGCATCCATGCCCCAGACCCATCACACCTTTCACTCGCTGCTGACCTTCGGCGTCGGCGCCCGGCTGGCGATCGCCACCGTGGCGGTCGCCGTGGTGTGGGCGCTCACCGGCTGGGCCATCGCATGAGCGCGCATGCCCTCTGCCTGACCGATATCAGCGCCGGCCACGACGGGCGCACGACCATTCACGACGTGAGCATCAACGTGCCCTCGGGCGCGCGGGTGGCGGTGATCGGCCCCAACGGCGCCGGCAAATCCACCCTGCTCAAGACCATTGCGGGCGAATTGCCCACCATGGGCGGGCAGATGCATCGCTGTGCCACATGCGCGCGCATGGGCTACCTGCCACAGACGGCCACCGTCGATGTGCGCTTCCCGATCAGCGTGTTCGAATTCGTGGCCATGGGTGCGCTGGGCCATACCGGCATGTTCGGCCGCCTCACGGGTGAGACCCGCCATCGTATCGAGCATGCGCTGAACCGCACCGGTCTGGCTGATCTGGCCCGTCGCCCCATCGGCGCCCTCTCCGGCGGCCAGTTGCAACGGGCACGCTTTGCCCGCCTGATTCTGCAGGACGCAGCCCTGCTGCTGCTCGACGAGCCTTTCGCCGGGGTCGACCGCCCCACCCGCGACGCGCTCATGCGCATCGTCGACGAGTGGCACGATGAACGACGCACGGTGCTGGTGGTGCTGCACGACGTGGAACTGGTGCGCCAGCGCTTCGAATGGTGCCTGTCGGTGGATGACGGTCATGCCCAGCTGGTGCCGACCCAGGAGTTGCTGACCGTGCGCGCCACCCCGGCACCCGCCGCCGGCGAATTCGTGCCCCCGCGCCACGCCTTCCTGCGCAATGCGCTGGGCCAGTCGCAGCATGTTTGAAGCCTTCGAGTTCGAGTTCATGCGCGGCGCGCTGGCCGCCTGCGTGGCGCTGTCGCTGGGCGCGGCGCCCATTGGCGTGTTCATGCTGCTGCGGCGCATGAGCCTGATGGGCGACGCCATCTCGCATGCCATCCTGCCCGGCGCCGCCATCGGCTATCTGGTCTCCGGCATGTCGCTGGGCGCCATGACCCTGGGTGGCGTGACCGCCGGCGTAGCGGTAGCCGTGCTGGCCGGCCTGGTGGCGCGTCGCTCCGCCCTGCGCGAAGACGCCAGCCTGGCGGCCTTCTACCTGATTTCACTGGCCATCGGCGTGCTGCTGGTGTCGATCAAGAGCCGCAACATCGACCTGCTGCATGTGCTGTTCGGCTCGGTGCTGTCACTCGACCCGGACGCGCTGGTACTGATCGCCGGCATCGCCACGGTCTCGCTGTTCGGCCTTGCCGTGCTCTACCGCCCGCTGGTCATCGAGTGCGCCGACCCGGACTTCATGCGTCAGGCCGGCGGGCCGGGCACCCTCGCCCATGTGGGCTTCCTGCTGCTGGCCGTGCTCAATCTGGTCGCCGGTTTCCACGCCCTGGGCACGCTCATGGCGGTGGGCATCATGATTCTGCCGGCAGCCACTGCACGCCTCGTCTGCGAACGGCTCGACACCATGCTGGTGGTGGCGGTGGCCGCTGCACTGGCAGGCAGTATCTCCGGCCTGCTGGTGTCCTTCCATCTCGACCTGCCCGCCGGCCCCTCGGTCGTCCTGAGCCTGGGCCTCATCTACATGCTGGTACTCGCCGGCGCCCCCCTCAAACCCCGACAACGTCTGGCCACTGCATGACCCGCTTTCTTGCCTCCCTGATGCTGTGCTTTTCGCTCAGCAGCACTGCCTTTGCCGAACCCGCCCTGCGGGTGCTCACTACCTTCACGATCCTGCAGGATTTCGTCCGCGAAATCGGTGGCGACCGGGTGACGGTGACCACTCTGGTCGGTTTCGACGAGGACGCCCATGCCTTTGACCCGCGCGCCTCGGACATCCGTCGCCTGCGCGACGCCGACCTGCTGGTGAGCAACGGGCTGGGCTTCGACCCGTGGATCGACCCGATGATGCAGTCGGCGCGTTTCACCGGCACCCATGTGGTCGCCTCGTCCCAGGTCACGCCGCTCGAGCGCGACGATGAAGGCCACGACGAGCCGGGGCACGAACATCACCATGACGGCATGGCCGATCCGCACGCGTGGCTGGATGCGACCAACGCCATGAACTACGTGCGCACCATTGCCGCCGCCCTGATCGCCGCCGACCCGGCCGGGAAGTCCATTTACGAAGCCAACGAAGCGGCCTATCTGGCGCAGCTCAACACCCTGGAAAAAGACCTGCGGGCCGGTTTTGCCAGCCTGCCGCCATCGCGACGCACGGTGGTGACACCGCACGACGCTTTCGGCTATTTCGCCCATGCCTATGGACTGCACTTTCTGGCGCCAGCGGGCCTGTCGAACGAAGCCGCGCCCTCGGCCGCTGCCGTGGCGGACCTGATCCGCCAGTTGCGCGAGCTGAACGTGGATCGGGTGTATCTCGAAACCCTGGCAGACGACCGCCTGATCCAGCGCATCGGGCGCGAGACCGGCGCCACCGTGGGCGGCGCCCTGTATGCCGACGCCTTGTCCCGCAAGGACGGCGCCGACACCTACACCGGGCTCATGCGCCACAACCTGAAGACGCTGACGGCCCCCTGAGCGGCACGGCTCGACGCTCTCGGGAACAGGCGACAGGCACCGGGCGCCCTATTAATTCATTTGACATTTTTTGGCACGTACCTATCCTGACCCGATCTGTCTCAAATCAGGACGCGCCATGGCTTCCGCCGTTTTATCGGGAAGAGTCTCCACAATCGATCAACTGATCGCCACCATTCAAAAAGAATTTCCATCGGCTGGCATTCGCATCACCGGCCGCGCTCGAACGCTGCGCCGCCAAGCTGAATTGATGGCAGAGCGTATCCGCGCTGATCGAAACGAATTTATCCGGACCTATCTTCCCCGGCCCCACATTCATGAGATGGATCAGTGGTATCTGACCAACATGAACGCGTCGCTTGACGATACGATCGACGCCTTTGAGATCATCATCACTCGTGCTGTACGCAACGGGGCTGTTGTCTCGAAGCATCTATCGAATTCAGCCCGTGACATCAGCTGGCCTGTGGGCAACGCAAACACACTGAACCGGATCGAAGCAAGAATTCGCGCGCTGGGAGCCCACGTCATTCGTGAGCCACGCGCCGCAGGAGGTCGTCACTGGCATGTGGATTGGTAAGCTCAAGTACGGTGCAGCGATCACGTGCATCTCGCTGTCAGCAGCCTGCACCAGCGCTGAGCCCCCGGCTCCCGCCGAGCCCCTCACGGCGTGGTGGCTCACGCTCCATCTGGACGCAAACGATCAACAAGTAGCGGGCATACCCATCTCGCAATTGAATCCGGCGTGGTCAGGTGCGAGCGAACTTACGCTGAAAAAGCTGGAAGCGATTGTCTCCGATACCGAACTGAAAGCACTGACCAATACTCAACTCCGGTTGAGCGCGTCAGCCGATCTCAATGGAGACGGCGCGCCAGAGCGATACCTCGTTGGCGTCTACAGGACCCCGGCAGGACAAACCGGCCGCTTCCTGCTGGCGCTGACAGGCAATACACCACAAGCTCACATGGTCACAGACCGAAGCGAAGCGGCGTTCAGCGCCCTTGAACTGAGCGGCAATACGATGAACTGGTACAAATGCCTTCAGTGTGGTGAGTTTGAGGTCGTGCGCTGGTCGAACGGACGACTCGTGGTCGAATAAGACCGGCACCCCACGATGGCGCCCATCGCTATCCGGTGATGGCCTGCTCGACGGCCTTGCGGGCTTCCGGCGCGCACATCACCACCAGCACCTGCCCCGCCTGAAGACAGGTATCGGCCGACGGGTTGAAGCGGAAGTGCCGGTGCTCGCGCACGCCGAGCAACACCACGTCCTTGCCCGGCAGATCGAGGGTTTCGAGCGGGCGGGATGCAAAGCCTTCGGGGAGGGGAATCTCTTCGACCCGGTGCGCGGTCTCCGAACGGATCAGGTCATCGAGAAAACTCAGCACACCGGGGCGCAGCATGGCGGCGGCGATGCGCAGGCCACCGGTGAAATCCGGCGCGATGACCATGTCGGCGCCGGCCTTGCGCAGCTTGGGGCTGTTGCGCACTTCCATGCAGCGTGCCACCACGCGGGTCGAGCGGCACAGCTGTTTGGCCGTGAGGGCGATCATCAGGTTGCGACTGTCGTCGTCGGTGACGGCGAACACGCCGGCGGCCGCCTCGATATTGGCGGCCAGCAGGAGGTCGTCGTCGCTGGCGTCGCCCGCCAGACAGAGCAGATCGGGCTGGCGTTCGCGGGCGGCGGCAAGCCGTTCCTCGTCAGCGTCGATCACGACGTAGGGCCGGTGCGTGGCGTCAAGCTCCTCGGCCACGTTGCGCCCCACCCGGCCGTAGCCGCAGATCAGGTAGTGGCCCTTGAGTTTGCTGATGTGCTTTTCCATGCGTCGTCTCCGCAGGGTCTCGTCCAGATCGCCTTCGAGGAAGAAGACCGACAGGGTGGTGAACATGAAGGTGACCGCGCCGAACCCCACCAGCGAGATGATGCCGGTAAACAGGCGGTCGGCCGTGCCCTGAATGGGCATGACTTCTTCGTAGCCGACGGTCGAGAGGGTGATGAGCGTCATGTAGACGGCATCTGACCAGGTGGTGGCCTCGCCGCCGATGAAGTAGAAACCGACGCTACCCACCGCGAACATGAGCAGCAGCACGCAACCGGCGATGAGAATGCGGCGGAAGATGCGATCGAGCTGGCGGCTGCGCCCGAGGCGGATGCGCTGGCCAGTGGCCGCATCACGCCGATGCCGGAAGAACTCGATCAGAAGCACCTTACGCAAACACCTGGACAGGGATCACGCGCAAGAGCATAGACCCCACGCACGTCAGGGACAATGGGCGCCCGCGCCCGCCGGCGTCGACGCCCGGTCAGCTGAAGGTGTCCACGTACAGAGCTTCGACCTCGGCCCGTGCCCAGGGTGTGCGGCGCAGGAATTTGAGCGAGGACTTTACCGAGGGCTCGTTCTTGAAGCAGTTGATGTTCACCCGCTGCGCCAGGCCCGCCCAGCCGTAATGCTCGGACAGTTCGGTCACCACCCGCTCAAGGGTGATACCGTGGAGTGGATTGTTGGGTTGCTCGTCAGTCACGGCTCGGGGCGCCTCATGGTCGAAATGCATTCGCCGCCATGGTACGGGAAAGCCCGGGGAACCCGCGAGGCACACGCGCGTCAGACCCGGTGATCTAGACTTGAAGTGACTGAAGCCATTCACCCGTTGCGGGAGGCCCGCATGTGCGCGCTGCGCTATCTGAGACAATCGCTCTTGATGCTGCTGGGTCTGCTGCCCCTTCTCGGCGGCGTTGCCCAGGCCGCACAGGTGCGTGTGCTGGAGGTGGCCGAGGTGATCGGGCCGGCCTCGGCGGACTTCATCGTCGGTGGCCTGCAGCCGGCTGACGGGCTTGAGGCGATCGTCATTGCCCTCGACACCCCCGGTGGCCTGGACACCTCCATGCGCCAGATCATCAAGGCCATTCTGGCCTCCCCCGTGCCGGTGGTGACCTGGGTACATCCGGAAGGCGCGCGCGCCGCCAGCGCCGGCACCTTCATCCTCTACGCGAGCCATGTGGCGGCCATGACCCCGGCCACCAATCTGGGCGCCGCCTCACCGGTGGCCGTGGGCGGTATGCCCGGGGGCAGTGGCAAGCCCGACACGCCGGCCGAGGCCGGCGAGGGTGAAGCAGACAAGGAAAGCATCACACCCTCACTGGGCGGCGACACCCTCGCCCGCAAGGCCACCAACGATGCCATTGCCTATATCCGCAGTCTGGCCGAACTGCGCGGACGCGATGTGAGCTTTGCCGAAGAAGCCGTGCGGGACGCGGCCAGCCTGTCGGCCAAGGCCGCGCTCGAGAGCGGCGTGATCGAGATCATCGCCACCGACCTGCCCGATCTGCTGCGCCAGCTCGACGGGCGCGAGGTACGCCTGCACGACGGCATGCGCACGCTGCACACGGCGGACGCCACCATCGAGCGCATTGCGCCGAGCTGGCGGCACCAGGTGCTGGCGGTGCTGGCCAACCCGCAACTGGCCGTGGTGCTGATGATGATCGGCTTCTACGGGCTGTTCGTGGAGTTCACCAGCCCCGGCTTCGGCGTGCCGGGCGTGGCCGGCGCCATCTGCCTGCTGCTGGCGCTGTATGCCCTGCAGATGCTGCCCATCAACTGGGCCGGCGTGGCGCTCATCGCCTTCGGCATGCTGCTCATGGGCGCCGAGGTGTTCATGCCCAGCTTCGGCGTGCTGGGCATCGGCGGCATCATCAGCTTCATGCTCGGGGGGCTGTTTCTCATGGATCGCGACGTGCCCGGCTTTGGCATCTCGCTGCCCTTCCTCGGTGGCGTCGCACTGGCCGCGGCCGGGCTGATTTTCCTGGCCGGCAACCTGCTCGTGAAGAGCCGCCAGCGGCCGATCGCGAGCGGACGCGAATCACTCATCGGCGCCGCCGGCTATGTGGACACCCGCGACGACGGTGCCCTGTGGGCGCATGTTGACGGCGAGTGGTGGCAACTGCGCAACCCCGCCGGCCTGTCCCCCGGCACCGCCATCCGCGTCACCGATCTGGACGGCCTCACCCTCAGCGTCACCCCCATCGACACCGATCACGGGAGTCAGTCATGAACTTCGATACACTCACGGGCATTGCGCCCATCCTCATCGTCCTGATCGCACTCATTGCCGCGTCGATCAAGATCCTGCGCGAATACGAGCGCGGCGTGGTGTTCACCCTCGGGCGCTTCTCCAGCGTGAAGGGGCCCGGCCTGATCATCCTCATCCCCGGGCTGCAGCAGATGGTGCGGGTGGACCTGCGCGTGGTGACCATGGACGTGCCCAGCCAGGACGTGATCTCCCGCGACAACGTGTCGGTGAAGGTCAATGCGGTGGTGTACTTCCGCGTGGTGGACCCGCAGAAAGCCATCATCCAGGTGGAAAACTACCTGATGGCCACCGGCCAGCTGGCCCAGACGACGCTGCGGGCGGTGCTCGGCAAGCACGAGCTGGACGAGATGCTCACCGAACGCGACCGGCTCAACATGGACGTGCAGAAGATCCTCGACGCTCAGACCGACGCCTGGGGCATCAAGGTGGCCAACGTGGAGATCAAGCATGTGGACATCGACGAGTCGATGATCCGCGCCATCGCCCGCCAGGCCGAGGCCGAGCGCGAGCGGCGGGCCAAGGTGATCCATGCCGAGGGCGAAAAGCAGGCCGCCGTCGGCCTCATGGAGGCCGCCCAGATGCTCGGCCGCGAGCCCGGCGCCATGCAGCTGCGTTACCTGCAGACCCTCACCCAGGTGGCCAACGACCGCAGCAACACCATCGTGTTCCCCATGCCCGGAGACCTGATCGAGGGGCTGGCGAAGACACTCAAGCGTGACGCGCCCACAAGCTGAGCGCGCCCGCCACGCTCATGAAAAAAGCCCGGCATGTGCCGGGCTTTTTTCAACGCAATGCGCCTTGGGCTCACGCGTGCATCAGGACTGCTTCTTGCGGCGGGACACCATCAGGCCGGTGAGGCCAAGGCCGATCAGGGCGATGGAGGCAGGCTCCGGCACCACGCTTTCAGCCAGCACACTGACGTTGTCTACGCCCACGTTGAGGTAGCCACGATTATCCACTTCGGCAAAGCGCAGACGGAAATCGCCACCCGCGGCAAGGAATGCGGAGACATCAAAGGCGTAACTGGTGAACGGATTGGGATTCGACAGCGGATCCACGAACGGTGAGAGCAGTGTGGCGACGACGTCACCGCCCGAACGCGAGAGCGGATTCACGTTGGCGCGCACGATATCCACCATGGTGTATTGGCACGGGCCAACGTTGTAGGCAATCACACCACAGTCGATGACGTTACCGCCATAGCTGTTGGCGAACAGATCGAACTCGACCGTCACCTGCTGGTTTGCGCTGACGGTGAAGACTTGCGACATCACGTGCAAGCCACCACCCCCCTGGTCGGTCACCGCGTAGGTCCCGGCACCACCGCCGGCGCTGCTGGTCTGGTGATTGCTGAACGGGGTTGTCGTGCCGACGCCATCGGCATACCAGGCGCCACTACCGCCATTCTGGAGCGTCCAGCCGGACAGGCCTGCATTGAAATCACCGTTGGCGATGAGATTTGCGTTGGCCGCACCCGCCACGGAGGCCAGTGCAAGTGCGATCAGGTGTTTTGCTTTCATTCTTGTTCCTTGTTCCCCGAAGCGGTGTGCGGGCGCAAGCGCCCAGTGCGTCGCCACTTTATGTAACCCGCCGGGTGAACAGCGTGATCTGGTCGACCGTTCCGACCAACCCGGCGCCGAAGCCATTGCCGGGCGTGATCCGGATCACGCTCAGTCAGCCTGCCACAGGGTGTCTGGCAGGCGCCGCCAACCGATGCGTTGCGCGTCGTCGACGAAGCGCCCGAGTGCAAGCTTCGTGCGCGCTTCAAGCGCTGCGGCCATGCGCTGAACCCGGTGCCAGACCGGTCTCATCGACGGGTCCTTGAAGGCCAGCAGGACGTGATTGCCGTCATCCCTCACCGGCACCACCAGCAGCTGATCGTCGAACACCTCGCGAATCGCCATGAGGAACTCACCGTAGGCGGCGCCGGGCCCGGCCAGATTGGTGACCATCAGCCCGCGCGCCGAGAGCGCGGCGTGGGCATGGGCGACGAACTCGTGGCGATCCAGCGAAGGGGCGAAACCGGTCTCGTCGAAGGCATCGATCATGAGGACATCCACCTCGCCCCGATGCGCCGCGACGAACACACCCCCGTCACCCACGCTCACCGCAAGCCGGGCATCATCGAGCGGCAGCTGAAACAGCGTCCGCCAACCCAGCACCGCCGGGTCCACATCCACCGCCTCGATGCGCGCGCGAGGCAACTGGGCACGACAGGCCTTGAGCAGGGCCCCGCCCCCCAGCCCCACCATGAGGATGTCGCGTGGCTGCGGATTGAAAAGCAGGAACATCATCATGGCCTGGCTGTAACCGGGCATGAGCGCTTGAGGATCGTTCTTGTCCATGACCGTCTGGATAAGCTCGATCGAGCCCAGATACAGCGTCAGATGTTCGCCGTCATCCACCACGAAGGGGTGCTCGTAGGTGCCGGCACGCAGCCGCGCTTCAAGCACCGTCGGGTCGGCGTCACGCGGTTCGCGCAGGAGCACCCTGCCCGGCGCGACGTCAAACGGACTGGGCAGGATGAGGTAGTCGTCTTCGGCCATGCCGCGATTCTATGACGGGCCCGCGCCCCCGTTGCGACGCCCCAAAAAAAAGCGCCCCAGACCGGGGCGCGAAAGCAATCAAAAGAGGTGTGCGTAGCCTAGCCGTTGCGCGACACGCCGCACAGAGACGGATTGTCGCAGGGGCGACTCAGGCGTCGTCGGCCAGGGCCACCAGCGACATGCTCACCGCCACCTCGTCTTCAACCTGCAGGGCGCCGCCCAGCACCGACAGCGGCGTGATGCCGAAATCACGCTGACGAACCGAAAATTCGGCGCGTGCGCGCAACATCGCCCCGTCCCGAGTCACCTGCACCGGCACCGTGAGGTCGCGCGCGACCCCGTGCAGCGTGATCCGGACCGTGATGTCCCAATCGGATGCCTTCGGCACAACGCGCACCGTCTCGATGGTGACGACCGGGAAGCGGGCGGCCTCCAGCACCTTGTCACCGAGCATGTTCTTGCGTGTGCCCGCCACGGCCGCCTCGGACACCGGGCCGAAGCCTTCGCCCAGCGCGGCGCGCTCGTCCGGCGGATCGACCTCGAAACCGCTCACCGGCAGGCTGAGTTCGACGGTGGAGCGCTGTGGCGAATCCGCCGACCGGATCACCCCCTTGATCTGCCGGGCCATGATCACATGGTTATGCCCCAGTCGGGCCAGGCTGCCACCCCGGCGAACAATGAAGCGAATGCGGCTGGCCTGCGGGTCGACCGCATACGACCGCGCGGCCTCCGGTGCCGACAGGACGGGACCGACGGGTGCCTGTGCCTGACCCGGCGCATCAGGCGTCGCCGTGGTACAGGCGGCGAGGGAAGCGATCAGACACAGCCCGCCAAGCCGGGCGCGGGCGCTCATCGTCTCAGCCCGTCGCGAAGCCACAGGTCGTCCGCCGCGAAACGCTGGACCAGCCAGTCGGCCAGAACGCGCACGCGAGGCAAGTCGCGCAATTCGCGTGCGATGACCATCCAGATGTCACGACCGGGCACGGCGAAGGGCATGCAGCGCAAGGCCGGATGCGCGGCGCCGACCACACGGGGCAGCACGGCCAGACCCACACCATCCACAGCGGCTCGCGCGAGGGCGTCGATGCAGTTGCTGCGGAAGACCACCGCCGACGGCCGGATGCGCTGCGCCAGCCAGGCCATCTCGGGCAGCGACATCATGTCCCGGTCGTAGGTCAGCCAGGGGACCTCGGGATCGAAGCAGAGGCTGTCGCCCACGCGGTCGGCACGGCCGAAAACGCCCATGCCCAGTTCGCCCAGACGCCGCGCCACCAGATCACCCTCGGTCGGACGGGCCAGGCGGATGGCAATGTCGGCCTCTCGCCGGGCAAGGTCGAGATTGTGATTGGTGGCGATGAGTTCGATGGAGAGCGTCGGCAGGGCGCATCGGGCCGGCCCCACCAGGCCAGACAGGTAATGGGTCACCAGCGTGTCGACGGCAGTCACCCGGGTCACGCCGCGCACCTGGGCATCGGTGTCTGCCACCACGTGGTGGATCGCGACCATCTCACGCTCGATGCGCGAACCGTGCTCGATCACCTGCAGGCCGGCGCCGGTCGGACGCATGCGGCCACGATGGCGTTCGAACAGCGGCGTGCCCAGCGCCTGCTCCAGGCCGCGCAGGCGTCGGGACACCGTGGTCTGATCGACCCCGAGCACGGTACTGGCGTCGACCATCGAGCCGGCGCGCGCGATGGCGAGCACGAAGCGCACTTCGTTCCAGTCGAAACAGGCTGCATCGCTGCCGGGCTGTCCTGCATGGATGCCCATCGAAATCACATCCTCACGCGTTAGGGTGTGTCACACCACATTCTGAAATCAGGGAACACATCATGACCAAGCTCACCACCCTTCGCAACGTTGCCGGCCTGCCCGACGCCATCCCTGCCCTGGGCGATTGCGCCCTCGTTCTGGTGGACTGTCAGCAAACCTACCGCGAAGGCCTGATGCAGCTGGCGGGCGTCGAGGACGCGCTGGCCGAAGCGGCCCATGTGCTCCAGCGTGCCCGCGCCCTGGACTGCCCGGTGTTCCACATCCAGCACGATGCCGGCCCCGGCAGCCCCTACGATATCCGCGAGCGCATCGGCGCCATTGCCGACCCCGTGGCGCCCGGAGCAGGCGAACCGGTCATCGTCAAGCATCTGCCCAACGCGTTCATCGGTACCGACCTCGAGAAACACATTGCCGAAATCGGCCGCAAGGACGTGATCATCGTGGGTTTCATGACCCACATGTGCATCAACTCGACGGCCCGCGGCGCCTTCAATCTCGGGCTGAACCCGATCGTCGTTGCCACGGCCACCGCGACCCGCGACCTGCCGGGGCCGGACGGCCAGACCGTGCCGGCGGCACTCCTGCAGCAGGCAAGCCTCGCCGCGCTCGGCGATCTGTTTGCCCGCGTCGTCCCGACCGCGGACGCACTGCCCGGCTAAACGCCCCGGCACACGAGGCAATCGCCATGCCGGATTGACCATCATGTTCGGCACCCTAGAATGCGCCCGGCTCCGGCCGGGCGTTGTCACAATGCGCTCAGCGCTTCCGCCGCCGCGCCACCAGGGACACCAGCCCGAGACCGGCCAGCAGCATGGCGTAGGTCTGCGGCTCCGGCACTGCCACCACGGGCGCGCCGATCAGGGCGGCCGAATAGATGCCCGACAACGCCGCCAGATCGCCCTGGCCGGTTTCCAGGTTGTAGGTGGCGCTCACCGGCGTCCCCGTCGCCCCGGTCCTCGGGTCCATGCCCCAGTAGGTCATGGTGACGGCCTGATAGGCGAAACTGCCCACCACACTGACCGCGCCGCCGGAACTGCCGCCGAGGGACATGGAGGTGATGATCACCTTGTCGAATTCCATCTGGAAGTAGGTCTCAAGCCCGCCGCCGAGCGTGCGTACCGCTTCGAAGGTGGCCTTGGGCAGAGCCCTGCCTGCGGAGACCGCCTGGAACAGCATGGGGGTGGAGACGTCCGCCGTCTGAGTCCACAGGAAATCGCTGAAGACCGGGCGCGCGGTGGTGCGTCCGCCGGCCCCGTCAGCGCTGACCGACACACCCCAGTTGAAAGACTGGATGTCGATCGCCTCCTCGTGGCCTTCGATCACGCTGCCGCCCTTGATCGAATCGATGTTCAGAAAATACGTGTCAAGTGCCGAGGCGGGCATGCTGAGGGTCAGCAAGGCGGACGCGGCCAGCGCGGCCCGCAGGGTGTTGAAGCGGAAGGGGCGTGAGATCATGAAAAACTCCTGTTGAACCGGCGACAAGGGCATGGCGATGGGCAGGCTGCACATCGCGCCGGCATAGAACATCACGAATTCATGCCATCGGCAATGGAAACATCGTCCTAGGTGCCCGGCAGCGCCCGGAGTGTGCGAGCATGACGGCCGGTCCAACGTGTCGCCCCCACCTGTCATGAACGTTCTCGGCTTCTCCCTGCCCCCGCTGGCAGACGCCTTCTCCAGCATCGAGCTGGGGTTGATCGTCGCCAACATCCTGCTTCTCGTCTTCTCGCGGCCCATCCTCGCCCGCTTGAGCAACAAGCCGGTGTCTGACGAGGGCTTTGCCAGCAAGCTGCATTACTTTCGCGCCGCCAACGTGCTGGTGCTGATGCTGGTGGTGTTCAATGCGCTGGTGCTGCCGGTGGCGTCGCATTCGTGGATGACACGACTGCTGGCCGCGGTGCTGGTGGCGTTCCTGGGGTATCTCACGGCCCACCTGGCCAACTTTCTCATCAAGCGGCGCTTCGGCAAGAAGCGGGAGGTCAACGGCAACACGGTCTGGGTCGAGACCTACAACACCCGCCTGCTCGGGTTGCTCTCGAGCATTCTGCTGTTCGTGGTGGTGCTCATTGCCGAAGTGCAGATCATGGGCTTTCACAGCCTGCTCGAGGCGGGTGGCGTAATCGGCTTCTTCGGTGTGATTCTGGCCCTCACCCAGGGCGCCTGGGCGCCGGACATCATCAGCGGGCTGGTGATTCTCAACAGCCGACTGGTCGAGGAAGGCGACGTGATCGAGCTGGGCGAAACCGACCCGACGGTGGCCACCGTGTTCAAGACCAAGATATTCCATTCCGAACTGCTGAACCTGGCCAACAACCACCGCACCATGATCAGCAATGCCACCTTGCGCGGCACCACCATCCACAACCTGTCGAAGTTCGCGTCGGCCAAGGGCCTGCGTGAGGCGATCAAGCTGAAGGTGGGCTACGACACCCCGCAGGAAGCGATGCAGGCCTATGTGGATGCGGTCTTCACCGAACTGGCTGCGGACAAGGATCTGCCCGTGGAGCACAAGGCCCCGCCGGAGCTGCGCGCCACGGACGCCGGCGACTTCGCGGTGGAGTGGACGGTGTTCTACTACACCAAGGACGTACGACGGGTACTCAGCACCCGGCAACGTGTGCTGGCCGCACTCATCGCCGGGGCGCGCGCGCATGGCATCGATCTGTCGACACCGGTGCTCCATGCGTCAGTGTCTCCGGCTGATCCCGAGTCCGCGAACGCCATCCACGCGCAGGCGAGCGCGCAGGCCTGACGGGCAGCCCGCCGGCCGCCCGGCGCGTTTGTGGCTTGACAGATCAAGATCTGGATTTGCAAGGGCTTGCCGGCATGTTGCTTGCGCCGCAACCGACTCAAGCGCAAACAGGCAAATCGCCCCCTACCGCCCGGCAACGTTACTTCACCGGACGATACCGGCCTTCACCCTGAAGCACTTGCGGCCGTCCTGGCAGTCTGGGCCGTGCGGGCTGCGTGGCGGCTCGGCGCAGCCTGGGGCTCGGTGATGACGCCTGACGGCGAGGTCGGGAAAACCTGTCGATCACCCCGCAACTGACGCGCTGGGCGCGGCTGCCCCATCGGGTCTGTACCTCAACGTACGTGCATCCACGCGACCGTTTGCTTGAGCTCGAGCGACAGACTCTGCATGCGAGCGGCATGATTCGCCAGATCACCCGCGGCTTCACTGTTGAGCTCCGAGTTGCCCGCCAGTGCGCTCATACGACGCACCAGATCGGTATGGGCAACCTCCTGCTCACCCAGTGACTGGCTGATGCTCGTCACCATACGTACCACCTGCTGGGTTTGCGCGTGAATACTCGCCATGGTTTCGTCCGCTGCGCGCGCGCGACCGGCGCCTTCGTTGACGCGACCGACCACGTCACCGATGGTGGCAATGGCCGCCTCCGAGGTCCCCCGTACTTCGCTCACCAAGGCCTGGATTTCGTTGGTGGACGATGCGGTGCGTTCGGCAAGCTTGCGCACTTCGTCCGCCACCACCGCAAAGCCGCGCCCCGATTCGCCGGCTCGTGCTGCTTCGATGGCCGCATTCAATGCCAACAAGTTGGTCTGGTCGGCCACCTCGCGAATCATGTCGATGACCCGGCTGATGCTGTCAGACGCCTGTCCCAGTCGTGCCAGCCCTTGGGCAGCTTCGTTGGTGGCCTGCTCGATTCGCCCCATGTCGGCCGCAGTATGGCTCATGAGATTTCTGCCTTCATCTGCCAGACGGCCGGAGCTTTCACTGGTGTCCCGCGCCCCATTGGCATTGGTCGCAATTTCCTCCAGGTTGCCGGCCAGCTGCGACACCGTCGCTGCCATGGCCGACGTGGCGCCACTGGCATCGTGGGCTGAGCCCTTCAGGTGCGACCCCGCCGCCGAAAGCGATGTAGACACGTCATTCACGTTCTGGATGGCCTGATTCGTGGTCCCCACAAAATCACGCAGGCGCGCCTGCATCCGGGCCATGGAAGCCATCAGGGAACCCGCCGGGGCACGATCGTTGGACAGATCTTGGCTCAGATCACCATTGGCAATACGGTCGGCGATCTCGCGTGCGGCCTCGGGCTCTCCGCCGAGATTACGGAAGACCCGCACGGCCAGATGCCAGAGCATGCCCCCGGCCGCTGCCAGAATCACCAGTTCAAGCGCCAGAACAGCCATTGCGCCGAGGTGAACCTCGTCAGCGAAGAGCTGCCGGGCGTTCTTGCGATCACGTTCGATGCTCTCGATGAGGGGGCTCATCGCTTCAACCAGAGCGCTCGCGCGGGCGTCGAAACCGGAGTCCGGCATCTTCATCAACGTATTGCCGGCTTCGCGCCCTTGAGACACATAGGCCGCTGCCATCTGACGCCCGACCTCATCAAAACTGGCAAATCGACGACGGACGTCAGTGATTGAGGCAGCCAAGGCCGGCCGCGCCGTTTCGAGCGCGCCCAGGGCAGCGAGTCCGGCGGCGTAGTGTTCCGACGATTCCTGATACCCCGCTTCGTCGCCTGTAGCGCTCACATCGGTAAGGAACTGCTGTACCTGTGCGACCCGATAGCGGAATTCCTGAACGGCGTCGGCCGCCTGAGCGTGCTCTGCCTGCAGTTGCGTCTGGCGCTCCGCCTCGCCCGCCATGTTGAAAGTAATGAGCAGCAGCAAGGCCAGCAAGCTCGTCACCACACCAAGGGTGGTCATCATCTGCGTTTTGACGGTGAGTTTCATCGTGATTTCCAAAGGGTCTCGATGAAACATATCGGCACCGGCGTCTGCGAATTAACCCTGATTCCGCGCTGAAAGCGCGGCCGCTGCGCGCCTTAGCGCATGCTCGCCGATCGCATCGTTTTCCAGCGCTGTTCGGTTCGATAGAACAGATCGCGACTGAGGGCGTGATCCGGGGTGCCGTCGCGCCACACGCGCGCGACCATGTCCTGCAATTCGGCAATGCCCTGACGGGACTCTGCATCGCAGAACGCGAGCACATCGCGGGTCGGCATGGCCACGATCGGCCCGTTGGGGACCATGCCCGCCAGCGTTTCGTCCCAGAGCTCGTTGAGCAGGGTCAGGCTGGCCTCGAAGTGGCCATCCAGAAAAACCGCATAGATGTTGTTGTAGGTGCGCACTTTCATGCGCTCTCCGGCCAGCTTCATCAGATTGCGCAAGCCAAGCCGGGCCAGGCGGTCACGGCGACCGTCGAGCTGGTCCAGGTGGCGCGCCTGCACATAGACGAGCGAAGCACCATCATCGACCAGATAGGCGATATTCATGTTGGCCCCGAGGGGCGTCAGGACCGGGGCATCGTCTCCGGTCAGATGCAGGGCGGCGTCGCCGTCCATGTCGGGCGCGCCGACCTTGATGCAGGCGATGGCCTCGCGCACGTTCAGCATGTTGCTCATCAGGGTTGATTCACTGTCTGTTCTCGAAATGTCGCCGATCTCCGTCAGCGATACCCCGGAAATCTACCAGCCTCTTCGGCCGAAGGCCCGGGCAGATTTCGCAGAACAGCCTCGCAAGTCATACTTTTGTTTCAAACACCGTGATCAGGTCACCATCTGCGGGGGTGGAGCGTCTTGCGTGCAGCGCGTTTTCCGGCCGGTATGTCGCCCTCCGGCCGGATAGCCGCTCACTTCGGCATGTATCGATAGTGCCCGGTGACTGGCCACGCGAACAGGACGGTGTCGAGTTGGGGCCCTGCGCCGATGTTGTGCACCACTTTCGGTGTCCCGCTCGCCGGATCGATCTGATCGGTCACGATGCCGATGTGGGGCAGGTTGCCCGGCAGCATCCAGGTAACGATGTCGCCGGCCGCATAGTCCGCCGCGTTGTGCGAGCTCGGCAAGGCCTGCCCGTGCCGGCTGAAGAACACCTGAAGATTGGGCACACGACGATGATCGATATTGGTATCGGTGCGAGTCAGCCCCCAGAGTCGCTTCGACGGGTAGCGCGAAAAATGGGCCCGCATGTCCTCGTGCACCTGCTGTTGCAGGTCGATGCCCAGGGCGCGGTAACTGCGGATGACGACATCGGTGCACACGCCGGTCCCGGCGGGCACATCCCCGTTGGGGTAGGCAATCGAACGGTAGCTGCCGTCGTACTTCACCACATGCTGCGTACGCGTTATGGCGGCCTCGGACAGTGCTTGCGGCGTGACCCCGGCCTGAGCGTTCAAGGTCACAGCCAGTGTCACGCACAACAATGTTCTCGCACCAGGTTTCATGGATTCTCCGATTGCCGCCGTCAGACGCGCCACACACTCACTCGTATCGCACCGATCCCCAATGGAAGAAGGTCGCATCCTCATCCTCGGCGAGCATCTCGCCGATTTCGATGGCCGTCTCGCGAACGCTTTCATCTTCATCATCCAGCGCCCGGTCGATGGCTCGCAGCCGGGCCGGGCCCGGAATGCTTGCGATCGCGAGCAAGGCCCCTCGACGCACGCGCGGCAGGGGCGAGTCGAGCAACGGCTTGAGGGCCTCGAGTGTGCCCGTCACGCGCATGCTCGACAGGCTTCGCGCGGCTGCAATCTGTACGTCTTCCGTCTCTGCCGCATCCTGCAGACGCGCGGCGAGCGCGCGGATCACGTCCGGATGCTCGTAACCTTCCAGCGCGCTTGCCGCCCGCTCGCGCACGAATTCGTCATCGTCATCCAGACAGCGGATCAGACAGTTGCGCGCCTCGGGGCCACCCATGAGCATGATGCGATCGATGAGATGCTCTCGGGCCCCCAGTCCGGCCGCGGGCCAGGACACGCGCTCGATCAACGCGGGCAGCAAGCCCGGGTCTTCATACCGGCTCAAGGCCGTGAGCGCCGATTCGAGCAGCCGGAACGAGACGCCTGGCCGAACCGACAAAAGCTGCGGCAGCGCCGCCCGGGACTGGAGTTCGCCGAGCGACAGGAAAATTTCACCGGCCAGTTCGTCTCCCGTGCGAGCGAGCGCCTCGATCAGGTGGCGCGCCGCGACCTCGCTGGCGGTGACACCCAGCGCACGTGCCGCATGGTGGGCCACGTGCGGATGCGCATCGCGCAGGGCGGGCACCAGTGCCTCCACCACGGTGGAGATGACGTCCACGTCGGGCGGCAGATCGAGAAAGGTCAAGACTTTCCAGATACCGGCCGCCGCCGAGTTCCGGTTCCAGCCGGACGCGTCCCCCATGGCGAGCGCCAGGATCGGGAGGCCCTCGGCCATACCCAGATCAGCCAGCCCTTCGATGGCACCAAGCCGGGCCTCGTCGTCATCGGGCGAACTGCGGTATGCCTCGCCCAGAAAGCTCACCACCGAAGCCTCGCGCTGCTGCCCCAATGCGGCCAGGATCTCGCGCCGCAAACCGCGATCGCGCGCATACATGGCCTTCAGCACGGGCGAGGCACCGGGGCAATCGATGGTGGTGAGGACTTCCAGTGCCGCGCGACGCACCTCGAGCGCAACGTCGTTCAGCGCCCTGAGTACGTCGGGTGCGGCCACATCGAAGTAATGCATGCATGCGGTCGCCAGCGCACGGTGTCGCGGCTCGGGATCTGCACTCATGATC
Organism: Nitrogeniibacter aestuarii; assembly: GCF_017309585.1. Classification (NCBI taxonomy): domain Bacteria; kingdom Pseudomonadati; phylum Pseudomonadota; class Betaproteobacteria; order Rhodocyclales; family Zoogloeaceae; genus Nitrogeniibacter; species Nitrogeniibacter aestuarii. The sequence goes on along the minus strand of NZ_CP071321.1, from coordinate 204,072 downwards.
GAGCGCACCCGGTCGACCAGGCGCCTGGCGCAGCCCACGGGACCGAAACCGATGAAACCCTGCAGCCGCTGGCCGAGACTGGCACCACCGATCTCGCCTTCAGTCGCAAGCAAGTCGTCGAAACTGAAGTGTTCCTGCAGGGCTTCGAGCACGGCCGGCCGAAGTGTTTCATCCTCGATGGCCTTGGCGAGGATGGGCAGTACGGTTTCATCCCGTGTCTGCGCCAGCAGGGGAATGATCCCCGAGCGCACACGCTGGTCGGACTCTTCCCGGTACAGCATCATCAGATGCTCAAGCTGGGCAGGCGTGGAGAACACGCTCAGCGCCCGGGCCGCACTCAGGCGCACGTCGGGATCGGGGTCCCCACCCAGCGCATTGAGCAACGGAAGGCGTCCACTTCGCGGCGACTCGGCCAGATACTCTGCTGCGCGCGCTCTGACCCGGGGGTCATCGTCCTCGGCCAGTGCCTGACGCCAGGTGGCATCCACCAGATCGAGGACAGCCGCGTCGGATGGCACATGGCGCAGCGCCCCGAGGATGTCCATGCGACCCGCAGCATCCCCAACTCGCACCGCCAGCGCGTCGGCCACAAGACGGGCAGACACCGGTACACCTTGACGGATCACCGCACTCAGGCTGGCCACACCTTCGGCGAAGGCCTTGGAATGGGTGGACAGCAACTGGGCACGCAAGGCGTTTTCATCGTACGTGTGCATGGAAGAGAGATCGGAAACGGTGCGTCGGGCGGGTCGCGAGAGCGAATCGAATGTCATACTGGCCGGCGCGCAGTCTAGCACGCGCAGCAGGTTCTGCCGTGCGCTCAGCTCAAATCGGCAATGAGGGGTACCGGGTCGATGGGTACTGCCTGGGCGCGCACCTCCAGATGCACATGATCGGTGATACCCGGGTAGCGGGCCTGCAAGCTCTGAACACGGCCGATCACGGCGCCGGCGCGCACGCATTGCCCCATCAGCGCGAGGTCGGGGAGTACATAGAAGAGCTTGGCCTCAAGCCCGGCGTGGGCGTCGATCCCTTGCAGCAGGACGCCCGACAGCACGGCGTCGTCATCGTAGGGCTCGGCGACACGCACCACAAGCGCATGCATCGGTGAGAACACCGGTGCGTCGGCGCGAGCGACGATGTCCACGCCGCGATGCGTTCGACACCCCCGCGGCGCGCCGAAATGCCCCTCGCCCCAGCAATCGCACCGGCGTACCGTGCCCGCATCGACAGGATTGATCATTGAGTACTTGAACACGCGCGCTCCTCTTTAAGCACGCGAGCCTAGTCGAGCCATGCCATGAACGCCAGTGGCACATTGCGCAGACGGCTCCGGGCACGAACCCGAAGCGTGATCAGAGAAGACGGTTACGGAACCAGCGGCAGCTGGAACGATCCCATCATCAGTGCGCCATACCATTTCATCAGTACGCCACCGGCAGCGCCGATGGCGGTCGCCATCCAGAGCGTCAGGCCGACCATGGCCAGTACAGAGACAGGATGCTGACTGTTTTTTCGAACGGTTTTCATGTCCTACTCCTGAACGGATGTGCAGAGGCACATCCGGGTTGCGGTGCGAGCATGAAATCGCAGGTGACTCTGGAGTGGAAGAATTTTGGTCCTTGATCATCAGAACGAATCTTCGGGTGCCGTATTTTGATACCCGACAGCCCAACCTCGGGCGGAAGGTGGATGTGAATGTAAGCCTCCGCCCTCCTTCACCGTCAGATGGGTATCACCTTTACCGACCAAGAGAAATGCACATGAACACGATCAGGCTTCGTCGCCTTGCAGCGGCATTGACGTTCGCCAGCGCAGGCTGGCTCTTCGCGACGCCGGCCCAGGCCGGGACAGATCAGCTGGTGGTTGCCGGCGGCTGCTTCTGGTGTGTGGAATCGGATTTCGAATCAGTGCCCGGTGTCACCGAGGTGATTTCGGGCTACACCGGCGGTCATACCGAGAACCCCACCTACAAGCAGGTCTCGGGTGGCGGCACGGGGCATTACGAGGCGGTCCAGATCCGCTATGACCCGGCACAAGTGAGCGAAGAAAAGTTGCTGTATCTGTTCTTTCGCAGCATCGACCCGACCGACGCGGGCGGCCAGTTCTGCGACCGGGGAGAGAGCTATCGCACCGCTGTGTTCGTTCACTCGCCCGAGGAACGCGCATTGGCCGAGGCGGCCAAGCTTGAAGCCCAGAAAGCGCTGGGCAAGCCGGTGGTAACCCCCATCCTCACCGCCACGCCCTTTACCCCGGCCGAGGCGTACCACCAGGACTACTACAAAAAGGATGACACCGTGCTGACCCGGCGCGGCCTGAAATCGAAAGCCGAGGCTTACAAATTCTATCGGCAGGCCTGCGGCCGTGACGCCCGCGTCACCGAGCTGTGGGGAAATGAAGCCGTGTTTGCCCATCATTGAACGTGTGACGCCGAGTCAATCGGCATCGGCACGCCCAAAAAAAGCCCCGCAATTGCGGGGCTTTTTTTGGCGGGCACCGCTCCTGAAGGAGCTGAGCCCGACCACGCAAGGCTCAGGCGCGCTTGTTGCGGCGGCTGAAACCGAGGCCACCCAGAGCGGCGGCCAACAAGGCAATGGTGCCGGGCTCCGGCACGTCGTTGTTGTCGATCTGACGGACATCGGGCACGCCACCGAGGGTCGTGATGATGGTCGCGGTCTGCGCCGTCGGGTCAATCGCCCAGCCCAGCACGGAAACCACATCCACCGGACCGATCACGTTACCCACAAACGGGTTGACCGAGGTGGACAGAGCCGGGTCAACGTTGCCAGCGAGCGAAACGGTCTGGGTACCAGCCCCCAGGCGCGGCTTCATGTCGTTGTAGTTGTCCACGGCCCAACCAATGAAGGTGGCGTTCAGCAGACCTTGCCCATCGGAGTAGGCTCCGCCGTGGCTCACGCCGAACCCGCGGTTGTTGTCGATGGTGAACAGTTCGAGATCACTACCGGCTGCCGAGCCACGCGTGAAGAAAACGTCGTCACCGGCGCCAACCACGTCTTCGTCCAGATACTGGAACAGGGAAATTTCACCCAGATCACCGGTTGAGGTGAAGGTGAAGGTGTTGGTCATGATGCTGCTACCGGCAGCGATGCTGCTTTCGACCGACCAGTTGACTGTCGCACCCGTCGTCCCGGTGAAAGAACCGGAGCTGGTGACACCGTTGGCGGATGCAGCCTGCCCACCCGTGGACAGCTGGATGCCCGTGCCACCCACATTGAGATAGGTGTAGTAATCGTAGATCACTTCAGCTGTCTCGACGGTGTTCGTGGCCTGGTTCAGGGCCGTCACCGTACCGTTGCGGGTCTGACCGCCACCGACCACATCAACCTCCCAGGCACCCAGCGTGCCCTGAGCGATACCGTTGTCGATAAGAATAGCGTGCGCGGGCGTCGAGAGCGCCATGGCAGAGGCGATCACTGCGGCAACACGGCCCAGTTTCAGGATCGAAGAACTCATTTTTTACTCCAGTCAGTGGCTGCCCGGTGAAGGCAACTCGGTAACACGTGCTTACATATGCTCACAACTAAGCAATCGATATACCAGATCAGGAAAGCCGCTTTTTTTCAAACACTTGTATCAGCTCCCGCAAAGCCACCTGTTTCCGAATGTAAAAAATTCCGACGTCATCCATGCCCCCCCCGGCCGGCCGGCCCACGCCCGCGCCCGCGCCATCAGTCGCCATTGATCTTGTTTTCGTGACACAAGGTGCAACTGACCACAGTCCCCTTCGACACGGTGATCCGCTGATCCTCGCGGCTGCACAGACTGCCCTTCTCGTCCTTGCACAGCCAGGTACGTTCGGTCGCGGTGCGAGCGAGTACCGTGCCGGCACCATCCGGGCCGTGACAGCTCTTGCATGCGGTGGTGTCGCGTTCGGCCACATCCTCGTGCCCTTCGTTCCAGTCGCTCCCCGCACCCACCGGATGCATGCCGTGAGGGCCATCCATGCGGTTGGGCAAGATACCGGTATGACACGCGTTGCACTCGATCACCGTGCCTGAGTGTCCCTGAATCTGCGTGGCCGCCACGTTGTCGTTGGCGTCCGCATTGGGGTTGGGAAAAATCGCATGGGTGCTGCCATGGCAGCCCTCGCAGGACAGACCACCATGGCCCTTGCTCAGCCGATAGAGCAGATCCACCGGCTGACCGAGGCTGTTGGTGACCTGGTTCTCGGCAAACCGGGAGTCACGCGCGCGAATCGGCGTCGCCGAGCCATCACCGCTGCGATAGGCGCGAAGCAGGCGGATGCCGTCCTCGGCGTAGATGAAGCCTTGAGTGTTGCCCGGCTGATGAGTCGCGTCGCCCACGTGGCAGGACTGGCAGCCCGGCTCCACCGCCCAGGGAATGCGCTTGCTGGTGTCCATGGCTCCGGCCGTGGAGGGAAACCGGTGGGTAAAGTCGTCACCCACCGTGGCCATGTCGCCATGGCAGTCCTGGCATACGACGCCGCCGTTGGCCATGGCGCCACGCAAGCACTGGGTCCGCTTGCCCGGGTGGCAGGAGTAACAACTTTGCTCCAGCACGTACTCGGTGACAGTCTGCGTCGAAGCCGCATCCGCCAGCGGGAAGCGGTCGAGATGACTGGCCACCGGTTCATCTCGAATCGGATCGTTCGGTGCCGGCATGTCCGGGAACAGCGCCGCCGCCAGGGACTTGGCCATCAGATCGCCATGGTGCTTGTGCATGGCCCGCGACATGGAAATGTGCTGGGTCTGTTCGGTCGCCGGCGAGTCCGTGGGCCCGAGTTGCGCCAGATCCAGTGCGGGCGAATAGTGGCAGCTGGCGCACACCACGCGCCGGGTGCTGTCCAGCGTGGTGCCCCACTTGGCATCGTGCAGACGCAGGATATTGATCTTGGCGGCGTTGAGCATGCGCTGCTCCAGGGTGTCTCCCGGCGCCTGCCCACTCTCGGCCACCACCGGCGGGACATAGCCAACGATCTCGGGGTGCGCCCGATCAAGCGCCTGTTCCGAGCACTGCAGCGTGTAACCATAGGTCTGGTTCACGTCTTCGCAATCGAAGGTGCGCGCATGACAACCCTGGCAATCGGCCTCCGTCGCCACCGGCAGCACCACGTCGGTGCTCGCCAGGATCGCTCCAGTCGTCCGGTCTTTGGCCTGCACGCGCATGAGCGGATACGGATTCGTCCGGCCCTGATCGTCCACCGGCATGATGGGGATGCCCTCGGCCGAGAACCAGTTGGTCTCCGGGACGATGGCGCCCAGCCCGAGTCCGCCCAGCAGGCCGTTGAAAAAATTCACCTCCCGGTCGAAGCGCCCGAAGGTTTTCGGCGCGTTCGCCAGATAGGGGTTGAGATGCCCCGGCATGGTCGCCTGGGACAGATCACATTTGACCCGTGGCCCCTCCGGCCCCTCGCTTCCTGCCAGATAACCCGCCAGACAATAAGCCTCGGGCGTACCTGACAGTTTCATCGAATCGGGCACCGGCAAACCCGCGTCCTCGCTCAGGTCACCCGGTTGGAGCAGACCGAAGTACAGGGGCGCATAGGCTTCGTACCAGAGGGGGTTGGCGTCACCCGGCATGGTCTGCCAGAAGTTGCCTTTGTAGATCACCTCGCCACGCTCGGCGGCCGTGCTGTTGGCCTGAGCGGGATCGTTGGCGTTCGATGCCGCCGAATACACCACCTCGATGTTACTGTCGTCCATCAGCTGCGGGTCGGCGCCCTTGCGAACGACCTGAGCGTGCACCACGTTGAACGGCGGCAGGATGCTGAAGATCTGGTAGTCCAGATCGGCACAGTGCATGCCCAGATCGTTGGCAGCAAACAGGGCATACGCATTGCCATCGCCCAGCGACTGCTCGGTCACCGGAGTCATCGCACTGTTGAGGCTGGTGCTGGTGGAATTGATGGACGTCCCACCGGCAGGCGGCGGAGGCGGCGGCTCAGTGGCGCCGCTATCACAATCACTGCCGGCTTCTTGCACATTGCGCTCGGCCGACAGCGCGCCAGCTTCAACCCGCAATCGACAGGGCGGTCGATCCATCCCCTGGCGCAGCCGCCATTCGCTGCGCCGGCCGCTTTCGATGGTGGTAATCAGTGAGCCGTCACCTGCGTTGAGCACCCGGATCGTGGATCGCCTCGGAGCCTCCCCCTTGCCGACCAGCAGGTGGTCACCACTTTCCCATTTCACTTCGTCAATGCTGAGACTCTGCGCCTGCGCGGGCGCGCAGACCATGAAGAACAAGCCGGCCGAGAATGAAAAGAGGGCCTTGTACCGCTCACGCGTTGCGGACGGATTCATGAGTTGCTCCCTGTGCTTTAGTTATGCCCGACGCCTCGGGGTCGTCCTGACAGGGTAGGCAGTAACCATGAACACTTCATGGTTACTTTGTAAGCAAGATGCAGTTCAACTCACTACCAGCTTCGGCTCTCTCGATACATTTCACTAGCGAATAGCGCCTTGGCAAATGAGGAGACTGCACCCGCGTTCATTAGCCAAAGGATTAAGTGCCTGGCCGCTGCGCTCGCGGCGTCGAGCCGCCAACCCGTGTTCCCGACAACACCCCAAGCACCGTCGTGATTCTGAAAATTCGCTTTGGATACGCATGAAGGGTTTTGTTACAATCCCGGACTCATTCTGTATATGCCATGACAATCAACATAAAGGCACATCATTCAGGAGCATTCATGATCAAGAAAACACTCGTCGCCATCGGACTTGCGATTGGCTTGACGTCCATGGCGCAGGCTCAGGACGCATACATGGGTCTTTCTGCTGGCGTCGCGTCAGTCGACATCGACAAGAGCAGCTTCGATGACGCACTGCGTTCCGTCGGCGTCACCGGTCTGTCGAGCGATGTCGATGAAGAGGATGTCGCCTTCAAGGTCTATGGCGGCTACCGCTTCAATCAGCACTTCGCCATCGAAGGCGGTTACGTCAATCTCGGCTCGTCCCAGTACGACGCCACCTTCACCGGCGGCTCACTCGAGGCCGACTGGAAGAGCCATGGCATTTTTGTCGAAGCGGTCGGCTTCCTGCCCCTCAATGACGCGTTCTCGCTGCTGGGCAAGGGCGGTGTGTATTTCTCCGAAAACGAAGTCGACGTTTCGGCGTCCGGCCCCGGCGGCAACGCGGTTTCCAGCGTCGACGACAATGAAGTCAACCTGGTTCTCGGTCTGGGTGCCGAATACGCCTTCAACGACAGTTTCGCCATGCGCGCCGAGTGGGAACGTTTCTTCGACGTGGGCGATGAAGATCGCACCGGCGAAGGCGACGTCGATCTGGTCACGGTCGGCGTCATGGTCAAGTTCTGATCTGGAACTGGCGTCATGAAAAATGCCCGGGTGTTTCCCGGGCATTTTTTTCGCCTCGTTACTCGCTCGGAAGGGCTGATCAGAGATCTGCCTGCACAACACACCGAGGTCCTTCTTCATCGGCACCGTCTCGCCCTGCGAATCGCCGCAAACGTTCTTTTTCGCCATCGAGATGGCAATGATGCCGACCGTGCGCCGGCGATAAAGGTGCGACGCCGGTGCGTGCAGACAGGTTCGATGCCCCGAACACTCACGCGCCGTGGTAGCGAGCGCTTCGAGGATGTGGTTGCGGACGGCGAGGTCGAGAGGCACGCCGGCGACAGACGTCGGGCCGAGCCTCAACTGAAAATGGCACTCATTCCATGGTCTACACTGAGTTTGTGAGCGCCGGCATGGCGCCGGTGCGCTGACCACCAAGGAGGACACCATGTCTCTTGCAGACCTGCCTCACATGCTGATTTCCGAGTCCCGCGGCTGGCAGTACATCGATCGAAAACATCCGAGCGTCATCCGCATGTTGCTCGCCGTTGCCGCGCCCTTGTCCCTGCTCCCACCACTGATGTACCTGTACGCGAGCACCACGGCGCCCGGCGCCGTCTTCCCTGCCCTGGCCCCGGCGCTTGGCATGGGCGAAGCCCTGATCGTCGGCGGGATTTTCTTCGCGGTCGAGCTGGCCATGGTGTTCTTGATGGCCGACGTGATCCGGCAGATCGCCGAGAGCTCGGACACCCAGCCCACGTATGCACAGAGCTTCAGCTTGGCCGCCATCGCACCGGTGCCCCTGTGGCTGACCTCGCTGATGCTGTTCGTGCCGAGCATGACCTTCAACGTGCTGATGCTGGCCATTGCATGGCTCGGCACCGCCGCGCTCATTCGCCACGGCGTGCGCACCTTGCTGCATGTTGACGACGCGGATGCCGCACACCACATCAGCAATCGGATCACCTTCGCCGGCGTTGCTGCGTGGATCGGCCTGACGGTGGTGATGAGCCTGGTGCTGAGTCTGGTGCTGGGCTGGCGCTGAGGCAAACCCGCCACAAAGACAGCGGCCCCACTGACCGGGCGCTGGCGACGCAATGTCGCTGGCGCCCGCCGTCGCGCTCGACTCAGGACGGCTGATCGACGATCTGTTTGCGGACGACCACCAAGGTATCGCCCGCCACCTCCACATCGATTTCACCTTCGCTCAGGTTGATGGCAAAGCGATAGGTGAACGCAGTGATGGCGCCCTCTCGTACCTTCAATGTGTACGCGCAAGCGCCCTCGGTCGCGCACCCCTCTGTCCACGCCCAGCGCGTGAATGTCGGGTCGTATGACGCGTAGTAGCGCTCACCGGCCTGATCGATGAGCGTGATGCGACGCGCATCCGCACCGGGGCACGCATTTTCCACCAGCCGGTAGTCGCCGGCCACATGAACGCGAACGCAGGGCGCACCCGCCTCATCCACCGCCGAGCGTCGCGCTTCCAGAGAACCCGAGAAATCACCGGTCGTCTGGCACGCGGACAGCAGCGCCGCCATTCCGATGGCAATGAGGAGCTTCTTCATGGGTCAGTGCAAAGTGGGCATCAGGGACTGGGGGTCAATCACGACACCATTCTGGCGTACTTCGAGGTGGATATGGTTTTTGATGCCAGGATACTTGGTGAGCAGACTCTGAGCCGCGCCGATGCGTTCGCCTGCAGACACCTGTTTGCCGATTTTCGATTGCTCGGGTGACATGTAGAAAATCTTTACCGTGAAACCCGCATGGCGGCCCACGCCCTCCAGCAAGATGCCGGTCAAAGACAAATCCGTGGCATACGGATAGGCAACGCGAACGACCTTCGCATCGATCGGAGAAAGCACGGCCTCACCTAACGAAGCAGAAATATCAACACCATTGTGTTGTCGACTTCCGCGCGGCGCAGCGAAATGGCCTGAACCCCACTTGTCACTCCCCCTGCGGCTCCCGTTATTGATGGGGTTCGAAAGTGTCGGGGATTGCGGCGTCGGCATCGGATCGCCTCCTGATTTCAATGACGGCTGCCCATGATATGCCATATGGTTTTCCGTGTCAGCATTGAATCTGCGTGCCCGACGCCGCGCTGCCGACTACGCCCGATATTCGGATTTCCAGTCCGATGTCACCAACCGACAGAAAAACGCGTCCAGCGCCCCGCTCTCGTCCGCCGCCATCTCCACTGCCAGCAGCGCATTGATTTCGACAAGCAACGCAGGGTCGGCCACGGTGCCCGCCACGAGCCCGGCACAGCGCATGGGCTCCGGGGCCCAACGCGCCCACTTCGACTTCACCTTCGCTCAGGTTGATGGCGAGCATCGCGCTTCCAGCGCGCCCGAGGAAATACGGGTCGTCTGACCCGCGGAAAGCTGCGTCTCTCGAATGACCGAGGGGCGTAGGGGACGCCTATGCCCGGTCGTCGAACGTCTTCAGCATCGCCCGCAGTTGATCGCGCTCTCGCTCGAACGCCTGACGTGCTTCGTCGAAATACGGGCCCCATCGATCAGGGTCCAGGGCACGGCGATATTCGGGGCTCAACTGCAGGGTCTGAATCTCGAGGATGAGATCGGCCGCGCGACCCCGCAGGCGGGACAACGCCCTTTCCAGCGTCGCCAGATCGTCCTGCCCATGTGTGTTCCCCAAGGCGGCCGGCAAAGCCTCGAGCTCCGCCAACAGGATCTCCAGCGCTTCGAGGTCTGACTGTCGATAGGCCCGCTGCGCACGCTGGAAGTGCTCCGTGGCCTGCGCCTGATCCGCGGCTTCGACCCGGTCTGGATGGCAGCGCATGGCCACCGCGCGATAGACCTGTTTGAGACGTGCCCGGGTTTCCGGGTCTTGCGCGGCCGCCGCAGCGGGCGCCTCCGCGAGTTGCTGCTGGTAGCGCTCGGTTTCCCGGGCGGCCGCGGCCGCCGCTTCACGGTCCTCCACCGACCCGGAGATCTCGGCCTGTCGGCGTGTGACGGCACATCGCAGCGCAAGGCAGTCGGCAAGGAGTTCGCCAAGCGCCTCATATTGCGCCGTATGGAACGCGGTCATCGTCGCATCCATGCTCGCCTTTCGCTCTGAAAGGTCGAGGATCTTGCCTTGAACGTCTTCGATCTTCAGCCGTAGCCCGTCGCATGCGGGGTCCGGCGCTGACTGCAGCGCTTGAGCCCCATCGGTGGGGTTGTCCTTCACGACGGCCGACTTGCGCTTTCTCGGCTTCCGCTTCGGCCGCGGCTCTGGCTCTGGCTCTGGCTCTGGCTCTGGCTCTGGCTCTGGCTCTGGCTCTGGCTCTGGCAATAGTTCGGGTTCGGGTTCGGGTTCGGGTTCGGGTTCGGGTTCGGGTTCGGGTTCGGGTTCGGGTTCGGGTTCGGGTTCGGGTTCGGGTTCGGGTTCGGGTTCGGGTTCGGGTTCGGGTTCGGGTTCGGGTTCGGGTTCGGGCAAGAGCGTTTCCCCGGCGTCCTGAACACGCAAGCTTGTTCCGTCCTGTCCAGCCGACAAAACCGGCACTTCATCGTTCTCCGAGCCATCCGAGGCAGACGAAACGACTTCAGACGTCTCCACGTGGGTCTCTGATGGCGGAGCCTGCACCTGAGAAACGCCAGGCGCATTGAAGAACCCGCGCATCCGGCGCGCCAGCCGGCTCCACCAGCCAGCGTTTCCGTCAGGCGTGTTGCTTTGTTCGGCCACCACCGTCCCCTGCCAACTTGGTGGCCTTTATTCTCGCGAATTTGGTGCAGGGCAGCAATGCGCTATCCGTTGAGGCTGTCGCCTTTTTCATGCGCGAATTCGCCACAACGCCCCACCTCGAGTGGGTCAATGACCTTGTCAGCGGGGTTGAGCGTGCAGGGCTCCCTGGAAAGAGGGTATGTCGAGTCGAAGACGCTTCGCGGAAGACATGCGGCGCATTGGCCTTCGGTTAATGCGCCCTACGCGGGCTATTTCATTAGTCGAACAATTCCCGCTGCATTTGCAATTGCCACTACAAATACTGCTGCAATCGCGAACTCAACTACGAAAACAATGAAAATTGCCTCAACGAAAAGAATTTTGTGTCTTCGGCATGCGTGTTTGAGTAGCTCTTTCATATAATTAATTCCGACTAATCCATCCCGCTTAAGTTGCAGCGAAATTCCCTCCATATCGTCAGCTGCAACGAAGTATTTTTCAATAAATAGAGCTGAACTCGACCATGCTGCAAGCAGAGCGAGCCCACCGAATCCGAACGCCGCAAGAGTTTGTGCCGCATTTTCTGGGTAGCAGCACGTGAGCGTGAGATTGCGCCCCGAGACCAATGCTATACCCAAAAGCAAAGCTTGCGGCGTCAAATTTCTCAAGAACTCAAGGAACGCTTCTTTACCCTCTTTTAGTACGTGCATTCATAACCCTCAGAAACTCTCACCCCTTCACACAAGCCGAAATAGGGGGCAGAGCTCGGTTTTAGGCGCTCAACATTCGAACCTGGCTAATTAAGTTAAATACCGAGGTCTGCCCCCTGTTTCGCAACACCGCTTTCAATCGTCCCAACTTCCGATTTTTGAACGCTGGCGAACACCGCGCGGCAAAGCTGCGCCTTTGTAACCCTTTCGCGCGTTCCCAACGTGCTGCGTCTGTCTCGGCGTTGGTCGATCACCAGTCAACTCGACACCGTTAACGTGCGCTTGCATTCGAACGAATCCGCGTAGCATTTTTTCTCTGTAGGAATACCAGCCTTTACGCGACTCAACACTTGTAAGTACAGAACCGTAGCTTGCGTCTTTGAGCTTACGCACCAGCGCGGAAAATCTCCCCCGGTCTAAAACTTCGCGCGCATCATTCCTTTTTTCTACAACCAATCTGTACGATTCATACATATCATTCAACGACCTCATTAAATCGTCATGATCAGCGGTTGCCCATACAACATCTTCGTATGATTCTTCTCTGTGCAATACCGCTTTTTCGTAAGGCCGCTTCAACTCTGCACTTGTTGCCAAAATGGCTTCGTGCAAACCTTCATGAAACAAATCCCATCCAATCTCCGAGATATCAGGCTCTAGAATGTAAGCTGCCCATAAAATCTTTTCCAACACAAGATGTATGTAGTATGGATACCCATCGCTCACCATACATATGCGCCAATTTACATCGTTATCCACAGTGATATTGAATGCAGCCGCAGTTGAAGTTACGATTTCGCGGCGAGCGTCCCAGCCAAGGCGAGGCAGTTCAACTGTCTCGAGTTGCCGATACGCCGATTGATGCACTCCTAATAATTCATCTAGAGACCGAGCAATTCCAGTAAAAATGAATTTGATGTTTACTGCTTGATCTCCCAACTGCTTGAGAAGATATGAGAACTTGTTTCTCTCATCGAGACTGGAAATCGTATCAAACTCGTCAATTACAATGATAGGCTTAGCTGAGTGCTCTTTTCCAGCCTGCCTGAGCAGTTCAACAGCATCACCAATTGTTTGGATGTTAGATTCGATATCGATTGGGCTGACATCTTCCCCTTCACCAATCGAAAGACCTCTAAAAGAAAGCGAAATTTTTTTCGAATTTTTTACGCTTTTCGTACGCGGCTTGCTAATCGCTCGCGCCACTATGTTGGCCACTATGGATGAGAATGAATCGTCAGGTGACCCCGAAACGAAGATTGGTTCTGCATCCGAACTTTGGTATGCGATCGCAGCAGTTTGGCCCAGTGAACTCTTCCCGACACCTCGATCTCCGAAGATAAAAACGTGCCTCCCGTCAGCGTATAGAGCGCGTTTTATGGTTTCTAGCTCTCTATCTCTACCTTTTAAAAATTCAATGCTGTTTATCGGCTTTGACGCTGAAAGTACTTTGTTTAACCTTTCACCAAAATCAGATTCGGAATAATTCAGATTATCCATACTAGCCCCAGAGCAAATTTATTTTAGCTATCACCCCTTCACACACACCACCTGCTTCAAGGTGTGCACCACCTCCACCAGCGCGTCCTGCGCGGCCATGACGGCGTCGATATCCTTATACGCCATCGGGATTTCGTCAATCACCGATGCATCCTTGCGGCATTCCACGCCTTCGGTCGCGCGAATCTGGTCTTCGATCGAGAAACGCTTCTTGGCGGCGTTGCGGCTCATGGTGCGTCCTGCTCCGTGGCTGCATGAGCAGAAGCTCTCCGGGTTGCCCTTGCCGCGCACGATGTAGCTGCGTGCGCCCATGGAGCCGGGGATGATGCCGAGCTGGCCTTTCTGGGCGGACACAGCGCCTTTTCGCGTCACCAGCACCTTGTGCCCGAAGTGGGTTTCGCGCTGCACGTAGTTGTGGTGGCAGTTCACCGCCTCCACATCCGCCTGGAAGGGCTTTTCGATCACGGTACGGGTGGCGGCGATCACGTGCTGCATCATCACTTCGCGGTTCTTGCGGGCGTAGTCCTGCGCCCAGCCCACGGCCTCGACATAGTCGTCGAAGTGCTGCGAGCCTTCTTCGAAGTAGGCGAGGTCGCGGTCCGGCAGATTGGCGATGTGCTGGCGCATGTCGGCCTGGGCCAGTTCGATGTAGTGGCGGCCGATGGCGTTGCCCACACCGCGCGAACCCGAATGCAGCATGATCCACACGCGCTCGGCCTCATCCAGGCACACTTCGATGAAGTGGTTGCCCGTACCGAGCGTCCCCAAATGGTTATGGTTGTTGGTGTTCTTCAAACGCGGCGCCTTTTCGGTAATGCGGTTGAAGCCCGGCAGCAGCGCCTTCCAGTAAGCATCCACCAGCTCGGGCGGGCGACCCCAGCTCCCCTGGTCGCGCTTGCCTCGGGTCATGTTGCGCCCGTGCGGCACGGCCTTTTCGATGGCGGTGCGCAGGCCGTGCAGGTTGTCCGGCAGGTCGGCCGCGGTGAGCGTGGTGCGGGCGGCCATCATGCCGCAGCCGATATCCACACCGACGGCCGCCGGGATGATGGCGCCACGGGTGGGGATCACGCTGCCGATGGTCGAGCCCTTGCCCAGATGCACATCCGGCATCACGGCCAGATGCTTGTAGATGAAGGGCATCTGCGCGGTGTTGATGAGTTGCTGGCGGGCATCGTCTTCGACCGGCACGCCGTGGGTCCACAGCTTGATGGGCGCGCCCTGTCCCGCGTGCAGGATGTCGTGATCGTGTTGTTGTTCGATCTTCATGGGTGTTCCTTTGCTTCCATTTTCTTTTGCAGACCGGCCAGCGCCACACGGCGGGCCGTCTCTTTTCTGGCGCGCTCTTTGGCGCGGCAGGGTTTGCATCGCACGGCGGTGGAATCGGGGTGGCCCTTGGCCACTTCATACCACCACTTCTGTCGCTGCGCCGTCCACAGGCACTCGGCACCGCAGTCCTTGCAGGTGAAGGCAAGGTCCAGATAGAAACCGCGCGTCTGCCACACGGGTGCGCCGTAACTGTTGGTGGGCATCAGCGCGGCCGCGTCCACCGGCAGGGCGTTGGCCGCGAGCGGCACGCGGCGCTGCTCGAGTTGAGTCGCCACCGTCCGCAGCCGCTTGCGCTGGCGTCGGGCCGCCATGATTTCGGCGCGGCGTTGTTTGTTGCTTTTCATGTTTCACTCCCGTGCATCCGGGCAACGTTTTCCCCTCCGGGAAGGGCTTGGCGGGGCTGGCGGGACTCGAACCCGCAATAGGCCGACACGGGGCATGACACCCGTGCGAAACAGTGCTTTAAACGCGCGCCACGTACGGAACCTTACGCAGACCCCGCAGCTGCATCCTCAAATACCGCCCGTTTCCAAAGCCTTCGGTTTTACCCTTCACCGGTATCGGCAATCATTTCCGGCCGCTCGCCATTTCGCGCTCAGCCCCGCCAAGCCCTCCCCCAACGGGTGCGAAGCCATCGCCTCGCACCCGGCCGGGCCGACACGGGCGAAGCCGTGTCCCAATCTCACCCGGACTTGATGCTCACCAGGCCGTTCAGCACCTGGTCCAGGCCACCGAACACCGAGATGCGGTCGATACGCTCGGCCACACGCTCCAGGGTTTCGAGCTCCTTCAGGCGCAGGGCCGTCGGGTTCTCTTCCATCACCTTGGCGGTGTTGAGCAGCGAGCGGGTGGCGGCGGTTTCTTCGCGGCGACGGATCACGTTCGCCTGGGCGGATTTCTCCGCCTCGACCACCTGGGCGAGAATCGTCTTCATCTCGCCCGGCAGAACGATGTCCCGCACGCCCACGCTATGCACCTCGATGCCCTGCCCGGCCAGCTTCTGGGCCAGGTGCTGGCTCACCACCTCGTCGATGAGCTGCTTGTTTTCCAGCAACTCATCGAGCGACCGGGTGCCCACCGCCGCCCGCAAACCGAACTGCAGTTCGCGGTACAGGTGCTCCACCGGCTTCGGTGTGGCGGCAAACGCAGCCAGCACGTCGGCAAAGCGCCAGGTGGCGGCAAGGTTCACCCGCAGGCCGACCTTGTCGCGGGTCAGGATCTCCTGCCCGCTCACTTCCAAGGTTTGCAGACGGGTATCGACCAGCTCGACGCTCACCTCGCGGTTGAAGCGCCAGAAGGCCACGAAACCAGGCTCCAGCAGGCGCTCGACCTTGCCGTCGATCTTCAGCACACCCAGATGCCAGGCCGGCACTTGCAGGCTCAACACCCCGGCCAGCCCGGTCACCACGCGGCTACGCAGGTTGGACTGGTTCAGCAGACGCGCCACACGCGCCGGCACCTCGGCGCCTTCGGCCAGCTCGACCACCTCGAAGCGCACCTCGGCCGGGCCTTTCCAGTACAGGCGACGGGCGCCCGGCGGCACGATCTCGACCAGCATCTTGTTCTCGAAGCGCAGGCCCACCTGATCTTCATTGGTGTCCATCACATCGAAGTACTGTTCGATCACCGCGCCCCGCTCACGACGCAGGGTTTCAGCCAGCGGGTGATCAAAGTGCGGCGCCTGCACGCTCCAGCACTGGATGGCGTAGCGGTCGAACGGGTCCATCACACGATGCACACCCGGCTCGAGCACACGCTCGAAGTTGCCCTCGCGCAGCAACAGCGCGCGCTGGGTCTGGTTCACCACGAATCGCTTCCACAACATGTTCATTTTTATTCTCCAATCATCTGTTTTCGGCTTGTGGCCGGGAGGGGTCATCCCTCGCCATTCGTTGGCGCGATCACTCCTGCTGGGCTGCAGGGCAAGGCGCGGGGACGCAGACTGGGTGGCCCCCAGTCAAGGAGTCGCAACGCGGCCATGGAGCCCAGCAGGGGTGAGCCCGCAGGGTTGTGCTCATGGCTACTGCGAATCCCTCCAAAAGGCAGATGCGCACAATGCGACGAGCCTCAAGATGTTCCAGCGAAGCGCCATGAGCACAACGCGATCCAGCGAATGGCGAGGGATGACCCCTCTACCAGTCTGTCGCCGTGCCGGCGGGCCGCCTGCGGGGCGCCTCGGGGTGCGGGGGCAAGGCCTTTGGGCAGTGGAAGTCACCGAAGCGCCCTCCAACCCGTCAGGTGTTGCCATCGCTGCCCGTGGCGAGCCACAAGGGCCGGCCGGCACGGCGGTGGCGGGCGGGGCGTTGGCCGCGTGGGCCGCCGCCCTTTCCGCCACAACCGGCGGGTACTGCTTGAAATAAATGCCAGCTAATCAGGCTGGTGTTCGAGCGGGATTCGAACCCGCCACCAACAGATCGAAATCTGCTGCTCTATCCAAATGAGCTACCGAACGGGGATGTCAGGAGTCGAACCTGAATCAACGTACCAACACGCATCCAGCACACCGTTTCTTCACCGAGGCGGCATACGCCCCACACAACGTCATCCGGCGGGAGCGCACCGGCGAGGCATCCAGAACCTCAACCCGTACTCCAGCGGTGATTCCGCGGTTGATCTCTGTACTGCGAAGGGCGTGCCAGAAATACGACAGAGGATTCAAAAAGATCGCAAACTCATGTTTTCAATAGACAAAATTTTTTATCGGCATTGCCATTCGTCATGTACGCGCTTAACACGGTCGCTAAAATCAGATACAAATGGCTAGTTTTTTATCTTTCTGGCGAAACTCATGAACCGCAAGAACGTCGTGATCGGCTTTCTCGGCACCGTGCTCGACTACGGTGGCCGGGGGCAGCAACGCTGGCAGAAATGGCGACCCACGGTGGGGCTGTGCCAGCAGGACGGCCTGCCGGTGCATCGGCTCGAGTTGATCCACGACGCCCGCAATCGGGGGCTGGCCAGCAAGGTGAAGCTCGACATTGCCGAGGTGTCGCCCGCGACGGAGGTGCGCTCGGTGGAGATCGAGCTGCGCGACCCGTGGGACTTCGGCGAGGTTTACGGCGCGCTGCACGATTTCGCCCGTGGCTATGCCTTCGACACCGAGGCCGAGGACTACCTCGTCCACATCACCACCGGCACCCATGTGGCGCAGATCTGCTGGTTTCTGCTCACCGAGGCGCACTATCTGCCCGCGCGGCTGCTTCAGACCGCGCCACCGCGCAAGCGCCGCACTGAGGCCAACGAAGGCGAACCCCGCGACGTGCGCGGCACCCACACCGTCATCGATCTGGATCTGTCCCGCTACGACGCCATTGCCACCCGCTTTGCCCGCGAGGCGGAGGAGACCGTCTCTTTCCTCAAGAGCGGTATCGCCACCCGCAACGCCACCTTCAACCGCACCATCGAGCAGATCGAGAAGGTGGCGGTGCGCTCCACCGCGCCGGTGCTGCTGGTAGGGCCCACCGGCGCGGGCAAGAGCTTTCTGGCACGACGCATTTTCGAACTGCGCCAGCGCCGTCACCAGGTGAAGGGGCGATTTGTTGAGGTGAACTGCGCCACCCTGCGCGGCGACATGGCCATGTCGGCCCTGTTCGGCCATGTGAAGGGGGCTTTTACCGGTGCGCAGACCGAGCGCGCCGGCCTGCTGCGGGCGGCCCACGACGGCATGCTGTTTCTGGACGAAATCGGCGAGCTGGGCCTGGACGAGCAGGCGATGCTGCTCAAGGCGATTGAAGAGAAGCACTTCTTTCCCTTTGGCGGCGACACCGAGGTGAGCAGCGACTTCATGCTCATCGCCGGCACCCACCGCGACCTGCGCCAATGGGTGCGCGAGGGCAAATTCCGCGAAGACCTCTATGCCCGGATCAACCTGTGGACCTTCCCCCTGCCGGGCCTGGCCGAACGGGTCGAGGACATCGAACCCAACCTGGATTTCGAACTCGAGCGCCATGCCCGCGAACTGGGCAAGGCAGTGCGCTTCAACGTGGAGGCCAAACGCGCCTGGCTGCGCTTTGCCACCTCGCCCGAGGCGCGCTGGAGCGGCAACTTTCGCGAGCTGTCGGCCTCGGTCACGCGTATGGCGACCCTGGCGGATGCCGGGCGGATCAACGAGGCGATTGTGGCAGAGGAAATCGAGCGCCTCAGACACGCGTGGGCGGTGGAGGCCGGCGAGACGGACGCCGCCGGTCTGCGCGCCCTGCTGGGGGATCGGCTCGATGCGCTCGATCGTTTCGACCGGCTTCAACTGGCCGCAGTAGTGGCCGAATGCCGTCGCTGCAAGAGCCTGTCGGAGGCCGGCCGACAGCTGTTCGACATCTCGCGCACCGAGCGGAAGGTGGTCAACGACGCCGACCGCCTGCGCAAGTATCTGGCGAAGTTCGAGCTGGCCTGGTCCGACATCGCTCAAGGCCCCGCAAACACCGGGCAGACGCCGTGACCGGCCGCTCGGCGACTTGAGGCATTTTTCCTCACGGATCATGCAAACGCCATGCTAGGCTGCCCGGCATTTCAAGCGCACTGAATGGTGACCACCATGACACGTGATGAATTCGACGCACTGGTCGCACGCCTCGAAAACGACGCGCACACCCGCCCCGGGGCCTACACGGCGCGCGTGCTCGGACTGGCGGCTCTGGGTAACGCTTACGTCATGGGCATCCTGCTGTTGATCGTGGCGCTGCTGGTCGGCCTGGTTGCCTCCGTGGCCGTGCTCAAGGCCTTGGCGATCAAGCTGATCTTCATCGTCGGCATCTTTCTGTGGATGGTGATCAAGGCTTTGTGGGTCAAGATCCCGCCGCCGACCGGCACCGAAGTCACCGCCCAGGACAGTCCTGAACTGTTCGCCATGATCGAAGCCCTGCGTCGAGACCTCGACGCCCCCCGCTTTCATCACGTGCTGGTCACCGACGACTTCAACGCAGGCGTGGTTCAGTCACCGCGACTGGGCGTCTTCGGCTGGCCACGCAACTATCTGCTGATCGGCCTGCCGCTGATGAAGTCGCTCAGTGTCGAACAGTTCAAGGCCGTGCTGGCACATGAATTCGGCCACCTGGCCCGGGGTCACGGACGGGTGTCGAACTGGATCTACCGCCAGCGGCTGCGCTGGGCGCGACTGGTGGATGTGCTCGAAGCCACTGAGAGCCGGGGCGGATTTCTGTTCAAGCCCTTCCTCAACCGTTTCGTCCCGTATTTCACCGCCTATTCATTCCCGATGGCGCGTGCCAACGAATATCAGGCGGACGCCACGGCCGTGCGTTTGACGTCGCCAGAGGCCGCCGCCGAGGCACTGACCGGCGTCGAGGTCATGAGCAGCTATCTGTCCGAACGCTTCTGGCCGCAACTGCACCGCCAGGCCGACGATCAGGCGCAGCCCAATGTCCTGCCGTACACCGGCATGGGTCGGCACTTTGTCGACGATGTGGATGCAGACTCGACCCGCAGCTGGCTCGAACAGGCCATGGCCCGCCAGACCGGCTCGGGCGACACGCACCCGGCGCTCAAGGACCGCCTGGCCGCCTTCGACGCCCAGCCAAGGCTGGCCCCGCCAACTGACGGCACCTCGGCCGACCGCCTGCTTGGCGATGCACTCGAGCCGATCACGGAGGCCTTCGACCACCAGTGGCGAGAGGCCATCGCCCCGTCATGGGACGAGCGCTACCGCGAGGTCCAGGAAGGGCGTGCCCGTTTGGCGGCACTGGATGAGCGCGCGCAGACCGAGGCCCCGCTCCCCCGGGACGAGGCGCTGGAGCGGGCGCGACTGACCGAAAGCATCGGCGACGATGCCGATGGCGCGCTGGCACAACTCAGGGCGCTGCTCGAACGCGTCCCGGACGACCCGGTCGTGCTCTATTCGGTAGGCACCCGCCTGCTCGACCGCGACGATGATGGCGGGCAGCCACTGATCGAACGCGCCATGACCGTGGATGAGGCTGCCATCGCCCCCGGCAGCGAAGCCTTGCGCGACTACCACTGGCGACACGGCCGGAAAGAGGAAGCCGACGCCTGGCACGAGCGCCTGGTGGAACGCAGCGAACTTGAGTACCTGGCGAACAAGGAGCGTAACGAGGTGCGTCTGGACGACACCTTCGAGCGCCATGAATTGCCGGACGCGCAACTCGCACGCTTGCGCGAACAACTGTCAGGCATCGGCGGCGTGCGCAAGGCCTATCTGCTGCGCAAGCGCGTCCGGCACCAGCCCGACCGACCGCTCTACGTGCTGGGGTTCAGCATCACCGGCGCCCTTCGGCGCCACAACCGGGATCGTGCAGAAGACATTCAGCGCCGCATCCTCGAGACCGTTGAACTGCCGGATGAAACCATCGTGATCTGCGTGGACGGCGACAACAAGCAGTTCGGCAGCAAGTTCTTCTGGAAACGCGGCGCTCGCGTGATGTGAGCTGCGGGACTCAGCGCCCCCGGCGCTGGCGGGAAAAACGCATCGCGGCCAGGCCAGCCGCCAGCAGCAATGCGGTGCCGGGCGCCGGCACCGGGCGGTCAACCGGCAATTCGTCGCCGAAGATCTGCAATTCAGCCAGCGCGTAGCTGCTGTCGCCGCCAATCGCCTCGAACGAAATGTAGCGCGCGATCTGCCCGGCGAAGTCCATGGCGGGCAGATATTCGAGCGATGCGGCCTCGCTGGTCAGGGTATCCAGGCCTCCCTGGATCGGGGAAATCTCACCCCCGGCACTCGGGATGATGAACAGATCGGTCCAGTTCGACGCGTCTGTCGAGTACTGCGCGCGATAGGCGTCATTGTTGTCCACCGACACGAGAATATCCCTGACCAGAAAATCAGCGCCCAGGTCGAAAACGAATCGAACGGTGTTGTTGCCCCCGTCGCTCCAGAACACGTTGGTCCCGCTGGCCCAGGGCGTCGTTTCGGGGGGGATGAATCCGTCATTGACCAGACCCAGCGGGTTCGAATATGTCCCGGTCGCGGTAACGGTGGTGCCGAGCAATGCCGCATGGGCCGCCCCGGACATCAGCAGCACCGCTGCAAACAACAGATTTCTCATTCTTCCGACCTCGTGACTGTGTGACTGACGGGAGTTGATGCGTCAATCAGTCGCAAGCACACATCAGGCCAACGGCATCAAAGCCCTCTTTGAGCCGCATTCTTTCAAGCAACGAGCGCCCGGTGTCAAAATTCCCGACATCGGCCGGCACGCCGCCAGACCGCTATCGCCGCCGAGACAAGCGAGCGCGGGATGTCGCAAACCCGACACACACGGCCGAGCACACCCCCACCCAAACCGCGCCCCCAACACCAGGTCAAAACGCTGCCTATCCAAGCACTTAGTCGAGTCGGCCGGACACGACCCTCTGGATGAACCCGCCATGGCCCTGTTCTTGCGGGAGCCCTTGCCGTCCTTGCGAGAATTTCCGGAAAGATTGATCCAGCGCAAGTTAATCGAAGTGCAAATAGGAATAATTTTCACTTACACTCGAGACCCTGATGATTTCCAGCGACATGACGATGATGCTCAAGCACCTTGCGGTTGGCGACCAGGCGAAGATCGCCGGCTTTAATCCGACCGGCAAGGCCTATCGTCGCAAGCTCCTGTCCATGGGCCTCACTCCGGGCACCCCGTTCACGGTGGTGCGCGTCGCCCCCATGGGCGATCCGGTGGAAATCCGCGTGCGCGGCTCGGCGCTGTCGCTGCGCAAGGACGAGGCCGACGCGCTGGAAGTGGAGAAGTTGTGATGCAACAACGCCAGACCATCGCCCTGGTGGGCAACCCCAACTGCGGCAAGACCACCGTCTTCAACGCGCTGACCGGCGCCCGCCAGCATGTGGGCAACTGGCCCGGCGTGACGGTCGAGCGCAAGCACGGTGAATACCGCTTCACGGGTCAGGCGGTTGAAGTGGTCGATCTGCCCGGCACCTACTCGCTGGATGTGGTCGATGGCGAGGTGTCGCTCGATGAAAAACTGGCGCGGGACTACATCCACGCCAACGAGGCGAGTCTGATCGTCAACGTGGTCGATGCCTCCAATCTGGAGCGCAACCTGTATCTCACCATCGAGCTGGCCGAAATGGGCGTGCCCATGCTGCTGGTGCTCAACATGACCGATGTGGCGCGGGCCAAGGGCCTGGCCCTCGATCCGGATGCACTGGAGAAGTCACTGGGCGTACCGGTGGTGCTGGCCAGCGCGGCACAAGGCGACGGCATTGATCGACTCCGCCTGGCCATTCACGATGCGCTTGTCCGCCTGCCCAGGGCCACCGCCGACGTCACTTACGAAGCCAGCCTGGCCACGGCCATGGCGCAACTCGAGCCGCTCGCGCTGCCCGCGGCCCTCGACACCCATGTGTCGGCGCGCTGGTTGTCGGTACGTCTGCTCGAAGGCGACGATCTGGCCATGCAGGCCGTCGGGCCCGTGGGTGCCGAGCGCGCGCGCAGGCTGCAGGCCGAACTGAACGATGATGTGGACATCCTCGTCGCCGATGCGCGCTACACCCTCGCGAACGCCATTGCCGGCAACGCGGTGCGCGTGATCGGCGAAGTCCCACGGGACACCACGGCGCGCATTGACCGCGTGGTGCTCAACCGGGTGCTCGGCATTCCCATCTTCCTGGGCGTGATGTACCTGATGTTCATGTTCACCATCAACATCGGCAGCGCCTTCATCGATTTCTTCGACATGGCCGTGGGCACGCTCATGGTCGACGGCCTCGGCCACATCATGGCGGCCATGAACATGCCCCAGTGGCTCACCGTGCTGGTGGCCAATGGCGTGGGTGGCGGTGTTCAGACCGTGGCGACCTTCATCCCGGTGATCGCCTGCCTGTACCTGTTCCTGTCAGTGCTGGAAGACTCGGGATACATGGCCCGCGCCGCGTTCGTGATGGACCGGCTGATGAACTGGATGGGCCTGCCGGGCAAGTCCTTCGTGCCGCTGATCGTGGGTTTCGGCTGCAACGTGCCGGCGGTGATGTCCACCCGCACGCTGGAGCGCAAACGCGATCGCCTGATGACCATGGCCATGGTGCCCTTCATGTCCTGCGGGGCGCGCCTGCCGGTATATGTGCTGTTCGCCGCGGCGTTCTTCCCGCAGGGCGCGCAGAACGTGGTGTTTGCCCTCTACCTGATCGGCATCGCCGCGGCGGTGATCACCGGGCTGGCGCTCAAGCGCACCTTGCTGTCGGGCGAAAGCGCGCCCTACATCATGGAGCTGCCGCCCTACCACCTGCCCACCGCCAAGGGCGTGATGATCCACACCTGGTCGCGGCTCAAGAGCTTTGTCGTCGGTGCCGGTCGCGTGATCGTGCCCATGGTGCTGGTCATCACCCTGCTCAACAACGTGGGCACCGATGGCAGCTTCGGCAATGACAACAGCGACAGGTCGGTGCTGGCCGAAGTGGGTCGCGCGGTGAGCCCGGTGTTTGCCCCGATGGGTCTGCATGAGGACAACTGGCCAGCGGCCGTGGGCATCGTCACCGGCGTGCTTGCCAAAGAGGCCGTGGTCGGGACGCTGGATGCGGCCTATACCGCACTGGCCCAGCAGGACGCGCCGGAGACCGAGGCTGCGCCGTTCAGCGTCTGGGGCGGTCTCGTCGCTGCGGCCGAAACCATCCCGGTCAACCTCATGGATGCCCTGGGCGGCTGGACCGATCCGCTGGGGGTGAGCGTGGGCGATCTGAGCGATACCGAGGCAACAGCGGCCGAACAAGCCGTGTCGGTCGGCACTTTCGGTGCCATGGCCGCCCGGTTTGACGGCGCGGCCGGGGCCTTCGCCTATTTGCTGTTCATCCTGCTCTACATGCCGTGCAGCGCCACCGTGGCGGCCATTTACCAGGAAGCGGGCGGTCGCTGGGCGAGCTTTGTGTCGTTGTGGACCACCGGGCTGGCCTACGGGCTGGCCACCCTGTACTACCAGTTGGCCACCTTTGCCCAGCATCCCAGCCGCTCTGCCACCGAGGTGGGCATCGTGGTCGTGGCGATCGGCGCGGTCTTCCTCGCCCTGCGCCACCAGGGCAAACGTCTTGCCGCGCCTGCCGTGGCATCCAGCACTTGAGGGGCCGGCAATGCTGATCAACAAGCTTCGGGATGTGCTGCGCGAACATCAGCGCGCGAGCGTTCAGGACCTCTCACTCAAACTGGGCATGGCGCCCGACGCCCTGCGCGCCATGCTCGAGACCCTCGAAAGAAAAGGCCGGGTGCACAAGCTCCCGGCCCAGACCTGCGGCGATTGCTGCAAATGCGACCACGACGCCCTGGAGGTCTATGCCTGGGGCGCTCCTGGCGAGTCGCCGGTCAGCTTACACCGCTGAGTTCGGATGCCATCGCAGGCTCTTCACGGTCTTCCAGCGGGGTGGTATCCACCGCCTTGACCGCCTCCATGAACTCCTGCCCCCAGGCGTGCACATCGTTGTGCTGGACGATGCCGAACTGCTGACGGATGCGCCCGGCCGGGTCGCCATTCGAACCACTCATGGTCAGCCCCAGGTAGATCTTGTCTTCCAGATCGGCCGGGTCGTGCGGATTGGTGAGCAAGGTGCCATGCAGCTCGGCCGCCACGCCGGCAAACTCGGACAGCACCAGGGTGCCCTTGCCGTTGGTGAGGCCCTGCGTGGCGACGTATTCCTTGGCCACCAGGTTGAGGCCATCGCGCAATGGGGTGATCCACATGACGTCGGCCATGGCGTAGTAGCTCACCACCTCTTCGAAGGGCAGCGGACGGAAGAAGAACTGCAGCGGCGTCCAGCCCACGGTGGAGAAACGGCCGTTGACCCGCCCCACGGCGCGCTCGATCTGCTCCTGCAACTGCTGGTAGATGGTCATTTCCTTGGCCGCCGGCACACACACAGTCACCAGGGTGACCTTGCCGTGGAACTCGGGATGCTTTTCAAGCAGGCGCTCAAAGGCCTCGATCTTCTGCAGCGTGCCCTTGGTGTAGTCCAGGCGCTCCACCGACAGCACCATGCGCTTGCCCGCCAGCTCGGCCCGCAAGGCTTCCATACGCTTCTGGGTCGACTGCTCGGCCAGAATCTTCTCGATGCGGCCCACGTCGAGCCCGACCGGGTGGGCGCCCAGCCCGATGCGGCGATTGTGCACCTCGATTGTGGTGGCGTAGGTGTCCACGCCCACCGCGCAGCCATAGGTGCGGAAGCGTGGCGCACTGGCCTTGCGCTCGACCACCTTGACCGGCAGCACCCCCTGCGCGGCATCGATGAAGTTCTCCACCTGACGCGGGATATGGAAGCCGATGTAGTCGCACTGCATCAGGCTGCCGATGATCTCGCGGCGCCACGGCAGCACGTTGAACACATCGGCAGACGGGAAGTAGGTGTGGTGGAAGAAGGCGATACGCAGATCGGGGCGGAACTCGCGCAGGAAGGCCGGCACCATCCACAGGTTGTAGTCATGCAGCCACACCAGCGCGCCCTCGGCGGCCTCGGCCGCAGTGCGCTCGGCGAACATGCGGTTCACCTTGAGAAACACCTCCCAGTCTTCCTCGCGGAAGTGCGCGCGCTCCCAGAAGGTATGCAGCGTCGGCCAGAAGGCTTCCTTGGAAAAACGCTTGTAGAAGACGTCCACGTCGTTCTTGGTGAGCGCTACGCGCGCCGCCACCAGGCCCGGGAATTCCTTGCGATCCACCACGGTGTGGGTTTCAAAAGGGCGGCCGCTCTCGGGGTCGTGGATGGACCAGGCCACCCAGGCGCCGCGCTTGCCGCCTTTGAAGAACGAGAACAGCGTCGGCATGATGCCGTTGGGGGACGTGGGCCGACGACGCACCAGCTCGCCGTTCTCCCAGGTTTCTTCGTAGGGCAGGCGGTGATACACCATCACCAGCTCTGAGCGCCCTGGCTTGGACAGCTCGGCCAGCTCGGCGGCCACCGCCCCCTGGCCCAGGAAGCCGAAGTGCGACAAGGCTTCGAGAATGCCGCCACAGCCAGTGTGCTTGGCGTGAAGGATCTTGGAGCGGTCGCGGGTGGCGTCGAGCAGGCCTTGTTCTGACTCGCCCACGGCCACCCCGAACAGGCCCACCTCGAACATGGACAGATCGTTCAGCGTATCGCCGGCGACAATCACCTCGTCCCGCGGCACTTCGAGCAGATCGACCAGCTGAACCAGCGTGTTGCCCTTGTTGATCCCTTTGGGCAGCACGTCCAGATACTTGTCGGCCGAATACAGCAACTCGCAACCCAGTGCCTCGACCCGCTTGCGCAGCTCGTCGGTGACCGCCTCTGCATCGCAGAAGTACGAGCAGCGGCGCTGCTGCGGAATCTTCTGGCGACGAATGCCGGGGATGTCGGCCACCTGTTCGGCAACGACGTGCTGACCGGGCCAGATGGCATCGATCGACGACTGGATCGGCTCCACCGACTGCAGATGCGTACCTTCGACGACGGTGGCACCCACGTCGCAGATGATGAAATCGGGTTGAGGGATGGTGGGGTCATCGAGCAGGGGCATGACCACTTCGAGCCCCCGGCCGGTCACGAAGACCAGCGTGATCTCGGGGTGGTTGTTGATGAGCTGATACAGGCGGGCGCGGTTTTCGGGGTCGCCCGCCAGAAAAGTACCATCCAGATCGGTTGCAAGAATCATCGTTGTTATCCTCAATTGGCGTGGGTTTCTGTACTGGCTGCGGTCGCATGGTCCGCCGCCATCATGTCCAGCGCACCCTGAGAGGTACGCACCATGGGCACGAACACGGCCGGCTCATCGACGATGACGTCGGCACGTCGGCGCGTGTGCCAGAAGGCAATGCCCGCCAGCAGCAGGGTCATCACCATGAAGTGAATCGGCAGGGCCATGGGCCCCAGATGGCTCATCAGCGCCCCGGCGATCATCGGACCGACCGCGGCGCCGCCTCCATGAAAGAGTAGTAAAGATGCGCTGCCGCTGAGAATTTCTTCGGCTCGCAGGTGGTCGACGAGGTGAGCGACCGCAATCGGGTACAGAGAAAACGCCACACCGCCAAAGGCAAACGTGGCTGCGAGCATGAGCCAGTAATCCGCCCCGACCATCAGCATGCCCGCCGAAGCCGCCGCAGTGATCAGGGCCACCACCACCAGCGTACGGCGGCGGTCGTTACCGTCAGAAAAGTGGCCAATGGGCCATTGAAGGGCGACGCCGCCCAGAATCGCCGCCGTCATGAAATCGGCCGCGACCGTCTCGTCCGCCCCGAGGCGGCCGACATAAACGGCGCCCAGACTCCAGAAAGCGCCCATGGCCAGCCCCGACAACACGCCTGTGGTGACCGCGACCGGCGCCTTACGATAACAGGCCAGTAGTGTCATGCGTTCGCCGCTGGGCAGTTCGGGCGGCGGCAAACGTGTCGCCGACACCGGCATGGCCGCCAGACTCACGAAAAACGCCGCAATCACGAACAGCAAGTAACCGGAAGGCGCATCCACATTCAGCAACTGTTGCGCCGCCGCCAGGGCGCCCAGGTTACACACCATGTACACCGCGAACACCCGCCCGCGTAGCGCTTCACCCGCATCACTGGACAGCCAGCTCTCGATCACGATGTAGAGCCCGACGATAGCGGCCCCAGCAATGACGCGCAGTGCAATCCACACCCAGGGGTCGATCACCATGAGATGACCGAGCACGGCCGCACCGACCGCCGCAGTGAAGAATGCAAAGCCACGAATGTGGCCGATTCGTTTGATAAGACGCGGCACCAGCAAGGTGCCGACAAGGAAGCCAGCGAAATAACTCGACCCCATGAGGCCGAGGATGCTGTCGGAAAAGCCTTCGAGCGCCCCGCGAAGCACGAGGAGCGTATTGAGCAGGCCGACCCCCAAAAGCAAGAGGATCGTCCCTGAGAGCAGCGCCAAGATACGAGCGACAACCGGAAGCATGTTTCTCCAGGCGTCAGCTTCGACCAGGTGGATCAACCACCGCGACCTCGACCGGACAAAGGCACGCAGACACGATCGACGTGACCAGTGCGCGCTTACGCGATCACCAAATGGGCTGCTCTGTGAGCACAACCCGCGCGCGTTCCTGTCCGATCGAACTGCAGTGCCGGGATCACCGGCCAACGCTGGAACGCAAATTAGTTTTGTAGGAACATTGTACCGGGTTTGGTGCAATGCACAATCGGTCTTATCCTACATACCCTGCGTTCATCCCGTAGGCAATGCCTCCATATGGATGTCACAGAACACCCTTATGCTCCCGACAACCCCCCGGACAACCCAGTGAGGTCAAACCCATGATTGCCCAAGCGCTCGTCAAAGAACACCAGATCGAATCCATCGACCACCTGCACGCCTATGGTCAATTGAGCGTGGATACCATCGAGAAAATGATGCAGCTCTCGCTCCAGCACGCCCGCGACAGCTTCGACACCCAGGCCGAGCGCGCCCAGACCATGCTCTCCGGCGCTCAACCGAGCCCCGTGCAGGTGGACACCGCCGTCTCGGTGCTGCAAAGCGCCATGCAGGTGTTCACCAACAGCTACGAAAAGTGGGTCGACCTGCTCAACGCCCAGCTGGCCACCATCCAGCGCACCGCCCACGCCAGCTACGAAGATCTGCAGCGCTGGAGCCCGGCCGGCACTGAAGTGATGGTCGAAGCCGCCGAACTGATGACACAAGCCGTCGAAGAAAGCGCCGAACTGGCCGCCGAAGCCGGCGCGAGCATGCTGAAGACGATGGAACAGAGCACCACGGCTGTGGAGAAGAAGCCGGTGACGCGCCGTCGGGTGGCGGTTAAGAAGACGGCTTGAACTTCCGGGCTTGAACGCAATAAATCAGGGCGCCGCGGCGCCCTGATTAACTTCTTCATCGATCTTTTGGCGCAACGGTTTGCCAGCCTACTGCAACCAGCAGTGCCTTCAACCCCCTGCGAATGCCGTTGAGCAGGCTCTTACGGCCACCCACGAGGGTTTGCATGGTCCAGAAGACTTGCGGTAAGCGATCAGAGAGTGGGCCTGATCGACACGCTCGCAGTGATCTGCTCGGCCAGCGCTTGCACCTCGTCCTGCGTCAGCGGCGTAATGCCGCGCTTGGTGGCGTTCTCCTGCGTCTGCTCGACGAACAAGCGGATGTCCGGCTCAGCCTCGGGGGCGTCCGGATTGCCGCGCGCGACCACGAGATAGATGTGGTCGGTGGGACCGCCTTTTTCGCGCACCACTTCCACGAACGATGCCGTGCCTTTACGACCGGCGATGTCCACACTGCGCATGGAGAATGGGCGCTTCCAGTGGGTTTTGAACGTGTGCAGCCATGTCATCTGCTGGTTCCAGAAATCACTCGTGCGCGTCTCGTCTGTGACGGTATCCGGGCGGGCATGGTCGCCCTTTTTCGGTGTGGGGCTTGCGCTACTGCTCTCCAGATTGATGACGATGTCCGGGTGATCATTGAGCCGGTAGCTCATGGCGATGCTGTGCGGGGTGGTGCCGTCGTCGCGGATGAAGGCATAGGGCAGGCAGACGCCAGGTTCGTGGGGGGTGTCGAAAAGGGGGCGGGGACGAAGGTTCGTGCTCAAACCGTTAGCCAAAGCCTTCACTTCGTCAAAGCGTTTTTCGTCCGTGCGAAGTTTCCATGTCAGCGCATGTTGGCCAAATATCAATGTGGAAGAGATGTAAAACACATCGCTTCGCACCAGCACTGAGCCTTCAAGCGGACCAGTATTCAAATATGTCACTTGTCCGCCTTGGTCTTTCGCATGCTGCTGTACCCGGATATTTCGCTCCTTGATGGCCCCCTTCAGATTCGCGACTTCCTGATTGCTGAGTTTTTGACTGACTTCCACGCCGGCGCGAAAATATAAATTGACCCGCGAAGCGTACGACCCATCTGAGTACGTGTGCCGGATACGCTTTGTCTGAGTTGCGGCAAACTGTTCAATGAATGCCGAACTTGGTAAGGCTGCCTGATCGGCCTCGCCCGGCAACGAAATCTGCATGCGCCCTACGCATTCGATTGGCCATGTCTGGTTTGCAGGCTTGTCGGCGCAAGCGCCCAGCGGCAGACAAAGCCCGAGGGCCATCGCAATATTCCGGTAGCTCATACGTGTTCGTCCGTTATAGCTTGGTCTTCTTGCGTTGCGTCCCAAGCGGTCTTTAGCGGCGTACCGGCCGGTGTACGATCGTTCTGCACCACTAGCGATGTCGGGAACACAAACTTGATATTCTCGCCTTCGGTCCAGTGAACGGGCAGGGCGGTAATGAATCCTTTGATGTCGTTGAGGCCGGCCACGGCGGTCGGGTTGTAACGTGGCTTACCCCAGAATTCCGACTGGAACGGTAATGGCGATTTCAGATAGCCTTTCTTTCCCCAATTGGCCGCTATTCCCTCAGGCACGTCGGAGCTTGAATCCCAAGTGGGCAAGATCTTGGCAGGAACCCTGCCTTCGACCTCATCTACCCAATTCCTCGGAACAAACTCAAACGCCTTCTCATACGCCTCGGCATTCTCCCGCGCCTGCTTCTGAATCGCCTTCCAACTGGCTGGCTTGACCGGCTGTTCGATGGCCGCCTGCAGATGCGTGGCCGGGCGCACATTGCCGGTGATTCCGAACAGCTTCTTCCAGATGTCCATGCGCAGTTCCCGCGCAAACTTGCGCACCGGCGTCTGCCGGCCCAGGCCGATGTCGGCCTTCTCATGGGTGTCGTCAATCACCAGTACCGCCAGTTCCGAATCGCGTTCGCCCAGCAAGCTGCGGTCATCGATGTTGGCACTGCCAATGAGCGCGATCCGGTCATCCACAACCATCAGCTTTGAGTGCACGTAGATCTGTTCGGTCACGTAGCGCTCGCAAAGCTTTTCCCAGTTGCGCAGGTTGAGCAAGGTGACGTACTCGTCGCAGGCTTCGAGCAGGGATGTCTTCGGGCCCAAGCAATTTCCATCCAGCCTTGAAAATTTGTATCCAAGGGAAGCACCAAATCGGAGGCCAAGACGGTCTTAGGGAAATGACACCCCGTACTCGACGATGGGCACCAGCACTGCGCCGCTGCGCCCGAACCAGCTCGCGATGGAGACGTGGACGACAACCGGACCTTCCGTGGTGCTACCCATCTTGAACAGGCGCCGAGATTCGAGCGGGGTTTCTTCCAACTCCTTTTCGTCGAGCGAGTAGGTGTACACCTCGTAGAGCTTCACATCGTCGAAATCGACCGGATCGGGGTCGTAGTAAGACCTCTCTCGATCCCAGCAATCGAACAACTCGGTGAATGTCAGATACCAGTAGTCCTCATGCCAGTTGTTCTTGTGGTCGATGTAGATGGCAGGCTGGATGGCGAGGTTTGGGATTTCAAGCGGCAGGAGTTTGTCGCGTACTTCGTCTTTGACGAGGACGTCGGAGCCATCGAATAGAATTTCGGGAGGCGGGTCGATGGGCCTAATTCGATTTGCTCGTTGATGCTCCAATGAGCCGTTGTGAAATATCAGAGGCTTCGTGTGCAGCGGAAGCCGAGTGAACCGATAGCCCTTCCTTGCGGTGTCCTCATCCGGCGTCATTTCTGGCATTCCCTCTGCCCTGTCCTTCAGCACGAAATAGTATTCGCCGTCGAATTTTCCTGTGCTCATCGTCCGACCTTCAGCACCGCTCTCGCTTCAAGGAAATGACACCCCGTACTCGGCGATGGGCACAAGCACTGCGCCGCTGAGTCCGAACCAGCTCGCAATGGAGACATGGACGACGACGAAGCCATCCAGCGTGCCACCCATCTTGAACAGCCGTCTGGACTCGAGTGGGGTTTCGTCAAGCAGGTCATCGTTCAGGGAATATTGACGTACGTTGTAGATCTTCACTCCATCGAAATCGATGGGCTTGGGCCGATATGACGATCGCTCACGATCCCAGCAATCGAACAACTCGGTGAACGTCAGATACCAGTAGTCCTCATGCCAGTTGTTCTTGTGGTCGATGTAGATGGCAGGCTGGATGGCGAGGTTGGGGATTTCCAGCGGCAGAAGTTTATCGCGTACTTCGTCTTTGACGAGGACATCCGAACCGCTGAAAAGGATGTCTGGAGCCGGGTCACTTGGCCGTATGTGATTGCTCTTCTGAAAATCCGACGCACCGTTGAAGAAGATCAATGGCTTGGTATGCATCGGAAGCCGCTCCGACGTATAAGGCTTGCGAGATGTATCTTCGTCGGGTGTCAACGACGGCAAACGCTCGTCTTGCGCTTTTCTAACAAAGTAGTAGTCGCTATCGAATTTTCCTGTGCTCATCGTCCGACCTTCAACACCGCTCTCGCTTCAGGGAAATGACACCCCATACTCGGCGATGGGCACAAGCACTGCGCCGCTAAGTCCGAACCAGCTTGCAATGGAGACGTGGACGACAACCGGACCTTCCGTGGTGCTACCCATCTTGAACAGGCGCCGAGATTCGAGCGGCGTTTCTTCCAACACCTTTTCGTCGAGCGAGTAGGTGTACACCTCGTAGAGCTTCACATCGTCGAAATCGACCGGATCGGGGTCGTAGTAAGACCTCTCTCGATCCCAGCAATCGAACAACTCGGTGAATGTCAGATACCAGTAGTCCTCGTGCCAGTTGTTTTTGTGGTCGATGTAGATCGCCGGCTGGATGGCGAGGTTGGGAATTTCCAGCGGCAGGAGTTTGTCGCGCAGCTTGTCCTTGACGACAACGTCGGAGCCACTGAAGAGGATTTCCGGGGGCGGATCGTACGGAGTGATGCGGTTCGCCTTTTGATAATCCAAGGAGCCGTTGTGGAAAATCAACGGTTTGGTATGCATCGGGAGTCGCTTGGACGTATAGGGTTTGCGCGACGTGTCTTCATCGGGTGTCAGGTATGGAAGACGCTCATCGTGAGGGACTTCGTGGACAAAATAGTAGTCATTGTCAAACCTGCCTGCGCTCATCGTCCCACCTTCAACTGATACGGCTTATCTTTCCGGTATGTGATTTGCTCGTCCTTCTGGCCGGGGCCTTGCTGACCGTGGTGATGTCGCTCCACCGGGCAGGGATGGTCTTCGTGGCGAGGAATCGAATCGACCCCGCCGCAGCCGATCTTTGATGTCGGGCCGAAGTGCTTCGCAACTCTCGTCAGAGGAGCTTTACTCGGGACGATTCGGATGAGTTTCGCAATTTTCTTGCTGATCTCATCCATCTTCTGGTGAATCGTCCGCCGCCGGTCCGGATCCTCGGCCGGGCAATTGTCGGTAAGCAGGCGCTTCAACTCATTGACTCGCTTGGCGATCGTTCTATGGTAGTCATCCGGTCGCTTCCGATCATCATCAAACTCATCCCCCTCGACCGGCGCCCTGTGATCTCCCCGGTGCGGCTGCACGCCCAAGTGGCACGCGCCCTGTAGCGTCGAGGGAATGAAGACCAGATTGTCCAACAGGTTGATGTCATAGCCAAATCGAACGAGATCGTTCCCAAGACCAGACTTCTTCACCCCCTCCGCCGAAATCACATGATGCGCCTGCATCTTGATTCCGTGGTGGCGCGGGTGGCCGGGGTCGGAGAGCAGGTCCGTGGCGTCCTTGATGCGTTTGAGGTACTTGGCGTCCTTCAGTACGTTGCCGAGCATTGTGCCTTCTTCTCCTTATTCGTACTCGACCGTGCCCAGCCGCCCGTGCGGTGTGCTGTGTTTGCTGCTGCCGCAGATGCGGCAGCGGCGGTCGCGCTTGATGGCGGCGCGGCGGGCGGTGATGGTGGTTTTTGTGCTGCCCGCAACACGCAGGCCGCGCTGGCGCGCCACGTTGAGCTTGGCGCCCAGGGCGTGGAGCTGGTTGGCGGCGGCCGAGAAGTCGTCGAGCATGCGGACAAAGGCGGCGAAGGCGCGTTGCGCCGCTTCGACCTTGCGGGCAACGCCGGCGACCTTGGCGCTGCTGGCGGCAATTCGCGCGCCGAGTGCGGCGATGCGTGCTGCGGCGACGGTGCCGGCCGATAGCAGTGCGGTGACGATCAGCAGCACCACTTCAATCATCAGGTAGGCGCCGCCCTTGCCGGCGTGGTAGGCGTAGAAGTTGGGCGGCACGGCTTCGATGGCCAGGCTGACGTAACTCAGATAGGCCAGCGCGCTGTCATTGTCCTGAATGATCTCCAGCACGACGTAGAAATTCGGGTCGTTGCGAATGCCATCGGCCAGTTCCTTGTCGATCTTCGGTAGTGTGTTGTCGACAAAGGCTTGCACCGCTTTGGCGTCACCTTCTGCAATCAGCTTAGGGAGGTTGAGAATGTCGTCCCGATAGGCCCACACCCGCTGGGCGATGGCAATGACCTCCTCGATGTCATCAACCGTTTCCCTCATCGCTTCGTACTTTCGCTGGAGATCGTCAACGACGGCCTGCTCGGCCGATTCGATCTGGCTTTGCCACCATGCCCAGTTGGCGAGGGTATCGTCGGCGTTCTCGAAGAGCGCGTCGATGCGCTGGTAGACATCCGCCGCATACTCGCGGGTGGTGTCGTAGACGGCGCCTGCCGCATGCTCCAACTTGTCCCCCAACGCGACCCACGTCTTCTTGTCGAACATGTCGGCAAAGTCGTCGGCCCAGTCACCAACACCAGCGCTGGCACCGTCGATGGCCGCTTCGCCCAACGCGACCATGGGGTTGGCATCCCAGGCCGCCTGCATTGGTGCCATGTGCTCAACGAGATTGCCATAGCAACCGTCAAGGCGTTGAATGATCAGCAATCTGTCGTCGTGAATCTCCTTCTCACTGACATTTCTCGGATTTGCCATCACGGCGACGGAGCCGCCCTGTGGGGTGAGCAACTTCTTCGCGCCCTCGTCTTCCGAAGCCATCTGGCCTTACTCCTTGGTCTTGGGGAGGTTGAAGTGGGTGGCCAGCGGCTGTCCGCCAAGATCGAGCTTCATGTCGTCCAAGGGCCAACGGGTGTTCCAGGCGTCGTCGTATACCGCGTCAACCTTGACCCAGTCGCTGTTCTCAGTGGGCATGACGGGCAACGCGTAACTCTCGCTCGTCGGCCCACTAAAACTCTTCTTGCTCGCATGCACCGTAATCGTCCCCGGGCACTGCACGGTGATGCCCCCGTCGATGGTGATGCTCGCCCCGCCCCCGACTGACATGACGATCTTCTTGGCCGCCGCAAAGTCGATGTTGGCGCTGGCCGAGACGAGTTTGAGGTCCTTCTTGCTCTGGAACTTCATCTCGTCGCTCTGGGCCTGGGCATCGATGTCGCCTTGTGCGGCAATGAGCTTGATGCCGGTGTTCTGCTCGCCGGGCTGAATGGCGCCGGCGAGCAGGCCGATGGCCTGGCCGGTGTGGATACGGGTCTTGCCGGCGATGGCGAAGTTGGTGTCCTGGCCGCTCATGAGGGTGGCGGTCTCGCCCACGGTCCATTGCAGGTGTTGCCCGGCAACCATGGCCAGGCCGGCTTTGGCGGCCTGGACGATGGCGGCATCGGTGAGATGCGGGACTTTGCCATCGCCCACGGCGGTGTTCTTGGCGCCCGCGTCGCTGTTCGCGGCGCCGGTGCTGTCCCGGGCGACCATGCCACTGGCGACGGTGTGCAGGGCCTTGAGGGGGGCGGCGTCGGGGTCGATGGCGCTCTGGTTGGCGGCCTGGGAGCCCAGGGCGCTGGCCAGTTGCACGGTCTGGTGGGTCTTGGCGGCGCCCGAGAGGGTTTCGCCTAGGGTGGTGGCTTGCTTGAGCAGGGCCATGCCGGCGCTGTTGTCGCCGGCCGGTTCTCGGTCACTGCCTTTGGCCCAGGTGCTCATGAGCAAGCCGTTGCCGGCGCGCAGGGCGCCCCAGGCATCGGTTCTGAGTTCGACGCCGGTGCCACGGAAGGAGCCGCGGTAGTTGTCGGCCTGGTGGATGAGGTGGCCGAGGTTGAGTTCGCTGGTCGATTCGGTGCTCTTGAGCTGCACGCGCTGCTGGCTGTCAGTGTCGTCG
Organism: Nitrogeniibacter aestuarii; assembly: GCF_017309585.1. Taxonomy (NCBI): domain Bacteria; kingdom Pseudomonadati; phylum Pseudomonadota; class Betaproteobacteria; order Rhodocyclales; family Zoogloeaceae; genus Nitrogeniibacter; species Nitrogeniibacter aestuarii. The sequence goes on along the minus strand of NZ_CP071321.1, from coordinate 167,789 downwards.
AAGACGAGCTGGTTGTAGCCGGCGTAGCTGCCGTTGGCACCAAACTCCTTGGTCTTGAAGCCGGTCAGGGCAGCGGCGTGGCCGTGGCCCGTGGAGGCGCCGCCGTGCCAGGCGGGGCTGTTGCCGGCGCTGAGGTTGCCCTGGGCGGAGGGGCTGTGGTCGGTGGCCTGGGTGAAGACGCTGGTGTCCGATTCGCTGCCGGTCTCGCCGCCCGGGGTGGGGGCGACGCCACCCTCGCCCCGACCGTTGTAGAGCGCGCCGATGACGATGGGGCGGTCGATGTCCTGCCCCAGGAAGCCCACGAGCACTTCCTGCCCGATACGCGGGAGAAACTGCCAGCCCATGCCTTCGCCGGCCTGGCGGCTGGCCACGCGCAGCCAGCAGCTGCGGTTGTCGTCCGCTTCGAGGCCTTGCTGCCAGTGGAAGCGCACCTTGATGCGTCCGTATTTGTCGCAGTAGAGCTCGTCGGCACCATTGGGGCTGGCTTCGCCCTGCGGGCCGACGACGATGGCGGTCATGGGGCCGGGGGCGGTGGGGCGCGGGTTGAGGCGCTCGCCGGTGCCGTCGGCCAGTACGGGGCGCCAGGGCACGCTGAGGCGTTGGGTGTCGAACTGGTTGCCGTAGCCGCGCTCGCAGGCCAGTTCGAGGATGCGATCGGGCAGTTGGGCGGGGGCGTGGGCGATGTCGGCGCGGGGTGTCTCGGCCTCTTCCCAGGCGCCGGGGTCGGTGTGCAGTGCGCCGGACAGGCGCTTGGCGATGCTGGCCATGGCTTCGCCGGTGAGGTTGTTGATGCCCACATGCAGCACCGAGCGCAGGCCGAAGCGGGTGGCGTTCTCGTCGGTGGCGTCGTCGGGTGAGTCGACCAGGGCGTCGAGCGTCGATTCGCTCAGGCTGAAGGCCAGCCCGGGGCGGAAGCTGCGCACGGTGCCGCGGCCGATGAAGGTCTTGAAGCGTGCTTCGCGCGCTTCGAGCATGAGCCCGGCGTAGTGCTCGGCTTCGGCCCGGTCGGCGTAGGCGTAGAGCCCGGCGTCGTCGAAGTCTTCGAGCACCGGGGCGTTGGGGCCGCCGGGGCGCTGCACGCTGGGCAGGCTGGTGGCGACGATCTTCTTGTGCTTGTAGTCGTAGCTGAGCGTGGTGCCCACCGACAGGCCGAGCTTGCGGTGGGCGCCGAGCGCGACGATGGCGTCGCTCTCTTCCTGCGAGTCGGCGCGGTGAAAGCGGATGCCGCCCACCTGGGACTGGACGTCTTCGGGGAAGGCGCCGCTGTCGGCGAACAGGCGCATGCGGTGGCCGGCCGGGGCGCTGTCGTCTTCTTCCATGCACCAGCCGATGCCCTCTTCGGCCAGCAGGCGGGAAATGAAGGCGTAGTCGGTTTCGCCGTATTGCACGCAGTAGCTGCGGGGACGCACGCGCTCCAGAAAGCCTGCCACTTCATCGCTCCACTGCCAGGCAGCGAACTGCTGGTGGGTGGCGAATACCTGTTCGACGATCTGGACCACGCTCTTGTCCTGGAAGACGCGGTTGTTGCGCGTTTGCGTGAGCAGCCAGCTCCAGGGCACCACCACCAGCCGGTGGCGGGTGAAGCCGCCGTCGCTGCCCAGCTTGAAGGCGGCGCGCACGAGACCGCTGCGGGTGCTGGCGCTGCCGTCGGGCAGGGCGCAGCGCAGGCTCACCGCCTTGCCCAGAAAGTCCTTGAGCGCCAGGTGTGCGTCGGTCGACAGCGCGTCGATGCACAGCTCGAACCCCTGCGACAGGGCCTCATGGCCCCACCAGGCTTCGACCAGCAACTCAGGGCCGCTGTCGCGCCAGCTCAGATCGTACAGCCGCGTGGCGGTGGAAAACTCGGAAAACATGGCAAGGTCAGGACAAACACGAGGGGTTGTATGGTACGCGAGACTATGCCATTGGCAAACAGACAGCCGCAAATCATGCCATTTCAATGATCTCGCAAGAGGCGCCAGATCCCCCTGCTTCGCACAGGGTGGAGCCGTCATGAAAACGGTGGCATGCTGTACGTTTCAGGTCGCACCCAATAGCGGCCACAGACCAGAGATTGGGAGACACCCGTGCCAGGCTTGTTACCAGACGTCGATCCCGACGGCTTGCTCGAATACTCGGTGGTTTACACCGACCGATCACTCAACCACATGTCGCAGAAGTTCCAGACGGTCATGCGGGATGTGTCGCGGATTCTCAAAGACACCTACAAGGCAGAATCGGCCGTGCTGGTACCCGGCGGCGGCACCTACGGCATGGAGGCCGTGGCGCGCCAGTTCGCGTCCGGCAAGAAGGCGCTGGTGATCCGCAATGGCTGGTTCAGCTTCCGCTGGACGCAGATCTTCGACATGGGCAACATTCCGTCGAGCCACACGGTACTCAAGGCGCGTCGCACCAGCGATGAATATCAGGCCCCCTTTGCGCCGGCACCCATCGATGAGGTGGTGGCGACCATTCGCGCCGAGAAGCCGGCCATGGTGTTTGCGCCGCATGTGGAAACCGCCGCCGGCATGATCCTGCCCGACGACTACCTCAAGGCCGTGGCCGAGGCCACGCACGAGGTGGGCGGCCTGTTCGTGCTCGACTGCATTGCCTCGGGCACCGTGTGGGTGGACATGCAGGCCACCGGTGTGGACATCCTCATCAGCGCGCCGCAAAAGGGCTGGAGCGGCTCACCCTGCTGCGCCATGGTGATGATGAGCCAGCGGGCACTCGAGGTCATCGAAACGACCACCAGCACCAGCTTCGCCGCCGACCTGAAGAAGTGGATGCAGATCATGAATGCCTACCTCGGCGGCGGCCATGCCTACCACGCCACCATGCCGACCGATGGCATCACGAAGATGCGCAATACCATGCTGGAGATGGAGGGCATCGGGTTCGAGAAGCTCAAGAGCGCCCAGATCGAGCTGGGCCGCCGTGTGCGCGACCTGCTCGAAGGGCATGGCTTCAAGAGTGTGGCGGCGCCAGGCTTCCAGGCGCCGGGCGTGGTGGTGAGCTACACCGAAGACGACGCCACCCACACCGGCAAAACGTTCATGACCAAAGGCCTTCAGACCGCTGCGGGCGTGCCGCTACAGTGCGACGAACCTGCCGACTTCAAGAGCTTCCGCGTGGGCTTGTTCGGCCTCGACAAGCTGATGGACGTGGACCGCACCGTCGCCACGCTCAACACGGCGCTCAACGCGGCGTGATCAGGCGCGGGCGTCGCCTCCGGCGGCGCCCAGGGCTCGCGTGTCGAGCGTATTGGCGATCAGGCGGTCGAGCCGCGTCATGGCAAAGAGCGTCACCATGAGCCACACCATGAAGCTGAAGCCGTCGAGCGCCAGCAGCCCGGTCCCCCACAGGCCGAAGGCGATCATCATGGCCATCCACACCTTCTGCCAGCCCGCATCGCGCGCATAGACGCACAACCACAGTGGCGGGGTGATCAGGGCGAGTGCGGTATAGAACACCACGACGCCCTTGATGAAAATGAAGAACAGGACCCAGCGGAAACCAGTGGGACGGATCAACCCGAAGAAGCCATTGACCACGCGATCGGCCAGCGCGGCATGGCACACCGCGACCAGCGCCGCCAGCACGATCCAGGCCGCGGCAATGGGCAGCGACATCAGCCAGCCCAGACTGGTGTTTGCCCCCAGCACCGCGCTGAACATGCCCCACATGGGGAGATACAGAGGCTCCCATGCTTCACCGCGCGGCCATAGGGCAAGCAATGGCAAGGCACTGAAGAGCGCCGATATCGCAATCCAGACGCCGGGATCCATCGCCACGTCGTCCCTCTGCATGGCGTCGTAAGGCACGGTCAAACCCACCGTCAGAATCAGCAGATAGGCCAGCCAGAGCCAGTAGGTGACGCGCTGGTGTCGTTGCTGGGCCAGCCATTCGCCCGGCCGCGTCCCGCCCAACCGGCTGAAAATACCGACCAGCCCGGGCAGGGGCCATTCGGCCATCATGTAATAGCCGAGCGCGCCTCCCCCGAGAAGCAGCAAGGGGTAGGTCAGTCGCGGCTCAAGCGCAGTTCCGGCGCCAAGCGCATGGAGCACGCCGTCGACGCCATGCATGAATCCGATGAGCGCAGCGACGGCGAGCAGACAAACGAAGAACACGGCACGCACAGCGCTGGAGAGCGGCCGCACTGGCAGCTCCGCAACCGAGAGAACGACGGCCGCATCTGGTGCCTTCAGATCACGATAGTGCGCCACAGGGCTCAAGAGCAGGCGCGCCCAGAAGGTGGCATAGCGTTTTTCGGCATGCGCCCGCGCCGAGTCGAGCAAGCGAGACAGGCGCGCCTGCGCGGCCCTGAGGCCTCGCGGCCCGAGTTCGGCGAGATCTTCCCGCGCCCGCTCGATGCGCTCATAGAGCGCCAGCGCGTCGTCTTCACCGATGAGTTGTTCGAGCCGGAAATCACGCCCCCAGTCGAAGCAGTTTGCCAGCGTGAGGACCAGCCGGGGCGGAAGGTCAGATTGCTCCAGCACGAATCCGGCACACCGCACCTGCACCTCGTCCTGTTCGCGCAGCGGCAGCTGATGGAGCAGATGCACGAGGGCTTCGCTGCGGTCTTCATTCGGATCGTCGGCGTCACGCCAGTCGGCCAGCACATCGAGCACGTCGTTGGCGTCGACGGCGTGCAGATCGTCGAAACCGTAGATCGGGTCGGCCCAGGTGGCTTCATGCTCAGGCACCACATGCCGATGCCAGCGTGGCACAAGGGTTGGCGCGGCCTGCCCCAGCACACTCACGAAGATGAGCGGTTCGGCCGCGCCCTCGCCCGTGAGCAGCACGCGATCGTGCGGCATGAGCACGGCGGCCGGATCGACACCGACACGCTGCCACCAGGCACGATGATCCGGTGGTGATACCGCGATCTGCACTTCATGCTCTGGCGGTGGGCGCGTTTCGTGGCTGCTCGTCGGGCTGTCGAGGTCCGATGGCGCGGCAGCCTCATCCGTCTCGCTGACGTCCTCGTCCGGGTCGTCGTCCTCCTCCCGCCAGCCGGGATTGGCCTTTGCCCAGCGCGCAAATTGCTGCGCCCAGTCGTAGGCCTCGCGCAGGCGCTGGTAGGCGCCGGCATCGTCCTCGGGCCGGTTGAGCTTGAGTGCCTTGGCATAGGCACGCTTGATGGTGGCCAGGTCGTCGGTGGGTTCGAGCCCCAGGCAGTCCCAGTGGTCATTCACGCCAGCGACCGCTCAGAGAATGAAGCCACGATCGATGCTGTCGAGCGCGGCGGCAAAGTCCGTGCGTGCCTGACGGATGCGACGCTCGTCCTGGGACTCGAGGATGCCCTCGAAACGGGAGAGCCAGTCGAGAATCTGCTGACGCACCTCGCCCAGGTTGTCTTCGTACAGCCGCTTGGCCCGATTCACCAGATAGATGTTTTCCTGCTTCTCGCGCGGGTGCACCTTGAGATCGGCGAGCTTAGCCAGCGCCTCGGCAATCTGCGCCTCGGTCATCACGTTTTCAGACTGCTTGATGACGGTGCTCACCTTGTGGCCGGTGCGGGTGTCGGTCACTTCGATGTCGAGCAGGCCGTTCACGTCATAGGTAAAGCGCACATCCACGTTGGCCTCGCCCGCCGGCAGGGCGGCAACGGGCATTTCCAGTTCGCCCAGCTTGAGGTTGTCCGAGCCCACGGGCGATTCGCCCTGACGAATATCCAGAAAGATCGCGGCCTGCTGGTCCCGGACCGTGCAGTAGCTCCCTACGCGCGACACCGGTACCGGGGTATTGCGTTCGATGATCGGCGAAAACCGGTCGGGAATGCGCCGCCCACCTGTCTCCTGGCTGATGATGATGCCGAGGGAAAACGGCATCACGTCGGTGAGCACCACTTCGTCCAGCGCCGCATCACGCGCCTTCAGCGCCGCCTGAATCGCCGCACCGCGGGCCACGGTCTCGTCCGGGTTGATATGGCGCAGCGGCAGCCGACCGAACAACCGGGTCACCATCTGGCGCACCACCGGCATGCGGCTCGCACCGCCCACCAGCACGATTTCGGTCAAGGCGCCCGGGTCGAGCTGAGCGTCCTTGAGCGCGCGCTCGATGGGGTGGCGCAGGCGCTGGAGCAGATCGGCGCAGGCGGCCTCGAAGTCGGCCCGGGTGATGGTGTGTTCGTGAGTCGCGTCACCGAACCGGAGGCGCATGACGACCTGCTCGTGCTCGCCCAGATCGCGCTTGGCCTGCTCGGCGATACGCCACAGGCTCTGGTCGCGCTCGATGCGTTCGCGATCGGCCGCACTCAGCGCCTTGCAACGCTCCAGAAACAGGCGGATGAGCACCTGCACGAAGTCCTCACCGCCAAGCCGGGTATCGCCCGCGCTGGCACGCACCTCGACCACGCCCTCGAAATACTCCAGCACCGACACGTCGAAGGTGCCGCCCCCCAGGTCGAAGACCAGAAAAGTACTCATCTCCTGACGTTCGGCCAGCCCGTAGGCCAGCCCCGCAGCGGTCGGCTCGTTGAGCAGGCGCTCCACCTTGAGCCCGGCCAGTTCGGCCGCGGTCTTGGTGGCCTTGCGCTGCGCCTCGTTGAAGTAGGCCGGCACGCTGATGACGGCCTCGGTGACCGGCTCGCCGAGAAACGCTTCGGCGTCGCGCTTGAGCGCACCCAGCACCAGCGCAGAGAGTTCTTCAGGGCGAAAACGCTTCTTGCCCAGCATCAGGGTCTTGTCGGTACCCATCCAGCGCTTGAAGGCGATCGCGGTGTGATCCGGGTGGGTCGCGATGCGCTCGCGTGCCGGCAAGCCCACCAGCATGTTGCCTTGCTCGTCGATGCCGACCGCGGACGGGGTCAGCACATGCCCCAGTGCATTGGGAATCAAGGTCGCTTCACCGTCGCGAAACACCCCCACCAGACTGTTGGTGGTGCCCAGATCGATACCAATCATCATGCCGCCGCTCTCTCCTGCTCATGCCATTGGCGTTGCCATCTCAGGGCGCCAGTGTATCGCGGGATCCGGCGTTCATCGCGCGGCATCGATCACATCCGCGACGGCATGCCGTGCGACCGTGAAAGTTTGTAGACTGTGGTCATGCAACGCACCCTCATCCTCCTCGGCCTGCTGCTGGTCGCCGTCGGCTTGCTGTGGCCCTGGCTGGCCAAGCTGCCGCTGGGCCGCCTGCCCGGCGACATCCACATGCAGCGCGAGGGCTTCAGCTTTCACTTTCCGCTGATGACCTCCATCGTCGTCTCCGTGGTGGTCTCGCTGTTGCTGTGGTGGTGGCGCAAATAACCGGACCGACACGAATGAAAATCCATCTCCTCCCCATCGGCGCGCAGTTTGAATGGCAGGGCAAGGTCTTCACCAAGATCGGTCCGATGACCGCCAACACCGAAAAGGGCGGCACCGTGTTCGTGCCCAAGCACGCCACCCTCAAACCGGTGGGTGGTGCCACTCAGGCGGTTGCACCACCGACAGACACGGTCGCCCTGGCCGATGTCATCACCGCGCTCGACCTCTACCATCAGCACGCCCGCCGGCTGGTCGCCGTCGAGCAGCTTCACCTGCTCGAATCCGCCCGCGAGCATTTTCTCGCCAGTCTTGAAAGCAGCTGATCAAGGGGTAATGCCGTTCAGTTAAGGCACGGTTCCTCCCCCTTCAAGGGGGAGGTCAGGAGGGGGATGGGGTTTGAGCTGCCCAGTTTCACCCCATCCCCACCCCAACCCTCCCCTTGAAGGGGAGGGAGCGACCCGTCTATAAGGCTCGGATTCTCTTAACTGAACGGCATTACTGATCAAGGGGTGTTGGCCAGCGCCACCGGCTCGGCTGCACCACCCGGCGCCCAGCGGCCACCGAGTGCGCGAATGAGTGCGACGGTGGACTGATACCGCGCCGCTTTCACCTGCAGGGCCACCCGTCGGCTGGCCAGCTCGCTGCGACGCGCATCGAGCAGGTCAAGCTGGCTCACCAGCCCGTTGTCGTAGCGATGTTCGGACAGGGTCATGGCCCGCGTGGCCGAATTGACCGCGCGGGCCTGGGCATCGGATTGCTCGGACAACAGACGCAGGGAGGCGAGCTGGTCTTCCACGTCGCGGAACGCCACCAGCGCCTGTTCCCGGTAGCGACTCAGCGCCCCGTCGAGGTCCGCCTGCGCACTCTGTACACCGGCCTCGCGCCGGCCGCCATCGAAGATGGGCAAGGACAGGAGCGCACCGATCCCCCAGGCGCGGGTCGACCACTTGAACAGGTCTTCCAGATCGGTCGAGGCATAGCCGGCGTTGCCGGTCAGCGCGATGTTGGGGAACCACGCCGCCTGGGCGACGCCCACCCGCGCCTGCGCCGCGAGCACCGCCCGCTGCGCCGCCAGCACGTCCGGACGCTGACTCAGCAAGGCGCTGGGCAGGCCGGCGGGGATGGTCGGCAGGGTGGCCGTCCAGTCGGTGGCTTCGAGCGTGAAGTCCGAGGCGGCCTGCCCCACCAGCACCGCCAGACCGTGTTCGAGCACGGCACGGCGGCGGTCCAGCGCCAGGGCGTCGGATTCGTTGACCGCCAGCTCGGTCTCGATGCGCGCCACATCGAGTTCGGAGATGTCGCCGGCGTCGAGCCGCTGGCGGCTCAGGTCCAGCGTGTTGCGGTAGGCCGCCACCGTATCGCGCACCACACGGCGCTCCTGGTCGAGCACGCGGATGGCCAGATAGGTTTCCGCCACCGCGCCATGCACCAGCAGGCGGGCGTCGTCGAGCAAGGCCGCCTGGGCGTCGGCATCGAGGCGAGCTGCGCGTGACGCCTCGGAGAGGCGGCCGAACAGATCCACTTCATAGGAGAAGCTCGCCCCCACCTGACCGAGTGTGCCTGCAGTGCCGGCCTCTTCGGCCAGCGGGCCGCCCTGGCGGGTCACCTGTGCGCCGACACCCACCTGGGGTGCCCGGTCGGCATCGGTGATTCGTGCCACGGCGCGGGCACGGGCCAGGTTGGCGGCGGCGGTTTGCAGGGCATTGTTGTTCTTGGCCGCTTGCGTTTCAAGCTGGTCGAGGACGGGGTCGTCGAACAGCGTCCACCAGTCGGCGCGGGGCGCCACCGTGGCCGTGTCGGCGCGCATCCAGCGCGCATCGTTTTCACGGTACTGGGCCGGTGCCGTGGGCAGGGCACTGGCGTCGATCTGTGGCGCGGAGGCACAACCCGCCAGCACCAGGGCGGCGAGGACGGGGGTCAGCAATGTCGTATTGAGGGTCATGATGTCGTCCTCCTGCTCAGAGCAGTTCGTCGCGACGCGCGGCGGGGGCCGGGTCGGGCACCGGGGGTGCCGGCGAAGGCTTCAAGGTGGGCCTCGTGCCCGTGCAGCTTGAGGGTGCGGTTGCCGGTCAGGCGGCGCAGCACCACATAGAACACCGGGGTGAGGAAGAGGCCGAAGGCGGTCACGCCGATCATGCCGGAGAACACCGCCACACCCATGGCGCGGCGCATCTCCGAGCCGGCCCCGCTGGCAAGCACCAGGGGCAGCACGCCCATGATGAAGGCCATGGAGGTCATCAGGATCGGGCGCAAGCGCAGGCGGCTCGCCTCGATGGCCGCCTGCAGCGGCGTGCGACCGGCAAACTCCAGCTCGCGGGCAAACTCCACGATCAGGATGGCGTTCTTGGCCGACAGGCCCACCAGCACCATCAGGCCGATCTGGGTGAACACGTTGTTGTCGCCGTTCGACAGCCACACCCCGGCCATGGCCGAGAGCAGACTCATGGGCACGATGAGCAGGATCGCCAGCGGCAGGGTCAGGCTTTCGTACTGGGCGGCCAGCACCAGGAACACCAGCAGAATCGCCAGCGGGAAGATCCACTGGGCCGAGTCACCGGCGAGGATTTCCTGATAGGTCAGCTCGGTCCACTCGAAGGCAATGCCCGGGGGCAAGGTTTCGGCCGCGATGCGCTTGATGGCGTCCTGCGCCTGACCGGAGGAATAGCCCGGCGCCGGACCACCATTGATGTCGGCGGACAGGAAGCCGTTGTAGCGCATGGCACGCTCCGGCCCGAAGCTGGGCGACACCTTGAGCAGGGCCGACAGCGGAATCATCTCGCCCGAGGCGGAACGCACCTTGAGCTGGCCGATGTCCTCGGCGCGGGCACGGAACTGTGAATCCGCCTGCACGCGTACCGAATAGGTCCGGCCGAACTTGTTGAAGTCGTTCACATACAGGCTGCCCAGATAGATCTGCAGGGTGTCGAACACATCGGTCACCGCCACGCCCAACTGGCGGGCGCGGGTGCGATCCAGATCGGCATAGAGTTGCGGCACGTTCACCTGGAAGCTGGTGAACATGCCCGCCAGTTCAGGGGCCTCATGCGCCTTGGCCATGAAGGCCTGCACCGCGTCGTTCAGGGCCGGGAAGCCCAGCGAAGCTCGGTCTTCGACCTGCAGCTTGAAGCCGCCGGTCGTCCCCAGCCCCTGCACCGGCGGCGGCGGGAAGATGACGATGAAGGCATCCTGGATCTGGGCAAAGGCCTGGTTCAGACGCCCGGCAATGGCCCCGGCACTCTGGTCGGCCCCCTTGCGCTCGTCGAAGGGCTTGAGCGGGGTGAACACGATGCCGGAGCTGGAGCTGTTGGTGAAGCCGTTGATCGACAGCCCGGGGAAGGCCACCGCGTGCTCCACGCCCGGGTCCTGCATGGCGATCTCGCCCATCTGGCGGATGACCGCCTCGGTGCGGTCCAGCGTGGCGCCGTCGGGCAGCTGGGCGAAGCCGATCAGGTACTGCTTGTCCTGCGCCGGCACGAAGCCCTTGGGCACGCCCTGGAACAAGGCCCAGGTCAGGCCCACCAGCCCCAGATACAGCCCGAGCATGAGCGCACGCCGGCCGATGGCCTTCTTCACACCGCCGCTGTAGGCCTCGGCGCCCCGGCCGAAGAGGTGGTTGAAACCGCGGAAGAGCGGGCCGAACACTTTGTCCATGCCCCGGGTGAGCGCGTCTTTCGGCGCGTCATGGCCCTTGAGCAGCATGGCCGCCAGGGCGGGCGACAGGGTGAGCGAGTTGATCGCCGAGATCACGGTCGAGATGGCGATGGTGAGGGCGAACTGGCGGTAGAACTGGCCGGTGAGGCCGGTGATGAAGGCCAGCGGCACGAACACCGCGATGAGCACTAGGGCGATGGCAATGATCGGCCCCGACACCTCGCGCATGGCCCGGTAGCTTGCCTCGCGCGGCGACAGCCCGGCCTCGATGTTGCGCTCCACGTTTTCCACGACCACGATGGCGTCGTCGACCACGATACCGATGGCCAGCACCAGGCCGAACAGGGACAGCGCGTTGATGGAAAAACCGAACAGATGCATCACCCCGAAGGTGCCGACCACCGACACCGGCACCGCCAGCAGCGGGATGATCGACGCGCGCCAGGTCTGCAGGAACAGGATCACCACGATCACCACCAGGGCGATGGCCTCTAGCAGGGTGTGCACCACCGACTCGATGGAGGCACGCACGAACTGGGTGGGGTCGTAGACGATTTCGTAGTCCACACCCTCGGGCATGGTCTGCTTGATTTCTGCCATGGTGGCGCGCACGCCGTTGGAAATATCGATGGCGTTGGAGCCCGGTGCGGCAAAGATCGGCACGGCCACCGCGTCCTTGTTATCGAGCAGCGAACGCAGCGAATAGTCGGCCGCCCCCAGCTCGATGCGCGACACGTCGCGCAGGCGGGTCACGGCGCCGTCGTCGGCCCGCTTGATGATGATGTCGCCGAATTCCTCTTCATTGCGCAGGCGCCCCTGGGCGTTGATGGACAGCTGCAGCTCCACGTCCGAGCGCGCGGGCGATGCGCCCACCACGCCGGCGGCGGCCTGCACGTTCTGGCTGCGGATGGCGGTCACGATGTCGCTGGCCGACAGGCCACGCTCGGCCACCTTCTGCGGGTCGAGCCACACGCGCATGGCGTAGTCGCCCGAGCCGAACAGCTGCACCTGCCCCACGCCGGGCACGCGGGCGAGCCGGTCCTTCACGTTGAGCACCGCGTAGTTGCGCAGGTAGGTCATGTCATAGCGGCCGTTGCTCGAGAGCAGGTGCACCACCATGGTCAGGTCGGGCGAGCTTTTGACCGTGGTGATGCCCAGCCGACGCACCTCTTCGGGCAGACGCGGCTCGGCCTGCGACACCCGGTTCTGCACCAGCTGCTGGGCCTTGTCCGGGTCCGTCCCCAGACGGAAGGTCACGGTCAGGGTCATCAGGCCGTCGGTGGTGGCCTGGCTGGACATGTAGAGCATGTCTTCGACCCCGTTGATGGATTCCTCCAGCGGGGTGGCGACGGTTTCGGCAATCACGCGCGGGTTGGCACCCGGGAACTGGGCACGCACCACCACCGACGGGGGGACCACTTCCGGGTATTCGGAGATGGGCAGACTGCGGACGCTGATCAGGCCGCCCAGAAAGATCAGCACCGACAGCACGCCCGCGAAGATGGGCCGGTCGATGAAGAATTTGGAGAGGTTCATGGCTCGCTCCGGGAGATGGATGGCAAGCCGCCTCCCTCGCGACCTTGTGGGTCACGACGGCGGCTTGTCCGGGGGGTTGTTTTTAGAGGCCGGCGGTCGGCGCGGGCGCTTGAACCGGCTGCGGCGACACCAGAGAGCCCTGGCGCACGCGCTGCAGACCGCTCACGACGATGCGCTCACCGGCCGACAGACCGGAGAGCACGATGCGCTCCCCATCGACCGCATTGCCCAGCTGCACTTCGCGATAGCGGGTGCGATCTTCGGCATCGACCACGAGCACGTACTTCTTGTCCTGGTCGGTGCCCACGGCGCGCTCGCTGATGAGCACCGCCTCGGCCGGTTGTTCGCTGCCCAGCTTCACCCGGGCGAACTGACCGGGCAGCAACAGCCCGTCCGGATTGTCGAACACCGCACGCATCTGCACCGTGCCACTGGCCGGATCCACCCGGTTGTCCACCAGCTGCAGGTGGCCGGTCAGGGCGCGATCACCGGTGGTCAGTGTGCTCATCTGCACCGGAATGTCCTTGAGGCCGGCCACGCCATCGGCGCTCTGGCGACTGCGCAGCACCTGGGCGATGGCCGCCTCGTCGGCGTCGAAGCGCGCATAGATGGGGCTCACCGACACCAACCGGGTCAGTACCGGGGCACCCGGACCGGCGGCCACCAGGTTGCCCACGGTGATTTCGATGCGCCCGACCCGACCGGAGACCGGCGCGCGCACCTGGGTGTAGTCGAGATTGAGTTTGGCGGTCTTGAGCGCGGCCAACGCGGCACGCAGCTGGGCATCGGCCTCGCGCTTGGCATTGACCCGCTCGTCAAGCTCGCGCTCAGCCACGGCCTTGACCTTCCACAGGCGCTGGGCACGCTCCGCCTCGCTGGTGCTGTAGGCCACGCGGGCACGGGCGGCCACCACCTGGGCACTGGCACGATCCACCTCGGCCGCGTACGGGTCCGGGTCGATGGTGATGAGCAGGTCACCGGCCTTCACCAGGCTGCCTTCCTTGAAGTGCACCGCCTGGATGGTGCCGGAGACACGGGAGCGGATGTCCACTTCGTCCACCGCTTCGAGTCGCCCCGAAAATTCCTGCCACAGCTGGACGTGGCGCTCCTCCACGGTCTGCACCGACACGGGAATGGCGGCCTCCACGGTCGCTGCCAGCGGCGTCTCGGGCGCATCGTTCTTGCTCGCGTACACCGCACCACCCCCGGCCGCGAGGGCCAGAATGATGGCCGCCAGGTTGCGCTGCCGGCGCGGGCTCTGTTCTTTCGTCGTCATGATCTTTCTCCGTCAGGGTTGGAGTCTTTCAGGGTCGGGGCGGAGGCCGCTCGACAGGCGACCCTCTCGGTATTCGGGTTGAGGAAGCCATGCATCCGTGCCTGCACCTGCGCCGCCCACGGGGCTGCCAGGGCGTCGGCGCATCTGAGCGACAGCGGCCAGCCGGTCTCCCCGGCGACCACCTCTGTCAGACACGGCGTGCCGGCTTCGGTCAGGCGCTGCGCGTAGGCCAGCGCCTCGTCGCGCATGAGGTCGTCCTCGCCGGTGATGACCAGGGTGGGCGGCAAGCCGGCCAGCCGCAGGGAGCGCGCGGGCAAGGCGTAGGGGTGATCGGCGGCCGAGCCGCAATCCAGATAGGCGTGCCAGCCCTGCGCCCACTGGCAACAGGTCTTGCCGGCGCTAGCTGCGCGCATCGACGCCGTGCCGACACGCGGGTCGAGCATGGGCGACACCAGGATCTGCCCGGCCAGGGCGGAGCAACGCTGGTCGCGAGTCTGCATCGCCAGCGCAGCGGCCAGGTTCGCGCCGCCCTCCTCGCCGGCCACGAACAGTCGCGCCCCCTTGCCCGCCAGCGCGCTGAGCCGGCCATGTGCCCACATCAGCACCGCACGACCGGCATCGAGTGCGGCCGGGAAAGGCTGTGCGCAGGCCGGCGGGTAGGCCACCGACATCACCACGGCGCCCGCGCCCTGCAACAGCCGCGCAACCACAAGGCCATCGTCGAGCGTGCCATCACGCAGGTTGCCCCCATGAAAATGGACCACCACCGCGCCCGCCGGCGCCGACGGGGCACCGTAGACACGCACCGGGACGGTGGCCTCGGCGCCGTTCTGGATCGCCTCAAGCGCCCAGTCAGGCTCGCGTGCGTCGATCGGCAGGGTGGAAAAACGGCTCATGGGCATCGGTTCACATGTGTGCGTGGGGTTGGGGGTTGTGTTTTCGTATGGCTGAACGATAGTTTGTTTACACCTATGGATAAACAGCCTATTTGCGATTACATTGTCTCCACATATGGACAATTGTGCAGTTGCACATCTGCACGGGAGATTTCTCATGGACCAGTTCCAGGCCATTCGCGTGTTCGCGCGCGTTGTTGAAGCGGGCACCTTCACCAAGGCGGCCGAGTCGCTGAACATGCCCAAAGCCACCGTTTCCAAGCTCGTGCAGAGCCTCGAAGCCCACCTGCATGTCCAGCTTCTCAACCGCACCACGCGCCAGGTGACGGTTACCGCCGAGGGTGCGGCCTACTACGAACGCACCGCGCGCCTGCTGGCCGAACTGGAAGAGATCGACACCTCGCTGGCCAACGCCCAGGCCTGCCCCTGTGGCCGCATCCGGGTGGATGTGCCCGCCTCGTTGGCGCGCGATGTGATCATCCCCCAGCTGCATGACTTCCATGCGCGATATCCGGACATCCAGATTGACCTGGGGGTCGGCGACCGCCTTGTGGACCTGATCACCGACAACGTGGACTGCGTCATCCGCGGCAGCAACATCATTGATGACCAGATGGTGGCCCGCCTGCTCACCCATATGGGTTTCTCCACCTGCGCGGCACCGAGCTACATCGAGCGCCACGGCGAACCGACCCACCCGTCGGAACTGGAAGACGCGCATTGGGTGGTCGGCTACTTCTCCGCCGGCAGCGGTCGGGCGTTTCCGCTGGATTTCAATCGAGGCGACGAACGCATCGAGCTGTTCGGACGCAGTCGGATCACGGTCAACGACAGCAATGCCTACCTGGCGGCGATCGTCGCCGGCCACGGCGTGGCCCAGATCCCCAGCTATCTGGTTGAACACCATCTGCGCAAAGGCACCCTGGTCCCCGTGCTGAGTGACTGGCTGCCCGGCCCCCTGCCGGTGTATGCGGTGTATCCGCCCAATCGCCGCCTCTCGGCCAAGGTTCGTGTCTTTGTCGACTGGATGGCCGAGGTATTCGCACAGCTCGAAGTCGTGCCACTCGATCCCGACGTCCCGTTGCGCCGGCTCCGGAGAACGCCCTGACCCCTCGCGTCGCCTGCGCTCGACGATACCTATTCGGTATGAAGCCCCCACACCATTGGTATTGGACCTCGATGGCCCAGCCCCGTAAATATTGCCAGGTGCAACCGACCTGACTTTCGTCAGGCTGGACTCAGGGCTTGCCATGCCGAGGCGTCAGGGCGTCTCACTTGGGGATCACGGGTCATGGGTCCGAGGGCAGGTCGGGCGCACGTTTTGAGCTTCTGCAGGCGTGCTGGATCCCCCTCTCCACCGTGACCTTCACGCTTGTTGCAGAACCCTCCGCGCATGGTGCGCGGAGGCCTTTTCTTTCGAGGCCAGGCCTGCCGGCAGCATCCGGATTACCGCACATCGAACAGAGACACAGGCAACGTACCCGTGTCTCATCCCGAGGAGGAGACAACATGCATTCCAACGAACACGCGGCGGTGTCACGGACGCCCGCCCCGACCCATCGTGCGTTGCGATTCATGACCAGCGCGCGGGTGGCGCGATACCTGGCATGGCTGGCCGGCACCCTTGCCCTGTCGGCGGCCGTGCTGCTGGGCAACGCCTATGCGGCGGAAAAACCCATTCTGATCGGTCAGTCCGTGCCCATGGGCATGGCCAATTTCAAGATCGCCAGCGCCATCTCCGACGCCACTCGCGCGCTGGTCGACGCGGTCAATGATGGCGGCGGTATCGGCGGCCGCCCGGTCGAACTCATCACCCTGCAGGACGACGGCACACCCGAAGGCTATGCCGACAACGTGGCACAGCTGCTCGAGGAAGACGGTGTGCTGGCGGTCATCAACTGCGTGGGTGATCGGGTCTGCGATGCCGCGGTGCCGATCATCGGCAAGGCCGACGGCGTACTGGTGGGCACCATTTCCGGCGCGACGGCCTTGCGCGGCGCCGGTGGC
The DNA here is from genome assembly GCF_017309585.1 of Nitrogeniibacter aestuarii. NCBI lineage: Bacteria > Pseudomonadati > Pseudomonadota > Betaproteobacteria > Rhodocyclales > Zoogloeaceae > Nitrogeniibacter > Nitrogeniibacter aestuarii. The sequence continues at coordinate 151,191 of NZ_CP071321.1, read as the reverse complement.
GGCCGGGTGTTCCCGGTGCGGGGCGACTACGCGGCCGAGGCAGAGAAACTGGCCAGGCAGATGGCCACCATCGGCATCCTGCGCGCCGTGATCATGAGCGACGCCACCAGTTTGCCGGAAAAGAACGACGCGCTGACGCGAGCCCTGGAGGCCAACCACATCAAGGTCTCCCGTATCACGGCCGATGAAAGAGCGCTCGACACCCTCAAAGGCATCAAGCCCGATGCGCTGGTGCTCGACCTGAGCGCTTCCACGGCCATGACCACGCCGCTTCTGCAGCCGGACAACCAGTCACAGCTGCCCCCCATCGTGGTGTCCATGGCCGATCCTTCGCTGGTGATGACCGTGCCATCGATTCGCGGGCGCATGCTCGGCTTCACCACCGTGGTGCCCAACCCGGAGGCCAGCCCCGCTCCGCTGGCAAACGAGTTCCGCCGAGTCACCGCCGAACTGCCACTGAGCACCAACTACCTCGGCTTCGAGGCCTATCTGAATCTACGGGTCGTGCTCGATGCCATCGGCGGCATCAGCGGCGTGGTGGATCGCGCCAGCCTGCGCACGCAGTTGCAAGGCATGAGCGACCGCGACATCGGCGGCCTGCGCATCACGCCCACCGGCGCAAGCGACAAGACCGTGGCACGCATCGGGCTGGGGGTGTTGTCGTCGGCCGGGTATCTGATCGAGTAAGGGGCGGGGGGCGGCAGGCTAGAATCCGCCCTGCGCTTTCGTCCGCAGGACCGGTTTCTACCGTCTGATCGCAACAGCGCCCCCGGCGCCGCTTGCAGCGCGCCGAGAGTGACCACGTGCTTAGCGCGGGACGCGCTCCAGCACGGCGAGGTAGGTGTCGATTTTCGTGGTCTTGAAGCCTTTCGTGGTCCGCTTCAAGTGCTCCGCCAGCGACCGAAGGTCGGTTCTTCCCGCCAGCCAGGCCAGAACGAGGATGTCGCCCTCTACGTAAACCGGGCTGGGCTGATTGTCGTTCCGATTGATTATCTGATCGACCGCTTGCCAATTCGTGAACTTGCTGAGAACCGGAAGAATTCGATGCTCAAAAGTGGGTCCCATGCACTTTGCGGCCACTTCTCGCGCCTGCGGGACCGACTGAACCCGCCAGAAGACCTCGTTACTGAATGACCCCCTGTAAGCTGACTCGGTCTTACCTGCCGAAGATCGATCAAATGGTTCGGCATCGACCAGCGCCCAGAGGTCCAGTTCATATACGACCTCCAACAGACCCGCAGCTTCGATTTCCGATTTGAGCGCTTCGGGAAGACGAGGCGTCAGTCGCCAAATGAGCGTTGGGTCGTAGCTTGATCCCGCACTGATCTGAACCTCTTCATCAAACAGATCGGTGCGGCGCTTGAACATGCTGAACGACTTGTAGTCCTTGTAGCCGTGCGAGCGCATCAGCTCACACAGTTCGGCCCTGAACACCTCGGCGAAGTGAGGCCGTGAGCGGAAGCGTTCATCGATGCCACCCTCGGCCATCGGATCGGCATCGCTCGTGGCAGCGACCACCGTGTTCGGGTGATCGCACAGGATTGTCCCGTCCGGCAAGAAGGCCAGCCCCGCCTGCATGTCGTAGACCGTGAGCTTGAGCTGCCGGGCGGTGGCGACGACAAAGGGCATCACCTCGTCGATCATGTCCGAGGACACACCGAGGCCGTAGATGGGCTCGTCGGTCAGCCCATCGAGCGGCCCGTCGCTCCATGCGCCGTGCTCACCGGGTGCATCCGGGGTCGTCAGGCACGGGTACTTTTCCGTGAGCCGTTTGGCCAGCTCGATAAACTCGGGCAGTTGAGCGCAACGCTCGGTACTGAGCCGATCGATCAGTTGGCTCGCCTCGGTCAGGCTTGCCGGCACCGGGTCGGCCCAGATTTGCACCACATAACTCATTCGAACCGCTCCATTGATGCATCGGCCACCCGCAGTTGGCCGCGAACAGTCATACCAACAGCATCACAGGGTGCCACAGGTCAGGCGCGCTTGGGCGAGCGCCACCGGGTTCAGCCTGCTTTGGGGCGCAAGGTTTCGTCGAAATCTCCCATTGTCGGAAACACCAGCGGCTCGAGCGTGTCGAGCTGGTGCAGCCGCTCGCGGTAGTCGGCCAGAATCTGCGCCCGTGCCTCATCCGACAGATACGGCACATGCCAGGCAATGAAGGGCGGCAGCACGGTGAGGCCCACGTAGCCGAGCATGCCGCGCTGGATGGGGCGCAGCAGCAGGTCGAGTTCGCCGTGGATGGCGCCTTCGCCGAACATGTGTTCCTGCCCGCCCAGCGAAAACGCAAGCATGGCGCGTTTGCCGGCCAGGCCGCCCCGGTCGTAGATGCGGCGCCCGCCATAGCACAGGCCGGAGACGAACACCCGGTCGATCCACCCCTTCATGATGGCTGGCATGCCGTACCAGTAGATGGGGAAGTTGAAGAGGATGAAGTCGGCCCATTGCAACTTCTCGACTTCGGCGGCGATGTCGGGCGCCAGGGTGGCGGCCTCGAAGTTGTGACGCTGTTCGAGGGCATAAACGAGGTAGTCGGGATTCTTGCGGCTGCCGAAGTCGGCGGCGCTGGCCACCGGGTTCCAGTCCATGGCGTAGAGGTCGGAGACCTGAACTTTGTGGCCCTGCGCCTCCAGTTCCTTCACCGCCAGGTCTTTCATGGCGGCGTTGAAGGATTGCGGCTCGTTGTGGGCGAAGACGATCAGAACATTCATCTCATGCTTCCCGGGTCAATCGTGAGGCCAAAAAAACCTCCGCAGCCACTGGGACTGCGGAGGGTGAAGACGACCGACACTCTTGAGGAGAGGGCTTGTCGGTCGGAGCGGGAGCGGTTGGGCCGGGGCTGGCTGTGGCCTTACGCATTGGCGGCGGCAGCCGCCGCCTTGCGTGCCTCGACCTCGGCCTTGCGGACCTCACTGGCCGGTTCGCCGGAGATGCACCAGTCTTCGGGCTCGACACGGCGGCAGATGCCGCGCACGTCTTCGCGCTTGACGCCAAGCACCTCGACCAGCAGGTCGGTGAAGCCCTTCATGAGCCGGTTGTGCGACTCGATGGGGCGGCCGTTCATGATGATGAAATCGAAGAACGGTGAATGAATGCCGTTTTTCGAACACAGCTGGCCATGAACGAGAAACTGGTCGGCCCGGTGCAGGGTGATGAAGGCGCGAATGCGCTCGATGGGGGCATCAAGCACCTCGGCGTACAGGGCACAGGCGCCCTTCAGCAGTTCTTCCGCCTTCGCGTGGGTGGTCTCGTTGTCGAGCAGATGGAAGGTCACAACGGGCATGGTTTCTCTCCGGTCATTCAAGTGTTCCGATGTACCACGGGCTAGCGGGCCGCCGCGGCCGCGGCGCGGGCTAGCGTGTCGATCTCGGCTGCGCGTTTCTCGCTGGCGGGCACGCCGCCGATGGCCCAGTTCTCGGGCGACACGGGGCGGCAGTGGCCGCGAATGGCGTTTCGATCGACGCCGAGCAGCGCCACCAGCAAGTCGGTAAAGCCCGAGAGCAGCAGGTGACGTTGTTCGACCGGCCGCCCTTCCAGGACGATGAAGTCGAAGTACGGCGCGTTCTCGCCGTTCTCGCTGCACAGTTCGCCGCCCGCCAGAAAGGCGTCCGGGTCATGGAAGGTCACGAAGGCACGGATGCGCTCCGGCGGCGCGCCCAGCACTTCGGCGTACAGCGCGCAGGCGCCCTTGAGCAACGGCTTGACCAGGGCCCGGTTGAGCGGGATGTCGATCAGATGAAAATTGGCGACGGGCATGGTGTTCGTCCTCGTTCAGGGCAGGCCCTTGCGGCGGCCGGAGTCGAGCATCAGCGTCGAGCCGGTCATGGCATCGGCGCAGGGGTCGAGCAACATGCTCACCGCCCAGGCGACCTGCTCGGGCGTGGTGAAGGCGCCGATGGACGACTCTTCCTTGAGCTCGTCGAGCACGTCATCCACGCTGCAGCCGCGCTGCTCGGCACGGGCCTTGGCCACGTTGCGCAGGCGCTCGGTGTCCGCCGGCCCCGGGGCGATGACGTGGGCGGTGACGCCGCGCGGGCCGTAGGCCAGACTGAGCTGACGGGAGACATTCACCAGCGCCGCGTTGGCCACGCCTGCCGATGCCGCGTAGGCGGTCGGCTCGAGGCCATAGTGACCGCCGATGGCGATGATGCGGCTACCCTTGACGAAACGCTCGTCGGCCGCGCGGGTCAGGCGCAACAGGCCACCGACCTTGATGTTTACCGCATCGACCATGGTGGCGGTCGGGGCGACCAGAATGCCGCCGGCCACGCCCACGCCGGGGCCATGCACCACGGCACGCACCGGACGGTCGAGCACTTCCCTGATGGCGGCGATGGATGAGTCATCCGAGATGTCGGCCACGCACACACCGATGGACGGCTGGCGGGCCTGCAGCTCGGCCAGCGAATCGGCGCTGCGCGCCACGGCCACGACCTTGAGGCCGGCGTCGACCAGGCGGTCGACCATCTTGTTGCCGAAGGCGCCGGTGGCGCCCACGACAACCGCGATTTCGGTGCGATCTGCGTCGCTTGTCATGTTGCTGTACTCCGTTGTTCTTTTTCGATCAGGTCGACACGCCGAGGAAGGTCTCGGGCACGTGCAGCGACTGGGCGAAGGCGGCCAGGCCGAGGTGGTCCATGGTCCAGGTCAGTTTCGGGGTGTCCGGGTAGCGGGTGTGACCGCCGGTGAAGATCTCGTTACGGTTACCCGACGGGTCGAAGAAATAGATGGTCTTCACGCCGGTGATGCCGTGGCGGTCGTTCTGCTCGATGGGCACGCCGTACTTGCCCATCAGGTCGCCCGCATAGACATGGTCTTCCGTCGAATTGAGACGGAAGGACGCATGGTGGAAGCGGCCCGGCTCCGGATGCATGCCGAAGGCGATATCGTGGGCGCGTGACGAGCAGCTGAAGAAGGTCAGGATCTGGTTGCCGCCCGGCTCGTCCACCAGCTCTTCAGCCAGGTCGAATTCGAACACCTCGGAAAACAGACGCACGGTATCGGGCATGTTCGGGCCGAGGATGAACAGGTGATCCAGCCCGTCGATGCGCATGCCGCGAATCACGCCTTCGTCGGGCAGCGTGCCCGGATTGGTCTCGCCCAGCGAGTTGCCCACGTATTCCTTCTCGGCATACAGATGCATTTCCTGGCCGGTGGGGACGCGGAACTTGATGCGCCGGCCGCTCTTGGGATAAACACCGGCAGCGACGTTTTCAACCTCGATACCGAAGGCTTCGATCTTGCGTTGCAGCTCGGTCAGGGTGGCGTCGTCGAACACCTTGTAGGCGAAATGATCGAGGCCGGCGCGATCGGTCTCGCGCAGCACCACGCTGTGGTGGTCCTTCTCGTTCCAGGCCTTGAAATAGACCCTGCCCTCGGCGTCGGTCATCATTTCGTGCAGGCCCATGTACTTGCCGTAGTGCTGCTTGGCTTCCGCCATGTCGAGCACGCGAATCTGGACTTCGCCCAGGCGAAGGATGCCTCTCATTGCCATTGTCTTGTCTCCATTTTCAGGGGTGATGCGGCCCGCCTGCGTGGGCAGGCCGTCGTTGTGGTGTCTCGCCGCTCAGGCGACGTCCTTGAGCAAACCGCGTTCCTTGGCCATGGTCATGGCGGTGTCGATGATCATGTCTTCCTGACCGCCGATCATCTTCCGGCGGCCCAGCTCGACCAGCACGTCACGGGCCGGCACGCCGAAGCGTTCGGCGGCGCGCTTGGCGTGCAGCAGGAAGGTGGAATACACCCCGGCAAAACCCAGGGTGAGCGAATCGCGATCAACGCGGACCATGTGATCCATCATCGGCACGATGATGTCTTCGGCCACGTCCATGAGCTTGAACAGGTCCACCCCGGTCTCGATGCCCATGCGGTCACACACGGCCAGGAACACTTCGAGCGGGGTGTTGCCGGCGCCGGCACCCAGGCCGGCCACGGAACCGTCGATGCGGCTGGCGCCGGCTTCGATGGCGGCGATCGAGTTGGCGATGCCCATGCCCATGTTGTGATGACCGTGGAAGCCGATTTCGGTCTCGGGCTTGAGCACGTCACGCAGCGCGCCGATGCGGTCCTTGACGTCCTGCGGCAGCATGTAGCCGGCCGAGTCGGTCACATACACGGTCTGGGCGCCGTAGCTTTCCATCAGCTTGCCCTGCGCCGCGATGCCCTTGGCGTCGTTGAGGTGGGCCATCATCAGGAAGCCGGTGGTGTCCATGCCCAGCTTGCGGCAGAAGGCGATGTGCTGCGGGGCCGTGTCGGCCTCGGTGCAGTGGGTGGCCACGTGCACGCTGCGGGCGCCCGCATCGTAGGCTGCCTGCAGTTCGCGCATGGTGCCCAGGCCCGGGATCAGCAGCACGGAGATTTTCGTCTGCTTGACCGCGGCGGCCACGGCGCTGATGTATTCCTCGTTGCTCGCCAGGGCGAAACCGTGCTGCAGGGAGTTGCCGCCCATGCCGGCGCCGTGGGTCACCTGGATGTAGGGGACGCCGGCGTCATCCAGCGCGGTGGCGACCTTGACCATCTGCTCGACGCTGATCTGCTCGCGCTTGGCGTGCATGCCGTCGCGCAGACACATGTCATGGAGGATGACCTTGCGGCCCTTGAGGTTCGAGTCCGTCATCACGCGGCCTCCGTGGCTTTGAGTTGGATCTTGCCCGCGAGGATCTCCTCGGCGAACATTTCGGCGGTGCGGCAGGCGGCGGCGGTCATGATGTCCAGGTTGCCGGCGTAGGTGGGCAGGTAGTCGCCCAGGCCGGCCACTTCCATGTACACCGCCACGCGATGGCCCTGCGGCACTTCGTCGAAGACCGGGCCGTTCACCAGCTTGTAGCCGGGCACGTACTTCTGCACTTCACCGATCATCTTGCGCACGGATTCGATGATCTTCGCTTCGTCCGGCGCTTCGTCGGTCAGGCAGTAGATGGTGTTGCGCATGATCATCGGCGGCTCGGCCGGGTTGATGATCGCCAGCGCCTTGCCCTTGCGCGCGCCACCGACCTTCTCCAGCGCGTTGGAGGTGGTGTAGGTGAATTCATCCAGGTTGGCCCGGGTGCCCGGGCCGATGGACTTGGACGAGAGCGAGGCGATGATCTCGGCGTAGCCGACGCTCTGCACCTGCACCACGGCATTGACGATGGGAATCGTCGCCTGCCCGGCGCAGGAGATCATGTTCACGTTCATTTCCACTTTTTCTGCATGCTCGCGCAGGTTCACCGGCGGCACGCACAGGGGGCCGATGGCGGCCGGGGTCAGGTCGATCATCATCACGCCCAGCTCGTTGAGCTTGCGGCTGTTCTCCCCATGCACATAGGCGGAGGTGGCGTCGAAGGCTATCTGGATGTTGTCTTCGAGCACATGCGGCAACAGGCCGTCCACGCCCTCGGCCGTGGTTTTCAGGCCCATGTCGCGGGCCCGCTTCAGGCCTTCGGATTCCGGATCGATACCCACCATCCACACCGGTTCGAGCACCGGGCTGCGCTGGATCTTGTAGATCAGGTCGGTGCCGATGTTGCCCGAGCCGATCAGTGCACAACGAATCTTCTTCATCTGTCCCTCTCTCGTGGTGCGCAGGGCACCGGTTCCCTTTTGAGGCTTCGCCGCGTGAGTTCGGCGTGCCAGCCTCGGGTATGACTTCAAATCTGCCCCCTCCCCTTCACGGGGAGGGCTGGGGCGGGGATGGGGTTAAAACGTCGCCGACGCACCCCATCCCCCGCCTGATCTCCCCCTTGAAGGGGGAGGAACGCGTTTGCTACTCCACAAACCGCATCGATACGCTGCCCAGCTCTTGGAAGCGCGCGATCACGTTGTCGCCCGGCTTCACGGCAATGGCTTCGGTGATGCCGCCGCTCATGACGAAGCTGCCGGCCGGCAGGGTTTCGCCCATCTCGGCGAGGATGTTCACCAGCATGGCCACGGCTTCGGCCGGGTGACCGAGCACGGCGGCGGAGGCGCCCATGGCCACCATCTCGCCGTTCTTTTCCATCACCACGCCCAGGGTGCGCAGATCCAGGTCCTTCGGATCGCGGGCACGACCGCCGCCGACATAGCGGGCGGAGGAGCCGTTGTCGGCAATCACGCTCTCCAGGTCGAACTTGAAGCCGGAAAAGCGCGAATCGATGATCTCCACCGCCGGCAGCACATAGTCGGTCGCGGCCAGCACGTCTTCTTTCGTGCAGTTCGGGCCGGCCAGATCCGCCTTGGTCACGAACGCCACCTCGCACTCGACGCGCGGGTGCACCAGGTCGCCGGTGGAAATGGCGGAGTTTTCCGGGCGGGCCATGCGGTCGGTCAGGAAGCCGATGGAGGGCACGTTCACGCCCATCTGCTGCATCTTGGCTTTCGAGGTGAGCCCCGCCTTCCAGCCCACATGACGGTGGCCCTGGGCGATGAAGCGGCGGCGCAGCTCCGTCTGCACGGCGTAGCCGTCGCCGTGGGTCATGTTGGGGTATTCGTTGGTCAGCTTGGGGATCGCGTAGGCGCGGGTCTGGGCGCCTTCGATGCGCTCGGTCAGGCGCACGATGTCTTCGCGGCTGAGTGTCGTTTCCATGCTCATACGGCGCTCCTGCCCGAGAATTTGATGCTGCAGCTGCCCAGCCCGCCCACATGGCAGACCAGTTCGTCACCGCCGGTGACCGGCACCAGGGCCGACTGCGATCCGGAGAGGATCACCTCGCCGGCCTTGAAGGGGATGCCCAGCTCGCCCAGGGTGTTGGCCAGCCACGCCACGGCGTTGGCCGGGGAACCCTGCACGGCGGCGCCGACGCCGGTGGAGAACAGCTCGCCGTTCTTCTCCAGCACCATGCCGGCCAGGGTGATGTCCAGCTTGCGCGGATCGCCCTTCGTCTTGCCGAGCACATAGACGCCGCAGGAGGCGTTGTCCGCCACGGTGTCCTCGATCTTGATCTTCCAGTCAGTGATGCGCGAATCGACGATCTCGAAGCACGGCACCACGTAGTCGGTGGCGCGGATCACGTCCATGGCGGTGATGCCCGGTCCGGTCAGATCTTCCTTGAGCACGAAGGCCAGCTCGGCCTCGGCCTTGGGCTGGATCAGCGTGCCCAGGTCGATGGTGGCGCCGTCCTCATAGACCATGCCCGAGGTCAGCTGGCCGAAGTCCGGCTGATACACGCCGAGGAAGTCCTGCACCGGCTTGGAGGTGACACCGATCTTCTTGCCCACGATGGTCTCGCCCGTCTGAACGCGACGGTCGATGTAGCGCAGCGCGATCCTGTAGGCGTCCTCGAGTTCGATCTCGGGATAACGCTCGGTCAGCGGCGCGAGGGTCTTGCGCTCAAGCCAGGCGGTGTAGAGCTCGTCACCGCATTGGTTGATCAGTTCTTCGTTCATCGAAAACTCACCGTAAGGTCAAATTCAGAGCTGCAAGCTATGGGGAAAGCGTCGCGAGCAGCGCCGAGGTTGCGACGAGAAGCGCAGCCGTACGAATGTACGGTGAGCATCGCAGTTGCAAGATCGGGGCGCGCAGTAGCTTTATTCATAGCTTGATGCAGACGTTGCGTAGTTCGGTGTAAAACTCGAGAGAGTGAACGCCACCCTCACGGCCGATACCCGACTGCTTGGAGCCGCCGAAAGCGGTGCGCAGGTCGCGCAGGAACCAGCTGTTGATCCAGGTGATGCCTACGTCGACACGGGCCGCCATGCGGTGGGCGCGCGCGAGGTTTGTGGTCCAGATGGTGGTCGACAGGCCGTAGTCGGTGTTGTTGGCCAGATTCACCACTTCGTCTTCGCTGTCGAAGGGACGGATGTGGCAGCAGGGGCCGAAGATCTCTTCGCGCACCACCGAGGCGGTCTCGGGCAGGCCGGTCCAGATGGTCGGCTGCACCCAGTTGCCCTCGGCCAGCTCGCCGCCCATCTCGGGCACGCCACCGCCGGTGACAAGGGTGGCGCCTTCATCGACCGCCTTCTTGTAGTAGGAGAGCACCTTCTGCTGGTGCTCCTTGCTGATCAGCGGGCCGTAGTTGGCACCGGCGTCGCGCGGGCGGCCGAATTTCACCGACTCTGCCTTGGCCTTGAGCGCAGTGACGAACTTGTCGAAGATCGGGCGCTCCACATAGACCCGCTCGGTGCCCAGGCAGACCTGACCACTGTTGAGGAAGGCGGAGCGGAAGACGCCTTCGACCGCGGCGTCGAAATCGCAATCGGCGAACACGATGCCGGCGTTCTTGCCACCCATCTCGAAGGACACGTCACGGGTGCCTTCGGCGGCGGCTTTCATGATCGCCGTGCCGGTACGGGTTTCACCCGTGAAGGTGATGGCATCCACACCCGGATGGCTGGTGATGTACTCACCGGCCGACTGCGGGCCAAAGCCGTTGACCACGTTATAAACGCCGGCGGGCACGCCGACCGCGTTCATCACCTCGCCCAGCAGGGCGGCGGTGTTCGGGGTCTCTTCCGAGGGCTTCACGATCACGGTATTGCCGCAGGCCAGGGCCGGGCCGACCTTCCAGGTCATGAGCAGGAAGGGGGCATTCCACGGGCTGATCACACCGATCACGCCCTTGGGCACGCGAATCGCGTAATTGAGCGCACCTTCGCCATCCGGGGTGTCCATCTGGAAAGCCTCGGTCGGCACGTTCTTGATCACGTCGGCGAAGATCTTGAAGTTGGCCGCGCCACGCGGGATGAACACATGCTCCATCACATGCGCCGGCTGGCCGGTGTCTTCCATCTCGGCCTGCACGAAGTCGTCGAAGCGGCGGGTGATCTCGTCGGCCACCGCATGGAGCATCTCGACACGGCCGGCCGTGGTCATGCGACCCCAGTCACCGTGCAGCGCGCTGCGCGCCGCCTTCACCGCCGCATCCACCTCGGCCTTGCCGCCTTCGGCAATGCGGGTGATCACCGAGTTGTCGAGGGGCGAGCGCTTTTCGAAGCGCTTGCCGGTGCTGCCGGCGGTGAAGCCGCCATTGATGAAGTGATCGATCTGACGCATGTCGGTATTCGGAGAGGTGGGAACGATATGCAGCCAGTCTAGGCACCCAATCCAATACCGTCCAATACCTTATTTCTCGCGTTTTAATACCTTTTTTGTATGTTGATAATCGTGTCCGGATGGGCGCATCCTGAATAAGGCGCTGCCTTGTCCCGGTGTGCTCGCGAGGGCGGCGCGGTCATGGATCGCCCCACGACAGGCTGATCTCGCAGCCACTTCCCTTGCCCCCAGAAGCGTCACCAAGCCGACCCGAGGTGCCATTGCCCACATCCGCATTCTTGTCCCTGATCCGGCAGCGCTCCCTGCGACGGGGCTTCGTTGCGGCGCTCCTGCTGTGCTGGGTGCAGATGGCCCTCGCCGACCCCGCGCCCGTGCGCTCGATCACCGTCGCGGTGAGCGACAACAGCCCGCCCTGGGTCTTTCGCGACGCCGACGGTCAACTCCAGGGGCTCGGGGTGGACCGGTGGTCCCTGTGGCAGGACGCCACCGGCATCAAGGTGACGCTTCACCCGGTCACCTACCGCGAGGCCAAGGACCTGTTGCTGGCCGGCAAGGTCGATGCCATCGACTTCGTCTCCAACGCCGATGTCGAGAAAGACCGGCTCGACATCTCGGCCGCCTACATGCCCTCGAATCTGGTGCTCTACTTCCACAAGAGCATCAGCGGCATCGTGGACGCGAAAAGCACGCGCGGTTTTCTGGTGGGCGTGCGTCGCGGGGGCGTGTGCCCGACCGAACTCAAGGATGGCGGCTCGTTCAACCTGGCGCCGTATCCGAGTTTCGTCGCCCTTGTGGACGCGGCCCTCAACGGCGACATCAAGGTGTTCTGCCTGCCCGATCAGCAGGCCGCCTACCTGCTCAACCGGGCCGGCAAGGCATCGGAGTTTCGCCACTCGCCGCCTCTGCGCACCCTCACGGCGCACTGGGCCGTCCTCAAGGGCAACGATGCCATGCGGGAGCTGATCGCGGCCGGCTATGCCCGGGTCGATCCGGAGGCACGGCAGGCCGTATTCGACCGCTGGCTCGGTTCGATGGTGGACGAGCCGCCCGCCTACCTGCGTCATCTGGCCAAGGCGGCGGCGGTGACCGCGTTTACCGTGCTGATCCTGCTGGTGTGGCTGTGGACCCTGCGGCGTTCGGTCAAGCGACGCACGGCCGACCTGCTGAAGGCCAAGCGCGCCCTCGCGGCGCGTGTGCGCGAGCAGGCCTGCCTGCACGCCGTCTTCAAGGCCAGCGAAGACCTGAACACCCCCTTGCGCGTCATGCTGCACGATGTCGCCAACGCCTTGCGCTCGGGTTTCGCCCGGCCCGACACCACCGCAGTGGCGGTCCAGTGGGACGGGCAACAGCTCGCCACCGGCACCTCGCCCGACACGGCCCGGCAGCTGTCCACCCCTCTGCTGGCGGAAAGCCAGACCCACGGCCACCTCACCGTCGCCTACGAACCGGCCGGTGACAAGGCCGATGACGAAAGCGTCCGGGCCCAGGTGCAGGACATGCTCGAACTGGTCGCCCAGCGACTGGCCACCGTGTTCGAACGGCGCGCCCTGCAGGACCAGCGCCGCGAGCTGGACCGCCAGATGTTCCAGATGGAGAAGCTCACCACGGTGGGCGAACTGACCATGGGGCTGGCGCATGAGATCGGCAACCCGCTGGGGGGCATGAAAGCGGTCGCCCAATCGCTGCAATACGGACCCGAACTCTCGACCGAGTCGCGCGAGGATCTGGCCCGGCTCGAATCCGAGATCGACCGGCTGTCGGCCTTTCTGCGCAGCTTCCATGGCTATGCCGCGCAGCATGCACCCACGCCGGAGCCATGCGCCTTGCGCGCCGCGCTCGACGACGTGCTGTTCTGGACGCGTCGCGATGCCACCAGCCGCAAGATCGCGTTCACGGTCGGCGAGCTCGATCACCTGCCGCCGCTGCAGGCCGACCGGCACCAGCTCAAGCAGGTGCTGCTCAACCTGGTGATGAACGCCATCCAGGTCCAGCCGGACGGGGGCTCGATCACCATCGCCGCGACCCCCGGGCGCGACCATGTCGAACTCGACGTGACCGACACCGGCCCCGGCATCGCCCCCGACCTGCTGGCCCGCATCTTCGAGCCCTTCTTCACCACACGCCGCGAAGGCAGCGGCCTGGGCTTGCCCATCGTGCGCAAGATCGTCGAGGATCACGGCGGCAAGATTTCCATCCACAGCGAACCGGGGCGGGGTACCCGGGTCGTCCTGCACTGGCCCATCGCCATCCAAGTCCATGACGCAATCGATTCTGCTCGTTGAAGACGACGACACCCTGCGCAGCACGGTGGCCCGCTTCCTCAAACGCCTGGGTTTCGAGGTCGAGGCCGTGGGCACCGGCGCCGCCGCGCTCGCGCAACTGCGCACGCACCGCTACGCGCTCACCCTGCTCGACCTGCATCTGCCCGACATGGGCGGGCTCGACGTGCTGGGCGCCAGCGTGGATGCGGACGATGCGGCCGGCAGCGCGCCCCTGTTCATCGTCATGACCGCCTATCCGGAGGTGCGCACCGCCGTCGCCAGCCTGAAGGCCGGAGCCTACGATTACATCAACAAGCCCTTCGATCTGGAGGACCTGCGCGAGCTGATCCGGCGCGCACTCGAGACGCGACAGCTGCGCCACGAGGTGGCATGGCGTCGGGCACAGGCCCGCAGCGCCAGCGCCGACGAGCTGCGTGGCGGCACCGCCGTCTTCCTCGACATGCTGGAGACCACCCACAAGGTGGCCGCCGCCGGCAAGGTGCCGGTGCTGATCCGGGGCGAGTCGGGCGTGGGCAAGGAGAAGATCGCCCACACCATCCATCAGCGCTCGATGCGGGCCGACGGCCCCTGGGTGACGCTCAATTGCGCCTCGCTCCCCGAGGGCCTGCTCGAATCCGAACTGTTCGGCCATGAGCGCGGCGCCTTCACCGACGCCAAGCACACCAAGCGGGGCCTGCTCGAACTGGCCGATGGGGGCACGCTGTTTCTCGACGAGATCGGCGATCTGGCGCCGGCCCTGCAGCCCAAGTTGCTACGCGTACTCGAAACCCAACGCTTCCGCCGCCTGGGCGGGCAGACCGAGATCAGCGTCGACGTGCGCTTCGTCGCCGCTACCCATCGCGACCTGCGCGCCATGATCCAGGACGGCAGCTTCCGCGAGGATCTCTACTTCCGCCTGAATGTGGCGGCCATCGACATCCCGCCCCTGCGCGACCGGCAGCAGGACATCCTGACCCTGGCGCGGCATTTTCTCGAGCAGGTGGCCCCTGAGATCGGCATCGACGTGCCCGCCATCGCCCCCGAAGTGCCGCCCCTGCTGCTCTCCTACCCGTGGCCGGGCAATATCCGCGAGCTGCGCAACGTGATGGAGCGAGCCGCGATTCTGTCCGGCGGCGGCACCATCAGCAGCACCCACCTGCCGCGGGAGCTGCATGACGAGCGGACACCCGGCGCCCCGGCCTGGGCCGCCGACCCCGACACGATTCGCCCGCTCAGCGAGATCGAGGGCGAATACATCGAGCACGTGCTCTACCTGTGCGGCGGCAACAAGACACAGGCGGCCAGTCTGCTCGGCGTCACCCGGGCGACCCTGCGCAACAAACTCACCGACTGAACCCCATCCCCGGGCCCGGGGCCGGGGCCGGGGCCGGGGCCGGGCAGATTTTGCCCACCCGTCCGCACCGGGCGGTCGATTTTTGACCAGTCCGGCCGGCCGAAGCGACCCGCGCCGCTGACGCCCGCATTTTTCCTTTCAATCAAAAATATCGAGATTTTTACGGCTTTCAGGGCAGGCGCACCACCCCTTGAATTCCGTTGTCATGGACGCCGGCGGGCTGGCACGTCGGTTGCAATAGCTCTCCACCGCGAGCGCCGCGTCACTCGATGACCGGAGCGCCCGCGGCAACACAAGAAAGAGAAAACAACATTGGAGACAACCATGTACAAGACGGCCATCGCACTGGCCGCCGGCGCGATCTCGCTCGCCGGCGCCACCCTGCCCGCCACCGCTCAGGCCCAATCCGCCAACCCGCCCGAATCCCCCCGGCCCCTGCCGCAAGGCCCCTCACGCTGGGCCGCCGATTACCGCTTTCTCAAGGACCCGGCGCGACGGACCGAACCGCTCGATGCGGTGCGCTTTCACGATCTGGGGCCCTCGGCCTGGCTGGTGCTCGGCGGCGACATGCGCTACACCCACCGCACCATCACCAACCCGGACTTCGCCCTTGGCCCGTTCAAGGACGATTCCTTCATGATGCAGCGCCTCCAGCTGCATGCGGATCTTCACCTGTTCGACGACGCGGTGCGAGCCTTCCTGCAGATGCAGAACACCAGCACCTGGGGCGCCAAGCTGCCGACACCACGCGACGGTAACGGCACCGATGTGGCCCAGGCCTTCGTCGATGTGAACTTCACGCTCGGCGATACCCGCAGCACGGTGCGGGTCGGTCGCCAGGAGATCCTGTTCGGCCAGGGCGCCCTGTTCAACATCGGCGATTTGCGCAACGTGCGCCTCGCCTTTGACGGCGTGCGCGGCACCGTCAAGGCCCGGGACGGCAAACGCCTCGATCTGGTCGCGCTTCAACCCATCGTTTATGAAGACGGCGCCATGAACAACCGCGCCGATGAGGACACCCAGATCTACGGCGCTTACGGCACCCTGCCGCTGAGCACAGGCACGGCGCTCGACGTCTATGCCTTCACCCGCCATATCGAATCGCGCCTCTTCCAGGGCGTGGCCGGCGAAGAAGACCGGCACACCGTAGGCGTGCGCTACTTCGGCAACACCGAAAAGTACAAGTGGACCTGGGACGTCATGGCCCAGGCCGGCGAGCACGCCGACCGCGACATCAGCGCCTGGGGGATCCGCAGCCTCACCCAGTACAAGCTCGACACCCCCTTCAAGGCCGCGCTGGGGGTCCACTTCGACGTGGGCAGCGGCGGCAAACCCACCGGCTCGACCAGCAGAACCTTCGACGGTCTGTACCCCAAGAACGGGGAGTACGGCATTGCCGGCGTGACCACCCAGTCCAACATCATCCTGACCGGCCCCTCGTTCATTCTCTCGCCGACGCCCACGACCTACGTGCACATGGAAGTGCTGAAGAGCTGGCGCCAGAGCACCGACGATTTCGTCTATCTGCCGGGCCTGCGCCCGGTGGCTGGCACACGCGGCAACGACGAACGGGCTATCGGCACCGCCTACCTGGTCGGCGGGCGCTGGACCCCGAGCCAGAACATCGCCATCGACCTCGATCTGCAGCATTACGCGGTGGATGACGCCATCAAGCAGGCCGGCGGCAAGGACGTTCGCAGCGCCGAATTCCGCATCTCGGCCAGCTTCTGATCGAACAGGAAGCGCCGCCGCCCCGATGGCCGCGCCCCCCGAGCCCTTTCATTGACCGCCCTTCAACGGGACACCCAGATACGACACGCACGCCGACGCCCCGCCGCAGGGGCCGTCGGCCACAGGAGACACACATGACAAACACCCCACGACACTCGACCCGACTGGCCCGCAGCCTGTGCCTCGGGCTGGCCGCCCTCACCGGACTCTGCCAGGCGGCCATCGCCCAGGCGGCACCGCAGAAGCGCCCCAACATCCTGATCGTCGTGGCCGACGATCTGGGCTACTCCGACATCGGCCGCTTCGGGGGCGAAATCGCCACCCCCAACCTCGACACCCTGGCCCAGGAAGGCGTGACGATGACGCAGTTCTACGCCTCCCCGTTCTGCTCGCCCACCCGTGCCATGCTCATGTCGGGCAGCGACAACCACCTGGCCGGCTTCGGCGACATGGGCGAACTGCTGGTCGCCGAGCAGCGCGGCAAGCCCGGCTATGAAGGGCACCTGAACAATCGGGTCGTCACCATGGCCGAAGTGCTCAAGGGCGCCGGCTACCGTACCGCCATGACCGGAAAATGGCACCTGGGCGTACCGGAGGAATTCAGCCCCGCGGCGCGCGGGTTCGAGCAGTCCTACGCCATGGTCCAGGGCGGCGCCAGCCACTTCGGCGACCAGCTCGGCGTCATTGCCGGCAACCCCGACAAGACGCCCATGGCCGTCTACCGCGAGAACGGCCAGCAGGTGAACATTCCGAAGGATTTCTACTCTTCGGACTTCTACACCGACAAGCTGATCGACTATCTCGAGACCGGCAAGGACACCGGCAAGCCGTTCTTCGCCTACCTGGCCTACACCGCCCCGCACTGGCCACTTCAGGCGCCAGAGGTGGACATCAAGAAGTACGAAGATCGCTACAAGGCCGGCTACGAGGCCCTGCGCAAAGAGCGCCTCGAGCGCATGCGCACGCTGGGCATCGTCGGTGAGCAGACCGCCGCCTATCCGGGCAATCCGGTGTGGCCAAAGTGGGACACCCTGACCCCCGAACAGAAGCGCTCGGAAGCCCGCCGCATGGCGGTGTATGCCGCCATGGTGGACCGCATGGACCGCAACATCGGTCGCATGCTGGACTATCTCAAGCGTAGCGGCGAGCTGGACAACACCTACATCTTCTTCCTCTCCGACAACGGTGCCGACGGCAACTCGGTCTATGACGTGGCGCGCACCCGCGAGTGGATCCGCAAGGTCATGGACAACAGCACGGCCAACCTCGGCCTGCCCGGTTCCTTCGCCGAATACGGGCCCGGATGGGCCCAGGTGAGCGCCACCCCGTTCCACCTGTACAAGGCCTATGTCTACGAGGGCGGCATCACCGTGCCGGCCATTGCCTGGGGGCCGGGCATGAAGCAGGGCGCGGTCAAGCGCGAAGTGCTCCGCGTGACCGACATCGCGCCGACGGTGTATCAACTGGCCGGCGCCCGCTACCCGAGCACCCATGAGGGTCACACCGTGGTGCCGCTGGAGGGCAAATCGATGCTGCCCTACCTGCGCGGCGAGGCCGATGCCGTCCATGGCAAGGACGACGCCATGGGGTGGGAACTCGGTGGCCGCAAGGCACTGCGCAAGGGCGACTGGAAAATCGTCTACGCCAACCCGCCCTGGGGCTCGGGCCAGTGGGAGCTGTACAACCTGGCCGACGACCGCACCGAACTGAACGACCTGGCCGCCGCCCACCCGCAGAAGCTCGGCGAAATGCTGGCCGCCTGGAAGGACTACGTGCGCAAGACCGGCACGCTGGAGCTGCCGGGTCTGGCCGAGCGACCGGGTTACAGCAACTCGCGCAACTACTACGAGGATCTGGAATTCGAAGCCAATCTGACCCCGCGCACGGCAAGATAGGCGCATGCACGCCCTGTGTCGATTTGTCCTGACGGTGCTTGCGGTACCGGCGGCCCTGGCCGCCGCGCCGCAGGCGGGGCCACGCCCTGACCATGTCGCCGACGGCGAATGCCTGGCCTGCCATGTCGCACAGGGCGAAGGCTGGCGCGACTCGAAACACGCCCACGCCATGGCCCCGGCAACACCGCAGACCGTGCTGGGCGACTTCAGCCAGGCCCGGTTCGCCCGCGGCGGCGAGCAGGCCCGCTTCGAGCAGCGCAACGGGCGCTTTTTTGTCCACACCGAAGACGCCACGGGCCGCAGCGCCGAACGACCGGTCGAATACACCTTCGGCGTCCGCCCACTGCAACAGGTGCTGCTGCCCCAGGCCGGCGGACGCCTGCAGGCCTTCACCCTCGCCTGGGACACCGAACGCCAACAGTGGTTTTCCCTTCACCCGGACGGCGCCGTCCCGCCGGGCTCCAATCTGCACTGGACCGGCCGCTACCAGAACTGGAACATGATGTGCGGCGAGTGCCACACCACCGCCTACCGCAAGGGCTACGACGACCGCGAAGACACCTATCGCACCACCTGGGCAGCACCGAACGTCGGCTGCCAGGCCTGCCACGGGGGTGGTCGGGCCCATGTGGACAGCGCGCGCGCCCTCGCGGCCACTGCCTCCGCCGCCGGAGCGAGTGCATCGAGCACACCCCCGGTGCGCACCACCAACCAGGCCCTCTTCGCCGATCGGTCCGGCGCCCCTGCCCAGGTGGACCAATGCGCCGCCTGCCACGCCCGACGCAGCCGGCTGCTCGAAGAGACCACCCCCGGCACGCCCCTGCTCGACAACTTCGTCCCCGACAACCTACGCGCCGACCTCTATCATTCCGACGGTCAGCAGCGGGACGAAGTCTTCGAGTACGGCTCATACCGCCAGAGCCGCATGTATCAGGCCGGCGTCGCCTGCACCAGCTGCCATGAACCCCACAGCGGCCGCTTGCGCGCCCCGGGCAATGCGCTGTGCCTGCAATGCCATCAGCCGGCCCCCGACACCGCACGTTTCAGCGGCCTGAAACCCAAGGACTACGACACGCCGGCACATCACTTCCACACTGCGGGCAGCCCCGGCAGCCAGTGCGTTGAATGCCACATGCCGAGCCAGAACTACATGGTGGTCCATGCCCGGCGCGACCACGCCATCCGCATTCCGCGCCCGGACCTGACCCGCACGCTTGGCACCCCCAACGCCTGCCAGCACTGCCACGCCGACAAACCGCCCGAATGGGCCGAAGCGGCCATCGAACGCCATCATGGCAAACGGAACCGCCCCGAACACTATGGCGAAGTGCTTGCAGCGGCCCGCCGGGGTGACGTGGCCGCCCTCCCCCGGCTCGCCGCCCTGATCCGCGACACCACCCAGCCCGCCATCGTCCGCGCCACGGCGCTGGAGACCTGGGCCGACCAGAACCCCGGCCCGGTGCCCGCCACCGCACTGAATGACCCGGACCCGGCGGTTCGTGTGGCTGCGGCGGCGGCCGTCGCAGCGCGCCCCGCCGAAGAGCGCCTGGGCCAGCTGCCACCATTGCTCACCGACCCGCGCCGGGGCGTGCGTATCACCGCCGCCCGGGGCCTGGTCGACCTGCCCGACAGCCGCCTTGAACCGGCATCGGTCGCCCCGCGCCGGGCCGCCATGGCCGAGCTGACAACCGCCCGACAGGCCATGGCCGACATACCCAGCGTCCAGCTCGACATGGCCGCCATCGCCCTCGCACAACGCGACGTCGCCAGCGCGGAGACACACTACCGACGCGCCCTCGAGCGCGAACCCGCCCTGCAGAACGCCCGCCTCGGCCTCGCCGCCCTGCTCTCGGCCACTGAACGGACCGACGAAGCGCTTGAACTGCTACGCGCCGGTCTCGCGCAATCCCCGGCACCCGGCCAACTGCACCTGGCCCTCAGCCTGCTGGCCGGCCAGCAAGCCCAATGGGAAACGGCAGCCCGTGAGCTGCGCGAAGCCGTCAGGCTGATGCCCGGCCATGCGCAGGCACAGAGGAATCTGGATGCGGTGGAGCGCTATCTGGCGCGGGCCGGTGCGGGGGCGCGGGAATGACGGTTTCGCCGATGCATGAGTTTTGGCCAGTCGGTGCCGCGCCAGTGGCGCTCGCGATGGTCTGACCGAGAATGAATTCGTCGAGCCCTTTGATCTCGGGCGTGGGCACTTGCCATCCGGCGGCGCCAATTGATACCAAAGCAACTATGGCTGCTTAGCCTCAACGCGGACAGCCAACATCGACACAGCCGGTCTGAGCGGTCTTTCATGACGTCACGTAGGAAGCGTCAGGCGAAGCTGGAACGCACCGAACGGCGGCGGAAAACCGAACGCCGCCCGAGGTCGAGTGGCGATTTCGAAAGCAGGCCGTTGGCGCTTGACTAGGTATTCAATCAACAACGGAGTCCCGACTTGAGACGCACGATGGTGCGTTACGGCTTCGACTGCCTCACCCCAAAAGTAGTTTCGTTAGCCCAATTTTGTTTGCAACACCGATAAATACAAAGATGGCGAGTACAAACACTGCCGTGATCAACATTTTTTTATCCATTGCCAAGTCCTCAGCTGAAATGAGCCCAAGAAGCGACGTCTCGAGCGCCCCTTGCCCGGTGAACTGTCTTCAGACTGCCACACCTCCGGTCGGAGTATCCAGAAATCGACCAAACCCATTTTCCGCTTTCATGGTCGCACTGGAAGCTCCTCATGCCTGACAAATCGCCGGCTTAGGAGCCTCTATGGCGATCTTTCCCGCCCCAATGCCACGAATCGGTCGTCATCATCCGGAGCTACACGTCGCGGAGACTCCGGGTCGGCGCATAGCATCTCTGGCGAACTCGCCCCGGGGTTGGCCTTATGGCTTGGCTACAACTCTCTGAGCAGGGAGGAAATCCAGGATTAGAGCTCGCGCATGGGACGCAGCCCGATCAAACCAACCCCAGCCGCCCCGAGAACTCGATCAAGATTCACCGGCCAGGTACATGGCCGGCAAGGCAGCGACCAGCCAGAACACCGGGTTCGCCTGAAAGAACACGATTCCATCTCGGATCGCGGCTTTGGTATCAACACGTAGCACCACCGGCTTGCCGTGGCGAGCACCGACACGAGTGGCCAGGCGCCGGTCTGTGGTCAGGTGAACGTATTGTCGACTCATGGGCAGGAGGCCGGCTCGCATGACCTCGCCCAGCGCAGCTTCGCTGGTCCCGTGGTAGAGCACAGCGGGCGGTTCGCCTTGCGGGTACTCGATCTGCCGATCGAGTGAATGGCCGTAGTTGGCTCGAATCCAGTCCCCGTCAATGGAGAAGCGCTGCTTGTCGGTTTCCACTGTGGCAACCACCTGTTCGAGCGAGGTGCGTGTGGCCCATGGCAGATCGCGTTGCAGGCAGGGCAGCAAGTCATCGATCAGGACGTAGCCATCGGGATCCACGACAAGTCCGACCTCGTGGGCAGCATGTCTCAGCGCCCACGACATCTGTTTGCTCAATCTCTTCAGCGCCTTGATATCCATGGTTTAGTTCTGCACCCACGTGTTTGCATGCTGACGAAGATCCTCGCACAGCTGCCTGGCCTGGGCACTGAGGACAGAGCCCCTCAAATGAAACAGATGGTAGTGAATCATCGGAAAGCCCGATATGGGCAGACGCTTCAGTTCCTTGGGGACCGTACAGCACGCATTCACGATGGCGAGCCCGACTCCGAACTGCACGAAGCGCATCATCAGCTCCCACCCTGAGGCTTCAACCGCGACCGACCAGGGGACCCCAGCCGATTGCAGGGTCTGGCCGAGCATGTGTCGATGGGGTCGGCCTTCGGGCGGCACGATGAGGGCGCATCCGGCGAGATCCTGCAGTTCAACCGAACGCCGCTTTGCCAGGGGATGCGCACGGTTGGCCACAACGATCTGGCCAACGACCGACAAGGGCATGGCCTCGATGTCGTCCGGAACAGTCTCCAAGGGTGCGACGCCGAGCAGCGCCCGCCCTTCGCGGACCCACTGAATCGACCGTTCACGATTGGCGGTCACAAGCGAAAGCCTTGTCTGCTGGTGCGACAGAAACGCCTGTATGCCCGCACCGAGCAGGTACATGTACGCCCCCTCACCCGCAGCGAGTGTAATGGGTCGTTGCGCGACGCCATTGGCTGAATCGCAGAATCGTTGGGCCCGTTCGCTCAGTTCCCGACCGAATCGCGCAACCTGCTCTCCCTGCGGCGTGAGCCGTAACACGCGGCCCTCGCGCACGTATAGGGGCAAAGACATCTGCGACTCGAGCTTGCGGATCTTTGCGTGCAGGGCTGGCTGCGAAATATGCAGGGTCTGGGCCGCCTTGGTGAAATTCAGGCTGTCGGAGAACACGGCAAATGCCTGGATGGCCTCGAGATTGAGGTGGTCTGCTCGCAGCATGATCAACTATCCATACACCTTATAGCTCTTCAATATTAACTAGTTTTTTCATATCTCTGAGCAGCCTACCATGCGCTCCACTCGCTAGGAGAACAACATGAAGAATATGCAGGGAAAGGATTGGGTCGAGCACATCATGCGCTCGCCGCAGTGGCTACGCGCCAAAGACTGGGGCCATGTTCGCCCCGGGCATCCGGAGGGCAGTGTGGGCCGGCATGTGCTGGAACAAGTGCGGCCATTCGTGGATGGCTGGTATGCCGATGACGAGGACTACTGGGCACTCGTGGCTCTGTGCTATCTGCACGATATCGGGAAGCCCGACACCTGTTACGAAAACGGACGGCTTTCGGGCGACTCGCACAGCGTGATTTCTGCACGAATCGCTTCGGATCTTGGCGCCCCGGACCGGCTTGTCCAGGTGATCCTCTCCAACGACAGGGCCTACAGCCACTGGCGCAAGATGCAGGACAAGTCCGGGCAGTGGTCGGCCGCTCGATGGACACCCGAGCGCCGGGAGAAATTCCGTGAAGAGTTCGGTCGCGACGGTCTGGATACCCGACTGCTAATTCTCTTCCATCGCGCCGATAACGCTTACCGCCGTCCGGTCAGCGATGATGAGTCAATTGACCACGTGAGGTGGTTCGAGAACTCCCTGATTCGTGAGGGTGTCGTCTCCTCGCTGCCCGAGGCCGGGCAGGATCGGCGGATGGAATGGTCGGATTCACGTTGAAGCGACCCGGATCGCCAAACGACTAAACAACATTAGCTCCAGAATCAGCAATCTCATCAAGCCTCTCCGTTCAGATCCTAAGGGGTTTCCAGCGGACAGCCCATCGAAAGCGGACTGTCTTGAATGACATCGACGGAATTAATTGGAACCAGTCGCCTGAGTCAGGTATCCGCCGTTGCGTGTCACGCGCTGTAAGAAGGCACTTCTCGGAGGGACTGGATCGGCGGATGGCGCCTTTGGCTTCTCTTACGGGGTCTGAGATTGATTGACCCGAAATGGCAGAAGCCCGCTTTCGCGGGCTTCTTCGTCAGATCGCCTTGAACAAAGGACTTCGCACCTGCTGCGCATCGGCAGCCGAGATGAACTTCTCGGTGTAGATGTCGCGTTCGAAGAGGCGGCCCTGCATGAGGGTGGTGATGCAGGCGTCGATCATGAGCGGGGGGCCGCACAGGTAGGCCTTGTGGTCGCGGAAGTCGTTGTCGAAATGGGCCTTGGCGGCGTCGTGCACGTAGCCGCGGAAGCCGTCCCAGTCCGAGCCTTCGGGCTCGTCCGACAGGGCGGGCACGTAGGTGAAGTTGGGGTGCTTTGCCGCCAGGGCGACGAATTCGTCGTGGTAGTAGAGCTCGTCGCGGTTGCGCTGGCCATAGACCAGGGTGATGGGCAGTTCGCAGCCTTCTTCGAGCAGGTCGAGGATCATCGAGCGCGGGCTGGAAAGGCCGGAGCCTCCGCCCATGAAGATCATGGGCATGTTGGCGGACTTCTTCACGAAGAAGCGACCGTAGGGGCCGGTGATGCTCAGGCGGTCGCCGGCCTTGAGTTCTTCGTGCACGTAGGTGGTGCCCTTGCCGCCGGGGACGATGCGGATGTTGAGTTCCACCTCACCGTCGGTGGACGGGGCGCTGGCAACGGAGAAGGCGCGGGTGCCGATGTCGCCCGGCAGTGCCAGGTTCACGTACTGGCCGGCCTGGAACTCGACGGGGTGGTCGAGCTTGATCCACACGCCCTTGATGGTCGGCGTCAGCGACTCGATGCGGGTGACTTCGCCGTCGTAGTCCTGCACCGGCAGGTTGCGGGCGTCCGGGTCTTCTTCGATGTCGGCTTCGATGGTGATGTCGCCTTCCACCGTGGCGCAGCAGGCGAGGCACTTGCCCTCGTCGCGCTCGAAGTCCATGAGCGCGAAGCTGGAGGCCTCGCCGTGCTCCACCTCGCCATCGAGGATGTCCACCTTGCAGGTGGCGCACAGGCCGTGGCAGCAGGCGTGGGGCAGGTAGATGCCGGCACGCAGCGCGGCGTCGAGAATGGTCTGGCCTTCCTCGATCTCGATGGTCTGGCCGAGCGGTTCAATGGTGAGTTCGTAGGTCATGCCACTACCCGCCTCAGAAGCCGCTGCCGTTGATGCCGTTGAGGCCCGGCGTGTTGAAGTGGATGGCGGTCTTGTGGGTGATGCCGTTCTCACGCAGGGACTTGTCCAGCGCCGGGGTGAAGGCTTCGCCGTCCTTGCTCCACTGCACGGCGGACCAGTCGATCTTGGCGAAGTCAGGGTGGCGGCTGTAGGCCGGGGTGATCTCGGCGTCGATGAGCTGGCCGAAGGTCAGGGTCGGCGGCAGCATCTTGGCGATGGGGGCATAGAACATCAGGTGCTTGTCCCAGCAGAGGTACACCACCTGCATGCCGTGGAAGTTTTCGGCCGCGTCCTTGACGACGGGCTCGAAGGGGCGAATGGATCGAACAGACATGTCTGACTCCTGAAGCGTGTTGGGTGTTGGGTGGGGCGGCGGGTGGTGCGCCGGTGGCGCGCTTCCGCCCTACGGGTTGCGGGCTTTGCGCTGTAACCCCTCCCCCTTCAAGGGGGAGGTCGGGAGGGGGATTGGGTGTTCGTTGCCACCGTTGAAACCCATCCCCACCCCGGCCCTCCCCTTGAAGGGGAGGGTGTCTGTCACGTCACCGGCACTCGCCGATCTCCCCCCGTTCAATCAGTTGTTGGACGTGGCCATGCCGCGCCACTGGGCAAAGTTCTTCTCGTCCTCGGAGCCGGCGAAGTCGCCGTTGTCCCGGCCGTTCTCGATGTGCCACCAGTCCAGCACCGAGGCGATGGGGTTGAAGTCCGGCGAGGTCGGGTCGGCGCCTTCGGCGAAGCAGTTGCCCTGCATGATCTGGTGCACCGGCAGCCAGGCTTCGACGTATTTCTCTGGCTCGTCGTCGAAGATGTGCTGGCAGTGGTCGGAGCAGAAGTGGTACTTCTCGCCCTTGTGCTCGCTCTGGCGGTAGGCGGTCTGGGTCGGCTCGTCGGGCTCGGTGAACAGCATGGGGATCTGGCACACCTGACACAGCTGCGGCAGGTTGGGGTTCACGAAACGCTCGCCCTTTTCGGCCTGTTCGCGGAAGAACTCGAAGCGCGGGCGGTAGTACTGGTCAAAGGTCTCCGGGTACTTCTCGGAGAGCCAGTCGAGTTCTTCGTCGCTCGGCACCCAGGTGTGGAAGTTGGTCATCGGTGCGGCGGCGTAGAAGGTGGTCCACGCCTGGTGGGAGATGTGGTTCTTCTCTTTCTTGATCTGCTCGACGCAGTCCGGCACCTTCACGCCGTAGCGGGCCAGATCCTTGAACAGGCTCATGCCGTTCTCTTCGAAGTAGATCTCCCAGGCTTCCTTCCAGCTCATGACGCGCTTGGGCAGCATGTAGTCCATCATCATGGCGACGATGGTCAGCAGGCGCACGCCGCGCCACGTCCATTTGTCGATCCACTTCTGCACGATGGGCAGGTTGGCCGGGTCCTGCTCGAGCATGAACTTGATGACTTCCAGGCCCAGCGTCATGTGACGCGCTTCGTCGGACTGGGCGGAGAAGCCGAAGGTCATGGTGCCCATGTCGCCGTTGTAGGCGGCGCCCGAGACGAAGGGCACGAACACCAGGTTGGTCAGCACGTACTCGAACGAGAAGCTGATGGCGATGATGAATTCGAAGGGGCCACTGGTGCAGGCGTCTTCGAAGAAGCTCTTGGGCACCGACAGGTACCACAGGCGGTCGTTCATGTGCTTCCAGTCATGGAAGCCGTTGTAGAAGCGGTTGTAGTTCGACAGCGCGTGGATCTGGGTCTGGGCGTGGCGCAGCTCGTCGATGGCCTGCATCTGGCAGGCGACCTGCGGGCCGACACCGGCCATGTGACGACCCAGGCGGGCAAAGCCGCGGTGGGCGTTGTATTCCAGCGACGGCACGGCCGACAGGAAGACCTTCATGGCGTTGATGTAGCGCGCGTCGGTCACGTTGAGGTGGCCGTTGTTCTGGTTGTACGCGTCGATGATGGCGTACAGCTTGCGCTCTTTCTCGGACTGGTATTTCCAGTACGAATCCATGGTCAGGCGGAAGGGGTCTTCCCACTTCTCCCAGTCGTGAATCTTCAGCCCTTCATAGTTGATGAGGGGGAACACATCCTCGTGCTTCTCGTAGCTGGGTTCCCAGCCGAGGTCACGGGTCATGAGGGCGTATTTTTCCTTGAGCCCCAGTTTTTTCTTTTTAACCGGCATATCCATAGTGGTTACTCCTTGTCTCTCTGAGGGCGGCGCTTAATCGTTCCAGGCGAGGCGGAACTCATCCTCGTCTTCATCCACATGGCCCGACAGGGTGATCAGGTTGATCTGCATTTCCTGCAGGTCGTAGGGGCGGCCGATGACCTCTTCCATGGTTTCGCGCTTGAGCACCAGCTGGTGCGGCACGTTGATCTTGACCATGGCGGGCTGCTCGTCCACCACCGCGGTGGGGTTGTCGATGAGCAGGGCCTCGACGATGTAGCGGCTCTCTTCGTTGGCTTGCAGGGCAATGAATACGTCAGACATGGCGGGGGCTCACAGGTCGAGGCCGAGCTTGGCAGCACGGGCGTTGAAGGCGTGGGTGATGGTGTCGAGGATGTGGGTGGCGTCTTCACCGAAGGCCCGGGCGGCAATCGGGGCCAGGGCCTCGACGTTGCGGTCGCGCCAGGAGCGGGTCCATTGGGTCAGCAGCGCGCGGTTGGCGTCGGATTCCTTCGCGGCGATCTTGATCACCGAGTCGATCCACTTGCGCATTTCGCTGCTCCATTCGGTGATGAAGGCGCACATCATCGACACGCCGGCACCACCACGGGCGTTGAGCCGGGTGTCCACGAACTGCTCGTAGATCATCGGGTACAGCAGGCCGTCGGCCACGAAGTTCTGCGCCACCATGAGTTCGAACCAGTCGCGGGTGACGAGCATCTTTTCCACATTGCGGCGCAGGGGCTGCCACATGTCGTCGTTCATCCAGGCGTCGCGACCGGCCACCAGCGACTCGGTGTCGTTCAGCGCCAGACCGACGCGGGTGAGGTACTGGGCCACGCCCAGGTTGTCCATGGCGGCGAACATGCACGGCTGGGTGATCACCGTGCCGTAGCCGTCGGCACACATGCCGGTGTTGTTCATGTTGGCGCCCCAGGCGGCATGGCGCAGGGGCATGAGCACATCAATGACGAGCTGGCGATCCTCGTCGCTAAGCTGGGCGAGCAGACCACGGGTCTCGACGAAGTCGAAGTTGGCCTCGGCCGATTCCTGCTGGCGCGAGCGGGTCAGCGTGTAGGTGCCGTAGTAGTACTGGCGCGGGTCCTTGAACTCATACCAGTCGGCCATGACGATGGCGGTGCGGCCCGGGTCGTGCAGTTCATGCTCCGGCTCCCACATGGGCCGGTACTGCAGGTTGGCATCGGCCTGGATGTCGTAGCTGCCTTCCTGGTAACGGGAGGCGGGCTTGTCGCCGAAGCGGCGCACCAGGTGGTCGAAGGTGTTGCGCAGCGGCTTGATGCTGACGGTTCGAAGGTCAATCTGCATGTCGTGTCTCTCCGTGTGCCCGGTGGGGCATGGTTCTTATTTGAACTGGCGGCCCGAGGTCTGGCTCAGGCGCCACTGCTGCTCATCCTCTGCGGCGGGTTCATCGGTGAGGAACTCCACCTGGTTGTCCGCGCAGAAGTCATCGAAGGCGTCGGCGTGGAGGATCATCTCCACGTAGATCTCCGGCTCGCCGATGGCGAAGTCGAACTCCACGAACCCGTCCTTGCGCAGCTCGCGCACCCGCACGAACTTGCGCATGGGGTCGAACTCGCCCTGCCGGGTCGCCCGCGGGGCGCTCGGATGTGCTGATGCCATGGCTGGCGTCTCCTTGTTGAACACCGGGCAATTCATGGGCCCGGTGCGTAGGCTCCCTCCCCTTCAAGGGGAGGGCTGGGGTGGGGATGGGTTTTGATACACGGCCGCAAGACCCATCCCCTCCTGGCCTCCCCTTGAAGGGGAAGGCCATCGGGCATCAGGTCACCACGGTCAGGAAGCTCTCGTGCAGCTTGCGCTGCGGGTAGTCCAGACCGCCGCCCTCGCCCAGGCCGTCGAAGGTCCAGGTGGTGGGCTCGTAGTCGGGATAGGGCTGGTAGCCGCCCATGAAGGTCTCGAAGCGGTTGCCCGACGGGTCCCACGCGTAGATGGTGCAGCCGCGGGTGATGCCGTGGCGGGTCGGGCCGATGTCGATGGGCACCTTGTTCATGGACATGATGTCGCCGGCACGCAGCACTTCTTCCCAGCTCTCGAGCATGAAGGACAGGTGATGCAGCTTGCCCGGCTCCGGGTGCTCCACGAAGGCGATGTCGTGCACCTTGTGGGAACAGGACAACCAGATGGCCGCCTCGCCCTCGCCGTCCGGCCCGAGCACGCGCTCGACCAGATAGAAGCCCAGCACGTCGCAGAAGATCTTCTTGGCTTCGGCCACGTTCGGCCCGTACAGCAGCAGGTGGTCGAAGCGGGCCGGGGCGATGCCTTTCTCGGCCGCCGGGGTCCAGGGCTCGGGGTTCAGTTTCTGCAGGCCATTGCCCACCTGGGTCTTCTCGGCATAGAGCTCGACCAGATGCCCGGTCGGGATCTCGAAGCGCACGCGCTCGCCGGTTTCCATCATGTCGCCGGCCGGAATGCGCTCGGTCTTGAGGCCGTATTCCTGCAGGTCGCGCTCGAATTTGTCGAGCGTGGCGGTGTCGAGCACCTTGAAGCCGACAAAGTCGATGCCGGCCCGATCGGCCTCGCGCAGCACCAGGCTGTTGTGGTCGCGCTCATCCCAGCACTTCAGATACACGCGGCCCTGGCTGTCACGACCAGTCTCGACCATACCCAGCACGTCGCGATAGTGACGCACCCCTTCTTCCAGATTCATCACGCGCAACTGCGCGTGACCCGGACGCAAAACACCGGTCATTGCCATTTGGATCTCCTCCTCAACGAATCAGATTCTGGTTTTCTCTGTCGGGCGCAAGCCGGCGTTCGTACAGACCGCCTTGTGCATCTTGCCCAGCACCTTCACTGACACATCGCCCCGGGGAAACACACGGCAAGCGAGCAAACGGCGCTCGGCCCGGTCTTCCTCGGTGACATGCTGGCAGCTCATGGCGCGGGTCTCGTATTCCCCGGCCGTGACCTCCACCTTGCAGACACCACAGCCACCCCCGCGGCACCCCACCGGGATGCCGCGACGACCGGAACGGGCCATGGCGATCAGCAGGTTCTCCTGCTCACCGCACGTGTAGCGCTCGCCGGTCTCTTCGATCGTGACCTGGTAGTGCATGGCGTCTCCTCCAGCATGTCCTGACGGTTTTGTCAGTCGGGCGCGGGGATCAATTTTTCTAATCGCGCCCTCAACGCTATTAATGCAGGGGGCGTGCCAGCCGGACCAAGTGCTTGATTTCGTTACTTTCTCGAGATTTTGACCAGAAAAAGGCCGGGAGATCGCATGACCATTTGGAACACCTTCAATGATCGGGTGACAAATTGGTC
The DNA here is from genome assembly GCF_017309585.1 of Nitrogeniibacter aestuarii. NCBI lineage: Bacteria > Pseudomonadati > Pseudomonadota > Betaproteobacteria > Rhodocyclales > Zoogloeaceae > Nitrogeniibacter > Nitrogeniibacter aestuarii. Next base: position 121,033 of record NZ_CP071321.1, on the reverse strand, counting down.
AAGCTGCGCCGCAACAAACCCATTTGGAATCAATGGCTTATGTGCACCGCAACATTCTTGTCCGGCGCGAAGAGCGAAGTCAGGCGCAGCAACGAAGGGGTGTGGTGAATCAGGGGGCAGCGGTTTCACGGACAACCGCGTTCCCTCGGACCATCGCCGGGAAACGGCTCGAACCGATGGGGATGGGGTACGCCGGGGGTCAGGCGGTCTTGTGAAGGAGATGCCCTGCGTGGGCCTTGAAGAAGGTTCCGTCTGCGTCCGAATCGGCCTGGACCTCGATGGGCAGGGCAATGGCTTCGTCGATGGTATTGAGATAGTGGATGAGCCGGTCCTCGCGGGTGATGTGAATCACGAACTCCCGATGACCCAGCTCGTTGAGCACCATGACCAGCGCGCCCTGGCGATCGGCCCTGAGCATGTCGACGAGCGCGTGTTCGAATTCGGCCATGGCCGCCTCTTCAGCCGCGCTCGGCATGGCCTCGTCGCCACCGTCGAATCGCCAGAGGATGTGAACCCGGTCGGCATACGCCGAAAAGTCGAAGCCGTCGGGCAGCCGGGCGACGCGCAGCTGGCACAGACCCTTGTCACCCATGAGCCGGGTGACCACCCAATCCTTGTCTTCGTCTGCGCCCACGCCCTTCATTCGCTTCTCCAGATCCGATGCCCGACTGCCCGAATGTCGGCGGATTATGCCATTGGGCTTATTCGTGCCATGCGGACTTTCGTCACGATTATGAAGATTGAGTGACACCGGCAAACGTTTCTCCGGCCTGCAGCCGGTGTTCCACCCATGCTGTCCGCCCCGGCGCGCGTGTATGCTTGACCGCGTTCAACCCCAGGCAGGCCCCGTGGAGCTTTATCACCTCAGAACCTTCTGCGCCGTTGCCGACGCCGGACACCTGACCCGCGCCGCCGAACGCCTGTGCCTGAGCCAGCCCACCATCAGCGCCCACATCAAGGCGCTGGAAGGCATGCTCGGACTGACGCTGTTCGAGCGCACACCCAAAGGCATGACGCTGACCCCGGCGGGCACGGAGTTGCTGACGCTCGCCACAAGCACCCTGGCCGCCGCCGGGCAGGTTCAGGCGCGGGCGGCTGAACTGCGTGGCGAGCTGGTGGGGGTGCTGCGCGTGGGCATCAATACCGATGCCGAGTTTCTCCGCCTCCCCGAACTCCAGCGCCTCATGACAGCGCGCCATCCGCGCATCGCGCTCGAGCTGCTCGCCGGGAGCACCGGCGCCAACCTCGCCAAGCTGCAGGCGGGCGATCTGCATGCGAGTTTCGCGAGCGGGCCCGTCGACCCGGCCCGCTTCGCCCATCGTCACATCCGCGACGAGGACATGGCCATTGCCGCCCCCCTCGCCTGGCAGGCACGACTGGCCGGCGCCGATCTCGACACCCTGGTGCGCGAACCGTGGATCCACAACGCACCGGATCACATCCAGACGCAGGTGCTCGACGCGCTGTTCGCACCCATGGGGCAGACGCCGGCCCGCGCGGCGGTGGTGAATCGCAAGGATTCCATCCTCGCCATGGTGGCGGCCAACGTGGGCGTGGCGATTTCGCGCCGGGAAGACATCGAGCGCGCGGCCGCCTCACGTGCCATCTGCGCGCTGCCGATGGCCTTGCCGCCCGTCCGCCTGAACTTTGTCTGGCCGAACACGCAGGCGCAAAGCCCGCTCCTCGGCGCACTGATCGCCGCCGTCGAGGCGGTCTGGCCAGACGTCGATTGAGCAACCAGGGCTCAGCAGCATTCCTCTTCGAGCCGGAACAGCAGTTCAAGGGCGTCCTCATCGTCCGCCGCTTCGAACAGCTCGCGCACCTGGTTCAGGTTCGAATGAATGAGGAACAGCTCATCCGGCGTCGGCCCTGACTGCGCCTTGCGCTTGTTCATGAAGTAATCCCAGAAGGCCGAACCGTGACCGTGGGTCATGTGGTGTTCGATGCGCGCCATGAGGGCGCGAGCGTTACCGGCGCAATCGATGCCCTTGAAGCTCACATAGCGGTCGGTCGTCGGGGTGCAGCGGCTGGGGGTGCTCATGAAAGGCCTCGGGGACGGAATCGTGGCCCCGATGCTAGGCCACGTCAGCCGCCCGGGTCTGTCGGCTAGCCGACACTGCCGTCGCGACCGGCCAGCGCCTCGAGGCGCGCCATGTTGGTCACCAGCACGGAGCGGCGCGTGGGCCGCTGCAGCCAGCCGTCGCGCTCGAACTGGTTCATGAGGCTGGAGGCGGTCTGGCGGGTGGTCCCCAGCAGGCTGGCCACGTCTTCCATGTTCAGTTCCAGCGGGACCAGCACTCCGCCGGCCACGGCCGTCCCGCGTCGTTCGGCCAGGCCGAGCAGAAATCGCGCAAGCCGGGCCGGCACGTCCCGAAAGGCCAGATCCTCGACCAGGGCCACCGAGTTTTCCAGCAATCGTCCCAGCACCCGCATGACGGTGCCGATGGCGGCCGGGTCGGTGCGCAACTGTTGTGCGAATTGTGCGGTTTCGACCATGCGAAGCACCGTGGGCGACACGGTTTCGATGTAGGTGGGAGTATGGGTGGTGTAGATGTCGCCCGGTTCGAGGTAGCTCAGGGTGAGCGCCCGGCTCTGGCCCGTCAGAGACACCCTCAAACGCCCGGATTCGACCATGAACACCTGATTTTCCGTGTGATTCGGCGTCGCCACGAGATACCCGGCCGGCAGCGTCCTGCGGCGGGCGGGCATGTCGATGAAGGCCTGATGCGGGGCGTGGGCAGGGGTCATGTTCCATCGTCTGTGCAGGGCGGACCCCGACCGGGTCGCAAGTTTGATGCCCGCCGATCGGGGGATCTACCTCGTCATGAACACGTCGTGCGCATGACATGTCGATGCAACATCCACTGCGTCCAATGGTGGGCTTGCGCGCATGCGCCGGACATCCGACAGAATCAACCGCAGGGGAACCCACCGATCATGACGACACGTCGCCACCGCCTTGCCACCCAGCGCACGCTCGCGCTGGCCATCTCGACCCTGTTCGCAACCCCGCCGGCACTGGCCGCGGGCGAACTGCTGATCAACGAGTTTTCCGCCAGCACCGCCGGCACCGACGTGGAGTACGTTGAACTCGTCGGCGCCCCGAACACCGCGGTCAGTGGTTACACCCTGCTCGAGATCGAGGGCGACAGCACGGCCGCCGGCACCATCGATTCGGTGATTCCGGTCGATGGCACGACCAACCCCGACGGTCTGCTGCTCAAGTCGCTGGCGGCCAATGAGCTGGAGAACGGCTCCATGACCCTGCTGCTGGTCAAAGACTTCAGCGGCGCCGCCGGTGACGATGTGGACACCGACAACGACGGCACGTTCGATGCCACGCCGTGGCGCGAGATCGTCGATTCGGTTGCCATCAACGATGGCGGCAGCAGCGACCTGACCTACGGCCCGACCCTGGGCCGCAACTACGACGGCATCAGCAGCTTCGCCCCGGGCGGCGCCTCGCGCCTGCCCGATGGCGTCGACACCGATTCGCCGCAGGACTGGGTGCGCAATGATTTCGATCTGGCGGGCATCGCCGGTCAGGCCGGCTCGCTGGAACCGGGTGAAGCGCTCAACACGCCGGGGCTGCCCAATGCCACCGAGCCGACCGTGGTCGCCGGACAGTGCGGCGACGAAGCCACCCCGATCCATGCCATCCAGGGCAGCGGTGCCACCTTCGCACTGGGCGGCGCTCAGAGCGTGGAAGCGGTCGTGACGGCGCTGATGCCGGGCCTGCGCGGTTTCTATATTCAGGAAGAGGCTGGCGACGAAGACGGCGACCCGACCACCTCGGAAGGCCTGTTCGTCTTCACCGGCAGCAGCAGCTTCAGTGTGGCGGTGGGCGACCGGGTGCGGGTCAACGGCACGGTGATCGAATACACCACCAGCGGCGGCAGCTCGATGACCGAGATGAGCGGCTCGCCCACCGTGCAAGTGTGCGGCAGCGGCGAGACGATCACCCCGACCGCCCTGCTCTTCCCGCTCGACAGCGCCGAGGCCATGGAGGCCTACGAGGGCATGCTGGTCCAGCTGCCGCAGGAACTGGTCATCAGCGAGTATTTCAACTTCGACCGCTACGGCGAGGTGGTGATCGGCCTGCCGCCCGAAGGCCAGAGCCGCTTCTACACCCCCACCGCCGTGGCCGCGCCGGGCGCCGACGCCAACCAGCTCGCCGCCGACTACGTCACCCGCCGCCTGCTCATCGACGACGGGCGCAGCACCCAGAACCCGACCCCGCCGATCCATCCGGGCAACGGCGAAGCCTTCACGCTCAACAACCGCTTCCGCGGGGGCGACACCGTCAGCGGCATCACCGGCGTGGTGGACGAAACCTTCGGCCGCTACCGCCTGCAACCCACCGGGTACGGCACCTACCTGAGCCTCAACGACCGGCCCGATGCACCGGCGGAGGTGGGCGGCAACGTCCGTGTGGCGAGCATGAACGTGCTCAACTACTTCCTGAGTCTCGACACCGGCGCCGACATCTGCGGCGCGGCACAGGACATGGAATGCCGTGGCGCCGACACGGCCGAGGAATTCACCCGTCAGCGCGAGAAGATCCTGTCGGCCCTGGCGGGCCTCGATGCCGACGTGATCGGCCTGATCGAAATGGAAAACACCCCCGGGGTCGAGCCTGCGGCCGATCTGGTGGCGGGCCTCAATGACCGCGTCGGTGCCGGCACCTATGCCTTCATCGACACCGGTGTGGTCGGCACCGACGCCATTCGCGTCGGCCTGCTCTACAAGCCAGCCCGCGTGAGCCCGGTCGGCAGCTTTGCGGTGCTCGACAGCTCGATGGACGCCCGCTTCATCGACGACAAGAACCGCCCGGCCCTGGCCCAGACCTTCGCCTCGGCCGTCAGCGGCGAGCGCTTCACCGTGGCAGTCAATCACCTCAAGTCGAAGGGCTCTGACTGCAATGACCTGAACGACCCCGATCTGGGCGACGGTCAGGGCAACTGCAACCTGACCCGCACTACGGCCGCGCAGGCGCTGGCCGACTGGCTGGCCAGCGACCCGACCGCCAGCGGCAGCACCCGCACCCTCGTCATCGGCGATCTGAACAGCTATACCCGGGAAGACCCGATCACGGCCCTGCGTTCAGCCGGCTACACCAACCTGCTCGCGGCCTTCGGTGGCGACACGGCCTACTCCTACGTATTCGACGGCCAGGCCGGCTACCTCGACCACGCACTGGCCAGCGCCAGCCTCGCCCCGGCCGTCACCGGCACCACGGTCTGGCACATCAATGCCGACGAACCGGACCTGATCGACTACGACACGAGCTTCAAGGCCGATGCGGAAGACGCCCTCTACGCCCCCGACGCCTATCGCTCGTCCGACCACGATCCGGTGCTGGTGGGTCTGGACCTGATCGCCCCGACGCTGGAAGTGACGCTGGACGCCGACATGCTGTGGCCGCCCAATCACCGCATGGTCGAAGTGCACGCCAGCATCACCGCCAGCGACGACAGTGGCGAGACACCCACGGTCAAGCTGCTGTCGGTCACCTCGAACGAGCAGGACAACGGCCATGGCGACGGCCACACCCACGGGGATATCGTGATCATCGATGACCAGACCATCGGTCTGCGCGCCGAGCGCAGCAGACGTGGCCACGGTCGCGAATACACGCTTACCTACACCGCCACCGATGCCGCCGGTAACACCACCATCAAGCAGACGGTGGTTTCCGTACCCAGACATCGCTGAGTGCGCTCACCTTGAAGCCGATGGCCCGTCCTCAGACGGGCCATTTTTCTTGTGGGTTGAGCCCGATGCGAATAGGCGGGGGAATACAACGCGACGCAGCGGACCGCGATTCCTGCACAGGAGATATCCAGGACCGTGTCCATCATCGGCTCCTGATTCGGCCGGCCCGGCGCTCACGTGTGGCGCGAACTGGTCGCCGCCTTACCGGATGCAAAGGTGCTGCCTATCCACGACACCCTGCCCCTGCCGCCCCACGTGAGTGCCATGCTTGGCGGGTCGCCTGAACCTAGGGCGGAAGAGCCCCATCGAGACTGAGAAATGGCGGATGACGCTTCGCTATGTCTGGTACGCACCTGAAGCGGTCCTTGGCGTAAGCCGCTCGAACACATTCGATAGACATGACGTCATGCCAATCGTATGCTCGTCGTGTATTGCGGGTTCAGAATTCCCTTATACGACTGCGGGGTTTGTTGATTTGGTTATGACTGAAAATAAACGCACCACACTGCCCAATCTCAAGTTCCGCAAGCGGTTCAAGCCTGCGGGTTTCGGAACGTTATACCGCAGCCACACGGTTACGCCCGCAATTTGCGGTCTACAACAAGCTCGGTGACTTGATGAAACTTGAAACTCTTAGGGTTCGCAACTTCCGCTGCTATTCGGATGAGTTCTGCGTTCCGTTCGCCGACATCACTGCGCTGATTGGGAAGAACGATTCTGGTAAGTCGTCGTTGATGGATGCAATGGAGATTTTCCTTAACGACGGCGCGCCCGATGCAGATGACGCAGCAAAATCAGGCAACCCCAAAGACCTGGTGATCGCATGTGAATTCTCAGACCTTCCACCAGAAATAATTATTGACGACGCGTTTCCTACAACCCTAGCTAGCGAATATCTCCTCAACGCCGAAGGGCAGCTGGAAATTCACAAGCGTTACAGCGGTGACTTGAAGTCCCCAAAGTGCTCTAGTGTTGAGGCGTACTGCGTGCATCCATCAACTGACGGGGCTGCTGACCTCCTTCAGTTGAAGAATGCCGACCTAAAAGCTCGAGCTAGAGATCTCGGGGTCAACCTCGATGGCGTCGATCAAAAGGTAAATTCACAACTCCGCCACCGAATTCGTGACCACCTCGGAGATCTTGCTCCGACACCAAACTTTGTGCCATTAAACGACGACAACGCTAAAAAAATTTGGACAGAACTGAAGAAATACATCCCGGCTCTGGCGCTATTCAAATCCGATAGGGTAAGCACCGATCAAGATGCTGAAGCGCAGGACCCATTGAAGGCAGCGGTAAAAGAAGCGATTAAGGAGCAGGAAGCCAAGCTCAAAGAGATTGAGGAGTTCGTACAATCACAGGTCAAATCAATCGCTGACGAAACCTTAAAGAAGTTGCAGGAGATGGATGCAAACCTGGCATCCCAACTCAACCCGACCTTCCAGCCTCCGAAGTGGGAAAACCTGTTCAAGGCAAGTATCACCGGTGACGACGATATCCCGATCAACAAAAGAGGAAGTGGAGTAAAGCGGCTCGTCCTCCTGAGCTTCTTCCGAGCGAAAGCGGAAAAGGCAGCACAAAAATCTGATCATGGATCGGTTATCTATGCTATCGAGGAGCCTGAAACCAGTCAGCATCCTACTAACCAGCGAGTCTTGCTAAGGGCCTTGATGGACCTCTCGTCAGAGTACCAGGTGGTGGTTACGACTCATACACCGATGCTAGCGAGAAGCCTCCCAGATCAGTGCTTGCGATATATCCATGTTGAAGATAACGGTACGCGTGCGTTGCAGCTGGGCGGCCCCGACACAAACACCCTTTTTGCCCGTGCCCTGGGAGTTTTGCCCGATTCAACAGTGAAGTTGTTCGTCGGCGTCGAGGGACCGAATGACATCGCATTCCTACAGCGGATATCTTCAAGATTGTCGCGTGACGGCGTTGCGGTTGCCGACCTCGAAGCCGCAGAAGTTGATGGAAGGCTGATCTTCTTTCCCTTGGGTGGGTCTACGCTCGCGCTTTGGTCGTCCAGACTTGAGAACTTAAATCGGCCGGAATTTCACCTCTATGATCGCGATACCACTCCACCAGAGCAGCCGAAGTACCAAGATCACGTAGACGCCGTAAATGGTCGAGCTGATTGCACAGCCCAATGCACAGGAAAGCTTGAGATTGAAAACTACCTGCACATAGATGCGATAAAGGCTGCATACGCCGGCCTGAACATCGAACTAGCCCGGGACGAAAACTTTGGCCCGTTCGACGACGTCCCAACCGAGGTTGCTCGGCTCGTGCATAGTCAATCTGAGAGCACCACTCCTTGGGAGGAGCTTGACGATGAAAAGAAAGGAAAAAAGATCTCGAGAGCTAAACGGGTATTGTGCTCCCAAGCTCCTTCGCACATGACGCCTGACCTGCTGGCCGAGATCGACGCCGATGGTGAATTGCTGAGGTGGCTTAATGAAGTCACACAAGTACTGCGCCAATAGGACGGAGTCACCTGAACGTGGGCGCTATGTGAAGAAAAAGATGCGACATCTCCTACTTCTATCAGCACTAGTACTGCCAATTCCGGCAACTGCTCAATTCTGTACGTGGAAGATTGAAGTCCTAGATGGGGCCTCAAGGGAAGTGAAGCAGTTTCGTCCTGGAAACGATTGGCTTCATATTTCAGTAGCCGATTTACCCGGGTACGCCGAATGCAAAGTTACGCCGGTGAACGAGTATGTGTTCGAAGGCATCGAGGCTACCCGAGTCGAAGTCTATTGCTCCACAGCCAATGGCCAAACAACGCAAGTATCGAGCGTCGCTTCCAGGAAATTTGGTTCAGATATCACCACTTTTCAGCTTATGGCAGCTCCAGTCGAAGTTCGTGGAAAGCCACCGAATATCAGTGTCAATGCTATGGGGTACAAGGAATTCACCATCCGGTGCGGCCCCTAGCAAAGATACACATAACCGGGCGTTCAACGTCTGCTTCGAGGCGAAAACCGCCCTTGGGAAAACATCCAAGGAAATCGGTTGCTCCGTTCCCGACCGTGAGTCAGGAATTCAAAAAATACAGGGCTCTAAACAGAGCCCTGTTGACTTCGCGACACCCTCATCAGCCGCAGCGCCTACCTGAACTTGTCACATAAGCAGCAACCCCCCGCTCAGTCACCACCCCCGCGCTTCAACCGATACGACAACTGCCGCCGCGTGATGCCCAAGGCTCTGGCGGCGTGGGTCAGGTTGCCGTTGGCGCGCTGCACGGCCAGCTCGATCAGGCGTTGCTCATGGGCGTCCAGGTTGAAATTCTGGCGGTCGAGCACCTGTTCGCACAGGCGGTTGCGGTTCGATTCCTCGGCGTTGCCGACCACGCCGGAGACGTCCACCTGCGCACCGGCGTCGCGTTCGGCCGGGGGGTCGGCGAAGAGGTGTTCGACTTCGATCTGGCCGCCTTCGGGGGCGAGCAGCACGCCCCGCTCGACGAGGTTTTCCAGCTCACGCACGTTGCCCAGCCAGGTGTGGTTCAGCAGGGCGCGCAGGGCGCGGTCGGTGAGGCCGCCGAGCTGCTTGCCGTAGCTCTTTTCATATTTGGCGATGAGCGCACTGGCCAGCGGCGGAATGTCGCCGGGGCGGTCGCGCAGGGGCGGGAGGGTGACCGGGTAGGTGGACAGGCGGTAATACAGGTCGGCACGGAAGCGGCCTTCGGCAATGGCCTTGGGCAGATCGACGTTGGTGGCGGCGACGAGTCGTACGTTCACCTTGCGGATCTGGTGATCGCCCAGGCGTTCGACTTCGCCGGTCTGCAGCACACGCAGCAGCTTGACCTGCGCGGCCAGCGGCAGGTCGCCCACTTCATCCAGGAACAGGGTGCCACCGTCGGCGCGCTCGAAGCGGCCGGGGCGTGAATGCTGGGCGCCGGTAAAGGCGCCCTTCTCGACACCGAACAGTTCCGATTCGATGAGGTCGTGCGGGATGGCGCCGCAGTTGATGGCCACGAAGGGGCCGCTGGCGCGGTCGCTGTTGTCGTGCATCCAGCGGGCAAACATCTCCTTGCCCACACCGGTCTCGCCCAGCAGCAACACGTTGATGGGGCTGTTGGCGGCCTTGCGCACCAGATCGAAGGCGGCGCGGAATTCCGGCGAATTGCCCACGATCTCGCCTTCGGTGCTCACCGGGCCACGGGCACGGCCACGCAGAGCGGTGAGTTCGTCTTCAAGCCGGCGCATCGGGTAGGAGGCCGGGTTCTGGCGGAAGTAGTCGAGATAGCCGTCGCTCGGGTCCCACAGCTCTGCGGGCTTGGCCAGCAGCTTGCAGGCGTGGTCGCCGCGCCCCATGCACGTCACCTCGCGGAACACGATGAAGCGCTTGAAGAACTGGCTGGTATAGCCCGAGGCATAGCCGACGATGGTCCAGCACACCGGGTCGTCACCGATGCCGAAGTGCTGGATGTGGGATTCGGCCTCCCAAGTGTTGGCCAGCAGCACCTCGCCGATGAAAATGCCTTTCTCCCAGTCGATCTCCTTCTTGGTGATGGTCGGTTTGACCATGCCCTCGAAGGCATGCAGCTCGGGGCCGATGTTGAACACATCGTAGGGGTCGCCCTCGCCGATGAGCGAGCGCGCCAGTTCGGCATCCTGCTGGCCGGCGCCGAAGCCCATGCGGATCAGCACCCCGCGGGCGCCGTGCTCGCCCAGGGCGTCGAACAGCTCGCGCCGCATGTGGCCCATGGCCTTGGCGTGCAGCAGCAGCATGCGGTTCTCGTCGAGCCAGATCTGCCCGGCGTCGATGTTGAAGCGCAGGCGGGAGCGCAGGTTGAATTTCTCGATGAGTTTCTGATCGGCCATCATGTCTCCGCAGTCGCCTCGCACGGGCCACTTCCTGGCGACAACTTTACCTCAGTGCGCCAACGCGCCGGCACTCGCCGGAAACGACACAGGGCGCCCCACGGGCGGGGCGCCCTGTCCGACACGGTCGGGCACGGTCGGACACGCAGTCACGCGACCATCAGCGCGACGTCTCCGCCGCCACCGCGTCGCCGGTGAAGTAGGTTTCATCGCGTGGTTCGACCACCCGGTAGCGTTCGCCATTGAGCGCCTGCACGGTGCAGAAGGTCTGCGCACGCAGATCGAACACGGTCACCGGTTTGATGGTTACGGCCGGGATGCCCGGCACATAGAACGGGGTCACCTGCGAGGTGCGCCACAGCTTGCCGTTGCGGTCGTAGCCGTCCATGAGCACGAGTTGCCAGGTGTCTTCATCGAAATAGAACACGCGCCGCGGCACCGCGTGGCGCTCGCCCTCGGCGACAGTCGCCTCCACCACCCACACCCGGTGCAGTTCCCAACGCAACACGTCCGGGTTGAGGTGGGCGTCCATGTAGGCTGCCTCCTGAGGCGCGGTCACCGCCCGGTTGGCGTTGTAGGGGATATACATCTCCTGTTTGCCGACCAGTTTCCAGTCATAACGGCCCGGATGCCCCATGAAGCCCATCACTTCGTCGAAGTAGTTGGCCCCCGATGAGACGAAGTCCGGCGTGTCGTAGCCCACGGTCGGTGCACGACGCACCCGGCGCTGTCCGACCATGTATTGCCAGGCCTGACGCGGGGTGTCCGGGTCGATACCGTCACGGATCACCAGCGACTCCCCGGCCTTGAACGGCGGCGCCACGGTGTAGAAGCGCTGCAGCCAGTACTCGCCTTCCCAGTCGTCCACATTGCCATCGCGGTAGTAGTACGGGTACTGCCAGGCCTCTTCATTCTGTGTGGCGAGCATCTTCAAGCCGTTCGAGGCGCCGACGATGTTCTTGAAGCTCATCTCGATGGACTCGGGCTCCACCCGCAGCAGGTGGTTCCAGATCACCTCGAGCCCGCTCTTGGGGATCGGGAAAGGAATGCCGCCGTAGCAGCCCTCGAGGGATTTGTCCTCGGTCAGGGTGCAGCGGGTGGCGTTCTGGCGGGTGTTTTCATAAACGTAGTCCGGCGCCACGGCGGTGCGGTGGGTGGGATACACGTCGATGCGGAAGGTGCTCGGGTAGCGCTGCATGAGCGCGATGGTGCCTTCGGTGAGTCGTGCCTTGTGCGCATCCATGTTGGTGGCGCTGATGCTCAGTACGGGCTGCTCGTCGGGGAACAGTGCCTTGGGCACGTCGCCGATCTTCTCGCCGCTGGTGAGCATGACCTGACCGGTCCACGCCGGGATGCTGCCATCGGCGTTACCGGCTTTCTCCGCGCCCAGGGGAGTGAGTGACTGGCCGAGTTTGGCGGCCTGTTCTTCGGGGACTGCGGCGTGGGCGATGTGCATGGCCGCAAGCACGACAGCGGCCGCCATCAGTTTGAACTGACGATTCATGTTGCCTCCTCGATCCCGGGCGTGGGTCAGAAAGTGCGTTCGACGGAGACGGAGACGAAGTCCCGATCACCGTGGACGTTGTCGTAGCTCAGCAGCGGCGTGCCGACGGCGCGGATGATGGCGCCATCGGGGCCGAAGTAGTGCGTGTAGTTCACGCTGCCGTGCCACACCTGCTGATACTTCGCCTTGAGGCCGAGGTTCACGCTGCCGCCATGTTCGGACGGGAACAGCGCGCCATTGACCGATGAGCGCCCGTCGATGCCGTAACTGATGCCGATGGGCACCTGCAGGTCCAGCCCCGGCAGCACCTGGAAGTACTCGGGCTGGAACACCGCCTGAATGGCCGAGGCACTTCGCGTGGCGCTCGGGTCCACCCGGTCCGCGTTGTCGGTGTAGGACATCACGTGGTTGAACGCGAACTCACCCATGAAGGAGGCGCCATCCCAGAAGCGGCTGGCCGGCAACACCCCGATGGCCGAGGCATTGAAGTGCAGCGTCTTGCCTTTCGGGAAGGCCGCGCGTGCGCCGCCATCCGCCCGGCTGTCGCCGGGAATGACCACCGTGTTACCCGCTGCGACCAGCGGCATGTTCTCGCGGATCGACAATTCGGCCGCGACGTTGGTGTCACCCACCAGCGTGGTCAACGAACCACCGAAGAGGCGAATGTTCTCGCCGTACACCAGCACATAGTCGCCAATGTCGTTGACGCTGCGCGCGTTCACACCGGGCCGGGCATAGAACTGCGGCATCTTGTCGTGAAACACCGCCGCATACAGACCGAACTCGTTGTCACCCGACTTGATGCGCATCTGCACCCCGCCCTGGCCGTTGTCCTTGGCGTGAATGTCCTTGCCACGGTGGAGGAACACCCCCGGGCCGAGCAGCAGGCGCTCGCCCCCCTCATCGGCGAAGTCGGCAAAGCTGAAGTAGCTGCCGGCGCCGGGGACGCGGGTCTTGCGCCATTCCCACTGGTAGTAGGCGCCGATGGACACATCGGAGTTCAGCTGCAGTTGTGCGCTCACCTGCCCGACCGGCCGGGCCACCTCCTTGAATTCGGGGTTGGGCACGCTGAGCGCCTTGGCCAGATCGAGCGGCGTCTGGGCGCCGGCCACCCCGTTGGCACCGAAGAACAGGCTCTCGCCGTAGAGCTGGGTGAAGCGACCGAGCTTGAGATTGAGGCGTTTGCGCTTGGGCGAGAAGTTGCCATAGATGAACGCGTCCATGAACTCGGTGTGCTGACCGTGGAGCTGCTCGGTGTCCTTGACGAACTGGTCTGCGGGCGTCGACACCTGGTTGATGCCCATGTTGCCCGGGTTGTCGGTATCGTCGTGATAGACCGAGTCGTACCAGCCCTGACCACTCACCCGCAGGCCATATTTGCGCTTGAAGCTCAGATCGAAAGAAGTGAGCACATCGAGGCGGTTCGAGATCAGTCCCCTGTCGAAGTTGAGATCACCATCGTTGGTGTTCACCTGCGCCGTCGTGGGGTCGCCCGCCACCTGATCGTCCGCGCTGCGCACCCGCCACGCGGCGCTGTACTTGACGGTGGTGTCCCACGACATCTTGATGTCACGATTATCGGTCTGGATGCGAAAGGCATTGGCGGCGCCGGGCGCACAGAGGCTGGCGATGACCAGCGGAATGAGGGCGTGGCGAAGCCGCGGCAGGCGCGTGCTCATGGTGTGGTCTCCCTGTATTTATGGTTCTGGTTCTTGGCGCTTGTCATACCCCAATGGCAACACCGGATGCCATGTGGGACGCATGCGCACTGGACGGTAGCGTGTCATTCTTGTTACCGTCCAATACCATTGTTCTTGTCGAGCAATACCTTTTAGGTATCCCAGCCATAATCCCTTGAGAGGTGAGCCTGTGGATCTGCGTCAACTACGTTACTTCGTGGCGGTGGCCGAAGAGGCCAACATCGGGCGCGCCGCGGCCCGGCTGCATATCTCGCAACCGCCCCTCACCCGACAGATTCAACAGCTCGAGGCCGACCTGGGCGTCGTGCTGTTCAACCGCACGCCCAAGGGCATGGAACTGACCCCGGCGGGCGAGCTGTTTCTGGAGGAGGCACGCAACATCCAGTCGCTGGTGGAGCAGGCCACCGAGCGCACCCAGCGCGCCGGCCAGGGCCGGCTGGGGCGCATCGACGTGGCGATTTTCGGGTCGGCCATTCTGGATGTGATTCCCGAAGTGCTCATGGCCTTTCGCACCCGTTATCCGGATGTGAAGGTGGTGCTGCACACCATGACCAAGGCCGAGCAGATCGAGGCCTTGCGCCAGAAGCGCATCAGCGTGGCTTTCAACCGCATTCTGGAAGCGCAACCCGATCTGGAAATGCGCCTGGTGACCTCGCAACGCATCATGCTGGCCGTGCCCATCCACCATCCGCTGGCGCAGCTCGACACGGTCTCGTTTCCGGACATTGCGCCCTTCCCGCTGGTGATCTTTCCCACCGGCACCCGCCCGAGTTTCATCGACAAGCTCATGGGCATGTGTGCCCAGGCGGGTTTTCAGCCGAACGTGTCGCAAGCCGTGGGCGATACGGTCAACGCCGTGGCGCTGGTGGCCTGCGGCTTCGGCATCTGCGTGGTGCCCAGTTCGGCCTCCACCCTGCGCGTGCCGGGCGTGGCCTACCGGGAGCTGACCGACATCCCCGACGGGCGTGTGGATCTCACCTGCTTCTATCGCAAGGGCGATACCTCGCCGATTCTGGCCGGCCTGCTTGAAGTGGTGGATGAATACCGCAAGCGCACTGCGCCCGATTGATCACAGCCCGTTCGATCACACCCCGCGCTTCTTGCGACGGTATTCGAACTGGCCGCGCCCCAGCCCCAGCAGCCGCGCCGCCGCCGAGGCATTGCCGCCGGTCTGGCGCAAGGCATGCTGCATCATCAGGGTCTCGATGCCATCGAGCGAGCCGGCCTCGGCCAGCAGTGCATCCAGCTGCTGCTGGGCCGTATCGATGGGCGCGGCATCGCTTGCCTGCCTGGGCGCCTCGTCCGCCTGCGGCAATCGGGGCATGACGGTCGCGGGCGCCAGATCGGGCAGCACCTCACCGCCCGAGAACAGATGCTGCACATCCAGGCTGGCGCCCTCGTCTGCGAGGATGACGCCGCGTTCGATCATGTTCTCAAGCTCGCGCACATTGCCCGACCAGTCGTAGGCCTGCAGCGCTTCGGTCGCCCGGCGGGTCACCCCGGCAATACCCTTGCCGAAGCGCTGGGCATATCGCTGCATGAACACGTTCACCAGCAAGGGAATATCCTCGCGGCGCTCGCGCAGCGGCGGAATGAGGATGGGGAACACGTTGAGGCGGAAGAACAGGTCCTCACGAAACTCGCCCGCCTTCACCGCCTCGCGCAGGTCCCGGTTGGCGGCTGCGACGATGCGCACATCCACTTTGCGCACCTGGGTGTCACCCACGCGCTCGACCTCGCCCTCCTGAAGCACCCGCAGCAGCTTGCCCTGGGCATGCATGGGCAGCGACGAAATCTCGTCGAGGAATAGCGTGCCGCCATTGGCGCGCTCGAAGCGACCGGGCCGTGCCGCATTGGCACCGGTGAACGCCCCCTTCTCGACGCCAAACAGCTCGGCCTCCACCAGCTCCTGCGGTATGGCGGCGCAATTCACCGAGACAAAAGGCTGGCTCGCCCGTGGGCCGATGGCGTGCAGCGCCTTGGAGAAGCGCTCCTTGCCCACGCCGCTCTCGCCCATGAACAGCACCGTGGCATCGGTGGGCGCCACCCGTTTGAGTCGATAGGCCACGGCATTGAACCCCGCCGAGGCGCCGACCAGATCGGGCAGGCCGCTGTCGCTCGCGGGGCCGAGGTCTGCGCCCGCCACGACCGCACGGTGACGCGGCGCGGAGATGAAATCCTCCACCTGCAAAAAGCGCAGTGCCTCGTCGTTGGCATCGCATTCTTCGATGGGCTGGCCGATCACCCGGCAGCGCTCATGGCCCATGGCCACGCACTCGATCTCGCGCCAGATGACCGGGCGCCCCATCATGGCCGTGGTGTAGCCACAGGCGTAGCCCACCATCATCCAGCAGGCCGGGGTGCCGCTGACGCCGAACTCGCGCAGATGGGTTTCCGCCTCCCAGGACGACTGCCAGTAGTAGTCGCCCCGGAACTGGCCGGACTCGGTGTCGAACTGCATCTGCTCCACGGCCCGGTTGCGCACGAAACCTTCAATTTCCCGCAGGCGCGGGCCCAGCGCCATGGCCTGCGCCACGTCACCGCCCACCTGCGCGCGCAGGTGGTGTGAATCCTCCACCCCCTGCTGATAGCCCAGGCGGGTGAACAGCTCACGGGTCTTTTCCAGCCCGAGGCGCTCGATCAGCTCGCGCCGCAGGGCCGCGAGCGAGTATCCGTGCATGAGCAGCATGCGCTGATCGAACAGGCGGATTTCGCCCTCGTCGGGCGCCATGCGCAGGTGCCGGGCGATGAACTCATCGCGCTCGGCGTGGGCATGCAGTTCGAAGGCGGAACGGGTCGGCGACATGGGCGGTCCGGATTGAGACTGGATTTCATCATCTCATGCAGTTGCATGAAATCAAACACACCGAGCTGCCTGTTTTAGGGCATCAATTCATTTTCCTGATGGCCGGATAGACCCGACTGATCGCCGCAACACCCCGCCCCATGGGCATTTCCGGCCTGCGGCGTGCCCGCTGGCACATCGATTGCGTAAGCGTTCTCCACACACGCAGTGCCGACACCTAGATCGGCCGCGACACACGCCCATGGAGGAGACACCCATGAACGCAAGCAACGAATTGCGCCTTCAGGCCCGCATCGCTCACCGAGCCAGGCTGGCCGACGACATCATCGGCCTGACCCTGGCTTCCGCCGATGGCGAGCCCCTGCCCCCGGCCGAGCCCGGTGCCCATATCGACCTGCACCTGCCCAACGGCCTGATCCGCCAGTACTCCATTGCCCGCCAGACCGATGCCGGCTACGAGCTGGGCATCCTGCGCGACCCGGCCAGTCGTGGCGGCTCCGCCTGTGTGCACGACGACCTGCACGAAGGCGACACCCTCGAGATCAGCCTGCCGCGCAACCTCTTTCCGCTGGCCACCGACGCGCAACGCTCGCTGCTGTTCGCGGGCGGCATCGGCATCACCCCGATCATTGCTATGGCCGAGGCCCTGCATGCGTCCGGTGCCGACTTCGAGCTGCACTACTGCAGCCGCACCAGGCACCGCGCGGCGTATCTGGACCGACTCGCCACCGCCCCCTGGGCTGACCGGGTGCATGTCTATCACGACGATCTGCCCGAGGCCGGCAAGCTCGACACGGCCGCCCTCCTTGCCACGCCGGAAACCGGCACGCACCTGTATGTGTGCGGCCCCAACGGCTTCATGGACCACGTCATCGACACCGCCCGCGCCGCCGGCTGGGCCGAGGCCAACGTACATTCCGAGCGCTTCTCCGCCCCCGCCATCGACACCAGCGACGACGGCAGCTTCGAGATGGTGATCAACAGCACCGGCCAGTCGATTCGCGTCGGCGCCGAGCAGACCGCCATCGTCGCCCTGCACGCAGCCGGCTTCGACGTGCCGCTGTCGTGCGAGCAGGGCATCTGCGGCACCTGCCTCACCCGCGTGCTCGACGGCGAACCGGACCACCGCGACATGTTCCTGACCGACGCGGAACACCAGGCCAACAACCAGTTCACCCCGTGCTGCTCGCGCGGCAAGGGCAAGTTGCTGCTCGACCTGTAATCCCCAACCCCATCCACGCATCAACACAAGAGAGAAAAAGACCATGGAGACACAGCACAAGTACCTGATGAACACCTGGTATGTGGCCGCCCTGTCCACCGAAGTGGAAGGCGAAGCCCTGTTCAAGCGCACCCTGCTTGAAACCCCGGTGGTGATCTACCGCAAGGCCGACGGCACGCCCGTGGCCCTCTACGACCGCTGCCCGCACCGCTTCGTGCCCCTGTCGATGGGCAAGCGCGACGGCGACGCGGTGGTGTGCCCCTACCACGGCCTCACCTTCGATTGCAGCGGCAAGTGCACCAGGAACCCGCACGGCAACCAGAAGATCCCGGCGGCCGCACAGGTGAAGAGCTACCCTCTGCTCGAGCGCCACGGCTTCATCTGGATCTGGATGGGCGACCAACCGGCGGACGAATCCGCCCTGCCCGACTTCGGCACCCTGGACATCGGCCACGACAACGGCATTGCCCACACCTACATGAAGTGGCCCTGCTACTACGAGCTGATCACCGACAACGTGATGGACCTGTCGCATGTGGACCATGTGCACGGCGAGATCATCACCACCCGTGGCCAGCTCTCGCCCATGATCCCCAAGCTGGAAGAGAACAACGGCCAAGTGGCGGTGCAGTGGAACTGGTCGCAGACCCCGCCCATGCTGATCTTCAACGACTTCCTGGCCGAGCCGGGCGTGGAAGCCCGCCACTTCGTGCGCGTGACCTGGTCCGCCCCCACCAACCTGCAACTGACCATCGGCGCCACCCAGGACGACAACGCCCCGCTCGACTACGAGCACACCGTCGGCCAGTACGACCTGCACGCCTGCACGCCGGAAGACGCGGACAACACCCACTACTTCTTCGCCACGCGACGTAATCACATTGAAGAGGATGCCGACTTCAACAAGATGAAGATTGAAGCCATGCACGGCGCCTTCGCCAACGAAGACGGGCCGATCCTCACCGAAGTGCACAAGAACATGGGCACCACCGACTTCTTCGCCCTCTGCCCGGTACTGATCAGCTCGGATCTGGGCCCGGTGCGGGTGCGTCGTCTGCTGCAACAGATGATCGATGCGGAGCAAAAGGCGAAAGCGGAAAAGGCCGAAGCCAAGACGCCCGCGCTGGCGCCTGCCCACTGAATTCCTGACTGCTTCAGTCCTTGACCCGGCCGTGTGCCGGGTTTTTTTATGGCAAGGTCAGAAGCCTGGCCCACGCAACGATGACCGACAAGTCGGGGAACTCCGGACGCACACAATTACCCCGCACGGACCAGACCCCCTCCCCTTCAAGGGGAGGGTTGGGGTGGGGATGGGGTTAATTGGGGTGGGGATGGGGTTAATCTATGCCATATGCTAACCCGATCCAGCCACACCCATGGCACAAAGCTTTCGCAAACCCTCCGCGCGTCCATGACGGACGCTGAGCACGCGCTCTGGCGACGGCTTCGCGCGAAGCAGCTAGGCGCCAAATTCCGACGCCAACATCCCTTTGGCCCGTACTTTCTCGATTTTGTCTGTCTGGAGCACAAACTCGTTGTCGAGGTGGACGGCGGCCAACACGCCGACCAGCAGGCGTACGACCATGCAAGAACCGACATGCTCGAGCGAGCCGGATTCCGGGTGCTCAGGTTCTGGAACAACGACGTCCTCTGCCAGACGGACGCGGTGGTCGAAGCGATTTACCTGGCGCTTGACCCATCCCCCTCCCAGCCTCCCCCTTGAAGGGGGAGGAGTGGACGCGGCGGCTTCACTCATCTTGCGAAAAACCACGATCCAACCGCCGACGTCGATCCACCGTCGCGGTGCACCGCGCACGACCTCATGGGCCAGCTCAACACCCGCGTGGTCGCGCCGCTCATGCATGCAAGCGACGCCCCGAAGCCGGCCAGCACGCTCAACCCCTTGTTCAATATCGACGGCGAACCCTACGTCATGGTCACGCAGTTCATGGCCGCCATTCGCGCTTCGGAATTGAAGCAACCGGTGCTGGACGCCAGTGCCCGCCATGGCGAACTGGTCGCGGCGGTGGATCTGGTGTTTCACGGGTTTTGACGCACGCGCAAACGCTTCGGTCGCGTGGGCATGAAGAGCGCCAAAGGCGCCATTCTTCGGATCGAGTACGACGCGCTTCAAATTGGCGGATGACGCTTCGCTCTTCGGCCCTACTCGCGCTGCCCAGCGGTCGGCCAAAGCAGTCGGCAACAGGTAGGGAAGAATAGTCATTTGGGATTGCTTAGGGCGTTGCGCCGGGGCACTATGTAACCCCATGCGGAACAAACTTGGAAAACACATGGACGAAACTAGGTACGAAGTCTTCGTTGAACACCGCCGCATTCGCGTGCTCTTCGATTTGCGAAATGACGAAAGTTGCTTTCTGGGTTTGTCGTTTTTCGAAGAGGATGCTTTAGCGATTATCAACATGGGTCATTTGGGCCAAAAACTGATTTCAGTCGACGGCATTAACGGAACAGCCTCCCTTAGCGGAGAAAGATCACTCGGCAGAAATATCTGCTTGGCGTATGAAAACGGGGGTTCCGGAATCGGCACTGTGTTCTATCCGTATGCGAAACTTACGAGATTGCTGGAACAGGCTTTGTCAGAGCTTTCTGAGAGTTCAGTGCCATAAATCGCGTTCCGTCCGAGGCTCGGCTCATCATCCGTCAGCATGTGCGTCAGAAGTCCGCTCAGACCTCTCAAAACAACGTTTTCCATGGGAGAAAGCATGGATCCTTTAACCGCAGCTGGCACCTTCGCGACGATTGTTGGACTTCTCTCCAGTTACAAGGCTGAGCGATCTGGGACGGAGCTAACCGAATTCACGTCATGGCTAAAAGAGAGTCACTACGAGTCGATCGCCAATTCTATAGAGCGGCATTCACTCTTATCCAAGGAACTCTCGGCATTGCTCGCGACAAACCATGCGATTCTCGTCGAACGGCTTTCGCAACTCGATAGCCGGATAGCACATCTAGCAAGCGAATTCGAGGGATTTGGAAACCTCGCTAGGTTGCTAAATTCGAAACCCATGCTATCGAAGCAAGCCGTCTCAATTCTCAAGCAACTTGTAGAGTCGGGTGCTGAATACTTTATGGAATATAAGGTCTACACAGGAAAACCTGACGAATATCCCCTTATTGGAGGTTTAGGGGGAAGAATAAAATACGATGACCGTCGGTTTATCAAAGACGATCTGGAGTCGCTCTTGTCGGCTGGTCTCGTTCGTTTAGAATTTGGGAGCAAAGGAAGCAAAAAGTACTTCGTCACTCGGGCAGCGGCAGAGTTTCTCCAAGGCACGTAATGCGCATCACGAGTCCGGACTTCTTCGCCATTTGAAGTCGCAGACGCACCATTGAGCTGGTTTCCCGAATGCCGCTCGGCCTCGCGAGGGCTTCGTTTCTACACCGCCAATGGTGAGTTAACGCGCGTAAGGCGGACTCCGTAGGGTGAGTTAGGCGTCAGCCGTAACGCACCATTCGGCGTCTCAACCCGGGACTCCGTCACCTATCGAAAACCCGGCCCGCGCCACATGTGCCTTCTCAAATGCCGCTCGACTTCGGGCGGCATTTGTTTATCCACCACCGATTGGTGCGCTACGGCTTCGCCTAGCGCACCCTACGTGATTGCGCGACCGGGCAGTCAGCTCAAACAAACTGCTTCCCCAACCACACCACCGCCACCGCCAGAATCACCACCCCCAAGCCCCGCTGAAGCCAGTGCTCCGGAATGCGCGCGGAGAACGCCCGCGCCACCATGAGACCAGTGGCCGTGGCGACAATGAAGGTCAGTCCGGTGCTGTCGAAACCGCCGCCGTGCAGCAGGCTGCCGGTAGCCGTGGAGGCCGAGACCAGGGCGATGACAGCCAGTGAGGTGGCGCTGGCGGCCTGCATGGAGAGGTCGGAGAACTGGCGGAAGGCCGGCACGATGAGAAAGCCGCCGCCGACGCCGAGCATGCCGGTGAACAGGCCGGCGGTGCAGCCGATAAGCCCCAAGGTGAAGGAGCAGCGGGTGTTCCACTTGAAGCGACCGGTGAGCGGGTCGAGCATGCAGTTGCGCTCCTCGACCAGGCAGGCCTCGCCCGGCGCGGGGGCCGGCCGTTTGCGCAGCATGCGCGCGGCGATGTAGAGCATGAGCAGGCAGAAGACGACGGTGAGCACGGTCTGGGGGATCTCATGCCCCAGCCACAGCCCGACGGGCGCACTCACCATGCCCAGGGCTGCCATGAGCATGGCGGCGCGATAGCGCACGATGCCCTTGCGCAGGCCGACCACGGCGCCCAGCGTGGCGGCCAGGGCCACGGCGGCGAGCGAGACCGGCACCGCTTCGGTCAGCCCGAGCCCGAGCCCGAGCATGAGCGCGGGTATGGCCAGCACCCCGCCACCTGCGCCGGTCAGCCCCAGCAGCGCGCCAATGGCACCGCCAAGCACGCCGGCCAGGACGAGGGTCTCGTTCATCGTCTGGGGGTCAGAGCAGGTTCATGGGCAGCTTGAGATAGCTGACGCCGTTGTCTTCGGGCGGCGGCAGATTGCCGGCGCGCACGTTCACCTGCACCGAGGGCAGGATGAGGCGCGGCATGTCCAGGGTGGCGTCGCGCGCTTCGCGCATCTTCACGAATTCGGCCTCGGTCACGCCATCGGCGATATGCACGCTGTTTTCGCGCTGGTCGGCCACGGTGCACACCCATTCCGGTTCGCGATCATCGGGCGGGTAGTCGTGGCACAGGTGCAGCCGGGTCTCGGGCGGCAGCGACAGCACCTTGCGGATGGAGCGGTACAGGGTGGCCGCGTCGCCACCGGGGAAATCGCATCGGGCGGTGCCATAGTCGGGCATGAACAGGGTGTCGCCCACAAAGGCGTCCGGCCCGATCACGTAGGTGAGGCAGGCGGGGGTATGGCCGGGGGTGTGCATCACCTCCACCTCCAGCTCGCCGATGGCGAAACGCTCACCGTCTTCGAACAACACGTCGAATTCCACGCCGGTGCCGCTGATGTCGGGGGCGTTGAAGATCTTGCTGAACACGCCCTGCACATCGCGAATATGCGCGCCGATGGCGATCTTGCCGCCCACATGGGCTTTCAGATAGGGCGCAGCCGAGAGGTGGTCAGCGTGGGCATGGGTCTCGAGCAGCCATTCGACCTGCAGTTCCGCACGGCGCACGTAGTCGATGACTTCATTGGCGTGTTCATGCGAGGTCCGGCCCGACTTGGGGTCGAAGTCGAGCACGCTGTCGATGATGGCCGCGCTCTTGGTGGCCGGGTCACTCACCACATGGGTGACGGTGTTGGTGTCCTCGTCGAAGAAGGCGCGGATGTCTGCGGTATTTCGGGTCTGGGTCATGGGCTGATCTCCATGCGTGGCCGGTGTCATCGCCGGGGCTTCGCCCGACGGGTCCGGTGGCTTGAATGGGTCTTTATGCTTTTTCGTATATAAGCATATTCTTATAGGTAATGACAAGCCGGCCGTGGCCGGAGTTCCCGGCTGCTGTCGCATGCTTCACGACGCACTTTTGCAGACCCGACGTATCATCAACGCCATGCCGGGATCTCGCCCGGCCGGGAACCGACCCGGTCGTGACCCGTCTCAGGATCATTCCCCGTGGCCGTCAGGCCTGTGCCGGAGCACGTAGCGACCATGTTCCATTCCTTCTTCCCGCGCCCCAAGCTCTTCTTCTTCAGCTTCTTGCTGTGGGCCAGCGCCTGCATCGGCGCCTGGTATGGCTTTGCGGCGGATCTCGGGCAACACCTCGGCCTGCACTTTCCGGGCGCGGTGGCGGCCACCGACAACGCCGAGGTGCAGTCGACCATCAACCTGTGGCTTTACCAGTACATGCTGGTGGCTTACCTGGCGTTCATGATTCCGTGGTCCTTCTTCGGCAAGCAGCCATGGGCGAAATGGTCGGTGTTCGGCTCGGGGCTGATCGTGTTCATCACCTGGTTTCAGGTGGAAGTGAGCGTGATGCTCAACGAGTGGTATGGGGGGTTTTACGACCTGATCCAGAACGCGCTGTCCAAGCCCGGCACGGTGCAGATCGGTGACTATTTCAGCGAGCTGGCGACAGTGGCTTGGATCATCATGATCGCGGTGGCCGTGGCGGTGTTCAACCGCTTCTTCGTGAGTCACTTCGTGTTCCGCTGGCGCACAGCGATGACCGACTACTACACCAAGCACTGGCAGCGCCTGCGCCATATCGAAGGGGCTTCCCAGCGGATTCAGGAAGACACCATGCGTTTCGCCACCATTGTGGAGAATCTGGGCGTCAGCCTGCTCGAATCCATCATGACCCTGATCGCCTTTCTGCCCATCCTGTGGCTGCTTTCGGAGCAGGTGAAGGAACTGCCCCTGATCGGCGAAGTGCCGCATGCGCTGGTGTTCGTGGCCATCATCTGGTCGATTTTCGGCACCTTCCTGCTCGGGCTGGCCGGCATCAAGCTACCGGGGCTGGAGTTCAAGAACCAACGGGTCGAAGCGGCCTACCGGAAAGAACTGGTGCTGGGGGAAGACCACGAACACCGTGCCCATCCGCTCACCCTCGGCGAGTTGTTCGCCGACGTGCGCCAGAACTACTTCCGCCTGTACTTCCATTACCTGTACTTCAATGTGGTGCGCTTCGGCTACATCAACATCGGCCAGTTCGTCCCGTTGATTGCCCTCGCCCCGTCCATCGTGGCCGGTGCGTTCACGCTGGGCGTGATGCAGCGGATTCTCAATGCCTTCAACCAGGTGGAAAACTCCTTCCAGTACCTGGTGAACTCCTGGACCACCATCGTGGAGTTGCTGTCCATCCACAAGCGTCTCAAGGCCTTTGAAGCCACGCTGGAGGGGCAGCCGCTGTCGGACATCGAGCTGACCGGCCAGGCGGTACCCGTGCCGGTGAACGACGCCTGAGCGTTGACGTCCGGGCGGATGACAGGGCCTTGCCCGGCCTCCGCCCACACCTCGCGGGCGTGCGCGGCTCACGGCCCGCCCCCGGACTGATCACCGCCGCGACCTGCGCCCGGGCCGCGAGTGATTTATGACGTTTCACTTTTCCCCAGACTCCGCTATCTTCGCCGACAACGTCCCGCCCCCTTCGGGACGACCCCACTGCCGACGGAGAACCGCGTTGAGTGACGACCAGTACCAGGCCCTGATTGAAGCGGCCAATTTCTTCAATCAGGCAAGCCGGGCCCGCCTGACGACAAACGACCAGTTTCACCCGGAAACACTCATCCTCTCAGTGTCACGCATGGCCGGGTCACTGATGTACCGCAGCTTTGAATTCGACCCCGAGGTCGAACCGGGCACCACCGTCCTGTCCGAGCAGGCCAATACCGATGGGCCCAAGCTGATGAACGTCATGTTCACCACCTTGCGCCAGCTCGGTAGCCCCATCAGCCAGGAAGAGGTCGATCACGACTACGCGTCGGCAAAACTCTCCCCGCTGTCGTTCAAGGGCTCGCACGAGCGGCTGGCACCGCTCTATCTGGGCTATATCGAAAAGATGTCGCTGCCGCTTCATGATGCGGCGCTGGGCGCAGCCATCGCGACCGGGATCACGGTGCACGATTGCAGCAAGGTGATCCCCGTCGAACAAGGCAGCGCACTGGCCATTTACGGATTCGTTGAAGGCACCAAGACGGCCCCCTACCCCTGCGTCTCCGACTCGCATGCCACTGACCACGACCCAGCGGCCGGCTCGTCGAAAAAGCCGTGGTACAAGCTGTGGTGAGCGCCCCGTCACCACGACCCGTCTGCGAGTTACAGCCGGCGGGCACGACACAACGTGCTTCCACCCCCGGCCATACGGCTTTACCATGCATTGACAACGCTGGCCCCGACCCTCAATGCATCGACCCGCCATCCCGTACATCATTGACGTCGAAGCCTCCGGCTTTGGCGGTACAAGCTACCCGATCGAGATTGGCGTGGCGCTCGATGCTGGGCGACGCTTCTGTACGCTGATCAAGCCGGCACCCTCCTGGACCTTCTGGTCCGAGCAGGCCGAAAGCGTCCACGGCATCTCGCGACAACAGCTGGCCACCTTCGGCAAGCCGGTGACCGAAGTGGCCGCCCTGCTCAATGACATGCTCGCCGGCTACACGCTCTACACCGATGGCTGGGTGGTGGACAAACCCTGGTTGATCACGCTGTTTCATGAAGCGGGTCAGGACATGCAGTTCCAGGTGAGCATGCTCGACATGATTCTCAGCGAGTCGCAGATGGCACTCTGGCACGCCACCAAGCGGCAGGTCCAGAAAGAGGCGCACCTGGTGCGCCACCGCGCCAGCCACGACGCCTGGCTGGTTCAGGAAACCTACCGGCGCACCGCCGCCCAGGGCGCGGCCACCCGCGGCACCGGCGTCGGCTAGCCCGGCTCACTGTCATGGCCCGGCATCACGTGCCGGGATCGGACTCCAGCAGTTGCTTCAAGCGACCCAGCCGGGCGTCCCAGTCACGTTCCATGCAGGCAATGAACTCGCGGGCTTGCGCAAGCGCCTCGGGCGCCAGCACCACCTCGGTCTGGCGGCCCCGTTGCATGAGCCGCACCACGTTCGCATCCACCAGTACCTGCAGTTGCTTTCGTGCCCCCTGGCGCGACATGCCCAGACCAGCCGACAACTCACCGATGCTTGCCCCCGCCTGCATCGACAGCCGCCGGAGCATTTCCAGCCGGGTCGGATCGCCCAGGGCCTTGTAGATGTGTGCCTCCTGCATGGGATCAGGCCGCAAAGTAGTCTTCGAGGCGACCGAGCATGAAGGTCCATCCACCCGAGTTGTCGTCAAAGGCCGAGCGCATCACGTCGGCGGGCAGATCGGCAAACCCGGACTCGGTCAGGGTGAGGCGGCAGGTCCCGTCGCCCAGGGGCTCGATGCGAAACTCGACCAGGGTATTGGGCACGCTCATCACATCGCCCAGAAAATGCGCGGCGCCCGGCACCCAGCGGTAGGCGAAATAGGTGTGCGGCTGCGCCGCGACGATGCACAACTGATTGCGGCCATGATCGCCGAAACCGAAGATCGGCTGCTCACCCACCTCGTAGCGACCCTCCAGCGTTTCGGGAAACCACTTGACCACCTCCGCGGGGTTGGCGATGGCGTCGTAAATGCGCGCCTGGGAGGCACGGATGACAATCTCGCGTTCAATCACGTTTTTCATGGTGAGCTCCTTGGCGTCGGGGTGAGTGGCCATCAGAACACAGGCTGTCGGTTAATGCAACCATTTGGTTGCATTTTAAAACAGAAGAAGAGCCGCGGCGATGCGCGGCTCCCGGGCTCAGTTCAGCGGCACTCAGTTCAAGCGCTGAATCCGCTGCAGCGCCGTCGGATAGGTCACCGGATCGACCACACCATAGGTGTTGAACCAGGCTTCCAGGGCATCCACATCCTGCGCGCCGCCCAGCCGGTCGGTGCCTTCGGCCAGCACACTGAAGTTGTCACCTCCATCGGCCAGGAAGCTGTTGACCGTCACGCGGTAGCTGGCTGACAGATCGATGGGCGCGCCGTTGAGGGTGATGCTGGCGGGATTCACCTTGTCACACGCCGGGCCGTTGGCGTCCCAGGTGTAGCTGAAGCCATCGGAGACCTGCATGATGCGGT
This sequence comes from Nitrogeniibacter aestuarii, assembly GCF_017309585.1. Classification (NCBI taxonomy): domain Bacteria; kingdom Pseudomonadati; phylum Pseudomonadota; class Betaproteobacteria; order Rhodocyclales; family Zoogloeaceae; genus Nitrogeniibacter; species Nitrogeniibacter aestuarii. The sequence continues at coordinate 93,683 of NZ_CP071321.1, read as the reverse complement.
TGAAGGGCTGGTTGTTGGTGCAGCCCATGAACTGCTGCTCGAGCAGGGTTTCGATCTGCGCGCCGGTGAGGGTCATGGTGACCAGCGAGTTGCCGAACGGCTGCACGGTGAAACCTTCGCCGTAGGTGATGTTGCCGTCGCCTTCGCTACCGATCTGGGCATAGCCGATGTCGGCGCGAATACCGCCCGGGTTCATGAACGCAACCACGGCGTCGCCAAAGCCGGCGTCCCTGGTGGCGTTGTACTGGGCATCGGCAATCACGTCTCCGAGCACCGACTCGCCGGCGGCGTTGGCAGTGCGGCTGAGCACGTCCGCGTTGTGGCCGATGACGCGGTTCTCCAGCGGCGCGGCCAGCGCATCGTACTTGTCGATCAGCGCGGTGATGGCCGCGTCCTTGGGGGCCACGCCCTGTTCGAACAGCAGTTCGGTGTTTTCGGCGGCGGTGGCGATCACGTCCTTTTTCTTCGTGTCGAGCGTCAGCGTGATGTCAGTGAGGAAACGGCCATAGGGCGAGCCGGCGGTCACGAGAATGTTGCGGCCTGCCGCATTCGGCAGCTGACAGATGTAGGCCTGATGGGTGTGGCCGGTAATGACCGCATCGACCGCGTCGTCCAGACGCGCCACGATGTCGACGATCGGGCCCGAGACGCCCTCGCAGGCATTGCTGCCGCCGGTGGCAAACCCGCCTTCATGCACCACCACCACGATGCTCTTCACCCCGTGGCGGCGCAGGTGCGGCACCAGCGCGTTGACCGTATCGGCCTCGTCCTTGAAGCTCAGGCCGGCCACGCCGGAAGGCGTCACGATGGCCGGCGTGTTCTCCAGCGTCATGCCGATGAAGGCGACCTTGTTGCCCTTGAAGTTCATGATCTTGTAGGCCGGGAACAGGGTCTTGCCGCTGGCCGTATCGACCACGTTGGCGGCCAGGAACTGGAAGTCGGCGCCGCCGAAGTCGTCACCGTCCTGGCAACCGTCGGTGGGGTGGCAGCCGTTGCCACCGAGCTGGTTGCCGTACTGCATGCGCAGCAGCTCTTCGCGACCTTCGTCGAATTCATGGTTGCCCACGGCATTGACCATCAGACCCATCTCGTTCATGGCTTCGATGGTCGGCTCGTCGTGGAACAGGGCGGAGAGCAGCGGGCTGGCGCCGATAAGATCGCCGGCGTGCACGAACGCGGTGTTCGGGTAGGCCGTCAGCTTCTCCTTCACCACCGCCGACACATACTCCGCACCGCCACGATCGAAGGTGGCACCGTCGATGCTGCGCGTGCCGGTCGGGCGCAGGTTGCCGTGGAAATCACCCATGGTGATGATCTTCACCTCCAGCGTCTTGCCGATGTCGGAGTGTGCCGCCGCCTTCACGAGGCGGGCGCGCTCACGGTGGTTCAGGGTGCGGCGCACCTCGCGCTTGAGGGTGGTGCGGGCCACATGGGACACGAACTGGCCGTGGTTGCCCCAGGTGTTGGGCGTGGCGTCGATCAGTTCGCTCAGGCAGGCGTCGCCCACGGCGCGGTCGGCGACACCGGAATCGAGGTCGCCGAACACGAGATGGCCGGAACAACCGGCAGCGAACAACTGGGTGGACAGGCCGAGCAGCATGGCGGCGGCAACAGGTTTGAGGCGGTGCGTCATGGCGGGGTCTCCGGAGGCGACGGGTGAATTCGAAGCGCTCCACCTTAAGCACGCGCGATGACGCGCACATGTCGGCCACCCGAAAAAATGATGACAGCGCACATGATCCGAAACCGCCCCCGCTGACATCACTTTGTCGCGCAATCAGGCGCACAATATTCGTTTGACCTCAGCGCACCACCGAAGGAGTACCGCGCCATGTCCGACCTGCCCCAGGACACCCTCGAATGGCTCAAGGCCGAACTGGACGACGAACTGGACGAAGACGTCGAGCTGGAACTGTCCGAACCCGCCCTGTCCCTCGAACTACGCAAGATCTACAAGAAGGCGCACCCGGAAACCATCGACCGGCGCACCTACTTCCTGGCGCTGATCGAGTTGCAGGCCGAGCTGATCAAGCTGCAGGACTGGGTGGAGCACACGGGCGAGAAGGTCGTGGTGCTGTTCGAGGGCCGTGATTCGGCCGGCAAGGGCAGCGTGATCAAGCGCATCACCCAGCGCCTCAATCCGCGCACCTGCAAAGTGGTTGCGCTGGCCAAGCCCACCGAGCGGGAAAAGACCCAGTGGTATTTCCAGCGCTACGTGCCGCACCTGCCCGCCGCCGGCGAGATCGTGCTGTTCGATCGCTCCTGGTACAACCGCGCCGGGGTCGAGCGCGTGATGGGCTTTGCCTCACCCGATGAAGTGGAGCAGTTCTTTCAGGACGTCCCCGAGTTCGAGCGCATGATCGTGCGCTCCGGCGTGCGCCTCATCAAGTACTGGTTCTCGCTCTCGGACGAGGAGCAGCAACTGCGCTTCCTCATGCGCATCCACGACCCGCTCAAGCAGTGGAAGCTCAGCCCCATGGACCTGCAGTCCCGTGTGCGCTGGGAGGACTACACCATGGCCAAGGAGGAGATGCTGGCGCGCACCAACATCCAGGAAGCGCCGTGGTACATCGTCGAGGGCAACGACAAGAAACGGGCACGACTCAACTGCATTGCGCACCTGCTGGATCAGGTGCCGTATGAAGACGTGCCGCGTGAGCCGATTTCCCTGCCGGAGCGGGTGTTCAATCCGGACTACGAGCGCAGTGACATGCCGGAAGCGCTTTACGTGCCGAAGCGGTATTGAGGGCGCTCGGCGGCCGATCAGAGCCGGCTCGCAAGCCGCGCGCCAGCGCGTCAGATCACGGGCAAGGGCACTCCGCCCGCCCCGGTGGCCTGCGCCGACAACCAGTCGGTAAACTGACGCACTCGCATCGAGTCTCTCGTCCGTCCGACCGCAAACGCGTAGCGCCCAGTCTCCAGCGTCAGGGGATGCAAGCGGCACAGGCTCCCGGAGGCCAACATCTCGGCCACGAAGATCTCCGGCACCACGAGCACACCAAGCCCCTGTAGCGTCGCCTGAATGGCGAGCACGGTGTTGTCGAACAGCAGCGTCGGCTCCAGAGCCACGTGACCGTGCGCGTTTCCCCACGCCGGCCATAGATCCGTGCGGGAACGCATGCCGATCCGTGGCACGTCGCCGTCAAAGGCCAAGGGGCCTGCACCGCGCCGCTCTTGAATTCCGCGTGAAAATTCAGCCCCCGCCACCAATACAGAGCGTTCCATCATCAATGGCTGGGCCGGCAGTCCTCTAAGCTCGCTGGGCTCGCGGCGAATGAAGACATCCGCCGGCGAGGCCGGATCGATGTCGCCATCGGCGGTCCTGACCTGCACAAGAGTCCCCGGATGCCGGTCGCCGAAGAGACGAAGCTGCGGAATGAGCCAGTACATGGCCAGCGTCACACTGGTGTCGACCAAGAGCTTGTGCTGTCGTCCAGGGTGGGATTCACCGTCCAGCAATTCAAGCAGCCCCTCTATCCGGTCTGCAGCACGCTCATGAAGCCGATGCCCGGCAGGCGTGAGCATCGCCGGACCACTGCTGCCCCGCTCAAACAGGGTCACTTTGAGGCGCGCCTCCAGAAGCCCGATCTGACGGCTGACCGCACCCGGAGTGAGACTCAGGGCAGCCGCGGCGGCGCGAAAACTGCCTTCCCTGACGACCACACAGAAGACGTGGAGTGCATTGAAAGGCGGGCGACTAGACATCGGTGTGTTGAAAAACAGTCAACAGGGGATCAGAGAATCTCGATTGCATAAGCATTACGGGCAGGACGACACTGGAAATATTACAAGCAAATGACATAACGAATCATGTTGCTGGTCTGGCTGTCCTCCACTGTACTGCTCTCCTGGGGCAGTCTCTACTACGCGTTCGCCGTCCTCGCCGGGTCCATGGCGCGCGATCTGGGCTGCGACCCGGAAACGGTCACGGGAGCCTTTTCGGTGGCCCTGCTGATCTGGGGTCTGGTCACCTACCCCCTGGGGCTGGCCATGGAGCGCTGGGGCGCTCGCCGCATTATGGCACTGGGGTCGTTGATCGCTGCCCTGGCATTCTGGGGACTGTCATCCGCCCACACCGTTCTAGAGTTCTACGCCGGGTGGACGCTCCTCGGGCTGGCGATGGGCATGACACTCTATGACGCCGCCTTTGCCACCGTAGTCCAGTCCTACCCGTCGGAACACAGACGGCGAATCGGGTGGTTGACCATCGTTGGCGGGCTGGCCAGCACTGCCTTCTGGCCACTCACCTTTCATCTTGAGGGGCTTGTCGGCTGGCGCGACACCCTGCAAGTGTTCGCCGCCCTGCACGCAATCACGGCCGTCACCAGCTGGCCGCTACGCCTGGCCGGGACAGTAGCGCCGATGCCGGCTCCCGAGGCATGTCGACTCGACGGCACGGAGGGTGCGGGACTGACGCGTTCTCGCCCGCACACGCTCATGCTGCTGACCGGATGCTTCACCCTGTACGGATTCGTGACGGCAGCCATTGCCGTCGTGGCAATCAGCCTGCTTCAGGCACGCGGCTTCTCGCCGGGGACCGCGGTCGCACTGGCTGCGTGCATCGGGCCGGCTCAGGCGCTGGGCAGAAGCCTGGATGTGCTCTTTGGCGCCCGCTTCAATGTCGGCCAGCTGGGCTGGATCACCTTGGGCCTCATGTGTCTTTCGCTGGTGGCTCTCTGGCTGGCCCGGTGGGAGCCTGCCTTGTGCCTGCTGTTCATCTTCACCTACGGCATCGGACTGGGACTGCTGACGATCCTCAAGGCCACCACGCCCCTGGCGCTGGGAGGCCCCGCTCGATACGCCGCCACAAGCGGGCTGATCGGGAGTCCACCGCTCATCGCGCGGGCCATGGGCCCGATCGTGGTCGTCTGGTTGATCCATACGTATAAGGACGACGGCCCCGTTCTCCTGATCCTGCTCGTGGCCTGCTTGCTGGGGGCATGGATGTTCCTACGCGTCTGGACCCTCCGGGGGCGCGCATGAATCCCACCTTGGAACGTTTCGACTTTCCCCGCTCGGCAGTCCGGGCCTTCGATCACTGGGTCGTGCTGATCCGGCCGATCCAGAGCACACCGCTGAGCTGCATCATCGCCGCCCGAAGCGACGTGCTCAGCCTGGGCGCACTCTCATCCGCTGCTTTCGCCGAACTGCCTCGCGTCATCGCGCAATACGAGGCCACGGTCAGATCACTGACCCATGCGGCCAAGTTCAACTACATGGCACTGATGATGGTGGATCCCAACCCTCATTTTCACGCGATCCCGCGCTACCCGGCACCCGTTCCGATTGAAGGCACGGACTACCCCGACCTGTTCTATCCACGCCCGATCGATCCGCTGCATGACCTCGATGTCGCTGCAAAGACACGCGAGCACTGGCGCCAGTGGCTCTCGACCCGCTGGCGTGAGGAATAGATCACCGAAACACCCTTTTCAACCCAGCCGGAGCGTGATGCACACGCCTCGACGGACATCCAACCGATAGCACTGGCATCAGGAGACGATAGACATGATCACATCCGAAAAGCGGCGGTCATTATTCAAAAAAGCCTTGCGGGAAAAACAATGCATCCGCGTTCTCGAAGCGCACAGCCCGCTGTCCGCGCTGCTTGCGCAGCATACCCGCACCGAGCCCGAACCCGGCCGGTTCGTCGGTTATGACGCCATCTGGTCGAGTTCACTGACCGATTCGACGCAGCGTGGCCTGCCTGACATCGAAATCCTGACGGCAAGCAACCGCCTGCTGAACGTCCATGACATCTTCGAGGTCAGCGCATTGCCCATGATCTTCGACGGCGATACCGGCGGGCAACCCGAGCATTTTGCGCTGCACGTGGGCGCGCTCGAACGCGCAGGTGTCTCTGCCGTGGTCATCGAGGACAAATGCGGTCTCAAGAAGAACTCCCTGTTCGGAAACGATGTGTTCCAACAGCAGGAAGATGTTGAAGCCTTCTGCCAGAAGATCCGCACGGGACGCAAGGCCGTCGTCACCGATGATTTCCTGATCATCGCGCGATGCGAAAGCCTCATCCTCGACCGCGGTGCGGATGATGCCCTGTCACGCTGCCTGGCGTACGTCGAAGCGGGCGCCGACGGAATCATGATCCACAGTCGGCGCAAGGATGGCGCCGAGATCCTCGCGTTTGCCCACCAATTCCGCCAACACCATCCGGACGTGCCACTGGTCTGCGTGCCAACCAGCTTTGCCCACCTGCGGTTCGAAGACCTGGAGGCTGCAGGTTTCAACATCGTGATCTACGCCAATCACATGTTGCGCAGCGCCTATCTGGCCATGAGGGACGTCGCCGAGGAGATTCTGCGCAACGGCCGCACGCTGGAAGTGGAAGGCCGCTGCCTCGGAATCGACGAAATCCTCCACCTGATTCCGGGCACCCGTTGATTTCCTCGATCGACCACCCAGACACCCATGGCGCGGCTGACACCCGCCACACTCAAGGACGCAACTCATGATGCTGTCACAACGCACCCAGACCATTCAGCCCCCCGGCACTTCGCGCATGCGAACCATCGCCAACGAAATGAAGGCCCGCGGCATCGAGGTCATCAACTTCGCGGCCGGCGAACTCGACGTGGATACCTTCGAGCTGATCAAGGAAGGCGCACGCGGTGCGATCGCCTCCGGCAAGAACACCTACACGCCGACGCTCGGCCTGCCCGCGTTGCGTCAGCAGGTCAGCAGGGTCGTCTCACGCCACACGGGTCTCGACTACAGCATGGAGGAGGTCGGGCTCACCGCCGGTGCCAAACAAGCGTTGTACAACGCTGCCATGGTGCTGCTCGATCCGGGTGACGAAGTCATCATTCCATCACCCTACTGGGTGACCTTCCCGACACAGGTCGAACTTGCCCAGGGTCGCCCGGTATTCGTCGACACTCGGCCCAGCAAGTATCAACTGCTCGCCAGCGACGTCGAGAAAGCGATCGGTCCGAAAACCCGGGCCATCATCATCAACTCTCCCAACAATCCCACCGGGGTGGTCTACGACGCCTCAGAACTGGAACGGATCGCCGCGCTTGCCATCAAGCATGGCCTGTGGATCATCTTCGACGAGTGCTATGCCTCGCTGGTGCGCGCAGGCCATCGCCATGCCCATATCCTGACCAGCCATCCGGAATTAAAGGCTCGAGCCATTCTGGTGAACTCGTTCTCCAAGAGCCACGCGCTGACCGGGTGGCGGCTTGGCTATGTGGCGGCACCCGCACCTGTCATCAAAGCCATGGCCAATCTCCAGGGTCACACGACGTCGAACCCCAGTGCAGTCGCCCAGTACGCCATCAGTCACGCACTTGACCGGGACGACGGGCAGTTCATTGCCACGGTCAACAGAGCGCTCGATGAACGACTCGAACGCGCGCTGGCCATCATCGCCGACATGCCCGACATCACCGCCGCCCCGGCTCAGGGTGCGTTCTATCTGTTCCTCGACGTATCCGCCTACCTTGGCAAACGACTGGGTGATCGCACCATCGACGATGTCGATGTTTTCTGCGAGCTCGCGCTCGATCAAGCGCACATTGCCCTCGTTTCAGGCGCGGCGTTCGGTGACCCCAGCAGTGTTCGCCTCTCGTATGCGATTGGCGACAACGATGTGATGGAAGGCCTGGGCCGGCTGCGCGAACTGCTCCGGCGCCTGAACTGACGACGCACCGACTCACCCACCTGACACCGCCCGATCGGCGCCGCTCGCGTCGACCGCAGCTCACCCTGCACACGTTTGGAGACTGAATCCATGATCAATGAAAACAGCCCTGCCATGGCGCGACACCCGTACCACGCCATCATCCTCGCTGCCGGACTGGGCAGCCGCCTCAAGGAAAACACCCGCGAGACACCCAAGTGCCTGGTCAAGGTGTCAGATCAGGCCATCCTGGAGCGCATGCTCGCGCACCTCGATGCGCTGGGTATCCAGCGACTGACGCTTGTCGTCGGCTACCTGCAAGCGGACATCCGCGCCTTCGTCAGCCAATGGATGGCCACCAACTCAAGTCCCATGCAGATCGACTTTGTTCATAACCCGGACTACGCCAGCACGGGCTCCGTCTATTCGCTGAAACTCGCCCTTGACGCGGCAGAGAGCCACCGTGAAGCGCACGACCTATTGCTGATCGAGGGCGATGTCGTGCTTGAGCGTGAGTTGCTCACGCGCTTGCTTGACAACCTGAATCAGTGCGACGCCGCAACCCTGCTCGCGCCCTATCGACCGACCCTGTCCGGCACATTCGCCACGGTCGCCGACGGGGTGGTCACCGCCTGGCTTCACGAGTCGGTGCGAGCACGGGGTTTCGAACTGGCGGACACCTTCAAGACCGTCAATCTGACCTGCGTCGCACGCGGGGCCGCATGTAGTGACCTGCAATCTGCCGTCACACGAACCATTGAAACCGCAGGCCGGAGTGCTCCGCTTGAGTACGCCATGCAGGATCTCGTCGGGTCCGGCTTCCGTATCCGCGCGGTCGATACGCTTGAACAAGCCTGGTTCGAAGTCGATACCCCGCAGGACCTCGCCATCGCGCATGGCCTCTTTCCTGCCGTGCGTGCCGCTGCCTGATCCTCACTGCCCCTGACACGACTTCCGGATACCACTGAACCGATGCTCGATTCGCTCGATTTGTTCTTGATTGCGCCCATCCGCTGGGCCTTGCTCGAAGTGCTTCAATTCGCGTACAGCCTGACGCACAGCCACGGTCTTGCGCTGATCGTGCTGAGCGTCGTCTTCAATCTGCTGCTCATGCCCGCTTACCACTGGGCTGAAAAGGTCCAGGCCAGGGAGCGTGCCATCCAGCAGAGGATGCGGTCCAAAATCGACGAGTTCCGTGCCGTCTTCAAGGGGCAGGAATTGCACATGATGCTGCGCCAGCTCTATCAGTTGCACGGTTACCACCCGGCGTACGCCCTTCGCGCACTGGCGCCTCTGGCAATCCAGATTCCGTTCTTCATTGCCGCCTTCGGTCTGCTGTCCGACTATGCGCCCTTCAACGGGGCCTCGTTCCTGTTCATCGATGATCTGGCCCGACCGGACGGATTGCTGGCCGGTGCCAACCTGCTGCCCTTGGTCATGACGGCGGTCAACCTGCTCGCGCTGGAACTGTATGCACGTCAGCTCACGTCGGGGCAGTGGGCGCAAGGAGTCGGCGTCGCGCTGATTTTCCTGGTCCTGCTTTACGCCTCACCGAGCGGCCTGGTGCTGTACTGGACGTTCAACAACGTGCTCTCGCTGGCGAAAAGCGCCTGGTATGCGCGCGACGGTATCGGCGGCGTGCCACAACGTTCGCACCTGATGCGACTGTTGGGCGACCTCCTCGGTGTCTGGCGCAGCGGTCGTACACAACGCTTGCTCGACAGCCTGTCGGGCACCATTGGGCGCACCTACTGGCTGGCCTGCGCCTGCCTGTTCATGCTTGTGATCGTTGCGTTGCCAATCGGTTTTGCCAGCCTTGAAGACAACGTTGACGGCCTCAGTGGCTACATCCCCTTCGTCCTGGTCGCAGCCCTGCTGTCGTCCATTCCAGCTTTGCTGTTGTGCGCCATCGCGTATCGACTCTTCAATCCGGCATGGCGGGCCTGGACCAGTGTGCTCGCCTTCTGCGTCACCACCCTCGCCCTGGTGTTCGCCTTCGTGCAGCAGCCGGACGCCGGCATGCTCGACAACTTCGTGTTCTTCACACCACAAGCCCTGGCACCGGGTGCAGGCAGCCTCGCGCTGGACCTGTTCCTCACCGGCGCAGTGGTCATGTTCAGCCTGTGGCTGACCGTCCGCCACCCCAATGCACTACGCAACGTCCTGGGCGTGCTCTTGCTGACCAGCGTACTGAGCATCGGCGCCAGCCTGTGGTCACTCGACAAGCGCATCGACCAGACGCTGGCTGCGGCAACGCCGGACACCAAATTGTTCAGGTATTCGCGCACCGAACCCAACGTGCTGCTGATCTTTCTCGATGGCGCCATGAGCGGGTACATCCCGGCCATTCTCGAGGACGAACCCCAGCTCAAGACACAATTGCTGGGCTTCAGTTGGTTCCCCAATGTGATTTCAAGCGGCAACCGCACCATCAACGGACTGCCATCCGTCTTTGGCGGACCCGATTACACGGTGGGCGCCATCAATGCGCGTCAGGACGGCACGCTGAAGGAGAAGGTGTCGGACGCCTACCGACTGTATGTCGAGAACTTCCACGCCCGGGGTTACGACGTGCAGTATTCCGATCCGTTCTGGTTTGGTCTCGTGCGCTCGGGTGACTGCGATCTCTTCAATCAGCAATACGCAAAGACCGGCAAGGGACGCTGCATTCACTCGATCGGGCAGGGTGTTCAGGAGCGAAAGCGCAAAGTCACGTCGGAGCAGTCCAGCGACTTTTTTCAGGGACTCACCAAGCAATACCTCGCGATTACGCTGTTCCGGATCGCACCCCATTCGCTCAAGAACGCCATTTACGACGGCGGCCAATGGCTATCGATGTCGTTCGCCTGGAAGAAGCGACTGGACAAATACCTGAACAACTTCTTCAGCTTGCACGCGCTGCCGCAGGTCAGCTCCCTGGACTCGGACCGGCCGACGTTCAACTTCATCACCAACGAAACGCCACGCGCGCCCTTCCTTCTCGACGACGATTGCCTGCCGACCGATGCACGCGACGGGAAGGTCTCGCGGGTCGCCCCGCGCTTCAAGGATGCCGAGACCCAGAAGATCTTTGAAACCCATCGCTGCGTGCTGCTCGGCGTTGGCGAATTTGTCTCCTGGATGCGCGAACAGGGCGTGCTCGACAATACCTACATCGTGCTGGCTTCCGACCACGGCTGGGTGTCTGACAACCCGCTACTCGACGGCATCCCCGGTCAGCGCAAGTACGCCATGTATCAGGCCTTCCTGATGGTCAAACCGTTTAACGCCGACCACACCCTGAGGGAAGATCCGACCTACATCGCGAACTTCAGCGTGCCCGGCATGCTGTGCGAAACCATCGGCGGATGCCTGGACCGGGCCACGGGCAAGACGATCCGTTATACGCCACTGGTGCCGCCGGTGACGCTCTACGAGACCCCCTGGCAACCCGCCGGCCAGACTCACGACAAGTACGTCATCGACGCAGTGCATGAGAACCGCGGCCCGGTCAGCCAGGCCCTGAGCTGGCACACCGCCAACGGGACGGATTTTGCCGAGCTGCCACGCCACGATCACGCGCACCCTCCCGCCACCCGAATGGTCACGTCAGGAGCGCCATGATGGCAGAGCACTACATTCCTTTCCTGTTGATGGTGGTCCTGACGGTCGCCAGTCCCGGCCCTGGCGTACTGATGACCATCGACAACTCGCTTGCGCTGGGCTGGCGCATGTCCATGAGCGGGGTCGTCGGCCTCGCCTTGGGGGCCGCCATCATGGCGGCCGCATCCTCTGCAGGCGTCGGGCTGCTGATTCACTCGTCAGCCTATCTGTTCACGCTGCTCAAATCACTGGGGATCGGTTATCTGTTCTACCTCGCCTATAGAACCTGGCACCGCGAGCCGAGAATCATCCTGCAGGTCACCGCGCAACACACCCACGAGGCGCTCGACCCACAAGAGAATCAACGCATTCTGCTCCGAGGGGCGATGCTCCAGACCAGCAACCCCAAGTCACTGGGATTTTTCCTGTCCGTATTGCCCCAGTTCGTCGGCGAACATGATTCGCTCGAGGCAGCGGCAGGCCCGCTGCTCATCGCCATCGCCACATACTGCGTCGCGCTGATCGCGGTTCACGCAGTCTATGCCGGCGTCGCCGCGAAAGCGCGTCGCTGGCTGGCAAGGCCCGGCTCGGCGCATGCCGTGTCCCGCGCCAGCTCAGTCGCTTTCTTTCTGTTCGGCCTCACGCTGCTCATCAACACCCTGACCTAGTCGCCCGGAGTCTGACCCATGCGCGTAATTCCCTTCCATCCATTCCTTCTGCTCGCGCTATGCTGCGGTGCCATTGCATCGGCGACGATCTCGCAGCCGTCATCACCCGCCGCCCTACTCTATCTGGATCCGGGCACGGGCAGCCTGATCTTCTCCGCCATTGCCGGCATCGCCGGTACTGCTTACTTCGTGGTTCGGGATCTTGCCTACCGTGTCGGCACGCGTCTGGGCATGCTGGCGTCGCCCCGGGGCATGCGGCGAAACAAACACGAAGCCACCGTGGTGCTGTTCAGCGAGGGCGCTCAATATGAAGCCACCTTCGGCCCGTTGATCGAGCAGCTGGCTGCCCGCAAGCTGCCCTGCCTGTACCTGACCAACGATGTCGACGACCCCTTGCTCGGCCTTGAGGGCGATACACGCTACCCCCTGTTCAGTGCCGAATGCATCGGTAACGGCCACATGGCCTGGGCTCGTTTGAGAACGCTGCGCGCCCGCGTCGTGTGCATGACGACACCCGGCCTTGATGTGATGCAGGTCCGTCGCTCGCCACACGTTCATCATTACATGCACGTCATCCATTCCCCCACCGACAAATCATTCAACCGGCCCTATTCATTCGACTTCTTCGATTCGGTGGTCATCAGCGGCCCTCATCAGGCACGGGTCATCCGCGCCCTCGAGGCGCTGCGTGGACGTCCCCACAAGGCCCTGCACACCACCGGCTGCCTATATTACGATCGGCTGGCGCCACGGTACGCCGAAGCCGCGCTGCGGCGCGATCAGGCACCAGACAAGGCGCCTACGGTACTACTGGCGCCGACCTGGGGACGCAACGGACTGCTGGCGCGTTGTGGCGAGGCACTGATCGATGCGCTTTCCTCCGCCGGCATGCAGGTCATCGTCCGCCCGCACCCCCAGAGCCTGCGCTCAGAGCAGGCGCTCATCGACGCCCTGCGCCGCGTCACCGACGCACAACCCGGCTTTCGCTGGGATCTCGGTCGCGACCCGGTCGACGCCATGGCTGCATCGGACATCCTCGTGTCGGACATCTCGGGGATCGTATTCGACTTTGCGTTCCTGACGGGGCGCCCCGTATTGACTATGGACCTCCCGGTCGACAAGCGAGGCTTCGAAGCCATGGATCTGGAATTCGAGCCGTGGGAGATCGAGATGCTCGACGTGATCGGTCGCCGGATTGATCTGTCCGATCTGCCCCACCTTGGTCAGATCGTAGCGGCCGAGCTCGCGGATCCGGAACGTGCAGCACGCATCGCTCACACCCGCCATCACTACGTCGCCAACTTCGGCGCCGCCAGCGCGCCCACGGCCGACGTCATCGCCCGTGCGGCCGGGGCACCGGCTACTGAGAACGCATCCGCATCCCCAACCGCACGGACCGTCTCGGCGTGAACGGTCGCCCAACGCTCAAGCCCGCACGCAGACCCCTCGGATCAGTTCCACCGTTGTCGGGTTCGCCCATGATGGCGGCCGTCATTGCCATCGCGCTCATCGTCGTGATGACTGCGATCGCGCCGGATCATCCGGGCGTCGAGCTTGTGCTCTGGGGTCCTGCACGTGAAACAGCGCTGTTGCTCGGCGCTGCGGTACTTTTTCGTCGGGTGGCTCTGCTGTCTACGCGTCATCGAGACAGCGGCCGGGTCGCTGGCATCCTGATCATCGGGTCGGCATTCGCCGCAGCCCATGTGCTGCAGTCCGGGAGCGATGCCCTGGCCTCTGCCCCCTTGGCCTTTTTACTGACCGCTGGCGCCTTCAGCGCCGTATCGGCTCCTACGCTCGGCCGACAGGTGTTTGCCGTTTTCGCGCTCTGGCTGTCCCACGCGGGCTATAACGCGTTCGTGATTGGCGCGCAGCTCAGGTAGGGCGAACCGGTCGGAAGGGTTTCGCCCGGCCACGGTGGGGCGGTTACTCGCCACTATCCTGCATGTTCTTGACGATCGTGCGCGTTCTGCGCCCACATCAGATGCGGGAACCCCCGACCGCCATTCAGCGGCCGGGGGTGCTGCGAAGGCCCCTTCCTCGAAGACTTCAGCCCGCTGTCGCTGACGCCATCTGCGGCAGCGTCGCGGCATGCCGCTTCATGAGCCCGTAGTAAAAGACCGAGCCCAGCGCACAACCGATGAACCAGTTGAAGTTGGCCAGCATCACGTTGCCCGACAGGGTGATGGCGACACCGACGACCACCGAGGGCACCAGCGCATAGAGGGCGCGGGGGTTCCAGCCGTTGCGGTACCAGTAGGCCTTGCCCGGTTCGTCGCTGTAGAGGTCGTCCACCACGATCTTCTGTTTGCGGATGAGGTAGAAATCCACCAGCAGGATGCCGAACAGCGGGCCGATGAAAGCGGCGAGCATGTCCAGGGTGTAGTGGATCACCTCGGGGGAGTTGAACAGGTTCCACGGAGTGATGAAGATCGATCCCACCGCGGCGATGAAGCCCCCGGTGCGGAAGCTGATGTGCTTGGGCGCCACATTGGCGAAGTCGAAGGCCGGCGAGACGAAGTTGGCCACGATGTTGATGCCGATGGTGGCGGTCACGAAGGTGAAGGCCCCGAGCACGGCGGCGGTGGTGTTGTCGATGCGGCTGACGGTTTCGATCGGGTCGGTGATCAGCTCGCCGAACACCGGCAGCGTGCCCGAGGTGGTGATGACGGTCACCACCGAGAAGGCCAGGAAGTTGACCGGCAGGCCCCAGAAGTTGCCGCGTTTCACGTCCTTGAAGCTGCGACCGTAGCGGGAGAAGTCGCCGAAGTTGAGCATCGGGCCGGAGAAGTAGGACACCACCAGCGCGATGGCCACCAGCATCATGCCGAAGGACTCCCAGCCGCTGTACTTCACATCACCCAGGTTGAGGGAGATGTTCTCGGGGCCTGCCTTCCAGACGATCCAGCCGGCCAGGACGAACATCACCACATAGACCGCCGGACCGGCCCAGTCGATGAATTTCTTGATCGCTTCCATGCCGTGCCAGAACACCAGCGCCTGCAGCCACCACATGATCATGAAGCCCATCCAGCCCAGATAGGACAGCCCCATGAAGCTGTCCTCGGCGAGCACGCCAAGGCCCGGGAAGAAGCGCAGCAGCACGATGGTGAGCGCCGAGGAGGCCAGGAAGGTCTGGATGCCGTACCAAGCCACCGCGATGAGGCCGCGGATGATCGCCGGCACGTTGGCGCCGAACACGCCGAAGGACATTCGGCAGGCCACCGGGTAAGGCACCCCGGCCATCTGGCTGGGCTTGGCCACCAGGTTGCACAGCACATTGACCAGGCAGATGCCCACGATCAGCGAGACCAGCACCTGCCAGCTGGTAAGCCCGAGGGCAAACAGGCTGCCGGCAAACACGTAGCCGCCGACGCTGTGCACGTCCGACATCCAGAAGGCGAAGATGTTGTACCAGTTCCAGTTCTTGTCCTTGAGCGGGGCAAGATCCTCGTTGTGCAGCCGTTCGCTGTACTGGGTGGGGGTGGTGTTCGACATGGAACTCTCCTGACTCGGTGGGCGTCTTCACCCACGTGTTGACCATGTGCGGCAGGGTCGAAACCCGCGTGATGGGCCACTGCCACATGCCCCGTTCCTTGCAAACACCGGGCCAATCCATGCTTGTCGGCCCGGTGCGCGTGGATTGTTCGGATTGCATCGGAATCGAGGCCAGAACAATCGAGAAAGCGCCCGGATGAAAAAATTTTTGAATCGCCAGTTTGTATACAAAAAATAAAGGCGCCAGAACACAAAAATTGATTCATCGTGGTGCATTGTGTCCCGATTCTGGCACAACATCGGTGCAGTTCTGACCAGTTTCTCCGTCATGAGCAACGCTTTTTCAGCTTGACGGATGATCGGCGGCGATATCGGAAAGCGGTCATTTCTCCTTGAAACCTCTTGTTTCAGCCCGATGAAGAGACAAGTTCGGCTCCGTTCAAATGTGCCGGCCGTCGATCAATCGTATTTGACACGGTGCAATATCCCGCTTTAAGTTGTGTACAACTTTATTTCGCGTCGAATACCATTCCTGCGCAACCATGAGCACTCTCGAGCCCACCGCAGCCCCGCGCCCCCTGGTCGAGCCCACCCCCGGGCAGGACAAGGACGAGGCCATCTACCTGCACCTGCACACCGCCATCTTCGAGGCGCACCTCACCCCCGGCACGCGGTTGCCGGAGGATGCGTTGTCGCGCAGCTTCGGCGTGAGCCGCACCATCATCCGCAAGGTGTTGCAGCGCCTGGGGCATGAGGGGCTGGTGGAGATCCGCCCCAATCGCGGCGCGGTGGTGGGTGAGCCGTCGGTGGATGAATCGCGCGAGGTGTTCGCCACCCGCAAGATTCTCGAATGCGGCGCCATGGCCGAGGTGATCAAGCGTGCGACCGAGGCCGACCTCAAGGCTCTGGCCGCCATCGTCGCGCAGGAAGATGCCGCCCAGAAGGACGGCGACCGCCCTGCCGCCATCCGCCTGTCGGGCGAGTTTCATGTCCGCCTGGCCGAGATCACCGCCAACGGCATCCTCGCCCGCACCGTCTCGGCGCTGGTGGCCCGCAGCTCGCTCATCATCGCCACCTACGGCTCGCCTATCTCCACCTCCTGCCGTCATTCGGAGCACACCGAGATCATCACGCTGATCCGCGCCGGCAAGACCGAGGCCGCGGCCGCGTGGATGGCCGAACACCTCGACCGGGTGGAATCGGGCTTCGCCTACAGCGAGAACGCCCCCAAGCCCCCGGGCCTGGAAGAAATCCTCCAGCGCGTGGCCCCGCGGGTGCCCAAGAAGCGCCTGCTGTGATCACGCATCAAGGACACCCTATGCACATTCGCGTCATCAACCCCAACACCACCGCCAGCATGACCGCGGCCATCGGCGTGGCCGCCCAGCGCGTGGCTGCGCCCGACACCCGCATCGTGGCGGTCAATCCGGCTGACGGGCCGGCGTCCATCGAATGCCATTTCGACGATGCCGTCGCGGCCGTGGGCGTGTGCGAGGAAGTGCGCCGGGGCGAAGCGGAAGGGGCGGACGGCTACGTGATCGCCTGTTTCGGCGACCCGGGCCTGAACGCCGCGCGCGAGCTCACCCGCGCCCCGGTCATCGGCATCGCCCAGGCCGCCTTCCAGATGGCGGCCCTGGTGAGCGCGCGCTTCTCGGTGGTCACCACGCTGGCGCGCACGGTGATCATTGCCGAAGAACTGCTGCACCGATACGGCAACGCTGCCCTGTGCCAGAACGTGCGTGCGGTGGAGATTCCGGTGCTGGCACTGGAGCAGGACATGGTGGCCGCCGTGGGCCGCATCATCGATGAATCCCGCCGCGCGCGCGACGAGGACCGGGCTGGCGCCATCGTGCTCGGCTGCGGCGGCATGGCCGGCTTCGAGCAGGAGATCAGCCAGGCGGTCGGCCTGCCGGTGATCGAAGGCGTCTCGGCAGCGGTCAAACTGGTGGAAGCCACCGCGGCATTGGGCCTGAACACCAGCAAGCACGGTGACCTCGCCCCGCCACCGGCCAAGTGTTTCTCCGGCCGCTTCGCGCATTTCTCCGGGGGCGAGGCATGAGTACGCGCCCTCAGTTGCGTGACTATCCGCGCGACCTGATCGGCTACGGCGCGAACCCGCCCCATGCCCAATGGCCGGGCCAGGCCCGCATCGCGGTGCAGTTCGTCCTCAACTATGAAGAGGGCGGCGAGAACTGCGTGCTGCATGGGGACGCGGGGAGCGAGCAGTTTCTGTCCGAATTGGCAGCGCCCCCGGCCTTTGCCGACCGCCACCTGTCGATGGAGTCCATCTACGAATACGGCTCGCGCGTGGGCGTGTGGCGCATCCTGCGCGAATTCGAACAGCGCGGCCTGCCGCTCACCGTCTTTGGCGTGGGCATGGCGCTGGAACGCCATCCAGAACTGACCCGCGCCTTTGTCGAGCTGGGCCACGAGATCGCCTGCCACGGCTGGCGCTGGATTCACTACCAGGACGTGGACGAGGCCACCGAGCGCGAACACATGACGCTGGCCATGACCGCCATCGAAAAGCTCACCGGCGAGCCACCGCTGGGCTGGTACACCGGCCGTGACAGCCCCAACACCCGCCGGCTGGTGGCCGACCATGGCGGCTTTCTGTATGACTCGGACTACTACGGTGACGACCTGCCCTTCTGGACCGAAGTCACCAGAACCGACGGACAGCGCGTGCCGCACCTGATCGTGCCCTACACGCTCGACACCAACGACATGCGCTTCGCCCTGCCCCAGGGCTTCTCGCATGGCGACCCCTTCTTCCAGTACCTGCGCGATGCCTTCGACGTGCTCTACGCCGAAGGGGAAGACGCCCCCAAGATGCTCTCCATCGGCATGCACTGCCGCCTGCTGGGCCGGCCGGGGCGCATGCGCGCACTGCAACGTTTCCTCGATCACATCGAGGCCCATGACCGGGTGTGGGTGTGCCGGCGCGTCGACATCGCGCGGCACTGGATCGACACCCACCCCCACACCTCGTTTCGCAAGGATTAATCCATGGCCGCTCCGCAATTCGGCGCCCCCGTCATCGCCCCCGCCGCCGACCTGCCCGACTGGGCGCTGCGTTCGGTGAACCTCGCCGACCCGCGCCTGGGCGCGCAGGCCATCTTCGCCAGCGACGAATTCTTCGCCCCGCTCTCGCGCATGCTCGACCCGGCCCCGGCGGTGTTCATCCCCGGCAAATACGACGACCACGGCAAGTGGATGGACGGTTGGGAGACCCGCCGCAAGCGCACCACCGGCCACGACTGGTCGATCATCAAGCTCGGCCGCAAGGGCACCATCAGCGGGTTTGACGTGGACACCAGCCACTTCACCGGCAACTACGCCCCGGCCATCGCCATCGAGGGCACCGACGCCACCAGCGACGACCCCGCCGTGCTCGAACACGCCGCCTGGACGCCCCTGCTCGAGGCCACCAGCCTTCAGGGCAACAGCCATCATCTGCTCAAGGCCATCGGCAGCGGCGCCTTCAGCCATCTGCGCATCCACATCTACCCGGACGGTGGCGTGGCCCGCCTGCGCGTCTATGGCCAGCCGGTCGGCAGCTTTGACGACCCCGGCGCCACCTACGATCTGGCCGCCCTGGAAAACGGCGGTCGCGTGGTGGCCTGCAACGACGCCCACTATGGCTCGCCGAGCAACATCCTGCTGCCGGGCCGGGGCGTGAACATGGGCGATGGCTGGGAGACCCGCCGCCGCCGCGAGCCGGGCAACGACTGGTGCATCGTCGAACTGGGCGCCGCCGGCATCATCGAGCGCATCGAGGTGGACACCGCCCACTTCCGCGGCAACTACCCGGATCGCTGCAGCGTTCAGGCCGCGCGGGTCGAGGGCGGCACCGACCAGTCGCTCATCACCCAGGCCATGTTCTGGCCGGTGCTGATGAACGAGCAGAAGCTCGAGATGCACGCCATCCACAGCTTTACCGAAGGTTTGGCCGAGCTTGGCCCGGTCACCCATGTGCGCTTCAACATCATCCCCGACGGCGGCGTCTCGCGACTGCGGCTTTGGGGTAAGGTGAGCCCATGATCGAACTCAAGGTCTCACCGCTCACCGCCGCCGCCTTCGCCCCCTACGGCGAGGTCATCGAAGCCTCGCCCGCCGCCGAACGGCGCATCATCAACGGTGGCAACACCGAGCGCTTTCACGACCTGGCCAACGTCGACGCGGGCCGCAACGGCCAGGCCATCGTGAGCATCTTCCGCGGTCAGCCGCGGGAGCTGCCCTTCGCCATCACCATGATGGAGAAGCACCCGCTCGCCTCCCAGGCCTTCATGCCGCTGTCCGGCCAGCCCTATCTGGTCGCCGTCGCCACCCCGGGGGATACGGTCAGCGCCGAGGCCATCCGCATCTTTCTCGCCCAGCCGGACCAGGGCGTGAACTATGCGGCGGGCACCTGGCACCACCCGCTGCTGGCGCTCAACGACGTGTGTGATTTTCTGGTGATCGACCGTGCGGGCGAAGGGGACAACTGCATCGAGCAGACGCTGGCGGTGCCGGCGACGATTCCGGCGCTGACAGCGAATGTCGCCGGCGTGACGTGGGACGTGGAGTAAACACCGCGCCGTCCTGGCACCTGGCAGCGACAAGCCGCCAGCCCGATGCCGGGCGGCCGTCGGGACATCTCAGCGAGCTACCCAAGACACCCGGCAGGGCGCAAAAACCCGCCGGGTGAGCCACACCTCACTCAAGCTGCTGCCGGGTGTGCGCCAGACACTGCTCGATTTCAGCCACGTCGATCTGCGTGCCTTCCTTTGATTTGACGGTCAGCGAAATGCCGTTGTCCGCCTGTGCCACGTCGATCGATTCCACCTTCTCGTATTCAGTGGTCGGACATGAGCAGCGGCCCTCGCGGCAGGCCTGAAAGGCGTCCATGAGCGCATCGGCGTGATCACCGATCTCGCTGACCTGTATCTGGACGCCGTCGGTTTGGCGGGTGATTCGGGTTTTCATCGGTCGCCCCCTCGTTTGACATGCAAAGGCCTGAAACACCATGGTGCGCCTGTTCCGGCAAGCGCGTCCACAGGTGCTGCCCGGGCCGGGAGAGGCGCGGGCCGTGGCCGGACCGCTCAGAACGCAAACCACTTGATCCCCAGGCTCAGTTGCGCACGGGTCAGCATGCCGAAGTCGGTGTCGTCACTCCCGCTGTGCCAGGTCAAACCGGCGAATCCCGACAGGGTGTCTGCCAGGCTCTTCTCGCCATACAGCAGGGTCCTCGCACTGCCATCATCGAGATTCACGGTCAGCTCGGCCCGCCACAGGTGACGCGTCACCTGTGGGTTGCTCTGCCAGCCGGCCCACAGGTAGTGGCGGCCGAGCAGCCGCGGCGCCGCCCCCAGCAACACGCCGAGTGTCTGCGCCCCGCCACCGTCGCCCCGGTCCAGCCGGTCGGCGGCGCTGTTGGCGAGCTGCCGATAGCGGCGGCGTTCATCGTCATCGAACCCGCCCTCGTCGTGCAGGTACTCCAGATACACCACGTGGCCGTCCAGCCGGGTGTAGGAGCCACCGACGAGCACCACATTCTGTCGCGAGGCCGATGCGCGCCGGCGCGGCGGATCGGAGAGCGCCAGCTCGCCCGACGGCGCGCCGGAGCCCAGCTCCCAGTAAAGCAGCCAGGCATCATCGACCACATGCTGTCCGAAGGCGCCCAGGAAGGGCGTGCGCTGTGCCCAGTCGTCCGAGGCGCCGGGCCACATGACGATGCCGCTCACCAGATGCGCTTCGCCCTGGTGATCGAGCTTGAGCAGTGCCGATCGGCGGCTGGGGCCGGCGGAAGGGACTTCCCGCGTGCCGCGCACATAGGCACCGGTGAGCCGCCAATCACCCGTGGCGTGGGTCATCCGGGCCAGATCGATGCCGTGCGTGGAGGCCAGCGGATCGACACGCCCCGGGTCGAAGTAGTACGGGTTGCTCGGTGAGCGGAAGTTGGCCGGCCCCCAGGTCAGACGCTCCCGGCCGATGAGCCAGCTGTTGGCGCCGTCGTCCACCCGCACAAAGCCCTGACGCAGGCGCAGATGGCTTTCGCCCTGGTCGTCCCGCCCGGCGAGGTGTTGCTGCTCGCCCACCCAGCGCGGTGCAAGGTAGAGGTGAACACGGTCGAAATCGCCACGCAGCTCGGCCCGCAGGTCGGCCACATAGCGCGTCTCGGGGATCTGCGCGATGCGGTTGCCCGGATTGATCGGGGCCTCGTCACGCACCTCCGCCCAGGTGCCATAGGCCCAGAGTTCGGCCGCGCCGCGCCAGGGTGACCCCGCGGCCGGCGCGGCGGACGACATCACCGCCAGGATCAGGGGCACCAGCCAACGCGCCCGCGAGGTGCGCCTCACTGCAGGTTGGCCACGTCAAACTCCGACGCGGCCACCGGCTCGATCTGTATGCGTGAGTATTCCAGCTCGGTGCGCGAATCGCTCAGCGCGTCGCTGATGGACATGCGGCTGATGAAGGGGATGCTTCGTCCGTCCAGTTCGACCACGTTGCCGTACTCGAAACGCGCTGACTTGAGCCGCTTGCCCGAGGGCGAGAGGAAATCCGCCTTGACCGCCGTGCCGCGTTCCGTATCGATCCAGTAGGTGATGCGGTCGTAGGTGGTGCGCTTCGTCCGCGCCACCAGGTCGAGCACATGACACAGACGTTCGCCGCAACGCTCTTCGCGCAGGTAGGTGGCTTCGTAGTCCTTGGCGTAGTTGGTGGCCGCGATGTCGCCGACGGCGGCCTGACCGGTCAGGCGCAGGCGGGGCGAGATGGCCACCGGCTTGCGCAGGCCCGGTTTGGTCATCCACATGTTGCGTTCCACCTGGAGCATCTTCGAGCCGCGCGAATTGGCCGGTTCGAGCACTTCGGCCAGGCTCGCCGCTTCGGCCGCCTTGACCCGGAGGCGGTGCTCGGGAAGGGTGTCCGAATCGGCCCCGGAAGTCACGGCGCGCACGTCCCAGATCAGGCCGGGAATACCGCCGCCGCGGGCTTCATCCGCCTGACGGACCAGGGTTTCGCCTTCCGGCGTGGCCACCGAGACGGTACTCATCCACAGGCTGGCAATGACGATCAGCAGGCGGGAGGCGCCCGGCGTCGAGAACATACTCATACGTGTCCCAGTGATACGGTGATGGGTTGGCGAGAGGCTTTGCGCGAGGGCATGAAGGCCGCACCGATGGCCAGCACCGAGAGGATGCCGGCGGCCATCAGCGTGCGCACACCGTCGAACGCGACATAGAGGGGAATGGCCGTGGTGTTGCCCGGCGGGATGTAGCGCACATCCAGCGCGTTGACACCGGCGCGCACGGCCAGCATCAGGGCCAGACCGGCCGCCAACCCCACGGCGACGAGCAGCACCGATTCGGTCACGAACAGACGCGAAATCCCGTGGCGCCGCATGCCCATGGCCCGCAGGGTGCCGATCTCGCGGGTGCGCTCGACCACCGCCATGCTCATGGCGTTGCCGATGGAGAGCACGACGATCGAGAGCACGACGGCCAGCATCATGCCGAAGATCATGTTGTACATGTCGCGCACCTGCCGGTAGAAGGTGGACATCTCCTGCCAGGTGCGCACTTCCATGCTCAGCCCGGCCGCGTTGAAGACGGCAAGCAGACGGTCGCGCAGCGCGTTGGAGGTCGCGTCGTCGGGGGCGGGACGCGAGAACATGGTGAGCAGCACGTCATCGCCCTCCGGCTGCGCGCCGCCATCCAGCGCATCGGGCAGGACGATGGTCAGGTACTCGGCGCGCCCGACCGCGTCCATCTGGTCCTGCACCAGCGCCAGCGGCATGACCATCCACTTGTCGTTGGTGGCCAGGTTGCCGGTATTGACCGTGGTGCCCACGTCGATGTCGGCCGCATTGGCCTGGCCGTGGATGGTGCTGACGAGAATCGAGGCCGGATCGCCCTGCGCCAGACCAAGGGTGTCGGCCAGCCCCTCGCCCATGGTCACGGCGTGCGGTTGATCGGCCACCAGCGCGCCGGGCGCGTTGCGGAAGGGCCCGCGCAGGGTCTGCATGTCAGGCGCCGAGATGCCTTCGGCGATGAAGATGGTGCTGTTGCGTCCGTTGGACACCAGGCCCGAAGCGGTCATGCGTTCGATCACCCGTGCGCCCGGAATCTCCCGCTCCACCACCCGCCTCACCTGCTCGATCTCCTCCCCGGTGAGCAGGTAGCGCGCCGGGTGCAACTTGCCCATGGTGCGCCAGCCGTCCTTGTTCACGGTCAGATGCCCGATCAGGTCGGTGTGGATGGCCACGTTGCTCAGCCCCATGTAGATCGCATGGGTGTATCCGGCGAACAGGGCAATGGCCCCGAAGCCGAAGGCCAGGCTGACGATGGTCACCAGGCTGCGGCGCTGATTGCGCCACAGGTTGCGCCACGCCATCTGGAACAGGCTGATGTCGATCATGTGCCGACCTCCACGAACCGGTTGGCGGACACTTCGCCGTCCTCGAGACACAACTGGTGGGGCACCCGGTCGAGCAGGCGCGGATCATGGGTGGTGAAGATGCAGGTCACCCCGGTCTTGCGGTTGAGCAGTTCGAGCAGATCGATGATTTCATGACTGGTCACCGAGTCGAGGTTGGCCGTGGGCTCGTCGGCGATCACCACCCTCGGCTCACCCACCAGCGCCCGCGCGATCGCCACCCGCTGGCGCTGGCCCCCGCTGAGCGTATCGGGGCGAAAGGCCATCAGCCGCTCCAGCCCGACATGCTTGAGCCAGCGCGCGGCGCGTTCCCGTGCGTCGGCGCGACCCACCCCCTGCAGTTGCAGCGGGAGCATCACGTTTTCGAGGGCCGAGAGCACGGGAATGAGATTGAAGTTCTGGAACACGAATCCGATCTTCTGATTGCGGCAATCGGACAGGGCGTCGTCCGTCATGCCGCCCACGGTCTGGCCGTCAAAGACCACACGTCCCTCGTCGGGCGCGTCGATCAGGCCGAGCATGTTGAGCAGGGTCGACTTGCCACTGCCCGACGGCCCCCAGATGGCGAGGAAGTCACCGGCGAGAATGTCCAGATCGACCCCCCGCAGGGCCTGAATCCGGGTCTCCCCCAGCCGGAAGGTCTTGCGCACGCCGCTGAGGGTGTACAGCGACTGCGCCGGGCGCACACGAGCATCCATGTCGATCTCCGCTCAGGCGCCCGAGGCCTGCTGCACCGCCGGCCGGGCGACCACCAGGCGCACCAGCAAGGTCGCGAACAGCAAGGTGCTCAGGGTGAAGATGTGCAGGCTGCCCAGCTGCGCCATGATGAGCGCGGCCAGCCACGGCGCCACCATCGAGCCCAGGCTGAAGAAGGCGGTGAACACCGCGCTGCCGCCGGCCAGATCTTCCTTGGGCAGGCGACGGCCGAGCAGCGCCAGGGCCAGCGCGAACACCGGGCCGAGGCAGGCGCCGGTCACCGCCGACGCGGCCATGGCGATATAGGGCTGGGTGCTGAGTGTCATGGCCAGGCTGCCGAGCACCCCGACGCAGGCGCAGAAGGCCAGCACCCGCTCCTGACCGGCCTTGTCGGCCCACTTGGTCAGCGGCACGGTGCTGATGATGCCGCCCACCACGAAGGCGGAAAACGCAATGCTCATGGTGGTCATGCTGTAGCCACGGTCGAGCATGAAGACGGGGAACAGACTCATCAGGATGGCTTCGGCCACCCCGTAGGCGAACACCGCGTGCAAGGCCAGGGAGATGCGCTTGATCTGCGCCAGGCGCAGCGCGCGGGGCTTGCTGGCGACCTCCACTGGCAGGCCGATGAGCACGACCGGCGCCCCCACAAAGAGGATGCCCGCGCACACGAACATGGCCAGCGCCGGAGTCACCTCGTACAGGGCCGTGCCCAGGATCGGCCCGACCCCCATGCCGATGCCGAAGCACAGGGCATGCAGTCCGCCCACGATGGTGCGGTTGCGGTCATTGGCAAAGGTATTGACCGCGGACTGGCCGCCGATCAGGTACAGGCCGATACCGGCACCGAGCAGCCCCCGGTAGCCGAACCACTCGGCGCTGGTCTGGGCATAGGCGAACAGGCACGAGGCCGTGCCGGCCAGCACCAGACCGCAGGCCAGCGCCAGGCGCATGCTGATCCGCTGGGTGAGGAAGCCGGCCAGCGGTGCGGTGAGGATCACGCACAGGAAGAACAGGCTGGAGGCGCCGCCAATGGCCGTGTCCGAATAGCCTGCCGCTTTCATCATCACCGCGATGATCGGGTTGTAGAGGCCGACGGCCATCCCCGCCAGTGCGGAGACGCCATACAGGATGAAGAGCACCCGGTTGAACGGGGAGGCGGAAAGCGCAGTCGATGTCATGTTCTTGCTCGGGAGTAGAAATTGGCCGGGAGCGACCGTGTGGTCAGGATGCGCGCCATGCCCTTGAGCATGATCGGCACCACCAGCCGGTGCACCGGCCGGACCAGGGCCAGGTAGATCCGGCCGAAGCGGTTACGGGTGTGGACGGCGGTGGACACGGTCAGGCAGGTGCGCCCGCCGTCGCGCTTGAGGCGCAGCGCGGTGCGAAAGTCCAGATGGGTGTCCTCGTCACCGAGCAGCGCCTCGCCGGGGACCACATGGATCACGCGAAAGAAGCCCATGCGCATCCCCGGCAGGTAGGGCGGTGGAATGACTCTGGGGTTGTTGCTCGCAGTCTTGAGCCCGAACAGCCGCACGATGCGGTCGCGCAGGCGGGCGAGCACATCGAACCAGCCCGGCGCCGAGTGGAACAGCGCGGCCACCATCTCCCATTCCTCCACATCGTCCCGTTCGAGCACGGTCGAGAACTCGTCGATGTAATCGGGGGCGGCATCGCACCCGACATCGTCCATGCCCGGGCTGGCGCCGGTTCTGCTGGCATGTTTCATGTCGTCCCTCACAGTGCGATCAGGTCGGCGGCCTGCAACTGGCTGCGCAGGCGTGCTTTATGGATCTTGCCGTTGCTGCCACGCGGCAATGCCTCGGCCAGCAAGGCAAAATGCGTCGGATGCTTGGAGCGGTCGAGCCGGGCGTGGAAGGCACCGCGGATCAGGGCCCCGACCTCGGCATGCGCCGGGTCCACATGACACACGACCACGGGCACGATGCCCGCTTCATCGAGCTCGAAGCCGATCGCGGCGGTTTCATGAATGCCGGAGACGTTCTCCAGCACCAACTCGATGTCACGCGGCCTGATGGTGTAGCCCAGCGCGCACACGATCTCGTCGGAAGCGCGCCCGCGCAGGAGCAGATGCCCGTCATCGGACAGCGCACCCAGGTCGCCGGTGTGCAGCCATCCTTCGGTGATCGCATCGCCCGCCTCGGGCCGGCGCGTGGATTCGTTCCAGTAGCCCTCCATCACCAGCGGCCCGCGGATCATGACCTCGCCAGTGACATTGGCCTCGCAGGGCTCACCCGTCTCGGTATCGAAAATGCGGATGTCGCAGCCGGGCGCTGGGCGTCCGACCGAATAGCCGGCCAGGTTCTGTTCTTCATGCGCCAGCCAGCACACCGGGCCGGTGGTCTCGGTCATGCCGTAGCACTGCAGCCAGCGGCAGTCGATGGCGGCACGCGCCCGCTGCATCAAGGCCGCGGTCACCGGCGCCGCGCCGTACATGATGGTCTTGAGGGCGCTCAGGTCGCGCCGGGCCAGCTGCGGATCGCCGATGGTGGCCGCGATGTGCTGCGGCACCATCACCAGATGGGAAATGCGCTTGTGCTCAAGGAAGGCCGCCAGGGTGTCGGGAGCATCGGCCACATGCATGCCATCGACCAGGGTGGCGCCGGAGAGCAGCGTCGAGAAGGCAGCAATCTGGCTGAGCAAGCCCAGGGGCTCGTAGATGAGCATGCCGCGCGAGTCCGATTGCACATGGGCAATGTGGCGGGTGTTCTGCACCGCCAGCAGCAAGGCGGTCTCCGACAGGCACACGCCCTTGGAGCGTCCGGTGGTGCCGCTGGTGCGGGCCTGGAGCAGGATGTAGCGGGGCCACGCAGTGAGCGGGTCGCGCGGTTCGTCGGTCCGCGTCCAGCCACCGCAGGTCTCGTCCAGCCAGGTGACCGCCCAGTGCGCGGACGAGCCTTCGATCGCATCGGCCCATTCTTCGCTGTTGGGGGCCATGAAGCTTTCGAGGAAGACCAGCGTGGCGCCCAGTTTGGCGCAGGCCAGTTCGAGCACCAGCACCGGATACGGACGGCCGGCACTCACCGCCACCCGGTCACCGGACTCGACACCGCGGTCGACCATGGCCTGAGCCTCTTTCTCGACGTCGACCAGCATGCGAGCGTACGTCACCGTGCGCCGGGCATCCTCGAAGGCCACCTGATTGGGGTAGCTCATGCAGGTTGCGCAGAATTGTTCATACAGGGTCATGAGTGCGCTCACTGTTGGGTCAGGGGGGCGTTGCCCGGCGGGGTGAGCTCGGGCGTGGAGGTCCATTGCTTCGCCCCCTCGGAGAACAGCACCTTCAGGAAGGCGATGGCCGGGATGCTGCACACGTAGGCCGCGTCCTCGCGGGTCTTGGCGGGGGTGTCGTACCACTTCACCGAAGCCTTCACATGGTGGGTGGCATGTTCATTGGTGTACAGGCACAGGAAGCCGAGCGGAAACGGCAGGGTGATGTTCACGCTCGCCGCATAGTGCTCCAGACCGCGTGGCGCCTGCCGGGCCTCGGCGGAGAAGAAATGCTGTGACTGGGACATGTACAGCTCGATGTAGAAGAACACGAAGTACGGCAACCAGTAGGCCATCAGCATGGGCCACGGATAGACCACCGTCAGCGCGATGCTCGCCGCGCGAAAGACGAGGATGCTCACCAGGTCGACCCGGTGGCCAAGGCGGTCTTCGGCGCGCAGGTACTTGCCCTGGTTGATGACGCCCGCGTTGCGGAACAGGTAGATGAACGGATAGAGCCACAAGCCGGTGGTGCTCGCGGGCGTCTGGTAGAAGTCGCGCTCGGGGTCGTCCGCCGTATTGGTGTTGTTGTGATGGGCCAGGTGGAAACGGCGATAGGCAACGAAGCCCAGCCCGAGATGCGCGCCGGCCAGACGCCCGAGGATGAGGTTGAGCGCGCGCGAGCGGTGCAGGTTGAGGTGCACCGCCTGATGAAACAGCTCCATCAGCCCGACGAACATCAGCCCTTGCAACAACACCAGCAGCGGGACTAGCCCCCCCGGGGCAAACCCGCTGGCGAGCGCCCATGAATTGGCGCCGAAAACGGCCAGGAACACCGCCAGATACACGGTATCGCGAATGAACACCTTCATTGAACAGCTCCGGAATCAGTAAATCGGAAGACGGTCGTTTCTCTCATCGGACGCCCCAGCGACGGGGCCCCTCGGCGAAGAAGCGCGAGAAGAAATCCCCGAATCTCAGGCCCGGCGCCCCCTGGGCCCGGTAGGCCCGGGTGGTCAGGTGCCATGGCGTTCGCGGCTGGACATGGTGGACCCGGTGCAGGTTGCGATGCAGGAAGAGCCAGCTCAGGGGCGCGGGCAGCAGCAGGTTGTTGGTCACATCGGCCGGGTCCTCGCCCGGCGCCAGTTCCCGCATGCCGTAGTGTTCGGCCTGGTTGAGCAGGTAGTCGAACCAGCCGAAGCAGGCCAGCGGCAGCCAGTAGAGCAGGCCCAGGGTCCGCGGCTGCCAGACGGTCAGTCCGATCAGCGCAGCCGCAAACAGGATCAGCAAGATCCGGTTGAGCCGGGCCTGACCCCGCAGCCGCATGGCCACATAGGGCGAGCGCTCGATGGCCAGCGCAAACCCCAGATAGAACACCGGCGCCAGCAGCCAGGCGACCAACGGGCCCTGCCCCTCGCCCTCGTAGAGCACGCGCTCGGGATCGTTCGGCGTGGCGGTGTGGGCGTGATGATGGGCGTGAAAGGCACGATAGCGGACGAAGTTGATCAGCAACAGCATCGCCAGCGCCGTGCCCACCCCGCGGTTGGCGGCGCGGGACGAGAACAGGCTGTTGTGGGTCGCCTGATGCACCGCCTCGAGCGCCCCGACCAGCAGCAGGCCGAGCAGCACGGACAGGCTCGCGGCCACGGCGGTGGACGACACGAGAACGATGGCCGTGGCAACACCCACCAGCGCCAGCACGAACAGCGTGCTGGCCAGGTCCACGGAGATCCCGCGCGATTTCATGACGCATCCGTCTCCATGGCAAGCACGCCGGCTTCGATTTCAAGCAAGGGCCATTTGTTGGCGACCCCGCTCCAGCGCTCGGCCTCGGGCATGGGGTCGATGCACTTGCAGATCACCGGCCAGCACTCGGCCAGACGCGTGTTGATGTCCAGTGCGTTGAGCTCGTCGTCCGGCAGATCGGTGTCGGCGAAGATGGCCTTCTCCGGGCACTCCGGTTCGCACAGGCCACAGTCGATGCAGTCTTCCGGGTGAATGACGAGCATGTTGGGGCCTTCATGAAAGGCATCGGTCGGGCACACCTCCACACAGTCGGAGAACTTGCAGTTGATGCATCCACTGGTCACGGCATAGGTCACGTCAGACTCCTTGGTCCTGAACGGGGATCAGGCAGTGAGGCCACCATCGATCACGATGGTCTGGCCGGTGATGTAGGCCGCCTCGGGCGACACCAGATAGCGGGCGAGCCGGGCCACTTCATCGACGCTGCCCAGGCGCCGCATCGGAATGGCCGATTCCATGTCCTTGCGCGCCTTGTCGGTCATGCCTTCGGCCATCTCGGTGTCGATCAGACCCGGTGCGATGGCATTGGCACTGATGCCGAAGCGCGACAGCTCCTGGGCCATGCTGCGCACCATGCCGCTCATGGCGGCCTTGGACGCCCCGTAGTTGACCTGCCCCTTGTTGCCCTTCAGGCCGGTCACCGAGGACATCATCAGGATGGCGCCGCTGCGCTCGGCCATCATCGATTCGAGAAAGGCGCGGGTCAGGTAGAAGCAGGCGTCCAGATTGGTGGCCAGCACATCGCGCCAGGACGTGTTGTCCATGCTCACCATCAGCCCGTCGCGGGTGATGCCGGCGTTGTGGATAAGCGCCCATGGCGGGCCGTACTCCTTGACGCACATCTGCCCGAAGGCGGCCGTCTCCACCGGGTCGCCGCCGTCGCAGCGGAAGGCGGACACGTCACGCCCCTGGGCGCGCAGTGCATCGACAACGGCGTTGGCACGCTCTGCACTGTGCTGATAGGTGAAGATCACCCGGTGGTCGCGCGAGAAATGCTCGACCAGGCCGCGACCGATGCCGCGGCTGCCGCCGGTGACCAGAATCCATCTCGAGGCAGTGTCATTCATGAATCAGAAACTCCTGTCGGTACCGGTGCGGGCCAGCCGTGCGGGGGGTGCGCTGCGCACCAGCATGCGTGCATATCCCATGGTGGCTTCGTAGCCGGAGCCGGAGATCCAGGCGCTGAGGAAGCTGAGGTTGCGCACGGGAAAGTTGTGGTTGATGAGGTTGGGCGTGGCCTCTGGCAGCACCAGGTTGCCGTAGCCCGAACCGGCGCTATTGCGGGTGTAGCGCTCGTAGGTGCGCGGGCTGGAGACCTCGCTGTAGCGCACATGTCCGCGCAGGCCGGGACGCACCTTGTCGAGCCGGGCGAGCAACTGCTCGGCGACCCGGCGCTTCTTCTGCCGGTATTCCGGCGTCTTGCGCGGCGGCCAGTGACGGATGTCGTCGAGCACATTGACGATCACCACGGCCCCCCCACTGGGGTCGAGGGCGTGATAGTTGGTGACCTCGAAGGACGAGGCACCCCAGTAGGCCGGCTCGCACAGGGCCGCCTCGGTGGGCTGGGCACGGGCCTGCCGGCGCGCTTCGAGCGCGGCGAGCGGATCGTCGGCCAGCACCATGGTTTCGGCGTGATCGAGGCCGATGGATTCGGGCGGGCAATCGAGGACGAGGTACAGCGTGGTGGTGGCGTTGGCGGTCACCTGCTCGGCGGCCCGCGCCCGATGCGGGGCCAGCGCGTCGAGCGGCGGCAGCAGCGTCTCCAGGGCGTAACGCGGCGAGGCGTTGATCATCACCCGATCCGCCCTCACCTCGCCCCGGTCGGTTCTCACGCCGGTGGCCAGGCCCGAGTCCGGATCGATCAGCACCTGCTCGACGTCGGTCTTGAGCCGGACCTCGCCGCCCATGGACTCGATCTGGCTCACGAGCAAGCGCGAGAGCTGCTGCGAGCCACCACGCATGTAGGCGCTGCGCTCATACAGGCTGGCATACACCACGTGCAGGTAGTACAGAAAGGCGCACTGCTCGGGGAAGGCGCCGATGTAGATCGCGGGCAGGCTGAGGATTTCGATCAGCCTCGGGTCCTTGAAGCGTGCACGCAGCGCGTCGAGTACCGTGATGATCTTGAGCGTCCGGTGCGCCACACGCAAGGCTTTGAAGTCCGGCTCGAAGCGACCGAGCATGACCTCGAACTGCATGTAGGAGTTGCGCCCGTGCACCTCCACCTCGTACAGAAAGGCGTCGATGGCACCCGCCTCGTCGGGAAAGGCATCGCACAAGGCATCGCGCATGCGCGATGGCACCTGGTCGAGCATCAGCTCGACACCACCGGCCACCTGGAACCAGGCCGGCGAGAACACCAGTTCGACGCTGGATTCCAGATCGAGCTCACGAAAGAGCTGACGCAGGTTGCCGGTCTCGCCCATGCCGGTGAGCTTGTGCAGGCTGCAGTCGAATCGCGCGCCCTGTTTGGGGCGCACGAATTCGCTGCTGTAGCCGCCGGGCACGTTGTGCTGCTCAAGGAACAGCATCCGCTGCCCGGGCGCCTCGCGCAGGCGCAAGGCGCCATAGGTCAGGGCCGAGATGCCGGTCCCGACGCAGACGAGATCCCAGGGGCGATCGCTCAGAGAATCCCGAGTTTCGCGAACCATGTATCGACCTCGGCGAAGCGCTCGCCATTCATGCGACGGTTGTTCTCGGACTGGCGGATACGCTCGACCGCCGCGTCGTCATCCTCGGCGATCGGAAACTTGAAGGAGGTGTGACGGGCGATGTCCCGGTTGTAGGTCACCTCGTTCTTCAGGTTCTGGTAGAGCGGCGCGAAGCTGCCACGGATGCGGTCGATCACCTCGGCCGGGCCGTTCTCGAAGAAGTATTCGACCACCCGCTTGCCGAAGGCGATATGACGCACCTCCTCGATGTGGTGCTCATGGAACATCTTGCGGGTCAGCGGCTCGTTGTCGCGGCCCTGGGTGAGATAGATGGCATTGAGTTCGGCCACCCACTCGAGCATCAGCGTCGACAGGATGCCGAGCACAGGATGCATTTCCGGCAGCTGGCGGGTGAACTGGGCGTAGGCGCCGCGCGGCGGATCGAACAGCGGCAGCTTCGCCAGATCCAGGTAGCGGCGGAACATCAGGGTGTGGGTGATCTCTTCTCGGGAGAAGATCATCAGGTATTCGTACACCTCCGGCAGCATGCCGAAAGGCTCCTGATTGGCGTAGTTCATGTAGAGCGGCGGCAGCGACTGCTCCAGCCAGATGAACATGGAGACATCGCGGGCCACCTCTTTCCACAACAACTCGTTGCGCTGCTCGGGGGTCAGGGCGTCCCAGTATTCGGTGCCGTAGATCCAGCTGCCGGTTTCGAGTTTCGGATTGCGGGAGAAGTCGATGCCGTCGGCCCACGGCAGCACCGTCTCCAGGTCCATGACATGACGGTGCGAGGCGCGGATCAGGGTGCCGACCTTGGCCCGGTCGACCTCGGTCAGCCCGATGCGGGTCTGGGTGCGTTCAAGCGTTTCCATGCGCCCTCCTCAGGCCTCGACCGCGACCGACTCGGCGGCGATGTAATCCACCAGCTGACCGACGTTGGCAATGGTGCCGTTGGCGAACAGGTCGGGCACCAGGTTGACCTGGTAGCGCTTCTTGACCGACACCTGCACCTCGACGAAGTCGAGGCTGTCCAGTTCCAGATCTTCGAAGGTGGCCGCCGGGTGCACCGCCGTCGTCTCGCAATCCTTCATGTCGACGATCAGGTCGGTCAGGTGCGCCAGGATGTCTTCTTTATTGCTCATGATTACCTCGTGAAGAGTGGTGAAACGGGTCGAAGCGCAGGAAGACGCCGACCTCGGACTGCATGACGAATTCGCCATCGAGAAACACGTTGATCTGGCAGGTCCCGGCCAGGCTCTTGTCGCCCCCCGACGCGGTCACCG
This sequence comes from Nitrogeniibacter aestuarii, assembly GCF_017309585.1. Lineage (NCBI taxonomy): Bacteria > Pseudomonadati > Pseudomonadota > Betaproteobacteria > Rhodocyclales > Zoogloeaceae > Nitrogeniibacter > Nitrogeniibacter aestuarii. The sequence continues at coordinate 60,211 of NZ_CP071321.1, read as the reverse complement.
GCGGCAGCACGCGACACTCGACCCGGCGCGCCGGATCGAAGGATTCGATGGGCTGCTGCCATAGCGATGGCGCCACCGACACGGTGTGCGATGTCTGCACCGTGAGCACCCGATGCATCAGGTCGCGCTGATCCATGGCGTCATCGAATCCCGGCACCTGCCGGACCAGCTCGTAGGGAATCTGGTGGCTGAGAAACTGGGAGAAGACGATGGCGTCGAGCAGCAACCAGGCGCGGTCGAACTCGGGAAACGCGCTGTGGAAGGTGGCCGCTTTTTCGCGCAACACGTCCGGAGCGATGTCGAAACAAGCCGACGCGCTCGCCGACTCGTCGTCGACGGCCGCTTCAAGCGCCGAACCGCCGATGGTCTCGGCACCGTCGCTTTCGCGCTTGAGCGAGAAGCGGAAGGCCGACGGGCGCGCTTTGACTTCCAGCTGATGGCCTCGCCCCTCGGCGACCGGCTGACGGAACTTGCAGCGGATGGTCCGCCACAGGGCGGTGGCGTGCGGATCGAGCTGCCGGCCGAGCTGGCGCTTGATATGCATCAGCGGCAGCATGCCGTGCACCACGACGCCGTCGAGCCCCATCCGCCGGGCCACCGCCTGATCGAAATGGATGGGGTTGAAGTCCTGCGACAGGTCGGCCCAGTCGCGCACATCGGTGGGCTGGAAGACGAAGCGCATCAGCGCACCCGTTCGATCACGAGCGCCGCATTGGCGCCCCCGAACCCGAAACTCAGGTTGAGCGTCCGATCGACGTCAGCCTGCACATGGCCATTGGCCAGATAGTTCAGGTCGCACTCGGGGTCGGGATCATTGAGATTCCGCGTGCCCGGCAGCGTGCCGGTTTCCAGCGCCTTGAGGCAGATGATGGTCTCGAAGCTGCCGGCCGCCGAAATCAGGTGTCCGCTGTACGACTTGGTGCTCGAGACCGGAATGTCCCAGGCCACTTCGCCGAAGGCTTTCTTGATCGAGTTGGTCTCGTTCAGGTCGTTGAGCGGTGTCGAAGTCCCGTGGGCATTGATGTAACCGATCTGTCCGGGCTTCACGTTGGCCTGAATCAGGGCGCGCTCGATCGACTTCACCCGGGAGGCCATGTCCTCGGCCGGGGCGGTGAAGTCGCAGGCATCGGAATAATTGCCGTAGCCGGTGATTTCACCCAGGATCCGGGCACCGCGATGCACGGCATGCTCGTACTCTTCCAGGCAGACCACGGCAGCGCCCTCGGCCAGCACGAAGCCCGAGCGGCGACGGTCGAAGGGGCAGCAGGCCAGCTCCGGATGCGTCTGCTCCTTGCTCAGGGCGTTGAGCACGTCGATGTTCCACACGTTGGTTTCGCCCACCAGGGTTTCGGAGCCCCCCGCCAGCATCATGCGCGCCCGACCGCTGCGGATGATCTCGAAGGCATCGCCGATGGCGATGGTGCCCGTGGCACACGCGGCATTGACGGTGTTCTGGTAGCCGCGCAGGTTCCACAGCAGGGAGCATGCCCCGGTGGCCACGCTCGGCATGGTGATCAGGCTGCCGAAGGGATTGCCGAACCCGGTCTCGAGGTATTCGCCGTGGATTTCGTTGGACTGGTCAACGCCCCCCCAGCCCGTACCGATGATCACGCCGCAATCATGTGCGGCGTAATGGTCGGCGATGCGCTGGGGATCGCCGAACGCCATGTCGAGGGCCTCGCGGGCCGCCACCACCGCGTTTTTCGCAAAACGCGGCAAACAGCGCTGGATGGCCTTGGGAATCGCCTTGTAGCGGGCTTTCGATTCGGGCACGAACGCGTAGAACTTCGCCTTGATGTCCGGATTGTCGAAGCCCTGCTTCGAATACCCCATGACCCCGTTCATGATCGACGTCCAGGCCTCGCCGGCTGTCTCGCCCAGTGCGGTCACCGCACCGTACCCTGTCACTACCACTCGTCGCATTACCACACCGCCTCGATGAATTCATGGGAACCGTCCGCGCTCTCGTCGCCGACGAGCATCACGGCCGCTACAGTGCGCAACTGCCGCTCGACCTCGGACGCAAACTCGATAACGAGCGCCTCGGTCATGCGCGGATTCATGAAGCACACCTTGATGAAGAAATGGCCATCCAGATGGACGTGCCCGACTGACCAGTAACGCGTTCCGTTCAGCTGGTCGAACAACTGCTGGGTGATACCGTCGCCATACACGCCACTGGCGACGCGAAAGCACACGATGTTGGTGTCCGGCTGGCCGTACACCGTCAGGCGGGCGTTCTGCCGCAGGCGCTCCGACAGCGTCACCGTCAGCGCATGCAACCCCCGCACATCGCGCTCGATGGCCTCGGCCCCCGTGGTATGCAGCGACAGCCACAGCTTGATGGCGTTGGCATGACGCGAGCACTCCAGGGTCCAGTTGTGCATGTCCGGGTAATCGCCGGCCCACTCCTGCGTCAGATAGGGCGTGCTGTGCCGCGAGGCATGACTGGCGGCATGCCGGTCCTTGAAGAACAGGAAGCTCAAGGGCACGCTCTGGAAGAACACCTTGTGCAGGTCCCAGCACACACTGTCCGCCCGCTTCAGCGCGGCAAACTGCCGAGCCAGATGCGGGCAGCTGTAGAACGAGCCCCCGTGCGCGGCATCCACGTGCACCCAGACGCGTGCAGGATCCAGCGCCGGTGCGCGCTCGAAGAAACCGGCCATATCATCGAAGGCACCGGTCGACGTCGTCCCGGCGCTCAGGCAGACGATGCACGCACCACCCTCGGCCAGCACCTCGAATACCGCCGCCAGATCGATCCGCCCGTCTTCATCGGTGGGCATGGCGCGCACGCGGGCCGTCCCGATGCCGACGATGGCCGCGGCACGGGCGATGGAATAGTGGGCGTGACGGCTGACCAGCACGGTCACGTCCGCCGGCTGGCCCCGGTCCCACGCTCCCCAGGCATCGAGTCGATTGCGCGCTGCGAGCATGGCCGACAGGTTGGCGAGGCTCCCCCCGCCGCAACTGATGCCAAAGGCCTCATCTGCCAGACCCAGGCGCTGCTGCGCCCACGTGAGGGCACGGCGCTCGATGACACTGGTCATCGGCGACATGCTGAACACCGCCTGCCCCTGATTGAGGGCAGCCCCCCACAGGGCGCCGATCACCGCACCGGGCAAGGGAAAATTCAGTTGCTGATTGAGATAACCGCTGTGGCTGTAGTGCACCGACGTGTCGATGAGCATCTGCACGGCCAGCTCGTAAGCCTCATCGGCCAGATGACCTTCAATACGGTCGGCACAACGCTCGAGCGACTCGATGGACTGGCCCGGCATGACCTCCGGACGCAGGTCGGCATCGAGCGCAGCGAACCGCGACGAGGCCTGAAGCAGGCGCTCGTAGCGCGTGCCGTCCCAGCGCACCGGCGCACCGGCCGCCGACGGCCCCGCGCCGCCCCCGGGCGTCACCGCCGTCATCGGCTTGGCCATTACTTGCGTCCCGGCGAAGGACTCCCGACCGGGGATTCGCCACCGGCAACCGTCTGGGCGTCAACGTCAATCCAGCACGCGAACAGCGGATAGCCGCCCACGATGATCGGCGGCCCTGCCCGGTGCGCCCGGAATCCGGCACGTCGCAGCAGGCGCTCGACGCCCAGCGGTGACACCGTGATCAGCCGGCGAGCCCCCTGGCGGGCGGCACACGCAATGGATTCACGCAGCAACTCGACGGCCACCGGAGAGGAAAACTGCCCCACCCCCGACTCCATCCGCCCTTCAAGCGTGAAGGCCGTGAATCGCGACAACTCCCACACGTCCTCCGAGACGGGCGGTGTCGCACCATTGAGCAATTCGGGAAAGACATCCTTGAGCAGATACGGGCGCACGGTGGGCAACAGACGCGCGCATCCGTTGATACGGCCTTCCGGATCGTGGCTGATCACGTAGAGGGTGTCATCGCGATCGAACTGGTCCGCCTCGAAACCCTCCGGGCATCCCAGCTCCCAGCCCAGATGCTCGACGAACACGCGGTAACGGTAGGCCGCCAGCTCCGTGTATTCCTGGGAACCAAGCTGTTTACGGCATCCAGACAAAAACTCCATGGCACCACCCCGAGAGACTCAGAATTTGAAGTGGCGCCATTACATCGTCATCAACATCGACCCGATACTGTCAACGTTGACAGACGACAAAGCGTGACGAATGTCATGCAGATGTGCTGAAGCCAGGCACAAGCTCGGGCTGGCAACCCCCCGGACCGGTTGTCGTCAGCCGGATGATGCCGGTGGCGACGCGTAGCCATCGACGATGCGATCGATCTGCGCACATGCCTCGATCAGCGCTTCGTCCCCCCAGCGTCGGCCGACACACTGCAGACCGACCGGCAGGCCGTCGACCAGCCCGGCCGGCAGCGAAACGACGGGATGACCGGTCAGAGAAAACAGCCCGACCATGCTGACGGTGGCTTCCAGAAACGGCAGGGCCCGGTCGCCGACCGCCAGCGTCGGCGGCTTGCCCAGCGGCTTGAGCGCGAAGGCCGGATAGGCGGTCCGCGGGGCCGTGGGGCATATCAGTACGTCATGGTCATCAAGGAAGTCCTCCATGGCGCCGATCAGTTGGTCGCGGATGTTGAGCGCCGCGTTGTAGCGGCGCCAGTCGAAGCGCAAACCGTGCGTGAACGCGCGCGTGAGGGTCTGACGCCTGGGAATCAACCGGCCGGCCAACGCGATCAGATGGCGCTCCCAGGGCTGGAACGCCAGCCCGATCTCAGCACCGGCGAGAACCCCATAGGCGTAGAGGGCACGCTCGGGATCGAAGCCATCGGGCAGACGTCGCACCACATCCACGCCCGCTTCCGTGAGCCGCCCGATGGCCCGGTCCAGGCCGGCGCGCGTGCGATCGCACAGGGGCAGGCCGGCGAAGTCATCCCACCAGGCGACACGCAGACGATCGGAGCGAGCGCGCCCGGCCACACCAAGGACCGGCGGCACCTCGGTATCGACACGGTCCGGCCCCGCCAGGACCGACAGGCCCAGCGCCAGATCCTCGATCGACCGGGTCAGCACGCCGAAACTGAGCATGTGCCGGACACTGCGCGGCTGCCCGGGCAGATGGGGAATGTGACCGGTTCTCGGAATCCGGTTCTCGGTGGCCTTGAGTCCATAGACGCCACAGAAGGCCGCCGGGATACGGATGGAGCCCCCCAGATCGCTGCCCGGGTCCATGTACGAAAAGCCCATGGCCACGGCCGCAGCCGCACCGCCGGAACTGCCACCGGGGGTCGCATCGTGGCACCACGGGTTGTGCGTCACCCCGAACACCGGGCTGATGCATTGAGGATCGCCCGCCAGCCGGGACAGGTTCGTCTTGCCCAGGATGATGGCGCCCGCCTGGCGCAAGCGCGCGACCACGGTCGCGTCGGTGTCGGGCACGTAGTCGGCCAGCGGCGGATGGCTGGCCGTCGTGCGCATGCCGGCCGTGGCAAACGCATCCTTGACGGTGATCGGCACGCCCCGCAACGGGAGGCTCACCGGGTCAGGGACGGGTTCGCGATCAAAGGCTTCGGCCTGCCGGCGGGCTGACGCCGCATCCAGGGTCACGACCGCGTTGATGCGACCGTTGGAGACATCGATCCGCGACAGGCACTCTTCCACCGCGGCCACTGCGCTTGTCGAGCCATTCGACATCGCCTCATGCAGCCGGGCAACCGAATTGGTCAAGCTCACATCCCTTGCGCCCGCAACAAACTGTTCATGACGTTTGCTTGGCGACATACGTCAAAATTGCTATTGTCTATGGGCATCGTTTGAATTATTTTATGAACCATGATCCTCGTGTACAGGCGAATTCCGAGCCATTCATGTACCGTTAAGGATGGTGTGTTTTACTGACGGATGAATTACCCGGGACCACCGTAACGCTGGACGATGGAGGGCCATACGGTCGTGCTCCAGGCCATGTCGTCGACAAGGGCTGCCAGTCGCCGAAGGGAGGCATCCATGCCCAGATCCCGCGTGTGCCCATCGACCAGCATGACGTTCGTTCGTGGTTCGCCCGTGCGCTTGAGGGAGGTATGACCGTGCGAGACATCGAGCACCCAATCCCAGCCCAGACTGATGTAAGGACGACGCCCCGCGATCCACTCGGTGAACCCGGTCACCTCCGTCACGTCGCCGCATCCCGGAATGGCCGCCGTCTCCGGTGCGTCCAGACCCGAAACGAAATGTCGCAGCCGGACGGTGCTCAAGTCCTGCTCCGACAAACGGACGAACCCATCGTCCGACACCCGGACGACGGATTCCAGTGGATGTTCTGTTCTCATTTGCTCACGCGTTGTTATTGGTTTGAAGCGCTTCGTTATTTCCGGACATTAGCGCGCCGCCGTGTTTCACGGCATGTCAACGTTGACAGGTCAAGAAATGCCGATCCGCGGCGAAGGTGCGCCAGATGAACGTCTGGCGCGAAGACCTCCTCACCCGCCTGAGCGCAGCGCACAGCGCCACCGAGGTGTTTTCGGTGATCGAGCGCGAAGGCAAGGCACTTGGTTTCGACCACCTCGCCTACGGCGTGCGCTTTCGCTATCCACTGAGCAATCCGCGCATCGTTCTGCTCAACAACTACCCGGAACAATGGCAAACCCTGTATGCCGAGCGGGGCTATGTGAAGATCGACCCCATTGTCATGCGCGGGATGGTATCGCAAATACCCATTGTCTGGTCCGAGCACTATTCCAGGGCCAGCAACACGTTCTGGGAAGAGGCCCGGCAATTCGGCATTGCCCATGGCTGGTCCCAATCGGCCACCGACTGTCGCGGCCTGCAGAGCCTCGTCTCGTTCGTGCGCGGTGCCGAATATCTCGGTTCCGCCGAACTCACGGCGAACGGCGCACGTTTGAGCTTTCTCGCCCATGCCGGCCATGAATACATGTGCCATCAGCTTGCCCGCGATCACCACGCGCAAGATTCGGGCGAGCTGACGACGCGCGAGATCGAGGTCCTGCGATGGACCGCCGAGGGCAAGACCGCCGGCGAGATTTCGATTCTCATGGGCATTTCCGACCGCACCGTGAATTTCCACGCCGCCAACGCCATGGCCAAACTCAACTGCGCCAACAAGACCGCCACCGCGGTCAAGGCCGCCATCCTGGGATTGCTGGATTAAGCCTGCACGGCAGCCACCTGCGAGCGGCTGCCTCCCGTTGGCGAAGCCGCAACGCCCGTGACGCGCGCCCTAGAACGGCACCACCGAATCAAAGCACCGCGCCGTGCGGTGGAAGGGATGGCAGATGCTCAGCTGCGAGGCATGCAGATGCAGCCGCTTGTGGCGCTGGGCGCTGCCTTCCGGCGCGTAGAGCGGATCGCCGATGATCGGGTGGCCGAGCGCAAGCAGATGCACCCGCAGCTGGTGGGTGCGCCCGGTGATGGGCTTGAGGGCCACGCGGGTGAGCGGCTCACCAAGGCGTTCGAAGCGATCCACCACCGTGTAGCGGGTGACCGCGCGCAGGCCGTTGTCGTGGTCCACCTGATGCCAGGGGTTGCGGTCCGGCACCGGGGCGAGGGGCAGGTCGATCTCGCCCTCGCCTTCCAGCATGTGTCCATGCACCACCGCCTGATAGCGCTTGCCCACCACCCGCTGGCGGAAGGCCCAGTGAATCCGGCGCAACATGGCCTGGTACATGGAGAACAGCACGATGCCCGAGGTGGCTTCGTCCAACCGGTGGGCGATCTGGGCGCGGGGGTACTCGGCCTGAATGCGGGTGACGAGCGAATCCTGCCGGTCATCGCCCACGGCGGGAATGGAGAGCAGCCCGGCCGGTTTGTCCGCCACCAGGATGAAGTCGTCCACATACAGGATGCCCGGCGTGAAGTCGGCATCGGTGTAGTCGTTCAGCAGGCGGTGTCGCGGCGGCGCGGTCGGGTGCATGAGGGCGGATGATCGAAGGGGCGACGGTCGGGCACCGCCCTTTTACACCGGACTGTGGCAGTGCGCCAAGAAGCGCGGCGGTTCAGTCGACAGTATCGTCGGTCGGGTCCGCCCATCTGGCCGAGCGCAGCGCGGTCGCGACCGCCAGGGCGCGCGCCTGCAGCAGCGGACTCATGCCGTCGTCTTCAGTGGCGTCGGGCGGAGGCAGATTGCACGGGTCCACACGGCGGCAGGCGTCGAGCGCAGCGCGCAGCATGTCGGCTTTGGTGTAGCGGCGCCACTGGCGGCGCGGGTAGGCGTTGAAGTCGCAGGAACACACCAGCAGCAGCAGCTCGAAGCGGTCCGGATTGCGCAGTGCGTCCACCCGCTCGAGCATGGCCGCCATGGAGCCGGCGCGCATGCGCGCGGCCCGGTGCACTCGCTCGCACTCGGCCAGCGCCAGCAAGGCGAGATCACGACAGGCATCGGCCACGCGAAAACGCTTGCAGATGCGTTCGATGCGCGGCCGTGCACGGTCCATGTGCCGGTAGTGGGCCGGCAGGTGCTCGGGGGGCGAGTCCGACTTGCCCACATTCATCACCAGGGCGGCGAAGCGCACCGCCAGTGGCGCCCCCCGCTGCGCCGCCTCGTCGAGCACGCGCAGGGTATGCAGCCCGATGTCGACTTGTGGCGGATCGTCCGCACTTTGTGGCACTCCGAACAAGGCGGCCACTTCAGGCAGCACCAGGGCCAGCGCGCCACAATCGTGTAGCGACTGCACCATGCGCGAGGGTTTGTGCCCCATCAGGCCCTTGGCCAGCTCGGCCCACATGTCCGGCGGGCGTACCGCCGAGAACACCTCGGACTCGACCTGAAGGCGCATGAAATGAAGGGTTTCTTCATCCAGGGGTGCCACGTCCTGCGCGGCAATGGCTGCCATCTGGAGCACACTGAAGGCCGGCCGCCCCTTGGAGGCGCCAAGCAGGGATTTGAGCATGTTGGCGGGCATGGATAGCACCCAGGAAGAGTTTCAGCGGACAGGATATATGCAACTTGTGTGCCGCATCCCACGCGGCGTGCTGCGCCGGATTGTCGGAGCAAACCGCCATTCGGCCAAGCGTTTCAATCCGCGGGTGGACGCAACCATCTATATGTCATAGGCTTTGCGCTCATTCTGACCGGAACCGCCCATGTCCTCAATCGATCAAGACGGCATGCTCGTCGACCCGCGGGTGCAGTGGCAACGCTTCTCCCACATCGAACACGGTACGCTCGACGCGGTGCACGGCATCGTGGTCCATCAGACCGACGCCCCTTCCGCCCAGGCCACCTTCAATGCCTACAACGGCGGCGGCAACGGGGCCCATTTCCTGATCGGCAAGGACGGCCGCATCTACCAGACCGCCAGCGTGAAGATGCGCTGCTATCACGTGGGCCGGCTGATCAAATCACGCTGCCTGCAGCTCAAAGGCAGCCAGTGCAAGGATGCCGACCTGGCCACCGCCATGACGCTCTCCTGGGCCGCGCGCATCCGGGCCATTGACCGCATCGAGCGACAGAAGGACTACCCGGAGCGCTTTCCCGTCAACAGCGATTCCATCGGGATCGAACTGGTCGGCAGACACCTTGACGACACCCGCTTCGAGGCGCTGAGCGCCCAGCAGGTGGACAGCCTGCAATGGCTGCTCGGTCAGCTTTACGGCCACTTCGAGCTCGACGGCGACGACGTCTTCCGCCATCCTGACGTTTCCTACAAGCACCCGGGCGAGGCAGCCAGCGCCACATGGTAGTCAGAACCCTCCTGATCGGGCTGAGCCTCGCCCTGGCCGGCTGTGCCAGTGGCCCCGCACGGCTCGACACCACCCACCTGAGCGCGGTCTACATTGCCGACTTCACGTCATCGGACCCCAAGGGCTGCACCACGGCCGACGTGGACCTGACCCATGATGAGGCACACGTCTTTTTCCGTCGGGCCCGTCAACTCAGCGAAAAAGCCCTGGCTGACCACTACCCGCTGGCGCCGTGCCGGATTGAGGGCACGCTCAAGCATGACGGCCAGCCGTGCGACTTCGACATCAGCGCCGCCATGACCGGGTCGATCACCTGCGGCGAACGGCGCTGGTTCTTTGCGTGTGAGGATTGCGGGGATCTGTTCGGGCCCTGAGCCCTCAGCGCGCCAAAGGGCGCATCAACGCGGCTCGGTCACCACCGCGTTCTCCCGGACAAACACGAAACCGTAGGCACCGATGGAGACGACCTTGTCATTGACCGTTGTGTAGGAGCCCACCCCGAAGGAGTGATACTCGGAAAAGAACGCCGTGATGCGTCCCAGCTGGAGCAGATCGGCGATCTGGCTGCGGCGGCCCATCTCCTGGGCGATGGTGTCGCGGTGCTTTTCGGGCGAGGGGTTGAGCAGCACACCCGCAGCGGCGATGACGATGAGGACGGCGGCAAGCTTGAGCAGTTGGCGGAACATGGCGGTATCAGATCGTCGGAAAGTCGGCATCGTGTCACATTCGCTCCGCGAATGAGCACACGATCAACGCACCCTGCCCTTGCGGCGTTGACCGTCGCGCACTTCACCCGGCTCTGCCGCGTCCAGAATCGCCTGCACACCCGGGTGTTCGATGCGTCGTTCGGTGGTGACCGCAAAGAAGGTTTCCGTGACCCCGTCGAGTTGGCCAACAGGGTGAAGGCCATACTGCGACAGAAGCTCTGACTCGAGCCCCACCGGGGCGGCCAACACCCCCATGCCCGCCCGGGCGAAGGTCTTGAGCAACGCACTGTCGGCACACTCGGCGCGCACCGTGATGACGATCCGGTGGCGGCGGAACCAGTCTTCGATCGCCATGCGCAGGGGATTCTCGGCCATCGGCAGCAGCATGGGCGCCTCGGCCAGGCGGGTCGGAAAATCAGGTATCAACCGAGCCCTGAGCGGCTCAGCCGCATACAGGGCCATCGGCCATTCCCCCAATGGACGGACATACACCTTGAGGCTGGACGTGGACGTCACGGGCCGGTGGGCGAGGACAAGATCGAGGCGGTTCAGCGCCAGATCGGCCACCAGATCGTCCAGATGGCCCTCGACGCAGTGCAGGCGGTATTCGTCGCCCGACTGCAGCACGGGTTCGAGCATGTGCGCCACCACCAGTTTTGGAATCGGGTCGGTCAGTCCGACCGACAGACGCCGTTGGGGGCGCGACGTGTGCGCCAGCACGTCACGCATTTCGCTGCCCAGCTGGAAGATCTGGTCGGCGTAGCCGAGCACCAGCCGACCGGTGTCGGAGGGCTCCAGCCCGCGGCCGCGCGGCACGAGCAGGCTGTGCCCGAGCTGGCTTTCCAGTTGCGAGAGCTGGGTACTGATGGCCTGTACCGAGAGCCCGAGTGTCTGCGCCGCGCGGGTGATGCTGCCCTCGCGCGCGACGGCCCAGAAATACAGCAGATGTCGAAAATTCAGGTCACCCGGCTTCATCTCGCGGCCCCATTCTTCCAGAAACTGGAATATAGACTCAATTTCGATTCGATTTATCCGTAGGCGCGCTGTCCGTAGAGTTCGAAGCTCATTCTCAAAGTGAGGAGTTGAACCATGATCAGTGCCCACGATGTCGATGCGTTTGAAACCGATGAGCCTGCACCGCGTGAGCGCGGACGCCGGCACACCTCGCCCAAGCGCCGCATCCTGGCCGTGCAGCCATCACCTGCGGCCGGACAGCGGGCAGCGCGCCAGCCGGTTGTGCGCGGCGGCAATCAACAGGCATTGGCACGACTGCTGGCCCTGAGCCTGCTGGCCAACGGGCGCATGAAACCCTGCGAGGTGGAGGTGTTGTGCGACGACGGCGGACTGGCACAGCTGGGACTGAGCGAAAGCGAGTTCTTTCAGGTGCTGTACGAGTTCTGCGCCGACGTCGAACGCATGCCGGCACTGGGCGGTGGCTATGTCATATCACGCGACCAGGTGCAGGGCCTGCTCGATGAAATCACCGACACGACCCTGCGCGAACGCACCCTCGACATCATGTACCAGGTCATGCGCAGCGACGGGCGGCTGGACGAGGGCGAGCTGGCGCTGTTGATGGCCACCCTGCATGCCTGGGACGACACGCGCCGATTCCCCGGCCAAAGCCGGTTCAACTGACCTAGCCACCGCCGGCGGCCTTGCGCGTCAGCGCCGGCCGTCGGCCTGGTCCGTAAACAGCCCGCGCGCTGCCTGCGGCTCGCAGCGCCAGTATTGCCGGGGGGCATTGACCCGGGCGCCAAGCCGGGCCGCAGCATGCCAGGGCCAGCGCGGGTCGTAGAGCATGCCACGCGCCAAAGCGACCAGATCGGCATGCCCTTCGGCGATGATGGCTTCCGCGTGTTCCGGTTCGGTGATCAGGCCGACGCCGATCACCGGCATGCTCACCTGCGCCTTGATCTGCGCCGCGAAGGGGATTTGATAACCCGCTTCGAGCGGTATCTTCTGGGCGGTGGACAGCCCGCCACTCGACACATGAATGAAATCGCAGCCGCGGGCGTCGAGCGCGCGGGCCAGCTCGACGCTCTGGTCGATATCCCAACCCCCATCAACCCAGTCGCTGGCGGAAATACGCATCCCTACCGGCTTTTCTCTCGGAAAGGCAGCCCTTACGGCATCGAACACCTCCAGCGGGAAGCGCATGCGCTTGTCCAGAGCGCCGCCATATTCGTCGTTCCGCTGGTTCGACAGGGGTGAGAGAAACTGGTGCAGCAGGTAGCCGTGCGCGGCGTGCACCTCGATCAGGTCAAGCCCGAGGCGATCGGCCCGTCGGGCGGCCTCGGCAAAGGCGTCGCGCACCGCGGCCAGTCCGTCGGCATCAAGCGCCACCGGCGGCGGTTCGTCGGCGCCATGGGCAATGGCCGAGGCAGAGACGGTCTGCCAGCCGCCTTCAGCCTCGTCGGTGATCAGCCCGCCACCATCCCATGGGGCGCGGCTGGAAGCCTTGCGACCGGCATGAGAGAGCTGAATACCCAAGGGCATGCCGGAGTATGCGCGCACGCCCGCCAGCACCCGCGCCAACGCGCTTTCATTGGCGTTGTTGTAGAGCCCCAGATCATGCGGAGAGATGCGCCCTTCGGCCGTGACCCCCGTCGCTTCGAGGATGAGCAGGCCGGCGCCGGACATGGCCATCTGGCCCAGATGCATCAGATGCCAGTCGGTGGCGCAGCCATTTTTTGCCGAGTACTGACACATGGGCGCAATCACGATACGGTTAGGCAGATCCAGTGCGCCGAGGCGGACGGGGGAGAACAGCTGACTCACGTTGGTAATCTCCTCGGAACCGACTGTCGGCTCAGGTGGCCGGTCGGCAAGACGATGGGAACTTTGGGCCGGTCATGCCCACACAAGACACTCTGACCGCGGTCCGGAAGACAGTTCAATCGACTTCGTGACGTCTGACCGCATCTGCGTCTCGATCATCTACGATGATAGGGGTGAGTGCCCCGCAACCCCATCGGAGGAGTCAGCAACACCATGAACACAAATCGCCTCAAGGGTATCGAAGTGTGCGTGTTCGATGCCTACGGCACACTCTTCGACGTTTCCAGCGTGGCCCGGGCATCGCAGGCCGCACTGGGTGAGCACTGGCAGGCCCTGTCCGACCTGTGGCGCTCGAAACAACTCCAGTACACCTGGCTGCGCGCCGTGTCCGGCCATCACGCGGATTTCTGGAAAGTCACCGAAGAAGCGCTGGAGTTCGCGCTTCGTACCCTGCGCATCCAGCACCCCGGTCTGCGTGACCAGCTTATGGATGCGTACCTGAAGATTCAGGCCTACCCCGAGACCAAACCCACCCTCGAACGACTGCACCGGGCCGGCCTGAAAACCGCCGTGCTCTCCAATGGCACACCCGCCATGCTCAAGGCGGCGGTGACCAACGCCGGGCTCAACACCCTGCTCGACCGCATTCTGTCCGTGGAGTCCGTGGGTGTCTTCAAGCCGCATCCGAAAGTCTACGAGCTGGCGTGCACGCAGTTTGGCGTCACACCGGACAAGATCTGTTTTGTGTCGTCCAACGGCTGGGATGCCTACTCGGCGCAGGCGTATGGCTTTCAGGTGCTCTGGTGCAACCGGTTTGACCAGATGCCCGAGCAGATCCCGGACACCCCACGCGGCGAAATCACCACCCTGGCCGAACTGCCGGCCTGGCTGGGCATGCACTGACGGAATCGCGAAAAAAACAACGGGCGGTGCGCTGAGGGAGGGGGCGCACCGCCCGCAAGCCTGAGGCCGGACGCACCGGACAATTGATTGTCTCTGGCCCGACCATGACCGCCCATTGGGGTTGGGGGTGGTGTGCCGTGCTGGCAGCGCCGCGTTCCGGCGGCGCTGTTTGCGTCGGCATGGGGCCACTCTAGGGATTTGTCGGCCCGCTGGGAAACGGGATTTTCAGAAGGGTTATTCGGTTTTTCCGAACACTCGACTGAAATCGGTCGCGATTTTACGAATGGCATACACCACGGGTGACACCGGATCACGCCGCACGGTCACCAGCCCGGTCGCCCAGGCCACTTCCGGGTCCACCAGCCGCAACACCCGCACCCCGTCAGGCAGGCCGATGAAATCGAGCACGCTGCGCGGGACGATGCTCGACCATCCCCCCGAAGACACATGCGCCAGCAGACTGACGATGGAGTTGGTCTCCATGGTCGGCCGGGGCTGTGCGCCAATGCCGGCGAAGGTTTCGTCGATGGTGCGGCGGTTCTGCATGTCGGGCGTGAGCAGGCATAACCTGAGGTCGGCCGCCTCGCGCCAGGTGATTGCCTCGCCCGCCGTCGCGCCCTCGGTGGCGGTCGTGATCAGCACATGGTTTTCTGCCCACATGGGGATGACGTCCAGGTCCGCCACCTGCGCCGAGCGCAGATAGACGATGCCGGCATCGAGCTCGAAGCTGTGCAGACGCTCGAGGATCTCACCCGTCGCCAGGGACAGGATGTCGAGCGTCAGACGCGGATGCTGCCGCGCCAGTTCGGCGGAGTACTCGGCCACCGCCGAGGTGGCGGTGGGAATGACGCCGATACGTGCCCGCCCGGTGAGTCCGCCCTCTCTCAGTTCCGCCAGGGCCTGGCCCAGCGCGTCGGCCTGTGCCGCGGCCAGTTGCGCATAGCGCAGAACCTGCGCCCCTTCCGCGGTCAGTCCGGCGTAGTGCTGGCCGCGTTCGACCACGGCGACCCCCAGCTCCGCTTCCAGATCACGGATGGCCGTGGACAGCGTCGAGGGTGATACATGGCAGCTCGCCGCCGCGCGGCCGAAGTGTTTCTCTCGCGCCAGGGCGATGAGGTAGCGGTACTTGCGGGCGATCACGGGGCCGGGTAACCCCATGTGCGGGACGTTTCAAGGCTCATTCGCACTTCGTTCGATGGAGGACGCCGGTCCATTCTCGCATCGCCCCCGAACGCTCACAAGCGCGCTGGCCAACGCCGCCTCCCCCCGTCGCCAAGACGTTCGATTTCCGTCCGTTCAGCGTCTTTCGATCCGCAGCATCGTCAGGTGTCGATGTATTGCAATGCATCACGCCCCGACACTTCAACGCCCCGGCCACGGGCCGATGACGCCGTGCGGCAACGCAACAGCCCGATGCAGGCACAGCCATTGCAAATGAAGAGACGGTGCGGCGCCACGTGCACTGCGCCACTCAAATAATTCGCAATGGAGACAAACATGGAAGTCCAGACTGCATCTCGCGTAGAGGTGATGGGGATCGATGCCGGCGGCACGATGACCGACACCTTCTTCGTGCGTGAAGACGGCCGCTTCGTGGTCGGCAAGGCGCAAAGCAACCCGGCGGACGAGTCGCTCGCCATCTTCAATTCGTCCCAGGACGCCCTGGCCCACTGGAGTCGCGATGTGGACCAGGTGTACCCCGAGCTGGTCACCTGCGTGTATTCGGGCACCGCCATGCTCAACCGGGTGGTCCAGCGTCGCGGCCTGGACGTCGGCCTGATGTGCAACAAGGGCTTCGAGCAGGTCCACTCCATGGGGCGGGCGATCCAGAGCTATCTGGGCTACGCGCTTGAAGACCGCATCCACCTGAACACCCACCGCTACGACGAGCCGCTGGTGCCGCTGTCACGCACCCGGGGCGTGACCGAGCGCACCGATGTGCAGGGTCAGATCGTGATCCCGCTGCGCGAGAACGAGGTGCGCCAGGCCACCCGCGAACTGGTCGAATCCGGCGCCCAGGCCATCGTCATCTGCCTGCTCCAGTCGCACAAGAACGAGATCAACGAGAAGCGCGCCCGCGACGTCTGCCGCGAAGAACTGTCGGCCATGGGCGTGGACATTCCGGTGTTTGCCTCGGTGGACTACTACCCCTCGCGCAAGGAAAGCCACCGCATGAACACCACGGTGCTCGAAGCCTATGCAGCCGAGCCCTCGCGCCAGACGCTCAAGAAGGTGAGCGACCGCTTCAAGAAGCATGGCGCCAAATTCGACCTGCGCGTGATGGCTACCCACGGCGGCACCATCAGCTGGAAAGCCAAGGAACTGGCGCGCACCATCGTCTCCGGCCCCATCGGCGGGGTGATCGGCTCCAAGCTGCTGGGCGAGACCCTGGGCTACGACAACATCGCCTGCTCCGATATCGGCGGCACCTCCTTCGACATGGCGCTGATCACCAAGGGCAAGTTCTCGATCCAGTCCGACCCGGACATGGCGCGCCTGGTGCTGTCGCTGCCGCTGGTGGCAATGGATTCGGTCGGGGCCGGTGCGGGCAGCTTCGTGCGCATCGACCCGTACAGCGGCGGCATCAAGCTCGGCCCGGATTCGGCCGGCTATCGCGTGGGCACCTGCTGGCCCGAAAGCGGGCTCGACACGGTGTCGGTCTCCGACTGCCATGTGGTGCTCGGCTATCTGAACCCGGACAACTTCCTCGGCGGCGCCATCACCCTGGACGTGGAACGCGCCCGTCAGCACATCAAGGCACAGCTGGCCGACCCGCTGGGCCTGTCGGTGGAAGATGCCGCCTCCGGCGTGATCGAACTGCTCGACCTGCAACTGCGTGACTACCTGCGCGCCAACATCAGCGCCAAGGGCTACAACGCCTCGGATTTCGTGTGCTTCTCCTACGGCGGTGCCGGCCCGGTGCACACCTATGGCTACACCGAGGGCGCCGGCTTCAAGGACGTGATCGTGCCCGCCTGGGCCGCCGGCTTCTCGGCCTTCGGCT
The DNA here is from genome assembly GCF_017309585.1 of Nitrogeniibacter aestuarii. NCBI lineage: Bacteria > Pseudomonadati > Pseudomonadota > Betaproteobacteria > Rhodocyclales > Zoogloeaceae > Nitrogeniibacter > Nitrogeniibacter aestuarii. Next base: position 43,182 of record NZ_CP071321.1, on the reverse strand, counting down.
GCGCCTGCGCCGACTTCGAGTATCGCTACGACAAGAGTGTGGATGTGGCCGTGGCACAGCATGGCAGCGACGAGGAAAAGATCGTCGGCGCCCAGACCATCCAGGCCGCCTGGGAAGAACTGGCCGCCAAGGTGGTGGAGGAATTCGTCATCAACGGCTTCAAGGCCGAAGACGTGATCCTGCGCCCGGGCTATCGCATGCAGTACATGGGCCAGCTCAACGATCTGGAAATCGACTCCCCGATCACCGGCGCCGCTACGGCCGAGGACTGGGACAAGATGGTCGAGGCGTATGAGGAAACCTACTCCCGCGTCTATGCCAGCTCCGCCCGTTCGCCGGAGCTGGGCTTCTCGGTCACCGGCGCCATCATGCGCGGCCTGGTGGTGGTGCAGAAGCCCACCCTGCCCGAAGACGAAGAGGCCGGCCCCACGCCGCCCGAAGCCGCCCACCTGGGCACCCGCCCGTTCTACCGCAAGGGCAAGTGGGTCGATGCGGTGCTGTGGAAGATGGAATCGCTCAAGCCGGGCAACGAGATCAGCGGCCCCGCCATCATCGAATCCGATGCCACCACCTTTGTCGTGCCCGAGGGCTTCGCCACCCGCCTCGACAAGCACCGCCTGTTCCACCTCAAGGAAGTGAAGGCCTGAGCCCGCTTCTCAAGGAGACAACCATGAACATGATGACCAGCAAGGAAACCGGCTTCGCCAATCTGCTCGGCACCGGTCAGACCCTGAAGCAGTACCGCGACGCCATTCTCGAGCGCACCAAGGACACCGGCTACTACAACGGCCTGGAGCACCTGGAGCTGCGCGAGGCCGACCCGATCCGCTACGAGAAGCTGTTCTCCAAGCTGCGCGGCGGCCTGGTGCATGCCCGCGAAACCGCCAAGAAGATCGCCGCCAGCCCGATCGTGGAGCAGGAAGGCGAGCTGTGCTTCACCCTCTACAACGCCGCCGGGGACTGCATCCTGACCTCCACCGGCATCATCATCCACGTGGGCACCATGGGCGCCGCGATCAAGTACATGATCGAGAACAACTGGGAGGCCAACCCCGGCATCAACCCCGGCGACATGTTCACCAACAACGATTGCTCGATCGGCAACGTGCACCCGTGCGACATCGCCACCATCGTGCCGATCTTCCATGAAGGCAAGCTGATCGGCTGGGTGGGCGGAGTGACCCACGTGATCGACACCGGCGCGGTCACCCCGGGCTCCATGTCCACCGGTCAGACCCAGCGCTTCGGCGACGGCTACATGATCACCTGCCGCAAGACCGGGGTGAACGACACCCCGCTGCGCGACTGGCTGCATGAGTCTCAGCGTTCGGTGCGCACGCCCAAGTACTGGATTCTCGACGAGAAGACCCGCATCGCCGGCTGCCACATGATCCGCGAGCTGGTCGAAGAGGTGATCGCCGAAGACGGCCTGGAGGCCTACGAAAAGTTCGCCTTCGAGGTCATTGAGGAAGGCCGTCGCGGCCTCTCCACCCGCCTCAAGGCCATGACCCTGCCGGGCACCTACCGCAAGGTGGCCTTCGTGGACGTGCCCTACGCCCATGAAGACGTGCAGACATCCAACGCCTTTGCCAAGCTCGACACCATCATGCATGCCCCGGTGGAGATGGAGATCCGCAAGGACGGCACCTGGCGCCTCGACTTCGAGGGCGCCAGCCGCTGGGGCTGGCACAGCTACAACGCCCACCAGGTGGCCTTCACCAGCGGCATCTGGGTGATGATGACCCAGACCCTGGTGCCCACCCAGCGCATCAACGACGGCGCCTACTACGGCACCGAATTCCACATGCCCAAGGGCGGCTGGAACAACCCGGACGACCGCCGCACCGGCCACGCCTATGCCTGGCACTTCCTGGTCTCGGCCTGGACCACCATGTGGCGCGGCCTGTCCCAGGCCTACTTCAGCCGCGGCTATCTGGAAGAGGTCAATGCCGGCAACGCCAACACCTCCAACTGGCTGCAGGGCGGCGGCATCAACCAGGACGGCGAGATCCACGCGGTCAACTCCTTCGAAGCCTCTTCCTGCGGGACCGGCGCCACCGCCATCCGCGACGGGCTTAACCATGCCGCCGCCATCTGGAACCCGGAAGGCGACATGGGCGACATCGAGATCTGGGAGATGGCCGAACCGCTGCTCTACCTCGGTCGCAACGCCAAGTGCAACTCCGGCGGCTACGGCCAGTACCGCGGTGGCTGCGGCTTCGAGACCCTGCGCATGGTCTGGAAGGCGCAGGACTGGACCATGTTCTTCATGGGCAACGGCTTCATGAACAGCGACTGGGGCCTGATGGGTGGCTACCCGTCCGCCACCGGCTACCGCTTCGAGGCCCACAAGACGGGTCTCGAGCAGCGCATCGTGGTGGGTGACAGCCTGCCGCTGGGCGCCGACGTGAATCCGGACGCACCGGACTACGAACGCCACATCGATGCCGGTGCCCGGGTCAAGCGCGACCACCAGTGCATGACCACCGAGGACTGCTACGAGAACTACGACCTGTACCTGAACTACCTGCGTGGCGGCCCCGGCTACGGCGACCCCCTCGACCGCGAACCGGACGCCATCGCGCGCGACCTGAACAACGCATGGCTGCTCCCTGAGTACGCCCGCAAGGTCTATGGCGCCGTGGTCAGTCAGGACGACAAGGGCGTGTGGAGCGTCGATGCCGAGGCGACGAAGGCTCGGCGTGCTGAAGTACGCAAGGAACGGCTCGCCCGCGCCGTGCCCACCCGCGACTGGATGCACGAAGAGCGCGAACGCATCGTCACCAAGCACGCCAGTGCCCAGGTCAAGCACATGTTCGCCACCAGCTTCGGCCTGTCGAAGAAGTTCCTGAACCAGTTCAAGACCTTCTGGAACCTGCCGGCGGACTGGAACCTGACCGAGGACGAACTGGACGTGCCGTCCTACGGGAGCACCTACCGCATGGACCTGGCCAAGATGCCCGACGTGCGCACGGTAACGCTGGTCGAAGAGTGATGGGCCGCTGACCAACCCATCCCCACCCCGGCCCGTCCAATCGCAAACGTCGCTGGCGCGACCTTCCCCTTGAAGGGGAGGGAGGCCCTGCGCACGCAGCATGCCGCCCGGGGTCACGCCCCTTCCCCCTCAGGGGGAAGGCCGGGATGGGGGTGGGGTCAGCAGCCAAACAACCCAATTCAAGGAGTCAACACGATGTCTACCTACACGAAAGAACAGGTCGCCAAACTCACCGAAGGCAAGCTCGACTGGGACACCACCATGCGCATGCTGGCCATGCCCAAGGACAACGAGCGCTTCTCCCTCTACGTGGAAGCCCTGCAAAAGAAGGTGAGTTGGAAGGACCGGATCGTCCTGCCGCTGGGCCCGCACCTGTACATCGCCCAGAACGCCGACACCAAGCAGTGGGTCACCAAGTGCGACTGCGGCCACGAGTTCGGCGACTATCGCGAGAACTGGAAACTCAACGCGGTGGTGTATGTGCGTGACACCGAAGAGGCCATGACCGAGGTCTATCCGAAGCTGATGGCCCCGGACACCGCCTGGCAGGTCTATCGCGAGTACTACTGCCCCACCTGCGGGACCATGCACGACGTCGAAGCACCGACCCCGTGGTACCCGGTGATCCACGACTTCGAGCCCGACATCGAAGCCTTCTACGATGAGTGGGTCGGCCTGCCCGTCCCCGAAAAGGCCGCCTGACCGGCCACGCCTCGCGCCCCCGGGCGCGGGGCCGCTCCCCTTTTGTACGTCTCTCCCCGCCGGCGCGGCGTGACCGGACCGCGCCGGCTCTTTTTCCCCGGAGTCTTCATGAAAGCACTCGTCTATCAAGGGCCGGGCCGGTTCGCCTGGCAGGACAAGGCCGAGCCCGTCATCCACAAACCCACCGATGCCATCGTCCGCATCACGCGCACCACCATCTGCGGCACCGACCTGCACATCCTCAAGGGCGACGTCCCCACCGTCGAGCCGGGGCGCACCCTGGGCCACGAAGGGGTGGGCATTGTCGAAGCCGTAGGCGATGGCGTGAGCAACTTCAAGCCCGGCGACCGGGTGCTCATCTCGTGCATCAGTGCCTGCGGCCGCTGCGGCAACTGCAAGCGCCAGCTCTACGCGCACTGCGAGGACGGCGGCTGGATTCTCGGTCACCTCATCGACGGCACCCAGGCCGAGCGCGTGCGCATTCCCCACGCCGACAACAGCCTGCACCCCATTCCCGAGGGCGCCGATGAAGAAGCGCTGGTGATGCTCAGCGACATCCTGCCCACGGGGCTGGAAATCGGGGTCCTCAACGGTCAGGTCAAGCCGGGTGACACGGTGGTCATCGTCGGTGCCGGTCCGGTCGGCATGGCCGCCCTGCTCACCGCGCAGTTCTACTCGCCGGCCCGCCTGGTGATGGTGGACATGGACGCCAACCGGCTCGACACCGCCCACCGGCTCGGGGCCACGCATACCTTCAATCCGGCCACCGACGACGTGCCCAGCGCCCTCATGGCGCTCACCGACGGGCGCGGTGTCGACGTGGCGATCGAGGCGGTGGGCATCCCGGCGACCTTCGATCTGTGTCAGGAGGTCATCGCCCCCGGCGGTCACATCGCCAATGTGGGCGTCCATGGCGCACCGGTGAGTCTGCACCTCGAAAAACTGTGGATCCGCAACATCACCCTCACCACCGGGCTGGTCAACACCAGCACCACCCCGATGCTGCTGCAGACCGTCCAGGCCGGCACCCTGGCACCGGCCTCGCTCATCACCCACCGCTTTGCACTGGATCAGATCGAAGAGGCGTACCGCGTGTTCGGTGACGCGGCCCGCGAGAAAGCGATGAAGGTCATTCTCGAAGCCTGATCGGCATTCACCCCGGAGGACATGCCCCCATGAACACCTGTCTGGCGCGCGGCACGCGCTTCGAGCACACCGCGCTGCACCGCTTTCTGCGCTTCTACGGCCACGCCGATATCGACGCACTCAACGCCACCGCGCGCGAAGAACCCAGCCGCTTCTGGGCCGAGGTCGAAGACGCCCTGGGCCTCACCTGGCATCGCCGCTACCACACCGTGTGCGACCTGTCCCACGGCATGCAATGGCCGCGCTGGTTCGCTGGCGGCGAGTTGGACCTGTACGACAACCTGGTCGGCCGCACCGCCCGCGAAACGCCCGATCAGCCGGCCCTGATCTGGGAAGGCGACGATGGCGACCAGCGCCGCTTCAGCTATCGGGAACTGGACGACGCGGCCCGCCGCCTGAGCACCGCACTGGCACGCCTTGGCGTCTGCCATGGCGAGCGTATTGCCATGTACCTGCCGATGGTGCCCGAGACCGCCGTGGTCTTTCTGGCCGCGGCCCGGCTCGGGGCCATCGTGCTGCCCCTGTTCTCCGGCTACGGTGCCGACGCCGTGGCCAATCGCCTGAACGACAGCGAGGCGATGGTGATGATCTGTGCCGATGGCTACCTGCGCCGCGGCAAGCGGGTCGACATGCTGGGCGAAGCACGTGCCGCCGCCGCGACCGCCCCGGCCCTCGCCCATCTGCTGGTGGTCCCGCGGCTGGGTACCCCCTGGGCGCCGCAGCAAAGCGGCCAGTGGCGCGAATGGGATTACCGCTCCCTCGTCGCCGCCAGCGAGCCGGACATGGAGCCGGCCATCAACGGCACTGCCACCCCCTTGCTGATCCTCTACACCTCCGGCACCACCGGCCGGCCCAAGGGCGTGGTGCATACCCATGCCGGCTTCCCCATCAAGGCGGCGCAGGACATGCTCATGTGCTTCGACCTGAATCGGGGCGACCGGCTCATGTGGATCACCGACATGGGCTGGATGATGGGTCCGTGGCTGGTCTTCGGCGGTCTGCTGCGCGGCGCCACGCTGGTGTTCTTCGAAGGCACGCCCGACCACCCGACGCCGGACCGCATCTGGCAACTGGTCGAGCGCCACCAGCTCACCCACCTGGGCCTGTCGCCCACCCTGGCGCGCCTGCTCATGGCCGCGGGTGAGGCCGGCCTGCCGCAAGCGGGTCAGCTCGACAGCCTGCGGGTGTTCGGGTCCACCGGCGAACCGTGGAACGAAGCGCCCTGGCAGTGGCTGTTCGACACCGTGGGCCAACGCAACTGTCCGATCATCAACTATTCGGGCGGCACCGAGATCGGCGGCGGCATCCTCGGTTGCTTCGTCGGCCTGCCGCAAAAGCCCTGCGGCTTCGCCGGCCCGATCCCGGGCATGCTGGCCGATGTGGTGGACACCGACGGCGGCTCGCTGCTCGATCAGGGCACCGACGACGAGGTCGGCGAGCTGGTGCTGCGCGCGCCCTGGCCGGGCATGGCCCACGGCTTCTGGCACGACGGCGCCCGCTATCTGGACACCTACTGGTCCCGCTTTGCCGACCTGTGGGTCCATGGCGACTGGGCACGCGTGGATGCCGACGGCCACTGGTTCATCCAGGGGCGCAGCGACGACACGCTCAAGATCGCCGGCAAACGGGTCGGTCCGGCCGAGTATGAATCGGCGCTGGTGACTCATCCGGACGTGGTCGAAGCGGTGGCGATCGGCGTGCCCGACCCGGTCAAGGGCGAGGCGGCCATGTGCTTCGTCACCACGCCGAAAACCACGGCCGAAACCGATGCCCCATGGACCGACCGTGAGCGCGAACTGATCGCCCATGTGGCCGTGCGTGTCGGCAAGGCGCTGGCACCGGCGAGGGTGCACCGGGTCCCCGACCTGCCCCGCACCCGCAACGGCAAGATCCTGCGCCGTGTGGTGCGCGCCGTCTGGCTGGGCACCGACCCGGGTGACCTCGGCTCGCTCGAGAATCCCGACGCGGTGGACGCGCTGCATCGCTACCGGGAAAGCCTTCAAACGCCAGCGTGATTGAAACAAAACGTCCGGTTTTCGAACGCCGTCCGTCGGTCGATCGTTCGAAAACCGGACGCCCGCTTACCACCACCACCCCCTTTCCTGCGCCCGGCAACTGCCCGCGGAGGCCCCGCACACGGGCCTTCGCCCTCGGGGCGCGTGCCCATATCCCATTTGGCATCTCGTTTGCTTTAATCTGTGGGTGCCAATGACCGGGTGTTTCCCCGGTCCGCGTGGGCGTAAGCTCACCACGTCAGGCACGAAACCCGCATCACGGAGAAGACGCAGCAACGATCTTCACACGCCACACGAGCATCCGGATGCCGGTTTCCACGAGGAGGAGATCTGAGCATGACGGAGACACACGACGGGCAACGGTTTTCCGAGCCCGGGAACGACTCGGCCGTAATGAATGCCTGGGAGCGCTTTCTGGACGGAAGTGGTCGGCCCGACGACGCCCTGCGCAGTCTGGTGGAAGGCTCCTGGCGGCGGTGTCGCGACCACAACGTCGACCCCGACAAACGCAGCGCCCCGCCCCCACTCACCGAATCGCGGCTCGAATCCCTGCGCCACACCCATGCCGAGCTGCTGGAGGCGAGTGCGCCGATCATGGCCTGCGCGCGGGATTTTCTCGCCGAAACCGGCACCGTCATGGCGCTGGCCGACACCCAGTCGACCATCCTGAGCATGGAAGGCGACACCCGCACCGTGGGCGCCGCCGAGAACATCCACCTGCTGCCCGGCGTTTCGTGGACCGAGCGCATCTGCGGCACCAACGCCATCGGCACCGCGCTGGCGGTGGGTGAGCCGGTGCAGATCCACTCGGCCGAGCACTACTGCGCCGGCATCAAGCGCTGGACGTGCTCGGCCATGGTGATCCGCCATCCCATCGACGGCGAGATTCTCGGGGTCGTGGACGTCTCCGGCCTGTCGGAGACCTACAACCGCCAGAGCCTGGCGCTGGTGGTGACCACCGCCAACCGCATCGAGAGCCGTCTCAAGATGCGCGAGACGGAGCTGCGTCTGCGTCTGCTCGAAACCGCGCTGCCCTACTGGTCTTCGGGCACCGACACGGTGGTGCTCTTCGATCGGCGCGGCTTCCCGGTCAAGGCCAACAACCATGCCCAGGCGGTCCTCACCTCGCTGGGCGCCGACCTCGACCTGGCCCAGCCACGGCGGATTCCCGCCCTGGCCATCGATGGCGACCCGGCCGAGCTGCCGCCCTGGCTGCGCCCGGACTGGCTGGCGCCGGTCGAAGCCCAGGGCGAGCGCATCGGCACCCTGCTGATCCTGCCCTTGCCTTCGCTGGCCCGCGTGCGCAAGCAGCCGGACCAGCCCCGCGAGGCCCCCGCCGCCGGGTTTGCCAACATCGTCACCGGGGACCGCGGTCTGCAAACCGCCGTGCGCAAGGCCGGGCAGCTGGCGCGCTCGAAGGTGCCGGTACTGCTGCTGGGCGAGACCGGCGTCGGCAAAGAGGAATTCGCCCAGGGCATTCACCGCGCCAGCCCGGTGGGCGACGGGCCCTTCGTGCCGCTCAACTGCGGCGGGCTGTCGCGAGAGCTGCTGGCCAGCGAGCTGTTCGGTTATGTGGACGGCGCCTTCACCGGCGCGCGGCGCGGCGGCCTGATCGGCAAGATCGAGGCGGCCAACGGCGGTACGCTGTTCCTCGACGAGATCGGCGAAATGCCCATGGACCTGCAGCCCCATCTGCTGCGGGTGCTCGAGCATGGGGAGATCTACCGGCTGGGCGAGAACGCCCCGCGCAAGACCAATTTCCGGCTGGTGGCGGCCACCAACCGCGACCTGCGCCAGGAAGTGGCCGACGGGCGATTCCGCATGGATCTGTACTACCGCGTCGCGGTCACTTCCATCCGCATCCCCGCCCTGCGCGACCGGCCCGGCGACGTGCCGCGCCTGGTCGATCATTTCCTCGCTCACTTTGCCGAACGACATGGCCTGCCGGTGCCCAGCGTGGATGAAGCGGTACTGGCTCGGCTGGCCAGCTACGAGTGGCCCGGCAACGTGCGCGAGCTGCGCAATGTGGTCGAGAGCATGCTGCTGGTCAGTGATGGCGAGCATCTCACCGTCGACACGCTACCGCCCGAGTTCGAAGACATGCCGATGCCGACGCAGCCGGCCGTCACGCCCCTGAACAGCCCCGGACGCATCACCGACATGGAGGCCGAGCTGATTCGCCGCACCATCGCCGACACCGGCGGCAACCTGACCCGGGCGGCGCGACAACTGGCAATCGCCAAAAGCACGCTCTACCAGAAACTGCGTGACTACGGCCTCTACGACGAAGTGATGCAGCAGCGCGGGCAACGGCTCAGTGCGCGCTGACCCCTGAGCGCATCGGCGTCAGGTCGTGGCCACAAACATGACCTGATGCTGCCGGGGGCCGACGATGTCAGCCAGCGTGGACGCGTCGAGCTGCGCCATGAACGCCTCGAGCGCTCGGCTCAGCACCCCGGTCAGCCGGCATCCCGGTTGCAGCAGGCACTCGCCGCCGGTGCCGAAACACTCGACCAGATTCATGCTCGGTTCCATCACCCGCACGACGGTCCCGAGGCGGATCTGTGCCGGCGGCTGCGCCAGGCGCAAGCCCCCGCCACGCCCCCGCATGCCCTGGACAAAGCCCTCGCGGATCAGCGCATTGACCACTTTCATGAGGTGATTGCGCGAAATGCCGAAGGTGTCCGAAATCTCCTTGATGGTCGGCCGCCGATGTTCGTTGGCCGCCAGGAACATCAGCACGCGAAGCGCGTAATCGGTGTGTTGGGTGATGTGCATCGACACTCGACTCGGGGGGTGTGAGGGCGTGTGGCCATTATATTGAGGCCGGTCAATAAAAGATGCATTCAAGTTGACTCTTTTAAAGATGCATCGATAATACCTCTATAAGTGCCGGCGCCAGACGCGTTTCATCCTGGGCTGAAGATGAAGTCGAACGCGCAGCGACCGGCATTGGCACCCCCAGCCCCACTGGACACCGCCCCATGAAACGCAGCGACGAATTGATCGATCTCTCCCGGGAACACCACAGCGCACTGCGCCTGGCACGCCAGCTTGAGCGCGGCGAGCGCGTCCCCGATCTGGACAGGCAGCTGGACACCCTCCTCACCCACTTTGCCGAAGAGGAGCGGCGCTTTGCCGACGTTCTCGACACGACACCCGGCGATCGGGCGCTCTACACCCGCCTCAAGCGCGAACATGCAGACCTTGAACAGGCGCTGCGACAGGCCGTTCGCGGCCTCGGGCTGGCCCGCGCCGGCGAGCTGCTGGCGGCGCATGTGCGCTTCGAGGAGCGCGAACTGTTCGAGCGAATCGAAGCGCTCGGTGCCTTGGTGGAGATCTGAGCATGGCGTTCATCGCACTTGGCGAACCCACCCGCCGGCTGACGCCCAACCAGCCCGGCTGGACCGCCAGCTTTGCCATGGCCTTCCGCCCTCTATACCTGTTGGCCGCGCTGTTCGTCGCGGTGGCGGTGAGTGCCTGGGCGCTGGGCTACAGCGGCAGCGACGCCCTGCCCGGCCTCTACTGGCATGGGCATGAAATGATCTGGGGTTACGCGGGGGCCATCATCGTCGGCTTTCTGCTCACCGCCGCGGCCACATGGACCGGGCAGCCCCCCACCCGCGGGCTGCCGCTGGCCGGACTGACCGCGCTGTGGGTGGCGGCACGGGTGGCCGCCGCGCTCGAGCATGGCACGCCGATCATCACGGCGGCCCTCTCGGTCACCTTCTTCCTGCAGGCGGCGATCATGCTGGCCCGCCCGGTGCTGCGGGTGCGCAGCCAGCGCAACTATCTGCTGCCCGTGCTGCTCACCGGATTCGGCCTGGCCAATCTGGTCTATCTGTTGTCGGTCGCCGAACGGGTGGATATCGCCCCGATGCGGATGCTGGCCAGCGGGCTGCTGCTGGTGGCTGCCTTCATCGTCATCATCGGCCTGCGTGTGATTCCGTTCTTCGCCCACCGGGCGCTGGGGGTGCCACAGGTCTCCACACCGACCTGGGCGGGCTGGGCCAGCGTGACCGCGACCGTGGCGCTCGCCGCCCTCGCGGCCTTCGGTGGCCCACCGCTGCTGGTGGACGTGCTGGGCATCGGCACGGCACTCCTGAATCTGGGCTTGCTGCTGCGTTCGGCCCATCGGCGCATGTGGGGACAGCCACTGCTGTGGGTGCTGTATGTGGGCTATGCCTTCACCGCCGTGGGCCTTGGCGTGCTCGCCATGGCGCTGGCCGGGCGCGAGGCCTGGCTGTCGGCCGGGGTGCATCTGGTGGGCGTGGGCGGTATCGGCGTGCTGACCCTGGGCATGATGAGCCGTACGGCGCTCGGGCACACCGGACGCCCGCTCAAACTCACCCGCGACATGCCCGTCGCCTTCGCACTCATGGTGGCGGCCGCTGCCGTGCGTCTGGCCGCCGCCTGGCCGAGTGGCGGCGCGGCGCCGATGCTGATCACGGTGTCCGGGCTGATGTTCGCGGCGGCCATGGTGATTTTCGTCGGGCGCTATGGACGCTGGCTGATCAGCACCCGCGCCGACGGCATGCCGGGCTGAGCGCACGGCGCACAGCACCCCGAGGTGCACCACACGCCGTCCGCCGGTGATATGATCGCCCCGTCATTGGGGAGTAGCCTCCCTTCCCGCGCGGAAGGGCCTTGCGTCAACATACTTGCCTGCCTTCACCAACCCGGGCATGGCGCAAGCGGTTCCTGAGGAATTGGCAAGACCTTTGACCACCCATCGCCCGAGGCCGGAGCGGTGACGTGGTCAATCGTCTTCTTCCGGCCAGGATCGTTTCATGGAAGCCCTGCTCGTCTCCACCGGTATCGTCGCCCTCGCTGAAATCGGCGACAAGACCCAACTGCTCGCCTTCATCCTGGCGGCGCGCTTTCGCAAGCCCTGGCCGATCGTTCTCGGCATCTTCGTGGCCACCGTCGCCAACCATGCCGGTGCCGGCGCGCTGGGGGCGTGGATCACCTCCCTGTTCGCCCCCGAGACCATGCGCTGGATCCTCGGCGTGTCCTTCATCGCCATGGCGGTGTGGACCCTGATTCCGGACAAGATCGACGACGAGGAAACCACCACCAGGACCCACTACGGGGTGTTCGGCACCACACTGGTGGCCTTCTTCCTGGCAGAGATGGGCGACAAGACACAGATCGCCACCGTGGCGCTGGCCGCCCAGTACCAGGCCTTTGCCAGCGTGGTCGCGGGCACCACCCTGGGCATGATGATCGCCAACGCGCCGGCCGTGCTGCTCGGCGACCGCATTGCGGACCGCATTCCGGTGCGGGTGGCGCACGGGATCGCCGCGGCGATCTTTGCGGTGCTGGGCGTGGCGACGCTGCTGGGGGCGGGGAAAAGCCTCGGCGTCTAGGGGTGGCTCACCAGTGGCTGACGAGCGACCAGTAGCCTGCCAGATTGATGAGCACGCCGAGCACCAGTCTCACCGGGTGCGCGGCGGCGGCGTGCCTGAGTCCTTGAGCCATGTCGTTCTCCCTTGATCAAGACATGGGCTCAGTGTGACGGTCCGGATGGGATAGCGCCATTCGAATTCGTTGATGAATTCAATTGAATGGCGCTATCGCGCTCCACCTCAGGTCGCGCGCACCTGCGGGTTGTCCGCCAGCGGCACGAAGGTATGGGATTGCCCGTCGAGCGCCTGAATGGCCCCGTTCTCGATGTCGTACACCCAACCATGCAGGTTGAGCCGGCGCTCCGCCAGGGCGCGGGCCACCGAGGGATGAGTCCGCACGTTGGCGAGCTGGGCGATCACGTTTTCACGCACCAGGTCATCGGCGCGCTCGCGATCCGAGCCATGCGTGCGGCCATTGATGATGGCCTTGGCGGCGTCGGCATAGCGCAGCCAGTGAGCCACGGCCGGGATCTCGTCCAGGCAGGCGCAGCTGGCGATCGCCCCCATGGCGCCACAGTTGGAATGCCCGCAGATGACGATGTCGCTCACCCCCAGCACCGACACCGCGTACTCCACCGTGGCGGACACGCCGCCGGGCTCGGGCCCGTAGGACGGCACGATGTTGCCCGCGTTACGGATCACGAACAGGTCGCCCGGGTCCTGCTGGGTGAGCAGCTCGGGCACGACCCGGCTGTCGGAGCAGGTGATGAACAGCACATGGGGGTTCTGCTGATCGGCCAGACGTTTGAAGAGTTCCGAACGCTCTGGGAACACCTCGTTCTGGAACTTGAGAAATCCTTCGATGATCTTTTGCATGTTGTTATCCGGTCACTGAACAATTCGCCCCTGCGCCCTCAAGGCAATGCACGGGGCGCTTGATAGACGCGTCCGGAGCTTAGCAGTTCCGCCCGCATCGGGTGGCGACCGGTGGTCGGGCTTTTTTTGGCCTGGGATGCTCAGATCTCGATCGTCAGTGGCGGGCCAAGACGCGTCACCGCCTCACGGACCACAGGCGCGAGGCCGCAGCTTTCGCCATGGGCGTGCACGTGTTCGATGAGCGCGGCACGCATGCGCGGTTCCCAGAAGCGCGTGATGTGCTCGGCGACATTGGCAACGGCCGCCGCGTGATCGGGATAGGTGTCAAAAAACTGGCCGATCTGGTTGGCCATCTTGATGAGGTTTTGAATGTCCATGGGCGCGTTCAGTCGTCGATGAGGCCATCGGGATGGCTGTAGCAGGTCAGTCGGCCGTGGCGGGCGTTGCCGATGAGTGTCAGGTTGGCGAGCTGTGCCTGGCCCACGGCCATGCCGGTCGGCGCAGAGACGGCCGCGAGCAGACCGATGCCGGCGCTGGCGGCTTTCTGCACCATCTCGACACTGGCTCGAGAGGTGACGACAGCAAAGCCGCTTGTGACATCGATGCCTTCACGGGCCAGGGCCCCGATGAGCTTGTCCAGTGCATTGTGGCGTCCCACGTCCTCCCGGGTGCGGACGATCTCACCGGACGGCGTGGCCCAGGCCGCCGCGTGCGCGGCGCGGGTGGCACGATGCAGCTCCTGATGTTCATAGAGCGCCTCGACTGCCTCGACCACTGCACGGGCGCCGACGGGCGCGCCGCGCCGCACCGGGCTCAGGCGGCGCTCGGCGGCTTCCAGGCTCTCGACGCCGCACAGCCCGCAGCCGGTGCGCCCGGCCAGCGCCCTGCGACGGGCCTTGAGGCCCGCGAAGCGTTGCCCGTGAATGCGCATCTGTACTTCGATGCCCCGGCAGCCATGCTCGATCTCGATGTCGAACAGCTCGTCCGGCGACGCCAGGATGCCTTCGGCCAGGCTGAAGCCGAGTGCAAAGTCGTCCAGATCACTCGGGCTGGCAAGCATCACGGCGTGCGAGACACCGTTGTACACCAGCGCCACCGGCACTTCCTCGATCAGGCATTCGACACTGTCGATGCGCTCACCATGGGTCCAGCGATACGCACGCACGAGGCTGCGGTTATCGCGATCCGGAGCATCCGCGGGAACGATGTGCGTTGCCGCGTCGAGCCATTGTTCCGCCATGGTGTCAGACCTTTTCACCGGGAGAGGCGGTTCGCGCCTTGAGCAGGGCCTGCTGCTTCCGGTGGTTTTCGCGGAAGCGCTGCTGCCACTCCGAGGGCTGGTTCACCCGCACCACCTGCACGGCGGTCACCTTGTACTCGGGGCAATTGGTCGCCCAGTCGGAGTTGTCGGTGGTGATCACGTTGGCACCCGATTCGGGGTGATGGAAGGTGGTGTAGACCACCCCCGGCTGCACCCGCGCCGAGACGCGCGCGCGCAGCACCGTCTCGCCGGCACGGCTGCCCACACCGACCCAGTCGCCTTCGACAATGCCCCGGTCTTCGGCGTCCACCGGGTGGATCTCGAGCCGGTCTTCGTCATGCCAGGCGGTGTTGGCGGTGCGCCGCGTCTGGGCGCCCACGTTGTACTGGCTGAGGATGCGCCCGGTGGTCAGCAGCAACGGGAAGCGCTTGTTGGCGCGCTCGTCGGTGGGCTGGTAGCGGGTGAGCATGAACTGGCCCTGGCCGCGCACGAAGGCGTCGATGTGCATGATCGGCGTGCCCTCGGGCGCCTCGTCGTTGCATGGCCACTGGATCGAGCCGAGCTGATCGAGCCTGTCGTAGCTGACCCCGTGAAAGGTCGGCGTCAGGCGCGCGATTTCGTCCATGATCTCGGACGGATGGGCGTAGTGCATCGGGTAGCCCAGCGCATTGGCCAGGTCCTGCGTCACTTCCCAGTCCGCCTTGCCGGCCAGCGGCGGCATCACCTGGCGCACCCGGTTGATGCGGCGCTCGGCGTTGGTGAAGGTGCCGTCCTTCTCCAGGAAGCTGGAACCGGGCAGGAACACATGGGCGAACTTGGCGGTTTCGTTGAGGAAGATGTCCTGCACCACCACGCATTCCATGGCGCGCAGGGCGGCTTCCACGTGCTGGGTGTTGGGGTCGGACTGGGCGATGTCCTCGCCCTCGCAGTAGAGCGCCTTGAAGGAGCCGTCCAACGCCGCCTCGAACATGTTGGGGATGCGCAGGCCCGGCTCGTTGTGCAGCGACACGCCCCACTCCGATTCGAAGAGCGCTCGGGTCGCATCGTCCGACACATGGCGGTAGCCCGGCAGCTCATGCGGGAAGGAGCCCATGTCGCAGGAGCCCTGCACGTTGTTCTGCCCGCGCAGCGGATTGACGCCGACGCCGGAGCGGCCGAGGTTGCCGGTGGCCATGGCCAGGTTGGCGATGGCCATGACCATGGTCGAACCCTGACTGTGTTCGGTCACGCCCAGGCCGTAGTAGATGGCACCATTGCCGCCGGTGGCGAACAGACGGGCCGCACCGCGGATGGCATCGGCGGCCACCCCGGTGACCTCGGCCATGGCTTCGGGCGAGTTTTCCGGCAGCACCACGAACTCGCGCCACTGGCGGAAGCTCGCGTCGTCACAGCGCTCGGCGACGAAGGCCTCGTCCACCAGCGCTTCGGTCACGATCACGTGGGCCAGGGCATTGGCCATGGCCACGTTGGTGCCGGGACGCAGGTTGAGATGGTAGGCGGCTTCGTAATGCGGTCCCTTCACCAGGTCGATACGACGCGGATCGATGACAATCAGTCGGGCCCCCTGGCGCAGGCGGCGTTTCAGTTGCGAGCCGAACACCGGGTGACCATCGGTGGGGTTGGCCCCGATCACCATGATCACGTCCGAATCCATCACCGACTCGAAGGTCTGGGTCCCCGCCGATTCGCCCAGCGTGGTCTTGAGGCCGTAGCCGGTGGGCGAATGGCACACCCGCGCGCAGGTATCGACGTTGTTGTTGCCGAAGGCCGCGCGGATCAGCTTCTGCACCAGGTAGGTTTCTTCGTTGGTACAGCGCGAGGACGTAATACCGCCCACCGACGCCTTGCCATGCTTTTGCTGGATGCGGCGGAATTCGCTGGCCGCATGACCGATGGCCTCTTCCCAGCTCACCGCCTGCCATGGCTGGTCGATGGAGGCGCGGATCATCGGCGTGGTGATGCGGTCCGGGTGCGTGGCGTAACCGAAGGCGAAACGCCCCTTCACGCAGGAGTGGCCCTGATTGGCCTCGCCGCCCTTCCACGGGGTCATGCGGACCACGTCGGTGCCCTTGACCTCGGCCACGAAGTTGCAGCCCACGCCGCAGTAGGCACAGGTGGTGACGATCTGCCTGTCTGCCTGCCCCTGCTCGATGATCGACTTTTCCATCAGCGTGGCGGTCGGGCAGGCCTGCACGCAGGCGCCACAGGACACGCACTCCGAGCCCAGAAAGCTTTCCTTCGCCCCGGCGGACACCCTCGACCCGAATCCGCGACCCGTGATGGTCAGCGCGAAAGTGCCCTGGGTTTCTTCGCAGGCACGCACACAGCGATTGCACACGATGCACTTGCTGGCGTCGTAGGAGAAATACGGGTTGGAGTCATCCACCGGCGCCGCGCTGGCCGCATCAAAGTGATTCGCACCGTCCATGCCGTAGCGCACTTCACGCAGGCCCACCCGACCGGCCATGTCCTGCAGTTCGCAGTCGCCATTGGCCGAACAGGTGAGGCAGTCGAGCGGATGATCGGAGATGTACAGCTCCATCACCCCCCGGCGCAGTTCGGCCAGCGCCGGCGTCTCGGTGCGGATCACCATGCCGGCCTCGACCGGCGTGGTGCACGAGGCCGGGTAGCCTCGACGGCCTTCGATCTCCACCAGGCACAGACGGCAGGAACCGAAGGGTTCGAGACTGTCGGTGGCGCACAGCTTGGGGATGTGGGTGTCGAGCATCGCCGCGGCGCGCATCACCGAGGTGCCTGCGGGCACACTCACCGACTGGCCGTCGATGGTGGCGGAAACGAGGGTGTCCGAGGCACGCGCGGGGGTGCCGAAATCGGTGTCGTGGTTCAGAGCCATAAGTTGTGCCTCACGCCGCCTGGGTGGCGTCGATGCCGAAGTCTTCGGGGAAATGCTTGAGCGCGGAGCGCACCGGATAGGGCGTCATGCCCCCCATGGCGCACATGGAACCGCGCTCCATGGTGTCGCACAGCGAATTGAGCAGGGCCAGCTGCTTGCCACGGGCTTCACCCGCCATGAGCCGGTCGATGACCTCCACGCCGCGGGTGGAGCCGATGCGGCAAGGGGTGCACTTGCCGCAGGATTCCTCGGCGCAGAATTCCATGGCGTATCGCGCCATGTGGGCCATGTCGACCGTGTCGTCGAAGGCCACCAGGCCACCGTGACCGATCATGGCCCCCATCGCCGCGTAGGCTTCATAGTCGAGCGCGACGTCAAACTGCGACTCGGGCACATAGGCGCCCAGCGGTCCGCCGACCTGCACCGCGCGGATCGGTCGGCCGCTGGCACTGCCGCCACCGAAGTCATACAACAGCTCGCGCAAGGTGGTGCCGAAGGCCAGCTCCACCAGCCCTGGGCGCTTGAGGTTGCCCGCCAGCTGGAACGGCAGCGTGCCGCGCGATCGCCCGACGCCGTAGTCCCGGTAGTAGGCGGCGCCCATGGCCAGAATGATGGGTACCGAAGCGAGGCTGATGACGTTGTTGATCACGGTCGGCTTGCCGAACAGACCCTCGATGGCCGGCAGCGGCGGCTTGGCGCGCACGATGCCGCGCTTGCCTTCGAGCGACTCGAGCATGGCCGTCTCTTCGCCGCAGATGTAGGCGCCGGCACCGAGACGCACCTCGATGTCGAAGGCCTTGCCGGCACCGAGGATGTCCGCGCCGAGATAGCCGGTTTCCCGTGCCGTCTCGATGGCAGCCAGGAGCACGCGGTGGGCATCCGGATATTCCGAACGCAGATAGATGAAACCACGCGTGGCACCCACCGCCAGCCCGGCAATGGTCATGCCCTCGATCAGGCAGAAGGGGTCGCCTTCCATGAGCATGCGGTCGGAGAAGGTGCCTGAGTCACCTTCATCGGCATTGCAGGCAATGTACTTCTGGTCAGCCGTGGTGTTGAGCACCGTGTTCCATTTGATACCGGTCGGAAAGGCCGCGCCGCCGCGTCCGCGCAGGCCCGATTCGGTGACCTCGGCGACGATCTCGGCCGGTGACATCCGGACGGCGCGACGCAGGCCGGCGAAACCGCCCTGCGCCAGATAATCGGTGATCGACAGCGCATCCACCACACCCACGCGCTGCAGGGTCAGGCGACTCTGGCGCTTCAGGTAGTCGATCGATTCGGTCGGCCCGAGGGCCAGCGCGTGGCACCCGCCATTGAGGAAACCGGCATCGAACAGACCGGGCACATCCTCCCGGCGCACCGGACCATAAGCCACGCGCCCGGCGGGCGTTTCGACTTCGATCATGGGCTCGAGCCAATACATGCCGCGCGAACCGTTGCGTTTGAGTTCGAGTGCAATGCCGCGCCTTGCCGCCTCGCTGGCAATGGCCTGTGCAAGCTCGTGGGCGCCCAGCGAAGCGGCACCCGAATCCATGGGCACGTAGACGGTCATGTTCATGCCGTGGCCTCCTCGCGCAGTTCGGCCATCAAGGCGTCGAACCGCGTGGCGTCCACACGGCCAACGATCCGGTCGCCAATGCGCACTGCGGGCGAACAGGCGCAGTTGCCCAGGCAATACACCGGCTCGAGGGTGATGGCCGCATCCGCCGTGGTCTGCCCGAAATCGGCGCCCAGACTGCGCTTGGCGTGGGCTTCGAGTGCTGACGCGCCCATCGCCTGACAGGCCTCGGCGCGACACACCTGAACCACGTGGCGACCTGGTGGCGTGGTGCGAAAGTGATGGTAGAAGCTGATCACGCCATGCACTTCGGCCCGGGACAGGTTGAGCGCCTCGGCGAGCATGGGCGTCGCCTCCGGCGGCACCCAACCCAGCCCATCCTGAATGGCATGCAGTGCCGGCAGCAGCGCACCATCCAGATGCCGATGGCCGTCGATGGCTGTTTGAATGAATTCGCGATTGTCCAACGCGGCCATACTCCCTCCTCTCATGATGGTCGGTGCCGACCTAGACGCGACATGCCTCATGCGTCGATCACACCCGATCGCACTGACTCTAGAGGCTGGGGCTGCGTATGAAAAACGGATTTTTCTGAATGCGCATTCTGTTTTTACGAACACAAAATATAATTCGTTCTATTTAGCCGAATATAACGCACAGGCAGCAGCACCGATTTCCGGGCCGCCCCCGGCCTTCAGCGACCGGGGGCGTCACTGGTAGTATCGGGGCTCCACTTCGCCGAGTCGCCAAGGCCCCTCGTGAATCACGCTCTTCCTCTGGTAACGGTCGACGCCGTTTTGCTGACCCTGCGCGAACGCGTCCTGCAGGTGGCACTTCATCGCCGCGACAAGGCGCCGGATCACGGCATGCTCGCCTTGCCCGGCGGCTTCGTGCATGTGCGCGATGACGCCAGCCCGGATGACGCCGCCGAAGATGAGGACACCGACGCCACCGTGCGGCGCGTCCTGCGCGACAAGACCGGTTTCACGCCCCGCTACATCGAGCAGTTGAAAGTGTTCTCCGGGCGACAACGCGATCCGCGCCGCTGGTCGCTGAGCGTGGCCTACGTGGCCCTCGTGCCGGTGGAAGAACTGGATCGCGTGGGGGACTCGGTGTTTCATTTCTACGACGTGGATCACCTGCCCGACATGGCCTTCGACCATGCGCAGATCGTGGCTGCGGCAGTCGCCCGGGTGCGCAACAAATCGGGCTACTCGACGCTGCCGTGCACGCTGCTGCCGGAGCTGTTCACCCTGAGCCAGTTGCAGGCCACGTACGAGGCAGTGCTGCAGACCCGGCTGGACAAGTCCAGCTTCCGTCGGCGCATCGACGCCTGGGATGTGGTCGAGGCCACCGAGGCCTACCAGACCGGCGTGCAACGCCCCGCCCGGCTCTACCGGCTCAAGGATTTCGCCCTCTTCGACAAGACGCTCTGAGCCCGCTGCATGGTGGCGTCATTAAGACCCACGTCAAATGATTCGCGCTACTTAGTTGCATAATGCAACTAATGATGATATCGTTCGCCACATAGTTGCACAACGCAACTAACAAGGAGAACGACATGGACATCATTGCTGAACTCAAGCGGGGCACGCAGCGGCACCAGCGATTCGTGCCGACCTGCACCGAATTCGCCGGTGGCGAAGCCCATGTGGTGTTGCCGGCCGAGTTGCTGGCCGTGGCCGAGCAGCTTCGTTCGGTGCGCATCCGCGCCTGGTTGCGCAATGCCTTGCAGGTCATGCAATTGATCATGCTCACCGATGCCGTGCGTCGCGCAGCGCCGAACGTGCCGGTGCATCTGGACATGCCCTACGTGCCATACGCCCGTCAGGATCGGGTGTGCAATCCGGGCGAGGCCCTGAGCGCCAAGGTGTTCTGCGATCTCATCAACACCCAGGGCTATGCCTCGGTGACCATCACCGACCCGCACAGTGCAGTGGTCACCGCGCTGATCGAGCGGGTGAACGTGGTCGATGCTTCGGTGTTCGTGCGTCAGGTCCTGGACGCCGATGTGTTCTCCGGTGGCGTCACCCTGCTGGCCCCGGATGCCGGCGCCCGCGGCCGGGTCGAGTCACTGGCCCGCCGGCTTGGCGACCGCGACACCGCCTTTGCGGAAAAACGCCGCGACCCGAACGACGGGCGCATCGTCGAGATGCGCTTCCCGACCCGACTGCCCGCGCAACCGATCCTGGTGGTGGACGACCTCTGCGATGGCGGCCGCACCTTCATCGAACTGGCCCGCGCCGCCCGCGAGGTCACCGATCAACCCCTTTACCTCTATGTGACCCACGGCATTTTCAGCCGCGGTCTCGATGCCCTCAGGGGCGACTACGCCGGCGTTTTCACCGCCTATGACTGGACCGGTTCGAGCGACCCGATGCTCACCGTGATCAACCAAGAAGGAGCCTGACATGAACGCAACCGACACCCCGATCAAAGCCCGCCCCAACGGCATTGCCCCCATGATCCAGGCCGACTTCTACAAGACCGGCCACCCCGGCCAGTACCCGGCAGGCACCAACCGCATCGTGGCCAACTTCACCCCGCGTTCGGCGCGCCTCGCCCCGGTGTTGCCCGAGTTGTTCGACGACAAGGTCGTGTGGTTCGGCTTGCAGGGTTTCATCAAGGAGATCCTCATCGACCTGTTCGACCGGGAATTCTTCGGCCGCGACCGTCGCCAGGCCGTGCGTCAGTACCAGCGACGCATGGACACCGCGCTCGGCCCCGGTGCCGTGGCCACCGACAAGATCGAGGCCTTGCACGCCCTTGGCTACTTGCCGCTCGAAATCCGCTCCGTGCCCGAAGGCTCGCGGGTGGACATCCGCGTGCCGCCGGTGACCATCACCAATACGCACCCCGACTTCGCCTGGCTCGCCACCTACATCGAGACCTTGTTCAGTTGCGAGTCGTGGAAGCCCAGCACGGTGGCCACCATCGCCTTCGAGTACCGCAAGTTGCTCACGTACTTTGCCCGGCTCACCGGCGCACCGATGGAATTCATCGACTGGCAGGGACACGATTTCTCCATGCGCGGCATGGCGGGCCTCTTTGATGCGCGCAAGAGCGGCGCCGGGCACTTGCTCTCCTTCACCGGCACCGACACGATTCCGGCCATCGACTACCTCGAAGACCTCTACGGGGCCGATGCCGAGAACGAGTTGATCGGCGGCTCGGTGCCGGCGACCGAACACAGCGTGATGTGCCTCGGCACCCGCGATGGCGAGATCGAGACCTTCCGCCGCATCGTCACCGAGCTCTATCCGGCCGGGATCGTCTCGGTGGTGTCGGACACCTGGGATTTCTGGCAGGTGATCACCGACTTCGCCGTCACACTCAAGGACGAGATCCTTGCCCGCACGCCGGACGCTCTCGGTAATGCCAAGGTGGTGTTCCGCCCCGACTCGGGCGACCCGGTGCGCATCCTCGGCGGCTACCGCGACAGCGAAGTCACCGGCCCCGCCACGGACGGGCGCTACCAGGTGATCGAAAGCGGCGCGTGGATCACCGACGCCGAGCGCCGGGGGGCCGTCCAGTGCCTCTGGGACATCTTCGGCGGCAGCGAGAGCGAGCGCGGCTACAAGATGCTCAACCCGCGCGTCGGGCTCATCTACGGCGACTCGATCACCCTCGCCCGCGCACGCGACATCCTCAAGTTGCTTGCGGACAAGGGCTTTGCGTCGTCGAACGTGGTGTTCGGCATCGGCTCCTACACCTATCAGTACCTCACCCGCGACAGCTTCGGCTGGGCCCTCAAGGCCACCTATGCCGAAGTCGATGGCATCGGGCGGGAACTGGTCAAGGACCCGATCACCGACTCGGGCGTCAAGCGTTCGGCGCAGGGCTTGCTCCGTGTCGAGCAGGAAGGCGATCGCTTCGTGCTCTTCGATCGCCAGACGCCCGAGCAGGCGGAAGGGGGTGCGCTCAAGCCGGTGTTCCGCGATGGCAAGTTGCTCGTGGAACAGACGCTCGGGGAGATTAGGGCGCGCTTGAAAGCCTCATGGACGTGTCCAGCGGTGGAGGATCTTTTCTGATCCATCTGGCTGCCCGAAATGAACAGCGCCTGCCACCGGGGATATACCGTTCAGTGAAGCGAATCCGAGCCTCATTGACGGGTTGCGCCCTCCCCTTCAAGGGGAGGGATGGGGTGGGGATGGGGTAACACAGCGCGGCGCTGACCCCATCCCCCTCCTGACCTCCCCCTTGAAGGGGGAGGAACTATGCCTTCACTGAACGGCATGCCCGCAGTAGCGGGCGCTTTTTTCGTCCGGACAATCCGCTGCCGCAGCGAATCAAAGCGTCACGGACGCATCGCTCGCCGCCGCGTTACACTGCACGCGCTGCACCACCCCGCAGCGCCTCGCCCGCCTCCGTGTGATCCATGGTGTCGGGCATGATTGATTCTGGCCGACGACCCGGTGCGGCCAACCGACATGGAGTGATCCTCATGACCCACCCCGACGTTCGTCGCGGCGCTCACGTGCTGCTCGAAGCCCTCGAGACCGAAGGCGTCGAGTACATCTTCGGCAACCCCGGTACCACCGAACTCCCCCTGATCGACGCCCTCATCGGCCGCCAGAAGGTCCATTACGTGATGGGCCTGCAGGAAGCGACCGTGGTCGCCATGGCCGACGGCTACGCCCAGGCCTCGGGCAAGCCCGGCGTGATCAATCTGCACACCGCTGGCGGTCTCGGCCACGGGCTGGGCAACCTCATCAATGCCCGCACCTCGGGCACCCCGCTGGTGGTCACTGCCGGCCAGCAGGATTCCCGCCACGCCTTCACCGACCCCTTGCTGCAGGGCGATCTCGTCGCCATTGCCACGCCGGTGTCCAAATGGGCGCAGGAAGTGACCACCCCCGAACAGATTCCCGTGCTGGTGCGCCGCGCCTTTCAGGACGCCACCGCCACCCCGCCGGGGCCGGTGTTCCTGTCCCTGCCCATGAACGTGATGGAAGCGACCAGCGAGGTGGCCATCCCCGAGGTGTCGCATGTGGACCGCCGCCCCGTCGCCGGTTCCCTGCCCGAACTGGCCAAAGCACTGGCGCGCTATCCGGCCGGCAAGGTCGCCATCATTGCCGGGGACGAAATCTCCACCCACGACGCCCACCACGAGGTGGTGGCGCTGGCCGAAGCGCTCGCCGCGCCGGTGTTCGGCTCATCCTGGCCGGCGCACATTCCCTATCCCACCGGGCATTACCTGTGGCGCGGCAACCTGCCCACCAAGGCGGTGGGCATCGCCGAAGCGGTGGCCGGGTTCGATGCCATCTTTGCGCTGGGCGGCAAGTCCTTCATTACCGTGCTGTACACCGATGCCTCTGCCCTGCCGGAAGGCTGCGCGCTGTATCAGCTGTCGGTGGACGGCCGCGACCTGGGCCGTACCTACCCCACGCGCCTGTCGGTGGTCGGTGACATCCAGCTCTCGCTCAAGGCGCTGAACGAGCATCTGGCCGTCGAACTTGCGACACGCGAAGCCGAGTTCGACGCCGAGCGCGCCCGCGCCCGCGACGCCTTCGACACCCGCCGGCTGGCCCTCATGGAAAAGGCCGACGCGTTGATCGACCGCCCGAAAATCCACCCCATGGTCGCCGCCCGCGAGCTGGCCGAGGCCATTGGCGAGACGCCCATCGTGGACGAGGCCCTGTGCACCGCCCACCATCTGCGCAACTTCCTGCACAACCAGTCGGTCCGGCAATACTCCTTCCTGCGCGGGGGTGCGCTGGGCTGGGGCATGCCGGCGGCCATCGGCTTTTCGCTGGGCATCGGGCGCAAGCCGGTGGTGTCCCTGGTGGGTGACGGCGCCGCCATGTATTCGCCCCAGGCGCTGTGGACGGCGGTGAACGAGAAGCTGCCGGTGACCTTCGTGGTGGTGAACAACCGCGAATACAACATCCTCAAGAACTTCATGCGCAGCCAGCAGCACTACACCTCGGCGCGCACCGGCCAGTTCATCGCCATGGATCTGAATGACCCGCCCATCGACTTCCAGGCCCTGGCCGCGTCCATGGGCGTGCCGGCACAACGCATCGACACGGTGGCCGCGATCCGGCCCGCCGTCGAAGCGGCCATCGCCTCCGGCGGGCCGAGCCTGATCGAAGTCCTGGTGGATACCGAGTAAGCCCCGGCGTGCCCTAGCGCGTGGTGGCTTCGCTGGCCGACGGTGTCCGCGTAGCGGCTGCACGCTGGGCAGCGCTCACCGGGCCCTCGGTCGGCGCCTCGGCCCATCTGGCTTTCACTTCGAGGATCTTCGGCATCTGATCGATGAAGTGCTCGACCAGCACCGGATCGAAGTGCTTGCCGCTCTCGGCACGCAGCAACTCGATCGCGGCCTCGACGGTCCAGGCCTTCTTGTAGGGGCGCTCGCTGGTGAGCGCGTCGAAGACGTCGGCAATGGCGACAATCCGGCCCACCAGCGGAATCTTCTCGCCCTTGAGTCCTTCGGGGTAGCCGCTGCCGTCCCATTTTTCATGGTGGGTCAGCGCCACCACGCTGGCCATGCGCAACAGCGATGAATCATGATCGCCGATGATCTCGGCGCCAATGCGGGCGTGCTCGCGCATGATGGCCCACTCTTCGTCGTCGAGCTTGCCCGGTTTGTGGAGAATGCGATCGGGGATGCCGATCTTGCCCAGATCATGCATGGGTGCCGCGTTGAGCAGCTCGTCCGCTTCGTCTTCGCTCATGCCGATCGCCAGGCCGAGAATCTTCGAGTAGTGACTCATGCGGATCACGTGCAGGCCGGTCTCGTTGTCCTTGTATTCGGCCGCCATGCCCAGGCGCTGCACGATCTGCAGTCGAGTTTCGCGCAGCTCGTCCATGCGCACCAGCGACAGGTGGGTGCGCACCCGCGCCTTGACGATGGGCGCGCTCACCGGCTTGGCGATGTAGTCCACCCCGCCGGCATCGAACCCGGCGGCCTCGTCCGCTTCGTCGGTCAGGGCACTCACGAAAATCACCGGAATCGACCGGGTATCGGCCCCCAGTTTGAGTACCGAGCAGGTCTCGTAGCCGGTCATGACCGGCATCATCACGTCGAGCAGGATCAGGTCCGGATGCTCCTGCCGTGCCAGTTCGAGGGCGCGCATGCCGTCGCGGGCATAGAGCAGGCGGTAGTCGTCCTGCAGGATCTGGCGCAGCACCTGGAGATTGGTCGGCTCGTCATCGACGAGCAGCAGGGTCTTTCGATCTTTCGTGCTCATGAGGTTTGACATCCTTGTTCCCGGTCGACGAGTTCGCGCAGCGCCCCGAGCAGGCTGATGGCGCGATCAAAGTCGAAGTCATCCAGCGCCGCCTGAACGGCACTGAGGCGCGTCTGGCCGTTGGAAGCGCCGAGCGCATCGGCAATACCGGCCAGCGCGTCGTCGGCGATCTCACCACGCTGCAGGGCATCGGCGAGCGCGTCCACATGCCGGGCGACCGCATCCCAGTCCGTCTCGCCGTCCGAACGGGCGGGCGCCGGGTCAGGCTTGAGGTGGCCGTGCGCCGTCAGTTCCGCCACAGTGGCGGCAAAGGCTTCGGTCAGCGCATGGGCCAGCGCCCTGGCCTGCTCGCGCGCCTCACTGGCATCGGTCGCATCTTGCTTGAGCACCGATTCGAGCGCGTGCCCCAGTGCGTGGAGCCGGCTGAGCGCCAGATTGCCGGCCGCGCCCTGCAAACGGTGGGCGCTCTGGCGGGCACCGTCCAGGTTGTCGCAGGCGAGCTGACGCTCGAGCTGCACACAGGCGTGGCGGTTGTCGTCGCAGAAGCGGCGGATGGCCTGGCTCAGGGCACTGGCGTCGCCCCAGAAGCGGATGCCGCGCGCCCAGTCGATCAGCGGCGCGCCCACATCCACCCCGTCGGGCACGGCCTGCGGCGCCGCGACCTGGGTTTCCAGCCCGGTGACGCGGGCGATTTCCATCAGCAAGCGCTGCAGCTCCAGCGGTTTGCTGGCGAATCCGTTCATGCCGGCCTCGCGGGCGGCTTCCTGGTCCTGCCGCTGCACACTCGCGCTGAGGGCGACGATGGGCACCGGCGGCAAGCCCTGCAGTTGCTCCCAGGCCCGAATCCGTCGGGTGGCTTCGAGACCGTCCACCAGCGGCATCTGGACGTCCATCAGCACCACGTCGAATCGACTCCGGGCAACCGCCTGTACGGCCTCCTCGCCGTCGCGGGCGGCCGCCACACTGTGACCACTGCGGCTCAGAACGATCTGCATCAACTCGATGTTCTGGGGGATGTCGTCGGCCACGAGAATGCGCAGCGGGGGCAACTGGCGCCCCATCTCGACCGGGTCGAGCACCACGGCCTTGCCCGGTTCGAGCGGCACCTCCACCGTGAAGGTACTGCCCTCGCCCTCGCGGCTGTCCACGCGCAGCTGCCCGCCCATCAGCTCCACGAACTGGCGGGCAATGGTGGTGCCCAGGCCGGTGCCCCCGAAGCGGCGGCTCATGCTGGCGTCGGCCTGGGAGAACGGGTCGAAGATGGCTTCGAGCCGGCTCGCCGGAATGCCGATGCCGGTGTCGCGCACGGCGATGCGCAGGCGACCGTCCTCATACCGAACGATGATCGCCACACGGCCTTCGGCGGTGAACTTGATGGCGTTGCCCACCAGATTGTTGAGCACCTGCTGCAGGCGCATGGGGTCGCCCTTGAAGAAGGTAGGCAGCTCGGCCGGGTAATCCACGCTCAGGCCCAGCCCCTTGTTTTCGGCGCTCAGGCCGAGCGAGGCCGAGATCTGGTGCACGATGTCGCGCAGGGAGAAATCGATGTGTTCCAGCTCGATCGCGCCGCGGTCGAGCTTGGCGGTGTCGAGCACATCGTTGATGAGGCCCAGCAGCGAGCGCGCTGAGTTGCGAATCGTCTCCATATGCCGGCGCTGCGTGGCGTCCATGGGCGAATTGATGAGCAGGTCCGAGAAGCCGATGATCGAGTTCATCGGGGTGCGGATCTCGTGGCTCATGTTGGCCACGAAGGTGGCGCGCGCCGCTGCCGCCTGCTCGGCCTTGTCCCTGGCCTCGACCAGCGCCGCTTCCATGACCTTGCGCTGGGTCAGGTCGGTGGCGAACTTGACCACCTTGAACGGCCGGCCATCGGCATTGAGCACCGGGTTGTAAGAGGCCTGGATCCATACCGTGCTGCCGTCCCTGGCCCGACGGCGGAATTCGCCGGTGACCGGCTCACCGGCCGTCACCTTCTGCCACAGCTCGTCATGGTCTTCGTCGATGCCGGCCTCGTCCTCAAAGCGGAACAGGCGGAAGCTCTGACCGACCACCTCGTCGAGCGTGTAGCCCATGATGTCGAGGAAGATGTCGTTGGCGTCGATCACATGGCCGGCCAGATCGAAATGCACCACCGCCTGCACACGGTCGATGGCCGCCACCTGCGCCGCGTACTCGGCGTTGCGCAGCTGGGTTTCCGTGATGTCCACGATCACCCCGTCGATCCACCGGGCCTGCCCAGCGTCGTCGTAGACGAATCCGCCGCTGTCCTGCACCCAGCGTTCCTGACCGTCCTGCCGGATGATGCGGTACTCCACCTGATAGGGGCGTCGCGCAGCCAGGGCCAGGTCCACCGCGTCGCTGGCCCGGGCCGTGTCGTCCGGATGGATGATGTCGCCGAAGTTCACCGTTTTCGCAATGAACGCCTCAGGCGGCCAGCCGGTCATCGCTTCGACCGCATCGCTGATGAAGACCATGCTCCAGTCGTCATCAATGCGACACCGGAACGACACTCCGGGCATGTTGCGGATGAGCGAGCTGTACTGCTCCTCGCGCTCGCGCAGCGACTGCTCGATGGCCTGGCGCACACTGATGTCGGAGATGAAGCCGACAAACAGGGAGCGGTCTGGCAGGGTGACCTCGCCAATGGCCAGGCGGATCGGGAAGGTCCGCCCGTTGCGGTCGCGCGCCATCACCTCGCGCCCCTTGCCGACGATTTCCGGATGCCGCGCCCGCAGATAGGCGGCCAGATGACCCTGGCGATCGCCCGCAAGACGCTCGGCGAGCAAAACCTCCACCTTGCGCCCGATGACTTCCTCAGCCTGCCAGCCGAAGATCGCCTCGGCAGACTGGTTGAAGGCCTCGATTACGCCCTCTTCGTCCATGATCACGATACCGTCCACCGCCGTATCCACGATGGCCTGCAGTTGGAACTGGCTGTCCTGCGCGGTGCGATACAGGTGCATGTAGCGCAACAGGGCATTGAAGGCCGCAGCCAGCAGGGTCAGACCGATCACGAACAAGGACACCGCCTCGACCAGAAAATCACTGGGCGGCAGATCGGTGTCCGGCACGAAATCCGCCGGCACGACAAAGCGCGCCGCCGTCATGCCCGTGTAATGCATGCCGGCAATCGCAAGCCCCATGACCAGCGCACTGGCCACCAGACACAGCATCGCGCTGCGTCGGCCCTGAAACCGCTCCAGCCCGAAGCGGATCCACAGCGCCAGAACCGACAGGCTGATCGCCACCAGAATCGACACCGCAAACCATAAGGGGTCGTAGCGCAAGGCCGGCGACATCTGCATGGCGGCCATCCCGGTGTAATGCATGGCCCCGATGCCGGCGCCCACGAGCACGCCGCCCAGCAGTAACTGGTGCCGTTCGAGCCGATCGCGCGCGAGCAGGCGCAATGCGATCCAGGAGGCACCCAGGCTGGGCACCATCGATAGCACCGTGGTCACGGTGTCGTAGTCGACCGGCGTGCACAGGTCGAAGGCCAGCATGCCCATGAAGTGCATCGACCACACCCCCCCGCCGAGGGCCAGCGCACCAATGGCCGTTGCCAGATGACGCTGCATGGGGGTCGTGCCACGCCGCGCCGTGCCGGCGATCTGCAAGGCGAGCCCCGAGGCCACGCTGGCGATCAGCAAGGACAGGAGGACCAGCGAAGGGCTGTAAGTGCCGCTGGCAAAGAGACTGGGGTCGGTGTTGCCGACGAAGAATCGGTCGAGGTCGAACATGGACAAATCTGTGCTGGGGTTCACTGCAATGGCATGAAGCGTCTGCGACGCGAATCGCTTCGCTGGAGATCCCCGTCTTTCTCTCCAACGGACGTGTGGGCGAAAAGTTGAGTATTAACGTCAACCATTCCGACGACGGGGCGGGCCGCCCGAAGTCGGCACCACAGCGTCTATGCGTGTGCCCTTCATGGGCGTCCGGACTCACAGCCACAAGCGCTGCCATGCGTCGCGCCCTGTTGCGCTACCCTTGTGCCTGATCACCCATCAACCGGAGCCTCCCATGTCGCCCGCCCCCGCGATCGATCTGTCGTTCGTTCGCCACTGTTTTCCCGCCTTCGCCGAGCCGGCCATGATCGGCACGGCGTTTCTTGAAAACGCGGGCGGCTCTTACGTCTGCCAGGCCGTCATCCAGCGGCTCGACACCTATTACCGGCGGCTCAAGGTGCAGCCCTATGGCGCCTACCCGGCCTCCCGCGAGGCGGGCGAATGGATGGACGCGGCCTACACCCGGCTCGCGCCTTATCTGGGCGTACCTGAAAGCTGGCTCAATTTCGGCCCCTCGACCTCGCAGAACACCTACGTGCTGGCACAGGCATTCCGGCGTCTGCTCCAGCCGGGGGACGAAATCGTGGTCACCAATCAGGACCATGAAGCCAACAGCGGCGTGTGGCGCCGGCTGGCGGCCGACGGCATGGTGATTCGCGAATGGCAGGTCGATCCGCACACCGGGCTTCTCGACCCGGACGATCTATCCCCCCTGCTCGGGCCGCGCACCCGGCTGGTGTGCATCCCTCACTGCTCCAACATCGTCGCCAACATCAATCCGGTCGCAAGCATTGCCGAAATGGCGCATGCCGCTGGCGCGCTCTGCCTGGTCGATGGGGTCTCGTTCGCCGGGCACGGTTTCCCCAATGTTTCAGCGCTGGACGCCGACATCTACCTGTTCTCGCTCTACAAGACCTTCGGACCGCACCAGGGGCTGATGATCATGCGGCCCATCCTGCGCGAGACGCTGGGCAATGAAGCCCATTACTTCAATGCCGACCAGCCGCGTAAATATCTCGTCCCGGCCGGACCGGACCATGCCCAGGTGGCCGCTGCAGCCGGCATTGCCGACTACTTCGAGGCGCTCGACATCCATCACCATCCGGGCGCCGATCCGGCAGGACGCCCGGCGCGCGTCCGCGCCCTGTTTCATGACGCCGAGCACACCCTGCTGACCCACCTGCTCGACGGCCTGCACGCGCGCCGCGGCCTGCGTCTGCTCGGCCCGCCCACCGCCGCCGGGCGTGCCGCCACCGTCGCCGTGGTACCCGACACCATGACCCCGGCCCGTCTGGCCGCGGCGCTGGGCGAACACGGCGTGATGGTGGGCAGCGGCCACTTCTACGCCGTGCGACTGCTCGAGGCGATGGGCATCGATCCGGCGCGCGGCGTGCTGCGGATCTCGATGGTCCACTACAACAGCCTGGCCGATGTGGATCAGCTGCTCGCTGCACTGGACGCAGTGCTGGGCTGACGCCCGACACATCACCACACGAAAACGGCCGGCACACCTCACCGAGGTCGTACCGGCCGCGCGGTGCTTAACGGGACTCAGGGCATCAGCACCTGATACGCCTTGGCACGATACTCCTTGCCACCGTAGCCGAAGTTGCACGTACCACCGGTGGAAGG
This sequence comes from Nitrogeniibacter aestuarii, assembly GCF_017309585.1. Taxonomy (NCBI): domain Bacteria; kingdom Pseudomonadati; phylum Pseudomonadota; class Betaproteobacteria; order Rhodocyclales; family Zoogloeaceae; genus Nitrogeniibacter; species Nitrogeniibacter aestuarii. The sequence continues at coordinate 11,811 of NZ_CP071321.1, read as the reverse complement.
CCCGACCTTGCCCGGCTGCCACATCACCTTGAGCCCTTTGCGATGCATGGCACGGCACACATAGAGCGGCTGCCCGCTTTCACGACCGTAGGCCACCGCACCGTAGGGAATGGCGCCTTTCTTGCCATTGGCCCAGTTGCCGTAGCCCAGCCCGACCTTGTAGGACGAAAAGCCCTTCTCCTTGCCTCCAAAGCCGATGTGGCAGCCCCCGATACCCTTGCGCACCTTGCCCAGATGGGTCGCGCCGTTGTAGCGCACCGAACACACATACAGCGCCTCACCCTTGCGATCGGCCCCCGCCTGAAGGGCACCGCGCGGCACATGCCCCCCCGACGCCTTCACGAACTTGAGGGTATTAACCCGGGGCTGCGGATCATGACGCACCGTCTGCACCGGCACCACGCAGGCACTGAGGGAAAGCACAGCACTCAGGGCCAGGGCGAGGCGGAGGGTGCGAGTGGTTTGAGTGATGGTGTTCATGTCGATGCTCCTGTCGGGAAACCTGTGTGTCTGAATCTGCTCACCGGCAGTGGCGTCGGTGGGTCAGTGCATGGTTCCCAGTCTAGGGAGCGGGTCGGTACCCGCGAATGGGGTTTAGACCCCAATCGACTGAGGCGTCTGCCGCCTGGCAAACTGCTCAAGAGCGGTAAATGTGCCGTCGGGCACGGGGGTTCTGAGAAGTATTTCGACCGGTACGAAGTGCTGACGAGTGTGTTGCGCCGCCGAAGTCTGCGGCGCAGTAAATTGAACCAATACCGATAGTCTTGGCTGCCTTGATACTCCATTTGTCCATTTTTTGAGTTCGTCCATGATTCATGGACAAATGAAATATTTGGACAAGAGACATTTGTCCATGATTGACACATGTCCATGAAACATGGACATTCTAATTTTATGGACACAACCGCAGCCGCCGATCTCATTCAAGACGCCATCGCCGCCGCACACGGCATGGGGGTCAACCTCCGCCTGGAGGCATTGGAGGCGCCCACTGCCGACACCGTGGGCGACGCGCGTCTTCAATGGCGCATCGGTGACGAAACCCTACCGCTGCTTGCCGAGGTCAAACGCGGCCTTCGCCCCGCCATGCTGGGCACGGTCATCAACCAAATGGCGCGTCTAGGGGAGAACGCCCTGCTCATCACAGACTACGCGACGCCCCAATTAGCTGATCAACTGCGCGAACACGGTGTGAATTTCATCGACGGCGCCGGCAATGCCTACCTCAACCGGCCGCCAATCCTCGTGTGGATCAAGGGCATGCGCCCCACCGAAAAGCCGACTGCCCCCAACGCTGGGCGCGCATTCCAGGCCACCGGGCTGCAAGTGGTGTTCGCCCTGCTGTGTGAGCCCGAATGGGTCAACCGTCCCTACCGTGACATCGCCAAACTCGCCGGCGTCGCCCATGGCACCGTGGGTAACGTCATGGAAGACCTCACCGACGCCGGCTACGTATTCGAACTGGGCCGTGCCAATCGACGGCTCCGCAACATGGCGCGCCTCGCCGACACCTGGACCGAAGCCTACGCGCGCACTCTGCGCCCCAAACTGCTCCTCGGCCAATATCGAGCGCCCAACCGCGACTGGTGGCAAACCCTCGACGCCACCCGCTACAACGCACAACTTGGCGGCGAGGCCGCGGCAGCCAAACTGGACGCCTACCTGACCCCCGGCATCGTCACGCTCTACGCCGACGAAGTCCCCAACCGATTGCTGGTGGACCAACAGCTCCGCAAGGACCCCACGGGCACGGTCGAGCTGCGAAAACGCTTCTGGCACTTCGAAACCACGACGACCACGCCCGACCTGGTCCCCCCGCTGCTGATCTACGCCGACCTGCTGGCCACCGGCGATGGTCGGTGTTTCGAAGCGGCAAACCGAATTCGGGAACGAGAGCTCCATGGACTTTTCGAACAGGACTGAACTCGCGTTTCTGTCCGAACTCGTTGCCACATTCAAAGAAGGCGCGGGAGACACCCCCTTCTTTCTTGCCGGCGCAACGGCGCGCGATCTGCTGCTTCACACTGCTCACGACATCGACCCCGGTCGAAAGACGCAGGATGGGGACATTGCCTTGATGGTGCCCGACTGGCCCACCTTCACCGCCATTCGGGAACGCTTGATCAACAGTGACCGGTTTGCTGAAGTGCCCCGGGTCGCGCACCGGCTTGTCTTCAACGGCAGCCTCCCGATCGATCTCATCCCCTTCGGCCCCGTCGAACGGGATTATCGATCCATCGCCTGGCCACCCGGCGGCGAAACCGTCATGAGCGTATTCGGCTTCGCAGAAGCCATGGCCAACACCGTTGAAGCCGTTTTGCCAAACGGACAGCGCATTCAAGTGGTCACGCTGGCGGCCCTCGCCGTGCTCAAGCTCCTTGCCTGGCAGGAACGGCGACATGAACACCCGGGAAAAGACGCCCACGACCTGCACGCAATTCTGACCCACTACCTGGACGCCGGGCAGCGTGATCGGCTGTACACCGATGCAGCGCACCTGCTCGACGCGGCCGACTTCGACTACACACTGGCCGGGGCCTGGCTGTTGGGACAAGACATGACCCGGGTGCTATCCAGACAAGATCACGCACTAATCGCAGACCTGCTCGAAGCGGAAACCGACCCAAACGGAAGGGCACGACTCGCAGGGGACATGCCGGGAAACGCCGAAACGTCTTTCGAACTCATTCAGCATCTGGCGCGCGGCTTCATCAATAACACGGGTCCTTGAGATGCACACCAACACCGCCGAAAACGCCCGCAAGAGCTGCATGATTGGCTACAGCGGCAAGGAAGTGAAAGTGCCCCGCTACCGCGTGGCCGCCACCGGCGAAGGCCAATGGATCACCGCCCCCGCAACGCCGTGCCCTACGGCTACGAAACAGACGGCGACCCGCTCTACGTGAGCCGCGCCCGCATCAACAACGGCGTCCACCCCGGCAAGCTGCTCAAAAGCGGCAAATGCGCCGTCGTGCATGGGGGTGCGGAGGAGTATTTTGATCGGTATGAGGTGCTGGTGAGTGTAGTGCGGCCGGCGAAGTCGGCGGCGGATCGGGTGGGGGATTCGATGTTTGTGCCGGCGAAATAAAGCGCTCGTATTTTCCAGGATTTTTTCGGATATACAGTATTCACGCGGGTCACAATGCGGACATAATGTCCGCATTATTTCCCAGAGAGACCCTGATGTCCGCCACAGTGCTCACGACCGCTCACGACACCGATTCGGCTTACAACTACCTCGCTCAGGCGCTCAAACACTACAGCCAGGCCGAGATTTCACGTCGCATCGGCAAAGACCCACGCACGGTTCGACGCTGGGTCGAGGCATGTTCTGTACCCGCTCAATATGCATTGAGCCTTCAGCAGATGCTCCCGTTTGGCGGGCCTGTTGAGGAAGGAGCGTTCAGGTTCATCGACCTGTTTGCCGGCGTCGGGGGCATTCGTGCCGCCTTTGAAGGCATTGGCGGCACCTGCGTGTTTACCAGCGAGTGGGACAGTTACGCCCAGAAGACATACGCCGAAAACTATCGGGACGCCCACCCGCTCAATGGCGACATCACCCAGATCGAAGCCGCCGACGTACCTGACCATGATGTCCTGCTCGCGGGCTTTCCCTGCCAGCCGTTCAGTATTGCGGGCGTCTCCAAGAAGAATGCACTGGGTCGCGCCCACGGCTTTTCATGTGAAACACAAGGCACGCTTTTCTTCGACATCTGCCGGATCATTGAAGAAAAGAAGCCGCGCGCATTCCTGCTCGAGAACGTCAAGAACCTCATGTCGCACGACAAGGGGCGTACATGGGATGTGATCAAGCGCTCCTTGATCGACCTTGGCTACGACATTTCCCCACGCGTTGTCGATGGCGCCCACTTTGTGCCCCAGCACCGCGAACGTATCCTGATCGTCGGCTTCCGCAAGGATCTCGGTGTCAGCTTCGATTGGGACGAGTTGCCCCTGCCACCGAAAGGCCAGCGAACGATGAAGGACATCCTTCATCGAGCCGACGGTTCCGAACCGTTCCTGGAATGGGATGGCGATCGATTCTTCGACCATGAAAACCGATCGGTTCAGAGCAAATACACCCTGACACCCAAGCTATGGACCTACCTGCAAGACTACGCCGAGAAACATCGCGCAAAGGGCAACGGCTTCGGTTTCGGGCTGACGTTCCCGAACAGTGTGGCGCGTACGCTGTCGGCCCGGTATTACAAAGACGGTTCCGAGATTCTGGTGTATCAGGGCGAAGGCAAAAACCCAAGACGCCTGACGCCGCGCGAGTGCGCTCGCCTCATGGGTTTCCCGGATACGTTCCGTATTCCCGTATCTGACACGCGTGCATACAAGCAGTTCGGAAATTCAGTGGTTGTCGACGTCATGCATCATGTCGCCAAACTCATGCAACCCAGACTGGAAGCTGAAACGCTCGAACCTGAACTGCCACTCCGCTACTCGGTTGCCTGAGGATGAAAAATGCACATTGAAACCAGAATTCCCGTTTTGCAAGGGCTGACGTTCGATCACGCACTGATGTGGTTTTCCGAATTGAACCAGCGAGGAATACTGTTCCACCCTGATGATGACCCTGCACAAATCGTCACCATTGCAACTGGAAAGCGGACATTCTCGGATATCGAGATTTCCCAAGCACGTTCAGTTGTCGACGCCCTTTTTCAGGAACTGGGTGATGCGGTCTACGAAGCAGCATATCCGGTCTTTCAGAGAGCATTGGGCCTTCAGCTCGACGCGTAATGGCTGACGTAGTCGACAAGGCCACCCGAAGCCGGATGATGTCTGGCATTCGCGGAAAGGATACAAAGCCCGAATTGCTGGTTCGTCAATTCCTTCACAGCGAAGGCTTTCGCTTTCGGCTTCACGACAAAAATCTTCCGGGGAAACCCGATCTCGTGCTGCCAAAATGGAGAACTGTGGTACTTGTGCATGGCTGCTTTTGGCACATGCACAACTGCAAATACTTCAAACTACCCAGCACGCGGACAGAATTTTGGCGCGCGAAACTAGATAGCAATAGAAAAAGAGATGAACTCGTTAGAAATCAGCTACAAGCATTGGGATGGCGGGTAGTCGTGGTTCATGAGTGCCAGCTTCGTGACGATCCTCAGACGGCACTGCGCACTACTGAGGCCGCCATCAGGGGAGACGTCCCGATTTTGTAAAGCTAACAATGTCGGCAGGGAATGATGACAATCGACGGTAGAACGCTTGGCTTCTCTTTGACGGCCTTGCTCGACTGTCTGGATGCAGAGCTGAGTAGGTCGCGTCGGGCATGTAAATCGCCAATGTGTTTGCGTTGATAAAGTCTTGGGTGCGAGTAGGGTTGAACTCAGAGGCATCGGTAAAGAATCCAACTCCAATAGCATCCTTGCCGTTTAGATCTTGAAGTCCGCGCAGCAAACGTTCGCGAGCACCGTAGCTTTTGACCTCTGCATAGATCTGACATCGCGGTTTGGTATTGTTACAGTAGAACACCATGTCCCCATTCGACTTCGTTCCAGTTACATCGTAGGCGGAGCCTAACGCGCCAATTCCGGCGCTAATGAGGGCACGCTCAAGAATCATCTCGTTTAGCTTTCCCGCGCGCGATATCAGTCCGTTTGCAACCCTCTTTGCGAACGGATCATAGTCATCCTTGAGGAAGCTGACCATTGCATCAAGAGGAAGCTGAAGATCGCCATTTGCCAATATGTACTGTGTCAGGGTTTCACGAATAAAGTGTTCGAAGCGCGGGTTAGTTCCCCTGAGAACGTACTGCCTGCAAACTTGATTGGCATCCCATAAATTCGCACCAACAATCTTCCCCCCAGGCATCAAAGACTCAACAAGATCTACGACGACCTCAGACGGAGGCAAATAGCCTTCGATACGATCCAAAATATCTTGGCGGAGGCCGGCTACTTCAGAAGCATGAGAAACCAGCACGTCCAAATCCCCAGGAATTTTATCAATCCACTGGGCATCTTGTGATTCCACCGCGCGAAAGAGGCTTTCAGCAAAGATCGGGGCACTCGCGCTGTATTGGTCAAGCTCAACTAAAATTGCGCGGTAGCGCCGTTCGACAGGTTTCGAAGTACGTCCCTTTGACGAAATAATGGCAGGCAAATGGTTTGTTAGCGACATAACGGGGTAGACGGTTAGGGTGTAAGCGAAGAATACTCTCTGATGGTGTGGACATAAATGCCATTGTTATCCGGCGTCATCCGTTTCCGCGAAAACCATCTCTCATTTGCCCCTAGCGGATGAGCGAGATGGCGTGAAAATCAGCTCCAGTAAAGCAAAAAGCTCCATAAGGAGCTTTTTGCAAAGAAACAGAATCCGGTGACGGAAAAACGACCTAAGCCCCAAAAAAAGCTAGTCCCGTTCCTTTTGCCGGTGGAAAAAAACCTCAAACATCAATATTCCGCGCATACAACGCATTGCTCTCAATGAACTGCCGGCGCGGTTCCACCTGATCCCCCATCAGCGTGGTGAAGATCTCGTCCGCCGCGATGGCGTCGTCGATCTGCACCTTGAGCAGGCGGCGCACGGTGGGGTCCATGGTGGTTTCCCAGAGCTGGCCGGGGTTCATTTCGCCCAGGCCTTTGTATCGCTGCTTGCCCATGTTGCGCTCGACTTCGCCGAGCATCCAGCGGATGGCCTGGCCGAAGCCCTTGATGGGCTGCTCTTTTTCGCCGCGGCGGATGACGGCCTTGTCACCCACGAGGCCGGCGATGGCCTCGGCGGCGCTGCGGATGGTGGCGTAGTCGCCCGAGACGAGGAAGTCTTCTTCAATCGTGCAGCTCTTGCGGTTGCCGTGGTGCATGCGCTCGATGACGAGGCGCCAGGCCTCGGCCTCTTCATTGAATTCGGCGTGCACTTTCATGGTGTCGCCCAAGTGCGGTTGCAGGGCCTGGGCGCTTGCGCGGGCGGCGTCTTCGGATTCGAGACTGAGCACCACGTTGCGCTCGAGCAGGGCGAAGAGCACCGGCGGCTCGATGTAGCCGGCCAGACGCTGGATGACGGCTTCGGCCAACAGGTAGTTGCGGGCCAGCTCGCCCAGGGCGCTGCCGCTGATGGGCTCGGCGCCTTCGGCGGTGATGAGTTCGGCGCCTTCGAGCGCGAGCTTGAGCATGTGGGCGTTGAGCTCAGCGTCGTCCTTCACGTACAGCTCGCTCTTGCCGTGCTTGATCTTGTAGAGCGGCGGCTGGGCGATGTAGATGTGACCGCGCTCGACCAGCTCGGGCATCTGGCGGTAGAACAGGGTCAGCAGCAACGTGCGGATGTGGGCGCCGTCCACGTCGGCATCGGTCATGATGATGATGCGGTGGTAGCGCAGCTTGTCTGGGTTGAATTCTTCCTTGCCGATGCCGGTGCCCAGGGCAGTGATGAGCGTGGCGATCTGCTCACTTGAGATGAGCTTGTCGAAACGCGCCTTCTCCACGTTGAGCACCTTGCCGCGCAGCGGCAGGATGGCCTGGAACTTACGGTCGCGGCCCTGCTTGGCAGAGCCCCCGGCGGAGTCACCCTCGACGATGTAGATTTCGCACTTGGAGGGGTCTTTTTCCTGGCAATCGGCGAGCTTGCCGGGCATACCGACGCCGTCGAGGATGCCTTTGCGACGCGTCATTTCGCGGGCCTTGCGGGCGGCGTCGCGGGCGCGGGCGGCTTCGACGATCTTGCCGCAGATGGTTTTGGCGTCGATGGGGTTTTCGAGCAGGTAGTCACCCAGCTTGCTGGCCACCACTTCTTCGACCGCGGGGCGGGCTTCGGAGGAGACGAGCTTCATCTTGGTCTGGCTGGCGAACTTGGGGTCGGGCATTTTCACCGACAGCACGCAGGCCAGGCCTTCGCGCATATCGTCGCCGCTGATTTGCACCTTGGCCTTCTTGGCGATCTCGTTTTCTTCGATGTATTTATTGATGACGCGGGTCATGGCCGCGCGCAGACCGGTGAGGTGAGTACCACCGTCGGCCTGGGGGATGTTGTTGGTGAAGCACAGCACCTGTTCCTGGTAGCTGTCGTTCCACTGCATGGCCACTTCCACGCTCACTTCGATGTCGTGATCGGTGCCGTTGGAGGTCTTGGCCGTGCCTTCGGAGTAGAACACGTTGGGGTGCAGCACGGTCTTGGCGCGGTTGATGTAGTCCACGAAGCCGCGCACGCCACCGGCGAAGGCGAAGTCTTCTTCCTTGCTGGTGCGCTGGTCGATCAGGCGGATGCGCACGCCGTTGTTCAGGAAGGAGAGCTCGCGCAGGCGCTTGGCGAGGATTTCGTAATGGAACTCGACGGTGCCGAAGATTTCTTCGTCAGCCAGAAAGTGCAGCTCGGTGCCGTTCTTGGTCGATTCGCCAATCACCTTCATGGGGGAGACTTCAACGCCGTCCACGGTCTGGATGATGCGGTCGGCCGCCTTGCCGCGCTGGAACTCCATGAAGTGCTTTTGCCCGTCGCGGCGGATGGTGAGGCGCAGCCACTTGGACAGTGCGTTCACACACGACACGCCCACGCCGTGCAGACCGCCGGAGACCTTGTAGCTGTTCTGGTTGAACTTGCCACCGGCGTGCAGCACGCACATGACGATTTCGGCTGCCGTGCGCTTGGGCTCGTGCTTGTCGTCCATCTTGATGCCCACCGGGATGCCGCGGCCGTTGTCGGCCACGGAGATGGAGTTGTCGGTGTGGATGGTGACGAGAATGTCGTCGCAATGCCCGGCCAGTGCTTCATCAATGGCGTTGTCGACGACCTCGAACACCATGTGGTGCAGACCGGTGCCATCAGAGGTGTCACCGATGTACATGCCAGGGCGCTTGCGAACGGCCTCGAGGCCTTCGAGCTGCTGGATGGAGGATTCGTCGTAGCCGCCGTTCGGCGTCGGGTTCTGCGAGTCGGACATAGGGCTCTCTTTTCATGCGGGGCGCCACGGGGCGCCACGGTACATTGTTGTGTGTGGCGCGGGTGCGATCAGATGCGCATGGGCATGACGACATACTTGAAGTTGTCGTTGCCCGGCAGGCTGATGAGCGCGGAGGAGTTGCCGTCGTTGAGGCGCACGACCACTTCGTCCACCGACACGTTGTTGAGCACGTCGAGCAGGTAGGTGACGTTGAAGCCGATGTCCAGCCCTTCGCCCTGGTAGTCGATCTCGAGTTCTTCCTGCGCCTCTTCCTGCTCGGCGTTGGAGCTGACGATCTTGAGGCTGCCCGATTCGAGCACCACACGCACACCACGGAACTTGTCGTTGGTGAGAATGGCCACGCGGGTGAGTGCGGCATGCAGCGGCTGGCGGGCCAGGTGCAGTTCCTTGGGGTGGTTCTTGGGGATCACGCGTTCGTAGTCGGGGAACTTGCCGTCGATGAGCTTGGAGATGAGCTCGATGGGGCCAAAGCGGAACACGATCTGGTTGCCGGCAATGATGACTTCCAGCGGCTCTTCGGAATCGGCCAGCTGGCGGGCCAGCTCGAGCACGGTCTTACGCGGCAGAATGACGTCGGTACGCGGGTGGTTACCGTCGACGGCGCTCTCGGCATAGGCCAGCCGGTGACCATCGGTGGCGACCATGCGCAGCACGTTGCCGTCGATGACGGTGAGCAGGCCGTTGAGGTAGTAGCGGATGTCCTGCTGGGCCATGGCGTATTGCACCAGGGCCAGCTGCTTCTTGAAGGCACCTTGCTGCACGGTAAAACGCACGCCTTCACCGTCTTCCACGGAGAGGCGCGGGTAGTCGGCGGCGGGCAGGGTCTGCAGCGCAAAGCGCGAGCGGCCCGCCTTGACGGTCATGCGCGAGTCGTCGAGCGTGAGCGCCACTTCGTTGTCACCGGGCAGGGCGCGCAGGATGTCCTGCAGCTTGCGTGCGCCCACGGTGATGCTGACGTCCTCGCCGGCGGCCACTTCTGTCGTGGTGCGAATCTGGATCTCGATGTCGGTGGCGAGCATGGTCAGCTCGCTGCCGCGCTTTTCGATCAGCACGTTGGACAGGATGGGCAGCGTGTGGCGCTTCTCCACGATGCCGGACACCGACTGAAGCGGTCCGAGCAGGGCGTCGCGGGTGGTGGTCAGCAGTTGCATTCGTGTGGGTCTCCGTGGATCGGGTCGTTTGCTGTGTGCGTGTGGGTGGGGTGATCAGCCGCGCAGCACCTGGGTGAGCACGTGCAGATCGTGATTGAGCTGGGTGTCGTTGCGCCGCAGCTCGGCAATCGTGCGGCAGGCATGCAGCACCGTGGTGTGGTCGCGCCCGCCGAAGGCCTCGCCGATGGCCGGCAGGCTCATGGGCGTGATGTCCTTGGCAAGGAACATGGCCACCTGGCGCGGGCGGGCGATGGCCCGCGTGCGCTTCTTTGAGTGCATGTCGGCCACCTTGATCTTGAAGTAGTCGGCCACCGTCTTCTGGATGTGCTCGATGGACAGCTGCCGGTTGTGGGCGTGCAGCAGGTCCTTGAGCGCCTCTTTGGCCACATCCAGCGAGATGTCGCGGTTGTGGAAGCGGGCAAAAGCCACCACCTTGGTGAGCGCGCCTTCAAGTTCGCGCACGTTGGCGCGCAGGTTCTTGGCGATGAGGAAGGCCACGTCGTCATCCACATGCACGGCGTGGCTCTCGGCCTTCTTTTGCAGAATGGCGACCCGCATTTCCAGTTCGGGCGGCTCGATCTGCACCGTCAGGCCCCAGTCGAAGCGCGAGATGAGACGGTCTTCCAGCCCCTGGATGTCCTTGGGGTAGGTATCGCAGGTGATGATGATCTGCTTCTTGGCTTCGGTGAGCGCGTTGAAGGCGTGGAAGAACTCTTCCTGCGTCCGGTTCTTGTTATTGAAGAACTGGATGTCGTCGATCATGAGCACGTCGAGCGAGCGGTAGTAACGCTTGAAGACGTCGAAGCTCTTTTGCTGGTAGGCACGCACCACGTCGGCGTAGTAGTCCTCGGCATGCACGTAGCGGATGATCGCCTTCGGGTTGCGGCGGTACACCTCGTTGCCCAGGGCGTGGATCAGGTGGGTCTTGCCCAGACCCACACCGCCATAGACGAACAGCGGGTTGTACGACACGCCGGGGTTGTCGGCCACCTGCATGGCGGCCGCGCGGGCCAGGTCGTTGGCGCGGCCGGTCACCAAGGTATCGAAGGTGAAATCGGCGTTGAGCCGGCTTTTCTCGTAGGCCGAGCCGTTGTTGCGGGTGGGTGCAATGGCCTTGGGGGTCTTGCTCTCGCGCTTGGGTGCTGGCGCCTCTTCTGCGGCCGGCACGGGCGCCACCGGAGCGGTTTCGACCACCGGGGCAACTGGCGCCGATGCGGCGGCTGTCGCTGTGGCGCGTGCCGGACGCGTCACCTTGGTGGCTACGTCTCCGACTGCCGGCAGGCTGAGGTCGAGATTGACCGGGCCGCCGAAAAACTCTTGCCCCAGTTCGCCAATGCGGCGCACATAGCGCTCGCGCACCCACTGCAACACGAAGCGGTTGGGCGCCACGATACGCACGGCAGGGCTGTCGGCATTGTCGACATCCTCGGCACGCAGGGCCTTGATCCAGGTGGTGAACTGCTGCGGAGGCAATTCACCCTGAAGGCGGACCAGACAGAAATTCCAGAAATCTTGCGTCACAGGAGTGGATGAATTCTTATGTTTTCGGAAACTCGATACGCCCGATGGCTGACTACGGCAGCCAACGAAAACTGCTCTGCTCTCGGGTCTCCGCCTCTGACCTCTTCCGGGCCGGTTGCAGGTTGTCAAACCTCGGCGGCAGACGTGCATTCTACCCCGCCATGAAAAAGTTATCCACAGCCGCAACTGTCCGAAACACATCCTCGCCCATCGCCCTGTGAGCAACCCGCA